>NZ_JBBPAG010000002.1:0-13425 GCF_038009125.1 Weizmannia sp. FSL W8-0401 | reverse complement strand
TTAGCGTGCTTCGGCGACAGCCGAAAGAGCCTCGCAGAGCCCACACTTTGCACCGCAAAGTATAGTGGGTTATACTTTGCATGGAAGTATTGCCGAATCTTGGGCGAAGCGTGGTGGTCAAAATGAGTATGTTGGTGGCTCGAATGCAGAAGATGAAAGCCAATAATTTGGCAGGAATTGAAAGGCACAATAAACGGATTTACAAGAATCACAGTAACGAAGATATTGACGGGGAACTGTCGAATTCGAACTATGATTTGATGGATCGACAGGGGAAATATGCGGATATCGTGAAGGAAATCATTGATTCTCAAAAAAAAGGAAACCGGGCAATCCGGTCTGATGCTGTCCTGGTCAACGAGTGGATCATTACAAGCGACAAGGAATTCTTTAGGGACATGGCACCAAAGGAACGAGATCGCTTCTTCCAGGAAGCGACAAATTGGTTCAAGGAACGTTATGGACAGCAAAATATTGCCTATGCGCAGGTCCATTTGGATGAACGGACGCCCCATATGCATTTAGGGGTCGTTCCGATGCGTGAGGGTAAACTTTCAGCCAAAAATGTTTTTAACCGGCAGGAATTAAGGGCGGTTCAGGACGAACTGCCAAAACACTTACAGGAGAAGGGTTTTGAGATTCAGAGGGGAAAAGAAGAATCCGAGCGCAAGCACTTGTCGGTTCCTGAATACAAGGAAGCGAAGGAAGAAGCCAAAAAAGTGAAAGAGGAAACAAAAGAATTGGCTTCTAAGGCTTCTCAGCTTGCCGAATTTCACAACAATGTGAATGATCGGGTCAAAACCCTTGTCGAGAGAAACAAAGCCTTAGAAGGCGAGATAGAGCGCAAAAAAGCACTGGTGAAAGAACATGTGCGGCGTGTGGACGTGTTGGTTTCTGAAGTGAAACAAGAAAAAGAGCCGAAACGTTACCATGCAGCTAAGAGTGAACCGATCTACCAACCGGAAGTAAGGACGGAATTGTTAAGGGGCAGAACCGTTAAGATGTCTTCCGAAGAGTACAACAAAATGTTGGCTAGCCAAAGAAAGCTAGAAAAAGATCATGAGAATGTGGTCAAAAACTTCAACGTTTTGGCTGATTTGTATTACCATTCCGAAAAGGAAAAACAGTGCCTTGTGGCTGAATTGGCAAAGGCAAATAAGGCAATTCCAGTCCAAAATGAATTCTTTGTTCCTGCATTTGAACTTCAAAAGGCACAGCAGGAGATCCGAGAGAAGGACAAGCTGATTGAGCAAAAGAATAGAATCATTGGGGAACAGGCAGAACAGATAAAAGGCATGGAAAAAGCCATTATGCGGTGTGCTGAATTTATTCGGGATATGCGGAAACAGGCTTATGATTTGGTGAGTGATTTGGCAAAACGGATGGGGATCGTGCCATTGGTGAATAACCTAATCCACCAGGAGAAAGAACAACAGAAGGAACAGAAGAAACAGCAGAAGCGTTTGGAAATAGAAGTGGCAGACAGAAAGCCGGAACCACCGAAAAAACAGAAGTCCCGGGCTGACGATTGGGGAATGGAAAGATAGAGTTTTGGTCAATTCTTTTAAAATTTGAAGATCGCTAAATATACTATGCTCCTCACGGAAATACGCGAGGATTTCACGGACAAAAATAGTCTATCAATAGCAGACTGGTTCTTGTCAGGCTATTCTTGATTATGAATTAACCGTGCATAATACCCATTATGATTTAACAATTGTCGATGTGATCCCTGTTCAACAATCTTTCCATGATCAAGAACGACAACTTTATCGGTTTGAGACGCAATATTGAGACGATGTGCTACAAAAATTATCGTTTTGTCTTTCATTAATAATAGCTTAGAGACTATTTTATGTTCAGTAATGGTGTCTAAATTACTGGTTGATTCGTCAAAAATGAAACATTGTGCCGGAGACAATAATGCTCTAGCTATTGATAACCGCTGTTTTTGCCCACCAGATAAGTTGAATCCACTTTCACTTAATCTAGTATGATAACCTTGAGGCAAATTTTCTATATCAGTTTTGATTTCAGCAAAGGAACAAGCTTGATCAATCATTTGTTGAGTTACTCCAGGACGGCTACCTAACAATAAATTTTCTAATACAGAGCCCGAAAAAATGAAAGGTTCTTGAGGAACATAATTAATATATTGGCGTAAAATTGTGCGACTAATATCAGATATATTGTGATGATTAATCTGAATTTCACCGTGCTGTTCTTGAGGCTCAAAAAAACCAACTAGCAACTTGGCTAGGGTCGTTTTCCCCGAACCACTCATGCCTACAATAGTAATCTTCTGATGATGTGGAATTGTTAGAGAAACATCCTCAAGTATATTAGAACAATAGCCATAGTTAAAACTAACATGATTAAACTCAATATCACCATTTAGTTGCTCTAGAGCAGTTATTTCCCTAGATTTAGAAAATTCAGACTCTACTAGATAAACCTCATTTAATCGATTATTAGCCACTCTGGCAGCTTGTAGTTTAGGCTGTAAATTAATAATATTTTCTAATGGGGTCAAGAAGTAAGCGAGCAAAGCATTATAAGTTAACAGCTGACCTAAAGACAGTTGGTGTCGCATAACAAAAAAAGTACCCCACCAAAGGATAACAATAGTTAGGATTAATTTAGTAGCTGCTTTGATAGCTTGTTGTCCTTGATCAGCTTTTTGATAAGCCAAGTTTTTATGCAATAAGTCAGAAAATAGTGTGTCAATCTTTTTTTTTGTAGTTGCTTCACCAGTTAGTGATTTAATGGTTTCTATGCCACTGAGACTTTCAATAATAGCAGAATTAAGAACTGCATTGCTTTCCATTGTATCTTGATTTAAACGATTAAAAGTTTTTTTAAATAGCCAAACAATCGAGATGTAAATTGGAACCACAACTAACGAGCATAAAAATAAATTGATGTTTTGATAGGCCAAAAATAACCCTACTGCTAATAAAATCCACATGTCTAAAAAAAGGGTGAGCGTTGTACTTCCAAGTGCATCAATAATTTTGCTTGCATCAGAAAAGCGTGAGGTCATTTCACCGACATGACGGGTAGTAAAAAAATTCATTGGTAAATCAAAAAGATGGTGAATGTATTTTAAAACGATGTCGATCATGAGACGTTGTCCTAATACAATCGTAAAAAAACTTTGTATATAGTTGATAATTGCTTGGAAAGCATAAGCTACAATCAGACCAATGGCAACTAGTGAAAGCCTATTAGTCATCAAGTGCGGCAAATAAGTATCGATAATTAACTGAAAGAAATATGCACCAGCAATACTGATTAATGTTGTTATAGCTGCTGCGGTAATAATTAGTCCAATTAATCTTTTTTGTTTAATCAATAAAGGCACTAGATCAATTAATGTGTGCCGTGATTCTTTTATGGGTTTATATTTAACTGTTGGGGCTATGATAATTGCAATCTGGGTCCATTCTTTAGCAAATTGTGATTTCGATATTTTAGTGGTTTTAACGGTTGGATCAGGATCACCAATAATTAAATCGTTTTCAGTTACCTGATAGACAACATAGTAGTGTGGTAGCTTATTTTTCTTGAATACATGAACAATGACTGGTAATGGCAATTGTGAGGCTGTCAAAGCATCCATATCAGCACGCACAGCTTCGGCATTTAAATTTAAGTGTTTTGCTGCTTTAACAAGCCCCAAAACAGTTGTACCGTCAGCAGTTGTTTTGGCAAGCTGTCGAAGATGGGCCAACATGTAATCAGAACCATAGTATTTTAGGATCATATTTAGTGCAGCTAAACCACAGTCATTTTCATCAACTTGTGCTGTATAATATTTGTGCCATTTTTGAGTCCACATAAGCAAACCACCGATCTTTAAAATTTGTGCATAAAAAAAGACGATTTCAAAGATCCATCGCCTTTTACATTGGTTACAAAACCATATTAACCAGGTGACTACTGATTATTGTAATCAGCAGTAATCTGTTGTAAATCAGATAAAGTGGTATCATCACCAGCGGTCATTGATATCACCTTACCATTATCGAGCAAGGCAACAGTTGGTGTTCCCATAAAACTCATGGGGGTTGCAAAAGTTGAATAAAAATCAGTTATTTGTTTTTGAGAAGCCATGCTGAAAGACCCGTTGTTCCCATAGTCTAAGTAATAAATGGGATGCTGACTTTGTTGTAAGTACTGTTTCATGACTGGAGAAAATTTACGACAATGCACACACTCCTTGAATCCGACAAAGACAATAAATTTTTCTCCAGTTTGAGCTTTATGCAAATATTGAGTTAGCGTAATAGGAATAACGCCCTTGATGTTTTCTTCATAAGTTGCACCATCGATGATTTTCGAGCTAGTATTTGATTCTATAGTAGCGGAACTGTCAGCACTCACCGATATGGTAGCAACTCCTGCAAAAGCAAGAAAGACGCCTAATGCTAAAAAGATATTTGACCAAAATTTTTTAGACAACTACAATATCCCCTTTATCAGTACTATTGGCTAGGCCACGTATTGGTAGTATCTAGCATGTTAAACTCGCCCCACCCTTTTTGAGAATGAGCCAATTCATTGATGGCTGCTAAAACTTTGTTTTCTTCGGCAGTAAAATGTAACTTATCTACTAACGCTTGACTGGCAATCTTGTTGTAGACTACACGAGCTTGTCGTTCAGGCGTTTGCTGGTTATGTTTAGTTTTACTGATACCAGTCTCCAGAATATCTAAAACGTACTGGTAAGGTTCGATAGTATCGTGCTTCTGTAGTAAAAACTGTAGCCTAGTAAATAAGTCCAAAGCTTGTTGTTTAATATGTTCCGACTTAGTCTTATTCATAAAATCACCCCTTTATTGATGCCAGCTCAGCATAATGCTAGCATTTATGAGTACCTTGATGTCCACCAGTAGCCCATGCCATAGCTCCATTATTGATTATGCAGGTGGTAGCCTTACCCCAGTCAACAGAGCAGGAATGTTTGCCACAAGTAACCCCATTACCGTAGTATTTACCACCAATGATATTGGCCATTTCTTTTTCAGTTAATTTTTCAATTTTTTTCATCACAAAAATCTCCTTCTTCTTAAATTATCCTTAATACGCGCTTTAAGGTGGACCCCATCTTTGGAGTGATTCATCCTGCTTTATTTTTCCTTCGTGATTATAGAATTAGTATAGCATAAGAATTTTTTAGAGCAAGTTCAGTTAGTGTAAAAGCTAATTTTTGGGTATTATGCTCTTGTTCCAAAAAATTTACGATGCGTTTCATTTCTGTAATTCTTGGGTTAGGGGCATTTTCCTTTTCGAGATATTTTAATACACGTTGAGCTTCTTTGTAACGTTTATAGACTTTGTTTATATGCGCAGCTACATCTTCTTTTGTCGGCATCATTTCTATTCACCTTTATTATATCTGATTAAAACCTCAAGTCGCTCTTCTTTACCACCTTTTCATTTAAAATCTCTTTCAGGAGGGTACAAGTAACGATCAAAATTACGCTCATCCATTGGTAAAATGGGAAAATTACGCAGATAAATTTTTGCTGATTTTTGATCAACTCATGGAAAAAGATCCGGCTCCCATAACAACCCGTCATCTCAATCATTTAAAATTACGGGCTGAAGAATTTGTTCGAAATGAAATTTATGAATCCCTAGCAAGCCAAATTCCAAATGACCCCTAGTTAAAAAAATTTAATAGGGGGATGCTTAAATTTTTTTAACTAGGGAGTATTGTGCATAACCGATTAAAATTAGTACCCGGATAAACAATACATTGACTGATCATAAATTAAGCATCCTTTATTTTTTCAAGAAGCTCTTTCATACTTAACTGACCTGTTAATACAGCCCGCACGTTTTTTCAACATCAGCAGTCACATTAAATCCCTCGAGATAAAGGGAATGCATCGCATAAGAAATAGCATCATCTAATTGCTTTTTGTCAATTATAACCATAAGACCACTCCTCATTATGCTTAGTTTTTTCCAAAGTTCCATCCATACAAGACAGTCCCGTAGTAGTACCAGTATTTTTGGAAACTCGGCCCCGTTCTCCCTGGATTTTTTTCCGGATTGCCGGAGAAAGCATGCGAAATTGTTGGTTGTTCCGTTCCTCTCACAGCTGTTCGAGCTCTTCTCTTCGGAATTCAGCTGTATGGAGCACTTTTCCACCTTTTCCTGGTTGACCTTCATCGAATGCCAAAATTCCCTAATCTCCTATACACTGATTTTCTCCGGGTCCCTTTCCGGACAGGACCTTGTCCAAATCTTGATTGTACAAGGGGCTCTGCAAGCCGTTTTAGAGCCATTCCAATATGTGGGGATATAAAACTATTAATTTTAAAATCAAAGCCCACACAAGCGAATCTGGAGCGTTATTTTGCCATCCATAACTTGAACTATTCCGAAGTCCCTTCGGTTAGAAACCTTATGGCTTCGTTTTTAAGATTAATACTTGCGTTCAAATCCCGGTTTGTATGGCGGGGGTATGGCCATTTGGACATTCCCATTCCCGTATTACCAGTTTTTAACGTCTTTATTTTGGTAGCCGCAGCATGAACACAACTGGGAACTGGCAAAGATTTTGGATACAGCTACAACCTTTTTGCCGTATCATTTTTCCTTGTACTCCAGCATGGCTCTGAATTGTGCCCAGGAGACCTCTTGAATCGCTTTGGCTAATTTTTGTGGTTTTTCAGCAATTGGAGCGTAATGCTGTCAAAGTTCATCTTCCATAATTTTTCGGAACAATTCTGCTGGATCGAACCCTAATCTTCTGGCGGCCGTTGTTTGCCGCACACGGCGTTTTTCTTGTGTGCTGCTATAATTCGCTGTATGGCTGTTTCCGGCCATTAGAATGCCATTTACGAAGAATTTTGCCCAATCTACAATACTGCCATTTTTCCTCTGCCAGATTTGCATACGGGCATCCTGTTGCTGCATTTGCTGCCCGGAAAATGTGAGTACACCATTTTTCTGCATCTCTTTTTCAATGGCATTAATTGTAAAATCGTTGTATTGCAAAACGTCTTTTAAATATTGTTTGGTTAAGTGGTTGATCGGTTCCCTTTCTGTTGTTTCCTCCTCTGCCCTTCTCTGGTTTATATCTCTATAAGAGGAGGAGGAATTATTAAGGGGTAAAGCATTATTATTATTTGATGTATTGTTATTTGCTTTATTATTATTTCTTGTCGATTTTCGACCTTCTTGTTTGCTGATTTTCAACAACCCAGTTTGTTGATTTTCAACAAACTGATAATGACGGGCTTTTTCGGTTTTTTGGTCGCTTTGTCCTGACAATTCTGCGCCACTGTCAGTTTGTTGATTTTCAACATTCTTGGTTGTTCCGTCCTGGTCCGGTTTGGTTGGCGGTGTGAAGTTCAGCCCGGTTTCCAAAATGCGGAAATACCTTTTTGCCGGAAGACCCATTGTTTTCTTTTCGATCATCCCGGCTTTTATCAATGCGGCAATCGCTTTGTCTTGTTTTGATCGTTTCAACGTTGTGCTTTCTTCCAGGTCCTGCTCCGTTACATAAAACCATCCGCCGTTTACGGTCATACCATGGTTTTTAAAATATTCCTCTTTCCTGGTCATTTCTCCGTATATAACCGCCGCGTCCAATCCTACCTCTTTCGCGAGCGCCTTATTCACCGGGATCCATCCGCCTGTGCTGAAAATGTCTGTACGATTGAAAATGAATGACATTAAAAAAACCTCCCATATTTTTCGATTGGAAAATTACGGAAGGCACCACTTCTTCATATTTTTCGGTTGCATACCGGGCTGATTTTAGGGTATACTATGGAAAAATACGTTAACTACCCACACCTTCCTGGCGTGGAATTTTTAGGGGCCATTTGGTGGTTAGAAGAAGAAGAAGTGGTGGCCTTCGGATCCTGGTTGCGGCTAACAACCAGGATCTTTTCGTTTTTCCGTTGTTTTCCATCATTTTATCCCATTTTTTGCTATTTTTCAATTTGTTTTTTAGGTATCACGCATACGGTCAAGGGATGGGGCCCTATAGTCCATTACCTGACGGGACCCAGACTTTTGCTCTTTTGATTAAATGGACTTTCATCGGGAATCCCATTATTTATATATTAAAATCAAGTCAAAACGTGGAAATGGACACGCGCCCCGTCGGACATCCCTTTTACACCTGGAAAACCCCGTCAACCTGGAAACCATATGCAACGTTAACTTTAAATTTTTATTTTTCAACAGGTTAACCACGTTAACCTTGGTTAACCTACCTATTTCTTCTCTTCATCGGCAATCGAGACTTAGGATGATGGGCTATTACCACCAACCACCAGGATATTTCAGCCTTTCAAAAAACGAAATATCCCTTTCCTTTTCTGTTTTTCTTCGGCTTCCAGCAGCAACTTTTTTGTTTCCTGTGTTTCCCGGATCGACTGCATAAGTAACGAATCACGCTCTTCCATTCGTTCTTCTATGTAACGTTGCTGGCTTTCCAACTGTTCTAGTACCCGGATATTCATTGTCAATAGCTCTTTGTTCTGTTCTTCCAAGGACTTCATTTTGTCGGTTAATTCTTGTAGTCGAGACATCATAGAACTGATTTCAGTAGCATTGTTCTCGTCGTTCTCCTTCAGGGACGGGAAGTCTTTATACTTTGAGGCTACAATGATTGATGCGTTCTGCATGGACATATTTTGTACTTGAACAAGGTTTCTGAACGTTTTTAGAACAATGAGATCACGCTCAAAAAACAGTCGTTTATTTGCATTTGTTCGGCTAAACGAATAGCCGGCTTCTTCTAAAGCGATACACCACTTGCGAAGTGTACTATCACCAATATCCAGATCCAATATTACTTCTTTCGGAGAATATGGCCTTTCTGTTCTTTTCATCGTCCCCCACTCCGTTCTTTTTTCTTAATTTTATGTGCATTGGAGTGCCTTTGTCCAATTAAGATTAGGGGAGCGTTTGTGATCAACCAACACCAGTCAAATTTTATGGCCGCGCCACGATAAGCGTTAGCTTATAGCACGTTCACCTGATAGGGTGCATAAGTGCGCCCTTACGCTTTTTCCGCTCCGGGGATATTCTCGCTCAAGTCTGACAGCCGGATCCGTTTTAAGGGTTTTCTTGAGCCAGATGGTTTGAGATTTCCGGCCAGAGTGCAGAAAAAGGAGGGTGCTGCCATTTTGGTATTGAACGGGCTGTCATCATCCTAAATTCTACATTGGAAAGTCCACCAAATCGAAGCCTCTTGATTAATGAAAAAGGACTCCCCGTTATAACGGGGAGTCCTTTTTCATTTGAGGGGTGGGTCTGACCAAGTAAAGGGCCCTCTGAAACGAGGGCCCCGGTGATGCCGTATGCTATGATAAAGCTGTAAATCCTTTGTGTAATATTCTTTCGATCCCCGGTCCGGTCTGGGATCTTTTTTTAACGTTTCTTGGCATAACCTCCAATCATCCCATCTTTCTACTTTTTGTTATTTTGCCTTTGCGGTTGAGGAGCATTGTTCCTTGCTTTTAACTCAAACTTTTCATAAAGACGGGCAATTTTTTCGTTGTATTGCTCATGGATTTCCTGGAGCTTCTCCTGGTATTTGCGTTCAATTTCCAGTGTCGCCCTTTCCTTTGCTAAATCCTTCGCCTCGGTTAACCTGTTTAACTCGTTAACATGGTTAACCTTCTGTTCTTCATTTTCCCGGGTCAACTTTTCAATTTGATCTTCCTGGTCGCGGACCGTCGCTTTGAGCTCCTCAATGGATGATGCCAATTGCCTTTCCTTCTCTTCAAATGCCCCAACGAGGGAATCCTTCTCGGCCGCAAAGTGCGCTTTTAAATTGGCGAGGTCCTCTTTTAACCTTTCATTCTCCGTTGCGTAATCTTTATATTGGTTCACCAAAGAAGACAGGGTATCAATTTTATCCTTGTACTCCCGAATCAACGCCTGGTTATTCGCGTTGACGGCACGCTGTTCCTCTAGTTGTTCGTCCAGTTCATCCTTTTCCGAAATGGCTTGCTTCGCCTCGGTATCAAGCTGGGTTAAACGGTCCTGCAACCCTTTTACATCGGCCTGCAGGCTTGAGATTGTCATTTCCCGGCTGTTCAGTTTCTCGGCCAGTTCCCGGACCGCATCCTCTTTTATGTAATGCGCGCGCTGGATCATATTGGCGACCAGCTCATAAATCCTTGTCGTGTGAACCTCGAGCTCTGATAAGTCCTGCTTGTAGTCGGGGGATCCCTCTTTTAAATCCTGCACTTCGGCTAACGCGACGGCGCGCTCAAACCATTCTTTTGAAGAAGAACCGGAGTGTTCGATCATCATTTTTACTTTTTCATACAGTTCATCGGAAACTTTGAAACCAAACGTTTTATCGGCCAATTTATTAACTCCTTTCGTTAACCTTAAAATCCTTATATATCAATCGGTTAACCTAGTTAACTAACGTTAACCTAATCATACCATTTCTCCTGCAAATGGCCAAATTCGGCTTAAAGTACAAAGTGCTGCAGATCAGTTTCAATTTCTTCGTCAGTAATGCCGATGTAGCGCAGCGTGATGTCCGGATGGCTATGGTTTAAGAGGGTCTGGAGCTTGGCCACGTCTTTTGTCTGTTTGTAAAACCAGTACCCGAACGTTTTTCGCATGGTATGGGTGCCGATCCCTTCCGTGATCCCGGCCATGTCTGCGGCTTTGTTGAGCTGCCTGTAGGCTTGGACCGTCGAAATCGGCTTGTTTCCCTTCCGGGAAGGAAACAGCCACTCAGAATCCAGCGTTTTGATGTAATCCTGGACTTCCTCGTAGATGTTTTCGAGGTGAATGGTCCGGGGTTTTTTCGTTTTTCCTTCCAAAATCACCATTCTTTTTTTCCGGCGTACATCCTTTGTTTTCAGCTGCAGCAGATCCCCGATCCGCAAACCCGTGTTAATCCCGATCAAAAATAAAATATAGTCGCGCCGGCCGCAAAACCGTTTCAAGGCCCATTTCATGTCTTCGATTTTTTCCCGAGACCGGATCGGCTGCACGTCAATGATGTGTTCTTTTTTCGTCATTTCCGATACTCCTTTAAAAATGCTGTTTTGAATGTAAACTTTTTTCGATCTCACCCAGTATACCGGACAAACAGCGAATAATTCAAGTATAAAAGGAAAATGAATGTAAACTTTTATTACAAAGTTTACATTCGAGCAGAAAGAAGTATATTTGAGAAAAAATATTGAAAAACTTCAAATTGATGGTAAAATTTGAATATAAAAACCGAGAAAAGGGGGAAGACATAATGAAATTGTTTAAAGCATTTATATTATTAGCTGCAATAACCTTAATTACATCTGGTACTAGTAAATTCGTTTATGCAAGTGAGGATGGATCAAACAATGAGTCTGCTATAGTTCAGTCAGATAGTCTGACAAATAATAATTTAATTATCCCCAATAGTAATGTCCCTTCGGATGGAGGTGGAAGTATGAAAGCCTGCCAAAATACTTCCAGTAAGAATGTAAATATTTCAATGCAAGTAACCAACTTAGGCGGTATTAAAAGATCATTAGCTTGGGGATATAGATATACTAACTCGGGGATAAATATTGTAGGTCCAATAGTTACACAAAATTTTACTGCTGTGATTAATAGTAAAACAACAAGTGGGCTTTACAAACCACATGAGCAGGCGTCCACTTATCTATTCCATGGAAGTATAAGTAAATATAACATAAAAGGTGGACCTTCGGGCGTACAATTAAAAAAAGGAGACTTAATGACATTAATTTGGGTTGGAAATGGAATTTTAGGAAAACTTAGTTCTCAAATAAATTGCAAAATTAATTAAGGAGACATTTATATGGAATGGACGATAGATGATCGAATTTATGATACATTTCGGGAGGCTGAAGAAGTGGGGTTCTCCAGCGTTAGTGACATGGGAGAAGGAAGGGGATTTATTACTCCTGATTTGAAAGTTGCTAGTGTTCTTACCTATGCTTTATGTGGATTACCGGATGTAACATACCTCGTTCATACAGAAGAATTTCGAGAAGATGGCATTCTTAAATATAAGATATGGGTAGAAAACCTATCAGATAACAATTTTTATTAGACCATGCATACAATAGAGATGATCTTTGTGTTTATTTACCCGACTTGTCATCTGGTCCACTTCCGTTTTGGCAATACAGAAAAGAGAGCAACTTAATTGCTCTCTTTTCTGTTTTCCAGTTCGGCAAAAAAAGCCGTTAGGCGGTCTTTTGCCTTTTCATATACTTCTTCCCGGTCGCGCGGACCAATGGCGATAATTTGCATTTCAACTATGCCGTCTTCTGATTCAACTGGCCGGTAAATTATTCGAATATTCATGGCCTTGTTTTTAATTTTTCCGAAATCCTTTAACTTTCCTTTAAGCCTAATACCATTTCCATCAGGACGAAGTAACGGCCCTTTTTGAGCTTGCTTAATGATCAAGGCGATAATCTGATTCTTTTTACCAGCAGAAAAACCTTTAAAGTCACTTACTGCATGATGCGCAAAGTATACTCTGATATTGAACTGAATCAATTTTTGGTTAATGATATCGAATACATTCTGTTTCCTCATCAATCCGGCTTAATCCTCATCCAATTCTAAAGTATCCACCAGGTTTAGAATCTCATCTGCATCAAGATTTTCCTCAGCGATCACAGATTCTAATGGGATATCTGCCACTTCATCTTTACGCTCTAAAGCGATTTGGTACATATAATCATCCACGATTTTTTCATAAAATTCTTCTATGGCCAACAAGCGATCCATGTGTTCTAAATCGATCAGCACGCCTGTTGCATCCTTATTTTTATGATTTTGGATGATATATACTTCATCAGATTCAACACCAGCAAATTGGTTCAGTATTTCAGAAAGTTTATTTGTTCTCGTTAAATCAGTTACTCCAAGTACATTATCCTTTAAAAAATTCAATGTGCTGCGCGTTACCCTTTTTTTAGGATTCATCATGTCTACACTCACTTTCCCACTTCCTTTCTATAGGGTATGCCAGAGTGTATTGTTTTCATACACATTATCACACAATATGTGTGTACTTTTCAACACATTTTATGGGGGATTTAACCTTTTTTCCGTAAATTAAACCTCAAATCCTGACCGGGAATTCAGAAATTCTAGAAACAACCGCCAACTTAGTGAATACCTGAAAGTCCTTCTTTTTTTAGGTAAAGAGTAATTATGAGGAAGTGTCAACGGTAAATCGGACTGAGCGAGGAACGAGCGAGGGAGAATTTAAGGAGTTGACACGAGCGCATGATTTACACCCTCTTGGCATTGTCGAAACTCTTTGTTTCGACCCGCCGACCGGCGAGGGAGCCCCCCTCAAATGTGAGGGGGGTGGGGGGAGTTTTTTTATGGGGGTCAAGGGGGGGGAAGCCCCCCCTTGCGGTGTGGCAGCGCCACGGTTTTCTGCACGCT
>NZ_JBBPAG010000001.1:0-3282095 GCF_038009125.1 Weizmannia sp. FSL W8-0401 | reverse complement strand
CGCCAATCCCTCCTTTTTATCAAACGAAAAATAACCATTCTCTCTGTCTGTGTAACATTGTTTCGGCGAAGGTTGTGGCCATTTATAAACATGCATATGTTTGTATGGTGGAAAAATATATAATAAGGAATAAATCCGGAATTTCGACATCATCCACCAATTGTGGACAACTTTATTCCAATGGTTTGGATAAACTGTCCACAAGTTATCCACAAACTGTGGATGAATTAGTTATACACAACCGGTTATTCAGGGTTAAAACACAATAATCATAACAGATAATCTTAGGTGTTGCAATGATCTTTGTAAATTATCCACAATTCGCAAAAGGTGTGAAAAATCATTATCCACATGCTCTGAATTTGTGTGAAACTTGTCAATAATTGTTGTGGATACTTGAAAATCCGCCAAAAAATTATCCACATTCCGGCTGTGCGGAAAAATAGCGGATGATAACCGGAAGGGATCATCCCGCCCCGTTTTTCGCGGAAACAGGACGCCGTTTTGGACCAGAAGAGCACGGAAGCGGAGCTGGAAAAACGGCCCGTTATTTTAAGCGGGGAGACGAATGCCAGGTACGCGGAGTTTTGGAGAGCCTTGACAAGCAGGAAAGTTCGTCATTATAATAATATAGACTGTCGTTTATCATTCGAACGAATTCCCTCGAGGAGGTGTCATACATGAAAAGAACTTATCAGCCAAATAAAAGAAAAAGAAGCAAAGTCCACGGCTTCCGTGCGCGCATGAGCACAAAAAACGGCCGCAAAGTATTGGCAAGACGGCGCCGCAAAGGAAGAAAAGTATTATCCGCATAACCACTGAAAAGTCTCAGTGGTTTTTTTTAACTAAAAAGGCGGTTCCGGCCGCCGCTTTTGGCTGCATCACTGTTGGCAGGACAGAAGGAGTATATATGAGAAAATCTTATCGGGTAAAAAAAAATACAGAATTTCAGGAGGTTTTCAAGCACGGGAAGTCGTTCGCAAACCGCCAGTTTGTTGTATACGTGCTGAAAAAGAAAAACCGGAAACATTTCAGAATCGGGCTTTCCGTCAGCAAGAAGCTGGGGAATGCCGTCAAAAGAAATGAAATCAAAAGATATATCCGGCAAGTGTTTTTAGAGTTGAAAGAAGACATCCCGCCCGGATATGATTATATTATTATCGCCAGAAAACCGGCGGCCGAGATGAATTACCATGAAGTCAAAAAGAGCTTAATCCACGTTCTGAAAATAGCCAATGCCCTTAAAAAAAGTTAGAATAAAAGAAGAAATTTACCAGGGCGTGCGGCAGCATCCGGCTGCTTTGGAACATCTGAAAAAGTAAGCGTTTTTTGCTGAAATCTCATACAGGGGAGGACAAACGATTGGGAAAAAAGTTTGCGCTGGCTGGAATGGTACTTGCCCTTGCCGCCGTGATGGCTGGCTGTACGGAATTTAACCAGGATATCACACCGGAAAGCAAAGGAATCTGGAACCAGTATATTGTATATCCCTTATCCTGGCTGATTATAAAGGCAGCCCGGTTTCTGGGGGGCAGCTACGGGCTGTCCATTATTTTGATTACGATTATCATCCGCCTAGCCATTTTGCCGCTGAATATTACCCAGCTAAAAAGTGCGAAAGCCATGCAGGCACTCCAGCCTGAAATAAAAAAACTGCAGGAAAA
The DNA here is from genome assembly GCF_038009125.1 of Weizmannia sp. FSL W8-0401. NCBI lineage: Bacteria > Bacillati > Bacillota > Bacilli > Caryophanales > Bacillaceae > Heyndrickxia > Weizmannia sp. FSL W8-0401. The sequence continues at coordinate 3,280,431 of NZ_JBBPAG010000001.1, read as the reverse complement.
ATATGCGTCAAAAGATGCGGTAACACGGCAAAAACTCCAGCAGGAAATGATGAAACTGTATCAGGAGTACCATATTAATCCTGCTGCAGGATGCCTGCCGATTTTAATCCAAATGCCGATATTAATCGGATTTTATCATGCCATCAACCGGACGCCGGCCATCCGCGAGTCCTCTTTTCTTTGGTTTGACCTCGGGTCCGCGGATTATGTGCTTGCTGTGATTGCCGGCATCACCACCTTTCTCCAGCAAAAAGTGATGATGTCCGGGGGGAATTATGATGCAAATCCGCAAATGAAAATGCAAATGAACATGATGCTTTGGTTTATGCCCATCATGATTATTGTGATCGGCGTGGGGCTCCCGTCCGCGCTGCCGCTGTACTGGATTGTCGGGAACATCTTTATGATTGTCCAGTCGTATTTCATTAAAAGTCCTGCTGCAAGCATGCCTGTCCAAAACGCAAAAGCCAGGGGGACGAAAAAATGAAAGAAACGACCGCAACAGGGCAAAATGTAGAGGATGCTGTCAACCAGGCCCTTCAGGAGCTTGAAGCGGAAAAAGAAAATGTGGAGATTGAGATCCTTGATGAAGGCAAAAAGGGCATATTCGGCCTGTTCGGCGCGAAACCGGCTGTCGTCCGTGTCCGGCTGAAAGAGACGCCGGTTGAACAAGTGCTCTCTTATTTGCGCAATATTATCGAAAAAATGGGGGTTTCCCCCGGCCTCCAATTCGAAGAACATGACCGGACATTGCATATTAACGTGACGGGCGAAAACCTGTCGGTGCTGATCGGAAAAAGGGGACAAACTTTAAATGCGTTGCAGTTTCTTACGCAGCTGGCCGCAAACCGGTATTATCCGCATTATGAAAGAGTGATGCTTAATATTGGCAATTACCGGGAAAGGCGGGAAGAGGCGCTAAACCGGCTTGCGGAAAGGCTTGCTGCCCAGGTTTTGCGCACCGGACGGCCGGTAAAGCTGGAGCCGATGCCATCCTATGAAAGAAAAATCATCCACAGTGCGCTCGCCCATCATAAACAGGTCATCACCTATTCAGAAGGAAATGAACCAAAACGGTATGTTGTCATTGATTTGGCAAAGCATTAAACGCCCTCCATCCGGGAAACCGGGGGAGGCGTTTTTTTTAGCTGTACCCACCGGGCGTGCAGCCTTTTTTTTGCCGCATGAAAAAAAGCCGGCATATCCACAACCTGGGATAATCAGCTTTTTCTGCCGTTGTTATTCACATGTGGATAAGTTAAAATGGAGTTATCGGCTTTTTGTGGATTGTGAAAAAGAACATATCACTTGTATTCGCGAAAAAATTTGGTATTCTATTACGTTAGGTGAAAAAAAGAAAGCAGAGTGCCAATCTTTTATATAAATGACCAAAAAAGGAAGCGGGGTGAAAAAATGGAAATGGATACAATTGCGGCGATCTCGACGCCGATGGGAGAGGGAGCGATTTCGATTGTCCGGCTGAGCGGCGAAAATGCGATTTCGATTGCGAATCGATTATTTGCAGGTGTCGGCGGGAAAAAACTGGCGGATGTCCCTTCGCACACGATCCATTATGGGAAAATTGTCGACCCGGACACTGGAGAAACCGTTGAGGAAGCGATGGTAAGCGTGATGAAAGCGCCGAAAACGTTCACGCGCGAAGATGTCGTGGAAATCAACTGCCATGGCGGGCTCGTCGTTGTAAACAGGGTATTGCAGCTCGTTTTAAACAACGGTGCGCGCCTTGCTGAGCCGGGTGAGTTTACAAAACGGGCGTTTTTGAACGGACGTATCGATCTCTCACAAGCGGAAGCTGTCATGGATTTAATCCGCGCCAAAACGGATAAAGCGATGAACGTGGCGATCGGCCAGATGGAAGGCAGATTGTCGAAACTGGTCAAAAGGTTGCGCCAGGAAATATTGGAAGTCGTCGCGCATATCGAAGTCAATATTGATTATCCGGAATACGACGATGTTGAAGAGATGACGCACCGCATGCTGGAAGAGAAAGCACAGTACATCAAAAATGAAATCGAAAAACTGTTGCGGACAGCGCACCAGGGAAAAATTTTGCGGGAAGGGTTGTCAACGGCTATTATCGGCCGCCCGAATGTCGGAAAATCATCATTATTAAACAGCCTTGTCCAGGAAAATAAGGCCATTGTCACCGATATTCCCGGCACGACACGCGATGTGATCGAAGAATACGTCAATGTCCGCGGTGTGCCGCTGCGCCTGATTGACACCGCAGGCATCCGCGAAACAGAAGATATCGTAGAACGAATTGGTGTGGAACGTTCGCGGAAAGCGCTCAAGGAAGCGGATTTGATTTTGCTTGTTATCAACTCATCCGAGCCGCTCAGCCCGGAAGATAAGGCATTGTTTGAAGCTGTGGAAGGCATGGATGTGATTGTCATCTTAAATAAGTGGGACCTGCCGCATCAAGTGGAGATGGAAAGCGTCCGCCAACTTGCGCAAGGCGCGAAAATCCTCACCACGTCGCTTGTAACAGAGGAAGGCATGGAGAAATTGGAAGATGCGATTGCTGCGATGTATTTTGAAGGGCAGATGGAAACAGGCGACCTGACATATGTTTCAAACAGCCGCCATATTGCGCTTTTGAACCAGGCATTGGAAGCCATTCAAGATGTGCAAAACGGCATTCAATCTAATACCCCGATTGATATTATCCAAATCGACCTGACCCGGACATGGGACCTGCTCGGCGAAATCATCGGCGACACCGTCCAGGAAAGCTTGTTGAACCAACTCTTCTCCCAATTCTGTCTCGGGAAATAAGAAAAGCGGAGGCGACTGTACAGCGGCGTACGGATTTTGTAGTCTTCGACCGAGATAAAGGAAACACGATGAGCCGACAGGTGAATCGATGTTGACTTATCGAAAGGAGAAGACGTAAAAATCCGCTAGCCGCTAGGAGCCGGAGCTGGACAATAAGAAAAGCGGAGGGCGTTTGCTTATCGGCGTACGGATTTTATTAGGCCTCTGACTGAGATTGAGTGAAACTGCAATCATCAGGGCCACGGCCCTGATGATTGCAAGTTGAACCAATCGGACATTTACGGGCAGTTGACCCCCGCTTAGCCTATTGTGTCATATTTTTATCATACCTGTGGCGGGGGTCTTACTGCCCGTTAATGCGGGATAAAGGAAACACGGCGAGGAACGAGCCGATGCCCGCTTATCGTAGGGAAGAGGCCGGAAAATCCGCTAGCCGATAACGCCCGCAGCTAGACAAAGAAAAGCGGAGGACGTTTGATTTTATAAAATGAAGGAGTGATAAGCATGCGGCAATACGATGCAGGAGACTATGATGTCATTGTAGTCGGCGCCGGGCATGCCGGTTGTGAAGCAGGCCTGGCCGCCGCAAGAATCGGTGCCAAAACGTTAATGATCACGATTAATCTCGATATGATTGCCTACATGCCGTGCAACCCGTCGATCGGCGGTCCGGCAAAAGGGATCGTCGTCCGCGAAATCGATGCACTCGGCGGTGAAATGGGCAGGAATATCGATAAAACCTATATCCAAATGCGGATGCTGAATACCGGAAAGGGGCCGGCCGTGCAGGCGCTCAGGGCCCAAGCGGATAAAGTCGAATACCAACGTGAAATGAAAAAAACCATTGAAAACCAGGAAAATTTGACGCTTTTGCAAGGAATGGTCGAGGAACTCGTGCTTGATGACGGCATCTGCAAAGGAGTTGTTACAAAAACCGGCGCAAAATATACAGCCAAAACGGTTGTGCTGACGACCGGCACGTTCCTGCGCGGCGAAATTATTATCGGGGAATTGAAATATTCAAGCGGCCCGAATAACCAGCAGCCTTCCATTGCCCTCGCTGAAAAATTGGAAGAGCTCGGCTTTGACCTCGTCCGGTTTAAAACCGGGACGCCGCCGCGCGTAAACGGCAAAACGATTGACTACAGCAAAACGGAAATCCAGCCGGGCGATCTGGAACCGCGGGCATTCAGTTATGAAACGGCGAAGGTGATCACGGACCAGCTCCCTTGCTGGCTGACTTACACCAATGAACGCACCCATGCCATTATTGACGCCAATCTCGGCCGCGCGCCGATGTTTTCCGGCATGATCAAAGGCACCGGGCCGCGTTATTGCCCGTCGATTGAAGACAAAGTCGTCCGCTTCCATGACAAGCCCCGCCACCAGCTCTTCCTGGAACCGGAAGGCCGCCACACTGAAGAAGTATATGTACAAGGGCTCTCAACAAGCATGCCGGAAGAAGTGCAAAGGGAAATTTTAGCCTCAATTGAAGGGCTGGAGCATGCAAAAATGATGCGCCCCGGTTATGCAATTGAATATGATGCGATCACGCCGACCCAGCTGTGGCCGACACTCGAAACGAAAAAAGTGAAGAACCTTTATACAGCCGGCCAAATCAACGGGACGTCCGGTTACGAAGAAGCAGCCGGGCAGGGGATTATTGCCGGCATCAATGCAGCGCAGAGAGCACTGGGGAAAGAAGAACTTGTCCTCGGTCGTTCCGATGCTTATATCGGTGTTTTAATTGATGACCTGGTCACAAAAGGAACGCGCGAACCGTACCGCCTTTTGACCTCCCGTGCCGAATACCGCCTGCTGCTGCGCCATGACAATGCAGATCTCAGGCTGACTGAAATTGGCTATAAAATCGGCTTGATTTCCGAAGAACGTTACCGGAAATTTACGGCGAAAAAACAGGCGATTGAAGCGGAAATCAAGCGTTTGAAATCCGTCATTCTGAAACCGGATGAAAAAACGCAGACACTGATCCGGGAAGCGGGAGGAAGCGAACTGAAAGACGGCATCCACGCCGCTGATCTCCTGAAACGGCCGGAAATGCGGTATGAACATATCAAAGCGCTTGTGCCGCCTGAAACGGAACTTCCGCCTGAAGTGGAAGAACAGGTGGAAATCCAGATCAAATATGAAGGCTATATCGCAAAATCATTGCAGCAAGTGGAACGGATGAAAAAGCTGGAAGACAAAAAAATCCCGTCTGATATTGATTATGATGCGATCCACGGGCTGGCAACAGAAGCGCGCCAAAAATTAAACAAAGTGCGCCCGATCTCGATTGCCCAGGCATCGCGCATTTCCGGCGTAAATCCGGCTGATATTTCAATTTTGCTTGTCTACATTGAACAGGGGAAAATTGCAAAAATCCCTGGATAAGGCATGAAGCCCGGGTTTTTCCGGCTTCTCCCTTTTTTTACATCTCAACCGAAAGGATGGAAAAATGGACAGCGGACAATTCATTCCATTATTGGCTGAAAAAGGCATCACCTTAAGCGGGGAACAAAAGAAGCAGTTTGAAACGTATTATGAATGGCTTGTTGACTGGAACAACAAGATGAACTTAACGGCGATTACGGAAAAAGGGGAAGTGTATCTCAAACATTTTTATGATTCGCTGACAGCCGCCTTTTTTACCGATTTTAACGGCCCACTGCACGTTTGTGATGTCGGCGCCGGCGCCGGCTTTCCGGGCATCCCGTTAAAAATCTGTTTTCCGGAAATCCGGCTTTCGATTGTCGATTCATTGCAAAAAAGGATTACATTTCTCGGGCATTTAACAGAAGCGCTCGGTTTAAAACAAGTTTTTCTATTTCACGACAGGGCTGAAACCTTTGCCAAAAAACCGGAACACCGCGAACAATACGATGTGGTCACGGCAAGGGCGGTCGCCAGAATGTCCGTCCTCTCCGAACTGTGCCTGCCGCTTGTGAAACCCGGCGGCAGATTTATCGCGATGAAAGCCCAGCATGCCAAAGAAGAGCTCGAAAAAGCGGAAAAAGCGATCCGTCTCCTCGGCGGACAAACGGAAAATGTATACAACTTTACCTTGCCGGTTGAAGAAAGTGAAAGAAACCTGATTGTCGTCAAAAAGGTAAAGGAAACGCCGAAAAAATATCCGCGCAAACCGGGAACCCCGGTAAAACTCCCGCTTGAATAAGGCGGGCGTTTTACCGTGCCGGAAATCGGGATGATGCGCTAAAATGAGGGAGATTGTTCGAAAAATCGCCGGGAGTTTGGCAGGAACTTGTCTTATAATAGAGAATAAGTAGTTAGGGAGAATTTATAAGGTGGTGTACAGTGAATGAAGCATCCTTTCTCTCGTTTTTTCGGAGTGGAGGAAGAAATCGGGGAAGAAGAACTGGAAGCAGAGAATGAAAATGAAGAGATTAAAAATATCTCCGTCTCCTGCATTATCCCGAACCGGTTTCAGCCACGGACCATTTTTAATGAAGAGAAAATAGATGAACTTGCAAGAACGATCCACACCCATGGCATCATCCAGCCAATCGTCGTCCGCGAATACGAAGCAGGCCAGTATGAAATCATTGCGGGGGAAAGAAGATTCCGGGCTGTCCGGAAACTGGGCTGGGAAACCGTGCCTGCCATCATAAAGAATATGAGCGATACGGAAACAGCCTCGATTGCTTTAATTGAGAACCTGCAGCGCGAAGAACTGACGCCGATTGAAGAAGCGATGGCTTACGGAAAGCTTTTGGAGCTTCACCATTTGACCCAGGAAGCACTGGCACAGCGCCTTGGCAAAGGACAATCAACGGTTGCAAATAAACTGCGCCTTTTGAAATTGCCCCCGGAAGTGCAGGAAGCCCTTTTGAAAAAACAGATCACGGAACGCCATGCACGGGCATTGATTCCTTTAAAAGAGGCGGAAAAGCAGGTTCGCGTCCTCAATGAAATACTCGCAAAAAATTTAAATGTGAAACAAACGGAAGATTATGTCACCCGTATGATGAATAAGCCGGAAAAAAAAGCAAAGCCGCGCAGACAGGCGTTCAGCAAAGATATGCGCATTGCCGTCAATACGATCCGCCAGTCTGTTTCCATGGTGACCGATTCCGGGATCAATCTCGATTCAAAAGAAGAAGATTTCGAGGACTACTATCAAATTACGATTCGGATCCCGAAAAAGGCGAAATCCCAATAAAAGAAACTTGGATGACAGGTTTCTTTTTTTTCAGGTGCAGGCCACTCCCTATCCACCGGCTTTAAACATCTGCCGGGTTTGTGCTGCCTGCCTTGGCTTTACAACAAAGCCCTTTTTCCTGGTATCCCGGCGATGCTGCGTTCTTTTCTGCATGGGTGCAAGGCTTTGGCATTAGAAGCCGCGCCTCCTGGTTTTCAATTGCCGAAAAAACTTGAAACAACCTTTTTTCGGTTTACAGTAAACGAATCTTGCAAACTTTGATACAATAAAGTTACGTGTTTGCCGTTTCTGCAAATGCAGACGGGCCGTGACTAGCGTGACAAAAAAGGTAGGTGGCAACCGTGGGAAAAGTGATTTCTATCGCCAATCAAAAAGGAGGCGTAGGAAAAACAACCACTTCTGTCAACTTGGGTGCCTGCTTAGCATACATCGGGAAGAAGGTTTTGCTTGTCGATACCGACCCCCAGGGAAATGCAACAAGCGGAGCCGGAATTGATAAAGGCGAAGTTCAGCAGTGTATTTATGATGTGTTAGTGGAAGATGCGAATATAAAAGATGTGATCAGGGCAACGGCTGTGGACGGGCTTTATTCCGTGCCGGCAACGATTCAACTGGCGGGAGCGGAGATTGAACTGGTTCCGACCATTTCAAGGGAAGTCAGGTTAAAGCGGGCGATCAGCGCCATCAAAGATGATTATGATTATATTATCATTGACTGCCCCCCCTCTCTCGGGCTATTGACGTTAAATGCACTGACCGCGTCGGATGCCGTCATTATCCCCGTCCAGTGCGAATATTACGCGTTGGAAGGGTTAAGCCAGCTGCTCAGCACGGTCAGGCTTGTCCAGAAGCATTTGAACCACAATCTAATGATTGACGGCGTGCTGCTGACGATGCTCGATGCCCGTACCAACTTGGGGCTCCAGGTCATTGAAGAAGTGAAAAAATATTTCAGGGACAAAGTATACCGTACCATTATCCCCCGCAATATCCGGTTAAGCGAAGCGCCGAGCCACGGGCAGCCGATTATTCTTTACGACCCCAAATCGCGCGGTGCGGAAGTGTATTTAGACTTAGCAAAGGAAGTGGCGGCAAATGGCTAAGGGACTTGGAAAAGGCATTAACGCGTTGTTTGCGAATATGGACGTCGGCAAAGAAGATGCCGTGCAGGAAGTCAATATTAAAGAATTGCGCCCGAATCCTTATCAGCCGCGGAAAAATTTTGAACCCGAAGCGCTTAATGAATTAAAAAAATCCATTCTCCAGCATGGCATCCTGCAGCCGCTTATCGTGCGCAAGAGCATTAAAGGATACGAAATCATTGTCGGGGAACGGAGATACAGAGCTGCAAAAGAAGCAAAACTTACAACGGTGCCGGTTGTTGTCCGCGATTTGAACGACCGGCAGATGATGGAATTTGCTGTGCTCGAGAACCTGCAGCGGGAAGATTTAACGCCGATTGAAGAAGCCAATGCGTACCAGTTTTTGCTTGAAAAATTAAATGTTACACAGGAGGAGCTGGCAAAACGGCTCGGAAAAAGCCGGCCCTATATTGCCAATCACCTCCGTATTTTGTCTTTGCCGGTCAGCATCCAGGAAGCCATGTCTAAAGGCAAACTTTCGATGGGGCACGGCCGTACGCTGCTTGGCCTGGAAAAGAAAGAAAAAATGGAAGAAATCGCTGAAAAGGCTATTGCCGAAGGACTAAGTGTCCGCCAGCTGGAAAAGCTTGTCCAGCAGTTGAACCGGAATGTTTCACGTGAAACGAAGAAAGTCAAACAGGAAAAAGATATTTTTATCCAGGAACACGAAACGGTTCTGCGCGAAAAGTTTGGGACAACCGTTCATATTAAGCGGACAAAGAAAAAAGGGAAAATTGAAATTGAATTTATGTCCAATGAAGATTTAGAACGGATATTGCAATTGCTGGATGCCAGTTTTGAACAGGAAACGTAAGAATTACAAAGATAAAGACAAAAACGGGTGAAAAAGATGGTATTGCTGGGGACAATTGTAAACGGGCTGAGCATTGTAGCCGGTTCGTTTATCGGAAGGCTGTTAAACCATATTCCGGAGCAAATGAAAGGCACCGTAATGCAGGCGATCGGGCTTGCGGTGATGGTGCTGGGGCTCGGAATGGGGCTGAAAAGTGAACAGTATACTATTGTAATATTGAGCCTTGTGATTGGCGCAGTCATCGGCGAAATGCTGCAGCTTGAAGCTCATTTGAACGGGCTTGGTGCCTGGCTGGAAAAAAAGTTTGGAAACAGCAGCCAGGGCAGTACGGCCGAAGCCTTTGTCACGGCAACGCTCGTTTTTGTGATTGGCGCGATGGCCATTCTCGGAGCATTGGATAGCGGAATCAGGGGCGACCATACGGTGCTGTACACGAAATCTGTTCTGGACGGTTTCACAGCACTGATCTTGTCTTCAACCCTCGGTTTCGGGGTGGTTTTTTCGGTTGTTCCGGTGATCCTGTATGAAGGCGCTATTGCGTTATTTGCCACGCAAATCAACCGGCTTGTCCCCGCACCGGTGCTGCACTCGTTTATTACCGAGATGACGGCAACCGGCGGGATTATGATTTTTGCCATCGGTTTGAATATTGCGGGGCTTGCCAAAATCAGGGTGGCGAATTTATTGCCGGGCATCCTGGTGGTTGCCGTGCTGGTCGGCCTGTTGCATGCTTACTATACGGTTTTCGGATGAATTTTACAAGAATGAATCAACACCTGTTTATCGGTTGAAGTATGAATGTGAACCGGCAGAAACTTACTGAAGTTGCGGATCCTTTCACTGGATCCCGGGGGCTATACAGGTTGCCGGCTTATTCATTCATTCATTCATTTGGTTTCGTTGTCATGATATTTTTGTTTAGAAGTTTGCGTTCACCGGGGGATTTCGGATAAACGGTTTCAAAAATGCTGCTGTTTCCGGATAACTTAAATCAGCTTTTCCTTCTCCTGTCCGCTGTTCATGGAAATCATGGCGTTTTGGTATTGAAGATGCAGATGGGCGCGGCTGATGCCTGCAGCGATCAGTTTTGCCATTTTCAGAACAAGATTTAAACGGGTATTCTGAAGGACGGTAAACTCCATAAAACCGCTGATGTTCACAATGCCTGTAATGTGGATGTCGCCAACAGGAGGCAAATCTTTCTTTACACCCGCCCCCGGTTTCACCGGGCCGTCGCCGATTTGGATCATGCCGACGCTCTTCATTTTTCCAAGGCAGGCATCGACGGCAATGATGAAGGGGTCGTGGTGCTTTTGATAAATCCTTTCAATATTTTCTTCCAGGTTTAAAGCATGGACCGGCTTATCCAGCGTTCCGTATACGTTGAAGCAGGCCAGGCCTGTTTCTTCCAGAAAAGTGCCCGTTAAAGGCCCGAGCGAGTCCCCGGTGGAACGGTCGGTGCCGATGCAGACCACCACCAATTCCCGGTTTATGCTTTTCGGAAGTGCTGATAAAATATGGTTGGATATGATTTCTTTTGCCAGAACATCATCATGAAATACCTTGATACGATTGCCGCCGAATTCCAATTGTCCTTTTCTCAGATTCATATCAGCCACTCCCTCTTTGTAATAGTACCAGTATACGGAAAATCAAAAAAATCTATACATTAACATATCTCTTTTTTGATACCCGCAACCGGCAGTTTTACACTTGATTCAGCCGCCAATCAAAAAGGTAATTTTTGAAAAGCGGAGCCGGTTGTCGAGCAAGCGCGGTTTTTTTGTTACAATAACGTTAAAAGAAATGAAGGTTGGTGGAATATGAGCCATTTTGAGACATATCTCAAACACCTCACATCCAAGTGGTTAAATGAAAATACATGGATCGGAGTCGGGGAGACAGTGCTGAAGATGATTGTGGTGCTGCTTGTCGCATCACTGGTCATTAAATTCGGAAAAAAGGCGATCGGCAAAATTTTTGCAGTCCGCGCCAAAGCCCCTCTCCGGTTTTCAGAGCGGCGCGAGGCCACATTGTTGCGGCTGATGGTGAACACATTGACCTATCTCGTCTGGTTTGTTGCCATTGTCACGATTTTGTCCATTATCGGCATCAATGTCCAGGGGCTTCTGGCCGGTGCCGGAATTGTCGGGCTGGCTGTCGGGTTCGGGGCACAAAGCCTTGTAAAAGACGTGATTTCCGGATTCTTTATTATCTTTGAAGACCAGTTTTCGGTCGGCGATACGGTGCAGATCGGGAAATACGAAGGCGTTGTGGAAGAAATCGGGCTCAGGACAACAAAAATCAAAAACTGGACCGGCGAATTATACATCATTCCGAACGGCAATATTTCCGAAGTCACCAATTTGTCCATTTATAACAGCGTCGCCGTTGTGGATGTCCGTATTCCGTACGAAGAGGATATCGACAAAGCGGAAGCGGCCATTCAGGAAATACTGGTGTCATTTGCGGGAGAGCACGAAGAAGTTGTGTCAGAGCCTGAACTGTTGGGCGTCCAGCAGCTCGGCACCACGGATGTTACGCTCAGGGTGGTGGCGGAGACCCTCCCGATGGCACACTGGTATATTGCGAGAGTGTTGAAAAAAGAAATTAAAAAAGCATTGGACGAAAATCGCATCCATGCACCTTATCCTAAAATGGTGACTTATTCCCGTACTGAGAAAGAAGAGGCATTAGCCGGCCAATTTCTAAAGGGGGATGAACATGGAAGATAAAAATTTCGGGTTGTATGATATTGTGGAAATGAAAAAGCAGCATCCGTGCGGCACAAACCGCTGGAAAATCATCCGGATGGGGGCGGATATTCGCATTAAATGTGAAGGATGCGGACACAGCGTGCTGCTGCCGCGCAGGGAATTTGCCCGCAAACTGAAAAAAATCCTCGTCAAGCACGAAGAAGCATAGCCCTTTTATGGGTGTCTTTTTTTGGGAGCCGGGGTGCGGTTAAGTAAGGCCGGCAAACGAAAAATGTTAACCGGGCGCATCCAGCGGCACCCTGGGGGTTTTTGATACGGCCGGGAAAAACTTGAAAGATACGAGAATGTTTGAAGGAGTGGACATAAAATGGCGTTAACAGCCGGAATTGTCGGTTTGCCGAATGTCGGAAAATCGACTTTGTTTAATGCGATCACAAAAGCTGGGGCCGAATCTGCGAACTATCCGTTTTGTACGATTGACCCGAATGTCGGCATGGTGGAAGTGCCGGACGAACGGCTGGAAAAATTAACAGAACTGTACCATCCGAAAAAAACGGTGCCGACCACTTTTGAATTTACGGATATTGCCGGGATCGTCAAGGGCGCGAGCAAAGGGGAAGGGCTCGGGAACAAGTTTCTTTCCCATATCCGCCAGGTGGACGCAATCTGCCATGTCGTGCGCTGTTTTGAGGACGAGAACATTACACATGTTTCCGGGAAAGTCGATCCGATTGATGATATCGAAACAATTAATCTTGAATTGATCCTGGCCGATCTTGAAACGGTGGACAAGCGTATCGGGCGTGTGGAGAAAATAGCAAAACAGAAGGATAAAGAAGCCGTTGCCGAATACGAAGTGCTGTCCAAATTAAAGGCGGCTTTTGAAGCGGAAAAACCGGCGCGGGCGGTGGAACTGACCGAAGACCAGCAAAAAATCGTCAAAGGGTTCCAGCTTTTAACGAGCAAGCCGGTTTTGTATGTGGCCAATGTCGGTGAAGATGACATTCAGGACCCGTCCGCAAACCCGTATGTCGGGAAGGTGCGCGAATATGCCAAACAAGAAGGCGCGGAAGTGATTGTCATATGTGCCCGCATTGAAGAAGAAATTGCCGAGCTGGATGACGATGAGAAAAAAATGTTTTTAACCGAACTCGGCATCCGGGAATCCGGTCTTGACCAGCTGATTAAAGCTGCTTACAGCCTGCTTGGCCTTGCGACTTATTTTACGGCTGGGGAACCGGAAGTCCGCGCGTGGACATTCAAAAAAGGTATGAAAGCCCCGCAATGCGCAGGCATTATCCATTCCGACTTTGAAAAAGGGTTTATCCGGGCTGAAACGGTGTCGTATGAAGATTTAATCGAATATGGCAGCGTGGCAGCTGCAAGAGAAGCCGGAAAAGTGCGCCTGGAAGGAAAAGACTACGTTGTCCAGGACGGCGATGTCATGCATTTCAGGTTTAATGTATAACAGGACTTTTGGACGAATATTCGAATTGTATTGAAAAAATTCAAATCATCCGTTAAAATAAATATCAGTCGAATATTTTCCTTCGGGGCAGGGTGCAATTCCCGACCGGCGGTGATGAGGAAACTCAAAGCCCGTGACCCGTATTCTCCGGAATGCGGTGGATTTGGTGAAATTCCAAAGCCGACAGTAACAGTCTGGATGGGAGAAGGATCAGGTGTTTATTGGAACGCGTATTTCATTATGCCGTTTTGCCCCGCACATCTTCGTGCGGTTTTTTTGTTTTCACGGGTGTATGTTGGCGGAAATTGAATACAGGAGGCATGAAAGGATTGCAAAAAGAAGATTATATGCAGCTTGCACTCCAATTGGCCGAAAGTGTGGCCGGGCAGACTTCCCCGAATCCCCCGGTTGGAAGTGTCGCCGTGAAAAACGGCACGATCGTCGGGATGGCGGCCCACTTAAAGGCAGGAGAAAAACATGCGGAAAGGCTTGCAGTGGAACAGGCCGGGCCGCTTGCAAAGGGCGCTGAAGTTTTTGTGACGCTGGAGCCGTGTACCCATTACGGAAAGACGCCGCCGTGCGCAGATTTTTTAATTGAAAAAGGCATCAAAAAAGTATATATCGCTGCATTGGACCCCAATCCGCTTGTCGCAGGCAAAGGAATAGAAAAGCTCAGGCAAGCCGGCGTAGAAGTGGAAACCGGGGTATTGAAGGAACAAGCGGAAAGGTTGTACCGCCCTTTTTTCCACTTTATTCAAACGAAAACACCGTTTGTCACTGTCAAAACCGCCATGACGGCAGACGGAAAAATTGCAGCTGAAACCCGTGACAGCAAATGGATCACAAGTGAAGAAGCAAGGCGTGATGCCCGCTGGTTAAGAAGCAGGCATGATGCAATACTTGTCGGCATACAAACCGTTCTCCAAGATAACCCCCTTCTCACCGCACGTTTGCCCCATTCCGGGAAAAATCCTATTCGCATTGTATTAGACACCCATTTGCGCATCCCGCCGGAAGCGAAAGTGCTAAACGGCGATGCGCCAACCATTATTTTTTGCGGAAGCGATGCACCAAAAGAAAAAGAACAATGTCTGAAGCAGCTTAATGCCGAAGTGGCCCGCATGCCGCATGCCCGCCTCTTGATCCGTGACGTGTTAGCGGCGCTCGGAAAAAAAGGCGTGATGACTTTGCTCGTCGAAGGCGGCGCGGCGGTAAACAGCTCATTTTTAAAAGAAGGCGCAGTGCAGCAGTATATTTTTTACATTGCCCCGAAAGTGGTCGGCGGGCAAAACGCGCCGTCCCCTTTCGGCGGACACGGGTTTGGCAAGGTGGCCGATGCTTTGCCGCTCCGGTTTGAAAAAGTGGAACAGATCGGGCCGGATTTAAAAATTACGGCTGCCGTCCAAAAGGGGGTGCCGGAGCATGTTTACAGGAATTATTGAAGAAACCGGCATATTGAAACGCGTGGAAAGAGGCCCCCGCTCCCTTAAGCTTGCCGTACAGGCCAGGACGGTTCTTCAAGATGTGCGGCCCGGCGACAGCATTGCAGTGAACGGCGTTTGCTTAACCGTCACTTCCTATACGCAGCATGCATTTACGGCTGATGTCATGCCTGAAACATTTTTCAGCACGGCATTGGCCGGGCTGAACATCGGCAGCAAAGTCAACCTTGAACGGGCAATGGCTGCAGGCGGGCGGTTCGGCGGGCATTTTGTCACAGGGCATGTCGATGGCACCGGCACGGTCTGCTTGAAGCAAAGGATGGAAAATGCCGTGTACATGACGATTTCTGTTCCCTCCTCCCTGTCTGCCTTTCTGATCCCAAAAGGCTCGGTTGCACTCGACGGCACTTCCCTGACCGTGTTCGGGGCAGCGGGCGGGCAATTAACCGTTTCATTGGTGCCGCATACGCAGCAGCATACGATATTGCCGGAAAAAAAGATTGGCGATGCCGTGAATATTGAATGCGATATTTTGGCCAAGTACATGGCCGGGCTGTTCAGGAACGGAGAATGGGCGGAAAAAGAGACCGACATGATGACGCTTCTGAAAGAACATGATTTTATTTAAACAAAGGGGTGAAAAACTTGTTTCATACCATTGAAGAAGCAGTAGAAGACTTAAAGCACGGAAAAGTCGTGATTGCCGTCGATGATGAAAACAGGGAAAACGAAGGTGATTTTATCGGCCTTGCGGAAAAAGCGACACCGGAAATGATCAATTTGATGGCCAAAGCAGGGCGCGGGCTGATCTGTGCACCGATTACGGCGGAAAAAGCACAGCAGCTCGATCTTTATCCGATGGCACGGCAAAATACCGACAGCCACGAAACGGCCTTCACCGTGAGCATTGACCATGCCGCCACTCGCACCGGCATCAGCGCATTTGAACGTGCCAAAACGGTCCGGCACCTGGCAGCAGACGGGGTGAAAGCGGAAGATTTTCACCGGCCGGGGCATATTTTTCCGTTAGTGGCCAAAGCAGGCGGCGTCCTGGAACGGTCCGGCCATACGGAAGCAGCCGTTGACCTGGCAAAACTGGCAGGCGCAAATCCGGCAGGCGTAATATGCGAAATCATGAATGAAGACGGCACGATGGCCCGCCTTCCCCAGCTGGAGGAAATCGCCAAAAATTCCGGCATAAAACTGGTGACGATCCAATCGTTAATCGAGTACAGAAAAAAACATGAGAAACTGATTCAAAAAGAAGCGGAAATCACGCTGCCGACGCGTTACGGCACGTTCCGGGCTGCCGGTTACAAAGATCTGCTGTCGGGGGAAGAACATGTTGCCCTTATAAAAGGGGAAGTAAGCAGTGAAGAGCCGGTGCTGGCAAGGATCCATTCCGAATGCCTGACCGGTGATTGTTTCGGTTCCCTCCGTTGCGACTGCGGCCCGCAGCTTGCCCGGAGCCTTGCGCGGATTGAAAAAGAAGGGCGCGGTGTCCTCGTTTATATGCGGCAGGAAGGCCGGGGGATCGGGCTTCTGAATAAATTGAAAGCTTACCGGCTGCAGGAAAAAGGATTGGATACAGTGGAGGCCAACCGCCGGCTTGGATTTCCGGCAGATATGCGCGACTACTGCATCGCTGCGCAAATCTTAAAAGATACCGGGGCAACGCAAGTCCGGCTTTTAACAAACAATCCTGATAAAGTGGAAGCATTGGCGCGTTACGGTATCCGAATTGCGGAAAGAGTGCCGGTTGAAATCGCGCCTGTCCGTGAAAATGAAGGATATTTGCGGACGAAAGCAGAAAAAATGGGGCATTTGCTGCATATATAGGAGGAGATCAAAATGGGACAAGTATTTGAAGGCAATCTGGTTGGAACCGGCTTAAAAATCGGCGTGGTTGCTGCCCGCTTTAATGAATTTATTACAACAAGGCTTGTAAGCGGGGCAAAGGATGCATTATTGAGGCATGGCGTCAGAGAAGAAGCCATTGATCTTGCTTGGGTGCCGGGCGCGTTTGAAATCCCGCTGGCGGCAAAAAAGATGGCAGAAACGGACAAATATGATGCCGTGCTGGCACTTGGCGCGGTGATCCGCGGCGCGACTCCGCATTTTGAATATGTAAGTGCGGAAGCGGCAAAAGGGGTCGCCCATGCAAGCCTCCATACAGGAACGCCTGTCATTTTCGGGATTCTCACGACCGACACGATCGAACAGGCGATTGAGCGGGCCGGGACGAAAGCAGGCAACAAAGGCTGGGATGCAGCAGTAAGCGCGATCGAAATGGCGAATGTGATCCGGAAAATAGAAGCATAGTGAAACGGATGCCTCCCCCCTGTTGTTTTTGATAAAAATTTCAGTCCGTTTTTAATAAAAAGACCTTGTAAAAGGAACGTATGTTTGATAAAATGGGAATGTCAGCGATAGCCAAATGCGGGATGAAGTCTTTAAGACATTTGATTTTGCCTGCGGGATATGGTATACTTACGACTTGTGAGTAATGAACGCATGAACCATTGCTCCTTGCCCTTTTACATAAAAGGGCCGCATAGTCCATAAGGAGGTGACAAACAGATGAGAAAGTACGAAATTATGTACATTATCCGCCCGAATATCGAGGATGAGGCAAAAAAAGCGCTTGTTGAGCGTTTCGACAATGTCCTCACCAACCAGGGCGCGGAAATCATCGAATCGAAAGAGTGGGGAAAACGCCGTCTTGCATACGAGATTCAGGACTTCCGTGATGGTTACTACCATATCATCAACGTGAATGCTGAACCGGTTGCAGTCCAGGAATTTGACCGTCTGGCGAAGATTAACGGTGATATTATCCGCCACATTGTTGTAAGAGAAGAAGAATAATTTTTAACGATAAAACGTTTCACGTGAAACGGACTTTGAATGATGAGAGGGGTTGATTCTGATGTTGAACCGTGTTGTTCTCGTAGGCAGGCTGACAAAAGATCCCGATTTGCGCTATACGCCGAGCGGAGTAGCGGTTGCTACTTTTACCCTGGCTGTAAACCGTACGTTTACCAACCAGCAGGGGGAAAGGGAAGCGGATTTCATCAATTGTGTTGTTTGGAGAAAACAGGCTGAAAATGTGGCCAACTACTTGAAAAAAGGAAGTCTGGCAGGCGTAGACGGCCGGATTCAGACACGCAACTACGAAGCCCAGGATGGCCGGCGCGTGTATGTCACAGAGGTCGTGGCAGAAAGCGTCCAGTTTCTTGAACCGAGAAGCGCGAATCAGGAACGCAGCAGCAGCCAGAATTACGGGAACAACCAAGGGAATGCTTTCCCGGGGTACAACCAGGATCAAAACCAGAATCAGCGCAATCAAAGTTATTCCAAGCCGGATGAAGATCCGTTCTCAAATGATGGACAACCAATTGACATCTCTGATGACGATCTTCCGTTCTAATGCGGAAAGACCCGTAAAGTGATGAGATAAAGGAGGGTGAAAAAATGGCAGGTGGACGCAGAGGCGGACGGAAACGCCGGAAAGTATGCTACTTTACAGCGAACCATATTACCCATATCGACTATAAAGATGTGGACTTGCTGAAAAAGTTCATTTCTGAAAGAGGAAAAATTCTTCCTCGCCGTGTAACGGGCACAAGCGCAAAATACCAACGTAAACTGACAACTGCAATCAAACGCGCACGTCAAATGGCGTTGCTCCCTTATGTTGCAGAAGACAAATAAGCAGCGGAAAAATCACCCGGATTTTTCCTTCAATATATGAATGAAAAAAGACACCCTGTTTTCAGGTTGTCTTTTTTCATTTCAGTATGTGTAAAATTTTACTCGAAGGGCAGATGAGTGGAAAAAAATGGGAAGACGCTCTATCATTTAAATGTACGCTTGTGGGCGAATACATTTAGAAAGAGGTCTTCCTATGGATATTATATCAATAATTGCTAGATTATTAAAGGATACAAAAAGTCTTATTGAATTTGAAGAACAAGTTAAAATTCTGATCCAGAATGCCTTTACGCAATGGGTTGGGGAAATATTTGAGACGTTAGATAAAACAATTAAGCAAAAAAAGCTGGAGGATGGCTGGGAGTACTGCCGGAGTGATAACAGAAGCATTCAGTTTTTATTTGGAAATGTGACCTTTAAACGTTCACTAATGCATGACCAGAAAGGGAATTCACATTATCCTCTGGATGAATGGTTAGGGCTTTTACCATACCAACGATACAGCCCGTTAGTGGAGTTAAAGGTGGCAGAGTTGGCAAGTGAGAACACCTATCGGGAGGTAGCTGATATTTTAAAAGAATGGACAGCAGTGAGCCTTAGTCACACAACTGTAGGGAACATGGTGAAACACGTAGGGAAAACGCAAGCTGAAGCCGACAAGGCACTTGTAGAAGAGCTAGAAATAGCTGATTCACTACCTGAGGGAAAGAAGGTAGATTACCTGTTTTCCGAAGCTGATGGTATATTCGTCCGGGGACTAGAAAAGAAACAGGGTTTGGAAGTCCACCACGCCATTCTCTATGAAGGATGGGAAACCAATGGCAAAAGAGTCTCTCTACACCATCCCGTTGTTATCATGACGACGAAATCCATCCAGACATTTTGGGATGAAGTCCAAGCTGTAGCAGCCAACACCTATTCCCTAGAAAAAGCTCGTGTCATTACAAATAGTGATGGAGGTGCGGGGTACACAGCTGAACGGTTTCAAACAGCATTCTCACAGTCGGAATTTCCGGTGCTCAACCAGCTGGATACCTACCACGTTGCACAAGCCATCGTAAGGACATTCGGGGGCGGAAAGAGCGAGATCAAAGAGCAAATTAGAAAAGCGATTAGAACGCATGACCTAGACCAATTCACATTGTATTTGGATACGCATGAAAGCACATTGACGGATGAAAAGAGCCTTAAGAAAGTCAAGGAGTTTCGTTCGTACATCCTAAAAAACTGGGACCGCATTTTTGACTGGAGGGACAAGGTAGAGAACGTACCGGAAGGTGCGAGAGGCCTGGGGGCAATGGAATCAAATCAAAGGCATATCTCATTCAGAATGAAGAAAAGGGGGATGCATTGGAGTAAAGCTGGCGCCGAAGCCATGGTAAAGGTGAAACAGGGCATGCTTAACGGGACATTGCAGGAAACCTATCTGAAACACCGTTCAAGAAGCGCGAGAAAGCAACGGAGCTTGCAACAATCCATCAGGATGTCTCAACTATTCAAGCAGCCTGTACGCCCGTCAGTGGGCGTAAAGCACGGATCAGTTGCCCTGCATTCAAGCAGTTCATCGGCAATGGGACATTTAAGCAAAATATTAGAGCTTTCGTTTTAAGCTTGGCTCAGTGGGGACTGATCGTTGAGGCGCGCGAAATTTACGAGACTCCTGCGGGAAAAGCGAGCCAGGAGAGACCCCGCAGCGAGGTACGAGCGAGGAGGCTCGCCGGCCGCCCGCGGAAAGCGAGTGAATTTCGCGCGCCTCAACATCCCCGTTATCCATCTTTATACGGAAATATTACATCTTTTCCGAAAATTACACCGAGCAAGTAAAGCACGGTAGCCGAAAGTGTACAAAAAGAGTGTCTTGGAATACCCGATATTTAAACCTTGTCGAGAAAAACTTGACACATACTTCATTTCATTATCTTTTTGCTTCATGGATGGGTTATGGTAAAATGAGGGGAAATGATGGTTTTTTTGAAGGGAGCATGCGTGTGAAAAAAACAAGAATGCTGACAGAAGGGGCAATGCTTGCAGCGGTTTTCGGCGTCATGCTGCTTGTTGCATTGCATGTCCCGGTGATCCGGATAATTGTTCTGGTTTTTCTTCCGCTGCCTTTTATCCTGTTTTGTGCCAAATATCCTTTGCGTTCGATTCTTGTCTTTTGTCTGGTTTGTTTGCTTGTGTCTGCCATTATGGGAACAGTCATGGCAATCCCGATGGCCGTTTTTTTTGGTTGTATTGGATTTGTTATGGGATACGCTATTCAGCTAAAAAAATCAAAGTTATTTATATACATAGCTACCAGCCTGGCCTTTTTAGCAGTCACGATCATCGGGCTGTTTGCCGCCCTGAAGTTATTCCATCTGAATATCATCGCGGAAAACTTAAACATCATGCAGCAGTCAATCGAACAGTCGAAATCTCTTGTCAACAGCCTTGGGGAACCACAGGCCTATGAGGACCGGTTTGCGCAAATGGCCGATGCCGCAAGCCAGATGTATTCTGTCTATTTGCCGAGCCTGTTATTGCTGTCTGCCTTTATTGCCGTTTTGGTGCTGATTTCCGTGGATTTTCCAATCGCAAAACGTTTCGGTGTCCCGGTTCCGTCCTTTCCACCTTTCCGTGAAATGCGGCTGCCGGGGAATATCTTATGGTATTTCATTCTGGCAATGGCAGCCAACCTGCTGATGCGCGGGGACACGGGCAGCTTCTTTGAGAAAGCGGTCCTGAATCTGATGCTGATATTCCAAATTCTCATTTTGCTGCAGGGGTACGCTTTTATAAGCTTTGTCAGCCACGAGAAAAAATGGCCAAAAGGCTTACTGGCTATCGCCGTCATTTTATCCATCATGTTCAGCCCGCTGCTTTATCTTGTCATGATATTCGGTATAATGGATTTAGGATTTGATTTCAGGCGGATGATTCAAAAGTGACCCTTTTTTAGTTTCTCAATATAGGAGCTGAAGGTATGCCTTCTTACTACAATAAACGGTTAATGCGCTATCCGTTATACGGCTTAATTGCAGTATCTTTAATCCTGCTCGGCATTATTTTCTTTTACCACTGGTGGATAACGGCAGCCGGCATTGTTGTGCTCGGGGCGTTATTCTACTGCGCATTTTACGTGGAACAGCGGTCGAACGAAGAAATTGAACGCTATATTTCCAATCTTTCCTACCGGGTCAAGCGCGTCGGTGAAGAAGCACTGATGGAAATGCCGATCGGGATAATGCTGTACAATGAAGATTACATCATAGAATGGACAAACCCGTTCATGGCCTCCTGCTTTAATGAAGATACGCTTGTCGGGCGTTCCCTTTACGATGTAGCGGAAGTGCTATTGCCGCTGATTAAGCAGGAAATGCATTCCGAGACGATCAGTTTAAATGAAAGGAAGTACCGGGTCGTCCTGAAACTGGAAGAGCGGCTGCTTTATTTTTTCGACATTACGGAGCAGGCTGAAGTCGAGCAGCTGTATGAAGACGAACGGACCGTGATTGCCATTATTTACTTGGACAATTATGATGAAGTGACACAAGGCATGGACGACCAGTCTGTCAGCAACCTGAACAGCCTCGTGACCTCCATTTTAAACAAATGGACAATGGAGTTCGGCCTGTTTTTTAAACGGATTTCGTCTGATAAATTTATTGCGGTATTCAATGAACGGATTTTGCATGAATTGGAAGACAATAAATTCTCGATTCTTGATGAAGTCAGGGAGGCCACAGCGAAGCAAAACGTGGCGCTGACTTTGAGCATCGGGGTTGGCGCAGGTGTCCCGTCCCTTCCCGAACTGGGGGAGCTTGCCCAGTCGAGCCTTGACATTGCCCTTGGGCGCGGCGGCGACCAGGTTGCCATCCGGCAGGCGAACGGAAAAGTGAAATTTTACGGCGGCAAAACAAACCCGGTTGAAAAGCGGACAAGAGTCCGGGCCCGCGTGATTTCCCATGCATTGCGGGAACTCATGATGGAAAGGGATAAGGTGATGATCCTGGGCCACAAATTTCCGGATATGGATGCTGTTGGTGCTGCTGTCGGCATCCGGAAAGTGGCGGAAATCAACCAAAAAGACGGCTATATTATTTTAAATCCGAGTGAAACGGACACAAGCGTCAAGCGGCTGCTTGAGGAGATCAAACAGTATCCGGATTTGTATGCCCGCTTCATTACACCGGATGAGGCGCTTGAAATGGCAACGGATGATACATTGCTTGTAGTTGTTGATACGCACAAGCCTTCCCTTGTTATCGATGAACGGATCGTCAGGCGGATTGAAAATGTCGTGGTCATTGACCATCACCGCCGCGGGGAAGACTTTATTAAAAATCCGCTGCTTGTCTATATGGAACCGTACGCCTCCTCGACATCCGAACTTGTAACCGAATTGATGGAATACCAGCCGAAAAACGGCAAAATCAATATGCTTGAAGCAACGGCCCTGCTTGCTGGTATAATAGTGGATACAAAAAGTTTTACATTGCGGACAGGCTCGCGCACGTTTGATGCAGCATCCTATCTCCGTGCCCAGGGCGCCGACACGGTGCTTGTGCAAAAATTTTTAAAAGAAGATTTGCGTTCGTATATCCAGCGCGCCCGGCTTGTAGAAACCGTTAAATTTCCGCTAAACGGCATTGCGGTGGCAAAAGGGAAAAATGATACCATTTATTCCCCTGTTTTAATTGCGCAGGCTGCCGATACGATTTTAACGATGAACGGCGTCGATGCTTCTTTTGTCGTCGGGCGGCGCAGCGAGAATGAAGTGGGGATCAGCGCAAGGTCGCTTGGAAGCGTCAATGTGCAAATCATTATGGAAGCGCTGGACGGCGGCGGGCACCTTTCCAATGCGGCCGCCCAGCTGAAAAATATAACGGTTGATGAGGCGGAAGAAAAGCTCATCCAAGTAATAGAAGAGTATATGGAAGGGAGCCAGGAATCATGAAAGTTATATTCCTAAAAGACGTAAAAGGCAAAGGAAAAAAAGGAGACATTAAAAACGTGGCGGACGGTTATGCCCACAATTATTTGTTCAAAACCGGGGCGGCAATAGAAGCCACGCCTGCCAATCTGAAAAACATGGAAGCTCAAAAACGGAAAGAAGAAAAACTGGCGCAGGAAGAACTGGAAGAAGCCAAAAAACTAAAAGAGAAACTTGAAAACATCACGGTTGAAATCAAAGCCAAATCGGGCCAGGACGGGCGCCTGTTCGGCTCGATTACAAGCAAGCAAATCTCCGAACAACTGAAAAAAAGCTTCCAGATCCAAGTGGATAAAAGAAAAATAGAGCTGCCGGATGCGATCCGCACTTTGGGTTATACGAAAGTGCCAGTCAAATTGCACCATGATGTAACGGCAGTGCTCAATGTCCACGTTTCCGAATAGAAACGGATTTTACCAGCTTTCTTTTTGCTTCCCGCGTGTTAAAATAATAGTACGTGCAGAAAAATGTGGTCCATTTTATCGTGATCACATTTTTTCTATTTGGAATGAGTATGCGGTTCTTTTACGGCAAACGGGTTACCGGTTAAACTGCCATTCTCCCCGGCATGCTTCGTTTTGGTGCCGGAACCGGATGATTCAGGATAAAATGGAGGATTCAAAATGAATGAATTGCAAGACCGAATTCCCCCCCAGAATATAGAGGCGGAACAGGCAGTGCTTGGTGCCATTTTTTTGGAGCCTTCTGCATTTATAACGGCTTCGGAAATTTTGACGGCAGACGATTTTTACCGGAATGCCCATCAAAAAATTTTCCAGGTGTTTGCGAAGCTGAATGATGCCGGCAAGGCAGTCGACCTTGTAACAGTGGCGGAAGAATTATCAGCCACCCGGCAGCTTGAAGACGCAGGCGGCCTCTCTTATTTGAGCGAACTGGCCGCAAGCGTTCCGACAGCGGCCAATATTGCTTATTATGCCGGAATTGTGGCTGAGAAAGCTTTGCTCAGGCGCCTGATCCGGACGGCCACCCATATTGCCCAGGAAGGCTATACGCGGGAAGACGACGTCGATGAACTGCTGGATGAAGCCGAACGCAGCATTATGGAAGTGGCCCAGCGCAAAAATGCCGGCGATTTTAAACATATTAAAGATGTCCTTGTCAGCACATACGATAACATCGAAATGCTCCATAACCGGAAAGGCGACGTCACAGGGATACCGACAGGGTTTTACGAACTTGACCGGATGACGGCCGGTTTCCAGCGCAATGACTTGATCATCGTGGCGGCGCGCCCGTCTGTCGGGAAAACGGCTTTTGCCCTCAATATCGCGCAAAATGTCGGCACAAAGACAGGGGAAAATGTGGCGATCTTCAGCCTTGAAATGGGTGCTGAGCAGCTTGTCATGCGGATGCTGTGCGCGGAGGGCAATATTGATGCCCAGCGGCTCCGGACCGGGGCGCTGACGGACGAAGACTGGCGGAAACTGACGATGGCAATGGGAAGCCTTTCCAATTCCGGCATCTATATTGATGATACACCGGGGGTAAGGGTAACGGAAATCCGCTCGAAATGCCGCCGCCTAAAGCAGGAACACGGGCTTGGCATGGTGGTCATCGACTATTTGCAGTTGATTCAGGGAAGCGCCCACTCCCGTGAAAACCGGCAGCAGGAAGTTTCCGAGATTTCAAGATCGCTGAAGGCGCTGGCCCGGGAACTTGAAGTGCCGGTCATTGCCCTTTCCCAGCTTTCACGGAGCGTGGAACAGCGCCAGGATAAGCGGCCGATGATGAGTGATATCCGTGAATCGGGAAGCATCGAACAGGATGCCGATATCGTGGCTTTTTTGTACAGGGAAGACTATTATGAACAGGACACGGAAAATAAAAATATCATTGAAATCATTATTGCGAAGCAGCGGAACGGCCCGGTCGGCACCGTCCAGCTTGCTTTTGTAAAAGAGTACAATAAATTTGTAAACCTGGAACGGCGGTTTGACGATGCGCCTGTTCCGGCATAGCAAGTATCCGCATGAAGCCTTTCCTTTCCAAGGAAAGGCTTCTTTTTTTGTGCCGTTTACGAATAAAAACGCTGAAAAAATATATAAATGTTCGGATTTACATTGACTGATGGCGGTTTAAGCTGGTAAAATGGTGGATGGAAATCATGATTTGTAAAATATGCGGAGGTGCACTCAATGTCGTCAGTGGTCGTGGTAGGTACACAATGGGGGGACGAAGGAAAGGGAAAAATTACCGACTTCCTCTCTGAAAATGCGGAAGTGGTGTCCCGCTATCAGGGCGGGAATAACGCGGGCCATACCATCCGTTTTAATGGGGAAACATATAAATTGCATTTGATTCCATCAGGGATTTTTTATAAAGACAAAATTTGTGTCATCGGAAACGGGGTTGTTGTCGATCCAAAGGCGCTCGTCGAAGAACTGGAATACCTGAACGGACGGGGCATTTCAACGGATAACTTGCGCATCTCCAACCGGGCGCACGTTATTCTGCCTTACCATATCAAGTTGGACGGTGCAGAAGAAGAGCGGAAAGGCAGCAATAAAATCGGCACGACGAAAAAAGGGATCGGCCCGGCGTATATGGATAAAGCAGCAAGGACCGGCATCCGGATAGCCGATCTGCTTGATTACGAAGAATTTAAAGAAAAACTGGCGCGCAATCTTGAGGAAAAAAACCGGCTGTTTGAAAAAATATATGAAACGGAAGGCTTTACGCTGGAAGAAATTTTGGAGCCTTATTACGAATATGGCCAGCGCTTTAAACAATATGTCTGCGATACGTCAGTTGTTTTAAACGATGCGCTTGATGCGGGCAAACGCGTCCTTTTTGAAGGGGCGCAAGGAGTCATGCTCGATATTGACCAGGGGACTTATCCGTTCGTCACATCATCCAACCCGATTGCCGGCGGCGTGACAATCGGTTCCGGCGTCGGCCCGTCGAAAATCAACCATGTTGTCGGCATTGCCAAGGCTTATACAACACGTGTCGGCGATGGTCCGTTCCCGACAGAGCTTCTGGATGAAACCGGCGACCGGATCCGCGAAACCGGCCATGAATACGGCACAACGACAGGAAGAGCGCGCCGTGTCGGCTGGTTCGACAGTGTTGTCGTCCGCCATGCGCGCCGGGTGAGCGGCCTGACAGACTTGTCCGTAAACCTGCTCGATGTACTGACCGGCATTGAAACGTTGAAAATTTGTGTCGCCTACCGCTATAAAGGGAAAGTGCTTGAAGCGTTTCCGGCCAGCTTAAAAGTGCTGGCCGAATGCGAACCGGTTTACGAAGAACTGCCGGGCTGGACGGAAGATATAACTGGCTGCCGTTCTCTTGATGATCTCCCGGAAAATGCCCGCCATTATCTGGAGCGCATTTCCCAGCTGACCGGTGTTCCCCTTTCCATGTTTTCCGTCGGCCCGGACCGCCTGCAGACGATTGTGGTCCAAAGTGTCTGGCGGGTATGATGGAAAGCCCAGATGAATTGATTTTGGGCTGCCGGATAAAGCGGCGGCGGAAACGTACCTGGAACCACGTGGAAAAAAACGATGAAAAAGGGACGCCGGGCAGGCACCACAAAAAGCGGTTTTTATCCCGGAATGTCCAATAGAACGGAAAAACGGCGTGATCCCATAAAAGGGGTTTCTCGCCGTTTTTATTTTATTTTAAAGTGGCACACGTTGCGGCTGCCATGCTTAAAAATGAACTTCCATACCCGTTAGCTTAAAAAATTTGTAGAAATGTGTTGCAAAATGGATGATAGATATGATAACATTACTTCTGTTGTTACAAAATGCACAATGGTCCCGTGGTGTAGCGGTTATCACGCCTGCCTGTCACGCAGGAGATCGCGGGTTCGATTCCCGTCGGGACCGCCATTTTACTTATACATATTTGTTCCCGGTTCAGGCCCGGTAGCTCAGTCGGTAGAGCAAAGGACTGAAAATCCTTGTGTCGGCGGTTCGATTCCGTCCCGGGCCATTTACTAAAAAGCACTGCGATGACTTAGACTCTCGTAGTGCTTTTTTATTATACTATACGGCCCGCCCGGCAAGATAAAATGGAAAACAGAATGCATGCCAGATCCCCGGCGCCTTTGATAGATATTACCAGGGGCATGGTTTCAGTAGAATTGGACAATTTTTATGCAAGTAAGTTAAAATTATAATAGTATGGCTGCTGGAAGCTGCCTGTGAATCCTTGATACAGAGCAGCAATGCTTCTGGACTTCCGGGGGCATTGCTGTTCGCCATGCTTCGGGGAAAATGAAATTTTTTAGGAACATAAAGATAACAGAAAATTGTAGATAGATGTCAATCAATGAAAATGGCGCATTTTAAATGAAGGAGTATGGACGATGGACAAAAAAATCTTGATCGTGGATGATGAAAAACCGATTGCCGATATTTTGCAGTTTAATTTAACAAAAGAGGGCTATACGGTGTTTTGCGCCTATGACGGCGAGGAAGCACTGGAAAAGGTGGAAGAAGTGCAGCCGGATTTAATTGTCCTTGATATTATGCTGCCAAAGCGGGATGGCATGGAAGTTTGCCGCGAAGTGCGGAAAAAATACAATATGCCGATCATTATGGTAACGGCAAAAGACTCAGAAATTGATAAAGTGCTCGGCCTTGAGCTCGGTGCCGATGATTATGTCACAAAACCTTTCAGCACCCGTGAACTGATTGCCCGCGTCAAAGCGAATTTGCGGCGGCACCAGCAGACGCCCCCGGCTCCGGGTGAGGAAGAGGAATCCAATGAAATTGCAATCGGTTCACTTGTCATTCATCCGGATGCTTATGTCGTCTCAAAACGCGGCGAGACGATTGAACTGACGCACCGCGAATTTGAGCTGCTCCACTATCTAGCAAAGCATATCGGGCAGGTCATGACGCGCGAGCACCTGCTTGAGACCGTGTGGGGCTATGACTATTACGGCGATGTCCGGACAGTGGACGTCACGGTCAGACGGCTCCGCGAAAAAGTGGAGGATAACCCGAGCCATCCCGAGTGGATTGTGACAAGGCGCGGTGTCGGTTATTATTTGCGCAACCCTGAACAGGAGTAGCCAAATGAATAAGGTGAAATTCTTCCAGTCTATTCACTTTAAGTTTGTCCTGATTTATATTTTGCTGATCGTCGTCGCGATGGAAATTATCGGGGTGTATTTTATCAACAAGCTGGAAAACCAGCTCGAGACGAATTTTAAAAAATCGATATACGACCAGGTCAATGTGCTTGAATACAGTATTGAAGACCTGCTGACGAAAAAGCAGAACCAGGCGGCGGATATTACGCTGAAAGTGAGAAAAGTGCTGGGTGACTTTAAAAGTACGGATGTTTCTGAAATCCGGCTGATTGACGCGCACAGCGGCGTTATTTTGGGCACTTCTTCGAATGACCAGAGCATTGTCGGCCAAAAAACAACCGAAGATATTGTCAAAAGCGTCCGTGTAACCGGCCAGCCGGAAGACCAGATTTATTTGGACAAGCAGACCGGCGACCGAATGTGGGTGCTGGCTTCCCCGATTAAAGCAAACGGCGAAATGATCGGTATTATTTACCTTGTCTCCAAAATTGAAACGGTTTACCGCCAGGTGCAGGCGATTAACCAGATTTTTATGACGGGGACGGTTATTGCAGTGCTGGTTACAGCCCTGCTTGGCGTCATTACCGCACGCACGATTTCAAAGCCGCTCAGGGAGATCCGCAAGCAGGCGATAGCGATGGCACGCGGCAATTTTGCCCGGAAAGTCAAAGTGATCGGGAATGATGAGATCGGGCAGCTCGCTTATTCGTTTAACCATATGACCAAAAAGCTGCAGGAGGCGCAGGCCAGCACGGAAGGCGAGAGAAGAAAACTCTACTCCATCCTGACCCATATGACGGACGGCGTGATTGCGACCGACCGGAGAGGACGGATTATTTTAATCAACGAGCCGGCTGCCGAGATGCTGGATGTTTCACGTGAAACAGTGCTTTCCCAGCCGCTTATATCGGTATTGAAAATCGAGGATGAACACAGGTTTGATGATTTATTGACAGAGCAGGATTCCGTCATCCTTGATTTCAGTACGGAGGAAGAACCATACATTTTACGGGCGAATTTTTCAGTGATTCAAAATGAAGCCGGCTTTGTTAGCGGCCTGATTACGGTTTTGCACGATGTCACCGAGCAGGAGAAAATAGATATGGAACGCCGCGAATTTGTGGCCAATGTATCCCATGAATTGAGAACGCCGCTGACCACGATGAGAAGCTATTTGGAAGCTTTGACAGACGGGGCATGGAAAGATGAGAAAATTGCGCCGCAGTTTTTAGGCGTCACGCAAAATGAAACGGAACGAATGATCCGGCTGGTAAATGATTTGCTGAAGCTATCAAAAATGGACAGCAAAGACGAACATTTAAATAAAGAGTGGGTCAATTTTGTGGAATTTTTCCACTATGTCATTGACCGGTTTGAAATGGCAAAGCAGCAAAATGTCACGTTCAAACGCAAACTGCCGAATACGGAAATTTTTGTGGAAATCGATGAAGATAAAATGACCCAGGTGTTGTACAATATTATATCCAATGCATTGAAATACTCCCCTGAAGGCGGCCAGATTACGTTTAAGCTGAGGGAACTGAACGAAAAAATTGAAGTCAGCATTTCCGACCAGGGCGTAGGCATCCCGAAAGAAAGCGTAAAGAAAATTTTTGAGCGCTTTTACCGCGTTGATAAAGCACGCAGCCGCAAACTCGGCGGAACAGGGCTCGGCCTTGCAATTGCAAAAGAAATAGTGGAAATGCACGGCGGAAGCATTTGGGCAAGCAGTAAAGAAGGAAAAGGAACGACCATTTACTTTACTCTTCCCTACGAACCGGCACAAGAGGATGAGTGGCTATGAGTCTTGAAAAAGTAAAAACCATCATATTGACGTTGCTCGTGCTTCTGAGCTTGTTGTTAACGTGGCTGATCTGGAATAACCAGCCGAATTATGACTTACTCAACTTAAAAGATTTGGACAATATCGCGATTGCGAAGGAAAAAAAGGTGCCCGGCATCATCCTCCCCGACAAAGTACTTTACCATGAGAATGACGGGACAACCGGCACGGTTCATGACGGGGAAATTTCACGGGTGATGAATCTGCTTCGAACATGGACATTTGATATGAGCAGCTCTCGCCTGTTGCAAAAAAAAGACCTGTATAATTTAATGTACGGAAAAAACAGGATTGAATTGGACTTTCCGGCCCCTGTCCCGTTCAGTGTCTATCAATCGGTCCTGAACTTTGCCAATAAAAAAGTGCCGGATGCCGATTTTGACCATATTGTTATCGAATTAAACAAAGGAACCAAAAACTTAAACCATGTTTATTTTATTTCAACGGCGTCCAATAAAGTATATGAGGCAAGCACAGATCAAAAATCCATTCAGGTGTTCATTTCAAAACTGAACGACAACAAATCTTTGTACAAGCCGTATACTGCCTTTGCCCTTTCCGGCCCGAGAAGAATCTACCTGCCTGCCGGAAATCCGGTGGTGAACCAGTACAAATATGCGACAACCGATATTGAAATTGATAAATTTAAAAAAGCGCTGTTTGCTGATCCAAACTTTGTAAAGAAAGTGGCGGGGGAATATACAAACGGTATCAGCCTGTTGCGGACAGACGAATCCAATAAAGTCTTAACCTTCGTCAATCCCGGCGAAGACATCGGGTACAGCTCCGATCCGAACCATCTGTTGACGCGGGCCATTGATTTTATTAACCAGCACAGCGGCTGGACGGACCAGTACCAGTATTTCGAAATCAATGAGCGGGAAAATGAAGTCACGTTCCGGCTTTTTAAAGACGGCTATCCTGTTTTTAACGATGACGGCATGGCGGAGATCCGGGAATACTTGGGCCGAACGGAAATTTACAAATATGTCCGCCCGTATTTCAACCTGTCGCTCAACCTGCCGTTAAAACCGGCTGTTGTTAAACTCCCGCCGGCTCAAGATGTAATCGCCGGCTTGCAGGAAAACCCTTCCGTTCAAATGAACAAGGTGAGAGATATTGCAGTCGGGTACCGTTTGCAAAAAGACAGTGATGATATCCTTTCGCTGCAGCCGGCCTGGTATTATTGCTACGACGGAATATGGAAAATGGCAGGGGGGGATGAAGATGGACTGGAGTAAAACAAAAACAATCTTTATTCTTGTTTTTCTGGTACTTGATATTTACCTTTCCTGCCAGTTGTATTTCAAACATGTCAAAAATCAGTATGAAGTCATTGGCAGCCCGACAGCTGAACAAAGCCTAAAGGCTGCAAATATTACATTCGTCGATCTGCCGAAAGGAAAGGCAAAACGGCCGTATATCAGCGCGGAAGAAAAAGTATTTACCGCAAAAGACTTGAAAAAATTGAAAAACCAGCAGGCGGAAATCGTGAACGGGCAGAAACTCAGTTCCGTTTTTGATAAGCCGGTGAAACTGGGCACAAAAATCAAAACGGACCAGCTGGAGGCGGTTATCCAGGAAAATATGCTCTACGGCAGCCACTATAAACTGTGGAACTATGATAAAGATTTGAATCGGGCCGTCTTTTATGAGACATATAACGGAAAAATGATTTTTAATAATAAGAACGCGAAACTGACCGTGTATTTAAATGACCGGAATGAAATCATTTCCTATGACCAGACGTATTTGACCAATATTAAAATCTACCGGGAAGAAGAGACGCTGTCGGCGGTAAAGGCGGTGGAGGCCTTATATAAGAAAGGAACGCTGAAACCGAACAGCAAAGTGACGAAGGCGGAACTCGGTTACTATACGAGGGTGCCCGAACTCCAGGTGCTTGTGCCGACATGGCATTTTACGGTAAAACACGGGAATGAAACAGAGCAATTATTTATCAATGCATTTGAAGGCCAGGTCAACGAAATGGAAAATGCACAATAATTTTGGAGAGGATACGATGGGGATGCAATTTAGTGTACTTGCGAGCGGAAGCACGGGAAATGCGATCTATGTGGAGACGGAGCAGCATGCTTTTTTAGTGGATGCAGGTTTAAGCGGCAGGCAAATGGAACAACTTTTTGGGCAGATCGGCCGCAATATTGCCGATTTAAGCGGAATCCTTGTTACGCATGAACACAGTGACCATATTAAAGGAATCGGAGTGCTGGCGCGGAAATACCAGCTCCCGGTTTATGCAAATGACAAAACATGGTCGGCGATGGAAGGCATGATTGGAGAGATTCCAACAGATTTGAAGTTTTCATTCGGGATGGAATCTGTCCAATCGTTCGGAAGCCTTGAGATTGAGTCGTTCGGCGTTTCCCACGATGCCGCCCAGCCGATGTTTTATATTTTTCATGAAGGCGGCAAAAAATTGGTCATCATTACGGATACGGGTTATGTCAGCGACCGGATGAAAGGAACGATTTCCAACGCGGATATTTTTGTTTTTGAAAGCAACCACGATGTGGAAATGCTTCGGATGGGAAGGTATCCATGGAGTGTCAAACAGCGCATTTTGAGCGATGTCGGGCATGTGTCGAATGAAGATGCTGCACTTGCGATGGGCGAAGTGATCGGGGACCGGACAAAACGAATATACCTTGCCCATTTAAGCAAAGATAACAATATGAAAGACCTCGCACGGCTGGCGGTTTCCCAAACGCTCCAGGAACAGGGCCTGGCTGTCGGTGAAACTTTTTCATTATATGATACGGACCCGAAAATTCCAACGGCCTTAACGGCTGTTTAACCGCGGCGATCCGGCGGCAGAATCTGTCGCTGCGGACTCCCCCCAACCGCCGGGGCAGCTGTTTTACCGGCAGGCGGGATAGATTTCTTTTTATTTTGGCGCTTGATTTTTAGTAATTTTTAATTTCAGCCATTATAATGAAATCAGAATGGGCAAAAAAGGGCTCCTTCACCAAACTTCAATTTTCCTCATCAGTACAGAAAGGGTGATGCGCAATGGGATATTATGATGATCAGGATGGCCAACGGCGTGGAAAAGAAAACAGGCGGGGCGGCGGAAGGTTCGGCTATTTTCTTTCCGGGCTGATTGGCGTAATTGTGGGGGCGCTTGTGGTAGCCCTTCTTTTTCCAAGTATTTTTGGAAAAACGAACCCGGATTCCGCTGCGGTAGATTCGAATTCTGTGGCAAATACAAACCCATCAACGCCGAAAACAACGAAAACCGTCTCGTTAAAAGTGACAACCGATATTACAAAAGCAGTGGAAAAGACGGAGAAAGCGGTTGTCGGGGTCTCAAACATTCAAAAGCAAAGTATTTGGTCTGATGATATGTTTGGACAGGACTCAAAATCTTCTTCTTCCCAGGAAGCCGGATCCGGTTCCGGGATTATTTACAAAAAGGTTGGCGATAAAGCTTATGTCGTCACCAATTACCATGTGATTGAAGGGGCAAATGCGCTGGAAGTGACCTTATCGAACGGGAAAAAGCTTTCTGCCAAACTTGTCGGCAGCGATAAATATACGGATCTGGCCGTTCTTCAAATAGACGGCAGCAATGTGACAACCGTTGCCCAATTCGGTGATTCGGATGCATTAAAACTTGGAGAAACTGTCATTGCGATTGGCAACCCGCTTGGTGAAGAATTTGCCGGATCTGTCACAGAAGGGATTGTTTCCGGGTTGAACCGGACTGTTCCGGTGGATATCGATGAAGATGGAACGGAAGACTGGCAGGCAGAAGTCATTCAAACCGATGCTGCGATCAACCCCGGCAACAGCGGTGGTGCTTTAGTCAATATTGCCGGCCAGGTTGTCGGGATTAACTCCATGAAGATTTCAAATGAGTCGGTTGAAGGCATTGGATTTTCGATTCCAATTAATTCTGCAAAACCGGTCATCCATCAGTTGGAGACAAAAGGGAAAATTACCCGGCCGGCATTGGGTGTCGGGATTGTAAACGTCTCGGATATCCCGGCTTACCAACAGAAGGAAACGTTAAAATTGCCCGCCAATGTGACGACCGGCGTTGTGATCGGCTCTGTTGAAAACGGGTCCCCTGCAAGTAAAGCCGGTTTGAAAGAATTTGACGTCATTTACAAACTGGACGATCAAAAGATAGACAACATCGTGGAATTAAGGAAATTCCTGTATGAGCATAAACAGCCCGGTGATAAGGTGAAAGTGTCGGTATACCGGAACGGCCAGCCGAAAACATTCACATTAACGCTCGGGACCGCTTCGGGAAGAAATTAACAAACTGCGGAGGAAAGGCGGAAAGCTTTTCCTTCCTTTTTTTGCGGCATTCAGTTATCAACAGGGCAAAGCGTGCTGCGGACCGCAGCGGAAATGAACATTTTGTTGAAAAAAATTTTTATACGGGTGGATATTTGTGGAAATTGCTCGAGAAGAAGGTTATAAACAGGCTGTGAATAGCGAAAAATGGTGAAATATATCTTGTATGGAACGGTTATTCCCATACAAAATGTGGATAGTTTCTGTGGATATGTGGATAACTCTTGTCAATAGCTTGTGGGTAAGGTGGGTGTAAGTTGTGAATATCTCTATCGTTACAGTGGGAAAATTGAAAGAAAAGTATTTGAAGCAGGGCATTCAGGAATATTTAAAACGGCTTTCCGCTTACGCAAAAGTTGAAATCATCGAAGTAGCGGATGAAAAAGCGCCCGAAATGCTGAGTCCAGCGGAAATGGAGTTGGTAAAGCAGAAGGAAGGCGAGCGGATCCTTGCAAAAATCAGCCCGGACACCTATGTGATCAACCTGGCGATAGACGGGAAAATGAAATCGTCAGAAGAACTGGCCGGTTCCCTCGACCGTCTGGCGACATACGGCAAAAGCAAAGTTGCCTTTGTAATCGGCGGCAGCCTCGGCTTAAGCCAAGCCGTTCTCAAGCGCGGCAATGAAAGCCTCTCTTTTTCGAAAATGACCTTCCCCCACCAGCTCATGCGGCTCATTTTAGTCGAACAAATTTACCGCGCCTTCCGGATTATCCGGGGGGAACCGTATCATAAATAGAGGCAAAAATTGTTGAAGATAAGGTGGAATTTTATTGTCGGAAGCGGGTATTGGCTGTGGATAATCAGTTTCATTATCCGCTTCACGATACAACATGTGGATAAGTATAAAGGTTTTAGATATGTTGACTTCTGTAAAATCGAATTCAAGTTCAATGTTTTTAATGGTTCTTGATTTTCCTGTTTGTTTAATTGAAATTTTATCGATCAATAACTGAAGTAGCTGTTTTTGATTTTCTCTTGATGACTGTTGTTACTGGCGCCCCAAAATGGCAGGAAATTGACGGTGTTATTTGTCCAGAAATTGACGGAATTGTTGTCAATTAAGGGGGAAGCCAGTTTGCGCTTTATTGTGGCTTCCCCTATGAGTTTAATACTTAAATTTAAATCATTGTCATTTTACGAAAGTTCCCCTTCAATCACACGTTTTACCATATGATCGTCAATGATTCGATGCCTGTTTTGTGCTCCGTAAAGTAGACAGTGGGTACAAATCTTGTTGATGATCCTTGCGGCTCCCCCGGAAAAACGATGGATTTCATCTAAAGCTACATCTGTGAAAATTTGCTCAGTTACTCCTGAATATTGTAAATGCATGGCAATATATTCTGCAGATTGAGCTCTGTCGTAATGCCCCAGTGTGGAATATAATGCTCAGATTAATCGCTTAATTATTATAAATAAAGTAATTATATTATATCCTAATTGGAAGTATATGTTTATTTTTTATGCGTTCCTTTTATGTTTCTAATTTATTTTTTCTTATAACACATCTATTTATGCGGCCGTTTTTAACAAATCGTATTGTCATCTCAGTTTTGCCCCATAAAACACAATAATAGTAAATGTTTGATTGACTGGAAACTATTTACCTATTACAATATAACTATATTGACCCAGACAATATTTTGGCAGGTGATCAATTGATAGGTTTAGAATACATCCTTGAACTTTATGGTATGCAGCAAATTGAACTGGCCGAAAAGCTTGGAATTAAAAAGCAAAATATTAATCTTTGGATAAAAAAAAAACAAAAGATCTCCAAAAAACATTTACCTACGTTGGAACAAATTTTTGGCATAGACGCTAAATACTTTTCGAAAGAATTAACTGATTTGGATAAACTGGAGATTCAAAAAGAAAAATTAAAACGGGATTTACAGCCTATTATCACGAAACATGAAGAACAGTTCCTCATTGGGGAAGAAAATGATCTTGTTGAAGTGCCGGTTTATGACAAAGAGGAATTGAATCAAATTGAACATGCTATTGAAAAAGCCAAACTAATTGAAAAATTTCGGAACATGCTTAATCGTGCTGAACATCAACCTTATTTAGACACATTTAAATTGGTTCTTGAACTTTTAGATAAAGCACAGCATGAACCGGTTTTCCATAAAACAATAGAAGCTTTAGCGCATTATTTAGAAGTGTTACCAGATTGGGTGTCAACAGGCCCAGAACAAGATGAATTTGAAAGCGAATTATTCGAAGTATTAGATGATTTTAATTACTAGAATTAAAGGAGACTTCATGATGGAAACAGCAAAGATTGGATTCGAAGAAACACTTTGGAAATCTGCTGACAAATTACGTGGAAGCATGGATGCATCCGAATATAAACACGTAGTCTTAGGACTGATTTTCTTAAAATACATTTCTGATAAGTTTGAAATGAAGTATAACGAGTTAGTTGAAGAGGGAGAAGGTTTTGAAGAAGACCGCGATGAATATATTGCAGAAAATATTTTCTGGGTTCCGAAGAAGTCACGATGGGATTTTATTAAAGACCATGCCAAAGATCCGAAAATCGGTCAATACATTGACGAAGCGATGATCGAAATTGAAAAAGAAAACCCGACACTGCGAGGGGTGTTAGATAAACGTTATGCCCGTCCTGAAATTGATAAACGCCGATTAGGAGAACTGATAGACCTCATTTCAACGATTAAATTGCACAGCAAACAAGAAAAAGACTTACTTGGTCGTGTTTATGAATATTTTTTAGGTAAGTTTGCCAGTGCAGAAGGAAAAGGCGGTGGCGAGTTCTATACACCACAAAGCGTTGTTAAAACATTGGTTGAAATGATTGAACCGTACGAAGGGCGAATTTATGACCCTTGTTGTGGCAGCGGCGGCATGTTTGTTCAAAGTGAAAAGTTTGTTGAACGCCATCAAGGAAAAATCGATAACCTCTCGATTTACGGTCAAGAATTGAATTCCACGACTTGGAAGCTTTGTAAAATGAATCTTGCTATCCGTGGAATTGAGGGGAATATCGGCGAACATCATGCGGATACGTTCCATAATGATTTACATAAAACGCTGAAAGCAGATTTCATCCTTGCCAATCCTCCATTTAACGTGAGTGACTGGGGCGGAAATGAATTAGTGGATGATGTTCGTTGGAAATTCGGCACACCACCAGCGAGCAATGCCAATTATGCATGGTTACAGCATATGATTTATCACCTTTCACCAAATGGCGCAGCTGGTATTGTATTAGCAAATGGTTCGTTAAGTTCCAATACATCGAATGAAGGGGAAATCCGTAAAAACATACTTGAAGCGGATTTAGTCGATGCCATTGTTGCTTTGCCTGACAAATTATTCTATTCAACAGGAATACCAGTGAGCTTATGGATTTTAAACCGTAATAAGAAAAATCATCCAAAATACCGAAGCCGTGAACATGAAATTCTATTTATCGATGCCAGAAACTTAGGAAAAATGGTTGACCGTCGCCTGCGTGAATTAACGGAAGAAGATATTCAAAAAATTGCTGGAACATACCGAAACTGGCGTAAACCAGATGGGAAATATGAAGACATCAAGGGATTCTGTAAATCAGCGACGTTAGAAGATGTCCGTCAAAATGACTATGTCTTAACGCCCGGACGCTATGTTGGAATAAATGATGTAGAGGATGATGGTATACCATTTGAAGAAAAAATGGAAACCCTCACCAGTGAATTAAGAGAACTATTTGAAAAATCCCACCGATTGGAAGAAGAGATTAGAAAAAATCTAGGGGGGATTGGGTATGACATTTAATGGATGGAAAGAAGTTGTCCTTGAAGAAGTTAGCTATTATGGAGATGAGAAAATTCCTTCGGCTGAAGTTACTCTTGACAATTATATTTCAACTGAAAATATGTTACCCAATAAAAGTGGTGTAGGAATGGCTTCTGGGTTGCCAACAACTAAGAGTGTAAGAAGATATAAAAAAGGAGATATATTATTATCAAATATTCGCCCGTACTTTAAAAAAATATGGTTTGCCACTAAAAATGGAGGTTGTTCTAATGATGTATTAGTTATTAAAAATAAGGACGAGAAGGAACTTGACAAAAAATATTTATATTACACGCTTTTGCAAGATAATTTTTTTGATTATGTTACAGCCACTTCTAAAGGTACAAAAATGCCAAGAGGAGATAAATCAGCAATTATGAATTATGGCATAATGCTTCCTCCTCTAAATGAACAAAAAGCCATAGCAAACATTCTTTCAACCTTAGACGAAAAAATTGAAACGAACAATCAAATCAATGAAAAGCTTGAAGAAATGGCTCAAGCATTGTTTAAACATTGGTTTGTAGATTTTGAATTTCCAAATGAAAATGGCAAGCCTTACAAATCAAGTGGCGGCGAAATGGTTGAGAGTGAGTTGGGGATGATACCTATAGGTTGGAAAATTGAAAGTGTAGGCGACATTACAAGTGTGAATATTGGTAAAACTCCTCCAAGAAAAGAAAAACAGTGGTTTTCTCAAGATATGAGAGACATCAGATGGATTTCTATAAAGGACTTGGGTAATTCTAATGTATTTATTAATCATTCAACAGAATACTTAACAACTGAAGCGGTTGAAAAATTTAATATAAAAAAAGTACCGGACAACACTGTCGTTTTGAGTTTTAAGTTAACTGTAGGACGTATCGCAATAACAATTGGGGAAATGGCTACTAATGAAGCAATCGCACATTTCAATATAGTAGATAAAGATGTAATTAATCCTTATTACTTATATCTTTATTTAAAAGATTTTAATTTCCAAAGTTTAGGTAGTACATCCTCTATTGCTACAGCAATAAATTCAAAATTAGTAAGAACTATTCCTGTTTTAATACCAGATAGAAAACAGATGGAAAAATTCCGAAATTTTATAGCCCCATTATTTAAGGAAATTAGATCAAACGTCTTAGAGAATGAAAAATTATATGAAATTAGAGAACTCCTATGCCCAAAATTAATGTCTGGAGAAATTCGTGTCCCGCTGGATAATGAAACTTTAATAGAACAGAGTTAATGGAATATGGCAGGTTCCGATTGCGAAAGGGGAGAGGAGAATGAGTTTTTTTGAAAATTTTACGGAAGATAAGCTGGAAGAAGCGGCAATTGAAATACTTCAGGAACTTGGCTATGACTATGTCTTTGGTCCGGACATTAGTTGTGATGGGGAAAGACCGGAACGCAAAGATTATCGTACCGTAATTTTAGAAGACCGTGTAAAAGATGCTTTGTTTAAACATAATCGCCATTTGCCACAGGAAGCAATAGAAGAAGCATTTCGGCAAATTATAGCTTTTAATAGTCCAAGCTTAGAAGAAAACAACCGTCATTTTCACAAATTAATCACGGAAGGCATTGATGTGTCGTTTCATCAAGATGGTCTTAGCCGTTCCATGAAGGCATTCTTGATTGATTTTGAAGAACCGGCTAATAATGATTTTTTGGTAGTGAATCAGTTTACGGTCGTTGAAAAAGAAGAACGCCGCCCGGATTTAGTTATTTTTATAAATGGCATCCCATTCGTCGTTATCGAATTAAAATCAGCATCT
This sequence comes from Weizmannia sp. FSL W8-0401, assembly GCF_038009125.1. NCBI lineage: Bacteria > Bacillati > Bacillota > Bacilli > Caryophanales > Bacillaceae > Heyndrickxia > Weizmannia sp. FSL W8-0401. Next base: position 3,240,358 of record NZ_JBBPAG010000001.1, on the reverse strand, counting down.
GATGAAAATGTGAGTATCGATAATGCCTATGCACAGATTCAAACCTATAAACGAGATATTCCATCTTTATTTTACTACAATGCGTTTTGTATTTTATCTGATGGAATTAATGCGAAAGCGGGAACGATTACCGCAAGTCAAGAACGTTTTATGAATTGGCGGACGGTGGATGGGGAAAACATTGAACCACTTGAAGTGCCGCAATATGAAGTGTTGTTAAGAGGGATGCTGGCAAAAGACCGGCTTATTGATATTATTGAAAACTTTATTCTCTTTCAGGAATCAAAAGAAGAAGAACGGGATGAAAATGGGAAGAAAATCGGCGAAAGAAAAACGATTGCCAAAATTCTCGCTGCCTATCACCAATATTTTGCGGTAAAAAAAGCGGTGGAAAAGACAAAAATAGCGACCAGTGAGAATGGAGACCGTAAAATCGGTGTTATATGGCATACACAAGGTTCGGGTAAAAGTTTTTCGATGGTTTTTTATACAGCACAGCTTGTCAAGCAGCTAAATAATCCAACCATTGTGGTGATCACCGACCGCAACGATTTAGATGACCAGTTATTTTCGACGTTTTCAAAATCAAAGGATATCTTAAGACAAACACCGAAACAAGCAGATGTCCGCAAATTGAGTGAGGAACAGAAAAAACAACAAGCCAACGAAAAATCCAAAGAGATAAACGGATTATATGATCTTCTCAATGATCGAGAATCAGGCGGTATTATTTTTACAACGATTCAAAAGTTCAAACCAGAAGAAGGCGAAATGCCGGTTTTAACCGATCGTAAAAATGTGATTGTTATTGCGGATGAAGCTCATCGCAGTCAATATGGTTTTTCTGCAAAGACAGATACGAAAACAGGCGAAGTGAAATATGGATATGCAAAATATCTTCGTGATGCACTTCCGAATGCTTCCTTTATCGGTTTTACAGGAACACCGATTGAGCTGGAAGATAAGTCAACGCCCGCAGTTTTCGGTAATTATATTGACATTTATGATATGACGCGAGCAGTTGAAGACAAAGCAACGGTTAAAATTTATTATGAAAACCGTATTATCCGCTTGGAAGCTAATGAAGAAGAATTAGCGAAGATCGATGAGGAATTTGAAGAGATTACCGAAGATCAGGAAGAATCGGCACGTGAAAAATACAAGTCAAAATGGTCAAGGCTCGAAGCGATCGTTGGTTCACCTAACCGGATCAAACAATTAGCCAAAGATATTGTTCATCATTACGAAGAAAAGGCAAAAGCAATTGACGGAAAAGCAATGATTGTTTGTATGAGTCGCCGTATTTGTGTCGCACTTTATAACGAAATTGTCAAATTACGTCCAGACTGGCATTCCGATGATGACGATAAAGGTAAAATTAAAGTCGTCATGACAGGGAGTGCTGGGGATGATGATTTCTTACAGCCGCATATTGGTGGAAAAAAACGGCGGGATTTATTGGCAAAAAGAATGAAAGACAATAGTGATGAACTAAAAATCGTCATTGTACGTGATATGTGGCTGACCGGATTTGACGTACCTTCGATGCATACGATGTACATCGATAAACCGATGAAGGGTCATAACCTCATGCAGGCAATCGCACGGGTGAACCGTGTATTTAAAGATAAATCAGGTGGAGTAGTTGTCGATTATATTGGGATTTTAGAAAGCTTAAAGAAAGCTTTAAATCAATATACCGAAAGTGATAAGAAAACAACGGGTATCGATACATCGGCTGCAATTGCTGTAATGAAAGAGAAACTTGAAATTTTGCAAGATATGATGCATGGGTTTGATTACTCTGCTTATATGGGTTCATCTCAAGCAGGCCGTATTCGAGCCATCACGGGCGGAATGAATGTCATTTTTGGTAAGAGTGAAAAAGAACAAAAAGAATTCAAAAAGACGGCAACCGAGCTAGCGAAGGCGCATTCACTTTGTGCAGCGACAGATGAAGGAAAAGCAGCAGCCCTTGAAGTCAGTTATTTTAAAGCGGTTAAGGCAAGCCTAAATAAACTTCAAGAAAAACAGCCGAAGCGAAAGACGAAAAAAGAAATCGAGGCACGCGTGAATCAATTACTCGAACGGTCCATTATTTCAGAAGAAGTAGTGGATGTCTTTGAAGTGATGGGATTAAAACATCCAGATGTTTCCATATTGTCCGAGGAATTTCTAGAAGAAGTGCGTTCATATGAGTATAAAAATTTGGCGGTTGAAATGCTAAAAAAATTACTTGAAGGCAACATCAAAACAATGGAAAGACGCAACCTTGTCAAATCCCAAAAATACTCGGAAAAACTGAAACAGTCGCTGAACAAATATAAAAACCAAGCCATTACAAACGCCGAAGTAATCGAAGAACTAATTCAAATGGCAAAGGACATGAAAAAAGAACGAGAAGAAGAAAAAGATCTAGGATTAAATGAAGATGAAATTGCCTTTTACGATGCTTTAACATCTGAGTCTATAGTTAAAGAGTTAATGGAAGATGAAGTCTTACGTAAAATCGCCAATGAACTGACTCAAGCAATTAGACGGAACATGACCATTGACTGGCATGTCCGAAAAAGCGCCCGTGCAGGAATGAGGAGAATTATTAAGCGACTATTGAAGAAGTATGATTATCCACCAGAACAAGCGAAAAAAGCTTTAGACACAGTTATGCGACAAGCAGAGTTAATGGCGGAGCATACTGAAGTAAGAGATTGGAATACGCTGCAGGCTGCGGAGTCTAGAGGTGAATATGAGGTTTAAGTGCATCAGTGTCAGTCATTTCTAGAAATTTTTTAGAGGTGACTGACGTTTTCTTTTATTATCAAGAAAATTATTATGCTACGTCAAAGAAAGGAGTTACATAATGACTGTTTGGTTATTTCGTGCAGGAAAACAAGGGGAGTTCGAAAACAAATTTTTAGAAGATGGAAGGGTATATCTTACTTGGGATGATTTAAATATTAATCTAAAAGAGATTATTTCCAAAGAGGATTTATATAAACGACTAATCGAACACTATGATTTAGATAAAGAAAAAACAGCGATCAACTGGGCTTCTCAAATTTGGCCAATTGCACATGCAATGGAGCAAGGAGATTTAGTAGCCTTGCCTTCAAAATTTAATCGCACCATACATATAGGGGAAGTTATCGGTGACTATGTATATGATGAGTCACTTGGCAGTCCGTATTATCATTACCGGAATGTAAATTGGATTGCTAAAGATATACCAAGGGATCGATTTGATCAGGATATATTGTATTCATTAGGAGCCTTTATGACGGTCTGTAAAATACACAGAAATAATGCTGAAGAGCGTATTAGAGAAATGCGTAAAAATAATTGGCATGTACCAGAAAATAAAAATGTAAAGGAACTAGTAGAGGAAAATGAAGAAACAATTTCAATAGATTTAGAAGAATATATATACGATCAAATTTCTGAAAGAATTATACAGCGTTTTAAAGGACATAAGATGGAAATTTTAATTGAAGAAATTTTGAAAGCAAAAGGCTTTACTACTTACAGAAGTCCAGAAGGTGCAGATCACGGTGTGGATATATTAGCAGCTTCAGATACGTTAGGTTTTGGAAATCCAAAAATTTGTGTCCAAGTCAAGACATCTGATACTCCTCTTGATAGACCGACATTAGATCAGTTGATAGGTACAATGAGCAATTATAGTGCAGATTTTGGCTTATTAGTATCGTGGAGTGGCTTTAAATCTTCTGTCACTAAGGAAATTCCTAAGCAATTTTTCAAAGTTCGTCTTTGGGATTCTAAAACTATTATTCAACAAATCTTTGAGAACTATGAAAAACTGAGCGATGAAATCAAAAAAGAGATTCCTATTAAAAGAGTTTGGATGTTGGACAGTGAAGTAGAATAGTAAGCTTTAATGGAAATAAAGGAGGGAATAAAAATGTGGAAGGATAGCGAAACGGAGTTAGACTTTTTAGACTTTTATGTATGGATTTGCTAAAAAGCACTGAGAAATTTGATTCCCAGTGCTAATTTTTTGCCTCTTAAATTACCGCGGTGAACCGTATCATAAGTAGATGAGGTTTTCTCCGGAAAAGAAAAAGCCAAAAAGGTGCAAATATCAAATAGGAACTTGCACCTTTTTGGCTTTGTTCATCTTACCTTTGGAAGAAAAGCATCTGCTCCTTTTGATTTATGTGTGGAAAACCCCAGCCTGGAAAATGATCGAGATGCCCCCCTGTTTGGAGGCGATGCTTTAAAATCTTCCCGGAATGGAAGCCAATGCATTGATCACAGCGTATGACTGACCTTCCTCATGATAGGCCTACCGTAACTGGCGTTTAAATGCTTTATTAGCGAAGAAGTAAGCGATGGCCATAATGCCGGTGCACCAGGCAAGCGCGGTCCAAATATCATCCTTCATTCAGGAGGGCCCGAATCGTATTCACGATTGAATTTACGGGCTGGTTTTTGGGTATTCCCGGTCTTTCATCTTGCAAGGAAAAATAAAACAGCTGCAGCCTGCCACGCTGCAGCTGTTTGGCATTTTCAGGTGATAATTTTGTTTTTCGAATCCGGGCGGGATTGAAGTTCTGCTTCGATCCGGGAATGCTTCGAGGATTCGGCCATGAATAAGTAGGTGAGCAGGCTGATGGCAATACAGCCGGCGACGTAGTAGAAAAAGGCGGATTCCACGCCGGCATTTTTCAGCCAAAGCGCGATAAATTCGGCTGTTCCGCCAAAGACCGCGACAGTTAATGAATAGGGAAACCCGACACCAAGCGCGCGGATTTCAGTCGGGAACAGCTCAGCTTTTACAATGGCATTAATGGAAGTATAGCCGGTTACAATGGTCAGCCCTGCCATCATGAGAAGAAAAGCAAAAACCGGGTTCTGCGTTTCTCTCAACCATAAAAATATCGGTACGGTCAAAAGGGTCCCGAGAATGCCGAAGCCGATTAACAGCGGCCTGCGCCCGATCCGGTCGGACAGCTTTCCGGCAAGCGGCTGGAAAACAACAAAGATGAAAAGGGCAATAAAGTTGATCCAGCTGACGGTTTCTTTATCAATTCCGGACGTGTTCACCATAAATTTTTGCAGATAGGTGGTGAATGTGTAGAATGCGACAGTGCCGCCAAGTGTAAGGCCGACAACGGTCAGCACCGCTTTCGGATAATTCATCAGAACCTTCAGCGTTCCGGCATTTTTACGCGTTTCCGATCCCATCTCCTCGAATTGTTCGGACTCGTCCATCGTACGGCGCAGCCACAAGACCACCAATGCGCCAATCGCGCCGATCACAAACGGGATCCGCCATCCCCACGAGGTCATTTCGCTTTCATTTAATGCGAGTTGGAGCACAATTTGGACACCAAGTGCGATCAACTGCCCCGATACAAGCGTGACGTATGGGAAACTGGAATAGAAGCCGCGGCGGCCGCTGCTTGCCATTTCGGACAAATAAGTAGCAGAAGTGCCGTATTCCCCGCCCAGCGAGATCCCCTGAACAAGGCGGGCCAGGACCAAAATAACCGGTGACAGCACACCAATCCTGCTGTATCCCGGTGTACAGGCAATGATAAGTGAACCGAGCGCCATAATGGCAACGGAAAGGGTCAGTGCAGCCCTGCGGCCGTATCGGTCTGCATACCGGCCCATGATCAGGCTCCCGAGCGGCCGCATCAGAAAACCAATGGCAAAAATCCCGGCTGTATTTAATAACTGGACAGTTTGGTTCCCCTCCGGAAAAAACTCTGATGAAAAATAAACCGCAAACGCAGAATAAACATACCAATCATACCATTCGATCAGATTGCCAAGTGATCCTTTAAAGATGTTAGCAGTCACATGTCTGGATGTGCGTCCGGTTGTTTGTGCCAATTTGTCTTCCCCCTTTGTAAAATGAAAATTCCGTCTTCAATCCGTGAAAAATATCTCCTGGCATCCCCCTTTGGCAAATGCAAGAAATATACCAGTAAAATTTCTATTTACAAGATTCATTATATTATATTTTTAAGCAAAATGAAGAATGAATCATTCAGCAAATAAAAAGGTTTCCTGATATTTCCATTGTCAAATTGTGTATCATTATTCTAAAGAATTATCATAAAATATGATATTATGATATTAAGACTTGTAAAACGTTTTCCCGGGGACTGCCTTGTTCTGAAAAAGAGGCAGTGTGTCCGGAATAATATTAGCAAATATAGGGATAAGGAGAAGGTAATCATGAGCATCAGACAGGGAAAGACAGACGTCATCTTAATTGGTGCCGGCATTATGAGCGCAACGCTGGGCACCTTGCTGAAAGAACTGACCCCGGATTGGGAAATCACCGTATATGAGAAGCTGGCAAAACCGGGGGAAGAAAGTTCGAATGAATGGAACAATGCGGGGACCGGGCACTCGGCATTATGTGAGCTGAATTATACGCCTGAAAAACCGGACGGCTCAATAGATATTACAAAAGCTGTAAATGTAAATGAACAGTTCCAGCTTTCAAGGCAGTTCTGGTCCTACCTAGTCAGCAAGGGGCTGATCCGCAATCCGCAGGACTTTATCCGGCCGATCCCGCATATGAGCCTCGTAGAAGGGGAGGAGAACGTTGCTTTTCTAAAAAAGCGATTTAAAGCGCTGTCAGCCCATCCGCTTTTTGAAGGAATGGCGTTTTCCGACGACCCCGGGCAATTAAAGGAATGGATTCCGCTTGTGATGGAAGGCAGGAAGTCCAATGAACCGGTAGCGGCGACAAAAAGCGATGCAGGGACGGACGTCAACTTCGGCGCCTTGACCCGCATGCTGTTTGATCATTTGCAACGCCAAAATGTCGAAATCAACTACAAGCATGCCGTTGAGGATATTAAACGCACCCCAGAAGGAAACTGGGAAGTGAAAGTGCATGATATTGAGCACAACAGAATCGAATACCATACGGCGAAATTTATTTTTATCGGTGCCGGTGGCGGAAGCTTGCCGTTGCTCCAAAAAACCGGCATTCCGGAGTCCAAACATATTGGAGGGTTTCCGGTAAGCGGGTTATTTATGGTGTGCAACAATCCTGAAGTCATTAGCCGCCACCATGCAAAAGTGTACGGCAAAGCGAAAGTCGGCGCGCCGCCGATGTCCGTGCCGCATTTGGATACAAGATATATTGACCATAAAAAGTGTTTGCTGTTCGGCCCGTTTGCCGGCTTCTCGCCGAAGTTTTTAAAAACAGGGTCAAATTTAGACCTGATTGGTTCTGTGAAGCCGAATAATGTCGTAACGATGCTTGCGTCCGGGGCAAAAAATGTGCCGCTTGTTAAATACTTGATCGGGCAGCTTCTATTGTCAGACGAAAAACGCCTGGAGACACTGCAGGAATTCATTCCGGATGCGAGATTGGAAGACTGGGATGTTGTCGTAGCCGGGCAGCGTGTCCAGGTGATTAAAGATACGGAAGCAGGCGGAAAAGGCACGCTCCAGTTCGGTACAGAGGTGGTAACAGCTGCTGACGGTTCAGTCGCGGCATTGCTCGGTGCTTCGCCGGGTGCTTCTACTGCTGTCCATGTTATGCTCGAAGTCATTGAAAAATGCTTCCCGGACCGGAAAAAAGCATGGGCACCAAAAATAAAAGAAATGATTCCTTCTTATGGCGTGCGGCTCGCAGAAAACCCGGATCTGCTGCATCAAATTCACGCTGAAACGGCAGAGACGCTCGACCTGACGGAAAAAGAACCGGCCTACCGGTAACGCGTGGAGCGCTAAAATGAAGGGCCTTTGATCCTAAAGCGGATTGAAGGCCTTTTTTTGGCTGTAACGCGTCTTAACCGGCATTCATTTTGCAGGCAGCCGGAAAGCAGTACGGGTGCAAGCGGAGGAACAATTTCGGCACGCTGTTTTCTTTTTCGGGTGCCATCCAAAGAAAACCTATCAAGTCGATAGGAATATATTAATTTTTGGCCCGGCGTTCAGTAAAATAAAGATGTTGCTAAAATGCTGAAAATTTCTTATCCCGGGCGGCGGAAGGGCTGTCCTTGGAAACCGGCATCATAATAGGTATCGTTCATGATCGTCTATCAAGATAAGAAAACCGCAGCAATACCTGAAAAAGGGCAGTCGTTTTCTTAGGAAACGGCTTTTTGTCGTCCGGCCTGGGCACCTGATTCGGGACAGCAACGTGATACATACCGGGCGGCTGGCGCAAGCCCACCTGGATTTAAACGTATTATACGAGGAGGGGTGAGATGGACTGGACCGTTGTGCAAAACAGCTTGCCTATGTTTGAAAAAGGACTCTGGCTCACTTTGCGGCTTTCCTTTTTCGGCATTCTCGGGGCTGGTGTTCTTGGCTTGATATGCAGTTTTATCCAGTATTTTAAGATGCCGGTTTTACGGAAGCTTGTATCGGCCTATGTGGAACTGTCCCGCAATACGCCTTTATTGATCCAGTTATTTTTCCTTTTTTACGGGCTTCCGCAAGTCGGGATCAAATTTTCTGCCGAGGTTTGCGGGATTATCGGGATTATTTTTCTTGGCGGCAGTTATATGGCAGAAGGGTTTTCCGGAGGGCTTGCAGGCGTTTCGAAAACGCAGATTGAGTCCGGGCTTGCGATCGGTCTGAGCAGGTTCCAGCTGGCACGCTACGTCATCTTTCCGCAGGGATTGATGCTCAGTGTCCCGGCATTTGCCGCAAATGTCATTTTTTTAATCAAGGAAACCTCTATCTTTACCGTGTTGGCGATTCCGGAACTGACCAACACGGCACTTGACTTGATCGGGATGTATTACAACACGAATGAGTATCTGTTTATGCTCGTTGTGGCTTATGCCATCATTTTAATTCCATTGTCCATCTTGCTGACATGGCTGGAGAAGAAGGTGCGTTATGGGACATTTGGGAATTAATATCTTTTTTGAAGGAGCCAACTTTTTACGTTTACTGGGTGGATTATACGTATCGGCAAAAATTGCTTTTCTGTCCATCGTTTTCGGCGGTATCCTCGGCATCGTGCTGGGGGTTTTAAGGACATTGCACAATCCGTTGCTCCGCCTTTTACTCAGGCTGTATTTGGAGTTTTTCCGCATCGTGCCGACGATTGTCCTGTTATTTTTGTTTTACTATATTCTGCCGCAAAGCTTTAACATCAACTATAAGGCGGATACGGTCGGGACGATTGTCTTCAGCCTGTGGATGGCTGCCGAAATGAGCGATATTGTCCGTGGTGCGCTGATTTCTGTCCCAAGGCATCAGGTGGAATCCGGAAAAGCGGTCGGTTTAAGCACGGTTCAGCTTTACCGGTACGTGCTGCTGCCGCAATCGGTCCACTTAATGATTCCGGCGACCATTAACCTGATGACCAGAATAATTAAGACGACTTCCCTTTTGCTATTGATCAGCGTAGTGGATGTCATCAATGTCGGCCAGCAAATCATCGAAGCGAATAGCCACCGCTATCAGGATGGCGCGTTTTGGATATACGGTTTTATATTTATCCTGTATTTCATTTTATGCTATCCGCTTTCCCGGCTGGCAAGGCGGTTAGAAAGGAGGGGCAAAGCAGGGGCTAATGGCTGAACCTTTACTGAAAGTCGAACATTTAAAAAAATCGTACGGTGAAAAACAAGTGCTGGAGGATATCTCTTTCGAAGTGGAGGAAGGCAGTGTTGTTGTTCTCCTCGGGCCGTCGGGATCGGGAAAAAGTACATTGATCCGCTGCTTAAACGGTCTCGAAGCCTTCCAGGGCGGCACCATTCTGTTTAATGGGGAAACCGTGCGGCCGTCGCCGAAAAATTGGCGCAGGCTCAGGCAGCAGATCGGAATGGTTTTCCAGAGCTATGATCTGTTTCCGAATATGACGGTGTTGGAAAACATCCTGCTCGGTGCAGTGAAAGTCCAGAAACGGAAAAAAGACGAAGCGGCGCGCCAGGCAATGGGCCTGTTAAAGGAAGTCGGCATGGAGCAGTATGCCAATGCCTATCCGCGCCAGCTTTCCGGCGGGCAGAAACAGCGGGTGGCGATTGTCCGCGCGCTTGAGCTGAACCCGAAGCTGATGCTGTTTGACGAAGTGACCGCCTCGCTTGACCCGGAAATGGTGCGCGGCGTGCTCGAGATCATCCTGCGGTTGGCAAGAGAAAAGATGACGATGATTGTCGTCACGCATGAAATGAATTTTGCCCGGCAAATCGGGGATAAAATCTTGTTTTTGGAAGACGGGAAGATTCTCGAAGAAACCCCCGGGCGCCAATTTTTCACAAAACCGCAGACAGAGCGGGCGAAAAATTTTCTGGAAAGCATGGATTTTTAAAAGAAAAATATTTTGGAGGGTTAGACCATGAAGAAGCATCGTTTGTTTGGTTTGGTTTCAGCATTTTTATTAATTTTGTCGCTGGCGCTTGCAGGCTGCGGCAAAAGTTCCGGCAATTCTTCAAGCAGCAATCCGTCCAGTGTTTCAGCCATTAAGAAAAACGGCACGATCAAAATTGCCGTATTCGGCGATCTTCCGCCATACGGATGGGTCGATAAAAACGGGCAACGCCAGGGATATGATGTTGCGCTCGCCAAACAAGTTGCCAAAGATCTTGGCGTAAAAGTGAAATTCGTGCAAGTGAATGCCAACAGCCGTGTGGATGCATTGAAATCAAATAAAGTGGATCTGGTTCTGGCGAATTTTACAGTCACACCGGAACGGAAGCAAGTTGTTGATTTTGCCAAGCCGTACATGAAAGTTTCCATCGGTGTTGTTTCACCGAAGAAAAAGCCGGTCACAAGTGTCAGCCAATTAAAAGGCAAGTCTTTGATCGTCAACAAGGGCACCACTGCGGAAAACTATTTTAGGGCTTGCTGAACGAATCCGATTATGGCTTGTATCTGATTTGTCAGCAAGCTCTACCTCAATATCATAGGAGAATGCATCTGCGAAAATGCTTTATTCTGTCCTCTCTGTATGTTGAATCAGCTTTAGAGTGCAAAGTTTTTCCTGCATTTTTTATAAAACCCTTGCATTTAAAGTTCGGCCAAAGCTGTCAGTATCCTTACCAAGTCTAGGACTTTTGCTTATTCAGCAAGCCCTATTTTACAAGCAAACAAAAAGATGTGAAATTGCAAAAGTACGATTCCAAAACAGAACAGTTCAATGCGCTTAAAAACGGGCGGGCCGTTGCACTGGCGGACGACAATTCCTACCTGTATGCCTGGGTGAAAAACCATCCGGATTATACGGTTGGCATTAAAACGCTCGGGCCGAACCAATATATTGCCCCTGCTGTGAAAAAAGGGAATCAATCGCTCCTCAATTGGATGAACAAAGAAATTACGAAGTTAAACAACAATGGCTTTTTCAAAAGTGATTACAACAAAAATCTGGCGCCATATTTTGGCAGTGATATCCGTGCGGAAGACATCATTATAACGAAGTAAAAAAGGCAGGCTGCCGTTTTTGTAGCCTGCCTTTTCTTTAATTGGCGGGGCTTTTTTCGGTTTCTGTGGGCCGGCTTTGCTTTGTTCCGCGCGAAAGCAGAAACTGTTGTTTGTAAGGCTCGGTTGTGGCCGCACCATGGACGTACGTTTTATAAACATACGGAGACGTCATGGCTCTCAGCATCGCGCCGTAGTCCATATAAAATCTCACCTCATCGCCCGGCACGAGAACCGCATTTTGTGTATCCAAAATGATATGGTCGCTGCTTGAGCCAATGATATGGAACGGCCGGACAGGGGTAAGGCCTGAAACAAGCACATCATGCCGCCCTGCACTGACAATCGTCCGCCTTCTGTTGCCCCTGTCGATAAAGGTGACCTGTTCCCCGAATGCATTTTTGCCGATTGTCCCATACGGCACGGAAGGTTTGATTTTTGATTCGATGACTTCGGCAACAAAGCAAAAGGCATCCTGATATAAAGACGGAATGGTATGCCCGCCTGATGTTTCGCGGCCCAGCAAAATGGACTCGCCGAGCCGCACATTGTTTACGGCCCCGGCGTCTTTTGTTTTTACGGCCCAGTTGTAGTTGGCGGAGTTGCCGCCGGAAACATAAGGAAGTTTGAGGGAAAACAGCTCCTGCATGGCATGGACAAACCGGGAAAACGCCTGCATCTTCTGTTCGGTCGGGAGCACGCCTCCAAAGCAGGCAAAATTTGTCCCGATTCCGGCCAGTTCAATCCCGGGGCAGGTTAATATTTCTCTGATCACAGCAGGGGCATCTTTTAATAATATGCCTTCCCTCAAATCTCCCATTTCCACCATCAGGATGATTTTATGGGTTTTCTGTTGCCGCACCGCTTCAGCGGATAATGCGCGGATCGTATCCAGCTCCGTGTTCATGCTGATATCCGCAAACCGGACCGTTTTTTCCGCTTCGCTGATCCCGGGGGCACGGAGCAAAATCAAATCTGCCTTGATTCCCGCTTTTCTCATTTTTTCGATATTTGCAATTTTCGAGTCTGCGAGGCTTTTGATGCCTGCATCCACCAGGGTGCCGGCAATTTTTAAATCGGCTGCGACACCTTTCACAACGCCTGTAATGCTGATTCCTTTCCTCCCGAATAATTGTTTTAATGTTTTCGCATTATGCCGGATCTTCTCCAGATTGATTTCCACCCGTGGCAGAACGGCCATCAGGAAACCACTGCCTTTTTCAGGGAAGGGAAGAAATCGATCAGGGCGTTTATGATTTTGTCTGTGCCGGTTTTTAAAACATCCGTAACCGGAAGATGGTAAGTTTCTTCATAGCGGCGGATGGTGTCTTCCAGTTCGCTGTCTGCCATTCCATCATGGTTGAGCGTAATGCCGATGACTTTTGTCTTTCCGAAATGTTCAATCAGGCTGATTTCATCTTCCACTTTCGGCACTTCGGCAAATGGAAAATCGGATAAATATTTTCGTTTCGGGGCGTGCTGTAAAATGACTGCTTGCGGCCTTGCTCCTTTTAAAATGCCGGTTGAGCTTGCATATGCCGGGTGGCTGAGCGCGCCCTGGCCTTCCACGATGATAATATCCGGGTGTTCTTGTTTATTGGCCCGCAAAATTTCGCGTTCCAGTTCGCCGATTAAATATTGGAGCGGGAAAGCATCCATCGCAAACCCGTACTTGGCGCCCTGGATCAAACCTGTCTGCCCGGTTGCGATAAATGCCGGGCGGTAGCCTTTTTCCATGAATGCCTTTTCAATGCATTTGGCGGTTGTCCGTTTTCCGCAGGCCCCGTCTGTCCCGAGCACGGCAACGACAGGGGTGTTCATTTTCAAAATTTCTCCGGTAAACAAAGTCCATTCTTTTTTCGGCCGCGGTTTACGGATATCGCGGATCGTGACACCGCAAGCCTTTGCATGGGCCGCCATTTCTTCATCATCGGTTAAGAATTCCTGGAGCGGGTTAATGATGTTCAATCCGGCTTCCATTGCCTGCAGGATGACTTTTCTTTCTTCCGGCTTTAAAAAGGCGTTCGCCGGCGCGATGCCGAAAATGAAGTCATCCGGTTTCGGGCCGGAGTGGCTGAGCGCGTCTTCCAGGTCTTTGCAAACCGGAATGCCGCTCCATTTGTTGTCGAGGAGCATGCCGGCATCCTGCCCGTGTTTGCTGCTGTCAATGACGGCAGTAATGGTGTAATTCCCGGGTTCACGGATGAGCCCGTTTGCTGTTTTGCCATCTGTTGTGCCAAATTGGTTTTCGCAATACACAATTGCCCGCTTTTTCATTGCCATCCCTCCATTTATTGAAATTCAGGCAACACAAAAAGAACACCTAATGGCTTCAAATAGTAAAAATACTAAAGAAGATAGCTGTCCGGGTTTGCGTATGGGCATGCCGGAAACCCCAGGTTATTGGAAGCTTCCAAATATTATTATAACAATGTTGTGGAAAAAAGGGAAGCCGGAAGCATGCAACCAAGATAGCAAAGGGGGCCATTCCGCCGCCAGTCCGGCATTGGAAAAGCCCCCTTGCGTTTGGAAGCGGCGGGTGCGCGATTCAGTTAGCTACCCCGCTCTAATTCCCGCTGGGTTTTTTTGATTTCTTCAAGCGGATAATCAAGCATATCTGCGATCGTTTCGGGTGGGGTGCCTTTGCTCAGCATTTTTTGATTGCTATTTGTACCCCTTCTTCAATTCCTTTTTGAATCCCTTCTCTGAGCCCTTCCTCTCTTTCACCGCGGATATTCGCGAGCTGGTCGCGTAAAATTTCAGCCGGGCTTCGTACAATACTTTGTTTTCCCGATTGGCACTCAAATTCTCCCACTCTTTGATTGCGTCAAGCACTTCCTACCCATTCATCGCCCATTCCTCCAGTTCCTGCAAAATGTCCGTGTTAACCGTCTTTTTCCGGTAATCTGCAGCAGAAAGCATCATCAGCCACGGATAGGCTGCCGGCGGTTTCGCTTTTCTCCCTCGTCTATATTGTTTCCACTTAGCCCGGGTAATGCAGGTATTCACCCGAGTCTCATTTTAAAGTCGTGATAGCCGAATTCACGGACAATTGCGCAGTCGCCGTTTTTATATTGGATCGCGATGGCCGGAAGCGGCATGCCATTAAAGGTGGTATTTTTCACCATGGTGTAGATGGCCATATCGCCAAATACAAGGCGAACGCCTTCTTTAAGCGGCTTATCGAAGGAATAATCGCCGATCGTATCGCCGGCGAGGCATGTTTGGCCGCCAATCCGGTACGTATACGGTTTTTCGCCCGGCTCCCCGGCCCCGATGAGCGGCGGGCGGTACGGCATTTCCAGCACATCCGGCATATGGCACGAGGCGGACGTATCGAGGATCGCGATGTCCATGCCGTTTTTCACCGTGTCAAGCACTGTCGTGACAAGATAGCCGGCATTTAAAGCAACAGCTTCGCCCGGCTCAAGGTAGACTTCCAAACCGTACTTGTCCTGCATCCGCTTGATGCATTTTTCGAGCAAGGGAATGTCATAGCCTTCCCTCGTAATATGGTGGCCGCCGCCGAAATTGATCCATTCCATTTGCGGCAGCCATTCCCCGAACTTTTCTTCAACGGCATTCAGCGTTGTCTCCAGATCGTCCGCATTTTGCTGGCAGAGCGTGTGGAAATGGAGGCCGGTTACGCCGTCCAGAAGATCAGGGCGGAACTGTTCCTGCGTCACGCCGAAGCGCGAGCCCGGCGAACAAGGGTCATAAATTGCATGCCCGGTCTGTGTCGAGCATTCCGGATTGATGCGCAGGCCCGCCTTTTTCCCGCCTGCAATCACGCGGCCTTTAAATTTCTCAAGCTGTGAAAATGAATTAAAAATAACATGATCGCAAATCGAGACGATCTCATCGATTTCATCTTCACGGTAAGCGGCGGAAAAAATATGGTTTTCTTTCCCCATTTCCTCATGCCCGAGGCGCGCTTCATACAAGCCGCTTGCTGTTGTCCCGCTCAAGTATTTGCCGATGAGCGGGTACAAAGCAAACATCGAAAAAGCTTTTTGCGCCAAAACAATTTTACACCCGGTCCGTTTCATCACGCCGTTTAAAATTTTCAAATTGTCTTCGAGCTTTTGTTCATCAACTACATAGCAAGGCGTCGGCAGTTCTTCAAATCGCATCAGTCGACAAGCTCCGGATTATAGCTTTCTTTCCACGGCAGGCCCCATTTGTTCAGAGCTTCCATGAACGGATCAGGATCGAACTCTTCCACATTATAAACGCCTTTTCTGTCCCATTTGCCCTGGATCAGCATCATCGCGCCGATCATCGCCGGCACGCCGGTTGTGTACGATACCGCCTGCGAGCCGACTTCTTTGTAGCAGGCTTCATGGTCGCACACATTGTAAAGGTAATAGGTTTTGTCCTTGCCGTCTTTTTTGCCGCGGAAAATGCAGCCGATATTCGTTTTCCCTTTTGTGCGCGGGCCGAGGGAAGCCGGATCCGGCAGCACAGCTTTCAGAAATTGCAGCGGCACGATTTGTTTGCCTTCAAATTCAATCGGCTCAATTGAAGTCATGCCGACGTTTTCCAGGCATTTCAAATGTGTCAGGTAACTTTCGCCAAACGTCATGAAGAAACGGATCCGTTTAATGCCAGGGATATTTGCGGCAAGCGACTCCAGCTCTTCATGGTGCAGCAGGTACATGTCGCGTTCGCCGATTTCAGGAAAATCATACACGCGTTTGATCTCCATCGGTTTTGTTTCGATCCATTTGCCGTTTTCCCAGTAGCTGCCGTTGGCGGAAACTTCGCGGATGTTGATTTCCGGGTTGAAGTTTGTTGCGAACGGATAGCCATGGTCGCCGGCATTGCAGTCCAAAATATCAATATAATTGATTTCATCAAAATGGTGTTTCAGGGCATAAGCGGAAAATACGCCTGTTACGCCCGGGTCAAAGCCGCTGCCGAGAAGGGCGGTAATGCCGGCTTCTTCAAAACGTTCGCGGTATGCCCATTGCCATTTGTATTCAAATTTTGCCGTGTCTTCCGGCTCATAGTTCGCGGTGTCGAGATAGTTTGTTTTTGTTTGAAGGCAGGCTTCCATGATGGTTAAATCCTGGTAAGGCAGCGCCAGATTCATGACGACATCCGGTTTCACTTTTTCAATTAAAGCAACCAGTTCATCGACGTGATTGGCATCGACCTGTGCAGTCGTCACTTTCGTTTTTCCGCCGTCAAGCTTTGCTTTTAACGCATCGCATTTTGATTTCGTGCGGCTTGCGATGCAGATTTCTTCAAAGACTTCGCTGTTTTGGACACATTTATGCGCAGCGACCGATGCCACGCCGCCGGCCCCGATAATCAACGCTTTTCCCATTCTTCTGTCTCCTTCAAATAGAATTTTTGCATAATAAAAAGCAAGTGCAATCCGCATACGTGCGCACAACACTTGCTTGAAATCATCATCCTAAAAAAGCATGCATATCCGCATAAACAGATATATGCCTGCCATAAAAGTCCGTGGACAATATGGAAGAAAGCTTTATATTCCTATAGGATCAGAGTCTATATAGCAAATAATTACTTTTACCACTCTTATTGATCGTTTCACAAGTTGATGTGCACAAGCACCGGTTGTAAAGTAACCAACTTATAAAATTTGAGTTTCCCACTCAATCAATAAGGCAACCAAAAGTTGCCGATTCGGCATTTGGCCCGGCACACCGATGCCTTTACTCCACTGGCCAAAATTATCTGCTTGGAAAGACTCCTGATGCTCTATATATGCTTTCCAAATCATGCTCTTCTATCGTATCAGCACGGACTTAAAATAGCAAGAAGAAAAATTTTCTTAAACCATATCGGGACGGCTGCGTTTCAAAGGGGGGCTCCTCCCCGGATCTCTATTTTCCAAAACGGGATGCCCGGATGGCTGAAAAAACGCCATCATTCCGGTATGAGTTCCAGTTTTGAGTGGATCGTTACGTCATTAAAATCAATGCCCAATTGAATGGCAGTTTGCGCCACCTCCGGACGGATGCCGGAAAGAATGCATTTTACCCCGATTAACCGCAGCGTCTCAATCAGCCGGAAAATTTGCTGGGCGACCATCGTATCGATGACGACCACGCCGGATAAATCAATGTACAGAAGGAGAACGCTTTTTTCTGCGCATTGTTCGAGTGTTTTTTCCAGAATAATTTTCGCACGGTTGGAATCAATTTCCCCGACAAGCGGCAGCAGCGCGGTATTTTTGCCGACCATAATGACGGGGGAACTCAGCTCTTTAATCATTTCCTGCTGGGACTCCAATCGCTTTAAGGAATAATAGTGGTTTTCTTTCATAAACCTGAGCATGACATGTTCGAATGTCCGGATGATCGCCCTTCTCCAAAAATTCAGTTCCTCGTATGTATATTTTCCCTCGTGGGCTGCAACAAATGAATCAAACAGATCGAGATATTGTTCCTGCGTGTGGAAGAACTCGCGCAAAATAAAGTGGTTCGGTGTGGAAAGATGCTCTTCATCCTGTGCAACGTTCATTACCCACTTTTCAAAATGGTGTAAAAATGTATCTTCATCTTTTAAAAACACTTCACAAAACTGGACGTGGAAATCGTGGTTTTGCTCTTTCAGTTTTGCAACCACTTCGGGGTCGGTGGACGCATAAACCCCCTGCACGGTGCTTTTGTCGAGCGATGCGTACCAGTCTTCCGTCAATTGCCATGTTTTTTCAAGGAAAAATTGATGCAATGCCTGTCTTAGCTCCATTTTATCACCCGCATGATGTAAGATTTAACGGTTTTCCGAAAGAAGTCTCCCATCCTCAAGGAATGTGAAGGTGCGAATCGCACCAATGAGTAGGTGGGAGATGAATTTCGGTTGGCTTTAGCCAAAGTTATTTTTCCAATCCTTTTCTCAACAATTCTAAGATTGCGGCTGTTCTAGTTGGAATCCCATTTTCTTTTTGATATTGCTCCAATTTTTCTAATATCGTCTTAGGCATACGAATTTCTACACGTTCTTTCTCTTCTCTCATGATTATCACCTCATATTGATTGTACGGATTTTTTACGATATAATCAATATATACGAAATTTTTCCGCACAAAGTGAGGTGAATTGATATGGCCAAGCAAAACAAAGCTTTCAAGTTTCGTTTGTTACCAAACAAAGAACAATCCGCATTATTAGCTAAGACATTTGGTTGTGTTCGCTTTGTCTACAATAAGATGTTAGCTGAACGCAAAGAAACGTATGAAAAGTTCAAGGATGATAAAGAATTGCTTAAAAAGCAAAAGTTTCCGACTCCTGCAAAATATAAAAGTGAATTTCCATTCCTAAAAGAAGTGGATTCTTTAGCTTTGGCAAATGCACAAATGAACTTACAGACTGCTTATAAGAATTTCTTTGAAGGAAATGCGGATTTTCCAAAGTTCAAAAATCGTAAAGCAAAACAATCCTATACAACTAATATGGTCAACGGAAATATTAAGCTAGAAAATGGTCATATCAAACTGCCAAAAATCAAAAAGCCAATAAAAATGAAACAGCATAGAGAGATACCTGCTGATTATAAAATCAAATCTTGCACTATTTCTAAAACAAAGACAGGCAAGTACTACATTTCAATTTTGACAGAATATGAGAAAGATATTCGTCCAGTTAAAATACAGAAAGTTGTTGGTTTGGATTTTGCTATGGATGGTCTATATGTCGAGAGTGAACAGGGTAAGAAAGCCAATTACCCACGTTACTATCGGCAAGCCTTAGATAAATTAGCAAAAGCACAACGAATTCTTTCTCGAAGAAAGAAAGGTTCTGCACGTTGGAACAAGCAACGACTAGTAGTGGCTAAATTACATGAGAAAGTGGCGAACCAACGCATGAATTTTCTTCATCATAAGTCAAAAGAATTAGCTTCTAACTTTGATGCTGTCGTGATTGAGGACTTGAACATGAAAGGGATGTCTCAAGCCCTTCACTTTGGGAAAAGCGTTCATGATAACGGCTGGGGGATGTTCACTACTTTCTTAGCGTATAAGCTAAAAGAACAGGGGAAACAACTTGTGAAAATTGATAAGTGGTTTCCCTCCACTAAGAAGTGTTCATGTTGCGGCAAGGAAAAAGAAATGCCATTATCTGAACGTGTATATAAATGTTCTTGCGGCTTTGTATTAGATCGCGATCACAATTCAGCAATCAATATCAAAAATGAGGGATTACGCTTATTAGCGTTATCATAAGTAACAAAACTCTTGGAACAAGAGGGTTAGCTCGGTCAGTTTTCGTTGGCTAGTAAAAGCAACGATAAGTCGAGAAGCCCCCACTTCAATCAAACCGTAAGGTTGATAAGTGGTGGGTAGTTCACCGCTTGCCACTGCCAGTTTTCGATTTCCGGCAGATCATTGCCTTCTTCGCGGATGTACGCGTGATGCTTTTGCAGCATGCCGTCCATTTCGCTGATGAGGGCTGCATGCCGGCATGCATCGGGCAGGCTTGACACCACTTCTTTTACAAGATCAAACCGGTCCATCTGGTTCATCACGCGCATATCAAACGGCGTCGTGATATCCCCGTTTTCACGGTAGCCGTGCACATGCAGATTGCGGTTTGCACGATCAAAGAACAAGTCTTTGATCAGGCTTTCGTAGCCATGGAAGGCAAAAACAACCGGTTTGTCCTTTGTAAAATAGGCGTCGAACGCTTCATCCGAAAGGCCGCGCTAAAAAAAATCCGGGAATGACCTGGAAGCGGGCGGGGAACGATGCCGCACATTGGTTGGGCATGCCAGCGACTGAATTTGGGAAAAAGAATGAAACAAGCACCGTTCCGGAACATGGAACAGTGCCCCTCCTTAGTTTTCGCCCGTTTCCTGTACCCAGACAGAGACGCTGCCGCCGTTCACCGGAAATGCCGCATAGCCGTCTTCGCCAATTGTAATTTTTTCCTGCCGGTTGCCGGTGGCGTCTACCCAAACCTCGCCAGCGCGCTCTTTTCCGGCAAGCATTCTTTTTTCGCCGTTCTCGCCGTTTGAGATGACGACGGCACAGCCGGAATGCGGCATCTCCGGAACGCCGCGGCGTACCCAGCCGATGGTGTTCGGATGGTCAAAATAATCATCCTGCTCGCCATATGCTTTTTCCCGCCGGACAGATAAAAGCGGGGAAAGGGCGCCTTTTTTTCCGGGAATCGGATGGTCGCCGCCGATGCCGTACATATCCCCGTAAAAGACGCACGGATAACCGTCTTTCCGCAGCAGGATCAAAGCATAGGCGCTCTGCTTAAACCAGTCGTCCACCCATGATTCCAGCGATTCGTTCGGCTGTGAATCATGATTATCAACAAACGTAACAGCATTCAGCGGGTGTGTTTGGACGAGCGTATCTTGAAAAATGGTCGTGAGGTCAAAATTGCGCCCTTTTTTGGATGCTTCATGCAATTTATAATGAAGCGCAACATCGAACAAATCGATTTTAAACTGGACATGGTCGAGGTATTTTTGGCACGCTTCTAGCTGCTGGTTCCAGAACTCGCCGACAAAATAAAATTGGTCTCCGCGGTGTTCCATTAAAGCAGCGGCAAAGTCTCGGATAAAGTCATGGTTGATATGCTTTATGGCATCGAGCCGGTAGCCGTCGCAACCAGCCGTATCGGCCAGCCATTTTCCCCATTCGATCATTTCTTTTTTGACATCCGGATGGTTGTAATCAATGTCCGCGTACATCAAGTAGTCGAAGTTTCCAAATTCGTTGTCGACATGCTCATCCCAATGCTTATTTTCCCCGACAATGCGGAAAATGCCTTTCCGCCCTGTCCGGTTGTCATAATCGACGCCGGTGAAATGGGTGTGGTCCCACTTAAAAGCAGAATACTTATCTTTCCGGTTTGTAAAATTAAATTTTGTCCAGCCTTCTATTTCAAACGGTTCGGAAATTTCTTTGTTGCGGTCCATCGGGTCGACTTCCACCACTTGGAAAGCTTCGGTTTCATCCGCGCCCGCTTTATGGTTCATGACGACATCGATATAGACCTGGATATCTTGCTCATGGCAGGCGCTGATCGCTTCATGCAATTGCTGTTTCGTCCCGTACTTTGTCCTGACGGTGCCTTTCTGGTCAAACTCCCCAAGGTCGTAATGGTCGTATACCCCATAACCATTGTCCATGTCTGACTGCCCTTTTGTCACCGGCGGAAGCCAGACGGCATCAATCCCGGTTTTCTTTAATTCAGGCGCCATTTCTTTCAGCCGGTTCCAATGGCTGCCGTCTGCCGGCGTATTCCATTCAAAAAACTGCAGAATCGTATGATTTCGTTCCAAGAAAAATACCCCTTCCAAAAGAACTAGGTTGATGCGTTTAGTATAAGTGAATGCGGAAAAATTTTCAATCAATTATGATTTTAAGCATGCCAAAAAGCGAATAGAACAAGGGCACTATTCCCGCTTTTTATCCGGAAAAACCTGTTTTTACAGGCAGGCTTTTCTTTCGCTTTCAAAAATACGGTTCAAATCCGGCTCCCGGCATGGGACTGCCCGCCCAATTTGGTTGTTTGGCCGTTTCATCTGCCGTTTTTCCGAATGTGAATAAAGTAACGGATAACAGCGCAGCAAATCTGCCGGCTTCAGCCATGTCCGCCCGGGCTGAAAAGGTGGCCGAAAAACAGTTTCCGGATGCAGGCACGCCGCTTCTTATCGCCTGGTACCGCGAAGGCGGCCTCTCGCAGTAGGATTACGGAACGATTGCTAAATTGTACGCGGATTTAAAGAAAAACCCGCTTCCCGCACAAAGTTTTATTCCACCGTACGAAAAAATGCCGCCGCAGGTACTGGGCAGCCAGGCTTCAAAAGACGTCACAACGATTGCCACGCCGGTATTTTTGAAAAAGAATGCAGGGACGGATGAACTTTCCGATAACTTGAAAGAATTGAAGAAGAGAGTGGCATCCTTCGAATCGAAAGCCGTTTTGAACAAGAAACTGGCGGATGCCGGCCTGCATGTCCGCTTCACAGGGCCTGCGGGCATTTCCACGGATGCGGTGTCGCTTTTTAGCAAAGCGGATATCACCCTGCTGGTTTCGACCGTGATGCTTGTGCTCGTGCTGCTGATTGTATTGTATCGGTCGCCGATTCTGGCGCTTGTCCCGCTCATCGGTGTCATATTTGCTTACGGGGCAATCGGGCCGATATTGGGTATTCTTGCAAAAGAAGGCATCATTACAGTGGATTCCCAGGCCACTTCGATCATGACGGTCCTCTTATTCGGGGCCGGCACGGATTACTGTTTATTTCTTGTTTCGAGATGGCTGAATGGAAGATTCTCCAGCTCAAAGGGTTTACAGGCGCCGCATCATTTTCTAAAATGGTAAGGAACGCCTTACCCGGCATAGAGCAATTGTGTGTACAGCTGTTTCACTGGCTCAACCAGGACCTGTTTTCAGGAGCGAATCATTCGGATATCTAGATAGACTATATTATTATATAGCTTTATGTAGATTTTCGGAACCAGGTATTGAACAGTTGCATAAGCATGAGGTTCATAGCAAACCCTCTATAAAAAACTATGGATAAATGGATCAAAAAGCCATGTCCATACGGGATATGGCTTTTTTCATCTTATTCAGGCACGGGTCTGCGCCTCTCTTGGAAAAAATGGCGGGAACAATTTTTGATAGGAGGTTTTTTTATGGCTGGAAGAAAACAGGAAGAAGGATTGCAGGACTTGACGTTGCTAGGCAACCAAAAAACAAAATACCCGGCGGATTACGATCCCGGGGTGCTGGAGGCGGTTGACAATCTGCATGCGGGCCGTGACTATTTTGTAAAATTCAACTGCCCGGAATTTACAAGTCTGTGCCCGCTTACCGGACAACCGGATTTTGCGACCATGTATATTTCTTATATACCGGATAAAAAAATTGTTGAAAGCAAATCCCTGAAACTGTATCTTTTCAGTTTCCGCAACCACGGCGATTTTCATGAAGACTGCGTCAATATCATCATGGACGATCTCATCAAGCTGCTCGATCCCCGCTACATTGAAGTGTGGGGAAAATTTACGCCGCGCGGGGGCATTTCCATTGATCCGTGGTGCAATTACGGGAAACCGGGCACCAAATATGAAGATATGGCCCATTTTCGCCTGATGCATCACGATCTGTATCCTGAAAAAGTGGATAACCGGTGAGGGGGATACAGATGAATGCATACTTAAATGGCATGTTTGTCGGGCTGCTGATTTTATCGAATATCATTTCTGTGAAGCTGTTTCATATTGGCGATGCGATTGTGCTGCCCGCTGCCGCCATCATTTACATTTTTACGTATCCCCTTGTTGATGTTACAGTGGAAGTTTACGGGAAAAAGGCGGGCCGGGCAACGGTTCAGGCAGGCTTTCTCACCCAAATCCTTGCCCTGGTTTTTATCGTGGCCGCCATCCATCTCCCGGCTGCCCCTTCTTTTCAGCACCAGGATGCCTTTAAAACGATTTTAAGCGGCAGTTTCCGCGTCGTGTTGGCCAGCCTGATTTCGTATTGGGTCAGCCAAAATCTCGATGTTTTTGTATTTCATAAGCTGAAAATAAGGCACGGTAGAAAAAACTGTGGCTGCGCAACAATGCTTCCACGATGTTCAGCCAGTTGATCGATACGTCTATTTTTATCGTGATTGCTTTTTACGGAACGGTGCCGGCCGGGATGATCGGAACGCTGATTCTCACCCAGTATATTTTTAAATTCGCAGCTTCGATCATCATGACCCCGGTTGTCTATTTGCTTGTCGGCCTGATCCGCAAAACCCGGAGCGAAAATGGGCTGCAAACCGTCCAGGAAGCAGTGGAAAAAGGAAACGCATAAAACTTTACAAGAACGGAAGCGGCTTCTTTTGTGCCCGGCCTGGTCCGGTATGAAGGAAGCCGCAACTGTTTCCGGCAAAATTAACGGGTTGCGAATGCCGATTTACCGATAAAAAAATCATTCCCAGCACCAACCGGAAATGAAATATTGCAGCATAAAAAGCAGCACATAGCCATCTTGCTAATTACCAGAATGAGGAAAGAAAGTTTTGAAAAATTTTCTTGTAAGGGGTTACTACGCGTGATACAATTCTTAAAAGCTAGTAAAAATTTTGTAATACTGGGGGATATTTTGTGTTCAAAAAACATTTAGCGCGCCTGCTGTCGATTTTAATGATTGCGTCCTTGCTGCCCATGCATGCAGGTGCTGAATCCAATGATTCCGGTTCGGGCCATTCAACAGAGAATTCGACAGCGAGCGCCGGTACCGGCCAAAATGAGGATTCAGCGTATCATGAACTTGTGTCGGATAGGGATGCCTATTCCAAAACGTATACCAACAATGAGGGGGATTTTAAAAAGGAAATTTATCAAGAACCGATTCACCGCAAAGATGACGGAAAATGGGTAAACATTTCAGACAAACTTGTGGAAGATGAAGATAACGCCAATGTAGTAGAAGCAGATAACACCACATTGGATGCAACTTTCCCAAAAACTTACAAGACCTCTGACAAAGATATGACCTTCTCTGTTGGAAACCATGACATTATCTTTTCCAATCTCTCTGCCTCGGACGGAAGTACAACCACTGCTGCCAACCCTTCAGCCCGAACAAAATATGAAGACAATCAAATAATGTACCAAAATATTTTTAATGGCATTGATTTGCGGTATGTTACATTCAACGAAGAAGTAAAAGAAGATTGGATTATTAATCAGTATACTGGAATAAACCAATTCAACTACATCATCAAAACAGACCTGGCTGCCCGTCTGAACGGCGATGGTTCAGTCGGTTTCTATCAGGATTCTGATTTTAAAGATCAGGTGTTTGTACTGCCGCGCCCACAAATGGAAGATTCCAATTACAATGATGGACTGGGCAGTGGTGTAAAGTCAAATGATTTGCATTATTCCTTATCTGCTGATGGGGATGGCCAGTATAAACTCAGCTTAACTGCAGATAAAGACTGGCTGGAATCAAAAGACCGCGTTTATCCGGTTTATGTAGACCCTTCTGTTTCCTTAGATGTCAATGCAGATACATTCGTGGCGAGTGCATATCCCACGACAAACTATAACAAAGAGTGGGATTCTTCCCAGGGTGAGTATGTCCTTAAGGTTGGGAAATATGACAATACAACCGGCACCAATTATGCCTATATGAAGTTTGCAATCCCTTCTGATTTAAAAGGGGCAATCATTGATTCGGCGGATTTAAAAGCCTATATCACCCATTCTTACTATGCCACAACTAAAACAAGCATATGGGTGGACCGGGTACAATCTTCCTGGTCGGCTGATACAATGAATTGGAATAACAAGCCGGGCTCAACAAACATTACAAGTACGACAGCAGCCCGGAACCAATGGGCCACCTTCAATGTAAAAGGCACTGTTCAGGGAGTGGTGGATGGTGAGTATCCAAACTACGGTTTTAAATTCCATGAAAATGGCAATGGCCAAACATATTGGAAAAAGATTACTGCTTCAGAAAGTGCAAATAAAGCAAAACTTGTCGTCACGTACCATTATCCGGAAATGAAAAGCCCGACCTTGTCTGCTGCACAGACATCGGCCGGTTCTGCAACAGGCTATGTAAATGTTTCCTGGCCAAAAGTGAACAATGTGGAATCTTACAGCCTGCAGATGTATGACGGGAAAAGCTATGAAACCGTTTATAAAGGAACGGCAACGAGTTGGACTACAAAGGGGAAAAAGATCTTTCCGAAGTCGCCGTATTCCACCAGTTCCGCTTTTAAATCGGACGGGACGGGTGTCGAGCTGCCGGTTGATCCGAGTGCCTTTTACAGTGCAAAAAGCGGCACGGCCACCAAAAATAAAAATTATCAGTTCCGCGTGATTGCCAATTACCCGGGAGGAAGCAGCCCCGCCTCCACCGTTGTATCCAAGCCTATTCCAAACGGCCTTGTAGATACGCCGGACAGGCCGGATGTAAAAGCGAGCGCTTATTCTGAATCCGATTCCGTAAATAAAGGAAGGGGATGGCTGGATATATCGTGGGATCCGGTGGAAGGGGCAACAGGATATATCGTCCGGATCTATAACGGAAAAGACTATCAGGATTTTAATGCCGGAAATGCCACCAGCTGGTCGACCAAAGGCCAGAAACTGTGGCCGACAGATAGTGAAATTGCTGCCGGAAAGTATTTGCTCCACCTGGATAAAACAGGCGCGGAATTGCCGATTGACCCAAATCCGGTATACAAAAATGCAGTGGCCGATGGCGGAGGCTATGATTATTTTCACCGGTATTCGATTACCATCAAAGCAGTCTGTCCGGCGGGAACCACACCGTCAGCCGATACGAATTACGGATATATCCCGCTGGAAACGCCGAAAAATGTTGCAGCAACAGCGGAACTTGCAGACCCTGTGAGTGCGAAGGGTATTTTAAACGTCAAATGGGATGCTGTCACAGGAGCCGGTGGTTACTTGGTGGAAATCTCAACGGATGGCGGAAAAACTTTCCGGTCACCCGTGGATGTCGGAAAAGTGACCTCCTGGAAATCGACAGGAAAACTGGAGCTGGATCCTGGTAAAGGTTACCAGGTTAGGGTAAAGGCATATCGGTACAATGATGCGATAGCCCCATCATCTGAAAAGGAAAAAATCAGCGGTCCGCGGGGTGTCAGCGCCGCATCTGCAATCAAAACCGTCAACATGGCATCACGCGAGGATCTCCTTGGTCTGGAAGATGATTTCACATATGGTACCCATACGATGGGAAATGCTACTGTTTCCGTCAATGTTACAACCGGGAACCTGAATATGGCCATCACAGATGCTTCACTCTATCCACGTGGGGTGCTGGATTTTGATTTTACGAGGTCTTATAATTCAGGATCCACACGCAGCTCCGCATTTGGCACAGGCTGGACATTCGCCGGGAATGAATCGCTTGTAACAAAACCTTCATCATCTAATCTGTATTATGATGATGAAGACGGAACGAGGCATGAGTTCGTTTATAATCCAGGGAACGATTCGTTCACTTCGCCAAAAGGAAAATATCTGTCCTTAAAGAAGCAGACAGTTAATGGCGCTTCAGGTTTTGCTTTAACTGATAAAGACGGATTTACCAAACTGTTTGAATCTGCCCCCACTTCAGGTACTTACCGTTTGTACGCTTATCAGGATACAAATCATAATACGATCCGGTTTAAGTATACAAATAATCAACTGACGGAAATTGCTGAAACCGACAGCTCAGGCAGTACAATTGGCAAAAGCATTACGCTTGCGTATAATGCGGACGGCCTGGTCAGTAAAATGGCTTACAATAATCGCTGGATTGAATACCAATACAACGATGCGGACCGCCCAAAGCTGTTAACAGATACAGTGACGCATGCTGAAGGCACAAGCAAAACCATTACCAATTCGTACGATTATGAGGATAACGGCGACCGGTTAAGTTCCTTTACGGACGGGAACGGCAATGAAGGGACAATGGAATATAAGGATAACGAGATTACGGTTGTCACACCGCAAAAAGACGGAGCATCATCTGTCTCAACAACCTATAATTATGATTTGCCAAATAACAAATTTACGGTAACGGATTCAAATGATAGCCAAAAAGTTTATCACCGGAATACAGCAAACAATACGTTTGCCGTAACGGAAACGGTTGATGAAAATGGGAAATCGGGCACCGTACAATATGATGCAAATTATAATATAATCAAGTCGACCGACGCAGAAGGCAATACAGAAACGAAGGTATATGACGCAAACGGTAACGTAACGAAAGAAACGGATGCAGAAGGAAATGTGACGACATATGCCTATAATGCTCAAAATTTACTCACATCAAAAACAGATCCAAAAGGGGTTACGACTACTTACAGCTATGACGGGAATCGGAATCTCACCGAGACGCAGGTAGGGGACGAAATCACAAAATTTGAGTATGATGCATATGGACGGCAGACGAAAGAAATTTATCCGAACGAGACGTATACGGAAACAGCCTATACCGACCATACTGTTACCGAAAAAGATGCAAAAGGGAATACCACAAGTACGACATACGATGATAACGGCCAGATTGTGTCCCAGACGGACGGTGCCGGAAGGAAAACTTCTTATACGTATGATTCACTGACGCCTGATTTAAAAACTTCCGTAACAGACGGAAACGGTAATAAAACGAGCTATACGTATGACAACAACGGCAATATGCTGACAGTGACAAATGCAAAAAATGTTACAAAAAGCTATACGTATAACAATAACAATCAAGTATTGAGCGTGACTTTGCCGGTCGGTTCGGGATCAGACCCGATGAAAATGCTATATACGTATGATGAAGATGGCAACCTACAGACCTTCAAAAAAGCATCGGGCATTTTAGAGACGTACCAGTATGATGAGGCAGGGCAGCTAACCGGGACAACTGTTGCGGACGCATCAGGAAAAAATGAATACAACATTGCCAACACTTATGATGATAATGGACAAGTAACGAAAACGGCGTTGAAAGATGCGACAGGTGCAGAGATTCTCGCTAAAACCTATGCCTATACGGATAACGGCCTGGTGTCCCAGTACAATCAGGGAGATTCTTATCAGATCAACAATGAATACAACGATGATGATTCCTTGAAAAGCGATACGTATTCGTATCATTCGCAATCTGTTGTAGTGAAAAACAATTACACATATATAGAATCAGGAAAAGCAGATACAGTAAATACAACGCTGAATGGCGATACGCTGTTGCAGTTCCAATACGGGTATGATCTGGATAATCGGAAAGATTCATTAACAGCCAATAACGGCCTGTTTAAGCAAACCACCACTTTGGATACCGCAAACAATATCCAAAGTATCCAGTATTTCAAAGGAAGCAGCACAACAGCAGCTGCCCAGTTTGCTTATCAGTACGACGGATCAGCCAATATCACAAAAGAAACAACGGCAAAAGGCGATACAAGTTACACGTATGACCAGAATAACCAATTAACGAAAGAAATATTGCCGGATGGCACGACGAATAGCTATACGTATGACGCGGTCGGAAACCGGACGCAGGCAACGGTTAACGGGAAAACGTCCAATTATACGTATAACGATGCCAACCAGATCGTGAAGAAAAATGGCACCGCCTTTACGTATGACAAGGACGGCAATTTAACGCAGGATGAAAATGATAAATATACGTATAACGCGTTGGGTCAGATGACGAAAGTTACCACACTCAGCGGAACAACTGTTGCCGAGTATACGTATGATGAAAACGGGCTGCGGACAAAGAAAACCGTTGGAACGAAAACAAATGAATACTACTATGACCAGGACAACAATTTGTCCATGGAAGTAGTGAAAAACAACGGTACCATCACGCAGTACAAGTATTACAAATGGGATTCAGACGGTACAACACCGCTCGGCATGATCATTCGCCAGCAGGATAGCACTGGACAATGGGCCAATAAAGCATACTTCTTCTGGACGAACCATCGTGGGGATGTCATTTCCATTGTGGATCAGTCTGGAAACGAAGTGGGTTCCTACACTTATGACGCATACGGGAATGTGCTGACTGAAACTGGTGAAATTGCCAAATACAATCCGATTCGGTATGCCGGGTACTATTATGATGCTGAGACGAAGGATTACTATTTGAAAGCGAGGTACTATAACCCTGCGAATGGGACATTTTTAGCAATGGATCCACAGCCTGGGGACAAAGATGATCCTTTTTCACAGAATGAATATAATTACGTTAGCAATAATCCAATAGTGAATGTGGATCTAGATGGCGAGATAAAAATAAGTATAGGTACTTTAAAAATCATATCCAAGCATGTCGCTAAAGGATTTCGTAATGCTTGGAAATATATTTCTAAGTATGTAAAAAAAGTAAGAAACAAAATGGGTTTTAGGATAATAAAAGTGGGGAGAATAAAAAATACTGGTAGTAAGGAAAAAGGAAGGTGGGGGATTCTTTACTCAACTACTAGAAAAGGAAAAAGAATTTATCGTTCTATAGAATTTCACCCACCTGAGCACGGACATGGTTATCATATTCAATGCAATAAATATTCTAAACACAATGGAAAATGGATTAGAGGTCATGTTGTATGGCGAAAGACTATAGGAAAAGGAGAATAGGAAGTTTGCAGATGTATTACTCTTTTCAAATATCGACATTTGGTAAATATAATAATGAGACACATGAATATGAAACGATAGAAAATGTAATTTATGAAGTACTAAACCTACTAAAAAATATTAATTTTACCATGTATCAATATACAATTTCAACTTCAAATGATGCTTTAGAATCACCCTTAATAACTATTCCGCTCCAAGGAAAAAAACGTTTCTTATTTGGCGAAAAAAAATTTATCATATGTGAAGCAAACGATGCAAGCTTTTATAGGGATAGAATTGTTTCAAATGATAAATTATTTTTTATTGAAAAGGATAAATCTATAGATCAGATATTTAAAAACAAAACTTTTACTGAAGAAAATTTTAAAAGTGATCTATTAAACATAGTTCCTCTGATTGTTGAAATCTATGAATCCGAAGAGATCACAATAACTTCAGCATTAAAAGAATATATTTTATTTATAGCAAACAAGTTATAAGAGTATATTAATATTTTTCTTGAAGGTGTGGGCTAATAACAAAAAACGGAAAGATTTTCTACCACTTAAATGGTCAGTCAGATTTAAGTTAAATGTTGGATATTAATAACTAAAACTTGAAAGTAAAAAAAGTGAATAACCGGAAAGATTCATTGACAGCCAATAACGGCCTGTTTAAGCAAACCACCACTTTGGATACCGCAAACAATATCCAAAGTTCCAGTATTTCAAAGGAAGCAGCACAACAGCAGCTGCCCAGTTTGCTTATCAGTACGACGGATCAGCCAATATCACAAAAGAAACAACGGCAAAAGGCGATACAAGTTACACGTATGACCAGAATAACCAATTAACGAAAGAAATATTGCCGGATGGCACGACGAATAGCTATACGTATGACGCGGTCGGAAACCGGACGCAGGCAACGGTTAACGGGAAAACGTCCAATTATACGTATAACGATGCCAACCAGATCGTGAAGAAAAATGGCACCGCCTTTACGTATGACAAGGACGGCAATTTAACGCAGGATGAAAATGATAAATATACGTATAACGCGTTGGGTCAGATGACGAAAGTTACCACACTCAGCGGAACAACTGTTGCCGAGTATACGTATGATGAAAACGGGCTGCGGACAAAGAAAACCGTTGGAACGAAAACAAATGAATACTACTATGACCAGGACAACAATTTGTCCATGGAAGTAGTGAAAAACAACGGTACCATCACGCAGTACAAGTATTACAAATGGGATTCAGACGGTACAACACCGCTCGGCATGATCATTCGCCAGCAGGATAGCACTGGACAATGGGCCAATAAAGCATACTTCTTCTGGACGAACCATCGTGGGGATGTCATTTCCATTGTGGATCAGTCTGGAAACGAAGTGGGTTCCTACACTTATGACGCATACGGGAATGTGCTGACTGAAACTGGTGAAATTGCCAAATACAATCCGATTCGGTATGCCGGGTACTATTATGATGCTGAGACGAAGGATTACTATTTGAAAGCGAGGTACTATAACCCTGCGAATGGGACATTTTTAGCAATGGATCCACAGCCTGGTCAAGATAGTGATCCGGTTTCGCAGAATGGCTATACGTATGCGAAAAATAATCCAGTTATGCTTACTGATCCTAATGGGGATGTTTCTCGGAAGCATTTAATTTATGCAATTAAATATGCCATAAAATATTGGCTGGCAAGCTACATCGGATGGGATAATGCTAGTTGGGTTATGGGTTCTGTTTGGGCTTCTGTTGGTGCAGGGAGTGTTGCTTACAAAATTGAACGTGCTAGAACGTTTAGAGAGGCTCTTTTAAAACTAAGTAGAAGAGCAGAAAGAAAGGCTATTTTAAAAGTAGCAAGAAGGGCTGGGATGAGAGCAGCATTGAGGGTTGGAATTAAAGCAATTTTACCCTTTAGCGTGGTTGAAGATGGATATGTATTAACCCAAATTACGAAAGTGCAAAATTGCACTAGATAAAATCCTGTAAATTGGAATTATACGTAAGTAAAATGGAAACATGGACCAAATATGGAACTGTGGTGGCTATTTTCGGGTTGTTAAGGTCATACTTTCCCCCTCCCCACATTTGCGGGCATTTCAATTTCCAGTATTCCGTTTCATTCGCCACGTTCAGTCAATCAGCCGTACACTTTGGATCATTTGCCGGAACGCCTTTTTATTGACGTATGTTTCACAAATATTTAAAATGACACGCCGGCTGTGACAGACCAGTACGCCAGCGGCGTAGATGAATTCTCTCCGGAACCGCCTGATCGTATAGGAGCGATACGCTGGCGGACAGTGTTCTTTTTTAAAGATCTCGAATAAATTGTAGGCCAGCAGTTTAATCAGTAAGTCCATTTGGTTGGCGTCAAATGAATGCGTTGAAATCTTGTCCATTGAGAATCCGTATTTTGACTCTTTGATAAAGTTTTCCATGCAAGCCCTTTGGTTATAGAATCTCCAAATATCAATCGGTTCCCAGTCCATACTTGTCACAATCGCTTCATATTTCCAGAGAGCATCACAAGCTTGAAGCTGGCTTTCTTCATACTTGTCCGCTTTGCGAATGACCGCAACTCTTCTTGGCTTTTCCCAGGTACTTGCCTGGTAATCAACGGCTTTTCCCTCTATCACGGTCAATCCGTCATCAACATAGCGGATCCACGGTGAATCATCGTCTTCAACCCTTTTCTTCAGCCTCGATGTCCACTTCAGTTTGCCCGTGTAACCGATCCCTCGTTTTTCCCAGTAACTGTAGAACGGTTCTCCGCCGAACCCTTTATCAAAACGGGCATAACGAATAAGGTAATGGGGAGAAAGCAACTGGTAAGTTGCTTCTGCAAAGTCGGTTACTCCTTGAGAAGAATGGGAATTTCCCTCTCTAAGCTTGGCGTTTAAACAAAGACGGGATCTCCCCTCAAACACAAGAAGAGGGTGGTAACTTTTTCTCCCCGGTTTGTGGGGATTTCCCCCAACCTCCGCATTCTCCTGATCTCCATAGACGGTTTCCACGGTCGAATCAAAATTTAGAATGAGCTCCTTGTCCATCCAGGGTTCAATCAGATCCAGCATGCGTTCTTTGAATTCAAGATCAGCTTGCTCCATCTTTTCCAGCCTTAACAGGTCCTTATTTAAAAGGGTATAGTGCGGGCATTTCCCGCCCATAAAAGCCCTGATTAAAGGATCATCCTGCAAAGTCCGGAAATGGAACAGCCGGGAACAATTGGCCAGCCAGCCAATCATCAGGTATACAAAGATTTTGCTTAAAGGATACTGGGCATTATAATTTTTCAAGCAGTCAAAATCCCGGAAGGTCTGTTCAATCTTCATTCTTTCCAGAAACTGCAAAATCGGGAGCAGCCCGCTAAAATGCGTACTCTTCTTTAAATGAAACGCATAGTTGATTTTCGAGACAGAGATGGTATAATTCACCTTAAAGGTGCCCTCCTTTCTGGTTTGGTAGTTTTCTTCAAACCCAATTATACCAGAGGTTCGGGGCATCTTTTTATATTATGCTTCTGCTTTACTTTCGTAATTCAGGATAAAAACTAAAATGGAAAGTCCTGTCCTCTGCCTAATTGGAAAAATTAGGTGGGGGAATTTTCAATGACAATGTGGGGGATTTTTCAGTTGACAATTACATATAAACAAACAAGGATTATTTATAAGGCAATTAGTAGATATATTTTACGTAAGATTATCAAAGACCATAGGAATTGCGTCGAAATATTCAATAAGGCAAGCCAAAATGGCGATGTTTGTCCCCACGCATTAGCATTTATTTGGTGGAAAATGGAGTGTGAGGGTATAGATGCACCTTGGAAAATGGAAAAACATACAAAAATTCCCAATACTTATGATTTTGAATGTATAAAAGAACGATTCAGTATATTTCTTCATGGAACATTTATGACACATATTGAAGAAATATTAAATCCTATCAGTAGAGAGGAAGAGTTTGATTTCTTAAAATGTAATGTTAGTAGCATAAATTTTATTCTAAATAAAATCATTTCACATTTATTAATTGAGCGTTTTATTAAATGGGTAGAGGTGGTACAAAACCCAAAAAAATTCAAGCAACTCCATCCAGATGATACCATTCCTATGTTTCTAGCAAAAATTCCACACGATTATAATGAGGAAATTGAGTTTTATTTTCCTAATGGTCGTTTTAAATACATGATAAATCTCATAAAGGAGATCAATGACCAAGTAAATTGTCCCATGAATAAAGCTAAAAAATATCCGGCATATAGATCTCCTATTAGAATAGTAATGGATAGTATGTGAAACCAATTTGGTTCAATAACTTGGAAATTAAATCACTAGAATTTGCAAAAAAATTTTAATCGTGAATAATAGAGTTGAGTGATGCTTAAAATACATTTAAAATTTTAAGGTTGATTTAAACTAAATTTTTTTGAATAGTAAAAACGCTGTATCCTGGTATATATTTTTTATGTTTTGAATAAAACAAGAAATATGAAGAAAAAAATTTGAAGGGATGAGGTCCAATGTAAACTCTTTTTAAATTATTCTTCGTTATAATGAGATTAATTTTAAAGGAGTGAATGAATTGAATAATTTCCGTTCCTTTTTGTTTTTGTGGATCGGCCAAACGGTATCCAATGCTGGCGATATTTTTTATATTGTTGGGATTATCAGTTATTTATATGTGGTTTCGGATTCGGTTTTTGTGGTATCCCTTATCCCGTTTGTCATAACATTCTCAAGATTTATTGGTGGATTAATAGCACCATGGATACTTGACAAGGTTTATCTAAAACAAATTATTGTTGGTTCTTCATTTGGGAAAGCGTTTTTATTGGTATTTCTACTGATAGGAATGCATTTTTCTAAGGGGTTAAACACTCTAGCATTTATAATCCCTTTTGTTAGCATTATTGCATTTCTGGACGGTTGGCAGACACCTGCACGAAATTCCATGATTCCTGTAATAGTAGGAGAGGAAAAATTAGTTAAGGCAAATAGTTTACTTTCAATAACTGACCGAACAGTTCAACTCGGTGGATGGCCGGTTGGGGCGATCATTGTTGCTGCCTTAAGTGGTAAATATTTAATAACAGCTACTTGTTTCCTATTTTTTATATCGAGTTTTATGATGCTATTTGTTAAATATACTCAAAAAGTACAAAGCAGCCAAGGTAATAAAACAAAATTATGGCATTCTTTAAAAGAGGGGTGGAAATACATTTGGAATACACCTACCCTGTTGACGGTTTCTGTAATGGATGCAATAAATTCAATAACAGGGGCTGTATGGATAGCAGCTATTCTTTACGTTTATGTTGATGAAATTTTGCACAAGGGAGAAGCATGGTGGGGATATATTAATTCCGCTTTCTTTGCCGGACTATTGTTAGGTGGAGTTATCAGCTTTAAATTAGAAAGGTTTTATAAAGAGAGAAAACGATATTTAATTATCTATGGTTCTCTTTTGACAGCCTTATTTACTTTATTATTTGGGTTTCCTTTAAGTCCTTTTTGGGCCTTAGGATTTTCCCTATTAGTAGGAGTACCGACTCAAATTCAGGAAATTGCTCAACTTTCACTAATTCAGTCCAGTACTCCTCAAGATATTCTTCCGAAAGTGTTTTCTGCTAGAGATGTGATTTTTACTGGTCTGTTCGGAGTTTTTGCATTGATATTCGGAATGTTTTCTGAATTATTTGGAGTGAGGTCAGTTTTCGTTATCTCATCGCTTCTTCTTTTGGTTTCAAGTGTTTGGGCTTATATGAGACAAAAATATCTTGACCCAGTCAAATCAACCTTATAATTCAAATAAAAATACCAAACTAAACTTTATTAGTTTGGTATTTTTTTGCTTTGTTTAGTTCATAGGTTGCCAATTCGTATTGTTTATTGGTAAGGGTTGTTTTGAATGTCTTCAAATAACTCTGTAAGTAATTCACTTTGTCGGTTAAAGACTTAGTCTTTAATAAGAAAGATAAATCTTGTTCAATTAAGTAACGAAGGATAAAATGTAATGTATTATGCTCATTATTGGAAGAAAATCCACCAATTACGATTTTATGGTGAATAATAAAGTGCTTCAATTCTTCTTGCACTGCATCTAGCATTTCTTGGGCTGGACGGAAAGGGATATTTGGAAATATTAATATCAAAGTTTTGTATTTTCTATCGGAATTTACTGGAGGTAACTGTTTAAATTCATATATTTTTTCTTCAATAAATGCACTGAGGTTTTCTATGGAGTACTGTTCCACTATTTCATACCATACTCCATTTTTAACTAGTGCTGTAGGCAAAAAAGGACAGTATCCGGCCTCTTTACGTTTTGCCATCTCTAATACTAATTTTTGTGCATTCTTTAAACAGGAAATTACTTGGTTTTCATAAATGGCTTGACAGACATTCTCGACATCTTTATTATTTATGGGTTTTGTTATTATTTTGCATCACCTCAACAAAACAATTATCTATAATATAAGAGGTAGCATAGCTTTCTTTATACGGTACTTTGTACAAGGTTGTAAAACTCTTTATCTATGTCGTCTTTTGTGAAACCTAATCCTGGAACGAACAAGCTGGTTGCCACCGAAATATAACTGTGAAGATTATTCAATTCATTTAGTTTACATGATTTGATTAGGCTTTTATTTGAGTTTGAGTTACAACCAATTAGGACTACGTTATGATTTAAAGGATAAAACTGGATGAGGTATTTTTGTAACTTTTCAAGATGATTGTTTTTAGAAAGATCTTCGTAATCCGTTCTGGAGTTACCCACAGAACAAATATGGTAAATATACAGATCAATTTTAGGCTCGATTTTAAGCTGGAATAACAATAAACGGTTTGCATCTATAATTGTAGCTCCGTGGTCTAAAGGGTCGATCTTTAAATCGCTAATCATCGTATCAAAGCTAGAAATACCTTCAATAACATTCAAGTGTATTAAATTTTCCATTGCCATTTTGTTTAAGCTTTTTATCCAAGATACACCTATATAGGGATGACCTGGAACAAGTACCGCAACATCTTTAAACTTAGAACTTACTTCTATAATTTTACTAACTATTCGTTTGTAATTCTCTAGGTCTTGAGCCCCGTTTTTGTACAAATCAGACAAACTTTCCGCATTTTTAACTCCAATACTATTTGTTAACCAATCATGTAATTTATCTTCAATGGGAAAATAAAGAACATAAGATGATTCTCTGATAATTTTAATGCTTTCTAAGGTTAATTGTTTTCGTCCTCTAACGCCTGCACCTATGATGGTGATATGCGGTAACACTTTAGGTTCTTGATGGGAATATTTCATCTTGAATCCTCCCATATGCAAAATGTTTTAATGATTCATCAGCTAAGTTTAACAAGTGCTGCATCCTATTGCTTAGAATCTGCCAACTATCCCTTTGTGATTTGAAACTATCAATTGCATTTTTTGTCTTGGTTATTAGTTCTTTAGAATTACCATGTACACTTACTTCGCTATCGTCATAATTTAATCTGTTTCTTAAATTTAGTAATTCGATTCCAACAATAATACTATGGGCTACTCCGTTAACGGGTCTAGGTTGATTTCTGATAGCAGAAGGTACCCATGTGTTTGGATTCATAATTTCTGAAGGTTTGTCGTAATGTTTGTTTACTAGGTTATCAAAACCAAGTAAATTATGGGTTAACTCGTGAACTAAGGATTCTAAAACGTCAAACATACTCCAATGTTCATCGGGTTGAATCCAAACCACTCCTATAGCTTCAGGAGTAGTAGCAGAACCAGCGAATTTTATGTTAGATGTTAAGGCTATGGTGTCAACCGACAAAAAGAACAATGAATATATATCGTTTAACTGTTGCATGCTTTTCATAGCAGCATTTAATTTATTTAGATTAGATTTATTTACAGCCTCTAAATTATTTTCATTATGTGACCTTATTTCCTTTTCTAAATCGAGTATTTTTATTATTTCTATCAATTGGTGGCCTGATTGTATAATACATGGTTTTAAGGAGTTGCTATAAGTTATATGAGGATTGTGTTTAATAAGGTAATCTGTAATTGCTTTTTTTAATATCTGAATGGTAACTGTTTCTTTATTCTCTAATTGCCCATGTGTTAGAGTACAAAGCGTTTTGAAAACATTGTTAACTCCGACTAGAGACCACATTTTTCACTTCCCCCTTACTTCCCCCTTATTGTAGTTCTCCATAATTAACCTACATTCAGCCAAAAGATCTTTGCCAAAATCAGTAAGCATGTTTTCTCTTTTATCGGTTTCTGAAATGGATTTGATAGAATTGTTGACCATTGGTATCAACTCATTAGTAGGCGGATGTAAAGATCTTTTTTTATAATGTCCTAATACGCGTTCTCTTAAAAGCAAAACTTCTATTGCAACCAGTACACTATGAATTGCTTTATCGAAAGGTCGCACCTGGTTTCTGATGGCTGACAATGCAAATGTTTGAGGGTCGGTCAGTCTGTTTACGTCATTAAATAATCCAAATCGCCATTCGTGGAGAAATAGTAACGTGTGGCCAAGCTCATGTACTAATAATTCGTACATATCTTCATCTGTATAATGACTTCGTGGGTCAATAAATAAGACCCCAACAGCTGCACTTGTAGTACCACCTGAAGCAATTTTGGAAGAAACATTAAACACTGAATTCATAACTAAATTAAAAACCCATGAAAAACCAGGGTGCCTTTCTCCAAGGGTTAAAATAGAGTTTTTTGTTCTACCTAGAATACCAGCAGACTGTGATTGTCTAGACTGTTCCATGTCGTAAAAGGTGTCATCAGCAAGGGATTCGGTACTAAACACTTCCATTAACTTCTTTATAGTTCTTAGATCTGTAATAAACTCGGTGTTTATTTCTTTGGAATGAGGCACCCAAGGTTGAATTTCAGTAATTAATTTATTATAGGAGATTTTTAACGATTCAAATGATGTGAGGATGCTGTTATTTTGATATGGTTTCGTCAAAACATTAACCGTTTGTAAAACTGATTTTTCTCCTCTTAAAAAAAGCATATAATCCCCTTCTTTCTTGGAAATTAAAAGTGTAAATTGAGAAATACCCGCATAAATCAATTGATTATATGCGGGCTGTTACAATTAACAATTATTTATTATCGACATAAGGGGGTTCTGATTTCTCTTCGAAAGGATCCACTGCATACATCCTCCAAACCATTCTTACAGTATCGTCTGACTGTGCTTCTAAGAGGTTTGATTGTGCTTGAGATACTTCCTCTTCAGTTACTTCATTAGCAATCTCAGACAACAAGCTATCAAGAGATGGACTCTGCATGAAAATTACCCTCCTAATATTTTGGTGTGATCCGGATCAATTCTTATATTAACAGAAAAGACTAAATTTGTAAATATTTTTATGTAGGTAATTTGCATCATTTTCCAAATGGTAATACTGCTATTAAAGAAAGAAAATAGAAGGACATATGATTAAAATAATCTTTTAGTGTCTTTGAAAATACACGAAATGGAATATGATATTCAAATTTGCTGAGCAAGTACAACTTTATCTGATACCTGAATCCGTGACGAAAATATAACAAACGCCGTTAATAGGTAGATTTCCCAAGAGTAAGGATATAGTAGTGTCCGACTATTCGATAAATGCACTTTTAGTGATTCAGTATGTAAAAATTTCCCTGTTTCATTCGTTTTTGTGCACGCCAAATAAATCTGCAAATTTCCATTTTTTGCAAGTTTTCGTTTTTATTTCTTTTTTCCTAGTAGTCTATTGATCGGGATGTTTAGTAAAAGGCTTGATACAAACGAGTAAAGACCGGTAACCATTTGTTGGTCTCCGCGACTTTTAATTTCCATTGCCGGCCACGGAAAACCAGCTTTGAGGCCAGTGTGATCATATTCTGGATGACGGTTCGGATTCTTCTTCTTGTTGTTTTCTTTTTCAATGGCGTATCTTGTTTTTTCAAGCTTTCTTGTCCAATCAAGCGAAGCAGGTTATACGCAAATACACCGAAATGGAGCACAAGGCCATTCGTTTCATATTTGCCTGACGGCAGCCGTTCGAGATCCAGTTCTGATTTAATTTCACTATGGAACTGTTCGCAAGTGCCATGGTTATGATAAAGAGAGATCACCACATGAGGCGGCACTTCAAGGTCCGTCCAGTAGGTTTCAAATTCATACTCGGGAATTAAAAAAATTTGTCCGTCTCTTGAGATGGTTCTTTCGGTCACTTTAAAAACTTTTCGGATGCTTCGCTCCTGGTCCTTAATTTGAATGGTTTCGGGGATGGATCCAAGGTAAACCTTCTTTCCTTCCCGTTCTTCACAACAGATCCCATATTTTCGGGCAATGTACAGCCAGTCCTCAGCTTTTTCCTTACGGGGATTGCGTTTGATAATAAAGCTTGCATGGTTTTCTAGGAGAATAATGAGATTATCCCGGCTGTCATTTCCGGAATCAAGCCTGAAAAGCAATGGCTGATCTGTTAGTTTCCGGGCAGATTGAATGGTTTCCTGGATGAAATTTGGTGTACCTTTTTGGCAGTGGACACTTCCCTTTCGCATCTCAACATGCAGGCAGTAACCTTCCTGTCCCATGTAAGCGAACATAGGGGCATAACCGTCACAGCCTTTATAGGTTCTTTCGACACCTTCCTTTTTTGTTTTGGAGTTATCGAAAGGGGAGACATCCAGATCAACCGGGATATACGGCTTGTCTTTGGCGTAAACCGGGCTGATTTCCGCATTTGTATGGCGAATCAGATCCAGCGATTCTTCGTGCAAGATCGTTTTCCATTTTTCCACCAAGGCGGCCTGGTCCAATCGTTGCCTGAGAGTCGGGCTGGAAGGAACCCTCTGGATATCCAAAGCCAGTGCAAAAAAAGCATCATCACGGAAGGTTTCAATATTGTCATAATCACTTTTTCCCTGGCAAAGCAAGCCGATATAAGATTTAGCCACATCGCCATTGGAACAAGCCGGATACCGGGAGATATCAGGGAGTTTATAGGCATTCAACCTGGAAACTAAATTCGTTTGATTTAGTAAATTTCCTACTATCGCTAAGCCAGCTTGGGGAACAATTCGTTCTTTTGTGGGTTCTATCACAAACTTTTTCATGAGATCACCTGAATGTGGAATGAATTTAATTTGTCTGATATACCAATTATACTAAATTTTATGCGATTTGTTTGCCTTTAAGCGGAAATTTCGTCACGGATTCAGGTAAGTGTTAAATTTTTTTAAAAATTTTGTTGACGCTTACCGGTAAGAATGATATTATCATATTAATAATTTTGAACGTGTTAAAAAAATAATACGGGGTGATTTTTTTGATAACAAAAGTTAAACGTACTAACGACTATCCAATTCCATTTTCTGATGGCGATAAAAATTTTTTTGACTCTACGTATCAACAAGTTTATTCTCAACTACTAGACAGAGAAGTAGATGACCAAATTAGATTTTTAAAAAGGAATCTTTTAAATGAGATAGAGAATCCTCATATTCTTGATTTTTGTTGTGGGCATGGCAGACATTTATTGAGATTATGGAGAGATGGTTATAGTGTGCATGGCCTTGATATTAATGAAGATTATCTCAAACTTATAAATCAAAAAACCAGTGGTGAAGTAACAACTTTTTTAGCAGATGGGAGATACTTTAAATCAGAACAAAAATACAATGTTTTACTTAATATGGAAACATCAATTGGATATTTAAACGATGATGAAAATTTTAAAATGTTAGAGTGTATGTATTCTTGCTTAAATTCAAACGGAAAGCTTCTCCTTCATCTTGCAAATAGAGAGTATTTAATTAAAAATTTCAATCCCTTAGTTTGGTTTGGAAACGAACAAATAGGGTTTTCTTTAGAAAGGAGGACTTTGGATTTACAAAGCAGTTCATTAAGTATTAATCAGACTAGAATTATAGACAACAAAGTCACTAAATATAATCTCAAACTAAGATTATACAGCTTAAGCGAGATTGCAAGTTATTTAAAACAAGTAGGATTTAATATTGAGAATGTTTTTGGTGATTTTAGTGAAAGTAAATATTCAATAGAGTCTCCTAGTATTATTTTAATTTGTACTAAATAATTAAAGGAGGTGAGAATAATGCTGGAAAAACAATTTGAACAAAGAGGCGTTGTTATTATCATTATTCCTGACTGATTTAAGTGTAAAAAGGTCATGTGCTCTAATTTTTTCTGCACATGACTTTTTAAAAAGTTTCGTTTTTTTCATTCTAATACGTATTAATGTATAATTACATATTGTAAAAATAATACGTTTAGGATGTGTTTATGTATGGACAATGTTTTCTATGTAAATAATCTAAATCAATTAAAAGCCTTAAGTGATCCCTTTAAGGTAAAAATTTTATGGGAAATAGACGAAGTACCCAAAACGGGGAAAATGCTCGCCGATCAATTACATTTATCTCCGTCAAAAGTAAGATATCATTTAACTGAACTCGAAAAAGTTGGGCTTATTAAAGTTGATAGAACGGAGGAAAAAAACGGTATTATCCAAAAATTTTATCGTACAGTTGCAAAGGTTATTTCTCTTGAGAAGGTAACTCCATATATAAATAAAAATAATGCAACGCTCAGTGCAGGATTAAAGGAAAGTATGATGATATCTTTAAACAGATCAGTACAAGTATTGGCGGAACAGAAGATCGTCGATGTTTCTGATATGAATCAAGTTACGGGAGATTATTATCTAAATAGGGAAGAAATTGAAAAGCTGAAGATATTGTTAAAAGAAATATATTCGCTCTTAAAGGATGTAAACCAAAAAGATTTAAATCAAGAAAAAGAAGGTGAAAAATATCACATCAACTTAACTGTTTTTAAAAATAGTTAAAACGGGTGGTGAGTATAGTTTTGATATTACTTAAACAGCAATCCTCCTTCTATTTTTTTTTAGGCCAATTTATTTCACGCTTTGGTGACGGAGTAACTACTACTATTATTTTGTATATTATTGGAACTATGTCGGAAGATCCTTTTTTAATTGGTCTTGTTCTTTTTGCACAATATGGTCCTATGCTTTTATTTGGATTTTTTACTGGAACAATAGCAGACAGATTTCCTAAACATTATCTAATGATCGGAACTGATTTATATCGGGCCCTTGTTATGCTAGCCATGGTTTTCTCAACACATTTTATTTGGTTATTAATTGTTTTAGTTTTCCTCTCTGGTATTGGAAATTCAATTAATTATCCAGCCAGATCTTCATTTATTCCTCATTTAGTTGGGGAACAGCATATTACAGAAGCTTTAAGTATTTCTCAAAGCATTAATTCAATTATGCAAATTGCCGGACCAGGTATAGCAGGGATATTGCTTGTTCTTGCATCTCCCTCCAATATACTCATGATTGATGTTGTAACTTTCTTGTTATCAGCACTTTTTACAGGTATCACCGTCAAATTGATTAAATATAAACAAACATTCAGCGAAAATCATCGTCCAAATCCATCAATATGGAGCGCTGCAAAAGAGGGGATAAAAACAGTTTTTGAATTGGCACCACTTACATTTCTCATTGCTTTGATCATGCAACTTATGTTTGCTGTGGGTATTTTTAACACTACATCTACTTCGTTATTGCTGCAGGTGTTCGATGTTTCCAGTTTTCATTATGGCATGATTGAGGCTATGGTAGGTGCAGGTGCATTCATAGGTGCTGCAATGGGCCCATTTTTGTTAAGACATTTCAAGCCGGGTCATCTCCTCTTTTTTTCAACAGCCTTAATGGGTGTATGGATGATTTTGATTGTTCCTTTACACCAGTTTTCTCACGTTTATACTATTCCGTCTTTATATGTTTGGGTCTCCATAATCGGATTGATTAATGCGTTCCTCAGTATCCCAATAAGCAGTTTGTTTCTTGGTCTAACGCCAGATATTTATAGAGGTAGAGCAATGGCTATTTTACAGATGTCGTCTAATACTGGATTGCTACTAGGGATAGTAATTTCGGGACTACTTTCCAAATTTTGGGGGTCCATATTCGTAACTGCCATTTCCGGTACTTTACTAATTCTAATTTCGATCATCACAATTAATATGAGGGGGTTCAAGGCACTCCTAACGATTGATAAGAAAGTAAAGAAAGAGCCTCTGCCAAAATAAAAATATACCCTTGAGCGAGGCTCTGGAAAATTAATTATCCCGATTTTTTTGCCTTTTCATCCAGATTTTCAATTCAATAGAAGTAAAACGGTCATTTTCCTTCAAAAAAAGGGCATACGTATCCCGCCTTCACAAAATGGGTTTTTTTCACTACCCTTTGTGGAAAGGAAACGCTCATTTTACTTATTCACATATCCACCTGTGAATAACTTAATTTGCTCTTTGCAGTCGATTGCGTGTCCATCCACAATTGGCCTTTCCAGTCTGATAGTACGCCATATTTGCC
This sequence comes from Weizmannia sp. FSL W8-0401, assembly GCF_038009125.1. Lineage (NCBI taxonomy): Bacteria > Bacillati > Bacillota > Bacilli > Caryophanales > Bacillaceae > Heyndrickxia > Weizmannia sp. FSL W8-0401. The sequence continues at coordinate 3,195,438 of NZ_JBBPAG010000001.1, read as the reverse complement.
ATGATATGCATAGATATCATGCATCGATCTACATGAGCTTCAACTGCCTGTTTCCCACGCTTGTGAACACGACGGAGACTGTATCCGTCTTTTAGAATGCCAAAGATTCTTTCGATGATCGTCCTGGCACTATATAACACTTCAAATGTGCGACCATGTTGCGGCAACTCGACATCTACTTGAGGCGTTTGATCAAAGTCTATCCTAAATACTCTTCCTTGTGCTGCCCCATTACAACATTCCGCGTGATTCGCTAGCGGGCAGGTGAGACCTTCTTGCTTGGCATTTGGATGAAATACAGGACAAGTGTAAATAAGCCCCCCAACCCCCCGAATCTTCGGGGGGCTCCCATTTGGATGAAATACAGGACAAGTGTAAATATATTGCCCCTTTGCCCGATCAGATCCTCTAAGTTCCATTTTATGTCCACTGATACAGATGGGAGTGCCGTACCGGTTGATTTTTTCAATCCCCCGGGCGGTAGTTGGTTTATCTTTACGGTTCCGTGGATTGATCGGTGCCACCAATTTCGCCTGTAATACATCCTTTGTCACTTTTTGATTTTCCGGCGTTTGGTAGATTCCATCTGCCAGGATAAAGCTCAACTGCTCAGCCATCTCGGGGTGCTCTGCCTTAAACGTTTCCAATGTCGGTTCTAATGTTTTCCCATCGGGTGTATTTCCTTTAAATACTTCCCGCGTCAAAGGCAAACCGGATTTCACCCCGCATACCATTGATAATTTATGCGCAATATAGGAAACTGCATTACTTTTACGCATTACCCCTACATTGTCGTCCGTAAGGACTTTGGGGCAATCGCAATTACCCTCACAAGAACACGTCTTCCTTGTTTTATTCAAGGTTGCTTCTGCCTCTATATGCGATGTATCCACGGCGGCTGCTTCCTCATTCGTTTCAACCACGCCTTCCCCTTTATTATATTCAACAACCAATAGCCGGGCTTTTTCCCAAAGACCATTTGTTGTCATGATTTGATCAAAACGAGCAAAGGAACGGTAGCTCGGAATTTTCTCCGTAAATCCACACATGGTGGCAAATAGCGGGTTTGATTTCACTTGCAAATAGACACTCTCCACCATCACTTCAATATACTGTAAAGAGGCCAGTTCAAAAGCACGAAAAAAGGGCATGAAAGGATGCGGTTTTCTCCCAGTGGAAGGGAGATGAAATAATGAAGACGCAGACTTGTCTTCTTCCTCCGTTATTGAAAATAGTGCCGGTTGTATTTCATTAGAAGGATCATGTGCTCTTTCATTTTTTAGGTGCAAATATAAAAGGGTGTAGTATTCTCGTTCAATCGGCTTAAAAATCTCCCATGGGAAACACATGGCTGGAATGACAAATGGTATATCGGCATAGTCTTGCCAATTGTGGGGAATCAAATTTTGTTGTATTGAAAAGTCTCTGGTTTGTGTTAGAATAGAAATAGTCATGAAATCACTCCCTGGATATTTGCTCGTACTTATATCTTAGCAAAGGAGTGGCTTTCATGGCTCTTTTTTTTCAAAAAAAATCATCCTTTTCCGTTTTACAATATTTTCCACAGGAATGAGTAGCCTAATCTATTGAAACCCGACTAAAATGGAAAAATTTAGACACTTATAATAAATAAATTTACCCCATTAAAATCAAAAACTCACAATTTATTTTTACATTTGTCATAATGTTCCTACAAACGTCTTTTTTCTTTAGTGGAATAAATCAACGACCTTTAATTGTCTGACTGCTTACAGTTTCAGGGGATATAGCATTTTGGAAAGCCCTAGTTAACGAAAGAAGTATTGCCGGACGGCACGACAAACAGCTATACGTATGATGCAGTTGGAAACCGGACGCAGGCAACGGTTTTATGAAAAATACTTGAACATCTATTGATCTTTGGAATTCTATTGATAGTACAAATTTATTTAGAAGAACATGAGATTTTGCCGCTACATGCTTTTAAAATAAGAGGCGATTTTAGTTGGACTACATTCCTTTTATAAGGAGCAATCTAAAGAGAGGGAAAAAATATACCGGTATGGCGGTTCTGAAAACGAATGGCCGGATCATCAATTATCGAAAGAAGTATTGCCGTACGACACAACCGGCATATACAGGAAAAGTTCCTCAATGAATCTGTTAAAAAACCAAAAATTGCTCAGACGCCTTCATCGGGGATTGCCATAACGTCATTCAAAAGCAAAAAATCGTGCTGCCGCCAGGGCCGGAAACAGGCCAAGGCGGCTTAGGCACGGGGATTTTCTTTAATCGATCGTTATCAGGCCATCTGTTGCTTTTGCACGGAGACTGGCCATGATTTGTACGCCGGAACTTGTGCCGATCCGTTCGGCGCCTGCTTTGATCATCGCAAGGAACGCTTCGGCGTCGCGTATGCCGCCTGCAGCCTTTACTTTTACGCCGTCCCCGGCAATTTCTTTCATTAACTTGACATCTTCTATCGTGGCCCCGCCTGTTCCAAACCCGGTAGAAGTCTTGATAAAATCGGGCTTCACTTTTCCGGCAATCCGGGCCAGCGCCTCGATTTCATCTTTTTCCAAATAGCAGTTTTAAAAGGTCACTTTTGAAATGACGCCTTCTTCCCTGCAAATGCCCGCAATGGTTTCCATCTCTTTTTCAATATAACGGTAATTTTTATTTTTCACTTCAGACCGATTCACGACATAGTCAATTTCGTCTGCCCCGTATTTGATCGCATCTTGTGTTTCAAATACCTTGGTTTCAAGCGTGGTCTGCCCGAGCGGGAAAGAAATGGCTGCGCCGACATGGATATCCGTACCCTCCAGCAAGTGTTTGCAAAGGGCGGTTTGGACGGAGTGGATCGCCACCATTTTAAAATGGAGCTGTTGCGCCTCCCTGCAAAGTGATTCCATTGCCGCTTGATCCGCGAACGGCTTTAAATGGGTATGGTCAATCATCTGTGCCAGCTGGTCGATTGTGTAATGTTTCATATTCTTCCTTCCTTTCATCATCCATCAATATCGTCATAACGCAAATTGCATGTGAAAGGGTTTGTCTATTTTGCGGCAGCGGGCAAAAATGCAATCGCTTTAAAAATGTGTATTAATATCTTTTACATATGGACTAATACAGTTTTGTGCAAAACAAGCATTTTATAATTTTTTTCATGCAAAAACCTTGTTTTTACCGCATATATAGGTTTAATATATAAATGTGAACTTTTTATGAACAAATATAGTACAGATTTATTTTTTACTATAACAGTTTGTATGCCAAATGCCGAAGGGTGCAAGAACAGCGGAGAAAGAAGGGATCATTGGCCAGGTTTGCCGCAATGCGGATAAAGGAATTAGGAGATTGAAAGCCGGCATTTAGGGGATACTAACGAAAAATAAATGGAAAAGAAGGGGATTGACAAATGGCAAAAACGATAGCGGATTTGCTGATTGATTCATTATTAAATGCAGGTGTAAAAAGAATTTATGGGATCGTCGGGGACTCTTTAAATGCAGTGCTCGACTCCATCCGGCGTTCCGGGCGGATTGAATGGGTCGGCGTGCGCCATGAAGAAGTGGCCGCTTTTGCAGCCGGCGCAGAGGCTACCTTAAATAACAGCATTGCGGTTTGCGCAGGCAGCAGCGGCCCTGGAAACTTGCACCTTATCAATGGGCTGTATGACTGCAACCGTTCGCGTGTGCCGGTATTGGCGATTGCCGCCCATATTCCGAGCAGTGAAATCGGAAGCGAGTATTTCCAACAAACACGGCCTGAATTGATTTTCAAAGACTGTGCGCATTTTATTGAAACAGTACAACGCCCGGAACAAATGCCTTTAATGGTAAATATGGCGATGCAACAGGCGGTCGCAAACCAAGGCGTCTCCGTTCTTGTTTTGCCTGGTGATGTTGCAGGCCTGGATGACAACGTAGCAGTGCCGCAAGTACCGGTCCATGTTGCCAAACCGGTCGTGAAACCGTCAGAAGAAGATTTAACACAGCTTGCTTCTTACTTAAACGACGGGAAAAAAGTAACGCTGCTTTGCGGTGCGGGTTGCCAGGGTGCCCATGACGAAATTATGGAACTGTGCAACAAACTGAAATCGCCAATGGTTGTCGCGCTGCGCGGCAAAGAATTTTTGGAATACGATAATCCTTACTTTGCCGGGCTGACAGGTTTGATCGGATATTCTTCCGGCTATGACGCCATGATGGAATGCGATACGCTGCTGATGCTCGGCACAGACTTCCCGTACCGCCAATTCTATCCGAAAAACGCAAAAGTGTTGCAGGTCGACATCCGTTCCGAACATCTGGGACGCCGGACACCGCTGACACTCGGCGTTGTCGGGGATGTAAAAGATACGGTTGAAGCTTTGCTGCCAATGATTCAGGAAAAAGACAGCAGCAAGCATCTTGAAAAACATGTCAAAGCTTATCAAAAAGTAAGAGAAGATCTTGATAAATTGGCTGTTGGCAAACCGGGACGCAAACCGATCCACCCGCAATATTTGACAAAACTGGTCAGTGATTTGGCGGATGAAGATGCCATCTTCACTTGCGATGTCGGTACACCGACATTGTGGGCGGCGCGTTACGTGCAAATGAACGGAAAACGGCGCCTGCTCGGTTCATTCAACCACGGTACGATGGCCAATGCGCTTCCACAAGCGATCGGCGCGGCTGTTGCACAACCTGGCAAACAAATTGTTTCACTCAGCGGGGACGGCGGCCTGTCCATGCTGATGGGTGACATGTTAACGCTCCGCCAACATAAACTGCCAGTTAAAGTCGTTGTCTTTAACAACACGGCATTAAGCTTTGTTGAACTGGAAATGAAAGCAGCCGGCTATCCGGAAACCGGAACAGGCCTTGACAGCCCGAACTATGCAGCCATTGCCGAAGCGATGGGCATGAAGGGGATCCGTGTGGAAGACCCGGCTGATCTGGAAGGGGCACTCCGTGAATCATTTGAACATGACGGCCCGGCCGTGATTGATGTTGTCGTAAACCGCCAGGAATTGTCCCTGCCGCCTAAAATTACGTATGAACAAGCACACGGCTTTACGCTGTGGATGCTGAAAGCCGTATTAAACGGCCGTGCCAATGAATTAATTGATTTGGCTAAAACGAACTTGATCCGATAATCAAAGAAAAAGCCCGGTATCCGTCATGGGAAACCGGGCTTTTTCTTTTAAATAAGGGTTTTTTCGTATTTTTGAATGGTGCTTGTGGCCGCCGAAAAGCTGCCGGAAAAGCGGGCCCGGCAAATGGTATGCAGGTTTCCGCGCACCGCCCAATATTACAGAAGGGGCGCCCCATCCGCCAGTTTCAGGCTTTTGGGGCGCCCCTTTTTAGTTATTCGTTTTCCAAATGGAGCAAATTCAGCAGTTTAAAGAACAGGCTTGCGATAATGGCGACAACTGTTGCAAGCCCCATCCCGCTTAATGAGGCGGTACCGATATTGATCGTTGCGCCGCTTAAGCCGACAGCGAGAACAAGGCAGGTCAGAATCAAATTTTGTGATTTTCCGTAATCCACTTTTTGTTCGACAAGCATCCGCAGGCCGCTTGCCGCAATGACGCCGAACAAGAGTAGAGAGATGCCGCCCATAACCGGCTGCGGAATCGATGAAATGAGCGCCGCCAATTTTCCGCAGAAGGAAAGGATAATGGCGAGGACCGCAGCACCGCCGATCACCCATGTTGAGTAGACACGCGTAATTGCGAGCACACCGATATTTTCGCCGTACGTCGTATTTGGCGTGGCACCGACAAAACTGGATATAATTGTGGAAATTCCGTTTCCGAGCAAAGACCGGTCAAGCCCGGGGTCCTTGGTTAAATCTTTTTTGACAATATTGCCTGTAACGATTAAGTGGCCGATATGTTCCGGAATGATGACGAGCGCTGCCGGCGCAATCATCATGATGTCGGACCAGTTCAGTTTGATTGGATAGTACGTTGGCAATGAAATCCAGGCTGCCTCCTGGACGGGTTTGAGGTCGACAATCCCGAATGCCAGGGAAATCAAGTAGCCGCAAATGATCCCGATTAAGATCGGAATGATTTTAAGAAAGCCGCGCAGGGTGACCCAGCAGACTACTGTAATGGCAAGTGTTAATAAGGAAACCGTGATGGTCTGCGGGTCCGGGCTCCAGTGTTTCACGGAAGCACCCGACTGGACAAGGCCTGCCATCTGGGCAGCGGTCGGGACAAGCTGGAGCCCGATAACGGCTACGATCGCGCCCATTGCAGCAGGCGGAAAGACAACCTCAATCCAGCCCGTGCCGGCAATTTTAACGATAAGCGCAGTGATGACAAGAATAATGCCGACTGCAAGGAATCCGCCCAATGCGTAACTGTATCCGGTAAGGCCCGCATGTTTTGCAAGAACGGCAAATACCGGCGAGATGAAAGCAAAGCTGGACCCGAGATAAGCCGGGATTTTTCCTTTTGTGATCAGGATATAAAGCAGCGTCCCGATCCCGTTCATGAATAAAATGGTCGCAGGATCAATTTTAAACAGGACAGGAACGAGAACGGTTGAACCGAACATGGCAAACAAATGCTGAAAACTTAGCGGCAGGCTTTTGAGAAAAGGTAGTTTTTGGTTAACTTGAATTTCATGCTGTTCCATATTTCTCCCCCTCAATGGATTGGTAAAATGCGAGGCAGGGGTTTTCCAGGAAGTGCCCTTTTGGCAAAAAGAAAGCACCTTGCCCGAATGAAAGCAAGGTGCATGGAAGTGCACATTTATCCGGAACCTTGCCAGCCTCACGGGACTGTTTTAAAGGCATTCATTCATCTTTTGTCCTTGCTATTATGGCAGTTCCAGCCGGGTTTGTCAATTCTTATTTTGCATTTGCCGGCTTTTGAACCGCGGGATGTGCCAAGTTTTCTATCGCCATGGTGCCCCCTTTCCCGGCGCTTTATCGGACTGGTGTTGGCTGTTTAGAAAGTTCTTTTCCCGATAACCTGTTGAGCGATGATTGCCCTCTGGAAAAAGGAGCCATCATACAAATCCTCAAGTCATCTTTCCTTGGAATAACACCACCTTTTAAAAGGCAGATGCTTTACTCTCCGTCCTCTTCGAAACTTATGCGAAGGCCTTTTATTTTTCTTAAACGATCCATTTCATACTGGTCATCGGTCAATATATAAGCCATTTGTTCATGTGCAATACTCACCAGCCATGGATTCTCCGATTTGTAAAAAGAAAGATCCTCAGGGAGTATTGGCTGTTCCCATCCGAACAGGGATTTAGAAAACTTTAGAATTTTATCCTTTGACAGTTCATTTGCGGAATAATAATATACATACGCCGTTTCACCATCCAACTCAGTCCCTGCCCATTTAGATGTTTCTTTCTTTTCTTTTAGAAAAGGATGCAATTCATTTAATACAGGATCGTAATCATTCAGTGGACCAAATTCTTTTCGAATCACCAAATGAAATATATCACATCTTTCAAATGCAAAATCGATTAAATCTTTATATACCTTATTTTTGGGATTTTTGTCTATATATATCAAACTTACCACTCCTCAACTCATTTAACTAGGGGCACCGAAAAAAGAATGGGCACCTGCTAGACGTATGCTTTTTCCATGTTTATACCCAGTAACTGGATGATAATGATAAAATTTGTTCTTGCCATTCGAATCTTTCTCTGCCGCAGTAACTTTTCCTATAGGGCTGGCGCTCTTTGCAATAGATTTAGCACGCTCTTTACTGTCGGACCAAGTATTATCATGGCTTTTCAACCTGCTCACCGCTTTTGATCGGGAAATTCCATCACCAATAAATAAGCCTTTTTTCTTATCAAGGTACGCTTTAAAATAATGATAGTTTTTGTTTCTCTTTTTTATAAACTCGGAGTATGCAATATATGTAGCTCCAGATATGGTTACTGCTAAAGAAGCAGCTAACAAATGTGAAAGTAATACTTCACCTATTTCAACTCCTATCGGAATTAAAAATGCAAACGATGCTTCGGCAACATTATTATCAAAGTAATATTTTTTATCTGTATCTAAGTCGATAAATACTGCTTTAATTTTGTCACCATAAGCATCTTCTATTTCAACAGCATATTTCTTTGTTAAGGTATTGCCACCATGTTCTGTTTCCTTGGAAGTTAAAGTAACTTTGTTTGTATCTTTATCCAACTCTGCAGTTACTGTTGCTTTATCGACATCATCTTGTATTTCTGTTATGTTATTAGAAGTATCATCAGTAAAATCAAAATTTTTCTCAGATATATCACTTTCTAATGTAGCATTATTATACTCAGAATTTCCAGTACTATCTTCTATATCTTTTGACGAGTTTTCACCAAAGTCGATATTATTGCGCTCTGCACTCTCGCTATTAATGTCTGTGCTTACTTTTAATGTGATTGAATTGGCAGTATCAGATACTTTTACTTGACTGCTATCTATACCTTGTTCTTCAAGTGACTTTTCAATGTTCTTAGAATTTATTTCATTCATATTTATGGAGTTATCGGCAAATGTTGCTTTTTGAGGTAAAAGACTCAAGAAAATTATTACTACAATAATGCAACTAATGAAACGTAGACTCAGCTCTGAAGAGTAAATTCATCAATTTTTAGATGTTTTATGATAAAATGACTTATCCACATTTAGAAAATTTTTCCATCTATTTTTTCTGCTTTCAAAGTCAAAAAGAGCCGAATTTGCAAATTTCTTTTTTAAAATTGTGGATAACTTCAAAAAAACCTTTTTTTACATCACATCCTTTGCTATAATATAACCATTAAGTAAACCTTACTTGTATTGGCTTACTTAAATGGGTGAAATCCTCGTCTGTTAAAATGCGTGTCCGAAACGATTCCAACAGATTTGAGGATTTTTCTTTTGCCGTTTTTTTGAGTGCTTTTAAGATTGACGAACCTTTTTCAAACAGCTGTCTAATAATATCTGTTATTTGAACTAATAAATAATGATTTTTCATGGCTGTGTAGTTTTGGCTATTGGCATGTTCTATATTGTAACGATTATTTTTTTGTTCGTTAAATCCTTGATTTTCAATCTTCCAGCGGCTTCTTCCTGCAGCGATGAGTCGTTCCACGTTCTTTTTCGTGATTTTAATATCCGTTATAAATACATACTCTTTCGATTTCCCATCCTCTGTTTTCATTGTGGCCTCCATCAGATTGACCGTTCTGTCTTTGTAGGCAATATCATTCACCCAAACTAATGAATTCTGATCCTTACTTTGTTCCAGCTCTTTTATTGCCTTAAACTCCGTCGAGATACTTTTAATTCTCCCTTCCTTAAATCTGCATATATATTTCCATTTGTGCGCCCTGCACAGATTAAATACCGTTTCACATGCATAGAGACTATCTCCCAAGATACAAATCGGTAGTCTTTTAAATATTTTTTTTATTTTCTTTGCCAGCCTGTCGAAGGCTTTTAATTCACAATCTTGCTTAGAAACATTTTCTGATTCATTTTCGATAAATTCGGAGGCAATACTGAAGACCATATCCCCCACGACAAGCTTGGCTTCAAGTACATGGTGCATATAAAGTACGTTCGTTTCTCCTGTTTCTTTATTTGTATATGCCCGTCTCAGGCAGTGTTTACAATGTTTCTCATGAAAGGTGTGTAATCCAGTTCCATCAATGATGACACCCCAGTACTTTCCTTCAATTCGATAAGACTCGAGAGACCTTTTTTTCAATAATTCTTTAATCATATACGTTCTAATTTTTTCTAATTCATTTACATCTAAGCCAGATAAAAAGTCGTTAATTGTATCATAATGTGGAAGTTCTTCAAGAGAATCTAAGCCTAACACCTTCCCTACATTTTTAATACATTCTTCTTTATTAAAACTCTCACTCATGTTTCTCATGGATTTTAGGCCGGTCATATTTTTCAACATCATCGTAAATAAAAGGACCTCTGGACCATAAGTGATATAGCTTTGATGTCGGTGGTCTGCTACCTTTTTTAGGTTATTCATCAGGTCTTTGAAAAAATGCTTCTGAATTTTAAGGAACTCGAAAAAATAATTTGCTTCTTTTTCACGATTTCTTTTTTCTTTTCTAGTAACCAAAATAAAAACCCCCTCAAAACAGCCAAGTTTAATTAGGGCTTGCTGAACGAATCAAATTTTAGCTTGTATTCGACTTGTCACTAAGCCATGCCAAAATATTCGTCCAGCAAGCTCTAATTATTTAAATTATTACATATTTAGCCGCGTTTTTGGGAGGTTTATTTAAATTATCACGAAAAATTTTTACTCCTCAGGGCTGACGTAGACTCCTCATTTTTCTCACCCCTTAATAAATTAACATCCTGTAGTCATACTTTGATTTACATTGAAGCTTTTTAATTGATATGCTTTTCTTTTTAATAGTTGTCATAACCTTCGCATGGGATGTCATATCGTAGCCGCTACCAATTAATAGTGAAAACAATCCTGTTACAAAAGCCGCAGACATAGAGGTGCCGTTATATAAAGAATAGGAATTGTGAATATTGGTACTTAATATATCCTTTCCTGGTGCTACGACATCCACTTTACCTTTCAATGAAAAGTTAAGTAAATTGTAATTCTGATCGAGAGAACCTACTGAAATAACATTTTTATATCTTGCGGGAAAATCGGCATTCCCAATATAGTTATTTCCAGCAGCAGCAACTACAATTATTCCGGAATTTATAGCTTTATTTACAGTTTTTCGTAACATATCAGAATCCGCCTTAAAGCCAAAACTAATGTTAATAATATTGACATGTTGTTCAATACACCAATTTATTCCTTTTACTACTGATTCCAATGTCCCTTTGCCTTTTTCGTCTAAAACTTTAACAGAATATAATATAGAGTCAGGATTTACCCCAATTACACCGATACTATTATCTTGTGCAGCAATTATTCCGGCAACAGCTGTTCCATGTCCCAAAACATCTTCAGTTTTGCTTGAACTTATCGAATTAATTGCATCAAATTCTTTTATAACTACATTTTGTAGATCAGGATGATTTTTTTTAATTCCGCTGTCAAGAATTGCGACTTTAACTCCATTTTTAATATTCAATCCTCTTTTTATTGTTGCCTTTACACCCCATGGAGTTATTTGTTTATTAGCATTTCTTTTAAGCAGGGTAAGATCGTCAACTTGTTTTGCATTCTTAAAGGGTTGTATACAATTTGTACTATTTTGATGTTCCCTTCCTTTCTGATAGTTTTTTTTAGAGATTTTAATGCTAATAAGTCCAATAGATCCGAATATTAATACAAACACTACTAATACAAAAACAAACATCTTAAACCATTTTGAAATATTGTTCCCCCCTTTCAATGAATTATATTTTATAGCAAGACTGTTTTTTTTGTCAACACAGTTTTTTGTTTTTTTTTAGAATATTTAATTGAATCTCTTAAATAGGGCTTGCTGAACGAATCAAATTTGGTCAGATACAAGCCAAATTCCGATTATCAAAATATAAAATAGTGTTGTGTAAAAATTTCAAAAAAAGAACCCTGAGCTTGCGCTCCAGATTCAGTATGAGGAATTGAAGGGCTACTACTGTTTCGCTGGTCTCCTGAAGGCGTGCTCGAATAAGGCCCAGCCCATACTTGCGCTTGCCTTCGCCAAATTTGCCTTCAACGGCATTACGTTCAGAGGCATCCTGCCTTGCGACGCGTTCCAAGGTTTTGTCTTCCGTTCTGGATGGGCGTCCTAACCTTGGCCCACTCAGACGAATGCCAAGAGATTTGCAGTATGCCAGATTATTACGGTTTCGGTAAATTTTATCTGCCAAGATCGCTTCCGGATAAAATCCGAACCGGTTGTAGTAGTTTTCAACAGATTCCTTGAGAGTGGTCCCTTCATTGTAATTTTCCCAGTCGAGGTGCTCAATCAAGGCATAACCATCTACGACACTGATGGCGACTTTTGAACCGAACTCCACGTTCGCTTTTGCCTTGCCGCGCACAATTGGACGGACATGTGGCTGGGAAATGCTTACAATCCGGTGGTCAACCCGGTGTGTTTTCTTTTTGTACATTTCTGCCTGTTGGCGGTAAAGTTCATGAATCACGAGAAGTTGCCTGTATTCATCTTTGCTTAAAAGAGACAGAGAGCTTTGGGAAACAAGATTTTTAATGATCTCCAGATCTCGTTTCACATATCCGAGCTGTTTGCCTACAGCTTTCCGGATTTTCCGGGCGCCAGCTTTACGTTGCTTAGCGACAGAAAGATAGTCCTTGCGGGCTCTTTTTCTGTAGGTCCGTGGCTTACGTAATTTCCCTTTGTGTGGTTCATGCAGGACATCAATGATATGTTCCAATTTCTCACGGGCTTCGTTCAACAACCCGAGGTCTGTAGGGTAAGCAATATCAGCCGGTGCACAGGTTGCGTCCAAAATGAGCTTTCCTCTGTTCTTCGTTTTGGGAGAAGCCGATTCAGTTGAATGCTTTTCTGAATCGGAACCGGAAGGCTGAAGATCGCCACGATCATGATCATGATCATTACGATCTTCATCATCATGATCGTCATCGTCGTGATCCTGATCATCATTGTTGTCGTTTTCCTTAGATGCTTCTTCCAATTGGCGTTTTTGTTCTTCCAGAACGATCCATTCATTCAGTTCGTTGATGATATTTGCGCCCAAACGTTTTCTAAAACGAGTCATCAGAGAATGGTCGAATGGGGCTTTTTCCTGGAATTCAGGCAAGCCGATAAAATACTGAAGATACGGGTTTTCTGTGATCTGTTCGACTGTTTCCCGGTCAGACAGCCCAAGCCGTTCTTTGATATAAAGAGCCCCAAGAGCGATTCTGACAGAATAAGCCTTTTCGCCTTTGAATTTCTTCTTGAAGGACTTGGCATACTTTTCTTCGGCCATCCACCAAGGAATCATTTCAGCAAGACGGACCCAGCGATTTTCTTTATTTAATTTCCCACCGAATGGTAGAAAAAAATCATCTACAAAAGTTAATTGATGTTCGGTCTTTTTGTACATCGTAACAGCCTCCAAGTGCAAGGTTTTTTACGTGTTTCCTTTGAAATCCTTACACTTTATATTCGACAAAAGTAGCCAAAATCCTTGTCAAATCTGGAATTTTTGCTTATTCAGCAAGCCCTAAATAGGGCTTGCTGAACGAATCAGATTCGGTCACAAACAATCCAAATTCCGATTATCAAAATATAAAATAGTGTTGTGCAAAAATTTTAAAAAAAGAACCCTGAGCTTCCGCTCCAGATTCAGTATGAGAAATTGAAGGGCTACTACTGTTTCGCTGGTCTCCTGAAGGCGTGCTCGAATAAGGCCTAGCCCATACTTGCGCTTGCCTTCGCCAAATTTGCCTTCAACGGCATTACGTTCAGAGGCATCCTGCCTTGCCACATGTTCTAAGGTTTTGTCTTCCATTTTGGATGGACGTCCTAACCTTGGCCCACTCAGACGAATGCCAAGAGATTTACAGTATGCCAAATTATCACGGTTTCGGTAGATTTTATCTGCTAAAATCGCTTCTGGATAAAATCCGAACCGGTTGTAGTAGTTCTCAATAGATTCTCTAAGGGTGATCCCTTCATTGTAATTTTCCCAGTCGAGTTGCTCAATCAAGGCATAGCCATCTACAACGCTAATGGCGACTTTTGAGCCGAATTCCACGTTCGCTTTTGCCTTGCCACGCACAATTGGACGGACATGCGGCTGTGAAATGCTCACAATCCGGTGGTCAATCCGATGTGTTTTCTTTTTGTACATTTCTGCCTGTTGGTGGTATAGTTCATGAATCACGAGGAGTTGTCGATATTCATCTTTGCTCAAAAGAGACAGGGAGCTTTGGGAAATGAGATTTCCAATGATCTCCAGATTCCGTTTCACATATCCAAGTTGTTTGCCGACAGCTTTCCGGATTTTCCGGGCTCCAGCTTTACGTTGCTTAGCGACAGAAAGATAGTCCTTGCGGGCTCTTTTTCTGTAGGTCCGTGGCTTACGTAATTTCCCTTTGTGTGGTTCATGCAGGACATCAATGATATGTTCCAATTTCTCACGGGCTTCGTTCAACAACCCGAGGTCTGTAGGGTAAGCAATATCAGCCGGTGCACAGGTTGCGTCCAAAATGAGCTTTCCTCTGTTCTTCGTTTTGGGAGAAGCCGATCCAGTTGAATTCTCTTCCGAAGCAGGACCGGAAGGTTGATGATCACCACTACTATGATCGTCATCATCATGGTGATCATCATCGTTGTCATTTTCCTTAGATGCTTCTTCCAATTGGCGTTTTTGTTCTTCCAGAACGATCCATTCATTCAGTTCGTTGATGATATTTGCGCCCAAACGTTTTCTAAAACGAGTCATCAGAGAATGGTCGAATGGGGCTTTTTCCTGGAATTCAGGCAAGCCGATAAAATACTGAAGATACGGGTTTTCTGTGATCTGTTCGACTGTTTCCCGGTCAGACAGCCCAAGCCGTTCTTTGATATAAAGAGCCCCAAGAGCGATTCTGACAGAATAAGCCTTTTCGCCTTTGAATTTCTTCTTGAAGGACTTGGCATACTTTTCTTCAGCCTTCCACCAAGGGATTAATTCAGCAAGACGGACCCAGCGATTTTCTTTATTTCATTTTCCACCGAATGGTAGAAAAAAATCTTCTACAAAAGTTAATTGATGTTCGGTCTTTTTGTACATCGTAACAGCCTCCAAGTGCAAGGCTTTTTACACGTTTCCTATAAAATCCTTACACTTTATATTCGACAAAAGTGGCCAAAATCCTTGTCAAATCTGGAATTTTTGTTTATTCAGCAAGCCCTAATTAAGTAAACTTTTCTCTTGACTTCCAGCATAAAATGAATAAAATAGTTAGAGTACCGAAAGTTTACCCTCTCTAAATAATTGAAACGCTTTCTTTCTCCCGCTTGAGTGGCGGGAGTTTTCTTCAAAACTTCTGCCAAACGAAAAACCATCTGCATTTCCGGCATAGTTCCGGTATACAACGTTTACACTAACATCATGAATGGGGGATTGGAATGGAAACAATGAATACAAAAAATAGTTCTATCAGGATTGTCCCTTTTTTTGCGGTGATGATGGCTGGCGCACTGGTGGCGTTTTTAAACCAGACGCTGATTAATGTTGCCCTCCCGCAAATTATGAATCATTTACACATTTCCGCTTCTACGGCAAACTGGCTTTCTACGATTTACATGCTCACAAACGGGATTGTCATTCCGGTCACGGCGTACCTTATGAGCCGATTTACAACAAGACAGCTGTTTTTGTTCTCCATTGGGCTGTTTGCGGTGGGGACGCTGATTTGTGCAGTCGCACCAGGGTTTTCTGTGCTGCTCATTGGCCGGGTGGTCCAGGCGGCCGGAGCGGGGATTATTTTTCCGCTGATGACAAACGTCATTTTCGTGCTGTTTCCACCTGACCGGCGCGGTTTTGCAATGGGGATTTTCGGCGTCGCAATGAACTTTGCACCGGCAATCGGGCCGACGCTTTCCGGGTGGATTGTGGAAAACCACTCGTGGCGGACGCTGTTTTTCATTATTTTGCCGATCGCAATCATTGACTTGATCTTCGCTTTTGTTTTTGTAAAAAATGTGACGGAAACGAGCCGGCCGAAACTTGATAAAATCGGTGTTATTTTGTCTTCGCTCGGTTTCGGCGGTATTTTATACGGATTTTCAACCGGCGGCACGAAAGGCTGGGACAGTGTGGAAGTAATGACGACGCTGGCAGTCGGGGTGATTGCTTTCGGCTTGTTTGTCTGGCGCCAGTGGGTCATAGACCATCCCATTTTGGAATTCCGCATTTTCCGTTATCCGGTGTTTACGTTAACGATGGTGATTAATATTATTGTGACGATGGCATTGTTTTCGGGTATGATTTTAATGCCGATTTATATGCAAAACGTGCGTGGTTTCTCGCCGCTTATGTCCGGGCTGATGCTTTTGCCGGGCGGGGTCATCATGGGGATTATGTCGCCGATTACAGGGCGGCTGTTTGACCGCTATGGTGCAAAATGGCTTGCTTTAATCGGGCTTGCCATTACCATTGTGACTACTTTTGCATTGACCCGTCTGAAATTGGATACATCTTTTACTTATGTCGTCACCATTTATACGATCCGTAGTTTCGGGATTTCTATTTTGATGATGCCGATCTTTACGGCCGGGTTGAATGACCTGCCGCTTGCGATGAATAAATACGGCACTGCGATGGTGAACACCTTCAGGATGGTAGCAGGCGCTGTCGGGACGGCCTTTTTTGTCTCGGTCATGACGAATAAAGGGATTGCGCATACGAAGGATATTATGGTCTCCAGTCAAATTTCCCCTGCGGATAAAATTCATGCGGCGCTTGCTGCAAGGCAGGGAACGGTGATGGGGATCAATGATGCCTTTATGGTTGCCACCTACCTGGCTGTGATTGCCTTTATTCTTGCTTTCTTTATCCGGAAAACCATCCCGCGCGACAGCCTTCCGGAAAATACAGCCCAGCAGGTAAAACCGATAACGGAATCATAATCAAAACGCGGTGTCCTAAAGCCGGCAGTAGCTGGCGAAAGGACACCTTTTTATCTTGTCCAACGGCATGAAAGAGGCCTGCCTTTTTATTCTGGTGCAGCGGGGTGTTCAAACTAGCCCTCTCTGAAATGATTTTAAAATCTCTGCAAATGCCTGTTTGGTTTTGGTGGAAAAATATAAATAGGGCTTGCTGAACGAATCCGACGCTGAGTTTGTGCCCAATTTATCTGCAACCTCTGTCTCAAAATATAGAAGAATCCATTTGCGAAAAGGGGTGATTTGATCTTCTCCGGACGTTGAATCGGCTTTCGCGTGCAGGCATTTCCCTGGATTTGTTGTAAACCCTTGCATTTAAATGATCGCCAAAGCTGTCAGCATCCTTGCCAAATCTAGGAATCTCGCTTATTCAGCAAGCCCTAAATACAAAAAAACCGCTGGAAATTCACCTATTCCAACGGTTTTTTTCATTTCTGGCCTTTTTAAAAGCCCCGGCAGTCGAAATATCGGCTGTTTTGTTTACGCTCTTGCTTCAAACCGTTTTGCAATTTCAACAATGACTTGGACGGCTTTTTCCATTGTTTCCACTGAAACGTATTCGTATTTGCCGTGCATGTTTTCCCCGCCGGCAAAAATGTTTGGCGTCGGCAGCCCCATGTAAGACAGCTGTGACCCGTCCGTGCCGCCGCGGACAGGAGAGATGACCGGCTCAATGCCAAGGCTCTTCATGGCGTCATGCGCAATATCGACAATTTCCTTTACCGGTTCAATTTTTTCTTTCATGTTGTAGTATTGGTCGGCCAACTCTAGCGTAATATTTTCATCACCGTATTTTTCTTTTAAGCGGTTGACAATCGACTGGAGGTTTGCCTTTTTTGCCTCGAATTTTTCGCGGTCATGGTCGCGGATAATGTAGTACAGTTTTGTTTGCTCGACATCTCCGTGGATGGACAGGAGATGATAAAATCCTTCATAACCTTCCGTCCGTTCCGGCACTTCATCCTCGGGCAGGAGGTTGTGCAGTTCCATCGCAATTTTTGCCGAATGGACCATTTTCCCCTTTGCGCTCCCAGGGTGGATATTATTGCCGCGGACTGTAATTTTAGCGGAAGCGGCGTTAAACGTTTCATATTCGAGTTCACCGAGCGGGCCGCCATCCATCGTATAGGCAAAATCGGCACCGAACGTTTTCACATCAAATTTATGCGGCCCTCTGCCGATCTCTTCATCCGGGGTAAAAGCGACTCTGATTTTGCCGTGTTTGATTTCAGGGTGCTTAAGCAAATAGTCCATGGCCGTCACAATCTCCGCCACGCCGGCTTTGTCATCGGCGCCGAGCAGGGTCGTGCCGTCCGTTGTAATCAAAGTTTGGCCGATATAATTTTTTAAGTTCGGGTATTCATCCGGAGACAGGACAACCCCTTGTTCTTTGTTCAAAACGATGGCTTTCCCGTCATAGTTTTCGACAATCTGCGGATTGACGTTTTTCCCCGTAAAATCTGTCGCCGTGTCGACATGTGCCAAAAATCCAATTACCGGGACTTCTTTATCGGTATTGCCTGGCAAGGTGGCAAAAAGATAGCCGTTTTCATCCAGATGGACTTCTTCCATGCCGATTGATTCCAGCTCATCGCGAAGCATGCGGAGGAGTGTCCATTGCCCGTCTGTGGAAGGGCAATGGACACTCTCTTCGTTAGACTGTGTGTCGACCTTAACGTATGTAGTAAATCTTTTCATTAACGCTTCTTTCATCATCTTCACTCCTCATTTTCAGTATGTCTATATTTTACCAAACCCAGCCCAAAAGCTTGTATTTATTCGCAATATTTTTGGTAAAAAGTGCCGAGCGCATATTTATAATTCGGGTGCCACGGTTTGTCTTTTCCGCAATAATGGATAAATACGGTGTGCTTTTTGATCGACTCTATATCCTGTTTTTTGATCAACGCGGCACGTTCAAAAAACCGGGCATCATAGTTATACCGGTAGCTTTCGGCAGGTTTTATTTTGTTCCAGAACAAGGCATTGAATACATCTTGATCGGGCAGGAGCAGTTTCAGTTTATTTTCTTCAATAAATTGAAAGATGTCCTCCACTTTAACATGCTGCCGGATCAGTTCCAAATTCATGAGGAGAACGCCGGTGTTAAAATATCCTTTTGCATTCGGTGTCCGCAGGCGCATTTTATTGATCAGGCGGGCCTTTTTTGCCGAGTGTTCATGTTCGCATGCAATAAAAAAATGCCCTTCAAAATCTGTATAATAAAATGCGGCAGCAGGGTTGATACAGACAATGTCAGGATCGAGGTAAAGAATTCTGTCAAGATGCGCCGGCAAAAACAAGTGGGCAGTAAGCCGGTAGTACATTTCTGAAGTGTAATGCCTGAGGACAGGCGCATCTTTAAACAGATCCGG
Organism: Weizmannia sp. FSL W8-0401; assembly: GCF_038009125.1. Lineage (NCBI taxonomy): Bacteria > Bacillati > Bacillota > Bacilli > Caryophanales > Bacillaceae > Heyndrickxia > Weizmannia sp. FSL W8-0401. The sequence continues at coordinate 3,176,525 of NZ_JBBPAG010000001.1, read as the reverse complement.
CGGAATCCGGACCGGGAAAAAATGGTGTCCTTTCTCTTCAACATAGTGATGTAACTCGGAAAGTTTTTCTTCAGAAATGGTGGAATGCAGCAGGTAGATCGAAAACTCTTCTTCAGGATTGTTTTGGACAAGAGAGTTTATTAACACTTTTAGGGGAGGAAGGTAATTTTCATTTAACGTAACAAGGATATTCATGGCTTTTCCACCTTTTGGCTGTAGTTTCAACTACTTCCATGATACAGGTTTCTTTTTCTGCTAACAATCCTTTTGGGTTCCGGGTACGGGCCTTTTTCATCGTACAATCATCACTGCCCGCTCGTGCCCTTATAGGTGAGAAAACATTGCACCCTCTGGCGTTTCCACAGAAAAAAGCCTGCCATAAAAATGGTCAGGCTCTGAGAAGTGACAGTCTTTCCCAAGGCTTTGAAAGCCAGCGCCGGGTGGCAAAGATGCCCCGGAACCATTCATCAATGCCCTGGGCAATCCAAATACCGAGCAGCCCAAGCCCGAAATGCACCCCAAGGACATAGCTTAAACCGGCTGCAAATACCCACATGGAAAAAATGCCAATCATGACCGGGAAGCGGACATCGCCTGCTGATTTCAGCGAACTCATCAGCACGATATTCATGGCCCGCCCCGGTTCTGTAAAAACAATGGCCCAAAGAATCGGGATGCTGACGGCGAGAATGTCTTCGCTTTTCGTAAACACGTGCAAAACAGGTGAGCCGATGAGCGCAATCACCAGCGAAGTAAAGAAAGAAGCCATCATGGCAATCTTTAAAGTTTTCATCCCGCGTTTTAGAGCGCGTTCATACGTTTTTGCACCGACATACCGGGCGATAAGCAGCTGGGTGCCGGATGCAATGGCGAGGGTGAACAAATAACAGATCATCGAAATATTATTTAAATAAACGCGCGCAGCCAGGGATGCTTCCCCGAGTACGGCGATAAACCCGGTAATCACCAGCTGGGAAAACTGGTAGGAAAAATTTTCGCCGGCTGAGGGGATTCCAATCTCAAGCAATGCACGGATATCTTCTTTCTTTATAGAAATGATATCACGGATGCCCATTTTCAATGTGAGCCTGCGGTAGACAAGGAAAAGAAGCGCCGATACCGCAAAAACGCGGGCAACCACAATGGCCCACGATACCCCGATGACGCCTGTAACCGGGAGCCCGAAAATGCCCGTAATGGCCAAAATGTTCCCGAAGATGCTGATTAAATCCATTATAACGGTGACAAGCATCGACTCTTTTGTATAACCGTGGCTCCTCAGCACTGCGCTTAAAGCAAGGGAGATGGACTCGAGAAACAGGGAAGCCCCGCAAATTTTGACAAATGTCAGCGCGTATTGATAAACCCTTCCGTGAATGTCGAAAAACCCGAGGAGCAGTTGCCCAAACAGAAAAACAAAAAGCCCGACGGCAAGGCCGAACCAAAAATTCAGCCCGAAAGCGGAATGGGCGACCTGGCGCGCCTCTTTCATTTTCCCGGCGCCAAGATTCTGCCCGATCAGGATAATTGCACCGACGGATGTGACATTAAAAATGAGAATAAACATATTCAACAGCTGGTTGGCCACGCCCACCCCGGCAGCCGCATCATCGGCGTAGTGGCCGAGCATAAGGGTTGCGATGATCCCGATCCCCATATGCAAAGAAAGCTCAATAAAGAGCGGCCAAGAAATCTGAAACAGGGTCTGGTCTTTGTAATATTGCTGTTGTGTTGTCAACAATTTCCCCCCTTTTATATGATACCCCAAGCCTTTTATACCGGTTTTGTTGCCAGGCCTGGTGGATGTTCATTCTTCAATACTATGAAACATTGTAGCCTTTATTGCCGCACTGTCAATTGGAATTTTGGAAAAACCCGTGAATTTTTTATGGAGGAGCGGATATTGCTCCTATTTGCGTATTTGTTTGCATGTTTTCAAATCTGTTTACATGTTTACACAAGCGCAAACACTTGTATACAAAAATGCAAACTTGTTTGCAAAGCTGTAAACATGGCTTTATGGCAACATTTTTCAAAAGTTTACAAGCCGCAAACAAGTTTACATTTTCGTTAAAAAAGTTCAGAGTATTGATTATTTTTATAGACTCAGATATTCTTAGAGTAAGCCAAAGAAAGCGATACAGGGAGGAAAAATGAATGGGAAAGACGCGGATTGCCGCAGTCGATGTAGGCAATGATTCTTTAAAAGGCATTTTTGGAAAAATGGAGTATGAGCTCAATATCCCGAACGTCATCGCGCGGGATATAGAAGACCGGCCGGTAATCGGCATTGAGGAACTGGACAGCAAAGATCCGCTTGAAGGCATCCATGTAAAAGTCCACTCCCCTGCTTTAAAGGAAAATAACGTGATTTACCGTGTCGGGGAGCTCGCAACCAAAAGTGATAATGCAACCGAACTGGACCCTGGGAGCAGCAAATCGGAAGAGGACCAGACCCTCGTCCTGCTTTTTACAAGCCTTGCGCTTGACGCAGTAAGGGAAGAAAACGCCAAAGTTTTTACCCGCAACCAGAATGTGATTGATGCCAATTACACACTTGGGACAGGCCTGCCGCTCCGCGAAGTAAAAGAGGGGAAAGATGCGGGCTACCGGTCGCAGTTGCTTGGATCCGTCCACCAGGTGGAATTTCTTGTCACGCCGAAATATCAGGGATTGAAAGTCAACCTGAAGTTTGACGAAATCAAAGTGTATCCGGAAGGCTTTGCCGCTTTTATCAATCTCGTCATGGATAACGATTTAAACATCATTAACCGCGATTTGATTGACAAACGCATTTTGATCCAGGATATCGGCGGCCTCTCAACGGATATCGCCGTGATCAAAAACAGGACAGTCGATGATGACCGGGCGCAGGGCTTTAATCTCGGCGTATCAGAAGCGCTTGAACAGATCCGTGAAGAAATCCGCGTCAAATACGGGGTCGAACTGGACAGCCGCCGCGATGTGGTCGATATTATCACGAAAAAGCATGACCGCAACCATATTATGGTGAAAGGCAGCCGGACAAGCGTGCACGATATTACAGACCGCATCCTGTTTGACCTTGCGAAGAAACAATACCGCCTGCTCCGGAACGTTTGGCAGAAAAACTCGCAAACAGAGATTTGCTATTTTGTCGGCGGCGGCTCTGTTGTCCTGAAAGATTACTTAAAAACGCTGAACAACAGCCTTGATGGCTACAATATCGACTTCTTTGAAGATGAAAAAGAGAGCATCTGGATGATGGCCAATGCTTACTACAAATTAATTTCGGATTATGTGAGGAAAAACAATAAACCGGAAGACAAAGGAAAGAAACCGGTCGAATCCAAATAAGGTGAAAAAATATGGAAAATCAAAGCGGGATGAAGCGGGGCCAGACGATTGCGTTCCGGATCCCCCAGGATACGCCCGATCATATTTTAAAAGAGCTGTCAAAGTTAAAAGAAAAAGAGAAACGGAACTTCTCCGCTAAAATAGCCGGGTATGTGATACAGGGCGTGAACCAGTCGCTTGTAAAAGACAAAGAAACGATTACAATTCCGCTGCCGCGCAAACTGACAAAAGTGCAGCATGATTGGCTGAAGCATGAACATTCGGAAGCAATGCTCGGCAGCATTGTTTACGAGCTGATTCAGGATCCGCTCCGGGCGACTTCGCTTTTTGCGGCCCTCTCGAAACAACCTGTTTCTATGGATGATACGCTTTTTTTACAGGAAGACGAATTGCCGCAAACCAGTGGAGAAGCAGACCTGGAACCGGTTCAATCCGGTGGTGAGCCGCCCGGTTCGGATGATCTTGATGCGTTCGACTGGAGAACTGCCGCCGCCGAACCGGCACCCCCTGAAGCGGAAGCGCCGGAAAAAGAAGAAGATGCGGAAGACCTGCTCGGGGATTTTCTCGCAAGCATGAATAAATGAAGGGCGCAGGGTGAACCCCTGTGCGCCTGAAAACTTGTACGAAATGTAAGGGGATGGAACAGATGGAAAATATAATCGAAGTTGCTGGTGTGAGCCTGGTGCGCGACGGCAAAAAACTGCTCTCGGACATTCACTGGACGGTCAAAAAAGGGGAGCACTGGGCTGTCCTCGGCTTAAACGGTTCCGGCAAAACCACTTTGCTCAATATGATCAACGGGTATATCTGGCCGACAAAGGGCAGCATCAAGGTGCTCGGCAAAGCGTTCGGAAAAACAAGCCTGCCGGAACTGCGGAAATCAATCGGCTGGGTCAGCTCCTCCATCCAGGAAAGGATACCGCGCACCCAGCTTGCACGCGATGTGGTCATCAGCGGCAAATATGCATCGATCGGGCTGTATGAAGTGGTGGATGCAGAAGACGAAGAAAAAGCCTTGCGCTTGATGGAACAATTGCATTGTGCCGCCCTTTATGGCCGTGCTTATGGACATTGTTCGCAAGGAGAGCGGCAGAAGCTTTTAATCGCGCGCGCGTTAATGGCGGAACCGCGCATCTTAATTTTGGACGAGCCTTGCAACGGGCTGGATTTATTTGCCCGGGAAATTTTGCTGGAAAGTGTGGAAGAGCTGGCAAAAGATGAGAACGGCCCGGCGCTTGTATATGTGACGCACCATCCGGAAGAAATTTCCCCCGCTTTCCAAAAGACATTGCTGATCAGGAACGGGGAAGTTTTCCGGCAGGGCCGCACGTCCGAGATGATTGAAAAACAAGTGCTTTCCCGCTTTTTTGAGCATGAAATTCAGGTGGAGTGGCGCGGAAACCGGGCTTTGTTTCAAGTTGTCTGATGATTGGAAAACAAAAAAATATAAAATAATGAATTGACAAATCCCGAGCCGTCCACTAATATTTAAATATAACAAATGAATAACTTATCCAGAGAGACTGAGGGACAGGCCCGATGACGTCCAGCAACCTTCAAATCTTTTTTTGAAAGGTGCTAATTCCTGCAGAATGGTTCATTCTGAGAGATAAGTCACTTGACCGGCAAACCTCTTTCGAATGAAAGCGGGTTTTTTTTTGCTAAAAGGAACAGAAGGAGATTTCAACATGCTGGTATTAGAAGATATTCATAAAGTATACGGCAAAGGGAAGGACAAAAAGGTTGAAGCGTTAAAAGGCATCAATCTGCGTGTTGAAAAAGGGGAAATTTTCGGGGTGGTCGGCTACAGCGGCGCCGGGAAAAGCACGCTGATCCGATGCGTAAATCTGCTCGAGCGGCCGACTTCTGGGAAAGTGCTCGTTAACGGGATCGACCTTGTGCGCCTGCCGCCTGCAAAGCTGCGCCAAGAGCGGAAAAAAATCGGCATGATTTTCCAGCAGTTCAATCTGCTTCAGTCAAAGACGATTTTTCAAAACGTAGCCATGCCGCTTGTGCTGGAACACCGCCCGAAGGAAGAAATAAAGGCAAAAGTGGCAGAATTATTGTCTTTTGTCGGGTTAGAAGAGAGAATGCACCACTACCCTGACCAGTTGTCAGGCGGCCAGAAACAAAGGGTTGGCATTGCAAGAGCCCTTGCGACAGACCCGGACATCCTGCTTTGTGACGAGGCAACATCGGCCCTTGACCCGAATACGACCGAAGCCGTGCTTGCCCTTTTGCGGAAAGTCCGGGACGAGCTGGGCATCACGATTCTTATGATCACCCATGAAATGAACGTCATTCGTGACATTTGTGATAAAGTGGCAGTGCTGGACGGCGGAAAAATTGTGGAGCAGGGCCCGGTAATCGACCTGTTCACAGAACCGAAAACGCAAATTGCGAGAAGCTTTGTGAAAACCGTGCTGAATGATTCGATTCCGCCGTCGGTGCAAAAACTGATCGATGAAAGCAGCAAAGACAATCCGCACGGCATTTACCGGATCCTGTTTAAAGGAGCTTCCACCAATATGCCGCTGTTATCCAATACGGCAAAACATTTTTCAATCGACCTGAATGTGCTTCATGGCATGATCACCGAACTTCAGGGCATTCCTTTCGGCAACCTGCTTGTCGAATTGAAAGGCGACCCGGAAGAAATGAAGCGGGCCATTCAGTACATCAACGATCACGAAGCCATCATTCGGGAGGTGGAGAAAAATGGCATTTGATTGGTCATGGTTTTGGCCGCAATTTTTCACGGCAATGGGCCAGACGCTGTATATGGTGGCTGTATCATTAATCATTTCCATCATCATCGGCGTTCCGGTCGGCGTGATCCTCGTTATTACCCGGGAAAACGGCATTTGGGAAAACAAATGGATTTTTAATATTTTAAATGTGATTATCAATATTTTCCGGTCGATCCCGTTTATTATTCTCGTTGTCGCGATCATTCCGTTTACGCGCTGGGTTGTCGGGACAGCGATCGGAACAACGGCAGCGATTGTGCCGCTCGTTTTGTACACTGCTTTTTACATCGGGCGGCTCATTGAAAGTTCACTGCTTGAAGTCGACAAAGGGACAATCGAACTTGCGCAGTCAATGGGGGCGACGAACTGGCAGATTATTTGGCGGTTTTTGCTTCCGGAGGCAAAGGCGTCCATGGTGCTCAATTTAACGATTGCCACCATCGGGCTGATCGGGGCTTCCGCGATGGCGGGCGCGGTCGGTGCCGGCGGGATCGGGGATTTGGCGATCACGTACGGCTACAACCAGTTTCAGACAGGCGTCATGATCGTTACCGTTATCACGCTGGTTATTTTCACCCAGCTTGTCCAGACATTGGGCAACTTTCTTTCCAAGAAAATCCGGAGAAAATAATATTGGAAAAATGGGTTACACCTTTTTATAAAAAATGAAATGCAGGGGGACTTAGAGCGATGAAAAAATTTGCGATTCTATTATTGGGGCTGATCCTGGTTTTGGCAGGATGCGGGGCCAAAAACAATTCGGGCAGCACAAGCACAAAGACAATCAAAGTCGGGACAACCACTTCTGAAGTGCCGACATGGAATTTAATCCAGAAACTTGCGAAAAAGAAAAATATCAATATCAAGATTGTCCGCTTTGACGACTATGTTCAGCCGAACCTCGCATTAAGCGACGGGGAAATTGATATTAACGCATTCCAGACGGTTGTTTATTTCGATGACTTTATAAAACAACGCAATCTGAAGCTATCGGCGATCGGCACAACGAATATCTGGCCGATGGGGATCTACTCGAAAAGGTATAAAAAGATCAGCGAAGTAAAAGACGGCGACCAGGTTGTGATTCCGAAAGACCCGACGAACCTCGGAAGGGCTTTGCTTTTGCTGCAAAAAGCCGGCTTGATTACGACGAAAAAAGGTTTCACAGGCAAAGGCGGGCTTGAAAATGTCGCTTCAAACCCGAAACATTTGAAAATTACTGCCGTGGATGCCGCCCAAACACCGCGCGGCCTAGATGATTCGGCACTCGCTGTGATCAATTGCGATATGGCCATTAATGCTGGCTTAAACCCGACGAATGACTCCATCTTCCGTGAAGATGCGGGCAACAAAGCGTATATCAATATTATCGCAGCCCGGACAAAAGACAAGAATGACAAAACGCTGAAAGAAATTGTAAACATTTATCATTCAAAAGAAGTCTCCGACTTTATCAAAAAGCATTATAAAGGCGCAGCCGTCCCGGTCAATAAACCGGTATCGTATTTAAAAGACTATAAGCAAACACAATGACGGCAAAAAGTTTCACAGCAGCCCCCTGAAAAACAGCGGGCTTTCAGACAGGCGGTTTATCCGCCCCATGGCAGAAAGAACGGCAGGATACGGTTAGACCGGTATCCCGCCGTTTTTTAATTGATTTTGGGTTTTGGACCGTTGCTTTTTTTACTTTCCTAAAACCGGGGAAGTCATCTATAATGGAAGAAAGGGTTTTCAATACGGACGGGTGGAAAAACAAAGGGGGGATTGCTAACTGCTGAAAATAAGTTATAGAAGTTGCAAAAGTTATTGACTTTCAAATCTTATCAGAATATATTTACCTATAAGGGAGGCGAGCCAAGTGGAATATTATTCTAGATTCGCCCTCTTATCCTTGGATATTTGCATTTTGCCGGAAAACCGCTTTTACAGCGTGCATAACTTATAAAATATAAGCGTTGAGAATGACAAAAAAGGAGGCTTTCACCAAATGAATGCGATTACAATTGTAATCGGCTCCATCTGTATCTTAATGATTGCTTATCGTTTATATGGTACGTTTATGGCCGTAAAGGTGTTAAAGCTGAACAATGATACGCCGACGCCGGCACATGAGTTTAACGACGGGAAAGATTATGTGCCGACCAATAAATGGGTGACGTTCGGCCACCATTTTGCGGCGATTGCGGCTGCAGGCCCGCTTGTCGGACCCATTTTGGCAGCGCAGTTCGGCTACTTGCCGGGCCTCTTATGGCTCTTGATCGGCGCTGTTATCGGCGGGGCCGTACACGATGCTGTCGTGCTCTTTGCCTCCATGCGCCGGAAAGGGAAATCGCTTTCTGAAGTGGCGAAAGAGGAAATGGGGCCGGTTGCCGGGTTCTGTACAGGCCTTGCCATGCTGTTTATTATTGTGATTACGATGGCCGGCCTTTCCATGGTTGTCGTAAATGCCCTGCAAAGTAACCCATGGGGCACCTTTTCCGTGGGGATCACGATCCCGGTTGCAATGGGCGTTGGCTTGTTTTACAAAAAAACCGGCAATTTGAAGCTGACCACAACGATCGGTTTCCTCCTGATCGTAGCGGGCGTTTTTGCCGGGCCGTGGATCCGCCATACGGTAATTGGCGAATGGCTTACGTTTGATCCGAAAAGATTGGCCATTATTCTTCCGGCTTATGCATTTTTTGCTGCGGCCCTGCCGGTATGGCTGCTGTTGGCGCCGCGTGATTATTTGAGCAGCTTTATGAAAATCGGCGTATTTATTGCCCTCATTATTGGTATATTTATCATTAATCCGCCGATTCATATGCCGGCGCTGTCGCAATTTATCCACGGCGGCGGCCCGACGATGACAGGACCGGTCTGGCCGTTTATTTCGATCACGATTGCCTGCGGTGCGATTTCCGGTTTCCATGCCTTTATCGGCTCCGGCACAACGCCGAAAATGCTCGATAAATGGACGGATATCAAGCCGGTTGCATTTGGCGCCATGCTTGTCGAATCGCTTGTCGGCGTGATGGCGCTTGTCGCTGCGACCGCCCTGCAGCCCGCCGATTACTTTGCCATCAACTCCACGCCGGAAGTCTTTAAGACACTCGGCATGCATGTTGTCAATCTTCCGCATTTAAGCAGTGAAATCGGGATGGACCTGGCTGGCAGAACCGGGGGTGCGGTAACGCTTGCAGTCGGCATGACGTATATTTTTACAAAAATCCACTGGTTTAGCAATCTTGCACCCTATTTCTATCAATTTGTCATTTTGTTTGAAGCCGTGTTTATCCTGACGGCGATCGATTCGGGGACACGGGTCGCGCGCTACCTGCTGCAAGACTTTTTAGGGGAATTGTATAAACCGCTCAAAAAGACCGACTGGCTACCGGGATCCATTCTCACAAGCGCCGCGGCCTGCTTCATGTGGGGCTATTTGCTTTACTCCGGCGATATCGGTTCAGTCTGGGCGCTGTTCGGCGTATCGAACCAGCTGATGGCCTCGATCGGGCTGATTGTCGGGGCAACCGTCATTTTGAAAATTGCCGATAAAAAACGGTATATGTTCACTTGCCTGATTCCGCTTGCGTATTTGTATGTTACGGTGAACTATGCCGGCTATTGGATGGTGAAAAATGTTTACCTGAACCATGCCGCGCCGGGCTACAATGTACTGAACGGCATTTTGTCGATCATTATGCTCATTCTCGGGCTCGTCATTATGATCTCCGCTTTCAAGAACTGGTACAGCCTGCTGAGAACGCCTGCCCTGCCGGATTTGGAGGCATCGGCAAGGAAGGCTTGATGCAAAACTTGCCGAATCCGCTTTAAAGGAAAAACTTTGCATGCACCAGCTGGTTTAATGTACAGGCATTCTTGGGGGGGGATATCAGATAAAAGCGGCGGGACACGATTTACCGTGGCCCCGCCGCTTTTATCATGTATGCAGCCTGTTTTACAGGGGGAGTCTAAAGTTGTATCTGCTATTGGTTCGGAAAGCGCTTCACTCAAAAAATTTTAAAAATTTCATAAAGCCTCTGGTCTTTTCTCCGTAAAGTTGTTATAATAGATCGAAAATAATAATTTCACGTATTAGAAAGGGATGCTATCGGTTTGAATCAGGTTATCGAATTAGTGAAAGCAGATGTGAAAAAGGAAAAACCGGCTGTTGAATCATTGGGTTTTGGCAAACATTTCACGGACTATATGTTTGTCATGGACTATAATGACGAAGAAGGCTGGCACCAACCACGAATAACACCGTACGCACCGCTTGTATTGGATCCGGCAGCAATGGTATTCCATTACAGCCAGTCTGTATTCGAAGGATTAAAAGCCTATCGCGCAAAGGACGGCAGGGTTCTGTTGTTCAGGCCTGAAAAAAATGTTGCCCGGATGAATGTGTCTTGCGCGAGGTTAAGCATCCCGCAAATAGACGAGACCATTGTGCTTGATGCCATTAAGCAGCTTGTTAAGCTTGAAAAGGACTGGATTCCGGACGGGGAAGGGACATCGCTTTACATCCGCCCGTTCATTATTGCAACGGAGCCCAGCCTTGGCGTACACCCGGCACACGAATATAAATTCATGATTATCCTTTCTCCTGTTGGTTCGTATTACGGCGACCAGCTGAAACCTGTCCGCATTTATGTGGAAGACGAATATGTCCGGGCTGTCCCGGGCGGCGTCGGCTTTACAAAAACAGGCGGCAATTATGCAGCAAGTTTGAAAGCACAGGAAAAAGCAGAGGAGTCGGGCTACGACCAGGTGCTCTGGCTGGACGGTGTGGAAAGAAAATATATTGAAGAAGTCGGCAGCATGAACATCTTCTTTAAAATCAACGGAGAAGTCGTCACTCCGAAACTGAACGGCAGCATTCTCGGCGGTGTCACAAGAGACTCCGTTATCGCGCTGCTGAAGTACTGGAATGTCCCTGTAAAGGAAACGAAAATTTCCATTGATGAAATTTATGACGCTTATAAAAAAGGGCATCTGGAAGAAGTGTTCGGCACAGGAACGGCAGCTGTGATTTCCCCTGTTGGCGAACTCGGCTGGAAGGATATTGCGATGAAGCTTCCAAATGCTGAAACGCCGGATTCGGTTGCAAACCGGCTTTATGATGCTTTAACCGGCATCCAGCTCGGAAAAACGGAAGATCCGCTCAATTGGACCGTCGAAATTAAATAATTTTGACATTGAAGACGGCGCGTTTAGCCAGTTTTTCAATAAAAAGCCGGCCCTGAAAAATGGAGCCGGCTATTTTAATGGCCGGCAAACTGTGGTTAAATAATTGCAGGTGAATCGATAGGGAGAAATGAGCATGTATCAGAATGAAGCCCAGCAGGTCATGAAGGTTTGCCTATTAGCCGGAAAAATCATGCTGATGAGCGGCGCGGAAACGTACCGTGTGGAAGATACGATGTCAAGAATTGCTGCAGCTGCCGGGATCAGTGGGTCGCACAGCTTTGTCACCCCAACAGCCATTATTTTTTCACTGGACGGGGCGGAACTGACAAAGTTGATCCGCATCTCTGAACGTTCAACGGATTTGAGAAAAGTCGACCAGGTCAACAGCATCTCGCGGCAAATCAGCAACCGGGGCATCACCCTCGAGGAAGCGTATGGACAGTTGAAAAAAATTGAAACGGAAGAGGAAGCTTACCCTCTCTCGCTGCAATTTGTGGCTGCGGCGATTTCAAGTGGCTGTTTTGTCATCATTTTTTTAGGCGGCTGGATTGATTTTCTGCCTGCGTGTATTGCAGGCGGCCTTGGCTTTCTCAGCACGCATTCCATCCACCGGTTCGTAAAGGTGCGTTTCTTTGCTGAATTTGTCGCTTCGCTTGTGATCGGGATCACGGCTTACATCCTTGTCCATGCAGGCATCGGCCGGGAACTGGATAAAATCATTATCGGTTCTGTTATGCCGCTTGTTCCGGGGCTGGCGATTACCAACGCATTGCGCGACCTGATGGCGGGGCATCTTTTTTCCGGCGTCACAAAAGGCGCAGAAGCATTTTTGACCTCATTTGCCATCGGTGCCGGCATCGCGATTATCCTTACGATTTTTTAAAGATGCCTGCGCTTTTACACATCTCCATGATTACAGTTTTTCAAAAGGGTGACGGAAGTTGTTCCAACAGCTATTAACCAGCTTTTTTGCTTCGGCGGGATTTGGCATTCTTTTCAATGCACCGAGAAAATTGTTGATCCAGTGCGGGATTACCGGCATGATCGGCTGGGGCATTTATTTTCTATTTTACTTGTATGAGCAGAACGTCGTGTATGGTACGTTTATTGCTGCTTTTTTCGTCGGGGTGATCAGCCAGGTGTTTGCCCGTTTTTATAAGACGCCGATCTTGATTTTTACGGTCGGCGGGATTATCCCGCTTGTGCCAGGCGGCCTTGCGTATGACGCCATGCGGCACTTCGTCCAAAACGATTATAACGGCGCCGTATCGCTTGCCGCAAAAGTGCTGCTTCTCTCTGTTGCAATTGCGATCGGCCTGGTGGCTTCTGAAGTGACGAACCAGTTTATCAAAAAACTGCCGGACAGACGGCCAAAAAGAATGAAGTAGCCTTAAGCCGGGTTTGCTTGAGAGCCCGGCTGTACTATATAAGTCGAACTAAACATTCCTATTTCTTTACGTGTTGCCAGAAGCAGTCTATCCTTGTTTATTGCAAAATTAAAGTGCAGAGATGTGCAAAATTTCTATGCAAATGGTTATGCAGAGGGGCTTTACATGGAGGGGTAGCCATGATAACCTGTTTGGGTTTGCCAAATCTGTTACAGCTGGCCGCTTGGCAAAAGAATCATGGCTGCAGAGGCTCCATGTCAAGCCCTTAATAGCGAGAATTCAGATTGAATTTTTATGCGGTATAAACGAATTTATATACTGCAATACTCTGCACTTTTTTCTTGCAAAAAACATATCCTGATCGTAATGATTTTGACGCGAAAAACAAAAGTGCATTTTAAATAGTAGCAGAGGAACTGACACATTTTGTATATTGATAAAGCTGTATTCGGCTTCTATAATTAGGGCTTGCTAAACGAAACCAGTTTTGACTTTATCAGCAAACTTTGCCTCAATATATAGGAGAATTGATTCACCCTTCTCTATTCGTTGAATCAACTTTCGAGTGCAAGCTTTTTCCTGGATTTTTTAAAAAATTTGCATTTGGTATAGGTAGAAAAGCGATGGTGTTTGTAAGTAGTAACCCCCTTGCCGATGGTGAAGCAATACAGGCAACAAGGACATCAATTCCGCAACAGATTGGATAAACAATCTTTAAAGCCATAGGGAAACTCTTTTCACGGAATTATAGGGATAGACAGCATTGACTGATTGCCCAGCGATAAATGAGTAATGTTTATACAAAGATAAGTCTGCGTGTCCGCTGCCACACTTATTTGTGCTTGGAAAGGCAATCTACACATATAAACACGGTCACTTCATCACCTCGACGTGATTTTTAGTTAACTGTTACCCCTCTGACTTTAGAATAATAAAAATGACGCTCAAGGCAACATTTATTTCATTGCGTTTTGTACCTTGGGTAAAGCGAAAGGAATGAGTATAAACTTGAACAAAAACATTTACATCATCAGGCATTGTGGATTTAAGTCAATATTTTGGACACCAATAAGTGAAATTTAATTTTGATCTCATGCCATATTTTTCATGACATCGCTGGTCGCTTGACATGGAGCCTCTGCGGGCGTGGTGTTATGCGAAGGGCGAAAGGGGCAATGATTTCTTTCGCATGGCAAACAAGCCTGCCACACCCGCCACTCCATGTAAAGCGGATGCTTGTAAAATTGTGAAGAGCACTACGCTGCCCCTTTGATACTGTCTTCTGTCTCTTGTGGCGTCATATAGCCCAAGCAGCTATGAATCCGTTTCCGATTGTACCAGCCTTCTATAAATTCGAATAAGGCTCTTCTGGCAGCTTGAAAGTTCAAATAGTTGACTCTGTAGATCTCTTCCTTTTTCAGAATTGCATGGAAAGACTCAATGCAGGCGTTATCGTATGGGCAACCTTTTTTACTGAAGGAGTGTTTGAACTGCTTCTTTTCCATGTATTCTGCAAATTTCTCGCTTGTATACTGGGATCCCAAATCAGAATGCAAGATCAATCCCGGACCTGGACGTTGTGCCTGATAAGCGTTTTCTACTGCCTTTAAAGCCAGTTCAGTCGTCATGTGGCGGTCAAAAGCGTAACCGACAATCTTTCTGGAATGTAAATCCATTACGGAAGCCAGGTAGCACCAACCGTCTCTCAAAGTATGAATGTACGTAATATCCGTAACCCATTTCTCGTTGATGGTTGTCGTTGAGAAGTCCTGGTTCAGCAGGTTATCGTGTTCTTCCATCTTGCCCTTATTGGAATGGGGACGGTACTTTTTTCTGATAATGGAATAAATGCCTGCAGCCTTCATCAAACGCTGAACCCGTTTCAGGCTGACTTTGAGCCCTTCTTTTTCAAGCATATGGCGGATCTTCGGCGCTCCGTACCTCTGCTTGCTTTCCGTATGGATTTTTCGTATTCTGTCTGTCAACTCCCGGTTTTCCCGTTTTGTTTTTGACTCTTTTTTTTGTTTGGATTGATAGTAGGTACTTCTCGGCACGCCAAGGACCGTACACATGGTTTTAAGGTCATAATGGTGTTTGGCTCTTATCTCGTCAATCATGGATATAACAGTGGTTTGATCTACTTCTTTGCGAATATGGCCATAGCTTTTTTTAAGATTTCGTTTTCCTCTTTCAGCCGGTGCAATTCTTTTTGCAGGTTCAGAAATTCTTCCGGGGTAAAAGAGCTCCCGTCATCCAGCTTAACCGGTTTTTGTTTTCTGATCCATTTGTAGATTGTCGTTTCAGACAGGCCATATTCGCTGCAGATCTGTTTTACTGGTGTTCCAGTTTGATAAAGCTCAACCACCATTTCTTTAAATTCAGCATGATAACTTTTACGTTTTTCGCTTGTGTTACCCATATCAGGACACATCCCTTCGTTAATATTATATTTCACTAAAGGGTGTCCATGAAACTATACTAGCATCATTGGTTTATCTTTACGGTTCCGTGGGTTGATCGGTGCCACCAATTTCGCCTGTAATACATCCTTTGTCACTTTTTGATTTTCCGGCGTTTGGTAGATTCCATCTGCCAAGATAAAGCTCAACTGCTCAGCCATCTCGGGGTGCTCTGCCTTAAACGTCTCCAATGTCGTTTCTAATGTTTTCCCATCAGGTGTATTTCCTTTGAATACTTCCCGTGTCAAAGGCAAGCCGGATTTCACTCCGCATACCATTGATAATTTATGCGCAATATAGGAGACTGCAGTACTTTTACGCATCACCCCTGCGTTATCATCCGTAAGGATTCTAGGGCAATCACAATCTCCTTCGCAAGAACACGTTTTCATTGTTTTATTCAACGTTGCTTCTGCCTCTATATGTGATGTATCCACGGCGGCTGCTTCCTCAACCGTTTCAACCACGCCTTCCCCTTTATTATATTCAACCACCAATAGTCGAGCTTTTTCCCAAAGATCATTTGTTGTCATGATTTGATCAAAGCGAGCAAAGGAACGGTAACTCGGAATTTTCTCCGTAAATCCACACATGGCGGCAAATAGCGGGTTTGATTTCACTTGCAAATAGACACTCTCCACCATCACTTCAATATACTGTAAAGAGGCCAGTTCAAAAGCACGAAAAAAGGGCATGAAAGGATGCGGTTTTCTCCCAGTGGAAGGGAGATGAAATAATGAAGACGCAGACTTGTCTTCTTCCTCCGTTATTGAAAATAGTGCCGGTTGTATTTCATTAGAAGGATCATGTGCTCTTTCATTTTTTAGGTGCAAATATAAAAGGGTGTAGTATTCTCGTTCAATCGGCTTAAAAATCTCCCATGGGAAACACATGGCTGGAATGACAAATGGTATATCGGCATAGTCTTGCCAATTGTGGGGAATCAAATTTTGTTGTATTGAAAAGTCTCTGGTTTGTGTTAGAATAGAAATAGTCATGAAATCACTCCCTGGATATTTGGTCGTACTTATATCTTAACAAAGGAGTGGCTTTCATGGCTCTTTTTTTTCAAAAAAAATCATCCTTTTCCGTTTTACAATATTTACCACAGGAATGAGTAGCCTAATCTATTGAAACCCGCCCAAAACCGACCAAAGTGGAAAAATTTAGACACTTATAATAAATAAATTTACCCCATTAAAATCAAAAACTCACAATTTCTTTTTACATTTGTCATAATGTTCCTACAAACGTCTTTTTTCTTTAGTGGAATAAATCAACGACCTTTAATTGTCTGACTGCTTACAGTTTCAGGGGATATAGCATTTTGGCAAGGGCTCTTAGTTAAATACCTTATGGTTTAAACGGAATTATAGATACCTTGGTTGGAAGAGAAAGTTAAATTAGACGCCAAGAGAGTTATAGAAATAGTTTCCTAACTTCCTGTTATTTTGGTTGGCAGCAATGTCTTCCAAGTAAATAGCTAAATCCATTTATTCAATGGGACATTGAGAGAACGCTATCTGAAACACTGTTCAAGAAGCGCGAGAAAGTAACTGAACTTGAAACAATCCATCAGGATGTCTCAACTCCTCTTATTCATCTTTGTACAGAAATATTACGGCAATTTACGCACTTCGGAAAATACTACTGAGCTAGGAGAGCAACCGAAGCACGGCAGCCGAAAGTGTACAAAAAGAGTGTCCTGAAATACTCGATTTTTAAACCTTATCGAGAAAAACTTGACACATATAACTCTAAATTTAGTATTTTCAATTAGCTTAATATGATACAATTTGTTTTTGGTGGGACAATTCCCGTATAAGCTATACGGGAATTGTCCTTTTCCTTTCTCTAGAGATAAATACGAGGAAATGAAACTCGTCAAATTCCAGACAGGCAATACAGTCAACTTACGTCTATTTTTGGATGTAAGGAACATATTATAAAATCTCGTAAAAGAGAGTTCTAAGGTAAATTACAACATTGACAAGCTTTAATACCATATTTTGATGCTAGTGCATTCTTTGCATTTTTTAACTCCTTAGAGTACTCCAAACAAATGTTTTGGTAAAGTTCTTTTTGAGATATATCGCAATCCTCTATGCACTTCGACATTTTTAATAAATCAATTTTTAGTTGATTATATTTTTCCAGCTCTTCTTCAATACTCATTTATTACACCTCACTCTAAGAGTAAAGGTGGTACCCGGATTTGAACCGGGAAATGAAGGTTTTGCAGACCTTTGCCTTTACCTTTTGGCTATACCACCGTTCATCATATAAAGTGAATGCATTTGCATGAAATGAAACTATATTTTCTTGAAAAAACTCAAAAAAAGAGGTATAGCTTTCTTGAAACAAATATTTCGCTTGCTTAAGTACAAATTTACCTTAATTTTTGAATGAACTTTATCTAAAATGATATCTTCTTATTTTTGAGGGATTTTCTATAGAATTCTATTTAATTCGACATTTTTAAAGTTTCCACCTGCAATGTATTATTCGACTTTATCTTCGAAATTTTATGTTATAAGTGTTGATAGATCATACCTGCATCCTTACATCTAAAAATTGAAAAATTTCTCCTCGGAGCCGGAATTTAAAACAGCTCTGAGGAGTAAAAATTTTTCGGGATAATTTAAATATACTTCCCAAAAAAGGGGCTAAATATGTAATAATTTAAATAATGAGAGCTTACTAGACGAATATTTGGCAATGCTTACTGACAAATCGGATAAGCTAAAATTCGATTCGTTCAGCAAGCCCTAATTAAACTTCGCTGTTTTGAGGAGGTTTTTACTTTGGTTACCAGAAAAGAAAAAAGAAATCGTGAAAAAGAAGCAAATTATTTTTTCGAGTTCCTTAAAATTCAGAAGCACTTTTTCAAAGATCTGATGAATAACCTAAAAAAGGTAGCAGACCACCGACATCAAAGCTATACCACTTATGGTCCAGAGGTCCTTTTATTTACGATGATGTTGAAAAATTATACCTAAAATCCATGAGAAACATGAGTGAGAGTTTTAATAAAGAAGAATGTATTAAAAATGTAGGAAGGTGTTAGGCTTAGATTCTCTTGAAGAACTTCCACATTATGATACAATTAACGACTTTTTATCTGGCTTAGATGTAAATGAATTAGAAAAAATTAGAACGTATATGATTAAAGAATTATTGAAAAAAAGATCTCTCGAGTCTTATCGAATTGAAGGAAAGTGCTGGGGTGTCATCACTGATGGAATAGGATTACACACCTTTCATGAGAAGCATTGTAAACACTGCTTGGGACGGGCATATACAAATAAAGAAAGAGGAGAAACGAACGTACTTTATATGTACCATGTACTTGAAGCCAAGGTTGTCGTAGGGGATATGGTTCTCAGTATTGCCTCCGAATTTATCTAAAATGAATCAGAAAATGTTTCTAAGCAAGATTGTGAATTAAAAGCCTTCGACAGACTGGTAAGGAAAATAAAAAAATATTTAAAAGACTACCGATTTGTATCTTGGGAGATAGTCTCTATGCATGTGAAACGGTATTTAATCTGTGCAGGGCGCACAAATGGAAATATATATGCAGATTTAAGGAAGGGAGAATTAAAAGTATCTCGACGGAGTTTAAGGCAATAAAAGAGCTGGAACAAAGTAAGGATCAGAATTCATTAGTTTGGGTGAATGATATTGCCTACAAAGACAGAACGGTCAATCTGATGGAGGCCACAATGAAAACAGAGGATGGGAAATCGAAAGAGTATGTATTTATAACGGATATTAAAATCACGAAAAAGAACGTGGAACGACTCATCGCTGCAGGAAGAAGCCGCTGGAAGATTGAAAATCAAGGATTTACCGAACAAAAAAATAATCGTTACGATATCAAACATGCCAATAGCGAAACTACACAGCAATGAAAAATCACTATTTATTAGTTCAAATAACAGATATTATTAGACAGCTGTATGAAAAGGGTTCGTCAATCTTAAAAGCACTCAAAAAAACGGCAAAAGAAAAATCCTCAAATCTGTTGGAGTCGCTTCGGACACGCATTTTAACAGACGAGGATTTCACCCATTTAAGTAAACCAATGTAAGGTTTACTTAACGACTTCATTATAGCAAAGGATGTGATGGAAAAAAGGTTTTTTTGAAGTTATCCACAATTTTAAAAAAGAAATTTGCAAATTCTGCTCGTTTGGACTTTAAAGACAGAAAAAGCGGATGGAGAAATTTACCAAATGTGGATAAGTCATTTTAACATAAAACATCTAAAAATTGATGAATTTACTCTTCAGAGCTGTAAAATGTATGTTGTAAAATTTTACTCGAAGGGGCAAATGAGTGAAAAAAAATGGGAAGACACTCTATCATCTAAATGTACACCATGAAATGAACATCTAGAGAGAGGTCTTCCCATGGATATTATATCAATAATTGCTGGATTATTAAAGGATACAAAGAGTCTTATTGAATTTGAAGAACAGGTTAAAATTCTGATGCAAAAAGTTTTTACACAATGGGTTGGGGATGTATTTGAGGAGTTAGATAAAACAATTAAACAAAAGAAGTTGGAGGAAGGCTGGGAGTACTGCCGGAGTGATAACAGAAGCGTTCAGTTTCTATTTGGAAGTGTGACTTTTAAACGTTCATTAATGCGTGATAAGAGAGGGAACCCACATTATCCCTTGGATGAATGCTTGGGGCTGGTACCCCACCAGAGATATAGCCCGTTAGTGGAATTAAAGGTGGCAGAGTTGGCAAGTGAGAACACCTATCGGGAGGTGGCGAATATTTTAAAAGAATGGACAGCCGTGAGTCTTAGTCATACAACTGTAGGGGAAATGGTGAAACGCGTAGGAAAAACGCAGGCAGAAGCCGACAAGGCCCTTGTAGAAGAGATGGAAATAGCTGCTTCACTGCCTGATGGGAAGAAGGTAGACTACCTGTTTTCCGAAGCAGATGGCGTATTCATCCGGGGACTGGAAAAGAAACAGAGTATGGAAGTCCACCATGCCATTCTCTATGAAGGTTGGAAAACCAATGGAAAAAGGGTCTCCCTGCGTCAGCCCACAGTCATCATGACGACGGAAGACATTCAGACATTTTGGGACGAAGTCCAAGCCACAGCTGCCAACACCTATTCCCTCGAAAAAGCGCATGTCATTACAAACAGTGATGGAGGTGCTGGGTACACAGCTGAACGGTTTCAAACAGCATTCTCACAGTCGGAATTTCCGGTGCTCAACCAGCTGGATACCTACCACGTTGCACAAGCCATCATAAGGACATTTGGGGGCGGAAAGAGCGAGATCAAGGAGCAAATTAGAAAAGCGATTAGAACGCATGACCTGGACCAATTCACGTTA
Source organism: Weizmannia sp. FSL W8-0401 (assembly GCF_038009125.1). Classification (NCBI taxonomy): domain Bacteria; kingdom Bacillati; phylum Bacillota; class Bacilli; order Caryophanales; family Bacillaceae; genus Heyndrickxia; species Weizmannia sp. FSL W8-0401. Next base: position 3,156,055 of record NZ_JBBPAG010000001.1, on the reverse strand, counting down.
TATTTGGATACGCACGAAAGCACCTTGACGGATAAAAAGGCTCTCAAGAAAATCAAGGAATTCCGTTCGTATATCTTGAAAAACTGGGACCGCATTTTTGACTGGAGAGACAGGGTGAAAAACGTGCCGGAAGGTGCGAGAGGCCTAGGAGCGATGGAATCGAATCAAAGGCATATCTCCTTCAGGATGAAAAAAAGGGGCATGCATTGGAGTGAACTTGGCGCAGAAGCCATGGTGAAAATCAAACAAGGCATGCTCAATGGCACATTGAGAGAAGCCTATCTGAAACACCGTTCAAGAAGCGAGAGAAAGCAATGGAACTTGAAACAATCCATCAGGATGTCTCAACTACTCAAGCAGCCTGTACGCCCGTCAGTGGGCGTAAAGCACGGTAGCCGAAAGTGTACAAAAAGAGTGTCTTGGAATACCCGATATTTAAACCTTGTCAGGAAAAACTTGACACATACCTGTAAAATGAGCGTCTTGACAATGGAATTCAATTTAATTTATAATAAAATCATACTAGTCTTTATTCTTTGGTAAAAACATTATTATGGATGAATGTGCTTTAAAAATGTTGTATTAAACATTGAAAATGATTTAGCTGTACTATTAATATTTCAAACCATTATAAGTTTTTATGGGTTGTTTAGGCATTTAGGAGGGCAGTATTAATCTGAGTTTTGTTAAACTATATACTTGCGTGGAGGAGAGGGAAAAATGGATAAGGAAAACAGAATTTTTAGCAAACTTTCTTTTTTTATGTTTATCATCGGACTTATTCTTTTTATAATTGCAATTACCTTGTTTTTAACTGGGCAAGATATAAAATATTATACTCGTTTTCACCATTGGGGCTGGTTTGCTTGGAGCATAAGCTTCTTAGCAAGTATTGTTTCATTTGTTAGAAAAGAGCCTGGAAAATTAAAAATTATTCCTTATATTGGCGCTCTTATTTTTGGAGTTATTATAGTAATATGTCTTCTGTACTGGAGCTTTCATTTTGTATAGAATTTGATGAGGGACTAGTAATTAACAATCAATTACTAGTCCCTTTGTTTGTGCGCCGTGTATGGCGATTCGCTAGGCGGTGAAAGTCCGCTATGGAGGTAGGTAGCGACCAACCATTAGCCAAGAGCAAGTGTGTCCATTGTGAGATGGAATCTGAGGGAAGCTGGAGGCAAAATTCCGACCCGAGGAACACGAACATCATTAGGCGTACTCTCACAGCTTATATTCGTCATAAACAGAAATTGAGGTTGTATCGTTATGCAGTACACCAATAGGAAGATTCAATTTTTTTAGTGCTTTTAATGCAAGGGTGGAATAGACTTTCCATGCTTCGGCTTCATACAAGTAATCTAATGCTCTTCCTAATGCATCATCATTTAATTGATCGGGTGAAACCGATGTATCGAAAAGCATCTCAGAATCTAGGTTTTGATAGAATTCATGAACCTTATAAAGGGGCTTGCCACTGCATAAAATGTTTAAGACAAGGGCTTTAATCCTTGTTCCGGGTGAGATATGACAACGGACAGAATCCCATTTGACTAAATCATTAATGGTCTTTTCGAGTTCTATTTCATCACACAGTTCAGATAAAAGTTGAGACGGCCCCACATGTAAGGTTAAAATTTGATCTGACATAAAAATTTCCTCATCTTCCCCTAGTTAGATAATCATTCAATTCTACAAAGAAGGAGAAAATTCCTTTAAAAAAATCACAAAATGGAAAAATTTACGTGGGGAATATGCGCTCACAGGGTAAGGCTGCAAAACAAGTCAAAGCCCAAAAGCTATCCGGATGTGGAAACGTAAATGGTGCGGGTACATGGAATGAAAGTGAATCACCTTACCACGGGAGGTCTCACGGACAGGTGGAAACAGAGTATGAAACCTGGTTGAAACAAGATTTGCCGTGGTATGTGTCAAGTTTTTCTCGACAAGGTTTAAATATCGGGTATTCCAAGACACTCTTTTTGTACACTTTCGGCTACCGTGCTTTACTTGCTCGGTGTAATTTTCGGAAAAGATGTAATATTTCCGTATAAAGATGGATAACGGGGATGTTGAGGCGCGCGAAATTCACTCGCTTTCCGCGGGCGGCCGGCGAGCCTCCTCGCTCGTACCTCGCTGCGGGGTCTCTCCTGGCTCGCTTTTCCCGCAGGAGTCTCGTAAATTTCGCGCGCCTCAACGATCAGTCCCCACTGAGCCAAGCTTAAAACGAAAGCTCTAATATTTTGCTTAAATGTCCCATTGCCGATGAACTGCTTGAATGCAGGGCAACTGATCCGTGCTTTACGCCCACTGACGGGCGTACAGGCTGCTTGAGTAGTTGAGACATCCTGATTAATTGTTTCAAGTTCCGTTGCTTTCTCTCGCTTCTTGAACGGTGTTTCAGATAGACTTCTCTCAATGTCCCATTGAGTATGCCTTGTTTGATTTTCACCATGGCTTCTGCGCCAAGTTCACTCCAATGCATGCCCCTTTTTTTCATCCTGAAGGAGATATGCCTTTGATTCGATTCCATCGCTCCTAGGCCTCTCGCACCTTCCGGCACGTTTTTCACCCTGTCTCTCCAGTCAAAAATGCGGTCCCAGTTTTTCAAGATATACGAACGGAATTCCTTGATTTTCTTGAGAGCCTTTTTATCCGTCAAGGTGCTTTCGTGCGTATCCAAATATAACGTGAATTGGTCCAGGTCATGCGTTCTAATCGCTTTTCTAATTTGCTCCTTGATCTCGCTCTTTCCGCCCCCAAATGTCCTTATGATGGCTTGTGCAACGTGGTAGGTATCCAGCTGGTTGAGCACCGGAAATTCCGACTGTGAGAATGCTGTTTGAAACCGTTCAGCTGTGTACCCCGCACCTCCATCACTATTTGTAATGACACGAGCTTTTTCTAGGGAATAGGTGTTGGCTGCTACAGCTTGGACTTCATCCCAAAATGTCTGGATGGATTTCGTCGTCATGATAACAACGGGATGGTGTAGAGAGACTCTTTTGCCATTGGTTTCCCATCCTTCATAGAGAATGGCGTGGTGGACTTCCAAACCCTGTTTCTTTTCTAGTCCCCGGACGAATATACCATCAGCTTCGGAAAACAGGTAATCTACCTTCTTTCCCTCAGGTAGTGAATCAGCTATTTCTAGCTCTTCTACAAGTGCCTTGTCGGCTTCAGCTTGCGTTTTCCCTACGTGTTTCACCATGTTCCCTACAGTTGTGTGACTAAGGCTCACTGCTGTCCATTCTTTTAAAATATCAGCTACCTCCCGATAGGTGTTCTCACTTGCCAACTCTGCCACCTTTAACTCCACTAACGGGCTGTATCGTTGGTATGGTAAAAGCCCTAACCATTCATCCAGAGGATAATGTGAATTCCCTTTCTGGTCATGCATTAGTGAACGTTTAAAGGTCACATTTCCAAATAAAAACTGAATGCTTCTGTTATCACTCCGGCAGTACTCCCAGCCATCCTCCAGCTTTTTTTGCTTAATTGTTTTATCTAACGTCTCAAATATTTCCCCAACCCATTGCGTAAAGGCATTCTGGATCAGAATTTTAACTTGTTCTTCAAATTCAATAAGACTTTTTGTATCCTTTAATAATCTAGCAATTATTGATATAATATCCATAGGAAGACCTCTTTCTAAATGTATTCGCCCACAAGCGTACATTTAAATGATAGAGCGTCTTCCCATTTTTTCCACTCATCTGCCCTTCGAGTAAAATTTTACACATACTTTGCCGTGAGAAGTCAGCAGAAGCCATAGTACGGAGATGTCTGGGGCATCGAAGGAAGGGCTGAACTAAAGGAAGTGGAAGTCAATGAAAGTTACCGAAGAAACGAACAAATGCAGAAAACAGGAAGAAACCTGCTGTCAAAAAGATACTGCGGAACAGGAAGGATATGACAGAGGGCATAGTTTCAAGAGGATAACCGAAAACAACACCACTAACACCAACAGACAGAACGAATGGATGCTCGAACGAATCCTTTCAAGTAATAACCTGCACCGTGCCTATAAAAAGGTAAAGAAAAACAAAGGTGCGGGCGGTATCGATGGAATGAATACAGAATTACAGGAAAAAGCAACGGATTAAGCGTAGAGGAAAGAAAAAAAAGGCTAAATGACACTGTCCGAGGATGGGTAAATTACTACAAGCTAGCGGATATGAAAAATCTGGTAACCAGACTGGACCAATGGACACGAAGAAGAATGCGAATGGTAACTTGGAAAAGATGGAAGAGAGTACGCACAAGATTTCATTGGTTCAAGAAATTAGGGATCAATAAAAGAAAAGCGTGGGAATGGGCTAACAGAAGAAAAGGCTACTGGAGAATCTCCAGCAGCCATATCTTAGCCAGAACCCTTACAAACGAACTCTTTCGAAGAGCAAGATATATAAGTTTTCTGGATTATTATCTGTCTGTACGGTCGTAAACTTTAGAACCGCCGTGTACGGAACCGTACGCACGGTGGTGTAAGAGGTCGGCTAATTAAATAATGATTAGTCCCTACTCGATCAAGAGCTCCTAGCATAGGAAGGCCGCGCGTTTTGCTACGAATGCAGCAATAATTACAGATTTTCCAGGAGAACTTGTTTTATTAGCACACTTTATTAGATTTGCGTCACATGTGCAACGATTTGGTGGTGATGTCCGGTAGTGTTTGTATTTACCGTAACAGGCATCATGGGATTTACAACATGAATCAAGCGCATTTACCGGTTTACCACTCCCACAACCAGGTCCGCACCAATTATACTTTACTTTACCAAATTCACAACAAGTACCATTCTTAAAACACAACGTTGAATATTTTTTAGCCATTAGTTGTGACATCTCCTTCGCTTTCACTACTCAAATCTTCAAATTCATCAATAGGTAAAGATAATGTAGTTTTGTCAGTAACTTCTTTGGAATGATCAAGCAGTTCGAAGTCTATATACATTAATAAATTTTCATGAGTGTGATCGCCTTCCTGGGATAAAAAGGCAATTTGTAAGGTTAGATTCGATGTATCTTCCTTTAAATTTGAGCTTTTAATTAAATTTATATAGGCAGTGTCTCCAAAGCGAAAGAATATGTTTGTTTGCTCTACGATATTATTAGTAATACTCCCGTTGGTTTTATTTGCATCAATTCCCTCATCCGATAATTCTGGTTGATAAGTGATATTATAAGCCACAACTTGATCCGGAGTTGGATAAGAATCATTGTGGAAAAGTCCAGATTCTTGAATAATATTTTTAATTTTATCCAGTTGTAAATATGCTTTGTATAAATTTGCTTGATTCTCCTGTATTTTTGTTACAACAAATTCCATAGTAAATCCTCCTCGTATAATAAGTTTAAATCCAAAGTGGATGTCAATTTCCAGTTCATTCTGCTGCTCATTGACAAGTGAATATAAGATTTTGTATTCCGGGCGAGCCCGGAATACAAGTTCGGACTTGGACGCTTCGCGATGTTCCCGGATAATGGTCTTAGGATCGTTTGGGTCAATGCTTCCCCTCCTTGTAGCCTGACTACTCGAAAAGTCTGCATCCCCAGGTTCTTGCTTGAACGTCTAACCCGTAGGCCGTTCCTCCGGATCTCCGTGCTGGAAATGAGCAGTTCCAGGCAGCCCACGGCCCGGATGAGTTCTCATACGCGAGGCTGACAGATCGGCAAGCCATCTGGGGATATCCCGAAGCGTCCGATTCCATCGATCCCAATACAGAGAGGAGGAAATCATATGCCCTTATTTGTCGGTATTGACGTGAGCTCCAAAAACCTCGATGCCTGCCTGATGGATGGAATGGGGGAAACGTTGGCCACCCAAACGGTGACAAACAATCTTCCCGGTGCCTCTGAGTTAAGAGACACCATCCTCCAACATGCGGAGGCGGATGACACCATCCAGATCGCCATGGAGGCCACATCTGTGTATAGTTGGCACCCGGCAATGTTTTTCCATGAAGATCCCGAGCTGAAACAGCGTCGTACAAAGGTGTTTACCCTGAATCCGAAGCTGGTGAGAAATTTCAAAAAGGCTTATGCCGAGATGGACAAGACCGATCCCAAAGATGCCTGGGTAATTGCGGACCGCTTGCGTTTCGGGAGATTGCCGAAATCCGTGATTCAGTCAGAACAATACCTTGCCCTTCAACGGTTAACACGGATGCGCTATCACCTGATTCAAAGTTTAACCCGGGAACAACAGGTATTTTTGAATCATCTGTTTTTCAAATTCAGTGCCTTTAACCTTGAAGTGGATACATCGGTCTTCGGCCATGCCATAACGGAATTTTTGCTTGAGGCCTATAGCCTCGATGAAATTGCCCAAATGCCTCTGGAGGACTTAGCGATGTATCTCCAGACCAAAGGCCATGGCCGCTTTAGCGATCCCGAGGATTTGGCCGCATCCATCCAAAAAGCTGCCCGGTCCTCTTACCGGCTTTCTAAATGTGTGGAGGATTCGATTGACTTGGTCCTGGGCAGTTCTATTGAGATCATCCGGCATCTTAAACGCCAAATCAAGGATTTGGATAAGGCGATTGCCCGCGTTCTTGATGGAATCCCGAATACCCTCCAGACCATTCCGGGAATAGGCCCGGTGAGCTGTGCTGGGATTCTCGCTGAAATCGGCGACATTGAGCGCTTTGACGACCAAGCCGCGATCGCAAAATTTGCCGGATTGTTCTGGCCCCGCCACCAATCGGGTGATTTTGAGGCTGATGACAAAATGCTTGCGCGTACAGGCAATCGTTATCTCCGGTATTACCTGGTTGAGGCTGCCAATCTGGTCCGGCGACACGAACCTGAGTACCGCGCCTTTTACCAAAAGAAATATCGTGAGGTGCATAAGCACTCACACAAACGCGCCCTCGTCTTAACGGCAAGAAAACTGGTGCGCCTGATCGATGCGCTGCTCCGCAACGATCAAATTTATGCGCCGAAAAAGAAGGTGACGCGATGAGGTAACCAGGTAACCATCATCGATAGCCTGAACTTGAAAACTTCCAGATTATTCCAATTATCTGGAGGCTTAGTTCAGTATTGCCATTTTTATGACATAGAGCCAACAAAATTTCCAATTCACTTGTTTTTAACCCTTGACATCACACCGTAGGACTTCTTAAAAATTTTACTTCTGGGTTGATCAGACCCGGAAATAGTTGCAACTATTTTTAAGGGGCAGCATATGAATGTAAATAAAGCAAAGGTGCTTATTGTGCTGCCGTGTTTCTTACTTTATAAAGAGAAGCAAATTAGATAAAAATAAACCATTGAATTAGGGCTTGCTGAACGAATCAAATTTGGTCAGATACAAGCCAAATTCCGATTATCAAAATATAAAATAGTGTTGTGTAAAAATTTCAAAAAAAGAACCCTGAGCTTGCGCTCCAGATTCAGTATGAGGAATTGAAGGGCTACTACTGTTTCGCTGGTCTCCTGAAGGCGTGCTCGAATAAGGCCCAGCCCATACTTGCGCTTGCCTTCGCCAAATTTGCCTTCAACGGCATTACGTTCAGAGGCATCCTGCCTTGCGACGCGTTCCAAGGTTTTGTCTTCCGTTCTGGATGGGCGTCCTAACCTTGGCCCACTCAGACGAATGCCAAGAGATTTGCAGTATGCCAGATTATTACGGTTTCGGTAAATTTTATCTGCCAAGATCGCTTCCGGATAAAATCCGAACCGGTTGTAGTAGTTTTCAACAGATTCCTTGAGAGTGGTCCCTTCATTGTAATTTTCCCAGTCGAGGTGCTCAATCAAGGCATAACCATCTACGACACTGATGGCGACTTTTGAACCGAACTCCACGTTCGCTTTTGCCTTGCCGCGCACAATTGGACGGACATGTGGCTGGGAAATGCTTACAATCCGGTGGTCAACCCGGTGTGTTTTCTTTTTGTACATTTCTGCCTGTTGGCGGTAAAGTTCATGAATCACGAGAAGTTGCCTGTATTCATCTTTGCTTAAAAGAGACAGAGAGCTTTGGGAAACAAGATTTTTAATGATCTCCAGATCTCGTTTCACATATCCGAGCTGTTTGCCTACAGCTTTCCGGATTTTCCGGGCGCCAGCTTTACGTTGCTTAGCGACAGAAAGATAGTCCTTGCGGGCTCTTTTTCTGTAGGTCCGTGGCTTATGTAATTCCTTTTGTGTGGTTCATGCAGGACATCAACGATATGCTCCAATTTCTCACGGGCTTCGTTCAACAACCCAAGGTCTGTAGGGTAAGCAATATCAGTCGGTGCACAGGTTGCGTTCAGAATGAGCTTTCCTTTGTTATGCGTTTTAGGAGAAACCGATTCAGTTGAGTCTCTTCCGAAGCAGGACCAGAAGGTTAATGATCACCACTACCATGATCGTCATCAACGTCATCATCATTGTTGTCGTGATGATCATCATCGTTGCTCTTTTCCTCTTCCAATTGACGTTTTTGTTCTTCCAAGACGATCCATTCATTCAGTTCGTTGATGATATTTGCGCCCAAACGTTTTCTAAAACGAGTCATCAGAGAATGGTCGAATGGGGCTTTTTCCTGGAATTCAGGCAAGCCGATAAAATACTGAAGATACGGGTTTTCTGTGATCTGTTCGACTGTTTCCCGGTCAGACAGCCCAAGCCGTTCTTTGATATAAAGAGCCCCAAGAGCGATTCTGACAGAATAAGCCTTTTCGCCTTTGAATTTCTTCTTGAAGGACTTGGCATACTTTTCTTCGGCCATCCACCAAGGAATCATTTCAGCAAGACGGACCCAGCGATTTTCTTTATTTAATTTCCCACCGAATGGTAGAAAAAAATCATCTACAAAAGTTAATTGATGTTCGGTCTTTTTGTACATCGTAACAGCCTCCAAGTGCAAGGTTTTTTACGTGTTTCCTTTGAAATCCTTACACTTTATATTCGACAAAAGTAGCCAAAATCCTTGTCAAATCTGGAATTTTTGCTTATTCAGCAAGCCCGAATTATAAGAATTAAACAAACGGGACAAGTCATTTTTGAATTAAGGATTGTCCCGTTCTAAAAATACCCAAAGGGATATCTGGTTATTTTTTTCGAAAAAATTGTTTATTGTACAGCATGTTTGTATAATCCTATAGGTAATATCCGGATTGATCCCAAGAATGATGGTTTACTTAACCTATGCTTTACATTTGACCATGTCAGTAAGGTTTTCTGTAACGTTTTCTCGAAAGAGATGTCTTCATAAATGTCTTCATATGATATGGAAATAATCCCAAAAGCTTGGTGTTTCTTTTTTAAAGTTTAAATAAGACGACTTTTCATAAATTTTCATATATAGCTCCTGCCGTAAATCATCTCTTTCTTGTGGATCCGTTTGATAAAGAGATTTTTCGACAGTTTTTTCAAATTTTTTTAAGAAGTCGTTTTCGGAGTATTCATTGTTTTTTGTATTCATAGTTCTCACCCACCATTATTTTTCTTAATTTTTTTATTGCTTTTCTGTGGATATTGGATACGTTCTGCGGGGTTGATTTTATAATATCTGCAATTTCTTTCGTTGTGAGTCCTCTCGCATAAATCAATTCCAAAATCCTGTACTGGGTTTCAGTTAAGGATTTTAAAGCATTATACAGTTTTTCGTCACTAATTGCTTCTTTGAGTGTTTTCTCGTATATGATGTTTTCATTTACTTTTTCGTCAGGAATCAGAGACAACAATGTTTCTGCTTCTTCATTACCAGATTCCAATGGTGTCTCAAGAGTAAGGCTATATTTGTCTCTTGCCTTTCTTAATCTTTTGTCAAAGTCAATTGCATATTGTTTGATGAGCCTGTGGTAATAAGCGACCATGCGCACTTTTTCATAGTACGAACTGAACTTTTCTTCAACTTTAGTTTTGTTTTCTTTGGTTGGAGATAAAACTGCTTTTTGAAACAAGCGAAAGTTCTCTTCGTTTTCTAAGAACCCTTTAATTAATGGATTTTTTAACACCCTGCTTGTATTTAACAAATCTTTAACCTTAGGATCACATTTGTTGAAGAACACAGCAACCTACCCCCCTGTGTAAATATCTTATTATATAAAGTGAATGGGATACTACAATTATAAAGCAAAAAACGAACATACGTTTATTTTTTTAATAAATAAGATTATTTTTATCAAGGGTATAAAGATGGGACTATGGGGGGCAAGTTAGTGCCTGCAATTGCGTTCTAATAGGTTCTTAAGAATGGTGACCCTAAGACAGACGTAAAAGAGCCCAGTCTGTCCTTCACAACGGGGATGAAAGACAAAAAGAGAATCCCCGTCCCCCAAAATGTCCTTCATAACAGGGATGAAGGACAAAAGGAGAATCCCTCGCGTCCCAAATGTCTTTCATAACACGTATGAAGGACAAAATAAGGAATTCCGCCCCCCAAAATGTCCTTCACAGCAGGAATGAAGGACAAAAGGAGAATCGCCGGCGTCCCAAATGTCCTTCATAGCGGGGATGAAGGACAAAAAGAGAATCCCCGCCTTCCGAAATGTCCTTCATAACAGGGATGAAGGACAAAAAGAGAATCCCCGCCTTCCGAAATGTCCTTCATAACAGGGATGAAAGACAAAAGGAGAATCTCCCGCCCCCAAAATGTCCTTCATAACGGGGATGAAAGACAAAAGGAGAATCTCCCGCCCCCAAAATGTCCTTCATAACAGGGATGAAAGACAAAAGGAGAATCTCCCGCCCCCAAAATGTCCTTCATAACGGGGATGAAAGACAAAAGGAGAATCTCCCGCCCCCAAAATGTCCTTCATAACAGGGATGAAAGACAAAAGGAGAATCCCTCGCCCCCAAAATGTCCTTCATAATGGGGATGAAAGACAAAAAGAGAATCCCTCGCCCCCAAAATGTCCTTCATAACACGGATGAAAGACAAACGTAGTATCCCTTGCCCCCCAAAATGTCTTTCACAACCGGAATGAAGAAAAAAAGATAGCCCGCCGCGCAAATGTCTTTCATAACAGAAAAAGAACAAAGCGGGAGCCATCCCTATCCTTTTGTAAATCTGTCTTCAACCCTCTTATACAAACAAAATCACGACAAAATAAACGGCCATGGCGGCGAGGCCGATTGGGAGGCCGAACCGGGCCCATTCCCGGCTTGTGATCCGGAGTTTTCCGGCGGAGATAATATTCGGGATATTGCCGGGTACAAGCATGCCTCCGCTGATCAGCAGTCCGAGCAAAATGGCCTGTACCGTTTTGTCCGCCATTTTCGGGCTGATTTCTGCTGCTGCCAGTGTCGCATTGTCCAGCACGGCTGAAATCATATTGATCCAGTACAAAATAAACGGGCTCAAATCGAGCAGGAAGCGGTTAATGAGCGGTTCAAACCCTGCGCCGAGCAGGGTCAGCCCCATCACAAACAAGTAAATTTTCACTGTCCGCCCCGCAATTTCCACATACGACTCTCGTTTATGCGCCGTTTTCAGCCCGATCGCCGACTGTTCGGGTTTGATCACAATGGCAGCCAGAATGCCGAAAATCACAACTGCCGAAATGACTTCCGGCCCGATCAGGCGAAGCAAATAGAAAAAGTCCTCCCCCAGCTTGCTGATCGCAAGGGTGGAGAGCGGTTCGCCGATCGGCGTCAGTGCGGCGCCGAGCCCGATGGAAAAGCAGGAGTAGACGACGAGCTGTGTTTCCGATTTCCGGTCAAGCCGCAGCACGCTGACAATCACGACTAAAATTAAAGCGGCAATAATGGCCGTGATGACACTCGAAAGCAACCCGAGAATGATTACCGTCAAGGCAGCCAGAAGCGGAAACGGTATCCCCCGGTTAATGGCGGAAATTACTTTTTCAAGCGGCCGCTCCAGCCAGCGGAACAACAGGCCGGCTACAAATACGGCAATGGTGATGTTAACCGGGTCTTCCAAAGCCTTTCTCAACAGAGGCTTGTCTAGGACACCGCCGGCAATGGCCGCAGCCCATCCCATGATAAACAAAAATATTTCCAAATTGCGCTCGACAAATGGCACAAAAAAAGGCAATAACAAGACGAGCGCCAGGATGATGATCAAAGCGGAAATCATCGGCTCAACCCTTTCTGTAAAAAAACTTATATAAAATGAACTTAAGTTTTTACATCAAGCCCGAGCATCCATTTGCATGAGAACTACTTTTTTGCGGCAGGCAATAGAACGGCAATATTTTGTCCATTTTATATAGTTTTACCTGAAATATTCATAGCTACAAATCCCATTTGATAAATTTTGTTAAATTAGTTGAAAATAACGGTATTTAATTAAGAACCGTAGCCAATTCATAAAATAACTGAATTTTCAATAGAACAACTCTGGTATTTTGGGCATACTTGCCCCTTGACTGAAAAATTTATTTTTTCAGTTATGAGAAGTATTCTATTGGTCATTCCAATTGTAGCTTTTGAATTCGATTCAGTACATCCCAAAAGAAATTTTGATACACAAAACTCGATGATAGTTTGAAGTAAAGGGATCTGCCTGATTTCACGACTTTACTTGCCGCTTTAATTAACCGAGTACGTATCGTATCAATTTGCATCGTTTTTTGACCTTCCGGAAAACAAAGAGTTCGTAACCAATTGGTCAAATTATATGCAAGAAGTGTTAACATCATTTTTACTTCGTTCACTAGAAAAGCGTGGCTATTCATATGATCAAAGTAAAAGCCATTTTTTGCTTCTTTGATATAGTTTTCCATCGTCCCTCTTTTTTGATAAGCTCGGACGATATCTTGAGGAAAAGCTAATTCAAAGTTAGTAACAAAAAAGGAATGGGTAAAGAACAGCTCACCTGCAGGACGTACCGATTGAATAATCACCCTTCTTGGTTTTGACCATGATTTTGCTTGGTAAATCGTTTCTTCATAATAGGTTTCCGTCTTGGAAACATCTAAAGGTGCGGAAGAAGGATGGTATTCCTTCGCTAAACTTTGTAGTTGTGAATTCGATTTCAACCGAATAATATACAAAACAGATTCTTCTTCACACAGATCGTATAATCCCGGAACAGCAAACCCGCTATCTCCACGAAGAAACAGGGTAGTTTCCGGAAACATTTCGTTATAATGTTTAATGAGAGGCCGAATAAATTCCACCACACCATTTGATGTATAAACATTTCCGGGACGGAGTTGTGCTTTCAAAAAGTCACCAGTCGCACCATCAAAGGCGACTAATGGATGAAAACCCATCGTGCCATAATGAGTATTATATGACGAAGATTCTTGGTCCCCATATGTATCCGAATGAGTCGAATCCAAGTCGATAAATAACTCTTTCGATTGTCGAAAACAATGAATCTTATCAAGCATTTCTTGGTTAGCCAGATTTAATTGTTCAATTGAATCTTTATCAAATCGTGTATAAAAGCGAGACAAACTGGGCTGGGAAGCAAGTGTTGGAGTTTCAATGATTTCCTTAAACACAGGATCATGAGTCAACTGATCAGCCGCATCATCTTCCGCATACCCGGCAATGAGTTGATAGACTTTTTGACGTAACAAGTTTTCATTTGAATGAAGATAATATTTCCTTGAATCGTTAAGTCTCAAGTACTTAGGGCTTGCTGAATAAGCAAAAATTCCAGATTTGACAAGGATTTTGGCTACTTTTGTCGAATATAAAGTGTAAGGATTTCAAAGGAAACACGTAAAAAACCTTGCACTTGGAGGCTGTTACGATGTACAAAAAGACCGAACATCAATTAACTTTTGTAGATGATTTTTTTCTACCATTCGGTGGGAAATGAAATAAAGAAAATCGCTGGGTCCGTCTTGCTGAAATGATTCCTTGGTGGATGGCCGAAGAAAAGTATGCCAAGTCCTTCAAGAAGAAATTCAAAGGCGAAAAGGCTTATTCTGTCAGAATCGCTCTTGGGGCTCTTTATATCAAAGAACGGCTTGGGCTGTCTGACCGGGAAACAGTCGAACAGATCACAGAAAACCCGTATCTTCAGTATTTTATCGGCTTGCCTGAATTCCAGGAAAAAGCCCCATTCGACCATTCTCTGATGACTCGTTTTAGAAAACGTTTGGGCGCAAATATCATCAACGAACTGAATGAATGGATCGTTCTGGAAGAACAAAAACGCCAATTGGAAGAAGCATCTAAGGAAAACGACAACAATGATGATCAGGATCACGACGATGACGATCATGATGATGAAGATCGTAATGATCATGATCATGATCGTGGCGATCTTCAGCCTTCCGGTTCCGATTCAGAAAAGCATTCAACTGAATCGGCTTCTCCCAAAACGAAGAACAGAGGAAAGCTCATTTTGGACGCAACCTGTGCACCGGCTGATATTGCTTACCCTACAGACCTCGGGTTGTTGAACGAAGCCCGTGAGAAATTGGAACATATCATTGATGTCCTGCATGAACCACACAAAGGGAAATTACGTAAGCCACGGACCTACAGAAAAAGAGCCCGCAAGGACTATCTTTCTGTCGCTAAGCAACGTAAAGCTGGCGCCCGGAAAATCCGGAAAGCTGTAGGCAAACAGCTCGGATATGTGAAACGAGATCTGGAGATCATTAAAAATCTTGTTTCCCAAAGCTCTCTGTCTCTTTTAAGCAAAGATGAATACAGGCAACTTCTCGTGATTCATGAACTTTACCGCCAACAGGCAGAAATGTACAAAAAGAAAACACACCGGGTTGACCACCGGATTGTAAGCATTTCCCAGCCACATGTCCGTCCAATTGTGCGCGGCAAGGCAAAAGCGAACGTGGAGTTCGGTTCAAAAGTCGCCATCAGTGTCGTAGATGGTTATGCCTTGATTGAGCACCTCGACTGGGAAAATTACAATGAAGGGACCACTCTCAAGGAATCTGTTGAAAACTACTACAACCGGTTCGGATTTTATCCGGAAGCGATCTTGGCAGATAAAATTTACCGAAACCGTAATAATCTGGCATACTGCAAATCTCTTGGCATTCGTCTGAGTGGGCCAAGGTTAGGACGCCCATCCAGAACGGAAGACAAAACCTTGGAACGCGTCGCAAGGCAGGATGCCTCTGAACGTAATGCCGTTGAAGGCAAATTTGGCGAAGGCAAGCGCAAGTATGGGCTGGGCCTTATTCGAGCACGCCTTCAGGAGACCAGCGAAACAGTAGTAGCCCTTCAATTCTTCATACTGAATCTGGAGCGCAAGCTCAGGGTTCTTTTTTTTAATTTTTACACAACACTATTTTATATTTTGATAATCGGAATTTGGCTTGTATCTGACCAAATTTGATTCGTTCAGCAAGCCCTACTTAACTAAAGTCTTTGAAAAACCAATTTTTTCATCGAATTCTCTAAAAAGAAACTCACCTGTATCGGAGGAAAGAGAACCTCCATCATTTGACAATTTAATTTTATGATTGAAATCAAGTGTTTTTTGCGTTAAAGTAACCATATAAAGAGTCCTTTCTGTTTGGTTTTTGTTTTGGTTACTTTAACTTTAACAGAAATGGATTCTTTTTTCATTTTTTTAATGAATTACAATAAAGCCGAAAAGGCTTGGTAATCCATAAGTTATAATAAGTTTCTGAATTTCTGTGAATAATTCAGGTTTTATTTTACCATAAAAGACATTTTCACTTCGTTTCACACCACAGCCTCCCATTTTTTTCCACCCCGTTACCCCTTCACGTAAAATTTTACACATACGGGCCATGCACATTTCCGGGCATGCGCCTATATACTAATACAGCCGGTAAGAAAAATGGCACGGCAAAGCGGCTTTTGCATGGGCCGCAGGAAGTAGAGAAATTCAGGAAGGGTGAGCCGGAATGTGCGGAATAACCGGATGGGTCGATTTTCAAAAAGACTTGCGGAGTGAACTGGAAACGGTCAAAAAAATGACAGAGACGTTGACCAAACGGGGACCGGATGATACGAATTACTGGCTTTCGCCGCATGCGGCATTCGGCCATAAACGGCTCGTCGTTGTTGACCCTTTATGCGGTGTGCAGCCGATGACGCGGCAAAAGGACGGAAAGATGTATACAATTTGCTATAACGGCGAATTGTACAATACGGAAGATTTGCGCGCGGAGCTTTTGAAAAAAGGCTATACTTATCAGGGCCACTCGGATACGGAAGTGCTTTTAACCGCTTATATCAAGTGGGGAGAGGCATGTGTGGACCGTCTGAACGGTATTTTTGCGTTTGCGGTCTGGGACGGGAATAAGGAACAGGTATTTGCGGCACGCGACCGCCTCGGGGTAAAGCCGTTTTTTTACAAAGCACACGGAAGCGGGCTTTTGTTCGGCTCGGAAGTAAAAGCGATGCTCGCCCACCCGGACGTGAAAGCGGAAGTGGATGAGGCAGGGCTTGCCGAAATATGGGGGCTCGGGCCGTCGAGGACACCGGGGACGGGAATATTTCGCGGCATGGCGGAACTGCGCCCGGCACATGCGCTGAAGATGGATCGTAACGGATTAAAAGTGTGGCGGTACTGGAACGTGAAAAGCACGCCGCATACGGAGGCAGCAGAGGAAACGGCGGAAACGATCCGTTCGCTCATTCAGGATGCGATTGTCCGTCAGCTTGTCTCGGATGTCCCGGTTTGCACGTTTTTATCCGGCGGCGTCGATTCAAGCGCCATTACCGCCATTGCTGCAGGCCATTTTCAAAGGGAAGGAAAAGGGCGGCTGCATACTTTTTCCATTGATTACGAAGGGAACGACCGCTATTTCAAAGCGAATGATTTTCAGCCGGATGCTGACGGGGTATTTATCCGCAAGATGTCAGAAGCATTTGATACAGTCCACCATCATTGCGTGATCACGCAGGAAGAACTGGCCGAATCTTTAAAAGCGGCGGTTCTCGCCCGGGATGTGCCGGGAATGGCGGATGTTGACTCATCGCTGCTCTGGTTTTGCCGCGAGATCAAAAAGGATTTTACTGTAAGCCTTTCGGGTGAGTGCGCGGATGAAATTTTCGGCGGGTATCCGTGGTTCCGGCGCGAAGATGATTTGAACCGTGAAGGCTTCCCGTGGATGCGGTCCCTCGGTGAACGGATCGGCCTGTTAAAAGAAGGCTGGCAGGAAAAATTGCAGTTAAAAGATTACGTGATGTCGAAATATGAAGCGTCTGTGGCAGAAGCGCCGCTTTTGGACGGCGAAACCGATTTGGAAAAAAAGCGCCGCCAGCTGTTTTACATCAATATGCTCTGGTTTATGGCAACGCTCCTTGACCGGAAAGACCGGATGAGCATGGGGGCGAGCCTCGAGGTGCGCGTGCCGTTTGCCGATCACCGGATTGTGGAGTATGTCTGGAATATCCCGTGGGAGATGAAGATGTACGGCGGCAGGGAGAAGGGCATTTTGCGGAAAGCGCTGGAGGGCATTTTGCCGGAAGAGATTTTATACCGAAAAAAAAGCCCGTATCCGAAAACGCACCATCCGGCTTACACGGCAGCGGTGAAGCGGTGGCTCAGTGAAGTTTTGGAACAGAAAGATTCCATTTTGTATGAATTTCTGCATCGCGATCAATTAATGGAGCTGATGGAGACAAACGGGAAAG
This sequence comes from Weizmannia sp. FSL W8-0401, assembly GCF_038009125.1. Classification (NCBI taxonomy): domain Bacteria; kingdom Bacillati; phylum Bacillota; class Bacilli; order Caryophanales; family Bacillaceae; genus Heyndrickxia; species Weizmannia sp. FSL W8-0401. Next base: position 3,138,550 of record NZ_JBBPAG010000001.1, on the reverse strand, counting down.
CATTCCGGACGCCGTGGTTCGGACAGCTGATGACGGGCCCGCAGCTGCTTGCCTACCTCGCCCAGATCCATTACTGGTTTGAAACATACAGGATTGACATCAAAGCTTAGCCGGCTGCTTCAAGCCGGTTTTTTTGATTTCAGGGAGCTTCACAAGTGCTTTAAAACGTGAAATAGTCCAACCGGATCATCAGGAGAAGTCCCGGTTCAGGCAAATTTCGCAGGTGCCTCAAACCCCGCCCCTGCTGATCCGATTTTCCCTGTTGCTGAACCCGTGCGCCTGTTTTTTACTTTCTTTTTTTCGTTGCTTCTTCCGGCTGCGGCACGGCAGGCCGGATCCCGCTGCCGAATAAGTTCTTTGTAAACCGGATCCACTCTTTTACCGCAAAAGAAAGGTATTGGTGTTTCGGCCAGATGATTGCCAGATTCCACGGGAGGACAGGTTCTTCCAGATGAATGATTTTGACGCGTTCCGGGTTAAACGCATGGCATATCGTACTCGGCAGCAGGGCAATGCCGAGATTGGACGCCACCAATTCGCAGATAAGGTCCCACTGCGTGCTTTCGTAAACAATATTCGGCATAAACCCGAGCTTCAGGCATTCCTTTATAATCTGGTCGTGAAGGGCAAAATCTCTGTGGAAAAAAATGAATCCCTCCTCTTTCAGCTGTGTCAGCCGGACGCTTGTGCAGCCTGCAAGCGGATGGGACGGGTGCACAAGCAGCACAAGCCGGTCATGGACAAACGAAAAATGCCCGAACACCTCATCATCAACCGGCATCACGACGGCGCCGAGATCCAATGTCCCATTTTCGACATCATGGACTACTTTTCTTGTGACATCCTCCACGAGCTGGATTTTAATATCCGGGTAGGCATGATGAAATTCATCAATAACCCGGGGAAAATAGCGCGACCCGATCATTGGCGGCAGCCCGATCCGGATCGTGCCTTTTTTCAGGCCGGCCACATCATTGATCGCATCTGTCAGCTGCCGGAAAGCTTTCAGCGTTTTTTGCGCCTGCTGAAAAACGGCCTGCCCGGCATCGGTTAAGACGATTTTTTTCCCGGCGCGGTTAAACAAGGGGACGCCGAGTTCTGCTTCAAAGCTTTTAATCATTTTGCTGATTGTCGGCTGCGATACATAACATTCCCGGGCGGCTTTCGTGAAGCTGCCGTGGGTGGCAACGGAAACAAAGTACTGGAGATGCTGGATATCCAACTGGAACCCTCCTTGTATAGATAAAAGGCATTTTTACCATTCTATATATTCATTTTACCTATTATCGCAGGCGCGGTAAACTAGTTATAGAAGGTGAAAATATTGAAAAAAATCCTGATCGGAATGTTACAGATTGCCGGTTTGTATCTGTTCGCTGAAGCCATGGGCGCGGTCGCAAAACTGTTGCGCATCCCGCTGCCGGGCAGCATGCTGGCAATGATTGTCCTCTTTCTCCTGCTGCAATTCGGCATTGTAAAAATGGGCTGGATTGAAATCGGGGCCAATTTCCTGATGGCGGAGCTGCTGTTGTTTTTTATTCCGTCAGCAGTCGGCATGGTAAAGTATAGAAACCTGCTTGTCCATAACGGCCCGGAAATCCTGGTTGTGATCCTGATCAGCCTGATTGCCGCGATGGCTTGTTCGGGATGGCTTGCGGACAAAATTGCAAATCGAAGGAGCGTGAAGATGCGTGATCGTTAAAATTGTGTGCCTGCTGTTAACGGTTGGAAGTTACTGGATTTTCAAAAAACTGCACGGGAAATATAAAAAAATCTTTGTTTCCCCGCTCTTGGTCACGCCGGTATTATTAGGCGCCTTTTTACTCGGGGAAGATATACCGTACCGGGACTACCAGAAAGGCACCTCTGTTTTAACGGATTTGCTGCAGCCGGCCATTGTTGCTTTTGCTGTGCCGCTTTACCGCCATTTTAAAATCGTCCGCCAATATGCGGTTGAAATTTTAATCGGCATCGGGGCGGGATGGCTGATGGCAGTATTCCTTTCCTCGGCCATCGCCACGCTTTTCCATTTCAGCAAAAGCCTGGAGCACAGTATCATCCCGTTTACGATCACAACCCCGATTGCAATGGGCGTCTCTGAAAAAATCGGCGGCGTGCCGTCTATAACGGCTGTCTTTGTGATCTTGAACGCGATTATCGGCTCTGTGATGGCGCCGTGGCTGATCAAGCATCTGCGCATTAAAAACGAAATTGCCCATGGCATCCTGCTTGGAACGCATGCGAACGGGATCGGCACCTCTAAAGCGTTTGAACTCAGCGCCCGGTCAGGCGCCATTTCCAGCGTCAGCATGATTATCGTTGCGGCCATTTCCATTTTTGTTACGCCGTGGATGGTATCCCATATCATTCATTAATCTGAAAGCCGCATATTCTTCCTTTTTCAATGCAAAATATAGCTGTAAAAAAGGAAAGGAGCGTGCAAATGGGCAGGCAAAAATACGGAAACCAGAATGCTGAGCGGAATAAAAATGCCAAGCTTGGAAATGAGGTTGCAGAAGAACTCGTGGAATTCTCCACGGGGAGAAAAGATGAAATCGACCAGAAAAAGAAAAAAGGTGTGCGTAAATAAAGGAAGCTGGCCTCGCCCCGTGCAGGCCGGCTTTTTTGTTTTGATGGAAAATCCGCCCCGAAACCGGTACAATGATAGTAACAGGCCTCTGGAGGAAGTGGTGAATTTGGCAAAAATAGCAAAAACAAATGCGATGCGGCTGCTTGATGCGCAGAAAATCCCGTACGGCATGCTGTCGTATGAGGTAAAGGACGGGAAAATCGACGGCATCTCCGTTGCGGCAAAAATCGGCAAACCGCCGGAAGCCGTTTATAAAACCTTGGTCACGCAGGGGCACAGCGGTGAACTTTATGTGTTTGTCATCCCGGTTGCGGCAGAACTCGACCTGAAAAAAGCCGCAAAAGCAGCGGGCGAGAAAAAGATCGAAATGATCCATGTGAAAGATATCCAAAAATATACCGGCTATATCCGCGGTGGCTGTTCCCCGATCGGTATGAAAAAGCACTATGTGACATTTGTCGATGAGAGCGCAGCAACGCTTGATGAAATCGTTGTAAGCGCAGGAAAAATTGGGACACAGATCACTCTTTCCCCGCAAGGATTGCTGGAAGCTGCCCATGCAAGATATGCCGCTTTAACGCAGGAAACGCGATAAAGCGGCATATCCTTTATTTTGCCGGTGCAGATGTTTCGCCCGGCATGTTATAGACCATTTTCCCGCCGTAATGGCCGGTCAAAGCCAGCGTGGTTGTGCCAGCAATGCACAGGACAAGCACAAGCGGCATGATCCATTTATACGGTTTGAAACGGGCGAGCAGTTTGAAAAATAGGACGGCGCCGAAAATCGCCATGGTAATCAGGGCGTAATGTTCATGTGTTTCGACCATCGAATGTACCGCCTGCCCCCATTTTTCCCTTGCATCCGGAATCGCGGAGTCGCCTGTCATATAACTGGCGATTCCCATCACAAAACCGCTGCCGAATAAATACAGCGCCATCTTATTGAAAAATTCTTTTTTCCACAGTGCAACAAACTGAAAGATAACCCCGAATATCAGCAGGGCAATCGGAAAATGCACTAGTAACGGGTGTATCGGTGTTCCCATTTTGATAATCCCCTTCTTCTTTAATTTACAGGCCCAGTATACAAGCCGTATCTGAAATGAAACTGAAAAAACAAAATTAACTTAGAAGCTTTTCTACCCGCATGGTATGATAAAAATAAGAAATCTTTTCGGACGAGGGGATGAAATATGAAAATTTTACTGGCGGAAGACGATAGGCGTTTCGGCAAATTGCTCCATCATATGCTGGAAAAAGAAAAACATCAGGTCGCATGGGAACAGGACGGTGAACGCGCTTATGACGAAGCGGTGTTCGGGTCTTATGACATGCTGGTGCTGGACTGGATGATGCCCGGCCTGGAAGGGATTGAGATCTGCCGGAAACTGAGGAGACAGGGTTTCCAGGGGGGCATTATCATGGTGACGGCACGGGATGCAGTTGATGATGTGGTTGCCGGGCTTCGGGCAGGCGCAGATGATTATATTGTCAAACCATTTGCCTTTGATGAACTGGTGGCGAGGATTGATGCGCTCGGCCGCAGGAAGTTGAAAACATATCAGGAAACCATCACATGCGCTTATCTGGCATTGCATCTTGAATCCAAGCAGGCGGAAGCAAATGGCAAAATGATCCCGTTAACAAGACAGGAATACCAGCTTTGTGAATATTTCATGCGCAATAAAAACCTTGTTTTGCCGCGCGAAAAGATCATCGAGCATATTTGGGGGCTGGACGAAGATATTTCCGATAACGCGCTCGATGCCCTGGTAAAACGCGTACGTAAGAAAATTGACAGAGAAGGGGAAAGGTCCTTGATTGAAACTGTGCGGGGGCTCGGATACAGAATGAATGATGGCCATGTTTAAACCGATCCGGAAAAACTTAACCATTGTTTACATATTGACCTTTTTTCTGTTTCTTATCTTTATTCTTGCCGTCATGTATGTAACCGTCCAAAAAGTGGCGGAAAGGGAACAAGCAAGAGAAATCCGCCAGTATATGAAACAGGAGGCGGCCATCAGCAAAAGCGGGATCGCACGTTTAAAAGGAAAACCTGCCGAAAAGGTGAAGGAAGCGGACCATCCGTATTTCTACTATATTTTTAAGCCGGACGGCACCCTGCTCAAGGGAGAGGAACTGATTCCCGGCTTCCACACAAAGATGAAAAAATTTGTTACGGAGAAAAGCTCCCCATCTGGCATGTATGAAACGGAATATAAAGAACGGCATGCAATGTACCATGCCGGGATGAGAACCGTCCCGGGCATAGGCCGTGTGTACACGGTGGTTGGAATTGAAACAACAGGCGCGCATCTTGTTTTGAAAAAACTGCTTTTGCTGTTTCTATTCCTGGCTGCTGTATTTACGGGGGTGCTTGCGCTGCTCAGTTATTTTCTGGCCGGAAAAGCAATTGTGCCCATCCAGCAGGCTTTTGACAAGCAGCGGAAATTTGTGTCGGATGCATCGCATGAACTGCGGACGCCGGTCAGCGTTTTTTACAGTTCGGCTGAGCTGCTGGAACGGGAAGAGGGGGAGAATTTGAGCGCGTTCGGCAGGGGAATTGTCGCCGATTTAAAAACGGAAGCCAAATTAATGGCAGCCATGCTCGATGATTTGCTTTTCCTCGCAAGGAGCGACCAGAACGTGCAGCCGTACCGTTTCGAAGAAGTAGGGCTTTATGATTTATGCACTTCCATCGCCCGCCGGTTCCAGTCCGGGCTGCCGGAAGAGATTCTGCTTGTGAACAACCTGCAGGACTGCCCGGTTGTCTGGGGGGATCCGACAAGGCTGCAGGAACTGGTTTATATTTTTCTTGAAAATGCGCGCCAATACACGGAAAAAGGGTTCATCAAACTGTCGTTGTACAAAAGAGGCAGCTTTGCCGCGATTGAAATCGCGGACAGCGGAATCGGCATTGACGCCCATGACCTTCCCCGTATTTTTGAACGGTTTTACAGAGGAGATAAAGCAAGGGTGCGTGACGGAACCGGTCTCGGCTTGTCGATTGCGGAGACCATAGCGAAAAAACATGGCGGCAGGATTGAGGTGGAAAGCAAGCCGGGAGAAGGCACCATTTTTACCATTTTCATTCCTTTAAAGGAGGTGCATCATGGATAAACTGGAAGTGGAATACCAAATTGCCGATTTGAAAGCGGATTATGTCCGCCTGCAGCAGGATTTGGAAAAACTTGAGTATGTAAAAGGGAATCTCCACCCGCTCGAAAAACAGCTCGCGGAGATTGAACAGGCATTAAAGAAACTGTACCAGCAATTGGACCGCTTTTAATTCTTTTGCTTGCAAAGAAGAGGGCAGATTGCTTTTTCACCGGATCGCTTCAACTTTAATAAGATTGCAAGAGCCGGTTCCGGCAGAAAAGGAAAAACGGTTTCCCCGGGTTTAAGCAAAAAAAAGCGGCAAATGCTGCTTTTATGCAGGTATCGCCGCTTTTTTCTATTTTTTTGCATCCCAAAGAAAGTCCGTGACAATCCGGTCCACGCGCTTATTCTCATGAAGGCTGCTGTGTTGCGCATTTTTTCCGTAAACAATTTTGGACGTATACTGCTTTTTCGGCACGATGAACCTGCCGCCAAGCGCGCTGTCCAGGGAAACAAGGGAATCCCCCGATGCCGGTTTTTCCACAACGCCTGCAATGGCAAGCACCTGAATATGCGGGCTGAAGCGGTTTTTGTTGGCATATAAAGCTTTGAACGCTACGGAACCCGGAAGCAGGTCGCGCGCCGCATCGCCGGTATTATTCGGATTTTGCTTAAAAACACGGATAAGCACGCCTTCATAAGGGCTTCCAATCGTGACAAGCTTTTGAATGACCGGATATTGCCGCCTGCCGGAAGTATCTTCAATATATTTTGTGCAAATCAAACCGCCCATCGAATGCCCGACGAGATTTGCTTCTTTCACATCGTATTTCGTATAAAGAATGTGCATGGTTTTTTCAAGCCAGCCGGCCGTTTGCCGGAAACTTGCACGGTTATCGGAAAAAATGACCTGGATCATCGGATGCCGGGCCCGGTTGGAAATTTCCCCATTGACCACAATCATCCCGTCTTTTGTGACGCGAATCACCATTGCTTTTTCAGCAACTCCGCTTTTTTCCAGCCGGCCGAGCATCCCGTTAAACGATCGGGCCGTTCCTTTATACCCGTGTACAAAAACAGTCGGAACGGGTTTTTGTGCCGGCGGGGCCGCAGCAGCATTGCTTTTGTCCGTACGATGGGAAAACCATACAGTTGAAAGGCTGAGCATAAGAAACAAACAAATCATGGCCAGAATCGCATTCCGATGTTGGATATATGGCATGCTAACACCCCTTGATGGAAGTCATGGTGTAACTTTCCTGCGAAATGATGTTCATTTTATCATACAAAATAGCGAAAGGGAATAGGGAGAAAGCGGTTGTAACAGAATTTTTCCGATGCCATTGACGAAGAAAAAGTTTCATTCTATGATGTGGAAAACGCTGGTTTCTTTACTGGTGAATAGGCAGGCGTAAAGGAGGGAAAACTCTTGTTGTCTCGTGTATACGATGATGGTTATAAATGGAGGAAAAGTTGTGGATTCAATACTTGAACGAATTCAAAAGGAAATGCATCACTTTACGGGCACTGAAAAGAAAATTGGCACATATATTTTGGAGCATTCTGAGATGGTTCCGACGATGACCACAAAAGATTTATCAGAAAAAACCGGCGTAAGTGAGTCAAGCGTTGTCCGGTTTTGCAAAACAATCGGCATGGCAAGTTTTAAAACGTTTAAGCTGGAGCTTGTGAAAAATTTAACTTTAACCGAAAGCCATATGACAGATTTTTCAATTTTGCAACAAAAAGATTCTCCTTATGATTTATTCCAAAAAGTCACTTATGGGAATAAAAAGGCGATAGAATCGTGTGTTTCTTCACTTGACAGGAGAGAGCTGGAAAAAGCCGCCGATGTGCTTGAAAATGCCAGAAAAGTGGTGTTTTTCGGTGTCGGCGGGTCGGTAACTGCCGCTGTCGATGCATGCTATAAATTTACAAGGCTGGGCTGCCAGTCTATTTTTTCCCAGGATTACCATTACCTGATCTCCCTGATTCCCTATATGAATAAAATGGATGTGTTTGTGGCGCTCAGCGTTTCAGGGCGGACGAAGGATGTACTCGAACTCGCTGATTTTGCGAAAAGGAAAGGGGCAAAAGTGATTGCCATCACGAATATGGAGAAATCCCCGCTGTACAAAGAAGCGGATATTAGGCTTTGCACGCCGGTAACCGAGGAAGATTTCCGGATCGGAACGACGTCTTCGAGAATGGCGCAGCTGAATATCATTGACGCGCTCTATTTAAGTGTTTTTCAGCGCAAGGGGGAAGACATTTTGAAGTATTACAATGAAACGAGAAACGAATACCTCAGGCTGCGAAGATAACGGGAATTTTGTAAAAGCCCCTACACAAGATTTATATCTTTCTTTTACAAATCCAACATACTTCCTTCAAAATCCTTTTTTACAATAAGAGGCGTAAGCACAAAACGAAAAAGGGGAGGAAGAACATTGGGTAAAAAGAACCGTATGATGAAAGCGGCAATTGCCTTGTCTGCAGTGGCGGTATTGGGGATATCCGGGATTGCAAATGCAAAAGCTTACAAGCCTTCGCAACACACCGGTCACGCCACTTCCGCGAAGACGAAGAACGTGATTCTGTTTGTCGGGGATGGTATGGGGGCTGCGCAACGGGATGCGATCCGCCTTGCTTCAACCGGCCTGAGCGGGGACCTTGAAATGAACAAAATGCCGTATACGGGGGTTGTACATACAAGCTCCACCTCCGTGGTGACCGATTCGGCTGCGGCTGCGACCGCTATGGCGTCAGGCGTTAAAACGTATAACGGGGCAATCGGTGTCGATGCCAATAAAGTAAGCAAAAGGACCGTCCTTGAAGAAGCAAAGCAAGCCGGCAAGTCAACAGGATTGGTCACGACAAGCCAAATCACAGATGCAACGCCTGCCGCTTTCGGTGCCCATGTCAAAAACCGTTCTGAACAGAGCAAAATTGCAAAGCAATATTTGAAAAACAGCAAAGTGGACGTGTTGCTCGGCGGCGGGGAAGATTACTGGTACCCGCAAGGCACACAGGGCGCTTATAAAGACCACCCGGCAAAAGATACTTCCGAAGCAAGCAAAGGCACGGAAGGAAATCTTGTCGACGAAGCGAAACGGCTCGGTTACCAGTATGTTTCAGATGCTTCCGGACTGAAAAAGGCAGGCGGGAATAAGCTTTTAGGCCTTTTTGCCAATGAAGAAATGTTTGAACAGCGAGAGGAAGGCCAAGGCGACCAGTACGACCCGGTTGTTTCACTTCCGGAAATGACAAAAAAAGCAATCAGCACGCTGTCAAAAAATAAAAACGGCTTTTTCCTGATGGTTGAAGAAGAAGCCATCGATGAAATGGCCCATGAAAATAACGCCTCCCAGCTGATCAAGGCGGGCCGGCAACTGGATCATGCCGTAAAAGTGGCAAAGGATTATGCGAAAAAGCACCCGGATACACTTGTGCTCGTCCTGGCCGACCATGACTGCGGCGGCATGACGGTTGAAAATGTCGATAACAGCGACGAATCCGGGGACGGCATTTCAAAAGAAGACGGACCGTTCCAGGTGGCGGGTTCAAGCGCGCAATTTGTCGTGGACTGGACAACTTCCGGCCATACGGCAGTCGATATCCCGCTCACGGCGATAGGCAGCGGCGCATCGTTGTTTGAAGGCACTTATGAAAACACATATATCCATGATGCTTTGCTGAGAGCGATGGGGCTGAAAAAATAATATATACCGGCCGGACAACTGCCGGGGTGGTCAGCTCTGAGGAGTAAAAATTTTTCGTGATAATTTAAATATACCTCCCAAAAATGCGGCTAAATATGTAATAATTTAAATAATTAGAGCTTACTGGACGAATATTTTGGCATTGCTTACTGACAAATCGGATACAAGCTAATATTCGATTCGTTCAGCAAGCCCTAATTAAACTTCGCTGTTTTGAGGGGGTTTTTATTTTGGTTACTAGAAAAGAAAAAAGAAATCGTGAAAAAGAAGCAAATTATTTTTTCGAGTTCCTTAAAATTCAGAAGCATTTTTTCAAAGACCTGATGAATAACCTAAAAAAGGTAGCAGACCACCGACATCAAAGCTATATCACTTATGGTCCAGAGGTCCTTTTATTTACGATGATGTTGAAAAATATGACCGGCCTAAAATCCATGAGAAACATGAGTGAGAGTTTTAATAAAGAAGAATGTATTAAAAATGTAGGGAAGGTGTTAGGCTTAGATTCTCTTGAAGAACTTCCACATTATGATACAATTAACGACTTTTTATCTGGCTTAGATGTAAATGAATTAGAAAAAATTAGAACGTATATGATTAAAGAATTATTGAAAAAAAGGTCTCTCGAGTCTTATCGAATTGAAGGAAAGTACTGGGGTGTCATCATTGATGGAACTGGATTACACACCTTTCATGAGAAACATTGTAAACACTGCCTGAGACGGGCATATACAAATAAAGAAACAGGAGAAACGAACGTACTTTATATGCACCATGTACTTGAAGCCAAGCTTGTCGTGGGGGATATGGTCTTCAGTATTGCCTCCGAATTTATCGAAAATGAATCAGAAAATGTTTCTAAGCAAGATTGTGAATTAAAAGCCTTCGACAGGCTGGCAAAGAAAATAAAAAAAATATTTAAAAGACTACCGATTTGTATCTTGGGAGATAGTCTCTATGCATGTGAAACGGTATTTAATCTGTGCAGGGCGCACAAATGGAAATATATATGCAGATTTAAGGAAGGGAGAATTAAAAGTATCTCGACGGAGTTTAAGGCAATAAAAGAGCTGGAACAAAGTAAGGATCAGAATTCATTAGTTTGGGTGAATGATATTGCCTACAAAGACAGAACGGTCAATCTGATGGAGGCCACAATGAAAACAGAGGATGGGAAATCGAAAGAGTATGTATTTATAACGGATATTAAAATCACGAAAAAGAACGTGGAACGACTCATCGCTGCAGGAAGAAGCCGCTGGAAGATTGAAAATCAAGGATTTAACGAACAAAAAAATAATCGTTACAATATAGAACATGCCAATAGCCAAAACTACACAGCCATGAAAAATCATTATTTATTAGTTCAAATAACAGATATTATTAGACAGCTGTTTGAAAAAGGTTCGTCAATCTTAAAAGCACTCAAAAAAACGGCAAAAGAAAAATCCTCAAATCTGTTGGAAGCGTTTCGGACACGCATTTTAACAGACGAGGATTTCACCCATTTAAGTAAGCCAATACAAGTAAGGTTTACTTAATGGTTATATTATAGCAAAGGATGTGATGTAAAAAAAGGTTTTTTTGAAGTTATCCACAATTTTAAAAAAGAAATTTGCAAATTCGGCTCTTTTTGACTTTGAAAGCAGAAAAAATAGATGGAAAAATTTTCTAAATGTGGATAAGTCATTTTATCATAAAACATCTAAAAATTGATGAATTTACTCTTCAGAACTGCGGGGTGGTTTTCTCCGTATACCACCCCGGCAAAATCTGTTATAATAGAGGCAAATTTTGCGGAAAGGATGGGAGCCTTGTGGCAGCAATGGAAAAAGCCAAACAGGTTTTAAAGCAATATTATGGCTATGATCATTTCCGCCGCGGGCAGGAAGCCATTATCAGCCGGATCATGGATGGCAAGGATACACTGGGCATGATGCCGACCGGCGGGGGGAAGTCGGTTTGCTACCAGGTGCCGGCCATGCTTTTATCAGGGGTCACGCTTGTCATTTCGCCGCTGATTTCCTTGATGAAAGACCAGGTGGATACACTTTCAGGCATGGGGATACCGGCAACATATGTGAACAGCTCCCTGGATCCGACAGAAATCAATGAGCGGCTTGCGGCTGCATCAAAGGGCGCATACAAATTAATTTATCTCGCACCGGAACGGCTCGAATTTCCTCCTTTTTTGCATCTTCTCGAAAACATCAATGTCTCCCTTATCGCTGTCGATGAAGCGCATTGCATCTCACAATGGGGCCACGACTTCCGCCCAAGCTACCGTTTAATCGAAAAACTAATTTCACAATTCAAGCCAAAACCGGTGACGCTTGCTTTAACCGCTACAGCGACGCCGCAGGTAAAGAAAGACATTTGCCAGCTGCTCATGATTCCGGAAGAAAACACAGTGGCTACAGGTTTTGCCCGTGAGAACCTGCATTTCCAAGTGGTGAAAGGCCAGGACCGCGATGCCTTTGTGCTGGACTACATCCTGAAAAATAAAAACCAGTCCGGGATCATTTACACGGCAACGAGAAAAGAGGCCGAACGCATTTATCATTTTCTTGTTAAAAATGGCATTCGTGCGGGAAAATATCATGCAGGGATGAAAGAAGCGGAGCGCGGCAGCTTTCAGGACCGGTTTTTATACGATGATGTTTCCGTGATGGTCGCCACCTCCGCTTTCGGGATGGGGATCGACAAAAGCAATGTGCGGTTTGTCATCCATTATCATATGCCGAAAAATATGGAGGCGTATTACCAGGAAGCAGGACGGGCCGGGCGCGATGGGGAAGAAAGCGACTGTATTTTGTTGTTTGCTCCCCAGGATATCCATACGCAAACTTTTTTAATTGAGCAGTCAGCCAACGAAGACAGAAAACTGGGCGAGTATGCCAAGTTGCGAAAAATGATTGACTACTGCCATACGGAAGGCTGTTTTCAGCAGTTCATTTTGCATTATTTCGGCGAAAAAGAGGCACAGCCGTGCGGCAAATGCGGCAACTGCTTGGATACCCGCGCAAAAACAGACGTGACAAAAGAAGCGCAAATGGTTTTTTCCTGTGTCAAAAGGATGCAGGAACGGTTCGGCAAAACCATGATTGCAAAAGTGCTGGCCGGGTCAAACGACCAGAAAATCAGGCAATTCGGTTTTGACAAGCTGTCCACTTTTGGCATTATGAAAGACAAAACGCAAAAAGAAGTGGCTGAACTGATTGATTTTCTGACAGCTGACGGTTTTTTGCGTGCCAAAGACGGTACATACCCGGTGCTTATGCTGACAAAAAAGGCAGTGGAAGTCCTGCTTTCAAAAAAACAGGTTTTCCGGAAAGAAAGTGTCAGGGCGCAGCAAATTGCAACCGATAACCTTTTATTTGAAAAACTGCGCACACTTCGCAAAGAGATTGCTGACCGTGAAAAAATACCGCCTTATATTGTCTTTTCCGACCAGTCGCTGAGGGAAATGAGTGCCAGGATGCCGGTAACCAGGGAGGCTTTCCTGCAGGTGAAAGGGGTTGGGGAAAGAAAGGCGGAACAGTACGCCGAGCTGTTTATGCACGTGATCCGGACATACATGGAAGAAGAAGGGATACAAGCGCAAGCGCAGCCGAAAGCATTGCCGCATACAAAAAAAGCGCGTGAAGACGGGAAAGAAAAAAGCCATCATGTGACATACCGCCTGTTACAAGAAGGCAAAACGATCCGTGAAATTGCGGAAATCCGCGGCATGTCGGAAAGAACGATTGAAACGCATGTGATCAAATGTTCAGACGAGGGATTTCCGGTAGAATGGAGCCGCTTTATTCCTGAAAGGTACCGGGAGCGAATCGCCGATGCCGCAAGCCGGGCAGGTACCGGGCGGCTTACGCCGATAAAGGAATTGCTGCCGGATGAGGTCAGTTATTTTATGATCCGGGCTTTCTTACAGGAAAGGAAGCATCATCCGGACCAAGGAAAAACAGTATCATATATTTCTGGAGGGGATTGGCATCATGATTGAATGTATCGCGTCTGATATGGATGGAACTTTGCTCAACTCAAGGCAGGAAGTCAGCCCGGCAAATGCCGAAGCGATTAAATTGGCACAGAAAAAAGGGATTCACTTTGTCGTGACAACTGGCCGTTCTTATGAAGAAGCGCGGCTTGTGCTCGATCCTGTCGGCATTGACTGTACGGTAATCGGGCTGAACGGGGCCGAAGTGCGGGATGAAAAGGGAAAATTACTCAAAACAAGCGGGCTGGATCCCCTGACAGCTTCCCGGGTTGCTGATGTTTTCGACCAACTCGGCATTTATTATGAATTTTTTACAAATAAAGGCACTTATACGAAAGATTACGAGGAAAACATGGATATGCTGGTCGATTTGTTCCATTCCGCAAACCCTGAAGTGCCGGTGGAAGAAGTGCGAAATTATATTGAGCAGCGCGGCATCCGGAGATACGTCCATAATATTGGAGATACAAAGGATATTTTTCACGATCCGTCCATTTTGTTTTACAAAATACTGGCCTTTAATGAAGAAGAACAAAGGCTGCGGAAAATCGGCAAGGATCTTGAAAAAGACTTTCCAGATATTAAAGTGACTTCATCAGGATTCCGCAATATTGAAATCAACCATGTGTCGGCGCAAAAAGGGATTGCGCTCAAGGAATACACGGAAAAACACGGGCTCTCGATGGAAAAAACGATGGCCATCGGGGACAACTTAAATGATATTTCCATGCTCGAAAGGGTGGGCTACCCGTTTGCGATGGGAAATGCCGAAAATGAAGTATTGGAAATTTGCCGCTACCGGACGAAAAGAAATGATGAAGACGGCGTGGCAAAAGCGATTTACAGAATGCTTGAAATGTGTTAGAACACAATTGCCCCCCCGTTTATATTGGTAAACCGGGGGGCAATTATATTGCAATGACGGCGTCAGAGCCCCTTGCACCACTCAGCCCATGGCGCCTTTACGGGCTCGCTTTTTACCATTACCGGACCCGGTCGTTTTCCCAGTCATACGTCCAGAAGTATTCATAATGGAGCCATTCCAGGGTTTCCGGGTCCTTTTGCTTCAGTTTTTCTTCCCGTTCCGCCATCATCCAGCCGGTCTGGGAAAGGTGGGCTTTCATGGCGCCGATTTTTTGCTCGGCTGCGCCGCTCACATCATTGCGGACATCCGGCTTTCCGATCTCCGCTTCATGGTTTTTGGAAAAAGCAACGCAGTGGAGTTTCGGGCGTTTGTTTTCAGGAATTCGGCGGAGCGCGCGGACAACGGCTCTTCCGGTTGCTTCGTGGTCAGGATGGACAGAGTAGCCCGGGTAAAAGGTAATGACAAGTGACGGATTCAGCTCATGGACGAGGTCAAGTACCATTTTGACCATCTTCTCATCGTCTTCAAATTCTACAGTTTTATCGCGCAACCCCATCATACGTAAATCCTGAATCCCCATAATCTCGGCCGCCTTTTGCAGTTCTTTTTTCCGGATATGCGGCAGCGATTCTCTTGTGGCAAAAGGGGGATAGCCGAGATTTCGCGCCATTTCCCCAAGCGTCAGGCAGGCATAAGTGACCGGCGTGCCGTTTTTCACATGGGTTGCGATCGTGCCGGATACACCGAAAGCCTCGTCATCGGGATGCGGGAAAATCACCAGAACATGGCGCTTTTTTTCCATTTTTCTCATCTCCTCACTCAAATGGTGTCATGCTCAATTCGAGGGCAACAGCCAACTTCCCGTCATAACCATGGCCGGCAAAAAGCAAGCGGTCGAATTCATCTTTTTCAAAGTGGGTCAGGCCTTCTGCATAAATCCAGCCAATTTTCATTTTCAGGCCGATCCGGTACGGGCCGTCCCCAACAATTTTTCCGTGTTCATAGGATACTTGCGCATTGCGGATATAGGCGCCTGCAGAGAAAAATGACTCATTGACATGGGAGGCATAGGCGCCATTGGTTGTTTCCAAATGGATATACACCGGTTTTCCGGCAAGTTCGTCCAGCCATTTTTGGGCTGTTTGTTTTTGTATCGGTTCCATTTTTTTCCTCCTTTTGGCCGTCCGCTCCTGTTTCTTTCCATTATACCAACCGGCGGCGCTTTAAGGAAAAATTAAAAACCGGGTCCCCGGCGGAAAGTTCCGGCAGGGCCCGGTTTGGCTTAAGAGTTGGTATGCGAAAAACGGGTATAGGCTCCGTGCATCACAGGGCCGACATATTCGTTCAGCTTAAAGCCGTGTTCAATCGCCATATGGACAAATTCTTTTGCCACTTTCACTGCGCCGGACACTGTGTTGCCCTTTGCCAGTTCGGCCGTGATGGCTGCGGCAAATGTGCAGCCTGCACCGTGGTTATATGTTGTTTTTATTTTTTTCGATTCGAGAATTTCAAAATCTTCCCCATCATAGAACAAGTCGATGGCCTGATCCGTATCCAGCCCCCTGCCACCTTTGATGACAACATTTTTCGCGCCCAGTTCATGGATTTTGACCGCTGCTGCTTTCATATCCTCAACGGTTTTAATCGGGCCGGTTTGTGCCAGCTGCCAGGCTTCAAACAAGTTCGGCGTTGTAATCGTCGCCCGCGGCAGCAAAAGCTCGCGCATTGCATCCGTATTTTCCGGCTGCAATACTTCATCTTCGCCTTTGCATACCATAACCGGGTCAATGACCACTTTGTCGAGATGGTATTCATCTATTTTACGGGCGGCCAGTTCAATAATATCCACTGAACCGAGCATACCGGTTTTCATGGCATCAATTCCGACAGAAAGGATGGTCTCAAGCTGCGGTTCAACAATGTTGACATCAATCGGGAAAACATGATGATGCCATCCGTTTTTAGGATCCATCGCAACGATGGAAGTAATCGCGGACATGCCGTAAACCCCGAGTTCCTGGAATGTTTTCAAGTCCGCCTGAAGTCCCGCGCCGCCGCTCGAATCAGAACCGGCCAGCGTAAAAGTTTTCTTTAAACCCATCACGCACCCATCTCCTTTAAAATAAGCTTTACACTATTTTAGAATATAATACTGCCATAAAAAATACAAATCCCGGGGACGTGCATCAAGCGGCCGAATGCTTGATGAACAGGGGATGATCTGCCAGTCACACAGCAGGGCCGCGAACCGAACTTTAGAATGACCGGCTTTCAAAAGAAGGTATTGTAATATTTAAAATAGAAAGTAAATATTGATTTATTTAATCATCTGTACTATATTTTAACTTGAGAAAAATAAGAATTCCATGATAAAGAACCATGTCTTGTGAAAACAGTATTTTACCTGAAATATTCATAGCTACAAATCCCATTTGATAAATTTTGTTAAGTTTAATCTGGCAACTGGCCCAGGAAATTGCTGGTATGAATGCTTATTTTCGTAATTTCTGTTGCAACTTTTTGTCTATAAAATAGGCTGCGATAAAAATCGCCGGTATAAACAATAACTTTGGAATAGATATATTTGAAATCCCCGTTTTTTTAATATAGACAAAAACAAAAATGGCGATTAGTACCAGCGTGAATATGGCGGATTTCATTCTCCCACACCCCCATCCGTGTTATTTAAACTTTTTAACTGCCAATTTTCGCTATTTAATTCATGTGTGAAAGACAGGCTTGCTTCCTTTTCATGTGACACAATAACAAACGTTTTTTGCTTACTTTGTGTGATGATGTCAGATAAAACTTTTCTACTGGAAGTGTCCAAGGAATTAAACGGCTCATCCAATAAGACCAATTCTGAAGGGATCGATAAGTTAATGGATAAAAAGATTTTTTGCCGGGTCCCTAATGACAAATTTTTCACTTGCTCATTCTTATAGGCATCAACATCAAACTTTTTACAGTATTCATATACTTGTTTGCTGAATACAGGGCCGTAATGAAATAACAAATTGTAAAATTGAATATTTTGTTCCATTGTTAATTCTTCATAAAATACAGGAGAGTCTCCAACAAATACTCTACGCTTGCGAATGTCTGCAAAACTTAGCTTTTCACCAAAAAACCGCAACTCATAAGACAGATGAGGATCGTCTATAATATTTGCAATGATTTTCAGCAAAGTAGTCTTTCCTGAACCGTTTTTTCCATATAATCTTACAATACTGTTTTGATCTATCTCGATATTTACGTTATTAAATAACCTGGGTTGATTTTCATAACCATAAGTTAAATGCTTTATTGATATCCTTTCCATATCTATTTCACTTCCGTTCATACATGTGATATGTCCGCTTCAATCCATGCAGCAATTACCAATAAAATGGTTGCGAAAAGAAAAATCGATACTAACTTTATAATTTCAACTTTATATCTTAACTCTTGTTCACTTTTAGAATTCAATTTTAAAATGTTAATGCAACGCAGGCTTTCAAAGCCAATTGTTGCAAAAAGCAAAAATGCAATTACTTCTATAATCCCATGTGGGATTATTCCGGTTAATACAGGTTTGAGCCCATGGTTTCTTATAATTGCAAATGAGAAAGCACCTAAAAAAACCCCATTATACCCCAAATATATTATACTAATTACACCCAAACTAATCCAACCTAATACCATGATTTTAAGCCCCAATGTATAATTATGAAGAAACAGGTCAACAAATCTTTGCTCATTTTCGGTATACTTGAAACTTAAAAATTTTGATAAGAATGCTCCGGTTATAAAACTAATACAATAAACGGCTAAAGAAACAAAAAAGTATTTTTTATATGTGGTAATTATATTTTTCATAAATTCTTAAATCCCCGTGTTTAGTTATTTTTTGTTTTAATAAACCTATTGACAGGACTGTTTGATTTTTTGTAATCCTTGTTGCTGTAAACTACTTGTCCAAAAAGAGTAAAGGCGATAGCCAAGAAGGGGCAGAGCCAATAAATCCCCGAGATAAATTTGAACATCGCTATTATGATCAATCCTAATATTGTAAATTGGGTTATAAGCTTCGATAATACATTATTCGCTGTAGCAATTAACGAAAATCCGTCAAATTCATTCAGCCTGTCAATTTTAGGAGGATTACTTTTGCCGAGCAATAAAACAAAAACATCATAATTGGTTCTAAGCGAGTATAAAACATATTCGTTTTTCATCGCATAAAAAAATGGAATTAAAATTAAAAAAGACAGGCTTTGTTGAAATGAAATACACATAGTTGCGATAAGGAACAAAAGCAAATGGCAAAATAAATATACATTGATTGTTCTTTTTAATAATTCATATTTTGAATATAAAATATCACTTTTTTTAATCTCATATATTTTAAAAATTTCCATCATCGAGCATTCTTGTTCAAACTTAAAAATTTTTTTGTAGATAAAGCTTGTAGTGCTTATCGCTCCCTTCAGAATGATGTGGAGCTGAAAAAACATAAAAATAAGGGTAACGATGATATTATGAATATAAGGTGCCGAGGCCAATGAAATTCCTGTACTGACAGAAAGTTCTCCCGTGATAAACAGGTCAAAAGGATTGTTCAGTAATTCTTTTGAGTTTGCTTTTAAAGAATAGTAGTCAGCATAGGTATAATAGTGCTCCTTATTCAATGTTTTATATAAAAAACCAAAGAAGGGCGTTTGATAATAAACTTCCTTCGTATCTTTTGAGAAAGCAAAAATGATAATACTAATGATGAATAGCAATACCACGGTTAAAGTAGCCGTGAGAATATGCATATGGCTAACAAACAAGGCTGCATTTTTAAAAATGATAAACAAATTTGAGCTTAGAAGTATTTCTTTTGCTTGATTATTTAAATTTGTGATGGCTTTTAATTTATATCCATAAGTAGATATGTTACGTCTTGATTCATAAATGATTTGCATGAAGATGGAAGCAACGGTATAAACGAAGCAGCATAACAAAGCTTTTGTTGTCAGGTTTAGTACAATACGGAAACCTTTATGATAAGATAACGATTTTCCAAGTAAATGAATACAAAACAGGAGCAGTTCGAACAAAATCACAATCAATATGTACTTCGTTCCCATCCTGTGTAAATAAAAAAACACCCCAAACGGCACGATTTTGGTTAAACTTTGCACCATGCTAACCATCCAGTCGAGCAGTATAACCTTTTTCATTAAATTGTTATTCTTCCCGAGATACCTGCTAAAATGATAGACCAAGTACCTTTCATCTAACATTTTTCTTGTTGTCATAACAGCTTTCACTTGGTCGCCAACAGTCAGAATCAGAGCCACTCCAATAAGAATATTTTTATGGTCCGGTAAAAAGATCCTGTTAAAAATAGAAATTAAAAATACAGATATAAAGACTTCAAACAAAAAACTCAATAGAATGTATTTTTTAGTGCTCTTTATTTTCAGTACCTTTTTTATTAAAAAACCTCGGGTTGAGTATGTATTTATGATATATAGCATAACAAGCCTAAAAATCCCCATAAACATCACTCCACAATAAAAATCAATAAATGTTTTTTAACAGCCAGGACTGTAGATCCTGGCTGTTCCAGTTTTTACCAAGCAATAGCTCTTTTTTTGCCATATTCCTTAGCTAAATGTTTTACTTCTGCAATAAACGCTGTCCATCCCATATCGAGGATTGCATCAACGCCACCTGACATAACTACTGTGACGGCTCCTATTATAGATGCTATAGTACCAGCATGCAATACAGCTGTAACAACACCAGATGCTATTCCTGCAGAAACATGAAACTTAGATGCAACGTGGAATAATCCCATATTATATTCACCTCCCTTTTAAAAGTAGACCCTCGGGATTAGTTACATTTTTAAAATTTAATATTTTTATTATTTTAATTTAACCCGAAGGGCCTATTTTAATAACTTTTATATAAACCCAAATTAAGAAAGTGCAAAACTTTACTAGATTGATGCAGGTAATTGGAATAATATGGAAAATAAATGGATAATATTATCAAAAATGGAATCACAACTGCCTATTTTTGGGTTATTAAGGCCACAGTTGCCCCCTCCCCACATTTGCGGGCGTTTCAATTTCCAGTATTCTGTTTCAGCCTTCACACTCAGTCAATCAGCCGTACACTTTGAATCATTTGCCGGAATGCCTTTTTATGGGCGTATGTTTCACAAATATTTAAAATGACACTTCGGCTGTGATAGACCAGCACGCCAGCCGCGTAGATGAATTCCCTCCGGAATCGCCTGATCGTATAAGAGCGATACGCTGGCGGACAGTGTTCTTTTTTAAAGATCTCGAATAAATTGTATGCCAGCAGTTTAATCAGCAGATCCATTTGGTTGGCGTCAAATGAATGCGTTGAAATCTTGCCCATCGAGAATCCATATTTTGACTCTTTGATGTAGTTTTCCATGCAAGCCCTTTGATTATAGAATCTCCAAATATCAATGGGTTCCCAGTCCATGTTCGTCACAATCGCTTCATACTTCCATAAAAAATCACAAGCTTGAAGCTGACTGTCCTCATATTTGTCAGCTTTACGAATTACCGCAACTCTTCTTGGCTTCTTCCAGGAACTTGCCTGGTAATCAACGGCTTTTCCCTCTATCACGGTCAATTCGTCGTCAACATAGCGGATCCACGGTGAATCATCGTTTTCAACCCTTTTTTTAAGTCTCGAAGTCCACCTCAGTTTGCCGGTATAGCCAATCCCACCGTTTTCCCAGTAACTGTAGAAATCTTCTCCACCAAATCCTTTGTCAAAACGGGCATAACGAATAGGGTAATGGGGAGAAAGCAGCTGATAGGTCTCTTCTGCAAAACCGAGTACCCCTTGAGAAGAATGGGAATTTCCCTCCCTCAGCCTGGCGTTTAAACAAAGACGGGATTTCCCTTCAAATACAAGAAGAGGGTGATAACTTTTTCTTCCCGGCTTGTAGGGATTTACTCCGACCCCTGCTTTTTCCTGGCCCCCATAGACGGTTTCCACGGTTGAATCAAAATCCAGAATGAGCTCCTTGTCAAGCCAGGGTTCAATCAAATCCATCATGCGTTCTTTGAATTCAAGATCAGCGCCCTCCAACTTTTCCAGCCTTAGCAGGTCTTTATTTAAAAGGGTATAGTGCGGGCATTTCTCGCCCATAAATGCCAAGATTAAAGGATCATCCTGCAAAGTCCGGAAATGAGATAGCCGGGAACAATTGGACAGCCAGCCAATCACCAGGTATATAAAGATTTTGCTTAAAGGATATTTGGCATTGTATTTTTTCAAGCAGTCAAAATCCCGGAAGGTCTGTTCAATCTTCATTCTTTCCAGAAACTGCAAAATCGGGAGCAGCCCGCTAAAATTCGTACTCTTCTTTAAACGAAACGCATATTTGATTTTCGAGACAGAAGTGATATAATTCACCTTAAAGGTGCCCTCCTTTCTGGTTTGGTAGTTCTATACAAACCCAATTATACCAGAGATTCGGGGCACCTTTTTATTTTAAGCTTCTGCTTTACTCTCGTAATTCAGGATAAATGTTATGCACATTTATATCATTTATTGCTTGGAAATTATCAATTTGTTCAAGTGTATGTTATTAAAATGTGTGTTTGTTGACAATAGACACATGTGTCCAGTTATACCTGAAAACAGAAGGATGGGTGATGAAGTAAAGCTTTTGGAAAAAGTGTCTGATAGATTTCAGCATATATCTTTAGTGATGCCGAAAAATTTTTCGTTGACAACAGTCAGTAATTTATTAAAATAAAAAGTATCGAAAGATTTTGTGATTGATTTGAATTTTTAATTGTTCGTTTTTTTAATTTGAAATGATAAGCTTGTAAATCAAAACTTGTAAATCAAAAATAGAATACTCAAATCATATGGGGTGGGAGCTGATGGTATATCAAGACAAACAATTTCAATCAGAGGAAATGTTTTTACAAAAAATCATAAATGCCGAAAATGTAGGGGTAGCAGTAAAAACTGCCAGATTAGAAAAGGGTTTGACACAAAAGGATCTTGCAGGCAACATATTATCCGAAAAAACGGTTCATCGGATTGAAAAAGGTCAAGTACTACCCAGTCTGTTTACCTTTTTTTACATATTGAGCAGACTAGAATTATCAGCTGACAGTTTTTTGTCTCTCTTAAGTGATCTGTTTTTATAATTTTTGCAACTGTTAGTTTAATTGGCCTGGTTTAAAGACACGTCCCAGGATGGCTGAATATGAGCCATTTAACCTAATAAAAGCAGAAAAAAGCCGGCTTAAGGAACGCCGGCCCGGTCCGGTTTTATAGCAGGTGTTCAGGCTCTTCCTGGTTATCCGTGGCAATGACGACAACGCGCCCTTCATCGAGTAACTTTTCATACTGAACGGCTTCCATTTCCGACAGCCCGAGCGCCTGCATTTTCGAACGCAGCTCATCTCCCCGCTCCCTTAACAGATTGCCGACCGAATCAACGACCCCTTGTTCTTCCATGCCGACCGATCCGGTTTCCGTTGCATCGGTTAAATCTTTTGACCGGTTTTTGTCATGCGAGAAAATATAAATATTATCTTTCGAAAATCCTTCATTTTCAAACTCGGTTATCTTATTTGTCGCTTCGAGCCCGTTTTCGACAACTTCTATTTTATGCATCTGTCTTCCTCCTTCCGAAAAATGGTGGTGCTTCTTTTGACATTTATATAACCGCTTCCTGCCGTCCTTAAACAAAGAAAAGTTTTACAGCCGCCGGACAGGGAAACTGGTAAAATTAAATTAGATGATAGAAAGGGGCTGTAAACGGAATGAAAGACATCTTTAAAAATGACTGGGGCCCGCTTTTAAAGGAGGAATTCCAAAAAGCATATTATTTAAAATTGAGGGAGTTCCTCAAAAAGGAATATGCATCAAAGCGGATTCATCCTGATATGTACGATATCTTTAATGCTTTCCATTATACGGCTTACCGGGATATTAAGGTTGTCCTGCTTGGCCAGGACCCTTACCACGGACCGGGCCAGGCGCACGGGCTCAGTTTTTCAGTAAAGCCGGGGGTGGAGATTCCCCCTTCGCTCCGGAATATTTTCAAAGAGCTGCATGACGACCTTGGGTGCAGGATTCCGCAGCACGGGTGCCTGGTTAGCTGGGCAAAGCAGGGCGTGATGCTGTTAAACACCGTGTTGACTGTCAGGGAGGGGCAGGCCCATTCGCATCAGGGAATGGGATGGGAGATTTTTACAGACGAAGTGATCCGGAAAATCAATGCGAAAGAAACACCTGTCATTTTTCTGTTATGGGGGAGGCCTGCACAGAGCAAAAAAGCACTGATCGACACCAACAAACATTTCGTTTTAACTGCTGCCCACCCAAGCCCGTTATCCGCCCATCGCGGTTTTTTCGGGAGCCGCCCGTTTTCAAAAACCAACAATATTTTGCGCAAGTTGGGAGAAAAAGAGATCGACTGGCAGCTGCCGGAACAGGAAAAGCTTTAAAACGCATTCCATCGAGGAAATCCGACAATGTTCCACGTGAAACGTGGCGGCTTTTTTGCAAAGTATGACAGCGTTCCGCATTGTTCGGACAGACGGCCTCTGTTAAAATAAATGTAAGCAAACGACAAATGCGGGCCAGCAAAGGAAGGAAACATTGTCAGGACCGGCACCCTGCAGCCATGATGCGATCGGAAGTCATGAACCTAGCGATTACAAATTTCAGGTTGGACGCCTATGCTACAGGGAACGCATCACAGCAGCGGGATGAAAACAAATTTTCAGGCTATATAAAATGAATAAAATATCGCAGTTCTGTTGCCTTCGGAAAAAATGTCATCGTGCAAATGGAACGCGGGCTTGGGGGAAAAACTTATATTCATTGCTCATACTTTTTTGCAGTAGGCAACAGATTTCATTTATTTTATATAGAAATTGAACAGAGGTGCGGATATGGCCATTACAACGGAAATGCTTTTGGAAAAAATGGAGCAGGAATTGGCAAAGGCAAAACAGGCAATGCCGGCGGAACAACTCAGGGAGCATATCTATGCGGTAAAAGCTTTGTGCGAAGTTTTATTGGAAAGCCAGCCTGAACAGCCATTGCCTGCCGGTCCTTCTGTGCCGAAACCGGTGCTTAATCCGGAGCCGTTGAAAACGGAAGATGGTGCAAACGGGGACTCTATTTTTGACTTTTAATCGCAAACAATTGAAACAACGCCAGCCAAGCGGGAGTCCCTGTTTTCCTCTGCAGCTTCTTATACGGTTTGCACTGCCATCATAGCTTCCTATTGGCATCCAGCTTTGTATGGTGAACATTTACGTTGGCAGCGTTTCATATTAAAAAACGGGAGTGCATCGCATGAATATTTTTGTTTTTCTCGGAGCAATTAACGCATGTATATCTGTTGCGCTCGGGGCTTTCGGGGCCCACGGGTTGAAAGGGATCATGGATCAGAAGTATCTGGATATTTGGGAGACCGGCGTCCGTTATGAAATGTACCATGCGCTCGGATTGATTGCGATCGGCATTCTTTCCGGCACCCTCAAATCATCCGCACTGCTCAGCTGGTCAGGATGGTTGATGCTGATTGGCATCGTCCTTTTCTCCGGCAGCCTTTATGTTTTAAGCTTAACGAAAATCAGTGTGCTTGGTGCGATTACGCCAATCGGAGGCGTCGCGTTCCTTGCTTCCTGGATACTGCTCGGCATAGCGGCGGTAAAGTGGATGTAAGAAAAAACAGCCCGGTTTCGGAGCTGTTTTTTCTTTCGCTTATCCCCGTGGCGGATAGGTTGCCAGCGGCTGACCGGCCTGCGTTGTGCTGCCATATGGGTATTCATATTCAATTTCTTCAGAGAAGACAACATAATCAACATAGACCATCGGGATTAAATAACGCTGCCCGGTTTGCGGGTCACTGAGAATGACATGGTCCCGTCCGGCAGCTTCAATAATGCCATTGAACACTTTAGCATTCCATTCCCGGTTGTTTTCAAACGTGGCGTACAGCGTGACCAGCTTTCCTTTATTCAGCCGCAAAATATTTTCAATATACGATTGTTCAAGCGGAAGCTGGCCGGGCAGGTTCTGTGATGGCGCCTGCGCTTGCTGCCCCCCGGGAACCTGGTACTGCGGATAATATCCCCCGTAATAAGGCTGTGCGGACTGCCGGTAATAATAAGGATATCCGTATACGGGCGGTGTGTAATTGCCGTTTTCCAACTGATTTCCCCCTCCATTTTGCATATCGGTCTGCCCTGGTTTTTGTAAAATGCATAAAAAACAAGGGCATTCACTACATTCATGTGTATGCCGGCCGGAAACGGGTTATGCTTAAGATCTTTCGTTAAAAAATCCTTCCAGCAGGCTGGAAGGATTTCTTTTAACCAATATGCAAATAGGAGGTTAACCTTTCTTCGTCAAGCAGGCTGCCAACATAAAACGGGCCGAATTCCCCATACCTTGCGCTTGCTTCGTCAAACCGCATTTCATAGACGATTTTTTTGAACTGCAGGGCATCATCGGATAATAAAGCCACACCCCATTCGTAGTCGTCAAGCCCGGTGGAACCGAGAATATATTGTTTTACCTTGCCGGCATATTTGCGCCCGATCAATCCGTGGCTTTTCATTAACGTCTTTCGTTCTTCCATTGGCAGCATGTACCAGTTGTCATTGCCTTCGCGCCGTTTATCCATCGGGTAGAAGCAGAAGTATTTAGATTTCGGCAATGCCGGGTAGAGACGCTCCCGGACACGTGGATTTTCATATGCAGACTCGTCCGCTTTCCCGCCGCGCACATAGTTGCTCAGTTCATTTACACCGATGTACGAATATGCCGGAATTGTAAAATCAGCAATCCTTAATTTATTTAAGGCTGTTTCAATTTCTTCGAGGTCTTCCAGGGCCGGCCGCATCGTCCATAAAACAAAGTCGGCTTTCTGGCCGGTGATGGTGTATAAAGCATAAGCCCCTTCGTGTTTGCTTTGGATGGCATCCAGTTGCTGAAGAAATTGCCGGAATTCTTTCACAGCCGCATCCCTTTCTTCCGCAGGCAGCGCCTTCCAGCCCGCCCAGTCGAGAGAACGGAAATCATGCAGTGAGTACCAGCCATCCAGTGTTTCTGCTGCTTCGCTCATTTTTTTCCCTCCAAATGTTTTTCTCTTCCCTTACTATAACACAGGTTAGAAGAGGGAAAAAATATTACGGCTGCCGCGAAATTGTCTAAAAGAAGCCTTCTTTTGCCTTTGATTTTCCGGAAAAATGGATTATCCTTAAAATGGATACCGTTATACGAGGAGTGTTGAGCGTGAGTACATTTTTTGACGGGATAAAAGAAAAAGTGCGGGGGCACAACAAAACGATTGTTTTCCCGGAAAGTTCGGATGAAAGAGTTTTAACAGCTGTCTCACGGTTTGCATCCGATGAAGTGATCCGGCCGGTTTTAATCGGGAACAAGGACGAAATCCAGGCAAAAGCACGGGACATCGGTGTTTCCGTCGAGGGCGTTGCAGTGTATGACCCGGAAGACTATGCCGGTTTTGAAGAAATGGTGCAGGCTTTTGTGGAACGGAGAAAAGGCAAGGCGACGGAGGAAGATGCGCGCCAAATATTAAAAGACGTCAATTATTTCGGCACCATGCTCGTCTATTTGAAAAAGGCGGACGGTCTGGTAAGCGGTGCCATCCATTCGACGGCTGATACAGTCCGGCCGGCATTGCAGATCATTAAAACAAAGCAGGGCGTGAAAAAAGTTTCCGGCGTCTTCATTATGGTGAGGGGCGAAGAGAAATTTGTTTTCGCAGATTGTGCAATCAATATTTCACCGGACAGCCAGGATTTGGCGGAAACAGCCGCGGAGAGCGCAAAAACTGCCCGGACATTTGATATTGAACCAAGGATTGCGATGCTGAGCTTTTCAACAAAAGGCTCCGCCCATTCCGATGAGACGGAGAAAGTGGCGCAGGCTGTCCGGTTGGCA
Source organism: Weizmannia sp. FSL W8-0401 (assembly GCF_038009125.1). NCBI lineage: Bacteria > Bacillati > Bacillota > Bacilli > Caryophanales > Bacillaceae > Heyndrickxia > Weizmannia sp. FSL W8-0401. The sequence continues at coordinate 3,111,299 of NZ_JBBPAG010000001.1, read as the reverse complement.
AAAGAACGCGATCCGGAGCTTGTGGTGGACGGCGAGATGCAGTTTGATGCTGCGTATGTGCCGGCTGTTGCACAAAAGAAAGCGCCGGATTCCGTGATTCAGGGCAATGCAACCGTGTTTATTTTTCCAAATCTGGATGCGGGGAATATCGGTTATAAAATGGCCCAGCGTCTTGGCGGTTTTGAGGCAGTTGGCCCGATTTTGCAAGGGCTGAATGCGCCTGTCAATGATTTGTCGCGCGGCTGCAATGCGGAAGATGTTTATCATTTGGCTTTGATTTCCGCGGCACAAAGTTTGTAAGGGAGTTGCCAGGCTTCCGGCTGTTGGGTGGACAAAGTTTGGAGGAGAGCGGGTTGATCCTTGGGAGCAGCCCGGCAGGCAAATTGCCGGCAATGTCCGCGTCCGGCAGCATTGTGATTTTTTTAACAAAATGAAATAAAACTGTGTATCCATGCCGCAATGATTCGGCATGAGCGGAAAAGTGGCAAACAGCCGGCACAGTAGTAAAGCTGTTGGACATTGCGGGGGAAAATGGCCTTTGGTATGTAGCCGGGACTCCTCTTTTCCGGCTTGCACCCCCCGGAAGCGCCGGGGATTAGAGTGCTTGCCTTCTTTTGGTTTGGCTTTTGCATGATGCCAAACCTTTTTTATGTTTTATACGGCCGGAGGGAAGGCATTTTATAATGGAAGAATTTGGGGAGAAAAGGGAAAAGGCTGAATTTGATCGTATTGAGAATTTATGTGCAGCCGGGGCAATTTTTACTAAGGCATGCGATAGCCGATGGTTCAGCACTGCTCTCGAATCCTTGCCAATAGAGGGGTTTCGAGAGCAGCTTTTTGGTAGTCAATCCGGCATGATATGATAGTAGTAAAATAAATGGGGGAAGGATCAACATGGAAGAAGCGCTGCAATTGCTGAAGCAGCCCGAGTGGCGGGTGATGGACCAGTCCGGGTTGGGCCCGCAGTTTGAAGCGGCCCAGTCATTTGCGATGGACGACACATTGTGCACCTCTGTAGGGGCAAACGCCTCCCCGGCTGTTGTCCGGACATGGGTGCATCACGACACCGTCAGCCTGGGCATTCAGGATACAAAATTGCCCTTTTTTGAGGAGGGGCTGGCTGTTCTTAAAAATAGAGGATTCCGGTATATTGTCCGTAATTCAGGCGGGCTTGCCGTTGTATTGGATACGGGCGTGCTGAACATTTCGCTTGTTATGCCGGATACGGAAAAGGGGATGGATATCAACCGCGGATACGAAGCGATGTTTAAGCTGGTCCAAATGATGTTTTCGGATTTTCCGGTTGTAATTGAAGCGGGGGAAATAGCAGGCTCGTACTGCCCGGGGAGTTATGATTTGAGCATTGGCGGGAAAAAATTCGCCGGCATCTCCCAGCGGCGGGTCAGGAGAGGGGTGGCTGTCCAGATTTATTTATGCGTGACGGGCAGCGGCGCCGACAGGGCAGAACTCGTTCAGGATTTTTATGAGCGGGCAAAACAGGGCGCGGAGACAAAGTTGCAATACCCGTGTGTCCGTCCTGAAGTGATGGCTTCTTTGTCGGAGCTTTTACAGGAAATACTCACGGTCCAGGACGTTTTCATGCGGCTTTTGCAAACGCTGAAGACGCTGGGGAGCCGGCTTGTGTCCCGCCCGCTTTCGGAACAGGAAACAAAATGGTACGGCAAATATTATGAACGCATGCTGGAAAGAAACGCCCGGTTTTTGTAAAGAATGGATGATAATGGGCCATTCCTTGATCTGATGAAAGACATTCTTGAGGTGTGGCCGGAGTCCATTGTCTTTCATGTGCGGGATGAAGGACAATTTAAAGTGGCGGTAGCCCGTTTTTGTCTTTCATCGGGCGAGTGAAGGACATTTGGAGGTTGTGGTGAGATTGTTTTGTCCTTCATGGGGCGGATGAAGGACATTTGGGGCCGGTGATGGCCTCTGTTTTATCCTTCATGAAGCGGATGAAAGACATTTTGAAGCGCGGCGGGTTGGCATTGTCTTTCATAAAACGAATGAAAAACATTTTTAAGACGTGGATCCAAAAAGACACTTGGACGGCGACCAAACTTTCCTTTTAGGAGCATTTCAAAAAGGCAAAAAACATTCGTGTCAGCCAAACCGACCCCCGATAGAAGTTTCAATTAGACAAAAGAACAAGCGGGTCATGTTAAACTGTCCAATTAGGATTTCCAATTGGACAAAAGATCTGCCTCTGCCATGTGTTTTGGCCCTTTAGAGTAGATCAAAAAGACAAAACGCACCTGGAAATCATCCAAACTGTCCTTTAGAACGTTTCAAAAAGACAAAAGATGCTGGGGAAACATGCCAATTGTCCTTTAGAGCGTTTCAAAAAGCCAAAAGACACCTTGACAGCGTCCAAACTGTCTTTTAGAACACCTCAAAAAGACAAAAGGCACCTGGAAATCATCCAAACTGTCCTTTAGAACGTTTCAAAAAGACAAAAGATGCTGGGGAAACATGCCAATTGTCCTTTAGAGCGTCTCAAAAAGCCAAAAGACACCTTGACAGCGTCCAAACTGTCTTTTAGAGCATCTCAAAAAGCCAAAAGGCACCTGGAAATCATCCAAACTGTCCTTTAGAACGTTTCAAAAAGACAAAAGATGCTGGGGAAACATGCCAATTGTCCTTTAGAGCGTTTCAAAAAGCCAAAAGACACCTAGGCAGCGTCCAAATTGTCTTTTAGAGCATCTCAAAAAGACAAAAGACACCTTGGTAGCGTCCAAACTGTCCTTTAGAGCATCTCAAAAAGCCAAAACGCACCTGGAAATCAGCCCAATTGTCCTTTAGAACGTTTCAAAAAGACAAAAGATGCTGGGGAGACATGCCAATTGTCCTTTAGAGCGTCTCAAAAAGCCAAAAGACACCTTGACAGCGTCCAAACTGTCTTTTAGAACATCTCAAAAAGCCAAAAAGCGCCTGTGAATCAAACAAACTGTCCTTTAGAACATCTTAAAAGCCAAAAGGCACCTAGGGAACGTCCCAATTATCCTTTCATGCAACAAAAGCCGGGAGATTGCCGGCTTGCACGCCAAAAACCCATTGAGCATGCACCGCCCAATGGGTTTTGTTGTTTGCTCGCCCGGAACTTATTCTGCCAGCTTTTCGAGGTTGCCGTTGCGGTCCATTTTGAACTTAGTCGCGCCGGTTTCGTCTTCTTCGAAAAGGACGTATTTTCTCGCGCGGTTCATGATTTTCATCAAGGTTTCGTAGTCTTCCTGCATGGTAACCGAACCTTCTTCGAGCTCTTGGACACGTTTTTTCAATTCTTCCGTTTCCTTTTTCAATTTCTGGTTTTCGTGCTTCAATCTTGCATTCTCACTTTTTAAAATCGTGCTTTGGAATTGCGTATTGTTCAAGTATTGCAGATAGCTGATGACCTTGACAAGGCTCATATCCCCGTTGCTTTCGGTCGGCTGTGAAACTTGCGGGCTGCCGTTTTCAGCTTCTTCCCCGTCCGGAGCCGGTTGTTCTGGAAATTCAGCAAGCGGCATTTCGCCAATTTCCTCGAGTGTTGGAACCGGCGGCTGGTACAGCAGTTTCTTTTTCCCGCCCTGGTCTTTTCCAAGCAGGCGCTGGCGTTGTTTGCGCTGTTTTTTTGCAAGCTGCAGCGCCTGTTCGTAATTATGGCGGACAACCGCATTCCAGCGGAAACCGCAGGCGGCGGATGTACGGTTCAGCTTATCGCCGACTTCCTCAAAAGCATTCAGCTGTGTGCTTCCTTCGCGCACGTGGCGGAGCACTGTTTCCGCCAGCAACAAATCATCTTCTTCGCTCCACGCATCTTGACGTGATTTCATTCTCATTACCCCCAAATGTAAATTTTTTGTTTGTACTAAGAGAATGGACAAAAAACACGCAATTTATACCAATATGGTAAAAAAATAATAGAATTTTAGCGCGCAAACGGATTTTTGCTTTCGGCAACACAGACAGGCGGGTACACGGGGGAAGCCAAAAAGCCCCGTTAGCGTCTGCCCGGGCACGGATAAATGCAAGGGGTTTAAAAAGCGCAGCCACACGCTGGCGGAGATTGGAAAATATGGCAAGAGAAGAACGGGTTTCCTAATTAAAAAATGCAGCGCCACAAGCTGTGGGCATGGAGACCGCCAATGCTCTCCAACCACCTGGCCGGTTTAAAAAGTGCAGAGTCAAAGCTGGTGCGAGCCGCTGTTTTACGCTTACCGCGCCCGGCCGGTGTTAAAAAATGCAGCGCCACAAGCTGGTTCCCCTATAGAAACGGCAAAATCAAGCATTTTCGAAAGAGGCGGTCTTCCATCGGGGGGTATTCATTAGCCCCGCGCATTTCCAAAAGCTGCCCGTCCGCATATTACAAGCTTTTTTTCTCGGGCTTGTCCCGGTATAATAGAATTACGACATCAGGAAGAGGGTAAAGCATGGAATACGCCAAACGTAAGCTCAGTGAGGAAAAAGTGTTTAAAGACCCTGTCCACCGCTATGTCCATGTGCGTGACCGGGTGATCTGGGACTTGATCGGAACAAAAGAGTTCCAGCGTTTGCGCCGGATCCGGCAGCTCGGCACGACTTACCTGACTTTCCACGGGGCGGAACACAGCCGTTTCAGCCACTCGCTCGGCGTCTATGAAATTGTCAGGAGAATTACAGATGATGTTTTTAAAGACCGGGTGAACTGGAACGGAAAGGACAGGCTGCTGTCGCTTTGCGCTGCGCTTTTGCACGATCTTGGCCACGGCCCGTTTTCCCATTCGTTTGAAAAAGTGTTCGGTATGGACCATGAGGAGTTTACAAGGCAAATCATCCTCGGGGAGACGGAAGTCAATGAAGTATTGCGGCGGGTCGGCAGAAATTTCCCGAAAAAAGTGGCGGAAGTGATTGCGAAAACTTCAGAAAACAAGCTGGTGGTCAGCCTGATTTCAAGCCAGCTTGATGCGGACCGGATGGATTATTTGCTGCGCGATGCGTACTATACAGGGGTCAGCTACGGCCATTTTGACATTGAACGGCTGCTCCGCGTCATGCGCCCGCATGAAGACCAGGCCGTTTTTAAATATAGCGGCATGCATGCGGTCGAAGATTACATTTTAAGCCGTTACCAAATGTACTGGCAAGTGTATTTCCACCCGGTGACAAGAAGTGCGGAAGTGATTTTAACAAAAATTTTGCAGCGCGCGAAAACGTTGTACGATGCCCGTTATCCGTTCAAACACGGGCCCAGCCATTTCCAATCGCTTTTTGAAGGCAGGCTTACCCTGCGAGATTATTTAAAGCTGGATGAGCACATCATGCTGTATTATATTGAAGTTTGGCAGGAAGAAGATGACCCGGTTTTGCGGGATCTTTGCGCCCGCTTTGTAAACCGGAATCTGTTTAAATACATTGAGTTTGACCCGGCAAAAGAATTTAAGGTGCACAGCCGGCTTGAAAAGCTTTTTGAAGAAGCCGGGATCGACCCGAACTATTATTTGGTCATTGATTCGTCTTCAGACCTTCCGTACGATTTTTACCGGCCGGGCGAGGAAGGGGAACGGCTGCCGATCAATTTGCTGATGCGAAACGGCGACCTGAAGGAATTATCAAGGGAATCGGATATTGTGGACGCCATTTCGGGGAAAAGAAGAACGGATCATAAATTGTATTTTCCGCTTGATTTGATCGAAGACGAAACGACACACGGGGAAAAGAAAAGGGAAATTGCCGCTTTGCTGAAACTGCCCCGGAGTTCGGAAATTTAGTCAGGAGTGAATGGTTTGTGTTAGAAGATCATGTGAAAATAATGGGTGCGCTTGCCATAAGCGGAGAGATTGTCGGGCGTAAAAAGCTGCAAAAAATGATTTATATTGCGAAAAAATTATCCTTCCCGTTTCAGGAAAAATTCGAGTTCCACTTTTACGGCCCGTATTCTGAAGAGTTGACGCTCAAAGTAGAGGAACTGACCAATCTCGGGTTTGTAAACGAAGTAAAAGAGAAAAAAGGCGGATATGTCCAATACCGGTATACGGTGACAGACGAAGGCCGGGAATTTCTGGAAATGTACGAACCGGATCTGCCGGGGCTAGATGCGTGCTTGGCAGAAATGAACGGGCAAAATGCGCGTTTCCTTGAACTTGTTTCAACCGTCATGTATTTTGACACGCTTCCGAAAGAGGAAGTAAAAGAGAAAATCTTTACATTAAAAGCGAAGCAGCGTTATACAGAGGAGGAAATCAACGAGGCGTACGATTACATAGAAAAATTGAAAAAAATCGCCAGGCCCGTCCAGCAGGCTTAGCGATTTTTTCTCCCTTATTCGTCGCTTTTGCGGACGCCGCCGACAGCATAATGGTTTTTTGACATTTCTTCAATAAAAACGGTAATGTTTTCTTTCGGGGCGCCTACGGTTTCGCTGACCGCGGCCGTTACTTTTTCGACCAGCGCTTTCTTTTGTTCGTCTGTACGGCCTTCCAGCATTTTGACAGTTACATATGGCATAGGGTGCATCTCCTTTTGGATGTTTTCATTTAAAAATTGTAAAGTCTTTTTTGCCCGCCTGCAAGTGGCACTTTTAAAACATGTGAATACCGAATGAAAATTTTGTATACTATAGTCAATATATTGTTTTTAAAGGAGACCGGTACGTGGAACAATTACAACAGTTTTTGGCATATCCGTTAAGGGATATCCCGATTGTCGCGGCGGTGCTGATCATTGCTTTTACCGTCCATGAGTTTTCCCATGCTTATACAGCTTATTTGTGCGGCGACCCGACTGCCAAACGCGAGGGGCGGCTGACATTGAACCCGGCGCAGCATATTGACCCGCTTGGCGCGCTGCTTATTTTTGTCGCCGGCTTCGGCTGGGCGCGCCCTGTCCCGGTAAACCGCTACCATTTCAAAAATCCGCGCCTGGCAGGGGTGGCGGTATCTTTTGCGGGCCCTGCCAGCAATTTTTTGATGGCGTTTATCGGGGAAATCATCTTTTATGTGCTGGTGGCAACCGGGCTTGGCGCAGGCCTGCCATGGTTTGTCCTTTCCTTTTTCAATTATTTTGTCTGGCTGAATCTCGTATTGTTTATTTTTAATTTAATTCCGCTTCCGCCGCTGGACGGGTACCGGATCATAGAAGATTTGGTTTCGCCGGGGGTACGGGCAAAATTGACGCAGTACGAGCAATACAGCATCGTTGTATTTCTGGTCCTGCTGGTCACGCCGCTTGGCCGATATACGATCTCGCCGCTGCTTAACAGTGCGGTTCCGTCGATTATGAAGGGATTCCAGACCATTGTTTCCGTATTCGGATAGATTGCCATTGAGAGAAAGGGGATGTGCAAGATGGCTAAAGAAAAGAAAAAGGCAGAATTTAATATTATTAAAAATGCGCCGACTGACGGCCATAAAAGTTTTGGCACCGGGGCGCTGAACCTTGAAAATGTCTCGCCGGTGATCATTGATGTCAATGAAGGCACGGCGGTTGTCGATATTGGGGCGATGCATGCAAGGAGCGCCGTGGAAAAACGGGTGAGATTTTTCCCCGACCGTTCGGAAGTCCCGGAAGAAGGGGCAAAACCGTACTGGCTTGTGTGGGTGACAATTGAACGCGGCGAAAACGGGCCTTATTATCACGGGGTGACAGCCTGCGAAATGGTGGTCAACAAGGAAAAACGCCGCGGCTACAAATCGCTGCCGGAACATGTCAACCGCCTCGACAAGTCGATGAAGGGCCATATCATTGTAGACCATATGGACGACCGGTCCAAAAAAGTGCTGGCAGACTTTTTAAAAGGCCACAGCAGCGAGATGTGGAACTTATCCAGCGATGAATTGAAAGAAGCATTAAAGGCCTGACCCCGCGCATTTATTTTTGCGTAAGGAAAGGACCGAAATTTCACGATGCATTGAAGGAGCAGGAAAGGCCTGACCGCACAGCGGACAGGCCTTTCTGTTTGCTGTTTTAAAAAAACGGGAACAGTTTTTCAAGCCAGTTCCGGTGCTTTTTCGGGTACAACTCATTTTCTCCTGCAGCGGGATGTTTGCTGCAGGGCTCGGCCGGTTCGGTACCGGATATAAAGTATGTCAGCCTTGCCACCGGGCAGTTAGCGGTTGCGATTTTCCCGGTGGCAGGATCGATTTCAACACCGGTTACGCCTTTGGGCGGCTTAAATTCCGTTACAGGGCGCCCGTCAAGCGCCTTTTCCATAAACCGGGCCCATATTTTTTTGGCGTACATTTTATCGGCGGCCAACGTGATTTCCTGCCCGTTGTCGTATCCGACCCAAACGCCTGATACAAGCTGGGGCGAAAACCCGATCATCCAGCTGTCCGTGTTGGTGGAGCCGGATTTGCCGGCGTACGGGCGGGTGAGGTTTTTGACAATGGAGGCGCCGGTGACACGGGCATAGCCGTTCAGGCGCTTGTCAAACATGCCGGTCATCATTTGCGAGGTGACAAACGCCGCCGCTTTGTCCAACACCCGTTTTTTCTCGTGTTTGTCGTATGCATACAGGACGCGGCCTTTATAATCTTCCACTTTTGTGATGAAAACAGGCCCGTTTTGAGTGCCGCCGTTTGCAAGCAGGCTGTAGGCGTTCACCATATCGAGCAGGTGCACGCCGGATGTGCCGAGCGCAAGTGACGGCACTTTTTCCATTGGGGTTGTAAGGCCGAATTGTTTTGCGGTTTGGACAAGCACATCCTGCCCGAGCAGCAAATGGGTTTTCACGGCGTAAATATTATCTGAAACGGCGAGCGCCTGCATCATCGTAATGTCCCTATTGGCATACTGGCTGTTGAAATTATGCGGCCTGTATGAAGATCCGCCCGGCCGGAAAACGGTCGGTTCGCTTTTGAGCATCGTTGCCGGCGTGAATCCGTGGTTCAATGCAGCATAATAAAGGAGCGGCTTCATGGTGGAACCGGGCTGGCGCGTTGCCTGTGTGGCGCGGTTAAAGGAACTTTCCGCATAATCGCGGCCCCCGGTAAGTGCGGTTACGAAGCCGTTTTTCGGATTGATTGCCGCAAAACCGAGCTGGATTTGCGAAGATGCCGGAATGATTTCCTTCACTGTTTCTTCGGCAATTTTTTGCTGCTTCACATCAAGGGTGGTATATACTTTTAATCCCCCGAGCGCAATCGTCCGGTCATCAAACCCGAGTTTTGTTTTCAGCTGTTTTTTCACAAGGTCCTGGAAATAAGGGGCGATCCGGTTTGTATCCGGATCCGCTTTTTGCATGATTTTTACCGTTTCATTGGCGGCTGCTGCTGCTTGTTTTTTTGTAATATAGCCGTTTTTCACCATCGATTGCAAAACAGCAAGCTGCCGTTTTTTCGCTTTTTCCGGCGAAATGACAGGGGAGTAGACTCCGGGTCCGTTTGGAATCCCGGCAAGCATGGCGGCTTCGGCAAGTGTCAGCTGTTTGGCGCTTTTCCCGAAATAGTACCGGCTTGCGGCTTCAATCCCGTATTTTCCATGCCCGTAATTGATCGTATTTAAATAGCCTTCCAGAATCCGGTCTTTGCTGTAGCTGGACTCGAGCCGGACCGTGTAAAATGCTTCCTTTAATTTTCTTTCCCATGTTTTATCAAGCGTTAAAAACAGGTTGCGGGCGTATTGCTGGGTAATGGTGCTTGCGCCCTGCACCTTTCCCATTGCTTTCATATCGGCGGCGACCGCCCCGGCCATGCGCCGGTAATCAAAGCCGTGGTGATGGTAAAAGTTTCGGTCTTCGATTGAAATGGTCGCGTCAATGGCGTTTTCGGAGATGCCGTCAAGCGGCACCCAGTATCTTTGCTGGCCGCTGTTCGACTCGCCGATTTGTTTGCCGTTTTGTGCATAATAAAGCGTTGATTGCGGTACGGACAGCGGCGGCGGACCGAGAATTTTTGCATACAGATAGACAGCTGCCGTTAAGGCAGACAGCAGGATGGCGAAAGTAATCAGGGCAAACAGTATCAGGCGCAGGCCCCATTTGGCTTTCCGGATCTTTGGTGTTGTCTGTGTCTCCATCATCCGCACCTCTTTTTCTCCTTATTTCCTTAGTATTTAGTAAGAGAGGAAATTTTAAACACCGGAACCGAAAAAAAGGATGATGGGAAGGGTGGCCCGCTGTAAAAAGATTCTTGCTTTTTTTCGGAATTTCACTATACTTTTTCCATGTGTCCGAAATTGTGAAAAAGAGGAGAAAAAGATGAGATTTGACGAAGCTTATTCAGGCCATGTTTTTATCGGGGCAAGCCCGGATTATGAAAAAAGCCGGGTGGTGCTTTACGGCATGCCGATGGACTGGACAGTCAGCTACCGCCCGGGTTCACGGTTCGGCCCGGGGCGCATCCGGGAAGTTTCAATCGGGCTCGAAGAATACAGCCCGTATCTTGACCGGGAACTTGCTGAAATCAGCTATTTTGATGCCGGAGATATGCCGCTGCCGTTCGGCAATCCGCAAAAAAGCCTTGATATGATTGAAAATTATGTCGGGACATTGCTCGACGACGGGAAATTTCCGTTCGGCCTTGGCGGCGAGCATTTGGTGACATGGCCGGTGATCCGCGCCGTTTACAAAAAATACCCCGATCTCGCTGTCATTCATTTTGATGCCCATACCGATTTGCGCACGGATTATGAAGGCGAGCCGCTTTCGCATGCTACGCCGATCCGGAAAACGGCGGAGTTGATCGGGCCCGCGAATGTGTATTCATTCGGTATCCGGTCCGGCTTAAAAGAGGAATTTGAATGGGCGGAAAGAAACGGCATGCATATCGCAAAGTTTGAAGTGCTTGAGCCGCTCAAAAAAGTGTTGCCGGCGCTTTCCGGCCGCCATGTGTATGTGACGGTCGATATTGATGTGCTCGATCCCGCTTTTGCGCCGGGGACAGGGACGGTGGATGCCGGCGGGATCACCTCAAAAGAACTGCTGGCATCGATTCATGCGATTGCCCGTTCCGGCGTAAATGTCATTGGTTGTGACCTTGTTGAAGTGGCACCTGTATATGATCATTCCGAGCAAACAGCCAATACGGCTAGCAAGCTCGTGCGCGAAATGATGCTCGGCTGGGTGAAGTAACGGAAAACCCGGCACCGGCTGCGGGGGCGGGTGCCGGGTTTTTAAAGTTAAGCTTGCGGGATAGCAGCTCCATTATATATGATAAAATGAGGAGAGTTACCATATTATTTTTCCGCCGGAAGGGTTATAATGGATGAAATAAAGGATGTGGGAAAATGGCGGGGGAAACCGTTTCTTGCCCTGTAAAAATACATATGACCACGGAGATTTTCCAGGAAGAAGCGGAAAAAATCGAACTGGTTTTGTTCGGCCATTATTACGAAAAAGGCGGTTCGGCCTATTTAAAGTACGAGGAAGTGCAGGAAGCCGGCAAAATTTATACGGTTGTCAAAATGGCAAGCGGAAGGGCGCTTGTATTGAGAAGCGGTGCGGTCTCCATGCGGCTTGATTTGCGTGCCGGGACAAGGCGCCCGGGGACTTACGAAAACGGCTATGGCCAATTCCCGATTGAAGCGGCGGCAGATGAGATTGTGCACACGCGCACAGGCCCGCTTTCCGGGCAGCTTTCCCTCGGATACAGGCTTTATATGCATGGGGGTTCGGTCGGTACATATAAAATGAAGATCCATTATGAGGAGGTACAAGCAGCAAAATGAACATTGCGGAACAAATGCAGGAAACGCTGAAAACGGAAATCAAAGAAGCGGTGATGAAGACCGGCTTGGTTGCGGAAGCGGATATTCCGGCTATTGTGCTGGAAAAGCCAAAAGAAAAAGCGCACGGCGATTATGCCGCAAACATTGCAATGCAGCTTGCGCGTGCGGCAAAAAAAGCGCCGCGCCAGATTGCGGAAGCGATTGTCGAACATATCGACAAATCGAAAACGTCGATTGAAAAAGTGGAAATCGCAGGCCCCGGCTTTATTAATTTTTATTTGGACAATACGTATTTGACCCGGCTGATCCCTTCTATCCTTCACGATGGTGCGGATTACGGCCGTTCAGATGCCGGCAGGGGCAAAAAAATCCAGGTTGAATTCGTATCGGCGAACCCGACCGGTGATCTTCACCTCGGACATGCGCGCGGCGCCGCTGTCGGGGATTCACTGTGCAATATTCTTGAAAAAGCAGGGTATGAGGTGACCCGTGAATACTATATTAACGATGCCGGCAACCAGATCCACAATCTGGCCTTGTCAGTCGAAGCGCGCTACTTCCAGGCGCTCGGGATGGAAAAGGAAATGCCGGCAGATGGCTATTACGGCCAGGATATTATTGACCTTGGAAAAAAACTTGCCGATGAATACGGCCGGAAATTTGTGGACGCGGATGAAAAAACGCGCTACGAATTTTTCCGCCAGTACGGCCTCGATTACGAGATGGCGAAACTGAAAAAAGACCTTGAAGACTTCCGCGTTCGTTTTGATGTCTGGTATTCGGAAACGTCTCTTTATAAGAGCGGAAAAATTGACGAAATGCTGACACTGATGCGCGAAAAAGGCCATATTTATGAAAAGGACGGGGCAACGTGGTTCCGCTCGACGGCTTTCGGCGACGACAAAGACCGCGTGCTCATCAAAAACGATGGGACTTACACGTACTTGACCCCGGATATTGCTTACCATAAAGACAAATTTGACCGCGGCTTCGATACGGTGATTAATATTTGGGGCGCTGACCACCACGGCTATATCCCGCGGATGAAAGCGGCAATGGAAGCGCTCGGCTATAACAGCGGCAATCTTGAAGTGGAGATCATCCAGCTTGTTCACTTGTATAAAAACGGCGAAAAAATAAAAATGAGCAAGCGGACTGGGAAAGCGGTCACGATGCGTGAACTCATTGACGAAGTCGGGCTTGATGCAACCCGGTACTTCTTTGCGATGAGAAGCTCGGATACGCATTTGGACTTTGACCTTGATCTTGCCGTTTCAGAGTCCAATGAAAACCCGGTTTACTATGCGCAATATGCCCATGCCCGTATTTGCAGTATTTTGCGCCAGGCGGAAGAAAAAGGGTTTGTGCCGGATACAGGCGCCGATTTTTCCGTGATCCGGTCTGAAAAGGAAACGGATGTCCTGAAAAAGCTCGGAGAATTCCCGCAGGTGATTGCTGATGCGGCCGAAAAGCGGATCCCGCACCGCATTACAAATTATATTAACGAACTTGCCGCCAACTTCCACAGCTTTTACAATGCTGTGAAAGTGATCGAGCCGGCGCATGCGGACGCCACCAAAGCGCGCCTTGCCCTCGTGAAGGCCGTGCAAATTACGCTGAAAAACGCGCTCCAGCTGATCGGCGTTTCCGCACCTGAAAAAATGTAAAGACAAAAGCCGTCCTCATCCGTTTCCGGGTTCAGGGCGGCTTTTTTTTATTAAGATGGTGTTTCAGTTCAGTGTCCCAGGGACCGGCTTTTCCGTAAGCCGGTGGTCGATTGCCGCCGGGTGTAAGAAAAGCAAATTGGATTGCAGGCAGCAAGATAGCCCGGGGTTCAGTGCTTTTTTCAGTCAACGTGTGGTAAATTTACTGGGCAACAAAATGCGTTACAGCCCGCAAGATGGTATTCAAGGCCGGCCAAGCACCCATCATCCCTCGCAGTGTCCCCGGTCTTCCGGAAGGCAATATTTTCCTGATTGCGCCGACTGGCCCAGAGCCGGCTTTTTCATCACAAAAATCCTTCAATTGCCCTCACGCCCCATTCGGCCAGCCTCGTTGCCAATCCGGGGCGGTTCAGGCCGTCTGATGTAAGAGGGGCAGCGTGGCGCATATCATCCTTCACGACCGCGCACATTTTTTGGATAAACACATTGTCGTATACAAGGCAGTTGACTTCAAAGTTTAAACGGGCACTGCGCCGGTCAAAATTAGCCGTTCCAATATTGCAGACGGTCCGGTCAATGATCATAATTTTCGCGTGATAAAATCCGGGCTTGAACAAATAAATGTCTGCGCCATTTTCAAGCAGCTGCCGGAAATAGCGGCTTGCGGCCTCTTTGACAAGCGGATGGTCCGCCCTATCGGGGGTGAGCACTGTGACTTTTACGCCACGTGCCAAAGCCTGCACCAGTTTTTTGTGGATGGCCGGAGTCGGGATAAAGTACGGGGAACCGATAAAAATCGATTCACGGGCTTCATCAATCAGGCTGCAAACCAGGTGCTCAAGCTCATCGCCCGCAGTCGGGATGATCCGGTGGCGGCATCCGCTTTTCTCCTCATGGGGAGAGAGATGTGTTTCAAATGGCATATTTTCTCCTGTAGCCGTTTCCCAGTTCCTGATAAATTCCTCCTGCAAGTCGCGGATACTTCCGCCGGTTAAGCGGAAATGGTAATCCCGCCAAGGAGACAGCGACTTGTTGCCATTGATATAATCCTTCCCCACATTGAAACCGCCAAGATAGCCTGTCTCCCCGTCAATGACGGTTATTTTCCGGTGGTTCCGCTGCTGGAGCGTGTAAAAGAAAAAAGGGAACTTCGGCCGGTTGCTGAAGGCAAACGAGACGCCAGCGTTTTTCAGCTGTGCAATCATCTGTTTTGTGACCTTCCGGCTGCCCGCCCAATCGAGCAATACTTTTACTTCTTTCCCTTCGCGCGCTTTTTTTGCGAGCAGGCTGAAAAATTCACGGCTGATTTCATCATTTTTTACAATATAAAACAGGACGTATATGCTTTTTTTGGCATGCAGGATATCGGAAAAGTAGTGGGGAAACAGATTTTCTCCGCATGTAAAAACAGTAAAATCTCCGTGCCGTACGGGATATTGGCGCTGTTTGCGAGTTTTGCGGAAATGCCTTTTTCCAAGCGTGTAATCGGTGAAAAGCCAGATGATGAGTACTATGACGGCAGAAAGGAATAAGAGCAAAATCATATCTTTTTTCCCCGCTTCAATCGATTTTTTTTGTGGTCGAGTCCATGTCTTTATTCTTCCCCAAATGCGGCCGATTCTACTTACAAAAGCCGGAAACAGGCACAAAGAAATTCAAAAAAATAAAGAAAAAAGGATTGACTGAATGCTCATTCATTATATAATGTAGGTAAGCAAGATTCGGAAAATTACCTGCTTTTTTGTGCGAGCACGAATGAACGAAGGGAGCGTCGGGAGAAAAATGCACATCTTATTATGGTTAAACTGGTTGTTGTTTTTGTCTGTAACCGCTTACGGCATTGGCCTTTTTGCGTATTTGGTAAGGACAAGGATCCAGTATATCAAATTGGGGAAAAAACAGGAATTCGACAACAATGTCAAGGCGCGGCTCAAAAAAATATGGGTATACGTTTTCGGGCAGAAAAAACTGCTCAAGGATAAAAAGAGCGGCGCCATCCATGTGATGATGTTTTACGGGTTTATTCTCGTCCAGTTCGGCGCAATTGATTTCATATGGAAGGGGCTTGCGCCGGGTTCGCACTTGCCGCTCGGGCCGCTTTACCCCGGATTTACTTTCTTTCAGGAAATCGTCACGCTCGTGATTTTATTTGCGGTCGGCTGGGCGTTTTACCGCCGCTACATTGAGAAGCTCGTCCGCTTAAAACGCGATTTTAAAGCGGGGCTTGTGCTCATCTTTATCGGCGGGCTAATGGTTTCTGTCCTGGTCGGGGGCGGTATGGAAATCATTTGGCACTTTGAGGAGCCTTCATGGACGGAACCGGTGGCAGCCGGGATTGCAGCAGCCTTTCATTGGATCGGGCCCACCGCGGCGGCCGTTGTGTTTTACGTGGCATGGTGGATCCATCTGTTGCTTCTGCTTACTTTCCTTGTCTATATCCCGCAGTCGAAGCACGCCCATTTGATTGCAGGGCCTGCGAATGTGTATCTGAACCGGCTCGGGGATACCGGGAAATTACGGGCGATCGATTTTGAAGACGAATCGCAGGAAAGTTTTGGCGTCGGGAAAATCGAGGACTTCACGCAGCTTCAGCTTGTCGATCTTTACGCCTGTGTGGAGTGCGGCCGCTGCACGAATATGTGCCCGGCAACCGGAACAGGAAAAATGCTTTCACCGATGGACTTGATCATTAAATTGAGGGACCATCTGACCAATTACGGCGCGGCCGTTACGTCCAAAGCACCGTGGGTTCCGGCATTTGCTTTTGCCAACACGACAGGGAACCGGCTCGCCCGGGAGAGTGCAACCCGCGGGGCAGAAGAGGCAGCTGTAGCGCTTGATTACAATCCGAGCCTGATCGGCGATGTCATTACCGAAGAAGAGATCTGGGCATGCACGACTTGCCGGAATTGCGAAGACCAGTGCCCGGTTATGAATGAACATGTCGATAAAATCATTGATTTGCGGCGCTATCTCGTTTTGACCGAAGGAAAAATGAAACCAGATGCACAGCGGGCAATCCAAAATATTGAACGCCAGGGCAATCCTTGGGGACTGAACCGGAAAGAGCGCGAGTCGTGGCGTGAAGGGCGCGAAGATATCGAGGTCAAGACGGTCAAAGAAATGAAAAAATCGGATGAGGAATTCGAGTATTTATTCTGGGTCGGATCAATGGGGTCTTACGACAGCCGCAGCCAAAAAATCGCGCAGTCGTTTGCGAAACTGCTGAATGAAGCGGGTGTGAAATTCGCCATTCTCGGCAACAAGGAGAAAAACTCCGGAGATACAGCACGCAGGCTTGGCAATGAATTTTTGTTCCAGGAACTGGCCGGCCAGAACATCGCCGAGTTTGAAAAGAACGGCGTGAAAAAAATTGTGACGATCGATCCGCATGCATACAATACGTTTAAGAAAGAATATAAAGATTTTGGTTTTGAAGGGGAAGTGTACCATCACACCGAAGTGCTTTATGAGCTGCTGAAAGAAGGACGCTTAAAGCCGAAGTACGAAGTCAATGAAACGGTTACCTTTCATGACTCCTGCTACCTCGGCAGGTACAATGACATTTATAACCAGCCGCGTGACATTTTAAAAATGATCCCGGGCGTAAAGCTTGTGGAAATGGAACGGAACCGTGAAACCGCGATGTGCTGCGGGGCCGGCGGCGGGTTAATGTGGACGGAAGAAGATACCGGGCACCGGATTAATGTGGCGCGGACTGAACAGGCACTTTCCGTGAATCCGACCGTCATCAGCACGGAATGCCCGTACTGTCTGACAATGCTGTCTGACGGTACAAAAGCGAAAGAAGTGGAAGACACTGTGAAAACCCTGGATGTTGCCGAAATTCTGGAACGTTCGGTCTGCGGGGCACCGGGGCAGACTGCTGCAGTATCTTAAGCGGGTGATACCGCCGCAAAACGGGATGCGCGGCAGGGAAGCTAGCAACAGTTGTATGTAAACCGGCAAATCATCTGCGCAAAAGCGGCGGGGAACAGGATATGCAAAAGGAAGATTCTCCGCCGTTTTTTTGCGGCAGATCACACAGGATGATAATGGTTTGGGAATGTAAGCGCATGCATATTGCCGGCGCTTTTCATAAATCACACAGTAAGGCAAGGCTCACTGCTGTTTTGGGAAACGAACGGCAAAGGGCCATGAATGAACGATGATTGAGCGTTCGCTCGATTGGCGCTTTTCATCCATTCCAAAAGCATCGGGAAGTTCGCTGCTGTTTTGGCAGCAAATAACAAAGGGACTATGAATGAACGATGATTCGCGTTCGTGCAAATTGCCGGCGCTTATCATAAATCCATTGTAAAAGGGGAGAAGATGGTTGAACACGGTGATCATCGACGGGGCGCGTACGCCATTTGGGAAATTCGGGGGAAAACTGGCTGCACTTCCGGCGTCCGCGTTAGGCGGGATTGCGATCCGGCATGCATTGGAAAAAGCGGGCGTTGAAAACGGGGAAGTAAATGAAGTGATTATGGGGAATGTCCTACAGGGCGGCCAGGGGCAGCTCCCATCCCGGCAGGCGGCAAGGCACGCCGGCATTCCGTGGGAAGTCAAAACGGAAACGGTGAATAAAGTGTGTGCTTCCGGCATGAGGAGCGTGACCATGGCGGATCAGATCATCCGTTTGGGAGACGGGGAAGTCATTGTAGCCGGCGGGATGGAGTCGATGTCAAACGCCCCTTACTTCCTGCCCAAGGCAAGATGGGGATTGAAAATGGGCGATGTCCAGCTGAAAGACATGATGACCCATGACGGACTCATCTGCGCATTTTCCGGCGTCCATATGGGCACATACGGAAACCGCACGGCGGAAGCGTTCGGGCTGACCCGCGACTTTCAGGACCGCTGGGCATTAAGAAGCCACCAGAAAGCATTGGAAGCCATTCATTCCGGCAAGTTTGCCGAAGAGATTGTTCCGGTGGAAATCCCGCAAAGAAAAGGCCCTGCGCTGCTTGTTGAACAGGATGAACCGCCGCGCGCGGATACGACGCTTGAAAAACTGTCCCAGCTGCCGCCTGCTTTCGACAAAGACGGCACCATCACGGCCGGCAATGCTCCGGGTGTGAATGACGGGGCGGCTGCACTTGTTTTAATGAGCGCTGAACGGGCTGCAAAAGCAGGGTTGAAGCCGCTTGCAAAGATGGTGGCGCATGCGGAAGTGGCGGTGGAGGCGCAGCATTTTCCGCAGACGCCGGGGCTTGTGATCAACGAAATCCTGAAAAAAACAGGAAGAAAGCTTGATGACATTGATTTGTTTGAAATCAATGAAGCATTTGCCGCTGTGGCCCTTGCCAGCAGCAAAATCGCACAGCTCGATTTGGATAAGGTGAATGTAAACGGCGGCGCGGTTGCGTTAGGCCATCCGATCGGTGCAAGCGGCACGCGCATTATTTTAACCCTTGCATACGAACTGAAACGGCGCGGCGGCGGGACCGGGATCGCAGCCATCTGCTCCGGTGGCGGCCAGGGCGATGCCGTCATGATTGAAGTGCAATAAAACTTCAACGTGTATGACCACCCAAAAAAGGGGACCTGATCATGGATTTTCAGTTTACGGAAGAACAGCTTTTGTTAAGAAAAACCGTACGGGATTTTGCAGGAAAAGAAATTTTGCCGGCTACGGGCGACATGGAGCGCGGCATGTTCCCGCGTGAAATACTTGGAAAAATGGCAACCCTCGGTCTGATGGGCATCACCATTCCGGAAACATACGGCGGTGCGGGGCTGGATTTTACTGCATACGTTATAGCTGTTCATGAAATTTCCAAAGCCAGCGCGACCATTGGCGTCATCCTTTCCGTCCATTCATCCGTCGGGACCGCGCCGATTTTATATTTCGGAAGTGAAGCGCAAAAACAAAAATATTTGCCAAAGCTTGCAAGCGGGGAATACCTGGGGGCTTTTTGCCTGACGGAAGCCGAGGCGGGGTCGGATGCGAAGAATTTAAAAACAAAAGCGGTAAAACAGGGCGGGCATTATGTGCTCAATGGTTCAAAAATGTTCATTACAAACGGCGGCGAGGCGGATACGTATATTGTATTTGCCCGCACGGAAGACGGCAACATCACCGCTTTCATTATTGAAAAGACCATGCCGGGTTTCCGGACCGGCAAGGATGAGAAAAAAATGGGGCTGCACGGGTCAAAAACTGTCCAGCTTCACTTTGAAAATCTCCAGGTTCCGGCTGAGAACCGGCTGGGGGAAGAAGGGGAAGGGTTTAAGATCGCAATGGCGGTGCTGGATGCCGGCCGGATCGGGATCGCGGCACAGGCCCTCGGGATTGCGGAAGGCGCCTATGAACTGGCACTTCAATACGCAAAAAACCGGCGCCAGTTCGGAAAACCCATCCACGCATTTGAGGGTACCGGTTTTAAACTTGCCGACATGGCAACAAACATCGAAGCCAGCAAACTGCTTGTCTACCGGTCAGCCTTTTTGCGGAGCAACGGCCTGGGCTGCAAAAAAGAAGCGGCGATGGCCAAACTGCTCGCTTCCCAAACAGCTGTTGATACAGCGATTGAAGCCGTTCAGATTTTCGGCGGATATGGATACACGAAAGACTATCCGGTTGAACGGTTCATGCGCGATGCGAAAATTACGCAAATTTATGAAGGGACAAGTGAAATCCAAAGAATCGTGATCAGCAATCAATTATTGCGGGAGAAAAGGCTTTAAGTTGTCTTGAATAAAAAATTGGAGGCAGAAAAATGGACTTTCGTTTAAGTGAAGAACATGAAATGATCCGGAAAATGGTACGCGATTTTGCCGTGAAGGAAGTAGCGCCGACAGCAGCGGAACGCGATGAGAACGAACGGTTTGACCGTGGCATCTTTGACCGGATGGCGGCGCTTGGCCTGACCGGGATTCCATGGCCGGAGCAGTACGGCGGGATCGGGAGCGATTTTCTGGCATACTGCATTGCGGTGGAAGAGCTGTCGCGTGTGTGCGCCTCAACCGGCGTGACCCTCTCGGCACATACTTCCCTTGCCAGCTGGCCGCTGTTTAAATTCGGCACAGAAGAACAAAAACAGAAATACCTCGTTCCGCTTGCCCGCGGGGAAAAAATCGGCGCGTACGGCTTGACGGAGCCGGGGTCGGGTTCTGATGCGGGCGCGATGGTGACAACGGCCAGGCGTGAAGGAGACCATTATGTTTTAAATGGTTCCAAAATTTTCATTACAAACGGCGGCGTGGCGGATATTTACATCGTGTTTGCCCTCACCGATCCGAAAAGCAAACACCATGGTACAAGCGCATTTATCATTGAAAAAGATTTTCCCGGGTTTTCAACCGGCAAAAAGGAAAAGAAAATGGGCATCCGGGCTTCCACCACAACGGAAATCATTTTTGACAATGTCATGGTGCCGGCAGAAAACCGGCTGGGGGAAGAAGGACAGGGCTTTAAAATCGCGATGATGACGCTGGACGGCGGGCGCAACGGCATTGCAGCCCAGGCAGTCGGCATTGCCCAGGGCGCGCTCGATGCGGCTGCAGCTTATGCGAAAGAGCGGAAACAGTTCGGCAAACCGATCGCAGCAAACCAGGGCGTGTCTTTCAAACTCGCCGACATGGCCACTGCAGTCGAAGCGGCAAGGCTGTTAACGTACCAGGCGGCCTGGCTTGAGTCAAACGGGCTGCCGTACGGGAAAGAATCTGCCATGTCCAAACTGTTTGCCGGCGATACGGCGATGAAAGTCACAACAGAAGCCGTGCAGATTTTTGGCGGCTACGGTTATACAAAAGATTATCCGGTTGAGCGGTTCATGCGCGATGCCAAAATTACGCAAATTTACGAAGGGACGCAGGAAATCCAGCGGCTTGTCATTTCAAGAATGCTGACAAGGGACTGACGGAGAGGGGAGGCCGTTTGTGAGCCAAAAAAAGTTTGTGCCGGCATCGGTCAGGGACGAAAGGCTGATTGAAAAGCGCAGAAACCAAATGATCAATGCCGCCGTCGCGCTTTTTAAGGAAAAGGGGTTCCACCGGACGACAACGAGGGAAATTGCCAAAAAATCCGGCTTTAGCATCGGGACGCTTTACGAATATATCCGGGCAAAAGAGGATGTCCTCTATTTGGTGTGCGACCGGATTTATGATGAAGTGCGCGACAGGCTGCTGCGCATTGATGCCGGCCAGGGGACGCTTGAAAGTTTGAAACTCGCAATTGCCCATTATTTCCGGATTGTTGATGAACTGCAGGATGAAGTGCTTGTCATGTACCAGGAAGCAAAATCACTGACAAAAGAAGCACTGCCTTACGTATTAAAAAAGGAAATGGAAATGGTCGGCATATTTGAAAAAATGATTAAAAGATGTGCGGAAAACGGCGAACTTGATCTGGAAGAAAAAGAGATTGAGATGCTCGCCCATAATATTTTTGTCCAGGGTGAAATGTGGGCTTTCCGCCGCTGGGCATTTAAAAAGAAGTTTACAATTGAGGATTATATCCGTCTGCAAACCCATTTGCTGTTTTCCGGCCTTGAGACAAGGGGTATGATGGCATAAATTTTTGGCGCCATTTCCGTTTTTCCATCCCGGGGTTCATTCATGCGTTTTAAGTTCCAATCCTGATGAAGACAAGGGGGATATGATGGCTGAGACAGAGGTTTACCGCCCGAAACATGCGGTCCGTTTTGTCACAGCGTCCAGTTTGTTTGACGGCCACGATGCTTCCATCAACATTATGCGGAGGATTTTGCAGGCAAGCGGCGCGGAAGTCATCCATCTCGGCCACAACCGCTCGGCACGAGAAATTGTCCAGGCGGCGATTCAGGAAGATGTCCAGGGTATTGCCGTTTCTTCCTATCAGGGAGGGCATCTTGAGTTTTTCAAGTATATGTATGATTTGCTGCAGGAAAACGGCGCCTCCGGGATCCGCATTTACGGCGGGGGAGGGGGCGTCATCATCCCGCGTGAGATGAAAGAACTGCATGACTACGGGATCGCGCGTATTTTTTCACCGGAGGACGGCAGAAAGCTCGGCCTTCAGGGCATGATCAATATGATGCTCCGGGAGTGCGACCACCCGACGGTAACGGAAGCGGATTTTGCCAAAGAAGCCGGGCGCTTAAGCGAAGGGCGGATCAGTTCTGTTGCCAGACTGATTTCTTATGCCGAGAACCATTTGAACCATCAGGAGGCGCTTGCTGCCCTTGAATCTGCCATTCCGGCCGTGAAGAAAGCGCCGGTCGTGGGCATAACCGGTACCGGGGGAGCGGGAAAGAGTTCCTTGACAGATGAACTGATCCGCCGCTTTTTGCATGACCATCCGGAAAGTAAAATTGCCGTTCTTTCGGTCGACCCGACGAAGCAAAAAACGGGGGGGCGCATTGCTTGGCGACCGGATCCGGATGAATGCGATTTTTCATCCGAATGTATTTATGCGGAGCCTGGCTACAAGGGCATCCCGTTCCGAACTTTCTCTTGCCATTCATGATGCTATCCGGATTGAAAAGCTGCCGGCTTTGATTTGATTTTGATCGAAACAAGCGGAATCGGCCAGGGGGATGCCGAAATCACGAATATTTCCGATGTCGCAATGTATGTGATGACGAGCGAATTCGGGGCGCCTTCCCAGCTTGAAAAAATTGACATGATCGATTATGCGGACCTCATTGTCATAAACAAATTTGAGCGCAAAGGTTCAGAGGACGCGAAAAAGCAGGTGCAAATTGGCGGATAGATGGTTTCCAAGTTCTAAGTTGTGTTCTTGCTGCGAAAAACTTAAAAAAGACTTGAAGTTATCCGATAGAACTTTTGAATGCGGATGTGGAAATATTGTTGACCGAGATTATCAAGCGTCTATAAATCTTAAAAAATATGGTGAAAATGTTTTAGAATCTGTATTTTAACAATGCAAGTTAATGTAGACATGTACCGATTCGTTAGTTGGGAATTTACGACTTTGGAGTGTTACACCAAATGCAAGTAGCGATCTGTTTAATAGATAGACGTGAAAGCAGACACGATGAAGAAGTAAGGAAACATAAAAGTTGTAAGAAATTATAACTTTTTATAAGTTTTCTGTAACGGCCACTGCGTAGAGCTTATGGTTCTTAAAAAGCTGACAAATGTCTCGATAGAACAATGTCAATTACAAAATTGTGTATGTAAGCTGATTTTTATTTTAAGTGTTCTGTTCATTGAGAATGGATTAGACGTTATTACAACGTATGTCTGAAAAAATACAAAAAGAAAGAGAAGCGAAAGGCTATTGAATAATATGACGATAGCTTTTCGCTTCTTTATTTTCTCTAAGGAATGTTACTCATCCCTCCTTAGAAAAGCAGCAATTGATTGACGCTGCAAGGAACTATGTATTATATATCCTCCGATAATGAGAAAACTGACTTCAATTAAAATCGACAACAGAAAATACTTAAAGTAAAAAACAAGCGGATACTGGTGAGGCAACATGAACAATCCAATACAACAAATGGCCATACTCAACATCATAGAGACCAAAACATAAATAAATATTTCACTGAAAACGTATTGCATGATGTTATTTTTGCTCATTCCAAGAGATAAATAAATGCCCCAATGTCTTTTCTGTGTCTGATATTTGCTAAAGATCATGATTGTGACTGAAATCGCAGTGAGAATGAGAGAGACAAAAAACAAAAGATTGCCAAGAACCTTGAGATAATTATAAATTTTACTATCGTCTTTTATTAATTGAGAAATGTTCTGTACTAAGCTGCCAGGGAATGTTGCTGATAATAATTTTACTTGTTTATCAAGGTTTATTTTGTCTTTATGGGAAATATCTTTTTTCGTGTAAATCTCAAGGTCACTAAATCCATGGAACAAACCAGATTTTACTGCGGTTTTAGTGTCCATTACAATAATAAAGCCATCTTTCTTTATTCCAACAGAACGGCTGGCCCTATATTTAAATGGTTTATGGATAACATCTAAAATTGTTAAATTTTTTTGGCTGATTTTCATTCCAGATGGCATTTTATATAGTCTGACTAAAGTTAATGTATTTCCAGCCAAGGCTTTATCCTCGTTTTTTCTTTTATTGTTAATCGGATTAAATATTAACACTTTGCCACCCGGATTTTTATATTTCTTTGGGGTTTCAATATTATTCCAGTCGTCTTCATTCAGAAGAACGTAATTTACATCTGGAATAATAATTTTATTATGATAAGTTTTATAAGCTGAGTTTTCTTTAAATATCCAACTGTTAATGGAAGGAGTAATCATTCTCTGATCCATTAATGTCTCGACATCATCCATGAATGGCGTTTTATCTATATATAAAACGCCGGGCGTTTTTTCCAGTTTTTTCACGTCAGTCTCTGTAAAGGTTAATCCCTGATGGCTTAGTACTGTTAGATTTTGTTTTGATTTAGAGCTAAAAGCTTCTTGTGAGGTTAAATAATACTTGGATTTAAGTCCTTCCCAACCATATAAATTATCTTTTTGAATATAGTTTGTAAATGTGAATATTAAAGAAGAGAAGCTTAAAATGAATATAGTAAGACAAAATTGCTTAGGATTCGAGAACAATTCTTTCACTAATAATTTTATATGGATAGATTGAAAATATTTTAAAACCCTTTTATATCGTTCATTAAAATTTACACTATTTTGCTGGCTCAATAGTTCTTTTATATGCAATGAGCCGGTCTTCTTAACATTTTTAAGGAATAAAACTAAGATCATAAAAAATAATACAACATATAGCAGTGCACTAATTCCAATCATTTCAATAATCAACTTAAAGTTAGTTGAATTCTCTCTGTATGAGAAATGAATGATTAGTGACTGAATAAAAAACACAATAGGTATTGAAATGAGGGCACTTAATACAAAAATAATGACAGCTTGGTAAATATACATACGGTATAATGCTCGTTGACTTGCACCTACGGATCTCATAATTCCCATTTTTTTATGTTGATCCCGGGTAAAATGTAAAATGAGACTATTTATAGAAAATAATGAAAGAATCACAATTAATAACTGAAAAATATTCGATAAGAATTTGATTGTATCACATCGATTCAGTCCGTTATTAAATAATCGGCTATTAACGGTTCCTTGTTGGTCATAGTAATCTATAAGATTTAATGATTTTTCAAACGAATCTTTTGTACTTTCATTATATTTAAATAAAAAACTATTATTTTTTTTGTACTCGATAGCTAGCTGTTTAGATATAAATATATTGGGAAAATCATTGACTCCCTTCTCGAAACCCTCCGCTACCGACCACTGTGAAGAATAGTTTTTTACTATCCCAACCAGACGCATTTTTTTTATCTTGTTTCCAATTTTGATTGATTTATTTTCATTAATTTTCCAATTTTTTAATGAACCTTGTAAATACGCAGATTCTATAGCTACTTCATTTGGCTTGTCCGGAAATTTTCCATTTATTAATCTTAGATGCCCTAATCTGATTGACTTTTTATCCATCCAACCAACTGTTGCAAATATATCATTACTAACTTTAGTTTTTCCTATAATTTGATATACCCCTGCCGTTATTTCCTTGTTTTTATTCAGCAATGATGTTTTCGTTTCTGAAATATTTGTTAACACACCGGTATGTTCTCCGTAAGTATTCTGGGCCTTTTGTTTAATTGCTGATCTTACAGATGCAGAAGCAGTGAAAATAGAAGCTACTGATGATAGAACAATGGCAATTGAACCAGCGATCAGAAATAACCATTTTTTTCGCGATAAAAGAACTTTTATGCTTAAATTAAACATTTTCTTGTGCCACCTGCAATCTTCCGTTTTTTACGAGGAATAAATTATCCGGAAATTCAAATAAATTCTTTTCGTGTGTAACTACAACGAGTGTTATATTTTTTTCATTACATAATCTTGTAAAAAGATGGATTATTTTTTTAGTTGTTGCTGAGTCAAGATTACCGGTGGGCTCATCGGCAAATATAATTTCAGGCTCAGTAATAAGTGCCCTGGCAATAGCTACTCTTTGTTGTTCCCCTCCTGATAAAAAGTCAGGAAGTTTATGTAATTGATTTTCAATCCCTAAATGTCTGGCTAATTCTGCTATCTTATCCATTTTTTCTTGTCTATTTGTAAATATGAGGGGAAGTTCTATATTTTCTTTGACAGTCAATTCCGGAATTAGCTGAAAAGATTGGAATACAAATCCGTATTTTTCTCCTCTAATAGCAGCCTGGTCTGAATCCTTCAGATCATAAAAGGATTTTCCTTTGTAATATACCTTTCCAGATGTAGGTTTCTCCATTCCTCCCAAAATATTTAACAAAGTTGATTTTCCTGCTCCGCTTTTCCCCTCAATAACATAAATCTTCCCTTTTTCAATAGAAAGGGATGTTTCTTTCAATTCCATGTTATTGCTCTTTTGATTATATCTTTTACAAATTCGGTTAGCTTCAATTAAGGCACCCATAAATATTCTCCTTTAATAAAACTATAATATTATAGTTTTTTGAGTTATCGATCATTGTTGTTATTTTTAGGCAGTGACGTTTATCTAATAAATATGACACAATCAATTATTCATGGAAGAAATATAAAACTCCACTTCAAGTTTTCATCTTTCCAGTATGATTATAATTGTGCCATCTTTTAAAAAAAGACTTGATTTAAACAAATATTCCAATTATAATGCAAGTATAAAAATTGCGAAGGAGATGTATAGAATGAGGAAAAAGAGTTTGCTCATACCAATAATGTTAATCTTTGCATTATGTATTCCAACTATTGCAAGTGCCACGAGTTTCGGCTATTCTTTTAATATTATTGCAAGCGTTACCGGAACAAAAAAGCATAAATTGAATAATGATACAGCTAAAACTACAGTGACAGGAAATACGTATAATCAAGCTGGAAATGTAAGCTCAAGCAAATCTACATTTACAGTTGGTTTACAAAAATTGTTAACCACTTACACTGATCCTATTGCTGCAGATGGATTTTCACATACAAAAACAATTGGTAAAGTTAGCTCCGGTTCATATGTTGTGGTTGTCAACAAGCATTCTGCAACAGGGTATAGAGTAAAAGGCTCCGGGAAAATTATACAATAAAGGATTTAGTGAATTTATGATCAGTTTATTGGTTATTGCCTTAATCATCATACTAATACTTATTTTAATCTGCTTACTCCTGTATGGGAAATATGTTAAGAAAGAACGCTTAGTTTTGGAAACGGTTACTATAAGGTTTGTATTTATTATATATATCATTTTGCTGGGTGCGGTTGTATGGCTGATTCCAACTGCAAATTTTGGTTATTTGCCATATAATTTAATCCCATTTAAAACGATAGGGAATTATGTGATGAGTCTGATGAATGGTACTATTCCGGTTTCCGTTATCGTGAAAAACCTAGCTGGTAATGTATTGTTATTATTCCCGCTTGGTTTTTTACTCCCGCTTCAATTTAGCAAATTATCGATTAAAAAAATTATCATGTTAGGTGTGATGATTCCAATAGTAATAGAAGGTGGACAGTTTATTCTATACTTGCTCAAATTTGGTACTAGATCTATAGATATAGACGATGTAATTCTTAATTTCATAGGGTATATCTTAGGCTATTTTCTTGTAAACATCTTCAAAAGGCGGTTATATTCTAAAAGGCGACAGTAACTCTGGTGGAAAATCCGAGCTTTAAAAAAATCCACCTTATTATCAACGACAATGGAAAATCGGGATGCAAAGCTGAACGACCCAAATAGCATTTTCCGCTAGGAGTCGCCGCTGGACAAAAATGCAGCGTGTGCTTCCAAAAGCAAAAAACCGGCAGCTAAATGCCGGTTTTTTGCTTTCGCTCAATGGCAAGTACGAAAATAAATTTTCTTTCCACATAGAATTCTGTTGTTTCTTTCTGCCAGATGGATGTAAAATGGACAAGGATATAGGAGATGTGCTTGAATAGGCGGAAGGTGGGAGTAGGACTCGTCAATCGCTTATTTTTTCAAGGGATGTGGACTGTTTGTATTCTTTTATCAAAATTTTACTATCATGCAGCGGTATGATCGTTTTTTTGCTGGCCGGGTATTATTTATACAGTAAAGAACTCGGTGCCATCCCTTTTCTGCTCCTCTCGTTTTTTCTGTTTTATCTTGCATACCGGCTGATGAGGACGCCGGGCCGCTTAAAAACCCGGGATAAAAACAGCCGGAAAAGGCCACGGGGCTAGCATAAACGTTTGCTTTTTGTATATAATGGTAAATATGTTTTCTATTAAATCATGCAAAGTTTAGCATTTACCTGCCATATAGCAGTTTTGATCAATGAGAAAGGGTGTGCGACGCGTGAGCTTGCGACAGTTGCCGAAAGAAGAGCTGAAGGAAATGTCTTTTATCGAGTTGGCGGAACAAATATTGGAGGAAAAAAAACAAGTGACTTCCTTCCAGGACTTGCTTGCGGAAATCGGCGCCATTTTGGGGTTGCCGAAAGAAGAAACCGAAAGCAAAATGATCCAGTTCTATACGGACTTAAATATTGACGGGAGATTTATCAGCCTTGGGGACAACACCTGGGGCCTCCGCGCCTGGTACCCGGTTGACCAGATTGATGAAGAAGTGACCCACACCGTGAAAACGAAGCGGAAAAAAGCGAAAGTTGTCGAGGAAGAAGAGGACTTTATAGATGATGAAGACCTTGACCTTGAGGATATCGATGATGTCGCCGAAGATGAAGAAGAGGACTTCGCCGACGAAGACGAGGAAGACGAAGATTTGGTTGACGATGAGTTTTCCGATATCGATGAAGATGAAGAAGAAACTTTCGAAGACGAAGAACTGCTCACGGATGATTTCGACGTTACCGAAGACGAAGACGAGGAAGACGTTAACGACAAAGAAGATTAGTCTTGACTTCTTTCCGGGACAACGGTAGTATTATGTTTGGGCTCCTTTGAGAAGGACGGAATATCGCAAAATAAATCAAGCTCCCCCTTGCAACCCGTATTGCAAGAGGGGCTTTTTGTTTTTTACGGGGGCAGATCCGGAGAACGGCCCGGAACAGATCCGGCTCTTAAAAATGGATGAAGCCATGTATTGGGGCAACAATAATGTTACATTACAGGAGGGGACAACACGTGACAAAATATATCTTTGTAACTGGCGGGGTCGTTTCCTCGCTGGGAAAAGGGATTACTGCAGCATCGCTCGGGCGGTTGTTGAAAAACCGAGGGCTGAATATTACGATCCAGAAATTTGATCCGTATATTAATGTTGATCCGGGTACGATGAGCCCGTACCAGCACGGGGAAGTGTTTGTAACGGACGACGGCGCGGAAACCGACCTTGACCTCGGCCATTATGAGCGTTTTATTGATATTAACTTAACAAAATACAGCAGCGTTACGACCGGCAAAGTTTATTCCGAAGTCATCCGGAAAGAACGCCGCGGCGAATATCTCGGCGGCACCGTACAGGTCATCCCGCATATTACCAATGAAATCAAAGAACGCGTCTTTCGTGCCGGAAAAGTAACCAATGCAGATGTCGTCATCACGGAAATTGGCGGGACGGTCGGTGATATTGAATCACTTCCGTTCCTTGAAGCAATCCGGCAAATCAAAACGGATGTCGGCATTGACAATGTCATGTACATCCATTGCACATTAATACCTTATTTAAAGGCATCGGGCGAGATGAAGACGAAGCCGACCCAGCATAGCGTAAAAGAGTTGCGCGGCCTCGGGATCCAGCCGAATATCATTGTCGTCCGGACGGAAATGCCGATCTCGCAGGATATGAAGGACAAGATTGCATTGTTCTGCGATATCCAGCCGCGTGAAGTAGTCGAATGCATCGATGCCGATACGTTATATGCCATCCCGCTCATGCTGCAGGAACAAAAACTGGACCAGCTTGTTTGCGACCATTTAAAACTGCAGTGCCCGGAAGCAGATATGGCCGAATGGAGAGGGCTTGTTGACCGGGTGCGCAATTTGAAAAAGACGGTGAAAATTGCGCTTGTCGGCAAATATGTGGCACTCCAAGATGCCTATCTTTCCGTTGCAGAAGCACTCAAACATGCCGGCTACCAGTTTGATGCAGATATTGATATTGACATGATCAATGCCGAAGAGGTGGACGGGGAAAATGTGGCGGACCTGCTGAAAGATGCGGACGGCATTTTAGTGCCGGGCGGTTTCGGCGACCGCGGCATCGAAGGGAAAATTCTTGCCATCCAGTATGCCCGGGAACATAAGATTCCGTTTCTTGGCATCTGCCTTGGCATGCAGCTTGCATCGGTCGAATTTGCCCGCCATGTCCTCGGATTGAAAGATGCGCACTCCTCGGAGATCAACCCGGATACGCCTTATCCGGTGATTGACCTTTTGCCGGAACAAAAAGAAATTGAAGACCTCGGCGGTACGCTCCGCCTCGGGCTTTATCCTTGCCGGCTTGTGAAAGGTACGAAAGCGTATGAAGCTTATCAGGATGAAGTCATTTATGAGCGCCACCGCCACCGTTATGAATTTAACAATCAATTCCGTGAACAGATGGAAAATGCCGGGTTCACGTTCTCAGGGACAAGCCCGGACGGCCGGCTCATTGAAATTGTCGAGCTGAAGGACCATCCGTGGTTCGTTGCTTCCCAGTTCCACCCGGAATTTACCTCGCGCCCGACACGCCCGCAGCCTTTGTTTAAAGGATTTATTGAAGCGTCGATCAAGGGTAAACAATAAACCTGTACCCTTCGGAAAATGCCCCGTTTTTTCCGGAGGTACTGATAAAAAAGCGGCGGGAAGCCATTGTATTTGGTTTCCCGCCGCTTTTTTGCATCCCGTTTTCTTTGAATGCAAAAGCCCGGAAATTTTTCCAGGCTTTTTTATAAAAATCCATTGACGGAGAAGTGTATGAACGGTATGATACACATATCAGCTGTATCAATGTATTAATACGATCATTTTGGCGTTTGTGTATGAAGGGCTTCATACACATGGAGAGATGAAAAAGGATGGGGGCGATTCAGATCATCGCAGAGATTAAATGGAATAACCGCGATCCTGTCTACATTCAGGTTATCCGTTATTTTAAAACCCGGATTGCGTCAGGGAGCCTTGAGGCGGGACAGGAAATTCCATCGCGGCGCGAACTTGCAGCCATGTTAAAAATCAATCCGAATACCGCGCAAAGAGCGTATAAAGAAATGGAGGAGCAAGGTTTGATCCACACAGAACGCAATCTTCCGAGCCGGATTACAACAGACCGGGAAGTGCTTGCCGGGGTACGGGAAGAACTGATCCAGTCAGCATTGGCTGATTTTCTGGATTCGATCCGCCCGATGGATATTCCGCTGGAGGAGCTGTTGGAGCTGGTAAAAAGGCAATACAGGGGCAAAGGGGGGGCCGGGCATGATTGAAGTTATGGAAGTTACGAAAAAATACGGGCGGAAAAAAGTGCTTGATTCGCTTTCTTTTACAGCAGAAAAAGGGGAAATTACCTGTTTGATCGGGGTGAACGGGACCGGCAAAACGACCACTTTAAAAGCGATTGCAGGGCTTGTCCCGGTCAGCAAAGGAAAGATTCTGATCGACGGGGAACCGTACAACAAACATATTTACGAAAAGCTGGCATTCATTCCGGATGCGCCCATCATGCTGCCGCGGATGAAAATCAAAGATGTCATTCTTTTTATGCGGGATTTTTATCCGGATTGGAATGCATTGCGCGCAAAAGACTTGCTTTATTTTTTCAAACTGAATGAAAATGACCGGATCGGCGACCTTTCGAAAGGAAACATGGCAAAAGTGAATTTGCTGCTCGGGCTATCACTCGATGTCGATTACGTGCTGATGGACGAACCCTTTTCGGGCATTGACATTTTCAGCCGGGAGCAAATTGCAGATGTGTTCGCAAGCGGCCTGGTTGAAAACCGCGGTGTTTTGATTACCACACATGAAATCAATGATATTGAGCACTTGCTGGACAAAGCGGTGCTGCTCGGGGACGGGAAGGTTTTAAGGGAATTTTACACGGAAGACATCCGCAGCAGCGAAGGGAAATCCGTTGTCGATATTATGAGGGAGGTATACCGGCAATGAAAAGTTTTGTAAAACTTGTAAATTTTGAAATCAACCGTTTTGCGAAAATCTACTGGTCTTTGGTTGCAATCACCATCCTTTCACAATTTACGTCCGTTTTTTTGACGGTGCATCGTTACATCACGCAAGCAAATGAGACCATGTATCACCAGTCACTGCCAAAGCTCGCATACGTAAAGCAGTATGGTTCGATCGGATTTATCGACTGCTTTGGTTCAATTTGGTTTATGGGGCCGATTGCGCTTTGTGCGGCGGCCATGGTGTTTTATATCTTCCTGATTTGGTACAGGGACTGGTATGGCAAGCATACGTTTATTTACCGGCTTTTCATGCTTCCTGTTGAAAGATGGAATCTCTATTTGGCGAAAGCGGCAAGCATTTTGCTGATGGTGCTTGGCTTTATTGCCGTTCAGATTATTTTGCTGCCGGTTGAACACTTCTTTTTTAATGCTATTACACCGCGCATTTACAGGATGGATATGACGGTCATAGATGCTGTCTTAAGTTTCCCTTATTTTAACCTGCTGCTTCCCGGTGCAGCGATAGATTTTCTCTTCCATTACGGGTTAGGATTTACAGTGGTTCTTGTAATATTTACAGCAATCTTATTGGAAAGAAGTTTCCGCATGAAGGGGATCCTGCTCGGCCTGCTGTACGGCTTTCTCTCGTTCGTTTTATTTTGGACGCCGGATTTCCTCTTTGAAGTGTTGCTGCCCGGGGTTTTGCACCAGCAGGAATTATTATGGATTGAAGTGGCCACGACTGCCATCATTGCGGGGTATTCCATCCTCCTGGGGGGATACTTGATCAAATATAAAGCAACGGTGTAAGGGAGAGATACGATGAGACGTTATTTAAATTTATTGGTAATTCTGGTTGCGGTTGTGGCGGCGATCCCCCTTTTTTACACCACATTGGCCGCTGGCAAGGATCCGGGCCTTGTGCTGAAAAGGGTAAGCGGAAATGAAAATGAAATCCCGAATGTTAAAATTACTGCGATGGATAGCCAGGAAAACCGTTTGAATCGCATGTTTTCCATTACTTCATCCGGGAGCCACGATTTAAGAAGGGAGTCTTCTTTTTTGTCACTGGATGAAGATCCGGCTTGGTACAAGCAGTATGTCAAGCAGTATCCCCGATTTATGAGGGGAAAGACCAATCATGGCGGCTTTTATGAGGATAGACAAATGATTGCTTATGCGGACATCATTCCGCAGCCGCTTCACCGGTTCGATAAAGAACTGTATGTCGAGGTGCTGGATAAGAAAACAAGAAAAACAGAAACAATGAAGAGGAAGGTGCAAGGTTTTTCAAAACAATCTTTTCCATCGGTTTGGGATGTGCAAAAAACCGGAAACGAGCTGAAAGTAGCGGCAGGGATGGATACAGGTATCCGCGTGTATCGTGTCAGCCTGCCGGAAAAGAAAATAACCGGGGATAAAGTGATTGCACAAAGAGAACAGGCAGGGAGAATGACCCAATATACCCAGCTGGCAGAAACCGAGGATAACAAGCCCAGTCGTATATTGGCATATCAGAAAGAAAAAATAGACGACGGTACAGTAAAGGAAATGACTACCTTTATTTACAATTACCATACAAATGAAACGAAAAAACTCAGGTTGCCAAAAGACATTTCGTTGCGGGACAGCGATAACTGGAAGTTTGTTTACAACGGAAAGACGGTTTATACGGCAATCACAAAAAAGAACGGAGGCGCTCGCCTTTTAACCTTTGACGGGAACGGAAAGCTGAAAGCAGACAAGACATTTTCTATCAAGTACCAGAGTACGGGCAACCCTATCCCTGAAATCAAAAACGGCAGGTTGTACTTCCTTATCCCGAACGATTCCCGGGAAAAAGCGTGCCTCCTGTATGTGTTTGACATTTCAAGCGGCAAGCAGTTGTACAGCGGAAAAGTGGTTCAAAAAGGGAAAGGAGTGAAAGCCCGGTATGTGGAGGGAGTTGAGTTGACGATAAAATAAAGGGGCCCTCCCCCTTATTTTTTCACCGCTTTTCCGCGTCTTTCGGAATCCGTCTGTGATCATTGAATTTGCCACTTGCATAAGCAGGAAAAAAGCAACCGGGAGTAGAAATAGTTTTACATATCATAAAGGCAAGTGGGAGTTACCAAAAGTACATACAAATTTTGGTAAAAATGATCATGTGACGGAGGGAAAAAATGAGAGAGCCGAATATTTTAATTGTTGACGACCAGTTTGGCATCCGGGTTCTGCTTACGGAAGTGCTGCAGAAAGAAGGCTATGAAACCTTTCAGGCGGCAAACGGCCCCCAGGCGCTTTCCCTGGCCGCAAACCATGAAATCGATCTTGTCCTGCTGGATATGAAAATTCCCGGCATGGACGGCATTGAAATTTTAAAAAAGCTGAAAGAAGTGAAACCGGATATCCGGGCCATCATTATGACCGCTTACGGCGAACTGGATCTGATTGAGAAAGCGAAGGAGCTCGGGGCGCTGACCCATTTTGCAAAGCCGTTTGATATTGACGACATCCGCAAGGCAGTGAAAAAATATTTGGCGATGTAAGCGCATGAAGTGAAAAAAGTGCTAAACCGTAAAATTTTGATAATTTTATTTCTTTTTACCGACAAATAAAGTTCATTGGTAAATCCCGGTTTTGTTTGTTATGATTGTTAAGGAATGATCAATAGGCTAGTATGATGTTATCAAGATTGTATATCATAAAAATGATAACCTCGGGCAATCTTTTTAACACAAATGATAAGGAGGAAAATTCATGCCTTTAGTTTCCATGACTGAAATGCTGAATAAAGCAAAAGAAGGGAAATATGCGGTAGGGCAATTCAACGTCAATAACCTTGAATACGCCCAGGCCATCCTGATGGCTGCAGAAGAAGAAAAATCCCCGGTCATCCTCGGTGTTTCCGAAGGAGCAGGCCGTTACATGAGCGGTTTTAAAACCGTTGTAAAAATGGTTGAAGGATTAATGGAAGACTTGAATGTCACGGTTCCGGTCGCGATCCATCTTGACCATGGTTCAAGCTTTGAAAATGCAAAGAAAGCTATCGATGCAGGCTTTACTTCTGTAATGATCGATGC
The DNA here is from genome assembly GCF_038009125.1 of Weizmannia sp. FSL W8-0401. NCBI lineage: Bacteria > Bacillati > Bacillota > Bacilli > Caryophanales > Bacillaceae > Heyndrickxia > Weizmannia sp. FSL W8-0401. The sequence goes on along the minus strand of NZ_JBBPAG010000001.1, from coordinate 3,075,874 downwards.
TTCCCACCATCCGTTTGACGAAAACGTGGAAATTACTTCTAAAGTGGTGGAATATGCCCATGCCCGCGGCGTATCTGTGGAAGCAGAACTCGGCACTGTCGGCGGCCAGGAAGACGATGTTGTCGGAAAAGGCATCATTTATGCGGACCCGGAAGAATGCAAAAAACTGGTTGACGCAACCAAAATCGATGCTTTGGCGCCGGCTCTTGGTTCAGTTCACGGCCCTTACCACGGCGAACCAAACCTTGGCTTCAAAGAAATGGAAGAAATCAGCAAAATTACCGGCATTCCGCTTGTGCTCCACGGCGGGACAGGCATTCCTGAAGCTGACATCAAAAAAGCCATTTCTTTAGGTACTGCAAAAATTAACGTGAATACGGAAAACCAAATTGCTTCCGCAAAAACGGTTCGTGAAGTATTGGCCGCTGATCCGGATGTATACGATCCGCGCAAATACCTTGGGCCTGCACGCGAAACGATTAAACAAACCGTTATCGGCAAAATCCGCGAGTTCGGTTCTAACCAAAAAGCATGATTGTTTTAGATTAACCGTGAACACGCAATGCCTTAAGGATGGGTGTTCACGATAAAAAAGTCTGGCGCTGCCCCGTGCGTGCCGGGCTTTTTTGGTTGCTTTAAAATACGGGCGGCTTTAAGCGTTTTACCTTTGTGCTTTTTTCGGGAAACCGGTTCAAACGCCCGGAACAAGAGGGTTTGCGGCCGTTTTTTGGGTAGGCGCCTGTGAAAAAAATGGTTGTTTTTCTGAACTTTCTTTTCGTTCCGTGGTATAGTGGAAATGGATACATAGGAACCATAAAAGGAGATGGAAGCAGAATGAAATTTTTTATTGATACTGCCAATTTCGAGGAAATTAAAACTGCAAATGAATGGGGGATTTTGTCCGGTGTAACGACAAATCCGTCTCTTGTGGCCAAGGAAAATGTTTCATTCCATGACCGGTTAAAAGAAATTACGGCGCTCGTGCCCGGTTCTGTCAGTGCCGAAGTCGTGTCCGAAGATGCGGAAGGCATGGTAAAAGAAGGAAAGGAACTCGCGGCTATTGCCCCGAATATTACGGTCAAAGTGCCGATGACGCCGGAAGGAATGAAAGCTGTCCATCAATTGGCACAGGAAGGCATCCGCACAAATGTCACCCTGGTTTTCAGCAGCAACCAGGCGCTTTTGGCAGCAAGAGCAGGTGCAACTTATGTTTCGCCGTTCCTTGGCAGGCTGGATGATATCGGGCATGACGGCATTCATCTTATTTCAGAGATTGCCGAAATTTTTTCCATTCATCAAATTGATACGGAAATCATCGCAGCTTCGATCCGCCACCCGCAGCATATTACACAAGCGGCGCTCGCAGGGGCGCATATCGCAACCGTCCCGTTTAAAGTGCTCACACAGCTGTTCAAACATCCGTTAACGGATAAAGGGATTGAACAATTTACACGCGACTGGAACAGCCGTACAGAAAAATAACGGAAATATTTAAAATTGCTCTTTATTTCTTGCTTTCTCCGGGGCAGTTTGATTTTCCGCCTGTTCGGCAATCCTGTTGCTGGGATTCATATTGTTTTACGGAGCTTTCGGACCAGTTTGCGAACGGCCATTTACAACCGGAATGTACATCCATACCCGCTAAAGAAGGGAGCTTAATATGGAAAAGCTAAAAATTGCCGGGGGATATCCTTTGAAAGGCACCATTAAAGTGAGCGGCGCAAAAAATAGCGCTGTCGCTTTAATACCTGCGACCATCCTCGCGGAATCTCCTGTAACAATAGAAGGCTTGCCTGAAATTTCCGATGTCCGGACATTGACCGGCTTGCTGGAAGAGATCGGGGCAACGGTTACGTCAGAGGACGGGGAAATTACGGTGGATCCCCGCCATATGATCTCGATGCCGCTGCCCAATGGCAGGGTGAAGAAACTGCGTGCCTCATATTACTTGATGGGCGCGATGCTCGGAAGGTTCAAAAAAGCTGTCATCGGGCTGCCGGGCGGGTGCCATCTCGGACCGCGGCCGATCGACCAGCATATTAAAGGCTTTGAAGCATTGGGCGCAAAAGTGACAAATGAGCAGGGTGCCATCTATTTAAGGGCGGATGAATTGAAAGGTGCCCGTATTTATCTGGACGTTGTCAGTGTCGGAGCAACGATCAATATTATGCTGGCTGCCGTCAAAGCAAAGGGAAAGACAGTCATTGAAAACGCTGCAAAAGAACCGGAAATCATTGACGTAGCCACACTTTTGACGAATATGGGCGCAAAAATTAAAGGCGCGGGAACAGATGTCATCCGGATTGAAGGCGTGGACCATTTGAGCGGCTGCCGGCATACGATTATCCCGGACAGAATTGAAGCTGGTACGTTTATGATCCTGGCGGCGGCGGCGGGTGAAGGGGTACTGGTTGACAATGTCATTCCTCATCATCTCGAGTCGCTGACCGCAAAGCTCAGGGAAATGGGCATACCGGTGGAAACCGGGGATGAACAGATTTTTATCGGAAAAGCAGACAAGCTGAAACCGGTTGATATTAAAACACTCGTTTATCCGGGGTTTCCGACAGATCTGCAACAACCGTTCACCACGCTTTTGACAAGGGCAGAAGGCACGTCTATCGTAACCGATACAATCTATTCCGCCCGCTTTAAACATATTGACGAGTTGCGGAGAATGAGCGCCAATATTAAAGTGGAAGGACGGTCTGCGATTGTCAACGGCCCGGCCCGGCTTCAGGGGGCAAAGGTAAAAGCGAGTGATTTGCGTGCGGGTGCCGCCCTTGTCATTGCCGGCCTGATGGCAGAAGGGGTGACAGAAGTGACAGGGGTCGAACATATCGACCGCGGATACAGCTGCCTCGTGGAAAAATTAACCGGTCTTGGTGCCGCTGTTTGGCGGGAAGGCATGTCCGAAAAGGAGATGGAACACCTGAACCATTCCTAGCGGGCAATTGCCGGCTCCCCCATAAATAGAAAAAAACGGATAAATTATGACACAATAATTTTTTAAATGTGTTATACTAATTAAAAATCTATTTATGGGGGTAGTAAAATTGGAAAGAAGCTTGTCAATGGAATTGGTCCGTGTCACGGAAGCAGCAGCACTTGCATCCGCAAGATGGATGGGGCGCGGATTGAAAGATGAAGCGGATGATGCGGCAACGTCCGCGATGCGTGATGTGTTCGACACCATTCCGATGAAAGGCACTGTCGTCATTGGCGAAGGGGAAATGGATGAAGCGCCGATGCTGTATATCGGGGAAAAACTCGGGAACGGATACGGCCCGCGCGTTGACATTGCAGTTGACCCGCTGGAAGGAACGAATATCCTGGCATCCGGCGGCTGGAATGCGCTCAGTGTGCTGGCGATAGCAGATCACGGACATTTGCTCCATGCGCCGGATATGTACATGGATAAAATTGCTGTCGGCCCTGAAGCAGTCGGCATGATTGATATTAATGCACCGATTATCGATAATTTAAAGGCTGTGGCAAAGGCGAAAAATAAAGATATCGAGGATGTGGTGGCAACAGTTCTGAACCGTCCGCGCCATGAAGAAATTATTGCGCAGCTCCGTGCTGCAGGTGCCCGGATCAAACTGATCAATGACGGGGATGTGGCAGCTGCCATTAACACGGCATTCGACCATACCGGTGTAGATATTTTGTTCGGATCGGGCGGCGCGCCGGAAGGGGTTATTTCAGCAGTTGCGCTGAAATGCCTCGGCGGCGAGATCCAGGGACGCCTTCTGCCGCAAAACGACGCGGAGCAAGAACGCTGCCTGAGCATGGGGGTTGACATCAATAAAGTGCTGATGATGGACGACCTTGTGAGCGGGGATGACGCCATTTTTGCTGCGACCGGCGTAACCGACGGGGAACTTTTGCGCGGTGTCCAATTTAAGGGCCAGTACGGATCCACCCATTCTGTCGTCATGCGTGCAAAGTCGGGGACGGTCCGCTTTATTGAAGGGCAGCACAGTCTGAAGAAAAAGCCGAACCTTGTGATCAAAGCGTAAATCTCCGGGGGAACATGCAGCTATAGCGGCGGGGGAAGGGCGGAAGTGCCGCCTTCCCTCCCATTTTCAACAAAGTTTTTTACCTCTTATGCTATTTTTAGTTGATTTCTCTTCTGTTTCAGGGTTAAAATGATTATGGTTTTATTTATAAATATTCAATTGTTTGTCTTCTTTTTCTTCCGTACATGGTGCGGCTCCATAGATGCACGTGCTGCAACATTGCCTCTTTGCAGACAGCTCATGTTTTCTATCTATGCGCAAAGCAAAACTGTGGATGTTCATATCTTGCCTTCACATTCCTTTATTTTTAGCCTGTTCTGTTCCATTGGTATACCGGTATAGTTTTAAGCGCCGGGAACAAATGGAAAATTTTGATGTAACGGAAGAAACAGCCTGCTCTACCCGACTGTAAATTGAAAAAGTGTGGTGTTTTTATGGAAAGTTTATCAATATCAAGTCTGGAAAATATGACGTTAAAAGAGCTTTATGCCCTTGCAAGAGAGTATAAAGTATCCTACTACAGCAAACTGACGAAAAAAGAGTTAATTTTTGCGATTTTAAAAGCACGGGCAGAGCAAGAAGGGTATTTCTTTATGGAAGGCGTGCTCGAAATCATCCAGTCGGAAGGATTCGGATTCCTGCGCCCGATCAACTACTCCCCAAGTTCGGAGGACATTTATATTTCTGCTTCGCAAATCCGCCGCTTTGATTTAAGAAACGGCGATAAGGTTTCCGGCAAAGTCCGGCCGCCGAAAGAAAACGAACGTTATTACGGCTTGCTGCATGTGGAAGCGGTAAACGGCCAAAACCCGGAAACCGCTAAGGAACGGGTTCATTTTCCGGCTCTGACGCCGCTTTATCCGAACCGGCAGATTATCCTTGAAACGGCTCCCGAAAAACTGTCCACCCGGATTATGGATTTAATCACCCCGGTTGGTTTCGGACAGCGCGGTTTGATTGTGGCGCCGCCGAAAGCCGGTAAAACGATGCTGCTGAAAGAAATTGCCAACTCTATTACCGTGAACCATCCTGATGCGGAATTGATCGTTCTGTTGATTGATGAACGGCCGGAAGAAGTAACAGATATTGAACGTTCCGTGCATGCGGATGTCGTCAGCTCGACCTTTGACGAAGTGCCGGAAAACCATATCAAGGTTGCGGAACTCGTATTGGAAAGAGCGATGCGCCTTGTCGAGCATAAGCGCGATGTCGTCATTTTAATGGACAGCATTACGCGCCTCGCACGCGCCTATAACCTTGTGATTCCGCCGAGTGGGAGAACGCTTTCAGGCGGGATTGACCCGGCTGCGTTCCATCGTCCGAAACGGTTTTTCGGGGCGGCACGTAATATTGAAGAAGGCGGCAGCCTGACGATTTTGGCCACCGCGCTGGTCGATACCGGTTCACGCATGGATGATGTGATTTATGAAGAATTTAAAGGCACCGGGAACATGGAGCTCCATCTTGACCGCTCCCTCGCCGAAAAGCGCGTTTTCCCGGCCATCGACATCCGCCGTTCCGGTACAAGGAAAGAAGAACTGCTGCTTTCGAAAGACCATCTCGAAGTACTGTGGGCGATCCGCAAATCGATGTCCGATTCTCCGGATTTTGTCGAAAAATTCTTGCGCAAGCTGAAACAATCCAAAACAAACGACGAGTTTGTGGAAATGATCAAAGCAGACTTGAAAGTATCATTGTCAAGGCGTGTAATATAAGGAAAAATAAGGAAGAACTTTTTTTCAGGCAGTGATGTTGCATTTCCACTCCGGACTTGTTATAATAATGGCAGTGTGTTTGTGAAATTTTACAGGGCGTGTCCCGTAAAACAATAGAACTCTGTTTCGCAATGACTCAGGGCTGAAGGAGATGAAAAGCATGAAACCAGGAATTCATCCAGAATACAAAAAAGTAATGGTCAAATGTGCGTGCGGCAACGAATTCGAAAGTGGTTCCGTAAAAGATGAACTGCGCGTGGAAGTATGTTCCGAATGCCATCCATTCTATACAGGACGCCAAAAATTCGCGACTGCTGACGGACGTGTTGATCGCTTTAATAAAAAATACGGACTTAAATAAAAGAATCCATGAAAAACAGGCGATGCGTTTGCCTGTTTTTTTTATGGGATGCCGGTTTGCCCGGACGGATTTTTCAGGTCTAAAAACCATATTTGTTGAAATAAGGAGCGGGGATGATGGCACAGCTATTTTTCAGATACGGCGCAATGAACAGCGGCAAATCGATTGAAATCTTGAAAGTCGCCCATAACTATGAAGAGCAGAATAAACCGGTTCTCATCTTTACATCGGGCATCGATACGCGCGATGAAGAAGGCTATATTTCGAGCAGAATCGGCTTGCGCAGGAAAGCGATCCCGATTTACGATGATACGGATATTTTTGAAATGGTGAAAGGGTACAATCCCGCGCCATACTGCGTCCTGATCGACGAAGTCCAGTTTTTGAAAAAAAGGCATGTGCTGCAGCTTGCCCGCATTGTTGATGATTTGCATATCCCGGTAATGGGGTTCGGCCTTAAAAATGATTTTCAAAATGAGCTTTTTGAGGGCAGCAAGTACATGCTTTTGTATGCCGATAAAATCGAAGAAATGAAAACGATCTGCTGGTTTTGCGAACGGAAGGCGACGATGAATTTGCGCGTCGACGAGAACGGGAAGCCGGTGTATACAGGGGACCAGATCCAGATTGGCGGGAACGACACGTATTATCCTGTTTGCCGCAAATGCCACGACCATCCGCCGCTGTGACGGCATGTGATGCATAAATAAACCTCCATCCGAAGGGAAACCTACTGGAAAAGGAGGTTTTTTTTATGGCAAAACAGCTGATTTTCCTCTGCTTAATGATGGTGCTTTCAGGTTGCACGGCCCAAAGCCGGACCCGTGAAGCTGCGCCGGATCGCATTGAAACGAAGCCGTTAAGCACGGCGGATACGCAAAAGGCAGGGCAAAGAAACGGGAATGCTGGTGGGGCAGCTGCTGTAAATGCGGATATCGAGAGGGTGCGGGAAGCGGTTTGGAAAATGGACAGTGCTGTCCCCCATTCGGTATATGTGAACGGGAAAGATATGTGGGTCAATGTCCATACGGAGGAACAGCTGAACCACAGGGAAAGAATGAAAAAAGCGGCGGACATCCGCAGCCGGCTTTTGAAAGTGGCGCCCCGCTACGACATTCATGTCCGAATAGACGTGAAATAGGAAAAGGCGTTTCAGCAGCGTTGCTCCCATGTTCCGCTTTAAGTTTCCCCGTGCGTATACTATAATAAATTTGTTATGTCTGAAGGGCGGGTTTTGCTGTTACCGGAATGGGAATACGTTGTGAAATGAGGTGGGGTTCGATGTTCGATCGGTTGCAGGCCGTGGAAGACCGGTACGAAAAGCTGAATGAGTTGTTAAGTGATCCTGAGATCGTCAATGATCCGAAAAAACTGCGGGAGTATTCGAAGGAGCAGTCGGATTTGCAGGAAACCGTGCAGGTGTACCGTGAATATAAAGAAGTGCAGAAACAGCTCCGGGATGCAAAGTCGCTTCTGTCGGAAAAACTCGATCCTGAAATGAAGGACATGGTGAAAGAAGAGATCCATGAACTCGAGTCAAAAATCCCGGAATACGAAGAACGCCTGAAAATTTTGCTTCTGCCGAAAGACCCGAATGACGAAAAAAACGTCATTGTGGAAATCCGCGGGGCTGCCGGCGGGGATGAGGCCGCGTTGTTTGCAGGCGACCTGTACCGTATGTACACGCGTTATGCCGAATCGCAAGGCTGGAAAATCGATGTGATTGAAGCCAATGTCACGGGGATCGGCGGGTACAAAGAAATTGTTTTCATGGTGAACGGCAAGGGCGCGTATTCAAAATTGAAGTTTGAAAACGGGGCCCACCGGGTGCAGCGTGTGCCGGAAACGGAATCGGGCGGGCGTATCCATACGTCTACGGCAACGGTTGCGGTTTTGCCGGAAGCGGAGGAAGTCGAAGTGGATATCAATGAAAAAGATATCCGCGTCGATACGTTTGCATCAAGCGGGCCGGGCGGGCAAAGCGTCAACACGACGATGTCGGCTGTGCGCCTGACCCACATTCCGACCGGGATTGTTGTGTCCTGCCAGGATGAAAAATCGCAGATCAAAAATAAAGAAAAAGCGATGAAAGTGCTGCGTGCCCGCATTTATGATAAATTTCAGCAGGAAGCGCAGGCGGAATATGATGCCAACCGGAAATCCGCCGTTGGAACGGGGGACCGTTCCGAGCGGATCCGTACGTACAATTTTCCGCAAAACCGTGTGACAGACCACAGGATCGGATTAACGATCCAAAAGCTTGACCAGGTGCTTGATGGCAAACTCGATGAAATCATTGATGCCCTTATCCTTGAAGACCAGTCAAAAAAACTGGAGAGTGTGAATGGCTGATGGAAAGGAACATAAAAGTGTATGAAGCCTTAAAGTGGTCTTCTTCTTTTTTAACGGAAAACGGCCGTGACGCGAATGCGGGTGAACTTTTGCTCGGGCATTTTCTGGATATGGACAGAACCCGCCTGCTTTCCAACTTGCGGATGGCTTTGCCCCCGGATGCGGAGGTGAAGTTCCGGCAAGCGGTAGAAGCCCATGCAAAAGGGGTTCCGGTCCAGCATATCACAGGCTACGAATACTTTTACGGCCGGAAATTTCTTGTCAACCGGGATGTGCTCATTCCGCGCCCGGAAACGGAAGAGCTGGTGCAGGGCGCAATCGGACGGATCCGCCGCCATTTCGGGGAAACAAAAGGGCTTACATTGGCAGATATCGGGACAGGCAGCGGCATTATTGCAACCACAATTAAATTGGAGTTGCCAAAGCTTTTTGTGTACGCATCCGATATTTCGGAAAAAGCGCTTGCCGTCGCTGAAAAAAATGCTGAAGCCCTGCATGCGGATATTCGGTTTGTGCACGGGGATCTGCTCCAGCCGTTCATGGGCAGCAAAAAATTGGACATAGTGTTATCCAATCCGCCGTATATCCCGGAAACGGACCGCAGCTCGTTATCCGTTGTGGTGCGCGATCATGATCCTGAAACGGCCCTGTTTGGCGGAGAAGACGGCCTTGCATTTTACCGGCGCTTGGTGGAAACCTTGCCGTATGTTTTAAATAAGCGGGCGCTCGTCGGTTTTGAAATTGGTTCAGGCCAGGGGGAACGCGTTTCCTGCCTGCTGCGGGATACGTTCCCGGAAAGCGTTGTGGAAGTGGTCCGCGATCTCAACGGCCATGAGCGGATGGTATTTTGCGAAAAAAATTAGATTTTTTTCAGATTCATAGTTTAAAATCCCCTGTTCCTGCCCACAATGGGAATACGAAGGGACGGGGAGAAGAAAATGAAAAGAAAAACAGTGGTATCATTGTATATTTTCATGTTATCGATCGCAACGATCATCAGTTTATATGCACCGAAACAAAAAGCGGCGGAGGCTGAAACCATCGTCATTCCGAAAGACGCGATCCGGCTGCGGATTCTGGCAAACAGCGACAAGCCGGAAGACCAGGGGGTAAAACGGAAAATCCGCGATGAAGTGAATGCGAACATTGCCAAATGGGTGGACCACTTAACGTCCAAAAAAGAAGCGGAAAAAGTCATCCGCTCCCGCTTGCCGGAAATTGAAAACATTGCAAGAAGGGTGATGGCGGAAGAACATCTGAACGAACCGGTCAAGGCAGAACTTGGAAAGGTCGCCTTTCCGACAAAATTATACGGCCAGTACTTATATCCGGCCGGGAAGTATGAAGCAGTTCTGATTACGCTTGGGGAAGGCAAGGGCGCCAATTGGTGGTGCGTCCTGTATCCGCCCCTCTGTTTTCTCGATTTTTCCAACGGCGTTGCAACAAGTAGCGGGGGTGAAGAAAAGAAACCGGAAACAAAGAAGGTTGCGGCTTCCAATGCCGGCACAAAACCTGCGGAAGAGGCGGCAGCTGAAAAAGTGAACCGGAAACCGCACGAAAACCAGGCAGGGGCACAAGACCGCGGAACCAAGCAGCCAGCCGGTGAAACAGCAAACCGCAACGGCTCTGTTTACGCCGGCGATGATGGCGGGGTGGAGAAAAAGCTGCTGATTGTGAAAGTGATCAAGGAACTGTTTTAACATTTTTCGCCCGGTTTGTGGAAAAGCCGGACAAACGGGCTGGAACGAAGTCGGGTTATCAACAAAATGCAAAGTATTATCCACAAGATGTGGATAATACTTGTTTCATTTTTCAAACTTTTGTATCCTTGCCGGGAGAAAACTTGATAAATAAATATCCTGGCAAGGCCGATGATTGGATGGAGAAAGGTGAAAAGGATGGAAACAAAATACTGGGTTGTGGATAAAACTGTGGAGAATTCCGGGTCTTATCCACAACTTGCAGAAGCAGCACAGTTACTGAAAGAGAAGCAGACAGTCGCTTTTCCGACTGAAACGGTATACGGTTTAGGAGCCGATGCAACAAGCGATGAAGCGGTGGATAAGATTTTCAAGGCAAAAGGAAGGCCATCCGATAATCCGCTGATTGTCCACATTGCGGAGGAAAAGCAGCTGGAAGAATTGGCGGAAGAAATACCGGAAACGGCGAAAGTGCTGATGAAAGCTTTTTGGCCGGGCCCGCTTACGCTCGTTGTAAAGGTGAAGAAGGGGGCATTGTCCAAAAAGGTGACGGCCGGGCTGGACACGGTCGGGATCCGCATGCCCCGGCATCCGGTTGCACTGGCGCTCATCCGCCTGGCCGGGCTGCCGATTGCCGCCCCGAGCGCCAACCGGTCCGGCAAGCCGAGCCCGACATTGGCCCGCCATGTCCGGGAAGATCTTGCCGGTAAAATTGCCGGGATTTTGGACGGGGGAGAAACGGGTGTCGGAGTGGAATCGACCGTGCTCGATGTGACCGCGGAAGTGCCTGTGATTTTGCGCCCGGGCGGTGTTACGAAAGAACAGCTCGAAGAATGGATCGGAAAAGTCAGGCTTGATCCGGGGCTTAAGGGGACCGGCGCCCGGCCGAAAGCGCCCGGCATGAAATATACGCATTATGCGCCGAATGCGCCGGTTTATCTTGTGGACGGCAGCACGGCTTTTATGCAGCAAATGATCGATGCACACCGGAAAAAAGGGGAAGTAACAGGGGCGATTGTGACGGAAGAAACATCCGGTGAAATCCGTGCTGATGTGGTCGCGGTGTGCGGCAGGCGGTCATCCCTTGAGACCGTTGCCCGGCACTTGTATGATACACTCCGATCATTTGATGCGCAAAAAGTGGACGTGATATTTTCTGAAATTTTCCCGCGTGAAGGCATAGGCCGGGCGATTATGAACCGGCTTGAAAAAGCAGCGGGGCATCGTTATGTAAAAGAAAAGGATGTTCAGTAACTCCGGACGTTTCCAAACCACCCTTATCACTTGGTCTTGCTTCATTACGGATTGTGTGCGCGGGAGGGGGGGTGCCGGGAGATCTGCGGCTTCTAAAACACCCCGGACGTGCATAAGTTGGAATAGGCACGTCCAAAGGGGGAAAAAGAATGGCAGTCCTCGCAGAAATGGTAACTTTGGCGATCATGGCTCTGGCGCTCGGCATGGATGCTTTTTCGGTAAGCCTCGGCGTGGGCATGATGCAGCCCAGACTGAGGCAAATCTTTTACATAGGTTTAACGGTCGGCATTTTTCATGTGTTGATGCCGGTTCTCGGTGTTTTTGCGGGCCATCTTCTCTCCCATACTTTTGGCCTGTTTGCCCAGTATATTGGCGGCATATTGCTTGTTATCATGGGGATACAGATGATTGTATGGGTCTTCAGAAAGGAGGGGGCACAAGCTGTCAGCCCGTCCGGACGGGGAACGATGCTGTTTGCGTTGAGTGTAAGCCTGGACAGTTTTTCTGCCGGGCTATCACTTGGCATTTTCGGCGTGCGGACTGTTGCTGTTATGATTTGCTTCGGTGTTGCTGCTACTTTTTTAACCTGGCTCGGCCTTTTGATCGGCAGGAAATTCCAGGGTTGGATCGGGGTGTACGGCGAAGTGCTCGGGGGAACGATCCTCGTTGTTTTTGGACTGAAATTGTTGTTTTCTATTTAGAAAAGCTGGTTTCAATTTTCCGGCTTTTTTTATCTATCTATAGATTAACCTTGTAATTAAGGTCTTTTTTACTATAATAATAGTAGATTTAAAAGTTCAGGATAGGAGGACAGCTTTTGAATATCCTTTTTGTTTGCACCGGGAATACATGCAGGAGCCCGATGGCGGAGGCCATTTTAAAAGCGAAACAGCTGCCGGGCATTGAAGTGGAATCAGCCGGCCTTTTTGCGCCCGAGGGTGAAGACGCTTCTGTCCATACCTACGAGGTGCTGAAAGAAAATGGAATCGATTTCCGCCACCACGCCCGGAACCTTTCGGAGAATTTGGCGGGTTGGGCTGACGTGATTCTTACGATGACGTCCGGGCACAAACAGGCAGTGGCAGCACGGTATCCGCATGCCCGCAATAAAACGTTTACCATCGCGGAGTATGCCGGAAGCAGCGGGGATGTACCGGACCCGTACGGCGGCAGCCTGGATGCTTACAGAGAAACTTATCAACAATTGCATGCATTGATCAATCGTTTGATTAAAAACAGGAAAACGGGAAACCAGGGGCGGGTGTGACGGATGGAAAAGCGAAGCTACAGATTCAGTTTAACGAAGAAAATTGTATTGTTCGTAACCGGGCTGTCTTTTATTACATATTCGGCAAGCGGTCTTTTCATTTATTTTATCTATCCGTTTTTTTCAGACTGGATAAAGCTGCCGTGGTTTATTGTCATTACACTTGCATTGGGGATTATCTGGTCCGGGATTTTAAGCTTTTTCGGTTCATTCCTGATTGCAGGCCCGATGCGCAAGCTGGAAGATGCAGCACTTAAAGCAAGCCGCGGGGATTTAAGAGATGAAGTCCCCGTGCCGAAATCGGGCGATGAAATCGAGTCGCTCGCAGCTGCTTTTAATTCCTTGCTTTCGAATTTGCGGGAGACGGTTGAACAAATTGATGCAAATGTGGAACGCACCAAAGAAAGTGTATCGGAAATATCGGAAAAAACAGCACTGGCTGCGGGCCAGGCGGAACATGTAAACAAGACGGTTGAAGAGATTTCACTTGGCGCCGAGCAATCCGCGGCTGCTACCCAATCTGCGGCTGACCTGGTTGAAAAAACTTATCAGCTTGCATCCGAAGTCCGCGGGAAAGCGGATACTTGCAAAAAATCTTCTGACCACATGCTGAGCGAATTAAAGACGAGCAAAGAGACAATGGACTCGCTTATTTCAGGAGTTGAAAAACTGGCGAAAGAAAATACCATTTCGCTGGAAGCCGTGCGGGGCCTTGCGGAAGAAACGAAGAAAGTGGAGGGGATCATTTCTTTTGTCGGCGAAGTTGCGGCGCAAACCAATTTGCTGGCGCTGAACGCCTCTATTGAAGCGGCACGCGCCGGGGAATACGGGCGCGGGTTTGCGGTGGTCGCAAATGAGGTCCGGAAGCTTGCAGATGAAAGCGCCCAAGCCGTCCAAGGCATTACCGGGATGATCCAGCACATTGAGCAGGAAGGCACCCGTGTAGTCGAACAAATTACAGCGCAGGTTCAAAAAGCCAATGAAGAAGTGTCCAGAGGGCAAAAGGCCAATGAAGCGATGGACAGAATGGCGGAATCGATCCATTTGGTTGCGGGGGCGGTTGATCAAATTGCCGGCATGGCCAAAAACCAAATGGATGCGATTCACGAAGCCTCAAGCCAGTCGCAGGAAGTGGCGGCCATTACCGAACAGACTTCTGCCGGGGCAAAAGAAGTGACGGCAATTACGAATGAGCAGGCGCAGAACATGGAACTGATTGAAAGGCTTATCGCGCAGCTCGAGCAGGATGCGGAGAAATTAAAAGGGAGCACCCGCCGTTTTCATATCCGGTGAGGTTTTCGCCCGCCTGGTTTTGGACAGGAAGCACCGGTTTTGGCTGGAAGAAGCGCGGCAATTCCGGTTGCGCGCCGGGAAATTCCGCGTAAAGGTGCCCTGAAGATAAGGGCAGATGCGGGACATGCGGCCGTTGCCTAGCATTTTCCCGAAAACGGCGGGCGTTTTAAGCGGCCCGGACATTCGGCTGCGGCGCTTTATTTTCTTTTTCGCCGTTCTGTGCCACAATAGAATCAGATGCATGAAGGAGGGGGGAAAACATGAAAGTTGCATTGGCTTCAGATCACGGCGGTAAGCGCCTCAAACAGGAAATTGCCGGTTTGCTTCAAGATCTGGGTGTGGCGTACGAAGATTTCGGATGCGATTGTGAAGGGTCGGTTGATTATCCAGATTACGCGCTTCCGGTTGCGGAAAAGGTGGCAAAAGGGGAATTTGACCGTGCGATCCTCATTTGCGGCACCGGGATCGGGATGTGTATTTCCGCCAATAAAGTAAAGGGCATCCGTTGCGCGCTTGTGCATGATGTCTTCAGCGCGAAGGCTACAAGGGCCCATAATGACAGCAATGTCCTCGCCATGGGAGAGCGGGTCATCGGCCCGGGGCTTGCCTGTGAAATTGTGAAAGAATGGCTCGGAACGCCGTTTGAAGGCGGCCGCCATGCACGCAGGATTGAGAAAATCGCGCAGTATGAACAAAAATAACAGAGGTGTTTTTGTTGCAATCAGATCCGGCACGTTTGGAGGAACAGTTGGACCGCATGCTGGATGAATTTTTCCGGCAGGCGCCAATGAAAAAAGGACAGGTTTTTGTTGTTGGATGCTCGACATCTGAAGTAACCGGGAAAAAAATCGGGACAGCCGGGGCAATGGACATTGCCGCAATCATTTATGGCGGCGTACAGAAGTTTGCACGCCGGTTCGGGTTCCAACCGGCATTTCAATGCTGTGAACACCTGAACCGGGCGCTTGTGGTTGACCGTTCGCTTGCCGATGAAAGGGGATGGGAAGAAGTGGCGGTCGTGCCTGTCCGGAAGGCGGGCGGCGCGATGGCTGCGTATGCATTCGCCCATATGGAAGATCCCGTTGTCGTCGAATTCATCCGCGCTGATGCGGGCATCGACATTGGGGACACTTTGATCGGCATGCATTTAAAGCATGTTGCCGTCCCTGTAAGGGTTTCCGGAAAAGAGCTGGGGAAAGCCCATGTTACATTTGCCAAAACGCGGCCGAAACTGATCGGCGGCGTGCGGGCGGTTTACGAAAAAGAACAGCCGGAATAAGGGACCATCCGTACTGCCCCGCATGTTGTGTGCGGGGTATGTTTTTTTCTTCTTGTTAAAAAAATGGACAAAATTTGCAAAGCATTATGGTAAAATAAAAAAGAATATGAAAACGATCTTGAGGGGGTACCGAATTGAGCCATATTGCAAATCAAGACAAGGAAGTTTACGAGGCGATCCGGCAGGAATTGAACCGGCAAAGAAACAAGATTGAACTCATTGCCAGCGAAAATTTTGTCAGCGAAGCAGTGATGGAAGCACAAGGTTCCGTTCTGACCAACAAATATGCGGAAGGGTATCCGGGGCACCGGTATTACGGCGGGTGCGAATATGTGGATATCGTGGAAAACCTTGCGCGGGAGCGGGCCAAACAGCTTTTTGGCGCCGAACATGTCAATGTCCAGCCGCACTCCGGCGCACAGGCCAATATGGCGGTTTATTTCACCATTCTGGAGCACGGCGACACGGTGCTTGGCATGAATTTGTCCCACGGCGGGCATTTGACACACGGCAGCCCGGTCAATTTCAGCGGCATGCAGTACCATTTTGTGGAATACGGTGTGGATAAGGAAACGCAGCATATTGACTATGAAGATGTGCTGGAAAAAGCGCGCGTACATAAGCCGAAACTGATTGTCGCAGGTGCAAGTGCATACCCCCGCACGATTGATTTTAAAAAGTTCAGGGAAATTGCGGATGAAACAGGCGCCTATTTAATGGTGGATATGGCGCATATTGCAGGGCTTGTGGCTGCAGGGTTACATCCGAACCCGGTGCCGTATGCGGATTTTGTCACGACCACAACGCATAAAACCTTGCGGGGACCGCGCGGCGGCATGATTTTATGCAAAGCGGAATTTGCAAAGAAAGTGGACAAGTCGATTTTCCCGGGGATCCAGGGCGGCCCGCTTATGCATGTAATTGCTGCCAAAGCCGTCGCTTTTGGAGAGGCGCTTACAGACGGGTTCAAAACCTATTCACAAAAAGTGGTGGACAACGCAAAACGGCTGGCGGAAGGACTCCAAAAAGAAGGATTTGACCTTGTATCCGGCGGGACAGACAATCACCTGATTCTCATTGATTTGCGTTCTTTCGGGATTACCGGGAAGGATGCGGAGAAGGTGCTCGATGATATCGGCATCACGGCCAATAAAAATACGATTCCGTATGACCCGGAAAGCCCGTTTGTAACAAGCGGTCTCAGAATCGGTACCCCTGCAGTCACAACAAGGGGATTCGGCCTGGAAGAAATGGATGAGGTGGCGTCCATTATCGGATCGGCATTGAAAAATCCGGATAACGAAGCAGTCTTAAAAGAAGCGGCAGAACGCGTCCGGCATCTTACGGAACGCTTCCCGCTGTACGCCGGCCAAAACTGAGCAGGCGCATTTTAGCGCCCGCTTTTTCCGGACGGATAGCTGGCTGGTGCACTTCCAATGCGGCATAAAAACGAACCGGCAAAAAAATTGAACAGGAAGGCCTCGTAAACCGCGGGGCCGGTCCTTTCGCCTGGCCTCAGGATTTTCTTTTGGCTTTCCTTGAGATTGGGCGCTTTTTTCGTGTAAAATGGTTGGGGTAAGCATTTGCCGAACCTGATACCAACCTTTAAAGGAGAGAATTCATTTGAGTACACTTCATGTCATTGACCACCCGCTGATCCAGCACAAGTTGACGTATATCCGCGATAAACATACGGGGACAAAAGAATTCCGCGAACTTGTCGATGAAGTTTCGACTTTGATGGCATTTGAAATTACCCGTGATATGCCGCTTGAAGAAATTGAAATTGAAACGCCAGTCTGCAAGGCAAAATCAAAAATTTTATCCGGCAAAAAAATTGGCATTGTCCCGATCCTGCGTGCGGGCCTGGGCATGGTAGACGGCGTGCGGAAACTAATCCCGGCTGCAAAAGTCGGACATGTCGGCCTGTACCGCGATCCGAAGACACTGACGCCGGTTGAATATTACATAAAACTTCCAAGCGATGTAGAGGAACGCGATTTTATCATTGTGGATCCGATGCTGGCTACAGGCGGTTCTGCCGTGGATGCGATCCAGTCCTTAAAACAGCGGGGTGCAAAAAACATTAAATTCATGTGCCTGATTGCATCCCCTGAGGGCGTGGAAGCCGTGCAGAAAGCCCATCCGGACGTTGATATTTATACAGCAGCCCTTGATGAGAAGCTGAATGAGCAAGGGTACATTGTGCCGGGTCTCGGAGACGCAGGGGACCGCCTGTTTGGGACAAAATAAAATGTATGGATGCGCTTAGTGTTTTACAATTTTGTTAACCCGTCAGAAACAGGCTGGTAAAAAAATAAAAAGGGTCTATAATAACGGTATGTTTTCGGTATAGAGATGAATGCCAGGCATGTAAACGATTGGAAAAGCAGCGCAAGCTTACGCCGGTGTACGGTGTTTCCTTCCTGTTCCGGGAAGCGGGATGGCCATTTTCCGAAAAAATAAGTTCTAATGACTATATCAAGGAAACTCCTATTGACATTGGATAAGCGCTATTGTATGCTAAAAAAGTGTACATAATGAGAAGGTTTTCATGAGGTTGGGATTCTACTATTAATATGCCGGAAATGTGAAAAACCAGTAAAGCCGGGGCTGCAGGCTGTTCGTAACCTTAACAAATTGCAAGTTTTGGTTAAGAATGTTGCGATTTGCTAGGTGAGGAAGTGACATACCGCTTTCCTGCTGTGCTGCAAACGATCGGCGTCCCTTGTCAGGAGTGTTTAAGGCATGCCGGAACTTCTACGTATTTACAAAAGACAGCGCAAGTATTTGGTGATTCTTTTGTGCCTTTATTTGGCGGGGGCGATGTTTCCCGGTTACCGTTCTGTTTTCCTCGGGCTTTTGCTTGGCACAACTGTCAGCCTCTTTAACTTATGGCTTATGGTGAAGAAAACAATGGCTGTTACCGATGTTTCTCCGGGCAAAAAAAGGATCTCGCTCGGTACCGGGATGAGAATGGCGGCTGCCGTACTCGCGGTAGCGGTGGCGCTCCGTTTTCCGGATTTGTTTCATCTATTGGCTGTAGTGATTGGCATAATGACATCTTATCTCGTCATTATGATAGATTTTTTTGTAGGTTTGCTTCAACAAAGAAAAAAGTAAAGTGAGGTGAGTTTCGGTGGAACATAAGCAACCGATAGTCGAATTCATGGGGTTGTATTTTAACCTGTCCAACGTCATGATGATTACTGTCTCATCCTTGATCGTGTTCATCATTGCGGTCATCTCAACAAGAAAGTTGGCGTTGAAACCTACAGGCATGCAGAATTTTATGGAATGGGTCATGGATTTTGTCAGAGGGATCATTAAAAGCAATATGGACTGGAAAACCGGCGGCGTCTTTCATATTCTGGGCCTAACATTGATCATGTATATCTTTGTTTCCAATATGCTCGGATTGCCGTTTATGGTTGTTTATGATCATTATTCCTGGTGGAAGTCACCTACTTCCGACCCGGTTGTTACCCTTACGCTGGCCGTTCTGGTCATGGGCCTGTCCCACTTTTACGGTGTCAAAAAGAGAGGGTTTGGCGGATATCTGAAAAGCTATGCTGAACCGTTATGGTTTTTGGTCCCGATTAACCTGATCGAACAGTTTGCCAACACGTTAACATTAGGGCTCCGGCTTTACGGGAATATTTATGCCGGCGAAGTGCTGCTGTCGCTGCTTGCGGGCACTTTGGCGATGCATACAAACATTTGGGGGACAATCGGAGCGATTATTCCGACCCTTGTATGGCAAGGATTTTCCATTTTTGTCGGCACGATCCAGGCATATATTTTTACCATGTTAACAATGGTTTATATTTCTCATAGGATTGCCCATGAGGAATAACCATTTCTATATTTTTGAAAAATCATCTATTTATATATTCCAAAGGAGGAAATCTTATCATGAGTTTGGGTATTCTTGCAGCAGCAATCGCGGTTGGTTTGGCAGCATTGGGCGCCGGTATCGGCAACGGCCTTATTGTCGGTCGTACAGTTGAAGGGATCGCAAGGCAGCCGGAAGCACGCGGCCTTTTGCAGACAACAATGTTTATCGGCATTGGCTTAGTTGAAGCTCTTCCTATCATTGCGGTTGTTATCGCATTTATTGCACTGGGAAGATAAGGAACATGTTGACGGCGAAGCGGATTCTAAGAGACCTTCGCCTTTCCTTTATGGTTTAGCCGGGAACAGCTGTAGTTTCGGTTATGAGCGGTTCAGGGCAATCATTTTTGAACCATTTTGCTTCTTTTTTTGGTAAAAGGTGCGAAAGAATGTTTTAAGAACGTGTGGAAGGGAGTGAACCCGGGTGTCCCAGACTGATTTAGTACTCGGATTTGTGCTAGGGAAGCTCAACACAGGCGATATTTTATTCCAGGCCATTGTGTTTGTTGTGTTGCTTCTGCTATTGAAAAAATTTGCTTACGGCCCTCTAGTTGAAATGATGAGGAAACGTGAGGAACATATTGCAAAAGAAATTGAAACGGCGGAAAAAAACCGCGAAGAAGCAGCCAGGCTTTTGGAAGAACAGCGCAAGATGCTGAAAGAAGCACGTGTTGAAGGCCAGAATTTAATTGAAAATGCAAGGAAACAGGCAGAAGTGCAGCATGATGATATCGTTGCAACAGCGCGCCAGGAAGCAGAACGCATGAAAGATGCTGCCAAAGTTGAAATCGAACAGGAAAAAGCGAAAGCTGTTGCTGCTTTGCGTGAACAGGTAGCATCCTTGTCCGTGATGATTGCCTCTAAAGTGATTGAAAAAGAAATTTCCGAGAAAGACCACGAGAAATTCATACTCGATTCTATTAAAGAGGCAGGAGAAATGAAATGAGTAATGAGGCGGTAGAAAAACGGTACGCTTCGGCACTTTTCGAGCTTGCAAAAGAGCACGGGCAGCTTCAAGAAATCGAAAAAGAAGTCCGGGCGGTAAGAGAGGTTTTTGAGGAAAACGAACCGTTCCGAAAGCTCCTTAAATCTCCGAAATTGACGATAGAAAAGAAACAAGAAATCCTTAAAAACATTTTTTCTGGATTATCCACTTTCACTTTGAATTTGTTGTTGCTCTTGACTGAGCGGCACAGGGACGAGCTCATCCCGAGGGTATGCCGTGCTTTTATTGAACGGGTGAATGATGAACGCGGTATTGCAGATGCACTTGTCTACTCTGCTCGCCCGCTTTCTGCTGACGAGAGCAAAGCGATATCCGAAGTATTTGCCAAAAAGGTCGGAAAGCGGTCTTTAAACATTGAGAATATCGTGGATGACGGTCTGCTGGCCGGATTAAAGATTAGAATCGGCAACTCTATTTTTGACAGCAGTTTGCGCGGAAAATTGGAACGTCTTGAAAAAACATTAATCAGTTAAGTGAGAAATGAGGTGCTGGATTTATGAGCATTAAGGCTGAAGAAATCAGCTTGCTGATAAAAAAACAGATTGAAAATTACCAGTCTGAAATTGAAGTGAGCGATGTCGGTACCGTCATCGAAGTCGGTGACGGGATTGCGCGTGCACACGGTCTTGACCAGGCCATGTCCGGGGAACTGCTGGAATTTTCCAACGGGGTCATGGGGCTTGCGCAGAACCTTGAGGAAAGCAATGTCGGGATCATTATTCTCGGGCCTTACCGCGAAATTCATGAAGGCGATGAAGTAAGGCGTACAGGCCGGATCATGCAGGTGCCGGTCGGGGAGGAACTCATCGGCCGTGTCGTCAACCCGCTCGGCCAGCCGGTTGACGGGCTCGGGCCCATCAACACAACGAAAACCCGCCCGATTGAATCTAAAGCGCCTGGCGTAATGGACCGGAAATCGGTAAGCGAACCGCTGCAAACGGGGATTAAGGCGATCGATGCACTTGTGCCGATCGGCCGCGGGCAGCGGGAATTGATTATTGGCGACCGCCAAACTGGTAAAACGACTATTGCGATTGATACGATTATAAACCAAAAAGACCAGGACATGATTTGTATCTATGTTGCGATTGGCCAAAAAGAATCGACCGTCCGCGGTACAGTTGAAACGCTCCGCAAATTCGGGGCTTTGGATTATACGATTGTGGTAACGGCTTCCGCTTCGCAACCAGCGCCTCTTCAATACCTGGCACCGTATGCCGGTGTTGCGATGGGCGAAGAATTCATGTACAACGGAAAACACGTGCTCGTTGTGTATGATGACTTATCCAAACAGGCTGTTGCTTACCGTGAACTTTCCTTGCTCTTGCGCCGTCCGCCGGGCCGTGAAGCATATCCTGGCGACGTATTCTATTTGCACTCCCGCCTGCTTGAACGTGCCGCCAAATTAAGCGATGCAAAAGGCGGAGGTTCATTGACCGCCCTGCCGTTTGTTGAAACACAGGCCGGCGATATTTCGGCTTACATTCCGACAAACGTGATTTCGATTACAGACGGGCAGATCTTCCTGCAGTCCGACTTGTTCTTCTCAGGTGTCCGCCCGGCGATCAATGCAGGGTTATCCGTATCCCGCGTAGGCGGTGCCGCGCAAATCAAGGCAATGAAAAAAGTTTCCGGCACACTGCGCCTTGACCTGGCATCTTACCGTGAACTTGAGTCATTTGCCCAATTCGGGTCGGATCTGGATAAAGCCACCCAGGCAAAACTGGCACGCGGGCAGCGTACGGTTGAAGTATTGAAGCAGGACCTGAACAAGCCAATCAAAGTCGAAAAACAAGTATGCATCCTGTATGCATTAACAAAAGGATTGCTGGACGATATTCAAGTGGAAGACATTCTCCGTTTTGAATCGGAACTTTATGACTGGCTGGACCAGAACCGGGCATCACTGCTCGAAGAAATCCGTACAACCGGAAATCTTCCTGACGATGAAAAAATGAAAGAAGCCATTCAGGCATTTAAAAAGACCTTCGTAGCCTCTGAACATCAATAATTGGACAGAGAACCCCGTTACCCGTATGCGGCATGCGTGCTTTTTCACTGCAGCATCCGAACCGAAGGCAAACGGGCCGGACAGACAAAGGATTTCAATCCAGGATTGGAATCCTGATTAACTCACAAGGGTGGTGAAGTGAAGTGGCATCCTTACGCGATATAAAAAACCGGATCAACTCTACGCAGAAAACAAGCCAGATTACGAAGGCCATGCAGATGGTGTCGGCTGCAAAACTGAACCGTGCGGAATTGTCCGCCAAATCATTTGTCCCCTACATGGAGAAAATGCAGGATGTAGTAGTCAGCATTTCCCAGGGGACAGGCGGCGCCCGGCATCCGATGCTTGTTTCCCGCCCGGTTAAAAGGACCGGTTATTTCGTGATCACATCTGACCGCGGACTGGCCGGCGCTTTTAACAGCAACGTTTTAAGGCTTGTAACCCAGACCATCCGGGAACGCCATCAATCTGATGATGAATATGCGATTATTGTGATCGGCCGTACAGGATACGAATTTTTCAGGCGTCTAAAGATGAATGTTGTGCTGCAGATTGTCGGCCTGTCTGACCATCCGACATTCCAGGATATCGAAAATATCACGAAGAAAACGGTCGCGATGTATGAAGACGGGACATTCGATGAGTTGTATTTGTATTACAACCATTTTGTCAGCGCCATTAGCCAGGATGTGACGGAAAAAAGGCTGCTGCCGCTTACGGATGTAACGGCGACAAACCGGCTCATTTCCTATGAATTTGAACCGTCTGTAGAAGAAATCCTGAATGTTTTGCTGCCGCAATACGCAGAAAGCCTTATTTATGGCGCGCTGCTGGACAGCAAAGCAAGTGAACACGCGGCACGCATGACTGCAATGAAAAATGCGACGGACAATGCAACTGAATTAATCGACTCGTTGACATTGACATATAACCGTGCCCGCCAGGCATCCATCACACAGGAAATTACAGAAATTGTCGGTGGAGCAGCTGCACTGGAATAATTTCCGTTTTGGCAAACCGCTCTTTTGCCGAAACGGATCGGGCATGTGCCATCAAGCAAGTTAGGAGGGAACAGTATGAGCATTGGACACGTTCTGCAAGTAATGGGTCCGGTAGTTGACGTAAAGTTTGAAAACGGTCAGCTCCCTGATATTTATAACGCATTAAAAATCAATTATAAAGCAAAAAATGCCAATGAAGTGGATATCAATGTTACACTGGAAGTTGCATTACACCTAGGCGATGATGCCGTCCGCACAATTGCGATGGCTTCCACAGACGGTATCCGTCGCGGCATGGAAGTAGTGGACACAGGCACGCCAATTTCTGTACCGGTAGGGGAAGCAACCCTTGGCCGTGTATTTAATGTGCTCGGGGAAGTCATTGACCTTGACGGCGAACTGAAAGGCAATGTGCGCCGCGACCCGATCCAAAAACCGGCGCCTTCTTTCGAGCAGTTATCCACGCAGGTTGAAATTCTTGAAACCGGCATTAAAGTCGTTGACCTTTTGGCGCCTTACATCAAAGGCGGGAAGATCGGTTTGTTCGGCGGTGCCGGCGTTGGCAAAACCGTGTTAATCCAGGAACTGATTAACAACGTTGCACAGGAACACGGTGGTATTTCTGTATTCGCCGGCGTAGGGGAACGGACGCGTGAAGGGAACGACCTCTACTACGAAATGAAAGATTCCGGCGTTATTGCCAAAACAGCAATGGTGTTCGGGCAAATGAACGAACCGCCTGGCGCACGTATGCGTGTGGCTTTAACAGGCCTGACGATGGCTGAATATTTCCGTGACGAACAAGGCCAGGACGTATTGCTCTTTATCGACAATATTTTCCGTTTCACACAGGCAGGTTCTGAAGTGTCTGCGTTGCTCGGCCGTATGCCGTCAGCCGTAGGTTACCAGCCGACCCTTGCAACCGAAATGGGCCAGCTGCAGGAACGGATTACATCTACAAATAAAGGTTCAATCACATCGATCCAGGCGATCTATGTGCCGGCTGACGACTACACTGACCCGGCTCCGGCCACAACATTCGCCCACCTCGATGCGACGACCAACCTTGAACGCCGTTTGTCGGAAATGGGGATTTATCCTGCTGTAGATCCGCTCGCTTCGACATCCAGGGCATTGTCCCCTGAAATTGTCGGGGAAGAGCATTACAACGTTGCCCGCCAGGTACAGCAAACATTGCAACGTTATCGCGAGCTCCAGGACATTATCGCGATCCTCGGGATGGATGAACTGAGCGAAGATGACAAACTGGTTGTTGCGCGCGCACGCCGCATCCAGTTCTTCCTGTCGCAAAACTTCCACGTTGCGGAACAATTTACCGGCCAGCCGGGATCTTATGTGCCGGTTAAGGAAACTGTCCGCGGCTTTAAAGAAATTCTTGAAGGGAAATACGACCATCTTCCTGAAGATGCTTTCCGCCTCGTAGGCACGATCGAGGATGCTGTGAAAAAAGCGGAAGCCATGGGCGTAAAAGCATAATGCGGGACCGGGAGGAAGTAAAATGAGGACATTTGAAGCCAGTGTTGTCACTCCGGACGGCCCGGTATACAATGCGGAAGTGGAAATGGTAATTGCAAAAGCCAAAAGCGGCGAGATCGGTATCCTGTACGGGCATGTTCCGCTTGTTGCGCCGCTTGATATCGGAGTTGTCCGATTTAAAAACGGCGACCAGGAAAAAGTAGTTGCAGTGAGCGGCGGCATTTTGGAAACACGCTCCAACCAGGTGACCATTCTGGCACAGGCTGCCGAAACACCCGAACAAATTGACATCCGGCGGGCGGAAGAAGCAAAGCAGCGTGCAGAAAAAAGATTGCACCAGTCCCATCAGGATGATATCGATTTTAGACGGGCGGAGCTTGCTTTAAAACGCGCGATGAACCGGATTGAAGTCTATCGCCACTTTTCCAGATAACCGCTTTTCCTTACTGTCATTTTATGATCAAAAAGGCACCTTCTGCTTCTTCGGAAGGTGTTTTTCTTTAAGCAGCCGGTTTGCCGGGCAAGGCGCCTGAACGGGCAAAAACAGGAAGGGAATGAGGACAGATGACAGCTGAATTCGGAACGCAGGCAGTGCTCAGCATCCTTGTGAATTTGTTTTTTATTGGCATGACGTTTTGGATCCTTCAAGCCGTCCATATTGACAAGATCATAAAGAAAAACCGCATTGTCCAGGCAAGGCTTTTGTATATTTTCCTTTCTGTCGCAATCGGATACAGCGTCAGCAATTTTTTCCTTGACTATTTGCTATGGGCGCAGCGCCTGCATTTCCTGTTCCAATGACGGGTACCGCTAAGCATTGTTTCAAAATTCCAATTGATCGGTTCTTTTGAGGCTGAAAAATGGTTCGTTTTTCCTGTTTCCAAAAAATGATCCGTTGCATACAATTTAGGTATGCTTTTTTGACAAAATTCATTATACTAGTGTATAGGGTGTCAAAACTTGACGACTTTTACCTGGTATGTCTGCCGTCTCTCTTGTTAACACTTTTAATAAGGGAGAGGGGAGCGCAAAGATGAAATTCCGATTTGTATATCCGGTTTTGGCAATTGTTGGTTTGACACTGATTTTCATGGGGAATAAGACAGATGCGGCCAATTTTACGGATCAATTGCAGTTATTTCAGGCGTCCATTGCAAAATTGAACGGCAAAGTCACTGAATGGTCTTTATATACAAGAGAACCCCTGCGGGCGCCGTCCGAACCGGAATGGGCCGAAAAAGTGCAGACATTGCAGGATACATTCCCTGAAATGCACTGGTCGGTAAAAAAGGACAGGCATGTGAAGGTGCTCACGGGCAAGTTGGAAAAAAGCCATTATGTCGAAACCGTAAAATTGATGTCGACCCTATCAAATGCTGAAAACGGTTCGTATATCATTTATGAAGTGAATGGCAAAGGATGGGACCGCGCGCAAATGCGCAAAGTCAATCAATTGGTATCTGCCCGCACTCGAGCGCTTTTTACGAAAAAGCCCATGGTTTTCTCTTGTATCAAAGGCGAATTCAGTGATAAAATGGACCATGTTTTGTTACGTGGAAAAAAAGAACAATTGCTGAAACGTCTTGATGCGCAAGAAATTGAAACAATGGAAGAAAAGAACTTTTATGCGGTTTCCGGATACTCGCCTAAGTTTTCTGAAAATATCCATGCCAAAAACCGGAAAATGAATGTGCAAATCGGTTTGCGAGACAGCGGTTTGGGCGGTAAGACAACGGTCGTAATTGGCACACCCATCATTACGATTGAATATTAATATAGAGAATATGGACGCGGAGGGGAATACTCTTGGAAAAGATCATCGTCCGCGGCGGAAACAGGCTTCAGGGCACCGTTCAAGTGGAAGGTGCAAAGAATGCCGTATTGCCTGTGATCGCTGCATCGTTATTGGCAAGTGAAGGAAAAAGCATCATACGTGATGTACCACAACTCTCCGATGTATTTACAATCAGTGAAGTGCTGCGCCACTTGAATGCTGAAGTTACGTTTCTGGATAATGAAATCACTGTAGATGCATCAAGGGAGTTATCAATTGAAACGCCTTTTGAATATGTACGCAAAATGAGGGCATCTTTTTTAGTGCTGGGGCCATTACTGGCGAGAACCGGGAAAGCAAGGGTCGCATTACCGGGAGGCTGTGCCATTGGATCCCGCCCTATTGACTTGCACTTAAAAGGATTTGAAGCAATGGGCGCCAAAGTAGATGTGGGAAACGGCTTTATTGAAGCGTCTGTATCCGGCCGCTTGCATGGCGCGAAAATATATATGGATTTTCCAAGCGTCGGCGCAACCCAGAATATCATGATGGCCGCATCGCTGGCTGACGGACAAACGGTCATTGAAAACTGTGCAAAAGAACCTGAAATTGTGGATCTTGCCAATTTCCTGAATGAAATGGGCGCAAATGTAAAAGGTGCCGGCACGGGAACCATTAAGATCGAAGGTGTGGAGAAGCTGCATGCTGCTGATCATACCATCATACCGGACAGAATTGAAGCAGGGACATTTATGGTTGCCGCTGCGATTACAAAGGGAAATGTGTTGGTAAAAGGTGCGGTACCTGAGCATACTTCTTCCTTAATTGCAAAGCTGGAGGAAATGGGTGTCACCATCATTGAAGAAGAGAACGGTGTCCGGGTTATCGGCCCGGAAACATTAAAGGCAGTAGACATAAAGACAATGCCTTATCCTGGATTCCCGACCGATATGCAGTCACAAATGATGGCGCTCCTTTTGTGTGCTGAAGGCACGAGCGTGATTACGGAAACGGTATTTGAAAACCGATTCATGCATGTGGAAGAATTCCGGCGCATGAATGCGGATTTAAAAATAGAAGGGCGTTCGGTTATTGTGAACGGGCCGTGCAATTTGCAGGGGGCTGAAGTTGCCGCAACAGACCTGCGGGCAGCCGCCGCTTTAATTATTGCCGGGCTGGCGGCAAAAGGCATTACCCGGGTGACCGAATTAAAACATCTGGACCGCGGCTATTTGAACTTTCATTTAAAACTGGCTGCACTTGGGGCCGACATTGAAAGGGTCGACGACGAAGCGGAAGTTGCGCCGGCAAAACAAGATCAATTGCTTGCTGACGCCAATCTTTAGTTTGTATAAAAACCTCTGTACATATTCCCCCATGTGCAGGGTTTTTTTTTCGCCATTTTTCTTCTGCTGTTCCCATTATGGACAAAGCAGGCCGGTTTCAAACGTACAGGCCTTGATTTTTCATGCAGTTGTTGAAACAGTTTATGTTGAAACGCCGTCCAATGCGTTTCCTCCCGCCTCAAGCGATGCGCCTCCGGAACTTATCCGGTTGTCGCCAGAGCGCGCCGGGAAGGTTCGTCGGCTTTTTTTCGGTGCTGCCCCATGCTTGCCCCGCACACCCTTGAGCGTGCATTTTTAATCATAAATGCTTGTCCCGTCCCATAAATTGGAGTATAGGCTTTCCACCACTTCGACCATATGGAGGCGTCAGCATGAAACCAATCAAACCCGTTGTAATCGCAGCGATCCTCGTCCTCGCCTTTTCCTTTCTCATTCCGGCCCTTGTCGTCCTTCCGTTCCACAACGACAAGGTGAGCG
This sequence comes from Weizmannia sp. FSL W8-0401, assembly GCF_038009125.1. Classification (NCBI taxonomy): domain Bacteria; kingdom Bacillati; phylum Bacillota; class Bacilli; order Caryophanales; family Bacillaceae; genus Heyndrickxia; species Weizmannia sp. FSL W8-0401. The sequence continues at coordinate 3,047,625 of NZ_JBBPAG010000001.1, read as the reverse complement.
GAAAATTGCATGAAAAAAAACCGCCAAAGGAGGAGAAAAAAGCGGCATCCGTCCAGGTATCCGTATACAGAAGCATGGAGAAAAAGGTTGACCGCGTGCCAATGGAAGACTATGTTGCAGGCGTGGTCGCAGCTGAAATGCCTGCAACGTTTAAACTCGAGGCATTAAAAGCCCAGGCACTGACTGCCCGCACTTTCATTGTCAACCGGATGTTAAATGGCGGAAACAGGGATTTGCCGGATAATGCCAATGTGACAGATACGGTCAACGACCAGGTATATTTGAGCCGGGATGAACTGAAAAACGTTTGGGGGAAAGCGTATCAGGAAAAAATGGAGAAAATCGACAAAGCGGTTGCTGCAACAGAAGGCGAAATCATCACTTACCATAACAAGCCGATCGATGCAGCGTTTTTTTCCACCAGCAACGGCTACACAGAAAATGCCGGCGATTACTGGTCCAGTGCCGTACCCTATTTAAAAAGCGTGAAAAGCCCGTGGGATCAAAACTCGCCTAAATTCAAGAAAGTCACATCCATCCCCACCACGGCGTTCGAACAAAAACTGGGGATCCGGATTCAAGCGAATGATACGGGAACTGTCTTATCCAGGACAGAAGGAAAAAGAGTGGCGAAAATCAAAATTGCCGGCAAAGTTTTCACCGGCAGGCAGGTGAGGGAGAAGCTGGGGCTGCCTTCTTCAGATTTTACATGGGAAAGAAAAGGAAAAGAAATTGAAATTATAACGAAAGGATACGGGCACGGCGTCGGCATGAGCCAGTACGGGGCAAACGGCATGGCACAGGAAGGGAAAGATTATAAAGCGATTGTGGCGTATTATTATCAAGGCGTCACGGTGAAACCATTCAGCCAAATTGCCGGAGCCGGCGCCCTGGCAAAAAAATAATCCCTCCCGGACAAAAATTTTTTAAACTTTATGTATAAACAAATGAAGAAATGTTCAGAATGGTTGCTGAGGTGATGATAAATGAGAGAGGAAGAAAAGAAACGGCCTTCTCAACCAAAGAACATAAAAAATTTCTTCAAAAAACGCTGGGTCTATCCGGCAATCTATTTAGTAAGTGCGGTGCTGTTGATTACAGGGATTATTTGGTATCAGTCGCTTGGAACCCATTCGGCAAAAGAAAAATTTAAAAACGATGCATCCATCAGCCAGAAAGGATCCGGCAATGACGCAATCGAAGTAAACAAAGCGGTAGAAAACTTCAGAATGCCGGTACAAAAACCTGAACTGGCCACGATTGAGAAGAAGTTTTACGACGCGAATGCTTCCGTCAAGGACCAGGAAGCCGCACTCGTTGTATACGGCAACACATATCAGCCGAACCAGGGAATTGACATCACGATGAAAAATGGCAAAACATTTGACGTTGTTGCTGCAATGGGCGGTACCGTCACAAAAGTGCAGGAAGATGCCGTTTTGGGCAATGTCATTGAAGTCGAACATGACAAAGGCGTGACGACCGAATACCAATCGGTGAAAGACATTGCGGTGAAAGAAGGCGATATGGTCAAGCAAGGACAAACGATCGCAAAAGCCGGCCGGAGCGAGCTGAACAAAGCCGCCGGGACGCATCTTCATTTTGAAATCCGCAAAGACGATGTGGCGGTCAATCCGGAAGGCTACTTCAATAAAACGGCCAGCGACGTCAAAACGCCGGAAGTTTCATCCGAAAGCAGCCAGTCCAAGCAAAGCCGGTCTTCGGAAAAAACATCAACCAGCCAGAACAGCCATTAATACAGCCCGCGTGTATACAGGACAGAAAACCTCTGTCCTTTTTTTGTTTTCCGCCCGCTTCCCGTAAAAAAAGCAGTTTCTTGCATAAAATGGTACACAAGCTAATAAACTGTTACAAACTTGACAAAAAAGCGGGAGTGTTTGAGGTGAGGAATCGTTAATGACGGGAGCATCTTCGCTACAGACTTGATTATATTCTGCACCATCAGAAAGGCTTCACTTTCTGCCGCAAGCATGAACAGCCTGCGGGATCTAGTACAAAATTGAATCCGGCGAGTCTCATTTCACACGCCTCACATCCAATTTTGGGGGAGGGCGAGTAGTGTGCACGATTACATCAAAGAGAGGACTATCAAGATTGGGAAGTATATCGTGGAGACGAGGAAAACAGTTCGCGTAATTGCGAAAGAGTTTGGCGTATCCAAAAGTACTGTCCATAAAGATTTGACGGAAAGGCTGCCGGAAATCAATCCGGAACTGGCAAATGAGGTAAAGAATATCCTCGATTACCATAAATCTGTCCGTCATTTGCGCGGAGGGGAAGCAACAAAGCAAAAATATAAAAAAGAAGAGTATCCGGTCACAGAGTAACAGAAAAACCGCAGCAGCGCTTTCCGGCTCATGAGGGCTCCATGATTCCTGAAAGAAGCAATCGAATTGCGCGGTTGCTTCTTTTTACGGTCCGGGCCCGTTTTGGGAGCGGTTCCGGCCACAGGATGCGCAGCTGCTTCCATCCGGCAAACGGCTTTCGCAGAATTGAAACGGACACCCCGCGCGAAAGCTGCTTTTTTGCAAACCGGCCCCCCGTAAAATCCCCTCCGTTTGCCTCGCTTGAAAAATACCCGAAAATAAAATTTGACAAATGGTCCCGAAACCCGGCAAAAATATGCTAAAATAAATAATCAGGGATAACAGACAATGATAGACTTCGAATAGATAAATCGTCCTAAAAAAGTTTGAAAAAATGAGGAAGGAGCACATACATGTTTGCAAAGGATATAGGAATTGATTTGGGTACCGCGAATGTACTGATCCACGTAAAAGGCCAGGGAATTGTGCTGAATGAGCCGTCTGTTGTAGCCATTGAGAAAACGGCCAATAAAGTGCTCGCGGTCGGGGAGGAAGCGCGCCGCATGGTTGGCAGGACGCCGGGCAATATTGTCGCCATCCGCCCGCTGAAAGACGGCGTCATTGCCGATTTTGACGTAACGGAAACGATGCTGCGGTATTTTATTAACAAGTTGAATGTAAAGGGATTCTTATCGAAACCGCGCATTTTGATTTGCTGCCCGACAAATATTACGAGCGTGGAGCAAAAAGCGATCCGCGAGGCAGCAGAAAAAAGCGGCGGGAAAAATGTTTACCTGGAAGAAGAACCGAAAGTGGCGGCCATCGGTGCAGGCATGGATATTTTCCAGCCGAGCGGGAATATGGTGGTCGATATCGGCGGCGGCACGACGGATATTGCGGTACTGTCGATGGGGGACATTGTGACAAGCTCGTCCATCAAAATGGCCGGTGACAAATTTGACAATGAAATTCTGCAGTATATTAAACGGGAGTACAAACTGCTGATCGGCGAACGGACGGCAGAGAATATCAAGATGAATATCGGCACGGTATTTCCGGGCGCCCGCAATGAAGAAATGGACATCCGGGGCAGAGATATGGTTTCCGGCTTGCCGCGGACGATTACGATCAAATCCGCTGAAATTGAAAAAGCGCTGCGTGAATCCGTGTCCATCATTGTCCACGCCACGAAAAACGTTTTAGAGAAAACGCCTCCTGAACTGTCAGCCGACATTATTGACCGCGGTGTCATTTTAACAGGCGGTGGGGCCCTTTTGCACGGTATTGACCAATTGCTTGCCGAAGAAATTAAAGTGCCGGTCCTTGTTGCCGAAAATCCGATGAGTTCCGTAGCGATCGGAACAGGCGTCATGCTTGAAAATATCGATAAAATTTCAAGAAGAAAACTCGTTTAATCAAACGTTTGATGAATGCTCCAGCGAGGTGAATGGCAATGTTACGGGGTTTATATACAGCGGCTTCCGGGATGATCGCCCAGCAGCGGAAAACGGATTTGCTCGCCAATAATTTATCCAACGCAGACACGCCGGGGTATAAAACGGACCAGTCATCGATCCGCTCTTTCCCGAAAATGCTGCTCAGTTATATGGATAAAAACGGGACAACAGGCGAAGTAGTGAAATCGGTCGGGTCACTTGCGACCGGTGTTTATATGCAGGAAACACTGCCGCTTTTTAAACAGGGTGACCTTAAAGAAACAGGCAACCGGACCGATTTGGCCATATTAGATCAGGCTTCACCGCAAGGAAGCCTGTTCTTCCGCATCGATGACGGCAACGGGCATGAAGCCTATACGCGGAACGGGAATTTCACAGTGAACCCGGAAGGCTATTTAACGACCGCTTCCGGCCATTACGTGCTGGATGAAAACGGGGGCCGCATTCAGACGGGGGGAACCGATTTTTCCGTCGATGCGGCTGGCGTGGTAACGGAAAACGGGCGGTATGCGGGCACGATCGGCCTTGCCTACGCCCAAAATCCGGCACAGCTTGAGAAAACAGGCGACGGTTTATATACGCTCGCGAATAACGGGGCGCTGCCAGCTGCAGGCCAAAACGGCTTTCAAATCAAGCAGGGCTGCCTGGAATCTTCCAATGTCGATGAGACAAAAACAATGACAGATATGATGAGTGCTTACCGCTCTTTTGAAGCCAATCAAAAAGTGCTGCAGGCTTATGACGCAAGCCTCGGCAAAGCCGTAAATGACGTAGGAAAAGTATAACGGAGAATGGTGGGGTGAGACAGCGCCATGAATCAATCCATGTTGACAGCAACCAATACGCTCAGGCAGTTGCAGGACAAAATCGATACCATCAGCCATAATGTTGCTAATGTGGATACAAACGGCTATAAAAGCAAACAGGCGAGCTTTACCGATCTGCTCGCCCAGCAAATCAACAACCAGCCGGATCCATCCAAAGAAACAGGCAGAAAAACGCCGTACGGCATCCGGACCGGCACGGGGGCAAAACTGGCACAAGCGGTGCTTTCCCCATCGCAGGGGGCGCTTGAAAATACCGGACGCGCCCTTGATATGGCCTTTACAAAAGAAAACCAGTATTTAAAAGTGCTTGCCCGGGCAAATGGCAGTGATGAAGTGGCATTTACACGCAACGGCGCATTGGAAGTGTCCCCGCTCGGAAACAATAGAAGTGTGCTCACTGATGCGAACGGGAATCCTGTCCTGGATGAGAATAACAGGATGATTACATTCCAGGGCAGAGTAGCAGATTACGCGATCAGGCCAAACGGGATCTTGCAGGTGGTATACAGTGACGGCACGCGGGAAAGCTTTAACCTCGGCGTTGTCCAAATACGCAACCCGCAAGTGCTGGAACAGGCCGGGAACAACTTGCTGAGGCTGCCGCAAAACGCCAATGCGGCAAATGTATACACCGATTTAAAGGGGGCAAACCGCAGCCAAATTTCTATGCAGCAGGGCGCGCTTGAAAAATCGAATGTCGACCTTTCTGCTGAAATAACGGAGCTAACGAAAACAGAACGGTTGTATCAGTTCCAGTCAAGGACGATTACATTGTCCGACCAGATGATGGGCCTTGTAAACAACATCCGTTCCTGATGATTCGCTTTTTACGAAAACCAGCTGCCTTACGTACTTTAAGGCAGTATCCGGGGACGCGGCCGTTTCGGATCCTGCCCGCCGCCTTATTTCTCCCGGACTGAAACTGAAAACGGAGGATTTTTTGCCAATGTTGGATTTACAGCAAATTAAAGACATTCTCCCGCACCGTTATCCTTTTTTATTGATTGATCGCATTCTTGAGGTGGAAGAAGGAAAACGTGCGGTTGGAATCAAAAACGTATCCGGAAACGAACCTTTTTTTGCAGGCCACTTTCCGCAATATCCGGTCATGCCGGGTGTATTGATTGTGGAGGCGCTCGCACAGGTGGGCGCGGTCGCCATGTTGAAAAAGGAAGAAAACCGCGGGAAACTTGCGCTTTTTGCAGGTATTGACAAGTGCCGGTTTAAACGCCAGGTAAAACCGGGAGACCAGCTTCGCCTCGAAGTGGAAATCATCCGCTTGAAAGGGCCGGTCGGAAAAGGCAAAGCGGTTGCTACAGTCGGCGGGGAGCTTGCCTGTGAAGCGGAGATCATGTTTGCACTCGAAAAATAGCAGCGGAACAGATCTTGCCGCTTTTTTCCGTAAAAAAAATCAGCCGGATGTCCAGCTGACCAAAAAGAAAAGGGGATAGAAGAGGATCGATATTGATAACAAACACATTCTCTCTGATGGGGCAAAATAGGAGAAACGTTAGGAACTGGTAAAATGGAAAAGAAAGTTGGAAAAGGAAAACTCATACGTTTACTTCAGATGTGGCACGAGTGCGGGCATTTTGCGGCTCTCTTCCTCTATCCGTTTTACTTCCTGCATCAAAAGTGCAAGCTGCCGGTTCAGCATGCCCTGTTTGACGATCATATCCGCTAATACCCGCTCAAGTGCATCCAACCGTTTTGCAGCATCTTCCATTGCATGCTACCCTCCCTGGCCGGTTTCCTGCAGCGGTTTGTTTTCCGGCCGTTTGCTTAAAAATTGGACTGTGTCGGCAATGACTTCGGTGACGTAGACCCTTTTTCCGTCCTTATTATCATAGTGGCGGGTCTGAATCCGGCCGGTAATGCCGAGCATGGAACCTTTTGCGCAATATTTGCTTGTATTCTCCGCGATTTTATTCCAAAGGGTACATTGGACAAAATCGGTTAACGTTTCGCCAAATTGATTCCGGTAATGGCGGTTTAAGGCAAGCGTAATATTTAGCACCGGTTTTCCGTCTGCTGTGTAGTGAAGATCCGGATCTTTTGTGAGCCTTCCGACTAATGTGACCTGGTTAATCAACTGATCCACCCCCTTCCTGCATTTATCTTACCGGCTTTCATTTTTCTTGTAAAATCGCCATTTTTCAAAAATAGCCCCTTCGTTTCGTGCAAAAATGTATTTTTGCACGCCTGGTTTTTACATATTTCGGCAGTAAAAAGAGGTTATGGCATTATTTAAAATTTTTTCTTTGGCATCAACCGGGCGAAAATGGGAACTTTTACCGCGGAAACATAACAGCTGGTTCCCGGCTTGGACTTGCATTGTCCAGACTTCCGCCTTTTTGATGCAGGTGAGAAAATGGGCTGTTGCCGGTGATCGTCTGTTGGATGTATGTTATAATTTTTACAAACGAATAGGGAGGAAAGGGATGAAAACGTTTAAGATCCTGTCGCTTACCATTTTGAATGACGGCGAACGCGTGCCGATTCCGTTGATTGACGGGCTGATTCTGAACAAGGAAGATGGGCGGGGCACCTGGCTGATTGAAGCATACACGGAGAGCAAGCATCTGCCGTTTTTTGCGGAAAAAGAAAAGCAGCAGACGGAGCTGGATACTGAAGTGGTGATCACGTATGAGAACAATGATCCGGCACCGCTTTCGACCCGGGTCAGGGGAATAAAAGAATTTGACGGAACGATCAGCGTCCTGCTCGAAGGGAAAATACGCTCGAGGCGGATCGCGTATGCGGAAAAGCTGTTGGAGGAGCTGGTCCGCGAAGGGTACGAAGGCGAGGAATTAATTGAGGCATTTAAAGAAAGATTAAACGGAAAAGGCCGCTCTGCGTCATAAAACAGAGCGGCCCTTTCGCGCCTTTATTTTTGCTTTTTTAATTCGATGACTTCCTTATGGACTTTGTTATCTTCTTCCCAATAAATGACGGCTTCTGGATGTTCTCCTTTTTTTGGCGCGTCTGTATATTCTACAAATCCTGTGTCTGGAGATACCTTCTCTTTGTTTGCTGTTTTGTCCCCGGCTTCCATTTCACCACCGATCCAATATTGTGTTTTTAAAACAGAAACCTTATTTTTCTCTTTTTTGGAGCCATTCCAAATGAAATCTCCAGAATAATTAACATCATCAGATTTCTCACCGTTATACGATAATACAGCCGTCCATTTGCCGCTCTTGCTGTGGCCCACCCATTTCGGGTAGCTTGGCTTTTCCTTTTCATGGACAACCATACCGACTATAATGCCGATTACGACAACTGCAGCAATGATGCCTGTGATAGCCCAAGGTTTTTTCATGTTTACGTACCCTCCATTTTTATTGATAATAATAAATATTCAAAAAATGTAGGAGAGGGGGGAACCTCAGAGCGGGTGCCCCCCTTCTATTTAACTTTGCAGCAAAACCAAATGTTTCAATTCGTCATCGGACAGCTCAGTTACCCAGTTGTCACTTTGGATAATTTCGTCGTTCAGTGCCTGTTTTTTTTCAAGCATGGCGTCAATCTTTTCTTCAAGTGTGCCGGTCGCAATCAATTTATGGACATGGACAAACCGCTGCTGTCCGATGCGATGCGCCCTGTCTGTTGCCTGGTTTTCAACAGCCGGGTTCCACCAGCGGTCATAATGAATGACATGATTGGCCGCTGTTAAGTTCAAGCCCGTTCCCCCGGCTTTTAAGCTCAGGAGAAAAACAGGGAACGCCTTGTTTTGAAAATCACGGATCAACTGGTCGCGTTTTGCTTTCGGCATGCTTCCGTTTAAAAACGGAACGTCAAGACCGAACAGCTCCTTCATCATTTGCCGAATCATCTGGCCCATCCCGATATACTGGGTGAAAATCAGGCATGATTCTCCCGTATTCAAAATGGCTTCTGTCAGCGTGGCCAGTTTTTCCAATTTAAATGACCGTTCCAAAAGGTGCGCCGGTTTTTCTTCTTTCAGAAACAGGGCAGGATGGTTGCACAGCTGCTTCAGCCGGTTCAGCATCTGCAAAATCAGCGCTCTTCTGCCAAGCCCGCTCAGCTGGTCGATCCCCTTAAAAGCATTTTGCACCGTTTCTTCGTACAATGCCGCCTGCTCTGCCGTCAGCGGGCAAAATTCTTTTTGCTCCAGCTTTTCGGGCAGATTCAGTTCCACATCCGGATCTTTTTTCGTCCGGCGCAGCAAAAACGGTCGGATGAGGCGCTTAAGCTCGCGGATTTTTTCTTTCGATCCATCCTTTTCGATCGGGGCGATGAACCGTTTTTGGAACTGCCTGAACGTGCCCAAATAGCCTTTATTGGTAAAATCAAAGATCGCCCACAGTTCTGAGAGCCGGTTTTCCATCGGGGTGCCGGTCAAAGCAATATAGTGCCTGCCCTTTAGTTTCCGGATCGCCCGCGACTGTTTCGTCTCTGCATTTTTAATGTTTTGCGCTTCATCAAGGGCAATCGTGCTCCATTCCACAGCTGACAATGCCTCGAAATCAAGGTGGGCAATCCCGTAGCTCGTCAGCACAACATCGGCATGCTGATAGCAGTCCCCCAGGTTTTCTTTTTTCCGGTTCGGCCCGTAATGGAGGGCGGCATTTAAGCCATTTCCAAATTTTTCAATCTCCCGCTGCCAGTTGCCGAGGACAGATGTCGGGCAAATGATGAGCGCCGGATTTGCCGGCTGTTTTGCATGTTTCACATGGAGGAGGTAAGCGATCAGCTGCACGGTTTTCCCAAGCCCCATATCGTCTGCCAGTACGGCGCCAAACCCGCAATCACGCAAAAAGGAGAGCCAGTTTAAGCCAAGCTGCTGATACGGCCGCAAATCGCCCTGAAATCCGGGCGGGATCGGGACGGATGGAATTTCGTCCAGATTGGAAAGTTTCCGGATGAATTTTTTTAATGACTGATTCAGTTCAATTTGAATCCGGGCGAGCGCCTGCATATCCTCTGTTTCTTCTTCGTCCGTTTCCTCTTCGGATCCGGAAGTTTGCGCGAGCAGATCCTGAAGATGGAGGCCCTCTTTTTTGGCCTTTTCCATGAGCGCCTGCAGCGACCGGATCATCTTCGGATCAAGCGTGATCCACTCTTCTCCCGCTTTCACAAAGCGGCGCCCTCCGTTTACGAGGTTTTGAAATTCTTCTTCGCTCATTTCCATCCCGTTTAAGGAAATCCGCCAGTCAAATTCGAGCACTGTATTGAGATTGAAAAAGGACCGGTAGCTTGTGTTTTTTTTCAGTTTTGCTTTCAGCCGCATATTGGCGTTTTTAACAGATGACCACCAGGACGGCAGCATAATTTCCACACCGAGCGGGAGAAGCTTTTCGCTGGCATGAACGAAGAACTCCCATGCGCGGTTTTCTTCAAGTTCATTGCGCAGCTGCCCGTTTTCATCTTGAAGCCAGGGGAACAGTTTTCCCCATCTTGCCTGTTCGAGCCGGACCTCTTCTTCAAACGGCTGCCATTTTTTATACAGCTTTTGCCGGGGGTAGACCAGCATCCGTTCCGGTTTATCACGGCCGCGCAGCACGGTTTCAAGCTTCCAGCGCCCGCCGTCAGCGTCCGGTTCAAAAAGGCGGATCCCAATCGTAAAGGGGAGGGACGCTTCGCCCGCCCATAGTTGAAAACGCCGCTTGTCAAAATACGAGGAGAGTTCCCGGGAGGTAAAGCCTAATTTTTTCAGCTCCATGAATTGCCGCTTCAATTTGGGCCGGCTGGTGATAAAAGAACGGGCAGCTTCTCCGTACCATTCGGAGAGGACGCGGGACAAAGGTTTTTCATCCAGCATCCGACCCCAAAACGACGGGCTGAACTCATCGATGACGGCATCAGGCAGCTCTATCTCCCATGCTTCTTCTTCCGGAAGTGCAGCCGCCTCAGCAAGCCAGCCGCCGCTTAAAACGGCATCAAGCAGCACGGGAGCCGCAGCCAAATAAATTTGCCCGCGTTCATCCCAATCCCAGCGCAACATCGAACTGAACCCTTCTTTTCCGAGCAGGGACAAAAGCGTAAAGCTGTCAGCCAAAATCCCGCGGCGGCTTCCGAAACGCGTGTACGGCATAAAGGCGCCGTAAAAACTTTCTTCATGCCACATAAACAAAGACGGCGCCCAGTAGGAAGGATCGGCCCCGTTTCCGGCCCGGTCTTCGGCAAATAAGAAATAGCGCCCGTCCGGAACCGGCTGTATATTGATTTTTACATCATATTCCATCTGCATCGGTCAAATTTCCCCTCCTGCATTCTTCCTGAAAAGCGCGCATCCGTTTTGTCCGCTCCTTGATTTCATCAAAGAATGCGTACCACCGTTCCTCTTCATGGCGTTTCCGGTAAATGGCTTTTAATTTTTTCAAATAGCGGACGGCTTTTTGATAGGACTTCCGGTTTTTTTCCCCGATACAGATGACGACCGCCCGGTGGTAAAGAGGGAGAAGGGCTTCAGGCGCTTGTTTTGCAACCTGTTCGAGTTTTTCTTTTTCAATATCTCCGGGTGTATGGCCGGTAAGTGTCTGGAGTTCCGCCCACTCCTTGTATCTTGCGGATGAAAACAAAACGTCCCCGTATTTCGGTGCGCTGACAGGCAAAAAGGCGCGGTACAGTTTTTCCAGCAATTTCAGCTGCTGGGCGGAGAGTGCCTGTTCATTGATGGAACGGAAAAACATGCGCATATAGGCAGCCCTTTCGAAGTCGTCCGTGCAAGATTCCAAAAGGCGCGGGATCATCGGCACGGCGGCGGAAATATAGCGGGACAGCCTCTCATCTGCTTTCAGTTCCAAAAACCAGTACGGCATATATACGGCTGTATGGGCGCCGCTTGCAGCCAGCTGCCCGAGAAAAAACAGCGCGGTGTCGTCATTCCCGAGCAAAAAGGCGAGATGTATAAAGCAGAGCACCTTCAGAGTGGAGAGGTTTTCACCGGCGTCAATGCTGTTTAAAATTTCCTTTCTTAAACGCGCCTCTTCCTCTTTCCGCCAATTTTCTTTCTTGAGCAGGCGCGACCAGAGCATCCGGTAAAAATCAACGGTTTCCAGTTCATAGATGGATGCACTGTCCGCCAGCTCGCGGGTGTTCTCGCGAAAATAAGCAATAAACGGATCAAAAGCAAACGGGAGCGCTGCGGACGACAGCCGGTTTGCCGCCTCTTCCGCTTCGCCGGCCAAAAACTGCATGAGAGCCGCGGACGAAAAAAAGCCATTTTTCAAACAAACCGTGTGAAGGTATTTAAACAATTCATAGGCAGCGGCCAGTCTGTAAAGCGGTTCCCATTCCCGTTCGACCGGCAAAAAAAGGGTGAGCCGGCGGTAAACTTCCCTTGCCGAGAGATCGAGAAGAAATTCATCCTTCACATTGATCTCTTCAAACGCGATATGGAAATCATCCAGCCACATGCTGATGGTTTGCCCGGTTGTTTCCGGCTTTTTTTTCTCCAGCAAATCGCTTGCCCGCTTCACGGATTGCAGGATGTCCCCGTCCGTACTGCGGCGCTTCCACTCGCGGACCCAGTCGAATACACTGTTTGCTTCACTGTAGGCAGAGAAAAACAAAGCCATCAGGTGGCGGCAAAAACCGTCATGGGGGCAGGCACAGTCAAAATTCAACGGGTCAAGCAGGTCCAGTTCGCAATCCACCGGTGTCACATCCTGGACTTTCCCGCGCAAAAACCGCCCCGAAACCCGTTTGGCATGGACGAGATGCTGGCGGTACAACAGCAGCCCTTTTTGCACCAGTTTCTGGTGGGATTCGCGCTCCGGCTGCAACCGGTTCTGAAGTTTTGTGGCATAATCGTTCAGTAAGGCGGCCATAGGGCGACACACTTCCTTGGAAAAATATGTAAAACGAAAAGCAGACAGGCTGCTTCGGTTTGTGGCAAGTGATAATTCAACTATTTAGCATAATACACATTTCTGTTGATGTCCAGTGCGGAAAAGAGGGCAGCCGCAACCGGTCTATTTGTTCTTCTCGCAGACTTGAGGAAGGAAATCAAACAATTTTGATGAAAACCCTTATATTTTTTTAAATTTTTTGCTATATTAAGAGTAAGGCAAGAAAATTTTCATAAAAATTTAAGAAATGCCGTGTAAAATCCTATATAGATGGGAATACATATACAGATAAGGAAACAGTACGGAAATCCATGATAGATGAGGTGGTCGTATGAAAAAAAACCATGATCATTTAATAAAGATGATATCGGCTTTTTCGGAAATGGGAATCAAAACCTCCTTTACGAAATCCCGGCTGGAATTGTTCGAAGTGCTCGAAGGGAGAAAGCTGCAACCGGTTTACAAAAAGCATTAATTTCTGTTTTGCGGAGCGGAAAAACGCGGGCGACCAAGCGATCGCCCGCGTTTTTGGATTTTGAATTGGCATCAGAGGGCAGCTGGCGCCCTCCATTACTCAAAAGCTTTTAACATTTCAGGATGTCCGGATTCATTTTGAATCATCGGCGTGGGTTCCTGTTTTGCAGTTCGTTTGGCCGGCCGTGCCGCTTTCTTTTTCACTTCGATATAGCGGATATGCATATCTTCCATTTCACTGATCGTAAAGGTGTATTCATCGGTTTCAACCGTGTCGCCCTGCTTTGCCTCGAATTTTTTGGTTAAAATCCAACCGCCGAGGGTATCAATGTCTTCATCGGAAATTTGTGTGCCGAGCAGGTCGTTCACTTCGCTGATCAGTACTTTGGCGTCGATAATAAAGTGGCCGTCCTTGACTTTCCGGATCAGCGGCACTTCATCCATGTCAAATTCATCACGGATTTCACCGACGATTTCTTCCAAAATATCCTCGACCGTCACTATGCCGCTCGTGCCCCCGTATTCATCAAGCAATACAGCCATGTGAATGCGTTCTTTTTGCATCATGACGAGCAGCTCATTAATCGGAATCGTGTCAATCACGCGGATAATCGGCCGTATATACGCTTCCAGTGACGAAGGGGGAGCCTGTTTTTTCAATACATCGGTTAAAACTTCCTTTAAATTGATGATCCCGATAATATGGTCCTTATCTCCGTCAATGACAGGGTAGCGGGTAAACCGTTCTTCCTGCACGAGGTCCATGAACGTCTGGAGGGAGTCCCCTTTGGAAAGGGAGACAATCTCGGTTCTCGGCACCATAATTTCTTTCGCAATCCGGTTATCAAACTCAAAAATTTTATTTACATATTTAAACTCTGATTGATTGATTTCACCATTTTTATAGCTTTCGGACAGGATAAAGCGCAATTCCTCTTCCGTATGGGCGACGTCATGCCGGGATGCGGGTTCCAGCCCGGCCATTTTTGTAATCAGGCCGGCAGAACTGTTCAGCAGCCAAATAAACGGGTACATCAGCCTGTGGAACAAAATTAACGGCTTTGCTGCAAGAAACGCAATGGTTTCCGCTTTTTGAATCGCAACTGTTTTTGGCGCAAGTTCTCCTGCCACGACATGCACAATGGTAATGACAGAAAAGGCAAGGATGACGGAGAAAACGGCGCCAAAAGACCCCGGAAGATGCAACAGCCCGAGTACGGGAGCGAGAAGATGCGAAACGGTTTCTTCCCCGATCCATCCGATCAGAAGCGAAATGATGGTGATGCCCAATTGGCAGGTCGATAAATACTCATCAAGATTTGTGATGATGTTTTTTACCGAAATCGCTTTTTTGTTTCCTTCTTCGATGAGTTGGTCAATCCGGGAACTTCTAATCTTTACGATTGCAAACTCTGAAGCTACAAAAAAAGCGGAAAGTGCGATTAAAATAAAAATCAGCACCAATTTAAATATGTCCAAATAAGTTTCCCTGCTCCGAATAGAGACGGGGCAGGAGTCACCTCCTGTATATTTGCAAAATTAAATGATCCTATTCCCGGTTTCAGCGCCAGACCACTTCCTTGTTTAAAATGGAGGAAAGGGACTGGACGAGTGCCCGGCTGTCTCCTGATAATTGATTGCGCAATGTTTCTTTTTGCTCTTCCGGCAGTTTCTCCAGATTCGGTGTCATATCTTTCAGTTCCATATTGAGCTGTTTTAACTGTTCGGAAAAGAGGTTCAACTGCTGGACCAGGGCATGTGCATTCGATATGCCGTTCCTTCTGCATTCCAGTTTGACCCGGATCGCCTCAAGCGGGAGATGCATTTTTTTGCATTCTTCTATAAATTGCAGGTCACTTACGGCATCTTCGTCATAAATCCGGTAATTTGCGCCGGTGCGTTTTGGTTTTAACAGCCCGAGCCGGGTGTAGTAATCAATGGTCCGTTTTGAAACATTGGCAATGGATGCTAATTCCCCGATGCGGTACAAAGCCCCATTGGAATCACCCCAATCTCTGAAAAAGCACACTTATATTATGACTATTATAAAACATAAATACCATACAGTCAAACGTACCGGTTAGAAATAAAATGTAATTAGGAAAATTCAATTAGTTTAAAAGTGGAAAACCAGGTTGGGCAGCCCCCCGTTATGAGGAAGCCGCTTCCTGTTTTTTTGATACTTCCACATACAGGACGTGCGAACCTTCCATATCTTTTACTTTGAAATCATACGATTGGAATGGCACGGAATCGCCCTTTTTTAAATCGTATTTCTGTGTCAGCAGCCATCCGCCAATCGTGTCCACGTCATCATCGGGAATTTCGATCGCAAGGAGATCATTTACATCTTCAATCAGCACTTTGGCGTCCAAAATATAATGCGCATCCCCGATTTTTTGGATAAGCGGGATTTCATCCGTATCAAACTCGTCCCGGATTTCACCGACGATTTCCTCTAAAATGTCCTCGACTGTAATAATGCCGGCAGTCCCGCCATATTCATCCAGTAAAACGGCCATATGAGTGTTATCTTTTTGCATGCGGGCAAGGACACCCTGAATCGGCACCGTTTCAATGACATGGATAATTGGATTAATATACGGTTCAATCGTCGCATCGTCCCGGAGATCCGGGTTTGAAACATAATCCGTCAGCACTTCTTTCATGTTGAGCACGCCGATGATATTGTCCTTGTCCCCGTCTGTAACCGGGTAACGCGTATATTTTTCCGATTGTGCAAGCCGGATGAGATCGGCAATCCGGTCGCTCTTGTCGACGGTGACCACTTCTGTTCGGGGGACCATAATTTCTTTTGCGATCCGGTTATCGAATTCAAATATATTGTTGACATATTTATATTCGGACTGGTTAATTTCACCGTTTTTTAAGCTTTCCGACAGAATAATCCGCAGTTCTTCCTCTGAATGGGTGATTTCATTGTCCAATTGCATGTCGAAACCGAGCGCTTTTGTCACAAACCGTGACGACTTGTTCAGCGTCCACGTAAAGGGATACATGATTTTGTTGATGAAAATCAGCGGTTTGGCGACGAGCAGCACAATCGTTTCTGCTGTCTGGATAGCAATATTTTTCGGTGCAAGCTCCCCAACCACGACGCTGAAAAAGGTGATGATGAGAAAAGAAAGAATAAAGGTCACCACGTGGATGAGTGTCCCGGGAACATGGAGTTTGATTAAAAGCGGATTAAAAATCACCCTTAATGTCGGCTCGCCCAGCCACCCGAGAATAAGAGAAATCACGGTGATGCCCAGCTGTGTTGTCGACAAATAGCTGTCCAGGCTGGAAATTACCTTTTTGGCGGAAGCGGCTTTTTTGTTGCCTTCCGCAATGAGCTGGTCAATTCTCGATGTTCGCACCCTTACGAGAGAAAATTCCGAGGCGACAAAAAACGCATTGGCCCCGATTAATAAGACAATAATGAGCAATTTGATCGTCAGCATGGTTTGTCCTGCCAAGAGATGCAAAAATGAATCGTTTTACATGGCCCCTGATTCGGCAAGACATGCACCTCCTTAAGAGACTCTTCCTGTATACTGTTCCCGAAAAACAGGAGAAAAAACGGGGCTTGCCCGGGAACAAGAAAGTACCCGTCGTTTTCTGTATATTCCTATCCATATTTTGAATCATTTTAATAGGAACTGCAAGCACAAGGGCGTCTTTTCCCGGTTAAAAAATGGCAATGCTGGTGAGGGGGTAAACAGTAGTATATGGTTTTGCATTTAGCGGAAATACATTATAATCATCAGTGAGGATAAAGGATGCCCCTTTTTCAGATAGGAATGAAATAAAAATCCAATTTTTTCGCCAACTTTGTTAAAATAAAATTATGAGAACTGGCGGGCTTTAGTTCATAACATGCTTTGCACAATCGGGGGTAATAGTTTGAAAAACCATGGTGGCAACAGGGAGCTCATTTACGTTCACGCGAATGAAGTGAATCACTATGTTTTATCGCACGGCATCTGTTTTTATGAATTTTACCATGCTTTCCCCAATTTGACGAATCTCCTTCTTCTCCGTCATCAATTTGAGGCGGGCACTGTAAATTTACATACGCTGTTTGAATATGCGGATGAAGAAACAATCGGGCGGCTGCTGGAAGAAGACATATACAGCTACGGGGATTTTTGCTGGGTTGATTTTGAGGATGAGGAAGGGCTCGATCTGCTGGAGGGGTATGAAATTGCGGAATTGCTGTATCTGAGCCATATGAAACATCATTTGCGGAGGCCTTTTTACCGGAAATTAAATAACCGTTTCGTCTATTTATCGCAGGATGACGGCTACTACAGCAAAATTTATTTCCGTTCTTTCCGTGATTTTTATGCGATGCTTGGCTGTGTAGTTGCCGAGCGGATCAACAGGATCAAAGGAGAGAAGCCGTTTCTGTTCGGGCGGAAAAAGCGGAAAGCGCTGCCTGCTATCCCGGTGGAGGTGCTGTTGCCTCTTTTGGATAAAATGAAGGAAGGGATGGTCATTTCAATGGAATATGCCGTGCAGACCCGGGTGCAAATTGAAATCCCGTTTTGGACGATCGGCGATTTTCATGATATGGATGAAATGCACGAAGAATATGCCGTCATCTCCGGCACGCCAATCGATGGAAAAATGGTCTATGACCGCAGGATGCAGGAATGGAAAATTTTAATCCATTAGACGCCCATGTGCGGTGAACGCTGTACCAGCGCAGCAGATGGATGAAAAGCAGCTGGCGCAATGTTTCAGGATAGAAAAGCGGGAAAGCCACCCCGCTTTTCATTATACACGTGTTACACAAATGCCTGTTTTGACATACAATAGGGAAGAAACTGAACAAATCAAAATGGCAAATTTGGCGCACACCGGGTGTGTAAAATGTTAAAATAGGAATATCCTGTTCGTATGATGGAGGATGACAATGAAAAAGAAAATCTGTTTGCTTTACGGCGGAAAATCCGCTGAGCATGAAGTATCCCTGCAAACCGCCAAAGCTGTAATACAGGCCTTGGATCACGAAAAATACGATATTTACCCTATCTTCATTACAACGGAAGGGGACTGGATAAAAGGGCCGCTTTTAACCGGGCCTGTTGAAACCGTGAAACAGCTTGAATTCCATGACGGAAAGAAAATGGCCCCTAATGCGCTTTCAACCACCGTATCGGACGAAAAGGGCGGCTATGACATCATTTTTCCGCTGTTGCACGGGCCGAACGGGGAGGACGGCACCGTACAGGGCATGCTTGAACTGTTAAATCTGCCGTATGTTGGAAATGGCGTGCTTGCCTCTTCAGCCGGAATGGATAAAGTGATTATGAAAAACCTGTTTGCGCAAGCCGGGCTCGACCAGGTGAAATATGTTTCTTTTATCCGCAGCGAATGGGAAAAAGCGCCCGAAACCTGTTTTCAACAAGTGGAAGAAAAGACCGGTTACCCTTGTTTCGTCAAGCCGGCGAATCTCGGTTCAAGTGTCGGGATCAGTAAGTGTAAAGACCGCACAGAACTGGAAGCCGCATTTAAGGAAGCCTTTCAATACGACCGGAAAATCATTGTTGAAGAAGGCGTCACGGCAAGGGAAATTGAACTTGGCGTGATCGGGAATGACAATCCGCAATGTTCCGTTGCCGGCGAAATTGTCGCGAAAAAAGATTTTTACGATTATAAAGCGAAATACGAAGATGGGGATACGGCGTTAATCATTCCGGCCGAAATTTCCGAAACGGTATATAAAAAGCTAACCGAAGCTGCGATTACGGCATTTAAAGCACTCGACTGCTCGGGGCTGGTGCGCGCTGACTTTTTTGTGACAGAAGACGAACGGGTGATCATCAATGAAATCAATACGATGCCCGGATTTACGCCATTCAGCATGTTTCCGCTTCTGTGGAAAGAGGCGGGGCTGGATTACCCGCAGCTGATCGAAAAGCTGATTGAACTTGCCCTGGAGCGGCATGCTGAAAAACAGCGGATTAAATATACTTTGTAACGAATTTGGAACCATTGACAATGGTTCCCGTTCTGTTTTCAAGGAGGAAAAGAGCGAAAATGATCAGACGGACGATCCGGGAAATGACCGGAATGATCCATGTGGAAAACGGGGAAGAACTGCAGCGCAACGAAACGCTTGTACAAGGTGTATGCATTGATTCGCGCAAAATCGAAAAAGGTAATCTGTATGTGCCGCTTACAGGCAGGCATGCGGACGGCCATCAATTTGTGGAGGACGCATTTCGCAGAGGCGCAGCTGCATCCCTCTGGCAAAAAGATGTGCCGAACCCGCCGGCGCACGTGCCGCTTCTTATCGTGGAAGATACAGAGAAAAGCCTGCAGGAATTGGCAAAAAGCTACCGGAACGCCTTGCGGGCAAAAGTCGTCGGCATTACCGGCAGCAACGGGAAAACGACGACAAAAGATATGGTCGCCTCCGTCCTTTCCGAAAAATTTAAAGTGCAAAAAACAGAAGGCAATTTTAACAACCACCAGGGCGTTCCGTTAACGCTCCTGTCCCTTGATGAAGATACGGAAATCGCCGTGGTGGAAATGGGCATGAGTGCAAAAGGGGAAATTTCTTTTCTAACATCGATTGCCCGCCCGGATGTGGCCATTATTACAAATATTGGCGAGGCGCATATTCAAAATCTCGGTTCCCGTGAAGCGATTGCCGATGCAAAACTCGAAATTACAGAAGGCCTTCCGGAAAACGGGCTGCTGATCTATATGGGGGACGAACCGCTTTTGCAGGAACGGGTGCCAAACATTACCGGCATTCGGACAAAGACGTTCGGCAAAGGGCACGGAAATGATCTTTATCCGGTGGGATGGAGACAAGAGACAAACGGCAGCGCGTTCCGGACAAATGCTTCGGGGGATATCGGTTTTCATCTGCCGGTCCTTGGCGAATACAATGTCATCAATTCGCTTGCCGCCATTCTTGCCGGCCGCGAGTTTGGCATGCCGTTTGAGGAAATCCGCGCAGGGCTTGGGAAAACGAGGCTGAGCGCAATGCGGATGGAAATGGCGGATGGCATCAACGGCTCAAAAATCATCAACGATGCATATAATGCAAGCCCGACGTCGATGCGTGCGGCCATCCGGCTTGTGGAGCAGTTTGAAGGAACGGGCCGGAAAATCCTCGTGCTCGGGGATATGCTTGAACTGGGCGAAAAGGAAGCGGCGTTTCACAGGGAGGTCGGCCGCAGCTTGAACCCTGAAAAAATTGATTTTGTTTTTACATATGGCAAGTTGGGCCGTTTGATCGCGGAAGCTTGCGATTTTCCGGGCAACCGCGTGTTTGCGTTTGAGGACAAGGAGCGGTTGATCGATATGTTGAAAGGAAAAATCGGAGCCGGCGATTTGATTCTGGTCAAAGCCTCAAGAGGCATGCAGCTAGAAGAAGTGGTAAAGGCCATTACAGTTTCATAAAGGAAACAGCAAAGAGCCCCTCATACGTAGTATGGAGGCTCTTTGCATAAAAAGGCCATCGGGCAAAAACCGCACGCAAAAAACTATTTTTCCAGATAGTAAATGGCCGCTTCATACGGGCGGAACAGCGTGCTTGTGCCAGTATCTTCATAGTTTCCAAGCAGCAGTTTCCAGTTGTCATCCGGTTGATCAAAGCTTACTGTGTTTTCGCTTAAGTTGGCGGCAACGAGCAGTTTTTCCGATTCATTTTCCCTCGTGTACACGTACAAATGCGGATGGTCCGGCATCAGCAGCTCATACCGGCCGTCTGTAAACACATCGTATGAATGCCGCAGCTTAATCAAAGATTGATAGTAATAAAAAATCGAATCAGGCTCTTGAAGCGCTTTTGCCACGTTGATCTCCGAATAGCGGGAATTGACTTTAAGCCACGGTGTTCCGGTTGTAAAGCCGGCATTCAAACTGCCGTCCCACTGCATCGGCGTCCGTGCATTGTCGCGTCCTTTTTTTCGGACAGCTGTTAAAAATTCATCTTTCGACATGATTTGGTTTTCCATCACAAGCTCTTGATAAGCATTCCGGATTTCAATGTCATCATATTCTTCGAGTTCGAGATCGGCGTTCACCATCCCGATTTCTTCCCCTTGATAAATAAAAGGGGTCCCTTTCAGCCCGTGCAAAATGGTGGCAAACGCTTTGGCACATTCTGCCCGGTACGTTGTATCATTGCCCCAGCGCGATACCACCCTCGCCTGGTCATGGTTTTCAAAATAGAGCGCATTCCAGCCGGTATCCGCGAGCTCATATTGCCAGCGGGAAAGGATTTGTTTCAATTCGACCAGGTCAAAAGGCTTCAAAGCCCATTTGCCGGCAGGGCTGCCCGGTTTCGTATCGACATCCATATGTTCAAAATTAAAAATCATATTGAGTTCATGGCGGTCCGGCCCTGTATATTTCCTGGCGATTTCGACATCGGATCCGATGGCTTCCCCGACAGTCATGCAGTCGTATTTTGACAGCACTTCGCGGTTCATTTCCTGGATGAACGCATGGAGGCGCGGCCCGTTTGCATGATACTTGCCAATGCCGTATTTTTGCCCTTCCGGAAGTTCATAATCAGGAAAATCAAGAAACTTGGAAATCGAGCCGATCACATCCATGCGCCAGCCGTCCACCCCTTTATCCATCCAGAACTTCATCATATCGTAAATCTCTTTCCGCACTTTTTCGTTTTCCCAGTTTAAGTCAGGCTGTTTCTTTGAAAAATAGTGCAAATAGTATTGCCCGGTTGTTTCGTCGTACTCCCAGGCGGAACCGGAAAACATCGAACCCCAGTTGTTCGGAGGGGTGCCGTCCGGTTTCGGGTCTTTCCAAAAATAAAAGTCGCGGTACGGATTATCCTTCGATTTCCGGCTTTCGACAAACCAGGCATGTTCATCGGAGGTATGGTTCACGACAAGATCCATTACGATTTTAATCCCGCGTGCATGGGCTTCGTCAAGCAGGCGGTCCATATCTTCATTTGTCCCGAACATCTTGTCGATCTTGCGGTAGTCACGGATATCGTAGCCATTGTCATCCTGCGGCGAGTCGTACACCGGGCTGATCCAGATGCAGTCGATCCCGAGTGTTTTCAAATAGTCGAGCTTATCCATAATTCCCCGCAAATCGCCGATCCCGTCACCATTTGTATCATAAAAACTGCGCGGGTAAATCTGGTAAACAACGGCTTTTTTCCACCATTCTGTCATGACAGCTTATACTCCTTCGTGTACGTATTTGTTAGATGGATGAATTCCCCATATAACTTCAATTGAAGCGGTTTGCCTTCCAGAAGGGAGACGGCGACTTCTCTTTTGTTCACTTTTACTTCAAGGAGGCGGTGCCGGTAATTGACTTTGAATGCGTATTCACCCCAGTCTTTCGGCAAAAACGGCGCAAACGACAAGGTTTCATGGAAGGTGCGCATGCCGGCAAACCCGTGGACAATGGAGAGCCAGCTTCCGGCCATGGACGTGATGTGCAACCCGTCTTCCGTATCATGGTTATAGTTGTCAAGATCAAGCCGGGACGTGCGTTTATACAGTTCGACCGCTTTGTCTTCTTTCCGGAGCTCAGCCGCCAGAATCGCATGGACGCAAGGGGAGAGGCTCGATTCATGGACGGTGAGCGGTTCGTAAAATTCAAAATGGCGCCGCTTTTCCTCTATTGTAAACTCATCATTGAAGAAATAAAACCCTTGCAGGACGTCTGCCTGCTTAATATAACAGGAGCGGAGGATCCGGTCCCATGACCAGTGCTGGTTGAGCGGCAGGTCTTCTTTCGGGAGGCAGGCGGCCGGTTTGATCGGTTTATCCAGGAAGCCGTCCTGCTGCAGAAAAATGCCCAGCTCTTCATCATACGGGAAATACATCCGGCCGATAATATCCTGCCAATGCGCGCGTTCTTCATCCGTAACATTCAGCGCGGCTGCTTTTTCCGCACCGGCAAAGTCAAGGGACGCAAGGGTGTATTTAAGCGTCCAGACGGCAATTCGGTTTGTGTACCAGTTGTTGTTGACGTTGTTTTCATACTCGTTCGGGCCGGTTACGCCATGGATCATGTATTTTTGCTTTCGCTCGGAAAAATGGACGCGGTCGGCGAAAAAGCGGCTGATGCCGACGAGGACATCAATCCCGTACTGGCTGATGTAGGCTTTATCGCCGGTGTAATTGACATAATTGTAAATGGCATAAGCAATGGCGCCGTTCCGGTGAATTTCTTCGAATGTGATTTCCCATTCGTTATGGCATTCGATTCCGGTAAAAGTGACCATCGGGTATAAAGCGCCTTTCAGCCCGAGTTTTTTTGCATTTTCATACGCCTCGGGGAGCTGATGGTAGCGGTAGAGCAGTAAATTTCTTGTGACTTCCGGCGCGGCAACAGACAGATACATGGGTACGGCATAGGCTTCTGTATCCCAGTACGTCGCGCCGCCGTATTTTTCGCCGGTGAAACCTTTCGGGCCGATGTTTAAGCGCGGATCATCGCCGTAATAGGTCGAAAAAAGCTGAAATAGGTTAAAGCGGATCCCTTGCTGGGCTTCCGGATCGCCGGAAATGCGGACGTCTGCTTTCTCCCACCGTTTATGCCAGGCTGCTGCGTGCTCCTCATATAGCTTTTCGTACCCGTTTTCCAAAGCCTGTTCAAGCAATTCGTAGGCGCGGGGGAGGAGCGCATCCTTTTCATAGTCCCGGCTTGTCGTGACAGAAACCATTTTATCCAGAAGGAGCGACTCGTTTTCGCCGAGCGTTTTTTCATATACATAGCCGGCATAAAGCGTATCCGACTCACAGGAAGCAAGCGTTGCCTCCGTCAGATTGCCCATGGCGGCGGCTACGGTAAAACGGGGAACGCCAAACGGGTTTTCAATTGTTTCCGTGACAACCGCGGCCTTGTCTTCCGTTGCCTCAGACCGGATTTCCGTCCAGAACATTTCATCATAATTGGCGTCTTCGTTTTTGACATTGCCGTCCAGGAAAGGTTTTAACGTGAGTACGGCCGGATTGCCAAGATTGGTGGCACGGATTCGGATCGCGGCAATTTCTTTATGGACAATGCTGAAAAAGCGTTCAAATTCAATTTTGACTTTCTTGCCGGACTTTTCGACAAGATAGGAATGGCGCAAGACGGCATTTTTCATATCAAGTTCCAGCTGAAATTGTTCGAGCGGGTCCAGAAACAGGTCAATTTCCTCTTGATCAATCCAGACGCGCAACCCGGCAAGATTGACCGCGTTAATGACTTTTCCGAAATAATCGGGATAGCCGACTTTCCACCAGCCCACCCTTGTTTTATCCGGGTACCAGACCCCTGCAATATATGTGCCCTGGTGATGATCCCCGGAATAAGACTCCTCGAAATTTCCGCGCATGCCCATATAGCCGTTTCCTAAAGAAGTGATGCTTTCCTGAAGCCGGATATGTTCACGGTGGAGCTTCGTTGTTTTTAAAGTCCATTCATCTACATCGAAAAGCCGGTTGTAATACATTAGAAATCCTCCTCGTCAGCATCTTGTACTTACATGTCGTCCGTCAGAAATTTTGTTTTTAAAAAAATCATCGCAATGAAAAGCACCATGCCCAGTGATTGGATCATCATCATTGTTGCAGCACCTGCGCCGGAAAAGCCTGCCAACATGGCAATAATGGACGGAACCCCTGCTGCAGACAGCGTAATGGTTGCAGCCTGTTTCAATGACCGGATGCCGGAAAAACTTGAAAAACGTGTCAGGCAAAGTATCAGGGACACCGCCCCCATCAATAGCATATTGCTGAAAAGAAACAGGATTCCGATCAGGCATGAAACAAGCGGAATCAGGATGACTTTATGTTGCCGGAACCAGAGAGCGCCGGCAAAAGAAGCAAGATCACGGCCGTTTTGGATGATGATCTTCTCGTTTCCGGCCGGGTAGCGGACGGAAAAGCCAAAGCCGTTTTCATCAGCCAGAATGAGCCGGTCTTTCCGGAAAAGGAGCGCATTTTTGTAATGCGCGACTTTTGTATGGTAACGGCTTTCCGAAACGGCCGTGGTTTTGCGCGGATCAAAGGAGATAATCGTATCTCCGTGCTCCTTTGTCCACGCGTTGCCGGATTGGAGCACGCCGTTTTGAAAGGAAAGGACGGCGTTTTGCCCGGTATACCCGGTTTGTATCGCTGCATTTAAATGCGGCGCCACTTGCTCTAAGCTGATATTTCCTGCCCGCGCAAAAGAGAGTGAAAGCGGGGCAATCAGGCAGGCGTTTAAAAAGAGAAAAATGAGAATCAGTTTCCAAACGTTAAGCGCACCCCGGTACCGGAAAATTTTTACAGGTGAAACGATCATCGCAAAATAACCAGCAGGGAATCTTTGAATCTGTTCCATAAGCAATCCCACATTTCAATAAAGTATGCTATGTTTTTTACAAGTTTTTTCCGCCCGGGCCGGCAGCTGTTAAAGCTGTCCATCCCGTTACGCCCTTTATCCTTTTGTGCCGCCCGACGTCAGCCCGGATACAAAGTTTTTTTGCAGGAAGAAAAACAAAATACAGATTGGCAGCGCGGCTAAAATGGCGCCGGCAGCAAAGAGCGTCACCTTTTGCTCGGTCGGGTTGGAAATAAATTGCTGGAGGCCGACTGCCACGGTTAAATGTTCCGGTGTCCGGAGCAAAAATTTGGCCAGCAAAAAATCCCCGAACGGCCCCATAAATGCCCAGAGTGCCTGGACGGCAAGCATCGGTTTAACAAGCGGGAGCACAATTTGCCAAAATACGCGCAAATGGCCGGCCCCGTCAATTCTTGCAGATTCGTCCAAATCGCGCGGCACCGTATCGAAATACCCTTTCATCAGCCACGTATTCATCGGAATGCCGCCGCCAACATAAAGCAAGGTTAAAAACCAGTACGTGTCCAGCGCGTCCAGGATATTCGCCAGTACATAAAATGCGGTCAGGGCCGCCATTGTCGGAACCATTTGGATGATCAGGAAAAAGACAAGGCTGTACTTTCTTCCTTTAAAACGGTAGCGGCTGTAAGTGTAGCCAGCAAGGGTCACGATGACGACCTGCAAAACCATCGTTGCAACCGCGATGATAAGCGTGTTTTTATACCATTCCGGATACAGCGTATGGGTAAACAGCTGGCGAAAATTGTCCAATGTCCAATGGGAATGAAAATCCAGCTGGAAGGAAACGATATTGGATTCCCTGAAAGCAGACGCCGCCGTAATCAGCAGCGGATACAGAATGATTACACTTAAAAGAATTAAAAACGCATAGGTGAAAAACCGGTTCCAGAAACGGGTGAATTTTTGATTTTTCATTAACGCCTTCATCCTACATCATCTCCTCATTGCCGAAAGCGTTCGTCTTTTTAAAGGCGATCATCGAGACGGCAATAACAATAAATGAAATCATAAGGGTAATCGCCGCTGCCATCGCGTACTGCGGCGATGTCCCGGTCGTCAGTTTATAAATCCAGGAAATTAAAATATCGCTCGTCCCGGCTCCCGCTCCGACACTGCCCGGCCCGCCGTTATTAAAGAGATAAATAATCGTGAAGTTATTGAAATTAAATGTGTACTGGGTGATCAGAACAGGCGCGGTGGCAAATAAAATCATCGGCAGGGTAATCCTGCGGAACTTTTGCCAGAAATTCGCGCCGTCAATGATGGCGGCTTCGTATAAATCGCCCGGGATCGACTGCAGGACGCCGGTGACCATCACATAAATATACGGGAAACCGAGCCATGTCTGGATCATGATCAAGGCCACTTTTGTCCAGAACGGATCCGTTTTCCACGAGATGGCCGGAATGTCGGTAAACGGAAGATGGTTGAGCAGCGGAATGACCTGGGCATTGATGGCGCCGATACTGTCATTGAAAATATTGGAAAAACTCATAATGGTAATAAAGGATGGCACCGCCCACGGTAGCAAAAAAATGATCCGAAACAGCTTTTTCCCTTTGATAAAAGGCTGGTTTACCACACAGGCTGTTAAAATGCCGAGCACAATCTGGCCGGTGGTCGCGCATAATGTCCAGATGATTGTCCAGCTGAACACACTTGTAAACGTGGCCCGATACGAGCTAAGTGAAAAAATATTTAAGAAATTTTTGATCCCGACCCAGTCAATTAGGCGGAAAGGCGGAATATGATAAAAATCATAGTTTGTAAAAGCAGTGAACAGCGTCACAAGCACCGGAAAAATGATCACGAATGTCATGGCCACATAAGCCGGAATCGTCAGCAAATAAGGGAAGCCTGCATCCCATGCATTTTTTAAAATGGCCTTGGCAGATGTGTTGGCTGTCCCCTTTAAGTTCCAGATGGCGGCAACACGCCGGGCATCATAAATATTCAGCAAATAAAAAGCAAGAAAAATGGCGATCAAGATGATTTGCAGGGAACCCTTGATCAGCAGAAACAGCGAATGGTCAACCCGCGGGACAGAACCCAGCGTGATAAAATCGTTTATTGCCGGGATGCCTGCTATGACCATTTGGATGACAAAAAGGATAAAAATGGCCAGAAAAAGGACGCCTTTAAAAGGCTGCTTGTTATAAAACTGGCCGAGCCCCGGGATCAGGGAGAAGAGGCCGGCTTTTCGGACATCCTTCAGTTTATTCAGTTCGGTTTCCATTTTGATCGCCTCGTTTCTATATTGGTCTTTCCAAAAAATCCCGCTGGCAGATTTTCATGCTGCAGCTATAGAAAATGAGCGAAATATGGCTACTTTGTGCCTTTTGCAATAGATGACTTGGTCTCAAGTCCATGTGATACAGTGCTGCATTTTTGCGGCACGGACACCTTTTGAAAATATTTCATTTTTTGTTGGCAGCAGATTTTTGTGGTCCGGGTGCCAATCTTGAAAATACGCGCAGTTGACTTATGTTACTAAACCAGGTGGAGCGTATCCCCACCTGGAAATGAATAAAGCGGTCTATTTATTGGAATACTTTTGGGCAATATTGTCTTTGATCGTCTTCACCGCTGCATCGGCTGCCTGCTTTGGTGTTTTCTTGCCGCTCGCTGCGTCAAACATCGTCGATTCCATACCGGTCCAGACTTCTGCCATTTCCGGAACGTTCGGCATCGGCTGGGCGGATTTGTACTGTTCAACAACCGCTTTTGTCAGTTCGTCATTTGTCGCAGCCGCTTTTTCGCGTGCAGCCGGGTTGGCAGGGATTTCTTTATATTTTTCATAGAATTTGTAGCTGTTTGCAGAGTTGGTGACGTATTGAATCCATTTTTCCGCAAGTTTTGGTTCTTTCGTATAGTTGGAAGCGACCCATCCCTTTCCGCCGCTGAATGCTTCGTACTTGTTGCCGTTCGGAAGCGTCGGGATCGGGGCTGCGCCGTAATTTACTTTTGCTTTCGCGTAGGTTTCCGCCGACCAAGGACCGTCAATGACGGCAGCTGCTTTGCCCTTTGAGAATTCTTCTTTTACAAAGTCGCCGGAGCTTTTTGTATCTTTCATTCCTTTCGGCCAGATATCCTTGAACCAGTGTGTGGCGTACGTAATGGCTTTTACGGAACCGGCATTGTTTAATCCGATATCTTTTGTATTTGTGCCGTTATCGCCGAACACATAGCCGCCGTAACCTGCGAGCAAGCCGTAAGAATAGTAGAAGTCCGTCCATTTAACAAGGAACCCTGTATTCTTTCCGGATTCGGATGAAAAATTATATTTGCTGTCTTTCGCCAGTTTTTCAAGGTCGGCAAATGTTTTTGGCGGGCTTTTCAACAAATCTTTGTTGTAATAAAGGACGAGCGTTTCAATAACGAACGGGACGCCGTAAACTTTGTTGTCGATCATGACTTGGCGCTGGTCTTTTGCATCATAGGCGCTGACATCTTTTTTGGACAGTTTAAGCAGATGCCCCTGCTGGCCGAGGCCACCGATCCGGTCATAAGAAGCGAGCATCACATCCGGGGCTTTTCCTGCCGGGCCGTCCAAAGGCAGTGCTTCCAGCTGGTCAAACATCGGCTTTTTGACCACTTTTACAGTACAATTGTTTTTCTTTTCAAAATCGCCCTTAATACTGTTGACATAATCGGCATATTTTTCTTCCACGGAAACCGTAAGCGTCTTTTTGCCGCCGCTGTCTTGAGAAGATCCGCTGTTTGTTTTTTTCGATCCCCCGCACGCGGCGAGCGCCATGATGACGCCCAAGACAAGCGTAAGCACGAACAGCTTCTTGAATACTTTCATTTTATGAACCTCCCTTTTTTGGTACAACTTTATTATAGAAGAGAGGGGAAAACGGTTACAACCTAAAATTTTCTGTTAACGGTAACAGAATGAAAAGCCCCTGCCAAGATTCAGGCAGGGGAGGGAGGGTCAGTCTGTTATTTCCAGAATTGCAAAGTCCATTGGCGAAAGGACAAGGGTTTTGTTGGGAACCGGTTTGTTGTCCCAAACGTTTTTTGCGGTGCCCGGTTTTACATCCAGCTCGCTCCACGGGATGGCCTGTTCCTGGTCCGACCGGTTAAAGGCAAACAGCAAGGTGCATTTTTCCCCTTTGCGCAGGAAGCTGACCACTTGTTTTTCGTTATCGGTTTTCAGCCAGACGAGATCGCCGTATGTCAAGGTTTGTTGATGGTCTTTCCGGAAGCGGATCAGCTTTTTCATAAATGCGAGCATGTCGCGGTCCTGCTTGTCTTCATCCCAGACCATGCATTTCCGGCAAAGCGGGTCACCTGCGCCGTCTATTCCGACCTCCGTGCCGTAATAAATGCACGGCGAACCGGTATGCGCGAACGTAAAGGCAAGGGCAAGCTTCACCTTTTGCTTGTCGCCGCCTGCCTTTGTCAAAATCCGCGGGGTGTCATGGCTGTCAAGCATATTAAACAAAGCCTCGTTGTTGGACTGCATATAATGCATAAACTGCTGGTTGAGGCTGTGCATCAGTTTTTCGGCGGAAATTTTTTCATCCACAAAGTATTCAATTATTGTCTGCGTAAATGGATAATTCATGACCGAATGAAACTCATCGCCTAAAAGCCAAGGCCATGCATCATGCCAAATTTCGCCGAGAATAAAAACATCTGGTTTCTCGCCTACAACGGCCTGGTGGAACTTTTTCCAAAAAGCATGGTCGACTTCGTTGGCGACATCAAGGCGCCAGCCGTCGATGTCAAATTCACGGATCCAGTAAGTCGCAATATCGAGCAAATGCTGTTGCACTTCGGGATTGGCCGTATTCAGCTTCGGCATGCTTGTCGTAAAAGCAAACGTATCAAATGAGAGCGTATCCTGCCCGTCAATGTTCCCGTTTTCGCCTTCGCGGACCGGGAAAGAGTGGATATGGAACCAGTCTTTGTAGCGCGATTTCTCCCCGTTTTCTAGCACATCCTGCCACTGTTTTGAATTTTTCCCGATATGGTTGAACACCGCATCGAGCATAATCCGTATCCCGCGTTTGTGGGCTTCTTCCACCAGTTTGCGGAATGTTTCTTTATCGCCGAAATGTGGGTCAATCGTAAAATAGTCGAATGTATCATATTTATGATTGGAAGGGGCTTCGAAAATCGGCGTCAAATAAATCCCGTTAATGCCAAGATCGGCGAGATAATCGAGATGGCCGATGATCCCCTCGAGGTCGCCGCCGAAAAAGTCGTCCACGCCCGGGTCTTTGCTTCCCCACGGCAGGGCATTTTCCGGAGAAATGGCGGGATTGCCGTTTGCAAACCGTTCAGGAAAAATCTGGTACCAGATGGTGGACTTCACCCAGTCAGGCGCCTTGAACATATCGGTTTCGTGCATAAACGGAAATTTAAAATAATAGTCAGGCACCCGCAGTGTATCTTCATTTGCCGGGTAAAAGCCGCGCCCGCCATAAAAAATGTCGCTGCCATCCGTGCCGATAAGGATAAAGGCGTACTGCAGGCGGCGGTGCGGCGGGCGGACTTCGGCAAACCAGACATCGTGCGCCTCTGTTTCAGTCTTTTTTTCCATTTCGAGGCGTTCAGATTCCCAGTGGTATTCCCCGTCTTGCTTTTTTTTAAATAAATACGGGTCTCCCCAAATGAGGACGGCTTTCTGAATATCCCCTTTTTTCGTGCGCAGCTTCAGGTGCATCGTTTTTTTGTCATATACATACGCATCCGCGCTGAACGGCTGATGAAAAATTCCTGCAAGTTCCATCTTTTCTCCTCCTCTTATGCTACATTTGTAATAAGACAAAGCATTCAAAAGGCGATAGCATCAGTTTGCTTGGCACCGCTTTGCCGCGATCGCCGTTGTTATTGAGCAGGCATGCCCATCTGTGGCGGGTAAGCTCCGGGCAGGTAAAGGTCTGCAGTTTTTTCGATGTATTGCAGACAACCATGGCACAGCTGCCTTCATGCTTCCGTATATACGCGTAGATGTCCGGGTCCTCATCAGCGAGCATTTCCCAGCTTCCGGCCGTAAAGACAGGCATGGTTTTTTTCAGTTTGAGCAGCTTCCGGTAATAATGCAGCACGGAGCCGGGATCTTTTTCCTGCGCCGCCACGTTTACGGTCCGCGTATCTTCATTGATGCCGAGCCACGGAGCATATGTAGAAAAGCCGCCGTATCGATCACTGTTCCACTGCATGGCGCCTCTTGAAGTATCTTTGGAACGCTGCTGCACCATTTTTAAAATTTCTTCCTCCGAATAGCCTTTCTTTTTCGCAATTGTGGCGAGCCCTTTGATACTTGGGTCTTCATAGTCTTCAAGCCGCGGGAGCTTCAAATTCACCATGCCGATTTCTTCGCCCTGCAGCAAAATCGGCAGCCCCCACTGCAAATACATCAAAGTGGCAAGCATCTTTGCGCTTTTTTGCCGGTATTTGCCTTCGTCCCCGAAGCGCGACAACGCCCGCGGCATATCATGATTATTCCAGTAGAGCGAATTGAAGCCTTCCCCGTACAGGTCATTTTGCCACCGGGACATCGCTTTTTTAAAAGCAAGCAAATTCCATTTTCCCTGTTGCCAGTTTTGCGGAATGCCGGGTTTTTTTGCTTCCGTGTCAAACCCCAAGTAGTTAAAGGTAATGATGCAGTCGCATTCTTCGCGGTCCGGCCTTGAATAAAGCCGGGCAAGCTTCGTGTCGGCGGAAGCTGTTTCCCCGATTAAAAAAGCTTCCGGATGCTTCGCTTTAATTGTACGGTTAAATTCACGGATATAATCATGGACACGCGGCAGGTTGGCATAATACTGTTCTGCAAGCACAAACGCTTCTTCCGAGTTTGTTTTAACGGGAAGAAAACGGGTGTCCTTTGCCAGGTGAATGACCGCATCCAGCCGGAATCCATCCACACCTTTATCCAGCCAGAATAGGGCGATTTTTGCCATTTCTTCGCGCACTTTTTTGTTCTCCCAGTTCAGGTCGGGCATTTTATCGCTGAACAGATGAAAATAATATTGCCCGGTCTGCTGATCAAAGGCCCATGTGCTGCCGCCGAAAAAGCTCGCCCAGTTCGTCGGTTCACGCCCTTCTACTGGGTCATGCCAAATGTAGTAATCCCTGTACGGATTTTCTTTACTTTTCCGCGCTTCCCGGAACCACGGGTGGCGGTCTGACGTATGGTTCAGCACAAGGTCCAGAATGATTTTGAGCCCGCGTTTTTTCGCTTCCTGAATCAGACGTTCCACATCTTCCATCGTGCCGAAAACCGGGTCGATTTTTTCGTAGTTGCTGACATCATAGCCGTTGTCCACATGCGGCGATTCAAAAATTGGATTGAGCCAGATGGCCGTTGCCCCGAGATCGCGGATATAATCCAGCTTTTCAATGATGCCCGGGATATCGCCCACGCCGTCCCCGTTTGAATCTTTGAAACTGCGCGGATATACCTGATAAATGACATCTTTCCACCACGCATCTTGCAAAGCGGTTCACCTCCACGTTTCTTCTATACTCTTTCAACGTATCATCACCCCTTTATGCGGAACAAATTTTTCAGCGATGTTACCGTTAACAAAATACTTTTTACGGGTTTGATTGGCCCAAGCCCATCCTGAAAAAAATAAGCAACCGGTGTAAGACTGCTTATTCACAGACGGTGGAGGGGCGGATGACCACTTCCGGTTCAAAAAACCGGTGCCCCTGGGATTTCCCGTTTTCCTGAATTTTTTTCAACAGCATACGTGCACACGCTTCCCCCATTTTTACAACGGGCTGGCGCACGGTTGTAATATGGGGGGCGGAAATCCGGTCAAGAAACACCCCGTCAAAACCGGTGACTGCAACCTCACTTGGTATGGCGAGCTGCAGCGATTGGGCGGCTCTGATCACACCGAGGGCAATCCGGTCGCTTGCGCATACAAACGCGCATCTTTCCTTCCGGCTGGACAAAATTTTTTCCGCTTTTTGTTGGGCGGCGCTTGAACTGTTTTTGACCCTGCAAAGAAACGGCGGCAATCCGTTTGCTTCGGTTGCATCCAGATAACCTTTTTGTCTCGCAAACATAAACGGTTCTTGCAGGTCAATGCCGAAAAAATAAATTTTTTTAAATCCGCGGCGAATGACATGCTCTGTTAACAGCCGTACGCCTTTTTCATTGTCCACATCAATAAAATCAAACCCTCTGTCATTTTGCCCGAATAAAATCACCGGTTTGGAAAATTCTTTTAAAATGGTATCAAAATCCTGGCTGCGGACACCTGTTGCAATCACGCCGTCGCACTGGCCGATGTCCTTCGATTTCCGTGTGACCAGCTGAAGCGAGTAGTGGTTCCGGTCCAGCTCCCTGGCAATGCCGGCCAGCAAGTTCATATAATACGGCTCTGTCGTGTCCATTTCTTCCAATATCAGGAACTTGATGACCTGGGTGCGGTTGGAGACGAGGGCACGCGCCGCATAATTGGGCACATAGTTCAACTGCTCCATCGCCTCATACACCAGTTTTTTTAAATCATCTCTAACCTGTTCGGGGTGGTTAAGGACCCGTGAAACCGTCATTTTGGAAACATTCGCCTGTTTTGCGACATCGGAAATGGTAACCATGACGCCTCATCCTTTATTTTTCAGAAGAAATGCGCTTTCAATTTTTTCAAAATCAAGGTCCCGGGTTCCTTCAACAAGGAAATCCGCCTGCTTCATTTTATCCGGCGTGCCGACTCCGACTGCAAACATGCCGGCCGCTTTAATGGCCTGGATCCCGGCTTCCGCGTCTTCAATCCCGATGCAAAAGGCCGGATCCGCGTCCAGCTTGCGGGCGCCGGTTAAAAAGATTTCCGGATCCGGCTTTCCGTGCTGAATGCGGGCAGCGTCCACGATTTCATCAAAATAGGAAGCTATCCCCAGTCTGTCAATTACAAACATGGCGTTTTTGCTCGCGGAAGCCAGCGCTGTTTTGATTCCCCTTTTCTTTATATCTTCGAGCAGGTTTTGGATGCCGGGAAGCAAATTGGCAGGGGAAATTTGGCGGATCAGTTTTTTGTAATACTCATTTTTCCTGTCCGCGAGTTCGTTCAGCTTTTCTTCGGAAAAGGAAGTCTCCGGCCGGGCGTTCTCCAATATTTTCTTTAAAGAGTCCATGCGGCTAAGCCCTTTAAGCGCTTCATTAAAATGGCGGTCAAAAGGAACCTGCAGCTCATCAGCTAGCTTTTTCCATGCTAAGTAGTGGTATTCCGCAGTATCTGTGATGACCCCGTCTAAATCAAAGAGAACTGCTTGGATATGTGATGCTGCCATTGACAATTCTCCTCCAACTTATAAGTTTGATTGCTTTTATGATAAGTATACGGGAAATTTCTCTTGAAAACTAGGGAACAAATACAAGTTGCCTGCTGAAATCAGCCGAAAAGGCGAAAAAGATCCGGAAAAAGCGAAAGAACCGGCGAAAAGGGGAAAAACCCGGTGCACTTCGAAAAGCGCGGTTTAAATGAAAGGATTCCATGCCCACTTCAGAAATCGTTCCTTTATTTGAAAAAAGGGTGACTGAATCGGCAAAAAGGGCCGGACGGGAAAAAGCGGGCGGAAAGCAAGGATGGGCTGATTTTTCCGGAAAACCAGCGAAAAGGTACAAGAGTCCGGCGGGCCTTTTGTTTGCTTATGCTACAGGCTCTTGACCGCCTGAATGCCGAAATAAATGCCGAAACCGACAAGAGACAGGCCGGACAGTCTCGAAATGAAAAGAATCAAACGGTTGGTTAACAGTTTTCCGAAGCTGCTTGAGACGGCAGCCATCGAAAAGTCCCACAGCGCCACCCCGATAAAGATGGCCAGGCTGTAGAGGAGAAACTGCTGCGGGCCTACGGATTCAGCCGTTTTTGCAAGCACGGAACCGTAAACGCCGAGCCAGAATAAAATGGTGAGCGGATTGGTCAGAGACATTAGAAAACCGGTCAGGAATGATTTTGACAATTTTTCTTTGTTTCTCATCAAACCGGAAATCGGCTGATTGGCTGCAATCATGCTTTCAATGCCGGTGTATGTAAGGACAAAGCATCCGAAAAACCAAAGGAATGATTTTACAAATCCGATGCTGAGCAAATGGACGACACCGAGATAAACGAGCAGCATATACAAACCGTCTGTTGCCATGGCGCCGATTCCGAGCAGCCATGAGTGGAGAAAGCCATTTTTAATCCCCTTGTCAATTTGAGCGGCATTCACCGGCCCGATCGGCGCAGCAAGCGATAGCCCCAAAAAAATATAACTAATCATGCTTTCCATCATTTTCCCCAGCCTTTCCATAGCGATTAGTATATTTGTATTCAGAAACCATAGCCTGTACAACTTATAAAAGCAAAATGGATGCCATAAATGGAAAAAATGAACCCAAACGATGAAAGTGCATAAACAGAGTCGATGGGTTAAAAGTGCGCCATTATTCTTCCATGGATTGAAGAAATTAAAATCTTAAATTGCAATATTAAATGCAACAAGTATTGAAAGACCAGATAACCCATGATTAAGTAGAATCGGGACACGCTGCGCAACTTGACGTGGAGTGGCGGGCATGGTAGCCTGGTTGGCCCAGCCAGTACCGTATACCTGGCTTCATGGCTGGTAGCCATGCCCGCAGAGGCTCTTTGTCAAGTTGCTAAAAACCAACCCTTTGGGTTAGCTGGCTTAAGGTTAAGAAGCTAAGCCAGCTAACTCTATTTGGAAACACTCCTCAGGTGTACGATAATTGAGGATCTTCCTTGGAAGATGGTTACGCCAATTTTCAACATAGGTAATGGTTTCGTCTGCCACAGAGGAAATGGGTCTCCCCTTTGGTATGAAGCGCCTAATAAGGCCATTATGACGCTCGTTGGTTCCTCGTTCACAGGATGTGTAAGGGTGTGTAAAATAAACCTCTGTTAGATCTTTTTCAACACTAAGGCCGAGGTCAGCAAATTCAGAACCGTTATCAGCCGTAATGGTTTTAAACACTTTAGAGAACCGATTACCGTAAGACACTTTCAACTGAGATATGACTTCTGAAACGGATAGACTATCCTTGGCTGTCACTCTCAAAATTATTTCTTTACGGGTTTTGCGCTCAGTAAGAGTCAATAAGGCCTGATCTTTAGTCTTCTTGCCTATAACCGTATGGCGAACTGATTTTTTAAATCCCAAACAACATGTGGCCAATGCCGATGTCGTACGATTACTTCCACAAGTGAATGTGAAGGCTGAAACGGAATATGGAAAAAGAGCCTTCCCTGTGTTCCGTTTTTTGGAATTTTGTCCTTGCATTCTGGTTTCGACAGGAAGTTTTCAATATAGCGGCGACCATTGGTACCGAAAAATTGAAAGTTCCAAAATGATTGTGAAAAAACCACGGCTCCATATTCGTTGAAATCTTGCCGTATTCATGTTACGATTACCGTACATCGTTTACGCTTTTAGCTGACAATGCTCAAAAGAGTATATTTTTTTGCCGAAAAGGGTAAAACCCTAAGGAAGACATGCGGCCCTGTTGAACGTTTAGAAGGAGATTGAGAAGATTGACGAAGTTTTCAGAATTAAATTTAAGCCCGGCGATTTTAAAAGCTGTGAAAAGAATGGGATTTGAAGAGGCATCGCCGATTCAGGCAGCTACCATTCCGCTCACCATGCAAGGGAAGGATATTATCGGCCAGGCGCAGACAGGTACGGGAAAAACTGCAGCATTTGGCATACCGTTAATTGAAAAGATTGATCATAGAAGCCGTAATATTCAAGGAATCATTATCGCGCCAACACGCGAGCTTGCCATTCAGGTATCTGAAGAATTGTACCGGATCGGCCAGTATTCGCGCGTTCATGTGCTGGCTGTTTATGGCGGTCAGGATATTTCGCGTCAGATCCGTGCGCTGAAGAACCATCCGCAAATTATTGTCGGAACACCGGGACGGATTCTTGACCATATACACCGGGGAACCTTGAAACTCGACCATGTGCATACGCTTGTGCTTGACGAAGCGGATGAAATGTTGAATATGGGCTTTATTGATGACATTGAAGCCATTCTTTCCACCGTGCCGAAAGACCGCCAAACGATGCTGTTCTCGGCAACCATGCCGGATCCGATCCGGAAAATTGCCGAACGCTTCATGAACAACCCGGAACTTGTCCGTGTGAAAGCAAAAGAAATGACCGTTCCGTCTATTGAACAATACTACATTAAAGTCCAGGAACGTGAAAAATTCGATGTATTGTCAAGGCTTTTGGATGTACAGTCTCCGGACCTTGCGATTGTGTTTGGGCGGACGAAGCGGAGAGTCGATGAACTGGCGAATGCCCTGACCTTGCGCGGCTATCTTGCAGAAGGTATTCACGGTGATTTGAGCCAGGCGAAACGCTTATCGGTACTCCGAAAGTTTAAAGACGGGAAAATTGATGTGCTTGTTGCCACCGATGTTGCGGCACGCGGGCTGGATATCTCGGGTGTAACCCATGTTTACAATTACGATATTCCACAGGACCCGGAATCCTATGTGCACCGGATCGGAAGAACGGGCCGTGCCGGACGGGAAGGCATGGCAATGACCTTTGTCACGCCGCGGGAAATGGGCTATCTCAAAACGGTTGAACAGACAACGAAAAAGAGAATGCTCCCGATGCGCCCGCCGACCTGGGATGAAGCGTTTGAAGGGCAGCAGCGCGTCACCATGGAACGGATCGGGGAAACCATCAAAGAAGGCAATATTGATGAATATATGTCGGTAGCGAAAGAGCTGCTTGCAGAATATGACCCGGCCGAGGTCACGGCAGCTGCTTTGAAACTGATGACGAAAGAGCCGGATAAAACACCAGTTCATATTTCAGAAGAACGGCCGCTTCCGCATAAAAAAGACCATAGCAGACGGGGCAAGCCTGCAGGGTCCTACAAAGGGTCTTACAATAAGGGAAGAAAGCCGAGAAGAACAACAAACCGCAAACCATTTTAACCAAACGAAGGCGGGGCCAAAAAAATAGAGCATCATCAGCTTTACGAGCGGGCCGGTTTGTATCCGGCTGCGACTCTTTACAAGTAAAAATGCCGGTATGGCAAAAGTGCCGGCGCCCCATTAAAAAAGCAACGGCAGCTCCCGTTGCTTTTTTTAAAGCGGAAGAAGCCGCTTTTGCCCGCAAAAGCATTCCCCCCGAGCGGCACGCCGCAACGGGTCCGAAAAGACGGGCTGTTTTTTAAGTGGGAGAAGCCGCCTTTCTTTGCAAAAGCATGCCTCCAAGCAGCATGCCGGCAACGAGTCCGGAAAGATGGGCTGTATGATTGGCGCCAGGCTGCATCATAGCCGTTACAACGGAAATGACCGCAATCGACAAAATGGTTTGCCGGCTTGTTTTTGGCACACCTTCCCCGACCCAGACAAGGGCGACATATGCGCCGATCAGGCCAAACAGGGCGCCGCTCGCACCGGCATGGGAATAGGTAAGCGGAAGCAGAAAAAAAGAAGCGAGATTGGCGCAGCATCCGCAGCCCAAATATAACAGGATAAACTTCCATTTTCCGGCCAGCCGTTCGAGACAGGGGCCGAGCAGGAGAAGGGAGAAAGAATTCAGCAGCAGATGGCGGAAATCAATATGGACAAAAACGGGAGAGACAAGCCGCCATATTTCCCCTTGGGCAATATAGAGGTTCACACCGGCCAGCGCTTCATAAAAGGTCTGTGTTGGAAAAAACGGAAGCCGCATGGCCGCAAACAGGAGGCACTGGGCCAGGAAAATGGCAAATACAACGGGATAGGAACCGATAAAAGCGGAAAAACGGATCGGGCGGATCAGCATTGCAAATACTCCTTTCAATGGAAAAGCTCTATTTATACATATGCCGGAAATGACGAATTAGACGTCCGGTTTGCTTCTAACCGCAACCGCCAGCAGGATGGAAAAAGGGATAGCCCAAATCCGGCTCGTATTTTCAAAAAGGGCCGAACCGCCATCATGGATACCAGCAGAACGATTTACCGGCGCATATTTTCACGGAAGGCAGAGGCACCGGCAGCAGCGTAAAAATCGGAAATTTTGTGGTTTATACCCAGGGAAAACAGAAGGTGAGCACATGATTAAAGGCATTGGCATTGATATTGTCGAGCTTGAAAGGATAAAAAAGCTGTATGAACGGCAGCCGCGGTTTCCGGGGCGGATTTTAACGAAAGTGGAGCAGCAACAGTTCGGCAAATTGGCAGAAAAAAGGAAAATTGAATTCCTTGCCGGCAGATTTGCGGCGAAAGAAGCATATTCCAAAGCTTTTGGAACGGGAATCGGGGGTGCGTTATCTTTTCAGGAAATTGAAATCGCAAAAGATAAGAACGGCCGCCCGTATTTTTCAAAGCCGGCAGGGCCCCGCGCCCATTTGTCGATCACGCACAGCCGTGAATATGCATTCGCCCAAGTGATGCTGGAAGACTGAAGCTATAACGTTTTTTCAATTCCCCATCATACAGGCCCGGGTTGTCTCATATATTCAAAGTAAGAGAGGAGAGACAAGGCACGGGCTTTTGATGAAGCCTTTCTCTTCATAAGATTTGAGACAATAAAGGGGTTGAAAGGATGAAGAGAAAGTACTGGGTTTTGTTTGCGGCTCTGTTTGTTATTTTTCTGCTTTCCGCCTGCGGAGCGAAAAAACCGCAGGATGTGGCCGGAAAATTAAATGAAAAAGTGGAGAAGATGGACGGCTACAAGCTGAATGCGAAAATGACGCTTGAAACGGGCAATGAACCGCGGACATACAATATTGAAGTTTGGCACAACCGGCCGGGATATTACCGTGTCAACCTGAAAAATGCGGGCGAGGGGCAAAGCCAGATGATTTTGCGCAATAAAGAAGGCGTGTTTGTGGTCACGCCCGCCCTCAACAAAAGCTACAAATTTCAAAGCGACTGGCCGAACAACACAAGCCAGGCGTACCTTTATGAATCGCTTGTGAAAGACATATTGAAAGATAAAGAGGCAAAGATGACGGTGAAAAAGAACCGGTATGTGTTTGAGACGAAGACACGCTATCAAAACCATAAAATGCTGCCGTACCAGCAAATTACTTTTGACAAAAGGACGCTTGCACCAGTCAGTGTGAAAGTGATGGACACGGAC
This sequence comes from Weizmannia sp. FSL W8-0401, assembly GCF_038009125.1. Lineage (NCBI taxonomy): Bacteria > Bacillati > Bacillota > Bacilli > Caryophanales > Bacillaceae > Heyndrickxia > Weizmannia sp. FSL W8-0401. The sequence goes on along the minus strand of NZ_JBBPAG010000001.1, from coordinate 3,007,300 downwards.
CGCAATACGCTTGTCAGTGTGCTTTTTACAAAAGTGGATTTTAATGCAAAATTCGACAGCAACGCGTTTGACACGAAAAAAAATATGACAGGAGCGAAACTCGAAGTGCCGGTGGATGGAAAAGTCGGCAACAAAGAGTTTTCGGTAAAATATCCAACGGCAAAAATCGGGGGAACGACGCTGCTCGATGAACAGGAAGTTGCCGTTGCAAACGGTAAGCGCGTTATTTTGACCTATACGGGCGATAAAACGTATACGCTGATTGAGGAAAAGGCAGAGGTACTTCCAGCTGCTTCCACAGAACCGATTCCTGCAAACGGGGAAATGGCGGATCTCGGGTTTGCGTTCGGGATCAAGACAGGTGACTCCCTGTCCTGGACGGTGAACGGTGTCGAATACACGCTTGCCTCCAAATCGCTATCGGCTGCGGAAATGATGGAAGTCGCCCAGTCTGTCGGAAGAGAACCGGAAAAATAAAATGCGGATAACGGGAGAAACCCTTTCGCAAGCACAAAAAGCACAAGCCCGCAGCCATTCTCTGCGGGTTTTTTTCTTGAAGGGGTTTAGCACGTCTCTTCCGGCAACCTGCTCCAAACCGGTTTGATAAGACTTCTTTTTAAAAACCATTGACAACACTGGCTACGCGTTCGATAATCAGGATATGGAATGATAAAGGAAGTGTAATCATGGCTTTTTACCGGGATACATGGGTGGAAGTCGATTTGGATGCCATTTCGGAGAATGTCGGAAATATGCGCCGCCTGTTGCCGGAGCATACGCAAATCATTGCGGTTGTAAAAGCTAACGCTTACGGGCACGGCGCGGAATATGTGGCGAAAACCGCGCTTGCATCCGGAGCTTCAGCGCTTGCGGTTGCATTTTTGGACGAGGCGCTCGCGTTACGAAAAAAAGGGATTACCGCTCCGATACTTGTTTTGGGGGCAGCCCGTCCGGAAGATGCCGGAATCGCTGCTGAAGAAAACATCTCCCTGACTGTTTTTCAAAAAGACTGGCTCGAGGAAGCAGGCCGGTATTTAACCGGGCGGAAACTATCCGTCCATCTTAAATGTGATACCGGAATGGGCCGGATTGGCGTAAGAACCGTACAGGAATTAAAAGAAGTGGAAAAAATCGTGAACCAACAATCTTGTTTCTTTTTTGAAGGGATTTTTACCCACTTTGCGACAGCGGATGAAATCGATATGACTTTGTATGAAAAGCAATACAGCCGGTTTCAGGATATGGTTTTAAACCTTGAAAACCGACCGCCGTATGTGCACTGCGCAAACAGCGCCGCCGCTTTGAGATTTGACCAGTCTCCGTTTAATGCTGTCCGTTTCGGCATTGCGATGTACGGGCTCTCCCCTTCGCCCGAAATCAAGCCGGTTTTGCCGTTTCCGTTAAAAGAGGCGTTCTCCCTTCATACGAAGGTGACGCATGTGAAACAAATCCATGCCGGGGACACGGTGAGTTATGGTGCCACTTATCAGGCTTCCGGCGATGAATGGATCGCCACGCTGCCGATTGGATATGCAGATGGCTGGATTCGCAGGCTTTCAGGTCAGGAAGTGATCATCGACGGGGAAAGAGCGCCTATTGTCGGCAGGATTTGCATGGATCAGTGTATGGTAAGGATCCCCCGTCCGGTTGCTGTCGGGACAAAAGCAACGCTGATTGGAAAACAGGGGGATTTGTCCGTTCCTGTTGATGAAATTGCCAAAAAGCTCGATACCATCAACTATGAGGTGACCTGTTCCATTTCAAGCCGGGTCCCGCGCGTTTTCCGGAAAAACGGGAACGATGCCGCGGGCGTGTCGAATCCGGTCCTTGAAGGGTGAAAAATGTTTTGGCGAATTTTGAATAATGGCATGATTTTTTTGCCGATAATAGACAGGAATGGTGATTTGGCCTTTGCATATAGTGTATTTGATGGTATGATGAAAAGGGAATGGAAAGCAGAAACGGTGTCTAGTGCGTGGAGGTGTAGCAGGTGTCTGAACCTATTTCAACAGAAATTTTAGTCCGCTTGCCGCAGCAGCTGTTGACGGAATTGGACGGATTTGCTGAAACTGAAAATATGAATCGCAATGAGTTAATTTACCGTGCCACAAAAATGTATTTAAAAGAACGGAAAAAACGCCAAATCCGCGAAACGATGAGGCGTGGCTACATGGAAATGGCAAAAATTAATTTGGCGATTGCCTCCGAAGCGATCCAGGCTGAATACGAAGCAGAACATACAGTTGAAAGCCTAGTAAGCGGGGGGTAATCCTTTGATTGTTAAGCGTGGAGACGTGTACTTCGCCGATCTATCTCCGGTGGTCGGCTCCGAGCAGGGAGGCGTACGTCCTGTCCTCATTTTACAAAACGACATTGGAAACCGTTTTAGCCCCACTGTCATTGTTGCCGCTATAACAGCGCAAATCCAGAAAGCAAAATTGCCCACGCATGTGGAAATCGATGCAAAGCGTTACGGTTTGGAAAGGGATTCTGTGATATTGCTTGAACAAATACGCACAATCGATAAACAACGCTTAACGGATAAGATTACGCATCTTGATGAAGAAGTCATGGAGAAAATTGACGACGCCCTGCAAATCAGCCTGGGACTGGTCGAATTTTAGAAACGCTCTTTTTAAAGGGCGTTTTTTCATGCTACTGGCTCATTGCCGGCTAATAAGAAGCAGCTTATACTTTTTCGGATTTTTTCAAGCTTCAGGCCGGGTGTTGCAGTTTTTTCATCGAGAATTTTACCCTCTTTGAATTTCACGCCTTTCGTCCGGCCTGAAATTCAAACGTAAAAAATCACATATTTTTTCACGCGTCGGAACTGAAATAATGAAACCTGCTTTCAAAAAATACAGGAAAAGGGGTTTAAATCTGTCTTATAGCGGGTATATGATAACGCTATAAGACGAACGAAAGAAATTTTCCGGAAAAATGCCTTTTGCCCGATTTCTGTGCCATTTACATAAAAAATATTTTCCGGTTGCTGGCAAAAACAGATATAATAACATATAAATCAAATGGATTTCCCTGTTTTTTTCAACAAACCGGTTCAGAAAATCCGCCGGGGCTAAAGGCAGCAGCTCATTTGTCTTTTTGCAAGCCTTCCGGAAAAGCCCGGCATGTCTGCCGCCGGCTGCCAAAGACGGGCGCTTCAAACTGTTCGGAGGAAAGAGGGTTGACCATGCAATCATATTTAGCGGAATTTATACCGGAACATAAAGATGAAATACTGGACAAATGGATGAAAAGCATGAAGGAAAAAGGTGGTGCCCCATTTCATTTCGATGAAGGTGTGGTGTTTGAAAAAACAAGCCGGGATTTTGTCGAAGTGATTCTTGCGCGGCTGACGAAAAGCAATCACGAATATGAGAAACAGCTCGGCGAGTTTTCCGAAAGAATCGTGACGCTGGGCTGGCCGCTCACTTTTGCAACGACCGGCATTCAAATTCTCGGGGATATTGTTTACAACCTGATGATGAACCACAACCCGGATGCGGTGTTTGAAAAGCACCGGGAATTCTGGGAAATCTTTCGGGAATGGACCAATGCCGTCCAAAATGAATTTGTCAATGCCTACACCACCATTTGGGAAAAGACCATTTCGCTTCAGCAAAGTGCGTTAAAGGAATTGTCCGCCCCCTTGATTCCGGTGTTTGACAAAATTGCTGTTCTCCCATTGGTCGGCACCATTGACTCGGAAAGGGCAAGACAGATTATGGAAAACCTGCTGTACGGCATTGTGAAAAACAAGTCGGAGGTGGTGCTGATCGACATTACGGGCGTGCCGGTTGTCGATACGGTTGTTGCCCATCATCTCATTCAGGCGGCAAATGCTGTCCGGCTTGTCGGCTCCCGCTGCATGCTTGTTGGCATCCGCGCTGAAATTGCACATACGTTAACAAATTTGGGGATCAAATTAAACCATATTACAACAACGAGTACACTGCAAAGAGGAATTGAACAGGCTCTTGAAATGACAGGGAGGAAAATTGTGGAATGGGAGGGTTGATTGATGCGCATACCCATTTTAAAGCTGGGAAACTGCCTGCTGGTCTCGATCCAATGGGAGCTTGATGACCAGACAGCTTTGGAGTTTCAGGAAGATTTGCTTCAAAAAATATACGAAACGAATGCAAGCGGTGTTGTCATCGACATCACCTCTATTGATTTTATTGACTCATTCATCGCAAAAGTGCTGGGCGATGTGGTCAATATGTCCAAAATGCTGGGCGCAAAAGTGGTCATCACCGGAATCCAGCCTGCAGTCGCCATTACCCTGATCGAGTTGGGGATTACGATGGAGGGCGTCATGACGGCACTGGATTTGGAAAGCGGCCTTGAGAAATTAAAACAGGAATTGGGGGACTAGCTGTATGGATAACCATTCCTGTGTAAAAATTTTGAATGAGTGGGATATTGTGGCCGCCCGTCAGCTTGGGAGAAACATTGCAAGAGAGCTCCATTTCGGTGCTGTCGACCAGGCAAGAATCACAACGGCCATCAGCGAACTCGCCCGCAATATTTTTATATACGCAGGACAAGGGGAAATCCGGATTGAGAAAGTTCTGCAAAACGGGAAAAAGGGGCTGAAAGTGATCGCTACAGATAAAGGGCCGGGGATTGAAAACATCCGGAAAGTGATGGAAGACGGCTACTCCACATCCGGAGGGCTTGGGGCAGGCCTGCCGGGCGTAAGGCGCCTGATGGATGAATTTGATATCGTTTCGGCGCCGAATGAGGGAACAACCGTTACCGCAATCAAATGGATACGATGATAGGAGGGAAAAAGATGGATTTCCGCGATGCCATGGAGCAGGAGTATAAAGAAATTCTTAGCCATTTTCTACAGCATCCGGATGAACAGGCGCTGTACCAGTGCGAGAAGTTCAGCCGCAAACTGATTGAAAACCGGATCTCTCCTGAAGACATGATTATGTGCCATCGCTCTGTTTTGCAGCAAATCGAACCCGGGCTTTCCAAAACGGTGCAGCAGTCCTTTGATGTCCTGCTGGAAGTCATGCTTGCCTACGGGCTCGTTTACAGGGAACAGCAAAGCCTCCGGACAAGACAAAAAGAACTGAAGAGTGAAATCGAGATTGCTGCGGGCATGCAGCAAACCCTGCTTAAGGCGGATGTCCCGGAGCAGGACGGCATCGATATTGGCGTGATCAGCATGCCGGCCAAACAAATGAGCGGCGATTATTATCATTTTATTGAAGATGAGAACCGCCGCATCGGCATCGCGATCGCGGATGTGATCGGGAAAGGGATCCCGGCGGCGCTCTGCATGTCGATGATCAAATATGCGATGGACAGTTTGCAGGAATACAGCCACCAGCCCCATATTATTTTGGAAAATCTGAACCGCGTCGTTGAACAGAATGTCGACCCGAGTATGTTTATTACGATGTTTTACGGTATGTATGACCCGGTAGTACATAAGTTCTCCTACGCATCCGCCGGGCACGAGCCCGGTTTTTTCTATCATGCGGAAACGGATGAATTTGAGGATTTAATCGCAAAAGGGCTCCTTTTAGGCATAGAAAAAAAATCGAAGTACCATGAATATATAAAAGATGTGCAGCTTGGCGATATGACTGTGCTGTTGTCAGACGGCGTAACGGAATGCCGAACAAAGGAAGGATTTGTCAGCCGGGAAATGATTACCAGCTTGATCCGGAAAAATATCCGCAAGAGCGCACAGGAAATCGTGGAAAATGTGTACAGGGAGCTGGAAAGATGGCAGGAATTTGAACTGCGGGATGATTTTACCTTGCTGATTTTAAAAAGAACTGCCTAAAAGGAGGTTTGTCATCAGCCCGGAAAGGGTAGAAGCACTTAGTGATGAATGTTAAAGAGGTGAAAGAATTGGACTTTGAAGTAGATGTAAAGGAAAAACAGAATGCCTTAAACGTAACCATTTCGGGGGAAATTGACGCATTTACAGCTCCAAAATTAAGAGAAGCATTTGAACCATATGAAGGAAAAGCAGGTTTGGAAGTTTTAATAGATTTTACCAATGTTTCTTACATGGACAGCACCGGGCTGGGCGTACTGGTCGGTTTGTTCAAAAGCTTGCGGGCAAACGGCGGGATGCTCACGTTGACGGGGCTTTCCGACCGTTTGAAACGGCTGTTTGATATTACAGGCCTTTCCGACATCATGAAGATTAATACCGAAATAGAAGGTGGAGTGTGAGACATGGAGGAGTTTGATCATATCAGTATGAAAATCCCTGCCAAAGCGGAATATGTCGGAGTCATCCGCCTCACCATTTCCGGTATTGCAAGCCGCATGGGGTTTGATTACGAACTCATCGAGGATTTGAAGATCGCCGCGAGCGAAGCCATTACCAATGCTGTCCAGCATGCCTATAAGGACAAGGAGGACGGGGAAGTCACCATCGATTTCAGCCTCTATCCGGACCGCCTTGAAGTAATGGTTTCCGATAAAGGAGACAGTTTTGATCTGGAAAAAGTAAGGGAACTCGCAGGGCCTTACACGGAAGATGTGCAGATCGAATTTATGAGAGAAGGAGGATTGGGCCTTTATCTCATTGAAAGTTTAATGGATGAAGTCCGCATACATTATGATGGCGGAATAACAGTCATGATGACCAAGTACCTTCAAGGGGAGCAGGTGGAGACCAATGTCAAAACTGCCTCAACCTGATCAGATTGATGTCAATCAATTGATACAATCTTATCAGCAAAACGGCGACAAAGAGGCGCAGGAAATACTTGTCGCGCACTATCAGAAACTTGTGGAGTCGCTTGCCCGCAAATATTCGAAAGGAAGGGCCTACCAGGAGGACATTTTCCAGGTGGGGATTATCGGCCTGCTCGGCGCCATTCAGCGCTTTGACCCGAATATTGGAAAAAGCTTTGTATCCTTTGCGATTCCGACCATCATCGGAGAAATTAAGCGGTTTTTGAGAGACAAAACATGGAGTGTCCACGTCCCCCGAAGGATTAAAGAACTCGGCCCGCGGATTAAATCCACTGTTGAAAAACTGACGAACGAACTGCAACGCTCGCCAAAAATCGCTGAAATTGCTGCACATCTTGAGATTTCGGAAGAAGAAGTGCTGGAAGCAATGGAAATGAGCAAAAGCTACCACGCACTTTCCGTTGACCATTCAATTGAGTCGGATTCAGACGGCAGTACCGTGACCCTGCTGGATATGGTCGGCAGTGAAGATGACGGATATGAAAAAGTCAACCAGCGGCTTGTGCTGGAAAAAGTGTTGCACGTACTGAGCGAGAGGGAACGCCAGGTCATCCACTACACGTATATTAAAAATTTAAGCCAGAAGGACACAGGCGAGAGATTGGGGATTTCGCAAATGCACGTCTCGCGCCTGCAACGCCGTGCGATCAAAAAACTGCGGGACGCCATAGAAGGTGAACTGCAACATGTGGAGAATTAGCCATTATGAATTATCTTAGTTCAAAGCAAGTGGAAGTATACGGATTTCAGACAACAAAGGCCGGCCGGGACTTGTGCGGAGACGCCTATTTTATGAAGGAGACGGATGACTATTTCCTCTGTGTGCTGGCAGACGGGCTGGGGAGCGGGGAATATGCCTATTACTCTTCCCAGGCTGTTGCAAAAGTTGTGAAAGAACAATCGGATGACGATGTTGACACGCTGATGGATGCGTGCAATCGCGCTTTGTACCGGAAACGGGGCGCAGCGGTTGCCATTTTCAAAGCCTGTTTTAAATCGCGCAAATTTGTTTACAGCTGTGTCGGCAACATCCGCTTTTTTATGGTGGCACCGGGCGGCAAACTGACTTACCCAATTCCGATTACCGGGTACTTGTCCGGCAGGCCGCAGCAATTCAAAACCGAGATTTTTGATTATGAACCGGGTTCCAGGTTTATCATCCATTCAGACGGCGTGAAAGAGCGGAATGTCCAATCCTATTTGAAGAAATGTGAATCCATCGAACGGATTGCCGACCAGTTAAAAGAACAACAGACCATGGATGACGATGCTACATTTATTATTGGGAGCTTGCAGTAAAGGCAAGCTTTTTTATTTTGCGGTTTTTTTCAGCCCGGAAAGCATGGTAAAATAACAGAAGAGGCCTTCTCCTATTACAAATGTCACCACTGGTTACATTTTACTCTGGGGTGGTGAGGGCCTATCTGTATTTCAAAATTACGGTTGTGGGAAGAAACGATGATGGCATAAAGCAATTGTGTGTACAGCTGTTTCACTGGCTCAACTAAGACCTGTTTTCAGGAGCGAATCATTCGGAAATCTGGATAATCTGTATTATTATATAGCTTTATGTAGATTTTCGGAACCAGTAATCAGAAGTGTGGTGTTCAATTTGGAAGAAAAACAGGAAAGGCTGATCAGCCGGCTGGGAAAAGAATTACAGTTCCCGGAAAAGAGCATCCGGAATGTCATCGGTTTGCTGGAAGACGGCAATACCGTTCCTTTTATTGCCCGTTACCGGAAAGAAATGACCGGTGCGCTTGATGAAGTGCAGATCCGGGACATTATGGAGCGGTGGAACTATTTGCAAAATCTTGAGCAGCGGAAAGAGGAAGTCATCCGCCTGATCGATGAGCAGGGGAAATTAACAGAAGAGCTAAAAGGGAAAATTTTACAGGCAGAAAAGCTTCAGCTGGTGGAAGACCTTTACCGCCCGTATAAGCAAAAACGCCGGACAAGGGCCACGATTGCAAAGGAAAAAGGGCTGGAACCGCTGGCCAGCTGGATGCTTTCGTTTCCGGTTGAAGGCGATCTGGATGCTGAACTGGCATCGTATGTATCAGCGGAAAAGCAGGTGGCATCTGCCGAAGAAGCATTGCAGGGCGCAAAAGATATTATCGCCGAAATGGTTTCGGATGAGCCAAAATACCGCGGCTGGATCCGCGGCCAAACGTTTAAAACAGGTGTGATGGCAAGCACTGTCAAAGATGCGGAAAAAGATGAGAAAAAGGTTTACGAAATGTATTACGCCTACGAAGAACCGGTCCGCAAAATCGTTCCACACCGCGTGCTTGCCCTTAACCGCGGCGAAAAAGAAAACATTCTGCGCGTATCCGTTGAGGCGGACACCGAGCGGATTTTGGCGTATTTGAACCGGCAAGTGATCCGGAATGAAGCCTCCATTACAGCTCGAATCGTCAAGGAAGCGGTGGAAGACGGCTACAAACGGCTGATTGAGCCCGCCATTGAAAGGGAAATCCGCAACGAACTGTCCGAAAAAGCGGAAGACCGGGCGATCCATATTTTTGCCGAAAATTTAAGGAACCTGCTTCTCCAGCCGCCTTTAAAAGGAAAAACGGTGCTCGGGGTTGACCCTGCGTACCGGACCGGCTGCAAACTCGCAGTCGTGGATGAAACGGGCAAAGTGCTGAAAATCGGCGTGATTTACCCGCATCCGCCAAAACCGAAAACAGAAGAAGCCAAAGCGATTGTAAAAAGCATCATCCGGGATTTTAAGGTGGAGGTCATCGCGATCGGAAACGGCACAGCCTCACAGGAAACGGAGCAATGGATTGCCGGTATTTTAAAAGAAATAGAAGAAGATGTTTCCTATGTGATCGTCAATGAAGCGGGGGCAAGCGTCTACTCCGCATCCGACCTTGCACGCAAAGAATTTCCCGATTTGCATGTCGAAGAACGGAGCGCTGTCTCCATCGCCCGCAGGCTCCAGGATCCGCTGGCAGAGCTTGTGAAAATCGATCCGAAATCGGTCGGTGTCGGGCAGTACCAGCATGACGTTTCGCAAAAGAAACTGAATGAATCGCTCACTTTCGTCGTTGAAACGGCCGTCAACCAGGTCGGGGTCGATGTCAATACCGCATCCCCGTCTCTTTTGCAATATGTGTCCGGGCTCAGCAGCACTGTAGCGGGCAATATTGTAAAATTCCGCGACGAGAACGGCAAATTCAAAAACCGGGCCGAACTGAAAAAGATTCCCCGCCTCGGCGCAAAAACATACGAACAAAGTATTGGCTTTCTCCGCATACCGGACGGGGAAGAACCGCTTGACAAAACACCGATCCACCCGGAAAGTTATGATGCGGCAAGAGCTTTGCTGAATGAACTGGGCATGACGACAGCGGATATCGGGACAGAAAAGCTGATCCAATCGCTTGAAGCGCTGTCTGTCCCGGAAATGGCGAAGACACTCGGCATCGGCGAACTGACCTTGCAAGATATTTTTGAAGCCTTGAAAAAACCGGGCCGCGACCCGCGCGACGAACTGCCGAAACCGCTTTTGAAAAAGGATATTATGAAACTGGAAGATCTGAAACCGGGGATGGAGATGCAAGGAACCGTCCGGAATGTCGTCGATTTCGGGGCGTTTGTCGATGTCGGCGTGAAAGAAGACGGGCTTGTCCATATTTCGAAATTAAGTAAAGGTTTTGTTAAACATCCGCTTGATATCGTCTCGGTCGGCGATATTGTCACCGTGTGGGTGGAGAAAGTGGACGTCCAAAAAGGAAGATTATCGCTCACCATGCTTCCGAACGCTTAAAAGCGAAAAGAAGATGCGCCGGTCATGCGCGCATCTTCTTTTCATTGTAAAAAAACCAGCATTCATTTAGCAGTTTAATTTCACTGCGCCTTTTCTCGCAAAAAGCTCTCCGTATTTGGTTTTGAAACCATACCGGCACACAAACGCCCCCTTGTTCCTGAATGCTGAAACAAAACCAATCCCCCGCACTTTTACTAAAGTATATGCTATAATAACTTGTCATGTGAAAAGAAAAGCGCGGGTGCCCGCGGCATCTATTTTCATTATGAGTAAGGGGGCTTACGGCCATGGATAACAAGGAACTGCAAGGCCTTGTGGAAAAAATATCGATGGAGTATTTTCACAAACCTTTCCGGCATGCAGCCTCATTTAATCCCCGGCTGCGGACCACCGGGGGAAGATATTTGTTAAAAAGCCACAATATCGAAATCAATAAAAAATATTTAGAAGAACTCGGGGAAAAAGAACTGATCGGCATTATCAAACATGAACTTTGCCATTACCATCTTCATCTGGAAGGGAAAGGATACCGGCACCGGGATGCGGATTTCAAACAATTGTTAAAGGAAACGGACGCGCCCCGCTATTGTACCGTCCTGCCGAGTAAAGCAGCTTCCCGCCCGTCCCGCCGCCCGTCCCCGCGTTACGAATATGTCTGTAGGGAATGCGGCATCCTATACAGAAGGCAAAGAAAGGTCAACACCAACCGGTACGTTTGCGGAAGATGCGGCGGCAAACTGGTGCTGCACAAAATGTATGCTGAACCGGGCCGGAAATAATGGGCATGGAGCATCTTCGAAACAAGCTTTAAAAATAAATTTCAAAACAGGGTTGACACCTTCGTGTCCCGTCATTATAATGTTAAGAGTCGACAAGATGTTGCTTGTTATTCCGCAGTAGCTCAGTGGTAGAGCAATCGGCTGTTAACCGATCGGTCGTAGGTTCGAATCCTACCTGCGGAGCCATTTTGGGGAAGTACTCAAGTGGCTGAAGAGGCGCCCCTGCTAAGGGCGTAGGTCGCGTAAGCGGCGCGAGGGTTCAAATCCCTCCTTCTCCGCCATACATACAAAGCAGTAATCGCGGCCCGTTGGTCAAGCGGTTAAGACACCGCCCTTTCACGGCGGTAACACGGGTTCGAATCCCGTACGGGTCATTTAAAACTTATCATATCATCAGTGGTTCCGTAGTGTAGCGGTTATCACGCCTGCCTGTCACGCAGGAGATCGCGGGTTCGATTCCCGTCGGAACCGCCATTGGGCCATAGCCAAGCGGTAAGGCAACGGACTTTGACTCCGTCATGCGCTGGTTCGAATCCAGCTGGCCCAGCCATTTTTGAGCCATTAGCTCAGTTGGTAGAGCATCTGACTTTTAATCAGAGGGTCGCAGGTTCGAATCCTGCATGGCTCACCATTTATCCGCGGGTGTGGCGGAATTGGCAGACGCACCAGACTTAGGATCTGGCGCCGCACGGCGTGGGGGTTCGACTCCCTTCACCCGCACTGTTTAGTATGATATGCGGAAGTAGTTCAGTGGTAGAACATCACCTTGCCAAGGTGGGGGTCGCGGGTTCGAATCCCGTCTTCCGCTCCATAAAAAATGATTGACATCCACAAAACCCTTTGATATAATGTAAAGGTGTCAAGTTAATAACGCGGTCGTGGCGGAATGGCAGACGCGCTAGGTTGAGGGCCTAGTGGGAGTTAAATCCCGTGGAGGTTCAAGTCCTCTCGGCCGCATTTACGCGCCCATAGCTCAATTGGATAGAGCGTTTGACTACGGATCAAAAGGTTAGGGGTTCGACTCCTCTTGGGCGCGCTATTTTTCATGCAAAAAAAGATCGGTTTCCATCTGCATAAAAAGCTTAAAAGCTTATCGAGCAGTTGAAAACTTTATAAAAACAGGCATTGGTTTTATAGTTTTTGGGGCAGGGAAAAGCGGGAAATAGCTCAGCTTGGTAGAGCACATGGTTTGGGACCATGGGGTCGCAGGTTCGAATCCTGTTTTCCCGATTTGCATGCGGGTGTAGTTTAGTGGTAAAACCACAGCCTTCCAAGCTGTTGTCGTGGGTTCGATTCCCATCACCCGCTCCAAATTTTATGTTGACAGTGACTTGTTATCATGCTATACTTAATAAGTTGCTGCTTGAAATTGTTCCTTGAAAATTGGACAAAACGAAACGTCAAATTCTTTTTGAGCTTTTATCAAACATCTTTACTGAGAGTTTGATCCTGGCTCAGGACGAACGCTGGCGGCGTGCCTAATACATGCAAGTCGTGCGGGCCTTGTTGAAAGCTTGCTTTTAACAAGGCTAGCGGCGGACGGGTGAGTAACACGTGGGCAACCTGCCTGTAAGACCGGGATAACGCCGGGAAACCGGGGCTAATACCGGATAGTTTTTTCCTCCGCATGGAGGAAAAAGGAAAGGCGGCTTCGGCTGCCACTTACAGATGGGCCCGCGGCGCATTAGCTAGTTGGCGGGGTAATGGCCCACCAAGGCAACGATGCGTAGCCGACCTGAGAGGGTGATCGGCCACATTGGGACTGAGACACGGCCCAAACTCCTACGGGAGGCAGCAGTAGGGAATCTTCCGCAATGGACGAAAGTCTGACGGAGCAACGCCGCGTGAGTGAAGAAGGCCTTCGGGTCGTAAAACTCTGTTGCCGGGGAAGAACAAGTGCCGTTCGAACAGGGCGGCGCCTTGACGGTACCCGGCCAGAAAGCCACGGCTAACTACGTGCCAGCAGCCGCGGTAATACGTAGGTGGCAAGCGTTGTCCGGAATTATTGGGCGTAAAGCGCGCGCAGGCGGCTTCTTAAGTCTGATGTGAAATCTTGCGGCTCAACCGCAAGCGGTCATTGGAAACTGGGAGGCTTGAGTGCAGAAGAGGAGAGTGGAATTCCACGTGTAGCGGTGAAATGCGTAGAGATGTGGAGGAACACCAGTGGCGAAGGCGGCTCTCTGGTCTGTAACTGACGCTGAGGCGCGAAAGCGTGGGGAGCAAACAGGATTAGATACCCTGGTAGTCCACGCCGTAAACGATGAGTGCTAAGTGTTAGAGGGTTTCCGCCCTTTAGTGCTGCAGCTAACGCATTAAGCACTCCGCCTGGGGAGTACGGCCGCAAGGCTGAAACTCAAAGGAATTGACGGGGGCCCGCACAAGCGGTGGAGCATGTGGTTTAATTCGAAGCAACGCGAAGAACCTTACCAGGTCTTGACATCCTCTGACCTCCCTGGAGACAGGGCCTTCCCCTTCGGGGGACAGAGTGACAGGTGGTGCATGGTTGTCGTCAGCTCGTGTCGTGAGATGTTGGGTTAAGTCCCGCAACGAGCGCAACCCTTGACCTTAGTTGCCAGCATTGAGTTGGGCACTCTAAGGTGACTGCCGGTGACAAACCGGAGGAAGGTGGGGATGACGTCAAATCATCATGCCCCTTATGACCTGGGCTACACACGTGCTACAATGGATGGTACAAAGGGCTGCGAGACCGCGAGGTTAAGCCAATCCCAGAAAACCATTCCCAGTTCGGATTGCAGGCTGCAACCCGCCTGCATGAAGCCGGAATCGCTAGTAATCGCGGATCAGCATGCCGCGGTGAATACGTTCCCGGGCCTTGTACACACCGCCCGTCACACCACGAGAGTTTGTAACACCCGAAGTCGGTGAGGTAACCTTTACGGAGCCAGCCGCCGAAGGTGGGACAGATGATTGGGGTGAAGTCGTAACAAGGTAGCCGTATCGGAAGGTGCGGCTGGATCACCTCCTTTCTAAGGGGAAAAGCGTAGGGCGCTCGTTCATCGGCGTACGGATTTCGAAGTCTTCGACTGAGATAAAGGAAACACGATGAGCCTTAAAGGCGAATCGATGCCCGCTTATCGTAGGGAGAAGACGTAGAAATACGCTAGCCGATAGCGCCCGGAGCTAGACATAAAAGGAAAACCTTCGGTTTTCCGAAATTAAGTTTGGCGTTTCCGTTTTGTTCAGTTTTGAAGGTCCAATCCTTCAGTATGTGTTCTTTGAAAACCGGATAGGAGAAATAAACCAAGTAAACCGAGAATCGCTTATTTTTGGATTTAAACCTTTTATGGTTAAGTTAGAAAGGGCGCACGGCGGATGCCTTGGCACTAGGAGCCGATGAAGGACGGTACAAACACCGATATGCTCCGGGGAGCTGTACGTAAGCTTTGATCCGGAGATTTCCGAATGGGGAAACCCCCTGTCTTTAATCGGACAGGATTCCTGCCTGAATCCATAGGGCAGGAAGGGCACACCCGGGGAACTGAAACATCTCAGTACCCGGAGGAAGAGAAAGCAATTGCGATTTCCCAAGTAGCGGCGAGCGAACAGGAAACAGCCCAAACCGGAAGGCTTGCCTTCCGGGGTTGTAGGACACTCATATGGGAGTTACAAAAGAACGGGGTAAGTGAAGCGGCCTGGAAAGGCCTGCCGGAGAAGGTAAAAGCCCTGTAACTGAAACTTCGTTCTCTCCCGAGTGGATCCTGAGTACGGCGGGACACGAGGAATCCCGCCGGAATCCGGGAGGACCATCTCCCAAGGCTAAATACTCCCTAGTGACCGATAGTGAACCAGTACCGTGAGGGAAAGGTGAAAAGCACCCCGGGAGGGGAGTGAAAGAGATCCTGAAACCGTGTGCCTACAAGTAGTCAGAGCCCGTTAACGGGTGATGGCGTGCCTTTTGTAGAATGAACCGGCGAGTTACGGTCTCATGCAAGGTTAAGCTGAAGAAGCGGAGCCGCAGCGAAAGCGAGTCTGAACAGGGCGAAAGAGTATGAGGCCGCAGACCCGAAACCAGGTGATCTACCCATGTCCAGGGTGAAGGCAAGGTAACACTTGCTGGAGGCCCGAACCCACGCACGTTGAAAAGTGCGGGGATGAGGTGTGGGTAGCGGAGAAATTCCAATCGAACTTGGAGATAGCTGGTTCTCTCCGAAATAGCTTTAGGGCTAGCCTCAAGCGGAGAGTTTTGGAGGTAGAGCACTGTTTGGACGAGGGGCCCTCATCGGGTTACCGAATTCAGACAAACTCCGAATGCCAAAAACTTATGCTTGGGAGTCAGACTGTGAGTGATAAGATCCATGGTCGAAAGGGAAACAGCCCAGACCGCCAGCTAAGGTCCCAAAGTATACGTTAAGTGGAAAAGGATGTGGCGTTGCTTAGACAACCAGGATGTTGGCTTAGAAGCAGCCATCATTCAAAGAGTGCGTAATAGCTCACTGGTCGAGTGACGCTGCGCCGAAAATGTACCGGGGCTAAACGTATCACCGAAGCTGCGGATGGACACCGTTTGGTGTCCGTGGTAGGAGAGCGTTCTAAGGGCGTTGAAGCCGGACCGGAAGGACCGGTGGAGCGCTTAGAAGTGAGAATGCCGGTATGAGTAGCGAAAGAAGGGTGAGAATCCCTTCCACCGAATGCCTAAGGTTTCCTGAGGAAGGCTCGTCCGCTCAGGGTTAGTCGGGGCCTAAGCCGAGGCCGAAAGGCGTAGGCGATGGACAACAGGTTGATATTCCTGTACCGCCTCTTCACCGTTTGAACGATGGGGGGACGCAGGAGGATAGGGCAAGCGCGACACTGGTTGATCGCGTCCAAGCAGTTAGGCCGGTGCGGAGGCAAATCCTTCGCGCCAAGGCGGAGCTGTGATGGCGAGGGAAATTAAAGTACCGAAGTTCCTGATTCCACACTGCCAAGAAAAGCCTCTAGTGAGGTGAAAGGCGCCCGTACCGCAAACCGACACAGGTAGGCGAGGAGAGAATCCTAAGGTGAGCGAGAGAACTCTCGTTAAGGAACTCGGCAAAATGACCCCGTAACTTCGGGAGAAGGGGTGCTTTTTGGGGTGTATGCCCCGGGAAGCCGCAGTGAATAGGCCCAGGCGACTGTTTAGCAAAAACACAGGTCTCTGCGAAGCCGCAAGGCGAAGTATAGGGGCTGACACCTGCCCGGTGCTGGAAGGTTAAGGAGAGGGGTTAGCCGCAAGGCGAAGCTCTGAACTGAAGCCCCAGTAAACGGCGGCCGTAACTATAACGGTCCTAAGGTAGCGAAATTCCTTGTCAGGTAAGTTCTGACCCGCACGAAAGGTGTAACGATCTGGGCACTGTCTCAACGAGAGACTCGGTGAAATTATAGTACCTGTGAAGATGCAGGTTACCCGCGACAGGACGGAAAGACCCCATGGAGCTTTACTGCAGCCTGATATTGAATTTTGGTACAGCTTGTACAGGATAGGTAGGAGCCTTGGAAACCGGAGCGCCAGCTTCGGCGGAGGCATCGGTGGGATACTACCCTGGCTGTATTGAAATTCTAACCCGCACCCCTTACCGGGGTGGGAGACAGTGTCAGGCAGGCAGTTTGACTGGGGCGGTCGCCTCCTAAAAGGTAACGGAGGCGCCCAAAGGTTCCCTCAGAATGGTTGGAAATCATTCGCAGAGTGTAAAGGCATAAGGGAGCTTGACTGCGAGACTTACAAGTCGGGCAGGGACGAAAGTCGGGCTTAGTGATCCGGTGGTTCCGCATGGAAGGGCCATCGCTCAACGGATAAAAGCTACCCTGGGGATAACAGGCTGATCTCCCCCAAGAGTCCACATCGACGGGGAGGTTTGGCACCTCGATGTCGGCTCATCGCATCCTGGGGCTGTAGTCGGTCCCAAGGGTTGGGCTGTTCGCCCATTAAAGCGGTACGCGAGCTGGGTTCAGAACGTCGTGAGACAGTTCGGTCCCTATCCGTCGCGGGCGCAGGAAATTTGAGAGGAGCTGTCCTTAGTACGAGAGGACCGGGATGGACGCACCGCTGGTGTACCAGTTGTCTTGCCAAAGGCATCGCTGGGTAGCTATGTGCGGAAGGGATAAGTGCTGAAAGCATCTAAGCATGAAGCCCCCCTCAAGATGAGATTTCCCACAGTTTAACTGGTAAGATCCCTGAAAGATGATCAGGTTGATAGGTCCGGGGTGGAAGCGCGGTGACGCGTGCAGCTGACGGATACTAATCGATCGAGGACTTAACCAAATAGAAAAGCGAAGGTGCCTTGTTTAGCCCCGACAAGCGAATGTTCTGACCGGCATGGAGCCGTCTTTTGGCTCCGTGACGGGCAGGTGATTCGACCTCGAGGGGCTAGGCACCGGAGCTAGACAATAGAAAAGCGGAAGCGCCTTGGTCATCGGCGTATGAACTTCAAGGCCCCCGCCTGAGATAAAGGAAACACGACGAGCCCTAAAGGCGAGTCGATGCCCGCTTATCGTAGGAAAGGGGGACGGGAAGTTCACTAGCCGATAGGCGCTGGAGCTGGACAATTCTCAAAGTTAGAAGCAGAAACGCATTCTCAGTTTACAGTTTTTTCTCCCATCCGGTTTTCAGGGAATACAATTATTTCTCTTGATAAATAACAGCAACTGTGTTATACTATCTCTTGTCATTAAGGTCCGGTGGCGATGGCGGAAAGGTCACACCCGTTCCCATCCCGAACACGGAAGTTAAGCTTTCCAGCGCCGATGGTAGTTGGGGGTCTCCCCCTGCGAGAGTAGGACGCTGCCGGGCCTGAATATATTATTATCGCGGGGTGGAGCAGTCTGGTAGCTCGTCGGGCTCATAACCCGAAGGTCGCAGGTTCAAATCCTGCCCCCGCAATCGATCCAGAACAAGCAGCGGTTTGCCTGCTTGTTCTTTATATTTTTTTATCGTGTTTTTGCGTAATTGCCCAAAATCGGTTAAACTAGAATTGGATTGAAGCATCCTTAGGAACATTCCTAAGGTTTTTTTTATAAGGGGTGCCGTACTTGGGATTGACGGCAATTTGCGATAAAGTTGTAGAGGAGAGGCGGCAAATGGGAAATTATCGTTTCATTTCCAACAGCCCTGAAGAGACTTTTTCTTTCGCGGAAAAAATGGCTGCCCATCTGAAACCGGGGGATGTCCTTCTGCTGGAGGGTGACCTGGGGGCAGGAAAAACGGTTTTTACAAAAGGGATTGCGAACGGGCTGGGCATTCGCCGTACCGTGAACAGCCCGACTTTTACCATTATAAAGGAGTACCGGGGGAAACTGCCGCTGTATCATATGGACGTATACCGTTTGGAGGATGCACAGGAGGACCTTGGTTTTGATGAATATTTTGAAGGTGATGGCGTGACGGTTGTGGAGTGGGCACATTTTATCAAAGATTTGCTGCCTGAGAGCTATTTGGAAATCCGCATTTTCCGCTTTGAAGGAGACCGCAGGCTTATTGAAGCGGAACCGTTTGGGGTCCGTTATGTATCATTATGTGAGGAGATTTTTGGATGAAAGTTTTGGCAATCGATACTTCAAATGAAGTGCTGGGCGTTTCATTGGCCGATGATCATGTTGTGCTGGCCGAATATATGACAAACTTGAAAAAAAATCACAGTGTTCGCGTGATGCCGGCTGTGCAGGAGGTCATGGTGGCGTGCGGGATAAAGCCGGCTGAGCTGGATAAGATTGTGGTGGCAAAGGGGCCCGGATCTTACACCGGCATACGGATTGGCGTCACGATCGCAAAGACGCTGGCCTGGAGCCTTCAAATTCCATTGGCGGGGGTTTCCAGCCTGAAGTTGTTGGCGGCGTCCGGCCGTTATTTTGACGGGTATATTTCCCCGCTTTTTGATGCGCGCAGAGGGCGGATTTATACCGGTTTGTACCGCTATGAAAACGGGATTTTGCAAACGGCAGTGGAAGATTGCAATATATCATCCGCTGAATGGGGCACCCGGTTAAGTGCGCTGGGGGCGCCTGTGTTATTGATCGGCCAGCATGTTGCCCTTCATCAAGCCGTTCTTGCGGAAAAACTGGGAGACAAAATGACGGTAGCGGATTGGACCCTGCATAACCCGAGGCCGGGCGAACTGGCCAGGCTCGGGATGGATGAACCGGGCGCGGAGATACACACTTTCGTTCCAAATTACATACGGTTAGTAGAGGCAGAAGCCAAATGGCTTGAAAAGCATAAACGGGAGAGTCATTAAAAATGGAAAAAACGGGGAAAATAACGCTGCGGAAAGCCACGCTTAAAGATTTGGACGGAATATATAATGTAGAGATGCGATCTTTTACGATGCCGTGGACACGTGAAGCATTTTACAACGAACTGGTTCACAATCACTTTGCCACGTATCTTGTGCTTGTCGAGAATGAAAAGGTCATCGGTTATTGCGGCGTGTGGGTCATTGTCGATGAGGCGCACGTGACCAATCTTGCGGTGCTCCCGGAGTACCGGGGCCGGAAACTGGGAGAGACGCTGTTAAAAAATGTGATGGCTTATGCCGCATTGAACCATGCCAAAACGCTCAGCCTGGAGGTACGCGTCAGCAATATAGTTGCGCGCTCCTTATACAGGAAGCTCGGATTTCGGGAAGGCGGCATCCGGAAAGGCTATTACACGGATAATTATGAAGACGCAATTGTGATGTGGGTGAATTTATAAATGGAAAAAGATTTGTTGGTATTAGGCATAGAAACGAGCTGCGATGAAACGGCTGCAGCTGTCATTAAAAACGGGACGGAAATTGTTTCCAATGTGGTCGCTTCCCAGATTGAAAGCCACAAACGGTTCGGCGGGGTGGTGCCAGAGCTTGCATCCCGCCACCATGTCGAGCAGATTACCATTGTCATTGAGGAAGCGATGCAGCAGGCAGGCGCGGCTTTTAAAGACCTGGATGCGATTGCCGTGACAGAAGGGCCCGGGCTTGTGGGTGCGCTGCTTGTTGGCGTCAATGCTGCAAAGGCGCTCAGTTTTGCGCATCAGATTCCACTTGTCGGCGTCCACCATATTGCCGGCCATATTTATGCGAACCGGATCGGGCATGAGATGAAATTTCCGCTGCTTGCGCTCGTCGTTTCAGGCGGGCACACGGAGCTTGTGCTGATGAAGGGCCATGCCGAGTTTGAAGTAATCGGCGAAACGAGAGATGACGCGGCAGGGGAAGCTTATGACAAAGTGGCGCGGAC
Source organism: Weizmannia sp. FSL W8-0401 (assembly GCF_038009125.1). NCBI lineage: Bacteria > Bacillati > Bacillota > Bacilli > Caryophanales > Bacillaceae > Heyndrickxia > Weizmannia sp. FSL W8-0401. The sequence goes on along the minus strand of NZ_JBBPAG010000001.1, from coordinate 2,986,816 downwards.
GTTGAACCTTCCTTATCCGGGCGGTCCGCAGATTGACCGGCTTGCCCATGAAGGAAAGCCGGATGTTGATTTGCCGCGATCCTGGCTGGAAGGGACTTATGATTTCAGTTTCAGCGGGCTTAAATCAGCCGTCATTAATACCCTCCATAATGCCGCGCAGCGCGGGGAAAGCATTCGGCCTGAAGATATGGCTGCAAGCTTCCAGCAAAGTGTGATTGATGTATTGGTCGGTAAAACTGTGGAGGCGGCAAAAACGTTCGGCGTCAAAGAAGTGCTGGTCGCCGGCGGTGTTGCCGCGAACAAAGGATTGCGCGCTGCCCTTTCAGAAGCATTCCGGGATCTTCCTGAAGTGGACTTGCGCATCCCGCCGGTCCAGTTATGCACAGACAATGCGGCGATGATTGCCGCATGCGGGACGGTGCTTTTTGAAAAGGGAAAAAGAAGCGCCCTTGATTTAAATGCTTATCCCGGGCTGGACATTGAAAACTTTTAAAAAGGGTTGTGAAAAACCGGTGTATGGGAATCGCCCATACACCGGTTTTTTTTGGAGATATGCAGGGGAATTGTGCACAATCTGTGGAAAAGTTGTTGATAAATGATTGGGCTTGTGCAAAACTTTTAAATTTTTTTCCGGACAGGTTGTGGGTATTGTGAATAAATCTGTTGATAATTGTGGATTTTGTGGAAAAACGTTTTAAAAAGCAAGAAATCAAAATACCGCCTGTGTATAAATCTGTGCATGGCACGCGATGCCAAAAATAAAAACCTGTGCAGAACATTTCCGCACAGGTCCAACATTACTCCGCCAGTTCGGCCCACTCTTCCATCAGCGCGTCCAGCTCCGTTTTCCGCTGCTCCAGTTCTTCTGTCAGCTCGCGGATTTTAATATGGTCCTGGAAGATTTCCGGGTCGGCCATTTTTTCTTCCCTGTCATGAATTTCTGTTTCCAACGTTTCAATTCTAGTTTCAATTTCTTCAATCCTCCGCTTTTTTTGCCGCTCGCGTTTTTTTGCTTCTTTATCCTGCCGATAGTTGTTTTTCGCCGGCTGTTCCGCTTTTACCTTTTCTTGTTTCGCGTTTTCCAGGCGCGCAATTTCCAGCATTTCTTCTTTTTTTTGCACATAATAATCATAGTCACCGAGAAATTCACGGGTGCCTTCCGGCGAGAGCTCCACCACTTTTGTGGCGATCCGGTTAATGAAATAGCGGTCGTGGGAAATGAACAGAATGGTTCCCGGGTAATCAATTAGCGCATTTTCCAGCACTTCTTTACTGTCCAAATCAAGATGGTTTGTCGGTTCATCTAAAATCAGAAAGTTCGCCTTTTCCAGCATCAATTTGGCGAGGGCAAGCCGGGCTTTTTCGCCGCCGCTTAAGGATGAGACGGTTTTTAAAACGTCATCGCCGGAAAAAAGAAAATTCCCGAGTGCCGTGCGGATTTCTTTTTCTGTTTTCAGCGGGTATGCATCCCATAATTCCCGGAGGACCGTTTTATTGGAAGATAGGTCGGCCAGTTCTTGATCGTAATAGCCGGTCATAACGCCTGAGCCGTATTCGATCGTGCCGGATATCAGCGGGATTCTCCGTATAATCGACTTCAAAAGCGTTGATTTGCCGATGCCGTTCGGGCCGACAAGGGCAACGCTGTCTTGTTTTTTAACTGAAAGATGGATGTTTTTGGCAACCGGCTCCCCACCGTAGCCGATGGCAGCATCCCGGACATGAAGGACTTCGTTCCCGCTTTGTTTGGCAATTTCAAACGAAAACCGGGCGGATTTTTCATCGCCAAGCGGCTTGTCCATCAATTCCATTTTTTCCAGCTGTTTCCGCCGGCTTTGTGCCCGCTTTGTCGTGGTGGCCCGGGCAATGTTTTTCTGGATGAATGCTTGCAATTTCGCAACTTCTTCCTGCTGCTTTTCATATTGCTTGACTTCCCGTTCGTACTGGGCGGCCTTTTGTTCCAGGTACCGGCTGTAGTTGCCGTGGTATTTTTTGATGGAATGCCTTGAGATTTCATAGACCTGGTTGACGACTTTATCCAGAAAATAACGGTCGTGGGACACGATCAGAATGGCGCCTTCATATCCTTGTAAATACTGCTCCAGCCAGGTGAGCGTTTCGATATCGAGATGGTTTGTCGGTTCATCCAAAATTAAGATATCCGGCTTTGTGAGCAGCAACTTCGCCAATGCAAGGCGTGTTTTTTGCCCGCCGCTTAACGTCCGGATCGGGGTGCTGTAGTCGTACTGGTCAAAACGGAAGCCATGCAGAACGGACCGGATATCCGCTTCGATCTGATATCCGCCTCCATCTTTAAAGCGTGTCTGCAAAGTATCATAAGCGTGCAGCACTTTTTCATACTCCGCCCGGCGGTTATAAATCGCGGGGTCGGCCATTTTTTGTTCATATTCGCGGAGCTGTTTTTCCATATCCAGCAAATCTTTAAAAACCGACATCATTTCGTCCCAAATGGACAAATCTGATTCGAGCCCGGCATTTTGGGCAAGATAACCGATTTCGACACCATTCGGCACAATGATGGAACCTTCGTCATAAGAAAGCTGGCCGGCAATGATTTTCAGCAGGGTCGATTTTCCGGCCCCGTTTCTCCCGACCAAAGCGATCCGGTCTTTTGTTTGGATTTCTAATTTTATATCCGATAAAATAAGTTCAGCGCCATAATATTTTGTGACTTGTTGAACTTGCAGCAACATCATCGTTATGTTCACCTCTATATCATTGTAAGTGTACAGGAAGGCGAACTGCAACTCAACCGGCGTGATCGAAATTTGTCAAAAAACTTTTCACATAAATCCGTAAAAACCCATGAAAAAAATGCTCATTTGTGATATATTTAACATAGTTGGAGAGAGAAAAAGACACATGCAGGCATTTTTTAAAACATATTTTTTCTTTGTTCAGATAGGAGTAATATTATAATGAGGAATGGCAGCGCTGCCATTCCGGAATGGACGCACGATTGGAACCAGCAGCACGAAAAATTTAAGCTTTCAACTTGGGGGATTTCACATGAAGGATGAATCAGTAAAAATACCGCAAGCCACCGCAAAACGGCTTCCATTATATTACCGGTACCTGAGAAATTTATATACACTCGGCAAGCAAAGGGTATCATCGGCGGAACTGAGTGAAGCGGTGAAAGTCGACTCCGCCACGATACGCAGGGATTTTTCCTACTTCGGGGCACTTGGGAAAAAAGGTTATGGTTATAATGTAAAATATTTATTGTCTTTCTTCGGCAAGACGCTGAACCAGGATGAGATCACAAATGTAGCGCTGATTGGCGTGGGGAACCTCGGTACAGCCCTTTTGAATTACAATTTTTCGAAGAATAACAGCGCGCGGATTGTTATGGCATTTGACAATGACCCCGGGAAGGTGGGGAGCCATGTTGGCAATGTGCCTGTTTACAGCATGGACGAATTAAGAGAACGGCTTTGCGCGGAAGATGTAACGGTCGTGATTCTAACGGTCCCCGCTTCCAGTGCGCAGGCGGTGACAGACGAGCTTGCCAGTACGAATGTAAAAGGCGTTTTAAACTTTACGCCTGCCCGGCTGAACGTGCCGCCGGATATCCGTGTCCATCATATTGACCTGGCCGTGGAACTGCAGGCACTGATCTACTTTTTAAAACATTATTCAAATGATGAAGAAAATTTGAAAGAAACAAAAGAGCCGGTTGCGAAGCCATAGCCAAAAAGCTTTTTTTCCGTTATCATAATGGGTACAGGGGGTGGCCCGTTTGAAAACGGAATGCAGGCGCAAATGGAAATGGCCGGGTTTGGCTCTGGCGTGCAAAGGGAAAAGGGCGGATTCCACGCCGGCACTTAAAGGAGAACGGCGATGAATGCGAAAAAAATGCCGGTTACCGGACATATCCAGGAATTGAGAAAGCGGTTAATCACCGTTCTCATTTTCTTTCTGTTCGCCCTGGTTGTTGGCTTTTTTACCGCAAAGCCTGTTATACGTTATTTGCAGCACGCCGAAAATGCCGGCATGTTCACGATGAATGCCTTCAGGGTAACCGATCCCATTAAGGTTTTTATGGAAGTTTCGGTTGTGATCGCATGCCTGTTGACCCTGCCGGTGATTTTGTACCAGCTTTGGGCGTTTATAAGCCCGGGGCTGTATGAGAAAGAAAAGAAACTGACATTAAGTTACATTCCTGTTTCCATCCTGCTTTTTATAGCCGGCGTTTCTTTTTCCTATTTCGTGCTTTGTCCGCTGATGGTGAAGTTTATGATGGGCTTGTCAAATGAAATGGGCATTCGTGCGGTGATCGGGATCAGGGAATATATTCAGTTTCTGCTGGAAATCACGCTTCCGTTTGGCTTTGTGTTCCAAATGCCGGTCGTGGTCCTGTTTCTGACCCAGCTTGGCATCATTACGCCGAGGCTGTTGAAAAAGGCAAGAAAATATGCGTATCTTGCTCTGATTGCAGCAGCCGGCATCATTACCCCGCCGGACGTGTTTTCGCAGCTGATTACCTTTGTCCCGCTCGTTTTGCTGTATGAAGCGAGCACGCTGATTTCGAAAATGGCGTACCGCAATGCCCAAAAAGCGGCAAAAGAAATGCCAATGGATGAACAGACGATTCCTTCTGAATAAGAAAGCCGTTTTCCGGACGGAACCGGAAAAACGGCTTTTATTTTTTCACTGAGTTTTTCAGCTTGAAATGGAGAAAGATCAGCCTGATTCCGGAACCCAGATCCAATGTTGCAATCAACAGCAGTAAATAAGAAAAAAAGCCCCAGCCGCCCACTTGTACCTGCTGAATGGCAAAATAAGTGAACAAGGCCCCGAGCAGGCAGTTTACAATTCCTGAAAAAAGTGGTCTCATCATAGAAGTCCTCCAATTGAGCTGTAAATTTCATGTACGGATGTCTGCAGAACGGACGGGTGCAAAAGCAGCCTAACGACCACAATTGTGTTCATGGAAACATGCGCAAACATGGAAACGGTGATCCGGTTTGTTTTCTCATATAAATAAGCGAGCGTCAGCCCTAAAAGGGAATATAAAAACAAGTGGCTCGGTTCGGTATGCGCGAGCCCAAAAATAACCGAGCTGACAATACCGGACAAAAGAAAAGAAAAGCGCCTGCGCAGCGTGCCGAAAATGATTTTCCGAAAGACGATTTCCTCGAGAATCGGCCCGGCGATCGAGCTGATGAGGATGACAAGCGGAAATCTTTCAATCAGCGCCATGATTTGCTGCGTATTGTTGGAGGCAGCCGGGGCACCGAACAATGATTCAATGATAGCGGCTGCAGTCTGGGCAAAGAAACAAAGAAAGACGCCGCTTATTGCCCATATGGCGGATGGTGCGGCCGGAAGCGGTTCGGCCCGGTCTGTTTCTTTCTTTGCGGCTTTTCTTAAAAGATACAGGACGATGATCAGCCCGATGATAAAGCTGATGACGGTCCAAAGCGGGGGCGTCAATGTCCGCATGCTGTCTGCCGGTTCGTGGAAAACGTTCACCCCGGCATAGTAGAGCAACGGATACCCGATGGCGCCGGACAGCAGCATAAGGATGTACGTCACGAGAATATACACATACTCTTTTTTCACGCGCTCTTTTCCTTTCTTGCCAGTTCAAAGTTTAAAGGATCGCAAATTCGTCCAATATGTTCATTGTACTATTGAACCGGGCGGGGTTCAAATGCCGTGCGCCGGGCCAGTCTTTTCAGTTGCATATCCGGATGGTGATCAAGCATACTTATAAAGGGGCAAGCGGCTGAAACGGAGGCGCGCAACCGGCATCCTTTGACAGGGCTCTTTAAAGAGTGCAGGACCCGAAAAAAATAAAAAAAGTTGGATGAGAAGACTTGCAAAAAAGCAAGGAATTATTTATTATAATAAATGTGTTAGCACTCAACTTATGTGAGTGCTAATATTGGCCAAAATTTTACATAATACGAATTAAGGAGGTTGTTTCACGTGTTAAAACCACTGGGTGATCGCGTTGTCATTGAATTAGTTGAATCGGAAGAAAAAACAGCAAGCGGTATTGTCCTGCCTGACACGGCAAAAGAAAAGCCGCAGGAAGGCAAAGTAGTGGCTGTCGGTTCCGGGCGTACCCTTGATAACGGTGAACGTGTTGCCATCGATGTAGCAGCAGGCGACCGCATCATCTTCTCGAAATATGCCGGCACTGAAGTGAAATATGACGGAAAAGAATACTTAATCCTTCGTGAAAGCGATATTCTGGCGGTTGTGGAATAAGCCTGGCTTGTTGAAACATAGAAATAACGATATGACATGAGGAGGTTTTATAAATGGCAAAAGAAATTAAATTCGGCGAAGAAGCCCGCCGCGGTATGCTTCGTGGTGTGGATAAACTGGCAGATGCTGTAAAAGTGACATTGGGCCCGAAAGGACGCAACGTCGTTCTGGAAAAGAAATTCGGTTCTCCGCTGATTACAAATGACGGTGTCACGATCGCAAAAGAAATTGAACTCGAAGACGCGTTTGAAAACATGGGCGCCAAACTTGTCTCCGAAGTGGCCAGCAAAACGAACGATGTAGCTGGTGACGGTACAACCACTGCGACCGTTCTGGCCCAGGCAATGATCCGTGAAGGCCTGAAAAACGTAACAGCAGGCGCAAACCCGGTTGGCATCCGCAAAGGGATTGAAAAAGCGGTTGCGGCTGCTGTTGAAGAATTAAAAGCCATTTCGAAACCAATCGAAGGCAAAGCTTCCATCGCCCAAGTTGCTGCAATTTCCTCTGCTGACGAAGAAGTTGGCGAATTGATCGCTGAAGCAATGGAACGCGTGGGCAACGACGGCGTCATTACCATTGAAGAATCAAAAGGCTTCTCAACGGAATTGGACGTTGTGGAAGGGATGCAGTTTGACCGTGGCTATGCATCGCCTTACATGGTAACGGATTCCGACAAAATGGAAGCTGTTCTGGATAACCCTTATATCTTAATTACAGACAAGAAGATTTCCAATATCCAGGAAATCCTCCCTGTTCTCGAACAAGTTGTCCAACAAGGCAAACCGCTGTTGCTGATTGCGGAAGATGTTGAAGGGGAAGCTCTTGCAACACTCGTTGTCAACAAACTGCGTGGCACATTCAATGCAGTTGCGGTGAAAGCGCCTGGCTTCGGTGACCGCCGCAAAGCGATGCTCGAAGATATTGCAACCCTGACAGGCGGCGAAGTGATCACAGAAGAACTCGGTCTTGATTTGAAATCTGCAACAATTGACCAGCTCGGCCGTGCCGGAAAAGTGGTTGTTACAAAAGAAACAACGACAATCGTGGAAGGGGCAGGCGACTCTGCTGCAATTTCTGCACGTGTAAACCAAATCCGCATGCAATTGGAAGAAACAACTTCCGAATTTGACCGCGAAAAATTACAAGAACGCCTTGCAAAACTGGCTGGCGGCGTAGCAGTCATCAAAGTCGGTGCTGCGACAGAAACCGAATTGAAAGAACGCAAACTGCGTATTGAAGATGCTTTGAACTCTACGCGTGCTGCTGTTGAGGAAGGCATTGTAGCAGGCGGTGGCACGGCGCTTATCAATGTCATCAAGAAAGTCGCTTCCATTGAGGCAGAAGGCGACGTTAAAACAGGCATCAATATCGTTGCACGCGCTTTGGAAGAACCTGTACGCCAAATCGCGGAAAATGCCGGCCTTGAAGGTTCGGTCATTGTGGAACGCCTGAAAAAAGAAAAAGTCGGCATTGGTTACAATGCAGCCAATGGCGAATGGGTCAACATGATTGAAGCAGGTATCGTGGACCCGACGAAAGTAACCCGTTCCGCTCTTCAAAATGCTGCATCTGTTGCTGCAATGCTGCTTACAACAGAAGCGGTTGTTGCCGACAAACCTGAACCGCCGGCACCTGCAGGCGGCGGCGCACCTGACATGGGCGGCATGGGCGGCATGATGTAATAAGTGCCTGAAAATGCTGGCATAACAACCTTTACAGACGTTCAATCCTTGTACCATGTCCATGTTTCGGTTCATGTTTTAGACCATCTGTTTTCAAAGAGGCTCCCGTGAAGTGACCGGGCGCCTCTTTTTTTATACCCTTTTTGCGAATGTTTGCATGCGGATAGAATGTTGGCCTATCAAGAGCCGCAAAGAAAGCGGCATAAGATGTAAGCGTGGTGATCGCGGAATGAAGGGAGTGTATAAACCGTGAGTAAAGTGATTGCGAAATGGAGGCATACCCGTAAGCCGTGATGATGGGGGGAGAGGCAAGCGGCAAACGTGAGCGTGGCGGCCGCGGAATGAAGGGTCTGGGCGGGTTTACAGGAAAACGAAGGCTTAGGCATGTCGGCCCGTGTTTTTTGCAAGAAAAAAGTGCAGAGTATTGCAGTATATAAATTCGTTTATACCGCATAAAAATTCAATCTGAATTCTCGCTATTAAGGGCTTGACATGGAGCCTCTGCAGCCATGATTCTTTTGCCAAGCGGCCAGCTGTAACAGATTTGGCAAACCAAAACAGGTTATCATGGCTACCCCTCCATGTAAAGCCCCTCTGCATAACCATTTGCATAGGAATTTTGCACATCTCTGCACTTTAATTTTGCAATAAACAGGCCCGGTTATTCCGCGTGTTCACGGAATACCCAGAGCCTTGTGCCAAGAAAATTGACGGCCATCCCTGCCAGCGTGGCGATGATCTTCGCATATAAAAGCGGCCAGCCCCACTGCTGGTGAAAGAGGAAAAGCAGAAGGGAAGTCAGCGCATAGACGATTAAATTGACGGCAATAAACCGTGAAGCCTCGCCCCATGTTGCTTTTTTTCTTACTTGAAACGTCCAGAACCGGTTCAGCAAATAACTGTTTACCATGCCGGCCGTATAAGAGCAGGCCTGTGCAACAAGATAAGGCACATGGAATGATGTGAGCAGAAAAAATACGAGAAAATCAACAAGCGTATTTCCGGCGCCGACAATGCAAAACTTAAGAAAAGCGGCATATTGTTTGAGCATGGGTCCAGCAAACCTTTCGTAAGTTGTGTTTTCAAGTTTTCATTGTATCACTGTTTTGGCTTAAGGCGAAAGAAGATTTCCCGTCTTTATATAAATTCGTTTCAATAGTATAGCGCGGGCGCCTTTTGACTTCTTTAAAAATTTTGCCGATGTATTCCCCGATCAGCCCTACCGCCATCAACTCCAGGCCGCCAAGGAGCCAGATAGAGATGATCAGGGAAGCCCAGCCGGAGACGGTATGGCCGGCAAGTTCCTCTATAAGGGCATAAAGGCCGACAAAAGCACTTAAAATAAACGTGATAAACCCGAGGGCCGTCACAAAACGGACCGGGGTTATGCTGAAAGACGTAATGCCATCCAGGGCAAAAGCGAGCATTTTCTTTAACGGATATTTTGATTCCCCGGCCATCCGCTCTTTCCGGTCGTAATACACTTTTGCGGAAGGAAACCCGAGCAAAGGGATAATCCCGCGCAAAAACAGATTCGCTTCTTTATATTTTAAAAGTTCCTCCAATGCCCTCTTGCTCATCAGCCGGAAATCAGCATGGTTCGGCACCAGCTGAATCCCCATTTTTCCCATCAGCCAGTAGAACCCTTCCGCACTTGTCCGTTTGAACCAAGTGTCCGTTTCCCGGCTGTCGCGGACGCCGTATACAATATCATAGCCTTGCCAGTATTTTTCCATAAATGCCCGGATCGCCCGGATATCATCCTGCAAATCGGCATCAATGGAGATGACGCAGTCGGAATGCTCACTGGCGACCGTTAGCCCTGCAAGCAGCGCATTCTGGTGCCCGGCATTGCGCGACAGTTTGATGCCTTTTACAAACGGATGGCGGGCCGAAGCGGATTCAATGATCTGCCAGGTTTTGTCGCGGCTCCCGTCATCGACGAACAAGAGCGTGCTGTCTTTTGCAATCAGTTTGGACTGGATCAGGGATTCGAGCACCCCGGACAGCTGCTTCATCGTTTCATGCAATACGGCTTCTTCATTATAACAAGGAACAACAATCGTTAATTTCGGATATTGACTCATTCTACAGCATCTCCTTTACCAGCATGATGCTTATTTTGCTTCGTATAAATAAATGGTCCACGCCGAGTCGGCATTTCGGAAAGTTTTTAAAAACCGCAAATGCTCTTCTTCTGCGTTTTGGATCGGGACAGCCGAGAAAATATACCGCCCGCCAAGCTTTTCAAACGCTTTTGTATCGATGGCAAGATGATGGATTTTGACGCCGCTGTTTTTCCGGAATTCATAATGCTTGCCCAGTTCGCTGACAAAAATATAACAGCGGTTCCCCCACTGGTCAAAATACGTTTTTAATTGCGGGCTTTTCTCCAGTTCCCCGGCAATGATTTTTCGGAATTTCCTTTTATAAGACAACGGATAATAATTATTGTAAGAATCTAAGGTGTAGAAACCGTTGTACTGGGCAATGGCCGGATGGATCCCGATGCTGGCGACGCGGTAAGCGCTTTTCGGTTTGCCGATATAGCGGCCGATTTCGTGAAACTGGCCCGTCGCGTAAAACTGGTTGAACGAAGGTTTCCCGGCAACACGATAATAAATTTCAGGATTAAACGCAAACAGGACAACCACCTGGGCGATGAGGCAAAATTTTACGAATGCCTTCCACTTTCTGCCGCGTTTCCAAAGAAACCATGCCCCCACTGCAAACATCGTATAAATGATAAGCGGCCGCAAAAAATGAAACCGTGCAAAGTTAAACGTATTCAGCAGGCTGATCTTTTCTTTTAACGGTTCCCATGCCTTGTTGAACCAGAAAGCATACCAGAGCGATAAAACGGCATTCAGAATAAAAAGCTGCACATACCGTTTTTCCTTTCTCCATGCTTTTGTTTTATAAATCAGCCACATGGCGATAAAAGAGAACGGCAGAATGACAAATGTGTGCACGGTCATATCATGTGTATGCCCGAACACATAATTTTTTAACGCAAGCCGGAGCGTGTGCCAAAAGCCGAGTTTTGAGCTGACAAAATCATTCCGGCTTGTCGGCTCATGGGAAAAGACAAGGGAATACACAAGCCGGTATTCAATCCCTAAATACAGCACCAGCATCCAGCCGATTGCAAAAAAGAACTTCCAGTTGCGCTCCCGTTTCACAAACATATCCCGTATCCACAAAAGCCCCATCGCCGCCAGAAAAAAGAAGAACCCGAGCACAAAGCTGGAATAAAAAGGCAAAAGGGTCAGCGCCAGCCACTCTTTCCATGTGGCCTGCCGGTTCCGGATATTTAAAAAAGCCCAAAGCGCAAGCGGCATCCCCAATGTGCTTAACATGCCGGACGGCCAAAACGGGGTTATCGCAAAGGCGAGAGAAACCCATACCCTGATAAAGTACCCGTCCTGCTCTTGAACAAAATGCCGTTTTAGCAACAGGTACATTCCTAAAAAAGCGAAGACCCTTGTAATCGTCTGGCTGAATGTATAAGCCACAACCGAAGGGAACATGGCGTAAAGCCACTGGATTCCGCTGAATTCTGTCCCGAACGCATTTCGCGGCAGCCCGTTCATAATTTGTGGAATCGTCGCATTCAGAGGGCCGAACAGCTCCCCGCTGCGGTCGAGCACCCGGTACCAGGCGATATTCGAATCCAGGTTGTCGTGGACTCGGATATGCATATTGCCGCCAAGTATAAACATTGGCGCAAGATAGACGGCCAGCATCCATACGGCCAGCCATAAAGCCTTTCTTTCTTTACTGATCTTCATTCCGGTCTGACACCATCCCGTTTCTATTTTTGGATGTATTGTTCCTTCTCTCCATAAACACGTTTAAATAGACGCGGGCAACCAGGGAAAAGTTCACATAAAAAATACAGGCAAAAATGATGCGGGGGTTAAATCATCGGCCCGTTATTAATGATATAATAAAACCAGCATAAAATGGCATTCGATGCCAGGATGAAGGGAAGAAGCTGCCATGATCATAAATGATGTGCAAGTGCATTACCGGAACATTCCGCTGCTCGTTCCGTTTAAAACAGCATTGCGGCAAGCCAATGAAATTGACAGCATTGAAGTGGAAATCACACTGGACAATGGCATAAAGGGCACAGGGGCAGCTGCGCCAACCGTTGTCATTACAGGCGATTCAACCGAAAGCATCATGTCTGTTGCGGCAGGGCCTGTCAAAGAGGCACTGTCCGGGCATGACTTGCGTGATTTCCAGGGCGCCCTGAAAAAAGTGCAGCGGTGCTGTACGGGCAACACAAGCGCAAAAGCTGCTGCCGACATTGCACTTTACGATGCATACAGCAAATGGTTGAACATTCCGCTGTATGCCTATCTTGGCGGGCAGAAAAATCTCCGGACTTCCATGACAATCGGGGTGGATACGCCCGAAAAAATGGCGTGGGATGCGGAAAAAAGCGTGGAAGCCGGGTTTCATCTGTTGAAAATCAAGGTCGGCACATATCCGGAAATCGATCTCGAACGGATTGAAGCGGTCCGGCGTGCTGTTCCGCCTGATGTCAAACTGCGCCTTGATGCCAATCAGGCGTGGGAACCGAAGCAAGCGGTGCAAATTTTACAAGAGTTGGAAAAAAAGGATTTCGGAATTGAGTTTGTCGAACAGCCGGTACGTGCCGATGACTGGGAAGGGTTAAAGTTTGTAACGGAAAGAACAAAGCTGCCGGTCATGGCAGATGAAAGCCTGTTTTCGGCAAAAGACGCGCTGAAATTGATCGCGGGCCGATTTGCCGACCTGATTAATATTAAACTGATGAAATGCGGCGGGATTTCTGAAGCGTGGAAAATCGCGGACATTGCAGAAGCAAACGGCGTGAAATGCATGGTCGGCAGCATGATGGAGCCTTCTCTTTCTGTGGCGGCAGCTGCCCACTTTGCGGCCGCCCATCCGAATGTGGCCTATATGGATCTGGACGCGCCGCTTTGGTTGTCCGAAGAACCGGATCATTTAACCTATGACGGCGAGGACGTCCTGCTCTCTGACCAGCCCGGCATCGGCATCGTCCAGCCTGTGTAATGGTTGTCCATAAACTTCCGGCATGAAACATTTTGCCGGAAGCCATCTTTCGTGTACAATAAGGATAATTTAAAATGAACGGAGGATGCGATGCAATGGGTGCCCGAAAAGCGTTAATCAATATTGATTATACAAATGACTTTGTAGCTGACGGCGGCCGGTTGACATGCGGCAAACCGGGGCAGCAGATTGAAGAAAACATTGTGGCGCTTACGAAGTCATTTCTTGAAAACGGCGATTATGTGGTCTTCGCGATCGACTGCCATGAGCAAGACGATCCTTATCATCCGGAAACGAAATTGTTCCCTCCCCATAATCTCAATGGCACGCCCGGCCGCGAGCTGTACGGGAAACTGCAGCCGCTTTTTACAGCGTGGAAAGGAAAGAAAAATGTGCATGTCATCGATAAAACCCGTTACAGCGCTTTTTGCGGGACGGATCTGGAGCTCAGGCTGCGGGATCGGGGGATAGAAGAAATCCATTTATGCGGGGTGTGCACTGACATTTGCGTCCTGCATACGGCAGTGGATGCTTACAATAAAGGGTTCAAGCTGGTGGTCCACGAAAACGCGGTGGCAAGTTTTAATCCGGACGGGCACAAATGGGCATTAAGCCATTTTAAAGGTTCGCTCGGAGCGGAAGTGCGGTAAACCCATTAGGTAGGAGTGATTCGAAAGCATGCGTTATAAAGATGACAGTTTAGCGCTTCACACAGATTTATACCAAATCAACATGGCGCAGGCCTATTGGAAAGACGGCATCCACAACCGGAAGGCGGTGTTCGAAGCATTTTTCAGAAAAATACCGTTCGGGAACGGCTACGCCATCTTTGCGGGGCTTGAGCGAATTGTGGATTATTTGAACCACTTTCACTTCACTGAAGAAGATATCGCCTATTTGCGCAGCACCGGCCATTACAGCGAGGATTTTTTGCGGTACTTGTCGGAAATGCGCTTCACCGGAACATTGCGCTCCGTCCGCGAAGGGGAGCTCGTTTTTGGCAACGAACCGCTGATCCAGGTAGAAACGTCTCTGGCTGAAGCGCAAATCATCGAAACCGCCATTTTAAATATCATCAATTACCAGACGCTGATTGCGACAAAGGCTGCGAGAATCCGGTCGGTGGCCGGCGATGATGCTGCCTTGTTCGAATTCGGTTCACGGCGCGCCCATGAATTGGATGCTTCCGTGTGGGGAACGCGGGCGGCCTACATTGGCGGATTTGACGGAACAAGTAATGTCCGGGCCGGGAAAGTGTTCGGCATGCCGACGAGCGGCACGCACGCCCATGCGATGGTGCAGGCATACCGGGATGACTACACCGCTTTTAAAAAATACGCGGAAACGTATAAGAACTGCATTTTTCTTGTCGATACATATGATACACTGGGTTCGGGCGTACCGAACGCCATCAAAGTGGCAAAAGAATTTGGCGATAAAATCAATTTTCTCGGTATCCGCCTGGACAGCGGCGACATGGCTTTTTTATCGAAAAAGGCGCGGGAAATGCTCGACGAAGCGGGGTTTACGGATGCGAAAATTTTTGCATCCAGTGATTTGGATGAATATACGATTTTCCATTTAAAAGCCCAGGGCGCGAAGATTGATGCATGGGGCGTCGGGACGAAACTGATTACCGCATTTGACCAGCCGGCGCTCGGTGCGGTATATAAAATGGTATCCATCGAAGACGGGAACGGGGAAATGCAGGATACGATTAAAATTTCAAGCAATGCCGAAAAAGTGACAACACCGGGGCTGAAAAAAGTATTCCGCATTTTAAACAAACGGACAAACAAGCTGGAGGGCGACTATATTGCCATGCAGGACGAAAATCCGGCAGCGGAAAAGCGGCTGAAGATGTTTCATCCTGTCCATACCTTTATCAGCAAATATGTCACAAACTTTGAAGCCATCAATATCCATGAAACCATCTATGAAAAGGGGCGGCTCGTATACGAACTTCCGCCGCTGGATGCGATCAAACAATATGCGAGAGATAATTTGGACCTGTTGTGGGACGAATATAAACGCATTCTCAATCCAGAAGAATACCCGGTCGATTTGAGCCAGAAATGCTGGGACAACAAAATGCGCAATATAGAAGAAGTGCGGCAAAAAGTGATGCGGTTTGAAGAAGATTAAATGATGATGGCGGTTTTTCCCATCTGTTTTGTGGCAATAAGACAGTAGATGCGGATAAGGAGGATAAAAAATGGACGCAATGCAAAAAAGAATTGTGGAAGAAATGAAAGTAAAACCGGTCATTGACCCGAAAGAAGAAATCCGTAAAAGTGTTGATTTTTTGAAAAGCTATTTAAAAAAATACCCGTTCCTGAAAGGATTCGTGCTTGGTTTATCGGGCGGCCAGGATTCCACTTTGACAGGGAAGCTCGCGCAGATCGCCATCAATGAAATGAAAGAAGAAATCGGCAACCAGGAATATAAATTTATTGCGGTGCGGCTGCCATACGGCGAACAGAAAGATGCGGACGATGTTGAATTGGCCGTCCAGTTTATTCAGCCGGACAAGGACATTACCGTTAATATTAAACCGGCTGTCGATGCAAGTGAAGCTTCCCTGGCAAAAGCGGGCATCGTCCTTTCCGACTATGCAAAAGGAAATGAAAAAGCGCGTGAAAGAATGAAAGTCCAGTACAGCATTGCCGCGATGGAAAATTGCGTTGTGCTTGGGACGGACCATTCTGCGGAAAATGTAACCGGATTTTTCACGAAATACGGTGACGGCGGTTCAGATCTTGTGCCGATTTTCAGGCTGAATAAGCGCCAGGGGAAAATGCTGTTAAAAGAACTCGGCTGCCCGGAACGCCTTTATATGAAGACGCCGACTGCCGACCTCGAAGACGAGCGCCCGCAGCTTTCCGATGAGGCTGCACTTGGTGTGTCATACAACGATATCGACGATTATTTGGAAGGAAAAAAAGTTTCGCCGGAAGCAAAAGCGAAGATTGAATCGTGGTATTTAAAAGGGCAGCATAAACGCCATATGCCGATTACGATTTTTGATGATTTCTGGAAATCATGATAAAGCCGGCCTCCAAAAGCGGTTCCAAGTGCAGGAACCCGGCAAAATTTTTGGCCGCGAGTGAAAGCAGCCGGCTTCCAGGCGAAGGAAGCAAAATTTCTGTGAAAAGTGAATATAGAGGGCTTCCAGATGAAGGAAGCGGGAAAATTCCGCCGGGAAGGGAGCACAGGGACCCGGCTGAGGAGTCTCACCTATTTAAAAAAATCAGGCCGGAATCCTGCTTGAAAGATCAGGTTCCGTTTTTTGGATAAAAGTACATGGGGGAAATTCAATGGCAAAAGCATTCGATGTGAAAGATATAGAAAAAATTGTGGTTTTGGATTTTGGCAGCCAATATAACCAGCTGATTACGCGCCGGATCCGCGAATTTGGCGTATTCAGCGAACTCCATCCGCACACTTTGACAGCGGCAGAGATCAAGGCCATGAACCCGAAAGGCATTATTTTCTCGGGCGGCCCGAACAGCGTCTATGATGAAAATGCCTTCCATGTTGACGAAGAAATTTTCAACCTTGGCGTGCCGATTTTGGGCATCTGCTACGGCATGCAGCTTATGGCAAAAAAATATGGCGGCAAAGTTGAACCCGCCAGTCAGCGTGAATACGGAAAAGCAACGATTCATGTCGAAAACGGGGGCCGGTTATTTGACGGGCTTCCGGAAGATCAGGTGGTTTGGATGAGCCACGGGGATCTTGTGACGGAAGTACCGGCCGGATTTACGGTAGATGCAAGCAGTGACCACTGCCCGATTTCTGCAATGAGCAACACGGACAAACATTTGTATGCCGTCCAGTTCCATCCGGAAGTACGCCATTCTGTTTACGGCAATGAACTTTTACGCAATTTTGCTTTTAAAATTTGCGGCTGCAGCGGAACGTGGTCAATGGAAAACTACATCGAAATGGAAATTGAAAAAATCCGGCAAACGGTAGGGAACAAGAAAGTGCTGTGCGCCTTAAGCGGCGGGGTTGACTCTTCCGTTGTCGCGGTATTGATCCATAAAGCGATCGGCGACCAGCTCACGTGTATTTTTGTGGACCACGGTCTTTTGCGTAAAGGCGAAGCAGAGAGTGTGATGAAAACTTTCTCAGAAGGCTTTAATATGAACGTCATTAAAGTCGACGCGAAAGAACGGTTCCTGAAAAAATTGAAAGGTGTTTCCGACCCGGAACAAAAGCGGAAAATCATCGGAAATGAATTTATTTATGTCTTTGATGATGAAGCGGCAAAACTCGAAGGGATTGATTTTCTTGCCCAGGGAACGTTGTATACCGATGTCATCGAAAGCGGGACAACGACTGCCCAGACAATCAAGTCGCACCACAATGTCGGCGGTCTGCCGGAAGACATGCAGTTTACGTTAATTGAACCGCTGAATACATTATTTAAAGACGAAGTGCGCGCAGTCGGCACTGAACTCGGCATTCCGGACGAAATTGTCTGGCGCCAGCCGTTCCCGGGCCCGGGTCTCGGCATCCGCGTGCTGGGCGAGATTACGGAAGAAAAACTCGAGATGGTGCGCGAATCTGACTATATTTTGCGTGAAGAAATCAAAAAGGCCGGTCTGGATCGCGACATTTGGCAATACTTTACGGTGCTGCCGAATATCCGCAGCGTCGGCGTTATGGGTGATGCCCGCACATACGATTATACGATCGGCATCCGCGCCGTCACGTCCATCGACGGCATGACTTCCGACTGGGCGCGCATCCCGTGGGAAGTACTTGAAAAAATTTCAACTCGCATCGTGAACGAAGTCCCGCACGTCAACCGCGTCGTGTACGATATTACAAGCAAACCGCCCGCTACGATTGAGTGGGAGTAGGAACAGGAAAACGGCGATCCTAGGAATATTAAGGGATCGCTGTTTTTTTCTATGTCAGCTCAATTAAATAGCGATAGCATTCTTTTAACTTGATTTCACCACCAGTTATTTCACTATACTTTTTCAGTTGGGGTTTTCAATATATTTCTCCAAAATTAATTCAAAATGGTCTGCTGCCCCAAACCCGGAAATAGGAGGGGCAAATATTTGAACCAACCCCCAACCTTCCGATGCATTTTCCTTTATAATTTGTCTGTAGTCGACTTCCGGTTGTCCTTTCCACCGATTGATTTTTATCTTAATAAATTTATAACGGTACATTATTCTTCCTGAAATTTGTAATAAATGATTTATTTTGTTTTTCGAAGCAAATATACTTGTACTCCAGCATAAATGGCACAACCAATCATAAGAATTGGAAATTCTATTCCAGTGCTTTTGGTTTTAAACCAATCCACAAGGGACCATATGAGTAAAACCAGAGTATAGTAGCTAAATGCTAGTCTTGCTGCTTTTCCGGAATGATCCTTTTCCATTTCATCCATTTTTCTCATTTCCATCTTTCCTTTCAATCGTTTCATTTATCGAATCAAAAATAAATAATTCGTCTATCCTTACTTCTAAAATTTGTGAGATGAGTACAGCTAAACGAAGAGAAGGGTCATATTTGCTGTTCTCAATAGCATTTATGGTTTGTCGTGTGACATTACATTTTTTTGCCAACTCTTCCTGCGACATCTGCTTCTTTTTCCTGTATTTTTTAATGTTATTTTGCATACAATCACCAATTAGTGTAAAAAATTTTTTACATCTGTGCTGACATTATTGTATCCCCTTACAAATATGACGTCAAACGAGTTCAAAGCTTTTGAAAGGGGAAAATTGCCGCTTCGTGTAGAAGGAAAATCTATGAAAGCAATCACCGATACGGTTGGCTGTAATAAGAGTACAATATCTCGCAAGCTGAAGCGGGTACCATCATCCAAATGAAATCGAACGGCAAGTTTGTTGAAGTCTATTTCCCGGACACTGGCCGACTGATTTACGAGCAGAACAGGAAAACCTGTGGCCGCCAGTTTAAGTTGGATTAGGCTGCCAAATTCATCACGTATGCCGAAAAGAAAATCCTAGAAGAAGCAGGTCACCTGACGCTGTCTACGGGTGGTCCAAACTTGAGGATCTTTTTGAAGGCGAGCGTGTTTGCACCAAGCCCCTTTATAACAATGTTAACATGGTCCTGATTCGGGGACACCAGAAGAGTGATTCAAGGAAGAGTTGGCACGATTGGACCTTTTAAGCGAGATAGTGGAAAACATTTACAAGGTGTTTAGCAACTTGACATAGAATCTCTGCAGGTATGGACCCCCAGCCAGGAAGCCAGGTCGGAATGAAATTTGACTGAGCCGACAAGGCTACCATGCCTGCCACTCCATGTAAAGTTGCCCAAAGTTTCCCAGTCTATTTAATCACAGGTTTACTGGTATTTCATTAAGTGTTGCATTTAATATTGTAATTTAGACTGAAAAAAACAAATTATTTTTTTAATTTT
Organism: Weizmannia sp. FSL W8-0401; assembly: GCF_038009125.1. Lineage (NCBI taxonomy): Bacteria > Bacillati > Bacillota > Bacilli > Caryophanales > Bacillaceae > Heyndrickxia > Weizmannia sp. FSL W8-0401. The sequence continues at coordinate 2,967,404 of NZ_JBBPAG010000001.1, read as the reverse complement.
TTGTTGCACATATTGTATTTCTTTGGTAAAATATGAATGTTCCGTCAAGATAGCCTGTATTTGAATATTTGATAAGGCTTAGAATGATTGGCTATTAAAATGTATTCTTAATGGACGAATTTAAGGGAGGGAGCTTGTATTCGAACAAAAAAGTTTGTTTTTATCATCGGCCTCATAATTGTAATGCTTTTATTGTTGACTTTTCCCTATTCAGTCGTTTTCATTAGTGTAATGGCAAAACAACAAGTTGAACATTTTTCTTACTATAGGGCAAATAGTATAGATTTGTCCCATGAAAATATTGGGGGTATATCTCTTGGGGAGAGGGATGATAACAAAGTTAAACATATTCTTATAGACAAACGGTACAGGTCTAATGATTGGTTTCATACTAAGAATGGTGTCAAAGTAAAAATTAAGAACAAAGAAATTACAGCCATTTCTTGTGAAGTTGACCATGTAAATACTCAAAGAAACATTAATTTATCTTCTTCCCTTCAAGATATCACGAAAAAATACGGTCAGAAATATTACAAGCGGGAAGAACAAGGTTTTAATATTATTGGATACCCTGATAAAAAGAATAAAGTGAACTTGGAATTTTGGTTTCTTAATCATAAACTGAAAGAAATTTTTTTGGAGGAAGATGGGTAAAAAGACCTATCAAAACATGAAAAGCGCTAGGTTTTTACAAATATTTGTTAAAAATATGGGGGAGGGAATTAAAAAATGAGTAGGTGGCATCGTTTCAAATGTCTATTCACTATATTTGTCTTAGCTTTTCTAATATTTTCAATTGCTGTTATGCCAGCATCCGCAGAAACTTCTCAAGATCAGATAGCACAAGTAAAACTTATTAGAGTTCTTAAATATCACGTTGATCCAAAAAATGTCACTAATGAAATACTTCAAATGTATACAGCGGATGGTTGGACATATGATGGAAATGAATTTATAAAAAAAGTGACATATCCGGACGATAAAATTAAAGTAGATGGTAAGGAACTTACTCCAAATGAATCCGGAACATTTGAGATACACATTGATGGAGACTCAGCTGAAAAAACCATTGGGGTCAAGAATGATGGGGTAAATTACGAAGATAGGACTGTAAACCTACAAAAAAACCAAGTTATAATCATAGAGTCTGTTATTGATGTTAACCTGCTACAAAATAATATGGATGCCCAAATGAACTACGAAGATACAAACAGATCTTCTAACGATTCACCGGCTACAACTAATGATTTTAACGGATCTTCTAGCGATTCAGATAATTCATCTGATGATTCTTACGATTCTTCTAGTAGCTCACAAGCTAATGCAAGTAATGATAACAGTGGAACTACTTCATTAGGTCAGAAAAATGGCGATCTCCCACATAAAGGTGATATTGTTGCTTGTAATAGATTTAACGGTTATCAAGGAAATGGAAGATATTATTCAAATGAATCATCTAAGCAAGCATTAAAAAACTTTTATCAGAGTGATTGTTCGGAGGCATTGGTACTGAGTTCGCAATGTTTGAGAGATCATGGCCCGGCTAAATTAAGATACTGTAGTTTAGTAAGCTCCTCCCATTATGGAAAGTGCTCAAAAATTACAAACCATTCAACTCGATATCATAAACATACGAGCTTTTATGGACCAAGCGGAAAATAGGTATTTTAAAGCAAGCCTAAAAATTTAAAACTCTATTTTAGGCTTGCTTTTCAAAATTAGCATTTCTGTAATCAAGTGAATTTGAGTTCTGCATAAAAAGAGTTTCTTTACTATAAAGTATATTGACTGTTTCAACTGAAATTTACCCAGTCGATACGGTGAAGTGTTTTTTCGTTAACTTTGGATATCAAAATGGCACTCCTAGCCCAATATTAAAGCAGCGATTGTATTAGCAGCAGGACAAAAGCGGTCTTTCATATAAAATATTGCTGAGGATCTGGATGCGTATAAATACGAATTTTGAAAGCCAAAGAAAGGTATATATAACGATAGATGTAAATACTTAAACTTTTCAAAAACCCAAAACAAAGAAGAATTCATGTAAAGAACCTATAAAGGGTGCACGTTTACGCCACATAGGTTTGAATATCGGTCAAGATGTTACTACCTGAATAATGAAGTGTATACTGCCAAAAAGGTTCACCAGATTTAATCCAGAAAACCATTCAGTCTGTTAGAAAATTAACGAGTCAATCATTTATTTTCATGCTTGTTTCTTAAATGATAAGTGAGGGATAATCATATCTATCTCTTGGGAAATACTATTAAATGAAATCCTCTAGGTGCCCCTAACAGCTGTATAATTGGGTTTAACAAGAACCCCCAAATAAAAGTAGGGCACCTTTAAGGTAAATGATATCGTCTCTGTTTCAAAAATCAAATATGCGTTTCATTTAAAAAAGAGTACAAATTTTTAGTAGCATTACCTAGATTTTACAATTTCTGGGAAAATTACGGGATTTGTTATACCGGTAAACTGAGATGGATTTTTTGACTAAAAAAAGAGTTGATGACGTGATTCACTGCGGATCAGCTATGTTGACGACGAATTGACCGTGATAGATGGAAAAGCCGTTTATGATCAGGCTGGTTCTGAAAAAATTTCAGAAGAGTTGCAGTGATTCGTAAATCAAACAAATATATGAGGAAATCAGCCTCAAGCTTGTGAGTCTCATATGGAATATGAAGCGATTGTACCAAGTATGGGCTGGGAACCTATTAATATTTGGAGACTCTAAAATTAAAGAACCTGTATGGAAAACTACAAATAGTCAAAATATAGATTTCAGACGGAAAAGATTTAAACGTATTCATTTGGGCGCCAACCAAATGAATTTGCTGATCAAACTGTTACATACAATTATACAATTTAATCGAGTTAATCGAGATGTTTAAAAAAGAACATTGTCTGCCAATGTATTGCTCCTATACGATCAAATGGTTTCGGAGAGAATTCATCTCCGTGGCTGTCTTGCTTGTATATCATAGCCAAAGTGTCATCTTATACATTTGTGAAACATACGCCCATAAATAGGCATTCCATTAAATGATTCGAGTGTATGGCTGATTAACTGTGTATTAAGACTGAAACAGAATACTGGGAGTTGGAACGCCTGCCAATGTGACCATAACAACCCAATAGGAAACTACAACCCCACTTTTAACAATAGTTTCCATAATTAATATAGTAAGTTTTCGCCCTTTTATAATTAGAGTTGATTTAAAGAATTATTAATCAGGCATATCATGCCGAAATGCATGTGACACTAGCGAAAGAATGAAAATCAGTTGGCGTAAATTTTCGGGATAGAACATCCCCTTGAATAAAATTTACTATTAATACAGTATATTATTCTTATCACGGATTCAAGTAAACTTTACTAGAGGAAGTGTTTTTATGCAAAATAAAATTTACCATATACTTCTATATATCATCATTATATTTCTATCCTTTTTTTCTGTAAGAGCCTCTGCCAAAATAAAAATATACCCTTGAGCGAGGCTCTGGAAAATTAATTATCCCGATTTTTTTTTGCCTTTTCATCCAGATTTTCAATTTACATCCAGATTTTTAATTCAATAGAAGTAAAACGGTCATTTTTCTTCAAAAAAAGGGCATACGTATCCCGCCTTCACAAAATGGTTTTTTTCACTACCCTTTGTGGAAAGAAAACGTTCATTTGAGTTATTCACATATCCACCTGTGAATAACTTAATTTGCTCTTTGCAGCCGATTGCGTGTCCATCCACAATTGGCCTTTCCTGTCTGATGGTACGCCATATTTGCCATGATGTGCATAGATATCATGCATCGATCTACATGAGCTTCAACTGCCTGTTTCCCACGCTTGTGAACACGACGGAGACTGTATCCGTCTTTTAGAATGCCAAAGATTCGTTCGATGATCGTTCTGGCACTATATAACACTTCAAATGTGCGCCCATGTTGCGGCAACTCGACATCTACTTGAGGCGTTTGATCAAAGTCCATCCTAAATACTCTTCCTTGTGCTGCCCCATTACAACATTCCGCGTGATTCGCTAGCGGGCAGGTGAGACCTTCTTGCTTGGCATTTGGATGAAATACAGGACAAGTGTAAATATATTGCCCCTTTTCCCGATCAGATCCTCTAAGTTCCATTTTATGTCCACTGATACAGATGGGAGTGCCGTACCGGTTGATTTTTTCAATCCCCCGGGCGGTAGTTGGTTTATCTTTACGGTTCCGTGGATTGATCGGTGCCACCAATTTCGCCTGTAATACATCCTTTGTCACTTTTTGATTTTCCGGCGTTTGGTAGATTCCATCTGCCAGGATAAAGCTCAACTGCTCAGCCATCTCGGGGTGCTCTGCCTTAAACGTTTCCAATGTCGGTTCTAATGTTTTCCCATCGGGTGTATTTCCTTTAAATACTTCCCGCGTCAAAGGCAAACCAATACTTTCTTCATATAATTTCGATAATAAGGTTCGAAAGTTTCTACCCGGCCACCGTAAATGGCCGGACTATGAAGGCAGTTTCGTGTACCGTAAAAACCGCTCCGGAATTCTGCCTTCAGCTTTGAAGATCGGATTCCGGTTTTTTATTTGGATCAAAGTTTTTGGGGGAAAAACAATGGCAAAAGCATTAGATGTAAAAGATTTGGAAAAAATTATCGTTTTGGATTTTGGCAGCCAATACAACCAGCTGATTACGCGCCGAATCCGTGAGTTTGGCGTGTTCAGCGAGCTGCACCCGCACACTTTGACAGCTGAAGAAATCAAGGCAATGAACCCGAAAGGCATTATTTTCTCCGGTGGCCCGAACAGCGTCTATGATGAAAATGCCTTCCATGTTGACGAAGAAATTTTCAACCTTGGCGTGCCGATTTTGGGCATCTGCTACGGCATGCAGCTCATAACAAAAGCCTTCGGTGGCAAAGTGGAACCGGCAAACCAGCGTGAATATGGGAAAGCAACGATTCATGTTAAAACTGCCAGCCGGCTGTTTGACGGGCTTCCAGATGATCAAGTTGTCTGGATGAGCCACGGGGATCTGGTGACAGAAGTGCCGGAAGGATTTACGGTTGATGCCAGCAGCCCCGCCTGCCCGATTTCGGCAATGAGCAATGTGGATAAGCAGCTATATGCCGTCCAGTTCCATCCTGAAGTACGCCACTCTGTGTACGGCAATGACCTTTTGCGCAACTTTGCGTTTAAAATTTGCGGCTGTGCGGGGACATGGTCGATGGAAAACTTCATCGAAATGGAAATCGAGAAAATCCGCCAAACGGTTGGCGATAAAAAGGTGCTTTGTGCGCTGAGCGGCGGCGTCGATTCATCAGTTGTCGCAGTTTTGATCCATAAAGCGATCGGCGACCAGCTTACTTGCATCTTCGTTGACCACGGCCTGCTCCGGAAAGGGGAAGCCGATAGCGTCATGAAAACTTTCTCGGAAGGCTTCCATATGAACGTCATCAAAGTCGATGCAAAAGAACGGTTCTTGAAAAAATTGGAAGGCGTCTCAGACCCTGAGCAAAAGCGGAAGACTATCGGTAACGAGTTCATTTATGTGTTTGATGATGAAGCGGCGAAATTGGAAGGGATTGAGTTCCTTGCCCAGGGCACGCTTTATACGGATATTATCGAAAGTGGGACAAAAACCGCTCAGACAATCAAATCGCACCACAATGTCGGCGGCCTTCCGGAAGATATGCAGTTCACCTTAATCGAGCCGCTCAATACATTGTTTAAAGATGAAGTGCGTGCGGTCGGGACCAAACTCGGCATTCCGGACGAAATTGTCTGGCGCCAGCCGTTCCCGGGCCCGGGTCTCGGCATCCGCGTGCTGGGCGAGATTACGGAAGAAAAACTCGAGATGGTGCGCGAATCCGACTATATTTTGCGTGAAGAAATCAAAAAGGCCGGTCTGGATCGCGACATTTGGCAATACTTTACGGTGCTGCCGAATATCCGCAGCGTCGGCGTTATGGGTGATGCCCGCACATACGATTATACGATCGGCATCCGCGCCGTCACGTCCATCGACGGCATGACTTCCGACTGGGCGCGCATCCCGTGGGAAGTACTTGAAAAAATTTCAACTCGCATCGTGAACGAAGTCCCGCACGTCAACCGCGTCGTGTACGACATCACGAGCAAACCGCCGGCAACGATTGAGTGGGAGTAGGAAGCGCGGGACAATTGTTTGTAACAACAATTTTGGCAAATTCTTTTTTAAAGAATTTGCCAAAAAGTTGCCTGACCGATATTGATTTTACTCTAAATGAGAGTTAGAGCTTTCCCCAAATGCAACTTAAATAGGAAAACCCGTTGAGAAAAAGAATTTTTCTTAACGGGTTTTTCTCTGTGATCTGGTCTTTCCCTCTTTAAACAGCTTAGTCCCCAGCGGAATAGCTCTTCAAATTAATTCAGTCGACAAATTGTGATGTGGACTTGCTGCGGATTAATTTTACCGGTAGCATATAGTGTTTTTCTAATTGCACTTTTTTGTCCGTAATTCTTTTAAGGAGTAATTCAACCAATAGTTGCGCAATGTCTTCGATCGGTTGTTCAATTGTGGAAAGTTCAGGATGATAATTTTGAATAAATTTTGTTCCGTCATACCCGATAACTTTTAATTCTTGTGGAACTTTTATTCCCAACTCTTTTGCCTGCTGCAATACAATAAGGGCAGTCAAATCATCTGTACAAAATATGCCATCGATTTTTTCTGAGCTCAAAATTTGCCTGATGGTTAGCGATTTTACACTTGGTAGCATTTCAAAAGGGATATCTTTTACATGGGGCTCTAAAGATAATTGGGCCATTGCCTCCAAGTAACCGGTTCTCCGTCTGTGTGTCGGGCTGTTCGGCTTATTGCTGCTTGCAAATAAATAAATATTTCTTGCACCATTTTGATAGAGTTCCTGAACTGCAAGCTCACCGCCTTGATGATTATCGGAACTTACAATTGGAATATTATCGGATAAATATCGGTCGAAAGAGATAATGGGCAGCCCAAACTGGTCATATTCCTTTATCCCTAAATTATGGGCACCCGCAATAATGCCGTCCACTTGATTGGCAATAAGCATATTAATATAGGAACGTTCCTTTTCTCTATTATCTGCACTATTACATAAAATTGTTTTATATCCGGAAAGGAAAAGCCTATTTTCTATTTTTTCAATCAGTTCCCCGAAAAAGGGGTTGCTGACGGAAGGAAAAATGGCGCCAATCAGATTGGTCTGCTTACCGTGAAGCGAACGTGCAACAGTGTTCGGCTGATAGTTCAGTTTTTTCATAGCCTGGAACACTTTATTTTTCGTTTCTTCGCTTAAATATCCATAATTATTGATGACCCGGGATACTGTTGTTGGGGAAACTCCTGCTTCTTTAGCTACATCTGTTAATTTTGGTCTCAATTTTCATTATCCTTCTCTATTTATTAATAGAATGAAGACTCCAGTAGTTCCCATTATAAGCTAAATGATGGTTTGTTTCCAAGAAGATCTTTGTTTGTTTTTTGCTTGGAAAGAGACGAGATGTTAACACATCGTGTCCATGGTTTAAAAAAATTTCAACGACAGAAGCATCCATAAAAATATGCAGGTTCAGCGGGGTATTTTTTGGAATTTGGACGGTTCTGGAAGTTCCGTATTGTTGTGCAAAAGGGATACCCGCATGGCTGCGGTCCAGGACCAATGTTCCATCAGCAAAGTTGAAAATAAGATTTAACGCTTGATGCCCGTCCGAAGCCAATTGTAATTTACCTTCCCCGTTCCCTTTCAGAATGATTTCCAATTCATAAGCTGTCTCATTTTGATTCAATATCAGCTGGGTCTGTTCTGTTAAGACCCCGTCCAATTCAATTTTCCTTCCGCGAAGGCTCTCTGTTTCTTTTACAGGAAATTGATAAAGATGGCCGTCCTGTATTTTCAATTCTTTGATTAAACTCAAGCAATGCGCCCAACCGTACTGATCTGTCGGATAATCGATTTCAGGAAGGCCGATCCAGCTGACTGCAAGTGTGCGCCCGTCCGGTGCGTTAAAGGCCTGCGTAGCGTAAATATCGAATCCTTCATCCAAATTATGCAGGAGATATTTAGATTCAAAACGGTTTTTCTCAGGGTCGAACGTATCCCCAATTAAGTAAGTGTTGGGATAAATATTTTGATAGTGTAAAATATTTTGGTCGAGGCCTTGCGGGCAGAATATAAGGACCGGCTTTTGATCCACCCATACGATATTCGGGCATTCAATCATATATCCCAAATTCTTTAACGGTAATTCAAGCGGTCCGTTGAATTCCCAGTTTTTCAGGTCTTTGGATTGGTAAACCAAGATATTCCCCTCTTTTTGTTTCGTCTGGGCACCGATCAAAGCATAGTAAGAATTATGATAACGGATAATTTGCGGATCCCTGAAATGGTCCGTGTAATTTTCTGGCTGTTTTGCAATTAATGGAGTTTTTAATTTGGAAATCCGACCTTTTTTATCCATCCACGCTCCAAGCTGGTAAGAGAATCTGTTCCAGTTTTTATCTCGGACGTTTCCTGTATACATGATAAATAAACGGTCTTCAACCGGGATTGCAGATCCGGAGTAGCAGCCGTGACTGTCATACTCTGTATCCGGCAATATGGCCAGCCCCTTCCCTTTCCAATGGATAAGATCTTTTGAACTAAGATGATACCAGCATTTTAAACCATGGACAGGCCCCATCGGATAATTTTGATAAAATAGATGCCATTCATCATTAAAAAAAGAAAATCCGTTTGGATCATTCAACAATCCGCTTTCAGGTTGAATATGGTAATGCAGCCGCCACGGAGAATTTTCTATTTGAAGAAGTAAATGCTTTTTTTCTTCCTCAGACCACTCATTTAGATTTTTATAACGTAATGCTCGATTCCATTCCATATATATAAAACCACCCCAAATTCAAGGAAAGCGTTCTCCTGGATTTAATGTACTGTAAACAAAGTGATATGTCAACCGTATAACATACAAAATATCTTAAATGATGGTAAAACATAAAAAAATAATAAAAAATATGATAAACGATTGACATATAATAAAAAGATAGTATATTAGTATGTGAAACGGTTACAAAAATATGAAAGGGTGTACACGATGAACCATGCAAAGGTTGCAAAAGACGTGTTAAACGCTTTAAATGGCAAAGATAATATAAAAGCTGCAGCCCACTGCGCGACAAGGCTGCGCTTAGTTATCAATGATGAATCAAAAATAGACCAAAAAGCATTGGATGTGCATCCGGATGTAAAAGGTACATTTAAAACAAACGGACAGTACCAAATTATTATAGGACCGGGGGATGTCGATAAAGTTTATGCTGAGTTGATCAAATTAACCGGCCTTCCGGATATGACAACGGAGGATGTGAAAAAAACTTCGAATGAAAAGCAGGGAAATGTATTATTAAGATTAATCAAGGTATTATCTGATATTTTTGTTCCAATTATTCCTGCACTTGTTGCCGGCGGTTTGCTGATGGCTTTAAACAATGTATTGACAGCGGAACACCTATTCACAAAGAAGGCAATAGTGGAATTGTACCCGGGACTGAAAGATATAGCGTCATTTATCAATACCATGTCGGCTGCCCCATTTACTTTCTTGCCGGTTTTAATCGGATATTCCGCAACCAAACGGTTTGGTGGGAATCCGTATTTAGGAGCTGCTATGGGGATGATCATGGTATCTCCTGCATTGACAAGCGGGTATGATGTTGTTAGCGCAAAAGCATCAGGGGAGTTGGCTTATTGGCACATTTTTGGATTAAAAGTCGCGCAGGCCGGTTACCAAGGGTCTGTCTTGCCGGTATTGGTAGTTTCATGGATTTTAGCTAAATTAGAGAAATTTTTCCATAAATATATTTCAAATGCATTTGATTTTACGTTCACACCGATGCTTGCCATTATCATTACAGGATTTCTAACGTTTACATTTGTTGGGCCTGTTATGCGTGATGTGAGTGATGGGTTAACCAATGGAATTATGTGGTTATATAATGCAACAGGCGCGGTTGGAACTGCAATCTTTGGACTGTTTTATTCACCGATTGTCATTACCGGTTTGCATCAAAGTTTTCCTGCAATTGAAACCACACTTTTGGCTGATATTGCAAAAACCGGCGGATCGTTTGTATTCCCAATCGCCTCTATGGCTAATATTGCGCAAGGTGCTGCTTGTCTTGCCGTATTCTTTATTACAAAAAGTAAAAAACAAAAAAGCTTATCTTCTTCAGCAAGTATTTCAGCTCTTTTGGGGATTACAGAACCGGCTATTTTCGGGATTAACTTGAAATTAAGGTATCCGTTCTTTTGTGCAATGGTTGCTTCCGGTATTGCTTCTATATTTATTGGCATGTTCCATGTGTTATCAGTTTCAATGGGACCTGCAAGTGTAATTGGTTTTATTTGCATTCGCTCACAATCTATCTTGCCTTTTGTCATGAGTGGCGCAATAAGTTTTGTTATCGCCTTCACAACAACGTATATATATGGAAGACGGGCGGCGGCAAAGGAACATAATACGATTACGAATGAACGGGTATCTGGAAAAGAACAAATAGGAGAAACGGCTGCTTCGGCTACGGCCCCTGCTGGTAATAGCATCATTTTTGCCCCGGTTGAAGGTGAAACAATTAGCTTAAAAAATGTGAAGGATAAATTATTTTCATCTGAATTAATGGGTAAAGGGGCAGCCATCATGCCGAAAAACGGCGATGTCTATGCTCCTTGTGACGGAATTTTGACCACGGTATTTGATACACATCATGCATACGGCATTAAAACAGAAGATGGAGCAGAAATTTTAATTCACATTGGTATTGACACGGTTAATCTGAAAGGCGAATATTTTACAAGTTACGTAGAAAAAGGTCAGACGGTAAACCAAGGCGACAAACTATGCAGTTTTGATCTGGAGAAAATTAAAGAACTTGGTTATGATCCAACCGTGATCACAGTCGTGACCAACACACAAGATTATGCGGCTGTTGAAGGATTTAATCATGATAAGGTAAAACAGGGGAGCCAGTTCATCACTTTAACACCGAAAGCTACTCTTTAATTTAAAACGTTTGATAAGGGGGATCGAAATGCTACTTGGGGCAATTGAAACCGGGGGTACGAAATTTGTTGCCGCCGTAGGAAATGAACATGGCGAAGTAATAGAAGAAATTACAATACCAACAACCACGCCTGATGAAACTATGCCAAAAATTTTGCAATTTTTAAATCAATATAAAATAGAGGGGATTGGTGTAGGATCATTCGGACCGATCGATGTGAACCGTCAGTCTCCCACATACGGCTTTATTACAACTACACCTAAACTATCGTGGCGCCATTATAACTTTGTAGGAGCACTGAAGGAAAAATTTTCCGTTCCGGTTGCATGGACAACAGATGTAAATGTTGCAGGATACGGTGAATATAAATTAGGGAATGCTAAAGGAACCGAAAGCTGTCTTTATCTTACGATCGGAACAGGGATCGGCGGGGGGTTTATCCAAAGTGGCAAAATATTAAATGCATACGGCCATCCGGAAATGGGGCATCTTTTAGTGAAGCGCCATCCTGATGACCAATTTGAAGGGATGTGCCTGTATCATCATGATTGCTTGGAAGGCCTGGCATCCGGACCTGCCGTGGAAAAGCGCTGGGGAAAGAAAGGGGTTGAGCTTTCAACCAATCCAAAAGTTTGGGAACTGGAGGCTTATTATATTGCCCAGGCACTTGTCAGTTATACACTTGTGCTCCGGCCGGAAAGAATTATTTTAGGCGGCGGTATCATGAATCAGAAGCAGATTTTCCAATTCATCCGGCAGCAATTTAAGGAAATGCTGAATGGTTATGTGGATGTTCCAGATATAGAAAAGTATATTCAGCCTGTGGGTTTACAAAATAAAGCTGGAATTATCGGCGGTTTATTGCTTGCAAAAGAGGAAGCGTCAAAAACGAATTTTGTCCTTTAAAGTGGAAAGGTGCGGCAGATGATGGGAAAAGACTGGTGGAAAAAAAGTGTTGTATATCAAATTTATCCTAAAAGTTTTATGGACAGCAATGGCGATGGGATTGGGGACTTAAACGGCATTATTCAAAAATTGCCGTATATAAAAAAATTGGGGGTGGATGTGATTTGGCTCTGCCCGGTTTATGAATCTCCCCAAATTGATAATGGCTATGACATCAGTGACTATTATCAGATCTCCGAATTATACGGCTCCATGTCAGATATGGAAAATTTGATTGAAGAAAGCAGTGCGCTCGGAATCAAGATTATCATGGACTTAGTTGTCAACCATACTTCTGACCAGCATCGATGGTTTCAAGAAGCAAGAAAATCCAAAAATAGCCCTTATCGTGATTACTATATTTGGAGAGATCATCCGAACGAATTACAATCCAATTTTGGCGGTTCTGCATGGACCTTCGATGAAACGACAAAGCAGTATTACCTGCATCTCTTTAGCAAGGAACAGCCGGATTTGAATTGGGAAAATCCGAAGATGCGTCAAGAAATATGGAAAATGATGAATTTTTGGCTGGATAAGGGAATTAGCGGCTTTCGCATGGATGTGATTGATTTATTGGGGAAAGTTCCTGATCAAATGATAAAAGAAAATGGTCCTCATCTGCATGAGTATTTACAGGAAATGCATCAAGCTACCTTTGGTACAAGAAATACAATGACAGTAGGTGAGACTTGGGGAGCCACAGTGGATAATGCGCATCTTTTTACAGATGAATCCCGATGCGAGTTGAATATGGTGTTTCAATTTGAACATATGCAGCTCGATAAGCAGCCGGGTATGCATAAATGGGATTTAAAAGAACTGAATTTAATCGATTTAAAAGATGTTTTGTCGAAATGGCAGGATACTTTTGCTGAAGACGGATGGAACAGTTTATTCTGGAACAATCATGATTTACCTAGAATTGTCTCGCGATGGGGGGACGACAAGGTGTATCGTAAATTGTCGGCAAAAATGCTGGCTACTTTGCTTCATGGCATGAAAGGAACTCCTTTTATTTATCAGGGTGAGGAAATCGGTATGACAAATGCATATTTTGATTCCATTCACGATTATCCTGATATTGAAACACAGAATATGTATAAAGAAAGAATCAGCAAAGGGTATCCTGAAAAAGACATCATGGCTTCCGTCCAGAAGAAGGCAAGGGATAATGCGAGAACCCCGATGCAGTGGGAAGCAAGCAAACATGCAGGTTTTACGCAAGGAGAGCCATGGATGAAAATTAATCCAAATTATAAAGAAATAAACGTAGAAAAAGATTTAAAAGATACTGAATCGGTCTTTTATCATTACCAAAAACTCATACGCCTAAGAAAAGAAAACAATCTTTTTATTGAGGGAACTTATCAACTGATTGACCGTGATCATCCGAATGTTTACGCTTATAAGCGTGTGCTCGGCCGCCAAGCACTGTTGGTTGTTTGTAATTTTTACAGCAAACCGGCCTTGTTTGAGTATCAGCGGAAAGCACCGCTTGAAATTCAAATTTTGCTAAGTAATTATAAAGATTCATCTAAGAATATTAATCATCTCCAGTTAAGGCCGTTTGAAGCAGTGATTTATCAGTTGAAAGAATAAATATTAGTTGAGCAAATGCAGTTTGGGCATTTGCTTTTTGTTTGGAAATTTTTATATCAAAGTTTGGGAAGCAGTGTTTTCGTCTCCTTTGCTTTTGCGTGCAGCTGGATCGGCATTTTCTGCTACGTCGTGGCTATGAAACAAAATGAAGCCCCGTTCCCAAAATGGTTCCCGCTGCATCGATTTGGACCGGGCTTCTTGCCTTTTTCGGCGTCGCCGCACTAGATCAGTTATGTTACCGTTCCGCTTACAGCCGGGCCTGTTTTTTGTGGACGATATGGCTTGCAGTGCTGCTTCTCTTCGGCTGTCTCCAATGAGTATAGTTCCTTTTTCCGTTGGCAAAGGAAAAACTGCATCTGCAAATGTAAGCGCTTTTCGTTTACGATAAAAGTGCAGCAAATATCGTAAACGAAAAGGACGGATTCACAATGAATGTACATAAAATAAAAGTTTCATGCGTCCAAATTAAATTTTTGAGCGACTTTTTCAAAGACTACGAGGATGAAAAAGTAGCCTGCACCATTAAGGTGGACCCCATCGTCAAGACACAAATTTAAAATTTTTAAGGTGGGTCAGAATCTGAAAAACAGATACTGACTAATAGAGCGTGAGGATGCTCATTGGAGGCAGTTAGTGGACAGTTCACATTTTTTGGAGGGATTCATCCTGCTTTATTTTTCCTTCTCCGGGGGTGTTGTGTCAAGGGCGAGTGTAGCGAGGGCTTTGCCGAACCCTTGACACAACACCCCCGGAGAAGTATCCTCTACCCGAAGGATGAATCACTCAAAGGCCATAAACGGAGGCAGGAGTCTTATAGCCCAGGGCCTGATGGAGTCTTTCGTGATTATAGAATTGTATAAAGTTACCAATCTCTTTCCTTGCTTCTCTAGGGGAATTGTATTCTTTTAAATATACTTCCTCATACTTGATGGTTCGCCAAAGCCTTTCGGTAATGATATTGTCAAGGGCTCTTTTTTTGCCGTCCATGCTGATTTTAATCGTGTTCTCAAGCACCAGATCCGTGTATTTGGGACTGGTAAAATGGCCGCCCTGATCACTGTTTAAGATCTCTGGCCTGGCGACTAAGAATGCCCGTTTCACTGCTTCCAGCACAAAGTCGATCTCAAGGGTTTGGTCTATCTCCCAGCTAACGACATAGCGGGAATACCAGTCAATGAGCGCCACCAGGTACATCCAACTTTTTTGAAGCCGGATATAAGTAATGTCAATACCCCACACGTGATTAGGGTGTGTAATCTTCAAGTTTCTAAGAAGGTACGGGTATATTCGGTGTTCAAGACTGCGCTTACTCAGGTTTGGACCAGGTGTGATCCCGGCGATTCCCATTTCCCTCATGTGGCGCTGTACAGCCTTTCGGTTGATGACCAAACCTTCGGCATTCAGTAAAGCAGCAATGCGCCTGGAGCCGTAATAGGGATGTTTGGTGTAGATTTCATCAATCCGATGTTTGATAAACAATTCTTCAGGAGACGGCCCGACTGGCTTGTAGTACAGGCTTGAACGGTTCAGGCTCAAAAGATCGGCCTGGATGGAAATTGGCAGTTTTGCTTCGTCATCCCAGTCGACCATTTCAACTCGTTCTGCTCTACTCCTTAATTCCAGATTTTTTTTTAAGCCACGACAACTGCGTGGTTAGGCGGCCGACTTCCGCATAGAGACTTTCAATGGTCTGTTCATACTCGGCTTTCATTTTTTCAACTTTTTTGTTGCCTTTTTCAAAGACTTTTGGCATCTGTTCAAGAAAAGCATTTCTCCATTGGCGAATTTGATTCACATGGATTCCATGAGCAGAAGCAATTTCGTTCATCGTTTTTTCTTCTTTTAAGACCTCTAGCACGACTTGAGTTTTAAATTCAGGCGTATAACTTTTTCTCATAAACCTACTTTAACAGCTCCTCATTTTGTGTCTAGTTTTATGGGTCCATTATAGAGCGTCGTGGAACGGCCCTTGGAATATGGGGAATGGTAGGTGGAGTTGCTGCTGTTGCAGGTCCGAGTTTAGGCGGATTCATAGTCAGTGTGTTAGGCTGGCGCTGGATTTTTTATATAAATGTTCCAATCGGAGTATTGATTTTTATATTCACTTATCTATTTGTTCCGGAAATACGAAATTTAGCAAAACAACAGCTTGACTTGATGGGGGTTCTCTTGGTTTCTTTATCGTGTTTATTTTTAACCTATGGATTAATTGAAGGCCAACACTTTAAATGGTCCATGTACATTGTCGGCATTCTTATTATTTCCGTAGTTATCTTTATCATATTCTATGTTCAACAAAAATTGCGTCATAAGCGGGATCCGTTAATTCCATTTGCTTTGTTTGAAGATCGTAATTACACGTTAATGAATGTGGTAGGAGTCTTTTTTTCTATTGGCGTCCTTGGGTTAATGCTGCTTCTCTCGATATATTTTCAGTCCATTTTGGGATATGATGCATTTAGGGCGGGACTTACGTTAGTTCCTGCATCACTTATTTCCATGTGTGTATCTCCATTTGCCGGAAAATTTTCAAATAAAATAGGTGGGAAATACCTTGTGCTTGCAGGATTAGCGCTGACCCTGATCGGGATGATATGGGTTATTTTTATCATGAATGGCCATAACTATTGGGTGCAATTTATGTTGTCGATGGTGATTACTGGGTTTGGAAACGGGTTATTAATTTCACCGACGGCAGCAGTTGCCGTGAAAGAAGTGAAGGATGAAGTTGCAGGTGCAGCATCCGGGGTGATGAATACTGTCCGCCAATTGGGAACAGTTGGAGGCAGTGCGGCTGTTGGGGCTTTATTACAAAATAGAATTTCTGCCATGAATCATGGTTCGGAATTTGAATCGGTCTTTGATATTTCAACAAAATTTGGCGGCCATTTAAGTGGTTATTTAACAGCATTGCGTGAAAGTTTATTATTGCCGATGGCTGCTATTGCTTTGGCTTGTATAGCATGCGCTTTTGTACGAAAGAATGCAAAGCGACTTTCAACCAACGAAATAAAATAAATTTTCTTTATATTTAATTATGCTATGTATAGGTGAACCTCCCAGTGTGAGATGTTAATCCTAAAACTATTTTAACCCACTGAGGGTGCGGTTCACCTGTTTTTGTTTCTTTGGGGGGCCAAAGTTGGGGCGTCCATACAAAACGGAAGAAAAAACTTAGAACGTGTTGCAGGACAGGATACCTCTGAACGTAGCGCCGCTGAAGGAAGATTTTTGCGAAGGTAAGCACAGGTGCGGGTTAAGCCTTATTCGAACATGCTTTCAGGAGACCAGTGAAACAGTAGTAGCCCTTCAGTTTCTCAAAATGAATCTGGAGGGAAACCTCAGGGATATTTTTGAAATATTTGCACTTTACTATTTTATATTTTAAAACTGGGCTTGTATCTGATTCGTTCAGCAAGCTCCAATTATTTATTTTTTGATCCGGTCTTAAAAAAAACAACATAGATTAATAACAATAGAAAGAACAAAGCTTGAATGATTTTTGTTACAATATGTATTTCAGGATTGAAATTTAAATCAAAAAGGATATTGGCAATAACATATACTCCTGTTATGATTATCAATGATTTTAAGAACCACTCCATAGAATACCCACTCCTATATCCTTATTCTCTCAAAGTAATAAGGTTACCAATGCTCTTGCAGCTGTTCCAGCTAACCAACTAGGTACACCCATATTTTTTAATTGAGTTGTTAGTGCATTCGTTATTGTGCCCTCAAAGTCTACCACAATATTAAGGGTCTTCATTACAAATTCGTAACTTAAATATTTTTTCAGGGTACTTTTCGAGCCTTTTGAAATAGGCAGTTTATTAACATAATTCCTTACAGTTCTATCCCATGAGATTCTACCAATTTTTTTGAGTTTTTTTATCATGGACTTTGCCGCTACTTTAGCTGCTTTCGATTTCACGCCAAATGTTGTAACAACATGGTTTTCAGTGTCTTCTCCAGATAAACTTGATTGAATCCCATTTACAATGTCTGTCTCAGCAATTCCATGAGCTTGCAATTCATTTTGTAACTTTAATAAGTTTTGAGTTTCAGTATTTGTTAAATGAACATTTTCTTGCTGATTAGATACTTCTGCTGCTTTTATATGAGTTGTAAAAGGAACAGACACACTAAACAAAATAGAACTCGCAACTGTGACATGAATAATTTGCTTTTTCATTATATCCCCTACCTATTTAGTTTTATTGCTTCATAACACAGTTTATTATATCTCAGGTTTACGGGTATTTCATTAAGTATTGCATTTAATGTTGCAATTTAGGCACCTAAAAAGTTTTATGAATACACAAAAATCTGCTTGACGTTTACAAGGAAGCATTTATAATGATAAATGGATGTATAAATGATAATGATTTTCATTATCATTAGAAGCAAAAAGGAGGTGTTTTTTTGAAAGGGACGAGCAACGGTGTAATCGGGAAAATTTATTATCCTGTTATCTTTCTCCTTATCTGTATGATTGCGTTTTCCGCCATTTATTCGGTTTCAATTGGAACGGTCCACATACCAATTGAAAAATCAATGAATGTTTTGCTGCACGTCCTGACAAATGGCAAAATGGGGCACATTAAAGGGATGGAAAACTCCTCCTATTTTAATATCATTTATCAAATCAGAATGCCCAGAGTTATTTTTGCTTTATTGATTGGGATGGGCCTTTCTTTGTGCGGGATTGTGATGCAAGCAGTTGTGCAAAACCCGCTCGCTGATCCATATATTATCGGGATTTCTTCAGGAGGAACGCTTGGTGCGACCATTGTCATTTTGATCGGGTTTGGAAGCAATGCCTTGTTTGGCACATTTAGCATTGCATTTGGCGCTTTTATGGGTGCGATGGCAACATCCGTAGCAGTATTGCTTTTGTCAAGTGTTGGCGGAAAAGCAACATCTGTAAAACTGGTATTGTCAGGCGTCGTTGTCGGAGCATTGTGCAGTTCTTTTTCCAGCCTTGTGATTTACTTTGCCAACAATGCAGAAGGGATTAAAGACGTTACGTTCTGGACAATGGGAAGCCTTGCATCGGCGAGCTGGGAAAAGGTGCCGGTTTTGTCTGTTGTGGTCCTGATCGGCTCTTTGATTTTTCTTTTTCAGCACCGTGTGTTAAATACGATGCTACTCGGTGATGAGTCTGCCGTCACATTGGGCATTCATTTAAGTTTATTCCGCAAGCTCTACATGGTGGTCACAGCATTGATAACGGGTACGATGGTTGCTTATGCCGGCACAATCGGATTTGTTGGTCTGATCATTCCGCATATTTGCCGGGGTATTTTCGGCGCAGATCACAAACAGCTGCTTCCGGCAACAATCCTTTCAGGGGGGCTCTT
The DNA here is from genome assembly GCF_038009125.1 of Weizmannia sp. FSL W8-0401. Classification (NCBI taxonomy): domain Bacteria; kingdom Bacillati; phylum Bacillota; class Bacilli; order Caryophanales; family Bacillaceae; genus Heyndrickxia; species Weizmannia sp. FSL W8-0401. Next base: position 2,948,410 of record NZ_JBBPAG010000001.1, on the reverse strand, counting down.
TTTAATATGGGCGGACATTTTGTCCCGAATTCTAATCCAAAATGTAGAATTGCCCATCGGCATCATTACATCAGTGATCGGCTCCCCACTCTTTATCTATATGATTGTGAAAAAAGGCTATCAATTTGGAGGTTGAGGGAAGTGGAATTAACGGCGGAAAAGCTGCAAGTAAAAAGAGGCAGGAAAGAGATCATCAAAAACATGTCCGTGTTTGTCAAAGATAAACAGTTTGTCGGTTTAGTAGGCCCGAATGGATGCGGGAAGTCAACTTTGCTCAAAAGTATCTATAAAAGTCTTGTGCCGCAAAATGGGAGCGTTTTTTTAGATGACCTTAATGTACTGAAAAGCTCGGCAAAAAAAGTTTCAAGGCATTTAGGCGTAGTAGGGCAGTTCAATGAAATGAATTTTGATTTAACAGTCGAGCAAATGGTGCTGTTGGGGCGGACACCGCACAAGAAGTTACTGGAATCGGACCAGCCGGACGATTACAAAATTGTTGAAGAGGCATTAAGGAAAACGCAATTGCTTGAATATAAAACACGCAGCTATTTGTCATTATCAGGCGGGGAAAAGCAACGGGTGATTCTTGCCCGTGCCATAGCCCAACAGCCGGACTTAATGATTCTCGATGAACCGACCAACCATTTGGATATTCGCCATCAAATCGAAATTCTTTCCTGTGTCAAGCAGTTTGGCATTAGTGTGCTGGCGGCTCTCCATGATTTGGATCTGGCTGTCGCCTATTGCGATTATTTATATGCCGTGAAAGGCGGAGAAGTATATGCACATGGAAAACCGGAAGAAGTGCTGACCTCGGAATTAATTGAGGAATTGTATGAAATCAAATGTCAAACTTATGTGAATCCTGTGACCAAGCGGCTTGGATTTGCATACGAACTTTAAGGAGGATGGACAGACATGAAAAAAGGAATCTTTGCCGGTTGCCTCATCGCACTGCTTGTCCTTGCGGGTTGCGGGAACAGGGAAACGACCGGGTCGGAAAAAAATATGAAAAGCAAGTCGAATTATCCGCTGACGATTCATAACTATACAAAAGCAGAGGGCGGCACTACATATAAGAAAAAGGATCAGGTATTCAAGGAAGCCCCGAAACGGGTGATGGTTACGACAAGAACGGCGGCGGAACTGCTCCTTCATCTTGGCCTGAAAGATAAGATTGTCGGGGTAGGCGGGAATTTTGGCGCCCCGGACAAATCGGTTGAAAAAGACTATGCTTCATTAAAGATACTCAGTAATTCGTATGTCGGAAAAGAAGCGGCGCTTGGGACAAACCCGGACTTAATTGTCAGTCGCGGCGGCTTATTCGATAATGCCGACTGGGGTGTCGGAACGGTTGATTCTCTGAATGATATGGGGATTCATACCTATATTCTTGAATCATCCATTCCGGGCGGGACCTATGACTCAATATATAAAGATATTGACAATCTCGGAAAAATTTTTAATGTCCAGGAAAAAGCAAAACTATTTTCCAACAAATTAAAGGCGCGCCAGAAGAAGATTACATCGGAACTGTCAGGCATTCAAGAAACGAAGACATTCGCCTATTTACACATGTCCGATCCGAAAGAAATCAACATCTACTCTGCTTATAATGAAACTTTTTTCAATAATGCTTTTGGCATGTTAAAACTCAAAAACATATTTCAAAATGTGCGGGGGACTGTTAGTGTAGAGCAATTAGTAAAAGCCAATCCCGATGTATTGATTGTACTGAATTGGGAAAACAATGCCGATAAGGTCAAAAAGGCTCTTTATGAAAATCCCAAATTATCGAGTATGAAAGCAATCAAAAATAAGCAAGTTTACGCGATGGATTATAATGAGCTTTTCGGCTACAGCTATAACACACTCGATGGAATAGAACAACTGGCAAAGGAAATGTACCCTGATCAATTTAAATAGGGTTTGCTCCATAACCAAAAGTTGGGAAACAAGGGAAGAACATAAGCCCATATGATTACGATGCATGCATTTTGTAATTTCCAGCATCCTATAGGTAAAACCAAAAATGACGGTGGAAAGGAAACGATACAGGATGGGTGCAATCAAGCATAATGGATATACCTTCGAACCGGAGTTTAGTGTGGTCAGCCAAACCGGTGCCATTCATGTTTATCATGGAGAAAAATTTATTGAAGAAATCCGATTCGAATTTAATGGCGACTATCCCCAGCATGATCTAATAGAAGAATTGGTAAATCACTATTTGTATGAAAAACACCTTTAGTTCGTTAAAATGAAACCCAATTTGCCTGAATCCATACAAGCAAATTGGGTTTTTCCTTGCTGCACTCTGCCAGGCATTACCCTAATCTTCCAGGATCAGATGAACGTTCAGTTCCTGCATTTTTGTGATGATTTCTCTTTGCGTCAATTGTCCGGGGTTAAATTCAATTTTGATCTCTCCGTCATTTGTATCAGACAATACGCGCTCAATCCCGTCCATCTTTTTCAATTCATGCTCGATCAACTGAATTTGGGATGGATCGGTTGCATTTTTGGCGTAAACGGTCATATTTTCCATAATATTCCTCCTTCAATAAGGTGCCATTATGATTGATTATACCCTTTAAAAGAATTTTTTAGCTGCCCATTAAGAAATATAACCGTGCTATATCCCCCGCACGGCCATGTTTGCCCAGCTCCCGCATACCGGCGGATCGGGGCCATCCATTCTGCCGTTCCGAGCATAGAGCATTAACGTTATTTTTTCGCCTGAATACATTAAGGAAAATGGATAAAGAGGTGTAATCATGGATTCAAAATCTTCTTATTATGGATCAGAAATCAAGTGTGAAGAAGTCTCGAACACATTTCCGCCCCAGCACCAGACGAGGCAGCCGGGATTTGAATATTTGATGATTCCCCGGCCTGTTTATGACAACCCCCATTATATTGGAACCGGGAAACTGAACAACAAGGTTGCGATCATTAGTGGGGGTGACAGCGGAATTGGCAGGGCTGTAGCAGTGGCTTTTGCAAAAGAAGGAGCAGATATCGCCATTGCTTATTTTGATGAACATGAAGACGCCATGGAAACGAAGCAGGCCATTGAGCATTTGGGACAGCGTTGCCTTTTGATTCCAGGAGATTTACGCAACAAAAATCACTGTCAGTATGTCATTGCCTGCACCCTTGAAACATTCGGAAAAATAGATGTTCTTGTCAATAACTTAGCGGTTCAATTTGTTCAAAACCGGTTTTTGGATATTAGCGACGAACAGTGGCATATGACGTTTGATACAAATTTGCATCCGTTTTTTTACATGACAAAGGCCGCACTTCCTTATATGGCTGAAGGAAGCAGCATTATCAACACTGCATCGATTAACGCCTATATCGGCCGGAAAGATTTGATTGATTATACAGCTACGAAAGGGGCAATCGTCAGCTTTACGCGTGCGCTTGCTAATAACATCGTTGACCAGGGGATTAGGGTGAATGCGGTAGCCCCGGGCCCAATCTGGACACCGCTTATTCCTGCGACTTTTTCTCCTGATATGGTAAAAACGTTTGGAAATAACGTACCAATGAAACGCGCAGGCCAGCCTTATGAACTGGCTCCTGTCTATGTGTTGCTTGCTTCAAGCGACGGTTCTTATATCACAGGCCAGACTATTCATGTGAACGGGGGCGGTTTTGTCGCTTCATAACCGGGATTAGCTTTTGTCCGTATCCTAAAAAACCTGCTGCCAAATGGATTAACCTCCGTTTTGCTACGCTGTAGCTTTTTTACATGCAGAACCAGTGCCCAAACCCTATTCGGTAAGTCCGGATGGGGAAAAAGACGTAAGCGCGATGAGGCAATTCGTTACAGGATGGTAATCTGTTTTGGGCGGCGGGCTTTTTATATTGCTGTAACGGCGGTTGCACGGATTAAGCAGTTGATACCAGCCGCCTCTTTGTTGATCAACAAAATAGGTCCAGCAATAGGTAAACAGATCACGATACAGTTGCAAGGCATTGCGGTCAGATGCGGCTAGCAGGGATGATGCACCGATCGCTTCAGCCATGACCCAGTAATATTTATCACAATCGATCATACGCCCGCCTGGAGCCATGCTGAAAAAAATGCCTCCATTTTTCCGGTCCAAGCCCAAGTGAATAGCGGATTGAAATAAAGATTGTGCCACCGGTTTCCGCCAATTGCCTGGAGCAAGCCGATCTAATAACAGCAACAGCTTGCTCCATTCGATCGAATGGCCGAAAATAAAGCCATAAGGATGAAGCTCACTTTTTGTAATGCCGTAATTGTACGTCCAATCGATCGTCCAATCTTCATGATAGTGCTCCCAAATCAGCCCACCTGACTGGGGGAGAAGGCGAAACATGACCGACTCGGCAATGCGTTCTGCTCTTTCAAGATACCGCTTGTTGCCGGTTGCTTCATACGCTGTCATCATCGCTTCGCACAGATGCATATTGGCATTCTGTCCGCGATAAGGGGAGACTTCTGACCAGTCGGCTGAGATTTCATCAACATACAGCCCCTCATTTTCCCTCCAAAAATGGCGTTCCAATACTTCAAACGTCTCCGCAATCATCGGAAAAGCAGATGATATGCCTGCTTTCGCTGCCATCGCTGCGGCTAACAAAACAAAGGCATGGCCATATGCTCTTTTCACTGAATGGGATACAGACTGGCCCTTTAATTCCCAATAATACCCGCCGTGTTTGTGGTCGCGCTGGTGACGCTGCAAGAACGAAATGCCATGTTCCGCCAGTTCCCGGTACGCTTGGCCGGGCTCCAGCAACGCCGCCACACTGAAAATAAACACAAACCTTGCCTGGCCTACAAGTTGTCTCGTTTCATAATCGCATACTGTGCCGTCATCAAGAAAGCAGTTGATATATCCGCCGGACACTTTGTCTATACAGCGCGGTGCATAAAAGTTTACCGTATCCAAAATATGCTGTTTCAGAAAACGGGTGGATGTAAAATCCGGCAATTTTTGCTCCATCTTCGCATCACTCCTTATAAAAAGTACTTTATGATCCGCTTGCGGCAAATATGAGAGCAGCAAACGGCAATAAGCAGGGGCTTTGCTGCCGGTCTAATGCCGGAACCCGCAAAATATGGAGGCGTACTTTGAGGGGGCTTTTTGTAAACGCCGTAAAAGCAAACCTGGGCTGGGAAAATTTGTGGTGTCCTTTTTTGGTGTCTAACACTTGAAAATGGGGCGGAATATTACTATAATTAATCCCATAAATTTAGTGAGGATTAAAGGGGGAGTTTTATGCTTTTAACAGGGTTAATTTGCGGGGCATTGCTCGGCTTTGTGATGCAAAGGGGCAGGTTTTGCCTGACGGGCGGCTTCCGTGATATGTATATTGCAAAAGACAATCGCATGTTTTATGCGCTGTTAATTGCGATCGCCGTTCAAAGCATCGGAGTTTACGCACTTATTCAGCTTGGCATGATCAAATATGCTGCAGGCACATTCCCGTGGGTTGCTGCTATCATTGGTTCATATATTTTCGGGATAGGGATTGTCATGGCCGGCGGCTGCGCAACCGGGACATGGTACCGTGCCGGCGAAGGGCTTTTGGGCAGCTGGATCGCGCTCTTTGGCTACATGGTCATGAGTGCCGTGATGAAATCCGGCGTGCTTTTACCGGTAACCACTTCCCTTCAGTCCGTACAGCTTCCGAAAAACGCGATTGCAGATACACTGGGGATTAACATTTGGATCATTATCGCAGTCTTTTCCCTGATTGTACTGACCATTTTAATCAGGGAAATGCGGAAGCCGAAAGTGGCGGTTCCGGCGATGAAGGCAAAACGCAAAGGGCTTGCGCATCTTTTGTTTGAAAAACGCTGGCACCCGTTTTTTACAGCAGTACTTATCGGACTTATTGCGATTTTAGCGTGGCCTTTAAGTGAAGCAACCGGAAGAATGGATGGCCTCGGGATTACAACGCCGACTGCCAATCTTCTTCAGTTCCTTGTAACGGGTGACCAAACATTTGTAAACTGGGGCGTTTTTCTCGTGCTTGGCATTTTTCTCGGTTCTTTTATCGCCGCAAAAGCGAGCCGCGAATTTCGTTTTAGAATGCCGGATGCAAAAACGGGTATCCGCAGTTTCTTTGGCGGCATTTTGATGGGATTCGGCGCCAGTGTCGCAGGCGGCTGTTCGATCGGCAACGGCCTCGTCAAAACGGCAATGATGACATGGCAGGGCTGGTTTGCACTACTGTTTATGATATTTGGCGCATGGACGGCTTCCTATTTCATGTTTGTCCGCCCGCAAACAAAGCGCCAAAAAACCGCGGCGAAAACGGCCGTCACCACTGCATAAGGAGGAATGTAAGATGGAAAAAGTATTGGAAGTCATGGGCCAGGTTTGCCCATTCCCGTTAATCGAAGCAAAGAAAGCCATTGAAGAAATTCAGCCGGGAGATGACCTTGTCATCCACTTTGACTGCACGCAAGCAACGGAAAGCATCCCGCGCTGGGCAGCTGAAGCAGGCCACACTGTCACAAACTTTGAACAGCTTGATGAAGCAGCATGGACGATCACAGTCCGGAAAAAATAAATCTTGATTTTTAACGCAGGCTGTCCCACAAGGCAGCCTGTTTTTCGGTGCGCCGTGCATGGCTGCTTGGCGCTCGCCGATGAAATTTGAGCAAGGAGAAATCTTGGCTATCGATGCTCGACAGGCTTGTAGTGGGTCTCAAGAAGGCTGGTTTATAAAATCTGCGGCGTTTTCCATGGGTAACGTCTATTTTCACGGAAATCAGCGGAGACCTCTGAAATATAGTCGCGTTTTCACACCCATCTACGTTTTGGGTCAAAAGACGAAAAATTTTGAAATCATCATTTTTGTCGAATTGGTGTTCCCTTTATTTCAAAAATGTTGTATAATAAAAACAGAATAGTTTTAACACTTGAAAAGGGGGAATGGGATGGATAAGCGGACTGGGCGCAATGAATATGACCGTCATTGGAAGCGGGTCATTCATTCGCTGTTTGAAGATTTTGTTGCGTTTTTTCACCAGGCTTGTATGAGATGATTGATTGGGACAAGCCACCTGACGACCTGGATAAGGAGTTCCAAAAGCTGAATCCGGACGGCAAAAGCCGTGACCGGGAAGCAGACGGGCTTTTTAAAGTGTATTTGAAAAATGGTAGCGAACAGTGGATACTTGTCCATATCGAAGTGCAGGGGTGGAAAGATACTGGTTTTGCAGAAAGAATGTTTCAATACTTCTACCGGATTTTTGACGCGTATGATAAAAAGATATTTGCACTTGTGATTTACACCGAAGATTACTCCGAAACGTATACCCCACCCCGTTATGAATACAACTTTTTCGGGACAAAATTGAGTTATGAATACAATGTGTATAAAATAGCGGAACAAGATGAAAATGAATTGTTGCAATCGACTAATCCATTTGCTTTTGTAATCCTTGCGACAAAAAAAGCCCTGTATGGAAAAACAGCTGCACAGCCAACCAAATTAGAATTGAAAAAGCAGTTGCTCCGGGTTTTAGCTGTTATGAAAGATCGCTTGCAGCTCGATAAAAAGGATTTACTGACACTTTTCATTTTCATGGACCACATGATAAAACTCGAAAGTCAATACCAACAGGAGTTTAACCAGGAAATCAAAAATTGGGAGGGCGGCACGATGATAACGTATGAAGATGAACTAAAGCAAGAAGCAAGAAAAGAAGGAAGAGAAGAAGGTAAACGAGAAGGAAGACAAGAAGAAAAAATTGAAATTACCCGAAACCTTATTAAACTTGGGATACCACTCGATTTTATCAAAAAAGCAACAGGCCTTTCCGAAAAAAAGGTCCTTGAAATAAAGGAGAAGTTGGAAAAGGAATAAGGGCTGATGGCTTTGAAACGGGAGGGTGGCACGATGATAACGTATGAAGATGAACTAAAGCAAGAAGGAAGAGAAGAAGGGAGACAAGAAGAAAAAATTGAAATTACCCGAAACCTCATTAAACTAGGGTCATCCCTCGATTTTATCAAAAAAGCAACAGGCCTTTCCGAAAAAAAGGTCCTTGAAATAAAGGAGAAGTTGGAAAAGGAATAAGGGCTGATGGCTTTGAAATGGGAGGGCGGCACGATGATAACGTATGAAGATGAACTAAAACAAGAAGCAAGAAAAGAAGGAAGAGAAGAAGGGAGAGAAGAAGGTAAACGAGAAGGAAGACAAGAAGAAAAAATTGAAATTACCCGAAACCTTATTAAACTTGGGATACCACTCGATTTTATCAAAAAAGCAACAGGCCTTTCCGAAAAAAAGATCCTTGAAATAAAGGAGAAGCTGGAAAAGGAATAAGGGCTGATGGCTTTGAAATGGGAGGGCGGCACGATGATAACGTATGAGGATGAACTAAAGCAAGAAGCAAGAAAAGAAGGAAGAGAAGAAGGGAGACAAGAAGAAAAAATTGAAATTACCCGAAACCTCATTAAACTAGGGTCATCCCTCGATTTTATCAAAAAAGCAACAGGCCTTTCCGAAAAAAAGGTCCTTGAAATAAAGGAGAAGTTGGAAAAGGAATAAGGGCTGATGGCTTTGAAACGGGAGGGTGGCACGATGATAACGTATGAAGATGAACTAAAGCAAGAAGGAAGAGAAGAAGGGAGACAAGAAGAAAAAATTGAAATTACCCGAAACCTTATTAAACTTGGGATACCCCTCGATTTTATCAAAAAAGCAACTGGCTTTTCTGAAAAAAAGATCCTTGAAATAAAGGAGGAGCTGGAAAAAGAATAAGGCGAATGGTATTGAAACGGGAGGGCGGCACGATGAAACGTATGCGGATGAACTAAGATAAGAAGGGAGAAAAGAAGAATTGCAAAAGCTAGCGGAATTGGAAATACCGATACTGATCCAACAACTAAAGATCAAACGTTCTTCAACTGATCAAGCTTTAACAGATGACACCTTTACATTAGGATGACACGACTTCAGACCAAACAGTTACTAACGAAACCAACACTGACAATGTTCGTTCAGAAGTTGCTCCAACTGCTGTTAGCGTAGTCCAACATGATTCATATGGAAATCCTATTTCGCCAACGTCAACATTAGCAACAACAATTAATTTTCTTAATAAAGGTTACACAACAAATGTACGTATTGCAACGGGAGCGACTTTGGAAGTGGAGCAAAGAATCCATTGTTAACAACGTCTTTTACTCCACCGTTATAATCAGAGGCCGTCTTTTTGCCAATGTTGATCACGAGACGGCCTCTGACTTTTCAAGTTCTGGTTGGTCATAAAACCAATATGCGGATACTGCTGCCTTCCTCCGCAAAATAATATTTGTTCAAAAGCCGTATGCTTAATAGGACACATAAGGTTTGAGGGTAACCTCCATTTTAATGCTCCTTTGTAAAATGAACTAAACATTGCTACTTTGTTGCCGGCTGCAAAAAATCATCATGCAAATGGATGAACTTGTCAAGAGCCTTTGCCAAAATGCTATACCCCCTGAAGCAGTAGGCAGTCAGACAATTAAATATCGTGGATTTATTCCACTAAAGAAAACAGATATTGGTAAGAAAATTATGATAAATATAAAAAAGAAATGGCGAGTTTTGATTTCAATGGATTAATTCGCTTATTACCAACATCTAAATTTTTTAATTTCGGTCAGTTTTAGACTAGTTTTAATAGATTAGGCTACTCATTCCCATGGTAAATATTGTAAAACGGAAAAGAATGATTTTTTTTTGAAAAAAAAAGAGCCATGAAAGCCACTCCTTTGCTAAGATATAAGTACTACCAAATATCCAAGTATCCTAGGAGTGATTTCATGACTATTTCTAGTCTAACACAAACCAGAGATTTATCAATACAAAAAAATTTGATTCCCCACAATTGGCAAGACTACGCTGATATACCCTTTGTCATTCCAGCCGTGTGTTTTCCATGGGAGATTTTTAAACCGGTTGAACGAGATTACTATACCCTTTTATACTTGCACTTAAAAAATGAAAGAGCACATGATCATTCCGATGAAATCCAGCCAGCACTATTTTCAATACCCGAGGAAGAAGATAAGTCTGCGTCTCTATTATTTCATCCCTCTCCCGCAGGGAGAAAACCGCATCCTTTCATGCCCTTTTTTCGTGCTTTTGAACTGGCCCCTTTACAATATATTGAAGTGATGGTTGAGAGTGTCTATTTACAAGTGAAATCAAACCCGCTATTTGCCGCCATGTGTGGATTTACGGAGAAAATTCCGAGTTACCGTTCCTTTGCTCGCTTTGATCAAATCATGACAACAAATGATCTTTGGGAAAAAGCTCGACTATTGGTGGTTGAATATAATAAAGGGGAAGGCGTGGTTGAAACGGTTGAGGAAGCAGCCGCCGTGGATACATCACATATAGAGGCAGAAGCAACGTTGAATAAAACAATGAAAACGTGTTCTTGCGAAGGAGATTGTGATTGCCCTAGAATCCTTACGGATGATAACGCAGGGGTGATGCGTAAAAGTACTGCAGTCTCCTATATTGCGCATAAATTATCAATGGTATGCGGAGTGAAATCCGGCTTGCCTTTGACACGGGAAGTATTCAAAGGAAATACACCTGATGGGAAAACATTAGAAACGACATTGGAGACGTTTAAGGCGGAGAACCCCGAAATGGTTGAGCAGTTAGACTTTATCTTGGCAGATGGAATCTACCAAACGCCGGAAAATCAAAAAGTGACAAAGGACGTATTACAGGCGAAATTGGTGTCACCCATCAACCCACGGAGTCGTAAAGATAAACCAACTGCCGCCCGGGGAATTGAAAAAATCAATCGGTACGGCATCCCCGTCTGTATCAGTGAACATAAAATGGAACTTAGAGGATCTGATTTGGAAAAGGGGCAATATATTTACACTTGTCCTGTATTTCATCCAAATGCCAAGCAAAAAGGACTCACCTGCCCTCTGGCGAATCACGTGGAATGTTGTAATGGAGCAGCACAAGGAAGAGTATTTCGGATGGACTTTGATCAAACGCCTCAAGTAGACGTCGAGTTGCCCCAACATGGGCGGAAATTTAAAGTGTTATATAGTGCCAGAACGATCATCGAACGAATCTTTGGCATTCTAAAAGACGGATACAGTCTCCGTCGTGTTCACAAGCGTGGAAAACAGGCAGTTGAAGCGCATGTAGATCGATGTATGATATCTATGCATATCATGGCAAATATGGCGTACCATCAAACAGGAAAGGCCAATTGTGGATGGACACGCCATCGACTACAAAGAGCAAATTAAGTTATTCACAGGTGGATATGTGAATAAGTCCAATGAAGCGTCTCCTTTCCACAAAGGGCATTGAAAAACCCATTTTGTGAAGGCAGGATACGTATGCCCTTTTTTGGAGAAAAAAATGCCCATTTTATTTCTGCTGAATTTGAAAACCTGGAAGAAAAGAAAAAAACAGGATCATTAATTCTCTAGAGCCTCGTTCAAGGGTAATTTTTTATTTTGGCAGAGGCTCTGGGGATATTGGCTTTGGTATTCATCCTCTTGGCCGGCATGTACGCCTCCTCTAATCAGGAAGGCTCGCTGTTCCATTCAGTGCAAATCTTTATGCCGATTGGCGTTATGCTATTATTTGGTGCGGCTCTCACTGCATTCCTCTACATCGTCGGCTCGTTTCGAAAAGAATTGTATGAAGACAGTGGCTACCTTACCTTTACATTGCCGTTGACAGGAAATCAAATTCTTGGATCTAAACTTATTGCTGCTTTAATCTGGTTTATAGGACTAGGTATCGCTGTTGCGCTAATCAATTTCTTGTTGATGATGATTTTCAGCCCATTTCATATCTATCATTTATCACAACTTTTTTTCATGATCTCAAAAGTTCTATCTATAAAAGCCTGTATTTACATGATATTCTCGATGGCTTGTAGCGTTGTCAGTGTGCTATTGCTTATCTATTTTTCAATGACACTTGGCAAAGTGACGTTCCGCCATAAAAAGATTGGCGGTTTGTGGTTCGTCCTGTTTATTATTTTAAGCAGTGTATTCGGCTATATTGACACCGAAATCAGCCAGTGGATACCGTATTATTTAGATCTGAGCACCTTTCATGTGGTAACACCCGCTTCCTACGATGATCTTCTTCAGATGCATTATCATATCGGCGGGTTGTACTTGAATGCAGTTTCAAAGTATGTCGCCACAAATATCGCATCCTCTGTTTATCACTTGGCGTTAATGATCGCTTTATTTTTAGGAACGGGGTATTTGATTGAGAAGAAAATAGACTTGTAATCGCGCAGTAAAAAGGGATGAGAAAGCCGTGTTTAGCGGGAGTTGATCAATTACTGCTGCTAACATGTCAGGCTTCCATTAAAAAATCCGAATTGAAGGAGGGGCGGTGTCGCGAGCAGGCATCACCCTCCTTTTTGACTTTGATGGGAAATCAACGCCTGCTTTATAAATAGGGCTTGCTGAACGAACCCGATTCTGCTCTACGTTAAGGAAGCGTGGAAAAACGACGGCCTTCCTTCACCTAGAGCGCGTCTATGTTAAGGAAGCTTGGAAAATTGAGTGTCTTTCTTCACCTAGAGCCTGTCTACGTTAAGGAAGCTTAGAAAAACGAAGGCCTTCCTTCACCTAGAGCGCCTCTACGTTAAGGAAGCGCGGAAAAATGACGGTCTTTCTTCACCTAGAGGCCGTCTATGTTAAGGAAGCAAGCAAAAACAAAGGTCTTCCTTCACCTAGAGTGCGTCTACGTTGAGGAAGCAAGAAAAAACGAAGGCTTTCTTAACATAGAGTGCTTCTACGTCAAGGAAGCGTGGAAAAACGAAGGTCTTTCTTAACACAGAGCCCGTCTAAGTTAAGGAAGCGTGGAAAAACGAAGGTCGTCCTTCACCTAGAGCGCTTCTACGTTAAGGAAGCGCAGAAAAAGAAGGTCTTCCTTCACGTAGAGTCCGTCTACGTGAAGGAATAATGATCAAAATATTGCCGTTCTGTTGCCTGCCGCAAAAGTAGTTCTCATGCAAATGGATGCTCGGGCTTGATGTAAAAACTTAAGTTCAATTTATATAACGGTGGGCCGGGTTTGAAGCGAAGCCACGAAGGGGAAAATAATGGAAAGTACCCTGAATGTGGAGGTTGACGATGAATCTATTAAAAAAAGCACACCCGGAAGGTTGGCTCATTTTGCTTGGTGCAATTTTGATGCTTGTCGCTACGATTTTGCATCCGCCACTTGTCGACCCTTATGACCTTCAAAAAGCTTATCACGCGTTCAAGCATGCACAGTTTTGGATAGGCGACCATATCCTCATGCTCATTGCGATCAGCTTGTGGCTGGCCGGGCTTGCTGAAAGTAAAACATACATGGCAAGGAACAATAAAACTGCTGATTTTGGCGCAGGGATGATATTTGTGGCACTAGCGGTCTGGATATTGATCCTTGCTTCGGAATTAACCATTCTCCCGATCCTCGGAAACAAAGGCACAGATGTCAAAGTGTGGGAAGCGGTTTTTTCCTTCGGGTTGTTGTCCGGCTATTTCGGTTTTGCCTGCAGCTGGATCGGCATTTTCTGCTACGGTATGACGATGAAACAGGCTGGCGGCACCTTTCCGAAATGGTTTTCTGCCTCTGCCCGATGGTCCGGTCTGCTCGCCTTTTTCGGCATCATCATCACGTGTCTGCATTTTGACTTCGGCTATTTCGTGATTCCGGTTACGGTAGGACCGGTCTTTTTATGGACGATTTGGCTGGCTGTTTTACTGCTGTCGGGCCGCATGGATTGAGTGTCGGTTTTTTGCCTGTACTGCACGAGATCCATTTTGCGATCAGAAGCGGAAAACAGAGGGACTTAAAACTGGAGATTTACAACATCCGTCTCGAAATTCCTCCCCCGCATGCCATCCATCTTCTATTTTAATGAAACTTCTTTTCTGGTTTTTCGTATAGATGATCAGAAAGGGTGGTTGATGTGGGGTTACTCATCATGTTTACGGCCATTTTTGCGATGGTTGCCGCGGTGCTGGTATTTCCTTTTTCAGATAAAAAATTGAAACATGCCGGCGAGCCGCAAAGTGGAGAAAAATTGAAGACATTTTTATCTTTATTTCTGTTGCTGTGGGTACTTTCTGCTGTTTTTTTCTACGTGACGAAAAGGGATTTAAATCCATCCGTTTTCTGGCCGGCACTGTTTTTTGCTTCTCTTGCCGGTGCTTTTCTCGCCAGTGGAAAAGAACAGTTCGCAAAGGGGCTCGTTTTGCTCGTTTCCCTGGGCATCGCCGGGTATATGCTGACAGCGCCGTTTTGGAATGCCGGGGAAAAATACCATACAGCGAAAATGGCGCAAAAAACGGAAATTGAGCCGTTTGATGAGCGGGAAACACCGGCGAGCGTGCCGCCGAAGTTTGCGCGCAATAAAATGAAAAAATCTTTCGGCCAGGTTCCGAATGCAAGTTATTACCAGTTGGGAAACCTGCAAATCCAGAAAGTGAACGGCAAGTACGTTTATATTGCGCCGGTGGAGTTTTCCGGATTTTTTAAATGGCTGAAAGGAGGGGAAACACCCGGGTATTTTGTGATGAGTGCAACAGATGCGGCTGACAATCCAAAATTTGTGAAGCAAAATATGCGCTATACGCCTTCTTCTTTCTTCCAGAAGAATCTGTCCCGACACATTCGCCTCCATTATCCGAAAAAAATTTTTTACGGCGAGCCGCAAGTGGAAGTGGATGATCACGGCAAAGCGTATTACATTCGGACTTACGGCCATTTTATATCGGCAAGGAACGGATTTAAGGCGGAAGGCATTGTACTTGTGGATCCGGAATCAGGGGACATGAAGTCCTATTCTTTAAAACAGGCGCCTGCTTTTATTGACGGTGCTGTTTCTCCGGAAGCCGTCAGCCTGCAGAACAGTTATTTCGGCAAATTTGTCCACGGTTACTGGAACACGCTGTTCGGCAAGCGGGATGTGAAACTCCCAACGGATGAAGGAACAGAAGCAAATGTCAGCCCGATTTTTGATGATAAAGGGACGATGTATTATTTTACCGATTTTACGAGCCCGAAAAAAGATGTGGACTCGATGCTCGGCTATTCGCTCACAAATGCGCGGACCGGGAAGGCCACATATTATACAGGCAATTTGCAGGAATCGTATATGGATTCGCAAGGCAATTTGCAAATTGTCGAGAAAAAATTTATCGAGAAGAAATGGAAAGGCTCGATGCCGATTTTGTACAATTTTTACGGCGAAGCCAGCTGGCTGACGCCTGTGCTCGATTCCAACGGTTTTCTGCAGACGTATTTTATCGTTTCCGCGGCCAATCCGGAAATCTCGGTGAATGCTTCGACACCCGATGCTGCGCTTAAGTTGTATAAAATTGCCCTCCGGCACGGCGGCAGCAGTGTTGACGGCTCATCGGGTTCGGAAACGAAAACCGTTTCCGGCAAGGTGCTCCGTGTTTATAAAGAGAAAACGGGCGATTATACCAATGTCTCCTTCCTGCTTGCTAGCGGACAAAACTTTACCGTCAGCTCGGATACCGTCCCAATGGCCATTTATTTGAAAGAAGGAGACCAGGTGAAGGTGACTTACCTCAGTACCGGCGAAACCTTTTTACCGGTGAAGGCAATGGAGATAAAGGGGATTGGAAAGTAAAAGCAGAACAGGGGCCGGGAAACCCCTGTTCTTTTTAGGCGTAAAATGAGCCGCGCGGCCGTTCATGGCCCGGATGAAGGTTCTGATGAAAGGAAAAACGAGTCGCGCAGCCGTTCAAATGAAATACGGGCAGAGTAAAACAAGCCACGCCCGTTGCACCCGGCGTGCTCAGATCTTAACCAGGCAGCCCTCCAGCTGCTTCATCAACCCGGCGTCGTCAATAAAGGGATTGCGGTTGCCCTGAATGCGGCAGATGGCCTGGTTGCGGTGGCGCTCATATAGGCCGGCCGGGAAAACTTCGTGCCACTGCACCAAAAGCGGAAGATCAACCCGGTTTAGCTTGCTCTTTGAGACCGCTTTTGGATAGCGCAGCAAAAAATACGCAAAAGCCCGGGCGATGGTTCCCTTCCCGGATTCCGGCTCAAACTTATCCTCAGCGGCTATCCCGCAATGGTTTCGCACCGGCTCATCGGCGGATTCCGGATGGTAAAAATCAAAATCGCCGTAGGGCAGATTGGAACGCTTTGCATTACAAGACGGATGGCAGACAAACAGATGGTGCAGATCGCCCTTCATCGGATCAGCGGCATGGAACCAGGACTGGGGTACAATATGTTCGGTATTGTACTTGAAAAAAGTATCCACTGCCCTAATCTGGTGCGCTGAAATCTCGCTCTCCTGTAAAAGGGAATGGTAATGGTCGCCGCGTTTTTTCCCGATTTGGTGGTCTTCCTGGATAATGGCAAGCGGATCGCGGGCCTCCCCGGAGTAAATATTCCGCACGGAGCCATCCGGATGCAAATCCACCCACGTGTACAAATATTGGTTTTTGCTGACATGGTACGGCAGCCGGTTTTTGTGCGTTTTTTGCACGAGATCATGGTAAAGTGCAAATAACGCCGGGCCGGATGCAGGGTGCTTTCGGGCTTTCCGGTAATAACGCTGTTGCTCAAGCCGGTCTGTTTTTTCATCATAATAATGTGTGCCATCCGCCTGCATCTTTCCTTTATTCTCCGACAAAATCTTTCTGAACCGGGCAGTGCCGTATTCATACCATGCCTGGTTATTCCTGATTTTTTCCAAAATGATATCCCGGTTGCTGTCCATTAAACCATCCCCATTTGCCTTTATATCAAAGAGCCTGTTTACAGCAATCCGACCCATTTCCAGTATGTCATGCTGAACAATAAGACTAATAGATAACCGATAATAGTCAACGGCAGGCCTGATTTCAGAAAATCTTTTGCCGTAAAAGCGCCTGTCCCGTATGCAAGCATGGCTTGCGGCGAGTTGACCGGGAGCAGGAAACCGATGCTGATGACAAATTGCTGGATCAGGACAAATCCGATCCGGTTGTCACCCAGATGGATCGTGGAGGTGAGTGCAATAAAGATCGGAATCAGTGCTGAAGACAGGCTGGTCGCACTTGCAAAGCCGAGATGAATCAGGATAGTGAACAAAGCTACAAGGGCAATCGTAGCGATGAGCGGCATCGTTTCCAGACCGAGCGAGCCGAATATTTTGTTAGACAGCCACTGTGCCCCGCGGGTATCCAACAAAACCGTACCGAGCGAAATGCCGACTGCAAACACGATCACGGTTCCCCACGGAATGAGATGCTCAACTGTTTTCCAATCAAAAACCCCGATCTTTGGTGCCAGTAAAATCCCAATCGCAACAATTGTTACAGTGGTCGTATCAAAAGGATGAAGTTTTCCTTCCGTCGTCCAGAAAAGCAATAAAAGCAGGGAAATCACGATTAAACGGATCTCAGAAGCTTTTAAATGGCCGAGTTCTTTTAATTGGTTTTCGATTAAATCTTTTCCTGCCTCAAGGGCTTTTGTTTCCGGCTTGATTAAGTGGGTCATCACGAAAAACAAAAGGATGGACATGATGATTGCCCACGGAGCGGCATATAAAAACCAGGAACTCCATGTAATGTCTGTTTCAAATTCTTTTTGAATAAACCCGAGTGCGACCATATTTTGGGCGGCCGCCGTTTTGATGCCGATGTTCCAAATGGAAACTGCCTGTACGGAAGTAATCACCAGCAATGCGCCGAGTTTGCTGTTGTTCGGCAGCCCGAATGCAGCCACCATTCCGAGTAAAATCGGGACCACGGCACCGGCACGGGCAGTGGCGCTCGGGACAAAAAATGCCAATACGATGGAAACAAGGATCGCGCCAAAGACGAGGTTGCTCGTTTTCGTGCCGACACGGGACAAGATCCAGAGGGCAAGCCGTTTATGAAGATTGGTTACCTGCATGGCAGCAGCCAGAAATAAGGCAGCGGCCACAAGAGCAACGGCAGAGCTGCTGAATCCGCTGAGAGCCATGGCCAGGGCATTGCCTGTTCCCGTCATTTGTGCAGGATCCTGGATACTTGGCGCAAGCCCGATCAAGAGTGCAATTAACCCGACAATCATGGCGGCGCTGACCTGATAGGAAACGGCTTCCGTCACCCATAAAATCAGGGCGAAGGCAAGGATGGCGAGTGCACGTTGGCCGGCTACCGGCAGGCCTTTCGTATGCGGGAGAAGCGTAATCGCAATCAGAGCGGCAAAAGCAGTAGCGATCCAAACCCATTGCCATTTGGTTTTCTTCGTTTGCTGGTTGGCGCCATTCATTTTGATCACTCCCTTGTGAATTCTTCCAAATATTTACCCTATATGAATTATAGCAAAGTGGCAGGAGAGAAAATGTTAAAAATTGGTGTATTTTTGCAAGCGGTTCCGTAGATTTCAGCAGGGTGCATAAAATAGGAAATTTCTAAGCACTCAGGTGGATATAAAAGGAGACGAATATTTATGGGACCATTTACAGGGGGAAGATTAAAAGAAACAGGGAAGAAAACCAGCCCGGCCCGGTATGTGTAAAATTTTACTCGCAGGGGCAGATGAGTGGAAAAAATAGGAAGACACTCTATCATCTAAATGTACACCATGAAATGAACATCTAGAGAGAGGTCTTCCCATGGATATTATATCAATAATTGCTGGATTATTAAAGGATACAAAGAGTCTTATTGAATTTGAAGAACAGGTTAAAATTCTGATGCAAAAAGTTTTTACACAATGGGTTGGGGACGTATTTGAGAAGTTAGATCAAACGATTAGACTGAAGAAACAGGCGGAAGGCTGGCAGTACTGCCGGAGTGATTACAGGAGCGTTCAGTTTCTATTTGGAAGTGTGAATTTTAAACGCTCATTCATGCATGACAAGAGAGGGGGTTCGCATTACCCTCTGGATGAATGCTTGGGGCTGGTACCACATCAGAGATACAGCCCGTTAGTGGAATTGAAGGTGGCAGAGCTGGCAAGCGGGAACGGGGATCCAAACGGGAACTTGCGGAATTGAAAAGCAGGTGAATGGGGTGTTCCTGGTCCTTTGCGGCCTGCGGATCGATTGGCTGCAGCGGAGCAAAGCAACCTATGTAATCTTAGCCCGCAACATGCCAAAAAGAGAGGCGGATCTGCCTCTCTTTTTGCAGGAACTATACAAAGTTGCGGGTATTGCGGTTTCTGCTGAACTGGTAAATGGCGAACAGGAAGAAACAAAGCGCAAAGGCAATCAGGATCAAAATGTTTAAATACAGACTGCTGAGCGGATGGCCGGTTTGCAATTTGTCCAGGGTTTCCAATGTCCAGCGCTGGGGCAGGAAATCGGATACTTTCTGCAGGGCTTTCGGCATGATTTCCACCGGCCAGAAGCAGCCGGCAAGCATGCACGTCGGTACGACGATTAATGTTTGCAGCGAGTTAAAAGCATTCCGGCTGTTTGACAATGATACCATCATTAAAGAAATGCCGGTTGAAATCCAGGCAAACAGGAACATGACAGCTGACATTTGCCAGATGGAAAGATTCATCGTCATATGGAAAACATCCTTCATGGCTGCTGTGATCAATACAATTTGGACCGCCATCACGATCAGATTGCAAAGTACATTGGACAATACATACTTGCCAGCGCTGACCGGCGAAGACAACAGCCTGAAATACGTGCGGTTTTCTCTTTCGGCAAGAATCAGTTCAGACAAATTGAAAGCAGACATGAGCATAAACAGGATAAGCACGCCCATCGTCTGGTAGGTCAAATCATTGGATTGGGAAAGATCCTGCAAACGAATGGTTTTCACTTTATAGGAAGCTTTTTGGAACTCATCATACATCGTTTGAAAAGCCTGTTCGTTTCCTGATGATACTTTGCTGATGGATACGATATGACCGATGTATTGATATAAATAGGATTGAATAAACTTTGTTACTTCTGCTCCCTTAATTGAAGCCATCCGGATATGGGCAGGATTTCCGCTCCGGACACTTTCGGCAAACCCCTTTTCAAAAATGATGGCACAGTCGAGCTTTCCGTCCGCCAATTGGCTTTTCATTTCGGATTGCGAAATTTCGGCTGTTTTGACATTGTTCAGCCCGCTCAGGAAATGGACCGTATCAGCGGCAATTTGGCTGTGATCTTTATCCACGATGCCGACGTGGAGGGCCTTTACACCGCTCCCGCCGTATACAAGGAAAGCGATAAAGATGCTGATAAAAGGCAACCCGATATACAGGAGAACATTTCTTTTCTTTCGAAAGGTTTTGCTTAATGTGTTGCGGGCCAGCCATAAAACGTCTTTCATTACAAACCCTCCCTTTTTTGCAGTGCGGTTACAGAAATCAAAAGAATCAATAGGGCAATGCAAAGATTAGCTGCCGCGACCGGGATGGCAGCAGATAAATCATTGTTGTAAATGATTTTCGTAATCGCCTGGTTGATCCATGTCAGCGGCGAAAGGTTTAAAAGGGCCTGCAATTTGCCAGCATGCTCAATTTTGAAATAGGCGCCGCCAAAAAACGAGGCAAGTTGGATAAAAATGTTCAGGATGGCTCTGGCACCTGCAGATTTGCTGAACATACTGACGCCGATGCCAATACTGACGGAAAAAATGATTTCTGTCAAAAGCAGGAGACAGACAAGCGGTAGATGGTCTCCCCAATTCGCTTTGTAAACGACCTTGCTCACTACGATAAGGAGTGCGATGCAAAGGGCATAAACGAAAACATCCGCGAAAAGCTTTCCGATAAAAATACTGCTTTTCCTGACAGGGGCGGCGATAAGCCTGTCAGCTGTTTTTCGGATGCGCTCCCCTGCAATTAAAGTGCTCGATCCTAAAGACGCATACAGACATATCATTGTGGTGATCACGATCGCATAATAATCCATTGAACCGGGCTGCTTTTTCGGCAGCAGCGATTCTGTTTGAATGTAATTGTTTTTGACCTTCCTGAAGGCAGCCCCGGCTTTTTCGGGCGCGGTTTTCATCACTTCGGCAGCAAGATTGTACTGGTCGGTAAAAGCCGAAAATACCCCTTCTAAAATACTGCCTTTTATGCTGTTTCTTCCGTTCGTATACAGTCGGATGCCCCGGCCGTTTACAACGGCGTAACCATCCGCGTTGCCAAGTTTTACTTCTTTCAATCCGTCCGTGTTTTTGCCGGCCTTTTCAAAATGGATATCTGATTTTTCCGCATACTGTTGGAATGTATGGAAATAGGGTGCGGCATTTTTATCCAGGCTGCTTTTGTACAACACGTGAATCTCGCCGACCGAAACCGTCTTGTCAAATGCATTCGAAAGGGCGGAACCGAGCACAAGCATTAAAACGAGCGGGAATGCAAGCATGAAAATAATGGTGCGTTTGTTGCGAAATGCGGTTATTACTTCTTTTTTTAAGATGTGCAGGATGCTTGACATCACTTTTCTCCTCCCTAATCCCTTAAATTCCGGCCGGTTAAGGTTAAAAATACCGTTTCAAGGTTCGGTTCTTTTTCCTGCAGGGCCTTAATTTCAATATGCCGGCTGATCAAAAATTCAAGAATCAGATTTAAATTGTTAATGCTTGCATCCGACTGGATCCGGATCGTGCTTTCATGGACGGATACCGTTTCAACGCCTTTAATCTTCCTGATTTCCGCGGCATCGGCCGCATCTGTTTTCACTTCAATCTGGACTTCTTTTTTGTCTGTGATGATCGACTTCAGCTGCTCCTTTGTGCCTTCTGCAATAATTTTCCCATGGTCAATAATCGCGATGTTTGTGCAGATTTCTTCCACTTCTTCCATGTAATGGCTCGTATAAATAATGGTGCAGCCCATTTCATTCAGTTTACGTACGGAGTTTAAAATATAATTGCGGGACTGCGGGTCAATCCCGACTGTCGGTTCATCCATGATGATCAGTTTCGGCTGATGGGCGATCGCACAGGCAATATTGAGGCGCCTCTTCATCCCGCCGGAAAATTTGTCCGGTGTGCTTTTATGGTGGTCCCCAAGGCCGACAAAAGCGAGTGCTTCCCTTGTTTTCGCATCCAGTTCACTGCCGCGCAGGCCATAGAGCCCGGCGAAAAAACGGACATTTTCAAAAGCGGTTAAATCTTCGTAAATGGCGAGATCCTGCGGGACAATGCCGAGATTCATTTTCGCAAACCGTTTATTTTTCATGATGTTTTTCCCGAGGATTTCAATGGTCCCGCCATTGCTTCTTAACAGGCCGGCAATCATGTTGATCGTCGTACTTTTGCCGGCGCCGTTTGCCCCGAGAAAACCGAAAATTTCCCCCTCCTTTACTTGCAGTGAGATCCGGTCGACCGCAATAAAGTCGCCGAATTTTTTCGTCAAATTCCGGATTTCCAATACGTTCATGGTTTCTTTCCCCCTTACTTCCTTTATGACTTTAGTATAAAAAAAAGGAACGATACCCGGTAAGTGGGATCGTTCATGACTTTCATATGAAAAAATTCATGTTTTGAAGGTGAGGCTGTTCACGGCTCAATGGGAAGCAGGGTGGTCACGGAAAAACCGTGCGAACCGTCGGTGATGACATGGCCTCCAAGTGAGGCTGCTCGTTCCTCCATGCCGGTAATGCCAATCCCTTTTTTGATTTTGGCGGCACCTTTGCCATTGTCTTTTACTTCTGCTTTGATGATTTTATTAAGGATTTGAATGTTGATGGCAATCTGTGATGCATCGGCATATTTGCGCGCATTGGTCAGCGCTTCTTTCACATTTTCTTGAATGATTTTCCACTGTACATGGGTAATGCAGTCGAGATTGCCGCTGTAAGTGAGCACTGTTTCAAGTTCATATCTTGCGGAAAACGCATCTAAAGCAAGCTGCAGCCGGTGAATGCCGACTTGTTCAACAGGCGGTTTCATTTGTTTCAGCGTCAGCCGGATGCTTTCAATTCCTTCTTTTGTAATGGTGATGGCGTTTTGCAGTAACGCCCGTGCCTGTGCGGGATCTTTTTCCAGAAGGCTTTTTGCCGCTTCCATCTGGATGAGTGCGCCGGTCATCGCGTGGCCGACATTGTCGTGAATTTCCTGCGAAATCCGGTTCCGTTCTTCCAGCCGGTAGGTGTATTCAGATTGGCGGATGAATTCCTCGTTTTCATTCAGGCGGCGCGCGAGCCTCTGGACTGAAGTGCGCAGCCGGTCAAGCTGCTGTTCTTTCTTTTCCAGCCGGTCTGCGTACGTAATGGCCGTATCCCAAATGATCCAGCTGAAGGCTGCCGAGAAAACATACTGGCCGGCTGTCCCAGTTTTTAAATAAAAAACGGGTACAAGCAGGATGAGCGCCTGTATCGATCTTGGAACGGGCCACCTTTCGGCGAGCTCCAAAACCGATAGCGGCGCGAAGATGACAAACAGGGGATTCACATATAAAGCGCCGAAACCGGCAATACCGATGGAGCAGGCCGCAAAAAAAGCGGGAAACGCCTTCCTGTTCCAAATGTACATCGCGATATTTGCTATAAAATAGAGTAGAAGCAGGAATACAGCGGGAGCCAGAGGCAAATCTTCCTGAACAGCCATGAAAGCGGCCCAGCCAATAAGTGCCAGCTTTGCCGCAATCAGCCGGGATTCCATGTTTTGTTCCCTTTCCCTGTAAGATAATAAACGGCAATCTGTGTGCGGTGCTCAAGCCCTGTTTTGCCAAAAATGGAGGTAATGTAATTTGCGACCGTTCCTTCTGAAATGTACAAGGTTTTGGCAATTTCTTTATTGGAAAAGCCTTTTGCAATCAGGGACATGATTTCACGTTCTCTTTCCGTGAACTTTTTCATGTCTATTTTCGGTTCCGGTTCTCTGCTGCTTAAATTGGATTTAATTTTATCGAGAACCGTATCCTGGAAAATGCTGTTGCCGTTATAGACACTTTTGATGGCATCCCGGATTTTTTCAGGATCATTATTTTTCAGCAAGTAGCCTCTTGCCCCGTTTTTTAATGCATCGACAATATATTCGTCATCGTCAAAGGTGGTCAGGATCATCGGTTTGGCAGATGTTTGGGCTGCAATGATTTTCGCAGCTTCGACGCCGTTCATCTCCGGCATCCGCACATCCAAAAGGGCGATGTCAACCGGTTGGTTAAGGCAATATGCTGCCGCTTCCTTGCCGTTTCCGACTGTTGCCATGACTTCGAACTCTTCGTATGACGATAAAATGATTTTTAACCCTTCGCGTATAAAGGAATTGTCATCGGCAATCACAATTTTAATTTTATCCATCCTTTTCCCTCCGGCCCCGCCTCTTCTTCTTTCCATTATAGCTGAATTGCACCCGGCATACATTCTGTTTTTTATCTTTCCATTTTGTTCTTTCTATTTTGCGGGCGCATTCTTTGCGGCATGGGCGTGTGGGATTGAATGATTGGAACAGAAAGAAAAAAAGGTTATGATAGATAGTATGGTACGGAATTTTTGGAATTTGCAGCAAAGGGGTTTGTGCAGACATGAAATACATCGAGCAAGGGACAAGAAAATTCCGCCTGGCAAATCTTGCGCTATTTGCCGGGGGATTCAATACGTTTGCGATTCTCTGGGGGATGCAGCCGCTTTTGCCGGATATTGCAAAGCAGTTTCACTTATCGCCGACAATGTCGAGTTTGAGCCTGTCTTCTACCACCGTGACGCTCTCGGTGAGCATGCTGATTGCCGGATCGTTGTCGGAAGTGTTCGGGCGAAAATCCGTGATGTCTTTTTCACTGATTGCTTCGTCTGCCCTCTGCATCCTGACTGCTTTTGCCCCGACTTATCATTTGCTGATTGTCTGCCGGGTGCTGCAGGGCCTTGTGCTTGCCGGGCTGCCGGCTGTTGCCATGGCATACCTGGGGGAAGAGATTTTGCCGTCAAGCCTCGGACTTGCGATGGGGTTATATATCAGCGGGAATTCGATCGGGGGCATGGCAGGGCGGATCATCTGCGGAACTTTGACCGACTTTTTCAATTGGCATGTGGCGCTGGCGTCGATCGGGGTGATCAGCCTGCTCGCAAGCATCCTGTTCTGGGCCGTGCTGCCGCCGTCTTCCCACTTTACTGCCCGGAAGTTTGAAATCGGGAAACTGGCGGGAAGCCTTGTCCGCCAGCTTGCGGAACCGGGCCTGATTTATTTGTTTTTGATTGGATTTTTATTAATGGGGAGCTTTGTTTCGCTGTATAATTACATCGGATTCCAGCTAATTGCGCCGCCGTATTCGCTGAGCCAGACGGTCGTCGGCTTCATTTTTATCGTCTACCTTGTCGGTACATTCAGCTCGGCATGGATGGGGATGCTTGCGGACCGGCACGGCAGGCGGAAAATTTTGCAGCTTTCGCTCCTTATTGTGCTCCTGGGGGCCTCGATTACGCTTGTTCCATCTTTATGGCTGAAAATTTTTGGCATTGCCGTGTTCACATTCGGCTTTTTTGCCGGCCATTCGATCGCAAGCGGCTGGGTTGGCCGCCTTTCCTCCCATGATAAAGCGCAGGCTTCCGGATTGTACTTATTCTTTTATTATATCGGCTCGAGCATCGGCGGGACAGTCGGGGGCGTGTTCTACAGCCGGCTCGGATGGAACGGGGTTGTGCTGATGATCGCTGCGCTGACGGTGCTGGCCATTGTGTTTTCAGTCCGGCTGGCCGTGATTGCAAAGAGAAAATGGCTTGTTTCTACACGGCATGCTTCCAACTAATTTTTTGACAGGAGGGGACATATGTTACGCCGCTTTTTTTCCTATTATTTGCCGCATAAAAAGCTGTTTATTCTGGATTTTACGAGCGCGGTGATTGTCGCTGTTTTTGAACTGGCCTTTCCGCTTTGTGTCCAGTGGTTTATTGACAGCCTGCTGCCGAGCGGAAAATGGGCAACGATTACGAGCGTCAGCATCGCGCTGCTTTGCCTCTATTTGATCAGCACATATTTGCAGTACGTCGTCACCTACTGGGGGCATCAGCTCGGCATCAATATTGAAACGGATATGCGCAAAGAATTGTTTGTACACGTGCAGCGGCAGTCTTTTTCATTTTTTGATAATGTGAAAACCGGCCACGTCATGAGCAGGATCACAAACGATCTTTTTGACATCGGCGAACTTGCCCACCACGGTCCGGAAGATGCTTTTATTGCCGTCATGACGTTTCTCGGCGCGTTTTGCATTATGTTTACGGTCAATGCCAAACTGGCTTTTGTCACCCTAATTATTGTGCCGTTTTTGGTCTGGATCATCACGTATTGCAATATGAAAATGAACGAGGCATGGGGCAAAATGTACGGCGAGATTGCCGAAGTGAATGCGCGTGTCGAGGACAGTGTGGCAGGGGTCCGCGTCGTCCAGTCATTTACGAATGAAAATTATGAAATCACGCAGTTCCAGAAAAATAACAAACGGTTCCGGAAAGCGAAATTGCTTGCGTATAAAACGATGGCGCTGACCAATTCCAGCACGTATATGATGAGCCGGCTGATCGTCCTTGCCGTCCTTGTATACGGGGCATGGCTGGTATACAGCGGGGAATTGAAATACGGCGAGCTGGTCGGCTTTGTGCTGTATGTGAATGTGCTGTTCAAGCCGATTGATAAAATCAGTGCGATCATGGAGCTGTATCCGAAAGGGATGGCCGGGTTTAAACGGTTTACGGAATTACTGGACCGCACGCCGGACGTCCGGGACAGGGAAAGTGCGGTCGAAGTTCCGGCGTTAAACGGCAACATCGCGTTCAACAATGTCAGCTTCGCTTATCCGGGCGGCCAGCCTGTGTTAAAGGGGCTGAATCTCAAAATTCGCGCCGGGGAGACGGTTGCATTTGTCGGGCCTTCGGGTGCAGGGAAAACGACCATCTGCTCCCTGATCCCGCGCTTTTACGATGTGGACAGCGGCAGCATTGCCATTGACGGCATGGATATCCGCAATATGACGAAAAAATCGCTCCGCTCGCAGATTGGCATTGTCCAGCAGGATGTCTTCCTTTTTGCCGGCACCATCCGCGAAAACATTGCGTATGGAAAATTGGATGCTACAGATGAAGAAATTGAAGAAGCAGCCCGGCGCGCCCATTTGGAAGAGGTCATCCGTGCGCTTCCTGGCGGGTTTGATACGCAAATCGGCGAACGCGGCCTTAAGCTTTCCGGCGGGCAAAAGCAGCGGCTGGCGATTGCGCGCATGTTTTTGAAAAACCCGCCCATCTTAATCCTGGATGAGGCTACATCTGCCCTTGATACGGAAACCGAAAGGCAAATCCAGGCGGCATTGGATGAACTGGCAAAAGACCGGACAACGCTTGTCATTGCGCACCGGCTGGCGACCATTCGCAATGCTGACCGGATTGTTGTTGTCACCAGGGACGGGATTGCCGAACAAGGGCGCCATGATGAGCTCCTTACCCGCGGGGGGATTTTTGCAAAACTGCACGAGGCCCAGTACCAGCAGTAGATCCGGCCCGCCTTTGGGCACGGGGTTTTTAAAGGAAAAAGGAGGTGTCCCGACTGCCGGCATGGTTCCTTCTGTGTGAAATGGCGGGGCTTTTGAAAAAAGAAAAAACGCAGGCGATCCGCTGCGCAAAAATGGGGCTTCTTATCAGGCTTTTTTCAAGCGGCGGATATCCGCTTTGACATTAAAGATATCTTCGAATAAGACATCCATTTTATCATCCAGCCTGCCATAATTGCTGTCAAGGCTGCTTATATCTTTTTTCATGTCTGCGATATCCTGTTTTACTTCCGCCATCTCGCTTTTCAGGGAAGCGACATCCTGTTTCAGCCCTGCAACATCCTGTTTCAGCCCTGCAACATCTTCTTTTAGCCCTGCAACATCTTCTTTTAGCCCTGCAACATCCTGTTTCAGCCCGGCGATGTCCGTTTTCATTTCTTTCATCTCTGCCTTCATTGAAAGGACTTCGCCGGACAGTTCTTTGATGGCCGTAAGCAGCATTTCGTTTGTGACTTCCGCCATTTTTCCGCCTCCTTTGTCGAATATATGCTTATTCTAAGGGATGATGCCCTGTCCTGCAACTGGCGAAAAGCAAAAAATAGGGCCTGCTATTGCGTGAATCGGGGGCGGATAACTGAAAAACCGGTTCCCTGCCAGCCCAAAAATTTTATTTTCAACAAAAAAGCGGCCCGCAAATGAACGAATGTTAACCCGAAACAAGAAGAAAATGTTCGTGTTTTCTATTGACTTCTTTTCATTTTCCCGTTAAAATCAATCTTGTCAATTTAATATGCAATACCATCGTATATATTCAGGGATATGGCCTGAACGTTTCTACCAAGCTGCCGTAAATAGCTTGACTACGAGGTAATGAGATAGAGTCAGAGGGCAATCGTATAAAAATAGCAACCTTTGCCCCTCCTCATTCCTTAAGTCTGGCGTTTCGGGCGTTTACGTTCGGAACGTTTTTCTGTTATGGCGATTTTGGAAATTCCACAGGAGGGATAAGGCAAAATGAAGAACTATTTTGAGTTTGAAAAACTGGGGACAAGCTACCGCCAGGAATTTATCGGGGGACTGACAACCTTTTTGGCAATGGCCTATATTTTAGCCGTAAACCCGCTGACATTGTCGCTTGCCAGCGTAAAGGGGCTTCCGGATTCTATGCATATGGACCAGGGGGCTGTATTTGTGGCCACCGCAATTGCTTCCGCGATCGGTTCGATTGTGATGGGGCTTTTCGGGAAATATCCGCTCGCGCTTGCTCCCGGCATGGGACTGAATGCCTTTTTTGCTTATACGGTTGTCCTGAGCTACAAAATTCCCTGGCAGCACGCACTCGCCGCTGTCTTTATTTCCGGCGTTTTCTTCTTTCTGCTCACACTGACGGGCATTCGCGAAAAATTGATTAACGCCATTCCGGTTCAGTTAAAACACGCGATCGGCGCAGGCATCGGCCTGTTCATTACGTTTATCGGGCTGAAAGATGCCGGTATTATTGTCGGTGATAATGCAACGTTTGTCACTTTGGGGGATTTGTCAAAAGGCCCTGTTCTGCTCTCCATTTTCGGGATTGTTGTGACTGTTATCCTGATGACAAGAGGGATAAAAGGTTCCGTTTTTTACGGCATTATCCTTACAAGTATTGTTGGCATGATTTTTGGATTGCTGAAGGTGCCACATCAAGTCGTCAGTCCGGTTCCGAGTTTAAGCCCGACGTTCGGCGCGTTGTTCAGTTCATTCGGGGATTCATCATTCTGGACAGCGCAAATGATTGGCGCCATTTTAACATTCTTCTTTGTTGACTTTTTTGATAATGCCGGAACGCTTGTGGCGGTTGCAAACCAGGCAGGGCTCATGAAAGACAACAAACTGCCTAATGCAGGCCGGGCGCTTTTGTCAGATTCCATTGCGACCATCATCGGGTCTGTGCTCGGGACTTCGACGACAACATCCTTTGTTGAATCTTCGTCAGGGGTTGCCGCAGGGGCAAGAACCGGATTTGCTTCTCTTGTCACGGCCTGTTTCTTTATTCTATCAATCTTTTTCTTCCCGCTTTTGTCGGTCATTACTTCAAACGTCACAGCACCGGCGCTGATCATTGTCGGTGTGCTGATGGTATCGAACTTGCGGCATATTGAATGGGATAAATTCGAAATTGCCGTCCCGGCTTTCCTTACATTGATTACCATGCCGCTCACTTACAGCATCGCAACCGGGATTGCCATTGGTTTCATCTTTTATCCGATTACGATGATTGTAAAAGGAAGAATCAAAGAAATCCATCCGGTCATGTATTTCTTCTTTGTCGTCTTCTTACTGTATTTTATTTTCTTAAAATAGTACCGAAAAAAACTTGCAGAGCGCGCTCTGCAAGTTTTTTTCGGCAGCAGAAATTGAAAAACCGGCGCATTTCATTTAAACTAATCGTATTGCACTATAGCCGAGGGGGATTGAAATGGAAGCTTTTATCGTCAAAAAGGTTTTAAACAATAATGTACTTGTTGCCTCCCACCCCCGCTATGAAGAAACGGTGTTGATCGGAAAGGGGATTGGTTTTAACCGGAAAAAAGGGGAGGCCATCCCGCAGGCATCGGCTGAAAAAATGTTTGTGCTGAAGAACGAAACAGAACAGGAACAGTATATGAAGCTGATTCCTTCTATTGATAATCAAACCCTTGAAGTGGTCATTTCGGCCATTGAGATGATCCGCAGCCGGGCTGATTCTCCTTTAAATGAACATATCCATGTTGCCTTGACAGACCATATTGCTTTTGCGATCAACCGGATCCGGAAAGGGCTGGCTGTCAAAAATCCGTTCGTTGCCGAAACGAAAATTCTCTATCCGCGCGAATACGAAATTGCCTGCGAAGTGGTGGACTATATCAATGAAGCAACGGACGTCTATTTGCCGGAGGGGGAAGCCGGATTTATTGCGTTGCACATCCACAGTGCTGTTACGGATAAGCAGCTTTCCGAATTAAGCCGGCATTCCCATCTGATCGGGCAGCTCATTTCCACCGTTGAGTATGAATTTAAAATGACTTTTGACAAAGACAGCATTCATTATATGCGCCTTGTCCGCCATTTGCGCTATACAATTGACCGCGTGCTGACGGGGGAAAAAGTGGAGGAGCCCGAGAAATTGAATCATTTCCTGCAACAGGAATACCCGCGGTGTTATAACCTGTCGTGGAAATTGATCAAAATCATGCAGCAAGCATTACAGAAACCGGTGTACGATGCAGAAGCCGTTTACCTGACGATGCACCTGCAGCGGATCCAATCCAAAATAGAATCATAAAAGGCCTCCTGATTATACATGGCATGCGTGATGAAAGGCTGAATAATGCCAAAACGCCGTCATTGTTCATGTCGGGATGCCAAATGCTTTTTTAATTTTTTCTTGCAACTGGGATGCCTGCGGTGCTATAATTTGTCATGGAAATTGTGAATGATGCAGCAAACAGGAAAAACCGGTGTACGATGCAGCAGCCTTTATCCGGTAGCATGCGTCTGAAACGGGTTCCACATTAAAAATTAATCAAATGTTATCATAACGTGTTACTGATTCGATCAGGCATGAGTGAAAAAGATGCCGGGAGTGGCAGCCGCCATGGCCTTCCCGCTTTTTCCTCATGCCTTTTTATTTTCCCGGGGAATTGCTGCACGTCTGTTTCCGGAAACCATCATGATTTGAGGAGGATTTTGCATGGCAAAGAAAGATTACGCGCAGCTTGCTCGCGATATTGTGGCAAATGTCGGAGGGCCTGATAATGTAAAGTCGCTTGTGCACTGTGCCACCCGTTTGCGCTTCCGGTTAAAAGATACAGGCAAGGCAAACAAAGAAACGCTGGAAAGCTTGCCAAATGTCCTTACGGCGGTGAATGCAGGCGGACAGTACCAGGTCGTGATCGGGGATGAGGTCGTTCCAGTTTATAACGCCATTATGGATGAATATCATTTTACGGCTTCCGATGCGGGGGTTGAAAACGATGCGGCGGCGGAAGAAAGCGAAGAAAAAGGCAATGTTTTCGACCGCTTTGTGGCAGTGCTTTCCGGTATTTTCACACCGTTTATCTCCGTCCTGGCCGGTGCCGGTGTTTTAAAAGGCGTTGCCATCCTTTTGGCAAATACCCATATCGTGTCTGAATCATCCGCTTGGTACAGCATCTTGGACGCGCTCGCAACCGGCGTGTTTACATTGCTGCCGATTTTTATTGCAATTACGGCGGCGGATAAGTTTAATACAAACCGGTTTATCTCTGTTGCGCTTGCTGCCGCGATGATTTACCCGCTGACAGACAGCAGCATTCCGAAAATCGGCCACATTGCTGGGTACGCCATCAATTTTAAACAGTACGGCGGTGCGGTAATCCCGACCATTTTGGCCATTTGGATGATGAGTTATATTGAAAGATGGTTTAAGAAACATTTACCGGCTGTTGCCCAGCTTGTATTTGTGCCGTTTTTCACATTGCTTGTTGCCGGCGCCCTCACTTTTATCGTGATCGGCCCATTAGGCAATGCGATCGGCATGGGCCTTGCTTACGGCTATCAATACTTGTACAGCTTGAGCCCTGCTGTTGCCGGATTTATTCTGGCCGGGCTGTTCCAGGTGTTTGTCGTCTTCGGGCTGCACTGGGGAATTTTGCCGATCTCACTGATTAACATTCAAAACTACGGTTATGATACGCTGCTGGCGATGATGTTTGTTGCCGTCTTCGGACAGTTCGGTGCGGTGACAGGCGCGATTTTTAAAGCAAAAAAATCGAAAAACAGGGAAATCGCCGTTTCCGCTGCAATCAGTAACTTCTTTGGCATTACGGAGCCGGCGATATACGGCATCAATTTGAAATACAAAAAAGGTTTTATTTTCGGTTTGGCCGGCAGTGCGATCGGCGGCGCCATTGCCGGTTTTGCCGGTGTAAAAGCTTTCCAGTACACGCCGATTATGAATTTCTTTGAACTTCCGCTGTTTATCGGCAAAGGTTCAAGCGTTGCCATGGAAGCCGTTGCGGGTATTGCCGCATGGGCGATTGCATTCGTACTTGTATTGATTTTCGGTTTTAATGAAGAAAACAATGAAAAAATGCTCGCAAATGTCCAAATGGGCAAGAAAAGCCTGACGGAAAAGAAAACGGCAGCTGTGGAAAGCAAGATGGAATCGGGACAAAAAGAACTGCCGAAAGTGGATACGGCCGGCATGGAACTGAACGAAATTGTCTATAATCCGGTAAAGGGCCGCGTTGTTCCGTTAACCTCTGTGAATGACCCTGTTTTCAGCTCGGAAGCGATGGGGAAAGGGGTTGGCGTTGTGCCGGAAGAAGGAAAAGTGGCAGCCCCGTTTGACGGGCAAGTATCCGTTGCTTTTCCGACCGGCCACGCATACGGCCTGCAATCCGACCGCGGAGCGGAAGTATTGATCCACGTCGGCATCGATACCGTCAACTTAAACGGGGAACACTTCCATTCCAATGTAAAAACCGGGGACCGCATCAGGAAGGGTGACGTACTCGGCACCTTTGACCCGGAAAAAATCAAAGAAGCCGGCTATGACACGACAACGATGGTGATCGTAACCAACACGATGGCATATGATGCAGTTGAACAAGCCGCAGTTGACGAAACATATGCGGGCGAAGCTTTGCTGAATCTGTACAAAAAACAGGAAACAGCTGTGAAAAACTAATTTTGCGGGCAACCCTGAACAAAAAACCGCCGGGAAAATCATTTTCCCTGGCGGTTTTTCCATTTCCATAATGTTTTTTCTGAAACAGCGGTTCTTTTAAGAAACCGGCGGAAATCCGGCTCCTTCTCCGGCACTCCACGGCTTCCGCCTGAGAAACGGGCTGCCTGGTTCTTTCTTTTACTGCGTGCGGCTGAGCCAATGTTTTCCTTCAACAAGCCGGGAAACGAGCATGGCGCTTACCGTGTTTCCGGTCGAATTTAAAAGCGTGGCCGGAACATCAATAATCGTACTAATTACTGCAATAATCGGAAGCGACTCCGGCGGGAATCCAAAAACGCTTAAAATCAGCATCTCCCCGATCATGCCGCCGCTTGGGATCGCCCCCATTACCGCGCCGACAAGAAATGCAACGGCAATGACAGCCAGCATATGGGGCAGGCTTGTCAAATCTTTCCCGAACAAGGTGAACAAAAAAACGATTTTCAGCACGCCACCAAACACCGAGCCGTCCTTATGCGTGTTCGCGCCTAAAGGAATCACCGTTTCCGCGATGTCGGAAGGCACATGCATTTTTTGAACAGTTTCCAAATTAACCGGAATGCAGGCAGCACTTGAACAGGTAGCAATAGCCGTAACAGAAGGGGGGACCGCATTTTTCCAAAAAACTTTGATCCCCTCTGCCCCCCCGGCCATAAAGGCATATAAGGTAAAAAAGCCGAAAAAGTAAATGACCGTTAAGATCAGGTATAAACCAAACGAACGCGCATATCCTTCCAAAATTTGCGGGCCGAGTGTGCCGATGATGGAAGCGAAGTAACACCCGAGCCCGATTGGCGCATAATACATGATGATTTTAACAAATTTCATCATGACGGCTGTTCCCGATGCCAAAAAAGCAGCAACCGGCTTTCCTTTCTCCCCGGCCAATGTGGTAGCCAGGCCGAACAGAACGGAAAAAACAATCAGCTGAAGCATATTCGTTTTGGTAAATAAATTTGGAAAATCAGGCACTGTGAATGTTTGAACAAGCTGTTCGAGAAAAGACGGATTGGTGCCGCTTTGCCGGCTTCCGTCTGCTTTTGCCATCATCTGTTCTATGGCGGTTGTATCTGTATGCGCAAGCGGCTTGATGATGAAAGTGCCGCCAAAACCAATGATGGCTGCCAAGAGGGAAGTGCCAAGGAACACAAGAATGATGCTCCCTAAAATTTTGCCCAAACGGCCAAGGCCGGCCATATTTGCGATGGCAGAAGAAATGCTGAAAAACACAAGCGGAATAATAACCGTAAACATTAAATTTAAAAATAAATCCCCGAATGGTTTTACAACCTCTGCTTTTGAGCCTGCAACCACGCCTGCAATGCCGCCAATGATGATGGCAGCCAGCAATATGGCAGTGGATTTGTAATTGCGAAAAAATGTTTTCAAATTCAACCTCTCCTTAAACGGAAAATGCATTGTTCCCACATGTTTTATTTTCCGATGATCATAAAAAGAAGTCAATTTGATTTTTGCCCAAAAGATCCCTGCGTGTCGGTCTGTTTGTTGGTAATTTGATAGATTGCGTTTGAAAAAAATTTCATGTCAGTATGTGTAAAATTTTACTCGAAGGGGCAGATGAGTGGAAAAAAATGGGAAGACGCTCTATCATCTAATTGTACACTTCAAGATGAACATCTAGAGAGAGAGGTCTTCCCATGGATATTATATCAATAATTGCTGGATTATTAAAGGATACAAAAAGTCTTATGGAATTTGAAGAACAGCTTAAACTTTTGATGCAGAAGGCTTTTACACAATGGGTTGGGGAAATATTTGAAGAGTTAGATAAAACAATTAAACAGAAGAAGTTAGAGGAGGGCTGGGTGTACTGCCGGAGTGATAACAGAAACATTCAGTTTCTATTTGGAAGTGTGACCTTTAAACGCTCATTAATGCATGACAAGAGAGGAAATTCCCATTATCCTCTGGATGAATGGTTAGGGCTGGTACCACACCAACGATACAGCCCGTTAGTGGAATTAAAGGTGGCAGAGTTGGCAAGTGAGAACACCTATCGGGAAGTAGCTGATATTTTAAAAGAGTGGACAGCAGTGAGTCTTAGTCACACAACTGTAGGGAACATGGTAAAACACGTAGGGAAAACTCAGGCGGAAGCCGATAAGGCACTTGTAGAAGAGCTAGAAATAGCTGTTTCCCTGCCTGAGGGAAAGAAGGTAGATTACCTGTTTTCCGAAGCTGATGGTATATTCGTCCGGGGACTAGAAAAGAAACAGGGTTTGGAAGTCCACCACGCCATTCTCTATGAAGGATGGGAAACCAATGGCAAAAGAGTCTCTCTACACCATCCCGTTGTTATCATGACGACGAAATCCATCCAGACATTTTGGGATGAAGTCCAAGCCACAGCTGCCAACACCTACTCCCTCGAAAAAACGCATGTCATTACAAACAGTGATGGAGGTGCGGGATACACAGCTGAACGGTTTCAAACAGCTTTCTCACAGTCGGAATTTCCGGTGCTCAACCAGCTGGATACCTACCACGTTGCACAAGCCATCATAAGGACATTTGGGGGCGGAAAGAGCGAGATCAAGGAGCAAATTAGAAAAGCGATTAGAACGCATGACCTGGACCAATTCACGTTATATTTGGATACGCACGAAAGCACCTTGACGGATAAAAAGGCTCTCAAGAAAATCAAGGAATTCCGTTCGTATATCTTGAAAAACTGGGACCGCATTTTTGACTGGAGAGACAGGGTGAAAAACGTGCCGGAAGGTGCGAGAGGCCTAGGAGCGATGGAATCGAATCAAAGGCATATCTCCTTCAGGATGAAAAAAAGGGGCATGCATTGGAGTGAACTTGGCGCAGAAGCCATGGTGAAAATCAAACAAGGCATACTCAATGGGACATTGAGAGAAGTCTATCTGAAACACCGTTCAAGAAGCGAGAGAAAGCAACGGAACTTGAAACAATTAATCAGGATGTCTCAACTACTCAAGCAGCCTGTACGCCCGTCAGTGGGCGTAAAGCACGGATCAGTTGCCCTGCATTCAAGCAGTTCATCGGCAATGGGACATTTAAGCAAAATATTAGAGCTTTCGTTTTAAGCTTGGCTCAGTGGGGACTGATCGTTGAGGCGCGCGAAATTTACGAGACTCCTGCGGGAAAAGCGAGCCAGGAGAGACCCCGCAGCGAGGTACGAGCGAGGAGGCTCGCCGGCCGCCCGCGGAAAGCGAGTGAATTTCGCGCGCCTCAACATCCCCGTTATCCATCTTTATACGGAAATATTACATCTTTTCCGAAAATTACACCGAGCAAGTAAAGCACGGTAGCCGAAAGTGTACAAAAAGAGTGTCTTGGAATACCCGATATTTAAACCTTGTCGAGAAAAACTTGACACATACTTCATGTCCAGCTCTGAGGAGTAAAAATTTTTCGTGATAATTTAACTATTCCCCCCCAAAAATGCGGCTAAATATGTAATAATTTAAATAATTAGAGCTTGCTGGACGAATATTTTGGCATGGCTTAGTGACAAGTCGAATACAAGCTAAAATTTGATTCGTTCAGCAAGCCCTAATTAAACTTGGCTGTTTTGAGGGGGTTTTTATTTTGGTTACTAGAAAAGAAAAAAGAAATCGTGAAAAAGAAGCAAATTATTTTTTCGAGTTCCTTAAAATTCAGAAGCATTTTTTCAAAGACCTGATGAATAACCTAAAAAAGGTAGCAGACCACCGACATCAAAGCTATATCACTTATGGTCCAGAGGTCCTTTTATTTACGATGATGTTGAAAAATATGACCGGCCTAAAATCCATGAGAAACATGAGTGAGAGTTTTAATAAAGAAGAATGTATTAAAAATGTAGGGAAGGTGTTAGGCTTAGATTCTCTTGAAGAACTTCCACATTATGATACAATTAACGACTTTTTATCTGGCTTAGATGTAAATGAATTAGAAAAAATTAGAACGTATATGATTAAAGAATTATTGAAAAAAAGGTCTCTCGAGTCTTATCGAATTGAAGGAAAGTACTGGGGTGTCATCATTGATGGAACTGGATTACACACCTTTCATGAGAAACATTGTAAACACTGCCTGAGACGGGCATATACAAATAAAGAAACAGGAGAAACGAACGTACTTTATATGCACCATGTACTTGAAGCCAAGCTTGTCGTGGGGGATATGGTCTTCAGTATTGCCTCCGAATTTATCGAAAATGAATCAGAAAATGTTTCTAAGCAAGATTGTGAATTAAAAGCCTTCGACAGGCTGGCAAAGAAAATAAAAAAAATATTTAAAAGACTACCGATTTGTATCTTGGGAGATAGTCTCTATGCATGTGAAACGGTATTTAATCTGTGCAGGGCGCACAAATGGAAATATATATGCAGATTTAAGGAAGGGAGAATTAAAAGTATCTCGACGGAGTTTAAGGCAATAAAAGAGCTGGAACAAAGTAAGGATCAGAATTCATTAGTTTGGGTGAATGATATTGCCTACAAAGACAGAACGGTCAATCTGATGGAGGCCACAATGAAAACAGAGGATGGGAAATCGAAAGAGTATGTATTTATAACGGATATTAAAATCACGAAAAAGAACGTGGAACGACTCATCGCTGCAGGAAGAAGCCGCTGGAAGATTGAAAATCAAGGATTTAACGAACAAAAAAATAATCGTTACAATATAGAACATGCCAATAGCCAAAACTACACAGCCATGAAAAATCATTATTTATTAGTTCAAATAACAGATATTATTAGACAGCTGTTTGAAAAAGGTTCGTCAATCTTAAAAGCACTCAAAAAAACGGCAAAAGAAAAATCCTCAAATCTGTTGGAATCGTTTCGGACACGTATTTTAACAGACGAGGATTTCACCCATTTAAGTAAGCCAATACAAGTAAGGTTTACTTAATGGTTATATTATAGCAAAGGATGTGATGTAAAAAAAGGTTTTTTTGAAGTTATCCACAATTTTAAAAAAGAAATTTGCAAATTCGGCTCTTTTTGACTTTGAAAGCAGAAAAAATAGATGGAAAAATTTTCTAAATGTGGATAAGTCATTTTATCATAAAACATCTAAAAATTGATGAATTTACTCTTCAGAACTGCTTCATGTCATTATATATTGACTTAGGATAACACGGATGGTATGATAATAAAGCTGACTCGATAGCAAATGAAAAAATATTGAGTCTGGTGGAAAAAGATGTTGACAGCGAATTGATATTTTGATATAATAATTAAGTCGCTGTTAAAGGACAGTAAAGATTGTTCCTTGAAAACTGGACAAAACGAAACGTCAAATTCTTTTTGAGCTTTTATCAAACATCTTTACTGAGAGTTTGATCCTGGCTCAGGACGAACGCTGGCGGCGTGCCTAATACATGCAAGTCGTGCGAATCTTGTTAAAAGCTTGCTTTTAACAAGATTAGCGGCGGACGGGTGAGTAACACGTGGGCAACCTGCCTGTAAGACCGGGATAACGCCGGGAAACCGGGGCTAATACCGGATAGTTTTTTCCTCCGCATGGAGGAAAAAGGAAAGGCGGCTTCGGCTGCCACTTACAGATGGGCCCGCGGCGCATTAGCTAGTTGGCGGGGTAACGGCCCACCAAGGCAACGATGCGTAGCCGACCTGAGAGGGTGATCGGCCACATTGGGACTGAGACACGGCCCAAACTCCTACGGGAGGCAGCAGTAGGGAATCTTCCGCAATGGACGAAAGTCTGACGGAGCAACGCCGCGTGAGTGAAGAAGGCCTTCGGGTCGTAAAACTCTGTTGCCGGGGAAGAACAAGTGCCGTTCGAACAGGGCGGCGCCTTGACGGTACCCGGCCAGAAAGCCACGGCTAACTACGTGCCAGCAGCCGCGGTAATACGTAGGTGGCAAGCGTTGTCCGGAATTATTGGGCGTAAAGCGCGCGCAGGCGGCTTCTTAAGTCTGATGTGAAATCTTGCGGCTCAACCGCAAGCGGTCATTGGAAACTGGGAGGCTTGAGTGCAGAAGAGGAGAGTGGAATTCCACGTGTAGCGGTGAAATGCGTAGAGATGTGGAGGAACACCAGTGGCGAAGGCGGCTCTCTGGTCTGTAACTGACGCTGAGGCGCGAAAGCGTGGGGAGCAAACAGGATTAGATACCCTGGTAGTCCACGCCGTAAACGATGAGTGCTAAGTGTTAGAGGGTTTCCGCCCTTTAGTGCTGCAGCTAACGCATTAAGCACTCCGCCTGGGGAGTACGGCCGCAAGGCTGAAACTCAAAGGAATTGACGGGGGCCCGCACAAGCGGTGGAGCATGTGGTTTAATTCGAAGCAACGCGAAGAACCTTACCAGGTCTTGACATCCTCTGACCTC
The DNA here is from genome assembly GCF_038009125.1 of Weizmannia sp. FSL W8-0401. Classification (NCBI taxonomy): domain Bacteria; kingdom Bacillati; phylum Bacillota; class Bacilli; order Caryophanales; family Bacillaceae; genus Heyndrickxia; species Weizmannia sp. FSL W8-0401. The sequence continues at coordinate 2,908,961 of NZ_JBBPAG010000001.1, read as the reverse complement.
CCTGGAGACAGGGCCTTCCCCTTCGGGGGACAGAGTGACAGGTGGTGCATGGTTGTCGTCAGCTCGTGTCGTGAGATGTTGGGTTAAGTCCCGCAACGAGCGCAACCCTTGACCTTAGTTGCCAGCATTGAGTTGGGCACTCTAAGGTGACTGCCGGTGACAAACCGGAGGAAGGTGGGGATGACGTCAAATCATCATGCCCCTTATGACCTGGGCTACACACGTGCTACAATGGATGGTACAAAGGGCTGCGAGACCGCGAGGTTAAGCCAATCCCAGAAAACCATTCCCAGTTCGGATTGCAGGCTGCAACCCGCCTGCATGAAGCCGGAATCGCTAGTAATCGCGGATCAGCATGCCGCGGTGAATACGTTCCCGGGCCTTGTACACACCGCCCGTCACACCACGAGAGTTTGTAACACCCGAAGTCGGTGAGGTAACCTTTACGGAGCCAGCCGCCGAAGGTGGGACAGATGATTGGGGTGAAGTCGTAACAAGGTAGCCGTATCGGAAGGTGCGGCTGGATCACCTCCTTTCTAAGGGGAAAAGCGTAGGGCGCTCGTTCATCGGCGTACGGATTTCGAAGTCTTCGACTGAGATAAAGGAAACACGATGAGCCTTAAAGGCGAATCGATGCCCGCTTATCGTAGGGAGAAGACGTAGAAATACGCTAGCCGATAGCGCCCGGAGCTAGACATAAAAGGAAAACCTTCGGTTTTCCGAAATTAAGTTTGGCGTTTTCGTTTTGTTCAGTTTTGAAGGTCCAATCCTTCAGTATGTGTTCTTTGAAAACCGGATAGGAGAAATAAACCAAGTAAACCGAGAATCGCTTATTTTTGGATTTAAACCTTTTATGGTTAAGTTAGAAAGGGCGCACGGCGGATGCCTTGGCACTAGGAGCCGATGAAGGACGGTACAAACACCGATATGCTCCGGGGAGCTGTACGTAAGCTTTGATCCGGAGATTTCCGAATGGGGAAACCCCCTGTCTTTAATCGGACAGGATTCCTGCCTGAATCCATAGGGCAGGAAGGGCACACCCGGGGAACTGAAACATCTCAGTACCCGGAGGAAGAGAAAGCAATTGCGATTTCCCAAGTAGCGGCGAGCGAACAGGAAACAGCCCAAACCGGAAGGCTTGCCTTCCGGGGTTGTAGGACACTCATATGGGAGTTACAAAAGAACGGGGTAAGTGAAGCGGCCTGGAAAGGCCTGCCGGAGAAGGTAAAAGCCCTGTAACTGAAACTTCGTTCTCTCCCGAGTGGATCCTGAGTACGGCGGGACACGAGGAATCCCGCCGGAATCCGGGAGGACCATCTCCCAAGGCTAAATACTCCCTAGTGACCGATAGTGAACCAGTACCGTGAGGGAAAGGTGAAAAGCACCCCGGGAGGGGAGTGAAAGAGATCCTGAAACCGTGTGCCTACAAGTAGTCAGAGCCCGTTAACGGGTGATGGCGTGCCTTTTGTAGAATGAACCGGCGAGTTACGGTCTCATGCAAGGTTAAGCTGAAGAAGCGGAGCCGCAGCGAAAGCGAGTCTGAACAGGGCGAAAGAGTATGAGGCCGCAGACCCGAAACCAGGTGATCTACCCATGTCCAGGGTGAAGGCAAGGTAACACTTGCTGGAGGCCCGAACCCACGCACGTTGAAAAGTGCGGGGATGAGGTGTGGGTAGCGGAGAAATTCCAATCGAACTTGGAGATAGCTGGTTCTCTCCGAAATAGCTTTAGGGCTAGCCTCAAGCGGAGAGTTTTGGAGGTAGAGCACTGTTTGGACGAGGGGCCCTCATCGGGTTACCGAATTCAGACAAACTCCGAATGCCAAAAACTTATGCTTGGGAGTCAGACTGTGAGTGATAAGATCCATGGTCGAAAGGGAAACAGCCCAGACCGCCAGCTAAGGTCCCAAAGTATACGTTAAGTGGAAAAGGATGTGGCGTTGCTTAGACAACCAGGATGTTGGCTTAGAAGCAGCCATCATTCAAAGAGTGCGTAATAGCTCACTGGTCGAGTGACGCTGCGCCGAAAATGTACCGGGGCTAAACGTATCACCGAAGCTGCGGATGGACACCGTTTGGTGTCCGTGGTAGGAGAGCGTTCTAAGGGCGTTGAAGCCGGACCGGAAGGACCGGTGGAGCGCTTAGAAGTGAGAATGCCGGTATGAGTAGCGAAAGAAGGGTGAGAATCCCTTCCACCGAATGCCTAAGGTTTCCTGAGGAAGGCTCGTCCGCTCAGGGTTAGTCGGGGCCTAAGCCGAGGCCGAAAGGCGTAGGCGATGGACAACAGGTTGATATTCCTGTACCGCCTCTTCACCGTTTGAACGATGGGGGGACGCAGGAGGATAGGGCAAGCGCGACACTGGTTGATCGCGTCCAAGCAGTTAGGCCGGTGCGGAGGCAAATCCTTCGCGCCAAGGCGGAGCTGTGATGGCGAGGGAAATTAAAGTACCGAAGTTCCTGATTCCACACTGCCAAGAAAAGCCTCTAGTGAGGTGAAAGGCGCCCGTACCGCAAACCGACACAGGTAGGCGAGGAGAGAATCCTAAGGTGAGCGAGAGAACTCTCGTTAAGGAACTCGGCAAAATGACCCCGTAACTTCGGGAGAAGGGGTGCTTTTTGGGGTGTATGCCCCGGGAAGCCGCAGTGAATAGGCCCAGGCGACTGTTTAGCAAAAACACAGGTCTCTGCGAAGCCGCAAGGCGAAGTATAGGGGCTGACACCTGCCCGGTGCTGGAAGGTTAAGGAGAGGGGTTAGCCGCAAGGCGAAGCTCTGAACTGAAGCCCCAGTAAACGGCGGCCGTAACTATAACGGTCCTAAGGTAGCGAAATTCCTTGTCAGGTAAGTTCTGACCCGCACGAAAGGTGTAACGATCTGGGCACTGTCTCAACGAGAGACTCGGTGAAATTATAGTACCTGTGAAGATGCAGGTTACCCGCGACAGGACGGAAAGACCCCATGGAGCTTTACTGCAGCCTGATATTGAATTTTGGTACAGCTTGTACAGGATAGGTAGGAGCCTTGGAAACCGGAGCGCCAGCTTCGGCGGAGGCATCGGTGGGATACTACCCTGGCTGTATTGAAATTCTAACCCGCACCCCTTACCGGGGTGGGAGACAGTGTCAGGCAGGCAGTTTGACTGGGGCGGTCGCCTCCTAAAAGGTAACGGAGGCGCCCAAAGGTTCCCTCAGAATGGTTGGAAATCATTCGCAGAGTGTAAAGGCATAAGGGAGCTTGACTGCGAGACTTACAAGTCGGGCAGGGACGAAAGTCGGGCTTAGTGATCCGGTGGTTCCGCATGGAAGGGCCATCGCTCAACGGATAAAAGCTACCCTGGGGATAACAGGCTGATCTCCCCCAAGAGTCCACATCGACGGGGAGGTTTGGCACCTCGATGTCGGCTCATCGCATCCTGGGGCTGTAGTCGGTCCCAAGGGTTGGGCTGTTCGCCCATTAAAGCGGTACGCGAGCTGGGTTCAGAACGTCGTGAGACAGTTCGGTCCCTATCCGTCGCGGGCGCAGGAAATTTGAGAGGAGCTGTCCTTAGTACGAGAGGACCGGGATGGACGCACCGCTGGTGTACCAGTTGTCTTGCCAAAGGCATCGCTGGGTAGCTATGTGCGGAAGGGATAAGTGCTGAAAGCATCTAAGCATGAAGCCCCCCTCAAGATGAGATTTCCCACAGTTTAACTGGTAAGATCCCTGAAAGATGATCAGGTTGATAGGTCCGGGGTGGAAGCGCGGCGACGCGTGCAGCTGACGGATACTAATCGATCGAGGACTTAACCAAATAGAAAAGTGAAGGGTGCTCGCTCATCGGCGTATGAACTTCAAGGCCCCCGCCTGAGATAAAGGAAACACGACGAGCCCTAAAGGCGAGTCGATGCCCGCTTATCGTATGAAAGGGGGGACGGGAAGTTCACTAGCCGATAGCGCCCGGAACTGGACAATAGAAAAGCGAAGGTGCCTTGTTTAGCCCCGACAAGCGAATGTTCTGACCGGCATGGAGCCGTCTTTTGGCTCCGTGGCGGGCAGGTTATTCGACCTCGAGGGGCTAGGCACCGGAGCTAGACAATAGAAAAGCGGAAGCGCCTTGGTCATCGGCGTACGGATTTCGGAGCTTTCGACTGAGATAAAGGAAACACGGCGAGCCCCTAAAGGCGAGTCGATGCCCGCTTATCGTAGGGAGAAAGCGCAGAAATACGCTAGCCGATAGGCGCTGGAGCTAGACAATTTTCAAAGTTAGAAACCAAAGCTATTCTCCGTTTACAGTTTTTTCTCCCATCCGGTTTTCAGGGAATCACATAATTCCTGTTGATAAGCAATGGAAACTTTGTTATAATGATTTTTGTCATTGAGGTCCGGTGACGATGGCGGAAAGGTCACACCCGTTCCCATCCCGAACACGGAAGTTAAGCTTTCCAGCGCCGATGGTAGTTGGGGGTTTCCCCCTGCGAGAGTAGGACGTTGCCGGGCCAAAAGAGAACCGCAGACAAATCGTCTGCGGTTTTTTCGTACCTGTATAAAAAACACTGTTTACTGCTTTCACCGGAATGCAGCCCGTTTTACTCAAAATCATTGCTGGAGGAAGGATATGGAAGGCGGTATACCTCAATGAAATATTTTCCACAAAATGAAATTCTTTTTTGTTTGCAAATTTATTTTTTAAACAGTTGCATCTTATTGAATAATTTTTTCTTTGTGAGATAATGATCATGTAATAAAGATAACGTTTTCTTTAAGGAGAGATTTACTATGCCAGATAAAAAGTTTTCAGTAGTGATCGCCGGCGGGGGCAGCACTTATACCCCGGGAATTGCTTTAACGTTGCTTGATAATTTAGACAAATTTCCAATTAGAAGTTTAAAGTTTTATGATAATGACGGAGAGCGGCAGCAAAAAATTGCGGATGCTTGCGCCATCATGATTAAAGAAAGGGCCCCAGAAATAGAATTTTTGGCAACAACCGATCCTGCAGAAGGGTTTACAGATGTCGATTTTGTAATGGCACAAATCAGGGTTGGAAAATATGAAATGCGCGAAAAAGATGAAAAAATTCCATTGAAACACGGGGTTGTGGGTCAAGAAACAACAGGGCCTGGAGGAATTGCTTACGGTTTAAGGTCCATCGGAGGCGTTTTAGAGCTTATTGACTATATGGAAAAATATTCTCCAAATGCCTGGATGTTGAATTACTCAAACCCGGCTGCAATCGTGGCTGTAGCTACAAATCGCTTAAGACCGAAATCTAAAATTATCAATATTTGTGACATGCCAATTGGAATAATGGATCGGATGGCAAAAATATTAAAATTAAATTCTTATAAAGAACTGGATTTCGACTATTATGGTTTGAACCACTTTGGATGGTGGACGGCTGTAAGAGATAAGAAAGGCAATAATTTAATGCCACAGCTTCAGGCCTATGTCAGGGAACACGGATATATATTGCCTGATGAAAGCGGGACAGAAAAAAGCTGGAGAGAGACTTTTGAAATGGCTAAAGATGTCTATGCACTCGATCCGGAAACATTGCCGAACACTTATCTGAAATACTATCTATATCCGCAGGAAGTTGTGAAACATTCTGATCCGAATCATACAAGGACGGATGAAATTAGATCGGGCCGCGAAAAATTTGTTTTTGAAGAGTGTGCCAAAATTACGGAATCCGGAACAGCAACAAACAGCGCCTTTAAATCAGATGAACATGCTTCCTATATTATTGATTTATGCCGTGCGATTGCTTATAACACAAAAGAACGCATGCTTGTCATTACACCAAATAAAGGGGCAGTAGAAAACCTGGATTCTGATACGATGGTGGAAATTCCTTGCTTGATTGGTGCAAATGGGCCTGAACCACTCGCGCAGGGTAAAATCCCGCGCTTCCAAAAAGGGTTGATTGAGGAACAAAACAGTGTTGAAAACCTGGTTGTCGATGCCTGGATAGAGGGTTCGTATACAAAATTATGGCAAGCATTAAGCTTAAGTAAGATTGTACCAGATGCAGGACTGGCCAAAGTTATTTTGGATGAACTGGTTGAAGCAAATAAGGGTTACTGGCCGGAATTAAAAATCGGGCGTCCTGAACCGGTTTTAAGCTGATCATACAAGGTAATCAACTAAAGGGATTATTTAAACATGCTCCTTTACATCATTACTAAGTGAAACCAAAAATGAGGAGCGGTAAATCTTTTTTAAAAAGAAAAAGATCTTATCGCTTCTCATCATATTTCTAAAAAAGGAAAGCGGTTTCCGGTCTGGAGGATAAACAATGAAAAGTATACAAAGATTTGGCGGTGCAATGTTTACACCTGTTTTACTTTTCTCATTTGCTGGCATTATGCTGGCCATCAGCATATTATTTTGCAATCCGTCTGTTTTTGGAAGCCTTGCAAGTGAAGGAACCTTATGGTACGGCATATGGGATACTGTACAACAAGGTGCATGGACAGTATTTAATCAAATAGAATTATTATTTGTCGTCGGCCTACCTATCGGACTGGCAAAAAAAGCTTCCGGAAGAGCTGCAATGGAAGCTTTGGTTACGTATCTTACATGGAATTATTTTATAGCGGCCATCCTTACCCACTGGGGAAAATTTTTTGGAATTATGCATTACGGAAGGGCTTTAGCTGAAAATAGCACAAACGAAGGCTTAAAAATGATTGCCGGAATTAAAACTTTTAATACAAGCATCATTGGTGCCTTAATTATAGCGGGAATCGTTGTCTATTTGCATAACAGATTTTTTGACTATAAATTACCTGACTTTTTGGGCACCTTCCAGGGCTCTGCTTTCGTCGTCATTCTTGGCTTTTTTGCCGCTTTACCCTTGGCATTCATTACCTGTTTAATTTGGCCGAAAATTTCATTCGGCATCGGATCATTACAATCGTTCATGGCTCATGCAGGTCCTGTTGGGGTTTGGATTTACTGTTTCCTTGAACGTGTTTTAATTCCAACAGGTCTTCACCATTTTATTTATATCCCTTTCCAATTTGGGCCAGCCGCAGTTCCGGAAGGCCTAACGAAATGGTGGCTTATGCACTTGGAGACATTTGCTAATAGTAAGGAATCACTGAAATCAATGGCACCACAAATGGGATTCTCGATGTTTGGCAATGAAAAGGTTTTTGGTATACCAGGAATTGCTTTGGCATTTTACTTTACGGCAAAGAAAGAAAACAGGAAAAAAGTATTGGCCCTGCTGGTACCGGCAGTCATTACATCTGTACTTGCTGGTATTACCGAACCAATTGAATTTACATTTTTGTTCGTAGCGCCGCTTTTATGGGTGATTCATTCCCTTTTGGCAGCAACATTAGATACGACATTGTATTTATTTGGTGTAGTAGGTGATTTGAGCGGAGGCATTATTGATATGGCCGGGAAAAACTGGATTCCGCTTTTTCAAAATCACTGGGCAACATATTTAACGCAATTTGTAGTTGGGCTGATATTCACGGCTATTTACTTCTTTGTCTTTAGGTTTTTCATTTTAAAATTCAACTTTGCAACGCCAGGCAGGGAAGCAGATGAGGAAGAAGAAATTACATTAAAGACAAAACAGGATTATAAAAATAAAAAATTAGCGCAAGGGGTGCAAGAAACAGCTGCAGCATCCTACACAGATCCTTATTCGGAAAGAGCGGCAATTTACCTGGATGCGTTGGGCGGAAAAGAAAATATCAGTGATGTGACCAATTGTGCTACCAGGTTAAGAGTGACAGTAGTAGATCCAAAGAAAGTGAAACCGGATAGCGCATTTAAAGCGGGAAAAGCTGCGGGTGTTGTGAGAGCAGGAAGAGCATTCCAAGTCATCGTAGGGTTGGATGTCCCCCAAGTCAGGGAAAAATTTGAAGAACTGTTGAAACAATAAAACTTTTTGGATAGAGTCAGCATCTTATTTAGTGATAAAATTGGATGTAAGGACACAAGAAAGGGTGTTGACTCTTTATGGATTTGGAACAAAAAGTAAACCAAAGCTTCCAACAATTAAATTCAGATGAAATACAATGCCTGAATTTTATTATTGAACATAAAGATATTGTTAGCAATTCAACTTTAAATGAAATTAGCAAGCTTTGCCATGTTTCCGCTTCTTTCTTGTTTAGAACCATCAAGAAGGTCGGGTACTCGGGTTTTTCTGAATTAAAGTATGAAATCAAAAAGGAAGAAAACACGTTGAAAGAAATGACCGGCCAGCCAGAAAATATTAATTGCCAATTGCATGAAGACATTGATAAAACCATCAAATATTTTAATACTGTCAATCACACGGAAATGTTTCGTTCTATTATGGAAGCCAGCCGTATCTTTTCTTATGGCACAGGTTGGGAGCAAAAAATGGCTGCGGAAAAGATTACAAGAAATTTTATATACTCAGGAAAATTTGTGACGAACTTCCCGGCGCTGGAAGAATTATCGGTAGCAGAAAAAGCGTTAAATGAAAAAGACATCGTATTTTTAATTTCATTGAGCGGCAATAATGAACGGATTGTCAATATAGCAAAAGATTTTAGAAGAAGAAATATAAAAATGGTCAGCATCACACAATTTGGGACAAACAAATTGGCCGGCATTTCAACATATAATCTTTACTACTATGCATCCGAGTTTCATAAACCACGGCACAGAAGCATTGTCAGCTTATACATTCTGGTTGAACTTTTTTCCCTGCATTACAAGCTGTTTACTGAGCAATTGGAAAACGGGGGCTTGCAAAATGGATAAAATAAGAAGGCTTGTTGGAAATGAAACGAAAATATTTAATATAATGATTGCATTGTTTTTTCTCGTCCCTGTTTTTTATATGATTTATTTATGTGTGATTGTTGCCATATATCCAACATCTTTTAAAGAACTGTTTTCAAACAGCCCTTTTGCTGCTGTCATGCTGATCGCTTCCTGCCTTGATCTGCTGATGGGGTATTATCTGTATCATCTTAAAGTCCATTTAAATCATTATGACCTTTTTATGCTGTCTATTTACTTATCGGCGTTGCTCCAGCTTTTGTTAGGGAATCTTTTAATTGCTTTTTTTATTGTACTATTGATTTTATCTTCTCCAAATAAAAAAATTAAGTTATCTAATTTAAGAAATGATGCCAGGTATTTATCAATGCTTGGAGCTTTTCTTGTAATGTATATGTTTTGTGATTTTGTTTTGCTTAAATTAATGATTTAGAAAGTAGGGAACCGATATGCTCAACTTTTTAAAAAAGAAAAAGAGCCAAACAGTAGGCTTGGTTGCGCCTGCAATCGGCCATTTAGTTCCAATAACGGAAGTAAATGATCCGGTTTTTTCCACAAAGATGATGGGAGATGGATTTGCCGTAATACCAGCGGCCGGAGAAGTCCGAAGCCCGGTATCCGGAAAAATTTTGAGCGTTTTTGACACAAAACATGCTATTAGTATTCAGACAGATAATGGGCTTGAAGTATTGGTGCATCTGGGGATTGATACGGTAGAACTTAAGGGGGCGCCTTTTCAGGTATATGTAAATGAAAATGATACGGTCCAGGCTGGTGATAAAATTGCCGATATGGACTTAACCGCACTGAAAGCAGCTGAAAAGGATAACAGTGTAATGGTTATCTTTACAAATTCCAACAGTATTTTGGATTTTACGATTTCAGCAAATGGCAAAGTGAGTGCGGGGCATGAGATCGGAAAAGTTGAATTAAAATAGAGGGCCAGGATCAGCCTGCCCAGGAATGTAGCAATGGAAACGATAACTTAAATTCGTGAACAAATTCTTCTACCCCTTAAAAGCGGGCACAGAAAGAGTGCCAATGCATATTTTGAAAAGGCAGGGAATATCCCTGCCTTCCTAACATGGTTACTTTTCTTCCTTCCCGGGTACAATGCAGCTTCCATCTGCACAGGCAACGTCTTGTTCGGTGGACAGGTCTTGCAGCACCGGCGCTGCGGCTTCTTCCTGCCATACTTTCTGAAGGGCGCTTGTAAAGGTTTCGAGCGGCTGGGCGCCGGAGATGGCGTATTTTTGGTTAAGAATAAAAAACGGGACGCCGGTGATGCCGTATTGCTGTGCGATGGCTTCATCCACGCGTACGTCATTTAGATAGGCATTCGGGTCACGAAGCACTTCCAAAGCTTTTTCCCGGCTGAGGCCTGCAGATTCGACGATTGCGGCAAGTGTTTCGTGGTCACCGATATACGCTCCTTCTGTAAAATAGGCGTGGAACAGTTTTTCGGCGAGTTCCGCCCCTTTGCCTTCAGTCGCGGCAAATTTTTCAAGGCGGTGTGCATCCAGCGTGTTTGTCGGCTTCATGTTGTCAAAATCATAACGAAGCCCCACGCTTGCCGCCTGTTCACCGATCCCGCGGTTTGCCTTTTTTGCTTCTTCCATGCTGATGCCGTATTTCTCAGCAATCGCTTCGTGGATATTTTTGCCGATGCCTTTTTCGGCAGCAGGGTCAAGTTCAAACGCTTTAAATTCAACTTCCACCTGGCTCCGGTGCGGAAATTGTGCCAGCGCCATTTCCAAACGCCGTTTTCCAATATAGCAAAATGGGCAGACAAAGTCAGACCACACTTCAATTTTCATATGAACACCCCATTTCTTCGATTACCCCCTATCGTATCATAAAAAAGTTTTATCATAAAAAATCATGCTTATGGACACGTTTACTTTGCTCCGGCCGTGATATGATGGAAAAGAAGCAAAATGAATGTGTGATGAGGAGGGGGAACATCATTGCTCCACAATAGTATTGTCATGGTGCTGATTATTTTTGTTGTCAATATTATCTATGTATCCTTTTCGACAACGAGGATGATTCTAACGTTAAAAGGATACCGGTATATTGCCGCTTTTGTCAGCATGGTTGAAATTATCGTGTATATCATCGGTCTCGGGCTTGTTCTTGATAATCTGAATAAGATTCAAAACATTATTGCGTATGCGGCTGGTTATGGAATCGGCGTCATGGTGGGGATGAAAATTGAAGAAAAACTGGCGCTCGGCTATATTACGGTCAATGTCATTACAACAGGGGCAAATTTGGATTTGGCAAAAAAATTGCGGGAAAGTGGCTACGGCGTTACTACATGGGATGCGCACGGGCTTGAAGGCGACCGGATTGCCCTCCAGGTTTTGACGCCGAGGAAATATGAGCTGAAATTATACCAAGCGATTCAGACGATTGATCCAAAGGCCTTTATCATTGCATACGAGCCGAAAACCATTTACGGCGGTTTTTGGGTAAAAGCGGTGAAGAAAGGAAAATTGAACAAATGAAAAAACAGTTTGAAGTGCTGGAAAATGAGACCATTGCAGACTGTCTGGCAAGAATGGAAAAAGAAGGCTTCCAACCGGTCAGAAGAATCGAAAAGCCGGTGTTCCGGGAAGTCAAGAAAAACGGCAGGAAAGAGTATGAGCCGGTCACCAGAAAAATTGTTTTTGAAGGAAGAAAATCAAGTTCAGACCCGAACATTCCCGGCCTGTAAAACATGAATTATTCGTTGACAGCAACAAGCTTCCCTGTTAAGATAAAAATACAAAGTGAATAGGACCCTCATATATAATGGGAATACGGCCCATACGTCTCTACCCGGTTACCGTAAATAACCGGACTATGAGGGAAAGCGGAAGTTGGGAATCACAAGGTTTTCCATGCTTATTTGTGCTGCACCCGGATGGACTGCTTTCTCTCTAAAATAGAGCGGGCAGATCCGTCCGGGTTTTTTTGTACATAAACAGGGGAGGGATGCAGGTGGCAGTTGAAGTTGGCGTCATTATGGGCAGCATTTCGGACTGGGAAACGATGAAACATGCATGCGGCGTGCTGGATGAATTGAACGTGCCTTACGAGAAAAAAGTCGTCTCTGCACACCGGACGCCGGATCTGATGTTTCAATATGCAGAACAGGCAAGAAGCAGGGGCGTAAAAGTCATCATTGCGGGAGCAGGCGGCGCGGCTCATTTGCCGGGGATGGTCGCAGCAAAAACGACGTTGCCAGTCATCGGCGTGCCGGTCCGGTCAAAAGCGCTGAACGGCCTTGACTCTTTGCTTTCAATCGTGCAGATGCCGGGCGGTGTCCCGGTTGCAACGGTCGCGATCGGAAAAGCGGGCGCAACAAATGCCGGACTGCTTGCCGCCCAAATTTTATCCACAACAAACGAACATATTGTCAAAAGGCTTGAACAAAGACGGGAAAGACTTTCGAAAACCGTATATGAAAGCAGTGATCAACTTGAACAGGAAAATAATTAAACCGGGGAGTACAATCGGCATCATCGGCGGCGGCCAGCTCGGGAGAATGATGGCCCTTGCCGCAAAAGAGGCGGGTTTTAAGATCATTGTCCTTGATCCTGTGCCGGATTGCCCGTGTGCGCAGGTGGCGGACGGGCAGATCACGGCGCCATATAATGATGAAGCGGCATTGCGGGAGCTCGGGGAACGATGCGATGTGCTCACCTATGAATTTGAAAATATCGATTATGAAACATTGAAAAAGGCCACCGGATTTGCCCATGTGCCACAAGGAGCGGAACTGATCCGGATCACGCAGAACCGTATTTTTGAAAAAGAAGCAGTTGCAAAAGCAGGTGTCCGGGTTGCGCCGTACCGCATCGTTGAAAACGCGGCGGATTTGAAAGAAGCTGTTGGGGAAATTGGCTATCCATGTATTTTAAAAACGGCGCGCGGCGGTTATGATGGAAAAGGGCAGATCACGCTCCGGCATGAAGGGGATTTTAAGGAAACGGATCCGCTTCTTGCCCACGGCGCATGTGTCCTTGAAAAAATGATTCCATTTACAAAAGAACTTTCTGTCATCATCACCCGGAATGAAACAGGGGAAACGAGCCTTTTTCCGGTAGTTGAAAATATTCATCACAACCATATTTTGCATCAAACAATCGCGCCGGCACGGGTGGAAAATACGGTGAAAAAAGAGGCGGAGCAACTCGCCCTAAAGGTGGCAGAGCAGCTTCATTTAACCGGCACGCTTGCAGTCGAAATGTTTTTAGAAGCGGACGGCACGCTTTATGTCAATGAACTGGCGCCGCGCCCGCATAATTCCGGGCATTACTCGATTGAAGCCTGTTCGATTTCGCAATTTGGCCAGCATATCCGCGCGATCTGCAACTGGCCGCTCCGCAAAGTGGAACTTTTGAAGCCGGCTGTTATGAATAATCTGCTCGGCCAGCACGTCGAAAGGGCGCTTACGCAAATTCCTTACCAGCCGGAATGGTCGGTCCATCTTTACGGCAAAAAAGAAGCGAAATTCCAGCGAAAGATGGGCCATATTACAGTGCTGACAGAGGAAATCGAAGAGACTTTGCTTTCCCTTGAACAATCCGGTGTATGGCAGGATGTACAGAAACGATCGGAGGCAGCAGTGAATGATTGAACGCTATACAAGGCCTGAAATGGGCGCCATCTGGACAGACGAAAATAAATACAAAGCATGGCTTGAAGTGGAAATCCTTGCCTGTGAAGCATGGGCGGAGCTTGGGGAAATCCCGAAAGCAGATGTGCAAAAAATCCGTGAAAATGCCAGATTTGATGTTGAAAGAATTTTAGAAATTGAGCAGGAAACGCGCCACGATGTTGTCGCTTTTACAAGGGCCGTTTCGGAGTCGCTCGGCGAAGAAAGAAAATGGGTGCATTACGGGCTGACGTCCACGGATGTGGTCGATACGGCGCTTTCTTATTTGATCAAACAGGCAAATGAAATCATTGAAAAAGACCTTGAACGTTTTATTGAAATTTTAAAGCAAAAAGCAATTGAACATAAATACACCGTCATGATGGGCCGTACCCACGGCGTCCATGCCGAACCGACCACTTTTGGCCTGAAAATGGCGCTCTGGCACGAAGAAATGAAACGGAATCTCGAACGCTTCAGGCAAGCGGCGGACGGCATCCGTTACGGGAAATTAAGCGGTGCTGTCGGGACCTATGCCAACATCGACCCGTTCGTTGAGCAGTATGTCTGCGGGAAACTCGGCTTAAAGCCGGCGCCCATCTCCACGCAAACGCTGCAGCGCGACCGCCACGCTTATTACATCGCGACCTTGTCTTTGATCGCGACATCGATTGAAAAATTTGCTACGGAAATCAGGGGGCTGCAAAAAAGCGAAACCCGTGAAGTGGAAGAGTTTTTCAGCAAAGGGCAAAAAGGATCGTCCGCGATGCCGCATAAACGCAATCCGATCGGTTCGGAAAATATGACCGGGATGGCGCGGGTGCTGCGCGGCTATATGGTAACGGCGTATGAAAATGTCTCCCTTTGGCATGAGCGCGACATCTCGCATTCTTCTGCGGAACGGATTATTTTGCCGGATGCAACGATTGCTATTAATTATATGCTGAACCGGTTCGGCAATATTGTGAAAAACCTGACCGTCTTCCCGGAAAATATGAAACGGAACATGGACAAAACGCTCGGTCTCATTTATTCACAGCGGGTTTTGCTTGCCCTGATTGATAAAGGCATGTCCCGTGAAGCTGCATACGATACGGTGCAGCCGAAAGCAATGGAGTCGTGGGAAAAACAAGTGCCGTTTAAGGAACTGTTGAAAAAAGACCCGGCCATCCAAAGCAGGCTCACGGAAGCAGAACTCGAGGAATGCTTTGACTACCATTATCATTTGAAACATGTCGATACGATTTTTGACCGTCTCGGGCTGAACTGAACCGGGGCGGCCGGGTGAATTCAGCCCGGCTGTCCCGGAAAATAAAAAGCGGCTGCGAAATTTGCGCAGCAGGCTAAGGAGGCAGGCGCATGCTTGTATACGAGGGGAAAGCAAAACGGTTGTATGAAACAGAGGATCCGGATGTATTGCGCGTCGAGTACAAAGACTCGGCCACCGCGTTTAATGGCGTGAAAAAAGCGGAGATTGAAGGAAAAGGGAAGCTGAACAATGAGATTTCAAGCCTGATCTTTAAGCGGCTTGCGGACAAAGGGGTCAAGAGCCATTTTATCCGTAAAATATCGGAACGCGAACAGCTTGTGCGCCGGGTGGAGATCATCCCGCTTGAAGTAGTCGTCCGCAATGTCGTGGCGGGCAGCCTTGCAAAGCGCCTCGGGCTTGAAGAAGGAACGCCGGCCGGGCAGCCGGTTGTCGAATTTTATTATAAAAAGGACGAACTCGGCGACCCGCTCATTACAGAAGACCATGTACGGCTTTTAGGGATTGCAAGTTCGGAAGATTTGCAGTTTTTAAGAAAACAGGCGCTCGTTGTCAATGAGAGCCTAACGGCGCTGTTTGCGGAAATCGGCGTCCGCCTTGTGGATTTCAAACTCGAGTTCGGACGCGGACGTGACGGGGCGATCCTTTTGGCCGATGAAATTTCCCCGGATACGTGCAGGCTCTGGGACCGGGCAACGAATGAAAAGCTGGATAAAGATGTGTTCCGCCGGGATTTGGGCAGTTTAACGGAAGTTTACCAGGAAATCTTAAATCGCTTGAGAGGAGATATTTCGCATGTATAAAGTGAAAGTCTATGTCACCTTGCGCGAGGGCATCCTTGATCCGCAGGGGGCTGCCATCAACCAGTCGCTTGTCCAGCTCGGCTACAGTGAAGTGCAGGATGTGCGGGCCGGAAAATATTTGGAGCTGCTTGTAGAAAAGGCGGACCGGGACCTGGATGCCGTCATCCGGGAAGTGTGCGGGCGGGTGCTCTCAAATCCTGTCATCGAAGACTACCGCTATGAAATTGAGGAGTGTGTTGCGCCGTGAAGTTTGCATGTCTTGTTTTTCCGGGATCGAACTGTGACACCGATATGTTTCATGCGATTCAAGATGCACTTGGTGAAGAAGCGGCATACGTCCGCCATGATGCGGATAGCTTAGATGGTTTTGACGGGATCCTCCTGCCGGGCGGGTTTTCGTACGGCGACTATTTGCGGACAGGCGCGATCGCACGCTTTTCGCCGGTCATGCAGGCTGTTGCAAGAGCTGCTGAAGAGGGCAAACCGGTGCTTGGCGTCTGCAACGGATTTCAAATTTTGCTTGAAGCCGGCCTTTTGCCGGGGGCCATGCTCCGGAACGCAGGCTTGAAATTCGTCTGCAAAACGGTGCCGCTTGTAGTCGAAAATGCCGCAACGATGTTTACTTCCCTGTATGAGCAGGGGGAAA
Organism: Weizmannia sp. FSL W8-0401; assembly: GCF_038009125.1. Classification (NCBI taxonomy): domain Bacteria; kingdom Bacillati; phylum Bacillota; class Bacilli; order Caryophanales; family Bacillaceae; genus Heyndrickxia; species Weizmannia sp. FSL W8-0401. The sequence continues at coordinate 2,892,843 of NZ_JBBPAG010000001.1, read as the reverse complement.
CGATCCGGATTCCGGTTGCCCACGGGGAGGGGAACTATACTTGCGATGCGGAAACGCTCGAAATGCTGAAAGAAAACAGGCAAATTGTGTTCACGTACGGGGAAAATCCTAACGGGAGTATTGCCAATATTGCGGGAATTATGAACGAACAAGGCAATGTGCTCGGGATGATGCCCCATCCGGAACGGGCCGTTGAAGCATTACTCGGAAGCACGGACGGTTTGAAGCTGTTCAAATCCATTGTAAAAAACTGGAGGGAATCCCATGCCGTTATTGCTTGAACCAGGACCGGCCGAAATCAAAAGCCAAAAGATTTACCGTGAAATCGGGCTGACAGACGAAGAATTCGCACGGGTCGAAACGATTCTCGGCCGGACGCCGAACTATACCGAAACAGGGCTGTTTGCCGTCATGTGGTCGGAACATTGCAGTTACAAAAACTCTAAGCCGGTCTTAAAAAAGTTTCCGGTAAAAGGCGAACGCGTTCTCCAGGGGCCCGGGGAAGGCGCCGGCATCATTGATATCGGCGACGGGCTGGCGGTTGTTTTTAAAATTGAAAGCCATAACCACCCGTCCGCGATTGAACCGTACCAGGGCGCGGCAACGGGCGTCGGCGGGATTATCCGCGATGTGTTTTCGATGGGGGCAAGGCCGGTTGCGCTTCTCAATTCGCTCCGTTTCGGCGAACTCGATTCCCCGCGGGTGAAACGTCTTTTCAAAGAAGTCGTTGCCGGAATTGCGGGCTACGGCAATTGCATCGGGATTCCGACAGTCGGCGGGGAAGTGGCATTTGATCCGTGTTATGACGGCAATCCGCTCGTTAACGCGATGTGCGTCGGCCTGATCGAACATAAAGACATTCAAAAAGGGCAGGCGCGCGGCATCGGGAACACGGTCATGTATGTCGGCGCAAAAACAGGAAGGGACGGCATCCACGGCGCCACCTTTGCCTCCGGGCAGCTCAGCGAAGATTCGGAGGAAAAGCGCCCGGCAGTCCAAGTTGGCGATCCGTTTATGGAAAAACTGCTCCTTGAAGCCTGCCTCGAACTTGTCCGCCATGATGCGCTCGTCGGCATCCAGGATATGGGGGCGGCCGGGCTCATCAGCTCCTCTTCCGAAATGGCCAGCAAGGCGGGCGTCGGGCTTGTAATGAATCTTGACCGCATTCCGCAGCGCGAAACTGGGATGACGCCATATGAAATGATGCTCTCCGAATCGCAGGAACGGATGCTGATTGTCGTAAAAAAAGGCCGGGAACCGGAAATCATCCGCCTTTTTCAAAAATACGGGCTTGATGCGGTTGCTATCGGAACGGTAACCGGCGATAAAATGCTCAAATTGTACCACAACGGCGAACTTGTCGCAGATGTGCCGGCCGATGCGCTTGCAGAGGATGCGCCCGTCTACCATAAACCATCCAAAGAGCCGGCTTACTTTGCGGCCTATCAGGCGATGAAACCGCAAATCCCGGCGGTGGAAAATCTTCAGGAAACTTTTTTCCAATTGCTCAAACAGCCAACCATTGCCAGCAAAGAATGGGTGTATGAACAGTACGACTACCAGGTGCGGACGAACACGGTGGTCATGCCGGGATCGGATGCAGCCGTCATCCGGATCCGCGGGACAAAAAAAGCGCTCGCGATGACAACGGATTGCAACGCCCGCTACGTCTATTTGGATCCGGAAACGGGCGGGAAAATCGCAGTGGCGGAAGCGGCGCGCAACATTGTCTGTTCCGGGGCCCAGCCGCTTGGCGTGACAGACTGCCTGAACTTCGGCGCACCGGAAAAGCCGGAAATTTTCTGGCAGCTCGAAAAAGCGGCAGATGGCATGAGCGAAGCATGCCGCGAGCTTGAAACCCCGGTCATTGGCGGCAATGTCTCACTGTATAATGAAACATTGCAAAAAACAGAAAACGGGGAAGTGTCCGTACAGGCTGTATATCCGACACCGGTTGTTGGCATGGTCGGACTTCTCGAAGACATCAAATATGTGACCACGCAGACATTTAAACAGGCTGGTGACCTCATTTATCTGATCGGGGAAGCAAAACCGGAATTCGGTGGCAGCGAACTGCAAAAGCTTACAGACGGCCAAATTTCCGGAAAACCGCCGGCACTCGATTTGGAAACTGAAGCCCGGCGCCAGCACCAACTGCTTGCTGCGATCCAGTCCGGCCTTGTGCAAAGCGCCCATGACGTCTCGGAAGGCGGTTTTGCACCGGCACTCGCTGAATGCCTGTTTGGGACGGAAAATTTGGGGGCCAATGTGGTTTTAAAAGGCAACCCGGTTACGGCGTTATTCAGCGAAACCCAGTCACGATTTATTGTGTCAGTGAAGAAAGAGCACCAGCAGGCGTTTCAAAAATTGGTGGATGAGGCTGTTTGGATTGGCAACGTCACGGATGATAAGCAAATGGCTGTCAAAGGGGAAAACGGGGAGACGTGGATTCAGGCGGATACAGAGGAATGCGAAACGGCCTGGAAAGGAGCCTTAAAATGCTTGCTGAAATAAAGGGATTAAATGAGGAATGCGGGATTTTCGCGGTATGGGGCCATAAAGAAGCGGCACAGCTTGCCTATTACGGGCTCCACAGCCTGCAGCACAGGGGGCAGGAAGGTGCGGGTATTGTTGTCAAACAAAACGGGCGCCTCATTGGCAAAAAAGGGGAAGGGCTTGTGACGGAAGTATTTTCAGCCCAGTCTTTTGCCGGGCTTGACGGGGATGCGGCCCTCGGGCATGTCCGCTACGCAACAGCGGGCGGTGGCGGGATTGAAAACGTCCAGCCGCTTCTGTTCCATTCGCAAAACGGCAGCCTTGCGCTTGCGCATAATGGCAATCTCGTCAACGCGCATACATTGAAGCACCAGCTTGAAATGCAGGGCAGCATTTTCCAGACGACATCCGATACAGAGGTGCTCGCCCATTTAATGAAAAGAAGCGGCTACCGTACCATGAAAGAACAGATGAAAAGCGCGCTTACGATGCTAAAGGGGGCGTATGCATTTGCTGTTATGACTGAAGATGAGCTGCTCGTCGCCCTTGACCCAAACGGTTTGCGCCCACTTTCACTCGGACAAATCGGCGACGCTTATTGCGTTGCGTCGGAAACATGCGCGCTTGATATTGTCGGGGCTGAGTTTATCCGCGATATCCGTCCTGGTGAACTCGTATCGATCAGCAGCCGCGGCATTGAGTCGGAGCAGTATGCGTATGCTGCGAATCCGGCCATTTGTACAATGGAATATGTCTATTTTTCCCGGCCGGACAGCAATATCCACGGCATCAACGTTCATGCCGCACGCAAAAATATGGGGAGAAGGCTTGCGATCCAGGCGGGCATTGACGCGGATGTCGTAACCGGCGTGCCCGATTCAAGCATTTCGGCGGCGATCGGTTACGCGGAACAATCCGGCATCCCCTATGAAATGGGCCTGATCAAAAACCGCTATGTCGGGCGCACGTTCATCCAGCCGTCGCAGTCGCTGCGCGAACAGGGCGTGAAAATGAAACTGTCGCCGGTGCGCGCTATCGTCGAAGGAAAGCGGGTGGTCATGGTCGATGATTCGATCGTGCGCGGAACGACAAGCAAACGGATCGTCACCATGCTCCGCGATGCCGGGGCAACGGAAGTGCATGTATGCATCAGCTCGCCGCCGATGAAACATCCGTGTTTTTACGGCATTGACACATCGACGCATGAAGAACTGATCGCAGCCCGCCACAGCGTGGAGGAAATCCGCCAGATGATCGGCGCGGACACCCTCACTTTTTTGACGGTGGACAATATGCTCGAAGCAATTGGCAGGCCGGCGATCAATGAAACATGCGGCCAGTGCCTCGCCTGTTTTACCGGCAAGTATCCGACGGAAATCTATCCGGATACGGTACTGCCACATGAAAAAGAACTGATTCAAAAATAGCAATTAACGGAGGATTCCTATGGCAAACACATACCGGGATGCTGGCGTCGACATCGAAGCAGGCTATGAAGCGGTCAAACGGATGGGAAAGCATGTGGCGCGGACAAACCGGGCGGGGGCAATCGGTGCACTCGGCGGATTTGGCGGCATGTTTGACTTATCCGCGCTCCATTACCAGAAGCCCGTGCTTGTTTCCGGAACGGACGGCGTCGGCACGAAACTGAAACTTGCCTTTTTAACAAACAAGCATGATACGATCGGCATCGATTGTGTCGCCATGTGCGTCAATGACATCATTGTCCAGGGAGCGGAACCGCTTTTTTTCCTCGATTATATCGGTTGCGGCAGCCAGAACCCGGAAACGATTGAGCAAATTGTAAAAGGCGTGGCAGAAGGGTGCGTGCAGGCAGGGTGCACACTCGTCGGCGGAGAAACGGCGGAAATGCCGGATATGTATGAAGCAGGCGAATACGATTTGGCGGGATTTGCGGTTGGCGCATGTGAAAAAGATGCGCTTGTCACGGGTAACACCGCACCCGGAGATGTTTTAATCGGCCTTGCCTCAAGTGGCATTCACAGTAACGGCTATTCGCTGATCCGGAAAATTTTTTTCAAAGACCATGCGATGACCGTTGATACGATTTTGCCGGAACTGGGCCGGCCGCTTGGGGAAGTGCTGTTAACCCCGACCAAAATTTACGTCAAACCGGTGCTTTCCGCGCTGAAAAAATTTGAGATTAAAGGAATGGCACATGTGACAGGCGGCGGTTTTTATGAAAATATTCCGCGTATGCACAGAGACGGGCTCGGTGTTGAAATCAGCCTCGGTTCATGGCCGGTCCCACCCGTTTTTTCCGCTGTGGCATCTTACGGAAACGTCAGCCGCGATGAGATGTTTCACGTTTTTAACATGGGCATCGGGTTTGTCCTCGCGGTGAAGGCGGAAGAGGCACAGGCCGCTGTTTCCTTTTTCAACCAGTCCGGGGAACAAGCTTTCATCATCGGCCATGTTACAAATACGGCGGGTGTCCGTTTTGCAGCAGGGAGCAGAGGCAATGCATAAAATGGCTGTTTTTGCATCGGGCAGCGGCACAAACTTCCAGGCGATATGTGATGCAGCCAAAAAAGGGGAACTTGATGCCGCGATTGAACTGTTGGTATGTGACCGTGAAGATGCGTATGTCATCCGCCGGGCAGCACAAGAAAACATCCCGGCGTTTGTGTTCAATCCGAAAACGTACCCAGATAAGCGGGCGTATGAGCAGGAAATTTTGGCGCAGTTACAGGAGAAACAGATTGAATGGATCATTCTGGCCGGCTATATGCGGCTGATCGGGCCGGTGCTCCTGAATCAGTATCCACGGAAAATCATCAATATCCATCCGTCGTTGCTGCCGGCTTTTCCGGGCAAAGACGCGATCGGGCAGGCGCTTGCGGCAGGCGTGAAAATAACGGGCGTGACCATTCATTATGTCGATGAAGGCATGGATACCGGGCCGATTATTGCGCAGGCGGCTGTCCCTGTGCTTGACGGGGACACATATGAAACATTAGCGGCAAGAATGCATCAGACAGAGCATGTGCTGTATCCGGATGTGCTCAAGAAGCTGGTGGAAAATCAAACCAACATGGAGGTTTTACCGGAATGAAAAGAGCTTTAATCAGTGTATCGGACAAGACAGGGGTAACGGCATTTGCACAAAGTTTAAGCGGGCTCGGCTTTGAAATTCTCTCAACCGGCGGCACGAAAAAAGCGCTGGAAGAAGCCGGCGTGCCTGTTACGGGGGTGGAAGAGGTAACAGGTTTTCCGGAAATTTTGGAAGGCAGGGTAAAAACGCTCCATCCCAACATCCACGGCGGGCTTTTGGCAAAACGGACGCCGGAACATGAACAGCAAATTGCAGCGCAAGGGATCAAACCGATTGACCTCGTCTGTGTCAACCTTTATCCGTTCCGGCAGACGATTGCAAAGGCGGATGCCACGGAAGAAGAGGCCATCGAAAATATTGATATCGGCGGGCCGTCCATGCTGCGTGCGGCCGCGAAAAATTTTGAATATGTCACCGTTGTTACGGACGCGGGGGACTACGGCAAAGTGATTGACGAAATTAAAACGCACGGCGATGTGACGAAAGATACGAAAAAAGCGCTGGCTGCAAAAGTTTTCCGCCATACAGCAGCGTATGACGCCATGATTGCCGATTATATGACAACGCTTGTTGGCGAAGAGGCCCCGGAGAATGTCACTTTTACATATGAGCTCAAGCAAACGCTCCGTTACGGGGAAAACCCGCACCAAAAAGCAAGCTTTTATATTAACCCGCTTGGTTCGCCGTTTTCGATTGCGCATGCAAGGCAGCTGCACGGCAAAGCATTATCGTACAATAATATCCGCGATGCAGATGCCGCCCTGCAGATCGTAAAAGATTTCAAGGAACCGGCAGCGGTTGCCGTAAAGCATATGAATCCGTGCGGCATCGGGGTCGGAGATTCGGCGCTTGAAGCGTATAAAAAAGCGTACGAGGCAGATTCGAAATCGATTTTCGGCGGCATCGTCGCATTCAACCGGCCTGTTGACCCGGAAACGGCCAAGCTGCTACATGAAATTTTTCTCGAAATTGTAATTGCCCCGTCGTTTGCGGACGAAGCGTTTGACATTTTGGCAAGCAAGAAAAATATCCGCCTTTTGACTGTGCCTTTTACGGAAGCGCACAAACCGGAAAAAATCATTACTTCCGTAGAAGGCGGGCTGCTGATCCAGGATCAGGACACCTATACTTTAGATGAAGCCCAAGTGAAAACTGTCACAAAACGTGAGCCGACAGAACAAGAATGGAAGGCTTTAAAACTGGCCTGGAAAGTGGTAAAACATGTGAAATCGAATGCGATTGTGGTGACGGATGCTGAAAAAACGCTCGGGATCGGCGCCGGGCAGATGAACCGCGTCGGCTCGGCGGAAATTGCGTTGGCCCAGGCCGGTGAAAAAGCAAAAGGAGCCGCGATGGCATCCGATGCATTCTTCCCGATGGACGACACCGTCGAAGCAGCTGCCAAAGCCGGCATTACTGCCATCATCCAGCCGGGTGGGTCCATCCGCGACGAAGACTCCATCAAAAAAGCCGATGAATACGGCATCACGATGGTCTTCACCGGCATCCGCCACTTTAAGCACTAACAGAAAAGCGCGGCATACGGGCTTCTTATTCGTTGGAGGACCGATGCTGCTTACCGCAGGGAAAAGGTGCAGAAGTATGCAAGCCCGGGAAGCAGAGCCGGACAAACAGAAAAGCGGAGGCGACTGTCCTGCCCGGCAGTCCCCGGGTTCTATTGTATCCGATCATAAAATTAGTCGGAAGACCTTACAAAATGATGGACAAAGAGAGGAGGCCACGTTAAAATGAAAGTACTTGTAATTGGGAGCGGTGGCCGCGAGCATGCCATCTGCAAAAAATTATCGGAAAGCCCCCGCGTTGGCAAAATTTATTGCGCACCGGGAAACGGTGGCATCGCCCAAATCGCTGAAACCGTTCCGATCCGCGAAACGGACACGGCTTCTCTGCTCGCTTTTGCAAAAGACAAAGGCATTGAACTGACGGTTGTCGGCCCGGAAGCCCCTTTAAGCGCGGGGATTGTCGACGAATTTCAGAATGCCGGCCTGAAAATATTCGGGCCGTCAAAGCAGGCGGCGCGGATTGAAAGCAGCAAAGCATTCGCAAAAGAACTGATGCAAAAATACGGCATTCCGACTGCGGATTACCGCGTTTTTTCCGACTATGCGGAGGCGGAAAAATATATCGTGGAAAAAGGCGCCCCGATCGTCATTAAAGCAGACGGCCTCGCAGCCGGAAAAGGCGTGACTGTTGCGATGACACCGGGAGAAGCAAAGGAAGCGCTCCGTGCCGCTCTGATCGGGAAGAAATTCGGGGAAGCCTCAAACCAGGTGGTTGTAGAAGAATTTTTGGAAGGGGAAGAATTTTCCCTGATGGCGTTTGTCCGGGGAGAGGAAGTGTATCCCATGGTGATTGCGCGCGACCATAAGCGTGCATATGATGGCGACAGCGGGCCGAATACAGGCGGAATGGGCGCCTACTCCCCGGTTCCGCAAATCCCGGATGAAGAAGTGAAAAAGGCAGTAGAACATATTTTGCGCCCGGCAGCCAGAGCGTTGAAAGAGGAAGGCTGCCCGTTTACCGGGGTTTTGTATGCCGGCTTGATGCTGACGGAAAACGGTGTGAAAGTGATTGAATTCAACGCCCGTTTCGGCGACCCGGAAACGGAGGTTGTGCTCGAAAGGCTTGAATCGGACCTTGCGGAAATTTTTCTGGATCTGTTGGACGGAAAAAGCCCTTGCATCAAGTGGCGCAAGGAAGCTGTATTGGGAGTTGTGATTGCGGCAAACGGCTATCCGGGTGCGTACGAAAAAGGGATTCCAATTCCGCCGCTTTCAAAATTGCAGTCTTTTGTTTTCCATGCCGGCACACGCGTGGAGGGGGAAAGGCTTGTATCAAACGGCGGCAGGGTACTTTTTGTCGGAAGGAAAGCCCGTACGCTGGAAGAAGCGGGAAAAGCACTGTATCACGAATTGGAAAGGCTCCGTTTGGATGGTTTTTTCTACCGGAAGGATATCGGCAAAAGAAACCAGGCTTAGTCCTTGAGGCAAAAGGCCGGAAAATCTCCGGCCTTTTGCCCGGTAGCTTTTTGCACAGGTGGTAATGTTTCCCACATGCATGTTGCCTTCTGGTCTACACTTCTTCCTGGCCACCATTCATTTGCCTGTTTTGAATGAGATCCGTCACAGGGCAGTAGCGGACAATCCCTTCTCCCACTTTCATGGCACCCATGAGCGCCACACATAAATAGCTGCTGCGCCACGGTTTTTTCGATAATTTGGCTGTGGCCCATGCAAGCGAAGTAAGCCCGCACGTAATCCGGAGCAAGGCATTCAAAATTCCAATATTGGGTGTGATTTTCATGATGAACATCTCCTTTCCCATGTTTTCAAACTTCTTTACTGTTTTAATGGATAAAATATGGTAATATATGAATATATTAGGGTCTCCCTAGGGAGGAATGAGACAATGCTTGACCAACGTTACCGATGGAAAAACAAACAAATCAGGGAACATGTGGCTGTGCTGGACGGCAAGCTGCCGCCAGACATGGTTTTAACAAATGCCCGGTTTCTTCATTCGACATTAAGAAAATGGGTGACGGGCAATATTTGGATTTATCAGGACCGGATTGTATACACCGGGGAAAAGCTGCCTGAAAAGACATCCGGATGCGAAATCACCGATTGCTCGGGGCAGTGGCTTGTGCCCGGGTATATTGAACCGCATGTCCATCCTTTTCAACTTTATAATCCCCAAACCTTTGCCCATTATGCAGCGCAAAAAGGAACAACAACATTGATCAACGATAACCTCATGCTCGTTTTATTATCAGACAAAAAGAAAGCGTTTTCCATGATGCAAAAGCTCCGCCATTCGCCGGTTACGATGTATTGGTGGGCACGGTTCGACGGGCAGACGGAGCTTGTGGATGAAGAAATGGTTTTTTCTCACGAGTGTGTAAAGTCGTGGCTCGAGCATGATGCTGTCCTGCAGGGAGGGGAATTGACCGGCTGGCCGAAACTGGCGGACGGCGACGACTTAATGCTCCATTGGATTCAGGAAGCCAAGCGGATGCGGAAAAAAATTGAAGGCCATTTCCCGGGTGCATCCGAGAAAACATTGGCAAAAATGATGCTGTTTGGGGCAGACTGTGACCATGAAGCGATGACGGGCAAGGAAGTGCTGAACCGGCTGATGCAGGGATACACGGTGTCTTTGCGCCATTCATCCATCCGCCCAGACCTGCCTGTGTTGCTGGATGAAATGAAAGCGCTCGGCATTGACCAGTATGATCAAATGTTTTTTACAACCGACGGCAGCTCGCCTGCTTTTTACGAAGAAGGCGTGATCGACAGGATGATTCAAATCGCGATGGAACACGGGGTGCCGCCGGTGGACGCATACTTAATGGCAAGCTACAATGTGGCGCGTTACTACAATATCCAGCATTTGCACGGCATCATTGCAACAGGCCGGGTGGCAAGCATCAATTTTTTGGAAAGCGAAACAAACCCGGTGCCTGTTTCGGTCCTGTCAAAAGGGGTATGGCTGAAAAAAGACGGCAAAGGAACCGAACCGGAAGAGCCGGTTGATTGGGCATTATACGGCCAAGGCCCGCTTGAACTTGATTGGGATCTCGGGTACGACGACCTGCAATTTTCCATGCCGTTCGGGCTGGAGATGTCCAACAGCGTCATTACAAAACCGTACTCCATTTCGTATGACGTATCGTATGAGGTGCTGCCGGACGCCTATGAGGACAATTTTCTTATGTTAATTGATAAAAAAGGAAAATGGCGGATCAACACACTGGTGAAAGGATTTGCCAAAAATCTGATGGGCCTTGCCTCTTCTTATTCATCGACAGGGGACATTCTTTGCATTGGAAAATCAAAAAGCGATATGCTGCTTGCGTTTAAACGGATGAAAGAAATGGGCGGCGGCATCGTGATTGCGGAAAATGGGAAAATCATCCAGGAAATTCCGCTCCCGGTCGGCGGGATCATGTCGGATAAAAGCATGGATGAACTGATCGGGGATATGAAAAAATTTGCCGGCATTTTAAGGGACCGCGGCTATGCATATGATGACCCGATGTATTCTTTGCTCTTTTTATGCGCGACCCATTTGCCCTATATCCGGATTACTTCCAAAGGAATGTACGATGTCATGAAGAAAACGATACTCTTTCCAACAATAATGCGTTAAAATAATAAAGTACCGGAAATTTGAAAACGGAGTGAAAAAAAGGGAGATGGTTCGTTTCTGAAAAACCTCTTTCTATACGGCAGGTTGCGATTTGCCGTTCGACGCATTTAAGAAAACGTGATTGGAGTTGCAAAAATGGGAAAGAAACGACTGATTGGCCTGATGTTCCTTCTGCTGGTGCTATCGGCATGCGGCCGCCAGCATGGTACAGGCGGAAATCGGCAGGGAACCGGAAAATCTGCGGCACACCAGTGGACAGCACCGCTGACAGGGCTCCGGACAACAAACAGGCCGGCAAAACGGGCGGTTGCCGTCATGATCAACAATCACCCGCTTGCACGCCCGCAATCGGGGCTTAGTTCAGCCGATGTTGTCTATGAAGCCCTGGCGGAAGGGGAAATCACCCGGTTTGTCGCAATTTTTGAAAGCCATATGCCGGCCAAATTCGGGCCGGTCCGGAGCGCCAGGCCGTATTTCATCAAGCTGGCAAAAGGATACGATGCTTTATACATTGCCCATGGCTACAGCCTGGGCGCGAAAAAGCTGCTTGATTCGGGCTATGTCGATGAACTGAACGGCATGCAGTATGACGGCACTTTGTTCAAACGGTCGGCAGCCAGAAAAGCGCCCCATAATTCCTATATCACTTATCAGAACATTTTAAAAGGTGCACGGAAAAAAGGCTATGTGATGAACCAGCCCCCGTCTCCCCTTTCTTTTGCCTCTGCAAAAGAAGTGAAAAACATTTCGGGCATTTCCACGGGGAAAGTCAGTATCCGTTATTCAAGCCGGGACAATTTAAATGCCGTGTACCGGTATAACGCAGAAAAAGGAAAGTATGCCCGTTACGCTGGCGGGGCGGAGACGGTGGATGCAAACAACGGCCAGCCGGTTCTCATCGACAATTTGTTCATTGTTGCTGCCAAACATAAGCTGATTGACAGCCACGGGCGCAAGGATATTGATTTAACATCCGGAGGCAAAGCGTATCTTATCCAAAAGGGAAAGCTCCGGGAAGTCGAATGGGAAAATGACAGCGGCAGGATTCTTCCGTATCAAAACGGGGAACCGGTCAAATTGGTGCCGGGCAAAACGTGGGTCAATATTGTACCCACTTTAAGCAGTGTTACCGTTACAGACTAGGAAGGGGTTCGGGCAGTCCGGCAGAGCCGTGCCGGAAAGCAATAGAGCAAAGGAGAAGAAAAACGTTTATGCAAATAGATAAATTACGCGGAAAAGCGCTGGATCAGCTGTTTGAAGCGATCTTGTCGCTTGAAACGATTGAAGAGTGCTACCGTTTTTTTGACGATTTATGCACCGTCAACGAAATCCAGGCGATGACGCAGCGCCTGGAAGTGGCGAGAATGTTGCGCAATGATAAGACGTACCATGCGATTGAGACGGAAACCGGCGCGAGCACGGCCACTATCTCCCGCGTCAAACGCTGCCTGAATTACGGCAACGATTCTTACCAGATGGTCCTCGACCGGATCGAAAAAAAACACAGGCAGGAAAACCGTGCAGAAGAAGCCCCATCAGAATAAAAAGAAAAAAGCTCTTCTTTTAAAAGAGGGGCTTTTTTGCGCAGAACAACCGCTTCCCGTGATAGAATCACGCTTGCTGGAAGGTTGCGCTTTCACTTTTCTTTTTGCCGGTGCGGCTTTTCAGGAAAGATTTTCCGGCTTTGCCGGCGGGAAAGCGCGGTGTTTCCGGGCATGGCTGTTATATTTTCCCGTTCTGATGAAAAGCTTTTTTGCCTGTACCTTCAAATGCTATAATGGGCTATGATGGATGAAGAATGGAGGATTTCCGGTTGATGTATGATGTGCGTGAATGGCGGCATGCCTTCAAATTGGATCCGAATAAAGATATTTCGGAAAAAGATTTGGAAAAAATTTGCGAGTCCGGCACAGATGCAGTGATGATTGGCGGAACGGACGGTGTCACCCTTGATAACACGTTGCAGTTAATGTCAAGGGTAAGAAGATACGCCGTGCCGTGCTGCCTCGAAGTATCGGATGCGGACGCAATCGCACCCGCTTATGACCTTTACTTGATTCCGGCGGTTTTAAACAGCAAAAATACAACTTGGATCACCGGTGCCCACCATAAAGCAGTGAAAGCATATGGGGAATGGATGAATTGGAATGAGATCGTCATGGAAGGCTACTGTATTTTAAATCCGGACTGTAAAGCCGCACAGCTTGCAGAAGCGGAAACCGGCCTCGATGACGACGACGTTCTCGCTTATGCAAGCATGGCGGAGCATATGTTCAAGTTTCCGGTTTTTTATTTGGAATACAGCGGCACTTACGGAGATCCGAAGCTTGTCGAAAAAGTGAAAACAGTACTGGAAGATACCGTTTTGTTTTACGGCGGCGGCATCCGCACTGCGGCACAGGCTGCGGAGATGGCACGGGCTGCAGATGTAGTGGTCGTCGGCAATGTGGTTTATGAAGATATACACGAGGCTGTGAAAACGGTCCGGGTTGTAAAGCAAACAGGTTTGTGATAAAATAGAACAAACATTCTCATGTGGTGGTGAAATCATGCAATTTTTAACCGACCGTATTCTGAGCGGGCTAAATCCCGAACAGAAAGAAGCGGTCAAAACAACGGAAGGGCCGCTTTTGATTCTTGCCGGGGCGGGAAGCGGTAAAACACGGGTGCTGACCCGCCGCGTTGCCTATTTAATGGTGGAAAAAGGCGTGAATCCGTATAATATTTTAGCGATTACGTTTACCAATAAGGCCGCCCGCGAAATGAAGGACAGGATTGCCGGGATCATGGGCGGTGCCGCTGAGGAAGTGTGGATATCCACTTTCCATTCGATGTGCGTGCGCATTTTGCGGAGGGATATCGACAGGATCGGCTTTAACCGCAATTTTTCCATCCTTGACGCGACCGACCAGCTATCGGTCATTAAAAACCTTTTAAAAGAAAAAAATCTGGATCCGAAAAAATTTGACCCGCGGGCGATTTTAGGGAAAATCAGCAGCGCGAAAAATGAACTGATTGATTTTGAACAGTACGCCAAACAAGCGGGCGATTTTTTTGACCAAATTGTCAGTGATGTATACGAAGCTTACCAGCAACGCCTGAGGAAAAACCAGTCGCTTGACTTTGACGATCTGATCATGATGACAATCCAATTGTTCAAGCGCGTCCCGGAAGTCCTCGAATATTACCAAAGAAAATTCCAATACATCCACGTTGATGAATATCAGGATAGTGCGACACGTTGCTAATTGAAAAGATTAGCCACCAGCGAAAGCTGGGAGAACTGATGATTCGAAGAGTCGAATGAAGGAGTAACGCCCGGAAAGGCTCTCCCTGATCCTCCGAATAGCGTCAAGATAGGTAAGGATCTTGAGGTTATAAGCTCGGTGAAGTCGGCTGAATGCTGCCGTAACAAGTCAAGTTGACGAAAGCTTTCCAGAGGTGGAAGGTGCAGCAAATAAGCCGGGGGTCTATAAAACACTCATGGTGAGAATGTTAGTGAACAACAACTAACTGACGAAAATCCGAATGTACGGTTCTAGAGGTATAGATGCTAGAAATGGCATTGTCACGGTACGTGGCGCTAGTGAGGTGGAGTAAGAATTGTCTTTATGAAACACCTTGACGTGTTACAGGCACGTCCAAGCTAGCAGGACTAGAGGATTCACCTAAAAGTGTATGTACAGATAGAATCATCGGAACGTGGGAAGCTGACAACGCGGAGGACTTACCGGCCAATGAAGCGGTGATAAGGAAAAGCGAAGGCTATAACTTATCTTTATGTCAGTGAAAGTGGTGGCACAGTACCGTTGAGGTGATGGAAACATCATGGAGGGATAGCCACTAGTCAATTTGTTAAAGCAACTACATTTATCGTCTATCAGGTTCGAGTATGACTAAGAGAAACGAAAGCTGCCAGTAACCGGGTGGTGATTAGTTGACTGATAACAACCAAAAGCTAAAGAAGAAACAAAAATTGCGTAATAATGAATACTACAATATGCAAGCAGCGTTAGATACACTTTACGCTCAAAGTAAAAATGGCTACAAATTCCGAGAGCTGTATGATCTTATCATTGATGAAAGAAATATTAAGTTGGCCTTCCGAAATATCAAAAAGAATCGCGGAAGCAAAACGAGTGGGACGAATGGTAAAACCATTCTTGATATTGGGGAAAAGGATCCTTCGTCTCTTATAAAGTATGTAAGAGCAAGGATGTCTAATTTTAAACCACATCCTGTCCGAAGGATAGAGATCCCTAAACTGGATGGGACCATGAGGCCTTTAGGTATACCAACTATTGAAGACCGCTTGATTCAACAATGTGTGAAACAAGTTCTTGAACCTATCTGTGAAGCAAAGTTTCATCCACACAGTTATGGTTTTCGTCCAAACCGGAGTGCACATCATGCATTATCAAGGGCAGTAACCTTGGTAAACAAAAACAAACTCCATTATGCCGTGGACATTGATATTAAGGGATTCTTTGACAATGTTAACCATGGCAAGCTACTGAAGCAGATATGGTCACTGGGCATTCAGGATAAGAAGGTCATTAGTATTTTATCCAAAATGCTTAAAGCGGAAATCAAGGGTGTTGGTATACCAGGAAAAGGAACGCCACAAGGCGGAATTCTTTCACCACTACTATCCAACATCGTTTTAAACGAGCTGGACTGGTGGATCAGCAGCCAATGGGAAACTTTCAAAACGAAAAAGAATTACAATCGGGAACGAATGATTGGCAAAAGGCTGGTATTAGATCAAAGTGCAAAATATCGAGCATTGAGAAAAACTGGACTGAAGGAAATGTTTATTGTCCGATATGCCGATGATTTTAAAATCTTTTGCCGTAATCATAAAGATGCATTCGCTATTTTTGAAGCCGTGAAGAAATGGCTGAAAGAAAGGTTGGGACTAGAAACCAGTCCTGAAAAATCTGGGGTAATTAATTTGCGGAAAAAGCATTCTACGTTCCTTGGGTTTAAAATGAAAGCTATCCCGAAAAAAGACAAATTTGTAGCTAAAACAAATATGAGTGATAAAGCGAAAAAGAAGGCCATTGCAAAATTACGTGGCCAAATCAAAAAGGTTGAGAACAGCCCGCGAGAGGTATCTAAGCTAAATGCAACGATTGTAGGAATCCAAAATTATTACCGGTATGCGACTCATATCACTGTTGATTTAAGTAAAATTGGCTTCTCGGTCAGAAAGATCCTGTACAACCGAACGAAAGCTATTCTAAGTCAGAAAGGTACAAAGTCAAACACATTTAAAAAATTGTATCCGAAATTTAATGGGAAAGTGATTTTTATCCATGGAGTAAATGTTTTTCCAATTGATCATATAAGAACTAAATATCCAACTAATTTTAGTCAGGATGTTTGCCCTTATACAGATTTGGGAAGACAGAAGATACATGATCAACTTAAGGGATGTAATCAGGCAATCATTCATCATCTTATGTATAATCCTTTACCTGATCAAAGCATGGAATATAATGATAATCGCATATCCCTTTACGTAGGACAACTTGGACAATGTGCAGTAACAAATGTACCATTAGAACTTGGAGATATGGAAGTTCATCACAAGATACCAAGAAATCAAGGTGGAAGTGATGAGTATAGAAACCTTATATTCATAAGGAAGGATGTTCACAAGTTGATTCACTCAACAGAAAAAGTGACCATCCAGAAATATCTCCAAAAGCTGAACTTAGACGAGAATGCCCTAGATAAAATCAACAAACTTCGTGTTTTGGTTGGAAACGATAAAATAGTAGGTATTATAACGCGATAACAAATTGATGGAACGCCGTATGAGGGGAAACTCTCACGTACGGTGTGAATGGGGGGGAAAGCTGGAGATGACTTCAAAGGCTTACCTATCCATATCCAATAAATCTCAGTATACACTTGTGAAATTGTTGGCTTCAAGATTTCAGAATTTGTGTGTTGTCGGGGATAATGACCAGTCGATTTACCGTTGGCGCGGTGCGGATATTGCCAATATCCTGTCGTTCGAAAAAGATTATCCGAACGCGAAAGTCATTTTGCTTGAGCAAAACTACCGCTCGACGAAGAAAATTTTACAGGCGGCCAATAAAGTCATCGAAAACAACGCAAACCGGAAAAAGAAAAATTTATGGACGGAAAACGATGAGGGGCAAAATCTCGTCTATTACCGGGCGGATAGCGAACAGGGGGAAGCGCAGTTTGTTGCCGGAAAAATTAAGGAACTCACTGCATCGGGCAAACGCCGGCACTCCGATATTGCGATTCTATACCGCACGAACGCCCAGTCCCGTGTCATTGAAGAAGTATTAATGAAATCGAACATTGCCTACAATATCGTTGGCGGCACCCGTTTCTACGACCGGAAAGAAATTAAAGATATTCTTGCGTATTTGCGGGTCATCGCCAATCCGGATGACGACCTCAGCCTGGCCCGGATTATCAATGTGCCGAAACGCGGTATCGGCCAGACTTCATTGGATAAAATCGTGCGATATGCGGCGGACCAGGAGGTTTCCTTATTTACTGTCCTTCAGGAAATTGATTTTATCGGCCTCAGCCCGAAAATTACCAAAGCCTGCCGGGAATTTTATGAGCTTATCAGCAATTTTACCCGGATGCAGGAATATTTATCCGTTACCGAACTGGTGGAAGAATTGCTGGACAAGTCCGGCTACAGGGATGCGCTGAAACTGGAAAAATCGCTTGAAGCCGAAAGCCGGCTCGAAAATATCGATGAATTTCTTTCGGTTGCCCAGGAATTTGAGAAAGAGAACGATGACAAAAGCCTTGTCGCCTTTTTGACGGATTTGGCGCTTGTCGCCGATATTGACCGGCTTGAAGAAGATAATGCACAAAAAGATGCTGTTGTATTAATGACATTGCACGCTGCCAAAGGGCTTGAATTTCCGGTTGTCTTCCTGATCGGCATGGAAGAGGGCATTTTCCCGCACAGCCGTTCCCTTATGGACGAAGCGGAAATGGAAGAGGAAAGGCGGCTCATGTATGTCGGCGTCACGCGGGCACAGGAGGAGCTGTACCTGACCAATGCCGAAGTGCGGACGCTTTACGGGCGCATGAATATCAATCCGGTTTCACGGTTTATCAATGAAATTCCGGAAGAATTGATCGAGGATATTCGCAAGGAGGAAAAAGACCGGCTCGATTTCCGCCAGGTTTCGCGCGGCAAAACGGAAAGAAAAGAGAAACGGCCGCCTGTTGTTCCTGCCTGGCAACAAAACGGGGCCGGCAATCTTTCCTGGCAAGTGGGCGATAAAGCCGAACATAAAAAATGGGGGATCGGCACGGTTGTCAGTGTCAAGGGAGAAGGCAAATCAGCCGAACTTGACATTGCATTCCCGAGCCCTGTCGGCATCAAACGGCTTTTAGCCGAGTTTGCGCCGATTACAAAAGTAGAATAGAATAAGTCTGGACAACGAAAGGGACACAGGCGGCAAATGCCTCTTTTGCCCTGATGGAAAGGATTGTTGCACATGGATAATCACGCGGCAGCCGCCCGGGCAGCCGAACTGCGCAAACTGCTGAACCAGTACAGTTATGAATATTATGTGCTCGACCGCCCGAGCGTCCCGGATGCGGAATACGACAGGCTTTTGCGTGAACTGCAGGAGATCGAAAATGCGCATCCGGAGTTGATCACGCCGGATTCGCCAACGCAAAGGGTCGGAGGAGAACCTTTATCCGGATTTGCCAAAGTGGTCCATGATACACCGATGCTCAGTCTGGCAAATGCCTTTAACGAAGCCGACCTTCGTGATTTCGACCGCAGAGTCCGGGAGACGGCCGGCGATCCATATGAATACGTGTGCGAACTGAAAATCGACGGGCTGGCGATTTCGCTTAAATATGAGAATGGTTTATTCGTCCAAGGGTCCACAAGAGGGGACGGGACGATCGGTGAAGACATTACGGCCAACCTCAGAACCGTCCGCTCGATACCGCTCAGGCTGAATGAACCGGTCACCATCGAGGCGCGCGGGGAATGTTTTATGCCGAAAAAGTCTTTTGAGGCATTGAACCGTATCAAAGAAGAAAACGGGGAAGAACCGTTTGCCAATCCGCGCAATGCGGCAGCCGGCTCGCTCCGCCAGCTCGATCCGAAAATTGCGGCATCCCGGAACCTTGATACATTTATGTATGCGATCGGTGATACAACCGGGCTCAATATTGCCGCCCATAGCGAAGGGCTTGCGTATTTGGAAAAGCTCGGCTTTAAGGTCAATAAAGAAACAAGGATATGCCGGGATATCGGGGAAGTGCTCGAATTTATCGCGGAATGGACGGAAAAACGGCCGGCCCTCCCGTATGAAATTGACGGCATTGTTATTAAGGTAAATGACTATGCCCAGGAAGCCGCCCTTGGCACAACGGTGAAAAGCCCGCGCTGGGCCATTGCTTACAAATTTCCTGCCGAAGAAGTAGTCACAAAACTGACCGGCATTGAAGTAAAAGTCGGCCGCACCGGGGTCGTCACGCCGACTGCGATACTGGATCCGGTAAGAGTGGCCGGAACAACCGTCCAGCGGGCCACGCTCCACAATGAAGATCTGATCCGCGAAAAAGATATCCGGATTGGGGACTATGTCATAGTAAAAAAAGCGGGCGACATCATTCCCGAAGTGGTCCGCCCGATTCCCGAACGGAGAACCGGCGAGGAGCGGGCATTTTCCATGCCGTCCCACTGCCCGGACTGCGGCAGCGAGCTTGTCCGGCTCGAAGATGAAGTGGCGCTCCGCTGCATTAACCCGAACTGCCCGGCGCAGATCCGCGAAGGGCTGATCCATTTCGTATCAAGGAATGCGATGAATATTGAAGGGCTGGGGGAAAAGGTCATCAGCCAGCTGTTCGCGCATGAATTGATCCACAATGTCGCGGATATTTACCGGCTGAAAAAAGAAGAACTGCTGCAATTGGAAAGAATGGGGGAAAAATCGGTTTCCAATTTGCTTGCCGCAATTGAAGCCTCAAAAAAGAATTCGCTGGAAAAATTGCTATTCGGCCTCGGCATCCGCCATGTCGGCGCCAAAGCTGCGAAAATTTTAGCAGAGCATTTCGAAACAATGGAACGGCTGTCTGAAGCAACGCGTGAAGAACTGGAAGCCATACCCGATATTGGCGAAAAGATGGCGGATTCCATTGTTGCGTATTTTGAAAATGAAGAAGCGCTCGGCCTGGTCCGGGAATTGGCTGTGCTCGGGGTCAACATGGTTTATAAAGGCCCCAAACGTGCGGAAAAGCGCAATGCAGATTCGCCTTTTGCCGGAAAGACGGTCGTTTTAACCGGGAAACTGGTGAACTTGACCCGCAACGAAGCAAAAGAAAAACTGGAGGCGCTCGGGGCAAATGTGACCGGCAGCGTAAGCAAAAATACCGACCTTGTCATCGCTGGGGAAGATGCGGGCACAAAGCTGGCCAAAGCGGAACAGCTCGGCATTGAAGTATGGGATGAAGCAGCGTTTTTGGAACGGCTCAATTCATAAATGCAAGGGAAAGCGAGAAATCAAAAAGGTGGAAAGGCAGTATGAAAAAATGGTACCCCCTCATCATATCGATGGTTTTACTGGCTGGCTGTACACCGGGTTTCGGCTCGGATAACAAAGTGGTCCAGAAAAGCAACAATAAAAAAGAAACGTCCGTTGTTTCGAGTTACCAGATTTCCGACCAGTATTATAAAAATATTTACCCGTATAAAACGAGCAAATCGCGGGGGCTTGTTGTCAGCAACTTAAACACTTCGTATGATATCGAGGAATTTGAAACCGGCTTGATGCGGGTTGCGCAGAGAAATTACCCGCCGGATGACTATCTTTTTCAGGAAGGCCAGTATTTGACTTCCGACACCATTACAAAATGGCTGAACCGGAAATATACGGCAAACCAGTTGAAAAAGAAAGGCCTGAAAGAACAGGACAATGTCGGCTTGAATCCGGTGAATGATGGAAAAGGATCGGCAAAGCAGCAAAACGAGAAAAACCCGATTTATTTGGCGCAAATTCTCGAACAGGATTATTTAACAAAAGACAGCAAAGGGAACGTCAAACTGTCCGGCGTTGCCATCGGGCTTGCCCTGAACTCAGTTTATTACTATCAGACGGAAAAGTACGGTTCCACGTATGACGTCAATATTCCCCAAAAAACGTTAGACGAAAAAGGGAAGCAGATTGCATCGGAAGTCGTCCGGCGCCTGCGCAATATAAATGCATTGAAAAATGTCCCGATTACGGTCGGGCTGTACAAACAGCAGAGCAAGGATTCCGTGATTCCCGGAAACTATTTTGCTTACGCTACCGTTCCGGCAAACAGCACCTCTGCAGACGATTGGAAAAACATCAATGAAAAATATTATTTGTTCCCGTCCGACGATGCGGAAAAAGCTCATCGTGACGATGAGAAAACATTTGAGAATTTTAAAACGGACATTGAAGACTTTTTCCCGAATTATACCGGATGCATTGGCAGGGCAAGATACAGTGACGGGCAGCTTGCTGATTTAAGCATCGACATTCCGATCCAGTTTTACGGGCAGGCGGAAGTCATTGCTTTTACGCAATATGTCGCCGGCCTGGTGGTCAAAACATTCCCAGATTACGTCAATCTACAGGTGAGCATCACGGCCAACAATGAAGCAAAAGCGCTCATTGTAAGGAATTCAAAAGCAAAAGACCCAACCGTCCATATTTATAACTGAAAAAAGAGCAGATACATGAAAAATGTATCTGCTCTTTTTAGTATGTCACATTTCAAAAAAGGAAAACATTTTTTAAATTTTTTTCAAAAAAAGGCTACCATTTTTGAAAGTTCTGTTATATAATAAAAACATGCAAAACACACTGTATTATAACAAGAAAGGGAGTGCAGATATGGAGACCAAAGCACCAGGCATTACCGTAACGGGATCCATCCAGGACGGGTATGACGAAATATTGACCCCGGAAGCGCTGCAGTTTTTGGAACAGCTGGAGCGGCATTTCGGCGAAAGGCGGCGCGAACTGCTGGCCTACAGAAAAAAACGCGATGAAGAAATCAAGTCGGGCAAGCTTCCGCATTTTCTCGAAGAAACGGCCTCCATCCGCGAATCCGACTGGACCATTGCCCCGCTTCCCGAAGATTTGCAGGACAGGCGTGTGGAGATTACCGGGCCGGTTGACCGGAAAATGGTGATCAATGCTTTGAATTCAGGCGCAAAAATATTTATGGCCTGCTTTGAAGATGCCACTTCCCCGACGTGGGAGAATATCATTGAAGGCCAGATCCATCTCCGTGATGCGGTCAACCGGACGATTACGTTTACCGGCCCGAACGGAAAAGAATACAAGCTGGCCGATCATCCCGCTGTCTTAATTGTCAGGCCGCGCGGATGGCATTTGGAAGAGAAACATATTTTAGTAGACGGCAAACCCGTATCCGGCAGTTTAACAGATTTTGGGCTCTATTTCTTCCATAATGCCCGCAGGCTCCTTGAAAACGGCACAGGCCCGTACTTTTACCTGCCAAAAATGGAAAGCCATCTGGAGGCGCGCCTTTGGAATGATGTTTTTATCTTTGCGCAAAAGTATATCGGCATCCCGAAAGGCACCATTAAAGCAACTGTCCTGATTGAAACGATCATGGCTGCATTTGAAATGGACGAAATCCTGTATGAACTGAAAGAGCATTCGGCAGGCCTCAACTGCGGGCGCTGGGATTATATTTTCAGCTATATTAAAAAACTGCGCACCAATCCGCAGTTTATTACGCCGGACAGGTCTCTCGTCACCATGACGGTACCGTTTATGCGCGCTTATTCGCTTTTGACCATTAAGACGTGCCACCGCCGGAATGCGCCGGCAATCGGGGGAATGGCTGCGCAGATCCCAGTAAAAGACGACCCGGCAAAAAATGAAGAAGCCTTCCAAAAGGTGCGCGCCGATAAAGAGCGGGAAGCAAGAGACGGGCATGACGGCACCTGGGTCGCGCATCCGGGGCTTGTGCCGGTTGCCATGGAAGCATTTAACAAAGAAATGCCCGAGCCGAACCAAATCCATTCCGGCAAGCAGATGGATTTTACGGCAACGGCAGATGATCTGCTCGCTGTGCCGCAAGGGGAAATTACGGAAAAAGGCATCCGCGAAAACATTTATGCCGGCATCCAGTACATCGAATCCTGGCTCCGGGGGAGGGGCGCTGTGCCGATCTCGAACTTAATGGAAGATGCGGCGACGGCTGAAATTTCACGCACCCAGCTTTGGCACTGGATTCGCCATCCGAAAGGCGTGCTTGCAGACGGCAGAAAAGTGACGATTGAGCTATATGAACAAATCAAAGCGGAAGAACTGGAACGCATCCGCCGGGAAATCGGGGAGGAATATTACCGGGCCGGCCGTTTTGAAGAAGCAGTGGCCTTGTTTGACCGGCTTGTCAAAGAAGATGAATTTATTGAATTTTTAACCTTGCCGGCGTATGAACTGCTGGGCTGATAGAATGGCAATTTGACAATGAATGAACGCAACAAGGGGAGACGTGCAATGAAAGGCTCTTGAGCCATATAGAGAGGAATCGTGTGAATATCACAAATCGCTCTATATGTTAGCTGCTTTCGCCGCAGCTGTAACAAAGGGGAATCGTTTGAACCCCGAGGAAGCCTTATTTTGCCTGCGGCTTTACATTATATTGAAAAAATGGGAGGAATTTTTGATGGTAAACGAAAAAGCGCTTGAACTGAAACGAAGCTGGGAGAAAGATGAAAGGTGGCAGGGGATTGTCCGCCCGTATTCTCCGGAAGACGTGCTCAAACTGAGGGGTTCTGTTCAAATTGAATATACTTTGGCGCGCAGGGGGGCGGAAAAATTCTGGAACCTGCTGCATACGGAAGAGTATATCCATGCATTGGGCGCACTCACGGGAAATCAGGCTGTCCAGCAGGTAAAGGCCGGATTGAAAGCCATTTATTTAAGCGGCTGGCAGGTTGCAGCTGATGCGAACCTGGCCGGGCAAATGTATCCGGACCAAAGCCTGTATCCGGCGAACAGCGTGCCGAATGTCGTCAAACGGATCAACCAGGCCTTGCAGCGCGCCGACCAGATCCACCATGCAGAAGGGGACGAACGGATTGATTGGTTTGCACCGATCGTTGCCGATGCAGAAGCCGGATTTGGCGGCCCGTTAAACGTATTCGAACTGACAAAAGCGATGATCGAAGCGGGCGCCGCGTCTGTCCATCTTGAAGATCAGCTTTCTTCCGAGAAGAAATGCGGCCATTTGGGCGGCAAAGTGTTGCAGCCGACACAAACAGCCATCCGCCACTTGATTGCAGCCCGCCTTGCTGCTGATGTCATGGGCGTGCCGACCGTTATTATTGCCCGTACGGATGCAAATGCGGCAAATCTGATCACAAGCGATGTTGACCCGTATGATGCGCCATTTATCACCGGGGAACGGACAGCGGAAGGCTTTTACCGCACGCAGGCAGGCATAGACCAGGCGATTGCCCGCGGACTTGCTTATGCGCCATATGCCGATATGATCTGGTGCGAAACGAGCGAGCCGAATCTGGATGAAGCACGCCGGTTTGCAGAAGCGATCCATGAAAAATTCCCGGGCAAACTTTTGGCTTACAACTGCTCGCCGTCTTTCAACTGGAAGAAGAAACTTGATGACAAAACGATCGCGAACTTCCAGAAAGAAATTGCGCGCATGGGCTATAAATTCCAGTTCGTCACGCTTGCCGGCTTCCATGCCTTGAACCACAGCATGTTTGAACTGGCCCGCAACTACCGCGACCGCGGCATGGCGGCCTATTCCGAACTGCAGCAGGCAGAATTTGCGAACGAACAATATGGTTACACGGCAACACGCCATCAGCGCGAAGTCGGCACCGGCTATTTCGATGAAGTATCGATGGTCATCTCAGGCGGCACTTCTTCTACTACCGCACTTACAGGATCGACCGAGCAAGAACAATTCACCCATTAATGGGGACCCGTAAAACGGAGAGGCTGAAGCAGCTTCTCCGTTTTCTTTTTTGCAACCCCCGGCGCCCCCCTTGCTTAAGGGCGGGCTTTTCTGCTATGATCAATAGTATTGCAGGGTTCGATTCGCCCCATATGAACGGACAGTCAGGCCCCGCTTTCCGGGCCGTGCTGCGGGGCAATGAACTGCACGCCCGATTGGGTTCCACGTACAATTGATGCGACTTTTATAACGGAGGTGAAAGGCTATGCCTGATATTTCAAAAGAACAAGTCCAACACGTTGCCGACCTAGCACGCCTTGAAATGAATGAGACGGAAACGGAGAAATTTGCGAAACAGCTGGGGGATATTATCCATTTTGCGGAATCATTAAATGAACTTGACACAACAGGGGTTCTGCCGACCACGCACGTGCTTGAAATCCGCAATGTCATGCGCGAAGATACGGTGGAAAAAGGACTGCCGCGCGAGCTTGTGTTGAAAAATGCGCCGGATACCCAGGACGGAATGATCCGTGTGCCGACAATCGTAGAATAAGGAGGGGAAAGCATGTCTTTATTTGACCATAAAATCTCGGAACTTCACGAGTTTTTACATAATAAGGAAGTTAAAGTTTCAGAACTTGTTGATGAAGCGTATCAAAAGATTTCAGAAACAGACGGCAAAGTGAAAGCTTTTTTAACATTGGATGAAGAACGGGCCCGCAAAACCGCAGCGGAACTGGACGGCAAAATCGGCTCGCCGGAAGCTGAAAATATGCTGTTCGGCATGCCGATCGGAATCAAGGATAATATTGTCACGAAAGATTTGCGGACAACCTGTGCTAGCAAAATCCTTGAAAACTTCGATCCCATTTATGATGCCACGGTCATGGAGAAATTACATAAGGAAAATACGATCACAATCGGCAAATTGAATATGGATGAGTTTGCGATGGGTTCGTCGACGGAAAATTCCGCATTCCAAATCACCCGCAACCCTTGGAACCTGGATACGGTGCCGGGCGGTTCTTCCGGCGGTTCGGCTGCAGCGGTGGCAGCGGGGGAAGTGCCGTTTGCGCTTGGATCTGATACAGGCGGTTCGATCCGCCAGCCGGCCGCATTTTGCGGGGTTGTCGGAATGAAGCCAACTTACGGGCGTGTTTCCCGTTTTGGCCTTGTCGCATTCGCCTCTTCTCTTGACCAGATCGGGCCGATTACCCGGACCGTGGAAGACAATGCCTATCTGTTACAGGCAATTTCCGGGCTTGACCGGCATGACTCCACTTCCGCCGATGTGGAAGTGCCGGATTATGTGGAGGCGCTCAAAGGCGATGTAAAAGGCTTGAAAATTGCCGTGCCGAAAGAATACTTAGGCGAAGGCGTCAGCGAAGAAGCGCGCCAGGCTGTTCTCGATGCCTTGAAAGTGCTGGAAAAGCTCGGCGCCACATGGGAAGAAGTGTCGCTGCCGCATTCGAAATACGGCGTGGCCGCCTATTATCTGCTTGCTTCATCCGAAGCGTCTTCCAACCTGGCCCGTTTTGACGGCGTCCGCTACGGCTACCGTTCGAAAAATGCAACCAGCCTCGAAGAATTATATAAAAAGACCCGTTCGGAAGGTTTCGGGGACGAAGTAAAACGCCGCATTATGCTCGGGACTTTTGCGCTAAGCGCGGGTTATTACGATGCGTACTACAAAAAAGCACAACAGGTCCGCACCCTGATCAAAAAAGACTTTGATGATGTGTTCGAAAAATATGATGTCATCATCGGGCCGACCACGCCGACTGCGGCCTTTAAAATCGGGGAAAAAATTGAAGACCCGTTAACAATGTATGCGAATGATATTTTAACCATTCCGGTCAACCTGGCAGGCGTCCCGGGGATCTCTCTTCCATGCGGGTTTGCAGGCGGTCTGCCATTAGGGCTGCAAATCATCGGGAAGCATTTTGACGAAAGCACTGTGTACCGCGTTGCCCATGCATTTGAACAGGCAACGGACTTCCATAACCAAAAACCGCAATTGTAAGGGGTGAAAAAGATGAATTTTGAAACAGTGATCGGGCTTGAAGTGCACGTTGAATTAAAAACCAATACAAAAATTTTCTCGCCGGCGCCTGCGCATTTCGGGGCAGAACCGAATACGAACACCAATGTCATCGATCTCGGCTATCCGGGCGTGCTTCCGGTACTGAATAAAAAAGTGGTTGACTACGCAATGAAGGCCGCAATGGCGCTGAACTGCGAAATTGCAACCGAAACGAAATTCGACCGGAAAAACTATTTTTACCCGGACAACCCGAAAGCTTATCAGATTTCCCAATTTGATAAACCGATCGGGAAAAACGGCTGGATTGAAATCGAAGTGGACGGCGTAAAGAAAAAGATCGGCATTACCCGCATTCATATGGAAGAAGACGCCGGGAAACTGTTCCACGCGGCAAATGAAGGGTATTCTCTCGTCGATTTGAACCGCCAGGGCACGCCACTTATTGAAATTGTCTCGGAACCGGATATCCGTACGCCGGAAGAAGCGTATGCGTATCTTGAAAAATTAAAATCCATCATTCAATATACCGGCGTTTCCGACTGCAAAATGGAAGAAGGGTCACTCCGCTGCGATGCCAATATTTCCATCCGTCCAATCGGGCAGGAAACATTCGGCACGAAAACCGAACTGAAAAACCTGAACTCGTTCAACTATGTGCGCAAAGGCCTGCAGTATGAGCAGGAACGCCAGAAACAAGTGCTGCTTGCAGGCGGTGTGATCCAACAGGAAACACGCCGTTTTGACGAAGCAACCGGCAAAACGATTCTGATGCGGGTGAAAGAAGGCTCGGACGATTACCGTTATTTCCCGGAACCGGACCTTGTGGATCTGTATATTGATGACGCCTGGAAAGAACGGGTGCGCGCCGAAATCCCGGAACTGCCGGACGAACGGAAAAAGCGTTACACGGAAGAACTCGGGCTCCCGGCTTATGATGCCATGGTGCTCACACTGACGAAAGAAATGTCCGATTTTTTTGAAGCGACGATCGCAGCCGGCGCCGATGCAAAACAGGCATCGAACTGGCTGATGGGCGAAGTGTCCGCTTACTTGAATTCAGCCCAGAAAGAACTGCATGATATTGCGCTTACACCGGAAAGCCTTGCCGGCATGATCAAATTGATCGAAAACGGCACGCTCTCTTCAAAATTGGCGAAGAAGGTTTTCCGCGAACTGGTCGAAAAAGGCGGCGACCCGGAAAAAATCGTCAAGGAAAAAGGGCTTGTGCAAATTTCTGATGAAGGCGAGCTTTTAAAGATTGTGACAGAAGTACTGGATAAAAATGAACAATCCATTATTGACTATAAAAACGGTAAAGACCGGGCGCTCGGCTTTTTGGTCGGGCAGGTCATGAAAGCGACAAAAGGGCAGGCCAACCCGCCGATTGTCAATAAACTGCTGATCCAGGAAATGAATAAACGGTAATTTTTCAAAAAAGCGGTGCGCCCCACCGCTTTTTTGTTTTAAAATGCGGAGATCGGGTATATAACGAAAGGGTGAAATTGACGATAGGAGGCTGCAAACAATGTGTGATCGCCTATTTGAACTGACAACCACGTGTGCATATTGTTTGAGAAAAGCCGGCAAAGAAATTGATGCTGTTTATCCGGTGTATGACTGGAAAACAAACAAACTGCTCGGTTATTATTGCAAAGAACATTTTTTAAAAGTGAAAATCCGGAATTTGATCGAAGAAACCGTTGAAAAACAGGCAAATCCGGTAGAAGCTTAAAATACCTGCGATACAGTTGCCAGTTGAATAGAAGGTTGAATGCATAAAAAGAGCGGGCAAAATGGATGCCGGCTCTTTTTATGTAAGCGCATCCAAAATGAATATCTTTTCAAAATGTACTGCCAAATCCGGCGGGCTGTGCTATAATAATGATGACAATTGGAGAAAAAGAAAGAGAGTGCGAACAACGGCAAAAAACCGGTTCAGCGTGCGGGCTGAACCGGTTTGGGTGAAATCATTCCTCTTAATCTTCACCGTTGTTTTTCGCTCTTGCGTTACCGCCTTTTTCTCCGATTTCCTGATAGAATTCTTTGTCATGGCTGTCAGCAGTGGCTTCTCCGCCTTTTTTGCCAATTTCCTGATAGAATTCTTTATCATGATTTTCCGCTGTAGATTCTCCGCCTTTTTTGCCGATTTCCTGATAGAATTCTTTGTCGTGGCTGTCAGCAGTAGCTTCCCCGCCCTTTTTGCCGATATCTTGATAGAATTCCTTGCCATGTTTTTCGGCAGTGGTTTCTCCGCCTTTTTTGCCGATTTCCTGATAGAATTCTTTATCGTGGCTGTCAGCAGTAGCTTCTCCGCCTTTGCGACCTGCTTCTTCTACTGTCATTTTTTTATCTTTGTCTGCCATTCAAAATCTCTCCTTTGTTCGGTGATTGTGAATATCGCTTACAGTAACATATATACCATCGTCCAGCAGGAATAAACTTCAACCAAAAAATAATAGACAAAAATGGAATCATCTTTAAGCAGCGCCCGGCCGGAAAACGTTGCAAAAACGGACATGCATCCTTTGGGAGGCCGTTTTGGAGGGGTGGAAACCGGGGTGGGCAAATTGATTTTTGAAGGCTTCAAAAAAAAGACCAAAAAGAGAGTCGAAATCCGAGCGAATTGTCCTTTTGGGGGGTTCAAAAAGACAAAAGAGAGCTGGAATCCGGTCGAATTGTCCTTTTGGAGGCTTCAAAAAGACAAAAGAGAGCTGTAATCTGAGTGAATTGTCCTTTTGGAGGTCTCAAAAAGACAAAATAGCCCCGGACCAGGAGAAAACTGTCTTTTTAGAGAGTTCAAAAAGACAAAAGAGAGCCGGACCAGTGTCAAATTGTCCTTTTGAAGATTTCAAAAAGACAAAAGAAAGCCAGACCTGTCCTTTTGGAGGTCTCAAAAAGACAAAATAGACCCGGACCGGGAGCAAATTGTCCTTTTAAAGGCTCCAATAAGGAAATAAGAGCCTGTAAGCTGCGCGTCTACTGCTGAAACGTTTATAATGGAATAGAGGTGCATGTCGGGCCTGCTGGTCACTTTTTTCATCCCTATTGTTGCGAAAAAAAGGTTTTTTCATGCCGGGCAGCGAAAAGAACGGATAAAGCACTTGAAAGGGGAAAGGAAAATGGAAGAACAGGTGGAGGCTTATTTGAATTACTTAAAGCTTGAACATGAAGAGCCGGGGCTGAATTTTTTGCAGCGGCTTATCCAGCACCATCTTTCCTATGTTCCCTATGAAACGTTCAGCAAGTTTCATTACTTCCGTGAGGGGATTTACATACCTCCGTTTGAGACTTTTGTGGAGCATTTATGGGAAAAAGGATGGGGCGGCACCTGTTTTACATTAAACATCAATTTTGCGCGGCTGTTGCGCAGCCTCGGTTTTCAATGCTCCTTTGTGCGTGTGGTGCCCGGCCATGTTGCGCTGATGGTTTTATTGAACGGAAAAAAACTGTATGTGGATGTCGGCTACGGCTCCCCGATCATGAAGCCGGTTGAACTTGAATCAAAACGGCGCCACGTGCTCCACGGTTTTGGCGAAGACATCATTTTTACGCAGCTTGAGCCCGGCCGTTACGAAATCGACCGCCGTTCCAACGGGAAATCTTTTGTGAAAAAAACGATTGAGTGGCTGCCGCTTACGGAAGACGATTTGAAAGAAGATATCCGTGCATCTTACCTTGACGACAACGCCAACCAGACGATGCGCAGGGTGACCGCCGTGCGCTTCAACGGGCGGGAATGCTACTATTTGCGCGACCGCTCATTAAAGATTATGAACTACCGCAATATCCGCGAGTTGCACATGCGGGACTTCGGCCGCTGGAAAGATACCATCGGGGAAGTGTACCAGATCGGCGAAGATGCTTTGCTGGAAACGATTCAATTTCTGGATGAGCGCGGCATCCGGTTGTTCAGCCGGTGATGATGCGCAAGTATGGAGAGTTTTAGGGTGCACGCACAAATCATCCGTGCCTGCACGTTCCCTTTTCTTGAACCACATAAGGCAGCCCCCACGAACACGGCAGCCGAAAAGGCGCCTTTTTGCAGCCAAGGCGCACACCGCACCGCGCTGTTAGTGGATTTTTTTCCAAAAAAGTTGTATGATAATTCAGTGGATGCATGAAGGATTTGCCCCATGCAGAAAGAACGGACAACATATCGATCAGTTTCCCTATCCGGATCTGTTTTGGGGAAACTGTCCTTTGCCTGCACGAAACGGGATTACATAATACGCATGTACATCAACATAAATAAGGATGATGCGAATGAAACGAGCAAGAATCATATATAACCCGACTTCCGGCCGTGAAGCGTTTAAGCGCCATCTCCCGGATGTGCTGCAAAAATTAGAGCTGGCCGGATATGAAACATCCTGCCATGCCACAACCGGCGCCGGCGATGCCATCAAAGCGGCAAGGAAAGCGGTTGAACGCAAGTATGATATTGTCGTGGCAGCCGGCGGGGACGGCACGATCAACGAAGTCGTCAACGGCATTGCCGAACAGGATTACCGGCCGAAACTCGGCGTCATCCCAATGGGTACGACAAATGATTTTGCGCGCGCACTGCAAATCCCGCGTGATGTGCAGGCGGCAACGGAAATTATCGTAAAAGGCGATACCCTTCCGGTTGATATCGGGA
Source organism: Weizmannia sp. FSL W8-0401 (assembly GCF_038009125.1). Taxonomy (NCBI): domain Bacteria; kingdom Bacillati; phylum Bacillota; class Bacilli; order Caryophanales; family Bacillaceae; genus Heyndrickxia; species Weizmannia sp. FSL W8-0401. Next base: position 2,861,445 of record NZ_JBBPAG010000001.1, on the reverse strand, counting down.
AAATGAATGAGAAATATTTTATCAATATCGGCGGCGGCGGGCGGCTCACGGAACTGACATATGATGTGCCAAGCCGGCTGAAGACGATGCTCGGCCAGCTCGCTTATTATTTAAAAGGAATTGAAATGCTGCCTTCGATCCGCGCGACCCAGATGACGATTGAATATGACGGGAAGCTGTTTGAAGGCGAAGCGATGATGTTTTTAATTGGCCTGACGAATTCCATCGGCGGTTTTGAAAAACTTGCTCCGGACTCTTCGATCAATGACGGCCTGTTTACATTAATGATTTTGAAAAAAACGAACCTGGCCGAGTTCATTCGGGCTGTTACCCTTGCGCTGCGCGGCGAACATCTGAATGACCCGAACGTCATTTATACCTCTGCCAGCCGCGTAAAAGTTCATTCGCCGGATAAAATTTTATTAAATCTGGACGGCGAACTCGGCGGAGAAGCCCCTGCCGTTTTTGAAAACCTGTACCGCCATCTCGAAGTCTTTGCGCCGCTTGACAAAATCCGCCCGCAAGACAGGGTTGACTGACAAAAGAGCAGGAAGCGGGGCATGCAGACTGCCGGCTCCAGCGCTTTTTAAATCAGTATCCAATCCGGCATTTTGTGCCCCAAATGGCAACCACTGCCCTGGCAAAAACGCCGGAAGCAGTATAAAAAGCTCCCGGCGTTTTACAATCAACTTTCTTTTTTCAATGCGGAAAGGCTGTCGTTAAATTCTTCTTCGATGCCCGCATGGTGTTTGTAGGTTGCGATGCTGACAATCATGCTGATAATCAGGTTAAAGGCAAATCCCGGTACCATGGAGTATAATTTGGCATCCAGGCCGGACACGGTCCAGACTATCACTGTCACGGCACCTACAATCATACCGAAAAGGGCACCCCAGTGGTTCATCTTGCGCCAGAACAGGCTCAAAAAGATCACCGGCCCGAATGATGCGCCAAACCCGGCCCATGCATAGCTGACGAGCTGCAAAATGGTGGAATCGCGGTTTAAAGCAAGCAGCGCGGCGGCAACAGAAACGACAAGCACCGCGAGCCTGCCGAAAAATACCAACTCTTTATCCGAAGCATTGCGGCGGAAGAAGAGCTTATACAGATCTTCTGTCAGCGCACTTGAAGTGACAAGCAGCTGGGACGAGACGGTGCTCATAATCGCCGCAAGCACTGCTGCCAGCACAAATCCGGCAATGAGCGGATGGAATAAAATCTGCCCAAGCTGGATAAAAACCGTTTCCGGATTATCCAATTTATGGCCGGGCTGATGGAAATAAGCGATCCCGATCAGCGCAGTAAGGGATGTGCCGATCAGCGATAAAATCATCCAGCTGATCCCGATTCTGCGCGCGCTTTTTGTTTCTTTTACCGATTTAATTGCCATGAAACGGACAATAATATGCGGCTGGCCGACATAGCCGAGCCCCCACGCGAGCGCGGAAATGATCCCCAATGCCGTTGTCCCTTTAAAAAAGTCAAGCAAATCCGGATTGATCGATTTCACGGTATGGAAGGTTTCAACTGGCCCGCCCGTTTTGGTAAAAGCGACAATCGGCACGAGCACGAGTGCGATGACCATGATCAGCCCCTGGACAAAATCAGTCCATGAAACAGCGAGAAATCCGCCGAAAAGCGTGTACAGTACAACCACGCCCGCCACGATGACCAACCCTACATAATAGGACGTATGGAATGAGTTTTCAAAAAAGACGGCTCCGGATACCATCCCAGAAGAAACATAAAGCGTGAAGAAAATTAAAATGACAAGTGCGGAAACAAGCCGCAGCATTTTGGTCGGGTCTTTAAAACGGTTTTCAAGATAAGAAGGGATCGTTATGGAATCACCGGCCACCTTTGTATAGGAGCGGAGACGCGGTGCCACAAGCCGCCAGTTTAAATATGCCCCGATCGTCAACCCGATCGCAATCCATGCATCGGCAAGCCCGGTCAGATAAATGCCCCCCGGCAATCCCATCAACAGCCAGCCGCTCATATCAGCAGCGCCTGCGCTTAAAGCGGCAACAGCAGGGCCGAGCGAACGACCGCCGAGCATATAATCATCGAGGTTGCTCGTCCGCCGGTAAGCCACCCATCCGATCCAGAGCATCAGCACCATATAAATGGCGATGGAAATCATTTTTAATGTTTGATCACTCAAGAAGCGTTTCCCCCTTTGTTTTTGGTCCTTTCAACAACATTTTATCATCATAATATCTGTTTAATAAAGGTGTATTTTTAAAACCGGCCGAATATTCAAGAAAACAGTCTGCGGCAACGGATTGTTTTTCGCATTCAAGGCCGCTATATGTTAAAATTTCCGTAGCCATTAAGACGAAAAGGAAGACAGCCATGAAAAAAACATTACCGGTCCAAAAGAACGAAGAAATAGAGGTTGTTTTTGAAGATTTGACGCATGACGGCGCAGGGGTAGCGAAGGTGGACGGCTACCCGCTGTTTATTAAAAACGGCCTGCCGGGGGAGAAAGCTCGTATTAAAGTCATCAAAGCCAACAAGAACTACGGGATCGGCCGCCTCCTTGAGCTGTACGAAAAGAGCCCGTACCGTGTCGATATCCCGAAAGAAGAGGCGCCGAAATACGGCGGCTGCCAGCTTGCGCATATAAGCTATACCGGCCAGCTCAAGTACAAGGAAAATCAGGTGCGCCAGGCACTTGCCCGGATTGGGAAAATTGAAGGCGCCCACATCCACCCGATTATCGGCATGGACAACCCGTGGCATTACCGGAACAAAGCCCAGGTGCCGGTCGGCGAAAAAGACGGAAAACTCGTAGCCGGCTTTTTCAAACCGAGAACCCATGAAATACTCGATGCCGATGAGAGCGTAATCCAGCTTCCGGCGGTAAACGAAGCTGTCCGGGCAGTAAAAGAAATCTGCCGGGAACTTCGCATCCCGGCTTACGACGAAGAACATCACAGCGGCGTCCTCCGCCACATCATGGCGCGTTACGGGAGGGAGACCGGCGAGCTGATGGTCGTGCTGATCACGAGAACAGCGGAACTGCCGCACCAGAAAAAACTCGTGGATGCGATTGTGTCGCGCCTGAAACAGGTGAAGTCAATCGTGCACAACGTCAACCCGAGGCGCACAAACGTGATTTTGGGGGAGAGAACCAAAGTACTGTGGGGAAATGAGGCCATTTACGATAAAATCGGGGATGTGAAATTCGCCATCTCCGCGCTTTCTTTTTACCAAGTCAATCCCGTCCAGACAAAGGTGCTTTATGATAAAGCCCTTGAATACGCGGGTTTGAACGGCAACGAGTCGGTGATTGACGCCTATTGCGGTATCGGCACGATCTCATTGTTTTTGGCGCAAAAAGCCCGCAAAGTGTTCGGAGTCGAAGTCGTTCCGGAAGCGATTGAAGATGCAAAACGCAATGCGGCGCTCAACGTCATCACGAATGTGGAGTTTGAAGCGGGCACAGCGGAAACGGTCATCTCAAAATGGTACGAGGCAGGCAACAAGGCAGATGTCTTAGTGGTCGACCCGCCGCGCAAAGGCTGTGATGAAGCCCTGCTGCAGACGATTCTAGAGATGAAGCCGAAAAAGGTCGTCTATGTCTCCTGCAACCCGGCAACACTGGCAAGAGACTTGCGGATCCTGGAAGACGGAGGATACCGTACGGTGGACGTACAGCCTGTTGACATGTTTCCGCATACGACGCACGTTGAGTGCGTTTCGCAGATAGTTTTAAAATGAAAAAATGAGGCAAGATAAGGTTTCTCTCTTGCCTCTATTCAATTTTTGGTGTGGTAAACCGGTAATGAATTATTGGTGTACCGTCCTCTTTTACCTCGATTCGATTAATCAGTCGATGGAGAATATCCTCGGTTAATTCATCGAAATTTAGGAATTGAAGTAATTCCTTTTTAAGCTTTTCAATCGTTTCGATTACATCCTCGCTTTCCATCAATGAAAGAAGTTCATTTTTCTGTTCCATTAATTCAGTTAAATCCTTGTTCGTTGCTTCAATACTCTCTTGATATTCTTCATTGGTAATGATTCCGTCAGCTAACAGGTTGATGAATTTCCTTTTTCGATTTTTTAAAACATCCATCTGTTTGTTAATCTTATTGATTTTCTTTTGAGAATCCGATTTTGTACTTTTCGATTTTCTCTCCATCTTCTTTATATATTGCTCTTTGTCAATTTGATGAATTAAGGATTTTATGTCATTTAGAATTGTTTCTTTTAAAAAATCCTCTTTTATTTTGTGGGCGGTACAAGCTTTTTTTCCATGACGCGCATAAGCCCCACAAATGTATCCGTCTCGATTGCTTCGGAACCACATACCTGTACCACAATCGGCACAAAAGAGGACATTAGTAAAAAGATGTATCTTGGGTGCCGTAATATATTTTCTTCTCTGCTCTAATTTGATAGCTAAAATCCACACACGTGGAAGTAAATGTAAAATATGGAATCCAAATCTATAATTTCAGGTGGTTGAAGGTATACTTTCCCCCTCCCCACCTTTGCGGGCTTTTTAATTTCCAGTATTCAGTTCCTGTCTCTCAATCAATCATGCGCACACTTTGAATCATTTTCCGGAATGCCCATTTGTGGGCATATGTCTCACAAATGTTCAATGAGACCCTCCGGCTGTGAGACGTCAGCACGCCGGCCGAATAAATAAACTCTCTTCGAAACCGCCTGATGGTATAGGACTTGAACGCAGCCGGGCAATGGTCCTTTTTAAAGATCTCGAATAAATTGTACGCCAGTAATTTAATCAGAAGATCCATATGATTTGCCCCGAAAGAATCTGTTGGAATCTTGTCCATCGAAAAACCATATTTAGACTCTTTGATATAGTTTTCCAGACAGGCTCTCTGATTGTAAAATCTCCAAATATCCATAGGTTCCCAGTCCATCGTTGTCACAATGGCTTCATAATCCCAGAGAAAATCAAACAATTGAAGCTGGTCTTCCTCATACTTGTCAGCTTTTCGGATGACCGCAACTCTTCTTGGCTTTTCCCAGGAAGTTGCTTGGTAGTAGACTGTTTTTCCCTCTATAACAATCAGCTCATCATCAACATACCGGATCCACGGAGAATTGTCGTTTTCAACATACTTTTTCAATCTTGATGTCCATTTCAGTTTGCCGGCGTAGTTAATCTTCTGCTGCTCCCAATAACTGTAAAACTTTTCTCCGCCAAATCCCTTGTCAAAACGGGCGTACCGGATAAGGTACTGAGCGGAAAGCAATCGATAGGTTTCCTCGGCAAATTCAATTCCGTTGTCAGCTGAATGGACGTTTCCCGGTCTTAGCACACCGTTTAAGCAAAGATGGGATTTTCCTTCAAAAACGAGAAGGGGGTGGTAGCTTTTTCTGCCCGGCTTATGGGGGTTCACCCCGATTTTCGCTCCCTCCTGGTTTCCATAAACCGTTTCGACACTTGAATCAAAGTCAAGAATGAGATCGGAATCCAGCCATGGTTCGATGATGTCCATCACCCGTTCTTTGAATTCTATGGCAGCATCTTCGATTTTCTCCAACCTTAATAGATCCTTGCTTAAAAGCGTATAATGCGGGCATTTTCCTCCTAAGAAAGCACGAATCAAAGGGTCATTCTGGAGTGATTGAAAATGAAACATACGGGAGCAATCTGCCATCCAGCCCGCAATCAGATATACAAATATTTTACTTAGAGGAAATTTGGCATTGTCTTTCTTTAGAGCCTCTGCCAAAATAAAAATATACCCTTGAGCGAGGCTCTGGAAAATTAATTATCCCGATTTTTTTGCCTTTTCATCCAGATTTTCAATTCAATAGAAGTAAAACGGTCATTTTCCTTCAAAAAAAGGGCATACGTATCCCGCCTTCACAAAATGGGTTTTTTTCACTACCCTTTGTGGAAAGGAAACGCTCATTTTACTTATTCACATATCCACCTGTGAATAACTTAATTTGCTCTTTGCAGCCGATTGCGTGTCCATCCACAATTGGCCTTTCCTGTCTGATGGTACGCCATATTTGCCATGATGTGCATAGATATCATGCATCGATCTACATGAGCTTCAACTGCCTGTTTCCCACGCTTGTGAACACGACGGAGACTGTATCCGTCTTTTAAAATGCCAAAGATTCTTTCGATGATCGTCCTGGCACTATATAACACTTCAAATGTGCGACCATGTTGAGGCAACTCGACATCTACTTGAGGCGTTTGATCAAAGTCCATCCTAAATACTCTTCCTTGTGCTGCCCCATTACAACATTCCGCGTGATTCGCTAGCGGGCAGGTGAGACCTTCTTGCTTGGCATTTGGATGAAATACAGGACAAGTGTAAATATATTGCCCCTTTTCCCGATCAGATCCTCTAAGTTCCATTTTATGTCCACTGATACAGATGGGAGTGCCGTACCGGTTGATTTTTTCAATCCCTCGGGCGGTAGTTGGTTTATCTTTACGGTTCCGTGGATTGATCGGTGCCACCAATTTCGCCTGTAATACATCCTTTGTCACTTTTTGATTTTCCGGCGTTTGGTAGATTCCATCTGCCAGGATAAAGCTCAACTGCTCAGCCATCTCGGGGTGCTCTGCCTTAAACGTCTCCAATGTCGGTTCTAATGTTTTCCCATCGGGTGTATTTCCTTTAAATACTTCCCGCGTCAAAGGCAAACCGGATCTCACCCCGCATACCATTGATAATTTATGCGCAATATAGGAAACTGCATTACTTTTACACATTACCCCTACATTGTCGTCCGTAAGGACTTTGGGGCAATCGCAATCACCCTCACAAGAACACGTCTTCCTTGTTTTATTCAAGGTTGCTTCTGCCTCTATATGCGATGTATCCACGGCGGCTGCTTCCTCATTCGTTTCAACCACGCCTTCCCCTTTATTATATTCAACAACCAATAGCCGGGCTTTTTCCCAAAGACCATTTGTTGTCATGATTTGATCAAAACGAGCAAAGGAACGGTAGCTCGGAATTTTCTCCGTAAATCCACACATGGTGGCAAATAGCGGGTTTGATTTCACTTGCAAATAGACACTCTCCACCATCACTTCAATATACTGTAAAGAGGCCAGTTCAAAAGCACGAAAAAAGGGCATGAAAGGATGCGGTTTTCTCCCAGTGGAAGGGAGATGAAATAATGAAGACGCAGACTTGTCTTCTTCCTCCGTTATTGAAAATAGTGCCGGTTGTATTTCATTAGAAGGATCATGTGCTCTTTCATTTTTTAGGTGCAAATATAAAAGGGTGTAGTATTCTCGTTCAATCGGCTTAAAAATCTCCCATGGGAAACACATGGCTGGAATGACAAATGGTATATCGGCATAGTCTTGCCAATTGTGGGGAATCAAATTTTGTTGTATTGAAAAGTCTCTGGTTTGTGTTAGAATAGAAATAGTCATGAAATCACTCCCTGGATATTTGGTCGTACTTATATCTTAACAAAGGAGTGGCTTTCATGGCTCTTTTTTTTTCAAAAAAAATCATCCTTTTCCGTTTTACAATATTTACCACGGGAATGAGTAGCTTAATCTATTGAAACCCGCCCAAAACCGACCAAAGTGGAAAAATTTAGACACTTATAATAAATAAATTTACCCCATTAAAATCAAAAACTCACAATTTCTTTTTACATTTGTCATAATGTTCCTACAAACGTCTTTTTTCTTTAGTGGAATAAATCAACGACCTTTAATTGTCTGACTGCTTACAGTTTCAGGGGATATAGCATTTTGGCAAGGGCTCTCACGATTTCTTTTTTCTTTTCTAGTAACCAAAATAAAAACCCCCTCAAAACAGCCAAGTTTAATTAGGGCTTGCTGAACGAATCAAATTTTAGCTTGTATTCGACTTGTCACTAAGCCATGCCAAAATATTCGTCCAGCAAGCTCTAATTATTTAAATTATTACATATTTGGCCGCTTTTTTGGGAGGTATATTTAAATTATCACGAAAAATTTTTACTCCTCAGAGCTGGCCCCAATCTATTTTCAGGAATGGTATCATTGGGCAGTCCGCTCTCAATTAGAGCCGATGAAAAAGACAGCCCAAACACTTAAGAAACATGAAAAAGGCATTTTAAGGTGGTTCGTTTCAAAGATGACAAATGGGCTTCTTGAAGGTATCAACAGTTTAGTTCAAGCAGCAAAACGCAAGGCCAGAGGTTACAGGACAACCAAAAACTTTATTGCCATGATCTATGCCACGGTGAACAAGCTCATTATTCAGGTGGGACCGTAAGCAAGGGTAGCTCCTTCTCAACTTAACTGACAGCTCTTCATTCTGTAGGGAGTCTGTCAAGTGCTCTCCTTGACAGACTCCCTACAGAATGGAACTCTATCCAAAGTTGAGAAGGAGCTTACCCTATCATTCTTGGGCAGGGGTGGGTATAGCACTCTCTTGAACCCATACAAATTAGCGAAGAGCCATTTTTTACCGAAAAATGTCCCTATTTGTCTTTTTTTTTGGTATAATTTAATTATGGGAAATTTGTCGTATTTAAAAACATCAAAAAATTAGGGGGATTCTATGGGGGTAATACTTGATGGAGGATATTATGCAATAAAGGGTTTTAATTTTCAGTATGATTATACTTTACTAAGAATTTTAGAACAGTCTAACATTAGTCACCTAGTTGAGATTGAACAATTTGAAGATTACAGCGATGAAAATTATATTGTACAGGTAAAGTATAAAGAAAAAACAGACTTCAGTTATTCAAGGATAAAAAAGCCGGTATGCCAACTTTTGGAAATGTTTAAAACTGATAAAAGAACACCAGTACTATATTCATACTTTAAAAATAAGGGTGAAGAGGAAAAAAGATTAACATTTGAGGAATTAAACAAGATTCTAGGAGATTGCAGAATAAATAATAAGCAATATTATTTTTCAGAAGAATTAAAATTAGAGTTTATATCCAAGTTTTTACTGATTTTTACTCAAAAATACCAAGATCAATTTGAAAAAGTTATCGATAAGATAAAAACTGAGTTTTCATGCGAGGAAGATGAAGCACTTATATATTATGCACAGATGTATAAGTATATAGAAAAGAAAGTTGTAGAAAATCCACCTAGTCAAAAAGCTAAAAGAGTTTGTTCCAAAGATGAGCTTATTCGTTTAATAAAGCAGAATAGAAAAATAATTTTTCAGTCGAGTTATATTGAATTTATGGGGAAAGAAAAGTATTACAGATTAATTAATAAAAAGTATTTTAGAGAAATAAACAGGAATTACCATGAGAGGATTTTTATAATTCAAGTACCAGATACATATAATGTTAGTCAACTTAAAAAGATAGTATTGAAATTGCGAAAAAAATTCTATCTAACAAGTGAACATAAAAATTATTTGTATGTTAAATCACCGGCTCCATATATTTTATTTGATGGCGTTAAGAAAGAGGATTTAAGAGAGTTAAAATTAAAATTACAAAAGGAGGGTTATAAATTTAGCGATGGTTTTAATTTTGAAAATGCTGCTTTCTTTCTTCAAAGCTTAATTGCTAAATCTTCATTACGAAATAATGTTGAAATTAAATTTATTAATGATTTTAAATATCTGACACCAGTATTAACTTCAATAAACAATGTCACAAAGAAGGTTTATTATTTTTATTTGAAAAATAAACAAGAAATTGATATTCGGGAAGATATTATCTATATTCAACAAGAGGACTTTTCTGATATATACGAATTTTTATTCTAGGAGTGACTTTAATGGAGAAAATCAATGCAGAAGTTATCTCTGTAAAACCTGATAAAGTTAAGATTTCTGTAGAAAAACTTGAAGACTTTAAAATTGCCGAAGAAGAGTTGAAAGTTGGTTCGTATTTGCAAATTTCCGATGATAATGATGTGGTTTTAATTGCAATTATAGAAAGTTTTTCAATAGATTTAATAGAAACGAAAAAGACAGATGACAATGGAATGTTATATTATGATTTAGACAGAAAATATATTATTGAAGCTAGCCCATTAGGTACACTTATTGATAATAAATTTGTTAGAGGAGGGGATACTTTATCAATTCCTCCTAAATCTGTAATGCCCGCTGAAGAGAAATATATAACGATGATTTTTGAAAACAGTATAGATAAACAATCAAAGTTCACTTTTGCAAAATTGGCCAATAATAATAAGATATCTGTGCCAGTAGATGGAAACAAATTTTTTAATAAACATTTAGCTATAGTAGGTTCAAGTGGATCGGGTAAATCTCATACTACCGCTAAAATTTTCCAAAATGTAATCAAAGAAAAGAATAATGAATTTCCGGGTCTAAACAATTCGCATATTATAATATTTGATATACATTCTGAATATCATGCAGCTTTTCCAGATGCGAACTTTATTGATATTAATAATTTGGTTATTCCTTATTGGCTATTAAATGGTGATGAACTAGAAGAAATATTTTTAGAATCAGGAGACTTTAATAATTATAATCAAGCTTCAGTTCTTAGACGAATCATTACGGCAAATAAAAAGAAAAATAATCCAGAAGTAGAAAAGGTCTTTTTCGATAGTCCGTTAAAATTTGATATAAATGAAGTTTTATATTGTTTGAAAAATTTGAGTAAAGAAACAAAAAACGCTAAAGTTTCTGATAGATATATGATTAGAGATGGTACATATGAACTAAAAGACGGTAAAACCAATGAGACTTCTGGTATAAAATTAAGCGATGAAGAAAAGTTAGTTAAATATTTCGAAAAGGAATTTGAGTTTTATTCTTCCAAAGCTCAAAACATTAAAAACGGTGATTATGCTGATGGATCATTAGACAAATTTATTTCTAGATTTGAAGCCAAGATTAATGATAAAAGGTTAGACTTTTTATTCGGAATTAAGTCTAAAGAGATTTCTTTTGAAGATACAATTAGAGCTTTTCTTGGGTATGAAAAGGAAAATAATTCCAACGTAACAATTATAGACTTGAGTGGTGTACCATTCGAGGTTCTAAGTATAACTGTTTCATTAATATCAAGATTACTTTTTGAGTTTGGATATTATATAAAAAAAGTTAAGGGTACTAATGATACTCCTTTAATCTTAGTTTATGAAGAGGCTCATAAGTATGCACCTAGAAGTAATTTAGTTAAATATAGGAGTTCAACTTTATCGATAGAAAGAATAGCAAAAGAAGGAAGAAAATACGGTGTAACACTGGCAGTTATCAGTCAAAGACCATCAGAAATATCTGAAACTATCTTTTCGCAATGTAATAATTTTGTAGCAATGCGTTTAACAAATCCTGATGATCAAAACTTTGTTAAAAGGCTTTTACCAGATTCTTTGTCAGGTATTACTGATTCACTGCCTTCATTAAAATCTGGAGAAGCAATATTAATCGGTGATTCTGTTATAATGCCATCAATTGTTAAAATTGATTCATGTGAATTAGAGCCTTCATCTAACGACATAAAATATTTTGAATTATGGAAAGAGGAATGGAAAAATTTAAGTTTCGAAAAGTTATTAGAAACATGGAAGAGTTAATAATATAAATTTAGTACGATAAGGCAAACACTGCTACATCAATATATCTGCGATTACCAATCAAGCCATATCGAATGCGTGTCCCAACTCATTCTAAATTAAGGTAACTAAGCCTTAAACAAAGGAGTGATGTTAATGCGTGTCACTGAACTAAGAAAGCTTATTGAAAAATACAGTAAGGACGATTTAAGTAAGATTATTGTCGAATTGTATAAGTCAATTCCGAAAAAAGTGCGTGATGAAAAAACAGTTGACATGATGTTGGAAGATTTTCAGCGGTACAAAGAAGCCGAAAAGATGAAAAGAAAAAAAGTTAAGGATGTTAACGTCAATGATTTGGAACGTGAAATTGAGCAGTTGCTCCAAAATGCTTATAAGCAAAATTATGTCATCCCTAATCACTATGTCAGCAAAAAGTATCGTTCCAAGTGGCGATTCAAGGTAAGATCATACATAAAGCATTTGCAACAGGTACCCGTTGCAGGAAAGGAGGGAAAACGAGCTACAGATCTACTGGAAGAACTGTATGAAATGTTGTGTTATGGATGTGGCTATTTGATCTTTAACACAGAAAATCCCTTTAGATCTGTTGGTATTGCGCAAGTTGAATTATTCGATATTCTCCTAAAAAGAAAATTTAGTACCGGAATTAATAGAGAGTCAATAAGTTTTGCTATGAAACAAGTGATTAATTGTTATCTGGACATGGACACGCTGCGGTCAGATCTAATCAATGTATTCATTGCGAATCTGAGAACCGCAGATGCGAAAGAAATAGCTATTGAACAATGTCATCAGTTACTAATAGGACTGAAACAGCGAACGATAGCGCCTGCAAAGGAAACATGGGATAATCACGAAAATAGCCGCGAGCGAAAAATAAATGATCTTGTTGAAACTGTTTTTAGGCTGAAGATAGCATTATGCGAATATGAGGCAGCCATCAGTTATTTTAAAAGTAATATCCAGCAACGGTTTAAAGAAGTCTCATTATTTATCTTGCTCAATATGCTTGAAAATTACGATCAGAAAGATTATTGGCTGCGAGAATACGAAACGGCAGTAAAAGAAGGCATAATGCCAAGGGACGAGCTGCAATATACCTATCGATATTTAAAAGAAAAAGGTCAATTTAACGGCTTTCCGAAAGAAGTCTCCCATCCTCAAGGAATGTGAAGGTGCGAATCGCACCAATGAGTAGGTGGGAGATGAGTATGTGTAAAATTTTACTCGCAGGGGCAGATGAGTGGAAAAAATAGGAAGACACTCTATCATCTAAATGTACACCATGAAATGAACATCTAGAGAGAGGTCTTCCCATGGATATTATATCAATAATTGCTGGATTATTAAAGGATACAAAGAGTCTTATTGAATTTGAAGAACAGGTTAAAATTCTGATGCAAAAAGTTTTTACACAATGGGTTGGGGACGTATTTGAGAAGTTAGATCAAACGATTAGACTGAAGAAACAGGCGGAAGGCTGGCAGTACTGCCGGAGTGATTACAGGAGCGTTCAGTTTCTATTTGGAAGTGTGAATTTTAAACGCTCATTCATGCATGACAAGAGAGGGGGTTCGCATTACCCTCTGGATGAATGCTTGGGGCTGGTACCACATCAGAGATACAGCCCGTTAGTGGAATTGAAGGTGGCAGAGCTGGCAAGCGAGAACACCTATCGGAAGGTAGCTGATGTTTTAAAAGAATGGACAGCAGTGAGCCTTAGTCACACAACTGTAGGGAAAATGGTGAAACGCGTAGGAAAAACACAGGCAGAAGCTGACAGGGCACTTGTAGAAGAGCTGGAAGTAGCTGCCTCACTGCCTGGTGGGAAGAAGGTAGACTATCTGTTTTCCGAGGCAGATGGTGTATTTGTCCGGGGACTGAAAAAGAAACAGAGTACGGAAGTCCACCACGCCATTCTCTATGAGGGATGGGAAGCCAATGGCAAAAGGGTCTCCCTGCGTCAGCCAACAGTTATCATGACGACGGAAGCAATCCAGACATTTTGGGATGAAGTGCAAGCCAAAGCTGCCAACACCTACTCTCTTGAAAAAGCGCATGTCATTACAAACAGCGATGGAGGTGCAGGGTATACAGCTGAACGGTTTCAAACAGCATTCTCACAGTCGGAATTTCCGGTGCTCAACCAGCTGGATACCTACCATGTTGCACAAGCCATCGTAAGGACATTCGGGGGCGGAAAGAGCGAGATCAAAGAGCAAATTAGAAAAGCGATTAGAACGCATGACCTAGACCAATTCACATTGTATTTGGATACGCATGAAAGCACATTGACGGATGAAAAGAGCCTTAAGAAAGTCAAGGAGTTTCGTTCGTACATCCTAAAAAACTGGGACCGCATTTTTGACTGGAGGGACAAGGTAGAGAACGTACCGGAAGGTGCGAGAGGCCTGGGGGCAATGGAATCAAATCAAAGGCATATCTCATTCAGAATGAAGAAAAGGGGGATGCATTGGAGTAAAGCTGGCGCCGAAGCCATGGTAAAGGTGAAACAGGGCATGCTTAACGGGACATTGCAGGAAACCTATCTGAAACACCGTTCAAGAAGCGCGAGAAAGCAACGGAGCTTGCAACAATCCATCAGGATGTCTCAACGATTCAAGCAGCCTGTACGCCCGTCAATCGGCGTAAAGCACGGATCAGTTTCCCTGCATTCAAGCCGTTCATCGGCAATGGGGCATTTAAGCAAAATATTAGAGCTTTCGTTTTAAGCCTGGTATGTGGGGGACTGATCGTTGATGCACGCGAAATTTACGAGACTCCTGCGGGAAAAGCGGGCCAGGAGAGACCCCGCAGCGAGGTACGAGCGAGGAGGATCGCCGGCCGCCCGCGGAAAGCGAGTGAATTTCGCGCGCATCAACACCCCCGTTATCAATCTATACGAAAGTGTACAAAAAGAGTGTCTTGGAATCCCGATATTTAAACCTTATCGAGGTAATTGCGATGTTACAGACTCCTTGTAGCCCAAGGGTTTGAAAAAAGGATAAAAAAATTTTCCCCCTAAAAAGAGGGGGAAACAAGCAAAAATGATAAAAAAATAAGGAGTGGACAAAAATTCCACCCCACTGAAACAAAAACAGGTGAACCCGTTTCCCCAGTAGGTTAAAATAGTTTTAGGACTAACATCTTAACACTGGGAGTTAACACTGGGAGGTTCACCTGTATGGCTATTATACCACAAATGAGTCTGTTTACATGGAAAGAAATTGAGATTCTTGGAGATTTAGACCGTCTTCGCCTTGTACTGGACTACATGCCTGATGAAGCGTTCATGCAAAGCCTTGAAAAGAAAAGGGGGAAGGGCCGTAATGACTACCCCGTTCGTGCCATGTGGAATTCTATCTTGGCAGGCATTGTATTTCAACATGAAAGCATTGAGAAATTACGCCGTGAACTCTCCCGTAATGGCCAATTAAGGGAGATGTGTGGCTTTGAAGGGCAGGTTCCAACTTCATATGCCTATACGCGCTTTCTAAAATCCCTAATCCGTGACGAAGAAATGATGGATAAAATGTTTGAGACTTTGGTAGAACAGCTCCTGGAACGGTTGCCGGATTTTGGTAAACGCTTGGCAATCGACAGCAAGGCGATCTCATCGTTTTCTAAACATCCGAACAAGCATGAAACCGAGGATGGTCGCCGGGATCTGGATGCAAATCATAGCCAGAAGGTTTACAGTGGTGTGACAAAAGAAGGCAACCCATGGCAAAAAGTTGTGAAATGGTTTGGCTACAAACTGCATCTGGTGGTGGATGCAACCTACGAGTTACCGGTAACATTCAAGGTTACAAAAGCGTCTGAGTCAGACATTACGGAAGGGCATAAACTCTTAGAGCAAATGGAAGAAAAGCAGCCAAAGCTTCTGAAAACAGCGGAAACGATGGCGGGAGACCGGGGTTATGATGACACGAAGCTGATTACGAAACTCTGGGATACGTATAAGATTAAGCCCATCATTGATATTCGCAATATGTGGAAAGACCCCGACAAAACACGATTACTCCCGGGAAAGGAAAACGTCGTTTATAACTACAAAGGAACCGTATCCTGCGTATGCCCTGAAACAGGTAAACAACGGGAAATGTGCAACGGGGGATTTGAGAAAGACCGCCAGAAACTAAAAAAACTTTGCCCGGCGAAACAAATGGGAGTGACATGTGAAGGCAAGGCTCAATGCCCCGTGGCACAAGGGCTCCGTATCTCATTATCTGAAGACAGGCGTATTTTTACACCCATTGATCGATCGAGCTATAAGTGGAAAAAAGAATACAACAGACGTACAGCTGTAGAGCGCGTGAACAGCCGGCTTGATACTTCTTTCGGCTTTGAACTTCATACAATTCGGGGAATGGCTAAAATGAAGCTGCGTTGTGGACTGGCACTCTGTGTCATGTTAGCCATGGCCTTAGGCCGGATCAAAGAGAACCAGGCTGAAAAAATGAGAAGCCTCGTTTCTTAACTTATCCACATAAAGGAAATCAATTTCAAAAAAAGCGCTTGTGGATCATTGGATTCGTGCGCCTTTTTTTAGATACATTTCTATATTTTTTCAACAATTATCTGATAACAGTACATTTTTTAAGCGTGTAAAATTGACTTTATAGTGAAAATGGGCATATATTTATCTGACAATATTATATTTCTGGTGGTGTTCTATTTGCATTGAAAGAAAAATTGTTAACATCGCAAAAAGCTCTTATCGAGAAAAACTTGACACATACGTAATTATTAGGTGAAATAGATAGACATCTTTGTAATATGGTAAAATAGAACTAATGATATCAACGGAAAGTATATTTGTACAGGATATTTGAAATGGGGGAGGTTAAATGAGTACATATTATCATAGCCAATACTATGCATATGAATTAACTAAACAAAACTCTTCTTCTTCAATTGGACGACTCAACCAATCGTTAATAAATGCAACGGTGGATTTAAATCCCCATCAAGTTGAAGCAGCATTATTTGCTTTTCGCGCACCACTTGAAAGAGGCGCATTATTGGCAGATGAGGTTGGATTAGGAAAAACTATTGAGGCAGGACTAATTGTTAGTCAATTGTGGGCTGAAAGGAAAAGAAATATTTTAATTATAGTACCGCCTCCTTTACGTAAACAATGGAGTCAAGAATTATTGGAAAAATTTTACATACCATCTATTATTTTAGAAAATAAAAATTTTAAAGAGATGCAAGCTGCTGGAATAATGAATCCTTTTTATCAACAAGATATGGTAGTTATAACGTCTTTATATTTTGCGAAAAATAAAGCAATTGAATTAAGAAGAGTTAATTGGGATTTAATAATTTTTGATGAGGCACACCGTTTAAGAAATGTTTATAAAAAATCTAATAAAATTGCTCGTGCATTACGTTCTGCAACAGGAGGTTTTCCAAAATTATTATTAACAGCTACTCCATTACAAAACTCCTTAATGGAACTTTACGGATTAATCAGTTTTATTGATCCACATATTTTTGGGGATGAGATCTCTTTTAGAAAACAGTTTTCCAGAGGAACGAAAGAGTTGTCACAAGCTGATTTTATTGATTTAAAGCAACGTATAAGTCCCGTTACACATCGAACTTTAAGACGTCAGGTTACAGAATATGTAAAATACACTCAACGTATTCCAATCACACAAAAGTTTATGCCGACAAATGAAGAATGGGAATTATATGAAAAAGTATCATCATATTTACAAAGAGATTTGTTATTTGCTTTACCAAAAAGTCAGCGTTCTTTAATGACATTAGTTATTCGGAAAATTTTGGCTTCTTCAACTTTTGCACTAACTGATACACTTCAATCGTTAATAAAAAGTTTGGATGAACTTTTAATTGGGAAAATACAAGATAATCGATTAAATAACGAAGAAATAATTTATCAAGATATTGACGAACTTGATGATACCATTGAAGAATGGAACGAAGAAGAAATTGAAATAGATGAACTAACGGAAGAAGAGATAATTAATTTAATATTATCAGAGAAAAGAGAGTTAGAATCCTATTATGAATTAGCAAGGTCTATTACAAAAAATTCCAAAGGAGGCGCATTACTCCTTGCATTAGATGAAGGCTTTAATAAAATGAGAGAATTAGGAGCTAATGAAAAAGCAGTTATATTTACAGAGTCACGAAGAACACAAAGATATTTAAAAGAGATGCTAACAGAAAAAGGGTATAACGTTGTTATGTTTAACGGTCAAAATTCAGATTCAGATGCAAAAAGAATCTATGAATGGTGGATAGAGAAACACCAATATGATGGTAAAATTACGGGATCAAAAACTGCTGATATGAGGGCAGCGTTAGTTGAATATTTTCGTGAGCATGCTGATATCATGGTTGCAACTGAATCTGCTTCGGAAGGAATAAACCTTCAATTTTGTAGTTTAGTAGTAAATTATGATTTACCATGGAATCCTCAAAGGATAGAACAAAGAATTGGAAGATGTCATCGTTATGGACAAAAATATGATGTAGTTGTGATAAATTTTTTGAATCAAAAGAATGCTGCAGACCAAAGAGTTTATGATTTACTTTCAGAAAAGTTCAAGCTGTTCGAAGGATTATTTGGTTCATCTGATGAAATTTTGGGTTCGTTGGAGTCCGGAGTTGACTTTGAAAAACGGATACAAGAAATTTATCAGAACTGTAGAACTGCAGAAGAGATTGATGATGCATTTAACAGGTTACAAGAAGAATTGGACGAACAAATACGAATTAAAATGCAAGACACACGTATAAGTTTAATGGAAAACTTTGATGACGAAGTAAGGGAAAAGTTAAGAGATAATTTTGAACAGACAACTATACAGTTGAATAAGTTAGAGATATTTTTATGGAATCTTTCAAAAATTGAGGGTCAAAGAGAAGCGGTATTTGATGATAATTCATTAACCTTTATTATAGATAAGAAAAAGTATCAATTGATGTCCCAAATAAAAAAGGAAGAAAGTACTAATAATGTTGTTCACTATCGGTTATCCCACCCTTTAGCTGAAAAATGGGTTAAACAAGCCAAGGGTAGGGTGTTAATACCAAAAGAGGTTACCTTTAGATACTGTGATTATCAAGGTAAGATTAGTGTTATTGAATCGTTAGTTGGCACTGACGGCTGGCTTTATTTAGATTTGCTTAATGTAGAGTCTGTCGAAACTGAACAGTATCTAATATTTTCAGCTGTAGATAATAGTGGTAACCAGATTGACCAAGATATTTGTGAGAAATTATTTTTATTACCAGCGATTGAACATGAAGAAATTGAAATACCTAATTCTATAAATAATACACTTCAATATATTAAAGAATGTCAGGTAGAAGCGGTATTAAACAGTATAATGGAACGAACTGCAGAATATATGGATTCAGAATTAGAAAAATTAGATAGATGGGCTAAAGATTTAAAATTAAAACTTGAAGCGGAAATTGATGAACTTTCTGTAGAAATTGATTATCTAAAAAAGGAATCAAAATCAATTCGAAATTTACAAGAAAAACTAGGAATGAATAAAAAAATTAAAGAACTTGAAAAGAAACGAAATGATATGAGAAGAAATTTATATGATCAGCAGGATAAAATAGATGAACAAAAAGATTTATTATTTGAAGGAATTGAAGCTAAACTCCAGCAAAAAGTTACGAATAAACATTTGTTTGGGCTGAAATGGAGAATTTATTAGAAAGAGGTGTGGGGTTTGAATAAAACTCGACTTGAATTAACATGGATTGGTAAAGAAAAAAAAATAAACTTGGAACCCAGAATTTTACTTGAGGATTCCGAGTATTCCTATCATGCAGATAAAAAATATACTGAAGAAGATTTGTTTGATAATAGATTAATTTATGGGGATAATCTCCTTGCACTGAAGGCACTAGAGGAGGAGTTTACAAATAAAATTAAATGTATTTATATTGACCCCCCATATAATACGGGTAATGCATTTGAACATTACGATGATGGAATAGAGCATAGTATTTGGCTTTCGTTAATGCAAGCAAGGTTAGAAATCCTTTACCGTTTACTATCAGATGATGGTGTTATTTTTGTCAATATTGATGAAAACGAGCATGCTTATTTGAAAATATTAATGGATAGTATTTTCGGAAGAAGCAATTTTATAGGAGATTTAATTTGGAAAAAAAGGAAAGGAGGAGGGAACGATTCCAGATATATTGCTTTAGATCATGAGTATATACTGGTTTATGCAAAGGATAAAGAAAAACAGGTGAATAAATGGAGAATTAGTTATGATGAAAAATATTTAAAAAGATATAAAGAAGTTGATGCTAATGGAAGATATTATTGGGACACATTGTCAAGACCGGGGTTACAAAATCCAATAATTATTAAATATAAATGTGAAGATGGAACTGAATTAAAGATTTATTCTCAAAAATCCGAAGAAACATTTTATAAAGAATTACGTGAAGGTAATATAAGGGTAGTTAAGGGAAGGAATGGTTGGACTGCGCATCACAAGGTTTATATGCCTAAAGAAGGAAAGGTATTACGTTCTATTTTAGACGAACATGGAACTAATAATGATGCAAAAAAAGAAATGGAATCTATTTTTGGTAGTAAAAGGGCTTTTGATTACCCAAAACCAGAAAAATTAATTATGACCTTAATTGGTTTAGTTACAGAAAAAGGAGATTGGGTATTAGATTCATTTGCTGGTTCAGGAACTACAGGTGCTGTTGCACATAAAATGGGGCGCAGATGGATAATGATTGAATTAAAAAACCATTGCTTTACACATATAATACCAAGAATGAAAAAAGTTATTGATGGTGTTGATGAAAGTGGTATTAGTAAAATAGTTGATTGGCATGGTGGCGGAGGATTTAGATTCTATAAATTGGCTCCAAGTCTTCTGGAAAAAGATAAATATGGTAATTGGGTTATTAGTAAACAATATAATGCCGAAATGTTAGCAGAAGCTATGTGTAAGCTTGAAGGATTTAAATATAATCCTGATAAAAATTTATATTGGAAACATGGCCAATCAACTGAAAATGATTTTATCTTTGTTACTACACAATTTGTTAATCAACAGTTAGCGGATGATATTGCTGACCAAATGAAGGAAGATGAAACATTATTGGTCTGCTGTAAAGCATTTAATGTAAACCAAGATGATTTTCCGAATATCACATTTAAAAAAATACCTCAATCTGTGTTGGAAAAATGCGAGTTTGGAAGAGACGATTATAGCTTAAATGTTGAAAACCTACCTATGATGGAAAAAGAGCCTGAGCAGATAGAATTATTTGATGAGGGGGATGTAGAATGAATCGTTTTGTTAAGCAAATCTCAAGTCGTCTTAGCCTGCGAGACCCACAAAGGGAATCTTTGGAAATATTAGCGGAAGTAGTAGATAACATCTCCCTAGAAAAAAATACATCCACTGAACAAGTTCAGCGGAAGCTTAACATTATTAAAAATCTTTTTCCAAGTGTTGAGGACTTTGAAAGGGAGTTTCCATCGATTTGTTTTGCCCTTGCTACTGGTGTTGGAAAGACTAGACTTATGGGAGCGTTTTTATCGTATCTATATATGGCAAAAGGAATAAAAAACTATTTTATTTTAGCACCAAACTTGACAATATATGAAAAATTAATTCAGGATTTCACACCGAATACTAAAAAATATGTTTTCAAAGGGATTTCGCAATTTGCTACAAAAGAACCATTAATCATTACAGGTGAAAACTATGAAGAAAGTGCAATGTGGCTGCTTGACCCAGATAGTGTAAAGATTAATATTTTTAACATCTCAAAAATTAATACAGAGGTAAGAGGTGGAAATTCTCCTCGAATTAAAAGACTAAGTGAGTATATTGGAGAAAGTTATTTTGAATATTTATCTTCATTACCTGATTTAGTCTTATTAATGGATGAATCACATCGTTATCGGGCTTCAGCAGGAGTTAGAGTATTAAATGAATTGAATCCAGTTTTAGGGTTAGAACTAACGGCAACACCACAAGTTGAAAAAGGGCAGAGATCCATTCCATTTAAAAATGTGATTTATAGTTTTCCATTATATATGGCAATGGAAAAGGGTTATGTTAAAGAGCCAACTGTTGCTACTCGTGAAAACTTTGATCCATCTAATTATTCTGATGAGGATTCATTAGAACTCATTAAACTTAATGACGGTATATTGGTACATGAAGAAACAAAAGTTGAACTTGAAGTATATGCAAGGGAGAATAATCAGCCCATTGTAAAACCATTCATTCTAATCGTTGCTCAAGATACAGAACATGCTGAAAAATTATTGAATATCATTAAAAGTGATGATTTCTTTGATGGAAAATATAAAGATAAAGTAATTACTGTTCACTCAAAACAATCAGGTGAAGAAAAAGACGAAACGATTCAAGAACTGCTTGCATTAGAGGATCCGAACTCAAATACTGAAATTGTAATCCATGTTAACAAATTAAAAGAGGGCTGGGATGTTACAAACTTATATACAATAATCCCATTAAGAGCTGCTAATTCAAAAACTTTGGTTGAACAATCTATTGGCCGTGGACTTCGTTTGCCATATGGAAAACGAACGGGTGTTAAAGCGGTTGATAGATTGACAATTATCGCTCACGATCGATTCCAAGAAATTATTGATGAAGCCAACAATCCGAATTCTATCATTCGCAAAGGTGTTTACATTGGCAAAGATGTTGCAAAATCACAAAAGAAGGTTGTTTCTGTTGAATCTAATGTAAAACAAAGTATTATTCAAAAGATCGCCGGAGATGACTTAAATAAAGAAGATGATAGTGCTAAGAAAAGAGTAGAAATAAAAAGAAATATTGCAGAAACAACACTTAGGACAATTCAAAAGTTAACTGAAATTCCATCTAATACACATTTAACAAAACCGGAAATAAAACAAAAAATTATTAAAGAGGTAAAATCTACATACCCTGTAGGTCAGATAGAATTTGTTTTTGAAGATCAATCAAATATAGTTGAAGAAATTGTTGGCACTGTTACTGAATACATTGTTGAGAAAACAATAGACATTCCAAAAATCATTCTTCAACCGAAAAACCAAATTACTTGGGGTTTTAAAGATTTTGATTTAGATGTCGCAAATATTAATTTACAACCAGTTACGCAAGATATTCTATTGCAAGAACTTAGAACTAGGCAAAGAGATACGCTGCATTTCAAAGTGGAGATTAATGAACATGAACCATTAGAGAACTATATTATTTCTAGATTAATTGATTTTGATGATATATCATACGAAGAGCATGCTGATTTGCTTTATAAATTAGTAGGTCAGTTAATTGATCATCTAAGATCGTACTTAAAAGATGACAATGATGTGAGAAATGTTTTGTTATATAATCAACAACTATTAGCAAATAGCATACATTCACAAATGTTAGAGCATTATGTGGAATCAAAAGTCGAGTATGATGTTCATGTGAGAAGTGATTTCGAAGTACTTAAAACAAATACCTTCTCTGTGGATATTGATGAAGAGGTTAGAGATTTCCGAATACCTGTGAAAAATCCTTCAGCAATAAAGGGAATGAGCTTTGGTGGGTTTAGTCGCTGTCTATATTCAATTCAAAAATTTGATGCAGAAAATGAGCGCCGATTTGCCGTTATTTGTGAGCAGGATCCAAAGGTGAAGGTTTGGTTTAAACCAGCTTTAAATCAATTAAAAATTTATTATAATCAAAAACAATCATACAATCCAGATTTTATAGTAGAAACGGAAGATAAAAAATATCTGGTAGAATTGAAAGCAGCTAATAAAATTGATAGCGATAAAGAAGTAGAGGCAAAAAAACATGCAGCGATTGAATGGTGTAAGTATGCAACCAAACATGAAATGCAAAATGGTGGTAAAGAATGGGTTTATTTATTAATACCACATAATGATGTGAATGAAAATATGACAATTGCCGGATTAGAAGCAAGATATTCAAGAAAATGAAAGCACTCTCTAATTCGGTAAAATAAGCAGTTCGTTAATTAGTGTTTCGGTAAAGTACTCATCGAAGTATCCTTCGATGCTTGCTTTACCGAATGTTATTATCAAGAATCCCTTGATATCAAAGGGTTTAACCAGTTCTTGAATTTTACTCAATAAGCTAACCGGTGAATTACTCGGTAAAGTAAGCAGTGATAAGATAAATTATTCGGTAAAGTAAGCAGATATTTTTTTGTATTGGAGGGATATGAAAGTGAGAGATCCGAAGAGGATTCCAAGGATATTAACTCTGTTGTTCAAAATATGGGAACAACAACCGGATTTACGATTTAATCAGTTAGTTCAAAATCTACAAGCCTTATATTCTCAACAAAATAACAACTTTGGTAAAAGACATTTTTATGAAAAGGATGGAGAGATTACTTACCAGAATTATTATAGGGCTTGCTGAATAAGCAAAAATTCCAGATTTGACAAGGATTTTGGCTACTTTTGTCGAATATAAAGTGTAAGGATTTCAAAGGAAACACGTAAAAAACCTTGCACTTGGAGGCTGTTACGATGTACAAAAAGACCGAACATCAATTAACTTTTGTAGATGATTTTTTTCTACCATTCGGTGGGAAATGAAATAAAGAAAATCGCTGGGTCCGTCTTGCTGAAATGATTCCTTGGTGGATGGCCGAAGAAAAGTATGCCAAGTCCTTCAAGAAGAAATTCAAAGGCGAAAAGGCTTATTCTGTCAGAATCGCTCTTGGGGCTCTTTATATCAAAGAACGGCTTGGGCTGTCTGACCGGGAAACAGTCGAACAGATCACAGAAAACCCGTATCTTCAGTATTTTATCGGCTTGCCTGAATTCCAGGAAAAAGCCCCATTCGACCATTCTCTGATGACTCGTTTTAGAAAACGTTTGGGCGCAAATATCATCAACGAACTGAATGAATGGATCGTTCTGGAAGAACAAAAACGCCAATTGGAAGAAGCATCTAAGGAAAACGACAACAATGATGATCAGGATCACGACGATGACGATCATGATGATGAAGATCGTAATGATCATGATCATGATCGTGGCGATCTTCAGCCTTCCGGTTCCGATTCAGAAAAGCATTCAACTGAATCGGCTTCTCCCAAAACGAAGAACAGAGGAAAGCTCATTTTGGACGCAACCTGTGCACCGGCTGATATTGCTTACCCTACAGACCTCGGGTTGTTGAACGAAGCCCGTGAGAAATTGGAACATATCATTGATGTCCTGCATGAACCACACAAAGGGAAATTACGTAAGCCACGGACCTACAGAAAAAGAGCCCGCAAGGACTATCTTTCTGTCGCTAAGCAACGTAAAGCTGGCGCCCGGAAAATCCGGAAAGCTGTAGGCAAACAGCTCGGATATGTGAAACGAGATCTGGAGATCATTAAAAATCTTGTTTCCCAAAGCTCTCTGTCTCTTTTAAGCAAAGATGAATACAGGCAACTTCTCGTGATTCATGAACTTTACCGCCAACAGGCAGAAATGTACAAAAAGAAAACACACCGGGTTGACCACCGGATTGTAAGCATTTCCCAGCCACATGTCCGTCCAATTGTGCGCGGCAAGGCAAAAGCGAACGTGGAGTTCGGTTCAAAAGTCGCCATCAGTGTCGTAGATGGTTATGCCTTGATTGAGCACCTCGACTGGGAAAATTACAATGAAGGGACCACTCTCAAGGAATCTGTTGAAAACTACTACAACCGGTTCGGATTTTATCCGGAAGCGATCTTGGCAGATAAAATTTACCGAAACCGTAATAATCTGGCATACTGCAAATCTCTTGGCATTCGTCTGAGTGGGCCAAGGTTAGGACGCCCATCCAGAACGGAAGACAAAACCTTGGAACGCGTCGCAAGGCAGGATGCCTCTGAACGTAATGCCGTTGAAGGCAAATTTGGCGAAGGCAAGCGCAAGTATGGGCTGGGCCTTATTCGAGCACGCCTTCAGGAGACCAGCGAAACAGTAGTAGCCCTTCAATTCCTCATACTGAATCTGGAGCGCAAGCTCAGGGTTCTTTTTTTGAGATTTTTACACAACACTATTTTATATTTTGATAATCGGAATTTGGCTTGTATCTGACCAAATTTGATTCGTTCAGCAAGCCCTATATTATGAGTAGTTCTATAAGGTGGGAGGGATAAGATGAAAACAAAACCAATTAAAAAAGGAAATAATATTCTTTTCTGTAATATTAATAATGAAAATAAAGTTCTTAAACCCCAAGATGTGGTCACTACTTGGAATAATAGTTTTAAAGAAGTTCTTGCTGACGGTAATAATCAAATAGGACTGAGACCACCTCAATTTGGAGCAATTTGTGCAATTCGCTCATTTTGGACAGTTAGTAGAGAAGCAGCTACTATTGTTATGCCTACTGGAACTGGAAAAACAGAAACAATGTTAGCTACAATTGTTGCCGAAAAGTGTTTAAAGACTTTAATTGTGGTTCCTTCTAATCTACTTAGGCAACAAATTTTTGATAAAGCAAAAACATTTGGGGTTCTTTACCAAATTGGTATTCTTGATGACAAATATGTTCTGCCGCCCAATGTTGCGCTGTTAGCAAGTCAATTTGATAATTTTGAGGAATTTAGGGAATTTGTTGATCCAGCTAATATTATTGTTACAACTATGCAATTAGCGAATTTATTCCCAGATGAATATAAGAAATACCTTGCACAAGAATTTGATACTTTAATAGTTGATGAAGCACATCATATTAGTGCAAAAACATGGAGTAAATTCAAAAGTTTTTTTGTTAATAATAGAATTCTTCAATTTACGGCAACTCCTTTCAGAAATGACGAAAAAAAGATGGATGGAAAAATTATATATAATTTTCCTCTATCAAAGGCTCAAGAACAAGGATATTTTCAACCAATAATGTTTTATCCATTAGAAGAATTTAATGATAAGAAAAGTGATGAAATGATAGCGAGGGAAGCAGTTAAGCTATTGGAAGAGGACATTGATGCTGGATACGATCATATATTATTGGTTAGGGCTAGTACAAAAAATCGTGCAAAGGAATTATACGATTCTATATATAATAAGAAATATAAAAAGTTTAAACCAGTTTTGTTAATTAGTGGTCTTAGTGATAGTGAAAAGAGAAAAGGGATTCAAGCTTTGAAAAACTTAGAATCTAGAATTGTAGTTTGTGTAAATATGTTTGGAGAAGGCATTGATATACCAAACTTAAAAATAGCGGCAATCCATGATAAATACAAATCCCTTCCTATAACTCTTCAATTTATTGGGAGATTTGCCAGAACAAAAAAAGGTTTAGGAGATGCAAAAATTGTAGCAAATATTGCAAATGAAGAAGTGCAAGAAGCTATAAGAGATTTATATAATAGAGATTCAGATTGGAATCAATTACTATCAATCAAATCAGAAGGGCTTATCAATCGTGAAATAGCTTTACAAGATTTAGAGGAAAGGTTTAAAGGGAACGGTATCGACAAAATTGGTATAAAACAAATTATTCCAAAAGTTAGTATGTATGCATATATAGTAAAAACAAAATCATGGGCATGGGAAAAGTGGACTACAGTTCTCGATGAAAATATATGCAAGTACTATATTAACGATGAAGAGAAAGTTTTAGTCATTATTGAACCGAAAGAAAGTAATGTTGGATGGACTACTCAACATAATATTTCAAACCTTAGTTGGGAATTATATGTAATTTACTGGAATCAAGACAAAAATGTTGCTTTTGTTAATGCCACAGATAAATCTTTAGCGAATAAGCTTGTTGAAGCTATTTTCGGGGAGAGTAACAGAATAACTGGAGAAAATATATTTAGATGTCTATATGGTATTAATCGTCTTATGCTTGCGACGGTTGGTTTAAACTCTGCCATTAATGGCCCAATAAGATACAAAATGTTTGCTGGCGTAGATATAGCACAAGGTTTATCTGAGGCCTCAAAAAGTAATAGTTATAAGTCTAATCTTTTTGGAGTCGGATACAATGGCAAAGGAAAGGTTAGCATTGGTTGTTCCCATAAAGGGACTATTTGGGCGAAATGGGTTGAAAGTATAGATTATTGGATGAATTGGTGCAATGAGATAATAGACAAAGTTTTAGATCCTACTATTGATCCTCAAAAAATACTAGAGGGAGTATTAGTTCCTAAAGTCATCAAGGAACTTCCAAATGAAATTCCCTATAGAATTGATTGGCCATTGGAGTTAGATTTTTTTACTGATGATAATTTATTTTTAGAACGAGATGGAATTAAAATACCTATATACGAAGTTGATATTAAATTGCCAGAAATACAATCAAAAAAGGATGTATTACAATTCTATGTTGGAAATGAAGGTTTTAAAGAGAACTTTGAATTATCAATATCGGATAATTCTTTCCGAATTAAATCAGTTTCCAAAAATAAGACAAGAATTGTTAAGAGCAAGAAAAAACTCTTCTTGCTGATTTCTTTCAAGAATATCCGCCAATAATTAAATTTGTAGACCAGTCAACTCTTGAAGGAAATTTATATGTAACATTAAAAGATAGCCATGAGGACAAGAGTTTTCCGTCAAATCAAGTTTTTTCTTGGGATTGGAAATCAATGGGGGTAAACATTAAAAAAGAATCACAGACAATCGAAAAATTTTCTGATTCCATACAATATAATGTCATAAAAAAATTACTAGATACTGGTGACTCCTGTATTGTTTTTGATGATGATGATGCGGGGGAGATTGCCGATATAATTGCTATAAAGGAAAGTGAAAACGATATTATTTTTGAATTTTATCATTGCAAGTATTCTCACGGAGATTCACCCGGTTCGAGAGTTAGTGATTTATATGAAGTCTGTGGTCAAGCAGAAAAGTCAGTTATTTGGAAACAAAATACTAAAGAAATTGTGAAAAGAATGCGTAAAAGAGAAATTCAAAGGATGGAAAAAAGTACTGTATCACGATTTGAATTAGGGGATCTTGATAAACTAAAAGAAATAGAGAACAAACTAAGAGTGTATGGTTCTAAATTAGAAATAAATATTGTTCAACCGGGAGTGGATAGTAAAAAGATAACTGGGGATATGGATAGAATTTTAGTTTCTACTCAATCTTATTTGCTTGATACATATGGAATTCGGATGAATTTGATATGCAGTTAGTTTAAAAACCAATTACAGGTATTATTCTTTAACTTTTAAATCGAATGCTTACCATTAAACAGGATCTATCAGGAAACTGTGGCTCAATCATTAAAGTGTTATTATTGAAATCCACATTGAAAGAATAAGGAGGAGACGGATTGAAACTATACATATGTGAAAACGATTTCGATTTACACCACGGTTACAAGACTGGATTCTTTGAAGGATTTTTGCTTAATAGAATGGTAAGAAATTTGGAGATTTGCTCTTTCTTTAACTGTTTTTTAAACAAGAATACACAACATTCGTGTTTTATAAACCTATTAACCTATTAACCACATAGAATGTTACTAATAGGATTTGAAATTGTGATCTGTAAATTTTAATTAGGTTAACACACCACTAAATCAATATGTTTTAAATTCTTGTTAGATAACCTTGATGAAGGAAGGATTAATAGTTAACAAGATACATTACAGATATATTCTACATAAAAGGGAGTAATAGTTTGTGTCAAGAATTAATAGAAATGATTTATGCCCATGTGGGAGTGGAAAAAAGTATAAAAAGTGTCATGGAAGTATAAAGCCGATAAGTGAACTATTTAAAGATCCACATGTCGAATGTATTTGTGGAAGTGGCTTACATCCTTATGATTGTTGTGGGGCATACCTTGCTTCTATTCAAAGAATTAAACCTTCTATAAACGAAAGCCAGTATATCATAAAACGCATATTCCGCACGTAAATTTTTCCATTTTAAGATTTTTTTAAAGGAATTTTCTCCTTCTTTGTAGAATTGAATGATTATCTAAACTAGGGGAAGACGAGGAAATTTTTATGTCAGATCAAATTTTAACCTTACATGTGGGGTGTCTCAACTTTTATCTAAACTGTGTGATGAAATAGAACTCGAAAAAACCATTAATGATTTAGTCAAATGGGATTCTGTCCGTTGTCATATCTCACCCGGAACAAGGATAAGCCCTTGTCTTAAACATTTTATGCAGTGGCAAGCCCCTTTATAAGGTTCATGAATTCTATCAAAACCTAGATTCTGAGATGCTTTTCGATACATCGGTTTCACCCGATCAATTAAATGATGATGCATTAGGAAGAGCATTAGATTACTTGTATGAAGCCGAAGCATGGAAAGTCTATTCCACCCTTGCATTAAAAGCACTAAAAAAATTGAATCTTCCTATTGGTATACTGCATAACGATACAACCTCAATTTCTGTTTACGGCGAATATAAGCAACCGAAGGAAGATGGACTGCAAATTACGTACGGGTATAGTAAGTACCTATATACTGACTTAAAACAAATCGTTCTGGGGATGGGGGTCACACCTGAACGAATTCCTATCCTTGCAAAAGTAGAAAATGGGAATACTTCGGATAAATCTTGGAATGTGGAATTTATTCAAAAGATGAGAAAAATCCTTTCCCATGAAGATTGGAAAAATCTCATTTATCAAGCCGATTCTGCATTAATCACAACGGAAAATCTAGCGGAAATTCAACAACAAAATTTATCGTTTATTTCCCGTTTACCTGATACATTCGGTTTAAGCACAGAACTAAAGAAAGAGGCATGGTTGCTCAACAACTGGGAAAGGGTAGGCTCACTTAGCAATAAAAAAGACGCAGCTATTTACCAAATTCAAGCTTTTGAAAGACAAATTCAAAACCTTCCTTACCGGTTTCTTGTTGTCCACTCAAACAATTTAGATCAACGAAAAGAGAAAACCCTAAATCGGGCGATCGAAAAGGAAGAAATACAATTAAAAAAAGAGATAGAAAAACTGAGTAAAGTTATCTTTCATTGTAAAGAGGACGCACTAGAAGCAATTCAATCTTTTAAGAAAAAACAAAAGGCTTCATATTTCTGTTATAAACTAAACGTCCAGATGAGTGATCAACCTATCAAACGAAAAAAGAGAGGAAGACCTAAAAAGGACGAACAGACAAAACAAGAACAAATCTATCAAATACAACTGGAATCGTTTGAAAAAGATCATGATTTTATCGAAAATAAGAAAAAAATGCTCAGCACTTTTGTTTTAATCACAAATAAATTAGATGAGGAGACACTATCCAATCAAGAAGTTTTGAGGGTTTATAAAGGACAGTCCTACTGCTGAGACCCGTTTCCGATTAATCAAAGATTCACAAATGATTGATGCCATTTACTTAAAAACCCCGGAAAGGGTTGATACTTTAGGTATTGTGTATGTGATGGCTTTATTAATCTATGGAATTTTAGAATATCGAGTTAGAAAAGAACTGAAAGAAAAGAACCTATCTCTAATCTTGAAAGGAAAAAGGAAACTCTATCAACCCACAGGTACAAGCATTGTTAGAGCAATTAGAAGATATTACCGTGATCCTTATAAATCAAAATCAACAAAAAATAAGGCTCTTACCCGATAATATTGATTCACAAGCCAAAAAAATCATTGAATTATGCGGGTATGATGTATCAATATACGTGTCAAAAAATGTCGAAAACAAAGGAGAATAACACACAATAGGAGGAATTCATGAAAAGAATGTCGAATTGAAAAGAATTTTATCGAAAATTCCTCAAAAATAAGAAGATATCATCCCACCAAGCCATTTAAATATAGTTCATTCAAAAATTAGAATGAACTATATTTAAGACGTGCGAAATGTGGGATAAAGAATAATAGTTATAGTGAAAAATACGCAGGAAAAGTTTATTTTGCTATTTTGTCAACTTTAAAACCAGAATGGAATATTTTTAGAAATTTTTATCTCTATGGTTTGGAAATAAATGGTCGTTTTTTTAGACCTAAAACTCTGGATAATGTCGTTGAAATAAAATCGGATACTTATACCTTTTGGAATATTAAGTGTAATCTAGATTATTCTACGGGAGCATTTTTAAGTTTTAAAAGTTCTTCTAATTTGACAAAGGATGAATTACAAATAGCTGAATGCAATATTTCAATTTCTGAACCAATTTATAAAATAGAGGTTCCAAACATTAGAATTACAAAAGATCACTATTTAAGGTTATTTCATCATACTTCTAAAGATGGGGAGCGAGGGATTACTAGTAGTAAAGAAATATACTTTCGCCATATAACCTTCAAGGGAGTACAAGAAAATTAAAGAACATTCATTTCGCATATTTTACTGATCTCCCTGAGTTGAAATATGAAAGTGACTTATTTAATGTTGCAATGCGTGAAAAAGGTCGAGCAGTATTTCGAACAGATGATGAATCTCAATATGAATATGTAGAAATTTATGAACAGCCATCTTATAAACGAGAAAGGCGTTTAATCTGTTATATTAATATTAAGATGTTAGTTCCAGTCTCTGCTATATACCATCAACAGGGTGGAAGTCAATATATTGAGTTTTTTCACCAGTTCTGAAGAGTAAATTCATCAATTTTTAGATGTTTTATGATAAAATGACTTATCCACATTTAGAAAATTTTTCCATCTATTTTTTCTGCTTTCAAAGTCAAAAAGAGCCGAATTTGCAAATTTCTTTTTTAAAATTGTGGATAACTTCAAAAAAACCTTTTTTTACATCACATCCTTTGCTATAATATAACCATTAAGTAAACCTTACTTGTATTGGCTTACTTAAATGGGTGAAATCCTCGTCTGTTAAAATACGTGTCCGAAACGATTCCAACAGATTTGAGGATTTTTCTTTTGCCGTTTTTTTGAGTGCTTTTAAGATTGACGAACCTTTTTCAAACAGCTGTCTAATAATATCTGTTATTTGAACTAATAAATAATGATTTTTCATGGCTGTGTAGTTTTGGCTATTGGCATGTTCTATATTGTAACGATTATTTTTTTGTTCGTTAAATCCTTGATTTTCAATCTTCCAGCGGCTTCTTCCTGCAGCGATGAGTCGTTCCACGTTCTTTTTCGTGATTTTAATATCCGTTATAAATACATACTCTTTCGATTTCCCATCCTCTGTTTTCATTGTAATTTCCATCAGATTGACCGTTCTGTCTTTGTAGGCAATATCATTCACCCAAACTAATGAATTCTGATCCTTACTTTGTTCCAGCTCTTTTATTGCCTTAAACTCCGTCGAGATACTTTTAATTCTCCCTTCCTTAAATCTGCATATATATTTCCATTTGTGCGCCCTGCACAGATTAAATACCGTTTCACATGCATAGAGACTATCTCCCAAGATACAAATCGGTAGTCTTTTAAATATTTTTTTTATTTTCTTTGCCAGCCCGTCGAAGGCTTTTAATTCACAATCTTGCTTAGAAACATTTTCTGATTCATTTTCGATAAATTCGGAGGCAATACTGAAGACCATATCCCCCACGACAAGCTTGGCTTCAAGTACATGGTGCATATAAAGTACGTTCGTTTCTCCTGTTTCTTTATTTGTATATGCCCGTCTCAGGCAGTGTTTACAATGTTTCTCATGAAAGGTGTGTAATCCAGTTCCATCAATGATGACACCCCAGTACTTTCCTTCAATTCGATAAGACTCGAGAGACCTTTTTTCAATAATTCTTTAATCATATACGTTCTAATTTTTTCTAATTCATTTACATCTAAGCCAGATAAAAAGTCGTTAATTGTATCATAATGTGGAAGTTCTTCAAGAGAATCTAAGCCTAACACCTTCCCTACATTTTTAATACATTCTTCTTTATTAAAACTCTCACTCATGTTTCTCATGGATTTTATAATGGTCATATTTTTCAACATCATCGTAAATAAAAGGACCTCTGGACCATAAGTGATATAGCTTTGATGTCGGTGGTCTGCTACCTTTTTTAGGTTATTCATCAGGTCTTTGAAAAAATGCTTCTGAATTTTAAGGAACTCGAAAAAATAATTTGCTTCTTTTTCACGATTTCTTTTTTCTTTTCTAGTAACCAAAATAAAAACCCCTCAAAACAGCCAAGTTTAATTAGGGCTTGCTGAACGAATCAAATTTTAGCTTGTATTCGACTTGTCACTAAGCCATGCCAAAATATTCGTCCAGCAAGCTCTAATTATTTAAATTATTACATATTTAGCCGCATTTTTGGGGGGAATAGTTAAATTATCACGAAAAATTTTTACTCCTCAGAGCTGGAAGTTATCCACAATTTTAAAAAAGAAATTTGCAAATTCGGCTCTTTTTGACTTTGAAAGCAGAAAAAATAGATGGAAAAATTTTCTAAATGTGGATAAGTCATTTTATCATAAAACATCTAAAAATTGATGAATTTACTCTTCAGAACTGTACACAGTTGATTTCCTTTCAAAGAAACGGGTGGTTTATAACGGTATTGTTCCTCAGTATTATGTAGAAAACAGCCATGAACCCATTATCCCACGTGAAATTTTTATGCAGGTTCAGGAAGAAATGATTCGACGGGCAAATTTACGTACCGGAAAAGGCGGCAAAAAGCGTGTCTACAGCAGCAAGTACGCCCTATCCAGTATCGTTTATTGCGGCGGTTGCGGCGAAATTTACAGGCGGGTTCATTGGAACAACCGAGGATATAAGTCCATTGTCTGGAGATGTGTTAGTCGACTTGAGGAGAAAGGTTCGGACTGCACTTCCCCGACTATAAATGAGGAAACGCTACAAACAGCGGTTGTAAAAGCCATCAATGAAGTTCTAGGTAACAAAGATACTTTCCTTTCTACGCTGCAAGAAAATATAGCCACCGTTCTCAATGAGGAAAATGATAAAGCCACGGATAATATTATAGGAAATTGGATGAGCTGCAAAACGAGCTTCTCAGGCTGGCAAACTCAAAGGCTGATTATAACAATGTGGCTGATGAGATCTACCGCCTGCGAGAACTAAAGCAAAATGCACTGGTTGAGAATGCAGAGCGTGAAGGAAGAAGACAGCGAATAGCTGAAATGACAGACTTCTTAAGCGAGCAAGATTGCAAAGTTGAGGAATATGATGAGCAGTTGGTAAGGCGGCTTATTGAAAGAATTACTGTATTTGACGACAAGATGACCATAGAGTTTAAATCCAGCGTTAAGATAGATCTTTTAAATGTAAATACATTATGGCCACCAGCTGAGGATTAATACCCTACTGGTGGCTTATTTTTATACAGATGAGTTATACAAATATTTATACAAATGTATGGACAAATATAAAAAATAGTAATATACTGATTTTAGCGAGGTGGATAATAATGGATATAAAAATTGATGCCTTAATTCCATTTGATACATTACAGACAGATTTGGAGAATGTATTTTCGGTTGTTGAAAAAAATGGGAAGATAGTTCTGCTTAAGGATAATAAACCTGTTTATATAATTTTGAAATATGATGCCTCCCAGCCTACCGTTACAAATACAATCTCAACTGAAACTGCCAGCTATACACTCCAGGAAGCCATGAAGATTGTTTTGTCAGAGGCCGAAAATTACACTATGCATGCATCTAAACTTGCTGATGAAATATATGACCGCAGGCTGTATTTACAGAAAAATGGGAAGAAAGCACAGTATACTCAGATTAGGGCAAGATGTGGGCATTACCCGGAATTATTCGAGGCTCTTCCCGGTAACTATATCAAATTAAAGGAAGGTGTAGAGTAATGAAAGGTGAAGCACTATGGAATACCGTTATCTCAGGACTTTCATCTTCGGGAGAAGAAGTACAGACTACAACCGGTCTTTGGTTTACAGCATCATCCCGTGATGGAAGGTTGTACGTTGGTAGGGCTATTGACAACACACCTTCCAGCGAATTTTCGATGCAAAGGGCAATATCAAAGAAAGATTTCTTATTTGTTCATTCATATTATGATCGCTGGGTTAATGGGGAAACGGGAGTTAGACATGAGGTCAGTAGAAAATCAAGAAATACCGCTTATATTTTTGCTTTGATAGATAGATTTAGTAATGGTTAGAGGGTGGAAAATTGTTAATAAAGAAAGAAATCACAATTCAAGATATCCAAAAATGTATTGCGGGAATGGGTGGAGCTTTGGTAATGAAATACTATACGAAATGTGCCGTAAAAACCCTGATCACAATAAAGCTGATGTTATTGTAGGCAAAATATGGCTTATTGGGAGATCTTACGCGGCGGCTATAGAAAGACGGAAAAATGTTAATGAAACAGATTCTGGAGATGATTTCTATTTTAACGTAGTTGCACCCAAGATGTTGAAAGCTGGCGAAGAATTAGATATGCGTATCAATGAACTCAAGAAATACGATACCATCACTATAGATAATTTAAAAGAAATTATAGACACGCATTTATTTCTTACCAATGTCTTTTCGGATATTTCTGGTCATAATAACCGTTCGCTGGCATCAAAATATCTACATTTTCATGTGCCGAATATGTTTTATATTTTTGATAGTAGAGCAATTCAAGGGGCAAAAAGCTACGTAATGCCGGATAAACAGCTTAGAGCTTCACTTGCTCCATTTGGAGATAAAGAATACATAGAACTTGTTATTAGACTTTTTACATTCCAAGAACATGTGAAAAGTCCGTTTGGGATGACGGTAACACCAAGAGTTATTGATTCATTCCTATTAAATTATTAGAGGGATTTATAATGGCAACTAATAACGGTTTCTCCCATCAAAATATTGTTCCTATTGATAAAACCGCTTCAAAGCAGCAGCTATATAAGAAGTTATAAAAAATTAAGTTGGTTGTTGAAGTAGGAAATGAGGGTAAGGGATGAAAATTGAAATAGGCGAATCTTTACTTTTATCATGGCTAAAACACATTAAAGAATGTCAGCTTGTTCAAACAAACTGGAAAGCATCGTATAAATGGGAATTAAAAAATAAAGATGATTTAGAGCAATTGATGAAAACCTCCAGCGAGTTGTTTTCTCAAAAATATGGATATGACATTTTTAAAGGAAATAAGTCGCTTGATCAGCTTATTGGCCAAGCTGAAATTGATGTGATAGGTATCAGTTATGAGGAAAATCAAAGCCATATATATGCCATTGATGTTGCATTTCATGAAGCTGGTTTGAATTATGGCTCAAAGGATGAAACAGTGACAAGGGTTATAAAGAAATGCTTAAGAACAGCAATGTGCATTTATGGATACTTTGGCTTCAGCACCGGAACGATTATTTTTACATCGCCGAAAATCAATCCTTCGGTAGAGCAAGATTTAATGAATTGCATTGGTGACATCAATCTTGTATTAAGAGATACAGGATTAAACTATAAAATACGCATTATAGGAAATGATGATTTCGCTGAGAAAATATTTGAACCAGTATTAAATGTAATTGGGGATGTGGCTGATACATCAGAATTATTTATGCGTAGTTTACAGATGTACAATTTATTTGCAGGGAAAAGACCAAAGCAGGCTGCATCACAAAGGTCAATTACTACAAGGAAAGTTACACCTAATCTAGATGTGATTGAATCACAAGGAATAGACGGCCTAGAGGAAATGAAAATTGGAGTTATTGTTAGGACTGTTCTTAGAAAAATGCTTGAAGAGGGCAAGGTTTCTAAAGAAGAAGTTGAGAAAATGCAAACCAAGGAATATTCTAAAGAAACCTTTGATATTCAATATCCGCTTCTGCAGAAAGCAGCTTTAACTCAAGGAAAAAGCCCTGCAAGATATTATTCTGCACCAATTAAAATATACGGAGAAGAATATTTCCTCTGCTCTGAATGGTTTGAAGTGCCAACAAATAATGATCGGCCATACTTAATGAAATGGTTAGCATTGCACAAGTAATGGATTTTGGGAGTTAATGGATAGAAACGAGATTAATAATTAAAGGGGGAGAAAATGTATGTATAGGCATCAAGAAGAACGGTCAGTAGAAGCCGTTTGTTATGAACACAAACATATTGAAAAAGTGCTTGAGGTAATTAAGGCTAGGTTTCCTGAATACTTTAAAGACTTTATAATGCTTGAAGCTGGCTATGGTGTGTCAGAGCAAGATATACAAAAAGTTGCTGAAAAGTTAGGAGTGCAAAAGGTTAAATCAAAAAAGAATGTTGACGTTGCTAAAAAGTTTAAGAACATCATAGTAGAAGCTATAGAGAACTTTGAAAAAGATAGAGAAAAATATATTGCAATCTTTGACCAGGAAGCTCTTGAAGAATATGAGGATGATCCTCAATATTTCAAGTCTACAGTACTGAAAAAGGAATGCCCGATTATACATCATACCCTCTTTAGCTCTGCTAAAGAGTTAGAAAAATATAAAAGAGATTTTAATATTTCAGATTCAAACGAGCTGCTTACAGTTGTAAGTAATCTGTGCTATTTTGCTGAGGAATATTACAGTAACTTTTATGACGAAGATACCTATGACCAAATTAACTGCTATGAGGATTTAAAAGTGAGCGATTTGGATACGGAAGACTATACAGTTTATGGAGTTATAGGCGGGGGCATAAAAAGTCATATGCTTTATAAGGTTTATCCTGCTTTATTTCCAAACAGGAGCAGGGATGCTATATGGGCACTTTGGTATTTATCTGATAAGAAGACTTTTGACTGTAAGCAAGACTCGGAATTTCTAATGATTGATGTGGATAAAAGCATTACGCAGCAGAATTATTTTTATCCATATGAATTATTCACATTTTATGCTCATCAGATTTACCAGATGTTAAAACAAAAAGCAGATGGAAATAATGTTTACCTTGATCCGGAATACCGCTACATAATCGTAGATGCTTTTCTTACTTTTGTGGCAGAGCAACATGATGAGGAAATATCCTTCTTAAAACAGCAGATAAGAGACGGAGGACTTGGATATGCTTAATATAGATGAAGCTTTTAGCAGGAATTTTCCTAACCTGGCAAGTAAATTCTCTCTGAAAGATTTTCAAAAAAGCGTTATATCTAACGTTGTTGAAAAAGATAATACACTTTGCATTATGCCAACAGGTGGGGGAAAGTCCTTAATATATTGGATGTCGGGTATACTTTCCGGTGGAA
The DNA here is from genome assembly GCF_038009125.1 of Weizmannia sp. FSL W8-0401. Lineage (NCBI taxonomy): Bacteria > Bacillati > Bacillota > Bacilli > Caryophanales > Bacillaceae > Heyndrickxia > Weizmannia sp. FSL W8-0401. The sequence continues at coordinate 2,822,856 of NZ_JBBPAG010000001.1, read as the reverse complement.
TAACAATTGTAATTTCTCCACTAATTGCACTAATTGATGAGCAATCTGAAAAAATTGCGGAACAAGGCTTTGAAGTGCTTACAATTCATGGCGGCATGGATTCAGCAAAGCAAGCAAAAGTTTTAAAGGATTTTGCAAATAAGGTGATTAACCCTAAATTTATCTTTGTAAGTCCGGAAAAGATTGCAACTGATGGACTATTTGAATTTTGCATTAGAGAACGTAAAAATGAAATAACTATGCTTGCGATTGATGAGGTGCACTGTGTTAGCCAGTGGGGTACCAGCTTCAGACCTTTTTATAAGCGTATACCAGACTTCTTGGATTGTATATACAATGAGGCTGGAGATAAACAACCTAGAATCCTTGCATTAACAGCGACTTTAAATCCCAAGGAAGTTGTAGATATTTGCAGGGAGTTTAAAATTGATAAGTCCAATATTATTCGAGACAACCTTCTCATGCGTTCGGAAATATCATTAAAAGTGCTTCAATTTAATAATGAGAACGAAAAAGAAGATAAGCTTTGGGATATTATCAAAATACATAAGAATGAGAAGATATTGATTTACGTTTATAGAATTGGCAGTGAACGTGGTGTAGAAAAGCTTGCGGACAAAGCTAATGAAAAAGGATACAAATCTGTTTGCTTCCATGGCGAGATGACAGCCAAGGAAAGAAAAGAAATTATTGATAGGTATAAGAACAATGAAATCAATGTAATATTTGCTACCAATGCATTTGGCATGGGGATAGACATCCCGGATATTAGGGTTGTTATTCACTTTATGATACCAGAATCTGTGGAACAGTATTATCAGGAAGTCGGAAGAGCTGCACGCGATGGAAATGTTGCTAATGCCTATTTACTGTTTACAAATAAAAATATAGATGTAAAGCGTAAGTATTTTATTGATGGTTCGTTCCCATCAGCTGAAAAGCTCGTAAATACATACAAGAAAATTGCGAAGCAGGGTGAAGGGCTGCACACATTGCCTTATTTTGAAGATGAAGAGGTAAAGCAGTGTTTACCGTATTATTTAAACAGCGGGGTATTAAAAATAGAGTGTAAAGGGTTTTCTGATTTAAAGAGCATTACAAATGTAAAAGATAAAGCTCTTATAGATATTATAAATATTACAAAAACAAAAAACCTGATTACCACTGTCAAAAAATCAAAGGTCGATGTTAAGACGATTGTTAATAAAGTTTATAAAAGTGTTGTAAAGGGGCTGGCTACTACAACTAAGCCATTAGATAGACGGCTGATTGTAGATGTCATAGAACAAGAGATTTCTGAAGCAAAAATGCATGACATACAAAGTGCTATAGATGAAAAACGTGAATATAAACATGGGTTACTTGATTATCTGGTATTTTTAATAGCCGACAACACATCTTCAAACGAGCTTCATCAAGAAATAGGCAGATATCTTGGCGTTGAAAAGCACATGCTCAACAGAATATATTCCACTGTGAAAGGTGATCGTGTTAGGAGTAAGTCAGAGGTTATTATTGCTAACCTTCTTGCCGAAAACGACATTACTTATGAGTATGAAAAAAAGCTTGAGTACGAGAACGGTAAATGGATTGAACCTGATTTTACAATTATACTGCCGGAAGGAAGAGAATTGTATTGGGAGCACTTAGGAATGCTGGGGGTAGAAAGCTACGACAAGCGATGGCTTGAAAAGCAGGAGATATATGACAATTATTACAATGGAAAACTCATTGTGACATATGAGGGAGCAACTATTACAGATAGCGCACTTGATATTATTAAAAAGATATCTTCCGGATATTATTGATTTTAATAGACTGGATACCAATAGGTAGGAGCGACAAGATGGATTATAAAACAAACATTGATTTATCGGAATTAAAATCTATGAGGTTCCCTGGTGCACAGAACAATCATGATAATGTAACTAGCAAGGATGTTCTAAAGAACTTTGCCAAACGAGTTGATGGCATTATTTTGGAAGATGATGCAATCGAAGACTATTTTATATCAAACTATAATTTTGCTCGTGGGAAAGATATAGATATTCAGACCAATAGATTGATAAACAATTATGTGACGGTTATAAATGATATTCTCTCAGATTTGGCCACTATCAATAAAAACATTACAAAAATTAAAAATATGATAGCAACTGATAAGGAAAGCTATTTATATAAAAAACAGCAGTATTTCTTAAAAATCAACTATGAAGCAAAAAATTGCAAGGAAGCTTTGCTGTTTGGAGAATTGCGGGAAAAGGTTAAAAATAGGATGGGTCAATTTCACAATGGCGATAAGGATGTTGATAGTTTAAGTAAACTTGATGAATATACCATGTTTAATTATTTATATGATATATCCTTGGATTTCGGGGTGTTCACAAAATTCTTTGATGTTATAAAGTCTAATAAGGAAGAAGTATTTAAATTAAGCGATAAAAAGAACACGGACCCTGAAGCCTATTATGCATATGCAAAGAAATTCATTAATGAGAACAAGGTGTTAGATTATATTTATTTAAAAGTTAAGGAGCATTACCTTCTAACTGATAAGGAAGAAGTGTTTAATATTCTATATAACTTATTTAAGCATGGTGCATATCAGACATTTGTAAGCTTAGGCGCAATTCAGGTTGAAGGGCTATTCTATGACTTTTGCTCGGCGATTAATGGAGGGGTAAGAAAACAGGAAGAAGGCACATTAGTAAATAAAGTTGATAAAGTTTTTAAGAATAATCGAGCACAAGCCTTGATATATTATCCATATTTTGCATATGATGTACCTATTTATAGAAATGAAGTAGCCCATAATGGAACCATCGTTTCACAGGAAGCTGAACATATTGCCATTGATATCTTGCTTGATATGTATACGGTTATCAAGTTAATGCAGCAAGACTGGCTACCCTTTAATAATTTAAAGAGTCTAATTTGGCAGCTAAAAATATATAAGCAAATACCTTCTTTAACTAATAAATACATTGATAAAATATTTATTGAACTTTATAGCTTTTTTATGATGCGAAAAGAAGACGGGGATTTCGGTGTATTTAGGATAATGAAAAACAGAGATAAGTACAAAGATATCCTTGAGCATTATATAATGCATTATGAGGATAAAACTGATACTAATTTATTCGACGAAGCAGCTGAATTGTTACAGGTATTGGGGCAGGAATCATTTTGGCAGTATACTCTAGATATAATTAGAGACATGGGTTTGAGTGGTACAAACTTTGCTCAATTTGTTACGATTTTAGTAAATGAGTTTATTGGGTATTTACCTAAAGGTAGTTCGTCACACAGATTGTGTATTAAAGTAAAAAAAGAGTTAGATGCCTACAATTTGAGCCTACATAATGGGTGACAGATGATAATTTTAATTTCAACTCAAGCTTTTGCGAAAAAACAGCCCCAAACCTATTGATATGTTCCCTCATACCTCGGTTTTCAGAAAAACAGCCTAAAACCCATTGATATGTTTCCGCATACGTAAGGTTCAAAAATCAGCTCAAGACATCAATGCCATCAACTCAAGCCATGTGGAAGTCGTCACAAAATTGCTGTTTGGGATGTAGAATAATATAAAACATTTCCCATTCAGACCCGGATTTCATTTTCGATTTCTGGGTCTTTTTCATATTAAATTACGATGTCTCTTTCGATTACTTTTCCTACAATATCTTATCGAATTATTTTTTGTGCAAAAGGAATGTCTTGAGCCTTTGTAACTTCAGGGCTAGGAAACAGAATAACAAGGTTTAGTGCATTTTATATAGTGTCCAAAGACTATTAAACAAACGAGCATTTAATTTAACTTCTATATTCAAGATTATTTTTCTATTATAGTACAAACAGCCATGTCAACCCATTGGTGGATTCGGTATAATGTGAGAGAATAGAATCATAAAAAATTCCTTTAAAATAAAGGAGGACGGGTATGAAGCAGCTATATATGAAGCAGAAGGTTTTTAGTTTAAGCGGCAAATTTACGGTCAAGGATCAACAGGAACGAGATGTTTATTATGTTGAGGGCAGCTTTTTGCAAATCCCTAAGACGTTCTCGATTATGAATACAAAACGAGAAGAAGTCGCGCTTATTACGAAAAAGGCGTTTAGCTTTCTTCCAAAGTTTATTGTCGAGGTAAATGGACGAGAAGTGTTAACAATAAAGAAAGAGCTATCCTTCTTTAAGGCACGCTATACGATTGATGCGGCAGGAATTGAAGTGCGTGGGAATTGGCTGGATATGGATTTTGAAGTGTTGCGGCACGGTGAGAAGTGGTCGGTAAAGTTAGTAAGGAATGGTTTACTTGGGGCGATAGTTACAAAATTCAAATCTTAAAAGAAGAAATGGAAACGATTCTCATAGCTATCGTTGTCGCCATCGATTGTGTAAAGGCTGATCAGGCAGCTGCAAACTCGCCAGCAACATATTAAAGGGAAAAGTGACACTTTAATCACTCTGGGTATCACACCCTTTTTTTAAACTTATGGTTTGCACATACACATTTCCATAGATTTGACAGATGTGAAGAGTGTGATACCGAAGAAAAGGATTAAAAGCTGGATGAAAGCGGATTAATTATGTAATTCAAATAAAAATGTGAACTTATAAAAGATATATTGAAAAATGAAAGGAGTGTAAATATAATGAAAGAACCAGATAGGAAAAACTATATCCAATGAAAACATAAAAACAGTTTGTTATAAGTAATTTACCTTCGAAGTTTATCACTTAAAATTTTTATTTAAACAGAGGGTTACATGGTAAATAAAATAGATACCATTGAGTAACATTTGTTGATTGAAACAAGCAAATGCCGGGAATCCGGGAGTTTTTTAAACGAATGGGAGGGATGTTAAATGCGTGTCACTGAGCTGAGAGAGCTCCTTGAAAAATACAGTAAGGACGACTTAAGCAAAATGATGATTGAATTGTATAAGGCGATACCGAAAAAAGTGCGTGATGAAAAAGAAATTGATGGGATGTTGCAAGATTTTCAGCAGTACAAAGAAGCTGAAAAGATAAAAAAAGAGAAAGAAAAACATGTTGACCTTAATGATTTGGAACGTGAAATTACGCAATTCATTCAAAATGCTTATAAACAAAATTACATTGCCCCAAATCGGTATGTTAGCAAAAAGGAACGTCCCAAGTGGCGATTCAAGGTCAAATCATACATAAAACAATTGCAACAGGTACCCGTTGAAGGAAACGAAGGGAAGCGTGCTACAGATTTACTCGAAAAACTATATGAAATGTTATGTTATGGGTGTGGCTATTACATCTTTAACACAGACAATCCCTTTAGATCTATTGGTATGGAGCAAGTGGAATTATTCGATATTATTCTAAAAAGAAAATTTAGTATGGGGATTAACAAAGAAACTATAAGTTCTGCCCTGAAACAAATTATTAATTATCATCTCGACATGGATACACTGCGGTCATATTTATTCAACGTGTTCATTGCGAATTTGAGAACTGTGGATGCTAAAGAAATAGCAATCGAACAATGCCATCAGTTTCTAATGGGATTGAAGCAGCGAACGATAACGCCAGAAGAGACATGGGTTTGGAAGGATGACGAATATAGCCGGGAGCGAAATATAAATGAATTGGTTGAAACGGTTTTCAAACTAAAGATGGAACTGTGTGAATATGAGTCAGCTATCCGTTATTTTAAAAGCAATATTCAGGAAGAATCTAAAGAAGACGCATTGTTTAGATTGCTTAATAAGCTTAAAACATACAATCAGAAAGATTATTGGCTAAGAGAATACGAGGCGGCTGTAAAAAAAGGCATAAGGCCGAGGGAAGAGCTGCAATTTACCTATCAATATTTAAAAGAAAACGGCGAATTTAACAATAAATGAAGACATGCAGTAACATTCTTCAACAAGGACCAAGGATTGGCACGCCAATCCTTGGTTCCGTATATTCACCTGTAAGAAGGTTGGTAATTGGGATGGTAGAGGTGGTAGATTCCTATATTCGTAATCAGAAGTTAAAACAATGGGATTTCGGATACTGTTAAGATTTGGTATCTCCTTATTCAATTTTACAGGTTAAATATAAAAATATAAAACTGATCCCCTGAAAATAATCATTTACTTTTTTATTTCTCTTTAAATAAATTTATTTCTTATCAAATGAATATTTCTATTGTATCTTTTTCTTTAACAAGAGTATTATTTTTAATTATATTTTTATTTAATAGTATTTTCCCTTCTTTAATTAATGAACAAATTTGATTCCTACTTATATCAATGAGGTGATTTCCAAGCAACTTATCGATACGAACAGGTTTATCTAAATAATTTATATTAATACAAATCTTATTAAAACCGTTTTTTAAGTGTGTAACCAAGTTGATTTTTTCGTTATAATTCCGAGGTGCTTCATTCGGAAAATCCCTATTTTTAATTTCCAACTTAGGGTCATACGATTTAAAGATTTTCTCTTTTCTATTCCAAGTGTGGTTTTTTTCGCATTTAAAAATAGTAAATTTATAAATATTTTTTCCGTTTGAATTATGTCTTCTCATTAATGTGTCATAAAAATTTACTACCTTTCCGCAATTTGGGCAATATTTGACCACAGTTTCAACTTTCTCCCCGTTATGAATGGACCAATTGTAGGTAATAATATTCATCGTTACACACCTCAATGGAAATTTTCATTTTAAATTTACTAATCTTTGCTTCTTTTGTTTATATTTATCTCTCAAAAAGAAATAAATGACGAATAGCGCTTCTACTCCTATTAGTGATATTGTTAATATATTTGCAATGATTTCTCCAGTGTTACCCGAAACAAATGAATCTGTTATATTAGAATACACAGATAAAACTGATGGAATAAAATATTTAATAGTAATCCAAATATCAATAATGCTCCCCAAAAACATAAATAGAGAATAGACCCAAACCTTTTTCAAATAGTTCCCTTTAATCCTACTAAATGTTAACATACTTTTAACAATTTCAAGTGACTCTTCAAACAAAGTTGGGTACTTTAATAAATCGCTAATTACGTAGTATAAATCCGTTTTCATATAAAATCGAAATTCAAATATCATTCCCATTATTAATAGTAAGATCAAAAATCTTGATAAATGATATATCAAATTTTGCTCTCCAACTTGAAAATACGCAACGTACGTAAAAATACTTATTAAAAATAAATCAAAAAGCATACCAGATAAATAAATAATATATCTCTTCTTCCGGGGTATTACCCATATGTTTTCGATTTTAGTCTGAAAAACCAAATGAGTAAGTCTCCTTCCAAGGGACATAAAACCAAGACCGCCGCTAATTGCCCTTATTGATAAAAAGTGAAATAATTCATGACAAGAACTAAAAATTACATCAAGTATTATTAAACTTAAAACCACTTTCAACAATGATTTACTCCAAAACACTTCATCAAATGTAGGTATTGGTGATCCCGTTCTTCCACTTATTAACAAAAAGAGCGATACAGAAACAAAAATTAAATAGGCAATTCCAGTAGGTATAGTAAAAATCCACTTTACATATTTTTGTTTAATAAATCTAAAAGTGATACCTTCACTTTTGGGTATTTCTTCAGAAGGCAAATCAATAGTACCTACCCTTTTTATAAAATTCAAGTGTATTAGATTAGTAAGAAAATCTTTCAAGTCAACCTCAATCTTATTTTTATCCAAAAGGGAAGAAACTTGAGCTATAGACTTCCCACTTTTTATCTCTCTAATAATTTCTCCAGCAATTCTTGGAACTAAAATGAAACGATTTAATAAGGTTCTTCCGACATAAATCTCTTCTTCACCTTCATCGGTTACAACTAAGTCCTCAAAAAATTCACAAGATACATCCTGGTCACTATTTATTGATACAATAGCCTTCTCATATTGATGCAGCATATTGCTCTTCAAACTCCTCGTAGTAAAGAACCTCAATTATACCCGACCAATCCAATATACAACCTACAAAATCGTTTATATCCAATCCCTTCATTTCATAGGTATCATCATCATTAACAGTTCCTGTTGCATCTTCGATAAAAGTGACTTTATATCCCTTTTCAAATGCAGTTATAGCAGTAAATAAACAGCAATACTCTGTATTAAATCCTGTAATATATAGATGATCAATATTTTTTTCCTTTAAAATAGAATCTAACTTTGTACCAAAAAATGCACTTGGAGTGGTTTTGGTTATAGTAAGATCCGCATATTGAGCAAATTCCTTATCAATATCACTCTTTTCATTATTTTCGGCTAACGGACTATTTGGATCCTTATCTATATGTTTTGTTAATACCACCAAATCTTTCGCATCTTTAAACCTTTTTATAATGTTCTTGATTTTATTCCTTTCTTCACTAAAGTCTTTCATTTCTAATATTCCATTTTGCATATCTAAAACAAGTAGTGCTTTCATAAAAGAATCTCCTTTTTAACCAGTTTTTTAATAGTATTCTCAATAACATTCAATAGTACATACATTGTTTGGTTGTTCTTATCCAATAATGGATTAAATTCAACCCACATTTCGCACGTCTTAAATATAGTTTATTCTAATTTTTGAATGAACTATATTTAAATGGCTTGGTGGGATGATATCTTCTTATTTTTGAGGAATTTTCGATAAAATTCTTTTCAATTCGACATTCTTTTCATGAATTCCTCCTATTGTGTGTTATTCTCCTTTGTTTTCGACATTTTTTGACACGTATATTGATACATCATACCCGCATAATTCAATGATTTTTTTGGCTTGTGAATCAATATTATCGGGTAAGAGCCTTATTTTTTGTTGATTTTGATTTATAAGGATCACGGTAATATCTTCTAATTGCTCTAACAATGCTTGGCCTGTGGGTTGATAGAGTTTCCTTTTTCCTTTCAAGATTAGAGATAGGTTCTTTTCTTTCAGTTCTTTTCTAACTCGATATTCTAAAATTCCATAGATTAATAAAGCCATCACATACACAATACCTAAGGCCTCAACCCTTTCCGGGGTTTTCAAGTAAATGGCATCAATCATTTGTGAATCTTTGATTAATCGGAAACGGGTCTCAGCGGCCGACTGTCCTTTATAAACCCTCAAAACTTCTTGATTGGATAGTGTCTCCTCATCTAATTTATTTGTGATTAAAACAAAAGTGCTGAGCATTTTTTTCTTATTTTCGATAAAATCATGATCTTTTTCAAACGATTCCAGTTGTATTTGATAGATTTGTTCTTGTTTTGTCTGTTCGTCCTTTTTAGGTCTTCCTCTCTTTTTTCGTTTGATAGGTTGATCACTCATCTGGACGTTTAGTTTATAACAGAAATATGAAGCCTTTTGTTTTTTCTTAAAAGATTGAATTGCTTCTAGTGCGTCCTCTTTACAATGAAAGATAACTTTACTCAGTTTTTCTATCTCTTTTTTTAATTGTATTTCTTCCTTTTCGATCGCCCGATTTAGGGTTTTCTCTTTTCGTTGATCTAAATTGTTTGAGTGGACAACAAGAAACCGGTAAGGAAGGTTTTGAATTTGTCTTTCAAAAGCTTGAATTTGGTAAATAGCTGCGTCTTTTTTATTGCTAAGTGAGCCTACCCTTTCCCAGTTATTGAGCAACCATGCCTCTTTCTTTAGTTCTGTGCTTAAACCGAATGTATCAGGTAAACGGGAAATAAACGATAAATTTTGTTGTTGAATTTCCGCTAGATTTTCCGTTGTGATTAATGCAGAATCGGCTTGATAAATGAGATTTTTCCAATCTTCATGGGAAAGGATTTTTCTCATCTTTTGAATGAATTCCACATTCCAAGATTTATCCGAAGTATTCCCATTTTCTACTTTTGCAAGGATAGGAATTCGTTCAGGTGTGACCCCCATCCCCAGAACGATTTGTTTTAAGTCAGGCCTATGGGCCTTACTATACCCGTACGTAATTTGCAGTCCATCTTCCTTCGGTTGCTTATATTCGCCGTAAACAGAAATTGAGGTTGTATCGTTATGCAGTATACCAATAGGAAGATTCAATTTTTTTAGTGCTTTTAATGCAAGGGTGGAATAGACTTTCCATGCTTCGGCTTCATACAAGTAATCTAATGCTCTTCCTAATGCATCATCATTTAATTGATCGGGTGAAACCGATGTATCGAAAAGCATCTCAGAATCTAGGTTTTGATAGAATTCATGAACCTTATAAAGGGGCTTGCCACTGCATAAAATGTTTAAGACAAGGGCTTTAATCCTTGTTCCGGGTGAGATATGACAACGGACAGAATCCCATTTGACTAAATCATTAATGGTTTTTTCGAGTTCTATTTCATCACACAGTTTAGATAAAAGTTGAGACGGCCCCACATGTAAGGTTAAAATTTGATCTGACATAAAAATTTCCTCATCTTCCCGTAATTAGATAATCATTCAATTCTACAAAGAAGGAGAAAATTCCTTTAAAAAAATCTTAAAATGGAAAAATTTACGTGCGGAATATGCGATTCAACAAGGTCAACTCCAATTACTTTATAACCAGTCAAAAAGTTTATTACTTCAATCAAATGATTTAGTTTAAGTCCAAAAGGAACCAAATACCCTGTACCTTGAGATTCTGAAGGGTCTAATACATCTATATCAATAGAAATGTAAATACTATTATTTCTATTAATAGACCTTTCCAACTTTTCCTTCCATTGAGTGTGAATAATCTCTTCTGAAGTAATTACCTTATCATTCTTCAATATCATAGAAGGGGTTAAAGGCTCTCTTACACCTATATGTATAATTTCTGTTATATTTTCAATTTCCCGTACATAATTTATAAAATTATTATGGTTTATGGGCTGATTTTTAAAGGGTATCACTGAATCATAATGGGCATCTATTTTAACTAAGGTAATTTCTTCATCGAACGATTTCAAAATTGGTGTAGTTATTGAATGATCACCTCCGATAGCAAAGAATACCTGTTTGAATGATTTCTTTAAAAAGCGGTATGCAGTTTCAATTCTTTTATGTAAACTTGAAGAAGATTCCCCTGGAATATAAAGAATATTACCTAAATCGAAAGTTAATTGTTGGTTGTATAGAGCTGAACTTAAAGTATAAACTTTTTCGACTCCGTCAATATTAGTAATATTGGAGGTATACCCCGAGGTAAATTGTCTAATATTGTCTGGTGCTAATTTTGTTCCGGGAATACCGGTTACAGCACCATCATATGGAATACCAAGCAAACCAATTTGATACTCATTACTTGGCTCACTAGAACTGTCAAAAAATAAATTATTCTTATTTCGTTTCTCAAAAAGTGAGTTATTAATAATCTCAACGTTTTCTGATACTTGACTATTTTTAAGAAAACCCAACATTACCAAAGTTTCTATAATATTTTTGCTTTCGTTCAGATCCAATCCAAATTTCCCTTCTATATCTTTAAGAGATAATTCAGCTTCAAACCCTCGAATGAACTCCAAAGTTTCCTTGTTTATTTCTATGCCTTGACCCGTTATTATATTATTCAGATGATAATAATCATTAACTTTTTTTAGAGAAATAATTTCTTTGTTGAGAGTTAGCATAAATATTCCTCCCTTTTAGTAAAACCGGACTATCGAACTGCCATTCAATAGTCCGGTTTAGAAAAAACTTATTAAGATTCTGGGTTAAGAGTGTTGCGTCCGCCACGTTTTGTCAACTCTACATCATTTAATACTTTGATTGTGATTTTCATTGGTTTCACCCCCTTTCAATATTCCTCTTTGACAATCACACGTATCCATAATGGGTACATCTTCCCTATCAATTTCATATGTTTTATAATTAAAATAAGTCAACTTATTTGTTGAAAGTGGAGGCGCCATACCTGTCCTAATTCTAATGAAGTCAAATATAATAAAAGAACCAAGGACATTTGAAGATGCAGTCAAGCAGTTATTTTGTGCTTCATATCCTCCAGCTAAAATCGACTCGTATTTCTCTACGGCCTCTGGAAAATTAGCAAAAATATATTTTTCTTTACATTGATAACAAGCGGATTCATAAGGAATAATCGTCTGGAAATAAGAAGTGGTTTCGCTATTCCCCCCATAAATCCAAGGTATATTCATTTCCAAACATGCCTGGTTTGTCCATCTTTAAATCCAAAGGGGCGGCTTGTCCGCTGCACAGATTACAAAATCGGCATCATGTTCCTTGAGGATGTCTAAAATATCATTGTAATTATTTAGTTTCATATTAATAGGAATAAATTCAACGTCAGAATTAAATTCCCGAATTGTTTCTGAAGCAGCTTCTGTTTTATATATACCAACATGTTTTTCTCTATATAAAATCTGACGGTTTAAATTTGATAGGTCTACTTTATCAAAATCAATTCCAATTACTTTTTTTACTCCAAGTGAGGCAAGATTATATAAAATTGAAGAACCTACCCCGCCAAGTCCTATTAAAACAACAGTAGTATTTATGATTTTTCGCATATATTCAAACTTTTTGTTACCGTCGGGGTCAAAATTAGTTAAAAAGTTAATATTTCTGCTATGCCTTTCCCTTAAATATTCATTCAAATTGGATTCTTCAGCGAGTGCTGCATCATCCATAATATAAGGCATTGATGAAACCTGTTCTATTATTTCCATTACATTCTCTAATGTCGTATGGGGGAATTTGTCCAATACAGTTCTATGTATTTCCTCTACTGTTCTTTTTCCATCACAAATGGATAATACAGAATAAATCACTCCATCAGGATCTTCAATTTCAATTGCCACATTAGGAGTAGTTCCTATAGACAATTTCTTACCGAAGGGTACCATCATGAGATGCTTACGTACTAATGGATACTTCAAAATACCTCCCCCTAGTCTTTGTGTTTTATCTTATATACAGAATTGTACATAGAATATAAATATTTGTAAAATCCTAATTAGGCTTCAATTTGGCAATATTCCCCCAAAAATAAAGCCCCATCCCCATATTACTCTTTTTTTCTAAAGGATACTCCAAAATCCTCCATATTCCTCATGCGTCGTATATGAAATCGCTGCATCATGATAATGAGGGAGAAAGATTAGTCTTCAGGTAAGTTGGGTCAATCATTCACCCATTTACATTTCCTCATACCCCATTCACAGGTTACCATTTGATAGCTTACCAAACGTTGGTATCCTTGCATCACCGAAATTAGCTGAGAAGAAAAGGGTACCTGTTACTGTATAACGGGTACCCTTTTGAGGTGCAACATTAAAAAATAACCTGAATCCGTGACGGAATTTTCACTTAACGTTAACCCATTCGCATGAAATCTAGTATAATAAGCATATCCATTAAATTTAACTCATTCCACATTCAGGTGATCTAATGAAAAAGTTAGTGATAGAAGCCACGAAAGAACGGATTGTTGCCCAAAGCGGTTTAGCGTTAGTAGGAATTTTACTAAATCAAATGAATTTAGCTTTCAGGTTAAATGCCTATTGACTCCCTGATATTTCCAGAAATCCCGTTTGTTCCAATGCTGATGTAGCCAAATCCTATATTGGCCTGCTTTGCCAAGGAAAAAGTGATTATGACAATATTGAAACCTTCGGCAAAGATGCCTTTTTTGCACTGGCTTTGGATATCCAAAGGGTTCCTTCCAGCCCGACTTTAAGGCAGCGATTGGATCAAGCCGCCTTGACGGAAAAATGGAAAGCGATCTTGCATGAAGAATCGCTGAATCTGACCGCATACAAATGCGGAAATTAGCCCAGTTTACGCCAAAGACAAGCCGTATATCCCGGTTGATCTGGATGTCTCCCCTTTTGATAACTCCAAAACAAAAAAAGAAGAAGTGGAAAGAACCTATAAAGGCTGTGACGGTTATGCCCCTATGTTCGCTTACATGGGACAGGAAGGTTACTGCCTGCATGTTGAGATGCGAAAGGGAAGTGTCCACTGCCAAAAAGGTACACCAAATTTCATCCAGGAAACCATTCAATCTGCCCGGAAACTAACAGATCAGCCATTGCTTTTCAGGCTTGATTCCGGAAATGACAGCCGGGATAATCTCATTATTCTCCTAGAAAACCATGCAAGCTTTATTATCAAACGCAATCCCCGTAAGGAAAAAGCTGAGGACTGGCTGTACATTGCCCGAAAATATGGGATCTGTTGTGAAGAACGGGAAGGAAAGAAGGTTTACCTTGGATCCATCCCCGAAACCATTCAAATTAAGGACCAGGAGCGAAGCATCCGAAAAGTTTTTAAAGTGACCGAAAGAACCATCTCAAGAGACGGACAAATTTTTTTAATTCCCGAGTATGAATTTGAAACCTACTGGACGGACCTTGAAGTGCCGCCTCATGTGGTGATCTCTCTTTATCATAACCATGGCACTTGCGAACAGTTCCATAGTGAAATTAAATCAGAACTGGATCTCGAACGGCTGCCGTCAGGCAAATATGAAACGAATGGCCTTGTGCTCCATTTCGGTGTATTTGCGTATAACCTGCTTCGCTTGATTGGACAAGAAAGCTTGAAAAAACAAGATACGCCATTGAAAAAGAAAACAACAAGAAGAAGAATCCGAACCGTCATCCAGAATATGATCACACTGGCCTCAAAGCTGGTTTTCCGTGGCCGGCAATGGAAATTAAAAGTCGCGGAGACCAACAAATGGTTACCGGTCTTTACTCGTTTGTATCAAGCCTTTTACTAAACATCCCGATCAATAGACTACTAGGAAAAAGAAATAAAAAAACGAAAACTTGCAAAAATGGAAATTTGCAGATTTATTTGGCGTGCACAAAAACGAATGAAACAGGGAAATTTTTACATACTGAATCACTAAAAGTGCATTTATCGAATAGTCGGAAACCACTATATCCTTACTCTTGGGAATCTACCTATTAGCGGCTTTTGTTATATTTTCGTCACGGATTCAGGGAAAATTTAAAAGTAACATTACAGCAAATAGGAAATGATGATATTCACCTATTTGAAAGGGAAGATGACGTGTCAACCGTTGCGTATTGGTATCAAAATTGCGCAGAAGGGGCATTGGACCCGATTCCGGACAGGCGGGCAAGGCTGCCGCGTTAATTCACAAAAGTTGGGTATACTAAAGGCCCTTCCCCGGAAAAACCGGGGAAGGGGCAATGAAATAAATGTACTGTTTCATGGAATCATTAGTTGAAAAGAGGGAAAAAGATCTGCTGCTTCCTCTGTTGCTGGTAATCACTGCCTATTTAGAATCCGGTTCTCGCTGCAGTTTTCGTGCAAGACCATGGAGAACATTTTTATGTTATGATTCTGCATTTCTATTCCAGGAAGCAATCATTTATACTTTGCAACCATAATGTCAGCATTTAAGTCTTATGCTGTAAAAGCGCATCGCTTCAAGTCGGCCTTTCGATTCAAATACGCCAGCTTCAATTAGCTTTCTTACGCGATATTCGAGAAATGAATCCCCCACGTATTGGTCTAAATGCCCAATTACCTCACCAATGACCCGGGCTGATTTTATAAATGCTCTTTCCTTTCCTGTACCATGCAGTTTTTTTACTTTGCCTGTAATAAATTCATCGAAATAGTCTTCTGAAACGCCAAATATTCTTCCATTCTGCCAAATCCGTAAAGTCTCCCGGGTTTCTGCAAGATTAAGCCATTCTTTTTTCAAACTTATTCTATCATGGTCCGTTAACAGATTTCCAGTTCCATGTTCATATAAGTGTTGGAATTTTTCAGGGATCATTTCGCCTGAATGAAGCAATGTATATTTGACCTTTTTTACCGGAAATCGCTTTTCATACTCTTTTGACGTATTTATAACGGTTATATCAATATTTTTATCTTTTAAAAGATATACAGCAAATCGCAATCCTGCTTGTTCGTGTGCATTATCAGCGGCCCAAATTGTTACATGTTCCCCTTCAGCTACTGAGATGATCTGATTGAGTGATCTTTTAAATTCTTTGAGATAATCTGGAAGTTCATCAAATTCATCACTCATGCACTTTTCCATCCACTTAAATCTGGACTTAACTCCGATTTCCTTATTTAACTTGTAAATGGGGCCAATGGAAAATATATCCGAAAAGGAGATGACCTTATCCTTCTTGTCAAGCCCCATTTTTCTTAATGCATGTTTCAAGCTGCCTGAAGCGGAGGCACCAAATAGAATATGTATCATTCTTTATCTTTCTCCTTTAGTTTTGCCGTTTTCCTTCCTTCCATCCAAACCAAACCAGAAATTGCCCGAGAAACCTTCTATTGGATACAGATCGAATAGAAAACCTATCAAATCCTTCATGTGTCGTATATGATAAGAGAGATTCGTTAAGCCTTCAGGTGAGTTGAACCACACCATTTATTTTTTTCTTCTATTTTAACATTTAATTTTGGAGAAAAAAGAGGTGATGCTTTTATGCCGAGTTATGCAAGATCTAGTCCCCCTGTAAACTTTTGTGTGCCACAATGAAAGATTGCAAAATGGCCATTCTAAAATCTGCATCGAATGGCCTATTTTATTGCCGTTATTTGGAAAATTTTATGGAAAAAGAGTCAGATTGGCTTTCAAATAAGTGCATATTTCTGTGTTTTTCTGTCATCTCCCCCTTCCATTTACCTATGTGCCGCCGTTCACCAAATTGACAACGTTTCCGCTTCGCTGGATAATAAAACCAAAATATTACGAAATCCGGGGGTAAACATGAGTATCATTCCGTTAATGAATCTTCAACTCTCACAAAACCAGGAAGAATTGGAACGTCTGAAAAAAAGCAAACAGGCATTGCTGGAATCAAAGCACGCACTGGCGGAGAAAGAAAAGCGCTCTCTCCAGCCCGCCCTGTCCGCCTCAACATGGGAGGGGCAACTCGCGAAGCAGTTCCAGGCAGTCCGAAAAAACGAACTGCTTGAAAGCTATAACGCAACGGAAAAGCAAATCAATTCAGCCCTGCAACTGCTGGACGAGAAAATCAGCAAGCTCATCACTCAAAACATCCAGATTGAAAAAGCCATCCAAGCCGAAATTGTAAAAATGCGCAAAAAAGAGGTGTGAAGATGGAAGTCAAAATCCAGTTCGAATCAGTTGAAAAGTCGCTTGCAAAGATTCGCTCACAAGCCCAAAATTTGGACATTTCAATGGATGGCAGGGGTTCGTATCCTTTACCTTCCCTTCAGCAGCTTGCTTATTTGAACCAAAAACTGGAGAACCTGTTCACTGCATATCAGGCCGTCACATTAAAAAATGAGGCTGCAGCTAAAAAAGCCGTCCATGCCATGAAAGAATATGATGAACAATTGGAAAAAGGTTTCGAAGGCCGGGCGATGAGCAGGTGAAGCAATGAAAATTCTTGATGTCCAAGCATTTGAACAAGCGGTCACGGACACGCAAAGGGCTCTGAAGGAGAAGGCTGAACAAATCACGGGCCTCCAGCAGGCAATCGACTCTTTTGTAAATATGGAAGATGCGTTTAAAGGAAAGGCCGGGAATGCCATACGCGGCTACTTCCGGGATTTTCACCAGCCGTTTCTCATATACCTGCAGTCATTTTTAGCCGGGTACAACGGGCAGCTGAACGAGATTCTTAAAGACTTATCAACTCTCGAGCCCGATCCGAACGGCTATATTCAAGAAGCTTTTATCCAGGACAGCGTCATCCCCGCACTGAAAAAGCTGGAAAATACCGTTGGACACTTGCTGGAAGACGCCAATACTGCAATACAGGAAGTTCCGGATCTTGTTGCACTGCCCAAACTGGACATTGATGAAAAACTGTATCCAATCCAAAAAGCGCGGAAAAAAGCAACCAGGACGCTGGAACAGCTGTATGACTTTGATACAAAAGCCACCCGCTCCCTCGAAGCTTTAGACCAGGACATCGACGCAATGGTGAAGTTTGTCCGGCAAATGGAATCGATGGCGGGTGACGGTTCGTTTGATATTGCCACTTACAACCCGAAACAGTTTGTCACAACCGAAGCCTACCGCAGTTTGGAAGGCGGGCTCATTCAGAAAGCCGGCGTAAAACCGGTTCAAACCGTAGACGGCAAGGACTTTGAAGGCCATTTGTCCGTTAAGTTCCATTTCTATGAAGACGGAGCCATGGTGATGGAATACCGCAAGCCCGCGAGCAAGCAGCCCTATTATGAACTGGTCAATGAAATCCCAAAAGAGGCCATCCCCGGTTCAGAAAATCCGGACGACCCGCTGCTGGTTGACGTTTGGAATGGATTTTATGACGGCGCCGGAAAGACCGTCGGTGAAATTTACACTGGTCTTGTATCATTAGGAAAGTCCGTTTTAGATCAAGATACTTATGCTGCACTCGGAAATGATGGAAACAAGCGCTTATCCTCCCCAATTGCAACCTTGAAAAGCACGGCACATAAATCGGTCGATATGGCAAAGTATATGGGGCTTGCTGTCCAAAAAGCTTTTGAACGGGATGTCATCCACGGCGATGCCAAAAGCCGGACTGAGTTCTTCACCTACGGGCTTGCTTCTATTGGAATTTCTCTTCTTGGCGACAAAGGCCTCAGCAAACTGGGCACAACGGCGAAAATTGCCAAGACCGGAAATCTGGCAGAAAAGGCCGGGAAGCTGAAAGTCAATACAGGTTTTGCTCCTGCACTTGAAGCGGCCGGGGCAGGGCCTGTAAAAATTCCGTATAATGTGATGGATGAGCTGGGAGTCAGGATTCAGAAGGCAACATAAAAGTTCTCTATGCAAAAAAGGGGATGAATTCGTTTACGACGCACACATGAAAACATCATCCTCGAGGTTCGTCAAAATGATAAATTTTTTGTTTCTGTGGTTTAAAAAGCCCAACCCTGTTTCACTTTGTATCCTGAAACCAGGCCCGGGGGTTAAACCGCCAAGCCTGTGTGTTTTGGTTAAAGTAAGTTTAAATTTTTTACAATATGTCTTGGACCGCCGCCTGCTGTCATTCCACCGTCCACTGCCAGTTCGGCGCCGGTGATGTAGGAAGCGTCGTCAGAAGCCAGGAAGGCAACGGCTTTGGCGATCTCTTCAGGTTCGCCCGGACGCTCCAGGGCTGTGATTTCATTGAAAGCATCCACCATTTTGCTTGCAGCTTGCGTCAGCGGCGTATAAACAAATCCCGGATGGACGGAGTTAACGCGGATGCCCCAATCGCTGAATTCCATTGCGGCAGCTTTTGTCATCCCCCGGATTGCCCATTTGCTTGCAGTGTAAGGCACGGCAAAATAACCGGTCAGGCCGGCAATCGAGGACACGTTCACAATTGCGCTTTGCTGCTGCTCTTTTAACAGCTGGCAGGCGTGCTTCATGCCTAAAAAGACGCCCGTTTGGTTAACGGCAACGACCCGGTTCCAATCTTCAAGCTCACAATCGGCAAACTTGGCCCGCTTATTGATGCCGGCATTATTGACGAGAATGTCAAGCTTTCCGTAAGTTCTCCGGATTGTTTCCATAACCTTCGCCCAATCTTCTTCCGAACTTACATCAAGCTGAACCGGAAGGACATTAGTTCTGAATTGTTCTTTAATCTTTCCGGCAGTCTGATTGGATTCTTCCTGCAGCACATCACCCAGAATCAAATTCTCTGCGCCCTCTTCTGCAAACGTAACGGCCATTGCCGCCCCAAGGCCCCGCGATCCGCCGGTAATAAGGGCAGTTTTTCCTTTTAATTTTGCCATCATCAACACCTCCAATATGTTGATCTAAGTATACGCCCTTTTGTTTCCGCTTTCATGTTTTTTTGCAGACATTCACCGCTTTGTAAAAAATTTGGCGTGTGTAACCGGCAAAAGCTGGTCCGGGTTTACCCGAATATAGGTGCAGTTCTTATACCACCAATCTCATAAACCGCTGATACCGTTTGGCAATTTGGATGTTTTTTTGTCTGCCTCTAAAACAGCTTGAAAAAATGATAAATTTTTTGTTTTAGTGGTTTAAAAACCAATGCCTATTTCACTTTAAATCATAAAAACAGGCCCGGGGGTTAAACCGCCAAGCCTGTCTGTTCATTCAAGTAAGTTTAAATTAAAGCCTTGTCTTTGCCTGCGCTCCTTTCATGATCTGGATTTCGGCGCCGGGGCCCAGAGGCTCCGGGCCCCCTGCTTTGTAAAAGCCTTCACAAAGGCCCTGCCCTAAAAAGTTAAGCCAGGTTCACTTCAATGTTGATTTTGTTATCCGTGATCGTGTATATATAATCTTTTGTAATCCATCTGGCATTTTTAATTGTGCAATGGACGAGGTCAGGATCTTTGTCTTCAAGCAAAATTTCCAGCAAACTTTTTAATTCTATTAAATAGTCGTAATCCATTTTCATGAACGGATTGTATCCGACTAAATAACTGGCACGCTTCATCAGTTTCACTTTCTTTGTTACATGGCTGTGCCAAAAAATATCGCCTTGAATGATCAATTGGTTTTCCTGAAGGTTCTTCATGGCTTCGCCAACATAATTTTCTTCAATTTTATAAATACCTGGGGTCACTTTACTCAGCTTTTCCATATTCATGCGTACTCACCTATTTTCTCATCGCAGTATGGCAGAGAGGTTTTTATTTTTATACCCTGTTTCAAAGAAGGTAAGCCAGACATATACGGGGTGGAAAAACCGAAAAATTTTCCAAAAAAATCTTGATCGCCCAGAGAGAGGCCATTATAATAAAAATGAAGATTGCAAAGTATCAAACTAGTTTTCCGGGAGGGATCCGCATGAGAGCAGCAGTCGTCAGTTCTGATAAGCAAAAGCTGGTAGAGGTCAAAGATGTGCAGTTGCGTCCGCTTGAGTACGGGGAAGCTTTGGTGGATATCGAATACTGCGGTGTCTGCCATACGGATTTGCATGTGGCAAAGGGCGACTTTGGCGATGTGCCGGGACGCATTCTCGGCCATGAAGGGGTCGGCATTGTCAGGGAAGTCGCGGATGGTGTCACTTCTCTTAAAGTGGGCGATCGTGTAAGCGTTGCCTGGTTTTTTGAAGGCTGCGGGCATTGTGAATACTGTTTAACGGGAAATGAAACATTTTGCCGTAATGTGAAAAATGCAGGCTACAGTGTCGACGGGGCCATGGCAGAGCAATGCATTGTCAAAGCGGATTACGCCGTAAAAGTGCCGGAAGGGCTGGATCCAAGGCAGGCGACAAGCATTACTTGTGCCGGTGTAACCACTTATAAAGCTATTAAAGTCGCAGATGTGAAGCCGGGCGAATGGATTGCCATTTATGGAGCAGGGGGCCTCGGGAACCTTGCTGTCCAGTACGCCAAACATGTATTTAATGCGAAAGTCATTGCGGTCGATATCAATGACGACAAACTTTCACTGGCAAAAGAAGTCGGTGCTGATCTCACCTTTAATTCCAAAACGGATGGCGATCCGGCTGAGTGGATTCAGAAAGAAGTTGGCGGCGCGCATGCTGCAGTGGTAACGGCTGTTTCGAAACAGGCATTCAACCAGGCTGTCCACTCCGTACGGCCGGTGTCAAAAGTCGTTGCTGTCGGGCTCCCTCCGGAAACAATGGATCTTGAAATTGTGAAAACAGTCCTTGACGGGATAGAAGTCGTCGGGTCTTTGGTTGGCACAAGAAAAGACCTTGAGGAAGCTTTTATGTTCGGTGCGGAAGGAAAAGTCGTCCCGGTTGTGCAAACGCGCAGGCTGGAAGAAGTTGGAGATGTTTTTAAGGAAATGGAAGAAGGCAGAATACAAGGCAGGATGGTTCTGGATATGTCGTTGAAATAAGTGCAGGCAAAACATCATAAAGTAAGCGAAAATGAAAATCCCTGTTTGCACGGGGATTTTTCGCTTTTTTGCCGGTTTGTTCGTATAATAGGGATGAGTACCGTGTACAGGGAGGCGCCGAACTTGCGGAGGGAAATCATTGCTTTTTTAAAAGAAAAAATAGATCCGGATTTTATCATTGTTCGGTTCGTATGCAAAAGATATGCCCGGCCGGATAGTGATGTTGACATCGCTTTTACAAAGAAGGCGGTATACTGGCACCCTATGAATGTTTTTTATTTGCCCAGGAACTTGCAGATAGATTAAATAAGGATGTGGATCTTATTGATCTGAACCAGGCCCCTACTGTATTTCAGGCGCAGATTTTTGCAACCGGCATCGTCATGGATATGAAAAATGAAAATGCCCTGAATGTAAAACGAATGCTGGCGTATCGTTTGTATGCAAATCTTAACGAGGAACGTGCCTAAATATTGAAAAATATTGCAAAAAACGGGGCTGTGTATGGAAGATGAAGTGGTCTTGAACAAGATAAACCCCCACTTCAATCAAACCGTAAGGTTGATAAGTGGAGGGTAGTTCACAGTAAATCTTATTTTACAGAAAGCAGGCGTAACTCATGCTATCATATATCGTAATTGGCGGCGGGGTGCTTGGGGCATCTGCTGTATACCATCTTGCAAAAGCAGGCGCAGTTGTTACACTGGTTGACCGGGCGGATCCCGGGCAGGCAACGGAAGCGGCTGCCGGCATCATATGCCCGTGGCTGTCGCAGCGGCGCAACAAAGACTGGTACCGGCTCGCAAAAGCAGGTGCAAAATACTATCCTGATTTAATTGCCCAATTGGAAAAAGACGGGGAGACGGAAACCGGTTATAAACGGACTGGCGCCCTCAGCATACATACAGATGAAGAAAAGCTTGATAAAATGCAGGAACGCGCGTTAAAGCGAAGGGAAGATGCGCCTGAAATCGGGGAAGTAAAACGGCTGTCTGCCGCCGAGACGCATGCCATGTTCCCGATTCTGGACGAAGGGTTCAGTGCGGTCTATGCCGGCGGTGCCGCGCGCGTAAACGGGAAGGCATTGCGCAATTGCCTGTTAAATGCTGCTTGCAAACGTGGAGCCAAAGTCATTCATGGCAATGCCCGGCTGCTTGTGGAAGGCAGAAAAGTCATCGGGGTTGAAGTCGGAAGCCGCACGCTGCATGCGGACAAAACAATTGTGGCAGCGGGTGCATGGGCAAAAGATTTGTTCAAACCGCTCAGTGCGGCTTTTCAAGTCAGCCACCAAAAAGCGCAGATTCTCCATTTAAAACTGCAAGGTATGGACACAAGCAGCTGGCCGGTCGTCATGCCGCCGAATGATCAGTATTTGCTGGCATTCGATGGCGGCCGTATCATTGCCGGCGCCACCCATGAAAACACGGAAGCTTTTGATTTGCACACAACAGCCGGAGGGGTCCACGAAGTTTTAAATAAAGTGCTGCCGGTTGCACCGGGTTTGGCTGAAGCTTCCCTTGTTGATGTGAAAGTCGGATTCCGGCCGTTCACGCCGGGTTTTTTGCCTGTGATCGGCACATGGCCCGGTTATGATGGGCTACTTTGCGCAAACGGGCTCGGGGCATCCGGTTTAACGGCCGGCCCTTTTCTCGGCGCTGAGCTTGCAAGGATTGCGCTCGGCCGGAAAACAGAACTGGATTTGTCACCGTACGGGCTGGAACAGGCAATTGCCCCTTTATAAACAGCAGGGCCGGTCTTTTATCAAGAAAAAACAGGAGCGAAACAATGAACGATTCCTACTTTGACGGAATTTTGCATATCAAAACAACCGGTGAGCAAAAAGGGTTTAATGCATCACTGCATTACAACCGTTATGAGCCGACGCCTTATCATGCGCTTGATGAACTGTTCGATCATTATGAACTGGATAAAAGCGACCATGTGGTAGACTTCGGTTGCGGCAAAGGGCGGCTCAATTTTTATATCCATCATTTGTTTCGCGCAACCGTGACCGGCATTGAAATGAATGAATGGTTGTACCGGGAAGCCCTCGAAAACAAGAAACGCTATGAGAGAAAATTCCCGGTCCAGCCCGCCCGTATTCGGTTTATATGCTGCCTTGCCGAAAATTATAAGATACTGCCGGACGACAACCGTTTTTACTTTTTTAATCCGTTTTCTGTTCAAATCTTTATGAAGGTTGTGCAAAATATTTTACGCTCGGTGGAAGAAGCATACCGGGAAACAGACATTATTTTATATTATCCGTCGCAGGGCTATATTTACTTCCTTGAAGACCATACACCATTTGAAAAAAAACTCGAAGTCCCGCTAACGCTTTTATACAAGCATAATCCATACGAAAAATTTGTCGTGTACCGGCTTGCGTGAGGATGATGGTGAAATGAATGGATACTCAGCTTTGGTTTCATAGGAAGTGAATGCTTGGATAAGAGAAGGCTTACTTTGATCCGCCTTCCCCCGCCCACTCAGCAGATATTGAAAAAGCCGCTGAGGACATCGAATTTCCGAATTGTACGGACATGACACCATGGCCGCAGAACGGCATATGTCTGGTATAAAGCTTTTTTCCAGGTAAAAGCCAGCCATACCCCTGAAAAATGGCCATCGTTGATGGACTGGGTCAAAAGAATTCGTATTGGAAGGAAGTGAATGCTGTTTTAAATGCAGGCCAGCAGAGTATGGTGGTATGGCCGCCAGATAAAAATCCTCTTGATGAAGAGAACGAAGACTTTTAAGGCAATGTAATATAGTTGAACAGGCAGCTGCCTGCGTGAAACAGGCAGCCTTAGGCTAAATGCGTTCGATTCGCGTTTTTTCTTTTGCAATCAGTTTGATTAAAACCGGCCCTAAAATTAAATAAAAGAAGAAGTTTCCCGCGGCATGGTAGCTGTCAAACAACAGCCCGCCGAGGTAGTATGTCCAAAATGCAAACGGCCCGCCGATAAATAAATAATTTAATGAAACCATAAAGCCGAACAGGAAGCCGGTAAAAGCTGCATACAGACATAACACGAGATGCGGGATTTTTTTGTATAACTCTTTCTTGCCGAGCAGGCCGGAAAGCACCGCGATACTCCCCCACGCAAGAAATTGCATGATCGCAAACAGCCCCATGCCGAGAAACATGTCGGAACCGAAGACCGTCAAAAAGGCAAGCGCCAAACCGAAGCGGATGCCGAAAACAAAAGAACTGCAAATGATGATCACGGTGCACGGCTGGACATTCGGGACCGATGCCATCAAAATCCGCCCGGCGACGCTCAGGGCCGCCAGCATGGCAAGAAGCGCCATTCTCCTTGTCAGCCGTGAAGCGGTTTTCGCTGACTTCCTTTTTTCAAGCGGCTGATTCCCCATTTTATGCATCTCCTATTTAGAATAGAACCAGACAACCTGATCGCCGGTTTTTAGTTTATACGACCCTGCGGAAACGTTTGGCTCTTTTCCGTTTACTTTATATTTCCAGCCGCTCATGCCGCCTTGATCCCCTTCATACTGTCCATTAATGCCCTTTACATAGACGGTTGCACCGGACCCGGAATAATCGAGGCTTACGCCTTCAGAAGCGGCGGCTTTTTTTAAAGCGGAAAATGCAGTGTCTCCGCTTTTATAACTGTATTTGCCGCTGAAAACCGGCCCTTTGTAGCCCTTTACGGTTAAGGAAACCGTTTCGGCTTTTGCTTTAGATGGCGCTGCGGTGTTGCCGGAAGCGTGGCTGCTGCCGGACCCGGACGAAGAAGCCCCGGTTGTCGTTTTCGTTGATGTGCTGGTTGTGACCGCCGTTTTGGTATTTGTGGCAGGTGCTTTATCCGTCTTGCTGTCTGCAGAAGCCTTTTCTTCAGCATTTTTGGAGTGGGCAGCTGAATCCGCCGCATTGCTTTCGGATCCGCCCGTATTGCTTTTTTCATCCGTTTTGTTGCTGCCGGCGGCGTCCGTTTTCTTTCCGGTTGTACTGTCTTTTGCTGCCGTATCCTTTTCCTTTGCTGCAGTGTTTGCAACTTGTGTTGTTTCAGAATAAGTTTTAACGGTTTTCGATTCAAAATGGAAACCGTCGATAAAAAACCAGGTGCCGAATGCAATCAATAAAACGGCAATACTATCAATAATGATACTTTTATATTTCATTCCTGCTCATACCCCCAGAAATTTTTTACGGATGATTAGCAGGATGACGCCTGCACCCGCAGAAAGGGAACCGACCCAGCCGTGCACAGGAGAAACACCCGTTGTTTTGGTAATGACGACTTTTTTCGGCTCTTGCTGCGCATCTTCTGCAGGGGGTGCCTGGGCAGCTGCAGTTGCAGGTTTGTCCTCTTTTTTTGCATTTGAAGCTGTTTTTGTTTTTGCCGGCGTTTGTTTTTTGGCTGCGGCCGGTTTTTCCACCGTATTGGTTTTTGTAGTGGTGTTGTTATGCGTAATCGTATGGTCTTTCGTATTCGTAATGATGTTCGTTTTGGTTACGACTTCTTTCGTATGCTTTTCAACCACTCTCGGAGGAGCTGCAGCCGGGCTGTGACCGGGACTTTTGCCTGGATCTTTGTCTTCAGCATCCGAATCAGTTGCGCCCGTACTGCCGGCATGGGATCTGCTAATATTCCTGAAGTTATACAGGGTATCTCCTTTTAGAAAAAGGTCATAGGCGACAAGGGCTTGGAAAACCTGTTCTGTTGAAAAGCTGTCTGAAGATTCGCTTGTCGTTTTCCATTTGTATCCGCCGTTTTTGGAATCTTTATATGTGCTGAGTGCAGAAATAGGATTCGTGCCTTTTTTAACAAAATCACGGGTTGTCGGGTCAACGCCGACAGAGACAAGACCGATGATGGCCTGGGCGGTTGTGCACGAATTAATGCCGTAGTTGTCAAAGCTGGCGTTTTCTTTTTCTGCTGCCTTCAAGTATTTGATGCCGTCCCGGATTGCCTGGTTCACATCTATATCATGTTTATCCTGATAAGTGCCAAGTGCGGTCAGTACCATGCCGGTTGAGTCAACATCCGAATTTTTGGCGGAAGAACTCCAGCTCCAACCGCCGTCCGGAAGTTCCGCATCAACCAGTTTTGCTGCAATTTTAGCAGGAGTATTCGGTGCATCACTCGGAATCTCATAGTCATCCGTATTCAAAGCGATTAAATCATAGGCATATCCGGTTACCGAGCTTTCTGCCGCCGTATCGTATACGCGTTTGATCAAATTCTGCTTTTGAAAGTTTTCCGGATCCTCTCCAATCGCTTTTAGAGCGATGATGGTCTTAACGAGTTCCGTACCGGTTACCTTTTTGGCATTCACCCGGTCTGTTAAAACTTTCCGGTACTGCTTTATCTCATTGGCTGTTAGCAAATTCTCCTTTGCCAGTGCGGCTACTGCAAAATCAGAGTTTAAAGCGGAAGATTTAAAATATGATGCCGTATTCTTTATGTCTTTGCTGACAGATACTGCTGCAAAGCTTTCGGACGGGAAAGATAACACAAAAATAAGAACAATTCCCCAGAGAATCCCGAACCATTTTTTCCCCACCATTACCGCTCTCCTTTCCATAAAAAAACCCCTGTACAAAAAGAGGTATACAAGGGCAAAAATTTTTCGCCTATACCTCGTAGGCTTCAAATAAACCGGCAGCTTGGGAGAAAGATCTGACTTAGGAAAATTTTTTCCATCACAGTGGCGGGACCGTACAGGAATTTCACCTGTTTCCATCGCCCAAGCCCGTATTTAGATGCCAGTTACTAATTATAGAACAACCCCTGCCTGTTGGAAAGGACAATTTCTGCCACTGTTTCATTGACAAACAAGCGGTGCTGTGCTAAAAAATAAGATGTTAGCACTCTTGCGTTCGGAGTGCTAAAGGGGCATTGCCATCATTTATACATATAAAGGAGAGATCGAAGTGGCGGTAAAGGAATTTAAAGCAGAATCCAAACGGCTTCTCGACATGATGATCCACTCGATTTACACGCAAAAAGAAATTTTCTTGCGCGAGCTGATATCCAACGCCAGCGACGCAATCGATAAAATTTATTACAAAGCTTTGACAGATGAAAATTTAACATTTGATAAAGACAGCTACTACATTAAAATTACCCCGGACAAAGAAAACAGGACACTGACGGTTTCCGATACCGGGATCGGCATGACAGAGAAGGAACTGGAAGAAAATCTCGGCACCATTGCGCAAAGCGGTTCACTTGCGTTTAAAAATGACAATGAAATGAAAGACGGATATGACCTCATCGGCCAGTTCGGCGTCGGTTTCTACTCGGCATTCATGGTGGCAGATGAAATTACCGTCATTTCCAAGGCTGCAGGGAGCGATCAGGCTTATAAATGGCAGTCGAAAGGCGCGGAAGGCTATTCAATTGAACCGTGCGAAAAAGACGGCAACGGCACGGATATTATATTGAAGCTGAAAGAAAACACAGAGGATGAAGACTACGATCAGTACCTGGAAGAGTACCGGCTGCGGGCCATCGCGAAAAAATATTCTGATTTTATCCGCTACCCGATTAAAATGGAAGTAACGGAAAGGCGCCTGAAAGAAGGCAGCGAAGATGAGTACGAAGAGGTCAAAGAAGAACAAACGCTCAACAGCATGGTCCCGATCTGGCGCAAAAACAAAAACGAACTGACAGACGAAGATTATGAGCAATTTTATATGGAAAAGCATTACGGCTTTGACAAACCGGTTAAGCATATCCACATCAAAGTCGACGGCACTGTGCGTTACAATGCGATTCTTTACATTCCGGAAAAAATTCCGTTCGATTATTATACGCCGGAATATGAAAAAGGGTTGGAACTGTATGCGAATGGCGTCCTGATTATGGAAAAATGCCCGGATCTTTTACCGGATTACTTCAGCTTTGTCAAAGGGATGGTCGATTCCGAAGATTTGTCTCTGAACATTTCGCGGGAAATGCTCCAGCACGACCGTCAGCTGAAGCTGATTGCGAAAAATATCAAAAGCAAAATCAAACGCGAACTGGCAAACCTTTTGAAAGAGAATCGCGAGCAGTACGAAGCGTTTTTCAAATCATTCGGCCGCCAGCTGAAATTCGGTGTGTACAATGAATTTGGCGCGCACAAAGAAGATTTGCAGGATCTCCTGATGTTTTATTCTTCAAAAGAGAAAAAGCTTGTTACGCTTGATGAATACGTAAGTCGCATGCCGGAAGACCAAAAATACATTTATTACGCAACCGGCGAGTCGATCGACCGGATTGAAAAATTGCCGCAGACGGAACTTGTGCTTGATAAAGGATACGAAATCCTTTATTTTACGGAAGATATTGATGAATTTGCGATTAAGATGCTCATGAATTATAAGGAAAAAGAATTCAGGTCCGTGTCAAGCGGCGACCTCGGCTTTGAAACGGAAGACACAAAAGAAACCGATGCCGAGGAAAAAGAAAACAAAGATCTCTTTGCATTTATGAAAGAGTCACTGGACGGAAAAGTGAAAGATGTCCGCGCCTCGCACCGCTTAAAATCGCATCCGGTCTGCTTCACCACGGACGGCGAAGTGTCAATTGAAATGGAAAAGGTGCTGAGCGCCATGCCGAACGGGCAAAATGTGAAAGCCGATAAAGTGCTCGAAATTAACATCCATCATGATGTATTTAACGCATTAAAAGAGGCGTTCGCCCATGACAAGGACAAATGCAAGCTTTATACAAACCTGTTGTATAACCAGGCGCGGCTGATTGAAGGGCTCGAGATTGAAGACCCGGTTGCATTTTCAAATGATATTTGCAAAATGATGGCATAAGGAAGCCCGCATATTGCAAAAAAGCCACGGGACATCCAGCAAATCTACGGCCCCCGCGACGGCCGGCATGGTTGCTGTGCCCGTGCCGGTGAGCACCGGGACATTTGCAAACCGTATGGCTGGAACATTTCATGAATAGCAGTAGTTTATATGACGAAGAAGGCTCCATCTGAAGCAAGATGGGGTCTTTTTGTATTTTTTATAAAAAAAGGGTTGCCCGAATGGGAAAGGTGATGTATATTTATAACATATTATTTATAAATATTAACTTTGGCGCACACGAACAATACAAGGGGGCCATCCAATGAAGGAACAGCTTAGACACCATTTGAGTCAAATCGAGTCCAAGCTCTGGGAAATGAGCGACTACTTATATCATCATCCCGAACTTGGCGACCAGGAATACCAGTCTATGAAATTGCTCACGGATTACCTTACGTCACACGGCTTTTCGGTGGACAAAGGGATTGTCGGCAGGCCGACTGCTTTTAAAGCCGTTTATGACAGCGGAAAACCGGGACCGGCAGTTGCCTTTTTATGCGAATATGATGCGCTTCCGGGTGTCGGCCACGGCTGCGGCCACAACATGATCGGAACGATGAGCGCAGGTGCGGGCTTGCTTTTAAGCAAAATCATTGGTGAAACCGGCGGCCGCGTGGTGGTGCTTGGGACACCGGCGGAAGAAACGAACGGCGCGAAAGTTGCGATGGCGGAACAGGGCATTTTCAATGGGATCGATGCCGCGATGATTGTCCACCCGGCCGATGAGTCGTATGAAAGCGGCGAGTCGCTTGCGATGGACGCGATCCAGTTTGACTTCCGCGGGAAATCAGCCCATGCGGCATCCAATCCGGAAGACGGCATTAACGCACTCGACGCGGCGATCCAGTTGTTTAACGGCGTAAATGCGCTCCGCCAGCATGTCACTTCCGATGTCCGTATCCACGGCATTATCAAAGAAGGCGGCATTGCCGCAAACATTGTCCCTGATAAGGCGGTAGCCCAGTTTTATGTGCGCGCCAAAGCACGCGCTGTTTTAAACGAAGTGGTTGAAAAGGTGAAAAGAATCGCACAGGGTGCGGCGATGATGACCGGTGCCGCCGTGCAAATATCCAATTACGAACTAAGCTATGACAATATGATCACCAACAAGACATTGTCGAAAATGTTCACGGAAAACCTTTTACAAACAAAAGTGAAAAAAGTCAATCCGCCAAAAACCTCATACGGATCCATTGATATGGGCAATGTCAGCCATGTCGTGCCGGCGATCCACCCGTATATCGGCCTGGATGCCCCGGGGCTTGTCGCGCATACAAAAGCATTTGCCGATATGACGATTACGGACAATGCGCATCAGATCTTATCGAGCGGCGCGCTGGCTTTGGCCATGACCGGATTTGACCTTCTCACAAATGGGGAACTTTTGGAAAAAGTAAAAGGCGAGTTTGCAGAAACCGTTAAAAAAATACCGGTAAGCAGCTGAAAAATGGCAATCCTTTTTAAAATAGGGATCTTTTCGAACATTGCGCATCGTGTTAAAATACATTTTGTTGAATAAAGATACTTACCAAGAATGATATATTCATAGGGGGAAACATTGTGAAAAAGATCGTGTTAGGCATCGCAATTGTATTTTCAATGGTGATTGCGGCAGCTTGCGGCCAAACGAACAGCAGCAAAAGCACCGCGAAAAAAGAAAAAACGCTCGTCATGGGCACTTCAGCCGACTTTGCCCCGTTTGAAACAAGGGACACAGCAGGAAAAGTCATTGGATTTGACGCGGATCTCGCCAACTATATTGCAAAAGAACTGGGATACAAACTCGAAATTAAAGATATGAAATTTGACGGATTGATCGGGGCGCTGCAATCGCACCGTGTTGACATGGTCCTTTCCGGGATGTCCGCAACGAAAGAACGCGCCAAAAACGTCGACTTCTCCACCCCGTACCATCATTCAGGGGAAATGTTCGTTACGTTAAAAGGTTCCCCTATCAAGACACTGAATGACTTGAAAGGCAAAACTGTCGGCGTCCAGCTCGGCACCATTCAGGAAGAGGGCGCGGACAAGCTGAAAGGGAAGTACAATTTTACGGTCAAAAAACTGGACAACTCCACAAACTTAATTGAAGAATTGCTTTCAAAACGGATTCAAGTAGCCTATCTGGATAAATCGGTCGCAGAAGGTTATATCAAGAAGCAAAACCTGGCCGGCTTTGATGATCCGACCTCAAGTTCCCCGGGTATGGCGGTTGCCTTTCCAAAAGGCAGCAAGTTGACGGCAAAAGTCAACAAAGTGCTGGCAAAAGCGGAAAAGAACGGGAAGCTGGATGAGCTGAGAAAGAAATGGAAACTTGACAAACAGTAATGCATGCAGGCGTCTTGCTGAGCAGGGCGCTGTTTTTTCAAAATAATCAAAGTGAGGTGTAAGGCATGAATTTGGATTTCAGCCAAATTGTGCCTTATATTCCTTTTATTTTAAAAGGAATATGGGTAACTTTAAAATTTGTATTCTTTGCGATCCTTTTCGGGTTCGTGCTCGGCACGATTTTTGCCCTTTTTAAAATTTCACATATTAAAACATTAAAATGGATTGGCGATATTTATACATCGATTTTCCGGGGCACGCCGCTTATCGTGCAGCTGATGCTCATTTATTTTGCCATCCCGCAGCTGACCGGTTACGATATTCAGCCGTTTCCGTCCGCAATTCTCGCATTCGGCCTGAACTCCGCCGCTTACGTTTCGGAAATCATCCGGGCCGGGATCCAGGCGGTCGACAAAGGCCAGACCGAAGCTGCCCAGGCGCTCGGCGTACCGTATTATTTAATGATGAAAGACTTGATTTTACCGCAGGCGATGAAAAATATTTTGCCGGCGTTGATGAATGAATTTGTTTCCCTGACAAAAGAGTCTGCCCTTGTATCGACCATCGGTTATCTCGATTTGATGCGCCGTGCCCAGGTTGTCGGCGCGCAAACGTATCACAATTTTGAACCGCTGCTGTTTGTTGCCGCGATTTACTGGGTGCTTGTCTTTATCCTCACCATGCTTGGCAGACAAGTGGAAAGGAAGATGAAATACAGTGATTAAAGTCGAACATCTCCATAAGCAGTTCGGGCATAATGAAGTTTTAAAAGATATTACAACAGAAGTCGGAAAAGGGGAAGTCGTCGTTGTCATCGGACCGTCCGGATCCGGCAAATCGACCTTTCTGCGCTGCCTGAATTTCCTGGAGGAGCCGACAAAAGGGCGGATTTGGATTGACGGGGAAGAAATCACCGATAAAAAAACGAATGTAATGAAAGTCCGCTCGGAAATTGGAATGGTGTTCCAGCACTTTCATCTTTTTCCGCATAAAAAGGTGCTGGACAATCTGACTTACGCGCCGATGAAAGTAAAGAAGATGAACCGCCATACCGCCGAAGCAAAAGCGCGCGAATTGCTGGCAAAAGTCGGCCTGACGGAAAAAGAAGGCGCATATCCGGACAGCCTTTCCGGCGGGCAGAAGCAGCGTGTCGCGATTGCGCGCGCGCTGGCGATGGAACCGAAACTGATGCTGTTTGACGAACCGACATCCGCACTTGATCCCGAGATGGTCAAAGAAGTGCTGAACGTCATGAAAGACCTTGCCCAAACCGGCATGACGATGGTCATCGTCACACACGAAATGGGCTTTGCCCGCGAAGTGGCCGACCGCGTCCTGTTTCTTGACGGCGGAAAAATTTTGGAAGACAGCACACCGGATGAGTTCTTTTCGCGCCCGAAAACAACCCGGGCACAGGACTTTTTGGACAAAGTATTGTAAAAAACACAGTTGTTCACCGAAAGGAGCTGCTGGAAACGAAGGCAGCTCCCAAAAAAGCTAAGAAAAGACGTTGGGACACCGCCTCAACGTCTTTTTCCGTTCTATATGTTGTATACTGACATGCAAAATCACTTTTCCAATGGCTTCCCAAACAGCAGGGCAGCCTTTTTCTTTTTTCACAGTTGCCTGCCGTTCCAGTCAGCCGGCTGTTTTCACCGTAACTTCAAGCTCCATTTCCACATTTCCCTGAATGGCCCGGCTGATCATGCATGATTTTTCGGCTTTTTCCGCGAGTTTCCGCGCGAGCCGGACGTCGCTCTCGGATGCGCCCGGTTTCAGCACAATTTCCGGCCGGTGGATGATCTTTTTATACGTAAATACGCCGCCGGTCACATCGACGATCCCTTCTGATGCCATTGTCAAACTTTCTTTCTCCAGGCTGCTGCGTTCCATCATCGCCGCCAGCGTAATGATATAACATGTTGCGGCAGCCCCGAGCAACATTTCGTCCGGATTTGTGCCGGCACCCGGACCGCCCATCTCCGGAGGAATGGAAATTTTTGCCACCAGATTTCCGCATGCGATGTTCCCTGTATCATTGCGAAGCCCCGGCCAGTCTGCTTTTAAATGAAAGTGATGTTCTGCCATGTGCAACCCCTCCTGTTAAAATTTACTTTCTGCTGCTGTTGTGTTTTTGCTGGCTGCTGCTTTTCTCCCATGGACGGCATAATAAACGGCAATACACAGGACAACCCAGCCCGAAACCGCAAGATACAACATCCGGAAATCCATCAAACCGGCAACTGTCCCGAGCAGATAAGGCCCAGATCCGCTTGCCAGGTCAAGAAAAATGAAAAACGTCGAAGTTGCCAGGGCTTTCCGGTTCGGCGGCGAAAGCTGAATGGCAATTGCCTGGAAACTGGACTGCACGGTGCCGTAACCGATCCCGATCAAAGCTCCTGACAAAAGCAGCATCCATCCGCTGTGCGCCTGGCTGAGCAGGACGAAACCGGCAATTAACAAAATAAACAGCGGGTAAACGACAACATTTTCCCCGCGTTCATCAAACCATCTGCCTGTGAAAGGCCTTGTAATGACGAGCGCTGCCGCATATACAAGGAAAAAATAAGTGGCGGCGCCGGTTAGTCCAATGTCCCTTGCATACAAAGATAAGAAAGACAGCACGCTGGAATAGGCAAGCGTAACCGCAAAAACTGCACCAGAAATCGGCACGGCAGCCGGTTCAAAGTAATCTTTTACTTTAAAACGGGCCATTTCCTTCACTTGTGCATTCGCAGGCGCCGGTTTTGGAACGGATAACAAAATGGCAGAAATCAGATCGATGAATGCAATGATGCTTGACACCAGCACGATCATCTGAAAATCGGCAAACCGGGTAATCAGAATCCCTAAAAACGGCCCGATCGCCATCGCTAAATTCATGCTTGTCGCATAATAGCCGGTGCCTTCCCCGCGCCGTTCATTCGGGATGATATCCGCGACAATGGCGCCGGCCGCTGTCGTAATCACGCCGTGCATTGCTCCCTGGATAAAGCGCAAAACCATCAAAAGCAGGAGACTGTCAGCTTTAAAATGAAGCAACATCACCGCCAGAAAAACAACCAATCCGCTGACCAGCATCTGCTTGCGGCCGATTTTGTCGAAATATTTACCGGCAAATAACCGTGCAATGAGCGAAGCGAGCACAAATATTCCCGCCGCAAGCCCTGCCATCCCCTGGCTTGCATGGTAGGCGGTTGTGACATACATGGCAATACTGGTCATTAACAAGTAAAATACAACGTGCGTAAAAAAATTTGTGGAAGAAATCATAATGAAGTCTTTCGTCCACAATTTCGGTTTATCCAAAGGAAGTACCCCCCATTTCTAACATACAAAAACAGGTAACTTCATTATAGAACGTTTCAGCAAGAATATTCAATGTGTTTCTATACCAGAAATAACAGAAGCTCTTCTTCGAATATGTCCATGCCGCATTTTCCACCTGGCATGGTGGGGGTGCCCGGCGCAGAACCGTGCTGCAAAGAGTGCAGCACCGGCAAAGGGATGAAAATCAGCCGACGCAATTTTTTAATATAGGTGCCCATGCTTCAGGGGGTGCGGCACCCAGCGAGAAAGATTACCAAGCACACTTTTTCAGCAGCCCCCTTGCGTTTCTAACGCAGCGCCATCGAAGAACATTACAAAGTCAGAACAAGCATTCGGTCCGATGGTTTACCATGGGGGAAACGTGCACATGCGCAATCGTTGCCTTATCCCTTAATGCCGGTGTATACTTTGAAATATAAATGTTTACAAAGTGAATAATTTAAATATAGAAATACTTTCCAAAGTTATCACAAAATATTATTCTCATGGCTGTCAAAACGCCTGCTATCAGCACGGCTTTTCCATCCGCAAGCTTCCCGCAACCGGTTTGCCGGGAGACAGATTTTTTAAAAAACAATCTTGAAACCGGATACGGTTGCGCTGCTTAAACAAAGGGTTCGAAAAACGTTAAAGCAGCCAACTGCTACTTCTTTCTTGCAGCAAATCAAAACGAAATGCTGTGGCATTACCGGCTGGGTTTTTTCAGTGACAAAATAGAAAACATTTGTTATTATATGATAATAATCTTTTTAAATGAATACAAGGATGGAGGCGTCTATATGGATTTTCAATTGTTTCCGGAAGGCGACGGCGCAATCCTGATTGAAGCAGGGAAAGAAATCAGCCTTGCAAACCACAGGAAAATCCGGGCGATCGTTTCATTAATCGAAAAAGCGGCGCCTGCGTGGATGATTGAATATATTCCCGCCTACACAACAGTCACCGTTCTGTATGACCCTTTCAAAGTTTATGCAAAATTTGGCGAATATCCCTACAGATATGTATCCCGCTATTTCACCCGGCTTCTTGAAAAAGCGCAGCCTGCATTTATCCCGGAACCGCGCACAGTCGATATCCCGGTATGCTACGGCGGCAAATTCGGGCCGGATCTCGAAAATGTTGCCCGCATCAACGGCCTTACCCCTGAAGAAGTGATCCGCATCCATGCTTCCGGCGACTACACCGTATACATGATCGGATTTGCACCAGGTTTTCCTTATATCGGCGGCATGCCTGAAAAAATCGCAGCGCCAAGGAAAAAAACGCCGAGGCTCAAAATACCGGAAAGATCGGTCGGAATCGCCGGGAAACAAACCGGGATTTATCCGATCGAAACACCCGGAGGCTGGCAAATCATCGGCCGGACCCCTGTCAAACTGTTCCGGCCGGACCGGGATGGGCCAAGCCTCCTGCAAGCGGGCGACAAAATCCGCTTCCGGCCGGTGAGCCTTGAAGAATACCAGGAACTGGAGAAGATGCCGTCATGATTAAAATCATCAAACCGGGCATGCTGACAACGGTGCAGGATCTCGGGCGGCACTACCAAAAATACGGGGTTGTCCAAAGCGGGGCAATGGATGCTTTTGCCCACAGAGTCGCAAACTTGCTTGTCGGCAATCCGGAAAATGAAGCAACACTGGAAATTACGCTCACAGGGCCGGTGCTGGAGTTTCAGAACGATACACTGATTGCCATTTGCGGCAGCGGGTTCCATGCTGTTTTGGACGGGAAACCGGTCGGGCTATGGCGCCCCGTGAAAGTGAAAAGCGGCAGTGAACTCAGACTGAGGCAGGGCGGGACCGGCTGCCGCGTCTATTTGGCAGTGGCCGGCGGGATATCTGTTCCGGAAGTGCTGAAAAGCAAGTCAACTTATTTGCGCGCAAGGATAGGCGGTTTCAACGGCAGGGCGCTCCAGGCGGGCGATGTGCTCGAAACCGGGACTCCCGGGGAAGTCTCCAGGCAACTGGCTGCATCTCTTGAATACCCGCCGGCATGGTCTGTATCGAAAAACATGCTGCCGGATTACAGTCCGTTTCCAACGATCCGGGTCATTCCGGGCCGCCATCACGATTTATTTGCCGCAGAAAGTATTGAAACATTTTTCCATGAACCATACCGCCTTTCGCAAAATTCCGACCGGATGGGGTACCGCCTCGAAGGTCCGAAACTGGCGGTAAAAGCGGCGCAGGAGATGTTATCTGAAAGTGTCAGCTTTGGAACCATCCAGGTGCCGTCCGGCGGGGAGCCGATTGTCCTGTTGGCAGACCGGCAAACGACAGGGGGATATCCGAAAATCGCCCAGGTTGCTTTTGTAGATTTGCCGTTACTCGCCCAGCTGAAGCCGGGTGATAAGCTCAGGTTCAAAAAAATAACGTTGCAGGAAGCACAGTTGCTTTATATAGAAAGAGAAAAACAAATTCGCATGTTGAAGGGAACAATTGCCTATCAGGCGAGAAGGAGGGGCACGCATGCTGAGCGTTGATCTGAACTGTGATATGGGCGAAAGTTTTGGTGCCTATACCATTGGGAGAGATGAAGAAATACTGGATTTGGTCACTTCCGCCAATATTGCGTGCGGTTTTCACGCCGGCGATCCGGCTGTGATGCGGAAAACGGTCCGGATGGCGGCTGAAAAAGGGATTGGGATCGGCGCGCACCCCGGGCTCCCGGATTTGATGGGGTTCGGGCGCCGGAATATGCAAATTTCCCCGCAAGAGGCTTATGATATGACCATCTACCAGGTCGGTGCCCTTGCTGCGTTTGCAAAAGCGGAAGGAAGTACCGTCCGGCATGTAAAACCGCACGGCGCACTTTACAATATGGCAGCCAAAGATGCGAGACTCGCCGAAGCCATTGCGGAGGCGGTTTATGACGTCAGCCCCGGCTTGATTTTATTCGGGCTTGCCGGCTCGGAACTTGTGAAAGCCGGAGAGAAAGCCGGCTTAAAGACGGCGAGCGAAGTTTTTGCCGACCGGACTTATCAACAAGATGGCTCTTTGACACCGCGGCGCGAACCGAATGCCTTGATTGAAGACCGTGAAACGGCGGCAAAACAGGTGATCCGGATGATCAAAGAAGGCGTGGTCACCTCCGTGCAAGGAGAAGATGTCAGCGTCCGTGCGGATACAATCTGTATCCACGGCGACGGCAGACAGGCGCTTGCATTCGCGGAATTTATCCGCCAGTCGCTTGAACGGGAAGGAATCAAGATAGAAAAAATCAGCCATTTGAGCTGAACAGGGTGGCGCCAACTGGAATTCCGATCGCCACCCTTGGAATGGGAGGAAAGCAGCACAACGGCTTATCCCGAAAAATCGCAGTCTCTCCGCGTAAAACCGGGCCCAATGCTATGACCAATATATTTCCCGAGTCTGCAGGGGTTAAACATTCATAACCTTCCCTCGCAAAGCCGGGCCCAACCAACTGCTGGCAGAAAACAAGCAGCACAACGGCATATGCCCGATTGGTTTAACAAATCACCGCGGAACTGCTGCTGATTGAAATTATACATTTTCCCATCACACGTGAATTCCCCCGCCTTAAAGATTACAGAACAAAAAGTACGGGTGGGGGCTATCTGTATATAGAAAAGGAGTGAACGGGTATGGTATTGATCGGTGTTGCACTGATTATCATTGGATTTGCACTCAAATTTAACCCGCTGGTCGTTGTGACCGTTTCGGGCCTTGTCACCGGATTGATCGCGGGCCTCCCGCTGAAACAACTGATTACGCAATTCGGGGAAGCTTTTACAACAAATCGCTATATGTCCATCTTAATTATTACCTTGCCGGTGATCGGCCTTTTGGAAAGAAGCGGGTTGCAGGAACAGGCGAAACATCTCGTTTCCAAAATCAAAGCAGCAACGGCCGGTAAAATCCTCACGTTTTATCTGCTGATCCGTGAAATTGCCGCAGCGCTCGGCCTGAACAGCCTTGGCGGGCACCCGCAGACAGTGCGGCCGCTCATCGCGCCGATGGCTGAAGGGGCGGCGGAAGCAAAATACGGCGATGTTCCGGAAGAAGACAGAGAAGAAATCCGTGCCCAGGCGGCTGCTGCCGATAATATCGGCCTGTTTTTCGGAGAAGATATCTTTGTTGCGGTCGGCGCCATTCTTTTAATGAAAGGATTTTTTGACCAAAACGGCATTAAAGCGGATCCGATTTCGATGGCGCTTTGGGGGTTGCCGACAGCCATATTTGTATTTATCGTCCATTCCATCCGGCTCCGTCTCTTTGACCGGAAACTGGACCGCAAGCTTGGAAAAACCGGAAGCAAGGATGTGGAAAAATGATCATTTCAACTGAGTGGATTTATATCATCATGGGAATCGTTTGCTTTTTCTGCTCTGCCTACACTTTTTTTGATCAGGCAAACAGCAGGCGCATCCCGTCCGGCCTTTTTTACCTGATTTATGCCGTTACACTCTTGTTTGGAAAAGTGATCCCGCCTTTTTACACCGGGTTAATGGTGCTTGCCATGGTGGCAATTGTCGCATTTGGCGGCCTGCAAAAGGGAAGCTACAACGGGGTGAGTGCGGATGAGCGGGAAAAAAGCCGCAAGCGGTTGGGAAACAAGCTTTTTCTGCCGGCAATTCTCATCCCGGTTTTAACCGTATTGGGCTCAAAATTGCTGGCCAATGTAAAAATTGGCTCGCGTCTTTTGCTGGATCCTTCCAATCCGACGCTTGTCGCGCTCGGGGTGGCGTGTATGATTGCCATCCTTACCGCAATGATGCTGACAAAAAGCCGCCCGCAAACCACGTTTAAAGAATCACGGCGCCTTTTGGAAGCAATCGGCTGGGCTGTTGTCCTTCCGCAAATGCTGGCGACGCTCGGTACCATTTTTACAAAAGCAGGGGTCGGTACAGTGGTGTCAGGCCTGATTACAAAAGTGATTCCGGAAAATTCGGTTTTCTGGGTCGTGTTTGTTTTCTGTGTCGGGATGGCACTTTTTACGATGATCATGGGCAATGCGTTCGCCGCTTTTCCGGTGATGGCGGCCGGGATTGCGATTCCGTTTTTGATCGAGCGGTTCGGTGCCAATGCGGACCAGATTGCAGCCCTTTCGATGTTCGCCGGTTACTGTGGCACGCTCATGACCCCGATGGCAGCAAATTTTAATATTGTGCCGGCTGCGCTGCTTGATTTAAAAGATAAAAACCATGTCATCCGTGTACAAGTGCCAACCGCGTTGCTGACACTTGCATTTAACATTGTATTGATGTATCTGTTAGTCAAATAGGAGGCTGGGCCTTACCCTGCTTATATCCATTTGAAATTTGGAGAATACGAGATTAAACGAGAGATCATTGCACTTTATTGAAGGAGGAGAGGAAAATGGAGAAAAAAGTACTCTTAACCGGTTTTGATCCTTTTGGCGGGGATAAAGTAAACCCTGCCCTGGAAGCCATCAAGCAATTGGACGGAAAAAATATGGAAGGCATTCACATTGTCACGCAGCAAGTGCCGACCGTATTTCACGAATCGATCCGGATCGCTGCTGAGGCCATTGAACGCGAAAAGCCCGATGTTGTCATTTGCGTCGGGCAGGCAGGGGGGCGCACGCAAATCACGCCGGAACGTGTGGCGATAAATATCGATGATGCCCGCATCCCGGACAATCAGCATAATCAGCCCATTGACGACCCGATTGCAGCGGACGGCCCCGCGGCTTATTGGTCGACGCTGCCGATTAAAACGATCACGAGGCAGCTGCGGGAGGCGGGAATCCCGGCTGCTGTCTCCAACACAGCAGGCACATTTGTCTGTAACCACCTGTTTTACGGCGTCATGCACCATCTGGCAAAAAACAACATACCGGCCCGCGCCGGTTTTATCCATGTGCCTTATATTCCGGAACAAACAACCGAAACAGGCGCTCCAAGCATGTCCCTTGAAACGATCGTCAAAGCGCTTGAAATTGCTGTTTCCGTCTCCGCCACGACCGAAAAAGATCTGGTGGAAACAGGCGGAGCCCTGCACTAAGACGGGGCGAACGGATGAAGGGCAAAACGGCATGGGCTGCAGTCAGAAATGTTTTCAACAGGGGTGTCTGGGCAGGGCAATGATCGTCAGCGTGCAACAAACGGAGAAAAATTGTAGCAAATCAAACAGTGTCCCGCTGCCAGCCGGCTTGCGGGACACTGTTTGATTTTCCAGGAATTTTCCTATCCGAAATGTTCTCCCGCGGCATCGCGGCGCCACAAAAAAACCCGCCTGGAAAGTTCATTTCCTGACGGGTTTTTCGCTTTTCTTCCTATTATAATAAAGCACTGCAGATCAAGTTGATCAGAAATAAAGCCCCTAATAAAATCATTACAGGGTGCAATGTTTTTGCCTTCCCTTCCAGGATTTTCAGAACGGGCCAAGCTACAAAACCAAAAGAAAGGCCGGTGGAAATACTGGACGTAAAAGGAATCAGCACGATGATCAAAAATGCCGGAAACCAGCTGCTGAAATCATCGAAATGAAGGTCTTTTAACTGCTGCATCATGATTGCGCCGGTAATGAAGATAATCGGCGCAATGGCAGCCTGCGGAATATAACCCAACAGCGGCGTAAAGAAAAGCGATAAGGCAAAC
This sequence comes from Weizmannia sp. FSL W8-0401, assembly GCF_038009125.1. Lineage (NCBI taxonomy): Bacteria > Bacillati > Bacillota > Bacilli > Caryophanales > Bacillaceae > Heyndrickxia > Weizmannia sp. FSL W8-0401. The sequence continues at coordinate 2,781,090 of NZ_JBBPAG010000001.1, read as the reverse complement.
AGAATGCCGGCTGTTACCGCCATGATCCCCGTTCTGCCGCCGCTTTCGATTCCGGCCGCGCTTTCTGCAGCGGCAACGGTCGGGCTTGTGCCCAATATACCCGAAATCAAGCTTGTCGCAGCACTCGCTTCGAAAGTCCGTTTGAAATTCCTTTTATCAGGGAGGATTCCTTCCAGCATGCCCATCGATTCAAAAATAAGGATCATCGACATGGAAAAGACTGCAAGCAAAAACGGGAGAGAAAGCAGGTGTGAGAAATCCCCTTTCCCAACAATCGCGCCATAGCCCGTAAAATTGGATAAGGACACATGCGCGGATTCGCTGCCGCGGATGCCAAACAGGATGCCGGCAATAGCTGTCACTGCAATGCCGATCAAAAATCCGCCGTTAACTTTTTTGATAAAAAGCATCAAGTTGACAAAAAGGCCGAACAAGAAAAGAAGGACATTCGGATTGGTGAGAGAGCCGAGTTCGATTAATGAAGCTTTCCCCGGCTGGATCAAAGATGCCTTTTCCAGCCCGATTTCAACAAGAAACAACCCGATTCCGACTGTAATGCCGGTTTTCAAGGAAGCCGGGATGGCCGCCGATAACACTGTGCCCAGTTTTGTAAAAGCCACAAGCATATACAGCACACTGGCCAGCATGGAAATCGCAAGCGCTTGTTGCCATGGCAATCCCATATTGACCACAATCGTATACGTAAAAAAGGCATTGACTCCCATTCCGGGCGTCAGGATGATGGGTGCATTTGCCCAAAACCCCATAATCAGGCAGCCAGCCACGGAAGATAAAATGGTGGCAAATACACTCAAGTTGACGGGAATCCCGGCATCCGCCAAAATCATCGGATTCACAATGATGATATACGAAATGGCAAAAAAACCGGTTATTCCGGCTGTGATTTCCCTTTTTACAATGGATTTATCAGAAAAGGCCTGCCATAAGGATGGCCGGCCGGAAGACAGCGTGCGATCATGATAGAGCTGGTGATGAGACATTTTGATTCATTCCCTTTTTATTTGTATGTTCTATTGGCAACCGCCCTGTTTAGAACGGGATGTTTGCTACACCTCCCGCCGGCATGAACAGACAGAAACCGTTTTTTCAAACAGCAGAAAGATGAAAAGCCAGCAACAAGTCGGAAAACGAGCGGCTCCTTCGACATCTCTTCACCATCTGTCCAGGTATCAGATAGAGAAGGAGACCTCATCTAAAGAGCCGTACACCCCATCCGCGAACAGGAAGGGTGCACGGATTTTTTTATATTTATTCTTCCGGAACGAAGCTCCCTGTTTTCAGGGGAAATTTTACACATGATCATCCTATCACCATACAAACAAACCGACAAAGCCGGCGCTCATGAGTGAGACAAGGATACCGGAAAGGATTAAATAGCCTGCATTTTTCGAAATATGGTTGACGGTGGCCTTGTCCGACAAATCTTTAAACGCACCGATCACCATCCCCAGCGTCGAGAAGTTCGCAAAAGAAATCAGGAACGTGCAAAGGACGGCGCGGAAATGTGGTGCGAACGTATTGACTTTTGGCGCAATTTCACCCATTACGACAAATTCATTGGTAACCAGCTTTGTCCCCATATATTGTGCCATATGGAAAGCCTGGTCTGCCGGCAGCCCGAGCAAAAAGCTGAACGGGAACAAGATGATGCCCAAAATCGATTCCAGTGTCAGCCAAGGGGCTATGAGCATCAGAAGTTTGTCAATCAATGCGGCAAGTGCGACAAAAGCGATAACAGAAGCGGCAATGATCAAAATCAATTTGCCCGCTGCCAGAATGGAGTCGCCAAGGAAAGAAAAGAAAGGTTCTTTTTCTTCTCTTTTGACTTCCACCACTTTATCTTCATCCGGATCTATCTTTACAGGGTTCAGGATGTTGACCACAATAATGGTGTTGATAATATTGAGCGGAATTGCAGAGAGCACAAACTGTCCCGGCACCATTTGTGTATAGGCCCCGATAATAGCCGCGGTAATGCAGCTCATCGACATCATCGCCAGCGTTAAATTCCGCTCCGGGCTGTTCTTTTTAATTTGCAGGCTGGAAACCGCCAACGCTTCCGTATTGCCCAGAAACATCATTTCAACAGAGAAAAACGACTCGAATTTCGGCTGGCCGGTAATTTTGGACAAAATCCATCCGAGTTTGCCGATAATCCAAGGCAATACATTGAAATAAGTTAAAATGTCAAATAAAGGAACGACGAGCAGGATCGGAAGCAACGCACTGACGAAAAAGTCCATTTGTTTGACATGCACCCAGCTGGAAAATGCAAACCCGATGCCGTCGTAAGCCGTCTGCACGAGCCAGTTAAAACCGTATGCTGCCCCATGCACCATGGCGCGCCCTACCGGAAAACGGATTAAAAACCAGGCCAGGAAAATATTGAGGATAACCATCACGGAAATGGATTTCCAATGAATATTCTTTCTATCCTTTGACAATAAATAAGCGACGCCAATAAATACCAAAATGCCAACGATGTTGAGAAGCAAATATCCGAACATGGCACAGACCTTCTTTCCATTAAGATAAACAAAACGTTTATGAAGCTTTCAGCATGTCCCTTGTACGCTTCCGGTTACATCTGAAATTTCAAATGTTTTCGGAAAAAAATCATACAAAAACATGGTGGCTGTGTTCTGTTTCACAAAGTGAATATAACACTGAATTGAACAATAGTAAACGCAAGCATAAAATTATTTTCAAAGATTAAATTTTCAGTTTACAGGAAAGGGAAGAAAAACCAGGGAGGGCAATAGATTCCGGGAAAAAGAAGAGCCGGCCGATAAACCGGCCGGCAACATTTTTTGCTTACTTTACAGCAGCATCTAAAGCAACGCGGATCATGTCATTGAATGTAGTCTGGCGTTCTTCGGCCGTTGTCGCTTCCCCAGTTAACAGGTGGTCGCTGACCGTTAAAATTGCCAGTGCTTTTCTGCCATATTTGGCTGCCAGCGTGTAAAGGGCTGCAGTTTCCATTTCTACGGCCAAAATGCCGTATTGTGCCCATTTTTCGTGGTCAGCGTAGTCATCATAGAATAAATCTGCACTGAACACATTGCCGGCTTTCAAATTCAATCCTTTTTCCACGCCGCTTTCGTATGCGCTTTTCAGCAAGTCAAAATTTGCCAGCGGTGCGTAATCCATTGCACCGAAAATTTTCCGGTTGATTTGGGAGTCGGTCGATGCCCCCATGGCTAGAATGACATCGCGGATTTTGACATCTTTTTGAATGCCGCCGCATGTCCCGACACGAATTAAATTTTGCACACCGTAATCCTTCATCAGTTCCGTGATATAAATCGAAATGGAAGGAATGCCCATGCCTGTGCCTTGGACCGATACTTTTTTGCCTTTATACGTTCCCGTAAATCCGAACATATTTCTCACTTCGTTATAGCATACCGCGTTCTCAAGGAAATTTTCCGCAATATACTTCGCCCTGAGCGGGTCTCCCGGCAACAGGATCGTGTCAGCAATCTCGCCTTGTTTTGCGCCAATATGTGTGCTCATTTTATGATGCTCCTTTACTGAAATTGTCATCCGTAAAAATGGCCGGATGCAGCATGCCTGAATTGTTGAAAAAGGTGAAAAGATAGTCAAACCAAGATGCATCTTGAATTCTAGTGCCAATATAACACGCCCGAAAAATTTTGTAAACGCGGACATGAAAATAATTTCACAAACCCGATTGCCAAATGAAAAGAAGAATGGTTAAAATAAAGGCAGAAAGGGCTGCTGCATGTTTGCATGCCAAGCCATGCTGCCGCGCTGCACGATTTTCCAAAAAAATTTTACACAAAGCGCCATTTTCGTGTCAGGCCGGGGAGGGGAACCTGATGAAGAAAGAAATGGAGAAAAGCAAGTTAAGCATTGAAGTGGCAGAGCTCTATTATCAATTGAACTACAGCCAGCAAGAGATATCTGAACATTTGAAAATATCACGCCCGACGGTTTCCAGATTGCTGCAATACGCGAGAGAAAAAGGATATGTGCAAATTAAAATTGCGGATCCTTTCGTGGATTTGCAGCAACTCGAGCAGCAGCTGGCCGAAAAATACCGCCTGAAAGAGGCGTGTGTCGCGTTTTCACCTGCATCAGATCCGGCAACCATTCTGCATTATGTGAGCATCCGGGCGGCCGAATATTTAAGCGGGTTGATCCGAAACGGTATGAGTATCGGCATCAGCTGGGGATCGACCATCTATGAGGTCGCGGCAAAACTTCCGAAAATGCATGTAAAAGGGGCAGAAGTGGTACAGTTAAAAGGCGGGACGAGTTTCTCGCATGTAAACACGTACGCATGGGAAACGTTAATGCTTTTCGGCAATGCCCTGCAGACGCTCCCTGTCTATTTTCCGTTGCCGCTGTTGTTTGAAAAGGCGGAAGCCATGGAAATCGTCATGCAAGATCAATCCATCCAAAAAATTATAGAGAAAGGCAGGGAAGCCCAGGCAGCCATTTTTACGGTCGGGGCTGCAGATGAAGAGGCCTTGCTGTTTAAGCTCGGTTATTTTACCGAAGCAGAAAAAGAAAAACTGATGGAAAAAGCGGTCGGGGATGTGTGCTCACGGTTTATAGACCGAAACGGAAAGATATGCGACACGTCGATTGACAGGCGGACGGTGAGCATTGAACTTGCGGAACTGCGCAAAAAAGAATGGTCCATCCTCATTGCGGGCGGCAGGCGGAAAGTCCTTCCTGCCCATACGGCACTTACAGCCGGCTATGCAAACGTATTGATTACCGATCAACATACCGCCAAACAATTGCTGGGCATGGAACAGGGATAAAGTAGGGGTTCCGGTAAAAGAAGAAAACAGGCATGCGGTTTCCTGCATTGTGATAGCCAAGCAACATAGCGCAATACAAATGCCGGGATAAAAGGTCCGCGGAAAACGGGTGTGCTGATTGGCTGGATTTTCCAGATTGCCGGCTTGCAATAAAGCCAATCCTGAATGGACGCAACGCGCGAAAAAACAGGCGCCCCCAATATCGCTGTGTCCCAGATATTGACAAAGAAAAAACAGAGGGCTATGATGGGGGCGAAAGGAAGCGATTACAGCAGGTAAAAATATTTACCGCGTTTTCCGGGTCTTCCTTGCTGCCTGCCGGCCAACCGTTTTTTCAGGTAAACCTTTCAATGTGGCTGTCATTCTGTTTTCACAACGGGGTGCCTGAGCAGTACCAGCAAATGAGGCAAGTGAGTTTTCAAACCATGTTTTGGCATAAAGGAGAGAACAATGATGGCAGAAAAATTTAAAAGAGTATCGATTATTGTACTGGATTCGGTCGGAATTGGAGAAGCGCCCGATGCAGAAAAGTACGGCGATGAAGGGTGCGACACACTCGGCCATATTGCCGAAAAAATGAACGGGCTCAACGTCCCGAATATGGCAGCGATGGGATTGTCCAATATCCGTCCAGAAAATCCGCTCGTTGGGGTGCCGGTTCAGGAGCATCCGAAAGCTTTCTTCACCAAAATGCAGGAAATTTCTGCAGGGAAAGACAGTATGGACGGCCACTGGGAAATGATGGGCCTTCCTGTCACAAGCCCGCTGCACACGTTTCCGGAAGGTTTCCCTGATGAATTGATAAAAAAAATCGAGGATTTTAGCGGCCGCAAAGTGCTTTGGAACAAACCGGCAAGCGGCACGGAAATCATTAAGCAGTTCGGTGAAAGGCAAATGGAGACAGGGGAGCTGATTGTGTATACTTCCGGGGATTCTGTTCTCCAGATTGCGGCCCATGAAGAAATCATCCCGCTTGAAGAATTGTACAAAATCTGCGAATATGCGCGGGGGCTGACGATTGATGAGCCTTACCGGATCGGGCGCGTCATTGCAAGGCCGTATGTCGGAACGTCCGCCGATAATTTTACAAGAACATCCAACCGGAAAGATTTTACACTGGAACCAACGGAAGAAACTGTGATGGATTTTATCAAAGACAGCGGGCTGGATTCCATCGCCATCGGCAAAATCAACGACATATTCAGCGGTCACGGGATTACAAAAGGATTCCACACGGAAAGCAATATGGACGGCATGGATAAATTAGTAGACGAACTGAAAAAACCGTTCCACGGCCTCTGTTTTACAAACCTTGTCGACTTTGACGCGAAATACGGCCACCGCCGTGATCCGATCCGTTACGGACAAGCGATTGAAGCGTTTGACAAACGGCTGGATGAAGTGCTGCCGGAACTGTCGGAAGAAGATTTACTGATTATTACAGCTGACCACGGAAACGACCCGGCGTTTAAAGGAACGGACCATACACGGGAATTCGTGCCGCTGCTTGTCTACTCCCCGCGTTTTAAAGAAGGCCGCGCCCTTCCTGTAAGGCAGACGTTTGCCGATCTCGGCGCAACGGTCGCAGAGAACTTCGGTGTCCGTGCGCCCAAAATCGGGACCAGCTTTTTGAACGAACTACGCTGAAAAGAAAGGTGACGAGCCATGCGGATGATCGATATTATTGAAAAAAAACGGAACGGCAAAGAACTGGCAACAGAAGAAATCAACTTTTTTGTGAAGGGGTATACAGAAGGCACCATTCCCGATTATCAGGCAAGCGCCCTAGCTATGGCCATCTATTTCCAGGATATGTCAGACCGTGAAATCGCGGATCTGACCATGGCGATGGTCCATTCCGGGGAGACTCTTGATCTGTCCGCCATCCACGGCATCAAAGTGGACAAACATTCAACCGGCGGTGTCGGTGACACAACAACGCTTGTCCTGGCCCCTCTTGTCGCAGCACTCAGCGTCCCGGTAGCGAAAATGTCGGGCCGGGGCTTGGGGCACACAGGCGGTACCATTGACAAACTGGAATCCATTCAAGGGTTTCATGTTGAAATTACGACAGACCAGTTTATTGATTTGGTGAACCGGGAAAAAGTCGCGATTATCGGACAAACCGCTGACCTGGCCCCCGCTGATAAAAAGCTGTACGCACTCAGGGATGTCACTGCGACGGTGGACTCCATTCCGCTGATTGCAAGTTCAATCATGAGCAAAAAAATTGCTGCGGGTGCAGATGCCATTGTTTTAGATGTCACAACAGGCGCCGGCGCTTTTATGAAAAATGAAGAAGATGCCATCCGCCTCGCTGAAACAATGGTCCGGATCGGCAACCATGTCGGCCGCAAAACCATGGCCGTGATTTCCGATATGTCCCAGCCGCTCGGATATGCCATCGGGAATGCCCTCGAGGTAAAAGAAGCCATCGATACGCTAAAAGGAGAAGGCCCTGACGATTTAACGGAACTGGTGCTTGCGCTCGGCAGCCAGATGGTGGTGCTTGCCGGAAAAGCAACGACATTGGAAGAAGCAAGGAAGATGCTGAAAGAAGCCATCGCGAATGGCGCCGGTCTTGAAAAGTTTAAAAAATTTGTCGCCAACCAGGGCGGGGATCCTTCTGTGATTGACCATCCGGAAAAACTGCCGCAAGCGAATTATGCGATCGATCTCCCGGCAAAAACTTCCGGGTACGTTTCCAAAATGGTTGCAGACCAGATCGGGGTTGCGGCAATGATGCTGGGGGCAGGACGCGCCACGAAAGAAGATAAAATTGATTTTGCAGTCGGAATCGTTTTGCGGAAAAAAGTCGGGGATCGGGTAGAAGCCGGGGAACCGCTCGCCACGATTTATGCAAACCGGGAAGCAGTCGAAGAAGTAAAGGAAAAAATATACGACAATATCACCATCTCCGATCACGGCGAGGAACCAAAACTGATCCATAAAATCATTACAGAATAATCGATCCTATTGAAAGGGGAAATTTTATGACGAACCTTGCAGCGTATATTGATCATACCTTATTAAAACCGGAAGCAACCGAAAAAGACATTTTAAAATTAACAGCAGAAGCCGCACAATATCATTTTGCATCTGTCTGCATTCATCCTTACTGGGTGAAATTGGCTGCCAGAGAGCTGGCTGGAACAGGCGTGAAAGTCTGTACCGTCATCGGTTTCCCGCTTGGCGCCACAACGGCGGAGACAAAAGCCTTTGAAACGAAAAAAGCAATCGGGGACGGCGCGGATGAAATTGATATGGTCATCAATATCGGCGCATTGAAAAGCGGCAATACAGAAGCCGTGGAAGCGGATATCCGTGCGGTCGTGGAAGCGGCACAAGGAAAATTGGTCAAGGTCATCATTGAGACCTGCTTATTGACAAACGAAGAAAAAGAATTGGCTTGCAGGCTGTCTGTCAAGGCTGGCGCCCATTTTGTCAAAACGTCAACCGGATTTTCAACAGGGGGTGCCACGGTAGAGGATGTAAAACTCATGCGGCAAACAGTCGGGGACAAAGCCGGCGTCAAAGCTTCGGGCGGAATTCATACAAAAGCAGAAGCGGAAGCCATGATTGAAGCCGGCGCGACAAGAATCGGGGCCAGCTCTGGCGTGAAAATTGTGAGCGAATCGTAAGCGGGGGTTCGCCCGTTTTGGCTGTCGGGCCGGTGCAAATCTTAAGCGATTAAGAAAGGGAGTGCGAGACATGGATGTTGAAAAATGGGTCAAAGATGCCATTGAAATCCGGAAAGCCGCCTATGTTCCTTATTCCCACTTTGAGGTCGGTGCCTGCCTTGTTACAAAAAGCGGGAAGGAATATTTAGGATGCAATATTGAAAATGCATCATACGGATTATCCAACTGTGCGGAAAGAACGGCTATTTTTAAAGCTGTATCCGAAGGGGAAAGGGAATTTCAATACATGGTCATCGCCGGCGATACGGATGAACCCATTGTGCCATGCGGGGCATGCCGCCAAGTGATGAGCGAATTTTGCGGGAAAGATATGCCGGTCCTGCTTGTCAACACAAAAGGCGACAGGCGGCTAACCACTGTCGGAGAACTCCTCCCCGGCGCATTTTCCAAAGACGATATGTAAGCCAAAAACAGGCAGCAAACATGTTTGCTGCCTGTTTTTGTGCGGCGATATGCGGGACCAGCATGCACTTATATGCAGCGGATTCCTGCAATTATTTGGAATGCATAAAGATCATTCGTACGGTTTTACCGTTTAAAATGGCATTTCGAACGATTTTCCCTCGAAAATAATCACCAACGTATTCGCCGAATCCAATTTTTCCTTGCATTCAGGCACCAGCCTGTATACAATAAGAAACATAACTTCAGTATTTTTCATAACTTCGGTATTTTTTCATAACTTCGCGGCAGAACCCCTTATACAGGGTCACGAACAAGGAGGAGAACGATGTCAAAAGTAAAAAGTTCCAACTTAGGTTACCCCAGAATTGGAGAAAAAAGGGAGTGGAAACAGGCGCTCGAGCAATTTTGGTCAAAAAAGCTTTCTGAAGAAGCGTTTTTAAAACGGGTAAAGGAATTGCGCTTGAGTTATTTGGAAAAGCAAAAAAATAGCGGGATCGATCTGATTCCTATCGGTGATTTTAGCTTATATGACCATATTCTCGATACTTCAGTTCTTTTCGGCCTTATCCCTGAACGGTTTCACCATCAAAACGGCGCTGTCAGCTTAGATACATATTTTAGTATAGCCCGCGGCAATTCTGACGCGGTTGCTTCCGAGATGACAAAATGGTTTAATACCAATTACCATTACATCGTCCCGGAAATAAACGCCGGCACTCAACCTTATATTACTGAAAATCGTTTGCTCAATCTTTATCTTGAAGCGAAGCAAGAGCTGGATATTGACGGAAAGCCGGTTATTGTGGGCCCCGTTACCTTGTTAAAACTATCAAAAGGGTTTGAAAAGAAGGACTTCCCGAATCTTTTGCGCTCCCTTATCCCGCTTTATATCGAAGTCTTTGCTGATCTTCAAAGAGCGGGAGCAACATGGATTCAAGTCGATGAACCCATTCTTTCGACAACGCTTGACAAGGAAGAGCTTGGCTGCTTTAAAGAAACGTACGAAGCTTTTCATCAAGCTGTTCCCAATTTGAATATTTTACTTCAAACGTACTTTGAATCTATTGATCATTATCAGGACGTAACAGCCCTCCCTGTCCAAGGGATTGGCCTTGATTTTGTATATGATGGCGGCGCAAATCTTGAATCACTTAAAAAATACGGTTTTCCGGAAGATAAAGTGCTTGCCGCCGGAATGGTAGATGGCCGAAATATTTGGCGCACCGATCTGGATGAAGCATTACATCAAGTAAATGATCTCCTCCATTTTGTGGATCAGGAACGGCTTTGGATTCAGCCATCCTGCAGTTTACAGCATGTTCCCGTCACGGTCCGCCAAGAAAACGAGCTGGAGCCTGTTTTAAAAAATGCGATCAGCTTTGCAGATGAAAAACTGAAAGAAGTCGTGGCACTTGTAAAAGGCGTGAATGAAGGGCGCGATGCCATTCTTGAAGAAATAAAAGAAAGCAAAGAAGCGATACAGGCATTAAACCGCTCATCACATCGAAACATTGATTCGGTTAAAGCGGAAATTCAATCGCTTGGAAATAGCATGCCAGCACGTCCGTTGCCATTTTCCAAGCGGCAGGCCATACAAGAAAAGAAGTGGCAACTGCCGCTTCTGCCGACGACAACCATTGGCAGCCTGCCGCAAACCAAAGAGATCCGCTCAGCCAGGCAAAAATGGCGCAAGGGTGAATGGACGGAAAGCCAGTATGCGCAATTCATTCAGCAAAATATCGCAAAATGGATTAAAATTCAGGAAGACCTCGGCATCGATGTGCTCGTCCATGGTGAATTCGAACGGAATGACATGGTCGAATACTTTGGCGAAAAACTTCGTGGCTTCGCTTTTACCCGTTTTGCCTGGGTTCAATCCTATGGTTCCAGATGTGTCAAGCCGCCGATTATTTTTGGCGATGTGGACCTGGAATCGCCAATGACCGTAAAAGAAAGCACCTATGCCCAAAGTCTGACAACCCGGCCGGTCAAAGGCATGCTCACCGGCCCTGTTACGATTTATAATTGGTCATTCGTTCGAAATGATATTCGCCCATTTGATGTCATCAATCAAATTGCGCTTGCCCTGAAAAAAGAAATTCAGGCCCTTGAGGAAAATGAGATTCGGATGATCCAAGTAGATGAACCGGCTATTCGCGAAGGGTTGCCATTAAAAGAGGAGAAAAAAGAAAAGTATCTTCATGATGCTGTTTATGCTTTCCGTTTGGCAACCAGCTATGTGGAGAATAGCACCCAAATCCATACACATATGTGCTATTCGGAATTTGATGAAATCATTGATGCCATCGACCAACTGGATGCTGATGTGATCTCAATCGAGGCTGCCAGAAGCCATGGGGAAATCATTTCCACTTTTGAAGACCATCAGTACGATAAAGGGATCGGCCTCGGTGTCTATGACATTCATAGCCCCAGAATACCAAGTGTCGAGGAAATCAAGACGAGCATTGAACGTGCGCTTCGCGTGATTGACCCTAAATTATTCTGGATCAATCCTGACTGCGGCCTGAAAACAAGAAAACCGGAAGAAACGATTCCTGCACTTAAAAATCTTGTCCAAGCGACGAAAGAAGTCAGGGAAAAACATTTACAGCTCAAGTAAAAGCGAAAGGATATGGGCCATCATTGGCTCATATTCTTTTTTAACATAGACATGCTCTATGTTAAGGAACAACGACATTTTTGCATGCTTTCTTAACGTAGACGGCCTCTATGTGAAGGAACAAGGCCAATTTCGCACGGTTTCTTAACGTAGACAGCCTCTATGTAAAGGAACGAGGCCAATTTTACATGCATTCTTAACGTAGACGTGCTCTATGTAAAGGAACAAGACAATTTTTCCACGCATCCTTAACGTAGACATGCTCTATGTAAAGGAACAATGCCATTTTTGCACGCTTCCTTAACGTAGACAGCCTCTATGTAAAGGAACAAGGCCAATTTCGCACGCTTTCTTAACGTAGACATGCTCTATGTGAAGGAACAATGCCAATTTTGCATGCTTCCTTAACGTAGACATGCTCTATGTTAAGGAACAACGATTTTTTTGCATGCTTTCTTAACATAGACATGCTCTATGTAAAGGAACAACGCCATTTTCGCACGCTTCCTTAACGTAGACTAATAAACGGAGAGCTGGCTATTGGAAACACAGGGCGAATGATTATATTTTGGAAATGGAGGAATAGATTTTGAGCATAGAAAACTACGAAAAGGCAAAACAACTAATCTATCAAAATGAAAAAATCGCAGACTTTGTAGGTGGCCGGAATAACCATTTAATATTAATGGCTGAGGAAAAGCTTGGATTAACATTTTCCAATTTATATAGGGACTTTTTATTATCCTTTGGAGCAGGAAATTTCGGATCACAAGAGATATACGGAATCATTACGGAATCATTAAGGAGGACTTTGAAAACTCTTCAGTGCCCGATGCAATTTGGTATACCTTAACAGAAAGAAAGGAAAGTGACCTTCCTATGCATCTTCTTGTTATTTATGACACTGGGGAGGACGAGCTTTTTTGTCTTGACTTTAATCATGTTGGAAATAAAAAAGAGCCAAAAGTGGTATCGTTTATTCCTGGAATAAGTTTAGAAAATCAGCAATACAAAGTCATCGCAAATGACTTTGGAGATTTCTTATTAGATCTCGTCCAACAAGAAATATAGAATCCCTCTTTTTTCGACGGACAAAAAAGGTATTGCTGGAAGTAATTCTATAGATAAAACTGTTATCAGTGCAGATGGAATCGACGGCGGGTGACGGTTCGTTACTTACAACCCGAAACAGTTTGTCACTGAGGGCGTATATGGGGTAGGTCTGTCTGTCACCACTTTAAAACAGGCTTCTTTGCGCAATAAGAAATTGTAAACGAAATCCACTGACCAAATTTACGAGCTACTGTGGCAATTGGCAAGAAAAGCCCCGGACCTAAGCAACGGTAAGTAAAGCTTACTAAATGAGCAATATTATGGGAAATAAAACCAAACATGAAAGCCATATGGGATTCATCGTAATGCCGAAAAAGCGTTGTCCTCGTAAGTGCAATTTACCGAATGAGTCGCATAAAACGCAAAAAAATTCCAGCATCCGTTAATACGTTCTCACTAAGTGATTGAAATGATTTGCCACAAGAAGTTTATAATTTTTAAAAAAATGTTGACTTTCTGGAAAGACAGGTGTTAAAATCGTATTAATAAATTTAAACGTATTAAAAAAATAACACGAGGGGAGAACTTCATATGGGGATAAGTACTGACGATTCTCAAGTTCCCAATTTTTTTGACTCAACATATCGGTAAGTCTATTCACATCTATTAGAAAGAGAAATGATCAAAAGAAGCCCCCTTATCAAATTCGAAAAATAAGCCCGGGATCTTACTCCAAAAAACTTGGCATGCACCATCTGCCCTAATCGAAATGATACGTTTGGATGTGTTGATAATGAACGATGTTTTCTATGTAGAGAACCTGGATCAATTAAAAGCGTTAAGCGATCCTTTTAAAGTAAAAATCTTGTGGGAAATAGACGAAGTTTCCAAAACGGGGAAAATGCTCGCTGACCAATTGCATTTATCCCCGTCAAAAGTAAGATATCATTTAACCGAGCTGGAAAAAGTAGGGCTTGTGAAAATTGACAGGACTGAGGAAAAAAATGGTATTGTCCAAAAGTTTTATCGTACAGTTGCGAAAAATATCTCTCTTGAAAAAATCACGCCCTATATAAATAAAAGCAATCCGTCTCTTGGTGAAGGATTAAAGGAAAGCATGATGATATCTTTAAACAAAACAGCCCAATTGTTGGCAAGCCAGGACATTGATGATATTTCCGATATGCAGCAAGTTACGGGGGATTATCGTCTAAACAAGGAAGAAATTGAGAGACTGAACGGAATGTTAAAAGAAATATATTTGCTTTTAAGAGACGCAAGCCAGGATCCGCAAAAAGAAGGGGAAAAGTACCATATTCATTTGACTGTTTTCAAAAATCGTTAAAACGGATGGTGAGTTGCATTGTGACAGTGCTCAAACAACAATCTTCCCTCTGCTTTTTCTTAGCGCAATTTATTTCACGCTTTGGCGACGGCATCACGACGACGATTATTTTGTATCTCATTGGAACGACATCAAAAGATCCGTTCTTTATTGGGCTTGTTCTTTTTGCACAATACGGGCCGATGCTTTTGTTCGGTTTTTTTACCGGGACCATGGCAGACCGGTTTCCTAAACACTTCCTCATGATTGGAACGGATCTATACCGGGCTTTTGTAATGATTGCGATGATCTTTTCAACACATGTGATTTGGCTGCTCATTATGCTCGTTTTCCTTTCCGGTATTGGAAATGCCATTAGTTATCCAGCCAGGTCTTCGTTTATTCCTCATTTGGTTGGAGAACAACAGATTACGGAAGCGTTGAGCATTTCTCAAGGCATCAATTCGATTATGCAAATTGCCGGTCCGGGTGCAGCCGGGATACTCCTGGTACTGACATCCGCCTCTAATATCCTGATCATTGACGTTGTCACTTTCTTGGTATCGGCATTTTTGACAGGTGTGTCCGTCAAAATGATTCACTATCATCAAGCACACAATGACAATCAAAGCCAGTCTTCATCCATATGGCGTTCTGCAAAAGATGGAGTAAAAACGGTCTTTGCTTTAGCGCCCCTCACCTTTCTTATTGCATTGATCATGCAATTGATGTTTGCGGCGGGGATTTTTAATACGACATCGACTTCGTTATTGCTGCAAGATTTCCATGTTTCCAGTTTCCATTATGGCATGATTGAAGCAATGGTAGGCGCAGGTGCATGCATCGGCGCCGCAATGGGCCCGTTTCTCCTCCTGCACTTTAAACCGGGACATCTGCTCTTTTTTTCGTCAGCCTTCATGGGGATATGGATGATTTTCGTTGTTCTTTTACAGCAGCTTCCCGGCGTTTATACGATTCCTTCATTATATATATGGGTTTCGATCATAGGGTTAATCAATGCGTTTCTTAATATCCCAATCAGCAGTTTGTTTCTTGGCCTGACGCCGGATATTTATAGAGGGAGAGCGATGGCTATTTTACAAATGTCGTCAAATACCGGACTGCTGCTGGGCATTGTCATTTCAGGGCTGCTTTCCCGGTTTTTGGGAGCCGTCTTCGTCACTGCCATTTCCGGTACTTTACTCGTTATTATTTCGCTCCTCGCGACTAGAACGAAAGGGTTCAAGGCACTCCTCGCCATTGATAAAAAAATGAAGAAGCCGGAAAAAGAAAATGTGGTGGTATCGGGCGAATAATTGCAATGGATGATCATTTGGTGGGCCTTACATCCAGCGGCTACTTGCAGATCACTTACAAACTAAAAAAGGCAGCGGGTGTTTGCTGCCTTTTTGGGATGCTTGGCTAGGGGCGGAAATAGGGCTTGCTGCATAAGCAAAATTCCTAGATTTGGAAAGGTTGCTGACAGCTTTGGCAACCATTTAATGCAAGGGATTTACAACCATTTCAGGGAAAAGCTTGCACTCGAAAGCCGATTCAACGGATGGAGAAGATAAAATCACCCATTTTCGCAAAAGAATTCTTCTATATTTTTTTGAGACAGAGCTTGCAGGCAAACTTAGAATCGGATTCGTTCAGCAAGCCCTAAATAGGGTACGTTCAACTGTGACGGGCGTTAATATACCCGATCTCCGTTAAAAATGGAACTTTTTACAACGACATAGTCCACTTTCCGAATGTCCGCCAGTTTGTTACCGCCGGCATAGGAAATGGCAGATTGCAAGTCCTCTTCCATTTCTTTCAGTGTATCCTGA
This sequence comes from Weizmannia sp. FSL W8-0401, assembly GCF_038009125.1. Classification (NCBI taxonomy): domain Bacteria; kingdom Bacillati; phylum Bacillota; class Bacilli; order Caryophanales; family Bacillaceae; genus Heyndrickxia; species Weizmannia sp. FSL W8-0401. Next base: position 2,765,335 of record NZ_JBBPAG010000001.1, on the reverse strand, counting down.
AGCGGACCTCTGTATTCCACGTACATTTTTTTCCCTTCGACATTTTTGCGTTCCCCTTTTTGAAACTCCGATGCCGAACCGAAATACTCTTTGTAAAGTTTTCCGTCCATTTCAATCGTTTCACCCGGGGATTCTTCGTGCCCGGCAAAAAGGGAGCCGATCATTACCATTGTCGCCCCGAACCGGACCGATTTGGCAATATCGCCGTGCGTGCGGATTCCGCCGTCCGCAATAATCGGTTTGCTTGCCGCCTTTGCACACCAGCGCAATGCCGCCAGTTGCCAGCCCCCTGTTCCGAACCCGGTTTTAATTTTTGTAATGCATACTTTCCCCGGCCCGATCCCGACTTTTGTGGCGTCTGCCCCGGCATGTTCCAGTTCCCGGACAGCTTCGGGCGTGCCGACATTTCCGGCAATGACAAAGGTTTCCGGCAAATGCTTTTTGATGTGATGGATCATATCAATCACGGCATTCGAATGGCCATGTGCAATGTCAATTGTTATATACTCCGGCTCCAGGTTTCTTGTAGCCAGCTCTTCAATAAATGCATATTCTTCCGGCTTGACGCCTGTGCTGATAGAAGCATAAAGCCCGCGTTCCTTCATCTCCTTTACAAACGAAAGCCGCTTTTCCGGCTGAAAACGGTGCATAATGTAAAAATATCCGTTTTCCGCAAGGTAGACTGCGATTTTTTCATCTATAATTGTTTGCATATTAGCCGGCACAACAGGCAACTTGAATTTCCGCCCGCCCAATTCCACACTCGTATCACATTCCGACCGGCTGTTTACAATGCATTTTTCCGGAATCAGCTGAATATCTTCATAATCAAACACTGTATCCATGGTCTTACACCCCTAAAAACGAATATTATTTGAATATAACTCAATAAACGTTCGTACATTGGTACTTTACCTGATTTTTTTACAATTGTCAAAGGTTTTCATGAAAGTGCACCATCCACCCCGATGCCGGCGGCCAGCACGAATCTTAAAAAAATATAATAATACTTTACATGTCGGAATAGTGGAATTAAAATGAATTTAACCTTTCAAACGGGAAACCACATCTGACGGGTACAGATGTGGAAAGACAATTGAAATATTTTGAAGCCGGCCGGTCAACCGAAGGCTCCTCACTTTATTTAAAAGATGAGGGGCCTTTTTTGCGGCCTTATACCCACTAAATAAATCGGAATGATAGGAAAGGAGACGGTGCCCATGTGTACCTCCTACATAATGCTATAAAACAGGAAAGGAGAGAGGGAAATGTTAAAAAAAGGAAAGCGGCTGGTGCCGGTCTATTTGCTGCTGATCACAGCCATTTTTTTACTCATTAGCGGATGCAGCACCGCAAAAGAGGATGCAGCGGCGGCAAAACCGGGCGCAAAAAGCGGCAAAGTGGTCCGGATTGGCTATCAGAAATTCGGGACCTTAAACATTTTAAAAGCGAAAGGGACACTTGAAAAAGCACTGAAACCGCTCGGCTATTCCGTAAAATGGACGGAGTTTCCCGGCGGCCCGCAGCTTTTGGAAGCGCTGAATGCGGGGAGCCTGGACTTTGGCCACACGGGGGAAGCGCCGCCCATTTTTGCCCAGGCGGTAGGGGCGCCGCTCGTATATTTTGCCAATTCGGCCAGCAATCCAAAAGGGGAAGCCATCATTGTCCCGAAAAATTCCAACATTCACAGCCTCAAAGATTTAAAAGGCAAAAAAATTGCGTTGAATAAGGGTTCGAATGTCCACTATTTGCTTGTACGGGCATTGGAGAAAGCCGGCATTTCCTACAGCAGCATCCATCCGGTTTTTCTGGCGCCCGCCGATGCGCGCACTGCATTTGAAAAAGGGGATGTCGATGCATGGGTGATCTGGGATCCGTTTTTGGCTGATGCACAGCTGGCAACGAAAGCCCGCACCATAGTGGACGGCACCAGCCTTGTCGAGAACCGGGAGTTTTTCCTGGCAGCAAAGCCGTTTGCACAAAACCATGCGGACGTTCTCCAAGTGATTTTTAAACAACTTGAGAAAACAGACCTATGGGTGGAGAAAAATCCAAAGCAGGCGGCTGAATTCCTGGCGCCGCAGATTGGAATGGATAAAAAATCATTGGAACTGGCGCTCAGCCGCAAACAGTTTGGCGTTGAAAAAATCACAGCGCAAACGATTAAGGGCCAGCAGCAAATCGCAAATGAATTTTACAAACTGAAGTTAATTCCGAAACCAATCAAAGTGAAAGAAGCATTTTTATCCAAATGAAGGGGGAATAAAGGATGAACGTATTTTGGTTTATACCGACACATGGCGATTCGCGCTACCTGGGGGTAACAACCGGCGGGCGGGCCGTCACATTCAACTATTTAAAGCAAGTGGCACAGGCTGTCGATCACCTCGGCTACACCGGGGCGCTGCTCCCAACCGGAAGATCTTGCGAAGATGCATGGGTGGCGGCCTCGAGCCTGATTCCGGTTACTTCAAAAATGAAGTTCCTCGTTGCGGTCCGGCCTGGGATCATGTCTCCATCGCAGGCAGCGAGAATGGCCGCAACATTTGACAGGCTTTCCGAAGGGCGGCTGCTCATCAATGTTGTCACCGGAGGGGATCCGGTTGAACTGGCGGGGGACGGTCTCCATCTCAGCCACCGCGAACGTTATGAACTGACCGATGAATTTCTGACAATCTGGCGGAACTTGCTCGAAAACAGGGAAGCGGATTTTACAGGCAAATATTTAAACGTAAAAGGGAGCAAACTGCTTTACCCAACGGTGCAGCAGCCTTATCCGCCGCTTTATTTCGGCGGGTCGTCGGAAATCGGGCAGGAAGTGGCGGCAAAACATGTCGATGTCTATTTGACCTGGGGCGAGCCGCCGGAAAAAGTAAAGGAAAAAATCAGCCATGTCAAAAAACTGGCGTCAGCACAAGGAAGGACAGTGCGTTTCGGCATCCGGCTCCATGTCATTGTCAGGGAAACAGAAAAAGCGGCGTGGGATGCTGCCAATGACTTGATCCGGTATGTGGATGATGAACTCATCCAAGCGTCCCAAAAGATTTTCTCACGGTTTGACTCGGTCGGCCAGCAACGGATGACATCCCTGCACAACGGCAGCCGGGACCATCTTGAAATCAGCCCGAACCTTTGGGCCGGCGTTGGGCTCGTGCGCGGCGGGGCGGGAACGGCGCTTGTAGGCAGCCCGGAAATTGTCGCAGAAAGAATGAAGGAATATGCAGAACTTGGCATTGAAACGTTCATTTTATCCGGTTATCCGCATCTTGAAGAAGCGTACCGGACGGCTGAGCTGTTGTTCCCGTACCTGCCGCTTGAGCAGCCTGATGCCCCCGCTTCCAATATCATCAGCCCGTTCGGCGAGATTGTGGCGAACGATGCACTGCCGAAAGTATTAAAGTAAGGAGGCCGGTCTGATGTTGAAAAAACGCGTCATGCCATGGGTGGTGCCGGTTTTCCTGCTGTTTGCCTGGCAGCTTGCAAGTTCGGCCGGCATTTTGCCATCCAATGTGCTCCCAAGCCCTGTTGCCGTTGTAAAAGCGGCTTGGAGCCTCACACAATCCGGGCAGCTTTTCGATTATATCGCCGCCAGCGCAAAACGGGCACTGGTCGGATTTTTGGTTGGCGGCGGAATCGGATTTGGGCTCGGGCTGTTTACCGGGCTGTCCAAAAAAGCGGAGGGCCTGCTCGACAGTACCGTGCAGATGGTCCGGAACGTTCCCCATCTCGCCCTGATTCCGATTGTTATTTTATGGTTCGGGATCGGGGAAGAGGCGAAGCTGTTTCTCGTCGCGCTCGGCACCTTTTTTCCAATCTATTTAAATACGTTTCATGGCATCCGTTCGGTGGACAGAGCGCTGATTGAAATGGGGGGGGTTTACGGGCTGAAAGGGCCGGCGCTTTTTTGGCATATGATCCTGCCGGGGGCGCTTCCTTCCATTTTGGTCGGTGTGCGCTATGCGCTCGGGGTCACATAGGTAACCCTGATTGTGGCCGAAACGATTGCATCCAACTCCGGTATTGGTTATATGGCCATGAACGCCCGCGAGTTCATGCAACTTGACGTTGTCGTTTTGAGCATTGTCTTATATGCCCTTCTTGGAAAACTTTCCGACTGGCTGGCAAAAATCGCGGAACAACGATTGTTAAAGTGGCACCCGTCATATCAAAAATAAAGGAGGAGGAAACGATGACGAATAAGGTGTTTGCTGTGGAAATTGAGGGGCTGGAAAAATCATTCGGCAGCCATCGCGTCCTGCGCCATCTTCATTTGAAAATAAGAAAAGGGGAATTTGTTGCGATTGTCGGAAGGAGCGGATGCGGCAAAAGTACGCTCCTCAGGCTGCTTTCAGGGCTTGAAGCGGCAAGCGGCGGAAAAATTCTTATAAACGGGGCGCCTTTATCCGGCATAAATAGATCGGCGAAAATGATGTTTCAGGACGGCCGCCTGCTCCCGTGGAAAACCGTGCTTCAAAATGTCGGCCTGGGCCTTGCAGGAGACTGGAAGCATGCGGCCCGTGAAATGCTTAGAAAGGTCGGACTGGAAGGGCGTGCGGATGATTGGCCTTCATCCTTATCCGGCGGGCAGAAACAAAGGGTGGCGCTGGCGAGGGCATTAATCCATGAGCCGGACATCCTTCTCCTCGATGAACCGCTTGGGGCGCTTGATGCTTTAACCCGGATTGAAATGCATGCGCTGATCCAGTCTCTTTGGCTCGAAAAACATTTTACAGCCATATTGGTGACGCATGACGTGGAAGAAGCAGTCGCCCTCGCCGATCGGGTAGTGTTAATCGAAGAAGGGGAAATTGCGATGGACTGCCCGGTAAAACTCCCTTATCCGCGGAAAAGGGACCACGCCCTCTTTGCAGCAACGGCCAATCATATTTTAAACCGCATTTTAGGGAGCGGCCACCCGGTTTTGCATGCAATGAAAAATTAAGGAAGAAATGGAGGGATTCATATGGCGGAAAAAATAGTACTGCTGAACGGGAGCCCTTCTGCGTATACGAGATTAAATGGGATCCGTGATTATATCAGGGCCGGGTTAAGGGGGCACGGGTACGAACCGGAGCTCATCAATATCCGGGAACTTCCGGCCGGCGATTTAATGCATGCCCGGCAAAGCCCGCCCATCACCGGGGCATTAGGAAAAGTGGAAGAAGGCGATACGATAATCATTTTGACACCGGTCTATAAAGCGTCTTATTCCGGACTGCTCAAGACGTTTCTGGATCTTTTGCCGCAAAATGGCTTATCCGGCAAACAGGTGCTGCCGCTCGCCATGGGCGGCACATTCGGCCACTTGCTCGCGCTCGATTACGCCTTGAAACCGGTTTTGGCCTCACTCGGGACAACGTGCATCGAAAAAGGGGTGTTTATTCTCGACCAACAAGTGAAAAAGAGGGGTGGTTTTTATGAGCTGGACAGGCAAGCAGCCGACCGCCTGAATGCTGCTTTAAAAACAGCATTTCCGCAAATTTCCATACCGCTGTACTCTTAAACAAATCCGGCATTTGGACGATATCCAAATGCCGGTATTCGTGTAGCACGAACAACGGGAAAAGAGATAACCGGAATGCCGGCGCCCGTCATCCCATCTTTTGCTTGGGAAGTGCCGCTTTTTTCTTTTCCAGTGCAAACCGGACTTTCTCGGTTGTTTCGATCTGTGTGATGTTTCCTTCATGGATCGAAATGACCACTGTTCCAAACTCCAGTTTTTGCAATGATTCCATAATGCGGGCTACTTTCGTTTCATCAATATGAGCCATTTTTCATACCCCCAAAAATAAATTTCGTGTGTGCGTGGTGGTCCGGCCGGCAATGCGGATGATCCAAAAAAGAAAGGCCCCCTTCAAGAAAAGTTAAGAAGAGGGCGAGGCTCCTTAACTTATCTTCCAAGCTTGGCGCTTGCTGGAATTAGCACAGTATTCCCAAAAAGAATCTGTTGCTGAGGTTTCCTCGGGCCAGTCCCTCCCCCTCTCTTGATAAGCTGTATAGAAATAATTTGTTAAAACTATGATAAATAATATTATTCCGATTTGTCAACTTATATTTTCGACATTTCAGCTGCTTTTCGGGCAAAACCGATTCGGATAGGGTATGATAATAGAAAAAGTGTGTTAAGGGTGTGAGATTGTGCCAGAGACAGATGTATCCAAGTTTGAGAAGAAAATCGAGGTGCGGAACATCCGCTTTGAAGACATTGATGATATTATGGCATTGTCGAAAAAATGTTTTCCGGGGATGGAGCCGTGGAAACACGAGCAGCTGGAAAGCCATATCCGGATTTTTCCGGAAGGGCAGTTTTGCGTGGAATACGAAGGGAAAATCGTCGGTTCCTGCTCCAGCTTAATTGTCAATTTCGATGAATACGAAGACCAGCATACATGGGATACGATCACTGCGAACGGCTACATTACCAACCATAATCCGCACGGGCTCAACCTGTACGGCATTGAAGTGATGATCGACCCGGAATACCGGCGCATGAAGTTCGGGCACCGTTTGTATGAGGCACGGAAAGAGCTTTGCCGGAAAATGAACCTTCAAAGCATCATCATTGGCGGCCGGATTCCGAATTACAGCAAATATAAAGACAAAATGACCCCGCGCGAATACGTGGAAGAAGTCGAGATGCACAATATTTATGACCCGGTTCTGTCCTTCCAGCTGCTTGAAGGGTTCCAGATTATGCGGATCAACAGGCAGTATTTGCCGGATGATACAGCATCCGCTTCATTTGCAACGCTTATGGAATGGCATAACGTCGATTATTTGCCGAAGTCCCGCCGTGTCTATCATGCTTCGTTCCCGGTCAGGATTACAGCGATCCAATATATGATGAAAAAAATTGATTCCTTCGATGATTTTGTCAGACAGGTAGAATATTATGTCGATGTGGCCGCGGATTTCGGTTCTGATTTCGCCGTTTTTCCGGAAATTTTCACCACGCAGTTGATGTCCTACCTGGAAGAAAAACGCCCTGACCAGGCAGTGCGCCGGCTTTCCGGGTACACAGACCAATATATTGAACTGTTTACAGAGCTTGCCGTACGCTACAATGTCAACATTATCGGCGGGTCCCATTTTGTGGAAGAAGACGGGGGCATTTACAATGTCGCTTTTTTGTTCCGGCGCGACGGGACGATTGAGAGGCAGACCAAACTCCATATTACGCCAAATGAGCGGAAATGGTGGGGGATCGCGGAAGGAAACGAACTCAATGTATTTGATACGGATTGCGGGAAAATTGCGATTCTGATTTGCTATGATATCGAGTTTCCGGAGCTGGCCCGTGTCGCTGTCGACCACGGTGCGAACATTATTTTTGTCCCGTTTTGCACGGACGACCGCCAGGCCTATTTGCGCGTCCGCTACTGCGCACAGGCGCGGGCCATTGAAAACCAGGTGTACACCTGTATTGCGGGAACAGTCGGCAACCTGACCCACGTGGAAAACATGGATATCCAGTACGCCCAGTCCGGGATCTTTTCTCCCTCCGATTTCGGCTTTGCCCGCGATGGCATTGTCGGAGAATGCGATCCCAATGTCGATACCGTCGTTGTCGGCGATGTCGATCTTGAGAAGCTGCGCCGCAACCGCAACAGCGGCTCCGTCCGGCAACTGGCCGACCGGAGAAGAGATTTGTATCAGATTAAGATCAACACCAGGTCCTGAGCATGACGGACTGGACGCAAGACCGGCCGGGCAGCCGCCAAGTGCCTGAACGGCTGCTTGGAAAACCCGGATACCGTATCAAAAAACCGCTTAGAGGATGGAAGCTCTAAGCGGTTTTTCATGATTCAGGCGATCTTCAGCACGACCATCAGGCTGGTCATCAACACAATGCTGATCAAAATGGACAACGAGTTCAACGTGCTGGACATGGCGACATTGCCGCCGCATTTCTGGGTAAATGCCGTGCAGACGGCGTAAATCGGCGCAAACGCGATAATCACGAGCACGAGCCGAACTTCAAGCGGCAGCGGCAGCAGGAAATAAAAGAAATGCTGCAAACAGGATGGCCATTCCGTAACGGATGATAACGGCTTTTAAGATGCCCGCAACCTGGCTTTTTTCAAGCCGGAGTTCAAAACCGATCCCGATCATCAGCATGGCCAGAAAGCCGTTTGCCTGTCCGATGATTCCGGTAAATGCGGTCACGCCTGCCGGCAATGTAATATGCAAAAGCGACAGCGCAAGCATGATCAGATAGGTATCCATCGGGATGGATGAAAACATTTTTTAGGTAAGATGCCGCATTTGTTCTTTCGTTGTTGGCAACGGCGGAAGCAATCGAATATGTGCCGCCCGTGCATAAAACCGAATTGCCGGCATCGAACAGGCAAGTTGCCACTACGCCAACGGGCCCCAGGAAATTTTGTACATAGGGGAGTGTAAAACAGCCAATATTATAACCGGAATAATTGATCATGTTAAAGGCTTTTTCCGTATGGGTACGGCGCCAGGAAACGATATAGCCGGTTGCAATCATCACCAGATTGCAAATGACGCCGATTGCGACAAGCATTAACAGCGAAGTTTCAAGGGAGAGTTTTTCAAAATTTGTAATCACGGCGCATGGCAATGTAATGTTTAAAACCATGCGGGAAACCAGCTGAAAATCATCCGGCTTAAAAAATCCAATCCGCTTCAAAATGTAACCGAGCACAATGATCAAAATAAACGAAGCGGCTTTCGTCAACACAACACCCACATTTTTCCCAGTTTTCTTTTTGATCTAATTTCATTAAAAAACAATGAGAAAGAAACGGCAAGGAAAATTTTTGGCAACAACTTTTTTTCAGGTAATGTGCCGGTTCTTTTTTCTTCCACTTAAAATAAGGATGGAAAAAGACTCTTGGATATAAGGCATGGGAGCGGGTGATTGAAAAGGATTTGTAAATTCAATTTGTGAACACTATATAAAGTGTTGATCTTGCATGGCTATTGTGATCCCGGCAACGCATATAAAAAGTCCTCTTTGGCGATGTGAAGGATCTCGAAACGGGGATCCGGACCAAACCAAGAGGACCATTTTTTGAGAATCTTTTTGTAAGAAGAGGGACTTGCGGCTATTCATGTGAGCAGAGAAAAACGGGAAATTTACTTTTTTAAGAATTCAACATCTGCCCTTGTGTCAAGCAAATCACGATTGAGGATATCCAGTTTTTTGTCAATTTTTCTGACCTGTTCTTTAATTTCTTTTTGGCCTTCTTCTAAAGACGCCGTTCTCGTTTCCAGCGCCTCCATTCTGCTTTCCAACGCCCCCATTCTGCTTTCCAGCGCACTCATCCGTTCGGACAGATTTTTTTCCACGGATTTGATTTGGTCCGATAGTTCACGGATGGCCTGCAAAATCGCATTCTGGTCAATTCCTTTATCCACTTTTTCACCTCCCTCATACGACAAATTATACGATATTTTTTGCCATGGGTCTATGGAAAACAAATGCCGGGAAAAATCGGCTTCAGGCTGTATGGCGCATTGTATGAATAGTACTCCGATATTGAAGACGCATGCGATACAAAAATAAATGAACTCCTCATGTCCAAATTTCCTGTATTTTTCAATTTTTAATGGCAGGCTGTTTCGGTGGGAGTGAGTTTCAACCAACGAAAATGAAGAAATTGAGCGATTGTTTTCGAAAAAATAATTTTCTCATCGAATTCTCTAAAGATGAATTCACCCATATCAGAAGAAAGAGAATTTTCACAATTTGATAAATTATTTTGACGATTGAAATTTAGCTTTTTTGTGGTAAAGTAGCCAATATAAGAATCCTCTGATGGTTATTTCGTGGATGTTTTAACCTTATCAGAAATGGATTCTTTTTGCATTTGTTTGAAACATGGCTCGTTTAACTGAATACCTTGATAGATAGGGGATTTCGTGTTATCGAAGAACCATTACAATTCAAAAATATACGCATTTTTACACAGATTGGAGTTGCAGCAGTCTATGGAAAACCAAAAAAAGACAGTGCAGGGCAGTGTGAAGTTTGCCCAGCAGCACCTGGCAAATGAGAGGACATTTCTTGCATGGATCCGCACAGCCATTTCCATTATCGGGGTTGGTTTTTTAACGACTTCCTTGCACTTCACCATAAGGATCGCCTCCAGTCCATATATTAATACACTCGCCATCCTTTTGGGCATTTTCGCATGTGTGATCGGATTTATCACTGGCATTACGGCGGCGTTGCAGTACGCAAGGAAAAGAAGAGAGATCGAGAAGGGCATTTTTGTCCCGGCAAATTTTTCTGTTCATTTTCTTACCATCATCTTCACTGTACTCATTTTTATGATTTTTGTGTACCTCATGTCTTTGCTGGTTATGTAATGTTGTTGTTCTGAGTATAATTCATGGTCCTCCTTGGATATCAATTGCTTCGAAGCTTTGGACACCTTGAACCATATCAGCGGGGTTTTTTGTGCAAACCTCAAATTTCTTTCATTACAGGAATGCTCTACTTGATTTCTTTGGTACCTTTTTCAATCAGAAAAATCTTAGCTTGTCTGTTTTTGCTTCTGTCCAAATATATTAATAGGGGGACCGGTATGCGATGCTGTTTTTTTCGTTCCCGAAATGGATTGGCAAAGGCAGGGGTGACGTGTTTTTGTGATTTTAAAAATTTATTTGCTCAACCTGATTAGTGATCTGGATAATCTTCTTATTATTACAACGGTGGTTCGAAAGTATGGTTACGAGCCAAAACAGCTGTTTTTTTATATCGTTGTATGTCTAACGGTCAGTCGTACGATTTACGTAGTGATGATTCAGTATTTAACAGGGATCCCGGGATTTCGTGTGCTCGCAGGCATGATTCTTCTCTACATCGCTTTCCGTTTTGTGAGCTCCATCCAGCCTGATTCCGAGGCACGGCCCGTTCCAAGCATCACGGTCGTCAAAATGCTATTGATTGTGCTTGCGGCTGATTTTCTCGTCTGTATGGACAACGTTTTGATCACGTCCGGCATTTCCACCAATTTGCTGTACACGATGGCTGGCATAGCCTTAAGCTTAACGACCGTACTCGCTTTCTTCGAGTTCTTTTCTGAAATACTGGACAAAATTTCATGGGTACAGATTGTTGCCGGCGGTTTGATTGCACATGTTGCAATCACCGACATCTTTAAAGATCCGATGATGAAATACCCAGTGAGCTTACTGGAAAAAGTTTGGGGATTTCAATTACACGAATGGATCAACTTCATTGCACTGGATACCGCCATCTTTCTGATATTAATCGGATTCATGATTAAGGCAAGAAATAGGGCCTGATTAGTTTTCCGAAAGCGGTGCCGGGATGCGCGAACGTCCGGACCAGCAGCACAGGTTAAAAACAGTCCGCTTCCGGTAGCAAACAGCCCGGTGCGTTTGCAGCTATATACTGGATTGGAGTCCCGTAAGCCGGGCAAATCTTAGAGTGTCATATAACAATAAAAAGCCCCCCTGGTTCGTGGGAAAGATCCCGCTCACGAACCAGGGGGGTGTTTTGTTGCGGGGATTTTTACAAATAAGCCTTCTTGTGGTGTTTTCCTTACAGAGATGGGAAATCTGTTCAAAATAATAACAATTTTACAAAACGTAAAGGATTCTGCTGAATGATTTGACATTTTGGCTAATGCGCTCCGGATCAAAACAAGTTAATATGAATTTATATAAATCATAAAATTCATTAAAAGGGGAAATCAGACTGGTTGAAAACTTGCTTTCCACTGAAATGATGGTGGATGAATTGAAGGAATGGGACAAAAAATATCAACCTGGAAGATGATCATGTGTGAGAGGGGGGGCGGTTCCGGTAACAGGCAGTGTGGTGGCAATCTGCTGGCCTCTTCCACCAGCCGCGTTTTCCCAATGAATGCAGGGAACATTCGCCTATACAACCGAATGACTCCTCGCTGCCAAAGCGGGGGATTTTTTGTGGATTGAATAGAAGTGTGACCTTTTTCCTATATAAATTGGTTTTATCACAACTATATTCCTAAAATGGTAAATTTTCTATGAGATTACAGTTGAATTACGTTTTCATAGAATGATTGAAAGTGGGGGTGAATTTTTTTAAAATAGGGTTTGTGAGTGAAACAAACCATGACCCTTTATATATAGCCAATGAAAATTTTTTTAAACATCCAGGAGGTTTTCGATCTTGACTCGAAAAAAAGTATTGTCTGTTACCGCCGGCATGACATTAGCGTCTTTAATTGTAGGTTCTGCATCAACGGAAGCAGCTACATACACGGTCAAAAAAGGAGATTCATTGTGGAAGATTTCCCAACAATACCATACAACGGTTTCCCAAATTAAAAGTGATAACCATTTGACAGGCGATATTATTTATCCGAATCAGAAATTTAAGGTGCCGTCTAATACACCAAAAAAATATAAAATTGTATCAGGGGACACGCTTTCCGCCATTGCAAAAAAATACGGCGTTAAAGTATCCCAATTGAAAGAGTGGAACCATTTAAACTCTGATTTAATTTATGCCGGAGATATCCTGAAAATTAACAGTTCTTCCGCTACAACCAGCAGTACTGCCAATAGTACGGGAAACAGTACTGCCAACAGTATTGCCAATAGTACTGCGAATCGTAACGCCAACAACAGCACTGCCAACAGCAGCGCTGCAAATAACACCGCCAAAAGTGCTGCAACGCAAAAAAGCACTGCGCCAAACGGCACCTATCATATTGTGAAAGGCGACACGCTTTCCGGCGTTGCGCAAAAATTCGGCGTGACCGTTTCTCAATTGAAAGAATGGAACCATTTAAGCTCTGATTGGATTGTTGCCGGAAGTGCTTTAAAAGTGGACGGCCCATCCAGTGCTGCAAGCAGCTCGAATGGAAGCAGCACGCAATCCAATCAATCGTCTGGCGCCGCAAGCAGCTCTTCTAACGCAGGAAGCGCAAGTTCACAGACAAGCGGCTCGTCCAGCACGGCAAGCAGTTCGTCCAACAATTCGGGCAGCACAACCAACAGCTCGCAAGCAAGTCAATCGTCCGGTGCTGCAAGCAGTTCACAAGCAAGCGGCTCAACCAGCAGCTCACAATCCAGTCAGTCGTCCAGTGCTCAAAGCAGTTCGTCTAACGCCGGAAGCAGCTCATCCAGCTCTGCAAGCACAAGCAGCTCAAGAGCCGTTTCCAAAAACACGGTATCATCAAGTTCAAATTCGGGCTCTTACAGCGGCTCCGCAGTGGCACAAATTGCACAAAAATACATCGGCGCACCATACCGTTTCGGTGGCACAACGCCAGCCGGATTTGACTGCAGCGGTTTTGTTTACTATGTACTTAACGAGGCCGGCAAATCCATTGGCCGTCTGGATGCAGCAGGATTCTACAGCAACTCCTACAGAGTAAGCAACCCGCAGCCCGGGGATCTCATTTTCTTTGAAAATACCTACAAATCCGGAATCTCGGACGTCGGTATCTATCTCGGAAACAACCAGTTTATCTCTGATTCGGACAAGAGCGTCTCAATCAAAAGCTTAAGCAACCCTTACTGGAACTCCCATTTCAACAGCATCAGGAGACTCTATTAAGATAAAAAAAGCCGGCAGCATGCCGGCTTTTTGTTTTAATGTTTTCTGTTACAGTTTACAAAGCGGAAAATCTCTAAAAAGAATTCCTATTTTATTACTGCAACAGTCCTGATCGCTGTAACAACTCCTTTAATTTTTCTAATTTCTCTTTGCTAAGTTGGGGCTTGCTGAATAAGCAAAAATTCCAGATTTGGCAAGGATTTTGGCTACTTTTGTCGAATATAAAGTGTAAGGATTTCAAAGGAAACACGTAAAAAACTATAATGGGCCCATAAAACTAGACACGAAATGAGGAGATGTTAAAGTAGGTTTATGAGAAAACAATATACGCCAGAATTTACAACTCAAGTCGTGCTAGAGGTCTTAAAAGAAGAAAAAATGATGAACGAAATTGCTGCTGCTCATGGAATTCATGTAAACCAAATCCGCCAGTGGCGAAACGCTTTTCTTTCTTGAACAGATGCCCAAAGTCTTTGAAAAAGGCAACAAAAAAGTTGATAAAATGAAAGCGGGAAACAACTGGAATGCTTATCTTTTCTTGATGCAGCGCTTTACAGCCCCCAATTACTTTAGTAAACTAAATAAAGTAATTGATTCCAGGAGGCGTTCCGTTATGGAAGATAGCAAAATGGACCAGTTCCTTACGCATTGGCGGTATATTAACCGGCATCTGCGGGAAGGGCGGCTGGCAAATGAAGATAAAAAGATTACACGTTTACAGTGGATATTGTTGCGGCATGTCGGCAGGTCCGGGCAGTGCACGATGGGGAGCCTTGCCGACCATTTCAATGTCAGCATGAGCACGGTGTCGCAAATGATCGACCGGCTTGAAAAATGGGGATATGCCCGGCGCGTGGCGTCAGCCCGCGATGGCCGCGTAAAAATGGTGTCCCTGACAGAAAAAGGAGAAGAAATCATTAAGGAAGCAAAAACCGCTTATCTCCAGCAGCTGAGCAATGGATTAAGCCAATTCTCAGAAGCGGAGCAGGAACTGTTTATTGGATTTCTGCAGCGGCTTGCTGAGAATTTAAAAGTGTCAAAAGGCGATCACCAGACGGATAAAAAGGCGTAAGCAAAAATTGATTTCCGCAACGTTAAAAGGTGGAATGATCCGATGCATTTTTTAAGCAAGTATGCCAAAAAGTACTGGAAACTTTTTAGTACGGCTATTTTCTTTTTAATGTGTGAAGCACTCTGCGATTTGATGCAGCCGGCGATCCTGTCAAAAATCATTGATGTCGGTGTGGCGTCCGGAAATATGCCATATGTGTTAAAGATGGGCGGCGTGATGTTATTCATCACAGCGTGCGGCGCGGTTGCCGCCTCATTAAGGAGCACGCTCGCAAGCATCGTGTCGCAAAACTTTGGGGCGGAATTGCGGTCGGATTTGTTCCGGAAAATCCAGGCGCTTTCTTTCCAAAGCATCAATCAATTTGACCGGGCCTCACTCATCACGCGGCTTACCAATGACGTCACCCAGGTACAGAACTTTATCAATGGTTTAATGCGCATGTTTGTCAAAGCGCCGCTATTGGCAATCGGCGCCTTGATCATGGCAGTCCGGCTTGACCCGCAGCTTTCTGTGGTGCTGGCAGTTGTTGTGCCGATTGTCATTATTTTCATTATAACGAACATGAGATTGGGCTTTCCATTGTTTATGAAGGTGCAAAAAGCGCTCGACCGCGTGAACGGCATCATGAGGGAATATTTATCCGGTGTCCGTGTTGTGAAGGCTTTTAACCGGTTTCAATTTGAAGTGGAAAAATTCAGCGTGGCAAACCGCCGCCTGCAAGAACGCTCGGCTTCTTCGATCCGGATTATGTCCATCTTCAGCCCGGCGATCTTGCTTACGGTCAATATCGGCATTGTCGCAATTTTATGGATGGGCGGCTTCGGGGTGGACAATGGCACAATGAAAGTCGGCCATATTATTGCTTTTATCAATTATATGACGCAAATTTCAACATCGCTGATGATGATCTCCATGGTGTTTAACATGTTTGTCCGGGCAAGGGCCTCCACTTTTCGGATCGGTGAAGTATTTGCCATAGAAGAAAAAACCTCCCCGAACAGATTGAAACATGAAGTAACGGGTGAAAAAGGGAGAATTGATTTTGAAAATGTCACTTTTTCCTATACCGGACAAGTGCAGGATGCGGTTTTGAAGAATATCACGTTTACCATTTATCCGGGTGAAACTGTTGGCATTATCGGCTCAACCGGATCGGGAAAAAGCACAATGGTGAATCTCATTCCGCGCTTTTACGATGTTACGGGCGGGTCCCTTAAAGTAGATGGTATGGATGTCCGGCATTTTCATCCGCATGATCTGCGTGAAAAAATTGCGATCGTTCCGCAGAAAAACATCCTTTTTACCGGCAGCATCCGTGAAAATATCCAATGGGGAAATGGCCGGGCAGGGATGGATGAGATCGAACAGGCTGCGAGACTGGCAGAGGCACATGACTTCATTGCGGCCGCGCCTGAAGGCTATGATACGATGATTGGCCAGAGCGGCGTCAATTTTTCCGGCGGGCAGAAGCAGCGCATTTCGATTGCCCGTGCATTGGTGAGGCATCCGGAAATCCTTATTCTGGACGATAGTACAAGTGCGGTGGATGTTGCGACTGAAATGCGGATCAAGGCAGCGTTAAAAAAATATGCGAAAGGGCTGACTTGCCTTTTGATTGCCCAGCGCATTACTTCTGTGATGGACACGGACAAAATTATCGTGTTGGATAAGGGGGAAGTTGCGGGCTTGGGCACGCATGAGGAGCTTCTCAGAACCTCTCAGGTTTATCAGGAAATTTACCAATCGCAAATGGGTAAGGAAGTGTTGCAGGATGGCCGGACAAACGAACGGATATAAGGGAAATCAGGCACCGGGGCTTTTTTTGCGGATGGGCCGTCCGGGCGGGGGAGGTGCGGCACGGTTCAGGGGCCCGGCCGAGAAACCAAAGCATTTTAAAGGAACGTTAAAACGGCTTTGGGCCTATTTTGGCAGGGAAAGAAACTGGCTGTCTGTCATTCTTGCATTGATTGTGGCCGACTCCGTCCTTACGCTGTGCATTCCCTATTTTATCGGCAGGGCCGTTGATGCCATGCCGCCGGGCAGAAAGGTCAATTTTAACCTGCTTGAAATCATGGTTTTTGTTCTTACAGCGGCTTATATTGCAGATGCTGCCTTAACCTTTTTGCAAGGCTGGCTGATGGCCGGTGTTTCGCAACGGATTGTGCAGCGTTTGCGCAGCCATCTGTTTCAAAAGCTGCAAAAACTCCCGGTTGCTTTTTTTGACGCGAGGCCCCACGGTGAACTGATGAGCCGCCTGTCGAATGACATAGACAACGTGAGCAATACCATTTCCCAATCGGCGACGCAGCTCATGTCGGGGGTCATTACCCTTCTCGGTACTCTCATCATGATGATCATTTTAAGCCCGGTTTTAACGGTTGCAAGCCTGTGTACGGTTCCGCTCGTGTTTTTGCTGACGCGGACAATTGCCAAGAGGACTTCAGTGCTGTTTAAAAATAACCAGGCGGAACTCGGCCGGCTAAACGGGCATATTGAAGAAACAATCTCGGGGATTGAGGTGGTCAAAGCTTTTAACCATGAAGAAAAAGCAATCAAGGCGTTTGAAGAGGTGAACCAGTCCTTGCTTAAGGTCGGGCTGAGGGCGCAAATCTGGACCGGGTTTCTTATGCCGATTATGAACGTGATTAACAACTTCGGCTTTGCCATGGTTGCCGTTGTCGGCGGGGTTCTGGCTTTGAAGAGCATGATTACTGTCGGCGTAATCGCAAGTTTTCTGACGTATTCCCGGCAGTTTGTGCGGCCGCTCAATAACTTGGCGAATATTTTTAACGTCCTCCAGTCAGGAGTTGCCGGGGCTGAACGGGTTTTTGACATACTCGATGAAAAAGAAGAGCCGGAAGATGCAAGAGAGGCGATCGTGCTCCGGGAGCCAAAAGGCCATGTTGTGTTTGAAAATGTGAGCTTCGGGTATCGCGAGGATGTTCCGATTATAAAAAATATCAGCTTTGAGGCAAAGCCGGGCACGCGTACGGCGCTGGTCGGGCCTACCGGAGCCGGAAAAACGACGATTGTGAACCTTTTGACCCGGTTTTACGATGTCACGGAAGGCCGGATTTTCATTGACGGCACGGATATCCGGACATATACGCGGGATAGTCTGAGAAGAAGTTTCGGTTTTGTCCTTCAGGATACGTATTTATTTTCAGGCACCATCAAGGAAAATATCAAATACGGGAATCCTGAAGCGACGGATGAAGAAGTCGAAGAAGCGGCACGGCTTGCCCATGCCGATATTTTTATCAACCGGATGCCGGATAAATATGAAACTGTTTTGGCGGAAAACGGCGGCAACTTGAGCCAGGGACAGCGCCAGCTTTTGGCCATCGCAAGGGTTTTTCTGGCAAAGCCCGCTTTGCTTATATTGGATGAGGCAACAAGCAGCATCGATACACGGACAGAACGGCATATCCAGGATGCGCTCCTTTCGATTATGGAGGGCCGCACGAGTTTCATCATCGCCCACCGCCTGAATACGATCCGCGATGCCGATCATATCATGGTCATCGACTGCGGGCAAATCCTTGAACAAGGCAGCCATGACGAACTAATGGCACGCCGCGGACGGTATTATCACATGTTTTACAACCAATTTAAGAATGTGGAAGAGGGGTAGAAACACAGCCTGTTTCTTTACGTAATTTGTTCAATAGAAGAGACAGGCGTGGCCATTTGCTGGCGAAAATGATCGTGGAAAAACATATGTTCCCCCCATTTCCTGAAGCGGGTTCAAAACGCCCCCAATCCGGCTCAGGCTGGGGGCGTTTTTTCAATCATACATCAAATATTTTTCCCGTTTTTTCTTCCAGGCACCCAAGTCCCTTTGCCATTTTTGGGCAATGGTTTTAAGGGAAGTGCCGCGGTTGATATCCTGCCTGACCCAGCCGTTTCCAATCAGCTGGTCAAAATAAGAAATGCCGTTTTTGTCTTCTGCCCGGAAAGCGAATTGGCCGGGATACAGGTCATGGATCGTTTTGACCATTGCAACGCCGGTTTCAACAGACTGGTAAGCATTGCGGTCCGTGACATGGATTTGGATCCCGTTTGCGAGCTTGCCGGCCCATTTTGAGGTTGTTGGTGTAAAAGACGCGCTCCGGAAGCGGACGCCCGGCAAACCGAGAGCATTCAATTTCTCCGCTAGCAAGTCCCCGTCAATGAACGGTGCCCCGATCAACTCAAACGGGCGGGTCGTACCCCTGCCTTCCGAAATATTTGTCCCTTCAATGAGCGCCGCACCAGGATAGACGATCGCCGTGTCCAATGTCGGCATGTTCGGGGACGGCATCACCCACTGGAGCGGGGTGCCATCCGCGTACATATCCCTGTGCCAGCCTTTCATCGGCACAACTGTGAGACCTGCGCCGATTCCGCATTCTTTGTTAAAATATTTGGCAAGCTCTCCCGCTGTCATCCCATGGCGGAGCGCGATCGGGTACATTCCGACAAAAGAAGAATAGGCTGGATCAAGCACCGGCCCCTCGACTTTCGTGCCGCCAATCGGGTTCGGGCGGTCGAGCACGATGAACGGGATGCCTTTTTCCTTCGCTGCTTCCATCGCATAGGCCATTGTGTAAATATAAGTGTAAAATCTTGCGCCAACATCCTGAATATCAAAGACAAGCACATCGACATCCTTCAGCATTTCAGGTGTCGGCTTTTTCGTTTCGCCGTACAAACTGTAAACCGGAAGCCGCGTTTTCGAATCGGTATAAAACGGAACATAGGCACCGGCGTCCGCACTGCCGCGCACCCCGTGTTCCGGGCCAAAAAGGGCGGTCAAATGAATATCCGGATTCCTGGCAAATCTGTCGACGATACTATTTAACGATTGGTCGACACCGGTCGGGTTTGTGATCAGCCCGACCCGTTTTCCTTTCAGCAAATGGACCTTATCTTTCAAAAGAACGTCGACACCGAGCTGAAAAGAATGGTGTTTTTGTTTTTCATGCGGCTGATTGCCCCGGGCCGCATGCACCACGGCCAGGCAGCTGAAAGCGATCATAAGCGCCAATATGGCAGCGAGCCTTTTCATCCATTTTCCCCCCTTAACGGTTCCGCAAAGCCCAATCACGGCTTGTAAAAGATACTTTCGCAATTTTTCCGTGTGAGACGATGGACGGATGGAGCACATACCAGCCGCGGCCGTTCACTGACCCGTCGGTTTCATACACAAAGCGGATATGTTTCGTGCCAGCAGGGAGCGGGATAGACATTTTCCGCCAGTTGCCGCTTGATCCGGTTAAAGCATTGCCGGCTTTCGTCCAGTTTTTCCCGTCTGTTGAAACCTCCACTTTCCCAAAGTCTGCGTTTTGCTCGATGCGGTACCAGGTCCAAAAACGGAGAAACGCCGGCCTTTTCAAGTCAACATCCGCCTCCAGCACAGCTTTTCTATTGTCGCCGTAACCGGCAAACCATGCGCCGCGTTTATCCGGAACGTTAACCGGGATGGCGTCCGCCGCAAGCCTGGCAACAGATCGCCTGATTCCGTTTGTCGAGACAGTGTTCCGGGTTGGATGAACGCGGTTGGTCAATAAAATGACCGTTGTTTGGTTTTTCGGGCTGATCACCATCGAGGTGCCGGTGTAGCCGGTATGGCCCATTGTATTTGTATCGGAGAGCGCATCCATGTACCATCCCTGGTTTAATTCAAAGCCGGGCCCGTGATCATCGCCGGGAAAAGCGCTGTTCATATTCTGTTCCATCAGCCGGACCGTTTCCGGTTTTAAAATCCGGGCGCCCGCATATTTGCCATTTTGCAAAATCGTTTGCGCAAGGATAGCGAGGTCATGTGCGGTGGAAAAAACGCCCGCATGCCCGGCAACGCCATCCAGCGCCCACGCGTTTTCGTCATGCACCTGCCCCCGGATCATCCCTCTTCCAGTCCACGGCTGAAATTCCGTTGCGGCAATGCGCGCCTTTAACGAAGCGGGCGGATTATACATCGTATCGCGCATGCCGAGAGGGGCGGTAATGTGCGTTTTTACATAAGCATCCAGCCGCTGCCCGCTCACAACTTCAACCAAAACGCCCAGCGTAATCATGTTTAAATCGCTGTACGTGTACGCCGTTCCCGGGGGATTTTGCAGCCCGTGCTTCAGAACGATTTCGAGCCGGTCTTTGCGGGATGTTCCCATTTTATAAACCGGGATTCCCGCCTCAAACCCGGAAGTATGCGTCAACAGCTGGCGGATGGTCACGTTCTCCTTTCCGTTTTCCGCGAATACAGGAATATATTTTGCGACAGGGTCATCAAGCGCAAATTTCCGCTTTTCAAACAGCTGCATGGCTGCAATGGATGTAAATAATTTGCTGATCGAAGCAATGTCGTAAATGGTGTTTGTTTTTGCAAGGACCGGGGCAGATGCTTCTGTAAACTGGTCGTCTGTATAACGGTATGCATATCCGTATGCCTGTTCTTTTGCGATCGTGCCTTTCCTTGCGACAAGCACAACAGCGCCCGGCATGGCTTTTTGCGCAATCGCGTCATTTACCGCTCTGTCAATGTCTGTGAGCGGGCCTTGGGACATTCCGGCAGACGCGGGCGTTCCTTTATGCAGTACTGCTGAGCTTTTTCCGGGTGCATCCCAGGAAGACGGATGGCCATGATATCCGGATGCAAAGGCAAGAGACGGAATGGCCCCGGCCGCCAACAAAATGATGCATCCAACCCATAAAACGAATTTTACCCCTTTGTTCTTCAAGCAAGTCCCCCCCTTTTAGTAATGAAGACCGTGGCCGAACGGAGCGTACCCCGGAATGGTGACAGGCAATTTTCCGCCGGGGTTGATTTCGCCTGTGAGCGCTTTTGCAGCGGATTGTACAGAAACGCTGCGGTTTCCATAGGCCAGAAGATTCGCGTCCACATCAGGCGCGCCCATGATGTCGTAAGGATTGCCCATTGAAACCATTACAACCGGTTTGCCTGTTTTTTTCAGCGCTCTTAAAAATGCCTGTTGCGCGGTATTGGTATTTGCATTGTAAGCGGCAGCGACAATCACGTCGGCATTTTGTGCTTTTCCAACTGCCGTAGCTGTTTCTGCCTGTGTTGGCGCAGCCGCTGTGCTCGTATTTTCGGTTATAAACCCTTTTTCTTTCAGAAGGCCGGCAAGGCGGCTGCTGTTTGCAACAGATGGGCCGGTTACGAATATTTTTTTCGTTTGATTCAGCGGCAATATTTGATTTTCGTTTTTAACCATTGTGATGCTTTCGTCCGCCATTTTTTGTGCGGCTTTCAAATGTTCAGGGGTGCCGAAATAGCTTAGCGATTTTTCAGATGTAAACGGGTTCCGGACAATGCCGCGTTCATATTTCACCCGTAAAATTCTCGCGACAGATTCATCCAGGCGTTTCCGGCTGATTTCTCCGGTTTTTACTGCATTTCGCACAGCATTCCAGGCCACTTCCACATCGGGCGGATTGAGTAAAATATCCGCGCCCGCATTGAATGCTGCTACCGGTACTTGGCCGGGAGGAAGGACGTTTGCGCCGGACATATCGAGGCTGTCGGTCACAATCAGCCCGTCGTAACCCAGTTTTTCACGGAGGAGGCCGGTCATGATCTTTTTCGAAAGCGTCGCCGGCAGGCCGGAACCATCGAGTGCCGGTACAACAATGTGCGCGGTCATGATTGCGTCAACGCCGGAAGCAATCGCGGCCTTAAACGGTTTTAAATCCACATGATTTAATGTTTTCAAGTCGTGATGGATGACAGGCAGGCCGTAATGGGAATCGACATTCGTATCCCCGTGGCCCGGAAAGTGTTTACCGGTGGCGGCTACATTTTGGCTTTGAAATCCTGCAATTTGGGCAATGCCAAGTGATGCGACAAGGTCCGGATTTTCTGAATATGAACGGACGCCGATCACCGGGTTGGCCGGATTTACATTGACATCGAGATCCGGGGCAAAGTCCATATTGATGCCGAGACTTTTCAGTTCTACCGCCATGATCTCTGCAGCCTTTTTCGCGTTGGCTGCAGACCTGGTTGCTGCGAGTGCCATATTCCCCGGGAAAACGGCTCCCGGTTCGAGTACACGGGCAACCGCGCCGCCTTCCTGGTCCGTAGAAATAAAGAGCGGAATGCGGGGCTTTTGTTTTAACGCAATTTTCTGTAGCCCGTTGGATAACTGCTGCACTTGTCTGGCATCAACAGGGGTGCTGATATTATCCGACCAGTTGAAATAGATGACGCCGCCAATATGGTATTTTTCGATGATTTCTTTGAAGTTTGTGCCGCCACGCCCTTTTTCGATATTCGTTTCGGCGTAGGCGGGATCCTCCGGTGTTTTTCCGTAAGCATGAACAATGAACAGCTGCCCGACTTTTTCCTCGACTGTCATCTTTTTCAATTCATGAGACACCCAGCGTTCTTTTGCCCTTGTTCTCCAATGCCCATCCTGTTTCGCTTGTCCACGGAAGCCGGGCATAAGCGAAAACAACAACGCAAAACATACGACAAACAATCCGGATCTTTTCAAAAACGCCATCCCTCCCTTTTGTAATCCCTTTCATTTTTAGTCTACCAGCCTAAAGAAGCATGTCCATCCGTCTTTTTGCTTATGTTTTCCAGGCCGGGACGGTTTTAATATAGATGTTCATGTATCCGGATAAACCGCACCGCCGGAAAAATTGAAAACCAGCCGGAAATTTTCTGGATGTGCATGCCTGTCATATCGGGAACGGCGAGTGCAGCAAATGGGGGAGCGGGCACAGGGATGATGGAAATGGAGAGAGTAGAGTAGCAGCTAAAGTGAAAAAATGCCCGGACCTCTGATATAATTAGGTTTGTTCAGAAAAACCAACCAAAAAGGTGGGGGGATTTTTTCTTTTCCAAAATACGAGTAAATGTTACCAAGTGTCTCCTGTTTTTCTGTTGCCGAGGAATGGGGTTTGCTTGAACAATTGCATCCTTTAAGCAAAATATTTATGTATCTGAGACAAGTTGGTAAATTGCTCCTGATTGTTCTGTTTCGGGGGGCTTTAGATGTTTTTCCGGGCCACAATACACTTTTTTAACGGCTTTCTGAAAGAAGTCTCCCATCCTCAAGGAATGTGAAGGTGCGAATAGCACCAATGAGTAGGTGGGAGATGAATTTCGGTTGGCTTTAGCCAAAGGTTTTGATCTAACCAGTCTTAGATGGAATAAAGGGTTGATATATCAATGAAATTAGATAGTAATAATCATCCAGTATTCTTACTGCATACCACCTTGTATTGGTTGTAAAATACCGTAGACAAGTGTTCGATAGCGAAATATCTGATTTTGCAAAAGATATGTTCGCTGAGATTGGAAGTAAATACAATATTTCTTTAGTGGAATGGAATCATGATAAAGACCATATCCACATCTTATTCAAAGCAAATCCTAACTCTGAACTATCAAAGTTCATCAACGCCTATAAGAGTGCAAGTTCTCGACTGATAAAAAGAGACTTTCCACATATAAGAAAAAAACTATGGAAAAAATGTTTTGGTCAAGAAGTTTCTGCCTACTTACAACAGGCGGCGCTCCAATAGATACCATCAAAAAATATATTGAAAATCAAGGTCAAAAGTGAGGTGAATTGATATGGCCAAGCAAAACAAAGCTTTCAAGTTTCGTTTGTTACCAAACAAAGAACAATCCGCATTATTAGCTAAGACATTTGGTTGTGTTCGCTTTGTCTACAATAAGATGTTAGCTGAACGCAAAGAAACGTATGAAAAGTTCAAGGATGATAAAGAATCGCTTAAAAAGCAAAAGTTTCCGACCCCTGCAAAATATAAAAGTGAATTTCCATTCCTAAAAGAAGTGGATTCTTTAGCTTTGGCAAATGCACAAATGAACTTACAGACTGCTTATAAGAATTTCTTTGAAGGAAATGCGGATTTTCCAAAGATATAATCCTGGTTGTAGCAACGGATTTTCACTATTTGTCGACTGGCATGGCGCCTGTTTGTTTCAATTTCCTGCTACATAAGTGAGCGTGTTTTGGTTTTTGAAGAAATAAAAAAACAGGCCCTCTTTATAAAGAGCCTGTTTTTATCATTTTCTCTACATTAAGCTTTTTCAACGTTTGCTGCTTGTGGCCCGCGGGATCCTTGTTCAACATCAAAAGTTACTTTTTGACCTTCGTCTAAAGTTTTGAAGCCCTCACCTTGGATAGCAGAGAAGTGAACGAATACATCGTCTGCACCATTTCGTTCAATAAAGCCAAAGCCCTTATCTGCGTTAAACCATTTTACTGTACCTTGTTCCATTTATATTGCCTCCTGGTGTGCAACTGCACACAATGTGTTACTATCCTTGTCCAAGGTGGTCATCAAGATGAAAAGTCATTCACTATGCCATTCTTTACACCGAACAAAAATAATTCTTCTTTAGTATACCTCAGGCGGGAGGAGATTGCAACTATTTTTTAAAAAAATTGATGTAATCCATTCGCCTGCGCATTGATGGACAGCTTTTAATGAAATCGCTTTTTTGCAAGGGGCAGCACGATTTGCAAAACCATTGTATTTTTTCAAAACAATAAATCAAAATGGGCGTGTTTTTGCTATAATAGGCAAGTAAAATACTCGATAGGTGGGGCCGTTATGAAAATAGTATGTACCGGATACGGGATATTTGCGCCAAATACGAGGAACATTGATCAGTATTTGTTTAATTTGAAAAACGGCGTCTGCACATTACAAGTGGCGGAGGGCATGGGGCCAAAAGGAGAATCAACCATTGCCGGGCTTATCCAGGATGAAGAATTGAAACAAATAGAAGCAGATGATAAACTAAAGCGCCTCCCAAAAGTAACAAAAATGGGGACCGCTGCAGTGAAAGAAGCAATCGTGTCTTCTAGGCTGGATGTCCGGCATAAAAAAGTAGGCTTGTTTTTCGGATTATCCCTTGGTGCTACGGGAGAGAAACTGTACCAGGATTCCATTCACTACGCTAATCATGAACTGTATCGAAAAGTATCGCTCATATTCTCCCACTATGCGAATTACCATAGTATTACGGCTGCCATTGGCCATTATATTGGGGCCAGGGGCGTCGAAAAAACGATTACAACAGGTTGCACTTCCAGTTTGGAAGCAGTAGAAGATGCAATCCTTTACTTGAAAAGCGGAAAAGTGGATGCGGCCATTGTCGGCGGAACGGACAGCCCGATATGCAATGCGACAACTTATGCGTTTGCCAAAACAAAAACGATACCGCTTAACCAAACGCTTGAAGAAGGCGCTGTGCCGTTTCAAAAAGGAAGCAAAGGGTTTGCAATGTCGGAAGCGGCAGGGGCAATCGTGCTGGAGAGGGAAGAAGATGCCGTTCAACGAAAAGCGGATATAAAAGGCGAAATCGTTGATGTCGTTTCCAATAATGATGGGATCAACATTTTTTCATTGGACGGATCCGGGGACCAAATGTTAAACGCGTTAAAAGAAGTCACAATGGGAAGAAAACCGGATTACATCAACAGCCAGGCACTTGGCATTGAACTGAACGACCAAATCGAGCAGCACTGTTCCAAACAGTTGTTTAACCATGAAGTTCCCTATACTTCAATCAAAAGCATGTATGGGAACCCTTTTGGCGCCATTGGTATTTTGCAAGTCATTTCATCGCTTTTAAGCATGCAACATGGCTTTATCCCGCCAACGATTCGGACAACGAGGCGCGGGTATGAAGAAATGAATATTGTAACAGAGACCCTCTATCGGGAGATTCATGAAGTGGCCATCACCAACCATGGATTTGGCGGCAATAACGCATGTGCCTATATGAAGAAATACACCAAGAGTTAGAAAGGGGATGAGGTACTATCGTTATGGGGGTATTGATTTTTACGATAGGATTCATTCCGATTGTCTTGGCCGTGAGTATGCAATCACTTTATAAAGAGTCAAAGCTGTCTCGGATATTGGGATTCTATATGCTTTTGATCACGGCCTGGCAATTCGATATAGGCGTCCTTTTTCTCGGAAAAGTATTAAGCAAGGAAACGATCCTTGTTCTTTTCAAATTTCTTCGGGGCGGGACGACTTTTTCCATACCGGTTGTCTATTACATTGCTTTTTCTATCATAAAAGGCCAGCCGGCACTTCTGGCAGGACGGAAATGGCTGGACAAACTATCGAATGTTTTACTCAATAAAAAGGTTTTATATTTTTTGATTTTCTGGAGTACGGTTATTTATTTTATAAACTGGACAAGTTTAGGTACAAAAGGCTTGTATATGGCGAATAAAAATGGGGCAAATACCCTCTTTTTATTTCCTGAATACGGGCCGCTGATCTGGCTATATATTTTACATATGGGCAGCTTCTTACTGTTTTTAATCCTTATATTCATGATGACCAAAGGAATGGTAAACCAAAATATCAAAAGATTCCTGGCCAGGTTTAGCCTGTATTCCCTGCTTTTATACATATTCGGTTTTTTAAACTTTTCTCCTGGAACCGGTGGTATTTCCAGCAGTATCGGGGTTATCATTTTCTCAACCTTGATCGTCATGGAGTTCATAAAATTAGGTGCAAATATAAAGGCAAACTATTATGAAATAATGGAAAGGCAGATGAAATTGGACTACACCGGCAACTTAGCCGGAAGTCTGATTCATGAAGTGAAAAATGCGAATCAAATCATTAAGGGCTTTTCCCAAATGTTAAATGCAAGCGCTGGTATGGATAAAAAAGATAAAGCTTATTTGAATATGATAGAAAAAACTTCTGAGCATTTAGATGACTTAGTAGATAACTACAAGACCTATTTGAAATCATCTTCCACCACTTTTAAGAAAGAAAATCTGGAATCGATCATCAAGGAGTCTCTTGCGTTTTCCCAAGCCATTTTAACAAAACATCAGATCGAAGTTGAACTGCTGAATTGTTATCATTCCCTTGATGCGTACGTAAATAAAGCAAATTTGAAACAAGTTTTTATCAATCTTATTAAGAATAGCATAGAGGCGATTCCCGAAGATAGAAAGGACAAAAGGATTGCGATCCGGATTGAAGTGGACCAGGAAATGATTATGATCCATTTTAAAGATACTGGCACAGGGATTGGGCGGGAACACTGGGAAAGTGTTTTTAACCCTTTTTTGTCATTGAAACCTGAAGGAATGGGATTAGGCTTGCCTTATGTGAAAAAGATTATCATTGAGCATCTCGGCAATATCCGGATCGTTGAAAGTTCAGCGGAAGGAACCCATTTCCAAATTGAGATTCCACAAAACGGGATATTAAACATGGACTAGCACTTCGCTTTTGGAAAACGGGCCGGAGCCTGAAATGCGCGGCAACCGCCAAATCTGGCGGGGGATTTCCATCGTATTGCCATCCAAAACGGCGGGCAACATAAAGTGTCCCGCCGTTTTTGCACATCGATTTTTTTCCTGCTTTTGCGCCCAGCAATGCTTATTGGCTGACCTGCTTCCGCAAAACCGTTCCTTTCTAACCGTGCTTTCCGGATGGTTTCAGCGCACGGAACAACAGCGCTCTCCCGCTGTTGCGGAAGACCTGATTGACTCAGGAATCGTAACGGCCATTCCAATTCCTTCCAAACCATCTTTTTTACTCATTATACTATACCGGCTGCGACAATTTTCCTATGAAAATGCCAGTGCGGAAGATGATTCACTGACACCGAAACAAACGGAATATGCGCTGTCACTCGTATATCAGTTGCGGGGCGAATACGAACTCGCCATCCCGCCTTCTGCATTAACCGTAAAAGATCTGAACCGGCTGATCGCATACCCGAAGTTTAAAAACAAGGGAATATTGGTGAATCTTGTAAAAAAGGGCTAATCATTACAGGCATTGACAAATGATCCGAAAGGGCCCCATCCCTTCACCCCGTAAAAAGCAAACCCTAAACAGCATTTACTGTTACGGTGCCTGCCACTCCCCGTAAAATGCCGGATTAAACGCGGCGGATTGCGGGAAGTGGCAGGTATTTTTTCACAAACACTTGTTGAAAATCCTTCTCATTTGTAAACCGTGAAATCATATATTAAGCTAATAGTGGCTGCCCTCAGGGAGCGGCCCTCCATCACCCATTGTATTTTTCCAAGTACATTATGGATTTGATCGCGGGAAAATAGCGCGTATCTCATTTTGAAGGGAGGGAGGTTCATTTGAAGACCAGAAAGTACGTTTTATTTGCCGCTTTACTCTTGTTCGGGGTGCTGCTTTTTCCTTCCATGGCGTCTGCGCATGCGTACATCGTAAAATCCAGCCCTTCTGAAAATGAAGTATGGAAAGCACCGCCGAAAAAGGTGACAATCCAATTTGATGAGAAAATCCAGCCCGTAAATGATTCCATTCAGGTATTTGATGAGGATGGGAAGCGGGTGGACCGAAAAGACGGAAGGATCAACTTTCGCAATGGAACTATTTTGGAATGCGGCTTGCCAGCTCTGAGGAGTAAAAATTTTTCGTGATAATTTAAATATACCTCCCAAAAATGCGGCTAAATATGTAATAATTTAAATAATTAGAGCTTACTGGACGAATATTTTGGCATTGCTTACTGACAAATCGGATACAAGCTAATATTCGATTCGTTCAGCAAGCCCTAATTAAACTTCGCTGTTTTGAGGGGGTTTTTATTTTGGTTACTAGAAAAGAAAAAAGAAATCGTGAAAAAGAAGCAAATTATTTTTTCGAGTTCCTTAAAATTCAGAAGCATTTTTTCAAAGACCTGATGAATAACCTAAAAAAGGTAGCAGACCACCGACATCAAAGCTATATCACTTATGGTCCAGAGGTCCTTTTATTTACGATGATGTTGAAAAATATGACCGGCCTAAAATCCATGAGAAACATGAGTGAGAGTTTTAATAAAGAAGAATGTATTAAAAATGTAGGGAAGGTGTTAGGCTTAGATTCTCTTGAAGAACTTCCACATTATGATACAATTAACGACTTTTTATCTGGCTTAGATGTAAATGAATTAGAAAAAATTAGAACGTATATGATTAAAGAATTATTGAAAAAAAGGTCTCTCGAGTCTTATCGAATTGAAGGAAAGTACTGGGGTGTCATCATTGATGGAACTGGATTACACACCTTTCATGAGAAACATTGTAAACACTGCCTGAGACGGGCATATACAAATAAAGAAACAGGAGAAACGAACGTACTTTATATGCACCATGTACTTGAAGCCAAGCTTGTCGTGGGGGATATGGTCTTCAGTATTGCCTCCGAATTTATCGAAAATGAATCAGAAAATGTTTCTAAGCAAGATTGTGAATTAAAAGCCTTCGACAGGCTGGCAAAGAAAATAAAAAAAATATTTAAAAGACTACCGATTTGTATCTTGGGAGATAGTCTCTATGCATGTGAAACGGTATTTAATCTGTGCAGGGCGCACAAATGGAAATATATATGCAGATTTAAGGAAGGGAGAATTAAAAGTATCTCGACGGAGTTTAAGGCAATAAAAGAGCTGGAACAAAGTAAGGATCAGAATTCATTAGTTTGGGTGAATGATATTGCCTACAAAGACAGAACGGTCAATCTGATGGAGGCCACAATGAAAACAGAGGATGGGAAATCGAAAGAGTATGTATTTATAACGGATATTAAAATCACGAAAAAGAACGTGGAACGACTCATCGCTGCAGGAAGAAGCCGCTGGAAGATTGAAAATCAAGGATTTAACGAACAAAAAAATAATCGTTACAATATAGAACATGCCAATAGCCAAAACTACACAGCCATGAAAAATCATTATTTATTAGTTCAAATAACAGATATTATTAGACAGCTGTTTGAAAAAGGTTCGTCAATCTTAAAAGCACTCAAAAAAACGGCAAAAGAAAAATCCTCAAATCTGTTGGAAGCGTTTCGGACACGCATTTTAACAGACGAGGATTTCACCCATTTAAGTAAGCCAATACAAGTAAGGTTTACTTAATGGTTATATTATAGCAAAGGATGTGATGTAAAAAAAGGTTTTTTTGAAGTTATCCACAATTTTAAAAAAGAAATTTGCAAATTCGGCTCTTTTTGACTTTGAAAGCAGAAAAAATAGATGGAAAAATTTTCTAAATGTGGATAAGTCATTTTATCATAAAACATCTAAAAATTGATGAATTTACTCTTCAGAACTGGCGGCTTGCGCACAAACTTGCCAAAAGGTACATATCAAATCCAATGGAAAGCGGTTTCCGGTGACGGGCACCCTGTCCAAGGCGTTATCCCTTTTCAAGTTGGATCCGGGCATCAGGCGAAGCAACCATCCACTCCCGGAACGGAAACGGGGTACACACCAAAAATAGACTTGATTTTGATCCGCTGGCTGCAATATGCCAGTTTTGCTTGTATTGCCGGCATGCTTTTCTTTTCTCTGCTCATTGTTCCGCGGGAGTACGGCCACAATCAATATATGAAGAAAGCGGCCGGCAAGATGCTGCAAATAGGTATTTTGTTCCTGACCGCGGGCACTTTATTAAGTTTGCCTTTATCGGCTTCCGTTGAACTGACGACTTCATGGCGCCATGTGCTCCATGCCGGCATATTAAAAAGCTTTATCGTACATACAGCTTTTGGGCATATATGGCTGATACAGATTGCTCTGTTGCTATGCCTGGCTGCTTTGGCATTTTTTCATTCAAAAACGAAAAACCCTGCTTTGTTTTTTGCAGCACTCGTTCCCGTCCTTGGATGGGTGCTCACCAAAGCGTTCATTGGCCATGCTGCTTCAGCCCCGCATCCCGTATGGCAGGTGGCGCTGGATTTTCTCCATTTGCTTTCGGCAGAAATCTGGATTGGCAGCCTGGCCATGTTCGCCGTTTTTATGCCATTGGCAAGGCATGAGGATACAAAGCCGCTTTACTTCCGGATGATCAGAGCATTTTCAAAATGGGGCATTGCCCTTGTCGTTGTGCTCGCTGTGACAGGCGTTTCGGGCAGCATTACCTATGTGCCAAACTTGCGGTCACTCGCAACGACCTCTTATGGGAAAGTGCTGTCTGCTAAAATCCTTTTGTTTCTCGTTATGGTCATGCTTGCCGCGTTGAATTTTTGGAACGGAAGGCGGAGCAGGAAAAAAGGGATTTTTGCCTCCGTATGGGGTGAACTGGCAACAGGGCTTGCCGTGCTCGTCCTCTCTGTCATTTTGACGAACTTGCCGACTGCAATGGCGGCACCCGGGCCGTTCAAAGAAACCAAAACTGTCCATCAACAAGAAGTAACATTTTCGGCCACTCCGAATGTGATAGGGGAAAATACATTTACATTGTCGCTGAAAGACCGCAATGGACGGCCGATTGGGCACATCGAGCAAGTGACATTAACTTTTACTTCGCTTGAAATGGAAATGGGCAGCGAGTCGAAAGTATTGAAAAAAGTCAAAGACGGTTACTACCGCGCAAAAGGTATGGATTTCAATATGGCAGGCCGCTGGAATGTGCATGTCCACGTTTTGAAAAAAGACTTGAATACCATTGACACGGATTTCTCCGTTCATGTTGGCAGCCAGCCTGATTGAGGGGGAAGACGGAGTTCAAAAAGCGGTTCCAATGAAAGGAGAAAATGAAGAATGTTGAAAAAGTTTGCCAGAGTCGTGCTGCCGGCATTTTTCGGTTTATTTCTGTTTGCAGGTGCAGCAAGTGCCCACGTAACCGTGAGCCCGGCCACATCCACAACCGGCGCATGGGAAACCTATACGATTAAAGTGCCGACAGAAAAAAATATTCCAACGACCAAAGTCACCATTAAAACACCAAAGGGCGTCGAAATTGAATCGTATGAGCCGGTGCCGGGGTGGACCTATTCGGCTGAAAAAGGATCAGACGGAAAAACCAAGAATTTTACTTTTAAGGCTGATGGAAAAGGCATTTTACCGGGCCAGTTCCAGCAGTTTACAATTGTTGCCGCAAACCCAGATCATGAGACCGAAATCGCCTGGGACGCGTACCAATATTACAAAGACGGCAGCATTGTCGAGTGGACGCAGGACAAAAACGGCGACAACCCTCATTCGATCACAAAAATAGTGAAGGGATCGGATACCGGCCAATCCCAAACCCATGATACAACAACCAACAGTGGCAAAACATCCGGCTCTTCATCCAACACCCTGCCGCTTATCTTGTCAATCGTATCGGTTGTGCTGTCACTGGTTGCCTTGATCACAGCATTTCGAAAAAAATGAAAATGTGCGCCTGTCACCGCCCGGGGCGGCAGGCGCTTTTTTCACGGATTGTAAATGGCAGAATGCCGTAAAGCAAGAATTTCCCGCTATATATCAAATATTTAAGTCCCGTTTCCGGTAAAACAATAAGTGCAGGCGGAAAAGGCGGCAATCAGCAACAGTACAAGGAGAGCGTTAAGGGGGTTATGGCCGTCTCCGTTTACAATATC
This sequence comes from Weizmannia sp. FSL W8-0401, assembly GCF_038009125.1. Lineage (NCBI taxonomy): Bacteria > Bacillati > Bacillota > Bacilli > Caryophanales > Bacillaceae > Heyndrickxia > Weizmannia sp. FSL W8-0401. The sequence goes on along the minus strand of NZ_JBBPAG010000001.1, from coordinate 2,732,345 downwards.
CTGATAAGAAAAGTATTTAAAAGGGCAAAGCACGTTGAGCGCGTACAGGTTGTCAGCCAAATTTGTCAATTCGTTGATGGCAAATGTTCCGAATTAGACGTAGGTATTGAAAAACGGACGTTTGTCCTATAAAATAAAACTGAAAAATAAGAAAAGGAGTGAGCGATTTGCCATTGGAACTGGTAATGGAAAAGCAGGCCGGTTACAACGTGCATGACCGTTTGTTTAAGGAGCTGATCCAAAACTTTTTTAAGGAATTTATGGAAGCGTTCTTCCCGGATGTGTCAGCGGATCTTGACTACCGCCGTGTGAGGTTTTTGTCGCAGGAACAGTTTACGGACTTTCCGGGCGGCGAACAAAAACGGGTTGACATCCTTGCCGAGACGAAGGTAAAAGGCAAAGACACCGTGATTCTCATCCATGTAGAGCCCCAGTCGTATTACCAGAAACTTTTTCCTGAGCGACTATTTCGCTATTACATGATGATCAGCCTCAGGCACCGTAAACCAGTATTGCCGATTGCCGTATTCAGTTATGAGGAGAAAACAGAGACCCCCGATACGTACACCTTTGCCTTCCACAACATCGAAATTCTTCGTTTTCACTATTTATCCATTCATCTGATTAAGAAAAACTGGAGAGATTATATCCGGAGCAACAATCCCGTTGCCGCAGCATTGCTGAGCAAAATGGGGTATACAAAAAAAGAGCGGGTGCAGGTCAAACTGGAGTTTCTGCGGATGCTAGCCCGGATGGAACTCGACCCTGCAAAAATGAGGCTGTTATATGGTTTCTTTGATTTTTATTTAAAACTGAATGAAAAAGAGGAGGCGGAAGTAATGGAAAACATTAAAATGCTGGATCCGGATGAAGCAGAGCAAGTATTGAAGCTGCCGAATTCTTACTTTGACCGCGGGTATAGGAAGGGAAAAGAAGAAGGTGAAGAAAAGTTAAAAAGATTTATTGCCAACTTGTTAAAAAATCAAGTGGATTTGAAGATCATTGCCCAAGCATCCGGCTTGAGTGAAGAGGAGATCCTGAAAATCAAAAGGCAGATAGAGGGGGAAAAGCATTGAGCCCGGTTTGTGACGAAGCAGAACAAGTACTAAAGCTGCCGAATTCTTACCTTGACCGCGGGTATAGGAAGGGAAAAGAAGAAGGAAGAGAAAAAGGAAGAAAAGAAGAAAGAAAAGAATTGTTACAAACGATTCCAACTGCCATCAAAATGTTGCAGGAGGGTATGGATCTTTGATGCTAGTATAGTTTCATGGACACCCTTTAGTGAAATATAATATTAACGAAGGGATGTGTCCTGATATGGGTAACACAAGCGAAAAACGTAAAAGTTATCATGCTGAATTTAAAGAAATGGTGGTTGAGCTTTATCAAACTGGAACACCAGTAAAACAGATCTGCAGCGAATATGGCCTGTCTGAAACGACAATCTACAAATGGATCAGAAAACAAAAACCGGTTAAGCTGGATGACGGGAGCTCTTTTACCCCGGAAGAATTTCTGAACCTGCAAAAAGAATTGCACCGGCTGAAAGAGGAAAACGAAATCTTAAAAAAAGCTATGGCCATATTCGCAAAGAAGTAGATCAAACCACTGTTATATCCATGATTGACGAGATAAGAGCCAAACACCATTATGACCTTAAAACCATGTGTACGGTCCTTGGCGTGCCGAGAAGTACCTACTATCAATCCAAACAAAAAAAAGAGTCAAAAACAAAACGGGAAAACCGGGAGTTGACAGACAGAATACGAAAAATCCATACGGAAAGCAAGCAGAGGTACGGAGCGCCGAAGATCCGCCATATGCTTGAAAAAGAAGGGCTCAAAGTCAGCCTGAAACGGGTTCAGCGTTTGATGAAGGCTGCAGGCATTTATTCCATTATCAGAAAAAAGTACCGTCCCCATTCCAATAAGGGCAAGATGGAAGAACACGATAACCTGCTGAACCAGGACTTCTCAACGACAACCATCAACGAGAAATGGGTTACGGATATTACGTACATTCATACTTTGAGAGACGGTTGGTGCTACCTGGCTTCCGTAATGGATTTACATTCCAGAAAGATTGTCGGTTACGCTTTTGACCGCCACATGACGACTGAACTGGCTTTAAAGGCAGTAGAAAACGCTTATCAGGCACAACGTCCAGGTCCGGGATTGATCTTGCATTCTGATTTGGGATCCCAGTATACAAGCGAGAAATTTGCAGAATACATGGAAAAGAAGCAGTTCAAACACTCCTTCAGTAAAAAAGGTTGCCCATACGATAACGCCTGCATTGAGTCTTTCCATGCAATTCTGAAAAAGGAAGAGATCTACAGAGTCAACTATTTGAACTTTCAAGCTGCCAGAAGAGCCTTATTCGAATTTATAGAAGGCTGGTACAATCGGAAACGGATTCATAGCTGCTTGGGCTATATGACGCCACAAGAGACAGAAGACAGTATCAAAGGGGCAGCGTAGTGCTCTTCACAATTTTACAAGCATCCGCTTTACATGGAGTGGCGGGTGTGGCAGGCTTGTTTGCCATGCGAAAGAAATCATTGCCCCTTTCGCCCTTCGCATAACACCACGCCCGCAGAGGCTCCATGTCAAGCGACCAGCGATGTCATGAAAAATATGGCATGAGATCAAAATTAAATTTCACTTATTGGTGTCCAAAATATTGACTTAAATCCACACCAACGAACAAATGAGATTCAAACTTTTCTTCTATTAATCTTTCAATCTCACCCCCATAGTTTTCTAGTAAAAAAGTAAAGTCTTCTTCATCAAAAACTGGAATAAACTTACTTTCCTCTAAAGTACGGAGACTTTCTTTCAAAAAATTCCCACCATGTTCCACATATAATAACTGAATTTCCTCTTGAAGATGTAGTTCTCCATATCCAGCATATAACTCCCTACTAATTGTCAATAACTTTTCATATAACCGTTCAATTTCTTCATTCACCGTACGATTGATAAAATTCACTTCATTCACATCAGACATAAACGCTTCATATTCATTATCATTTAGAAAGCGAATAAATCCTTGCACATACTCTTTTAACGTAGGAAAACGCTGATTATTCAATTCGTTGCCATACATCTTAATCAACGTTTCCCACGGTACATTGAATAACGACTCCACACCATAAATCATAACCCCTACTGGAACATGTGGAGCTAGTTCAAACAATTTTTTCGCTGAGTGATATACCTTTCTTTCTCTCCCAATAGCGACTGCACTATCGGCAGCTAAGGCAACTCCTCTAGGATTCATAAGAACGATTTCTGCTGTCATACGAAAACCACCTAACCTTTTAATTATTGTAGGAAAAACTTCCTTTTCCATTCAGATAGAAAACTTGATAAAAAATCTTTCATTTTTATAGATCAATAAACTTAAGATTAGACAAAAATGATTTTCTCAAAATCGCTTCATTTGTTCTTCTAACTCTTTCTGTTTCTTCAATTCACGTTTAAGGTCATCTGCTCTATTTTGCGCAAAAATTGTATTGGAATTATAATTCATTTGTTTAACGTATTCCTTAGCAGCATAGGCCGTTTTTTCTTTTTGCCTTTTCAATTCTAATTCTGTTTTTTGTTTTTGCTGTAGACGGTTCATTCGAATACCGTCACCAACAGAACTTGAACTTCCTGCACTATTTGGTGAAAAGAGTTCTACTATAAACATTATGATAGTTAGTAAAGTCATACCGATAAAAATGAAGAAATCTATGATTCTAATTCGCCATAAAGCTCCTTGAATGGTAGAAACATTTCCCTTTTTCAGGCGCTTCAACACTCTAATTTTCGTTTTTTCATTACGGAGTTTTGTATCGTACAACCCACTCTCAATCTCATTAACTAATCTTTTATTTGTTCTAGTCAAACGAATCATGTACTTATTGGTTAACATTGCAACAAAGAAAGCAAAGATAGCTGGAATGATGGCCACCAAGCCAAACCATTGGAATCCTTCCCATAAATTCGTGACTTCCATCTTGGATGTGAAAAAATTAGCAACTTTACTTAGTAAAACAAATATAATAAGTCCTATTACTTTTCCATACAGACTATACCAAATAAAATCATTTCTACTAAGTGAAGTTTTGGATTGATTTTTGTTTGTAAGGTTCAGGAAAAAACGTACAATTAAAATACTGAGAAATATGGCTGGAATTGCAAACACTACACCGTAAATCCCAAGGGAGTATTCGTAAGTATAATAGCTATATAAACCGTTCTCAACAGGCACATGTCTTGTCAACAATTGATTAACTAGCTTATTGAATACAACGGTTAAAATTATCGTCAAAATTAAAACTAGTCGTGTTTTACTTAGGAACGTTTCTTTTAATGTCCACTTTCTCCTTTTTAACATCGGAACCATCCCCTCCATATTAATTTTTAGCAGGTAACAGAACCAGTTTTATAGGTACGCAGGACACGTCCCCCTGTTTCCAAGTAAAATTGCAATGGAAATTAAAACAAACAAACCGAACCATTTTTTACGTAAAAGCATGAAATATTCCTCCCTAATCCTCTTTTCTTAACGGAACCAACTTCAGTTTTATCGAATTAGTTCTAATTCTTTAAATTTATTATAAAAAGTATTTAGAACTAAGTCAATATATTTTGAATAAGTTCCAACCACTACACTTTCATTCTATATTTATATTTTAGAGCCTCTGCCAAAATAAAAATATACCCTTGAGCAAGGCTCTGGAAAATTAATTATCCCGATTTTTTTGCCTTTTCATCCAGATTTTCAATTCACATCCAGATTTTCAATTCAATAGAACCTGAATCCGTGACGAAATTTCCGCTTAAAGGCAAACAAATCGCATAAAATTTAGTATAATTGGTATATCAGACAAATTAAATTCATTCCACATTCAGGTGATCTCATGAAAAAGTTTGTGATAGAACCCACAAAAGAACGAATTGTTGCCCAAGCTGGCTTAGCGATAGTAGGAAATTTACTAAATCAAACGAATTTAGTTTCCAGGTTGAATGCCTATAAACTCCCTGATATCTCCCGGTATCCGGCTTGTTCCAATGGTGATGTGGCTAAATCTTATATCGGCTTGCTTTGCCAGGGAAAAAGTGATTATGACAATATTGAAACCTTCCGTGATGATGCTTTTTTTGCACTGGCTTTGGATATCCAGAGGGTTCCTTCCAGCCCGACTCTCAGGCAACGATTGGACCAGGCCGCCTTGGTGGAAAAATGGAAAACGATCTTGCACGAAGAATCGCTGGATCTGATTCGCCATACAAATGCGGAAATCAGCCCGGTTTACGCCAAAGACAAACCGTATATCCCGGTTGATCTGGATGTCTCCCCTTTCGATAACTCCAAGACAAAAAAAGAAGGGGTAGAAAGAACCTATAAAGGCTGTGACGGTTATGCCCCTATGTTCGCTTACATGGGACAGGAAGGTTACTGCCTGCATGTTGAGATGCGAAAGGGAAGTGTCCACTGCCAAAAAGGTACACCAAATTTCATCCAGGAAACCATTCAATCTGCCCGGAAACTAACAGATCAGCCATTGCTTTTCAGGCTTGATTCCGGAAATGACAGCCGGGATAATCTCATTATTCTCCTAGAAAACCATGCAAGCTTTATTATCAAACGCAATCCCCGTAAGGAAAAAGCTGAGGACTGGCTGTACATTGCCCGAAAATATGGGATCTGTTGTGAAGAACGGGAAGGAAAGAAGGTTTACCTTGGATCCATCCCCGAAACCATTCAAATTAAGGACCAGGAGCGAAGCATCCGAAAAGTTTTTAAAGTGACCGAAAGAACCATCTCAAGAGACGGACAAATTTTTTTAATTCCCGAGTATGAATTTGAAACCTACTGGACGGACCTTGAAGTGCCGCCTCATGTGGTGATCTCTCTTTATCATAACCATGGCACTTGCGAACAGTTCCATAGTGAAATTAAATCAGAACTGGATCTCGAACGGCTGCCGTCAGGCAAATATGAAACGAATGGCCTTGTGCTCCATTTCGGTGTATTTGCGTATAACCTGCTTCGCTTGATTGGACAAGAAAGCTTGAAAAAACAAGATACGCCATTGAAAAAGAAAACAACAAGAAGAAGAATCCGAACCGTCATCCAGAATATGATCACACTGGCCTCAAAGCTGGTTTTCCGTGGCCGGCAATGGAAATTAAAAGTCGCGGAGACCAACAAATGGTTACCGGTCTTTACTCGTTTGTATCAAGCCTTTTACTAAACATCCCGATCAATAGACTACTAGGAAAAAAGAAATAAAAAAAACGAAAACTTGCAAAAAAATGGAAATTTGCAGATTTATTTGGCGTGCACAAAAACGAATGAAACAGGGGAATTTTTACATACTGAATCACTAAAAGTGCATTTATCGAATAGTCGGACACCACTATATCCTTACTCTTGGGAAATCTACCTATTAACGGCGTTTGTTATATTTTCGTCACGGATTCAGGTATAAGCTAAAAGAACAAGGGAAACAACTTGTGAAAATTGATAAGTGGTTTCCCTCCACTAAGAAGTGTTCTTGTTGTGGTGCAGAAAAACCTGTGAAACTATCTGAACGCACCTACCGTTGTTCGTGCGGTTATGTGGCAGATCGCGACTATAATTCAGCAATCAATATCAAAAATGAAGGTATACGCTTATTAGCGTTATCATAAGTAACAAAACTCTTGGAACAAGAGGGTTAGCTCGGTCAGTTTTCGTTGGCTAGTAAAAGCAACGATAAGTCGAGAAGCCCCCACTTCAATTAGACCGCAAGGTCAATAAGTGGTGGGTAGTTCACTGGGGTGAAATGATGAAAAATCCAGTCTTTTTATTAGCGCCGGATTCGTTTAAAGAGAGCATGACGGCAAAAGAGGTATGTGCCGCAATGGAAGCAGGGATTAAAAAAGCGATCCCGGATGCTGTTTGCATTCAGGTTCCAATGGCGGACGGCGGGGAAGGAACGGTTCAATCGCTGGTGGATGCAACAGGCGGAACGATTTACCAGCAAACCGTCACAGGGCCGCTCGGACATCCGGTCACAGCCTGTTACGGGATTCTCGGAGACGGGGAAACGGCAGTAATTGAAATGGCATCTGCAAGCGGCATCCATTTGGTCACAAAAGAAACGAAAAATCCGTTGGTTACCACAACCTATGGTACCGGAGAACTGATTAAAGCCTGTCTGGACAAAAAAGTAAAACAGATTCTGATCGGCATTGGCGGCAGTGCCACAAACGACGGGGGCGCCGGGATGGCACAGGCGCTCGGTGTAAAATTTTTAGATGAAAGGGGCGGGATGCTTCCTTTTGGCGGCGGTGCACTCGGGGATTTGGCGGCAATTGATTTGGCCGGCCTTGATCCGCGCTTGAAAGAGGTGCAAATTTTTGTCGCATCGGATGTTACCAATCCTTTATGCGGGGAAAACGGCGCTTCTCATGTATTCGGGCCGCAAAAAGGCGCGACGAAAGAAATGGTTGCGCTCTTGGATACCAACCTTTCGCATTATGCCGCCATCATCAAAGAACAGCTTGGCAAAGATGTTGCTGAGGTCCCGGGGGCAGGGGCTGCAGGCGGCCTCGGTGCCGGTCTGATGGTGTTCACGGATGCCGTGTTAAAAAGCGGCATCGAGCTTGTCGTGGAATACACCGGATTGGAGCAAAAAGTAAAAGATGCTGATATCGTTTTGACCGGCGAAGGCAGCATCGATTTCCAGACGCAGTTCGGGAAGACCCCTTATGGCGTGGCCAGGGCAGCAAAAAAACATGGGAAACCCGTAATTGCCGTTGCCGGTTATGTCGGGGAACAAATTGATGTTTTATATGAAAAAGGCATTGATGCGATCTTTGGCATCCTGCCCCGCCCGATGGCGCTTGAAGACGCTTTGCAAACGGGTGCTGCCAATATTGAGAGAACATGCGAAAATATCGCGCGGCTTTTGGTGCTAGCGAAACAGTAGAGGGCGTATCATATTTTCACGAAACGGCAGCAAGCCGTTAACTGTGATTAGATGCCCATGCCGCAGTGAATACGGCACCACCAGAAAAACGAAAATCAGCCGGCGTATATTTTCAGGATAGACGCCCTGGTGATGCAAACCAATGGATGCCGTTAAAAATTCCGGTACAGGACGTTAGCCATTGTGCAAGCTAAACCGCCATACAAAGCCGCAAACGAGCGCAGACCGCAAAAAGGCTGCGCTTTTCACCTGCGTAGCAACCGGTATGCCAGTTCGAACAGATCAAACAGCTGAAATGGATTTTTTTCTATCAACTCTTTAAAATTTTTATGGAAGAATGTTTGTCTGACTGGATTAAAATAAAAGTCCGCTTTTTATGGAATTTTATCTTATTTTAACGCGATATCCATGAGGTGTAAGCGTATTAATTGCTATTTATATATAGAGCCCTTGCCAAAATGCTATATCCCCTGAAACTGTAAGCATTCAGACAATTAAAGTTCGTTGATTTATTCCACTAAAGAAAAAAGACGTTTGTAGAAACATTATGACAAATATAAAAAGAAATTGTGAGTTTTTGATTTTAATAGGATAAATTTGCTTATTATAAGTGCCAGAATTTTATCACTTTTTGAGGCTTTGGGCGAGTTTCAATAGATTAGGCTACTCATTCCTGTGGAAAATATTGTAAAACGGAAAAGGATGATTTTTTTTGAAAAAAAAGAGCCATGAAAGCCACTCCTTTGCTAAGATATAAGTACGAGCAAATATCCAGGGAGTGATTTCATGACTATTTCTATTCTAACACAAACCAGAGACTTTTCAATACAACAAAATTTGATTCCCCACAATTGGCAAGACTATGCCGATATACCATTTGTCATTCCAGCCATGTGTTTCCCTTGGGAGATTTTTAAGCCGATTGAACGAGAATACTACACCCTTTTATATTTGCACCTAAAAAATGAAAGAGCACATGATCATTCTAATGAAATACAACCGGCACTATTTCCAATAACGGAGGAAGAAGACAAGTCTGCGTCTTCATTATTTCATCTCCCTTCCACTGGGAGAAAACCGCATCCTTTCATGCCCTTTTTTCGTGCTTTTGAACTGGCCTCTTTACAGTATATTGAAGTGATGGTGGAGAGTGTCTATTTGCAAGTGAAATCAAACCCGCTATTTGCCACCATGTGTGGATTTACGGAGAAAATTCCGAGCTATCGTTCCTTTGCTCGTTTTGATCAAATCATGACAACAAATGGTCTTTGGGAAAAAGCCCGGCTATTGGTTGTTGAATATAATAAAGGGGAAGGCGTGGTTGAAACGAATGAGGAAGCAGCCGCCGTGGATACATCGCATATAGAGGCAGAAGCAACCTTGAATAAAACAAGGAAGACGTGTTCTTGTGAGGGTAATTGCGATTGCCCCAGAGTCCTTACGGACGACAATGTAGGGGTAATGCGTAAAAGTAATGCAGTCTCCTATATTGCGCATAAATTATCAATGGTATGCGGGGTGAGATCCGGTTTGCCTTTGACGCGGGAAGTATTTAAAGGAAATACACCCGATGGGAAAACATTAGAACCGACATTGGAAACGTTTAAGACAGAGCACCCCGAGATGGCTGAGCAGTTGAGCTTTATCCTGGCAGATGGAATCTACCAAACGCCGGAAAATCAAAAAGTGACAAAGGATGTATTACAGGCGAAATTGGTGGCACCGATCAATCCACGGAACCGTAAAGATAAACCAACTACCGCCCGAGGGATTGAAAAAATCAACCGGTACGGCACTCCCATCTGTATCAGTGGACATAAAATGGAACTTAGAGGATCTGATCGGGAAAAGGGGCAATATATTTACACTTGTCCTGTATTTCATCCAAATGCCAAGCAAGAAGGTCTCACCTGCCCGCTAGCGAATCACGCGGAATGTTGTAATGGGGCAGCACAAGGAAGAGTATTTAGGATGGACTTTGATCAAACGCCTCAAGTAGATGTCGAGTTGCCTCAACATGGTCGCACATTTGAAGTGTTATATAGTGCCAGGACGATCATCGAAAGAATCTTTGGCATTTTAAAAGACGGATACAGTCTCCGTCGTGTTCACAAGCGTGGGAAACAGGCAGTTGAAGCTCATGTAGATCGATGCATGATATCTATGCACATCATGGCAAATATGGCGTACCATCAGACAGGAAAGGCCAATTGTGGATGGACACGCAATCGGCTGCAAAGAGCAAATTAAGTTATTCACAGGTGGATATGTGAATAAGTAAAATGAGCGTTTCCTTTCCACAAAGGGTAGTGAAAAAAACCCATTTTGTGAAGGCGGGATACGTATGCCCTTTTTTTGAAGGAAAATGACCGTTTTACTTCTATTGAATTGAAAATCTGGATGAAAAGGCAAAAAAATCGGGATAATTAATTTTCCAGAGCCTCGCTCAAGTGTATATTTTTATTTTGGCAGAGGCTCATAATAATATTGCTATGTATTTGTGGTAAACGATATTCAAAGGAAAATTTGCAAGTGAGTGGAAGAAATGAAAGCAGCAGTATGGCACGGAGAAAAAGATATTCGTGTAGAAGATGTTGAATTGCGCCCGTTAAAAGAGAATGAAGTGAAAGTAAAAGTAGCATGGGCCGGGATTTGCGGCAGTGACTTGCATGAATACCAGGAAGGGCCGGTATTTATTCCTGTTGGCGAAGAAAATGAATTTACCGGTGAAAAAGCGCCGCTCACGATGGGGCATGAATTTGCCGGTGTGATTGAAGAAGTCGGATCAAAAGTTACCAAGTATAAAGCAGGCGACAGGGTTGTTATTAACCCGACGATTACCCGCGGAATCAAACCGGATGAATTCGATCGTTATGACGGCTACGCTTTTATTGGATTACATAGCAATGGCGGATTTGCGGCATACGCCAACATTCCAGAAAATAATATTTACCGCGTGCCGGATTCCTTGTCTTTGGAGGAAGCTGCATTAGTTGAGCCTAGCGCGGTTGCTGTACAGGCTGTGAAAGATAGTGGTTTAAGATTTGGCGATACGGTTGCGATTTTTGGTGCAGGCCCGATCGGATTATTGACCATTGTTGCAGCACGTGCGGCAGGTGCAAGCCGGATTGTCGTGGCGGATTTGTCGCAACCTCGTCTGGACCTGGCGAAAAAAGCAGGCGCGACCGACATTATTAACTCCGGGGAAAAAGATGCCGTCCAAACCATCCGTGATCTTGTTCCGGGCGGCGTAGATGTATCCTTTGAAGTGGCCGGCGTTGCTCCGACTTTCAAACAAGCACTTGATGCAACGAAAGCACGCGGGATTGTCGATGTCATTTCTATCTTTGCACGCCCGATAGAATGGAACCCGATGCAGTTAACGAATACAGGTGTTAGCGTTACAGCATCGATTGTTTACACGAAGAAAACATTCCAACAAACGATTAACCTGATTGCATCCGGCCAATTGAAACCGCAAGACGTCGTTACCAGCCATATCCAATTGGAAGAAATCGTTGAAAAAGGCTTCGAAGCTTTGACAAAAGACAAATCCCAGGCGAAAATTTTGGTTAAATTGAGCGGGGAGAAATAAACCTTTTAAGAAGAGGCCGGCCCGGGCTGATTCCGGGCCGGCCTCTTTTCTTTGCAAGAGGAAATCACAACCTTTTTGCGGGGCGCATAGGCTAATGTGGAAAACCGTTAATTATCCAAACAGAGGAGTGGCGGGATATGGCTAGAAAAGTGTTGCATTATTTTGCAGGCGGCAATACCGGGAAAGGGTTTGCGCATTATTTGGATTCAAGTTTGCAGGGTTTGGATCGCGTGTTTATTTTAAATGGCAGGACAGGGAAATCATACATCATGGAAAAACTGGCGGAAGCGTGGAAGCAAAAAGGTTATGATCTTGAACTGATTCATTGCCCGTCTGCCCCTGATTCGCTGGATGGCCTGATGATTCCAGGATTAAAAACAGGAGTGGTGGATGGGAATGCGCCGTATGCGATTGAACCGAAAGCAAATGGATCGGTTATGATCCTGGAGGACGCATTGGACGCCAAATATGAAAAAGAGGTATTACAGCTGAATCGCCGTATACAGGAAGCCTATCAATCTGCGTACAAATCGTTTGCGGAAAGTTTGCGCCATCATGATGACTTGGAGGCCATTTACTTAAAAGAAATGGATTTTGAAAAGGCAGGCCAGGTGACACAGCAGCTGATTGAAAAGCTATTTGGCGAGAAAACCGGGGGCGGGAGCGCAACGGTATACCACCGTTTTCTCGGGGCAGCCACACCAAACGGAGCAGTTGACTTTATCCCAAATCTGACGGAGGGGCTATCGAAACGCTATTTTATAAAGGGGCGGTCCGGAACCGGCAAATCCACAATGCTGAAAAAAATTGCGGCCAAAGCGTCAGAAAAAGGATTCACGACTGAGATTTACCATTGCGGATTTGATCCAAACAGCCTTGATATGGTCATCGTCAGGGAACTCGGGTTTTGCATTTTTGACAGCACCGATCCGCACGAATATTTCCCTGAGCGAAATGGGGACGAAGTGATAGATATGTACGCGGCTGCGGTGACGCCGGGTACGGATGAAAAATACGCAAACGAAATTCAAGCTGCCCATAAGCGGTACAAAGACAAAATGAAAGAAGGGACCGCCTGGTTGCACGAGGCAAAAGTGCTGAACGATAAACTGGAAATGTACTATGATGAGGCACTGGACTTCGCAAAAGCGGACCAGATCTATCTCAAGATCAATCAAGGTATCCAGGAAGCTGAACGCCTGCAAACGCAATCGTGATAAAATGGGATGCCGCCGGGAAATGCGGCATTTTTTTTTGAGGAAATGTAAGGCATTGCGGGGTTTTTCGGGAAGGCCCGTGTTTTTCAAAGTAGATTCTCATGCCCAGTGAACGCGGCACCAGCAGAAGAATGAAAATCAGCCTGTGCAATTTTCCAGGATAGTAAGGAAAGGCATCACGCGATTCCCCAGGTACCGATTTGCCTCCATAAGGCAACACATGATTCCCCACGGGGCTATCGTCTTGTTGAAAAACATTACGGTTTCCCGGTTTCCAGCGTAAAAGGGAAAAAGAAAGACCCGAATCGTTTTCCGGAGACGCTCCCCCTTTCGTATTGAAATCCAAAACACACTATGGTAGGATACTATATGTAGTTAGTTGTCTAGGAAATCAATACTAAATATGGTGTTTTGGGGGAGGGTGGCAGATCTGTCTGAAAGGGAATCCAGTTTAAATCCGGGCTGCCTACAAAACTGTTCGGCTGTATTGCCCATCAGAAGGGCCAGAAGCACAAGCCAGGCCTGCCATAACTTGATGTTTCGGAGGGCGGAATTTTTGCCGTTTTGGCCGCCGTTTATTCCGCGATTGAACGGGTTGGTCGGGCAAGGATGTTGCGGAAATTTTAAGCCGCTACGCCGCAGCCTTTTTTCATTGAAAATGCATGATGTGCCACCTATTTTTTCATGCCCAAAACCGGTGCGTTAGAAAGGAGAACCAGTAAAATGATGACAAAAAATGAACAAGAAACCAGTGGCGTTTTTCCCCTGCATGCCTTAAATGAGATTGTGTTTTCCCGTAATCATGATTTAATGCAAGAAAATGCAAATATGGATGGCTCTTCACCAATGGGGCAAATGTCAAAAATCTCTTCTGAAGTCAGCAAAAGTTATGCAAAGCAAATGTTGCTTAGCAAAGAGGTCGTAAAGGCGATTGATGACAATTTTATTTACCCCCATGACCTTGATTTTATGGTAACGGGTACGACCACATGTTGCCAGATTCCGCTGGGCAGGGTATTAAAGGGCGGATTTAATACCGGACATGGGTATATGCGTGAACCGAAAGACATTGGCAGCGCGATGGCTTTAGCAGCGATTATTTTCCAAGCCAATCAAAATATGCAGCATGGCGGGCAAAGTTTTCCGATGTTTGATTATGATCTTGCTCCTTACATAGAGAAAACCTTCCATAAAAATAGAAAACGTTTGAAAACCTATGCCACCAGCTATACAGACGAAGAGCTTGAGGCATTAGCCTGGGAAGAAACCGACCGGGATGCGTACCAGGCATGTGAAGCTTTTATCCATAATTGCAATTCGATGCATTCCCGCGGGGGAGGGCAGGTCCCGTTTGTATCTATTAATTACGGTACCGATACGTCCAAAGCCGGGCGATTGCTCATAAAAAATATGTTGTTGGCAACGAAAGCCGGGCTCGGGAAAGGGGAGACACCGATTTTTCCCATTCAAATTTTTAAAATGAAAAAAGGGATCAATTTTGAACCCGGGGAACCAAATTATGACTTATACCAATTAGCACTTGAAACGACGGCAAAACGTTTATTTCCGAACTTTAGCTTTATAGATTCCACGTTTAATCGTCCCTATTATGACGGCACGCCGGAATCAGAAATTGCGTATATGGGCTGCCGCACCCGTGTGATGGCAAACCGCCATGGAAAAGAAAATAGTATCCGCCGCGGGAATTTGTCCTTTACTTCTATTAATCTTGTAAAAATAGCGCTGATTGCTAAAAATGAATGTGAATTTTTTAACATACTAGATCGTTATCTTCACCTTGCCATTCAACAATTGTTAGAACGGTTTCATTTCCAGGCAAAAAAGCAGGCGAAACATTTTCCTTTTTTGTACGGGGAAAATATTTGGCAGGATAGCGAAAATTTAAACCCGGATGATGAAGTAGGAGAAGTATTAAAACATGGCACATTAAGTGTTGGTTTTATTGGACTGGCTGAAGCACTGGTTGCACTGACAGGCAAACATCATGGGGAGTCTAATGATTCTTATCAATTAGGGTATCGTATCATTCAGCATATGCGGGAGAAAGTGGACAAAGCAAGTGAGACTTATGATTTAAACTTTTCCTTAATTGCAACGCCGGCAGAAGGGTTATCAGGGAAGTTTACGCGAAATGACCAAAAAGAGTTTGGAAAAATTCCCGGGGTGACGGACCGGTCCTATTATACGAACTCATTCCATATTCCGGTTTATTATCAAATCAAGGCGATTGATAAAATAAAAATTGAAGGTTCTTTTCATAAATTATGTAATGGCGGCCACATCACTTATATTGAGTGTGATGGGGATGTTTCAAAAAATGTCCGTGCTTTGGATCGATTGGTAAAAGCCATGGCGCAATATGATATTGGCTATGGTGCCATCAATCATCCCGTCGACCAGTGCGGCGTCTGCGGTTATTCGGGAATCATTGATAATGAGTGCCCGGTTTGCCATAATGCCGATGAAGGTAGGATTGGGCGCATTAGACGAATAACCGGTTACCTGGTTGGCGATATGAAAAGGTGGAATTCGGCCAAACGTGCAGAAGAGAGCGAAAGGGTGAAACATCAATGAGGGTCATGAATATCATCCACGATTCGGTTGTTGACGGTGAAGGTTTGCGAACCGTGATCTTTTTTGCAGGCTGTCCGCACTTTTGCAAGGGATGCCATAACCCAAGGAGTTGGAATATCCATAATGGGACAGAGATGCAGGTTGAAGATGTCGTTGCAGAAGTGGCCGGCAATCCATTAACAGATGTAACCTTTTCCGGCGGTGAACCCTTTTTTCAAGCGCAAGAAGTGTGCGAAGTGGCAAAACGATTAAAAGCACTGGGGAAAAATATTTGGGTTTACTCAGGCTATACATTTGAACAATTAATCGCTTCCGATGATCCCTGTAAACGGGAATTGCTGCGATATTGTGATGTGCTCGTTGATGGTCCGTTCCTATTGGCAGAGCGGGATTTAACCTTATCCTTTCGCGGGAGCAGAAATCAGCGGATTATTGATTTAACAACAAAGCGGGGAATGGAAAGATCATTTTAATCAAAGGCAAAAGTGGAGAGATGGTTGCCCATCTCTCCGCTTTTGCCGGTGTATAATCTAGCTTGTTCGGATGAATCATAGGAAATCCGGAAATGAAAGCGAACGCAACACGCGGAATTCCACAAAAAAGCTCGGTACGCCGGAAGAAGTGGCAGAACTGGTCACTTTCTTATTGACTTCTAAAGCGGAGTACATAAATGGGGAAGTCATCCGTATTGACGGTGGGTTTACCAATACAAAATAGAATGCAATCAGCGCCCAATTACATAGATTGGGCGCTGCATACGGTTATGGACGGATTGTTTCCGTGTTCCATAACTGGAAGTGTTCTGCATTAAATGTATCCGGACTTCCTTCACATTTAGGCGTTCTGCATTCAGATATCCAACAACATTCACGGTCTTTCTTCAGATTGAATATCTGCATCAAGATTCATCGTAAAATTTTCCCCTGCTTCCTTCACATAGACGCCCATGCCGGAACGGGCGCGGCACCGGCATCCAAAATAAAGTCCGGCGGCAAGGCTTGCGAGCCAACTTTTTTGGCAGAAAATGGGCAATCGGAAAAATGATGTTTTTCTCCAGGCTGTGTTTCTGGCATGGGCGGCAGCCGCATATGAAATCCGTATAAAAAGATTGATCAGGAACCGTTTATTCGCTGCTCCTGCTTCGTCAGCACGTCCACCAACTTTTGCTGTAAAGGCGTTAAAATGTGATTGGACCGGTAGGCAAGGGAAATGAGAAATTCCGGCTGGCCGGGGTCAGCGAGCGACAATGCTATGACAGGGGCGTATTCCGGGACGGCAATTTCTGTAAGAAAGCTGATGCCGACATTTTCAGCAACCATGCCTTTAATGATTTGAATATCATTTGTCCGGTAAATAACCGGCGGATGGGTCCGGGTCTTTTTTGAGAGCCCTTCAAAAGCCAATGGGTGAATAAAATGGTCGCTCAGCTGAATGAACGGTTCGTCTTTCAGTTCTTGAAAAGCCACGGATTTTCTCGTAGCAAGCGAATGTTGCGGGCTGACAATAATTTTAAATTTTTTGCGGGCAAGCAAATGGCTCGTTACGTGCTCGTCTTCTATCGGATGGATTGCGCCCAGCAAGGCCATATCCATTTTCCCCGTTAGCAGTTTGTGAAACAGCGATTGTGAACCATCCTCGTACACATTCATATTCTGCAGCAGATTCTCTTTGGCGAGCATGGAGGAAATGGCCGGGAAATAATAGTTCCCTATAATCGGCGGCAAGCCAATGGAGACCTTTTCCATTTTTAATGCCTGGATTTCCTTCCGGGCAATATCCAGTTCTTTCAGCATCTGGGTGGCATGCCTTTCAAATTGCCGGCCGCTTTCTGTAAAACGTATCTCGTGATGGGACTGGTCCCTTATGATCAGCTGCGTACCAAGCTCTTTTTCAAGCCGCTGGATAGCAGCGGTAATTGCCGGCTGGCTGACATGGAAAAAATTGGCCACTTTTGTATATCGCTTTTCCTGATACAGCTTTTTATAGTATTGTAAATCCTTGATGTTCATAAAAAATCTCACGTCCATTAAAAAAATTCACATTGTGTTCAAAAAAGGGTATCCCCGCGTTCCCCGTTCTGTGCAAACGGCCCCGGTGTTTGTTAAGCGCTTCACATCACTAAAGGGTGTCCATGAAACTATACTAGCATCAATTCAAATAAATGTTTGACTATCAAAAGGAAAGGGGTACAATATATTCAAATGAACATTTGAATATAAAGAGGTGACATTAATGAGCACCAAAGACACTTGCGAAATTTATTGTTATGACGAAGAAAAAGTGAATCGAATACAAGGCGAATTAGCTAAACACGATATAAGTAGTGTTGCCCTATTATTTAAAGCCATTGCAGATGAAAACAGAACAAAAATCGTTTTTTCACTTTGTCAGGATGACGAATTGTGTGTGTGTGATGTTGCCAACATTATTGGTTCTTCTGTCGCAACAGCTTCTCATCATTTACGGACTCTTCATAAACAAGGAATAGTGAAATATCGAAAAGAAGGAAAAATGGCATTTTATTCACTGGAAGATGAACATATTAAACAATTAATCACGATTGCTTTAGCCCATAAGAAAGAAGTGAAAGTGAATGTCTAATCAACAAACCTTACCATCTGAACAAGAAATGAAAACCTATCGCGTTCAAGGATTATCTTGTACAAATTGTGCAGCCAAATTTGAAAATAACGTGAAAAATTTAGAAGGTGTAAAGGACGCAAAAGTAAATTTTGGAGCATCCAAAATTACAGTTTATGGTGAAACAACGATTGAAGAATTAGAAAAAGCAGGGGCCTTTGAGAATTTAAAGATTCAGGATGAAAAAGAACAAAGGATAGAGTATAAGCCTTTTTGGAAGGAAAAAGAAAATATTAAGGTTTATATTTCGGCTGCATTGCTCATTATTAGTTGGTTTCTAGGAAGGCAATTTGGTGAAAATAATATTATCCCTACGGTTGGATATGCTGCATCGATTTTAATAGGTGGATATTCCTTATTTATTGAAGGCCTTAGAAATTTAAGTAAATTTAAATTCGATATGGATACGCTCATGACGATCGCCATAATAGGAGCCGCGTTGATTGGACAATGGGGTGAAGGAGCAACCGTTGTGATCCTTTTCGCCATTAGCGAAGCCTTAGAGCGTTATTCAATGGATAAAGCTCGTCAATCGATTGGAATGTTGATGGATATCGCTCCAAAAGAAGCGTTAATTCGCCGTGAAAATGAAGAAATAATGGTTCACGTGGAGGATATTCAAATCGGTGATATTATGATCGTCAAGCCTGGGCAAAAATTAGCGATGGACGGAATAGTTATAAAGGGTACATCCACATTAAATGAGGCTGCTATCACTGGAGAAAGTGTTCCAGTAACCAAAACCATTGATGATGAGGTCTATGCTGGCACATTAAATGAAGAAGGATTATTAGAAGTAAAAGTAACCAAACGGGTTGAAGATAACACATTATCGAAAATTATTCATTTAGTAGAAGAAGCTCAAGCAGAGAAAGCACCTTCTCAAGCATTTGTTGATAAATTTGCAAAATATTACACACCAGCTATCATCATTTTGGCTACATTAATTGCGATTATTCCACCGTTATTATTCGGAGGAGATTGGAGTTACTGGATATATGAAGGATTAGCTGTATTAGTGGTTGGTTGCCCTTGTGCCTTAGTTGTTTCAACTCCAGTTGCAGTAGTTACTGCCATAGGAAATGCGGCAAGAAACGGTGTTTTAATTAAAGGTGGGATTCATTTAGAAGAAGCAGGTCACTTAAAGGTTATTGCTTTTGATAAAACAGGTACACTTACAAAAGGTATTCCAGCGGTTACAGATATTGTGACATTTGGTGGAAATGAAAATGAGTTGATGACGATTACAGCTGCCATCGAAAAGGGTTCCCAGCATCCACTTGGTACAGCCATTATAAGAAAAGCAGAAGAAAATGGATTGAATATTAATGGAGTTTCGGTTGAAGAGTTTCAATCCATTACAGGTAAAGGCGTAAAAGCGAAAGTAAATAATGAAATGTATTATGTAGGAAGTCCAACTCTTTTTGAAGAATTGCACGGTAGTATCGAAAACGATAAAAAACAAAAAATTGAAAAGATGCAAACACAAGGGAAAACGGTGATAGTGTTAGGAACGGAAAAAGAAATTCTTTCGTTTATTGCTGTTGCTGATGAAATAAGAGAATCATCGAAATCCGTGATCCGTAAACTTCATCAAATTGGAATTGAAAAAACTGTTATGCTTACAGGTGATAACAAAAGAACAGCAGAAGTCGTCGGAAAAGAAGTAGGTGTTTCTGATATTAAGGCCGATTTGCTACCAGAAGATAAATTAAATTTCATTAAAGAACTTCGAGGGAAAAATCAAGGTGTCGCAATGGTCGGTGATGGTGTGAACGATGCACCTGCTCTTGCAGCTTCAACTGTTGGTGTTGCGATGGGAGGAGCTGGAACCGATACAGCATTAGAAACAGCTGATATTGCGTTAATGTCTGATGATTTAAGTAAATTGCCATATACCATCAAATTAAGTCGTAAGGCTTTATCTATCATCAAACAAAACATTACATTCTCTTTAGCAATTAAATTAGTAGCATTGTTGTTAGTAATCCCCGGTTGGTTAACGCTTTGGATAGCGATATTTTCCGATATGGGAGCAACATTACTTGTAACGCTAAACAGTTTAAGGTTATTGAAGGTTAAAGAATGATGAATAACAAGGAAAAAGACCATCTTACCTAAGGTGGTCTTTTTATTTCGTTCAATGTATGAATTTGTATAAAAACATACATTCATTTTCGCTTATTCTCTTGTCTTTTCCCTTTTTCTTCGATAGGATTGAGACATCCTACAAAATCGTACATTCAAATCGTTGATTTTTAAAGGGAAGGAGAAAAGATGACGACACCAAAAAATGTGCAGCCAATCCGTAGTCAGCAGCAATTAGACGATATGAAATGGGCGTTAAAACGCCACTGTTTGCCCCGAGATTACATTTTATTTGTGTTAGGGTGTGAAACAGGCCTACGGGTTGGAGACCTGCTTAAAATCAAAACTGAAGCGATTCTGAGGCTGAAAAACAAAAAAGAGAAGGTTTTACGAGTAAAAGAAGGAAAAACCCAAAAAATCCGCGATATTTATATTGGCCATTGTTTTGAGGAAGTGTATGAATACGCAGCTGGATTAGACAGTGAGTGGCTCTTTCCATCCAGGAAAGGAAACCGGCCGATTACACCGACACAGGCTTATCGCCAGCTGAAAAAGGCGGCTGATTTTGCCGGAGTAGAGCATGTTGGTAATCATACGCTCAGAAAAACATTTGGCTATTGGTTTTATAAAGCCACGAAGGATATTGCCATGTTGCAAGAGATTTTGAACCATTCTCATCCTTCTGTTACTCTCCGTTATATCGGGATCACAGAAGAAGAAACTCAAAATGTCTTGAAACATTTTAGCGTGTTTCAGGATAAATAAAAATTCGGACTGTACAAAATGACAGTCCAAAAATTTTACTCCGAATAGCTTGTAGCTATTCTTTTTTATTTCTACGAATCTGATCGCAAATCTTATTTCAGTTTGCTAGTCTCGAAGGCATACATCTCCTGCGCGCACCCACCATTATTAGGCTGCAATGTTGAAAAAATTGTCAAAAACACAAAAATATTGTAAATAATATAAATTTTTCAATAATTGGCATTATCTCATTATTATCACCATACACACGGTTGGTAAAAAAGGGGGGAAGCTTAATGATTAAAATTAGTTCACTTTTGGATCAAGAAAAAATCAAAGAGGGAATGGAAAAAGGTATTCTAAAGGAATGGATGATTACCACCTATTCTGATTTTCGAAACTCGTTACTTGATGA
The DNA here is from genome assembly GCF_038009125.1 of Weizmannia sp. FSL W8-0401. Lineage (NCBI taxonomy): Bacteria > Bacillati > Bacillota > Bacilli > Caryophanales > Bacillaceae > Heyndrickxia > Weizmannia sp. FSL W8-0401. The sequence continues at coordinate 2,711,079 of NZ_JBBPAG010000001.1, read as the reverse complement.
TTCTGCTCCATATCCTTGTTATTTTGCAGTAGAAGCAGAAAAAAATGGGCTTATTCGTTATATATTTGCTGAATCGGCTTACGATACGCATGAATTATTAAATATTAGAGACGGAGTTTATGAATACATAAAAAGCTACAAATCTATAGGTAAAAGAACGACACTAGTTATCTTTTTTAAACCTTCAGAAAATGAATTGCGAGCAGAAGACTATAAAGAACAATTTTGGAATGTTGTTAAATTTTTGAATGAAAATGATCCGGAACCTTGGCCTTCCGAAATTCCAAAAGATCCAAATCATCCTGAATGGGAGTTTTGTTTTGGAGGAGACCCCATCTTTTTAGTTTGCCGGGCGCCGTTTTATTCGGATAGGAAAAGTAGATTTACTGCTAATGGTCTTGAAATTACGATGCAACCTCGTGGTACACTTGACGATATTACGGCTGATACGAAATTGGGTCAACAGTCTTGTCCATCGAAAAACCATATTTAGACTCTTTGATATAGTTTTCCAGACAGGCTCTCTGATTGTAAAATCTCCAAATATCCATAGGTTCCCAGTCCATCGTTGTCACAATGGCTTCATAATCCCAGAGAAAATCAAACAATTGAAGCTGGTCTTCCTCATACTTGTCAGCTTTTCGGATGACCGCAACTCTTCTTGGCTTTTCCCAGGAAGTTGCTTGGTAGTAGACTGTTTTTCCCTCTATAACAATCAGCTCATCATCAACATACCGGATCCACGGAGAATTGTCGTTTTCAACATACTTTTTCAATCTTGATGTCCATTTCAGTTTGCCGGCGTAGTTAATCTTCTGCTGCTCCCAATAACTGTAAAACTTTTCTCCGCCAAATCCCTTGTCAAAACGGGCGTACCGGATAAGGTACTGAGCGGAAAGCAATCGATAGGTTTCCTCGGCAAATTCAATTCCGTTGTCAGTTGAATGGACGTTTCCCGGTCTTAGCACACCGTTTAAGCAAAGATGGGATTTTCCTTCAAAAACGAGAAGGGGGTGGTAGCTTTTTCTGCTCGGCTTATGGGGGTTCACCCCGATTTTCGCTCCCTCCTGGTTTCCATAAACCGTTTCGACACTTGAATCATAGTCAAGAATGAGATCGGAATCCAGCCATGGTTCGATGATGTCCATCACCCGTTCTTTGAATTCTATGGCAGCATCCTCGATTTTCTCCAACCTTAATAGATCCTTGCTTAAAAGCGTATAATGCGGGCATTTTCCTCCTAAGAAAGCACGAATCAAAGGGTCATTCTGGAGTGATTGAAAATGAAACATACGGGAGCAATCTGCCATCCAGCCCGCAATCAGATATACAAATATTTTACTTAGAGGAAATTTGGCATTGTCTTTCTTTAAGCAATCAAACCCCCGGAAAGTCTGCTGGATTTTCATCCGTTCCAGAAATTGCAGAAATGGGAGGATGCCACTAAATTTTGTACTATTCTTTAAATTGAATTCATATTTAATTCTTGAGACAGGAATGATATAATTCACCTTAAAGGTGCCCCCTTTCTTGGTTATTGTTTTTTTCTCAAAATCAATTATACCAAAGGATGGGGCACTTTTTTATTTTAAATTACTATTTTACTTTCGTAATCTGGGATTAAATATTTGCGATATGTCGGTCGGGACTTTGCGGAGAATGTCGCAAATCATTGGCAAACAGCCGAAAGATTTGGATGTGCGCTATTTCGGGCTGAACCATTTCGGCTGGTGGACGAGTATTAAAGATAAAGAAGGCCATGAATATTTGCCGGAGATCCGCGATTATGTCGCGAAACATGGTTATTTGACCCAGGTTGAAGTGGATACTCAGCATATGGACCAAAGCTGGCAGGAAACGCACAAAAAAGCGAAAGATCTTTTGGCGGTCGATCCGAGATTTTTACCGAATACGTACTTGAAATATTACTTTTACCCGGATTATGTGGTGGAACATTCTGATATCCATTACACGCGGGCAAACGAAGTCATCGACGGAAGGGAAAAAGAGGTGTTCTCCGCTGCTCAAAGAATCGTTGAAAAAGGGACCGCTGAAAAGGAATCTTTTTCTGCCGGCAGCCATGCGACATTTATCGTCGATCTTGCCCGTGCGATTGCCTACAATACGCATGAAAGAATGGTCATGATTGTGGAAAATAACGGCGCGATCGCAAACTTTGATGATGATGCGATGGTGGAAGTTCCGTGCATTGTCGGAACGGACGGCCCGGAACCGCTGAGCCAGGGCAGAATCCCGGAATTTGAACGGGCGCTGATGTACCAGCAGGTCACCGTGGAAAAACTGGTCGTGCAGGCTTATGTCGAAGGCAGCTATCAAAAGTTGTGGCAGGCGCTGACCCTTTCAAAAACCGTGCCAAGCGCAAAAGTCGCAAAAGCATTGCTGGATGATTTAATCGAAGCCAACAAAGAATACTGGCCGGAGTTGCACTAACAGCCGCGCAGGTTTATGCGGCAGGCAGCTGCCAAACATCGTAGCATCGCTGGCCCTTTTAAAAACGAACCAGATTCGGAATACCAGCCGGGGATGGAATAATGAGTTGTATAAGCTTATATGGCAGGCGCTGTCAAACAATTGTGGGACAGCGAAAGCCTCTCCTTTTAAACGAACCGGATACTTGAGGCAACCAAAATACTGCCGGGAATGAATAAAGGGCCGTGAAACATATACATTTAAGGCGGCTGTCAAGCGGGACGGCAGGCGTTGGTTTTCTCAAAAACGGTCCGGAGTGCGAAGGTTGAACGAGGTATACCGGCCGGGATTGAAATAATGGAAGGGGCGAAAAGGAATGCGAGCTTTTCGCCTTTTTCATGAAGCGTGGAGATTCGAGGATTGGTGCTAACTGGTTAAAAGACCCCCGGAACAAGGCAAATGATTTCAAACAGCAGCTCATTTTCATACGGGTATTCCGGGTGATGCAGGATCACCATTTTTTTCCTTGTTATGTTAAAGTAAGGGTATTCAAAAAATACGAGAGGGAAGCATATGTTTAAACTTTTTTCAAAAAAAGCTGCAGTGGAGGAACTTGTTGCGCCAATGAGCGGGAAGGTTGTTCAAATAGAAGATGTGCCGGATGAGGTGTTCAGCCGGAAGATGATCGGGGATGGCATAGCCATTGAACCGGATGAAGGCGTTGTGGTCTCACCGGTGGACGGGGAAATTGTCCAGTTCTTCCCAACGAAGCATGCGGTTGGGCTGAAGACAAAGAGCGGATTGGAAATATTGATTCATATCGGCATGGAGACTGTTGCTTTGAACGGGGAAGGGTTCGAAGGCTTTGTTCAACAGGGGGATCGTGTAAAAGCAGGTGATAAACTGGTCACCTTTGACCTCGAACAAATCAGGGAACGTGCGGAAAGCATCATCTCCCCTGTCGTCGTCACCAATTTTGATGCCGTGGACACGTTAAGCAAAACAGCTGAAACATCGGTAAAACGTGGCAAATCGGTTTTATTGACGGTGAAAATGAAATAGTTTTCCTGCAGATGGAAAATGGGAAGACACACGCCCATCCAAATGCACGGATACATTTGGAACGATGTCTTCCCATTAAAAAGGATATATTCTTTACGCTATTTCAATGCATGGACAAAATCAGCGTAACGTTACGGGCGGGATGCCGAAACTTCCCGCTTTTTTATTGCTATACCTGCAGCAGTTCCTCGATCTTTTCCTCAAGGTCTTCCGGCTTTGTCCGCGAGCCGTAATAGCCGATGACATGGCCGTGCCGGTCGACGAGAAATTTATTAAAATTCCATGTGATTTTCTTCTCGCCTGTCTGCTCGAGCAATTCGGCAAACAGCGGGTTCATTTCTTTTCCCTTCATTTTGCTTTTTTTAAACAACGGGAATGTTACGCCATAGTTGGCTTGGCAAAATGCTGCAATTTTTTCGCTTTCGTCAAACTCCTGTTTCATGAAACTGTCGCTCGGAAAGCCAAGCACGGCAAACCCCTTGTCTTTGTACTTTTCGTAAAGGTGCTCCAGCCCCTCATACTGGGGTGTAAATCCGCATTTGCTTGCCGTATTGACAATAAGCAGCACCTGGTTTTTATATTTGGCCAAAGACTCTTTCTCTTCTCCAGTAAGCCGTTCAAAAGAATAGTCGTAAATGGACATCATCAGTCTCCTTTTCCCCGGAAATTTTATTTCTTGTCATTATCGTAAAGAGAATATGGATACATGTCAAATGATGGGCTGGTGATATCACGGCCGGTTTTGTCGCTCTGTTGTTTGGGCGATATCAAAATGGGTTCCAACACCAACTGTTCAAGGTGTGAAAGTAAATGAGTGGAGTAGGAAAAAATTGCAAAAAATGATTTATTTCAGACTGGATAAATATTAAAATAGGTGTATGAAGATACACACTCATATTTTTTAAGGGGGGATGATGGTGCCCGTTTTTTGATCAACAGTAAATGAAGATGCCATTTTAACAAACAGCGGGTTGGCAGTATTAGCTGTCAGAGACAGATGGAGTTTTAATTGCAGGGAGAAAAGTGAGCACATGAATATTTTTAGCTACATTGTTTTAGGGCTTTCCCTCTCAGTGCCAGTTGGCCCCATTACGATTGAAATGGTTAAGAGGGGGATCAAGAAAGGCTTTTTGCATTCCTGGTTTGTCGGCTTGGGCGGGATGTCCGCCGATGTTGTTTTAATGTTTTTGATTTATTTCGGTGTATCTACATATTTAACTACACCAGTTGCGAAGCTGATTATGTGGATTTTCGGGTGTATCATTCTTGTATACTTAGGCTATGAGAGCATTAGAGATGCTTTTAGAGAAATCACCATACCAGAGGAGAAAAAGAAAGGAAATTTGCTGCAATCTTTTCTGTCAGGCTTTTTGATTGCGATCTCTAATCCACTGAATATTATATTTTGGATTGGCATTTATGGGTCGGTTTTAACCACAATTTTAAATACGGTAAATTCGGGAAAAGCTTTACTTTACAGCAGCGCGATTTTTATTGGGATAGCTGCCTGGGATATAACGGTAGCTTCTTCCGTTCACTTTGGAAGAAAATTTGTTCATCAGCGTTTTTTAAAATGGCTGTCTGTCATTGCCGGGATTGCCTTAATTGGATTTGGCATACATTTCGGGTATCAAGCCGTGAAAAGTTTGTATTTAGTAGGCATCGGCCACGAATAACCAGGTGGTTTAGGATGCTACATGAAGTCATCGCGCTTACGGCCATACAAAAGGCTTTTTTCTTTTTTAGAAAAAAGTAGCCGCTTCCGCAATGCCTGCTTTCGCATATTTGCTTTTTCAATTCCCATACTAGAGGTGAAGGAGGGATGAATATGCCAAAACGGAAGCACGGTGCCGAACAAAAGAACAAAGAAGGCTTTGACTCAGCCAAAACCGATTCCGAGTATTCAAGGGAATTGCAGCAGCTGGGCGATGGGGCAGGCAGCGCGGCAGCCAATCGCATGCACAAAGAAAAAGCAAAAAAAATGAAATCCTCCAAAAACCAGGGAGAATGGAAAGGCATGCATTGAAAACGGGTCTTCACTCTTTAAGAGTGAGGGCTTTTTTGCGGTGGCGGGTCTTGCGTTACCTTGGTACATTTGTACATTGAAAGCAGTGACAAATTGGCAACGGGAATGCCTGAATCCAGTTTATGGAGCCAAATGACGCTTAATGGTTATGGATTAAAAAACGACTACAAGAAAGTTTAAAGACGATCGAAGAAAAAATTCCCTTTTTGCAAAATGTATTCCAAGAGGTTCGAATTTCGGAGCAATTAGATGACGCTGCTTTGTACCAGTTTGCGACAGTTGTGAATCAGTATCCAAGACCAAATTCAGATGATTATGCCGAAATATTTGATGAATTGCTTGATCGTCCACAGGTCAGGAAAGACAGGAGCAGAGATTATAACTCCTCGAGTTATCGCTAAACTGCTTCCATTACTGCTGAACATTCAGGAAGGCACAGTCTATGACGGAAGCTTTGGAACCGGACGCCTCTTGGCATATGCTTACCGCTATGCAAAAGAAAATGGTTGCAAAATAAAACTGGTTGGACAGGAAATAAACGCGAGGGCCAACTGGGTATTTCCGGTACAAATAAAAGCTTCATCGGTAATGGAATTAGGTGTCATTACAGCGCTGTAAGGGAGATCTTATGGAGGTGTAAGATGAAAACTTATGATGAACCAAGATTTTTCATTGAAGGAAATCCATTTTTGATATAATAGAAGCATATTAAGCTGTACTAATAAAAAGCACACAACAATCAGCTTGGAAGAAAAATGATGATCCACAGCTGGCATATTAATATGGATATACTAATAAGTTTGCACGTCATGTGAGGATTTTTTGCAATATATATCAACATGTTTCAAGAAAAATTGGATGAATCGATGGAATTTGATTTAGACTTAGACGTTGATACAGCCAATATGTGATTCGAGAAATATAACAAATGGGGGATACAACTTGATTACATCAGAAGAAATTAAACGTAGATTATGGGATGGGGCAAATGAACTACGTGGTTCAATGGATGCCAGCCGTTACAAAGATTATATGCTTGGATTAATGTTCTATAAGTTTTTGAGCGATAAGACATTAGAAACGTTCAAAGTGACCAGTGGTATTGGGCAAATGTCTGAGTTTGAACTATTGGAAGAATACACAAAGGCAAAAGCAGAGTACGGCGAGGAGCTGGAGAAAATGATTCGGCACGTACTCGGTTATTATGTTTCGCCTGAGTATCTCTATCAGACTTGGTTAAAAGACATTAAATCAGGAGATTTTGAAGTTCAAAAAGTAACGGACAGCTTGAATCACTTTGAGCGTACGATTGCTGTGTCTGGTGATTCAGATGACTTTCAAGGACTGTTCTCAAGTTCAACGCTTGATTTAACAGATACCGCTTTAGGCAGCAACTTAAATGAACGTAGCAAAAATATTAAGGCACTGATTTTGCTGTTTGCCGACCTGAACATGGTGAAATTACAAAAAGGCGATGTACTTGGAGAGGCGTATGAGTATCTTATCGGCCAGTTTGCGATGGAGTCAGGGAAGAAAGCCGGGGAATTCTACACGCCACGACAGGTCAGTGAAGTCATGGCACAAATTGTAGCAAAAACCTCAGAAATCAAGTCAATTTATGACCCGACTGTAGGCTCTGGTTCGCTACTTTTAACAGTTGGAAAGCATTTAGATGAAGATGCTCAAAAGAATCTGAGTTATTACGGGCAAGAAAAGAACACAGCAACCTATAATTTAACCCGTATGAATTTGTTGCTGCATGGTGTTCGGCCGGAAAAAATGACCATTAAAAACGGAGATACACTTTCTCAAGACTGGCCAGAAGATCCAGAACGTCCAAATGAAGGCGTACAATTTGATGCAGTGGTGATGAACCCGCCATATTCAGCGAAAAATTGGAACAGATCAGGGTTAAAAGTTAGTGACCCTCGTTTTGAAGTTGCTGGAGTGTTGCCACCAGATTCTAAAGGGGATTTTGCTTTCCTATTACATGGATTATTCCACTTAGGACAAAACGGGACGATGGCGATTGTCTTGCCTCATGGGGTGCTGTTCCGTGGTTCAGCAGAAGGCGAAATTCGCAAACGATTGCTTCAAAAAAATTACATCGATGCCATTATCGGCTTGCCAAGTAATTTATTTACCAATACAGGGATCCCAGTCGTTGTCATCATCTTGAAGAAGAACCGAAAATTTGACGATCCTGTTTTAATCATTGACGCATCTCATAGCTTTATTAAAGTTGGAAAGCAAAATGTCCTGCAAGAAAAGGACATTGCAAAAATTGTGGATACATATGTTGAACGAAGAGAAGAGGAAGGGTACAGTCACCTGGCAACTCGTGAGGAAATAAGGAAAAATGAATATAATATGAACATTCCCCGTTATATCCAGGCGAATGAAGAAGAAATTCCGCACGATGTGGATGCTCACCTACTCGGCGGGATTCCTCAAAAGAACATTGACGATTTGAAGGTTCTACAGTCTACCGTGCCAGATGTTTTGAAACGATCATTAAAAGAAATTCGTGAAGGATATGTCGAACTGTTAAAACCCGTTGAGGAAATTTCTAATGATGTATTGAGTGACGCTCGCATTGTTGAAATATCAAAAGAAATCGAAAGCAAAACAAAAAACTATATCGATAAATACTGGGACGTTTTACGAAATGTTGACAAAAGCAGTAGCTTGACGCAGTTAATGGACGACATGCTGGTTGAGATCAAGCAGATTCTTTCATCCTTCCAATATATTGATGTGTATGACGGCTACCAAATTGTAGCGGAGATATGGAAAAATACACTGGCACATGATGCGGAAATCATTAAATCAAGTGGTTTCTATACAGCTGGTCGTACGCGTGAGCCCAATATGGTAACGAAAGGATCCGGAAATAAAAAACGTGAAGAACAAGACGGCTGGGTTGGCAGTATTGTACCAAATGAGTTGATTGCAAAAAATTTATACAGTGATGAACGAAAAGAAATTGAATCAAAGAAAGCCCGCATTCAGGAGATTGAAACGGAGCTATCTGAGTTGGTTGAGGCTGCGAAAGAGGAAGATAGCGATGAAGCCAATGCTCTAGGCGAGTGCTTGAATGAAGCAGGTGAGGCTTTTGAAAGCAAATCAATCAAGGCTGCGTTAAAAAAGGCAAGCAAGGAAACCGTTGAATATAACCTACTGAAAAAAGTTGAAACATTATTTGCAGATAAATCAGCGCTTAACAAAGCCGTGAAAGCGGATGAAAAAGCACTCAAGGAAGCTGTACAAGAACGTATTTTAACTTTGACAAATGATGAAATTGACAACTTGATGTATGAAAAATGGTTTGGCAACACGCTGGATGCCATAGTTGGTTTGGTATGGAAACCGATAAAAAAAGAGTTGGATACATTGCAAATGCTACACAATCGCTATGCTGATACCTTGTCAGCAATTGATGAAGAAATTCGAGACTCAGAATCAACACTTAAAGCCATGATGAGTGAATTGGTGGTGGAAGAATAATGGAACAAACAAAATTGGTGCCAAAAAGGCGATTTAAAGAATTTCAAAACACTGACGCTTGGGAACAGCGTAAGTTGGGGAAAGTGGTAAAAACACATCAATTCAGACCATATTTAGCGGAGCCCAATGCTGAGGGAGACTTTGAAGTAATTCAACAAGGAGATAGGCCGGTTGCTGGATATACTAATGGAACACCTTTTGAAAATTATCGGGATGTAACGCTGTTTGGCGATCATACAGTATCGCTTTACAAACCGACTAAACCGTTCTTTATTGCGACTGATGGAGTAAAAATATTGAGTGCAGATGGTCTTGAGGGTGACTTTCTGTTTTCGTTACTAGAAAGATATAAACCTGAACCACAAGGCTATAAACGTCACTTCACAATACTTAAAAATCAAGGTGCTTGGATAACCAAGAACGTTGAAGAGCAAGTCAAAATTGGCGCATTCTTCAAGAACCTCGATCACCTTATCACCCTTCATCAACGTAAGTTAGAAAAAATGAAAGCAATAAAATCCGCTTATCTTTCTGAAATGTTTCCCGCTGAAGGTGAGCGTGTGCCAAAACGAAGATTTGCAGGATTTACGCAAGCTTGGGAACAGCGGAAGTGGGAAGATACTGTAGATATATCTACAAATATGGTAGATCCAAGGACAGGGCTTTATGATGAATTACCACATATTGGTCCAGGAAACATTGAGTCATTTACAGGGAAGATTTTAGATAATGTACTAAAAGTTAAAGATAGCAATTTAATAAGTGGAAAATTTCATTTTTACAAAGGTGATATAATCTATGGAAAGATTAATCCGCAGCTTGGAAAGTATGCAATTGCGCCATGTGAAGGGCTTGCCAGTGCGGATTCTTATATATTGAATGCAAAGAACGGAGTGGTACAAAATTTCTTGTATTCTATACTACAGACTAAGGACTTTTATAAATATTCAGTATCTGTTTCATCTCGGACAGGAATGCCAAAAATCAATCGTGATGAATTAAATGTATATAATTACAAAGTTCCAGAAATAGAGGAACAGAAAAAAATAGGAAGCTTTTTTGTGGGACTCGACAACCTCATCACCCTCCATCAACGTAAGCTCGAAAAACTACAAAACATCAAAAAAGCATACCTCAATGAGATGTTTGTATAAAGGGGGAGCAAATAATGAGCAATACACCAAAGAGTGCGGCTGAGAAAACTTTTCAAGAGAATTTTGTAAAAGAACTGCAAAAATATAAATGGGAAGCACCCGAGTTCTTAAACGGCAATAAGCAAAAAGTAACGGTTGCTGACTTGGTTTCGCACTGGCGTAGTGAACTCAACCGTATCAATGCTGACCAGCTTGAAGGCGTGGAATTAACCGATAATGAGTTCAAACAGGTGATGGCAAAGGTCAATCAAATCAGCAATAGCTATGAGGCTGCAAAGATTTTGGCTATTGAAGGATCAAAAGGTAAGATCGATGGCATCTACCGTGATGACAATCCGAAAATCACGAGAAAACAAATCACGTTGACGATTTTTAAAAAAGCTGAAGTACGTGGTGGGGACTCGAGCTATCGGATTGCGAGAGAAATACAGACCCCCAACAACAACCGTTTTGATATTGTCCTGCTGATCAACGGCTTGCCCTTAATCAATATCGAACAAAAACGCACGGACAAAACGCTGGACGAGGCATTTGGACAGTTTAAACGCTACTATCGTGATGGCGAATACAGTCATAACTTTATGGCTTTTTCGCAGATGATGGTCATCACTTCTGAAATTGACACTCGCTATTTTGCCACACCTAAAACAATAGAAGATTTTAATCCTAGTTTCGTCTTTCATTGGGCAGATAAAGATAACAATGTAATAAACGATTGGAAAAAAGTAATTGAACAATTTTTGATGATTCCAATGGCACATCAGATGGTTGGCGATTACTTAGTCATTGATGAAGCGAGAGATGAGGAAAACAGGCGACATATGTTAATGCGTCCCTATCAGGTCCATGCTCTGCAAGCGGTTGAAGGAGCTGCATTTGGATGGGACAATGATGAAAAAATGCCTCATGGCGGTTTTGTTTGGCATACGACTGGTTCAGGAAAAACGATCACAAGTTTCAAGACTGCTTTGTTTTTATCGACAAGAGCAGGATTTGATAAAGTCGTCTTCCTTGTTGATAGACGTGAATTGGATAATCGTACCAGTGAAAACTTCAAAGCATATGCTGCCTATGAGCCGGTTTCTGTTGATGATACAAAACACACTTACCAGCTAAAAAAGAAACTGATGTCAGCAACGAATGGAATTGTCGTCACGACAACTTTCAAACTCAATGCTTTAGTGAAGGAACTGGAAGAAGCACACGATCATCGTTTAGCAGATAAGAAAATGGTATTTATCATTGATGAAGCCCATCGCACGACGATGGGGCAGATGATGGGAACGATAAAACGCTATTTCAAGAAAAATGGACTTTTCTTTGGATTTACCGGTACTCCTTTATTTGATGAAAATAAGGTCAAAGGCAAGATCAATGAAAAAAGTGAAGTCATCAATACCACTGAAAAGTTATTTGGGCCAATGTTACACCAATATACGATTGACGAGGCGATTGCCGATAAAAACGTATTAGGCTTTCACGTTGACTATATCAACACCGGAGAATTTAAAAGCTATGATGATTTAAGAGACCAGATCGCTGAACAAATGAAGGAAGAACATCCTGAATGGACGGACAGAGAAATCGAACGCCAAGTTCAAGAAATGTCAGAAGCGGATGTTGAAAAGCAAGCTAAAAAACGAGGACTGCTTGTATACCAAGACGAAACACATATTCCACGGGTAGTAGAAGAAATTCTGAATAATTGGGAATCACAATCACAAGCAAGAGAATTTAATGCCATTTTGACGGTTGCCTATAAAGATCGTGTCATTGCTTATTATCATGAATTTAAAAAACAACTAAAAGAACGTGGGGAAAAGCTAAATGTGGCGATGACGTTTAGTTTCGGTAGTGAGAATGATCCCACGCCATTAGATCCCCAAATTGTCAACGAGATGTTTAAGGACTACGCTGCATTTACTGGCATTGAGTTTGTAGCTGGTGATAAAAAACACGGTGAAGATGCTTATTTTGAGGATCTTGTAGAGCGCGCGACACGAGGCGGCAGTGGACGAAACCCGAAAAATATCGACCTCGTCATTGTGGCAGACCAACTGTTGACAGGCTATGACTCGAAACGTCTGAATACGCTTTATGTTGACCGTTCGCTTGAACTTCAAGGCCTGATCCAAGCTTACTCCCGTACCAATCGTGTCTTTGGTTCAGAAAAAGAGTTTGGAACGATTATCAACTTCCAGTATCCCCGAATAACTGAAGAAATGGTGAATCAGGCCCTGAAGCTATATGGAAGCGGGGGAAAGAGCAGTAAGGCCATTGTTGATACTTACGAAACGGCTGTAAAGAAATTGAAAATCAAAGTGTCTGAAATGATTCCGACTTTACCTGATCCAACTGAATGGCAAAATATTGAACATGATGAGAAGAAAAAAGAAGCATTTATCCTTGCTTTTAAAGATGCTGGTGAGCAGTTAAATTTGGTAGAACAGTACTATGAATTTAAGTGGAATGATGATACTTTTGGAATTGACGAGCACACTTGGCTGCAGTATGTCGGTGCTTATAAAAACTTAACAAGGAAGCCCGGAACCCCACCTGCGCCATCAACCGTTCATCCGCTTGCTGGGAAAACGAAATTGGCAGGAATACAAGTCATTGATGCAAACCATATTATAAAATTAATAGGTTCAAAAGTTACTTCACCGTACGGCGTGCAAACGGTGGATCGTGAAACCCTCCGCATTATTTACGAACAAATTCAAGAGTTAAGTAACATGGGAGACCATGAGCAAGCACAACTATTAAAGGAATTTGTGGATACTGAGCTTGTACCTGGTAACTTATCGAGCAATTTGAACTTTGATGAGGCATTTGAAATTTGGAAAGCGGATAAGCTGCGCGATACGGTCATTCAATTTTCTTCGGAGTGGGGTTTAGATAGTGAACTACTTGCAAAAGCAGTGAATTCATATTCTATTTCAAAGCCTGATGTTGTTCCTTACATCAATGAACTCATAAGCAGTGTTGATTACAGCAAAGCAACCAATCAAACGGCTGGTAATTTATTAAAGCATAATATGACACTAACGACCAAGTTGCCAGAATGGATTGCGGAGACGAAGCAAAAGTATAGCTAATCATGAACGATATCAAAGATACAATGAAATTTTAGGTGGCATAGCTTATGATCAACAAAAATTCGTTAGCAGCTGTCATAGCAGCATATAAACAAAACTTCCCAACGCACTGGGAAGATGAAAAATATAAATGGGAAGCGGTACAGCATTTCCAAGATCATTGGGATATCAATGCTTCTGACTTTCTCGAGATGTTCACGAAAGCAACAGACAAAACGAATAATCTACTCGCACCCTTGAACAATTACCCAAGAAGAATGATTCAGATGTTCGCTGAGGCAGATGAAGAAGCGACAAGAGCCATGTTTATTAATCTCTATGATGAATCCAAGAATTTTGTGGAACGGGTTGAGAAGTTCCAGTCCGATGCAGCAGCAATGCGTGTTAAATATGATCAAGGCACATGGAAACAACATTTTCAAACGCTGAATTCCATTAGCACATACCTTTGGCTCCGTTATCCGGATAAATATTATATTTACAAATACTCAGAATGCCGAGATGTGGCAAAAGTGCTTGACAGTGCTTTTATTCCCAAAAAAGGATCCTCTTCTAGTAATCTCACAGGGGGTTTTCACCTTTACAATGAAATTTGCGAACAATTGAAAAAAGATGAAGAACTGGTACAAATGCTGCAATCCGTGCTTACGGATCGTTGCTACCCTGATAAAGCATTGAAGACATTGACGATGGATATGGGCTTTTATATCAGCCGTTTTTATACAAAAAAGTCTACTGAAGATCATGGCGAATGGTTTCCAACGGATTATAACCCAAATATCACAACGGAGGAATGGCTCGCCCTGCTTGCAGATGGACGTGTTTTTAAAACAAATAGTCTTAAAATCATGAAGCGCATAAAAGACCATGGCGGCATAGCCACTTGTAAGCAGCTTTCGGAAAAATATGGGGATAATCCGAACTATTATAATAGTGGATCTTCTGCTCTTGCAAAGCGTGTTGCCGAGATGACGGGATGTCCTTTGATGACATCTCATAACGATAATGCAAAGTGGTGGCCGATTTTATATGTTGGAAAGCATGCAGACAAAGATATGGCAGGTAATTATATGTGGAAACTGCGTGATGAATTGAGCAAAGCACTGGATCAGTTTGACCTTTCTGAAATTCCTTTGTATGAAGAGGAGCCACAAGCTAAAATCAACCAAGGTAAAGAGAAGCAGGGTTACTGGTGGCTCAATGCTAATCCTAAAATTTGGCGTTTCTCGGATATCGACATCGGCGAGACGCAGCGATATACACTGTATAATGAAAATGGCAACAAACGCCGCATTTTTCAAAACTTTTTGGATGCGAAGGCTGGCGACATGATTATTGGATATGAATCTTATCCGGTGAAAAAGGTTGTAGCACTTGCGAAAGTGATTGAAGAAAGTGATGGAGAAAATCTTTATTTTGAAAAAACAGAAGGGCTTGCCACACCGATCGATTATGCAACATTGAAAAATTGTCCTGAGCTGGAAAAAATGGAATATTTCCAGAATCCACAGGGCAGTCTTTTCAAACTGACCAAGGAAGAATATGATTTTATTCAAGACATGATTCGCGAGGAAAACCCGGTTGCCCGGAAAGAACCCATTGAAGCTTACTCCAAAGATCAATTTTTGAAAGAGGTTTATATGACTGAAGAACGTTACGAAACGCTCATCTCTTTGCTAAAGCATAAACAGAATCTGATTTTGCAGGGAGCTCCGGGGGTTGGCAAGACCTTTGCAGCAAAGCGGCTTGCTTATGCAATGATGGGGTTAAAAGACGATAGCCGCATTGCGTTTATTCAGTTTCACCAGAATTACTCCTATGAGGACTTCATGATGGGATATAAACCTAAAGAGGATGGGTTTGAATTACAATACGGCATTTTCTACCAGTTTTGCCAAAAGGCAGCGAACATACCGGACCAACCGTTCTTCTTTATAATTGATGAAATCAATCGCGGCAACATGAGTAAAATATTCGGTGAATTGCTCATGCTAATTGAAAAAGATTATCGCGGCACAAAGGCAACGCTTGCTTATAACGGCATGCCGTTCACTGTTCCAAAGAATCTGTACATGATCGGGATGATGAATACAGCTGACCGCAGCCTTGCAATGATCGATTATGCTTTGCGCCGCCGGTTCAGCTTCTTTGAAATTGAACCGGGATTTCATTCTGCCTGTTTTCAATCCTACCAGTCAGCATTGGATCATGACACGTTTAACATTTTAATTGAACGCATAAAGGAACTGAATCAGGAAATTGCTGCTGACAGTTCACTTGGGCCTGGTTTTCGTATTGGCCACAGTTATTTTTGTGGACAGGCTGAATGTACGGATGAATGGCTGAAGGAAGTGGTTGAATACGATATTCTTCCGATGCTGCATGAATACTGGTTTGATGAACCGGACAAATTGCAGCGCTGGGAAAACATACTGCGCGGTGTTTTCAATGACGAAAGATAAAGGCATTCTGATCAGAAATATCTATTATATGCTCTCTTACGCCTTTCGTGTACTGAAACGATCAAACTATGATGAAATGGCATCAGAAAAGTTTGAGCACATTCAAGATCTGTTTGCTGCCATCCTTGCGAAAGGGATCGCCCGGCAACTGAAACAGGGCTTGTATAAGGAATATGTATCACATTATGATAACCTTTCCGTGTTACGCGGCAAACTGGACATTCATGGGACAATCCATCATAAACTTCAACGGAAGCAAAGGCTCTCCTGCGAATATGATGAGCTGTCGGAAAATAATGTATTCAACCAAATCCTGAAAACAACATCTGTCATACTCATGCAGCAGCCATCTTTAAACGTTAAACGAAGAAAAGCTTTGAAAAAAGTGATGCTGCATTTTAATAGGGTGGATATGATTGAACCAACGTGCATTAAATGGAACATCCTGCAGTTTCAGAAAAACAATCAAAGCTATAAGATGCTCATAAACATCTGCTATTTTGTTCTGGATGGCCTGCTGCTCTCCACAGACAAAGGCAAGTACAAAATGGCTACTTTTTTGGGTGATCAACAAATGTCACGTCTGTTTGAAAAATTTGTATTGGAGTATTATCGGTATCACTATCCAAGCTTGCGGGCAGCCGCTTCACAGATAGCATGGAACATTGATGATGGAGTGGTTGATTTCTTGCCTGTTATGCAGACAGACATCGTACTAAAATCCCGCAACAAAGTACTGATCATCGATACAAAATACTATGCGCATACCATGCAAGTTCAGAACCGGTATGGCAGCAGGACATTTCATTCCAACAACCTGTATCAGATTTTTACCTATGTAAAGAATCAGGATATCGGCAATACCGGTAATGTAGCGGGAATGCTGTTGTATGCCCGAACCGAAGAAACCATTGTGCCAGACTCCGACTTTATCATGAGTGGAAATAAAATTAGTGTGAAAACGTTGGATTTGAATACTGCCTTTGGAGACATTGCCGGGCAACTGGACCATATTGCAACGTCATATTTTGGTGATGTTGAAAAGAAGGAGGCCTAGGGATTTAGAGGTACAGAAATAAAAGGTTAACTGTAATGGGATGAGCATTGTGATTGCCTATTTTTAGGGGGAATGAAGATAGGTTTGCTTAAAAACTGATGGGATTGCCTTGCTGTCGATTGTGAATGCTTACTAAAATCTAGCAACAAGTTCAAGGAGCTGTTCCACCAAAATCTTTTCAAGACTTTGCATTAAGCTTCATGAGGCATGTAGTTAAGTAGGGCTTGCCGAATAAGAAAAAATTCCAGATTTGACAAGGATTTTGGCTATTTTTGTCGAATATAAAGTGTATGGATTTCATAGGAAACATGTAAAAAACCTTGCACTTGGAGGCTTTTGCGATGTACAAAAAGACCGAACATCAATTAACTTTTGTAGATGATTTTTTTCTACCCTTCGGTGGAAAATGAAATAAAGAAAATCGCTGGGTCCGTCTTGCTGAAATAATTCCGTGGTGGAAGGCGGAAGAAAAGTATGCCAAGTCCTTCAAGAAAAAATTCAAAGGCGAAAAGGCTTATTCTGTCAGAATCGCTCTTGGGGCTCTTTATATCAAAGAACGGCTTGGGCTGTCTGACCGGGAAACAGTCGAACAGATCACAGAAAACCCGTATCTTCAGTATTTTATCGGCTTGCCTGAATTCCAGGAAAAAGCCCCATTCGACCATTCTCTGATGACTCGTTTTAGAAAACGTTTGGGCGCAAATATCATCAACGAACTGAATGAATGGATCGTCTTGGAAGAACAAAAACGTCAATTGGAAGAGGAAAAGAGCAACGATGATGATCATCACGACGACAATGATGATGACGTTGATGACGATCATGGTAGTGGTGATCATTAACCTTCTGGTCCTGCTTCGGAAGAGACTCAACTGAATCGGTCTCTCCTAAAACGCAGAACAAAGGAAAGCTCATTCTGAACGCAACCTGTGCACCGACTGATATTGCTTACCCTACAGACCTTGGGTTGTTGAACGAAGCCCGTGAGAAATTGGAGCATATCGTTGATGTCCTGCATGAACCACACAAAAGGAAATTACGTAAGCCACGGACCTACAGAAAAAGAGCCCGCAAGGACTATCTTTCTGTCGCTAAGAAACGTAAAGCTGCCGCCCGGAAAATCCGGAAAGCTGTGGGCAAACAGCTCGGGTATGTGAAACGGGATCTGGAGATCATTAAAAATCTTGTTTCCCAAAGCTCTCTGTCTCTTTTGAGCAAAGATGAATACAGGCAACTTCTCGTGATTCATGAACTTTACCGCCAACAGGCAGAAATGTACAAAAAGAAAACACACCGGATTGTAAGCACTTCCCAGCCGCACGTCCGTCCAATTGTGCGTGGCAAGGCAAAAGCGAACGTGGAGTTCGGTTCAAAAGTCGCCATCAGTGTCGTAGATGGTTATGCCTTGATTGAGCACCTCGACTGGGAAAATTACAATGAAGGGACCACTCTCAAGGAATCTGTTGAAAACTACTACAACCGGTTCGGATTTTATCCGGAAGCGATCTTGGCAGATAAAATTTACCGAAACCGTAATAATCTGGCATACTGCAAATCTCTTGGCATTCGTCTGAGTGGGCCAAGGTTAGGACGCCCATCCAGAACGGAAGACAAAACCTTGGAACGCGTCGCAAGGCAGGATGCCTCTGAACGTAATGCCGTTGAAGGCAAATTTGGCGAAGGGAAGCGAAAGTATGGGCTGGGACTTATTCGAGCACGCCTTCAGGAGACCAGCGAAATCCCTTCAATTTCTCATACTGAATCTGGAGCGGAAAGTTATTTTTTTATTTTTTTACACAACACTATTTTCCATTTTGATAATCGGAATTTGGCTTGTATCTGACTAAATCTGATTCGTTCAGCAAGCCCTAAATAACCCTGAAATATTCATAGCTACAAATCCCATTTGATAAATTTTGTTAAATTAGTTGAAAATAACGGTATTTAATTAAGAACCGTAGCCAATTCATAAAATAACTGAATTTTCAATAGAACAACTCTGGTATTTTGGGCATACTTGCCCCTTGACTGAAAAATTTATTTTTTCAGTTATGAGAAGTATTCTATTGGTCATTCCAATTGTAGTTTTTGAATTCGATTCAGTACATCCCAAAAGAAATTTTGATACACAAAACTCGGATGTGTTTGAAGTAAAATGACCTGCCTGATTTCACGACTTTACTTGCCGCTTTAATTAACCGAGTACGTATCGTATCAATTTGCATAGTTTTTTGACCTTCCGGAAAACAAAGAGTTCGTAACCAATTGGTCAAATTATATGCAAGAAGTGTTAACATCATTTTTACTTCGTTCACTAGAAAAGCGTGGCTATTCATATGATCAAAGTAAAAGCCATTTTTTGCTTCTTTGATATAGTTTTCCATCGTCCCTCTTTTTTGATAAGCTCGGACGATATCTTGAGGAAAAGCTAATTCAAAGTTAGTAACAAAAAAGGAATGGGTAAAGAACAGCTCACCTGCAGGACGTACCGATTGAATAATCACCCTTCTTGGTTTTGACCATGATTTTGCTTGGTAAATCGTTTCTTCATAATAGGTTTCCGTCTTGGAAACATCTAAAGGTGCGGAAGAAGGATGGTATTCCTTCGCTAAACTTTGTAGTTGTGAATTCGATTTCAACCGAATAATATACAAAACAGATTCTTCTTCACACAGATCGTATAATCCCGGAACAGCAAACCCGCTATCTCCACGAAGAAACAGGGTAGTTTCCGGAAACATTTCGTTATAATGTTTAATGAGAGGCCGAATAAATTCCACCACACCATTTGATGTATAAACATTTCCGGGACGGAGTTGTGCTTTCAAAAAGTCACCAGTCGCACCATCAAAGGCGACTAATGGATGAAAACCCATCGTGCCATAATGAGTATTATATGACGAAGATTCTTGGTCCCCATATGTATCCGAATGAGTCGAATCCAAGTCGATAAATAACTCTTTCGATTGTCGAAAACAATGAATCTTATCAAGCATTTCTTGGTTAGCCAGATTTAATTGTTCAATTGAATCTTTATCAAATCGTGTATAAAAGCGAGACAAACTGGGCTGGGAAGCAAGTGTTGGAGTTTCAATGATTTCCTTAAACACAGGATCATGAGTCAACTGATCAGCCGCATCATCTTCCGCATACCCGGCAATGAGTTGATAGACTTTTTGACGTAACAAGTTTTCATTTGAATGAAGATAATATTTCCTTGAATCGTTAAGTCTCAAGTACTTAACTAAAGTCTTTGAAAAACCAATTTTTTCATCGAATTCTCTAAAAAGAAACTCACCTGTATCGGAGGAAAGAGAACCTCCATCATTTGACAATTTAATTTTATGATTGAAATCAAGTGTTTTTTGCGTTAAAGTAACCATATAAAGAGTCCTTTCTGTTTGGTTTTTGTTTTGGTTACTTTAACTTTAACAGAAATGGATTCTTTTTTCATTTTTTTAATGAATTACAATAAAGCCGAAAAGGCTTGGTAATCCATAAGTTATAATAAGTTTCTGAATTTCTGTGAATAATTCAGGATAACAAACAAAATGTAACCTATAATTATAAAGGGAATGTATTTTGTCATTGTCCATCAACAGGAATCGAACGAGAAATGGCATGTGGTGGATTTGATAAAGATCGAAATACCATAAGAAAACTTTGTCCCGCCAAACAATATGGCATGAATTGTGAGGGGATGGGAAAGTGCCCGGTGGTAAATTGTTTATTGCAAAATTAAAGTGCAGAGATGTGCAAAATTTCTATGCAAATGGTTATGCAGAGGGGCTTTACATGGAGGGGTAGCCATGATAACCTGTTTGGGTTTGCCAAATCTGTTACAGCTGGCCGCTTGGCAAAAGAATCATGGCTGCAGAGGCTCCATGTCAAGCCCTTAATAGCGAGAATTCAGATTGAATTTTTATGCGGTATAAACGAATTTATATACTGCAATACTCTGCACTTTTTTCTTGCAAAAAACAGTAAATGGCGTTCGAATTCCGCTTTCAGAAGACCGGAGAATATTTACGCCAATTGACCGTGCCAGCTACAAATGGAAAAGAGAATACAACAAAAGAACAGCAGTTGAACGAGTAAATAGCCGCATTGATCAGGTGTTTGGTTTTGAAAATCACACGATACGAGGGATAAAGAAAATGACCGTATGATGCGGATTAGCTATTTGTGTGATGTTAGCCATGGCGCTAGGCAGAATAAAAGAAAAACAAGCACAAAATATGAGGAGTCTTGTTTGTGCTGTATAAAAAATTATCCACATGTGAATAAGTAAAAGTAAAAAAGATATCCACAAGCAAAAAAAATGTGGATAAGACAACAGGATTCGTATGCCCTTTTTTGTAAAAAAATAGACACACAAACCATTAAAGGCAGGAAAAGCATAGAAAATCATACCTAAAAATGAAAATGTGGTAAAATTTTAGAGTAAATTTTTTTAATCTAATCTAGAAAATCAGTACATCGCAAAAAGCTCGACTATAAAAACGTTATCTTTTCATACAATTTTTATGATAAAATGTTTATATATAAACATTTTTCCCCTAGTTTGAACAAATGCAATGGGAAGTCAAACGAACATTTATATTTCAGCTTGTATGAAACGATTACCAAGATAAGATTCACTTCAAATTGACATAAGTGAGGTGAAAAAAATGGATTTTTTTCAAATTACAACGAAACACATAAAAAATTTAAGTAGAAATGAAATTGAACTTTATAACTATATTATCCATAATATGGAAGAAGTAAAAAAAATGACGATTCGGGATTTTGCTGCTAAATGTTATTCCTCACCTGCGACCATTATTCGCTTTTTACGCAAAATTGGTTTTTCTGGATATAGTGATTTTATTTCTATTTTAAAGTATATGGACCCTGACATTCAAGAAAATTACAATCCTTTTCTTGTAACTCAAGAAAAATATAGAGCGGAATATTTAAAAAATATTTACGAATCCGTACGGGTTCTTGATATAGATAAAGTGGATGAAATTATTAATTATTTAAACGAAAATCCTCGCCTTGTTGTTATGGCAAGAGGATTGAATAAAAGCGTAGCGCATTATTTCGAATACTTATTTTCCGGGCTTGGATTTGAAGTCGCTTTTCCAGAAGATCATTACTTTCGAAAAATGTTAATTAACGGTATTCGAGATTCGGATCTTGTATTCGTTTTTTCCTATGGAGGTGAAGACAAAGAATTAATTGAAAATATTGAACAAGTTAAGGTAAGGACGAAGGCAACCGTTATATCAATTACCTCTGCAAATAATAATTCTATTCAAAATCTTAGCCATTATAATCTATATATATTTGCCGACTTCTTAAAAATTAATACTATTGATTTAACATCCCGAGTTTCTATGATTTGCCTAATAGAAATGTTAGCTTACCGTTATATTGAACAAAATAATCAATTTGAATCAAGAATTCCCCATTACGAATAATTTTTTAATAGTATCTTAGAAATAAATGGGCTGTCCAATAAGTCCTACAAAAAGAGCAAATTAAGAAAACATTTAAACTCAATCCAAACGGATCGAGTTTTTTTATGCATTTTTTGACGCTCCTTTACTAATAAACGTACGTTATCAAATATAGGAAGAGATATGTAATTTAAATGAAAATTGTTTCATGTTTTGAAACGTTTTTTACATATTGTGAAAAAAATAACAAAAATCGCGAAACATATATCGCAAATCGAAATTTTTTTTTATTATTTTAACTTAAATTCAAAATGGTTGAAACATATTTTAATAAGATTGGAAACGATTTATAATGTAATTGTGAAACATTCTGCAGGATGTTTATAAAGGATCATAAAAAATGATTGATCTTACTAACACTTTCTAAAAATTGGGGTGAAAACAATTGGAAGAGAAAAAAAAGCTTCGCCTATTTGATTCGGTTCTTTTATCGGTAACAGTTATATTAGTCGTAGAGTCTGTAGCTCCTTCAGCTGCGATCGGTCCTTCACAATTTTTTTGGTGGGCATTGTTATTGATAGCATTTTTTCTTCCTTACGGATTGATTTCTGCGGAATTAGGGACAACTTATGATGGTGAAGGTGGAATTTATGACTGGGTGAAACGAGCCTTTGGTCCGAAAAATGGGGGAAGAGTTGCCTGGTATTATTGGTTGAACTTTCCGTTGTGGATGAGTTCATTAGCAGTTCTTGTTCCTAAGATTTTCACACAAATTTCCGGGCACGAATTTGGAACAGTAACATCGATTATAATTTCCTTATTATTTATATGGGTTGTTGTTATGATCGGTTTCTTTCGAATATCCGAAAGTAAGTGGATTTTAAATATTGCAGCCATTTTTAAAGTGTTAATCATGTTAAGTTTAGGAGGAATCGGGATCTATATCGCGATCACGAAGGGCGTTGCCAATGAATATACCGTACAAAACATGCTTCCATCCTTTGATTTATATAGTCTTTCATTTATCTCGGTTATTATTTTTAACTTCCTTGGTTTTGAAGTTGTTACATCTGTCGCAGGGGAAATGAATAACCCACAAAAGGAAATTCCGAAGGCTCTAATAATCGGAGGAGTGCTTATTGCTATTTTCTATTTGTTAGCGGCATTTGGTGTCGGTGTTGCTATTCCATACGATGAATTAAACACGGATAGCGGATTGTTAGATAGTCTTACGATTTTAATCGGTTCCGGTGGTGAATGGTTTATTACAATTGTTGGTTTAATGTTTTTCTTTACCTTGGGAGCAAACTTAATTTCTTGGTCATACGGAGTCAATTATGTAGCCCTCTATGCAAGTGAAAATCATAGTTTACCAAAAATCTTCCGTTGGAAAAGTAAAAAAACGGATATGCCAGTTGGAAGTCAATTGCTTAATGGAATCATTGCTTCCATACTTGTGCTAATAGCGCCAATTATGACTCACTTTGGATTAGAAAATATATTCTGGAATTTCTTTGCTTTAAATTTGGTTACATTGCTTGCTTCCTATACATTTATGTTTCCAGCCTTTTTGAAATTAAGGCAGATTGATCCGGACCGAAAACGACCTTATAAAGTAAAAGGAAGCGATGGGTTAATCAAGGTTTATACGTATGTACCTTTAATTATGTTAATTGCATCATTATTTTTTACAGTTGTTCCACTCAATACAAGTAGTGAAGAACTCTCATTAAAGTTGCCATTATTGATTGGAACGATCTTAGCAGTAGTGATTGGTGAAATTGTTGTAAGCCAAAGTATGAAACAAAAACATTAACAAAAACAGGAAAGGAGAACTTTAAAAGTGAAAACTTTAACAAGTACACCTAAAAAAGATGGATTTCGAATGCCAGGGGAATTTGAACATCACGATGGTTGTTGGATTATTTGGCCCGAACGTCCCGATAACTGGAGGAATGGTGGAAAACCAGCACAAAGGGTGTTCGTGCAAGTAGCAGCTGCGATTGCTGAATTTGAACCTGTCACCGTCGTAGTTAGCCGTCAACAATATAGGAACGCAAGGAATATGCTTCCTGATCATATTCGTGTAATTGAAATGTCCAATGACGATTCATGGATGCGAGATTGTGGTCCGACCTTTGTTGTCAATGATGAAACAGGAGAAGTACGTGGAGTCGATTGGTCCTTTAACGCATGGGGAGGTCTTGTTGACGGATTGTATTTTCCTTGGGATGCGGATGATCAAGTCGCTCAAAAGGTTTGTGAAATTGAAAGGATTGATCGGTATCGTTTAGATGATTTTGTACTTGAAGGTGGTTCAATTCATGTAGATGGAGAGGGGACGTTGATTACGACTGAAGAGTGTCTCCTTAGCCCTGGACGGAATCCGCACTTAACGAAGGAAGAAATAGAAAACACCTTAAAAGAATATTTAAACTTGGAAAAAGTAATTTGGTTGAAACGAGGCATTTACTTAGATGAAACGAATGGCCATGTAGACAATATTTGTAATTTTGTTCGTCCAGGAGAAGTTGTGTTAGCTTGGACAGATGATAAAAATGATCCTCAATACGAAATTTCCAAAGAAGCGTACGATATTTTAACGAATGAAACTGATGCAAAAGGAAGAAAATTAAAAGTGCATAAATTGCATGTCCCTTCCCCAGTTTTAATTACGAAAGAAGAAAGTGAAGGGGTCGATGCTGTTGCAGGTACTTTACCACGGAAGGAAGGAGATCGCTTAGCTGCATCTTATGTTAATTATTATACAGCAAACGGAGGAGTAATCGTTCCTCAATTTAATGACCCAAACGATGAGAAGGCAATAAATCTTTTAAAAGAGCTTTATCCAGATAGAAAAGTTGTAGGAATTTATGCAAGAGAAATCTTATTAGGTGGAGGAAATATTCATTGTATTACACAACAACAACCTTCAGGGAAAGTAAAGAAATAAAAGGATAGAAACACTCGCCCCCGAGTATGCCATTGAACTAGGGGGCGAATCAGGAAAAAATTAGGTTAGAAGGTGAAGTTTCATGTCAAGGATTGTCGTTGCATTGGGGGGGAATGCACTTGGCAATACGCCCGATGAGCAAAAACACAATATTCAGGGAGCTGTCTCATCACTTGTCCAATTGATTAAAGATGGACATGAAATTATTTTGACTCATGGTAACGGTCCGCAAGTAGGGATGATTCAACTTGCTTTTGAGAAGTCATCAAAAGTGGATGGAAAAATTCCGATGATGGATTTGCCAGAATGCACGGCGATGAGTCAAGGATACATCGGTTTCCATTTACAAAATGAACTGATTGGAGAGCTGAAAAATCAAGGATTTCCAGCGAATGTTGTTACTGTAATAACACAGGTTATCGTAAAAAAGGAAGACCCATCCTTTAAAAACCCAACGAAACCGATTGGCGTTTATTACGACGAAGAAACAGCAAAAGTCCTAATGAGAACCCATCCTGATGAAGTTTATGCCAATGATGCCGGCAGAGGCTATCGGAAAATGGTTGCTTCACCAAAACCGGTTGGGATTGTGGAGATGTCAATCATTGATCAACTTATCAAGCAGGGAAATATTGTTATCGCTTGTGGGGGAGGTGGAATTCCTGTTATTCAGGAAAGCACTAAATATAAAAGTGTCCCAGCGATAATTGACAAAGATTTGGCTTCTGCAAAACTAGCTGAAATGGTTGATGCTGATTATTTATTGATTTTAACTGCCGTAGATCGGGTTGCAATAAATTGGGGAAAAAGTAACCAGAAGAATTTGTCTAAGTTAACAATTAAAGAGGCCGTTACTTATTGTGAAGATGGTCACTTTGCTTCTGGAAGTATGCTTCCGAAGGTTCAAGCCGCTGTACAATTTGTTAAGAGTGGAAAGAGAAGAAAGGCAATTATTACTTCTTTAGAAAATTCGTTAGCTGCTTTAAATGGAAAAGCCGGTACATTAATTGTCGAGGAAATGAACGAATTTTAATCAAAGTGGATGTTATTAAAATTACTAATTAACCTAATAAAACAGATTGGAGGAATGCAAGATGGCAGTAAAAGATTTTATTGATACAAATGACTTTACTAAAGAAGAATTAATGGATATTGTTAATCTATCTCTCGTATTAAAAAAGAGTGTCAAAGTAGGATACTATCCACCTTTATTAAAAAATAAAACGTTAGGTATGATCTTCGAACAAACATCAACAAGAACTCGTGTCTCTTTTGAAACAGCAATGGAACAACTTGGTGGACATGCACAATATTTGGCTCCTGGTCAAATTCAATTAGGTGTACATGAAAATGAGTATGATACAGCAAAAGTACTTTCAAGATTAGTAGATATTTTAATGGCTCGGGTAAATAGACATAATTCGATCGTAAACCTAGCTAAAAATTCTACGATTCCTGTAATTAATGGTATGTCCGATTACAACCATCCGACACAAGAAATGGGAGATATCATCACGATGATTGAACATCTTCCAGAAGGCAAGAAATTAGAAGATTGTAAAGTTGTATTCGTTGGAGATGCAACCCAAGTTTGTGCTTCCCTCGGTTTTATTGCAACAAAAATGGGAATGAATTTCGTTCATTTTGGTCCGAAGGGCTACCAACTTCGGGAAGAGCATACAAAAATATTGGACGAGAATTGCAAAGTATCAGGTGGTAGCTATCTTATCACCGATGATGAAGAAGAGGCTTTAAAAGATGCAGATTTCATTTACACGGATGTATGGTATGGATTATACGATGCAGAATTACCGAAAGAAAAGCGGATGGCTATTTTTTATCCGAAGTACCAAGTTACGATGGATATGATGAAAAAAGCAGCACCCCATGCAAAATTTATGCATTGTCTACCAGCAACGAGAGGTGAAGAAGTAACGGATGAAGTGATGGATTCTGATCTTTCCATTATTTTCGACCAAGCTGAAAACCGGTTAACGGCTATGCGTGGAATACTCGTCTATTTGTTAGGATTAGATCAACCGGATCAAAGGAAAGTAAATGAAGTAAAAGCACAAGTGGAAGAACAATTGAACCGAATTTTTTAAACTACTATTCACAAACAATCGTATGAAACTTTCAAATAAGAGTAGCAAGTGGAGAAATAGTAAAAAACTTCTCCACTTGCTTTTTTATTGAAAAAGAAGGAATAAGCTTCTCCTATAGTTTATGTCATGAGAATTAATTAAAGAAATAAAATATCACAGGCTTCTTATAGTAACCGGTTTACGTATGAGTAAAATTATTGTAGGCAAAATTGAACCCCCACCTTTTGTGAATGATCCATAGATCGCTCTCAAAAGGTGGGGGAAACCAAGCGATAGCGCGGTAGGTGTGTAAGCATCATTCATGCAAATGAGGGATCCTCCTTCAATAAAGTTCAATTATCTCTCATTTACTCGCATATTCTCCAAATTTCATAGGTATTTGATTTACACCTAATCGTTGTCACACCTCTAAATAGATATAAGCAGAATTTTCTTGCAGGGTAAGGTCCATCCTAACAACCAAATTGGATATATTTGGTAAACGAAAAGGTATAACCGTGCATAATATCTCCACACAACTCACGGTCGCTCACCCTCCTATGTCTCCCAGGATCGGGGTCCACACATTCCTTCGTCCTGCGTATCCATGAGGTGGAGGCCGGATATGCTCCTCGACTGGGTCATAATGCCCGAATGGAATAAATAAACTCCGGCTCTGCACTATTGGTGTTTTTATTCGGAATAAAGCTGTATTTAAGAGCTACCTTGCTTTTTTAAGCTACCTGTAATGTTTCTATTTGAGGCAATCCTTGCAATAATTTTGCCCCATCAAAATCGCATTGCTTGTTGCCAATGGCAAATAGGACACGCAATAACTTACAACACAAGGCTATGAGTGACTGCTGTTTCTTCAACGGGTGTTTAGGGCGCTTTGTATAATATTGGTGCAGGGCTTTAAACGCCGGATTGTGCACAACCAGCGGGCGAATTGCCAGATACAAGGCTCTTCGAAGCCTCTTTCTTCCCCGTTTGGTGATGGTTGTTTGCCCTTTAAACTTCCCTGAACTATGTTCTTTCAATGAGAGCCCTGCTAAATTTACAAGCTGTTGGGGGTGGCTATACTTTGTAATGTCACCCACCTCAGCGAAAAATAAAGCGACTGTGGTCTTTCCCAGACCTGGGATAGCCATCATTTGCCTGGCTCCCGGGAGATCTTCTACCAGGCTTTCCAGTTCTTGATCCAACTGTTGGATTTGTTGATTGTAAAGCTCATACTGCTCAAGCAGGCAGTCTATTTCCCGTTTGGCAAACTTCATGCCAGCTTGAATGCCAATACTCTTTCTGGCTGCTTCCACAAGCTTTGTTGCCTTTTTGATGCCGACACCTCTTTTAACCTGTGTCTTCCATTTCTCAAGCACTTCTTCAGGAGTCATTTCCTTGATTTGTGAAGGAAATGGAAAACTTTTTAAGGTACAAAGGGCCGTTTTGCCTTCCCAGTCTTTAAATACGTCAAAAAACTCCGGAAAGTAGCGCTGAATAACGTTTTGAATACGGCCATCTGTGATCATAAGCTGTTTAACGAGCTGATCTCTTAATTTGGCGCCTTCTCTCAGTTCGGCATAAATGCCGTCCAGGAGATTGGGTACGGAGTATCGCCCGTCCTTAATCAGCTGTGCAATCACTTTGGCAGTTCTGAAGAGTAAATTCATCAATTTTTAGATGTTTTATGATAAAATGACTTATCCACATTTAGAAAATTTTTCCATCTATTTTTTCTGCTTTCAAAGTCAAAAAGAGCCGAATTTGCAAATTTCTTTTTTAAAATTGTGGATAACTTCAAAAAAACCTTTTTTTACATCACATCCTTTGCTATAATATAACCATTAAGTAAACCTTACTTGTATTGGCTTACTTAAATGGGTGAAATCCTCGTCTGTTAAAATACGTGTCCGAAACGATTCCAACAGATTTGAGGATTTTTCTTTTGCCGTTTTTTTGAGTGCTTTTAAGATTGACGAACCTTTTTCAAACAGCTGTCTAATAATATCTGTTATTTGAACTAATAAATAATGATTTTTCATGGCTGTGTAGTTTTGGCTATTGGCATGTTCTATATTGTAACGATTATTTTTTTGTTCGTTAAATCCTTGATTTTCAATCTTCCAGCGGCTTCTTCCTGCAGCGATGAGTCGTTCCACGTTCTTTTTCGTGATTTTAATATCCGTTATAAATACATACTCTTTCGATTTCCCATCCTCTGTTTTCATTGTGGCCTCCATCAGATTGACCGTTCTGTCTTTGTAGGCAATATCATTCACCCAAACTAATGAATTCTGATCCTTACTTTGTTCCAGCTCTTTTATTGCCTTAAACTCCGTCGAGATACTTTTAATTCTCCCTTCCTTAAATCTGCATATATATTTCCATTTGTGCGCCCTGCACAGATTAAATACCGTTTCACATGCATAGAGACTATCTCCCAAGATACAAATCGGTAGTCTTTTAAATATTTTTTTTATTTTCTTTGCCAGCCTGTCGAAGGCTTTTAATTCACAATCTTGCTTAGAAACATTTTCTGATTCATTTTCGATAAATTCGGAGGCAATACTGAAGACCATATCCCCCACGACAAGCTTGGCTTCAAGTACATGGTGCATATAAAGTACGTTCGTTTCTCCTGTTTCTTTATTTGTATATGCCCGTCTCAGGCAGTGTTTACAATGTTTCTCATGAAAGGTGTGTAATCCAGTTCCATCAATGATGACACCCCAGTACTTTCCTTCAATTCGATAAGACTCGAGAGACCTTTTTTTCAATAATTCTTTAATCATATACGTTCTAATTTTTTCTAATTCATTTACATCTAAGCCAGATAAAAAGTCGTTAATTGTATCATAATGTGGAAGTTCTTCAAGAGAATCTAAGCCTAACACCTTCCCTACATTTTTAATACATTCTTCTTTATTAAAACTCTCACTCATGTTTCTCATGGATTTTAGGCCGGTCATATTTTTCAACATCATCGTAAATAAAAGGACCTCTGGACCATAAGTGATATAGCTTTGATGTCGGTGGTCTGCTACCTTTTTTAGGTTATTCATCAGGTCTTTGAAAAAATGCTTCTGAATTTTAAGGAACTCGAAAAAATAATTTGCTTCTTTTTCACGATTTCTTTTTTCTTTTCTAGTAACCAAAATAAAAACCCCCTCAAAACAGCCAAGTTTAATTAGGGCTTGCTGAACGAATCAAATTTTAGCTTGTATTCGACTTGTCACTAAGCCATGCCAAAATATTCGTCCAGCAAGCTCTAATTATTTAAATTATTACATATTTAGCCGCATTTTTGGGGGGAATAGTTAAATTATCACGAAAAATTTTTACTCCTCAGAGCTGATTAAAACCGAATCCAGGTCTTCCCAATGAAACTGCAAATGACAGCAAAAGTATGTTGTACATCAATTCATTGTTGTTACTGTAAGCAGCTGATTTGATCCGGACTTCGGGATCCCGAATGCATTTGCCTCATACCAAGTTACTACGCTTCTAAGCAAATGTTGATCTTTCACGCCGATTTGTTCCCCTGTGTTTTTTGCAAGAAAAAAGTGCAGAGTATTGCAGTATATAAATTCGTTTATACCGCATAAAAATTCAATCTGAATTCTCGCTATTAAGGGCTTGACATGGAGCCTCTGCAGCCATGATTCTTTTGCCAAGCGGCCAGCTGTAACAGATTTGGCAAACCCAAACAGGTTATCATGGCTACCCCTCCATGTAAAGCCCCTCTGCATAACCATTTGCATAGAAATTTTGCACATCTCTGCACTTTAATTTTGCAATAAACAAACAGGCCCGATGCCGATTTGCCCGGGATTCCATCCATACTTTGCCATCCGGGATAAAGCGCTGGAACTGGAGACCGCTGCAACAACTTATTTCGATTACAATGGCCACAAAGAAAAGCCACTTACTGGGAAACTGGAGATGGCGGGATTAAAAGAATCCGTGATATTTGAAGGTGGTTCAGTAAAGGCAGCTTTCCATGCCACAAAGGATCTCGCCATTGAAGCAGACGAACATTTCCGTTACACTGTCGTTTGGGTGGAAGGGGATGCGCCTTTCGTCTGCATCGAACCATGGGTCGCGAAAAACGAAGCGCTGAACACGAAAGAAGGGCTGATCCTTGTAAAACCGGACAAACCCATTGTACTGGAAGTGAACTTTTACCTGGAAAACAAATCATAAATCATTCAGCTGTTGCTGATGACCCGGAATTTTTCCGCCATTCCTATGAGCAAAAATTTCAGCTTTCATGAGAAAAAGCGGCGATTCCCGGACAATAGAAGGTATCGCTGCTTTATTTGCCATTTTCATTACGGTTTATCTGCTTTTAAAGTTTCTGATACCGTTTTTTCCAGGGTTAGCGGGTTTTTAGAACGCAATAAAATGATCCCAAAAATGCCCATGACCGCTACATCCGCATAAGCGAAAGTAGTGAAAGGGACGTTTGAAAGCAGCATGCCGGCAATGGCGTTTGCCGAACAAAGGGCACCAAGCGGCAGCATGATTTTTCCGTGCACGGCGGCAAACGGGAAAAAGTGGATGCCGAATGCCAAAAAGGCCGCAAGCCAGATCATCCGGTATTGATGCGAGGCAAAAAAAGGCCCGCCCATTCCAATGAGTAAAAGTACAGCCAGGAAAATTGAAATCACGGTCATTCGATTTTGAAAGCGGCTTGGACGGCCGAATGCCAGCTTTTTGTAAACCCACTTGTTTGCCAGGATCAAGGCAAATCCGAGAAAATAACCGGTAGCAAAAATCGGGATGCTGATCATTTGTGCTCCTCCGAAAAGGGTGCCCACGAGAATGACCGCTGCAATCCAGACCAGCCACAGCCCGCAAATCCTTTTGGACAAGAAAGTGAGCGGTTCGCCTTTTACGTAACCTAACGATTTAAGTAATGTAGAAATCATCTCAATCCCCTTTTGAATGTTTTCTTCTGCCTTTTTACCTGCTTTTAACAGCGGGAGCCGCAAGCCATGGGTAATAGAGAGCCGTTACATATAAGTATAATCGAAAAGCAGAATAAAAAATAGAAAATTTTGTGTAATTTTGCTGTTTTTCACGAAAGTATGCCTAAGAACCACCGCCGGAAAAGCCTAAAAAACTGGCAGGACTCCACCATTAATAAGTGCCTCACCGTTTTCTTGCATTCTAACTTTTTCAGTGCCTTCCAGAAAATACAGCGTTTTTTTCATCTAAATTGGACATGTTAATGAACAAAACCAATTTGGAGTGAACCAGTTATGATTACAAAACGGCACCCATGCTTCACGCGTTCGTGTGTCACCCGCCGCTTCCCGGATGAGCGCCCGCAAAGCTGCAGGCGTAATATGCTTCAACTGTCGCAGAAAGATTGCCGCCGTTTTCTTCATCGGCGAAAAGCTTCCATGCCCCGTTATCGGACTGTTTGCTTAAAATTCTTTGCGCGAGCCCCCGGATCAATTGGTCTTCCTGAACCGCCAGCGTCCTTAACAGAATGATCATGTAGGCATCGGTTGTGATGCCGGTGTCGAACGGATAGGCCCATGAACCATCAGAAGACTGGTCCTGTTTGAGCCTATTGATAAGCCAATCCATTTTTTGATCCCATTTTGTCATGGCGCCATTCCTTTCTTTTTTACGATACATATGCACAAAGCGGGGAAACATGATGGTTTTTTTGCGCGGTCTCTCCCGCAAAATGCATCTTTTCAGTTTGAAAAAATCTTCCCGCCGCCATCATCCAAATAAAAAACCAGCAGGACTGCGGTCGCCCTGCTGGTTTCTGTTAGTTTTTATTGACAGAAGCATCATAGATCGATTTTACTGCTTTTTCCAAAGCGGCATTAAATTCTTCATCTGTCTGGCTGGCGTTGAGTTCCCCGGTTAAAGCACGCGAAAAGCTTGCGATGATGCCATCGTTTTCTTTCAGTTTTTGATTGGCTTCTTCGCGGGAATAGCCGCCGGAAAGGGCAACAACGCGGATAACGCGCGGGTGCTCAACCAATGCTTTGTAGACATTTGGCACGGTCGGAATGGTGAGCTTCAGCATCACATGATCCTTTTCCGGCAATTCGTTCAGATGATTGAGTAGTTCTGCCTTTAACAATTCCTCGCATTTTTCTTTGTCTGCACTATGGATGTCTACTTCCGGTTCAATAATCGGAACGAGGCCTGCCGCGAGGATTTGTTTTGCCACTTCAAACTGCTGGTCAACCACGGCTTTAATGCCTTTCGGGTTGGCTTCCTTAATGACGGAGCGCATTTTGGTCCCGAAAATATGGTGTTCATTTGCACGCCGGAGTGTCGCATCCAGATCCGGGATCGGCTTCATCAGCTGAACGCCGTTTTCAAGATTCGCAAGCCCTTTGTCCACTTTTAAAAACGGGACAATGCCTTTTTTCTCGGCCAGGTATTCCGCAGTGTACAAGCCTTCAATCTGGCGGTCCATCGTTTGTTCGAATAAAATAGCGCCGAGGATGTATTTGCCATCAAAAGCCGGAGAAGTGATGATTCTTGTCCGCATTTGGTGGATAAGATCAAACATTTCGTCTTCGTTTGAATAGGCATCTTCCGGCACGCCGTAGTTTGCCAACGCTTTCGGTGTGCTGCCGCCGCTTTGGTCGAGCGCCGCAATAAAACCTTTTCCGTTCTTGACTTTGTCGAACTGCGTTTGGTTCATCATGATCTCTCCTTATAAGGTTTGTTGAAGGGCCTCTTTTTCTTCATATCCCGATGAATGAAAAAGAAACCTCTATGCATAAGCATACCACTACTGATTGGGAGAAAAAAATAATATATTCCGTTAGCGCATCGTTTCCGCTGTTTCCCATATTCTAATGTTAAGATTGTCCCAATGGCTCCGATAATAAGCAAAAAATGGAGAATGGGGCAGATTTTTGCCGGATTTAAAGTGACCACTCACTTTTTATTGACAGCCAGCTTTCTTCATGGCAATATAGTAAGTGAGTCATTACTCACTTATCTAAAAGAGGAGGGCCGGGGATGGAAGCTGCGGTTGTGATGGAACATATAAGCAAGCAGTTCGGGAAAAAGCCTCTGTTAAACGATATCCGTTTGAAAATCGGGAAGGGCCGGATTTACGGCTTGATCGGGCCGTCGGGAGCAGGGAAAACCACTTTGGTCAAAATGATTGTCGGGATGGAAAAAACGGATGCTGGCACGGTCCATGTGCTGGGAGAAAAGATGCCGAATCTTGAAGTTTTGCAGCATATCGGCTATATGGCGCAGTCAGACGCATTGTATATGCAGCTGACCGGGAAGGAAAACCTGAAATTTTTCGCATCGCTCTATAAAATGGGGAAAGCGGAACGGCATGAGCGGATTGCCTACGCGGCGGGCCTTGTCCATTTACAGGATGACCTCAATAAAAAAGTGTCTGCCTATTCCGGCGGGATGAAACGGCGGCTGTCGCTTGCGATTGCGCTGATCCAGGATCCGGAATTGCTCATTCTGGACGAACCGACTGTCGGCATTGACCCGGAACTAAGGGCAAATATCTGGGATGAACTGCTCCGCCTCAAAAATGAAGAAGGCAAAACGATGATCGTCACGACGCATGTGATGGATGAAGCGGAAAAATGCGATACGGTCGCCATGATCCGGGAAGGAAAAATTTTGGCGCACGGCTCACCGGGCGAGTTGAAAGCAATGTATGAAGCAGCCGGCTTAAATGAAGTGTTTTTGAAAGCGGGGAGGACCGGAAAATGAAGAGAACCAGCTTTTTGCTCGATACGGCCGGATTAAAAGAACTGCTTCAAACAGATGATGCAAACCGGATATTCCTGAAAGCAGGGAGGGACGGGCAATGAGGACAGCCGCACTCATCAAAAGAATTTTGTTGGAAATGCTGAGGGACAAACGCACATTGGCGCTGTTGTTTCTCGCGCCGCTGTTGATTTTGACGCTTATGTACTTTTTCTTTAACGGCAGCTCAACCAGCCCGAGACTCGGGATCAGCCACGTGGACGCAAGCCTTGTAAAAGTGTTGGATAAAGCGGATATGAAAATCAAACACTATGAAACAGTAAAAGATCCGGAGCAAACCGTGCTGAATGGAAATCTTGACGGGCTGCTTGTAAAAAAAGGCGGCGCGTATGTCCTCACTTTGCAAAACAATGATCCGTCTACTGCCAAATCGCTGCAGATGAAAGTGAAGCAGGCGATTGCGGCGGAATCCACGCAGCAGCTGGCCGAACAAATCAAAGCACAGGCAAAGACGCTCCAAGGTGTGCAGAAAATCATTGCCTTGCAAAATGAGGCACAGCATATATTGATGAAACAGGTTCCCGCGCAGTCACCGGCCTTTGGGAAAGTGCAGCAGCTGGAAGAACAGGCGGAAAAAACGAAACAACAGTTGCAGGCGCCGGTCAAAGTGGCCTTTTCTAAACCGGATGTATCGGCAAAATATGTATACGGCAGCAGCCATACGGTATTTTTTGATGTGCTGAGCCCAATTTTGGTTGGTTTCTTCGTTTTCTTTTTCGTATTTTTAATCTCCGGCATCGGACTTCTAAAAGAACGGACATCTGGCACGCTCGACCGCCTAATGGCAACGCCGGTCAAGCGGGGCGAAATTGTGGCTGCTTATTTGGTGGGTTTCGGCATTTTTGCTGTCATCCAGACCGTGATTGTCGTGTTTTACGCGGTGAACGTGCTGGATATGGTGCTTGCCGGTTCACTCTGGAATGTCTTGCTCGTTAATTTGATGCTCGCGCTTGTGGCGCTGTCTCTCGGGATTTTATTATCGTCTTTTGCGTCTTCAGAGTTTCAAATGGTACAGTTTATTCCGCTTGTCGTGGTGCCGCAGATCTTTTTCTCCGGCATTATTCCGTTAAAAGGGATGGCCGTCTGGCTGCAGGCGCTTGCAAAAGTGATGCCGATTTATTACGGTGCCGATGCCTTAAAGCGGGTCATGTATGAAGGCATGGGCCTTGGGGATGTATGGAAAGACTTGACGGCGCTTGTTGTTTTTGCAGTGATTTTTATTCTGCTCAATATTGTCGCGTTGCGGCGTTACCGTGCGCTGTAAAGGGGGAGAAAATTTGCCAAAATATAATCTTCTGGAAGCAATGAAGGAACAAACGAAGACGGACGCAAAGCTGACGGATAAAAAACAAAAAATCATGGAGGCAGCAATTTCTCTGTTTGCAGAGAAAGGATATGGCAATACGCCGACAAGCGAAATCGCAAAAGCGGCCGGCGTTGCAGAAGGGACGATTTTCCGGCACTTCGGCACGAAAGACCATTTGCTTGTTTCGCTGATCGTTCCGTTTTTAAAAGATTCGATTCCTTTGATGGCGGAAGAGCTTTTTGAAAAACTGCTGTCAAACCATGGCCTCGGTTTTGAGGACTTTTTGCGGAACCTGCTCCGGGACCGGCTTCTCTTTTTAAAACAGAACAGGGAGATTTTCCAAATCATCGTAAAAGAGTTTTTTTATAATGAAGAAATCCGCCATGAACTGATGCCGTATTTTGCGGAAAATATCGGTTCCCGGCTGGTGCAGGTGATCCGCACGTTCCAGGAACGCGGGGAGCTTTCAGACCGGCCCGCGGAAACCATGGCAAGGCATATCTTTTTTTCAATCGGCGGCACATTTATTTTTAAGTTTGTCTTCGGGCTGAACGTATCCCAGGATGAAGAGGCTGAGATTGAATCCGCCGTCCGGTTTATCATGGACGGGGTGCGGAACAGATAGGCGCATCTGCGGCAAAATAAAAGAACCCGAAATTCCGGGTTCTTTTCTGCTATTCGGGGCTTGTCAAACGAATCCGGCTTTGCGTTGCTTCATGACGATTTCAAGGGCAAAGTTTTTCCGGCATTTTTTATAAAAACATGTCCAGGCCGGAGCTCCCAAGCCTAGGACTTTAGAGCCCGGTTTATTTATTGGGTTCTGCGATTGCATGGAAATCGTGTGCATCAAGCGGCACGATTTTTGTTTTTCTTGCGATTTTGTATCCGAACCACAATACAAGAAAGAACGGGATGCCAAGATAGGCCGCAATGACATTTCCCCAGTTAATATGCGGGGCGAGGAATGCCTGGTAGTCCTGGGCGAGTGTCACAATCAGGCAAAC
Organism: Weizmannia sp. FSL W8-0401; assembly: GCF_038009125.1. Taxonomy (NCBI): domain Bacteria; kingdom Bacillati; phylum Bacillota; class Bacilli; order Caryophanales; family Bacillaceae; genus Heyndrickxia; species Weizmannia sp. FSL W8-0401. The sequence goes on along the minus strand of NZ_JBBPAG010000001.1, from coordinate 2,673,704 downwards.
GGCAATGGCAAAAATCGGCCCGAATGGATACCATTTCGCTCTGTAAGGCAGTTCACTGAGCGCGTGCCCTTGCGCGAGAAAAGCTTTGCGGAACCGGTAATGGCTAACGCAGATGCCGAGCCAGAAAATAAAGCCGGTGATGCCGATCGAATTCATCAGCCAGATATATACAACACCGTCCCCGAAAATGGAAGTGAAAAACGCAAGCATACCGACAACTGCGGTTAAAATCATGGCCGGCACCGGGACGCCGCGCCTGTCAAGCTTTGAAAAAATACGCGGGGCCTGTCCTTCCTTTGCCATCGCGTAAAGCATGCACGTGGATGCGTACAGGCTGGAATTGCCGGCTGACAGAACAGCGGCCAGGATCACGGCATTCATCATCGAAGCTGCAAATGAAAGGCCGGCTTTTTTAAAGACAAGCGTGAACGGGCTGACGAGAACATTTTCGCTTTCCAGGCTGCTGTTTGTATACGGGACAAGGAGCCCGATGACAAGGATGGCAAGCACATAGAATAATAGAATTCTCCAGAAAACATTTTTAATCGCTTTCGGCACATTTTTCGCCGGATTTTCGCTTTCCCCGGCGGCAACCCCGACAATTTCCGTCCCCTGAAACGAAAAACCGGCCGCAATAAAGACGAGAAAAGTGCCGAGAAACCCGCCCGGAAACGGCGCCTTCCCTGTAGTGAAATTTTTTACGCCGGCTGCTTCCCCGCCAAGAAGGCCAAAAACCATCAATAAGCCGACCACAATAAATAGAATAATCGCCGCCACTTTGATGAAAGAAAACCAGTATTCCCCTTCGCCATAACCTCTGACGGTCAAATAATTGAGCAGGAAAATGAGCACAAAAAAGGACATGCTCCATAATAACGACGGGCTGTGCGGAAACCAGAACTTCATGATCATAATCGAAGCGGTCAGTTCGGCAGCAATCGTCATCGCCCAGTTGAACCAGTAAGTCCAGCCAATTGCAAATCCGAAAGCGGGATCGACGAATTTTGTCCCGTATGTGCTGAACGCGCCGCTTGTCGGCATGTAGGCGGACATTTCCCCAAGGCTTGTCATGACAAAATACACCATTGCCCCGACCAGTGCGTATGCGACAAGTGCCCCGCCCGGCCCCGCCGAATGGATCGCCGCGCCGCTCCCGAGAAACAGGCCGGTTCCGATGGAGCCCCCGATCGAAATCATCGTTAAATGGCGTGCTTTCAGTTCTTTTCGGAGTGTCCTGCCCTGCTGCTTTGGAAGATGGATGTCCTGCTGCTTTTCCAATTCCATTTTTCTTTTCCCCCTTCATTCGTTTCATGAGAACGATTGCAAAAATGTATATATTCTCATATCAGGACTTTTTGCAATTTTCATGCCAAAGGCGGAGGAGCTGTTTTTCGTGAAGCAAACGCGATGCATGCAAAATTTTTTTGCACATGCGCGAACCATGATTTGGCGCCGGCATGATTATGTTGCGGGCCGCGAGTGCATTTCCCTTCAGGATGCAAAATCCATTTGCATGCGGCTAAAATAATGTCAAAAAGAGGGTCACACACAGACATGGCGAACATGAGACCCCGGCGGCCCGATTTCTGCCGGGATGCTAATAAAAATGCCATTGTGTTTGTAAATCAGGGGGTATTTTGTACACCTTAAAGTTGAGCACAGTTGAAGACGCCATCACAGACTCTCTTTTACGCAAAAATAAAGGGGATATATGTTCAGCCACCCAGTATTTTGATTCAACCCAATGACAACGTTTCCCTGTGCGCCCAAAGTATAAATAGTTTGTTGTATAATAAAAGCAAAGTAAAAAGAAAACGGTGATGAAAGTGAAAAGCAACTTTTCATTTTTTAAAGGGAAATGGGATGTGCTTGCAAATTTGGGCGAGACGGCTGAGAGAAATATTTATCAGGATCCCCATACAACGATTATGAAGCTTAGGTTGTTTGCCGAGACGTTGACCAAGTTCGTACTGGCAGCCGAAAATATTAAGGAAGCATACGGGACATCCCAAGTGGATCGTATCCATACGCTGCGCAGGGAAGGTTTGATTGAGCCGGAGCTGCTGGATATTTTTGAGACGCTGCGCCGTAAGGGCAACCAGGCGATGCACGAAGCGTTGAAATTTACAACGGAGGAAGCAAAAGCACTGCTTAGGCTCGCTTTTCGCCTGTCCATATGGTTTATGGAAGTGTACGGAGAATGGGATTTTCAAGCGCCGGAATACATAGAGCCGAAAGAGCAGAAGAAAGTCGATACGGAACAGCTTCAACAGGAATACGAAGAGAAGCTGAAAAAGCTTGAAGACGAGTTAGAATCCATTAGAGCAAAAGCTTCTGAAGAGAATGCGGAAGAGAAAACGAAACGGAAAAAGAGAGCCGCAACTTTTATGCGCCGCCACGAACTGACGGAATCGGAAACACGTGCCATTATTGATGAGAAGTTGCGTGCGGCCGGCTGGGAAGCAGATACAACGTTGTTGAATCATTATACACATGGTACAGTGCCTGAAAAGAACCGGAATATGGCCATTGCGGAATGGAAAGTGGGCAGCGGCAGAGCGGACTATGCTTTATTTATCGGTTTGAAATTGGTCGGGCTCATTGAAGCAAAGGCGAAGAAAAGAACGATTCCAAGCGCGCTGGAAAGCCAGACAAAAGTGTATGCAAGGCAAGTGCGCCAAATTGAAAATGAAGAGATTTTGCAAACGCGAAATGAATATAAGGTGCCTTTCCTATACGCAACCAATGGCCGGCCTTTTCTCAGGCAGCTTCAAGAGGAATCGGGCATTTGGTTTTGGGATTCCCGTAAGCCGCTTGAACACGCCCGCCCGCTTGAAGGCTGGCATTCTCCCGATGATTTGCTAATGTTGCTGAGCCAGGATGATGAGGATGCCAATCAGCGGCTCGAAGAAGAAAGCATCTCGATATTCGGATTGCGCCCGTATCAGGAAAAGGCGGTGCTGGCTGCCGAAGAAGCGCTGAAAGCCGGACAAAGAAGAATGCTGATCGCCATGGCAACAGGGACCGGGAAAACCCGTACCGCGATTGCACTCATGTACCGGCTCATTAAATCGAAAAAATGCAGACGCATTCTTTTTCTTGTCGACCGCAACTCACTCGGGAAACAAACGGAAGATGCCCTGAAAGATACGAAGATTGAAGGTTATTCATTCTCTGATATTTATGATGTGAAGTCGATCGGGGACATTTCACCGGAAGTGGCAACAAAAGTGCACATCGCAACGGTGCAGGGAATGGTGCGCCGGCTTTTCTACAGCAATGAAGAAAAGATTCCGAGCGTCGGGCAGTACGATTTTATCATTGTAGATGAAGCGCACCGCGGCTATACAAGCGACAGGGAAATGTCCGAAGAAGAGCTTTTGTTCAGGGATCAAAATGATTATGTCAGCCAGTACCGTCGCGTTCTTGACTATTTTGATGCAGCCTGTTTAGGGCTGACTGCGACACCGGCGCTTCACACGACGCAAATTTTTGGCATGCCGATCTTTAAATACTCGTACAGTGAAGCGGTACTGGACGGCTATCTGGTTGACCATGAGCCGCCTTATGTATTCAAAACGGAACTTTCGCAAGCAGGCATTACTTTTGAGAAAGATGAAGAAGTCGAAGTGTATGATGCAGAAAACGGCGAAATTCAATTGGAAAAAATGGAAGACACCCTTCATTTTGAAGTGGAGCAGTTTAACAAAAAAGTGATCACCGAATCTTTTAACAGGGCGGTGCTGCATAAACTGGCGGATTATATTGACCCGTCCGGCAAAGAAAAAACATTGATATTTGCCGCTACCGACCAACATGCAGACCTGGTTGTCCGTTTATTGAAAGAGGCATATGCCGAACGCGGCGATGAGATAGAAGATGATGCCATTATGAAAATTACGGGGTATATTTATAAGCCACTGGATGCCATTAAACGTTTTAAAAACGAAAGGCTGCCGAATGTTGTGGTAACGGTTGATCTGCTCACGACTGGTGTAGATGTGCCGGCCATTACGAATCTCGTATTTCTGCGCCGCGTTCAATCTCGTATTCTGTATGATCAAATGCTTGGCCGCGCCACCCGCCTTTGCCCTGAGATCGGGAAAAGCCACTTTAATATTTATGATGCCGTCGGAATTTACGATAAATTGCAGCCTTATACAGAAATGAAGCCGGTCGTGAAACAGCAAAATGACAGCATTGGCGAGCTGTACGAGTCGCTTGTGAATGCGCAAACGGAAGAGGAAGCTGAATTTTACCGCGGTCAGTTAGGCGCAAAAATCCAGCGGCGCAAACAAAGGCTCAGTGAAGAAGCAAAACAGAAATTCGAAGAGCTGTCCAATGGCAAAAATATTGAAGACTGGGCGAAAGAAATTCAATATTACACGCCGCAGGAAGCAAAGCAGAACAGCCTCTTGTTTGAGTACATGGAAAATTACCGGACAGGCGGAGACAAACGTTATATTTCCAATCAGGCGGACCGGGTAACAGCGGTCATCCGGGGCTATGGCGAAGGGAATGAGCGCCCGGAAGATTACCTGGATGGATTTGTAAAATTTATTAAAGAAAATATCAATGAAATTCCCGCGCTCCACCTCGTTTGCACGCGCCCGAAAGATTTAACAAGACAAGACTTGCGTGAATTGATTACGATACTGGAGACGAAAGGGTTCAAGCAATCCCACTTGCAAACGGCCTGGAAACAAACGAAAAACGAAGACATTGCGGCAGATATCATCAGTTTCATCCGCCAGGCCGCATTAGGGGAGTCGCTTGTTGATCACGAAACCCGGATCAGGCGGGCGATGCAAAAGGTGTACGCCCTACATGACTGGACGCCGCGGCAGAAAAAATGGCTGGAGCGGATTGAGAAGCAGCTGCTGCAAGTGCCGGTGCTGGCGCCAAATCCGGAAGAGGCATTTCGGGAAGAACCGTTCCGCAGCCAGGGCGGGTATAAGATTTTGAAGCGGGAATTTGGTGATGAAATTGATAGGATTGTGGATACGATTAATGATAATCTGTATGTGATATAAATACACCCAGTTCATCCAGCCGGATTTTGGCGGTTGGATGAACTGGGTTTCTTTGTTTTGAAAGGCCCGATATTTAAACCTTGCCGGGAAAAACTTGATAGAAACGTGGACTTTTTTAGGATTTTGCATATATAATTGTACATGTACAATGATGTATGCTAAGGAATTGATTGTATAGTTTCCATAACCCCCCCCAATAGATATTGAATTTGAAACAAGGCAGGAAAAAGATGCTTTTATCAAATGGGTTTTGGAACCAGGTTCGCCATCAGAAGAGCGAAGATGCCTGAGGCAAATTTGGCAAAAAGCAAAAACAGTACAAATGCTGTAAAACCAATCCGTGCAAATTTTTCAAACCAAAAATGAACGAAAGTAAAGGCAGCCTATATCATATACAGGCAGAACCCAGCTCCTTTGAATGCAAGCTCCCAAAAAGTGACTGGGTTCTTTTCTTTGGAATATAGAAGGGCTTGTTTCATTGCAAGTAACATGTGCAGTAAAAACAGGAGGAGAAAAATGAACAACCAGGAAATCGTACAAAAGCTTTGGAACTTATGTAATGTTTTACGTGATGATGGAATTACATATCAGCAATATGTGACGGAATTAACGTATCTGCTGTTTTTAAAAATGATGAAAGAGCAGGAAACAGAATCTGCCATCCCGGAAGGCTACCGTTGGGATGACCTTGTGGCAAAAGAAGGGACGGAGCTGAAAACATTTTATCAGCACTTGCTGCTGTATTTGGGCACAAGCGGCAATGAAATGCTGCGTCATATTTACAGCGATGCAGCGACCAGTATTTCAGAGCCGAAGAACCTTGAAAAAATCATTAAATCGATTGATGCACTCGACTGGTACAGCGCAAAAGAAGAAGGGCTGGGCAATCTGTATGAGGGATTGCTTGAGAAAAACGCGAGCGAAAAGAAATCGGGGGCGGGGCAATATTTTACACCGCGCGTCCTGATTGATGTGATGGTGCAGCTGGTCGACCCGAAAATCGGTGAGCGCTGCGCTGACCCGGCAGCCGGCACTTTTGGCTTTATGATTGCCGCGGACCGTTATTTAAAACAACAAACGGATGACTATTTTGACCTGGATCCGCAAATGGCGGAATTCCAGAGAAAGGAAGCTTTCTCCGGGATGGAACTGGTAAAAGACACGCACCGTCTTGCATTAATGAATGCCCTGCTCCACAGCATGGAAGGGCGCATTGAGCATGGCGACTCTTTATCCAACAACGGGAAATGGATGAAAAATCTGGATGTCATTTTAACCAATCCTCCTTTTGGCACAAAAAAAGGCGGCGAACGGGTATCGCGTGATGACTTGACGTTTGACACATCGAACAAGCAATTGAATTTTCTGCAGCTGATCTACAATGCCTTAAAAGATGATGGCAAAGCGCGTGCAGCAGTCGTTTTGCCGGATAATGTGCTGTTTGAAAGTGGCGTTGGTGCGCAAATCCGCCGCGACTTAATGAACAAATGCAATCTGCACACGATTTTAAGGTTGCCGACAGGTATTTTTTACGCACAAGGGGTCAAAACAAACGTCTTGTTCTTTACAAGGGGAAAAACCGACCGGGACAACACAAAAGAAGTGTGGGTGTATGACCTCCGCACGAACATGCCGTCATTCGGGAAACGCAACCAGTTGACGATGGCGCATTTCGAAAATTTCATGAAAGCATACGAAGCCGAAGACCGTTCCAAAGTGGAAGACGAGCGCTGGAATGTGTTCACACGGGAAGAAATTGCGAAAAAAGGTGACAGCCTCGACATCGGCCTGATCGCGGATGCGTCATTGTCCTCCTACGAAAACTTGCCAGACCCGGTTGAATCGGCAGAAGAAGCGATCGCAAAACTACAGCAGGCAATGGATTTACTGGGCGAAGTGGTAGACGAACTGCGCGCCGTGGAAGTGGATGAGGTGGCTGTGAAGTGAGGAAGAAGCAAAAGACCATGGGGGAGTTATTGGAAGAAGCATTGGTGCCGGAGGAAGAGCAGCCGTATGAAGTGCCGGGGAATTGGGTGTGGGTGAAATTAAAAACAATTAATAAGGATAAAAAGCGCAACATTGATCCAAAAAGCTTTAAAGACGAAACGTTTGAATTATATAGTGTACCTAGTTTTCCTGAAGGATCTCCTGAATTTATTAAAGGCGATGAAATAGGGTCTAGTAAACAGCTGGTTAATAAAGATGAAATTTTGTTGTGTAAAATTAATCCTCGTATTAATAGGGTATGGAAAGTATTAAATAACCATGGGAAGTTTCGGCAGCTAGCTTCAACAGAATGGATTGTTATAAGCGAAAATAAAGCAATTTATTCTGAGTATTTACTATACCTGTTGAAGTCTCCTTATTTTCGAAAACTAATTACATCAAATGTATCAGGTGTAGGTGGTTCGCTTACAAGAGCAAGACCTAAAGAAGTTGAAACTTACCCTATTGCTGTACCGCCAATAAAAGAGCAAAAACGCATTGCAGACAAAGTAGAGCGTCTTTTAAGTAAAATCGACGAAGCAAAACGGTTGATTGAGGAAGCGAAGGAAACGTTTGAACTGCGTAGGGCGGCTATTTTGGATAAGGCGTTTCGGGGGGAGCTGACGAGGAAGTGGAGAGAGGAAAATAAAAACATTGAAGATGCCGAGTCATTATATGTCAAAATAAAGGAATCTCAAAGTATACGGAGAAAAGTATCAAAGGAAATTAATATTAAAGACTTAAGGTATAGCATTCCATCAACTTGGAAATGGGTAAGATTAGGAGATGTCTTTACAATTACTTCTGGAGGCACTCCAAAAAGAACTATTCCAGAATATTACGAAGGAAATATACCATGGATTAAAACCGGTGAAATAAAATGGAATGCTATTAATGAAAGTGAAGAGCAAATTACTCCTGAAGCAGTTGCAAATAGTTCTGCAAAGTTGCTTCCACCAAATACTGTTTTGGTTGCTATGTATGGCCAGGGATTGACAAGAGGTAGAGCTGCTATTTTAAGTGTGGAAGCGACTTGTAATCAAGCTGTTTGTGCGTTATTGCCTAATGATTATATAGCACCAGAATTCATATTTTATTATTTTATGGAAGGCTATCAAAGGTTTAGACAGGTGGCAAAGGGAGGTAATCAAGAAAATTTGAGTGTCTCGTTAATATCAGACTTTATTTTTCCATTGCCGCCATTAGAAGAACAGAGAGTAATAATCACCACTTTACAAAATATATTTAAAAAAGAAAGTAAAATAAAAGATGTAATCAAAATAAATACAGACGAAATAAAACAATCCATCCTCTCCAAAGCCTTCCGCGGCGAGCTTGGAACAAACGACCCGACAGAAGAAAGTGCGATCGAGTTGTTAAAAGAAGTGCTGCAGGAACAAGTGAAATAAGCGTAATCATGGCAGGGGCTGTTTGTTGAGTCCCCTGCCTTTTTCTAACTGCCTGGCTAGAGGTGATCTTTGAAGCCGGCTGTGTTTTACACACGTCAAATCCCGAGCCGTTTCATCCGGTACTGGAGGCTTTGCCGGCTTAACCCGAGCTGTTCTGCTGCTTTTGATATATTCGACCCGTTTGCCTCCAGCGCTTCTAAAATACAATGCTTCTCGTATTCAAACAGCCGGTCTTTTAAAAGCGGTGATTTTTCCGCCGGCGAATTGAAGTGGCCGGACTGCCGGTACTGCATGGGCAGATGGCGGAGTTCAATCATGTCTTCATCGAGCATGACATTCATCGCTGCCTCAATCATATGCTCCAGCTCGCGTATATTGCCAGGCCAGCGGTACGACCGGAAGAAAGTGAGCACTTCCGGTGTGATCCCCCTGACATTCATTTGAAAAAGGGGATTGTATTTTTGAATAAAATGGCCGGTGAGAAGGGGCAAATCTTCCAGCCGGTCCCGTAACGGTGGGATAAACAGCGTCACGACACCAAGCCGGTAATACAAATCTTTGCGCAGCCGGTGATTTGCAATCGCTTCGTAAGGCGTTTCGTTCATGGTGGCGATCACGCGCACATCCACTGGCTTTTCCTGCGTGCCCCCGATCCGTTTTACTTTTTTCTCTTGCAGCACGCGCAAAAGCTTTGCCTGCAAATGAATGTTCAACGCATTGATTTCGTCGAGCAGAAGCGTGCCGCCGTCCGCCTGTTCGAACAGCCCTGCGCGGTCAACAGCACCTGTAAATGCCCCTTTCTTCGTGCCAAATAAGATACTTTCAATGAGATTGTCGGGAAGCGCAGCGCAGTTTTGCGCGATGAACGGTCCCCGGCTTCTTTCACTTTCATAATGGATGCTTTGCGCGAACAACTCTTTTCCCGTCCCGGTTTCACCGATAATCAGCACATAGGAGGAAGTGCGGGCGGCGCGCCTTGAAAATTCAATGACTTCGGAAATCGCCTTGCTTTTCCCGATAATATGGTGAAATGTATATCCGGTATGGGGCTCGTGGTTTCGGCGGATGAGGCGCTCAATTTTCGTAATGTCCTCCGCAATTTCAACAGCACCCATCAATTTCCCTTTATAATAAAACGGATACGTATGGTTGACGGAGGTGATTTCGCGGCCTTTATTGTTAAAATACGTCTGCTTGACAAGATGACTTTCTTCTCCGGTTTTGAGCGCCTTTAACAGGGTGCTTTCTTCACTGCTGCGGAAGCGGAAAACATCTTCCAATTTTTTATGCAGTACTTCACGGCTGTCCATCCCCTCAATATCCCGCATTTTTTGATTGTAAATCATCGTGCGCCCTTCTTCATCCACTGCATGAATGCCGGCATCGACGAGATTCATTATTGTTTCGTACAACGCGAGGAGTACATCTTTTGTTTCTTCCATGTTGTGTCCACCCCCTTCGATGATAAAAATTTTAAAATATTTTGCGGCTTTATGCAAAAATTTTTTGCATTTTCACTGAAAAAACCGCACGAAGGCCTTTTTTTCATGATGGCATTCTTTTTGCATATGAATGGATAGGGACATTGAAAAGAAGGGGGAAACAAAATGGCACAAGTAAAAGAGCAAGCGAAACAAGTAATTGAAAAAACGGAACAGTTCGGTGCGCATAATTATGCGCCGCTTCCGGTTGTCATTTCGGAAGCGGAAGGGGTGTGGGTGAAGGATCCGGACGGCCGCCGCTATATGGATATGCTGAGTGCTTATTCGGCACTGAACCAGGGGCACCGCCACCCGAAGATCATTCAGGCATTAAAAGACCAGGCGGACCGTGTGACGCTCACATCACGCGCGTTTTATAACGACAAACTTGGCGAATGGTACGAAAAAGTGTGCCAACTGACGAAAAAGGATATGGTGCTGCCGATGAACACCGGGGCGGAAGCGGTGGAAACGGCGGTCAAAGCTGCACGGCGCTGGGCATATGATGTGAAAGGCGTGCCGGACAATAAAGCGGAAATCATTGCCTGTACCGGAAATTTCCATGGCCGTACGCTGCTTGCGGTGTCGCTCTCATCGGAAGAAGAATATAAACGCGGCTTCGGGCCGATGATTGAGGGCATCAAGCTCATTCCGTACGGGGATGCGGAAGCGCTGCGGGAAGCCATCACTCCGAATACGGCAGCGTTCCTTGTTGAGCCGATCCAGGGGGAAGCTGGCATCAACATTCCGCCGGCCGGGTTTTTAAAAGAAGCAGCGGATATTTGCCGCGCGTCCCGGGTGCTTTTCATGGCAGACGAGGTGCAAACCGGGTTAGGCCGGACCGGCAAGTTGTTTGCGGTTGACTGGGAGGGTGTTACCCCGGATGTGTTCATTCTTGGGAAAGCGCTTGGCGGCGGTGTCATGCCGATTTCCTGTGTAGCTGCAAATAAAGAAATACTGGGTGTATTCAACCCGGGGTCGCACGGCTCGACGTTCGGCGGCAACCCGCTTGCATGCGCGGTATCGATCACAAGCCTTGAGGTGATTGAAGAAGAAAAACTGGTGGAACGCTCGCTCCGGCTTGGGCAGGTGCTCCTGGAGAAACTGCGTGAAATCGAGCACCCGTCGATTAAGGAAATCCGCGGCCGCGGCCTTTTCATCGGCGTGGAGCTCACGGAACCGGCGCGCTCCTATTGCGAAGCATTGAAAGAGGAAGGGCTGCTTTGCAAAGAAACGCATGAAAATGTCATCCGCTTTGCCCCGCCGCTTGTCATAACGGAAGAAGAGCTGGAATGGGCAATTGAACGGATCCGGAAAGTTTTCGAGGAGAAAAAATGATCAGGAGTCTGCTCTGCCAAACGGCGGGGCGGCTTTTTTAATTGGGAAGTATATAAGAGGCGCCCGCACATGCGAACTGTTTTTTGGGTGGCCTGCCAAAAGTCACTATACATTGCCGGCAGGGCCACGCCATACATTCATTTGGGAAATCATATGCCGTTCGAGTGGGGTACTCGAAGGATATTTAAAGGTTTGTCTCCTGGGTAGCAAAAAGTATTTGAAAGCGGCGGTTCGCTTATGATTTGTCTTTCATAACCGTGATGAAGGAGGCGCAGCTATGGAATTCCGGAAAGCCCATCTTGATGATCTTCATCATTTAATAGAGCTTAGAAAGCAGCAGCAGGTTGCCCAGGGCATCGAACCAAAGACGGACATTGATGCCGATTTGGAAAAGTTTTTTCAAAAGAAATTAAAAGAAGGCTCCATGGTCCAATGGCTTGCGGAAGACGAAGGAGAAATCGTTGCTTGCGGGGCCGTCATTTTTTACGAATTCCCGCCCAGCTATGTGAATAAAAGCGGGAAGAAAGCCTACATTACAAATGTGTATACAAAAGAAGAATACCGCGGCCAGGGGATCGCGAAAGAATTGATGGGAAAACTGGTTGATGAGATGAAAAAGGCCGGCATCTCCAACATCTGGCTTGGCGCTTCTGAAATGGGCAAGCCGTTGTATGAAAAATTCGGTTTCCAGGAAGTGGATGAATGGATGGAACTGCATTTATGATAAAAAAGAGAATGAGAAAAACCGGTAATCCGGTTCCAAAGTGTATTTTTTGAACTTCCCCATCTGCCGGTCTATACTTAAAATGGTAAGGGAGGAATGTACGATGTATGAAATTGCCATTATTGGAGCTGGTCCGGCCGGGGCAAGTGCCGCTATTTTTACGGCCAAAGCCGGGAAAAGCACGGTGCTTTTTGATGGCGGCACGAGCGCTACTAAGCGGGCTTTGCTGAAAAATCACTACGGTGTAACAGAAATAACCGGACCAGACCTGGTCGAAACCGGTAAAAAACAGGCAGCGCAATTCGGTGCCAAACTGGTCGACAAAAAAGTTGAATCGATTGAAAAAACGGAAAATGGTTTTACCATTAAAACAGAACAAGAGTCGTATGAAAGCAAATACGTTATTCTTGCAACCGGCATGATTGCAAGCCTCGGGGAAGCCCTTGGCGTCAAAACCAAACCGGCAACAGAACCACGCGTAAAAACCGTTTTTGCAGTGGATGCGCAAGGAAAAACGAATGTCCCGAATGTATGGGCATGCGGTACGGTTGCCGGCGTTTCCATGCACACGATTATCACAGCAGGCGACGGCGCTAAAGTGGCTGTTAACCTCATCAGTGAAATCGACGGCAAACGCTGGGTCGACCACGATGTTTTAGGAAAATAAGCCGTTGCAAACGAACCGGGCAAAACTCCGCCCGGTTTTCATTTGCTTTTTTTCAATGCGGGCTGGAACTGAAAAGAATTCGTCGCAGATAAGCATTCTGACATGCTTATTGTTTTTCCAAAATCAAACCACCCACTGCAAAGCCGGGCACTGGGGATGCAGCCGGTACACGCGAGATTCAGGCAATCATCAAACCTTTTTTGCGGAAAGCCGTCTTTCCCATCCATGGGAGGATTGTTAAAAATGGAATTTATGATTACAATAGATAAAAATATCCAAAAAATAAACCGAATTTTTAAAAAACGGGGAGTTGAGGTTCATGTATCGAATTTTTCAATATGGATTTGTGATGGCGTTTACAGGACTATGTATGATGTTTTTGGTTCATCTTGTTGATGGTTATTCAACTGTAGAGCTCGGAAACTCGCTGATTAGTCAAATATTATTGATTCCAAGATTTTTTTTGATTTTTGGTATATTATTATTGATTCTCTCTTTCATTATTTGGTTTAGAAATTGGGCGAAATCTAAGGCAAAAAAAATTTCATGAGTTTTAAAGTAGAGTAGGCTTAGTTGGGCCTGCTTTTTTTGCGGCGAGCATCTGTATTCTGAATAAGTGAGGATGTTATTGCGATAAACACGGCTCCCGAAACCAGGAAAACAATCGGGTCAAATTATAATTCCAAAAAACGGTATTAGCCAACAATAGGTATGTTATTTGTAAAATGATTTAGAAAGAATCTGCCAAAATATACCACTATCTTTTCTATTGAATTTATAGTAAAATAAACTGTTAACGCATAGAAAGGAGGCAAACGTCATGGCAAAGAAATCGATGATTGTCAAACAAAAACGTGAGCCGAAATTTAAAGTTCAGGCTTACACACGCTGCGAGCGGTGCGGGCGCCCTCATTCGGTATACCGCAAATTCAAACTTTGCCGCATCTGTTTCCGGGAACTTGCGTATAAAGGCGAGATTCCGGGCGTAAAGAAATCCAGCTGGTAAGCCTTCCCCGCTCCCCTTTTTCGGGGCACGGGATACATATCCCCGTTCTTTCCGCATCTTTGTAAATTCTTTAATCCCTCTTCATCATAATTTAACAAATCGGTGGTACTCTAAAATCAGCGGGGATGGCAAGCGTGGCCATCATCGGTACACCGCGTAGGCGGAGCGGGTACCTTGATTTCCAGTACAGCCGGCATGTTTACTTGGAAATCCAAAAGCTTTCCCTTCTGATTTTTTTAAAAGGAATTTCGGCATGCATGCAGAAATTTTTCTTTTATAGAAAATGAAAAAAAAGGGGAGGACATAGGAAAATGTCGTCATAGGCAAAACCTTTTATGACGAGGTATGTGTCAAGCTTTTCTCGATTGTGAGATGTTGAAGGCGGCCTTCGAATGCGATTGAGAACTATTTTTATACATATGAGACAGTTGTCAAAACTGAATGGTTAGATTTTATGTCAACACTCCATTCCAATATGCTACTATTAAACCAAAGCATTTGGAACGGAGTAATGTCAATGGACACGAAACAAGACTTTTTTACCCGTAAAAAAGAGGAGTCCGGAATTGTGCTGAATGCAGTGCAGCAAGAGGCCGTAAAGCAAACGGAAGGTCCGCTTTTGCTTTTGGCTTCTCCCGGGTCCGGAAAAACGACGACAATTATCATGCGGATCGGCTATTTAATTGAAGAAAAAGGGGTGGCACCTGCACGGATCAAAGCCATTACGTTCAGCCGGGCCGCTGCCGCTGACATGAAAGACCGGTTCCGAAAGCTTTTTCCGAATCTTCCGCCCGTTGATTTTTCAACGATCCACAGCCTTGCTTTTGAACTCGTCCGCGTATTTTTCAGACGGAACAATGCTCCTTTCTTGCTGATTGAAGGCGAGGCAGGACCGTACCATAAGAAAAAAATCTTGCGGAATGTGTACAAGGCCATTCATGGAGAGAAGATCACGGAAGACCAGCTGGAGGAACTGCAGACGTATATCAGCTATATCAAAAACAAGATGATCCCGCCTGCAAAATGGGGGAAGGTGGCGACGAGTGTGCCGGAAGCTGCCCGGATTTTAAAAGAGTATGAGGCGTTTAAAAAGCAGGGTACCGGTCAGCTGCTTCTTGATTTTGATGATATGCTGGCATATGCGAATGAAATGTTAAGGCGTGATCCGGAACTTCTCCGTAAGTACCAGAAGCGTTATGACTATGTGCTGACGGATGAGAGCCAGGATACGTCCATGGTACAGCATGCCATTGTTGAAAAGCTTGTGCGCCGGCATCGCAATTTGTGCGTTGTCGCCGATGATGATCAGTCAATATACAGCTGGCGGGGTGCGGAGCCGTCCTACTTGCTAAATTTTAATAAAGTGTATCCGGATGCGAAAATTTTATTTATGGAACAAAATTACCGGTCATCTCAAGAGGTTGTCACGACTGCCAACCTGTTTATCAAGCGCAACAAGCACCGCTATGATAAAAACATGTTCACGGAAAACCCACCTGCCGGGCCGATTCGGTTTGTGCGCCTGCCAGATTATAAATACCAGGCAAAATATTTGGCCCAGAACATTGTCGTGTCCGAAAATTTTTCGGAAATTGCCGTGCTGTACCGGAACAATATGTCTTCGATTGCCCTGATCAATGAATTTGACCGGGAAGGGATTCCGTTTTATCTCAAAGATACCGACAATCGCTTTTTCTCCCACTGGGTCGTCCAGGATATTTTGAATGTGATGCGGCTTACGTTTACCGATAAACGGGCGGATATCCTCGCGCAGGTCCATTCGAAATTGGACGGTTATATTACGAAACAACAGATGGAAGCGGTAAAGGGGATCCGTAATAACCAGTCTGTTTTTGACAATTTGGTGCGTTATGCAAATTTGAAGGATTACCAGGTCCAAAAAGTGCGTAAAGTAAAGGAGACACTTCGGGAAATGCGGGGCATGCCACCGCTGGATGTGATTCATGTCATCCGCGGCAGGCTCGGCTATGAAAAAGCACTCGAAAACATGTGCAAGAAATTCGGATTCCGGAAAGAGTATTTGATTGGCGTTTTAAATACGCTCGAAGACATTGCGGACACGCTTGTGACAATGGAAGAGTTTGCTGCCCGCCTTCAGCACTTGGCGCAAATTTTAAAAACGGCGAAAGGAAACAAAGGCCGGCATGCTGTGACGCTTTCGACGTTCCACAGTTCAAAAGGTTTGGAGTTTGAAAAGGTGTATATGATCGATCTCGTGGAGGGGATCATTCCCGGGGACGATGAAAAAGAAAATGATTTACTGATGGAAGAATCGGTCCGTCTTTTTTATGTGGCAATGACGCGCGCGAAAAAGTCGCTGGAAATGGTCAGCTATGAAAAACGGGACGGAAGCCGGACAATGGACTCGCCGTTTGTGGCAGCAGTGAAGGGAATTGTCAACAATGTTGAAAAGGCGGAAAAAACGAAACCAGACCTAGAAGTTGTCCGGATCGGCAAAAAGACGGTCTCCATACCGTATAACCCGAATGCAATGAAGGATGCCTCCGCTTTTGTGGCCGGCAAAAAAATCCGGCACCGTGTGTTTGGCCATGGTGAAATTGTAGATATCGATGGCGACACCCTTGCCATCCGGTTTGAAAAACGGACGGTGAAACTGTCTGCTCTCACCTGCATCGAAAAGGGGCTGCTCGAGGAAGCCGATTCGTAATCGTGTGAGGAAAAACGGAAGCGGATATAAAAAATGCCGGGAGATTCCCGGCATTTTTTATATCCCTGACCGCCGCAACAGAGGCAAGGGATTCAGCGATCACGTCCTGCGCCCCTTTTCACTGAATTGGAACGCCCCAGGCCATTTTGATGATTGCGACAAAGGTGCCAACCGGCGGGACCCTGTGCAAATCGGAGTAGAAAATTCTTTGCGGTTTGGTAGTATTCCCGATTTTTACTGTTCGCGGATGCTGTTTGCCTGCATTTTTCTTTTTTTCCTCCAAATCAGCAGCTGTTCTGTCAAAATGCCGACTACAGATCCAAGGATTAAGCCGTTGTTTAGAAAAGTTGCCACGACCATTGGCAAATGTTCGGTCGCATGAGCGGGTAAGAACATTGCGCCGATTCCGACCAGGAAGGAGATGCCCGCTGTTGTATGGGCAATCTCTTTGTCCGGGCTTTTTTCAAGGTCATTTAAGGCAAGGCCGACCAACTGTGTGAAGACCACAAAGGTAACGGCATAACCGACCGGCGCGGGAACAGCAGACATGATATGCACGAGCGGTGGGAGCAGCGCAATAATGGAAACGAAACAAGCGCCGTACAAAAATGGTTTCAGCACTTTTATGCCGGTTTGTGCAACATAGCCTGCCGCTGCTGCAATCGGCACCGCACCGACAGCGGAAAAGACGCCGGCAAGCGGCTGGTTGATGCCGGATATGAACAGACTGCTCCGCACCCGCTCTTGGCGGACTCCCGTCACATTTCCCATGACGCGCACAGACGTAATCATATTTGCAGTTAATAAAAGCCCGATGAATACACCGGTTGTGACGGCGCCGGAATCAAAATGCGGCCTTCCAAAATCAAATACGGCAGGAAGAGAGAACCAGCTTTTCCCAAATGTAATGGCCGGCGCTTCACCGAAAAGCGCGAACAAAATCCAGCCGCAAATCAAACCGAGCATGATCGAATATTGCTTGACCCACGGTTTCTTTACATGGCCAAAATAGAATGTAAGCAATACTGTGACAAGGCTCAAAACAGCAACAAGCGGCCGGACTTCCTGATGGGCCCCCGTAATGCCGAGCATCCCTTTCATAAAAGAGCCGCTCAACTGCAGCACCAACAATAGCAAATAAATAAATGTCACTACCGGTGTAAACAGTTTATTTAACGGCTTTCCGAAAGAAGTCTCCCATCCTCAAGGAATGTGAAGGTGCGAATCGCACCAATGAGTAGGTGGGAGATGAATTTCGGTTGGCTTTAGCCAAAGTTATTTTTCCAATCCTTTTCTCAACAATTCTAAGATTGCGGCTGTTCTAGTTGGAATCCCATTTTCTTTTTGATATTGCTCCAATTTTTCTAATATCGTCTTAGGCATACGAATTTCTACACGTTCTTTCTCTTCTCTCATGATTATCACCTCATATTGATTGTACGGATTTTTTACGATATAATCAATATATACGAAATTTTTCCGCACAAAGTGAGGTGAATTGATATGGCCAAGCAAAACAAAGCTTTCAAGTTTCGTTTGTTACCAAACAAAGAACAATCCGCATTATTAGCTAAGACATTTGGTTGTGTTCGCTTTGTCTACAATAAGATGTTAGCTGAACGCAAAGAAACGTATGAAAAGTTCAAGGATGATAAAGAATTGCTTAAAAAGCAAAAGTTTCCGACTCCTGCAAAATATAAAAGTGAATTTCCATTCCTAAAAGAAGTGGATTCTTTAGCTTTGGCAAATGCACAAATGAACTTACAGACTGCTTATAAGAATTTCTTTGAAGGAAATGCGGATTTTCCAAAGTTCAAAAATCGTAAAGCAAAACAATCCTATACAACTAATATGGTCAACGGAAATATTAAGCTAGAAAATGGTCATATCAAACTGCCAAAAATCAAAAAGCCAATAAAAATGAAACAGCATAGAGAGATACCTGCTGATTATAAAATCAAATCTTGCACTATTTCTAAAACAAAGACAGGCAAATACTACATTTCAATTTTGACAGAATATGAGAAAGATATTCGTCCAGTTAACATACAGAAAGTTGTTGGTTTGGATTTTGCTATGGATGGTCTATATGTCGAGAGTGAACAGGGTAAGAAAGCCAATTACCCACGTTACTATCGGCAAGCCTTAGATAAATTAGCAAAAGCACAACGAATTCTTTCTCGAAGAAAGAAAGGTTCTGCACGTTGGAACAAGCAACGACTAGTAGTGGCTAAGTTACATGAGAAAGTGGCGAACCAACGCATGAATTTTCTTCATCATAAGTCAAAAGAATTAGCTTCTAACTTTGATGCTGTCGTGATTGAGGACTTGAACATGAAAGGGATGTCTCAAGCCCTTCACTTTGGGAAAAGCGTTCATGATAACGGCTGGGGTATGTTCACTACTTTCTTAGCGTATAAGCTAAAAGAACAAGGGAAACAACTTGTGAAAATTGATAAGTGGTTTCCCTCCACTAAGAAGTGTTCATGTTGCGGCAAGGAAAAAGAAATGCCATTATCTGAACGTGTATATAAATGTTCTTGCGGCTTTGTATTAGATCGCGATCACAATTCAGCAATCAATATCAAAAATGAGGGATTACGCTTATTCGCGTTATCATAAGTAACAAAACTCTTGGAACAAGAGGGTTAGCTCGGTCAGTTTTCGTTGGCTAGTAAAAGCAACGATAAGTCGAGAAGCCCCCACTTCAATCAAACCGTAAGGTTGATAAGTGGAGGGTAGTTCACTTGGTCCACAAGGCCGGTAAAAGCGAGCAGGAAGAAAAAGATGCCGGTTACAATCAGTGTGCCTGCCAAATATTGCAGAGATTCAGTGCTTGAACTGTACATGCTGCCGACAAGCCCCGCATAAATGGCAAACACGCTCCACCACAGCCCGGCGGGCCCTTCATTGATTGGCATTCTGTGGCCGAAAATGCCTTGCAAAAGGCCGCCGATCCCGAGTACAAAAAGCGTCCGCTGCACAAACAGGGCAGTCTCACCTGCACTGAAATGGAAAGCAGCCGCAATGGCAATCGGGGCCGCGATCGACCCTGCGATCATAAATGCCATCCATTGCAGCGACGAAATCAATGTTTTCATAGACACACCGTTCTTTCCGTTCAAAAAATGGAAAATACCAGTAAATATAATTATAGCAAAACAGATTTTACATTTTAAACATAAAACATTTCGCGGACGGGGGAGGGAAAGCGGGCATGGCGGACGGCGGCATAAACAGGGGCTGCAAACCGGACGGGCGCGGGTAAGCCATGTTTTGGCCCGCAAAAAAATCACAAAATGCGCCTCTGTGCATTTGCCGCTAAAAGAAGTTTGCGCTGCCTTCACTTAGGTGTGCGATCTCGAAAACATTTGTGATGAATTATTTTTGCCGGTGCTTGGTTAAGGGATGGCTGAATTAGGTGAAAAAACGGGGCCGCTTTCCTTCACATAGAGGGCGTCTGCATAAAGGAAGCAAGCAAAAATGGCGTTGTTCGTTCACATAGAAACGCCTCAGCCCGTTTATTGCCAAAAACGGCTTTAAAAAAACAATTCGGGCAATGGATCCCTTGCCCGAACATGTTCCTTATTCTGCGACGCTTACGCTGGCGCTGGCAACTGCCCGCTTGTGTTTTCTGATTGTATAGAAAATGAGGATTGCCCATATTGCCGCAATGGCTGTATAGGTAACGCCGTACCAGCCGCTTCCGGCGCCGGCCATTTTTAATAAAGTTTGCACGTTGCTGAACACAATCATGCCGCTGACAATGACAGCCAGCAAATGAGCCGGCAAAATTTTAACCAGATAGGCTGCAATCGGTGCGGCGATCAGGCCGCCAAGCATGAGGGCGATCGTCCAGATCCAGTTAATCTGCATAGCGCCGAGGGATAAAAGGAAACCGATGCTTGACGCCAGGGATACGGCAAATTCACTTGTATCCACCGAGCCGATCACTTTCCGCGGTTCGATGTCATTTCTGGACAGCAAAGCCGGTGTAGCGATAGGGCCCCAGCCGCCGCCCCCCGTTGCATCAAAAAATCCTGCGACAAAGCCGAGCGGGATAAAAAATACGTTAGACCCGGTCTTTTTTTTGACTTTCAACGCCCCGCGCGCGTTGATCAGAAACCGGATAAGAATATAGAGGCCAAGGGCGATCAGAAAAATAGAAATGTACGGTTTTAATGTGCTTGCAGGAAGATGGCTGAGAACGGTTGCCCCGAGAAAGGCGCCGACAGCCCCGGGTACAACCAGTTTCCAAATGATCCCTTTATCGACATTCCCAAATTTCATATGTGAGACCCCGGAAGCCGCCGTTGTAAAAACCTCCGCCAAATGCACAGAAGCTGATGCGACAGCCGGCGCAATTCCGAAAGCCAAGAGGAGTGAGGTTGAAGTCACCCCGTAACCCATTCCGAGAGATCCATCCACCAATTGTGCGGCAAGGCCGACAAGTGCTAAGACAATTAATTTTTGCATGTTCATGTTCCCCGCTTTCTTCATCCATAAATTTGATTCATCCAGATGTAGAGGAATTATACGCATCAGGGCCTATCCTGGTTTAAACGGCCGGCCTTGCAGAAATTAAAAATCTTTCCGCCATTTTACGGAAAGACAGCGAGTAAAGGATAAGCGCTTATCTTTCAAAATGGTACCCATTTTGCTGGAATTGGCACCTTGCTGCTCGCTGCAGGTTGCCGGACTTCATTGGGCCAGATCCCTCCGTCGCTCTTGATAAGTGATTTGTTGTTTAAAATTTTATCAGAAAATAAATGGAAGTCAATATAATTATTGCAAGTTTTTTTATCGGATTTATACGAATGGGGGGATAAAGAAAAAAACTCCCCATCAGATTACGCTCTGTCGGGAGTTTTTTCTTTCAACGGCTTGGTTTTAAAAAGCTTGTTTTAGGATGCGCGGGGGGATTATGGTTGCTTCCATTCAATAGTCCGAACGGGTTAGCGGGCCCGCCCATTCTGGCAGTTTGATACGCGCTATCCACCCGTGCCTGTCCCCTGCACGCCCAAGGGAACCGGTTTTATCAACACAAGCCTATTCCTTTGCTTTGATTTTCAGTGACAGGACGACCAGCACGATTAAAATAGCGAGGCAGACGCTTGTACCAATCGGGTTGCCGCCGCCCAGCAAAAAGGACAGGAAAATACCTGCCAGTGCAAGCAGCGCAACCCAGACCATGAAAGGGTACCCTTTTACACGGAAGGAAGGCAATTTTTCATACGACTTCCGGAGCCGCAGTTCGGCTGCACAGATGGCGATCCAGACAAGGACGACGGTAAATCCCGGGATGGTCATCAAATAGCTGATGACCTCATCCGGCGTAAGATAGGCCAGAATCACGCCGGCTAAAATAAACAGCGAGGTCAGCAAAATACTGATGAGCGGGACGCCTTTCCGGGAAATTTTTAAAAAGGCGCGCGGCGCTTCTCCGGATTGCGCCATGTTGAACAGTGTGCGCGAAGTGGCATAAATGCCGGAGTTGGCAGCAGAAAGAACGGCCGTCAAGAGCACAAAATTCATCACATGGGCGGCAGCGGGGATCCCCGTGCGGCTGAATACCTGCACAAACGGGCTTTCCACGGAAGAAACCTGGTTCCACGGGACAATGCCGCAAATGATCAGGATTGGCAAAATATAAAAAAGCATGACGCGGACAACGGTCTGTTTAATGACACGCGGCAGCACTTTCTCGCTGTCTTTCGTTTCCGAAACGGTAACGCCAATCAGTTCCGCGCCGCCGTATGAAAACATCACGATCAGAAAAGCGCTGAACGTGCCGTGAAGCCCGTTCGGGAAAAACCCGCCGTGCGCTGTATAGTTGGACAGCGTGGAAGATGTCCCGGGGAATAAACCGAATAAAATCAGCGCGCCAAGCAGGATAAAAACGATCAATGTGATGATTTTAATGCCGGCAATCCAAAATTCAAATTCGCCGTAGTACTTCACTTCAGTTAAATTGATGCCGACTATGAAAGCGGCGCAGAGCAAACTGAGCAGCCACAATGGCGCGTGGGGAACCCAGAATTGCAGGAAGCTCCCGGCTGCAAGCAGTTCCACGACTGTAACAATGACCCAGTTAATCCAGTACAGCCAGCCAATAATGAAAGAAACCCGGCTGCCGAACGCTTTGTGGATCAGATTTTGGACGTTGAGGCCGGGGTGGACGAGCGCCATTTCCCCCAGCGCTGACATGACAATGAATAAAAGCGCGCCGCCAATCAGGTAAGAAACGGCAACACTCGGGCCGGCAAGGCTGACGGTATCGGAGCTGCCTTTAAAAATGCCGGTTCCGATCATCCCGGCCAATGCGATGAACTGGACATGCCTTGGTGACAAGCCTTTTTGCAAATGATGTTGGTTTTTTTCCATTTCTATCAATCTCACTTTTCTTTTTTAGATAAACGCTTTTCAGTGCTAAAGCATTTATTCTATTTTAGCAGAAAAAAGGAAATATTGATATACAAAAAAATGGAATCGCCGGATGACAGATGCACCCGCATTTCACCAAAGCAAAATGACAAAACGGCGGGACACCACTCATTGTAGTATCTCGCCGTTCTGTTTAAGTTTGTGCCCCGGGACGGGCAGAGGAAAATACGCGCCAGCTCCCTCTACTTTTTATCAAACCCTTGGCGTTCTACAAATTCCTTCATGAAAACGCGCGATGGTTCTTTAAAAAATTGTGCCATTTGGCCTGTCCAGGTATCGTTCCTTTTTCCGTCTGTGCGTTTTGTATAATATTGCGAAACCGTTTCATTGTATTCCTTCAGATCGCGCAAAAGACGTTCATCAGCCGGGTATTCATCTTCAAAATAAATATGCTCAGCCGACATGCGCGGTTTTTTCGCAGACGGATCGGCCGGATAGCCGATTGTCATCGCAAATAGCGGAAGGACATATTGCGGGATTTTCAAAAGTTCGGCCACTTCCGGCAGCCGGTTGCGCAAGCCTCCGACATAACAAATGCCAAGCCCCATCGATTCCGCAGCGAGCGCGGCATTTTGCGCGGCCAGTGCCGTGTCGATGAGCGCGACCATAAATTTTTCCGTTGTCTCAAGTGTATCTTGCGCATCTACACCTTCCATTTCCGCCGCAAGTTCATGTTTATGGAGATCGGCACAGAAAATGAGCAGATGGCCACATGTTCCGACATGGCGGTTCCCGGTCAGTTCTGCTAATCTTTGCTTCCGCCCGGGATCCTGAATGCCGAGAATCGTATAGGCCTGGACGAAATGAGAAGTGGCGGCTGCCTGCGCGGATTCCACAATCAGGCGGATTTGTTCATCAGATAGTGGTCGGTCTTCATAATGGCGGATCGACCGGTGATTGAGAATCGTTTCAATGACTGTGTTCATTCTTTTACACTCCTGTCTTTGGTGAGTCCATTGTATGTTCAAATATAGCACAGAAAATAACGGCCGGCATGAAAGGTGCTTGTTGTCCAGCATGGCCACGATGGTCTGCCAAAAAATATTTGGATTAAGGCTAAATTAACCTATTTTCGTTTTGGTATACCCGAAGTGCGAAGGCGGGAGAACCCAAACAGTACATTTGAACGATGAACAAAATATAAATCGTTTCAAAGATGACGGATTCTTGAAAAAATAAATATGGAGTGAAGTAATGTTTTCAAGCATTGCCAGGAGCGGAGCGGTCGTTCCAAAATTTTATTTTGAAAAAATCGTGCTGGAAAATTCCAGCGCCTTTTTGGTTTATAATTCGGAAAATTTCATCTTGATCAAAATATTTTTCTGTTGTATGATGATGTTAACTGATGTGACATTTAATTGTTATTTTTTTTAACGTCCGATATTTTTATGATGAGGAGGTGTTATGTTGAAACTCACCCCCAGAGAAACCGAAAAACTCATGATTGTGGTAGCGGCGGATCTTGCCCGCAGGCGGCAGAAACGCGGATTGAAGCTGAACTACCCGGAAACAGTCGCCATCATTACATATGAAGTGATGGAAGGAGCAAGAGATGGGAAGACAGTGGCAGAGCTGATGCAATTCGGGGCAACAATTTTAAAACAGGAAGACGTCATGGAAGGCGTCGCGGAAATGATTCCTGACATCCAGGTTGAGGCGACATTTCCGGATGGTACAAAACTGGTCACGGTCCACAATCCGATCCGATAAAGGAGGTGCTCGAATTGATCCCAGGAGAGTACATATTAAAAAATGAACCAGTTGTCTGTAATGCAGGCCGGAAGACGGCCCGGATCACTGTGACGAACCGCGGTGACAGGCCGGTGCAGGTCGGTTCACATTTTCATTTTTATGAAGTGAACCAGGCGCTTGTGATGGACCGTGCCAAAGCGTTCGGTATGCATTTGAATATTCCTGCGGGTACGGCTGTCCGGTTTGAGCCGGGGGATGAAAAAGAAGTGGAGCTGGTATCGTTTGCTGGAAAAAGGGAAGTTTACGGCCTGAATAACCAGACAAACGGCCCGCTTAAAAAGGAGGGGGAAGCATGACTTTTTCAATGCCGCGCAGGCAATATGCGGATATATTCGGTCCCACTACCGGAGATGCGGTAAGGATTGCGGATACGGGGTTGTTTATCGAGATTGAAAAAGATTTTACCGTGTACGGGGATGAAGTGAAATTCGGCGGCGGCAAGGTAATCCGTGACGGGATGGGGCAGCATCCGCATGCTTCCAGCAATGCCAGCCCGGACCTTGTTTTAACGAATGCCATCATTTTGGATTATACAGGCATCTATAAAGCGGATATCGGGATAAAAGACGGATTTATTTCAGCAATCGGAAAGGCGGGTAATCCGCTCTTAATGGAGGGGGTCGATATCACAATCGGTGCGTCAACTGAAGTGATTGCCGCAGAAGGGCTGATTGTAACAGCCGGCGGCATTGATGCGCATATTCATTTTATCAGCCCGCAGCAAATTGAAACGGCGCTTGCATCGGGCATTACAACGATGATTGGCGGCGGGACCGGGCCTGCGACCGGAACGAATGCGACAACGTGCACGCCGGGGCCTTGGAATCTTCACCGGATGCTCGAGTCTGCAGAAGCCTTCCCGATGAATCTCGGATTTCTTGGCAAAGGAAACTGTTCGGCAGAAGCGCCACTAAATGAACAAATTGAAGCCGGAGCCATCGGGCTGAAACTGCATGAAGACTGGGGTTCGACAGCTTCTGCAATTGATACGTGCCTGAAAGTGGCGGATTGTTATGATGTGCAGGTGGCTATTCACACAGACACCTTAAACGAGGGAGGGTTTGTCGAGGACACGCTTAAGGCAATCGGGGGCCGTGTCATCCATACATACCATACGGAAGGCGCGGGCGGCGGGCATGCGCCGGATATCATTAAAGCAGCAAGTTATCCGAATATTTTACCTTCATCTACCAATCCGACCCGCCCGTTCACCGTCAATACATTGGAAGAGCATCTCGATATGCTGATGGTCTGCCACCATCTCGATGCCAATATCCCGGAAGACATCGCTTTTGCAGACTCACGGATCCGAAAAGAAACAATTGCTGCGGAAGATATTCTCCATGATATGGGTGTGTTCAGCATGATTTCGTCCGATTCGCAGGCAATGGGTCGTGTCGGCGAAGTGATTATGCGAACATGGCAGACTGCTGACAAGATGAAAAAACAGCGCGGTAAACTCCCGGAGGATACAGGTATCGGGGACAATTTCCGGGCCAAAAGATATATCGCCAAATACACGATTAATCCGGCTATTGTCCACGGCATTTCCGACTATGTCGGATCTGTTGAAACCGGGAAGTTTGCCGATCTCGTCCTCTGGCATCCTGCTTTTTTCGGTGTCAAACCGGAACTGATTTTAAAAGGCGGGATGATTGCTTACAGCTTGATGGGCGACCCGAACGCAAGCATTCCAACGCCGCAGCCGGTTCTCTACCGTAATATGTTCGGAGCGTTTGGAAAAGCAAGGCAAAAGACCTCTCTGACATTTGTGTCAAAGGCGGCTTACAATAAAGGCATACACCGTGAACTTGGTTTAAACAAACAGGTAAAGCCGGTGAAAAACATTCGCCAATTATCCAAACAAGACCTGCCATATAACGACAAGACACCGAAAATTGAAGTAGACCCGCAAACGTATGATGTCGAAGTGGACGGGGAGCTGATAACGTGTGAACCGGCTGAAACCGTCCCGATGGCACAACGCTACTTTTTGTTTTGAGGGAGAGAATCAGATGATTATTGAAAAAGTAATTGGAAATGTAGAAACTTTAGAGAATAAAGGTTTGCATGTGGAACGGGTGTACATGAACAGCGATGACCTGCTGAAACGGATCAAACGCGCCGTTACGGACCACGGAAATGAACTCGGCATCCGTTTAAAAGAAAACCAGGAACTGCATGACGGCGATATTTTATACATGGATAATCGCAATATGATTGTCGTTTCTGTTTTGGAGGATGATGTGCTGACTATCACACCGCGGTCAATGAAACAAATGGGGGAAATCGCCCATCAGCTCGGAAACCGCCATTTGCCGGCCCAATTTGAAGCAAACGATATGATTGTCCAGTATGATTATTTGGTGGAAGAATTGCTTGAAGGGCTCGGGATCCCGTACCGGCGGGAGAAACGGAAGATGAAGCAAGCGTTCCGCCATATTGGGCATCATCATGATGCATAACTGGTATCTGCTTTTCCAGCTCTGTGACTCTAATTTCCCATCAGGTGCCTTTTCACACTCGCTCGGTTTTGAAACTTTTTTTCAAAAAAACCGCCTGGAGGACCGGGAACATGTTGAAAAAGCAATTTCTGTCTACATACGCAGGCAGCTTGCTTTTACAGACGGCCTGGCCTGCAAGCTTGCGTATGAAGCGGCAGAAAAAGAAGATCTCCAAATGGTTGAGGAAATTGACAGCATTTTGTTTGCGTCCTGCCTAGCTGAAGAATCGCGGGAAGCGGGTCGAAGAATGGGAGAGCGGATGGCAAAGGTTTGCGCGGAATTGTATCCTTCATCGTTGCTGTCGGGTTATTTGGAAGGGATCCTGGACAAAAGGCTGTGCGGTCATCCGGCGATTGTATTTGCACTTACCGGATTTGGCATTCAGGCACCGAAAGAAGTGGTTACCGGCGTCTGTCTGTTTTCGGCTGTATCCGCACTTGTGCAAAATGCTGTCCGCGGAATTCCGATCGGGCAGACGGATGGACAACGGATTTTAACCAATATCCAGCCGGCAATTGATGAAGCGCTTGGCGTGATTTCAATCTGTACAATAGATGATCTGGGGATCAGCTGCCCGGGGCTTGAAATTGCCCAGATGCAGCATGAAAGGCTTCATGTACGTTTGTTTATGTCTTAATATCTTAATTTTTCATAAAAAAGGGAGATGTGCTTATGGAACCGGTTCGGATTGGCATCGGCGGCCCGGTTGGTGCCGGAAAAACCATGCTTGTTGAAAAACTAACAAGGGCAATGCAGGATGAGTTCAGCATGGCTGTTGTTACAAATGATATTTATACAAAAGAGGATGCAATGTTTCTGGAAAAAAACAGTATCCTCCCGAAAGACCGAATCATCGGCGTTGAAACGGGAGGCTGCCCGCATACTGCGATCCGCGAAGATGCCAGTATGAATTTTGCGGCAATTGATGAGTTAAAAGAGAAGCATCCGGATTTGGATTTGATTTTTATCGAAAGCGGTGGAGATAATCTCGCAGCGACGTTCAGCCCGGAACTGGCCGACTTTTCGATTTATATTATTGACGTGGCGCAAGGGGAAAAAATCCCCCGTAAAAACGGACAGGGAATGATCAAATCCGATTTATTCATCATTAATAAAATTGATCTGGCCCCGTATGTCGGTGCGGACCTTGAGGTAATGAAACGGGATACGATAGCGGCAAGGGGGGAGAAGGAAAATATATTCACGAACCTAAAAAATGAAACCGGGCTTGAAGAAGTCGTGGCCTGGATTAAGCAAAATGCGCTGCTGTACGGATTAGAGTCATGAACTGGACAGGCATGCTTGAAATAGAAGCAGTAAAAAAACAGAAGAAAACGGTTCTTTCCTCTTGTTACCAGGAAGGCGCTTTTAAAGTGAGCCGCCCGATTTATTTGGATGAAGATATGCCGCTTATTTATTTCATTCATGTTGGCGGAGGCTATGTGGACGGGGACAACTATTATACGGCGCTGAAACTCGGGGAGGGAGCCCGAATGACCGCAACGACACAGGCATCTGCAAAAGTGTACAAAACGCCGGTGCAACCGGTAGCGCAAAAGACGGTTTTCCATTTAAAAAGTGGCAGTGTCTTTGAATATTTGCCGGATCCGCTCATTGCTTACGAAGGCGCCCGGTTTGTACAGGAGACTGAAGTCCGGATGGAACTCGGTGCAAGTTTGTTCTACCGGGACATGATTACCCCTGGATGGGCGCAGAACGGCCGCTTTTTTACATATGATTGGATCCGTTCGAAATTAAAGGTATGGATGGACGGAGCGCTTATTTTATTTGATCATTTAAATTTAGAGCCGGACCGGGGGATTGGCGATATATTGCAAATGGACGGGTTTACACATCTTGGCACATTTGCCGTCATCCATCCGCTGGCTGGAAGGAAATTTCTTGAGGCGCTTTATGAAAAGCTTGAAAAATCCGGCGCCGGCCTGAAGTTCGGTTTGTCATGTCTGCCTTCCGGGTACGGTGTGATGCTACGGGTAATGGGCTACAATACCGGATTAGTTGAACAGTTTATGAAAACTGCCCATTCATTTGCAAGGGCTGAACTGCTTCATAAAGACAGGCTGTTTTTAAGAAAATACTAGTCAGATATATTTCCGGTTAGCAGGATGAAGGGAGTGGTATTAAATGGATGTAAGTTTTATATCTGTCCTTGCCTTAGGATTTGTGTTGGGAATTAAACATGCGATTGAACCGGATCATATTATTGCTGTATCTACAATTGCCAGCCGAAGCAAGAAACTGTCCCAGTCATCCCTTGCAGGCGTTTTTTGGGGGATTGGCCATACGGCAACCTTATTTATTGTTGGAATTTGCCTTTTAATTATAAAGGGTGAAATTCCGGAAAAATGGGCCATGTCACTTGAATTTCTTGTAGGAATAATGCTGGTTTATCTTGGCATTACAACGTTGTCTGCATTTAAAAGGGTACGTATAAATCATCATTATCATGAACCGGGCCATAAGCGCAACTATTCCTACATCAAATCAGTGTGTATCGGGTTTGTACACGGACTTGCCGGAAGCGGAGCAATGGTACTGCTGACAATGAGTACTGTTAAAAGTGTTGTTGAATCAGCTATTTATATTTTGATATTTGGAATTGGAACTATATTCGGCATGCTTTTCTTTACAACTATCCTGGGTATCCCGTTTATCATAAGCGCTAAAAAAGTAGAGGTAAATAAGACGCTTACGCAGATCACTGGAGCCATTAGTACGGTATTCGGTATCTATTATATGTACAACTTAGGGATAGGAGAAGGATTGTTTAAAATGTGGTTGCAATCATTGTAACTGTCTCTTGCTGCTGTATCACGACAGGCTGGTCCTTCCGCAGTCCCGGATTTTCCGTCCGATTAACAAAAAAACACTGCACCCTGATCGGAGGGCTGCAGTGTTTTTTTGTTATTCGAAATTAAGCTGATAGTCCTCTGACTTGATGAGCCTTAATTTTTTTGAGAAAACGTAAATGAGTCCGACATTTAAGATAAGCGGCAACACGAAGAAAGTGCTTAGCATAATGGCAATATTTTTTGCAGTCCAGCCGCCTTCAGCAAGATGCATGAAATTGAGCGGGCCGACTAAGCCTGACAGCCCGAATCCTGCACTGTAAGGCGTGCCCTGAATATGAAAGACGCCGGCCAGCGCACCGAGCACGGCAGCGGTGATGAGCATCGGGAAAGCAATTTTCGGCTTCATAAAGAAGTTTCGCATCTGAATTTTCGGCGAGCCAAGTACATGGGCAAGGGCGGTGCCGAGCGAGTTGGCTTTATAGCTGGCGATGGCAAGCCCGACCCCGGCGGCACAAATGCCAAGATTTGCCGCCCCTGAACTGACACCTGACAGCATAATAACGGTTGCTACGCCGACTGTTGAAATCGGCGATAAAATAATCAGGCAGAAAATGACGGCGATAATCGCGCCCATTACGACAGGCTGCATGCTTGTCACATGTGCCACCCCGACGCCGACCAACCCGGTAGCCGCTTTAATAAACGGCAAAATCGTGAGGCCGATCATGCCTGGTATTAAAATGCTTAATGTCGGGATCAGGAGGATGGAATAAGCCTTTAACCTTGTTCCGACCCACTTGACGAATAAAACCGCCAATGCCGCAGTAATCCCTGTATTGATGACAATCCCGATCCCGTTTAAAGCAAATGCGCCGGCAGCCGTTTTCTCGATGGCGCCGCTCCCGACCATTGCGGCAATGCCAACACTTGCAATCTGGATCGGTGTCAATTGAAAGGTCATGCCGACCATCACGCCAATCAATACAGGCAGCATGCTCATGATGATAACGGTTGCATCCACAACATGCTGCAAATAAGGCGCATGCGGGATAATAAGCTTCAATATCTCCCCGAGCAAGGCGTTTGGGATCAGAGAAACGACAATGCCTATGCTCATTCCATTTAACAGTTTACTGAAAAAATCCTTCATTGTTGGAGCCCCCATTTGTTTTGACCTCGCTGACGGCGCTGCCGGATAAGCGCCGATGCTTGTCTTATTTGCGTATGATTATATAAAACATTCAGATTATAGTCAACAAAAATTTTTAATACTTTACCGCGTGTGTGCATATATGCATAAAAGTACTAAAAAGCAGGCTGTTTTAGATAAAAAGTGATCGAAAACAATCCCGGTTTTTTCAAAGCGGAAAATGACTGAAAAAATAGCGGTTGAAACAAAAGACATAGGGGTGATGAAGAAAAAATGGGCATCCGTGATTGCTGGCCTGGCATGAAAAATGATTTTTTTTCACGATGGAAGCGGTATAATAAAAGTGGTGTTTTAGAATGTGTTGTGCCGGGCAAAAGAAAGGACATCAGGATGCGGAGGGATACGCCATGAAAAAAATTATAAACGACCCTGGAAAAGTTGTCGATGAGATGCTGGATGGATTTGTGTACGCCCATGAAGGAAAAGTGGAGCGATTGGAAGGGACAGGCGTCATTTATCGTACTTTCCGGGATGAAGGGAAAGTGGCGCTCATTAGCGGCGGCGGCAGCGGGCATGAACCGAGCCATGCCGGTTTTGTCGGGGAAGGAATGCTGTCTTCGGCAGTTTGCGGTGAAGTGTTTACCTCGCCGACGCCGGACCAGATTTTTGAAGCGATAAAAAAAGCCGACCAGGGCGCCGGTGTGTTCATGATTGTGAAAAATTATACAGGGGATGTCATGAATTTTGACATGGCCCAGGAATTAGCTGAAATGGAAGATATTCAGGTGGAGAAGATCGTGGTTGACGATGACATCGCGGTAGAAGACAGCACCTATACAGCAGGAAAGCGCGGCGTTGCAGGTACCGTTCTTGTCCATAAAATTCTGGGCGCGGCAGCAGCAGAGGGGCAGACGCTTCAGGAAATCAAGGCGTTGGCTGAACGGCTTGTGCCCAATGTGAAGACAATCGGTGTCGCTATTTCGCCGGCAACAGTTCCGGAAGTCGGAAAGCCGGGCTTTGTCCTTCAGGAAGATGAAATGGAATACGGTGTCGGCATTCACGGGGAACCGGGTTACCGGCGGGAAAAAATCAAGTCGTCAAAAGCGATCGCGGAAGAACTCGTTGCCCGGCTGAAAACCGCGTTCAACTGGAAAGAAGGGGACCGGTTTGCGCTCCTTGTCAACGGGCTCGGGGCTACGCCGCTTATGGAGCAGTATATTTTTACCAAGGATGTGCATGCCCTGCTTGACCGGGAAGGCCTTGCCGTTCCGTTTAGAAAAGTGGGCAATTTGATGACGTCCATTGATATGGCCGGCCTTTCCCTCACGCTTGTAAAACTGGAAGATGAGGCGTGGCTTAAATTTTTAAAACGGCCGGTATCCGTTCCGGCATGGGTGTAAAGGAGGCGGAAATATGTTAACAGCAGAAACAGCAACAGACTGGCTGCATCGTTTTGCAGAAAAAATCAATGAGAACAAAGCCTATTTGAGCGAACTGGACAGTGTGATCGGTGATGGCGACCACGGTTCGAACATGGCACGCGGGGTGGCGGCTATGGAAGAAAAACTGGAAGCCGGCGGTTTTGCCACGGTCCAGGACGTCCTGAAAACAGCGGCGATGGCGTTGCTTGGAAAAGTCGGGGGTGCCTCGGGGCCGCTGTATGGATCAGCGCTGATTGCGATGGCAAAACAGGCAGGGGAAAATGAACAAGATGTTGCGGCAATTGTAAAAGCCGGGCTTGAAGGCATCCAAAAACGCGGGAAAGCGGAAAAAGGCGAGAAAACGATGGTTGATGTCTGGATACCAGCCTGTGAAGCACTCGCGTCCGGATCGCTGACAAAAGAGGCCATTCAATCTGCCGTAGAGGCGACAAAAGAGATGAAAGCGACAAAAGGGCGCGCATCTTATCTTGGCGAGCGTTCCATTGGCCATCTTGACCCTGGGGCGGTTTCAAGCGGCTATTTGTTTGAAGCTTTGTTGGAAGGCGGGATTCTGGATGAGTAAAAAACCAGTAGGCATTGTCATTGTTTCCCATATTCCTGAAATCGCGGCCGGCCTTGCCACATTGTTAAAGGAAGCGGCCAAAGACGTTTCCATTACGTATGCGGGTGGCACCGATGACGGCGGGGTTGGCACCAGTTTTGACAAAATGAATGCCGCCATAGCCGAAAATGAAGCGGATGATCTGTTTGCTTTTTATGACCTTGGCAGCGCCAAAATGAATTTGGAAATGGCAATGGAGATGTCGGATAAGTACATCCGCCTGATGGACACCGCCTTTGTCGAAAGTGCTTATACGGCTGCCGCGCTGATCCAGGCAGATGCAGAACTGGAAGAGATTTTAAAACAGCTGGAACCGTTAAAGGTAAAATAAAAAATAGCCCGGGCCGGTATGAACGGTCCGGGCATTACTTTTTTGTGGAAAAACATAGGATTAAGGGCCTCGCCAAAATGAAACGTGTGGCATCCTTCATCAGGTTTTCACGCAAAACGCACGGGCGCCCTGCATGGCCATTTTAAAGCCTTTTTTGCCCGCCCGCGCTGTATGGCGTTCGAAAGGCCCTTAGGAAAAACGGGGCCGGTGCTGTATGCATGTTAGAGATTCACTCAATCGGTTCTCCTTTTTATTATATTCGAGAGGACGCCGGTGCTGTATGCATGTTAGAGATTCACGAAAAATGAGAAGGAATTTTAAGATTAACTTTTTTTATGATACCAGTCAAAGCATTAATTTTTTATTACAAGAAGACCCGAACATTCTCGGGGCTTTTTATTTTCAGAGTTCATGTAAGCTTAAAAAGATTAGCAATGCACATTACTTTACACTCATAAATGAATAAGAATAAAATAGTTTTGCACCAAGCATTTTCTATTCTATTCAGAAGGAGGAAAATGAAGTGGAATATACGAAAATAAAAAATACCGATATTCAAGAAGCATCAAGGGTTGCCCTCGGAACATGGGCCATTGGCGGCTGGATGTGGGGTGGAACCGATGAAAGGGAATCCATCAAAACGATTCAAGCTGCGATCGATTTAGGGATTAACGTGATTGATACGGCTCCCGCATACGGTTTTGGCCGGTCTGAAGAAATAGTCGGCAAAGCCCTTGCTGAAGTCGGACAACGTGACAAAGTGGTGATTTCGACAAAAGTTGCATTGGAATGGAAAAATGGTGAAGTTTTCAGAAATGGATCAAAAGAACGGATTTTAGCAGAAATTGATGATTCATTAAAAAGGCTTCAAACCGATTACATAGATATTTATCAGGTGCATTGGCCGGATCCGAAAGTACCGATTGAAGAAACCGCAGAGGCCATGAAGACACTTTATGATTCCGGGAAGATTCGCGCCATAGGCGTCAGCAACTTTTCTCCGGAACAAATGGAGGCATTCCGTACTGTGGCACCTCTGCACACGGTACAGCCCCCTTATAATTTGTTTGAACGAAACATTGAAAAAGATGTTTTGCCATATGCTGTGGATAAAGGCATGACTTCTTTATTTTATGGAAGCCTGTGCCGGGGACTTTTGAGCGGTAAGATGACACCGGACAGAAAATTCGAAGGCGATGATTTGCGCAAAACAGATCCAAAATTTCAACCGGACCGCCTGCCACAATATTTATCGGCCGTTAACGAATTAAATCAATGGGTCCAAGAAGCTTACGGCAAACAAGTTATTCATTTAGCTGTTCGCTGGCTTCTTGATCAACCGGGTTCAAGCATCGCTTTATGGGGTGCGCGCCGCCCCGATCAATTAAACCCTGTCAAGGAAGTTTTCAGTTGGAAACTAACACAAGAAGACTTGAAAACAATCGATGATATCATAAATAAAAATGTAAAAGACCCCGTTGGCCCTGAATTCATGGCCCCGCCGGAGGATTAATAAGAGGAGGCTGGGACAGAAGTATTTTACTCATAGAAAAATCCGAACTCATTCAGACATTCTATCTGAATGATTCGGATTTTTATTTATTCATAAGAAAGCAACGAAGCGCTCCGTCAAAATACTTCGCTTTCCACGGGCACGGCCTTTAATATCATAATAAAGATATTTCTTCCTTTACGTTTGCGGCAGCGGCAATGGACTGTTTTAAAATATCCAGGCCTTCTTGCAGCTGGTCGTCTGTAATGACAATGGGCATTAGAATGCGGATGACATTGCCGAAAATCCCGGCATCCAAAAGAAGCAGCCCCCGCTTGTTGGCTTCTTTCACAATCCGCTTTGTCAATGCTTTATCCGGTTCTTTTGTCGTTTTGTCTTTTACGACTTCAAATGCACACATGGCGCCAAGTCCGCGCACATCCCCGATAAAGGTAAACTCCTTCTGCCAGCTGCGGAACGTATCAAGCACATGTCTCCCGATTTTTTCCGCCCGTTCGTTTAATTTTTCAGATTCAATGATGTCCAGTACGGCAAGGGCGGCTGCGCATCCAAGCGGGCTTCCGGCATAAGTCCCGCCAAGTTCACCCGGATTTGCCGCATCCATTATGTCGCTCCGCCCAATTACCCCGCTTAACGGGACGCCTGCTGCGAGGGATTTCGAGATGGTAATCAAATCCGGCACAACATCGAAATGCTCAATGGCAAAATAGCGCCCGGTCCGGCTGAATCCTGCCTGAATTTCGTCCGATACGAACAAAATGCCATTTTCCCGGCAGAAGTCATAAACCGCTTTTACAAATTTCTTGCCTGGCACAATGAACCCGCCTTCTCCCTGTACTGGTTCCATGACCACAGCAGCAACCGTTTCAGCGGCAACATCGTTTTGAAAGAAATTCCGGAACTCTTGGATCATATAGTCTTCATATTCTTCATCGGTCAAATTGCCGGGTTTCCGGTAAGCATAAGGGTAAGGTGCCTTATAAACTTCAGAAGCGAACGGGCCGAATTCGTATTTATACGGTTTTACTTTGCTTGTCATTGACATCGTCATTAACGTTCTGCCGTGAAAGCCGCGGGTAAAGCTGATAATGGCCGGCCGCTTCGTATATTTGCGGGCAATTTTAACGGCATTTTCGACGGCTTCTGCCCCGCTGTTTAAAAGGATGACCTTTTTCTCCGCATTCCCTGGAGCGAGCGCTGCCAATTTTTCAGCCAGTTCAATATAAGGTTCATACATCATGACGTTAAAGCCGGTATGGATAAAACGTTCAAGCTGCTCTTTGACAGCTGCGACAACTTTCGGGTGGTTATGCCCGACATTCAGCGTGCCGATTGCGCCGGCAAAATCAATATACGTATTGCCGTCCACATCTGTAACAAGCGCGCCTTTTGCTTCTTTTGCAAAAGCCGGAATGCCGTTGCTGACACCGCGGGGAACAGCTTTTTCCCTTCTTTCCAGCAGTTCTTTCGAAAGCGGCCCCGGTAGAGAAGAGTATACATTTGCATTTGTCATTTTAACGCTTCCTTTTTATTAGTTGATGATATAGATGTAACCGATCTGTCATTATGGTGCCTTTTACAAGATTATGATATTACAAATATTGCAAAAAAACAAACGCATTTTAAGGAAAATTTATCGTTTTTTGATTCATCTTTTTGGATAGCGGGTAAACAGCGAATAAAACCGCCATGATCCCTCCTGATATACATAAGGCGGGCAATGCGATTCTTTGACAAAACCCCCTCCTGCATTTAAGATGGGGATAACGGATTTGCATTGCAAATTTGAAGGAGAGACAAAAATGGAAGTTGCCATCCCGATAGATTTTGAGCAGATGAAAGAAGTCAAAACAGAGCTGACGCGGTTTATGATGTCGTATAAATTCGCGCTCCATGAAGTGATGACAAAAATTGATATTTTAAAAGAAGAATTCCAGTACGTCCATGACTACAATCCGATTGAGCATGTAAAATCGCGCCTAAAGTCACCGGAAAGCATTTTGAACAAAGCATATCGGAAGGGTTGTGCATTATCGCTTGATTCGATTCGTGAAAACATCCGCGATATTGCCGGCATTCGGATTACATGTTCGTTTATTTCAGACATATATGAGATCAGCAAAATGATCCAGCAACAAAAAGATGTAAAGTTAATTGAGTGCAAGGATTACATTCAAAATCCGAAACCGAACGGCTACCAAAGCCTCCATATGATCATCAAAATTCCGGTTTTCATGTCGGACAGGTCGGAAGAAGTGTATGTTGAGATTCAGATCCGGACAATCGCCATGGACTTTTGGGCAAGCCTGGAGCATAAAATATACTATAAATACGATGAGGATGTGCCGCAACATTTGAAGGAAGAACTGAAAGAAGCAGCACTGCAGGCAGCACAACTCGATGTAAAAATGGAGAATATCCAAAAAGAAATGAAGGAAGTCAAAAAGCGGAACAGTGAAAACAGCGTGCACCAACTGATTGTAGATACTGAAAAGCTTCGAATCCCTGAAGATTTTTTAAAAGCGGCCTTAAATGAAACGGATGGGAAGGGATCCATTTGATCATTAATTTGAACGAAATGCCGGGATTTGTCCGGTTTGAAATGGAGAAATTAGGGGAAATGATCGCCCCGAAACTGAAAAAAGCCAACCAGTATGCATTTTGGTCCAAACCGCTGATCTTTGTGGCAGCGCTCAATTTGTTTTTGTTGCTTCTCGTGATGCCGGCGGAGGACCGCTCGATTCCGCTCCTCCTTTTCTGTGCGGTTGCTGGGGCGTTCGGCATGGCGCTGTCGCAGGAAGCGCGGGTTTTGAGAAAAGAAATTACGAAGCTCAGTTTTTCCTATATGAAAAAGCGGATTGAAAAAAGCAGCATTGTCACGGAGCCGGTGAAAAAACGCTATGCGGCATTGATCGAAAAGGAACCGACGAATATTTTCCTCCACTTTATCCACTTTTTGGAAGAAGAGCAAAACAGAAAAAAAGAGCTTTGGTAAAATCCGCACGGCCCGTTGATGGCGTGCGGATTCTTTGAATTTTTATGGACGGATGGGAAAATCCAACACTCCTGCGGCATTTTTACGCTCGTTTGTCTGGATGCGTGGGGATTTTTGCCCGCTCGATAGGCCGGGCGTTTCCATGCAAGTTTTTCTCGCCATGCGGCTTCTTGGTGAGAATAGCCGGAAAACGGGCGAAACCGAAACACTTTGCATGCTGCTAACAATATAGCGGGCTGCCCCTTTTTCATACATTAGCGCTTTCAA
The DNA here is from genome assembly GCF_038009125.1 of Weizmannia sp. FSL W8-0401. Taxonomy (NCBI): domain Bacteria; kingdom Bacillati; phylum Bacillota; class Bacilli; order Caryophanales; family Bacillaceae; genus Heyndrickxia; species Weizmannia sp. FSL W8-0401. The sequence goes on along the minus strand of NZ_JBBPAG010000001.1, from coordinate 2,635,559 downwards.
ATTTTTAAAAGCACCCTAAAAAAGCTATTCTCTTTCCGGTTCGTGCCCGATTGTGATTAAGCGCGTCTCCACGTTGATGTCCAAGTTCACATCGTATCCGCAGTTTGACACCTGAACGGATGCATCACGAACAGAGAAAGCAACCACCGTATCCAGTTCGCCATCCAGCACGGCAAAGGCATACTGGTCTTCCTGATTTGTGTACAAATGGTATGATTCGTGAATGACAACGGTCCATCGGTATGGCAGGAATAATGTTTTTGTGCCCATGTCTGTCTCTCCCTGAAAAAATGTAGTTATCTAAACTATATTCGTTCCCTGCCGCCAGAATTCCTGCTTTCGCTTCGGCCCATTTTGCAACATCTGCCTGTGGAAATCGGCGGCAAATTCGATTACAATAGGAATTATGCGAAAAACGCCAGAAAAGAGGGGTAGAATGGAAAAGAAATCCATTTTTGGATTGACGATAGATCAATTGACCGGCTGGATGCTTGAACACGGACAGAAAAAATTCCGCGCCCAACAAGTGTGGGAATGGTTGTACCAAAAAAGGGTGAAAAGCTTTGCAGAGATGACGAATGTCAATAAAGACTGCCTTGCGTTGCTTGAGGAACATTTCCATATTCACACGTTAAAACAAGTGGTGAAACAGGAATCAAAGGACGGCACGGTAAAATTTTTGTTCCAGCTTAAGGACGGCAATTTAATTGAAACGGTTTTGATGCGCCAACATTATGGTTTGTCGGTTTGCGTGACGACCCAGGTCGGCTGCAATATCGGCTGCTCGTTCTGCGCAAGCGGCCTGCTCCGCAAAAACCGCGACCTGGACAGCGGGGAAATTGTAGAACAGATTATGTATGTCCAGAAACATTTTGATGAAGCCGGAAAGGGCGAGCGGGTCAGCCATGTGGTCGTCATGGGGATTGGCGAACCGTTCGATAACTTTGAGAATGTGGTGAACTTCCTTAAAATTATCAATGCGCCAAAGGGACTGGCGATCGGCGCGCGCCATATCACCGTTTCCACAAGCGGCCTTGCACCGAAAATTTATGCGTTCGCAGACCTTGACCTGCAGGTGAATTTGGCCATTTCCCTGCATGCGCCGAATAATGAACTCCGGTCGCGCATCATGAAAATCAACCGTGCATACCCGCTTGAAAAGCTGATGCCTGCGATCGATTATTATTTAGAAAAAACAAATCGCAGAATCACGTTCGAATATATTTTGCTGAAAGATGTCAATGACCATAAGGAAGAAGCGCTGCAGCTTGCAAAACTGCTGCAGGACAAGCGCCATCTTGCTTACGTCAATCTCATTCCTTACAATCCTGTTAACGAGCACGGTTATCAAAGAAGCGAAAAAGAATCGATTATGACATTTTACGATACGCTCAAAAAAAATGGCATCAACTGCGTTGTGCGCCAGGAACACGGCACGGATATCGATGCGGCATGCGGCCAGCTCCGCAGCAAACAGATCAAAAAAGCGAACAGAACGGCATAATAGAGCCCGCCCCGTATTTTGGATTTTATCCAAAGCGGGGCGGGCTTTTTACGTTTAAAAAAACGAACAAACAGGGTAGGTATAGGGTACAGCAATTATATGCTGAAAAAATATTTTAACAACATACGAAGAATACATGATAGGAAAGGAATGAGCGTAATGAGAGGAAAAGATGAGGGAGACGGGGGCAGGCGTGTTTCAGTCCGTACCGAGGCAGCGGGAACTAGGAAAGAATCATTTTCTAAAAAAACTTTTCTGCGTTTGATTACAATCGTATCAACATTTGGTGGTTTACTATATGGCTATGATACAGGCGTTGTCAACGGGGCGCTGCCATTCATGTCAAGGGATGACCAGCTTGGTTTAACGCCGTTTACGCAAGGGCTTGTCACAAGCACCTTGCTTTTAGGGGCAGCATTCGGTGCCGTGTTCGGGGGGAGGCTTTCTGACCGGAAAGGGCGCCGGAAAACGATCTTAAGCGTCGCTTTTATTTTCGTCATCGCCACGCTTGGCTGTTCGATGGCGCCGAATGTGGCCGCCATGGTTACCTTCCGGATGATCTTGGGCCTTGCAGTTGGCGCGACAGCTGTCACAGTCCCGACTTTTTTGGCAGAATTGTCGCCTGCCGAACACCGCGGGCGTATCGTTACACAAAATCAACTGATGATTGTCTCCGGCCAACTATTTGCCTATACGTTTAACGCGATACTGGCCAATACGTTCGGGGAAGCCGGAAACATTTGGAGATATATGTTGGCAATCGCAACATTGCCGGCTGTCATTTTATGGCTCGGGATGCTGATTGTGCCGGAAAGCCCGCGCTGGCTCGCCGCAAAAGGCAAATTTGGGGAAGCCCTCGATGTGTTGCGGAGAATACGCGAAGAAAAACGGGCACAAATGGAATGGAATGAGATTCGCCAGACAGTCGAAAAAGATGCCAAAATGAAAAAGGCAACCTTGAAAGATTTAAAACTTCCATTTGTCCGCCGCATCATTGTCATCGGTGTCGGCATCGCGATGATCCAGCAGCTGACCGGCGTGAACTCCATTATGTATTATGGGACGGAAATTTTAAAGAAATCCGGATTTTCGACAGGCGCAGCACTGATCGGAAATATTGCCAACGGTTTGATTTCCGTTCTCGCCACCCTTACAGGCATTGCACTTTTGGACAGGGCCGGCAGAAGAAAAATGCTGATTACCGGGCTTGCAGGGACAAGCACTGCGCTCCTTTTGATCGGGATTTTTTCGATCACGTTAAAAAACAGTGCAGCATTGCCATTTCTCGTTTTGGGCTTGACCGTCATGTTTCTCGCTTTCCAGCAGGGCGGCGTATCTCCTGTGACATGGCTCATGCAGTCGGAAATTTATCCGATCCATTTACGGGGGCTTGCGATGGGGATCTCGGTTTTCTGCCTGTTTATAACGAATTTCCTTGTCGGCCTGTTGTTTCCGGTATTGTTCCATGCAATCGGACTGTCGGCAACATTCTTCATTTTTACCGGGCTTGGCATCTTCTCCATCCTGTTTGTAAAAAAATTCGTCCCGGAAACGAAGGGGCGGTCGCTTGAAGAAATTGAGCAAAGCTTCCATGCGCGGAAGGAGCGTTACTTTGCGCGCAGAAAAAAATCAACATTCAACCGGAACAACCAGCCGCAGCACTTGCATCACAGCGGCATGGACCGGTAAAAATTTTTCGAAAAGGGTCCGGCGCGGGCCCTTTTCGTTTGTCCATACATATAATAGAATAAGAAGTTTTTCCAAAAATATGTGAAGTTTCCTGACGCCAAACAAGACAGTGTTTCAAAATAGGTGTATAATAGAAGTGAAAAATACAGATTTTACTGACTAAAGGAGGTGTTGTGAGATGTTCAACTGGCTGAAAAGAAAAAATTCAAAAGTGGTTACACTTGTTTCCCCGATAGCCGGCAATATGATTCCGTGCAAAGATACGGGCAAGCCGGGTAAAGGCATTGCCATCCAACCGCTTGAAGGAAGGGTGCATTCGCCCGCAGCAGGAAGAATTACGCACATTTCTCCGGAAAACAACGCCATCAGTATATTGACAGACCAGGGGCTTGAAATTACAATCCGCCTCAATACAGAAGAAGCCGCTATGGAAAGCGAAGAATTTGTGATCATGGTCAAAGAAGGCGATCACATTACCGCCGGAACTCCGCTCATGGAATTTTCCTTTCAATTGACAGATGCCAAAACAGAAAATCTTTACTCCTCTGTCTCCGTTGCCAATATGGATCAAGTCGAAAGCATGGAAGTCCCGCCGGCCCAGACAATCGGCCTCGATGACTGGGTAATGCGGGTAAAAATGAAATCAGGGAACCGGGAATAATCTTTTTTAAAGAAGGTGGCTCCCATTTTTTACCGTTTGTTAAAAGGGACATAGAAATGCCGTAAAGGCTTTTGTTCTTTACGGTATTTTTGTGTGCATTGTAGAAAAATCGTTAAAATTGCTTTTCTGTGGCTGTGGTATGGTGAAAACAGGAGGTCGATCGCCATGCCAAAAAGGGAATTAAACAACGGGCCGGTCATCCAAAAAGAAAAGGAAACCGTGTCACAAATGATTGCCATTTACTGCCGGAAAAAACACCACCGCAAGACGCTTTGCGAAGAATGCCTCGATTTACAAAACTATTGCTTAATAAGGCTTTCCTATTGCCGGTTTGGCGAGGAAAAAAGCGCGTGTTCCAACTGCAAGGTCCATTGCTACCGGAAAGATTACCGTGAAAAAATCAGGGCGGTCATGCGTTTTTCCGGCCCGTGGATGCTTTTGTACCATCCCGTTTTTTCCATCCGGCATTTATTAAAAAAATAAGTTTGGGCGATGCATGATTTGTAAATGATTTTACATAAATGGATTTTACCGGCTGAGTGTATTATGATAAAATCATATGAAATTTTCTCATCACCAAGGAGCAGAAAAATATGTATAAATTGATTGCCATTGATATGGACGGAACGCTTTTAAACGACCAGCATGAAGTCACTCCGGAAGTCCGGGAAGCTTTACATAAAGCGAAAAAGAAAGGCGTCAAAATCGTGCTGTGCACGGGGCGGCCGATCGGGGGCGTCCGCCGCTTTCTTGAAGATTTATTGCTGAATGAAGAAGATGATTATGTCATTGCCTATAACGGCGCGCTCGTGCAAAATACGCATACGAACGGGGTTGTCGCGGAACGGTCGATTGGTTACGGCGATTTGGTGCGGCTGTACGGGCTCAGCCTCGAACTGAAAACGCCGATGCATTTTTTTGACCCGGAACATTTGTATACGCCGAACCGGGATCTCAGTCCTTATACGGTTGTGGAATCTTATTTGACGCAGATGCCGGTGCATTACCGGACGTTGGAAGAGCTGCCGCGGGATATGGTGATTCCGAAAGTGATGTTTATTGACGAGCCGGAGAAGCTGAGCCGGACGATTGAAGCGATTCCGGACTGGGTGCAGGAGAAGTACACGATGGTCAGAAGCATGCCGTTTTATTATGAAATATTGCATAAAGATGCGAGCAAAGGCAATGCTGTGAAACTCCTTGCCAGCCATCTCGGCATCCGCCGCGAGGAAGTGGTTTGTATCGGCGATAATGAAAATGACCTGACCATGATTGAATACGCCGGCTGCGGGGTGGCGATGGGCAATGCCGTCCCGAAAGTAAAGGCGATTGCCGATTTCGAAACGCGCACGAACAACGAACACGGCGTCGCCTATGCAATTGAGAAACTGGTGTTGTCGTAAAAAGAAGGGTGCCCGCCGGCAGAAGGCAGGCACCCTTCTTTAAAATGGATTCGGGCCGGGATCTTCCAGTGCCTCAGCGAGTTCTCCGCAATCCGGGCAACAAATATAGATATCATACAAATGATACCCGACATAGCCGTGCGTCAACTCCTGCATATCCCAAATCGTTTCCCATTCTCTATCAAAAGTCTTGTTGCAACGTTTACAGTAAAACATCACGATTCCAAAATCTTCCTGTCCCTTTTCCTGCTTTAAAACAGTTTGGGTCGCCCTGAACGGATTCTGCCAAATAAGACAAATTTGCAAACTATGATCTGCATCACGCCATTTTTACGCCATCTTGTTTAAAATAAAGGAAATCTCAAAGAAAGAGGGGGAATTAACATGGAAATGCCACATTGTGCCATGATTAGCGGCGGGGCTGATGTTGCATTGTGCGCAGGCCTCAACCAGTTGAAAAATGAGCATGGGCACTTGAATGAAGTAAAACGCGCATTGTATGAAACGGCAGAGCAGATGATAAACGGTGAACTCGAAAATAAACGAGAAGCCCTTGGCGCGCTGCGGAAAGGGACTGAATCCTTTTCCGCACAGCTGAAACACCATGCCGAACGGGAAGAAAATGTGCTGTTTACCATGATGGCCCGCTACATTGGACGCGAAAACGGGCCGATCGCCGTGATGGAATACGAGCATGATGAAGCAGAAAAATATATTGAGATTTTCTTGAATGGCACAAAAATCATGGATGAAGGCCAGGCCGAAATGCTTGCTTCCTATATCGTTCAAATGTATGAGCTGCTCACAAGCCATTTTTTCAAAGAAGAAAACGTCCTGTTTCCAATGGCTGAAAACCTGTTATCAGCAGCTGAAAAAGACGAGCTGGAAGAAAAAATCTGTACAACTGGATTACAGTGAAATTCCAAAAAAGGGCTGTCCCGGAACCGGGAGCAGCCTTTTTGCCATCATGCCCATTTTTCCTTATAATACCGCCCTACGGAATCAGCAGTGACGATTGCTGCATACACATGGTCAGGGGTGACTTCAAACGGCATGTTATAAATCGTCTCGCCTTCCGCGCAGGAAAGTTCAGCCACTTTCCGGAGCTTTTCCTCATTGAGTTCTTTCACGCCCAAATCCCCGAGCGTGACGGGAAGTCCGACACTCAGGCAGAAGGAGACCACCTCTTCAATTTCCGCTTTCGGCGCATCTTCTAAAATCAGCTGGGCGAGGGTACCGAATGCCACTTTTTCGCCGTGGTACATGCTATGGGTTTCTTCAAGCACGGTAAGCCCGTTATGGATCGCATGTGCCGCAGCAAGGCCGCCGCTTTCAAAGCCGATCCCACTCAAATACGTATTCGCTTCAATGATTTTTTCCACTGCTTCCGTAACAAGATGTTTTTCTGCTGCCAGTTTCGCTTTTAACCCTTCCAAAATTTGCGTGTCATAGCAAAGTTTTGCAAGCGTAATCGCCGCTTCCGTAACATGTCCGCCGGCCATCGTCGTTTTATTTGCCCGCTTAGTGGCACGCGCTTCAAAATACGTCGCAAGCGCATCCCCCATGCCGGAAACGAGCAGGCGGGCAGGGGCAGAGGCAATCACTTTCGTATCCATGATGACAAACGTCGGGTTCAGCGGCAGCATCAAGTATTCTTCAAACTCGCCTTTCTCTTTGTAGATGACAGACAGGGCGCTTGTCGGGGCATCGGTGGAAGCGATGGTCGGCGCGACAATCACCGGGATGTTGTTGTAATACCCGACGGCTTTTGCGGTATCCAATGTTTTTCCACCGCCGATTCCGACCATGACATCAGCTTTCTGGGATTTGCAGGCATCACAAAGCCGTTCGATTTCTGGTTTAGAACACTCGCCGCCGAATAATGCCATTTGATACCCCGTTTCTTTGCCGGCATAGCTTTCTTCAACCGTTTTGCCGACAAGGCCGGTGACAAATTCATCCGCAATAATAAACGCTTTTTTGCCAAGCCTTTCCGTATACGCCGAAAGCCTGGACAATTCATCGGGGCCCTGTATAAACTTGCTTGGAGAGGTAATGATTTTCGTCATAAAAATGCCTCCTCTTTTTGTGAAAAGTATAACAAACACAACTCCATCATAACCTATTTTTGCAAAAAAGAAAACCTTTTCATCGCATCATCCATACTTTTTCAAAAACGTTCAATTTTCGGGGGATAATAAGTAAAATGAGGCTGTCACGACAAAATGTGACAGGAATATGATTTGTTTTGAAGAAAAATGATATTTTTTGATTGAAAACGGTTGATTATGATTAAGTATATGATAAAATAACATCAGACGGAGGAATGAAGATGTTAGCAGAAGAACGCTATCAAATCATTTTGCAACATTTGCAAGAAAACCATATCGTAAAAGTGCAGGAGCTGGTTAACCTGCTTAATGCTTCAGAATCAACGGTCAGGCGCGATCTTCAGGACCTGGAAGCGATGAATTTGCTCAGGCGCATCCATGGCGGCGCATCGATTTTGCAACGCAGAAGCGAAGAACCGGATATGGATACGAAAACGCTCAAAAACGTTCAACAGAAAAGAATCATCGCTCAATTGGCAGCAAAAATGATCAGTGACAATGACTGCATTTATTTGGACGCCGGAACGACAACGCTTGAAATGATCCCTTATATAGAGGGGAATAATGTAATCGTTGTCACGAACGGGATCCCGCATGTGGAGGCGCTTGTCGAGAAAAAAATCAAATCTTACCTTCTCGGCGGGATGATGAAACGAACGACGAGGGCGGTGATCGGCAGTGTCGCCATGCAGACATTAAACAGTTTCCGGTTTGACAAAGCGTTTCTCGGCGCAAACGGCGTAGACCTTGAAATGGGCTTTACCACGCCGGACCCGGAAGAAGCATTGATCAAGCGGCGGGCAAAAGAACTTTCCGAACAATGTTATGTGCTTGCAGACAGCAGCAAATTTCAGGAAGTGGCTTTTTGCAAGATGTTTGACATTTCGGAGGCTTCCATTATCACGGATGAATTGCCGGATTCCTTAAAATCTTCCATTTTAAGCAAAACGAAGGTGATATGTGAGCAAAGCGGAGCATAAGGAAGTTTTTCCTCCGCCATGATAAAAGCACGCAGTTGAAACAAAATAACAAATGGCTCTTCAGCACCCGGTTTGGATGCCGTGATAAGATGTATTGTTTTCTGTACTGGAAAAAGGAGTGAACTAAAATGAAAATAACCGATTTATTGGTCCAGGAGACCATGGTTATGGATATGCAGGCGACGAAAAAAGAAGAAGCGATTGACGAATTGATTGCAAGCCTGTCAAAAAGCGGCCGCATCAATGACCCGGTTCTTTTTAAAGAAATGATTTTAAAACGCGAGCAGGAGTCGAGTACAGGAATCGGCGACGGAATTGCAATGCCGCACGCAAAAACAAAAGCGGTCAATAAAGCGACAGTCGTATTCGGGCGCAGCAAAAAAGGCGTCGATTACGAGGCGCTGGACGGCCAGCCATCCTATTTATTCTTCATGATTGCAGCGCCTGAAGACGCAGCGGATACGCATTTGCAAACATTGGCGGCATTGTCGAGGCTTTTGATCGACCAGGAGTTTGTACAGCAATTGAAACAGGCTGAAACGCCGGCTGAAGTGGCAAGGCTGTTCGATGAAAAACAAGCGGAAAAAGAAGGAAAAGAAGCAGCGGAAACGGGTGCCGGCAACGGTTCGGATGACAAATTGATCGTTGCTGTTACCGCCTGTCCGACCGGGATCGCCCATACGTATATGGCGGAAGATTCTTTGAAGAAAAAAGCGGAAGAAATGGGCATTCCGATCCGGGTGGAAACAAACGGCTCGGAAGGTGTCAAACACGAACTGACGAAAGATGAAATTGACCGCGCTGTCGGGGTCATTGTCGCAGCCGACAAGAAAGTTGAAATGGCGCGCTTTGACGGCAAACACGTCCTGCAAACGCCTGTCAGCGATGCCATCCGCAAGCCGGAAGACTTGATCAACCGGATACTGGAACAAAATGCGCCTGTTTACCATGCAGACAGCACGGACCGCAGCCAGGACGACGGGCCGGCGGAGAAAAAGTCGGTATGGGGAACCATTTACAAAGATTTGATGAACGGGATTTCGCACATGCTGCCATTCGTTGTCGGCGGCGGGATCTTGCTAGCGATTTCGTTCCTGATTGAAAGAACAGCCGGTGAACACAACACGATTTTCAAAATGCTGAGTGCGATTGCAGGCGGCGATACAGGGGCATTCCACTTCCTGATTGCGATTCTGGCCGGATTTATCGCATCGAGCATTGGCGACCGCCCGGCTCTCATGCCTGGTATGGTCGGCGGCTATCTTGCGTCCCGCTCGAATGCCGGTTTCCTCGGCGGACTTGCAGCCGGTTTCCTTGCCGGATATATGATCGTCTTTTTGAAAAAAGTATTTGCAGGGCTGCCGCAGGCGCTGAATGGATTAAAACCGATTTTGATTTTCCCGGTTTTAGGCCTCTTGCTTACCGGCGGATTGATGTACTATATTTTTGACCCGATTTTCAAATGGATCAACACCGGTTTAATCGGTGGTTTGAATAACCTTGGCACGGGCAATGCCGTACTGCTCGGCATCGTTCTGGGCGGCATGATGGCCATCGATATGGGCGGCCCGTTCAACAAAGCGGCTTACACGTTTGCGATCGGTGTATTTACGTCGAGCGGTAACACGAACGGCATGATGATGGCTGCCGTAATGGCCGGCGGGATGGTACCGCCGCTTGCGATTGCGCTTGCCACCACGTTCTTCAAAAATAAATTTACGAATCAGGAAAAAGAAGCAGGCATTACAAACTATGTGCTCGGGCTGTCCTTTATTACGGAAGGGGCAATCCCGTTTGCAGCATCCGATCCGCTCCGTGTCATTGGTTCAAGCATTGTTGGTTCGGCGATAGCCGGTGGGCTGACACAATTCTGGCACATTAACATACCGGCTCCGCACGGCGGGATTTTCGTTGTATTCCTTGCCAACCATGCGGTCTTGTTCCTTGTCTCCATTATCATTGGCGCAATTGTTTCCGGCCTGATTCTCGGGTTATGGAAACGGCCTGTTGCACAGAAAAACGGATAATGCAGAAAACAAAGCTTTTTGTATAAAGCAAATAAGGTAACGAAAAAAGACCGGCTAGGCATGCCGGTCTTTTTTCATTCTCTAATATTTTTCACCGTGCCCGGCTACCATGCGGCGATGGTGGCCTGTTCGGCAGATAAAAGATTGAAGCAACGGCCGGTCCGCGTTAACATAAAATTATCAAAATATTGCCATCGCCGCCAAAAATTTCGTTACAGCTCGTTTTTTTACACGCTTTTCACGGATATTTGGGTATAGTTGTATTAGTGGATTTAATAAACATAAGAGGATAAGGGGAAAAATATCCATATGAACATGTTTCTGATTTTATTGATCTTACTTTTGCTTGTTGGCATCTCCGATATTTTAAATCATTTTATCCCATTTATTCCGGTGCCGCTTATTCAAATTGCCCTCGGTCTTGCGTTTGCAGCCGTGCCGGTCGGGGCGCATGTCCCGCTTGAACCGGAATTGTTTTTCGTGTTATTTATCGCACCACTGTTGTTTCATGATGGAAGAAACGTATCCCGCGAAGCCATGTGGAGGCTGCGGAATCCGATTTTGCTGCTTGCGCTCGGGCTTGTTTTTGTCACGGTGTTTGCGGTCGGGTATATTACCCATCTGATGATTCCCTCACTCCCGTTTGCGGCAGCATTTGCCCTGGCCGCCATTTTATCCCCGACCGATGTTGTAGCAGTCAGCGCCATTTCCGAGCGGGTAAAAATTTCACGCGTGATCATGCACCTGCTGCAAGGAGAAGGGCTATTAAATGATGCATCCAGCCTTGTTGCATTTAAATTTGCGATTGCGGCAGCGGTCACTGGGTCGTTTTCGCTTGCTGAAGCCGGCGCCAGTTTTTTGCTCATCTCGATCGGCGGCTTTTTAGGCGGCGCATTGCTGGCATTTTTCATTATCCGTTTCAGGGTGCTGATTCGCCGCCTCGGGATGGAAGATGTCACGATCCATATGCTCATCCAAATTTTAACTCCGTTTTTCATTTACCTTGTTGCGGAACATTTTCATTTATCTGGCATTTTGGCGGTTGTCGCCGGCGGAATGGTCCATGCCGTTGAGCGTGAACGGGAACAGTCCCCAAATCTTTCCTACCAGATCGTTTCGCGCAGTACTTGGACAGTTTTATCCTATATTTTAAACGGCCTTGTCTTTGTCCTTTTAGGCCAGCAAATGCCGGCAGTACTCGGCGAAATTTGGACAAGCCCGGATTTTAATAACGGCACGGTGATTTTGTATATCGTTGTGGTCACGGCCGCCCTTTTGCTGCTCCGGTTTCTCTGGGTGTACGCCGTGTGGTGGGTCGGATGGAAGTCAAAAAAACTGCGCCTTGCAAAGCCTTCCCTAAAGCATACGGCGATTACAACGATATCCGGCGTCCGGGGGGCGGTTACGCTGGCCGGCGCATTCTCTATTCCGTACACCATTGCAAGCGGAGCTCCTTTTCCGGATCGTTCTTTGCTGATTTTTATTGCGGCCGGTGTCATCCTGCTGACGCTTGTGATCGCAAGTGTGTTCCTGCCTCTTTTGGCGAAGCGGGAAGGAAATGAGGCAGATCGTTCAGAGCGTAAAGCGGAAAAAAATGCTTCAATCTTTATCAAGGAAGCGGCAGTCCAGTCTGTGCGTGAGGAAGTGAATGACGAGAACCGGGAAGCGGCAGCGGCTGTGATTGACAACTATCAAAATATGCTACATCAATTAAAAGCGGAAAAAAGTGAAATAGATTCACTTGAATTCAAACGGATTGAAACGGAGACAAGGATGAAGGCGCTGGAGGCGGAAACGGATTATATTAATGCTTTGATGAAATCAAAACGCATTGACCAGGAGATGGCTTTTTTGTTCCTTGAATATATTCACCGGATGGAAATTGCCGTTACCGATAAAATGAAGTTCAGGTTTTTGAATTTATGGACCCTTTTCCGGAAAGGCGCCACCCGGTTTCTTTTCCTCTTTTACCCGAATAAGGAAAGACGCCGCAAACAGCGGATTAACCGTTATGCGAAAATCAGGCAAATTAAAATTGAAATGGCGGAAGCGGCGATCCGGGCCATTAAATCGGGAATGACAGAGGAAAACAGGGAAATTTCGTTTCTTGTCATCAGTGAATACCGGAAGTTTATCCGGATTTTGAACAAGCCGAAAAATATGGAGGCATCCCTGAAGTATACCCAGATGGAAAGGGAGCTGCAGGAAAAGGCTTTTCAGGCCGAGCGAAACGCTGTGCAGGCGCTGTTTGAACGGGGGAAAATTTCAAGGGAGACTGCCTGCAAACTCCGCAGGCAAATCAATATCCGGGAAGTGTATTGGATGGAAGAACATCAACTCCATGCATGATATAATAATCTTAGAAGGCCGTGCCGGAACGAATGCGGCATCCGCAAATTAATCAGGACAGGCTTTTGTGCCGCTTTTTCCGCACACGGGCTGATATAAAATGGCGTAATCTGGCTCCTTCTATTGTTAATCCGGCTTCATTTTGTGTAGTGAATATGATCCGGGATTGAAAGCCTCGTTGTATTGTCCGTATTCCAAAAAAAGATGAATCGGGGTGCCTGCAATGTATTTAACCATTCAGGAAACAGCGGAATATCTGTCTTTGCCGGAACCGGTGATTGAGAAACTGATCCTGCAAAGACGCATACGCGCCGTGCATGATGGAGAGCAGTATTTGATTAACCGGGATCAGTTTGATATTTATTTGCAACAGCTCGAAAAATACAGGCAGCTTGTGGAAGAATGGCTGAATGAACCGCTTCCTGAAGATCCGGACATCAAAGACGAGGACTAAACGGATATTGGAGGATTTGGAATGTTTGACAAGGTAAAAGGAAAGCTGATTGTGTCATGCCAGGCGCTGGAGGATGAACCTTTGCACAGCCCGTTCATCATGTCGAAAATGGCGCTCGCAGCAAAAGAAGGCGGAGCGGCCGGCATCCCGGCAAACAGCGCTGACGATATCCGGGCCATCAAAGCAGAAACAGGGCTGCCTGTCATTGGCATTGTCAAAAGGGATTACGAAGGTTCAGAAGTGTATATTATCCCAACAAAAAAAGAAATTGACGAGCTGTTTGCCGTAAAACCGGATATGATCGCGCTTGACGCAACCGGCCGGAAACGCCCGGGCGGCGAAACGCTTTCCGGTTTAATCGGATATATCCATGAAGCCGGCCTACCGGTGATGGCCGACATTTCGACGTATGAAGAAGGATTGCAGGCAGCAAGGCTCGGTGCGGATTGTGTCTCCACAACGCTTTCCGGCTACACCTCCTATTCTCCGAAACAGGGAGGGCCCGATTTTGCATTGCTCAAGAAGCTTGTGGAAGCCTTGGCGATTCCCGTTTTTGCAGAAGGGCATATCAATACGCCGGCTGAAGCGAAAAAAGCGCTCGAATTCGGGGCGTTTGCAGTTGTGGTGGGTTCAGCCATTACAAGGCCGCAGCTGATTACAAGAAAATTCGCAGAGGCGATGAGGGCATAGAGCTTGATGAAAATGCCGGGTAAAGCCAGAAACGGCTTCTGGTTGCAAACCGATACAGGAAGGAATGGCTTCCATACGAAAGGTGACGTGAAAATGGAAGATTCATCTATCTCAAAGCGGAAAGCGGAACATATCCGTGTTGTGCTTGAGGAGAATGTCGCCGGGAAAGATATAACAACCGGCTTTGAAAAATATCGTTTTGAACATCAGGCGCTGCCTGAACTGGATTTTGAAGAAATCTCGACGGAAACGGCTTTTCTTGGCAAACCGTTGAAAGCCCCGTTTTTGATCAGTTCCATGACCGGCGGCACTGCCCAGGCCCGCACCATTAACCGGAACCTGGCGCAGGCGGCAGAGAAAAGAGGCTGGGCCTTTGCGTTAGGGTCGACACGGGCTGCATTGGAAAGCCCGGAACAGGCGTATACTTTTCAGGTGCGGGATGTTGCGCCGCATATTCCGGTTTTGGCCAATCTTGGCGCCGTCCAGCTGAATTACGGCTACGGGATTGACGAGTGCCGCCGGATTGTGGAACTGACCGAGGCGGATGCCTTGATCCTGCATTTTAACTCCTTGCAGGAAGTCTTCCAAAAGGGCGGCAATACGAATTTTAAAGATCTGCTTGTGAAAATTGAAGACCTTTGCAGCCGCCTGGAAGTCCCGGTCGGCGCCAAAGAAGTCGGCTGGGGCATCAACGGTCGCCTCGCTGAAAAGCTTTATTCTGTTGGTGTTTCTTTTGTTGATGTTGCCGGCTCAGGCGGGACATCGTGGAGCCAGGTGGAAAAATATTTAACGTCCGATCCGTTGAAAAAAGCGGCAGCAGAGGCATTTTCGGGCTGGGGAAACCCGACGGCAGAGTGCCTTACCCAGGCCCGCAACCTTGGCCTAAAAGGCACTTTGGTCGCAAGCGGCGGCTTGAAAAACGGGGTGGATGCCGCCAAAGCCATCGCCCTCGGAGCCGACTTGGCGGGATTCGGAAGAAAACTGTTGCACGACGCAGTACATTCAGTGGATGCGCTGCTTTCTACTTATGAACAAACAGAGCTTGAGCTGAAGATTGCCATGTTCGGAATCGGGGCAAAAGACTTGTCCGCTTTGAAACAAACACCGCTTTTGAAAAAAATGTAAACCATCCGGCTGCATAAAAAACCCCGGCTCCCGTTTTTGGGAGGCCGGGATTTTTCACTTTTTCGCGCCTGCAAAGTTAGACAGTTGGTCCATCAGTTTACTGCGTGATCTTTTATTCCGCAATAAATAGGCGGCACCTAAAGCGACTGCTGTCATGGCCATTGATTTTTTCATCATCCACCACATCCCTTCTTTTTTCGTATGTTTGTACTTTTCCCCTTGTATGCGGAATTAAACAGTTTAAAGCCAAAATGAAAAAGCAAACCCGGAAAAGGTTTGCTTTGAAATGGACCGGTTAATGGGCAGGGCGCGGTTTATGGGCCCGGTTTTGGAAATAATTTTTTATTGCCGGGATGGCGATACGGTCAAGTCCCCAGTAGTAAGATGCGCTGCCTGTAAACAACAGAATGATGGCGACGGTGTAAAGGACCGGGTTGGTGCTCGTTGTGCCGGCAAGCATAAAATTCAGGTTCATAAACGCGCCTGCAATTAATGCCGGGATGGTTGCCAGCCCGACAATCAGGCCAAGGCCGACCAGCAATTCCCCATAAGGAATCAGCACATTAAAAACATGGACATTCGGTACGGCAAAATGGGCGAGGAACGCTGCGTACCAGCCTTGAACTTCGGCATTTTCGCCAGCCGTTTTTGCCAGAGCCCCCTTTAAAAATCCGGAAGCGTCAAACCCTCCTGTCAATTTATGGAAACCTGCTTCCAGCCATTGAATGCCGAGCCAAATGCGGATGATTGCCCAGATAATGCTGACTTTGGAATCATGATACCATTTCATTTTGAACATCTCCTCAAGATAAAATGATCATTTCATGTGAATTCCTTCACATATCTTACATTTTTAGAATACAGCGTTTGCAACGGAATTACAATGGATTCCGGACGGTTGTCAAGAATTTGTGATATATTTCACATTTGCGAACAAAACATTAAAAAAGCAGCAAGCCAGGCTCACCGCTTTTTTTCGATGTTCCATTTCCATTTGTAAACAGCTTTCCCACGGCCGTTGCCGGATCCGTTGTTGCTTTGGTCAAGCTCCGGATCCCTTCTGCCGACTTTATTTTACCGGATTTCCGAAACTTCCCTCGAAAACCGATTCTTTCACAGGCCTGCGTGCAGAAGGCGTCTCTCTTTCCTGCAGGGAAGCAGGCAGTGCCTCTTTTTCACCACGGTACCCGATGGCAATAAGGGCGTCAATTGCATAATCGGCCGGGATGTTCAATACTTCACGTGCTTTTTCAAAATCAAAGCCCGTCATCGGATGCGTGGCGAGCCCTTTTCTGACGGCTTCAAGGGAAAGATATCCCCATGCTGCGCCCGCATCAAAAGCATGTGAACCGATCGGGCCGGTTTCACTTTCCGTTTTCGAGAGAATGAGCGCAAATGCTGGGACGTTCTTGCACCACATCCTGTTGTACTCTCCGAGAAACGACAGAATCTTTTCCCTGTCTTCCTTTGTACGTGCAAGAATAAAGCGCCAAGGCTGGTGGTTATAAGCGGACGGCGCCCAGCGCGCTGCTTCAAACAAGCTCAAAAGCACCTCTTCCGGTACTTCTTTTTCCAAAAAAGAACGCGGTGACCATCTTTCCAAATAGACCGGATCGATATCATAGTGCGCTTCACGCGGCGATGTTGTCTTTACCATGGGGATTCCTCCTTATTGATGTCATATCTTTTTTATATTAAAATAATCCAACGCAATCTACAAACGATTCAACTCGGGCAAAAAATGTATTTATGTGCCTGTTATTGTATAATGGTACTCAGGAGAAAATACGAACAGGATGATCTGAATTGGTTGAGCTTTTGCTTTTTGAAGAAGATGTTGAAGATATGTATTCCCCCGCTATTTTCCGCAGAGGAATGAGGTATTACCTTGAAGGACGGGTAAAAAAATTGATACCTGATTCTACTATGGAATTTACCTGGACGGCAATCGTAAAAGGATCCAAAACCTATTACGTCACCGTTCGGTATGACGAAGAATTCGGGGGATTTGCAAACGAATGCACGTGCCCGGCATTTGCACAATACGGCGAGTGCAAGCATGAAGTGGCGGCCATGCTTGCGATTGCAAATAGGGAGGAAGAGGTGGCGGAACCGGATATTGGCGATGTTCCGGAGACGCACCAGAATATGAAAACTTTACAATTGATGAATATTTTTTCCGGCCTTCAGCAAAGCATGATGGAAACCAAACACCATGCCGCGAGAAAGCCGCTTCGTCTTGAATATTTTTTAAAAGCTACGAACATTTCCGGCTTTGGCTCTGACCACTTTTTAACCATTGAATTTAAAATTGGGCCTGGCCGGACATATGTGGTGCGCAACATAAAAGAATTCCTTGGCCATGTCAGCCACGGGAACCCGCATGAATTTACGAAAAACTTCACTTATGATCCGGATGAATATGAGTTTGAAAAAGAAGATCATGAAATTGTGGAGATGCTGCTTTTTATGCTTTCCACCCAGCAACTGTACGAGGCTTCTATCGATAATTGGTACAGATATACATTTGAGCGGGAACTGGTTATTCCTCCGTTTATCGCAAGGCCGCTCATAGAAAAGCTGGCAAACCGCAAGTGCAAATTTGAATATGGGCGTTATGCCTCAGACTCGATTACGGTGCAACCGGGAGAAGAACTGCCGCTTTCTTTCCGGCTTGACGGCAACAGACAGGGCGGCCCGGGCTTTTCACTGCAGCTGAAGAGCTTAAGGGACCTGCTTTTGTTTGAACAATACGGGCTTGCATTTTACAAAGGGGTTTTTTATGAAACGCCCGATGAGCAACTTGTTCTCTTAAAGGCGCTCGAAGATTTTTACAAAAACAGCGGCGATGAAGTAGAGATCCGGCAAGAGCAGATGAGCCCGTTCCTTTCCAATGTGCTGCCAGGCCTGAAGCGGATCGGAAAAGTAAAGCTTACAAATGAAATCAAAGGGAAAATCGTCCAGCCAAAACTGCAAACGAAAATTTTCATGGACAACGAAGACGAAAAAATTACGCTCCGGATTGAGCATCATTACGGCTCCCGTGTCATTGATCCGTTTACGGACGAAGAGACCGCCGATGATGATAAAATTTTGCTGCGCGATGTGGAAAAAGAACAGAAAATCATGACGATGATTGAACAGTCCCCGCTCAAATATAACGGCAAACAGCTGTATTTGGAAGACGATGAAGAAGCGCTGTACGAATTTATTTTTACTATTCTACCGCAGCTTGAAGAAGAAGCGGAAGTGTATATTGCAGGCGGCATAAAATCGTATTTTCAGACAAGCCGCTACACGCCGGTTACATCGGTGGATATGGATACGAGCGGAAATTTTCTGGAAGTCAATTTTGACATGGACGGCATTGATGAAGAAGAAATCCGCAATGTGCTCCGGTCCGTCATCGAGAAAAAACGGTATTACCGGCTGCCGGACGGGGCTTTTGTCTCCCTTGAAAGCGATGAATTCGAACATATCGGGCAGCTCCTTAATGAACTGCATGTCTCGAAAAAAGAGCTTGAAGACAACCGCCTCAAAGTCCCGGTTTACCGCGGGCTCCAGGTGGAAGAGCTGATGAAAACGCGTGATAAATACGCCGTTAAATTTGGCAAAGCGTTCCGTAAGCTTGTCCAGCAGCTGAAAAATCCGGAAGATACGGATTTTGAACTGCCAAAAGGGCTTCAGGCGAAGATGCGTGATTATCAGGTGACCGGGTTCCAATGGTTCAAGTCGCTTGCTTATTACCGTCTTGGCGGGATTCTGGCTGATGACATGGGGCTCGGAAAAACATTGCAGAGCATCTCTTACATGCTGTCGGAAAAAGAAGCAAATCCGGATATCAAGCCGTTCTTGGTTGTAGCGCCGGCATCCTTGATCTACAACTGGAAAAGCGAGATTGAAAAATTTGCACCGGGGCTGTCGTCAGTGGTTATTGCCGGCACGCCTTCCGAGCGGAAAGCCTTTTTTGAAGCGGGCGAGCTGCCGGATGTGCTGATCACCTCATACCCGACACTGCGCCAGGATATCGGGGAGTATGAAAAAATGGAATTCAACACCCTTATTTTGGATGAGGCCCAGGCGATTAAAAACTATGCGACAAAAACAGCCGCCGCCGTCCGGAATGTGCAGGCAGGGAGAAGATTTGCGTTAAGCGGAACGCCGATTGAAAATTCTATTGATGAATTATGGTCGATTTTTCAGGCGGTTCTCCCGGGCTTTTTCCCGCCGCTATCCGAATTCCGGAAAATGGAGCAGGAAAAAATTTCGCGGATGGTGCGGCCGTTCATTTTGCGCCGCGTCAAAAAAGATGTGTTGAAAGAGCTGCCGGATAAAATCGAAACGAATCAATTGTCCGAGCTGACGAAACCGCAAAAAGAACTTTATTTGGCGTATTTGGACAGAATCCGGCATGAAACCGCCCAAACATTGGCTGAAGGGGATTTTAACCGGAATCGGATTAAGATTCTCGCGGGTCTTACCCGTCTGCGGCAATTGTGCTGCCATCCGGCCCTGTTTGTGGAGAATTACCGGGGCGAGTCCGGAAAACTCGAGCAGCTCGTTGAATTGGCCCATGCGGCAATCGAAAACGGAAAACGGATGCTCATTTTCTCGCAGTTTTCCAGCATGCTCCAGCTGATCCGGTCGCGTTTTTCCGGCGAGGGCATCGATTCCTTTTATCTCGACGGCCAGACGCCATCACGCGAGCGGGTCGAAATGGCAGACCGGTTTAATAGCGGCGAGAAAAATGTCTTTCTGATTTCGCTCAAGGCAGGCGGCACCGGCTTAAACCTGACCGGCGCCGATACCGTTGTGCTGTACGATTTGTGGTGGAACCCGGCTGTGGAAGAACAGGCGGCCGGCCGCGCCCACCGCATCGGCCAGAAAAACGTCGTCCAGGTCATCCGCCTGATCGCCCGCGGCACCATTGAGGAAAAAATATACGAACTCCAGCAGAAAAAGAAAGAACTGATCGAAAAAGTCATCCAGCCGGGCGAAACCATGCTGAACAGCCTGAATGAAGAGGAAATTAAAGAACTGCTGGGCATGTAAAGGGAATGTGGCGGCATTTACATTTACGGCCGGGTGGCGATTGGCATAAGGAGGCTTTGAACGTTCAAGGATCGGCGTTTCTAAAAATCCAAGCAGCTGGCCCGGGATTGAAGCTCCGGCACTTTCTGCAAGGATGTTTCACGGCCCTCCTGATTGCGAGGCTTTTCCTTCCCCGTGAGATGGCTGGGTGTATAAAAGAGAATTACCTGGTTGGAACTTTCCCAGCCTGGTGGAAAAACCCCCGCAGTTATTTGGCTGCGGGGGTTTTTGAGGATGGGGGAGAACTATTCTTGAAGTGAAATGCAATTTTTTAAGCTACCTGTTGTTACGAGCGGCTTCCATACACAACGTGTTAAAGTTCAACAATATTGTTAGTTAATAAAAAAAATACTGTTTAAATACATAAAAGGTTATGGTTCAAGACGATAACATTATTCTACTGGATAGCGGCATGAAAGTAAATGTCAAGTATTCACAAACCTTTATCAAGTATATTTTTTATTAAATAAACCATTTACAATTTTTTTGAAATGGTTTAAAATACCATTATAGTTCATTGAAAATTGGAAAGGTGGTGAGAAAATGAATTATACTGAATACATTATTACTACCCTGCTAAAAAGGAATATTCGTGCTGTTGAATTGCAAGAAACACTTGGGAAATTTATCAATCAAAGCATGCTTTTAGAAGAAGGATTAAAGAAATTTCATGAGGAGAGAAGGCCGAAACTATATGTCTTTTCAGGCCTTTATCCTGTTGAAACGCAGTCAAAATTATATAAAGCGGGAAAGGTCTATGTTTTCCGTATCCGCTCATTGGATGAAAAAATGATTACTTCGCTGATTTCTTGCATGAAGGAAGTTAGCAGCGAAACGTTCCAAGTGCTTGCGACAGAAAAGAAACGAGTGGCATATAAGCCGATAACAGAATTGGTTACAATTACACCATTTATTGCCACGATTGACAACAAACCATGGATGCCAAATCAACACAGTATTGGATTATTAGTGGAAAGAATGCATATGAATGCAGAAAAAAAATATAAAACGTTTTACAAAGAAGAGCTCAATTGCTCCCAGTTTGTACAAAGGGTGAAAATTACAAACCGTAAACCGATTGCGATGACTTATAAAAACATCCGATTGCTTGGACATAAAGCAAGGATTTTTGTTAATTCGGATGAGGCATCTCAAAAACTGGCTTTTACTGTTTTGGGGGCAGGTTTGCTAGAGAAAGGAAGTTCTCTCGGTACTTCGTTTTGCTTTGCGAATTTTTTAAAATTAAACTGAGGACAACGACGAGACAAGGCGTGCTTTTTGCCATGAATTATCCGATTGACTTCAGAAACTGATGGGTTAACCTGCTTTGCTTCCATAGCTGAAGCAATAATCATAGCAATCTAACATTTTCAATCGTGAGAAGGCTATGGAAAGGGGGAGAATAATGCTAAAAGATCTTGTACCCAAATTTTTTGAGGAGTTAAATGAGCACCCAGGCCTAATTTTGGACAACTATGATCTAAAAGAAGGAGCCTATTTTCGCCTTTTTTTAGATCGGACGCTGGAAGAAAATCTTGCAAATCTTGAATATGCTATCATTCGAAAGAAAGAAGAAGTTGGAGCCGCAAAAAAAGATATTGTAAAGTGGTTTAAGATTAGGGATTATTACAGCTCTCTGCTGTATGATAGCACCAATAAAGCTGTGGATAACCAAAAAAAGTTTCATAATACCAATGGCTTAACCTTGTTTGTAAAGTCAAATATTATTATGGACAAGGAAGCAAAATTTCCGGTTTCGGAAATATACCCGCATTTGGAAAAGTTTTATACAGATTATTTACCTAAAGCAGGGGAAAAACTATTTGATTTGTATCCGCTGCAATCGAAAAGTAAAAATAAGAAATCTGTTGAATTAGCGGATAGACAGGATTTTTTTAAAAAAGAATACGGTAAATTAGTTGAATATCTGCACTCTGAAACTCGTAAACAACTTTACCAGAAAGTCCAAGACTTTTGGAGACAATATTTCGATCAATTTTTATTAATCATTCAAGAGATTATCCGTGAAAATAAGATTGATAACTATATCAAAATTTTTTTTGATGCTGATGAGGATATTTATCGGAAAGAATACCAAATATATGTACTTCCAAGAATCTTTAATGTAAATGATTATAATCAGCTTAATCACGGAAAAATCTTGGGCCTGCCAGCCTATGACGTGAGTATGAATGCAAAAAAACCTTATTTAGAACTAAAGTCGATGAAAGCAAAGGTGCCAACCCGTGTGACAGTCGAGGAGGCACTTGTGATTAAAGATCTTTCTAAATGGTTGGAACAACAAGGGAAATTTAAAGAACATATACTTCCGGGCAGCAATCCTTTTGCAATTGACAGGGAGAGGCGGCTTCGGAGAGATCCTGGAAGTATTCATTTGCGTGTGGATAAAAATGGAAGCATTGAATATTTTGAACAAGTGCCATTTAAAAGCAGGGAAAAACTGTTAATTGAAATTGAAAATTTTTTGCAAATTGAAGAAAAAGATAACGCCCAAAAATATGTTAAATATTATGACCCAATTCAATCAACAGGACAAATGTACCACCAGATCAATGAGTTGTTTTTTAATAATTATTTAAAATACGGATTTTTTAATTCGGACATCCCGAAAGTAAAAGAAAATGAATTTCCGGGGGAAATGCAGACGATTTATGTCATGGCAAGGCAAGCATTGTATGACTTTATCTTTAAAGGAACAAATCAAACAATCAGGCCGTTTATAAAAAAGTTTTCGCGGCAGCTTATAGAAATACAAATATGCAAAACGAGTAAAGGGCTTAATTTCAAAAAAACGGCCGAAGCCTTTTTGTTGCGGACAGCTTTAATGAAATTCATTGGATATGAGGAGGGGAGCATTTTGGCTGCAACTACAAAAGCGTTATATGAAAAATTAAGTATAAAACTAAAAGATAAAGAAACATTTGTAGAATGCGAAAGTGATCCGGAATTTTATTTTCTTGCCGGGCAACTGGGGTATTATTTGCTTTTCCAATCCGAGGCGAAAGACAAAAACTTCGGGATGGCTGAACCGATCATGCAGGTAAAATATGCCGATCAATTAAAACGACATTTAAGAGATTTATTTGAAACATACAGCCATGCAATTAAATTTAATTATATGACTGTTAAAAATGCAATGTCTATGGTGCTTGGCTATTTAACTTCTAGAGAAAGGATAGACGAGACGAACAAGAACTATTTGCTCGCGGGATTAATTGGGAAAAATTTGCTACTGCAATCAAATAAAAAAGAGGAGGATAAACAAGATGGCGAAGCTAAATAAAAGAATTTATGGGATTGCCGGAATTGGCGCATATATGTCGAACTGGAATGCAGATTTTACAGGTCGGCCCAAGACAACCAGTACAGGAATTGTGTTTGGCAGTGACAAGGCACTGAAATATAGTATTAAACGGTACTGGGTGAATCAAGGTGACAAGGTGCTTTATTATAAATCTTATATTGTTCAGGATAAAGGTGGGGACAAAGCAAAACTGCAGCCAAAAGATTTGACAGAGCGGTATCAGGAAGTATTCCAAACTGAGTTGACTGACAAAACACCTTCTAAAGAAGTGCTGAAAAATCTTTTTTCCGCTGTTGATGTAATGAATTTCGGAGCTACTTTCGCCGTTAAAAAACAAAATATTGGTCTGACCGGTGCGGTTCAGATTGGACAGGGCCTAAATAAATACGAAGACACAAATGTGGAAATTCAGGATATTTTATCACCTTTCCGTAACGCGAATAAGTCTGATGCGGATGCCTCTTCTCTCGGTAAAAAAATTGTCAGTAATGAAGCCCATTACGTCTATCCGTTTAGCGTAAATTATAATCATTATGATGAGTATATTTCCCTTCTCGATGGATTTGAGGGCTATACTATCGAAGCATACGAAAAATTAAAGGAAGGACTTCTGCGCGGTGCGACAGCGTTAAACACAAACAGTAAAGCAGGCTGTGAAAACGAACTGGCCCTTTTTGTGACTTGCCGTGAGGGTAGTGAACTGTTTTTGCCGCAGTTGGACAGTTATGTGGAAGTTTGGAAGGAAGGCAGCCAAATCATTTATAATTTGGTGGCCTTAGAACAATTTCTCTCCCAATTTGGTGACGACATAGAATTGATTGAAGTATTTTATAATCCTGTAAGAATTGCTGTGAAAAAAGAAACAAATTTATTTGCAGAAAAAAACATCTATACCTTTGAGCAGTTGTAAAGGATGTGGGAATATTGAGAGCGCTCGCATTTGAATTGAGGGGGAGAACTGCCTTTTTTAAAAAACCCGACGTGAATGCCAATATTTATTTTACTTACAGCCACATTCACAAGATCGCTCTTCTAGGAATGCTTGGGGCGATTCTCGGGCTTAAAGGTTATGAAGCACAAAGCCGTGATATAAAAGCGAACGGCGATAATGAGGCAAACCGGTATCCTGAGTTTTATGAAAAACTGAAGGATTTAAAAGTAAGCATAGTACCACATGGAGACCGGGGTTATTTCTCTAAAAAAATCCAGGTTTTTAATAATAGTGTTGGATATGCCAGTTTTGAACAGGGTCAGAACCTTATTATAAAGGAACAATGGCTAGAAAATCCACATTGGACTGTTTATTTGCTGGATGACGGAACTGAGATTTGCATGGAACTTTTTAACCGCTTAAAATCCCATCAATCAGTATATCTACCTTATTTGGGAAAAAATGATCATCCAGCTTCTATTACTAAAGTACGTGAAGTTGAACTGGAAAACGCATGGGCACCGGGTTCATGTATCGATTCTTTATTTTGTTCTAAGGGGGTAGACCTTGGAAGAAGCAGAACGGGGCCTTATCTATATCAGGAGTTTTTGCCTATTAAAATGGATGATATATTAAATAGTTATGTTTTTGAACAAATGTTTTTTACAAATCAAGTTGTAAATAAGATACAAAATAGCAATGTAATTTATTGTGCCGAAGAAAAAAATTTATTTTTCTTTTAATCGAGGGGGGGAGCGGCATTGCGTCGTATTAGAGAATATATAGATGCTGCTCCTCCAATATTGGCCCATATTGGAGGAGCAAAACCTGAAACATTGGAAGAGCATTCCAAGCTGGTGATGGATTTTGTGCATTTGTTGGAAGAAGAAAACGGATTGAAGGAGGCTGTAGAAAGGTGTATTAATGCTTTGCGTTTTAAAGGTGAGTCTTTGCCAGAAACACTGCAATCTTTGGTCACGGAATGGTTTTATCAAGGAATTTATCTGCATGACCTTGGAAAAATTAATCCGGCATTTCAAAGTAAGAAAATGAAAAATGAGCAAGTTGATATTCAAAAAAAAGAAATGGATTCAAAACATTCGTTGCTTTCTTCGTTACTGTTTTTAGATATATTTTATTCAGAAATAGAAGAAAAGGTTCCAAGAAATTACCAAGCCTTTATGGCACATGTATTGTATTGCTTTACCTATATGATATCAAGACACCATACTTATCTAGAAAATGTAAGCGATGATAATTATTTTGATGCACTGGAGGAACTTTGCAGCCGTATCCAACGACATCCGTACTATATTCAATTTTATCGGGAGGCAAAAAAATTTGCCGAATTTGAGCTTACTGGTGTAGAGGACTACCAAAGAGAACAGGACAGCCACGAACCTTTTTCATTCTATATCTTAATGAAATTGTTTTACTCTGCACTTGTAGCATGCGACTTTTATGCAACTTATACGTATAATGTCGGAGGCCAGAAACCCGGATTTCGTTATTTGACAGAGCATCACATTAAGGACTTAAGAAAAACATATGAAGATACGGAAGTATTAAAAGGTATTCGGCGCTTTCAACAAGATCCTTCCAGCTTTGATGATATCCCTATCAATTCGCTCAGGTCCCAAATTTTTTTGGAAGCTGAAACACAACTGCTTAATCGACTGGATAAAAATATTTTCTATCTTGAGAGCCCGACCGGCAGCGGGAAAACAAATATGTCAATTAACCTTGCTTTAGTGCTACTGGAAAGTGGCCAGTCGCTGAATAAAATAATTTATGTATTTCCGTTTAATACTTTAGTAGAGCAGACAAAGGCCAGTTTAGACCAGATTTTTCCGGACCACTTTCAGACAAAAGTCCCCATAAAAGTGGTAAATTCAGTAACACCCATTATTACAAAAGAAGACAAGCGGAATCATGGAGAAAAACCAATAGATTTAAAAGAAGAAGTGCTTATGCGGCAGATGTTGCAGTATCCGATCACGGTCACTTCCCATGTTAATTTTTTTAATTATCTTTTCGGACAGGGGCGTGAATCCAATTTGCCATTTGTCCATCTTTGTAATAGTGTTGTCATTTTAGATGAAATTCAGTCTTACCGGAATGATCGGTGGATAGAAATTATTCATTTCCTGGAGTCTTTAAGTGAACTGTTAAATATGAAAATCATTATTATGTCAGCCACTTTGCCAAAGCTAGACCGGTTGCTCCTGCATGGAAAAGAAGTAGCAGCTGAACTTTTGCCAAATGCCAGAAAATATTATGAAAATCCCATTTTTAAGGATCGGGTTCACGTTCATTTCGAACTTTTAGAGAAAGGAACGATGGATTTTGATGAATTGGAAGAGTTCCTCGACCAATTGATTATTGAAAAAGGGCCGAAACGAATCCTTTTTGAATTTGTAACAAAACGGTCCGCTCGTGAATTTCATCGCCGGATTCTTGAAAAATATGAAAAGAAGCGGCCTGTCATACTGTTGACCGGGGACGACCATAGCTATTACAGAAAAAAAGTAATTGAAGCGATAAATAAAAAAGAAGAAGGAGTATTTCAATTACAGGATGTGATTTTAATTGCGACCCAGGTAGTAGAGGCCGGGGTGGATATTGATATGGATATCGGGTTTAAAAACATTTCAACATTGGATAGTGATGAGCAGATGATCGGAAGAATCAACAGATCCTGCCTGAGGGAGGATTGCCATGCCTACTTCTTTTTATTGGATGATGTCTCAAAAAAATTGAAAAACAGTAATGACTACCGTCTTGAAAAAGATTTGCGGGATCGTGAATATCAAAATGACTTGATCAATAAAGATTTTCATCGCTTTTATCAAAATGTCTTTCGCAGATTGATAGAAACAAGCCAGGAAAGGAATAATCATAACATCGAACATTTTCTCTATATGGTTCAAAGCCTAAATTTTGGCGGGGTAGCAGATCAAATGAAACTTATCGAACAACAGACCAATACATTATTTATTGCATATTTGCTGGAGCTTGATAATCAGAAGAAAGTAGACGGAAGAGAAATATGGAACCAATACAAAAGTGTTTTAAAAGACAGTCAACTGGACTATGCTGAACGCCAAGTAAAATTATCCGAACTGCGGCAAATCATGGATTACTTTACATTTAATATTTTTGGTGAACCTGTTATAAATGACGATCAACTTGGCAATCTTTATTTTGTTGAAAAAGGGGAATTGTATATGGAAATTGATCCTTTTACACACATGCAGCGGTTTAACCCGCAAAAATATCAAAAGACGAGTGAGGATATTTTCATATGAATATTACGGGAACAATGGTCAACTATTATTTCCATTGCAAACGTCAGTGCTGGTTATTTGCAAACAGGGTGAACATGGAGGACAACAGTGAGAACGTCCGTATCGGAAAAGTACTTCATGAACTTAAACTTCAGAAAAAAAGAAATACCGAAGTGCTTATCGAGAATATTAAAGTGGATAAGATTACAGATAAGTATCTCGTGGAAATGAAGAAATCCGATGCAGATGTGGAAGCAGTGAGATGGCAGGTTCTCTATTATCTTAAAGTATTAAAAGATAAGGGGATTGAGAAGCAAGGGAAGATTACTTTTGAAGAAAAAAATAAACAAAATCACAAAGTGATTTATGTTGAACTGAATGAAGAGATGGAGACACAACTAGAAAAAATTTTAAAGGATATGAATACGTATCTCGAGCAAGAATATCCAATAGCTCCCCTCAATGACAAAAAGTGCAAGAAATGTGCATATTTTGAGTACTGTTATGTGTAGACTTGTTCAATAAGTAGGGTTTGCTGAATAAGTAAAATGCCTGGATTTAGAAAGGTTGCTGTCAGCTTTGGCACCATTTAAATACTAGGATTTTACAACATATCCAGTGAAAAGCTTGCACTCGAAAGTCAATTCGTCGTATGGAGAAGATAAAATCAATAATTTTCGCAAAAAAATTCTGCTATATTTTGAGACAGAGTTTGCAGACAAACTCAAAATCGGATTCGTTCAGCAAGCCCTAAATAATTGTCCTAAATCTTGCGGAATTATAAGTGGGCATTTACAGCTATTTTTAGGAAGCGAAGGAAATCTTTCTTTCAAAATCTGTTTCCATCAGTGTATAGAAGAGAGTCAATTATTCTGCTATTTGAAACGAATGACGGACAAGTTAAAATCTGATTTGTAAGCAAGTCTGTTTTAAGGAGACGAGGGGGAAATGAGAAAATCTACAAAATATTTACTTAGCATGGGAGAGCTTAAAAAGAAAGATAACTCACTTGTTTTTAAAAATGAACGGGGCCATACCTATATTCCTATTGAAAGTGTAAGAGAAATCTATTGTTTAAATGAAATATCTTTGAATAGCAAACTATTTCATTTTTTATCTAACGCTGGTGTCATTGTTCATTTTTTTAATTATTATCAACAGTATTCCGGCACTTTTTATCCGAAAGAGCAGCTCGTAAGTGGGAAATTAACAGTAATGCAGGCAAAGTTATTTGAGACGAAAAGATTGGATGTTGCTAAGTCAATTGTAAACGGGATAGCGAAAAATATCCATTATGTTTTGTATCATTATTATAAGCATGGAAAAACGGATTTGAAGCCTTACCTTGATTGGCTTAAAAAAGAAGTACCAAAGTTACTAAAAAAAGAAATTTCAATCAAACAAATATTATTTATTGAAGGAGAAATTTGGCGGAATTTTTATGGTACTTTTCACCTGTTTTTACCTGAAAGTTTTGTAATGAATAAGCGTGTACGAAGGCCTCCGGATAATCCGATAAATGCCTTAATTTCTTTTGGAAATACTATTTTATATAGCAAAACATTGTCACAGATATACCGTACGCATTTAAACCAAACCATCAGTTATTTGCATGAACCTGGGGAGAGCAGATTTTCTTTGTCACTTGATTTATGTGAGGTGTTTAAGCCAATTATTGTTTTTAAAACAATTTTTGAAACTGTAAATAACCGGAAGTTACAGGTCGGGAAGCATTTTGACAAAGATTTGAACTATGCGTTATTAAATGAAGCCGGAAGAAAAGTGTTTATTGAAGCATTGGAAGAAAGGTTATCAAGTGTAATTCTTCATCCGCGCCTTAAAAGAAAAGTAACATTAGAGACAGCAATACGGTTGGATGCCTATAAATTAATTAAATATATTTTGGAGGATCAACCCTTTATCCCTTTTAATGCAAAGGAGATGGTATAGTGGGGGCAAAAAAGTCGCTTAATTTTAACTATGTATTTTTATTTTATGATATAAATGAAAGAAGAGTACAAAAGGTTTTTAAAATTTGTAAAAAATATTTATATCATCATCAAAAATCTGTTTTTCGCGGTGCTATTACACCATCACAGCTAATTTCTCTTAAAAAAGAGCTTAATAAAGTAATTCATAAAGATGAAGACTTCATTTCTATTGTTAAGTTTTTAAGTGAGTTCTACTTTGATGAAGAAACAATCGGCAAAAACCCGGGAGATGGAGAATCGATATTTTTATGACTCACTTTTTCCCAACCGAATAAATACGGCACAACCGGCGATCACTTGGTATAAAAGGCTTCTGAGGGAATTTGGATGGACATATCAAAAAAACGATAACGGTTGGGAAAAAACAAACAATCCACTTGTACCAAAGTCTCTAGCTGAGGTATACTTGCAGTAAGTGTTGAAAATACTGGGGTTGAACTTTAACATTGGATGTATTTAAATAAAATTTAATCCACGCCTTGCGCTCCGCCGGCTTTAGTTGAACTTTAACATTGGATGTATTTAAATGACTGTACTGTTAAAAAAGGCGTAGAAATAGACCCTGTTGAACTTTAACATTGGATGTATTTAAATATGAGTACAGCCCGCAGTTTGCGCAGGCCGGGTTTAGTTGAACTTTAACATTGGATGTATTTAAATAATCAACATCAGCAGCGAAGGCATCTTGATCGACGGCGTTGAACTTTAACATTGGATGTATTTAAATTCCAGCGGCATAGTCGGATTATTTAAATCCACCGTGTTGAACTTTAACATTGGATGTATTTAAATATTTCTAATGCCTATGGAAAAGTAAAACAATTTGTAGTTGAACTTTAACATTGGATGTATTTAAATTCAGTTGCTCAACTGCCAATTTATCTTTACAAAGAAGTTGAACTTTAACATTGGATGTATTTAAATATCATCTTTTATCTGGCAGAAAATCAATCCGGATGGTTGAACTTTAACATTGGATGTATTTAAATAATTGCGGCGCGAATCACTA
This sequence comes from Weizmannia sp. FSL W8-0401, assembly GCF_038009125.1. NCBI lineage: Bacteria > Bacillati > Bacillota > Bacilli > Caryophanales > Bacillaceae > Heyndrickxia > Weizmannia sp. FSL W8-0401. The sequence goes on along the minus strand of NZ_JBBPAG010000001.1, from coordinate 2,604,932 downwards.
AAGCAGATGCAGACGCGTTGAACTTTAACATTGGATGTATTTAAATCTGAAACGGGCGCCAGTAGCAATTGCAAATAAGAGTTGAACTTTAACATTGGATGTATTTAAATTCAAAGACGCAATGATCGATAGCATGACAGCAAACAGTTGAACTTTAACATTGGATGTATTTAAATTTTATATTGTTGACTAACTCATACGCCGCCAGCGCCGTTGAACTTTAACATTGGATGTATTTAAATCAACGTACGTAGTCCCGCTCTTAAACGGAGAAAACTGTTGAACTTTAACATTGGATGTATTTAAATTTAGCAGACTGCGACAAAGACCCATAAATAGATGAGTTGAACTTTAACATTGGATGTATTTAAATATATTAGATCCGTCCGCGGTTTTGGCTTGACTAAGCGTTGAACTTTAACATTGGATGTATTTAAATAGCGACTTTTGCAAATCAGCTTGTTTGCCGACTATGTTGAACTTTAACATTGGATGTATTTAAATCCGTGTCCCCCGGTTTTACCGTGTGGTAGACGGGAGGTTGAACTTTAACATTGGATGTATTTAAATCTACAGAGCACAGCCGACAAAGTTTCAGCTACTGGTGTTGAACTTTAACATTGGATGTATTTAAATCTGAAAACAATGCTGCTTAACCTTTCACCATCCACGTTGAACTTTAACATTGGATGTATTTAAATATGACATTAGAAAATCTATCGGTCCCGAGATTACAGGTTGAACTTTAACATTGGATGTATTTAAATTTACAAATCCGGACCATGTACGCTTTGTTATTTTGTTGAACTTTAACATTGGATGTATTTAAATTTCATATGATCCCCTGCAGGTTCATCCGAATCCGGGGTTGAACTTTAACATTGGATGTATTTAAATCCGGATTGGGGACTGGTTGGCGTTGTTGCGCCATAGTTGAACTTTAACATTGGATGTATTTAAATTAGATGAGGCCGGAATTATGTTTAATTCCAGGGATTGTTGAACTTTAACATTGGATGTATTTAAATGCCGGTAAAATTCCGCTATCTCTCCGAAATGTTCGGTTGAACTTTAACATTGGATGTATTTAAATGATGGTACCCTTGCGACTATAGCGCCTGTTAATGGTGTTGAACTTTAACATTGGATGTATTTAAATAGAGGAAATGCTAAAACATACGGACACCTACCTTGAGTTGAACTTTAACATTGGATGTATTTAAATAAGCTTAAGGGTGGCGGGAGCATGGGGAACATGTCGGTTGAACTTTAACATTGGATGTATTTAAATTGCACAGGGACGGACACCATCGGCGGGATCACACCGGTTGAACTTTAACATTGGATGTATTTAAATTGCACCTGGGCAGCTACCGGAACACGTGCCGGGTGGGTTGAACTTTAACATTGGATGTATTTAAATCGCTCCATGCACTCCACCGATCAATTGCCCTGTGATGTTGAACTTTAACATTGGATGTATTTAAATATCCGGATGGCAATTACGATCAGGAATGGGCTGATGTTGAACTTTAACATTGGATGTATTTAAATGCAAATCTTGGAAATGTAACAGCTGGAAATATTTCCGTTGAACTTTAACATTGGATGTATTTAAATATGGTAAATACATCCCATGCGTCTTCCTCAAGCGAGTTGAACTTTAACATTGGATGTATTTAAATAGCACAGACCGCGTAAGCCTGTCCAGCCTGTAAACGTTGAACTTTAACATTGGATGTATTTAAATTAGGTAATAAAATCAAATTACCTAAACTTGGTCTTGTTGAACTTTAACATTGGATTTATTTAAATAGCGCAGGAATTTTACCCGCAAGTTATTGAGGATTTGTTGAACTTTAACATTGGATGTATTTAAATATATATAGAGCAGATTTTTTTGCCGTCATATTCTGTTGAACTTTAACATTGGATGTATTTAAATTCATGCCAACCCCCTTAACCGTCTAATATGGTGTCTGTTGAACTTTAACATTGGATGTATTTAAATTTATCCTTGTAAATCCATCTAGATTCTACATTTTTTGTTGAACTTTAACATTGGATGTATTTAAATTTACAGCAACGTAGGCGGAAATAAAACGAATCTATCGTTGAACTTTAACATTGGATGTATTTAAATGCGCATACCCGTTTATGATCGCTGACTTACCGGAAGTTGAACTTTAACATTGGATGTATTTAAATTTAAGCAAATCGTTGACGCAGGCGTTGAGCAGGGCGTTGAACTTTAACATTGGATGTATTTAAATTAAACGATGCGCTCGACTTCGGAGTCAAACAACGCGTTGAACTTTAACATTGGATGTATTTAAATATGCAAAAATACAATCCGAGAGTTGAAGAATTTAACTGTTGAACTTTAACATTGGATGTATTTAAATTCGGTATCGTTCGGATTTCAAAAGGGGGGCGTCCTGTTGAACTTTAACATTGGATGTATTTAAATGACATTACGATTACGTATAAGGACGGAGGCGGCGCGTTGAACTTTAACATTGGATGTATTTAAATTACTTTGCGGGAAGAAGATAAAAAAGTACTTTTGGGAGTTGAACTTTAACATTGGATGTATTTAAATTTGGATAGCAGCGGGCGTCCCTATTTTGGCGATCCGTTGAACTTTAACATTGGATGTATTTAAATATGGATTTGTGGAGGTAAGTAAAGACGAATATGCAGGTTGAACTTTAACATTGGATGTATTTAAATAACGGATGCGGGAGCAATTGGCAGAAATGAACAAGCGTTGAACTTTAACATTGGATGTATTTAAATTGTTCCGGGCTATGCTTGCCATTTTGGTAAAGTTCAGTTGAACTTTAACATTGGATGTATTTAAATCATTAAATGAGCCTGCTTGTGGTGGAGGAGCAACCAGTTGAACTTTAACATTGGATGTATTTAAATCTAGTATTCACCGTGGGATTAAGCGTGGATGGATAGGTTGAACTTTAACATTGGATGTATTTAAATATTCACCGCCGTATTAAGCGGCTTGCCCGAAAATTGTTGAACTTTAACATTGGATGTATTTAAATATTCCTCATTTTTCGTATCCTTTTTGCCTTTGATGTTGAACTTTAACATTGGATGTATTTAAATGGATTTCTCTTCATGATTCCAAAACACACCATGATGCGTTGAACTTTAACATTGGATGTATTTAAATCACCAGGAATCTACGCCTGCATGAATAGGATTGTACGTTGAACTTTAACATTGGATGTATCCTGAATCCGTGACAAAAACCTAATTTGCGGCATTAATAGGTAGATTTCATTGTGCAGCCTTCCGGTAAGTGACTGATTATTTGTTAAACAGTAGTTTTCTTGTTTTCAATCTTTGAAAAAGCTGTTCAGGTGATTTTCCAGGCACAACAAATAAACTTGCCACTTCCATTTTTTTGCAAGTTTTACGGCAATGTATTGGTACTGGTTCATGCCTGATTAGAAAAAGGCATAGTAGAGGCGTCCGAAAACTGGAAGCCATTTGTTGGTTGAACTTATTTTTAGCTTCCACTGCCTTCCTTGGTGAACAAGTTTTGAAGCCAAGGTAATCATGTTCTGTATGACAGTTCGGATTCTTCTTCTTTTCACTTTCTTTTTAAGAGGTGTATCCTGTTCTTTCAAGCTTTCCTGTCCGATCATACGAAGTAAATTGTAAGCAAAAATACCAAAATGAAGAATGAGTTCGTTCGTTTCATATTTTCCGGATGGCAGGCGTTCCAAATCCAGCTCTGATTTAATTTCACTATGGAACTGTTCGCATGTACCATGGTCGTGATAGAGTGAGACTACCACATGAGCCGGAACATCCAAGGTCGTCCAGTAGGTTTCAAATTCATATTCCGGTATCAAAAAAATTTGACCGTCCCTTGAGATCGATCTTTCGATCACTTTGAACACTTTCCGGATGGTTCGCTCTTCCCCTTTCACCTGAAAGGTTACGGGGATGGATCCAAGGTAGACTTTCTTTCCTTCTCGTTCTTCGCAGCACATGCCGTATTTTTGAGCGATTTCAAGCCAGTCCTCCGCTTTTTCTTTGCGAGGATTGCGTTTGATAATAAAGTCTGTCTCGTTTTCCAGAAAGATGATGAGGTTATCCCGGCTGTCGTTTCCGGAATCAAGCCTGAAAAGCAAAGGTTTGTCTGTCAGTTTTTTGGCAAACGGAAGGGTGTCTCTAATAAAATCCGGTGTCCCTTTTTGGCAATGCACGTTTCCTTTTCGCATTTCAACATTTAGGCAGTAACCTTCCTGTCCGATATAGGCGAACATGGGGGCATAGCCGTCACAGCCTTTATAGGTTCTTTCGACACCTTCCTTTTTTGTTTTGGAATTGTCAAATGGTGAAACATCCATGTCAACCGGAATATAAGCTTTTTCTTTGGCGTAAATGGGGCTAATTTTAGCATTGGTTCGGCGGATCAAATCCAGCGATTCTTCAAGCAGAACCTCTTTCCACTTTTTTGTCAAAGCCGCCTGATCAAGGCGCTGCCTTAAAGTTGGGCTGGAAGGGGCCCCTTTTATATCCAGAGCAAATTGAAAAAAGGCATCATCACGGAAGGTTTCAATACTGTCAAAATCACTTTTGCCCTGGCAAAGCAGGCCGATATAAGATTTGGCAACATCACCATTTGAATATTCAGGGTTACGAGGAATATTTGGTAATTTATAGGCATTTAACTTTGAATCTAAATTTGTCTGATTTAGTAGGTTTCCTACAATAGCTAATCCTGCTTGGGCAGTAATTCGTTCATTCGTAGCTTCTATAATAAACTTTTTCATGAAATCACCTGATTGTGGAATTGGTTAAAATGGAACTCTGTCCATATTATACTAGATTTCATGCGGGTTTTTCGAGATTGAATGAAAATTTCGTCACGGATTCAGGTGTATTTAAATTATTTATCCGCCCAAAACCATGGGCCATATAACCTGTTGAACTTTAACATTGGATGTATTTAAATTAAAAACCTCTTTTCCAAAGGATTTTTTCCAATTTCGTTGAACTTTAACATTGGATGTATTTAAATCCGTTAAAAGTGACTGTAGCCCCTTTTGCTGCTTTTGTTGAACTTTAACATTGGATGTATTTAAATTCCGTTGTATTCGGGATCAGGCCGGCTTCAAATAGAGTTGAACTTTAACATTGGATGTATTTAAATCGTATTCTTTCCCGCGCAAAAGGCCAAAATCAATAGTTGAACTTTAACATTGGATGTATTTAAATTACTTTGATTTATTTTCTTCGTTCGCTTTCTAAGGTGGACCCCATCGTCAAGACAAAAATTTTAAATTTGTGTCTTGACGATGGGGTCCACCTTAGGTTTATATTGCCGGCAACACCTAAGCCGACATCTCCGCCGGTAACAGCTACGACTGGCGGGGATGTTGGTTATTGTTCTGTTTTCAATCGGCTGCTGTGCTCTCTCCATGTTAAGAAAAAATCGGAAAGGGAAGCGAGCAAAAACACAAGATAAATGATTAAACCGGGTGTATCTGATGCATGCGAATCGGAGAGGACCCGCGTTTTCCACTTTTTTGGGAAACATCGTTTGGTGTACCGCATCGTACTCTTTTTGCTGCCAGAAGTGCTGCCGGTAATAATTCCGGTTCCTACTGTTCCATGCAGCCTTGTATGCAGCTGCCTGGCCAGAAAGAAAAGAGCCCAAGTCCCGCCTGCAGGAATAATAAAACAGAAGCAAGCAGCCCTGCCCAAAAAAGATTTTAAAGTTTTTCCCATTGAAGGCTTGCTGAGCGAACCAGACAAAGCTTTATCTCTGGTTCGCTCAGCCGCAAAACTGGTTGATGCCGCCTTCTTTTTTCTTTAAATCCAAAAAGAGGCGCAGATCGTGCAGGCAGCAGTGACAAACCCTCTTTGTGAAATTGCCCTTGTTTTTATAGTCCCCAGAACCGGGTCCAGGGCTTTTGCTTATTTAGCAGCCCCCGATTATGTATTTCTGTCATCCTCATCGTCCAGTTCCCTGATCAAATTCCAAGTCTGATAAATCCGGCTTGCCATTTTCTCAGGATCTTTCAGCATCATTTGATATAAATCCGGTTCATGGCTCAACGTCTCAAGCAGTTTCTTTTCCGGATTACTGACCGCTTCATTTGTCTTCAGGCCCACATGGTTGGTAAGGCCTAAAAGATAATCAATGGATACTTTTAACACTTGCGAAATCCGGTATAACACCTTAATAGAAGGAAAACTGTATCCAGTTTCGTAGTTCGAAATGTTCCGGTCGCTTACCCCGACCCTTTTCGCAAGTTCAGGCTGGCTGTAGCCTTGAGCTGCCCGCACTTTTTTCAAACGGGCTGCGAATATTGCTTTAACGTTATCCATGTTTTCATTCCCGTGATCGGCCATCGCTACTGCTCCTTAAAAAAAATCAAAAAAATGGTTGACTTCCAAAATAATTGTGTATAATATAAGTGTATAGAAATTATTTTGTTGATGAGTGTCTGTACAAAGTTGACAAAGAGCCGGAGACACGAAGAAAATAGAGCTTCAGCAAAAAATACCCCCCTATTTTCTCATGATTCTTACTTGCAGTTCCCAAATTCAAAGTAAGAGTAATACGGTCTCCAGGCTCTATTTTTACAGTCTCCCTTCCAGTTTAGCATGAAAACGGTGCGGTTTTAACCCCTTTTCAAATTGTAAACGCTTTCATATAAAAATGGCGGGCCAATGATCCCTGCCATTCCATCATCATTAATCCACATTGTTGATGAACAAATCCGTTTCTGGCTTGCCATGAACCAGCTTTCGCGTGCAAAGAGGAGTCCGGGCAAAGCGGCCAGTCTTCTTGCCGAGACCAGAGATCGCAACCCCTCAAGCAGGCAGGGCAGCTGCATGCCTTTGTAAAATTTCCATTTCCTACGGGTTCATGCACCAATCTTGTCCCGGATTTTTGATGAAACAAATTATAAAAACGCATCATGGCTTACGTTCATTTTCAAATAACCCAGCCCATGCCGGTTCCGTTATTCAACCGGCATGGGCTGGGTTCCTGTAGCAATGGGCAATCGTTATTCTGAAAATGTCTAACCCTCATTTTATTGCATATAAATGCGTATTGAGATTAATGGCCAGAAATCCGGCGTTTTCCGGTGCCTCTTTGTAAATTGTAATGCCCGTGTTGTCTTGCGGGATCATCCGGTAATTTTTAAACGGGACTTCCAGTGTTCCGGCGACGAAAAAGCGGATTGCCATGCTGTGGGCCACAACAAGGACGGTTTCCTCCGGATGTTTTTCCACCAGCTCATTGATACAGGCACGGACACGGTTATAGACTTGGACGGCCGTTTCCCCCGTATAACCCGCATGTGTCGCGCCCGGATCTTGTAGCCATGCCTCCCAATTATCCGCATAGTTTACGGAAAAGTCTTCCTGCCGTTCTCCTTCCCAGGCACCGAAGTCCGTTTCGACAAGACGCGGATCCTGGTGTATTTCCAAATTCCGCCCCTTCACGAGAATTTCTGCCGTACGGACAGCACGGCCCAATGTTGATGCGTAAACCACATCAAACGGAATGTCCTTTAAAAATCCTGCCGCCAGTTTCGCCTGCCGCACGCCGGTCTCAGACAAACCGATATCGCTTCTCCCGCAATATCTGTTCCGGTCGGCGTTCCATTCTGTCTGGCCATGGCGCACAAAATAAAAAAGTGTCATAATGTACCTCTTTTCACAAAGTATCGACTGGTTTTATTTTAGCAAATTGAAGCGTGGAATGCTATCTCCCGCGGATGACCAGCAAATTGATGCCGGCTATGCAACGCGAATGCGTCCGGCCTCTCGCTATAAAAAAATTTATTTGCTATATTATATTAAAATATTATATAATGGCAAAGGACGCTAAAACATTGGAGAAGGATGAGTTGTTTTTTATCTTTTAAAAACTTCATATCATCGCTCAATTACATGTTTATGTAAACGGGGGAACCAACGGGTGCTTTGGGCACCAGGGGTGAAACCTTTCATTGAAAGGTAGGGAAACTCTTTATTCCCTAATCCGTCAGCTAACCTCGTAAGCGTCTGGAGAGAACTGCGTGTGTTTTTTGGACACGCCTTTTAAGCAAAAATGCTGCGAAGGAATTTCTCTCTTTCGTGGTTTTTTTTCATCCGCAAATTCGGTTTCCACATGGAAATCCGGAAACCGGTGGTATCTGCAATTTGAGTTTTACAAACAATCCGGTATGCAGCTTGCGTACTGCGCTTTTTGAAAAAATATTGGCATCTGGGAGGGACCTACATGAAAAGAGTGAGTTTAGCCTGGCAGATTTTTATCGGCCTGATTCTCGGTATTGCGATCGGCGGCATTTTTCACGGAAATGACACCGTGGCCCATATTCTCCAGCCGTTTGGCGATTTCTTTTTGCGCTTGATTAAAATGATTGTGATCCCGATTGTCGTTTCAAGCCTGATTGTCGGTGTTGCCGGTGCAGGAGATATGAAGCAGGTTGGAAAGCTCGGCCTGAAAGCATTAATCTATTTTGAAATTGTCACGACCATTGCAATTGTAGTCGGGCTGCTGGCCGGAAACTTGTTCCATCCGGGTACAGGGGTGGATATGGGTTCGCTGGCAAAAACATCGATCAGCAGTTATGTGGAAACAACGAAAGAGACGCAGCACAATGGCATAGTCGATACGATCTTAAATATTGTGCCGACGAACTTGTTTGAATCCCTTTCACAAGGGAACATGCTTCCAATCATTTTCTTCTCTGTCATGTTCGGGATCGGGGTGGCAGCCATCGGGGAAAAAGGAAAACCGGTGCTCCGCTTTTTCCAGGGTGTCAGTGAAGCGATGTTTTATGTCACCAATTTGGTCATGAAAGTGGCCCCGATCGGTGTATTCGGCCTTATTGGCGTAACGGTTGCGCAATTCGGCCTCAAGTCATTGATCCCGCTGAGCAAGCTTGTTTTCACGGTTTACGGCACAATTATTTTCTTTGTGGTTGTCGTGCTTGGCCTGATTGGCTGGCTTTTCCGTGTAAATATTTTCAATCTCTTCAAGATCCTGAAAGACGAATTGATCCTTGCCTATTCCACTGCAAGCTCAGAAGCGGTGCTGCCAAGGCTCATGGAGAAAATGGAAAAATTCGGTTGCCCGAAATCGATCACCACACTGGTGATTCCGACCGGATATTCTTTCAACCTGGACGGCTCGACCTTGTACCAGTCGCTGGCGGCGCTGTTTATTGCGCAAATGTATGGGATTCATATGTCCATCGGTGCGCAAATTTCTCTGGTGCTCGTGCTGATGGTCACGTCAAAAGGCATTGCCGGTGTTCCGGGGGTTTCATTCGTCGTGCTTTTGGCGACGCTGGGAACGGTCGGCATTCCGATTGAAGGCCTTGCATTTATTGCCGGGATTGACCGTATTCTGGATATGGCAAGAACAGTCTGCAATGTCGTTGGGAATACACTGGCAACCATTATTGTGTCAAAATGGGAAGGAAAATATGACAAAGAAAAAGGGGAAGCGTACCTTGCTGAAATCAGCGGCGGCGGGCACGATTCCAAAGATCACAAATATGTAACGGAATCTTAAAATCAGCTATGAAGTTAAAGAAGGTGCACTGCCGGAACAGGGGCGGGGCGCCTTTTTTGTTTGCGAATGTTCTGTCCGTTGAAAGATCACCGGCAGTGTCCCCTTTTTGCATGGGCCCGAAAAAATTGTGCCTCTGTTTCCAAGGATTGTTACCGGCCGGGCTGCAATAATGAGCACCCCGGAGCACAAACTATTCACAGCATGTATTGATTTTTGGAGGGATAAAGATGGGCAAAAAAATGCTGCTGTGGGCAGCGGTACTGTCCCTCGCTCTTTTTCCCCGGACGGAACATGCGGATGCGGCTTTTTGGTTTCAGCCGAAACGGGCCACTGTCGATTTGCGTTTGCTGGAGACATCGGATTTGCACGGCTATATGCTGAATTATGATTATGCCGCGCGCACTGAGGCGGAGACTTACGGGCTTGCCCTCACGGCTTCACTCATTGCAGCGGAGAGGAAAGCGGCAAAAAATACGATGCTGTTTGATGACGGGGACTTGCTCGAAGGGAGTGAAATGGCTGCTTATGCTGCCCGGCGCCCGTTAAAAAAGGGGGAAATTCACCCGTTTATTCGTGTGATGAACCATTTAAATTACGATGCGGCGACCGTGGGCAATCATGATTTTCATTACGGACTTGATTTTTTGAAACAGACGATCAGCGGAGCGAAGTTTCCGTTTGTGAATGCCAATATATACTATAATTTCGAAAAAAATGATACAGATGACCAAAAATTTTTTAAACCCTATGTGATTTTGAATAAAAAAGTGGAAGACCGGCACGGGCATTCTCATCATTTGAAAATCGGGGTCATTGGGTTTGTCACGCCTTCTGTCATTGAATGGGAAAAACCGAGCCTTGGCGGCAAAGTCAAAGCAAAGGACATCCTGCATACGGCTGCCTGGTTTGTCCCGAGAATGAAGGCGGAAGGAGCCGACCTGATCATCGCGCTCGCCCATTGCGGTGTGGATCCGGCTGCAAAACAACCGTTTTATACAGGGGATGCCGTATATTTATTAAGCGAGGTAAAAGGGATTGATGCCATTCTGTTCGGGCATCAGCACAGGGTGTTCCCAAGCGAATTTTTTGCAGGCGTTCCCGGTGTCGATATCCGGAAAGGGACGATCAATGGCGTGCCTGCGGTGATGCCCGGCAAGTGGGGGAGCCATCTCGGTGTGATCAGTCTCACTTTGGAAAAAAAGGGAGAGAAGTGGGAAATGACGGAGGCGCAATCCGAGGCGAAACCGGTATATGCCACCCACAATCAGCAGGCAAAATCCATTGTCAGGCCGGATCCGGATATTGTCCGGATGACCGCCGAACTGCAAAAAAACGTACTGGGATCCAAGTTTACTTTATATAGCCGAAACTAATTTGCCCATGCCGCCATTGTTGCGGCATGGGTATTTAAGTGAAGGAAAAAGGGGGCAAATTTTAACATCACCGGGTTCCAGCCGTGGCGTTCTACCATTTGCGGCGAAAATTATAACGGGCGTGCAGGCTCCGTTTGCCGGGAAACGGGGCGCTGTCATACGGTGTACGTTTCTTTTCCTTTTTGTAAAATTTCTTCGTTCGTATCTTTATATCTCAGCATGACATTGACATACAGGGTGTCGATGAGGCTAAGCTGTACGATCCGCGCGGAAAAGGAAGAAAAGCGGAAATCTGCTTCTTGTGAAACTGTAAATAAAGGGACATCGGCTTTCTGGCTTAGCGGCGATTTTGCAAATTGCGTGATCGCGATCGTTTTCGCCCCGGTTTTCTGAACGGCCTGGAGCAACTTCAGCATCTCTTTGTCCGCGCCCGCGTGAGAAATGAAAACCGCCACATCTTCTTTGGTGCATCTTGCCGCGCTCAACAGCTGCAGATGGGGGTCCGTATAAGCCGTGACAGCCAAATCCGTCTGCAAAAATTTTTCGAGGGCATCAAGGGCAATAACGGACGCACTCCCGCAGCCGTAAAACACAATATGCTTCGCATGGCAAATCCATTCAACGGCCCCATGCAAATGTTTTTGGTTCAATGTATGGATCGTATCCCGCAAGGTCTCGATATTGGATTCAAACACTTTTACGGCAACCGCTTTTTCATTGTCGGTATCTTTCACTGCTTCGTCCATATTTTTCCAGGGGCGGGCGGCTTCCGCAGCGAGCGCAATCTTCAACGCCTGAAATCCGCTGAAACCGATGCGCTTGCAAAACCGGAATACCGTCGCATCGGCAACAAGCAACTGATCCGCCACCTGGTTGATCGTGCTGTGGACCAAACGCTGCGGGTTCTCAAGGATGTAGTCTGCAATTTTCCGTTCTTTTGCGCTAAATTCGCTGTACATCGTTTGAATTCTATGAAGACACGGGAATGACTGCAATTGTGTGCCCATCTTCAAACACCTTTCTTGTTGTGTCGTACCTTCTGATTTTATTTTAGTATAAAATCTTCCTTTTTGAAACCGCTGCCATAAAAGGAATGGGTCAAGTTTTCTTCGCTCTTGCCAGCAAGCGGGGCAACCGGCGATACTTTTGCTGCCGCTGAAAAATCAATCCAGTTGCATCCCCCCGCACCAGGCCCGGGTTTTCTCATCATATTTTTAGGGAAAACGGACGGTGCAATCGTGTATAATAAAAATGATGCATCACGATGGGCTGATTTGCAGGCATCTTTTGAAATGGCAGGCGGCAAGCCCGCAACATTTCAAAAAAGGAGGCGTAAAAAGAATGCTAAAAAGATTGGGCTTGATTTGGTTCATCGCTATGATTGCGCTTGGATTCAGCATGAACGGGGTGGCAAAAGCATCTGGCGATAATAGTACAGTGATCGATGAAAAATACGGGAAACCGATCGTTGTAACCGGTGCGGCGCTTTCTGCCTCGCAAAAGGCAGAGGTGGAAAAGGAACTTGGCGTGGACGATGCAAACAATGTGGAAGAGATTACCGTAACCGGTGATGATCTTGTCCATTACATTCCTGACGGCAACCGCAATTCGAATATGTACTCATCCGCAAAAATTACAAGAACGGATTCCGGCGGTGTCCAGGTGCATATTGTCACACCGGAGAATATTACAGAAGTGACAGCGGATATGTATAAAAATGCGCTGCTCACTGCCGGGATTAAAAATGCGGAAGTGGAAGTGGCTTCTCCGCTCAAAGTAACCGGCCATTCAGCGCTTGTCGGTATTTATAAAGCTTACGACGATTCAAGTAAATCCGGGGATAAACTTGATTCAGACCGGACGGAAGTGGCCAGCCAGGAATTAAATGTTGCGACGGATCTGGCGAAAAAGGAAGGGTTAAGCAATGAAAAAGTGACCCAGCTTCTTACGGAAATTAAGCAGGAAATTGCGGACCAGCATCCGGCCACAAAAGAAGATATTGAAAAAATCGTCGATGATAAATTAAAAGATTTAAACATCAATTTGAGCGATTCCGACCGCCAGCTGCTGTATGATTTATTTGACCAGATGCGCAAGCTTAACATCAATTTTGACTCGGTCAAAAGCGAGTTGAGTTCCTTGTCGGACAAACTGAGCGATAAGATCAATAAAGCAGCCGGAGACAAAGATTTTTGGCAAAGCGTAAAAGACTTTTTCCAAAACATCTTTGACGCGATCCGGGGATTATTCCAATAATGGCAAAGAAGGCAGTGCGCCCCTAATTTCCGGCGTTGCTGCCTTCTTTTTGTTGAACATTTTTATCTGTGCTGCTCTGGCTGGGAGCAGTCTTTGCAGGGGTGCCATTCTTTTCCGTCTCCTGGCCGGAAGCAGGTTTTGTGCCAGTGTTGTCCGATTCTGTTCCCTCAGCATTCTTTGTTTTTGTATCATCCGCGTTTTCTGGTTTTTTATTTTTATTTTGATCCGTAACCTTGCCATCCGTTTTCGCATCGTGATGTTTTTCTGTATCCTGTGTTTCTGTTTTCGCTTTATCCTGCGTGCCAGCCTTTGCTTTATCAGCCGTAACAGGCTTGCCGTTTTTTTCTTCCTTGTTTTGATCAGAAGTCCCGCCCTTAAGCAGTTGTGTCAGCTGATCGGCCTGTTTTCGCAACGTTTCTTCATCGGAACCGGAAGTGTCAATATTGGCTGCGCCGGTTTCCATCGAAAGGTCAAGGCCCGGCAGATCCGCATTGTCGGCAAGCTGTTGATGGGCAACAAGGCGGACGTTTTTCATGCCGATCTGTCCGGCTTTTTCCGGGACGTAAATGCTGCCAAAGTCCACCTTTGTAGCATCGGCCTTCATATTTTTCAATTGGATCGGGCCGGGAGCATTCATATGGATTGTCACCGGTCCCCCGGGCGTTTGCAGCACTTTTGTGATTTTCAGGCCGTAGATGGTAACATCCGCATACTGCAGGCGGAGCATGACCTGATTTTGTTTCGTTGCTGTATCGCCTGCTGTAATCCCGGGCGGAAGCATCACGCCTTCCACGCGGTCTGCTTCAATGATGAAGCCGTCTGTTGCGGGGGATTCAGCCACTGAAATGTTTGTAAAAAAGCAAAAATTAAATGCAATAAATGCGGCTGTCAATAGGAAAGATTTTGTTTTCTTCACTTGCCTCACCATTTCTGTGTATAGTCTTTATCTTTCTTCTGCACTCCCTGCGGCAATTTCTTCCATCGGCCCAACACTAGCCGGCACTTCCTCCTGCCTGATTACCCGCCATGAAACAGATAAAGACCCGCCGATGATACCGAGCAGGGTTCCAATGAAAAATCCGCCCATCGCCCCCATGATGGAAAGGACAGACAGGAAAATGGCCAAAATGCCGAACACCATATTAAACTTCGGGAAAAAATAACCCATTCCGCCGATCAGAAAAATCAAGCCGCCGAAAATAAGGCCGATCGACACCATGCTACCGGGCGCGGCTGCAATTTCAAGAAGTTGGACAGGCACATATAAAATGATCATCCCGGAGAGCAACGTAAACGTTGCCCCCCAGAATGGCCGACTTCTTCTCCAGTTTCTAAAATTCATGCGAAACATATGGAACTTGCCCATTATGATCACTCCTTGAGGAAAAGCCTATTTTTTGACAAACTGCACTTTGAGGTTCGGCAGATTTGCGACTTTTTGGAAAAGATAATGTGTATCCAGGCTGCCGTCTTTGATCGTTAAAGTATCTGCCCCTTGTGTAAATGCCTTTGAAGCAGCTTGAGGGTCATCGGAAGTGACATAATTTTCTGAAATATTCATATTGGTGAAGACTGCATCCCCCTGGACAAGCGCAGCTTTTTGAATTACCCCGTCAAGGTGTACAGGTGTGCTTCCGTCGCCTGCCGTAATTCTTACCTGGTACTCGCCGAGAACTGGAATCTTAACATCTTTTTTAATAACCAAGTCTTGAATCGTCACTTTATCAATTTCATTGACAAAGACCGGCTTGACATGGTCCTGCCCTTTGGAAGGGTCCCCATATAAACTCCCGTATAATTTAAACCCGGTACCTTGCATTTCCTTGAATGAAACATTGAATTTGCCGATGCCGCCGACAGTTGCTGCAACGGCAACCCCGTTAATACCGAGTACCGCTAAAAGTCCCCCCAGAAAAATAAGGCCTGAAAGCAGAGCGGTAAAAAACCATTTTTTTGAAGTTCTCCCTTGTAAGACTAATGCCCCTTCGTTCATGTAACAATCCTCCCCTTTAATACTTGATCATTTAAAAAAGATGGCATGCAAAATGTTTTGGTGGGAAAAGTTCCTCCTCTCCGAATGGTATCGCTTACATTTTTCTTTATTTTATTCATTTTAGACAAAAAAATATATTCCTATTATTGTAGGGAATTCAACGGCTTATGGCCTACAAATATCGTATCGGAAAACCGGTTTGATTTTTAACGCGAAAACCCGGCCCGATTATGATAATATTATAGGAAAAAACACTGGCAAGGGGGTTTAGACGAAGGAGGGAGAAAGGTGTCGCTGTCATTAAATACGCATATGAACATGGTCATGAAACACGGGGTAGATCTTTTGCGGTCGCACCAGCAGCAAATTATTGCGGAATGCACGGAAATTTTGCAGTATTTGAGAGAAACACATAAAGGCAGCGCGGATGCTTTTGAATTCGCTTTCAATTGTTTTGTCGCCTTTTTCCGTTCCGGCCAGCAATCGGTTGAAACGCTGATTGACGATATCCGGTCGCAATGGGTGAAGGAATTCCGCCGCCCGCTGGAACCGCATGTTCTCATTTTTATTTTAACCCTAATTGAAAATTCTGTTCATAAAGCCATAAAAGAAAGCACGACCCGGTCTTTTCACTTGCATCCTTCCGTCCAGTACCTGTTTTCAAAAATTTGTGAAGAAATGCTGCTCATTTCCAAACAGGAAACTTTTCATATGGATTCATTTTGTGAGCAGCTCACCAAATCCGAACAGCTCCGGATTGAGTGGATTGCAAGGGTCAGCCATGTGGACGGGGGATACCGGCTGAAGAAAGTGATCGGGATGGAGGAGAACGCGATTGACAGCGGGCTTTTTGAACGGGTGGATCCTTCATGGTTCTGGCTGTCGGAAGCGCTGCTGAAGCGGACGCCGCGGCGGAAACCGGATGAAAGGCGGGATGTGTTTCCGGTGCCGTGGAAAAATGAGACGTTGATTTTTTGTATGAGCGACCAGGATGTTTCGGCCACTATCCCGTTTTTGACATATGCGATGCATTTGTTGCAGATGGAGGAGGAACGGAACGGAAAGGTATATGCGGGCGACCAGTGGAAAGACGCAGTCATTTTGTTTAACGAATGGATTATGCGCTCCCAGGATTTAAATGAAGCGATCCAAAACATCGCTTTCGGTTACGCACAATATTTGCCGTTCGAGCGCTGTGCCCTGTTCCGTTATTCGCAAAGCGATGCGGCGGGATTCGGCCTGTTCGGCTACCATTTTAACAATACGGCAATTCGGAATATAAAGGAGACGATCGACCGCTTTCCGTCCATTTCTAAAATATTGCTAGGAAAGGGGCAGCAGGTGAATATGGTACAGCATTTCCAGCCGCTGTATATCCCAAAAGCTTCAGAAGAGTTTCCGATGCAGTATGTGAAGGAGTTTGAGCTGGAATCGGTCGTGGTCGCCCCGATTTATGTGCCGTCAGAAGGGGTGTTAATTGGCGGTGCCATTTTGGACCAGGGGCCTGGAAAGTTTTTTGAAGTGGACAGCAGCACATTTACAGCGCTGTTGAAGTTCGGCCAGAGCGCAGGTGAACTGCTGGCCAAGTTTTTAAAAGCGAACCAGTGGGACGAAAAGCAGCCGGAACTTGTCCAGTTGTCCGCCCGGGAAATCCATATTCTGCAGCTCTTGGCGGACGGGGCCTCGACGACGGAAGCAGCGGAAATGCTGCATTTGAGCGAGTATACGGTCCGGGATTATGTCTCAAGCCTGATGAAACGCCTTCACGCCAGAAACCGGACGGAAGCCGCCGTAAAAGCAATGCGGCTCGGACTGATTCATTGAATTTTGTTCATTTTCCTCCGCTCCGCACTTTTTTAAGGGAAAAGTAATGATGCACTCATTTTGCACGAAAAAAATGCAAAACGCCCGCAACCCCTTATTATTAAAGGCTTGCGGGCGCTTCTTTTAGCGGCCCCGAGAGGACTCGAACCTCCGACGCACGGTTTAGGAAACCGACGCTCTATCCACTGAGCTACGGAGCCGTAACTTTATAATATCCGTTCTAGTCACCTTAAATATTATAGTGAATCTGCCGTTTTGTGTCAATACCCCTGCTTTTTAGCAAAACACATGGTTCTTCCCGCAATTCAATTGGCAAAACGCTAAAAGAAGCAAGTACATAAACTTTTCCGTAAAACGATTGCGGAGAAATCCAGGCGGAATCCAGGCGGACAATACTGTCACACATGAAACATGCTTTACATATGATATTGTAAAGATAGGTTCAATTGTGCGAGGCAACAGGCCAGGTTCTTCATTTTCCATGCGATAATCCGACCCCTTGTCATTTGCATCTGTCCCACTTAGCTTTGCCAGGTTATTGGGGAATTTTCCCTGCTGCCGGCAAAACGGATGGTTTCCATTTGTGCAAAAAAAACAGGGCGGGAAAGTAACCGTTTCTCTTTAAAAAAGATATGTAGAAATTGAGCATGATTGAAAAGGGGTGAAGCATTTGTTTAAACTGTTTCTTGATCCGGGGCATGGCGGAAAAGACCCAGGTGCTGTGGGAAACGGGATGGAGGAAAAAGACATCACTTTGGCGATTGCCAAACAGATTCACGACATTCTAACAAACCATTACCGAAATGTTTCAGTGAAAATGTCGCGGACGACGGACAAATTTGTGTCATTGAAAGAACGGACGGATGCCGCCAACAGCTGGGGCGCCACTTTTTTTCTTTCCATTCATATCAATTCAGGAAATGGAACGGGTTTTGAGAGCTATATTTATCCCGAAGCCGGCATCACGACAGAAACCTACCAGAAAACCATCCACCAGGAAGTGCTGAAGCTGAATGATTTAAAAGACAGGGGCAGAAAAACGGCCGATTTTCATGTGCTCAGGGAATCAATCATGCCTGCGCTCCTTACTGAAAACGGCTTTATTGACACGGCAAGTGATGCGAAAAAAATGAAGCAAAGCAGCTGGATTGAGGATGTGGCGCAGGGGCATGTCAATGGGCTGGCAAAAGCTTTCGGGCTCAAAAAGAAAAGCGGTGCAACGTATCACAAAGTCGTTAAGGGGGATACCGTATACGCTTTAAGCAAAGCATACGGCTCAACCATCAAAGAAATTAAAAAATGGAATAATCTGGATGATGATTATACCATCCGTGTGGGGGAAAGATTACGGGTAAAGTAGCCGTACAAGCGGCCTTTACCCGTTTTTTTCATCTGAAGCCCCATTCATCCTCCGCCGTAAAAGCCATATGGTGGTCACCGGATCACCGGTGCCTGAATCTGCAAATGGCCGGTTATTCTGTTCATAGGCTTTGCCGCTGGTCAAGTCCGGGGCTCGGGTTATTGGGAAGAGCGGCAACGGGTTTGTGCTTTTAATCGCCCTCCGCCATCCTGTCTGCCGCCATAAAACCCCAAACGCATTACCGGTGCCTGAATCTGCAAATGGCCAGTTATACCGCTCGTAGGCTTCACTGCTGATTGACACCTGGTCCCGTGCTTGCGGTGGAGCTGTTTCATAATAATTTTTCCTACACGCTATTATCCGATCTCCACTCTTAAAATTCCCTTAAATTTTTGCTCAAAAAAAAGACGGCACACAGGCCGACATAAAAAGAGGGGGTAAAACAGTGGGTATTTGTCCAGCATGCTTCCTGCTCTGCTGTCCTCGCTACATGATTGATTGTAAACCAGTGACCCTAAAAAACAATGAAAGCAACATCATCATTTCATGAAGTTTCGGTTAAAAAAAAGAGGAGAACCCCGTACGCCCGGATTAAACCGGTTTTAATTTTCGTAGCCGTTTACGATCAGATCAAGCTTCCCGGTTTCCGGGTCAATGACAAGCCCGTGGACCGGCACTTTTTTGTCCATCAGCGGGTGGTTTTTAATGATGCCGACACTCTTTTTCACGCTGCTTTCGACCTTTTCGAAACCGCTCAGCCATTCGTCGAGGTCAATCCCCGCATGAACGAGTGTTTCAATCGCATTTTCTTCAACTCCGCGTTTTTTCATATTTTCAAGGACGGTTTCGCCTTTTAACCCGGTCATGCCGCAGTCATAGTGGCCGATCACAAACACTTCATCCGCCTTCAGCTGATAGATGGCGACAAGCAGGCTCCGCATCGTGCTGTCGAACGGGCTCGTTAAAATGGCGCCTGCATTTTTTACGATTTTCGCGTCTCCGTTTTGAATATTCATTGCTTTATGTAACAATTCAATGATCCTCGTGTCCATACATGTGAAAATCACCATCCGTTTGTCGGGGAATTTGGAAGTCAGGTAAGGCTCATACGCTTTTTTCTCCACAAATTCCTGGTTAAATGCAAGTACTTCATCTAACAATGTCATCACATCTCACTCCTTTAAGCATATTTTAAAATACAATGGCAGGAAATAAAAGTATACACGTTAAAAATGGGAATAAATCCTTCACATTTTTGTTTGCGAAAAAACAAGGGGCGTGCTACATTTAATTCAGAGTTATTTTATGGGAAATGGGGGATTTGATTGGGAAGGGAGTTTGATGCGCTGTTCGATGAATGGTCCCGCTCCTATGATCAAACCGTTACCGGACATGATGCCGAATACGAAGAAGTATTCTATCAATACGATAAAATTTTGGATGCCGTCAGAGACCGGGCAACCGGTTTTGTTGTTGAATTCGGCCCGGGAACAGGCAATTTGACGGGCAAGCTTTTGGAGAAAGGGATGAAGATAATCGGGATAGAACCTTCTGCCAATATGAGAAAAATCGCTCAAAAAAAGCATCCGGATGTTAAAATAATAGACGGGGATTTTTTGAATTTTCATGTGCAGGAAAAGGCGGATACATTTGCCAGCACTTATGCGTTCCACCATTTGACAAACGAAGAAAAAAGGGCCGCCATTTCCCTTTTCCGCACCCGGTTAAAGGCGGGCGGCAAAATCGTGTTCGCCGATACGGTTTTTGAGACGGAAGAAGCAAAACAGGAGATGATCAGGGAAGCCAAAGAGAGAGGATTCTGCCGGCTTGCGGAAGATCTTGAAACGGAATATTACACCACCATTCCCGTTTTATCTTCCATCTTTGAGGAAAATGGTTTTGATGTCTCTTTCCGGAAGATGAACCGGTTTGTGTGGCTAATGGATGCAAAAATGAAAGGAGCATGATCATCATGACAGAGATGAAAAAAATGAACGTAGAAAGCTTTAATTTGGACCATACAAAAGTCAAAGCGCCATATGTCCGCCTTGCAGGAATAAAAGAAGGGATTCACGGCGATGTCATCCGCAAATACGATATCCGTTTTTGCCAGCCAAACAAGGAACATATGGATATGCCGGGGCTCCACTCGCTCGAGCATATGATGGCGGAATTCGCCCGCAATTACACGGATAAAATTGTCGACATCAGTCCAATGGGTTGCCAGACCGGTTTTTATTTTTCCGTTATCAATTTGGATGATGATAACGAGGTGCTTGGCATCATTGAAAAAACATTAAGCGATGTATTGAATGCCACGGAAGTGCCGGCCTGCAATGAAACGCAGTGCGGCTGGGCGGCAAGCCATTCTTTGGAAGGCGCAAAAGAAATTGCCCGGAAAATGCTAGCAAAACGCGATGAGTGGACACAAGTATTTGCCTGATAACAGGAGACGAGTGAAATGAAGGTTGCGAAAAGCGTACACGAACTGATCGGCAACACGCCATTGGTTGAATTAACCGCATTTGATCTGCCAAAAGGCGTGCGCCTGTTTGCAAAGCTGGAATATTTTAACCCGGGCGGCAGCGTGAAAGACCGGCTCGGCGCTTATTTAATAGAGCGCGCGTTTCAGGAAGGCAGGCTGAAACGCGGCGGGACGATCATAGAACCGACGGCCGGCAACACGGGCATCGGGCTTGCGCTTGCTGCGATCCGTTACGGCGTGCATGCTGTTTTTGTTGTGCCGGAAAAATTCAGCGTGGAGAAACAGACGCTGATGCGGGCGCTCGGGGCTGAAGTTGTGAACACGCCGACCGCGCTTGGCATGGAAGGCGCGATTGCGGAAGCAAAACAACTAACTGCTGAAACACCAAATGCGTATTTCCCGGGACAGTTTGAAAACCCGTCCAATCCGGAAACGTATTATAAGACGCTTGGGCCTGAAATTTGGGAAGCACTTGATGGGCATGTCGATGTTTTTGTCGCAGGCGCCGGTTCCGGGGGAACGTTTATGGGGACAGCCCGCTATTTAAAAGAGAAAAATCCGGCCTTGAAGGCGGCCATAGTGGAACCAGAAGGCTCGATTTTAAACGGGGGCGAGCCGCGCAGCCACCGTACGGAAGGGATCGGCATGGAATTTTTGCCGCCTTTTATGGACCGCACATTTTTTGATGCCATCCATACGATTCCGGACGATGCGGCTTTTAAACGGCTTGCGGAAGCGGCCCGGCTTGAAGGCCTTTTGATCGGCAGTTCCTCAGGTGCTGCGCTGGAGGCGAGCCTGCGCGAAGCAAAGCAGGCAAAACCGGGCACGCATATTGTCACCATTTTTCCGGACAGCAGCGAACGGTATCTCAGCTGCAGCATTTATTCTTGATGAGAAGGAGTTTGTGTCATGCGTAAAAAAACAAAATTCATTCATGCAGGCATCAGCCGTGATCCATTTACAGGCGCAGTTTCAGTGCCCGTCCATCATGCGAGCACATTCAAGCAGGACGGTGTCGGCCATTTTAAATATGAATACGCACGCACCGGCAATCCGACGCGTGAAGCGTTAGAAAAACTGATTGCAGATATCGAAGAAGGCACACACGGTTTTGCATTTGCATCCGGGATGGCCGCGATTACAGCGGTGATCCAGCTGTTTTCAGCCGGCGACCATATTTTGGCAACCGATGATGTATACGGCGGGACTTTCCGCGTTTTAACAAAAGTGATGAACCGTTTCCATATCGATGTGACTTTTGTGGACACGAGCGATCTGGATACGGTCCGTGCCTCGATCCGCCCGAATACAAAAGCCATCTACGTGGAGACGCCGACGAACCCGCTGCTGAAAATAACAGACTTGCGGGCCATTGCCGGTGTGGCCCGTGAAAACGGCCTGACATTTATCGTGGACAACACATTCAGCACCCCGTATTGGCAAAATCCGCTCACTTTAGGGGCGGATATCGTCGTGCACAGCGCGACGAAGTATCTCGGCGGGCACAGCGATGTGGTCGCAGGCCTTGTTGCCGTGCGGAACGAGGCGCTTGCAGAAGACTTGCATTTTATCCAAAACTCAACCGGCGGCATTCTCGGGCCGCAGGACAGCTGGCTGTTGATCCGCGGCATTAAAACACTCGGCATACGCATGGAAGAAATTGAATCCAACACAAAGCAAATTGTTGATTTTCTTGCCGCACATCCTGCCGTTGAAAAGGTATACTATCCGGGGCTTATACATCATCCCGGGCATAAAGTGCACAGTTCCCAGGCCGGTGGATTCGGCGGCATGGCCTCTTTTACAGTGGCATCCCAGGAAAAAGCCCTTGAAATATTGAAAAAAACGCGTTACTTTACTTTGGCAGAAAGCCTCGGCGCGGTGGAAAGCCTGATCTCGCTCCCGCCGCTTATGACGCATGCATCCATTCCGCGTGAACGCCGTCTCGAACTTGGCATCGAAGACGGGCTTATCCGCATCTCAGTCGGCATTGAAGACGTCGAAGATTTGTTGGAAGATCTGGAAAACGCGCTAAGGTAAAAAGTCAGCCTGCTCTCATGGGGGAGCAGGCTTTTTGTAACGGTATCAATGGCGGAATATTGCCGCTCTGTTTCCTGCCGCCTGGTCTGGAATGTTCACCATACTTTTGCCTGCTGTAAAACATCACCATCGTGCGAATCCGCAGCGGCAGCTCCACAGTTTAAAAAAATTTCCTCTTTTACGAAACTTAAACCATTTTTAAACGTAATGATTAGTAAGCAATTATGGCCGGCATCATCTGAAAGAAAATCCCAATCAAGGAAGGGGTGGAATGTTTATGGAAGTGTTCGGTGTGCCGATAGAGATGGCGTATTTGGCTTTGCTGATTGTCGCGGGATGCCTGACGGTGCTTTACCTGTTGTTCAATGACTTGCTCGGCGGAATTGCAGACGCCATCCATTTTATCCATCCAGCCCTGATTTTGGCATTTTTTACTTTTTTCTCGGCAGGCGGGTATATTTTGGAAAAGGTGACACCGCTTTCCCACCTGCTGATCATGGCCATTTCTGCTGTGATCGCGGTGATTCTTGATATCCTGCTCAATGTGTTTGTGCTTGTCCCGCTGTCTTCGGCTGAGGAATCGCTTGCTTATACGGAAGAATCCCTGAAAGGAAGGGTCGGGAAAACGATTCTTTCGATTCCGAAAGCCGGTTTTGGTGAAGTGGTGATTGACAGCAAAACAGGAACGATCTCCAAGCCGGCAGCCAGCATACAGGATGAGGAAATTAAAGAAGGGACGCAGGTGTTGGTGATTGAAGTGAAAAATGGCGTGTTATATGTTGTGCCCTATGAGAATTATCGTTTGAAAATTGAAAACTTTAGACAATTATAAGGAGGGATCCGCATGTTTGCGAGCGGAATTTGGATTGTCATCGGTGTTGTTGTATTTTTGGTGATTGCCCTTATCGGCGTTTTTATTACAAAATATCGTACAGCAGGGCCGGATGAAGCATTGATTGTAACAGGGAGTTTTCTTGGCGGTAGAAATGTCCATGTCGACGAAGCCGGAAATAAAATTAAAATTATTCGTGGCGGCGGTACATTTGTGTTTCCGGTATTCCAGCAGGCAAAACCGCTCAGCTTATTATCGAGCAAGCTGGAAGTGACCACCCCGGAAGTCTACACCGAACAAGGCGTCCCGGTAATGGCAGACGGAATTGCCATTATTAAAATCGGCGGGTCGATCGGCGAAATTGCGACAGCGGCCGAACAATTTCTCGGGAAATCAAAAGAGGATCGCGAAAATGAAGCGCGGGAAGTGCTGGAAGGCCATTTGCGCTCGATTCTCGGTTCGATGACGGTTGAAGAAATTTATAAAAACCGTGATAAGTTTTCACAGGAAGTCCAGCGCGTTGCCTCACAGGATCTGGCAAAAATGGGGCTTATCATCGTGTCGTTTACGATTAAAGAAGTGAAGGATAAAAACGGCTACCTTGATGCGCTCGGGAAACCGCGAATTGCACAGGTCAAACGCGATGCGGATATTGCCACGGCAGAAGCCGAAAAAGAAACGAGAATCCGGAAAGCGGAAGCATTAAAAGAAGCAAAACGTGCAGAACTGGAACGGGCAACGGAAATTGCGGAAGCCGAGAAGTTCAACCAGTTGAAAATTGCCGAGTTCCGCCGCGAACAGGATATCGCAAGGGCAAAAGCCGACCAGGCATACGATTTGGAAACGGCCCGGTCGAAACAGGAAGTCACCGCACAGGAAATGGAAATCAAGATCATCGAGCGGCAAAAACAAATCGAGCTCGAAGAAAAAGAAATTTTGCGGCGTGAACGACAATACGACTCCGAAGTCAAGAAAAAAGCGGATGCAGACCGTTATTCGGTTGAGCAGGCCGCCGTTGCAGAAAAAACGAAACAAATGGCAGAAGCCGACGCCCACAAATACCGGGTGGAAGCGATGGCGAAAGCGGAAGGGGAACGCGTCCGCATTGATGGTACGGCTAAAGCCGATGCCCAGCGCGCCCAAGGGGAATCGGAAGCCGAAGTCATCCGTCTCAAAGGGCTGGCCGAAGCGGAAACAAAACGAAAAATTGCGGAAGCATACGAACAGTTCGGCCAGGCGGCTGTGCTCGATATGATTTTGAAAGTGCTGCCTGAATATGCGAAACAAGTAGCGGCCCCGCTTTCCAATATTGACCAAATCACCGTTGTCGATACCGGAAGCGGCGCAAACGGCGGTGCAAATAAGATCACCGGCTATGCAACCGATTTGATGTCGACCTTACAGGAAACTTTGAAAGCGTCAAGCGGCATTGATGTCCGGGAAATGCTGGAAGGCCTTTCCGGGATCAAACTGCAACAAACAGCTGAACCGGAACCGGCAGCTTTGGAACAAAGCACAAAAGGGTGAAAAAACGGCGTGTTTCTGCCAAATTAAAAGGCAAAAGCACGCCGTTTCTTTAGAAAAACAAATGTGTCCGGTTATTTTCCGGCCCCCGCAGTCATTTTATGGATGAACTGGAGGGAGCGGCCTGCGCCGACTACGACGGATTGCAGCGGGTTTGGCGCGAGATGGACAGGCACGGAAATTTCATTGCTCAGCCATTCCTGCATGCCTTGAAGGAGGGCGCCTCCCCCTGTTAAAACAATCCCGCGGTCCACAATATCGCCGCTTAACTCTGCCGGGCAGTCTTCCAGTGTAGCCCGGACCGTTTCCAAAATTTGGAGCAGAGAATCGCGGAGCGAAGCCTGAATTTCCAACGAACTTAAGGTGATGGTTCGCGGCAGCCCTGTCACGAGATCGCGCCCGCGGACATCCAGCGTTTGTTCCGGATGGTCGACAAGGGCATGCCCGATTTCCATTTTAATTTTTTCCGCTGTCCGCTCGCCGATCAGCAGATTATACGTTTTTCTGACATGCTGCATAATATCATCGTCCATTTTATCGCCGCCGATGCGGATCGTGTTATACGTCACGACGCCGCCGAAGGAAATAATGGCGACTTCCGTAGTGCCGCCGCCGATATCGACAATCACGTTGGCGATCGGCTCGTCCACGGGAAGATCGGCACCAATAGCGGCAGCAACCGGTTCTTCAATCAAATGGACGGTTTTTGCCCCACTGTTTTTGACGACATCTTCAATGGCCCGCCGTTCAACCGATGTTGCGCCTGATGGGACGCATACTACGACGTTCGGTTTGCGGATCGAGATGCCGCTTTGCTGATTGATTTTTTTCATAATTTGTTTCAGCATTTCTGTTGTCATATCGAAATCAGCGATTACCCCGCCTTTTAAAGGGCGGATGACAGTAATTTTTTCAGGTGTTTTTCCGATCATCGCTTTGGCTTCCTGCCCGAAAGCGAGCACCTGCCTTGTCGAATGGTCAATCGCCACAACGGACGGCTCGTCTAAAATAACGCCTTCTTTTTTCGAATATACTAAAACATTTGCAGTTCCTAGATCGATCCCAATTTCATTCCCTGAAAACATGCATGTCACCTAACCTTCATCGTCTTTTCGCTCGGATTAACTGTAGTCTCTCCCATTTAGTATAGCTTTTTTTGTTCGTTCTGAAAGGTTACATTTTCTTCCATTCTCTTATGTTACAAAAATATGATCGCGGCAAGTCCATAAAATATGCGAAAAACAGCTTCAGCCGGCACCCCAAATTTAATCTTTTTGTAATTTTATTCACAATGGAGGACAGGAAAAAATTCCTTTTTGTTTCAAAAGGAATTTTTTCTAAACAAGAATCACAGCGGCATTTTTGACAAATAGCGTGCCAATTCTTCACTTTGTTGTTTTCGCAGCACCCGCTGTTCGGCGCGCTGGATGGCCGTTTGGTTTAACCATCGTTCCTCATCGGTTTCCGGGATGATTTCCGGCACCGGTGTAGGTTTTCCATCCTCATCCAGTGCGACAAAGGTCAAAAAAGAAATGGCGGCAATTTTTGTCTCTTCTGTTTTCAAATCTTCCGCACTGACCTTTACAAATACTTCCATCGATGTCCGCCCTGTCCGGCTGACCATGGCTTCTACTGTAACGACGTTTCCGACGCGGATCGGTGCGATAAAATCAACGGAGTCGGTCGAAGCCGTGACAACGGTGCATCTTGCCAATTTGGCCGCGGCGATCGATGCAGTATCATCAATATACGCCATCAGCTTTCCTCCGAACAGTGTGCCAAGATGGTTTGTGTCCGGCGGAAAAACATAACTGGTCTTTACTGTCCGGGTTTCCCGCATGTATTTCTTCGGTCTGTCTTCCAAAAGTCTCACTCCAATATGTCGGCGCTGTCAAACGCGATTCAAATTTCCTTTTACCATATAAAAATTATAGCAAAATCAGTCGGCATATACGAACGAAAAAAGGCTTTCATCCGGAATTTTTTCAAAAGAAAAATCAGGCCCGGCACCTTAACCTGATTTTTGCATGCTCATTTCTTTTTTTTCTCGTCTTCCACATAAGGATCTTTTTCGTTTCGGGGCAGATCCCCGAACGGCGTCATCGTACAGGTTTCATCCAATTCTTCTTCGTATTCTTTGTATTCCTCATTTGGATAGATTTCCACGTTTTTCCCGTTGATGTCATTGCCGGAAAAGTTTTCGAAATCTTCCACATAGCCGTCATGGTCATCCGATTCCGTATACATATCATTGTAACTGTCCGGCGGGGTTTCAAAATCGGAAGGGGACTCGGATGTGCCCCATTTTGCGACAGCCTGCCAGGCGTCTTCCGCGTCAAAAGCGACCGATCCATCTTTGCCTCCATCAAAAACGAATTTTCCCCACGGTGGATTCAGCACGTCTTCTTCAACCGGGCGGTGTCTTGGAATGGTCCGGTCCGGGGTGTGCTCTTTGCAGTACAGCGTGGACGGAAGGGTTTCAAGCCGCTCAAGCGGGATCTCATTGCCGCATTCTTTGCATCTTCCGTAAGTGCCGTCCTCAATGGCTTTGAGGGCCGCTTTGATTTTTTCGATTTCATATTCAGCATGGTCATTTAAGGCAATATCTTTTTCACGCTCAAACAGTTCAGTACCGGTATCGGCGGGATGATTATCGTAACTGGACAGTTCCCCGACAGAATCGTAAGGAGGTGCCGTTCCCGTTTGGAAATGGCCGTTTTCCCCGAATTCTTCTTCAAATTCCTTCAGCTGCGCGGTTAAAATGGAACGGAAATGCGCCAGTTGTTCTTTTGTCAGCATATTCACCACTTCTTTCTTTAAAAAAGATGGGTTCAATCGTTTTAGAGTCTATTTACCACCGGGAAAAGCCCGCAAACTTTTCTAAGACTAGTATGGATCAAAACACTGCTGTTCATGAAAAAAAGTCTGCCCGTTTAAACAGACAGACTTTTTTAGCCTATTGTGCATCGATCATGCCGTTTTCAAGCAGACAGGCGTTTCTTTTCATACTGTCGGAACATCAGCACATACATCCCCGCGCTCATTACCGCAAGCACGGCCAGGATGGAAAACGTCCATTTATAGCCGATCCAACCGGCAAGCGGGATGGAAACAGGGGCAATCGTGCGCCCGATTGTATTGCGCAAGCTTGCGGCGGCAAAATATTGCGCGCGCATTTCAGGAGGGGAAAGCTTCGAAACAAAGTCCTGCTGGATTCCGGTCACAATCAGTTCGCCAAGCGAGAACAAAAGAATCGAGAAAATAAAGCCGATGCTTGAAATCCAGACGCCGAACAAATAAATCGAAACGGCATACAGGAGGGAGGAGAGGACAAACACATTCCGCTCCCGGTACCTCGTCACCCATTTCGTCGCCGCTACTGAAAAAAGCGCGACAATCAGCCCGTTTTCGGATAAAATAAAACCGTACAGCTGCTCGCCGGTAAAGTGGAGCAGATGGAGCAAATCTGCTTCAGGAATGGCCTGCTTCGTAAATACCGGCAAAATTAAATCAAGCTGCATATACGTTTGGGAAATCAGGATTCCGGCAAAAATAAACAACATAAATATTTTATCTTTGACAATCACCTGGTAGCTCTTGGCCTGTTCCATCAGCGTACTGTACCATTTTTTACGGACGCGCTGCTGCCCGCCTGCCCAAAGCGGTGCTGTTTCGCGCGTATATTTGACGAGCAGTGCGCCAAGCAGAAAACAGGAAAGAGCGGCAAAAACAAGCAGTTCAAAACGGTAATCCGCAAAAAATATCCCGCCGATTGCCGGGCCGATGACGACGGAAATGTTCATAGATGTATAAAAAACGGCAAACACATGACTCCGGTTTTTCTCATCCACAACATCGGCAATCATTGCCTGGCTTGCCGGATAATAAAAAGAACCGAAAACGCCGGCAGCCGTAAAGCAAATAAAAGCTGTCACGGCGGAATGGAACCATGGCGAATTGGCAAATCCGAAAATGAAAAAAGACACGCCCTGCCCGATTGAGGCCACGACCATCATTTTCTTTCTGCCAAAGCGGTCGGCGTAGTATCCTCCGAGCAAATTGGCAATGACGGAAAAAACTTGTGAGGCAATCAGCAGGACACCCGCAAGCCCGGCCCCAAACGCCTCGGTGAAATAAATGGTCAGAAAGGGGAAAAACATCCAAAAGGTGATATTCATCAAGGATTCCCCAAGCAGGCGGACTTTTAAATTTTGATCCCAGTCACGTATTCTCATAAAAATTTCCTCATCTGTCCAGAATTGGTATCAACCCTATGATACCAGAAAAAGCGGGGAAAACAATGAAGAAAGTTACAGGACCGGGCAAGGCATTGAAAGGGGGATTGCCAGATGTACCGGATAAAACGAATTTATGAAGAGCCCGGCGGGGACGGCAAACGTGTGCTGGTCGACCGCCTCTGGCCGCGCGGCATATCAAAAGAAAAAGCGGCACTCGATGCCTGGATGAAGACAGTTGCGCCGACGGCTTCCCTCAGGAAAAAATTTAACCATAATCCGGCTTTTTTTGCTGAATTTGCCGCGCTTTATAAGGAAGAGCTGGACCGGCTGGAAGACAGAACGGAACTGGACCGGCTGATCGAATGGGGAAAGGCTGGAACGGTTACATTGCTCTACGCGGCAAAAGACGAAAAGCACAACCAGGCGGTGGTGTTAAAAGAATATCTCGAAGAACGGTCATAATCGAAAGGCGCCGCATACGCTGCGGCGCCTGTTATTACGGGTTGTGCATGCGGTTTTTAAACGCTTCGTGCGGAAATGTTTGCTCGTCGTCATAGTTGCTGTCTTTATGCTGCTTTTCACCGGCCATCTGGTCTTTCGGAAAACGGCCCGGGTGGCCTATTCTTTTGTGGCCAAACATTTCTCCGCGTCCCATCCTTGTTCCCCCTTCCTGCCTATAGCGTCCCTTAAACAGAAGGAAATGTGTACCCGCATGCGGTATAATGGTAAAAAAGCGAAAGGGGTGCCGACCTTTGGATTTGATGAGAATGACAGAGGAGAAAATCCGGAGAGCGTATGAAGAAGGGCAATTTGAAAATCTGCCGGGATACGGAAAGCCGCTCCCGAAAGACCCGCTTTCCGGCGTGCCGGAAGATTTGCGGATGGCTTACCGGATTTTGCAGAACGCCGGTTTTTCCCCGGAAGAAGCCAATTTAAAGAAAGAACTGCTTTCCATTGAAGATTTAATCAAGCAGTCCGAAAATGAAATGGAAAAAGAAGGCTTGCAAAAGAAACTGAGCGAGAAGCTGCTGGCGTACAACCAAATGCTTTCCAAAAAACGGATCAAAACAAACAGCGCCATGTTTAAAAATTACCAGGATAAAATTGAAAAAAGGCTGTTTGATTAAGGGACGCCGCGAACAGAACCGGAAGTGGGGCCGGTTTCTGCGCAAGAAGCGGGAAGCCCGTTTAAAAAGCAGGTTTGGTGGCGTTCTGGAGCGTTACAGTGCGCCGTTAATTTGTAATCGCTTACTAAATCCAGGGGAACGGAAACCGGCTGCCCCTTTCACCGGGCGTTTAAAAACCGCATCATATTTTCCCGCTTTTTTTACTACAAATTGCCGCCATCCATCCGATATAATGAAAGAAGACATTATGATATTCAGGTGAAAAAAATGGATAAATCATCAATTATCGGCGTAATTCTGGGTGTTGCGGCAATTGGTACCGGGATGGTGTTAAAAGGGGTAAGCCCGGCTGTCCTCGTTAACCCGGCTGCCCTTTTAATTATACTGGCGGGAACGGCTGCGACCGTCATTATCGGTTTCCCAATGAGTGAATTGAAAAAAATTCCGAAACTGTTGAAGATTATATTTACGGAACAACAACTGATGAGCACGGAAGAAATGATCCGCTTTTTTTCCGACTGGGCCCAGACCGCCCGGAGAGAAGGGCTGCTGGCACTTGAAGCAAGGCTGGACGAGGTCGATGACGCTTTTTTGAAAAACGGCCTGAGCCTTGCGATTGACGGGCAGAGTGCCGAATATATCCGCGATGTGCTGAGCGAAGAGATCGAGGCAATGGAAGAAAGGCATCAGATGGGGGCTGCCATTTTTTCCCAGGCGGGCACATATGCCCCGACACTCGGGGTGCTCGGTGCCGTATTGGGGCTGATCGCCGCTCTCGGAAATATGTCGGATACAGAAGTGCTCGGGCATGCCATTTCTGCCGCATTCGTGGCCACATTGCTCGGGATTTTTACCGGCTACGTATTGTGGCATCCGTTTGCCAATAAATTAAAACGGAAGTCCAAAAACGAAGCAAAAAACAAGGAAATTATGCTGGAAGGGATTCTCTCCATCCTGGCAGGCGAATCCCCGCGCGTGATCGAACAGAAACTGGCGTCTTATTTGCCGAATGAAGAACGGATCAAACTGATGGAAGAGATTACAGAAGGCAGCGTGGCAACAAATGAGTAAAAAGCGGAAGAAAAGACAAGAAGAAGAGGGAAACAGCGAGGCATGGCTCCTGCCTTATTCCGACCTTTTAACATTGCTCCTTGCCCTGTTTATCGTCCTGTTCGCAATGAGTTCCATCGACGCCCAGAAATTCCAAAAATTTTCTAAAGTCTTAAACGGCGTGTTTGTCGGCGGGACGAGCTTTTTCGATTATACGAAGCAGACATCCGGGGATGATAACGGCACATCCGACACAGAAAAATTTCTCGAGCAAAAGAAAAATGATGCACAAAAAAACGGGGACAGCACAACGAATGGTTCAAAAAGCAACAGCACAACAGATACATCAAATGGGCAAGGGGATGCCCAATTAAAAGAAACCCAGCAAAGAATCAACACGTACATAGCGCACAATAAATTGGAAGGAAAGTTTAAAACGTCTTTGACAGGCGAAGGGCTTTTGATTACGATCCGCGACAATGTCCTGTTTGATTCGGGAAAAGCGGAGGTCCGGAAAGAAGATATCAAAACTGCCAAAGCCCTTTCCAATTTGCTCGTGATGGACCCGCCAAGAAGCATTATCGTCAGCGGCCATACGGACAATGTGCCGATCCATAACTCTGTTTTCCAATCAAACTGGGACTTAAGCGTGATGCGCGCAACCAATTTTCTAAAGATCATTTTAGAAAATAAAAATTTAAATCCAAAATATTTTTCGGCAAAAGGATATGGGGAATACCATCCGATTGCATCGAATGATACGCAAGGCGGCCGGGCAAAAAACCGGCGGGTGGAAGTGCTCATTCTCCCGAAAAATGAGAAAGGAAACGGCCGGTAAAACCGGGAAAAAAAGCGTCCCGGATCCGTATTTTCCAATCGTTCGATGATCCCGTGAAGCAAACTGTTTGTTTGAAACCGCACAAACGAGGTAAAATATAAACGTCCCAAAGATTAGAAAAGGAGATGGTTCGATTGGCTAAAAAGATCGCTGTACTTGTCACCAATGAAGTGGAAGATTCTGAGTACACCGAACCGGTGAAAGCATATAAGGAAGCCGGCCATGAAATTGTCAATATTGAAATGGAAGCCGGAAAAACGGTAAAAGGGAAACACGGCACCGAAATCCATATCGACAAAGGCATCGATGATGTCAGCGTGGATGATTTTGATGCCCTCCTGATTCCGGGCGGCTTTTCTCCGGACCAGCTCCGCGCCGACGATCGCTTTGTCCAATTTGTAAAACAATTTATGGATTCGAAAAAACCGGTGTTTGCAATTTGCCACGGCCCGCAGCTTTTGATTACGGCAAAAGCATTGGAAGGCCGGGCTGCCACAGGTTACAAATCGATCCGTGTTGACATGGAATATGCCGGCGCGAACTTCCGCGACGAAGAAGTTGTCGTATGCCAGAACCAGCTTGTCACAAGCCGTACGCCGGATGACATCCCTGCATTTAACAGGGAATCGCTGAAAATCCTGAACGGATGAGCTTTTAAGTAAAAAACTGCTGCCCCTTTCCGGGCAGCAGTTTTTTTACTTTGCGCACAATGCAAATTAGGGATATGATAAATGGAGCGGGGAAACAGAAAATGAACCTTTACATAGAATAATGTTGCCATAACGAAAGGAAGTCGGACAATGATTACACTGAAATCACAAAGAGAAATTGACATGATGAAAAAAGCGGGCAAACTGCTTGCCGATACGCATAAGCAAATCGCAAAAATGATCAAGCCGGGGATTACAACATGGGAAATTGAGGAATTTGTCGACCGTTATTTAAGGGAGCACGGGGCAACCCCTGAGCAAAAAGGGTACCAGGGCTACCAGTATGCGACATGCGCAAGCATCAATGATGAAATTTGCCACGGGTTTCCACGGAAAACGCCGTTAAAAGAAGGGGATATCGTCACGATTGATATGGTTGTCAACCTGAACGGCGCGCTGGCTGATTCCGCCTGGAGTTATCCGGTCGGAAAAGTAAGCGAACAGACGCAAAAACTGCTTGAGGTTACAAAAGAGGCGCTTTATAAAGGAATTGAACAGGCCAAACCGGGCAACCGGATCGGCGACATCGGCCATGCGATTCAAACTTATGTGGAAGCACAGGGATTCTCGGTTGTCCGTAATTTTATCGGCCATGGCATCGGCCCGACGATCCACGAAAAACCGGAAGTGCCGCACTACGGGCTGCCGCATAAAGGGCCGCGCATTAAAGAAGGCATGGTGTTCACGATCGAGCCGATGGTCAATATCGGCAGCTACGAAACGAAGATGGACGACAACGGCTGGACTGCCCGGACAAGGGACGGATCCCTTTCCGCCCAATATGAACATACCATTGCAGTTACAAAAGACGGCATTGTGATCATTACGGATCAGGAAGATTAATGCTGCACTGAACCCGGATCCGGCTGGAGTGCTGCACAGCGCCGGAAACCTAAAAAAGCTGGGAGGAATAAAGGCTCCCAGCTTTTTTACATTCCGAAACCGGCCGGCATTAATCTTTTTTCAGGCTGCCGAGCTCTTCCACGATGGCTTGCATTTCATTCGGGCTGAATGTATTTTTTTTCATCACCATTTCGTACAAATCAAACAAATCGTCATAATGGTCAATGCTAAACTGGGACGACTGCAGTGCCGCCGTGTTGACCATTTTTAATTTCGCTGTGATTGCTTGCACCATATAAGCCATATTTTGCGCTGTTTTTTCTGAAAGATCCAACATTTTCACCCTTTTCGTGTTTTTCATGTTTTTATTATACCGCATGGCGTGCCATCCGGAAACGTTTCATACGGAACGGAGAGGGAAATATAATGGTAAACCGGACGGACAGAGGGTGATGAAAATTGGATAAAATTGCACTCCAGGCAGAAAAAAAACGTTCAACCATTGCGGCTTTGTTAGAGAACTCAAAACGGAACGATATTACCGGGATGGCTGCACAGTTATCCTACTTTTTTCTTTTATCTCTATTTCCGCTATTGATTTTTTTGTTTACCTTGCTTCCTTATTTGCCGATTAAATCGGATGATGTGTTGAATATGGTCAGGCATTTTGCGCCAAGCCAGTCGTTTAAGCTGATCGAAACCACCTTGAAAGAAGTGCTGACCAACCGGCACGGCGGCCTGCTTTCTTTTGGGATGATCGCGACTTTGTGGTCCGCTTCCAACGGGATGAACGCGGTCATTAAAGCATTAAACCGGGCTTATAAAGTAGAGGAATCACGCCCGCCTGTCATGCAGCGGCTCATGTCGGTGATACTGACGCTCGGGATGATCATCGTGTTTATAGCTGTTATTTTAATTCCTGTTTTCGGTGAGCAACTCATCCATTATGTGTTTTCTTACTTCGGGCTGCCGAATGATTTGAAAAATATGATCAATATTTTAAGATGGATGCTCACGCCGGTCCTGCTGTTCATTGTGTTTGCCTTGTTGTACTTTTTTGCGCCGAATGAAAAATTCGGCTGCCTGACGGTTGTCCCCGGAGCCATTTTTGCAACAGTCGGCTGGATTGTGGCGTCACTCGCTTTATCGTTTTATGTCAGCCATTTCGGGAATTATAATGCCACATACGGAAGCCTCGGCGGGATGATCATCATGATGCTTTGGTTTTATATTAGCGGCATCATCCTCATTTTTGGCGGTGAACTGAATGCAGTTTTAAATGATAAGCACAAAAATTGCTAATTTGGATAACTGCTTTTAAGCGCATATTAAAAAAGCGGCAAGTTGCCGTGCCATCTTAATGAAGAAACGAAGCATTCTGAGTGAAGAAGGGCGTTCCAAATTCCGCCTGTTTTACAAGTGAAGACAGGCGGACAAATAGGGAAAGCAGTCTAAATTTCGCGCGCTCTTAACGGAGAGATCTCCCGGGTTAAGATCGCGGCCGGTTTTTCCGGTAAATCTTATCCCCGGCAACCCAGGCAGCCGATTTTGGCGGACAAAAGGCAAAGTTACCGGGTCTTCAAAACGTGCACGGCAGCACGCAGCCGTTAGGAGTGCCGGGGGACGGGGGCGGGCGTTTTTTTGAAACGGAAAATCAAAACGGACAAAACAAACAATATCATGCAAATCAGCAGGAAAAATACAGGCCCTTTTGTATATTTAATGATCACGCCACAAAGATACGGGCCGGCCATGCTGCCAAAGCTGTACAGAATGCCGCACATGATGTTGCCGGCGGGAAGGAGCGGCCGCGGCAGCAGATCGGACAGGTAACTGATCCCGAGAGAAAACGTCGAGCCGACGGCCATACCGGCAACGAAAAAGCAAGCAAACAGCGCGATGACGTTTGATTTGCTAAAAGCAGCCCCCGCAAAACAGGCGCAGCCGATCAAAAGGACCGCAATCAACACTTTTCGCCTTCCGAGCCGGTCGCTTAACATGCCGAGCGGAAGCTGAAAAACGATGCTTCCGATCGAGAAGGCAGGGATAATCATGGAAACAGCATCGACATTTATTCCGTTTCTTAATGCATAAACCGGGAAACTGCTGTTTAAAGACGATTCCATGAATCCGTAACCGAGCGGCGGGAGCAATGCAACCCACGCCAGTTTCCAGACCTTACCAAAGCGCTGAAATGTGGCCAGAAAAGAAACATTTTCCAAATCTGCTTCCGGGTGCTCATTTTTTAAAAGAAAAACGGCCAGCCAGAAACAAAGGCTGATGATGGAGCAGGCAATAAAGGGAAGGCGCTCATCCACATTTACAAGCCTTGTCATATACGGCCCGACGGCAAATCCAAGGCTGAAAAAAAGCCCGTATAACGCAATGTTCCGCCCGAGCTGCCCTTTCCGGGAGAAAGACGTGATCCATGTCTGCGCCGAAAAATTCAGCATATGGTCTCCAATGCCGATGAAAAGGCGCAAAACAAACCAAAACCATAACGATTTCCAGGCCGGAAATAAAAGCAGTGAGGCAAATACGGTCAGCCCGCCTGTTAAAATAAGCGGCTTATATCCGAATTTCCGCAGCGGCGCTTCCATGAGCGGGGATGCAAATAAAACGCCGATATACAGGCCGGTTGCATTCAGCCCGTTCAATGATGCATCAATTCCATCTTTTTCAAAAATAATGGAAATCAGCGGCAAAAGCATGCCCTGTGTAAATCCGGAAACAGAAGTCATCAATACCAAAATCCAAAAACGCATATTTTCATAACGATTCATTGCTCTCACCCGGCTTGTTCTCGTTGTGCATTCGCTCTCTATAGCATAATCAGTTCAGAAAAATTTGGCAAGCCAACCGTTCTTTTGTAAAATTTTATAGAAAGCAGATAAGGAGGATGGCCATGAATAAAATGTTTGCCATTATGGTGATGATCGGGGTTCCCGTCTCGGTTGCTGGAGCACTTTTGCACTGGCCGAACGTTTTGATGTTTGCCGTTTACTGCCTGACCATCATTGCGCTGGCCAGTTTTATGGGCCGGGCAACCGAAAGTCTCGCGATTGTAGCGGGTCCGCGGATCGGCGGCTTGTTAAATGCCACATTCGGAAATGCGGTGGAATTGATTATTTCATTGTTTTCCCTTGCGGCCGGGTTGCACCAGGTCGTGCTTGCTTCTTTGACAGGCTCTGTGCTCGGGAACTTGCTGCTTGTTGCAGGCATGTCGTTTTTTTTGGGGGGCCTCAAATACAAACGCCAAAAGTTCAACGTGTATGATGCGCGGCATAATTCAGGGCTTTTGATTTTCGCGATTTTTGTCGCATTTGTGATTCCTGAAATTTTTTCCATGAATATGTCAGAAGGGAAGACGGTCAGCCTCAGCATTGGCATTTCCATTATTTTAATCCTGCTTTACTTGTTTGCCCTGTTTTTTAAACTGGTGACACACCGCGGGATCTATCAGGACAGGGAAGCACGGGCCCAGCAGAAAGAAGAACATGAAGCGCCGGAATGGTCAAAGGGGAAATCGATCTTTGTGCTTGCCTTTGCGACGCTTGCAGTGGCCTATATTTCGGAAAATCTCGTACATACTTTTGAGTCCGTTGCAAAAAGTTTCGGATGGAGCGAAATGTTTATCGGGATTATCATCGTTGCCATTGTCGGAAATGCCGCTGAACATGCTTCGGCCATTTTAATGGCGGTAAAAAATAAAATGGATATTGCGGTTGAAATTGCATTCGGCTCCACGCTCCAGGTGTCCATGTTTGTCGTCCCCGTCCTGGTGCTCGCATCTTTGTTTTTTGAAAAAGCCATGCCGCTTGTCTTTTCCATACCGGAGCTGGTCTCGATGATCGCTTCGGTCATGCTTACGATCATTTTAGCAAATGACGGGGAAACAAACTGGTTTGAAGGTGCCACCATGCTGGCAGCCTACATTATCATGGGGATCGGTTTTTACTTGCTGTAATTCCGGAATCGGTATCCATCATAGCCGGAAAAAATGCGTGCGATCCATTAACGGGATATAGGAAAATCGGGTTGCAGTAACGCCGGAAGCTTATGTCCATTATAAATGGAAGCAATATGTGTGATACTTTGACAAATACTGGTGAAGCTCATGCATCGAGATAAAAGGAACACGGGGTATCTGCAATAACGCCGGAAACTTGCGGCCCGTTATAAACGGGAGTCCAGCGGTGAACCGGAGTTTTTTCAGTAACGCCGGAAGATATTGCCGTGTGAAGCGCAAAATACGCTGGCACATCGCGGCGGAGTGCCGTGATGCATGTGGTATAAAGGAGCCGGGTTTTATTTGCATGGAACGGATATTTTAATCCGGGCAGGAAAAAATAACGGTACGTTCGTAACCTCTTGTGAAAGGAGACAACATCAATGAAATGGATGCGGACGATCCTGATTTTCCTGCTTGCCGTACTTTTTGCTGTGCCGGCAGGGGAAGCAAAGCCGGCAGATAAACAGGTGCAAATTCCACAGTCGGTCCTAAACATTACAAAAGAAAATACGTATCCGAACTCGTCGCAGGATCTGCCTTACTTGCAGCCGAGCAAGTTTACCGAAACTTTGCTGAAAACATCTAATGTCAGAATTGAAAACCCGAATCTCGTGCGGATGTTGAATGAAACAAGCGTGAACCGTTCGTTTTTATCGCTCGGCTTGCGCGCGAAAATTTATCTGGGCGAATGGCCGCTGAATTATGAATCCAGCGAAACGTCGCCAAACTGGCAATACCAAAAAATCAATACGAACTACTTTGATAACCGCGGCGGCGATGCCAATTATAAAATGCACTATGTCCAGGAAGCGCAAAAGATCGTGCGCGGCGGCCTGACTGCCAGGATTCCGCAAGCGGACGATGTAAAGAAAATGATGCTGTTAAAAGCAATGGAAAACTCGAAGCTGCCGCTTTCCTTTGACACGATTATCGGAGCCGGCACGAAAAAAGGCCATGAATACAATGTCCCGGCAAAACGGCTCGGCTATTTGTATGCTTATGCCCCGGCCGTGAACGAAAAAGGAAAAGTGACATACGGCGAAGTGTACCTTGTCCTTAAAGGGACGAAACGGGAAATTTTGGTGAAAAACGTCACTTCCCACGGCATTGGCGCCTGGATTCCGATTCAGGACTATGTTTCGTTCGGCTTTTCCGTGAGCGAACAGCCGAAATAAGGAAGTTTATTGGGCAGGTTCGCCGGCTTCTGAGGAGGCCTGTCTCACGCTAATAAAGAAAAAGCTGTCTGAACGGCAGCTTTTTTCTGTGCCGAAAATGGGGTATACTATAATAAGAAAGAAGTACGTGAGGAGGATTTTTTTGGGGAAAGCGGTATATGACAAGGACCAGCAACTTACTTATTTAATGGAACGGCTGAATATCTTTTTGGAGGTTCTGGATTCGATTGATCCGGAAGCGGCAGGCCTTGAAGATATTGACCGGCTTATTCAAATGATCGATGAAATCGAAATGAAAATGGACCAATTCAAAAAGCGCAAACCGGCCCCTTCTTTGTAAAGGCCGGTTTTTTATCTGGCATCGGGGGACGACTGCTGTTTTGGAACGATATTGCCCTGTTTTCCTGCACGAACAGATACTGCCAGCATTTCCGGCTGCAGAAATGAGAAAGATAAGGAAAACAACAAAAAGGAGTTTGGTTATGAGAAAAGTTTTTGCAACACTTTTTGCAGTCTTCCTGTTTTTTTCAATATGCCCGCAGCGAGATGCTTTTGCCCTTTCCAACGCCCCGATCAACTGGGGATTTAACAAAGGCAAAAACGGGCAGCAGGCGGATGCCGGCGCCGCTTATAACGCTCTTTTGCAAAAATACGGCGGCATTTACAAGGGCAATCCGAACGACAAGTATGTGTATTTGACGTTTGACAATGGATACGAGAATGGGTATACCCCGAAAATACTCGATGTTCTGAAGAAAGAAAAAGTCCCTGCCATCTTTTTCGTCACCGGCCACTATTTAAAATCACAGCCGGATCTTGTGAAACGGATGGTGAAAGAAGGCCATATCATTGGCAACCACTCATGGAGCCATCCGGACATGACACAGATTTCCGATGCACAAGTACGTGAAGAGTTGGAAAAAGTGAAAGCAGAAACCGCCCGCCTTACCGGCCAGAAAGAAATGAAATATTTGCGTCCGGCCCGCGGCATCCTGAGTGAACGGACGCTGAAACTGGGCAATGAAGAAGGCTACACCCATGTCCTTTGGTCACTGGCTTACCTCGACTGGGATGTGAACCGCCAGCGCGGCACACAATTTGCCTATGACAGCATCATGTCACAAATCCACCCTGGGGCCATTATTTTGCTCCATACTGTGTCAAAAGACAATGCCAACGCATTGGAACGCGTGATCAAAGACTTGAAAAAACAAGGCTACAAATTCAAAAGCATGGATGAGTTTATGAAAACCGAAAAATTGAAAAAGTAACCAAAGAGGGCTGCCTGAAAAGTGGGCAGCTCTGTTTTTCTTGCCGCAACAGGCTGGTTTCTTGCCAGAAGGAAAAGGGCTTGCCGGGTTGGGTTGAACGAATTGGAAACAATTGTGCCGGCTGATCTTCATTCTTCTGCTGGCCGCGTTCACTGCAGCATGGGCGTCTATTCTGAAATATGCGCCGGTTGATTTTTATTTTTCCGCTGGTGCTGCTTTCACAGCGGCATGGGCGTCTAATTAGACAAATGCTCGCGCGGGTCTGTTGCAATTGTCTAATTGGCAGATTTATTAGACAAATAGCCGGGCGGATCACCTGCATTTGTCCAATTGGAAACGCTAATTAAACAAATGAGCATGCACCCCTCCTGCAATTGTCTAATTGGCAGAGCTCTAACTGGACAAGTGCTCGAGCAGCCCTTCCGCTTTTGTCTAATTAAAAAGGCTAATTAGGGCTTGCTGAATAAGCAAAAGTCCTAGACTTGGTAAGGATACTGACAGCTTTGGCCGAACTTTAAATGCAAGGGTTTTATAAAAAATGCAGGAAAAACTTTGCACTCTAAAGCTGATTCAACATACAGAGAGGACAGAATAAAGCATTTTCGCAGATGCATTCTCCTATGATATTGAGGTAGATCTTGCTGACAAATCAGATACAAGCCATAATCGGATTCGTTCAGCAAGCCCTAATTAGACAAATAGCCGCGCAGCTCACCTGCGTTTGTCCAAATAAAAATTCTGATTAGACAAGTAACAGGCCGGGTCTCTTTATCTTGCGTTGTTTTTCATGCGCGTTGAATCGGCAATGAAAAGGGCGAGCGCTTGTGCTATAATACTTAAAAACGAATTGAGAGGACGCCATGTGGGAGAAAATCGTTAAAATCAATGGCCCGTACAATTTTGACCGTGCGCTCGAAAGATTAAGCCTCGACCCGTTGCATGCGGTGGATCCGCTTAGACGGACAGTGAAAATCCCGATATACGGCAAACATCCGGAAACAGCGGCTATCACTGCAACCGGCACGACGGAGGCACCTGCATTTCTCATCAAAGGCGAAAATCCGGATACCGCTGAAATCGTTGAGAAGCGGATTTTTCACCTTTTTCAGTGGGAGGAAGACCTCGCAGGCATCACAAACCATTTTACCGGCACCGCCCTTGAACCGCTTTTTAAAGAACACTGCGGTACACCGTTTGTGCTCGACTTTTCGCCATATGCCTGCCTGGTCAAATGCATCATCCACCAGCAGCTCAATATGAAAT
This sequence comes from Weizmannia sp. FSL W8-0401, assembly GCF_038009125.1. Lineage (NCBI taxonomy): Bacteria > Bacillati > Bacillota > Bacilli > Caryophanales > Bacillaceae > Heyndrickxia > Weizmannia sp. FSL W8-0401. The sequence goes on along the minus strand of NZ_JBBPAG010000001.1, from coordinate 2,563,138 downwards.
TTGCCCATACGCTGACAGAGCGTTTCGTGTACCATTTTGGTTTTCAAAAAGACGGTGTCTGGTTTTATCCGTTTCCTGAAAAAACGGCTGCATTGCAAGTCGCAGATTTACGCGCCCTGCAGTTTAGCGAGCGGAAAGCAGAGTATGTAATCGGGCTTTCCAAATTGGTGGTATCAGGCGAACTGGATCTGGCGGCACTTGAGAAGGAACCGGATGAGGAAATTTTAAAAACGCTCGTGAAAATCCGCGGCATCGGCCCGTGGACCGTGCAAAATTTTCTCATGTTCGGGCTCGGCCGCCTGAATCATTTTCCAAAAGCTGACATCGGCATACAGAAGGCATTGAAAAAACTTTTCCAGCTTGAGAAAAAACCTACTTATGAAGAAATGGACGCTTACGCAAAAGACTGGGAGCCTTATTTGAGTTATGCCTCCTTGTACTTATGGCGCAGCATCGAATAGAAGGACGGATTTTATGCAAAAAGAAGCCATCATTAAACCAAAACAGCAATTTCCCTTGACGATCAAACGGCTCGGCATCAACGGGGAAGGGGTCGGCTATTTTAAGCGGACGGTCGTTTTCGTGCCAGGTGCACTGCCGGGCGAAGAGGTGGTCGTTGAAGCAAAACGGATACACCCGAAATACGTGGAGGGCATTGCCAAAAAGGTGCGAAAACGCTCGCCCCACCGGGTAAAACCCCCGTGCCCGGTTTACGAGCAGTGCGGCGGCTGCCAGCTCCAGCACCTTGCGTACAAGCAGCAGCTTATCGAAAAACGCGACATTGTCATCCAGGCGCTTGAACGCCATACAAAGTTAAAAGTAGACGAACTCGATATCCGCCCGACGATTGGCATGGATAACCCGTGGATTTACCGGAACAAAGGCCAGTTCCAGCTCGGCGAAGACCATGGGAAAATTATTTCCGGCCTCTACAGCCTCGATTCCCACCGGCTGATCAACGTGCCGGAATGCATTGTCCAGCATCCGCTGACAAACAAAGTGACACAAGTGGTGACACAAATTTTAAATGATTTTCATGTTCCGGTGTATAATGAAAAAACCGGGAAAGGCATCGTGCGGACAATTGTCACAAGGGTAGGCACCCAGACCGGCCAGGCCCAGGTTGTGCTGATTACGGCCAGGCGGGAGCTGCCGCGCAAAGATGTCATCCTTTCTGAGATCAAAAAGCGCCTGCCGGAAGTCGTATCGGTTGCGCAAAATGTGAACGCCAAAAAAACGTCGGTTATTTTCGGCGACGAAACGATTCATTTATCCGGAAAAGAAATCATTGAAGAACGGCTCGAAGAATTCACATACGAACTCTCCGCCCGCGCCTTTTTCCAGCTGAACCCGATCCAGACGGTGAAGCTTTACAATGAAGTGAAAAACGCCGCTGCGTTGACCGGCAAGGAGAAAATTGCGGATGCTTACTGCGGTGTCGGCACCATTGGCTTGTGGCTCGCGGACGGCGCATCTGAAATCCGTGGCATGGATGTGATTCCGGAAGCGATTGAAGATGCCAGAAAAAACGCCGCCGCCCACAACATCCCGAACGCCCATTACTACGCAGGCAAAGCGGAAGTCCTCCTGCCGAAATGGCTGGACGAAGGATGGCGCCCGGACGTTGTCATTGTCGACCCGCCGCGTTCGGGCTGTGACGAAGCCCTCTTACGGACAATTTTGAAGGTAAAGCCGAAAAAATTTGTCTACGTGTCGTGCAACCCTTCCACTTTGGCGAAGGACTTGCACATATTGAGCAAGGCTTATGACGTAGCGTACATGCAGCCTGTGGATATGTTCCCGCAAACGGCGCATGTGGAGACGGTGGTATTGATGTCAAGGAAAGAGGATAAATAGGGCTTGCTGAACGAATCAAATTTGGTCAGATACAAGCCAAATTCCGATTATCAAAATATAAAATAGTGTTGTGTAAAAATTTCAAAAAAAGAACCCTGAGCTTGCGCTCCAGATTCAGTATGAGGAATTGAAGGGCTACTACTGTTTCGCTGGTCTCCTGAAGGCGTGCTCGAATAAGGCCCAGCCCATACTTGCGCTTGCCTTCGCCAAATTTGCCTTCAACGGCATTACGTTCAGAGGCATCCTGCCTTGCGACGCGTTCCAAGGTTTTGTCTTCCGTTCTGGATGGGCGTCCTAACCTTGGCCCACTCAGACGAATGCCAAGAGATTTGCAGTATGCCAGATTATTACGGTTTCGGTAAATTTTATCTGCCAAGATCGCTTCCGGATAAAATCCGAACCGGTTGTAGTAGTTTTCAACAGATTCCTTGAGAGTGGTCCCTTCATTGTAATTTTCCCAGTCGAGGTGCTCAATCAAGGCATAACCATCTACGACACTGATGGCGACTTTTGAACCGAACTCCACGTTCGCTTTTGCCTTGCCGCGCACAATTGGACGGACATGTGGCTGGGAAATGCTTACAATCCGGTGGTCAACCCGGTGTGTTTTCTTTTTGTACATTTCTGCCTGTTGGCGGTAAAGTTCATGAATCACGAGAAGTTGCCTGTATTCATCTTTGCTTAAAAGAGACAGAGAGCTTTGGGAAACAAGATTTTTAATGATCTCCAGATCTCGTTTCACATATCCGAGCTGTTTGCCTACAGCTTTCCGGATTTTCCGGGCGCCAGCTTTACGTTGCTTAGCGACAGAAAGATAGTCCTTGCGGGCTCTTTTTCTGTAGGTCCGTGGCTTACGTAATTTCCCTTTGTGTGGTTCATGCAGGACATCAATGATATGTTCCAATTTCTCACGGGCTTCGTTCAACAACCCGAGGTCTGTAGGGTAAGCAATATCAGCCGGTGCACAGGTTGCGTCCAAAATGAGCTTTCCTCTGTTCTTCGTTTTGGGAGAAGCCGATTCAGTTGAATGCTTTTCTGAATCGGAACCGGAAGGCTGAAGATCGCCACGATCATGATCATGATCATGATCATGATCATTACGATCTTCATCATCATGATCTTCATCGTCGTGATCCTGATCATCATTGTTGTCGTTTTCCTTAGATGCTTCTTCCAATTGGCGTTTTTGTTCTTCCAGAACGATCCATTCATTCAGTTCGTTGATGATATTTGCGCCCAAACGTTTTCTAAAACGAGTCATCAGAGAATGGTCGAATGGGGCTTTTTCCTGGAATTCAGGCAAGCCGATAAAATACTGAAGATACGGGTTTTCTGTGATCTGTTCGACTGTTTCCCGGTCAGACAGCCCAAGCCGTTCTTTGATATAAAGAGCCCCAAGAGCGATTCTGACAGAATAAGCCTTTTCGCCTTTGAATTTCTTCTTGAAGGACTTGGCATACTTTTCTTCGGCCATCCACCAAGGAATCATTTCAGCAAGACGGACCCAGCGATTTTCTTTATTTAATTTCCCACCGAATGGTAGAAAAAAATCATCTACAAAAGTTAATTGATGTTCGGTCTTTTTGTACATCGTAACAGCCTCCAAGTGCAAGGTTTTTTACGTGTTTCCTTTGAAATCCTTACACTTTATATTCGACAAAAGTAGCCAAAATCCTTGTCAAATCTGGAATTTTTGCTTATTCAGCAAGCCCTATTTACACTTGTCCTGTATTTCATCCAAATGCCAAGCAAGAAGGTCTCACCTGCCCGCTAGCGAATCACGCGGAATGTTGTAATGGGGCAGCACAAGGAAGAGTATTTAGGATGGACTTTGATCAAACGCCTCAAGTAGATGTCGAGTTGCCGCAACATGGTCGCACATTTGAAGTGTTATATAGTGCCAGGACGATCATCGAAAGAATCTTTGGCATTCTAAAAGACGGATACAGTCTCCGTCGTGTTCACAAGCGTGGGAAGCAGGCAGTTGAAGCTCATGTAGATCGATGCATGATATCTATGCATATCATGGCAAATATGGCGTACCATCAGACAGGAAAGGCCAATTGTGGATGGACACGCAATCGGCTGCAAAGAGCAAATTAAGTTATTCACAGGTGGATATGTGAATAAGTAAAATGAGCGTTTCCTTTCCACAAAGGGTAGTGAAAAAAACCCATTTTGTGAAGGCGGGATACGTATGCCCTTTTTTTGAAGGAAAATGACCGTTTTACTTCTATTGAATTGAAAATCTGGATGAAAAGGCAAAAAAATCGGGATAATTAATTTTCCAGAGCCTCGCTCAAGTGTATATTTTTATTTTGGCAGAGGCTCTGAACTAAGATACAGCGTGTTTTTCCGTTGAGTAACATTCATTCATTACTTACGTCCGTTACAAAGACATATTCGTGCTCGTCGAGTCCAAACACGGTATGCAGGGATCGAATAACTTCATGGAGCCTTCTCCCTTCGATTACGCACGAAATTTTAATTTCAGACGTGCTGACCGTGTAAATGCTAACGCCGGTTTCGGCAATGGTATGAAACATCGTCGCTGCAAGACCAGGGGAACTGACATTTCCCGCCCCGACGATAGATACTTTCACCAAATCGGAGTGGGTTTCCAAGTTTTTGAAACCAACATCTGCCTGGATGTGATAAAGCACACTTTTTGCCTTCTCCAGATCGGCGAGGCTAACGGTAAAGGACAGGTCAGCCTTGCCATTCCTTATTCCGCCTTGAACGATAAGATCGACATCAATGTCGTCATTCGCAAGCGAATTAAAAACCGCAGCGAGTCGGCTTGGGTTTGTAGGCATATCCAATAAGCTTACATGCGCAATAGGCTTGTCGAACGCGATGCCACGAACCACGATTCCTTGTTCCATATCCGTTTCCTCCTTTACTTGCGTACCTTCATGGTTCGTAAAGCTGGATCGAACGACCAACTTCACTTTATTTTGTTTGGCACATTCCACCGCACGGGGGTGAAGAACCGCCGCTCCGAGATGAGCCATTTCCAACATTTCGTCGTAAGAGATTTCCTTCAGTTTTCTGGCCTGCTTGACGATGCGCGGATCGGTTGAATAAACACCGTCCACATCCGTGTATATTTCGCACAAATCTGCCCGGATCGCTGCTGCAAGCGCGACAGCCGTCGTGTCGGAGCCCCCGCGTCCAAGCGTCGTAATCTCGCCATTCTCTGTCACTCCTTGGAAACCGGCTATAATGACAATGCGCCCCTGATTTAGCGCATTCATTATTCGATCTGCCTGAATGTCGATAATCCGTGCCTTCCCGTGGTTGGCTTCTGTACGAATGCCGGCTTGCCAGCCGGTTAAAGAGACCGCTTGTTCGCCCAGGGCGTGCAGCGCCATCGACAACAGGGCAACCGAAACTTGTTCTCCTGTACTGAGCAGCATGTCCATTTCACGCGCTGAAGGGGTTGCCTCCGCGATTTCTTTGGACAACTCGATCAAATCGTCCGTCGTATCTCCCATTGCGGAGACCACCACGACGCACTGATGGCCTTCCTGCCTTCGGTCCGCTATCCGACGCGCAACGCGCTTTATCCGTTTGGCGTCGCCTACGGAACTGCCGCCATATTTCATCACCAATAATGACAACATTATCTCTCCCGATTATGAATTCGAATACTGTTCCACTTAATTGACGGACAGGCCTTGGAATAAAACGTCTCTTCAAACCTAATCATGCATATACTTGTGCTCGATATCGCAATCCAGATGAATCAGCTCCATTTTTTCCTCGGTGCCGATGCAAATGTCGGATTGAATGGAAGTGACGCGGCAACCGACAATTGCAGCCACTTTAGGTTTCGACAGCGCTTGCAATCGGTCGCGATCCATTTCGACTATCGTCTGATGAATGCTTCTGCCGCGTATGGTATGGACAGAGATGGAATGCTCAATTGTTGGAGTTCCTTTGGCAATGATCACGATATGGTTTTTAATGACTCTTACTTCCACCTCCTGCGGATGTTCACCGATCATTGCAAGTAGGCCTCTTTCAGTTGATTTACAAGCTCCTGCACCATGCATTTCTCCTTTCCGTTACGAGATCAGAATGAGACGTAAGATTCGGCATGTTCCATGATATATTGTTGTTTTATCGGAAAATCACCGTGATGTGGCAAAAGAAAAGGGGTCTCGAGAGTGGATGACAAGTCCATCAACGCCGATTCGGCCAACTCTTTTCGAATCCTTCCCCAATTCTCTTCTTTACCCTGTAGCAATTGAAAGGCTTGGGCAATGTTAAGACCTTTCAGATTCATATATACGGATGCCCATCCGACGAGGTCGAACGGTTTTTTCGTATTAGGCAATCGGTATTCTCCCCAACCGCTAAACCCGTTGCCGGATAGTTTCAGATATCCGCACACGCTACCTTTTTCGTTTTCGAAAAATAAACGCCGGGTCAACTCTTGATCGAAGCGAAATACTTCGATGGAACGGATTCTCTCCTCATACCGAAAACCGGGCGATTCAAGACCCGGCAGTGGATCCGCTTCTTGCACGTGTAACATGCTTGCCACTCTCCCTAAATGTTTTTTTGGGTATGACAAAAAGCCCGAAGAGCAGAGAAACGAAGCTCTCGGGCAGTCTGTTGTCAGTCCATCAGACAAACGCAGCTCGGATACGGTTCTCTCTCAATGCGCTTACGAGGTTAGCTGTCGGGTTAGGGCTTGAGAGTACCCTTTCCAAGTGCCAAGCAGACAAGGAATTCACCCCGTGAAACCATTTAATGGCTTCTGTTGGTTCCCCCGTTTCCCCTTAGGGAATTCAGCGATTCAAATGAATTTGAAGTTGTTGATAGAGATCATACGCTTTTTGCAAGACAATGTAAAAGCCGAATCCAACGCCTATTTTTGATTTTTAGCCTTTTCTCGTGCGCGAAAACGGATGCATCGGACAAAAACTTACGGAGACGGCAATATTTCTACACGAAGGTCCCGTTCTTACGTTTTTGAACGGAGGATGGACGTAGCCGAGGTAAGCGACTCTGTTACTCCCTGGACAGGAAGCGATAGCCGATCCCCGGCTCCGTCAGAATGAACTTGGGCCGAGTCGAGTCTTCCTCGAGTTTTTTGCGTAGATGTCCGATGTACACCCGCAAATAATGGCTGTCGGTCTCATTGTGGTGGCTGCCCCATACTTGTTGGAGCAGCTGACGCTTCGTGACTACTTTCCCGGCGTTGGAGGCGAGAATTTTCAACAGATCGTATTCTGTTGGGGTCAACTTGATCCGTTCTCCCTTCAACTCCACGCTTCGCTGTGCCAGGTCGATGGTCAGCTCGCCGATCTGGAGGATGGGCTCATTCGACGATTTGGCTACGTGCCGCAGCGCAACACGTATTCGAGCGACGAGCTCTCCCATCCCGAACGGCTTGGTTACATAATCATCGGCGCCGCTGTCGAGCGCGACGATTTTATCTTCCTCCCTGTCTTTTGCCGTCAGCACAATGATCGGCGAATTTGACCATTCCCGGATGCGGCCGAGCACTTCCATGCCGGATATGCCCGGCAACCCGAGATCAAGTATGATCAAGTCCGGCAACATCAAGGATGCCTGTTGGAGGCCCTCCTCTCCTGTCGAGGCTTCGTAGATGGCATATTGATGGGCTTGCAGGGTTACCTTCAGAAGCTTTCGAATTTGGGGTTCATCATCGATGATCAAAATGCGAGCCCCATGTTCATTCATGGTCATGATTCGTGGTTCCCCTTTCTTCAGCTGCTGCAAGCAAGTCGTCTTGCTTGTTTAAGGGAAGGGTTATCGTTACAATGGTCCCTCGCGGTTCCTTCGGCTGCGCCGATATCGTTCCTTCATGAAGCTCGACGATTCCTTTGCATATGGCAAGTCCCAATCCCGTACCGGTTATTTGCTTCGCAGCGGTTGAACGGTAAAACTTTTCGAATATCCGATCGTATTCGTCCTCGTTCAGTCCAATCCCCGTATCGGAGACCGAGATGACAACGCCTGCTTCCCCGGTTTTCACTGACAGGACGATTTCACTATAATCCGGACTGTATTTGATCGCATTGCTCACGACATTGACCAACATTTGCTCTAGCAATACTTCGTCACCCAGGACCATAATGGGCCCGTCATCCGGCAACTCGGTGCGCAGCTTTCGATGTTGTTGAAAGTCTTTGACCTGAGATAACGTGACGCCGATCAAGTCCTCCACATCGCACCAGTTTTTCCTGAGGCGCAGCATCCCGCTCTCCAGCTGCACCATGCTGAGCAGATTCGTCACTAGGCGATTCATACGAAGGGCGTCGTCACGAATCGTGACAAGAAGCTCCATTCGATCCTCTGCAGAGAAAATATGCCCGCCCTCGATCAGACCGGTTGCCGAGCCGATGATGGTTGCCAAAGGGGTGCGTAGTTCATGGGAGACCGAATCCAAAATTGCAGTACGAAGGCGTTCCGACTCTGCTGTTAGATGAGCAATTCGGGCTTCCTCCGCCAGCCTGAGGCGAGCGATTGCGCTGGCCGCCAAGCCTCCGAGAGCCTCGAAGAGCCGCTTTTGCTCGGCTGTGATCCCGGTTCGCGCTTCATTCGGATAGAGCGCGATGATACCATATGTGCGGTCTTCGGTCCGAAGCGGAATAAAATAACCCGGAGATTCGTTCAAACGCGAAATTTCCATTCCGGCCGTCTCGACGTGCTCAAACACTCGCTTTGCGATAGACATTTCCGTATTCTCTTGCCTGCAGTCAGGAAGATCGGCAGACTCATGGGCAAGTTTCAGGGTATTCTGGTCATCCGCCAAATAGATCGCGATTTCTGTGTCAAGGGTCTGCGAAACTTGTCGGGAAAAATTGTCCAGCATGGAATGGATGTCCGCGATCGCGCTCATCTGCTTGCTAAGCGCGTACAACGCAGCTGTGTGAGCTTCCCTTTGCTTGGAAAAGAGGACCTGCTGCTTCAGCTTGGCCGCTAGGCTGGCCGTTAATGCTGCCACCGCCAAATAGACGCCAAATGAAACCAGATAGCGCAAGTCTGATACGGTAAAGCTCAGTACAGGAGGCACGAAGAAGAAATCAAAGGCTAAGACACCCAGGATCGCCGCGTAGAAAGCAGGACGCAGTCCCCCGAAGACGGCATTGAAAAGAACCGGGAGTAAATAGATAAGAGCAATATTGACCAAGTCAAAAGCAAGACCAAACGGTTTTAATACCATGGTCATGAGAGCGATCAGCAAAGTCGTGCTTACGTACGATCGCAACGAAATCCATACCGCATTCCATTTATGCATAGAAAAACACATCCTTCTCTTTTTTGTGTCTCTCCTCTCTAGGTTACTGTAAAAAAAGAGTAAAATAAACCGGTACTGGGCGTAAAAATTTCGTAAAAATGATTGAAAAACCTCAAAATAATGAATAAAATAAGTCCATGAATTGAATTGCTTTTCATTTACAGTTGCTTAATTGTGACTCAGGAACAAGAGGGAACCAACTACGGATCAGTGCTTGTGTGAGAGCAAGTCAACCGGATCCGTAAGGGATGAATTCCCCCGCTTATACGAAACTTAAGCAGGGGCAGGGCGACTCTAACCGCCCGAATCCATAAGCAAAACTCGTAAATGCGGAAGCAGCTCTTTTCAAAAGTGTGGCCCTTGTAGAGAGAGGATGATGAAGCTTGTGATCGTAAGTTTCGACCACAGTGCTTATGCCTCTGTGGTGTTTCGTGAACATGATAATCATCGTTTCAATCGCTGAATTCTTCAATTAACACGAAGGAGCGGGGGAACCAATCGAAGCCGGTCTTGTCGGCTTCATGGGGTGAATCGCCGGTAAATCCGGCGTAGGGCGACTCTTACGCCCGAATCCGACAGCTAACCTCGTAAGCGTCTTTAAGAGAGGCAACAATTGTCGTGATTAGACACGGTGTTTTTTCGTGCCTAAGAAGCTGACGAAGAGTTCCTCTTCCGAAAGCTTCTTTTTTGTTACCTGTACCAGGATGGAGGAGATTGGCTATGGAAGCTCAAGATGAGTTTGTACTCGTCTCTGCGCCCAACAAAACCGGGGAGCAGTTTATTAAAGCGTTGCGAATCAAAGAAATACCTTATGCAGCGATTACCAATAATGAAACAGAGAAGTCGAGATTGACACATTTGGGCGTCAAGCACATCTTAATGGTCGATACTGTAGACCGGGAAACCTGGCTCATTCCAGAGTTACCGGTAGGGAAGGTGTACTTGTTTGAGTCAAGTTTGCCCTTGATTTGCCGATACATTCAGATCTGCCGATCCTGGACAGGCAAGCCGATCTATATCATCACCGGCAGCAACAATGCAAGACTCATTTACAAAGGACTTGGCGCTAGCTATGTCATTTACACCCGCAGCGATGATGTTTCGTTTCTGCTTGATAACGAAAGCTGAATCCATATCAGGCAAACGTACCGGTTACATGCTTGAAGGGAGGGATGATCATTCATGATGGATATCGCAATGATTTTAACACTAGGTGGCGTATATGGATTGTTTTGCTTATTTTTAGCTTGGTGCGGACGAGTTGTAGGTGAATCGGGGGGAGAACGCTCATGATAATAGTTGCTGTTTTTACGGTTTTGATTTTTTTATATCTCGTTTTTGCTTTGGTGAATCCCGAAAAATTTTAATATGATCTGTATATGTTTGAGGAGGGCATGAAATGGCCATTTTGCAACTGGTAGCGGTCATTGTGATTTTAGTTTTTTTGGTCAAACCTTTGGGGGCATACATCTTTCATGTATTTTCCAATGAACCCAACCGGACCGACAAAATATTCGGACCGATTGAAAGGTTGATCTACGGACTGACCGGTTTGAAAAACCGCGCTGAAATGAGCTGGAAACGATACACGCTCAGCTTGATATTGACCAACGTTATTTTGGTGGCGGTCAGTTATTTGATTTTACGCATCCAGAAATGGCTGCCGATCAACCCGAACGGCATCGATAACATGGAGTCAACGCTTTCTTTCAATACGGTCATCAGCTTCATGACGAATACGAACTTGCAGCACTATAGCGGCGAAACGGGTCTGTCCTATTTTTCGCAAATGGCTGTTATTATGATGATGATGTTTACATCAGCGGCATCCGGCATCGTCGTAGCGATCGCGTTCATTCGCGGTTTGACAAGCAAAGGGAAAACGCTCGGCAACTTCTTCACCGATTTTGTCAAAGCGCACACCCGTTTGCTTATCCCGATGGCGATCATCGTGACATTGGCACTAGTTGCGTTGAAAGTGCCGCAAACGCTTAGTCCGACCGTTCAAGCGACTACGCTTGAAGGCGGGACGCAGCAAATCGCGATCGGTCCGGTAGCTTCCCTCGAATCGATCAAGCACTTGGGAACGAACGGGGGGGGATTTATGGGCGCCAATTCATCGCACCCGTTTGAGAATCCGAATCCGCTAACCAATGTTATCGAGATATTGTCCATGTGGTGCATTCCGGCCGCGCTGACGTATACGTTCGGCAGATTCGCGCGAAATCAAAAACAGGGCTGGGTGATCTTCAGCGCGATGCTCATCTTGTTTGTCTCCTTCCTGTCCATCGTTTATACATCGGAACTGCGAGGGAACCCAGCGCTGAATGCGCTCGGAATCGACGCTTCGCAAGGCAACATGGAGGGCAAGGAAGTTCGGTTCGGTATAGCGCAGTCGGCTTTGTTTACAACGGTTACGACTGCGGCTACAACAGGTTCGGTCAATAACATGCACGATACGTTGACGCCGCTGGGCGGTCTCGTCCCGCTGGCGCAAATGATGCTGAACTGTGTGTTTGGTGGCGACGGCGTCGGTTTGGTCAACATGCTTATGTACGCAATATTGGGTGTCTTCCTTTGCGGATTGATGGTCGGCCGCACGCCGGAATTTATGGGGCGCAAAATTGAAGCTCGAGAAATGAAACTGGTTGCCATCGCGATTCTCGCTCACCCGCTTATTATTCTTGCGCCTACGGCCATTGCCTTTTTGACGGACTTGGGGAAAGGGGCCATCAGCAATCCCGGCTTCCACGGCATATCGCAGGTGCTTTATGAGTATACGTCTTCCGCCGCGAACAACGGTTCCGGCTTCGAAGGTTTGGCTGACAACACAACGTTCTGGAACGTTTCTACGGGACTTGTCATGCTGTTCGGACGGTACGTTTCCATTGTGGCATTGCTCGGCGTAGCCGGTTCTCTGGCGGCGAAACAATGGGTTCCGGAAACGATCGGAACGTTCCGCACGGACACCAAATTGTTTACGGGTATTCTCGTCGGTATCGTACTGATTATCGGAGCTTTGACCTTTTTGCCCGCCCTTGCTCTCGGTCCGATCGCAGAACATTTGACGCTCCTGAAATAGAAGAGGTGAGATCATGAATACGAAACGAAGAAGCATGTTGTCCGGAGAGATTGTCAAAAAGGCGATCTTGGACAGCTTTATCAAATTAAATCCGGTTGTCATGATGAAAAATCCGGTCATGTTTGTCGTCGAAGCAGGAACGTTCGTCGTGTTGTTAATGACGTTGTTTCCGGGCTACTTCGGTACCGAAGGACGAGTTGGATTTAATCTGGCGGTTTTTCTAATTTTGCTATTTACCGTGCTGTTCGCCAACTTCGCCGAGGCATTGGCTGAGGGCAGAGGAAAAGCGCAGGCCGACACTCTCAAGAAGACGAAAAAAGAAATCATGGCCAATAAAGTGACCGGCAACAGCGTGAAGGTGGTTCCGTCCACGGAACTGCGCAAAGGCGATGTTGTAATTGTCTCGCAAGGGGAGATGATTCCGGGTGACGGGGAGGTCATTGATGGGCTCGCTTCCGTGGACGAGTCAGCCATTACCGGCGAATCCGCTCCTGTCATCAAAGAAGCAGGCGGCGATTTCAGTTCGGTAACCGGCGGCACGCGGGTCGTTAGCGACCGGATAACCGTACGGATTACAAGCGACCCTGGCGAATCGTTCATCGATCGGATGATCGCATTGGTCGAAGGCGCAAAGAGACAAAAAACGCCAAACGAAATCGCGCTGAATACCCTGCTTGTCAGCCTGACCCTGATTTTCCTGATCGTTGTGGTGACATTGGCGCCGATGGCCGATTATCTTGGAATCAAATTGGAGATTCCCGTTCTGATTTCGCTGCTGGTATGTCTCATTCCAACAACGATCGGCGGTTTATTATCCGCAATCGGTATTGCCGGGATGGACCGAGTAACCCGTTTCAATGTACTGGCCATGTCAGGGAAAGCGGTGGAAGCGGCAGGCGACATCGATACGATGATTTTGGACAAAACAGGTACAATCACGTTTGGGAACCGGATGGCCAGCGAGTTCATCGCGGTTGGGGATACGACCGTAGAGACGGTAGCCGAATGGGCAGCCGTCAGTTCAGTGAAGGATGAAACACCCGAAGGCCGATCCGTACTCGAACTCATGAAAAAAGAAGGGTATACGTATCCAACGAATGCGGCTGAAGGTGCGGAATTCATAGAATTTAAAGCGGAAACTCGCATGAGCGGTATCGATTTGCCGAATGGACGAAAAGTTCGCAAAGGCGCGGTTGACGCAGTCAAGGCTTGGGTCAGTGCACAAGGAGGGGTTATTCCCACCGATTTGGAACAAAAAGGGAACGCGATCGCATCGGAGGGCGGAACGCCGCTCGCCGTTGCCGTCGACAATCGAATTTACGGACTCATTTATTTGAAGGATACGGTGAAGCCCGGCATGCGGGAGCGTTTCGATCAGTTGCGAAAGATGGGAATCAAAACGATCATGTGTACAGGAGACAACCCGTTGACAGCAGCGACAATCGCACGAGAGGCCGGGGTGGATGACTTTATCGCCGAGAGCAAGCCGGAAGACAAAATTGCCGTGATCAAGCGGGAACAGGCGGCCGGTAAGCTGGTAGCCATGACCGGAGATGGAACGAACGATGCCCCGGCACTCGCGCAGGCGGATGTAGGACTTGCGATGAACAGCGGCACGACGGCAGCCAAGGAAGCGGCCAACATGGTCGATCTTGACTCCGATCCGTCGAAGATCATTGAAGTCGTAGCGATCGGCAAGCAACTGCTAATGACGCGCGGCGCTCTGACCACCTTCAGCGTGGCGAACGACATCGCCAAATATTTTGCCATTATCCCGGCCATGTTCATGCAGGCGATTCCGGAAATGAACGTATTGAATGTAATGGGACTCGGATCACCAATGTCGGCCATTTTGTCGGCGCTTGTGTTTAATGCGATCATTATCCCGTTGCTTATTCCGTTGGCCATAAAGGGCGTTGCCTACAAACCGATGAGTTCCGCCCAATTGCTCAGCCGGAACCTGCTTATTTATGGATTGGGCGGTGTCATCGCGCCGTTCGTCGGGATTAAATTGATCGACATGGTCGTTCACTTATGGGTGTAGTTAAAACGGAATACAGAGAGGATTGAAATGGAATGAATCATTCAGAGCAGCATGTTCAGGGACTTTCCCGCGGATCTTACTTGTTTTCCATGATTCGGCTCAGTTTGTTGTTCATATTGCTATGCGGAATTGTGTATCCGCTCGTTTGCACCGGCATCGCGCAACTTTTGATGTCAGATCAGGCTAACGGCAGTTTGATCAAAAGCAGCAGCGGAGAAATCATCGGTTCCGAATTAATCGGGCAAAACTTTACCGATCCAAAATATTTTCAAGGCCGGGTCTCCAGCATTGAATACAAAGCGGAAGCCTCCGGTTCCAACAATTACGGGCCATCGAACCCGGACTTGCTGAAAAGGACGGAAGAATCCGTTAAAGCGTGGAAGGCAAACAATCCGGACGTTCCTGTTAGCCAATTGCCGATTGCCTTAATCACGAACTCCGGTTCAGGGCTGGATCCCGATATTACGCCAGAATCCGCCTACGTGCAAATTCCGCGTATCAGCAAGTTGACCGGTTTGTCTTCGAGCGAGCTCAAGAAACTGGTACAAGAACATACCGAAGGACGGGATTTGGGGATTTTCGGGGAACCAAGAGTCAATGTGTTGAAATTGAACATCGCGCTGCGCGAACTTATGAAATAGTTAAATATCATCTGCGAGCCCTGCCTATGGCCAAATAGGCGGGGTTATCGCATTTTAGTAAAGAGCTTGCGCAAGGGGGGAACAAGAGTGGGAAGTTTTCGCAGGAAGACGCCGGAAGAAATCCTGTACTCCATTTCCAAGCTACACCGTGGTCGGCTCAAAATCTATATCGGCGCGGTCAGCGGTTCGGGTAAAACGTACCACATGCTTCAGGAAGGTCAGCATTTGAAGCAGCAGGGAATCGATGTCGTCATTTGTGCGGTTTCGACAAGACAGCGGCCGGAAACGGTGGAGCAACTCGGAGACTTGGAACGTGTACCCAGCATTCACTGGATCAAGGATGGAATGGAGCGTAAGGACTTGAACCTCGAGGCGCTGGTCAAACGCAATCCGGAAGTGGTATTAGTTGACGGGCTTGCCCATCGCAATCGGGAAGGAGCACAGTTTCCGACACGTCTGGATGACATCCAATTTTTGCTGAATCATGGCATCAGCGTAATCACAACCGTCAACGTGTACGAACTCGACGGCGCGACGGAACTGGCGAGAAAATGGACCGGTGTCGTGGTGGAGGAAACCGTCCCGGCAAACACATTGGAGATGGCGGATGAAGTCCAATTGATCGACGTATCGCCGGAAACGATACTGAAACGGCTGGAGGAGGGGCATGTCAACGGTGACTCCTCGCCCATGTTGTTTGAGCGAAGCAACATCGGAAAATTACGGGAGCTGGCTTTGCGGCTAGTGGCGGAAGATGTGAACGATTCCCACGAAAAATACCGCATGGAGCAAGGTTTAACCGGGCCTTCCGGAGTAGCGGAACGCATTCTCGTCTCGGCGCAATACCATTGGAACGGATCCATTCATGTCCGCCGCGGCCAACAAATTGCCAAACGCTTGGGTGGAGATTTGATGATCGTCACATTTGTCCATCCGAAAAAAATGCTGTCTCGCGAAGAAACTGCATTTAAGCGTTCCCTCTTGAAATTGGCCGATAAAATAGGAGCTAAATTCGAAGAACTCACCTTGGCAAGTAGACGGAAGCTTCCCGGCATGTTGGCTCGTTACGCAACCTTGCATCAGGTAACGAGAATTGTACTCGGCCATTCCAAGCTAAATCGCTGGCAGGAGCTGTGGCGGGGATCGATTACAAACGGCATCCTTAAAAAATCGAGACATACGGATATCTACTTCGTTGCGGATCGTGCTGAAAACGAAGGAGAGCGGATACTGCCGACCAAAATGCTGACGGAAGGTCGGTCGGATGATCGCTACCGCAGGCTAAGCGATCAGGAAGTGGAGCGAAAAATAGGGGAAATCCGGAGAGGACGATTCAAGGTGCTCATCGGCGCCGCCCCCGGGGTCGGGAAAACGTATGCGATGCTTCGCGAGGGGAACGATTTGCAGAAGAAAGGCATTGACGTCGTCATCGGACTTCTCGAAACGCATGGACGAAAAGAAACGTTAGCGCAAGTCGGTTCGCTGCAAACGATCCCGCGGGCGAAGTTGGAGTATCGTGGAGCGAATCTGGAAGAACTGGACGTCCAGTCCATCATTCGCCGCAATCCGGAAGTCGTACTCGTGGATGAACTGGCACATACGAACGTGCCCGGCAGTAAAAACAAAAAAAGATTCGAAGATATTATAGACATTTTGAACGCAGGCATTTCCGTTATTTCGACGATGAACGTACAGCATTTGGAAAGTTTGAACGATGCGGTTGAACAGATTACCGGCGTGCGAGTTCGGGAAACCCTCCCCGACCACGTGTTGCGCATGGCCGATGAAGTCGAGCTCATTGATGTCGATCCAAAAACGCTGCAGCAACGAATGCGGGAAGGAAAAATCTATGCGCTAGATAAAGTGGATCAGGCCTTGAATCATTTCTTCCGAACGGGCAATTTGATTGCTTTGCGTGAATTGGCGCTACGGGAAATCGCTGACGATGTGGACGAACGATTGGAAGCCTGGGAAAGAAACGATTCGCTTCGCGGACCTTGGAGAAAGCAGGAGACGGTCTTCGTCGGGGTAACATTAAGCACCAATGCTGAGCGCTTAATCAGGCGGGGGTTTCGAATTGCTTATCGTTTGAAGGCTGACTGGGTTGTAACGTATGTTCACGATCATGCTGAGGTTGCTGATGAGTTGAAAAAACGCATCAAAGTGCTGGAAGACTTGACAGCGCGGTTGGGCGGTAAGTTTATGATGCTGTTTGCCCGGAGCCGAAGGCAGATTCCATACCTTTTGCTGAATAAAGCCAACGATATCCAAAGTACGCAGATGATTGTCGGGCAATCGAAGCGGACCTTGTGGGAAAAAATATGGAAACGATCCGTAATCAGGCCGATTCTGCGTTATGGACGCCATATGGATGTGTTGGTGATTGCGGATATTGAGGCTTGCTATTATCAAGATGAAGGGTAACATAGCTTATCGTCTCATGAAAAATAATTACGTTTTAGCAGATAGTTAATGGAAAAAAGTTAATAGATGTGGATTTAAGTCAATATTTTGGACACCAATAAGTGAAATTTAATTTTGATCTCATGCCATATTTTTCATGACATCGCTGGTCGCTTGACATGGAGCCTCTGCGGGCGTGGTGTTATGCGAAGGGCGAAAGGGGCAATGATTTCTTTCGCATGGCAAACAAGCCTGCCACACCCGCCACTCCATGTAAAGCGGATGCTTGTAAAATTGTGAAGAGCACTACGCTGCCCCTTTGATACTGTCTTCTGTTTCTTGTGGCGTCATATAGCCCAAGCAGCTATGAATCCGTTTCCGATTGTACCAGCCTTCTATAAATTCGAATAAGGCTCTTCTGGCAGCTTGAAAGTTCAAATAGTTGACTCTGTAGATCTCTTCCTTTTTCAGAATTGCATGGAAAGACTCAATGCAGGCGTTATCGTATGGGCAACCTTTTTTACTGAAGGAGTGTTTGAACTGCTTCTTTTCCATGTATTCTGCAAATTTCTCGCTTGTATACTGGGATCCCAAATCAGAATGCAAGATCAATCCCGGACCTGGACGTTGTGCCTGATAAGCGTTTTCTACTGCCTTTAAAGCCAGTTCAGTCGTCATGTGGCGGTCAAAAGCGTAACCGACAATCTTTCTGGAATGTAAATCCATTACGGAAGCCAGGTAGCACCAACCGTCTCTCAAAGTATGAATGTACGTAATATCCGTAACCCATTTCTCGTTGATGGTTGTCGTTGAGAAGTCCTGGTTCAGCAGGTTATCGTGTTCTTCCATCTTGCCCTTATTGGAATGGGGACGGTACTTTTTTCTGATAATGGAATAAATGCCTGCAGCCTTCATCAAACGCTGAACCCGTTTCAGGCTGACTTTGAGCCCTTCTTTTTCAAGCATATGGCGGATCTTCGGCGCTCCGTACCTCTGCTTGCTTTCCGTATGGATTTTTCGTATTCTGTCTGTCAACTCCCGGTTTTCCCGTTTTGTTTTTGACTCTTTTTTTTGTTTGGATTGATAGTAGGTACTTCTCGGCACGCCAAGGACCGTACACATGGTTTTAAGGTCATAATGGTGTTTGGCTCTTATCTCGTCAATCATGGATATAACAGTGGTTTGATCTACTTCTTTGCGAATATGGCCATAGCTTTTTTTAAGATTTCGTTTTCCTCTTTCAGCCGGTGCAATTCTTTTTGCAGGTTCAGAAATTCTTCCGGGGTAAAAGAGCTCCCGTCATCCAGCTTAACCGGTTTTTGTTTTCTGATCCATTTGTAGATTGTCGTTTCAGACAGGCCATATTCGCTGCAGATCTGTTTTACTGGTGTTCCAGTTTGATAAAGCTCAACCACCATTTCTTTAAATTCAGCATGATAACTTTTACGTTTTTCGCTTGTGTTACCCATATCAGGACACATCCCTTCGTTAATATTATATTTCACTAAAGGGTGTCCATGAAACTATACTAGCATCAGATGTTAACGAAAAGGAGTTGGGAATGTTGCCACTTTGGAAAGTGAATGGAACTTCGCTATATTATGAAGTTTGTGGTCAAGGAACATCCCTCGTCTTTATTCATAGTCTTGGACTAACACATGAAATGTTTGAAATTCAAAAAAATTATTTTAAACAATCGTATCAAACTGTGTTCCTTGATCTGAGAGGAAACGGACAGTCTGGAAATTTGAAAGTTCCGGTTGGAAGAGTTATAGAAACCCAGTGTGAGGATCTAAGTCTCCTCCTGGGGTATTTGGGAATTAAAAAAGCTGTAATTGTTGGCGTTTCCTATGGTGGAATCATTGCTCAGAAATTCTCGAATTTGTATCCAAACCAAGTAAGCGCAATCGTGATTTCAGACTGCTTGAGTATAAATGTCAGGACAACTATGCTTGGCAAATTCGTCTCCATGATCGATCTCATCAGTTCGCTCTCGTATTATTTGCCAGGTGAATTCTTTTTACGCTCGATGAAGATCACTTATTATAAGTGGGACTTGGCTTATCGTGCAATTCGAAAAGGAATGCTGCAAAAAAGATCTGGAGAATGGTATAAACAGCGTCTGGCGGTCAGGGGGATTGATTTCACCCCGTTCTTGCCGCAAATTAAAGTGCCCGCGCTTTGTATTGCGGGGGACCATTCCTATCCAGTTATCAGGCAAATGAATGAAACTGCAATATTATATTTCACTAAAGGGTGTCCATGAAACTATACTAGCATCAATGTTGCGGCAAGGAAAAAGAAATGCCATTATCTGAACGTGTATATAAATGTTCTTGCGGCTTTGTATTAGATCGCGATCACAATTCAGCAATCAATATCAAAAATGAAGGTATACGCTTATTAGCGTTATCATAAGTAACAAAACTTTTGGAACAAGAGGGTTAGCTCGGTCAATTTTCTGTCATTAGACGGGATTACCCGAGAAGCCCCCACTTCAATCAGACCGTAAGGTTGATAAGTGGAGGGTAGTTCACACTATGCAGGGGCGGAAAAAGCGGCTTTCTCCATTGCCTGTATGCTTGTTTCGTGGATCTGGTTCACAGGATTGGCGATTGCGGGAAGAGGGATTGGGAGATTAGGCCAGTCAGGGAGATTTTTACGCTTCATAAACAAAGTTTCTGCAGTCATCATGTGGGGGATGGCGGTTTATATTGTTCAATCATTGGTTTAAGGCGGCGTTGCTGTAAAACGGCATGGTTTTTTCCATCCCCAGGTGTGGCTTTCACGATCGCCCGCTTTGATTTGACAACATTCAAAATAATATCCCGTTTGATAAAAACGACCGAGCCATGTTATAAGTGTAAAAGAGGTTAAAATTTTTTTGTGTTGGACGTTTGGCCCGGTACCAGACAGGGGAGGTTATGATTTTTATTATGAAAGAAAATTTTTGGCGCGATTTACCACGGCCATTTTTTATACTGGCACCCATGGAAGATGTGACGGACGTTGTTTTTCGCCATGTTGTAAGTAAAGCGGGCAGGCCGGATGTGTTTTTTACAGAGTTTACAAACACGGAAAGTTATTGCCATCCCGAGGGGAACCAAAGTGTGCGCGGCCGCTTGGCGTTTACGGCGGATGAGCAGCCGATTGTGGCCCATATATGGGGGGACAAGCCCGAATATTTCCGACAAATGAGCATGGGCATGGAAAAACTCGGGTTCAGCGGTGTGGATATCAATATGGGCTGCCCTGTGCCGAATGTAGCAACAAAGGGGAAGGGAAGCGGCCTGATCCGCCGTCCGGATGTTGCTGCTGAACTCATACAAGCCGCAAAAGCAGGCGGACTGCCTGTGAGTGTAAAGACGAGGCTTGGTTACACGTATGTGGATGAATGGCGGGACTGGCTTACGCACATATTGAAACAGGACATCGTGAACCTTTCCATCCATTTGCGTACAAGAAAGGAAATGAGCAAAGTGGACGCCCACTGGGAACTCATTCCGGAGATCAAAAAACTGCGTGATGA
This sequence comes from Weizmannia sp. FSL W8-0401, assembly GCF_038009125.1. Classification (NCBI taxonomy): domain Bacteria; kingdom Bacillati; phylum Bacillota; class Bacilli; order Caryophanales; family Bacillaceae; genus Heyndrickxia; species Weizmannia sp. FSL W8-0401. Next base: position 2,542,303 of record NZ_JBBPAG010000001.1, on the reverse strand, counting down.
GGTGGCGCCGGATACCCTTTTGACCATTAATGGGGATATCCCTGACCGCCAAACCGGCCTTAGATTAGCCCGCCAGTACGGTGTCGACGGGATTATGATCGGGCGCGGCATTTTTAAAAATCCGTTTGCTTTTGAAAAAGAGCCGAAAGAGCACAGCAGCAAGGAATTGCTTGATCTTTTAAGACTGCATCTGGATCTCTTTGACAAATATTCAACAGAACTGGAGCCGCGCCCGTTTCCACCGCTTCGCCGCTTTTTTAAGATCTATGTCAAAGGCTTCCGGGGAGCGAGCGAGTTGCGAAACCAACTAATGAGCACAGATTCAACAGATGAAGTGCGCACCTTGCTTGATCACTTTGAAACAAAACAGATGGAGGGGGAAACGGTATAGCATTCCCCCTGAATACCCCCGATACAAAAACAGCCCGGTTTTTATATCTTTTTCATCGCAATAGATGCGCGGCTGTGCCAAACGGCAGGAAAGCCCCGTAGGCCAATACACCCGGCTCTTTCCATCTGCCGCGGCACCCGCACCGGCATATGATTCAGCCGTTGAAACGGCTCCCGCAGAAAAGAAACCCATCGTTCTGGGTTTTCAGCCGTTTTGGCGGATCAGAAATCCCTGCTGCCCCTTATGCAGTTGAAATGCCTGAAACTTTTTCTGCTGCCGCCCGTATAAAAAAGTAACAATGATGAGGAGGGGAAAGTGCCATGTCTGAAAAAGGGTGCGTGAAGTGCGGGTCTAAGCATGCGGGGAAAAAAGAAGTGGCAATGACGGGAACAGGTCTGTCAAAATTATTTGATGTCCAGAACAACACATTCATTGTCGTGTATTGCAAAAACTGCGGTTATTCGGAGTTCTATCATAAACAAACTTCCACCGCCTCTAATATTCTGGACTTATTCTTCGGGGGCTAAATCCGGGGAGGTGCTTATAATTGGAAACGAAGCTGATTATCATACGGGGAAACTCCGGAAGCGGAAAAACAACGATCGCCAAAAGGCTTCAAAGCCATTTGGGGCCGGGAACGCTTCTTGTCTCACAAGATACTGTCCGGCGTGAAATGTTAAAGGTGCCGGACAAAGAAGGAAACCTCTCTGTTGAGTTCATTCGCCAAATTGCGGAATATGGCAAAGGAAAATGCAGATTTGTGATTGTCGAAGGCATTTTAAACAAAAACCGTTACGGGGAAATGTTGTCCCGTTTAATGAAATTCTACCATCCAAAGGCGTATATTTATTATTTTCGCTTAACGTTTTGGGAAACAGTCAGACGCCATAATATGCGTTTGAAAAAAACGGAATTCGGGGAAGAAGCTTTGCGTACCTGGTGGAATCCGAGAGACGAACTGGGGGTGAAAGGGGAAACCATGTTAACAAATGAAATGTCACAGGATGAAATCATAAAACTGATGGCGGATCAACTGGAAATTGATCTTTAATTTTGTATATCGGAATATGCTGCATGGGAAAAGCGAAAAGCCATATCTCTTGCCAGGAATTGAAATGAAGAAAACATGTTTAAAGGTGATGGAATGTATTCAGATATAAATGAACCTCGACAAACATTATCCAAAGATGCAATAAAGGTTTGGATCATACGTGAGACGCTGGAGGCCGGAGCAGGGGTTGTGGTTCTCGCCGTGTTGCTTTATCTCGACCATCGCTTTGCCTGGCCGGCATGGATCGGCTGGATATTATACGGTTTACTCGTGTTGGATATAGGCAGTATGATCTGGTCATGGATAAGTTCGTATTTTCGCTATAAAAATTGGCGTTACGATGTGAACGAAGAATTTTTACAAATGAAATTGGGTGTGCTGAACGAAAAACATTCTTTGGTTCCGATGACCAAAATCCAATCGGTTGCAACCGAACAAGGCCCCATTTTAAAGAAATACAGGCTCTGTTCCGTGACTGTGGACACCATGGGGACGTCCCATACCATTCCGGCTCTGCCTAAAGAGGAGGCCATTGCGTTAAGAAACCGAATTGCGCGTTATGCAAAAATCAGGGAGGTGGAGTCGTGAAGAAAAAACGGTACCATCCCCTTTTGATCTTGTTTCGTATCGGTGATTTTGTAAAAAGCTATTTCATCCTTTTCATTATCTTATTTATCGTAAATGCCGGTTCCCATTCTCCCGTGCTTACATATGGCAGATATTTGTTTTTGCTCTTTTTTGCAATCGTGATGGTATATCATTTTTTGAAATGGTACACACATAAATATGCACTGGATGAAAGCGCCTTTCATCTGTATAGAGGCATATTCAACAAAACAGAACGAACGATTCCTTTTTCGAAAATCCAAAACATTAACCGCCATACATCCTTTTTTCACCGGATTTTTCATGTCACCTCTGTCAGCTTTGAAACCGGTATCTCCGGGGATGAAGCGGCCGTGTTATTTGAAGTGATTACCCGGAAAGAAGCGGAAAGAATCATTGACATCGTACAGAATGATAAGCGTAAAACGTTTGAACCGGATGCGGAAGAAAAGGAAAAGGAACGGGTGGTCCATTTTAAACCGACGAGAAAAGATACGTTAAAAGCAAGTTTTACATCTTTAAGCCCGCTTGCCGTCATCCCTGTATTTTTTTCTTTTTATTCGAATGTGGACGATATTGTTGATATTGATAAAAAGGCGAGAGGGATGCTCTCTTATATAATCAGTTCCTGGTGGATTGTATCGGGTATTGTTCTTTTTGTGGCCCTTATTGCGGTGATTTTCGGCATGGCACGGACCTTTTTGAAGTATGGGAAATATGAAATCTCCTCTGATGATGAGCGGATTTATATTACCAAAGGGGTAATTGAAGAAACGTCTTTTTTTATCGAAAAGCATAAAGTGCAGGCTGTTGAAGTGGAACAGTCTTTGTTGAAACGGCTGCTCGGGCTGGCGGAAGTAAAGCTGACGAGTGCAGGAAGGCTTGACTTTGAAGGGGAGAAACTTGAATTAAACTCGCTGTATCCTTTTTTGCCGGTTAAAAGGGCGTACGAAATCATAAACGAGATATTGCCGGACTATGAAGTGGCACAGGAGATGAGGCAGCTTCCCAAGAAATCTTTATGGGTCCGGCTGCTTGCCCCGAGCTGGATTTGGATCATCGCCACAGTCGTGTTATATTTTTGGAAGCCAGAAATTTTCGGCTTGCGTGTTCCGTGGTGGCTTTTGTCCGCTTTTCTGTTCGTATCGATACTGGTCGCAAGATGGATCGGTTATTTACATACGAAATATGTATTGAATGACCGTTTTATTCAGTTACAATCGGGCATTTTTACGACTTCTTTGTTCCTTTCCAAGCGGGAAAAAGTGATTGAAGTGCGCGTTTCCCGGAACTTTTTTCAAAAATGGCTGGGCCTTGCCTCCATTGAAACGATGAATCGTGCAAAACCGATTCAATTTAACGGGGTAAAGGATGTCCCCACCGAATTTGCCTGGATGTTTTACAAATGGTATATGGGGCGGGGAAAGGAAGTTAAAGTGGAATGACTGTTTTGGCCTTCATATGATCACGGTTTTCATGCAGTCCCGGCACATGCCGGGAGTAGAGGAGGGATCTGATTGACGTTTATCCTTTGGACGGCCATTGTGATTTTATTCATCTTAAGTTTTGCAGGCATCATCTATCCTGTCATTCCATCTATTGTGATGCTGTGGGCCGGATTTGCAGTCTATCAGTTTTTCATTAATCCGCATGCATTGTCTGTCTGGTTTTGGATCAGCATGGTCATCTTAAGCATTGTCCTTATTGCGGCGGATATCATTGCAAACGGATATTTTGTAAAAAAATACGGCGGGTCCAAAATATCTGAAAGGGTTGCTGCGGTTGCAACGATTGTTGGCTCTTTTGTCATTCCGCCTTTTGGAATTATCCTTGTTCCGTTTGTTTGTGTATGTATAACGGAGATCCTGATGACGAAAAATCCCGTCCAGGCTGTAAAAGTGGGCGTTGCCACGATCATTGGGTTTCTTAACAGCAGTATCGCCAAAGCATTCATACAGATCGTCATGATCGTTTGGTTTGGTTTAGCCGTTTCTTTTTAACGGATTTTCGGTTTCTTTTACGGCAGCCGGTTGCATAATAGAAAAAAGCCCCGTTAACACAGGGCTTTTTTCTATTATGCTTCAAGAAGATCGGCATCTTCCTGTTGATATATTTTTTTGTCCATTTCGCCGGTGATTTTGCCGGTTAAAATACCGGCAGTCATGGCGCCGCTGACATTTAATGCCGTCCGGCCCATGTCAATCAGCGGTTCAACAGAGATCAGAAGGCCGACAATCGCAATCGGCAGGTTGAGCACTGACAAGACAATCAGGGATGCGAAAGTGGCGCCCCCGCCGACACCCGCAACGCCGAATGAGCTGACAACGACAACAAGGATCAGCGTAATAATGAAAGACGGGCTTGCCGGGTTGATGCCGGCAGAAGGGGCAACCATAATGGCCAGCATTGCCGGATAAATGCCGGCGCAACCGTTTTGCCCGATGGACAGGCCAAAGGAAGCCGAAAAATTGGCGATCCCTTCTGAAATGCCGAAACGTTTTGTTTGTGTTTCAATGTTGAGCGGCAGCGTGCCAGCACTGGAACGGGAAGTAAAGGCAAAGGTGAGTGCCGGCAGCGCCTTTTGCACATATCGTACCGGGCTCAATTTTGCCAGGCTGATAAGCAGCAAATGAACCAGGAACATGACGATAATCGCTGTATAAGAAGCCAGCACAAACTTTGCCAGTTTTACAATCGCGCCATAGTCGCTTGAGGCTGTGACCTTGGTGATCAATGCGAGCACTCCATATGGCGTTAATCTTAAAATAAGGGTAACCACCCGCATCACGATCGTATACAAAGTATCAATAATTTTTGCAAAATGTTCCGCCTGCTCAGGTTGTTTGCGTTTTACCCCGAGATAGGCCATCCCCAATATGGCGGAGAAAATCACCACCGCGATTGTGGAAGTCGGGCGTGCGCCGGTTAAATCTGCAAACGGGTTATTTGGCAGAAAGGAAACGATTTGTTGCGGAATGGTCATGTCTTTTACGCTGGCGACGCTTGTTTTCAGTTCCGCATTCCGTGCGGCTTCAGCGGCACCCTGCGTTAAGTGGATGCCATCCAGCCCGTAAAGAAGCGCGGATCCGATTCCGAGCGCAGCGGCAATCGCAGTTGTGCCAAGTAAAAACGCGAGTACAAGAAAGCTGATTTTTCCTATGTTTTTGGTTAATTTCAGCCTCGTAAACGCCGCTAAAATGGAAATGGAGACAAGCGGCATGACGACCATTTGCAACAGCGAAACATAACCGCTGCCGACAATATTAAGCCAGTCGATCGTATGGTTGGTCACATACGACGCCGTGCCGTACAAGAAATGCAGGATAATGCCGAAAACGATGCCAATGCCCAATGCCGAGAAAACGCGTTTTGAAAACGAAACATGTTTTCTTTGCATGGCATACAAACCGGCCAAAAGGATCATGAAGACGGCCAGATTGATGATAATGTATAAAATGTCCAACTTTTCCCCTCCTTTTGTTAACATTTTTCATCTTAATCATCTTATTCCGATATGTCAAGTGAGGTATTTGGCGGCGGAATTTTATCTCCCATTGGGTACTTGTCCGTTTCAATCTGTTCTTTTCTTTCATTTAATATATTGAAAAAAGAATGGGAGGTGAAGAGTTTGGAAAAACGGCGGAAAAAGACACCAGTCGTCCCTTGGATGCACGATCATCATGACGATGGGAGAGCGGACAATACCAATGCAGGAAACAGCGCTGTACAGCCTGAAGACCGTTACGATCATACCGGCAATGTAAGCAGCACCGGCAATCAATCCAATCGTACCAGCAACACGGTATTTTGCGAACCGCGGTATGTTTATAAGGACACTTATGTTGAAAGAAACGTCACTTATGTGCACCCCATCATCCAGGTAAACAGGAAACATGTTGTAAACGTTCCGCGCCATGTTTATCAAAGATATGAACAGAACATTACAGTAGATCCGGGTATTCCGGATGAATGCGATCGTTGTGATGAGTAATGAAAAGAAACGCCCCGATTAAAACCGGGAACTTTTAAGCCGGATCCAATGGTTTCCGGCTTTCTTTTTTTTCAAACACGATGAAGCGGCGGGCCGTTTACCGGGGGTACTGCGGGAATACCGGTAAAGGAATGAGACATTGAATTAGGATAAAAATAAATTGAAATATAATAACAATTTATTGTAAAACGATAAATCATGTGCTAAAATCAAAACGACAATTCATCAGTGAGGTGTTTTTTTATGAAACGGGGATCAACCCTCTTTTTAAGGCTGGCGGTCATTTTGATTGGCATCCCGATACTTGCTTTGTGCATTTTTGTGGTACCGGAAATCGGAAAACTGGCAGCCCGCCTGGTTCCGGATTTTGCTTTTATGGAATTTCTCGTGCTGCTTGTGATGTACGGGGCGGCACTCCCTTTTTACTTTGCATTGTACCAGGCTTTCATACTCTTGGGTTTGATAGACAAAAACACTGCTTTTTCGGCAAATTCCGTAACAGCTCTGAAAAAAATTAAATCCTGTGCCGCAGCGATCGGCCTGTTGTACGTGGCAGGCAGCCCGCTTTTTTATCTTATGGCGGATAGAGATGATGCCCCGGGGATTCTCGCCATTTGTTTTTTCATTATTTTTGCATCAGCGGTCATCACCGTCTTTGCCGCTGTGCTTGAGAGGCTTTTGCAGGAAGCAATCGAAATGAAAAATGAAAATGATTTAACGGTCTGAGGTGGAAAATATGGCGATCATCATCAATATTGATGTCATGCTGGCAAAAAGGAAAATGAGTGTGACGGAACTTTCGGAGCGGGTCGGCATTACCATGGCCAATCTGTCGATATTGAAAAACGGGAAAGCAAAGGCGATCCGGTTATCCACTTTGGACGCGATATGCAAGGCGTTGGAATGCCAGCCCGGCGATATTTTGGAATACCGGGGAACAGAGGAGGAGTGACCATGGAGGCAACCGTTCAAAAGCATATTCAGAAAAAAACGGCAAGGCTGCGAATGAAGCGGGTGCTCATCCAACTCCTCTCATTTGCCCGGGAGCAGGCCCTGTCCTGCCTGTTTCCTGTTGTGATTTTTGCGTCTTTGGCGCTGACAAAAATCGTGCCGCTCCCATTTTTGCCACGGTATGACTGGCTGCTCATCATTTGCCTTTTCATGCAATGGTGGATGGTGCATTCCCGGCTTGAAACAGTGGACGAATTAAGGGTTATTACATTGTTCCACCTGATTGGGCTTGCACTGGAAATTTTTAAAATTCATATGGGTTCCTGGTCTTATCCGGAAAAAGGGTATGTGAAAATTTTGGGTGTGCCATTGTACAGCGGCTTCATGTATGCGAGCGTCGCAAGTTACATTTGCCAGGCGTGGCGGAGGCTTGAAGTTGGGCTCGTGAAATGGCCGCCATTTCTTGCCGTTTTTCCGCTTGCTGCCGCTATTTACTTGAATTTCTTTACCCACCATTTTTGGATCGACATTCGCTGGTGGCTTTCCGCGCTTGTTCTCGTTGTTTTTTGGAAATCCCGGGTTACATACATGGTAAACGGCACCCGCTACAGCATGCCGGTTGCCCTCTCGTTTGTACTGATCGGATTTTTCATTTGGATCGCTGAAAATATCGCAACGTTTTTTGGCGCCTGGCAATATCCGGATCAGGCCGGCACCTGGAGCCCTGTCCATTTCGGCAAAGTAAGCTCCTGGCTCTTGCTTGTGATTGTCAGCTTTTTGATCGTGGCGGTATTGAAGCAGGTAAAAGGAAATATGCCGGGCGGGAAAAAGGCGGGGGTGGTTGAAAAAAAATGATGCAAAAATCTTCATTCTATTTTCAAAGTGTCTCTAAACGGATTTCAGGGACGTTTTTTTCCTGGATTGCCGGCTGTGCTTAAAACATACAAATGCAAGCATGACATCTTTTAGCCTTTACCAAAATTGTTAAATTTGTGGTTTCCATCCATCTCTAAAAACCATCGCTTCTGCCGATATAAATATAGAAAGTAAAATAAAGGCAGAAAAGAGGTAGAGAACTTGCATTTAACCGTGTCCCGCAAATTATTTTTAGTATTTGGATCCATCTTGTCACTCTTGATTATTGTCTCAGCCGGCGCTTATATTGGCTTAAACAAGCTGGACAGCACGTATGCCAAGCTGGTCGGTATCCAAACGAAAAACCTGGATTCCGCCAAAAATATAAAGATCAGTGTGAGGGAACAGTCAGCCGCAGTACGGGGGTATTTGCTGACAGGCGAACCGGCTTATTTAGATGACTATAAAGAGGCGACCAACAACTATAAAGCCCAAAGCAAAGCATTGCTGCGCCGCTTGACCGACCCATCAAACATCAGCAATGTTAAAGAGCAGCAAGCATTATTTAATCAGTACACTGCGATCTTAGATGAGGAAATTGCCTATAAACAAAATGGGCAGGAGAAAAAGGCATTGCAGCTTGTATCTACTTCCGGGCGGCAAATAGGCAAGGAACTGGGCGACCAAACTGATGCGCTTGTGAAAGGGATCAACCACGTGCTGGATGTTGAAAAGCAAAAAAATGAAAAAACCGTTCACTTCCTTATTTTGCTGATCAGCAGCATCTCGGCTGTTTCCATTTTGGTCGGAATCGTGCTGCTCCTGCTGCTGAGCCGGGCAATCTCAAGGCCGGTACGGGTTGTCTCCGAAGCCATCAAAAACATTACGGAAGGCCGTTTGAATATAGAAAAAGTGCATGTGAAAAATAAGGACGAGCTGGGGCAAATGGCCGGCTTATTAAATGAAATGACTGCAGATTTAAGAAAGATCATCAGCCAGGTCAGCGAAGCTTCCGAACAGGTTTCAGCCAGCAGCCAGGAGCTGGCGGCGAGTGTCGAACAAAGCAACCAGGCTTCTGAACATATTGCCGAGGTCACCCAGGAGGCAGCTGAAAAGACGGATCACGAAATGGTCCAAATCCAGCAAGTAACAGCAACCGTAGGACAAATGTCGCTGGAATTGCACAAAATCGCCGGAAACAGCGAAGACATGAAAAAAGCGGTTGAAATTGCAAATACGCTGACAAAAGAAGGGGACAGGGCCGTTTCAAATGTTCAAAACCAAATGAATCATATCGAAAAGACAGTTGCCAATGCCTCTGACATTATCCGCAGCCTGGAGAAAAGATCCGAGGAAATCAGCCGGATCATGGGAATTATTACGTCCATTGCAGAGCAGACGAATTTGCTGGCTTTAAACGCAACGATTGAAGCGGCAAGAGCCGGGGAACATGGCCAGGGATTTGCGGTGGTGGCAAATGAAGTCAGAAAGTTGGCGGAAGAGTCTAAAAACTCTGCGGATGAAATACGGACAATGGTTTCCAATATCCAAACGGAAATGGCACATGCAGTCAAAGCGATGGAAGAAGGCCATCATCAGATCAATACAGGGCTGAAAGAATCTTCGGATGCAGGCGCTGCATTTATCAAAATCTCTGAATCGATGAACAATGTGTTGGGAAAAGTGCAGGAAGTGGCAGCTTCGGTTGAGTCATTGGATGACCAGGGCGCCCAAATCACAAAAACGCTGGAAGAACTGGCGGTTATTTCCACTAAGACCGCTGAAGCCAACCAGGAAAGCAGTGCAGCAACCGAGGAGCAGCTGGCAACGATGGAAGAAATCTCGTCCCTCTCTAACGCACTTGCCCATTTGGCCCAGGACCTGCATGATGGCATCCAGCATTTTAAATTGTAATTATCCGGACCGCGCCGATCGAACGCCTTTAAAAGGGCAAAAGCCGGCAACCTTTCTGCGGCAAAGGGGCAACTTCTTCTGAAGCAAAATCAAAAAAATTACATCAAAAGCCTGCACGCCGCAAGAACTTGAGGGAAAGTTATCCAGAGATGTGGAAAGAATGGTGTATAAACATGTGAATTTCACCAGCCATAAAATCCAGAAGAAAGGGTGGACATGGTATCATTCTTTTTTCAGTATGATGGGCAAATTTTTCATTTGCAGGCTCATCATTGCGGTGGTGAGGAAAATCAACAGGGGAAAGGTGTCTGTAACCTAAAAGGCTGCCGAAATTTTACCGGCAGCCTTTGCTGTTCCCGCATAAAAAGTACATGTGCACGAAAGGCTCAGCCCGCTCCAAACCTGCAAAAACATATTTTCTATGTCAAAATTCCTGCAAATCTTATACAATAGAAGTAATACGACCAAAACGTGGTGAAACGAATGGACCAGATCATGAAGAAAGTTGTCGAAGCGAGTTATCTGACGGCGGATTCTGCTGCCCAGTACCGCGTGATTTTGCGCTTCTTTTACAGGCAGCATGAAAGGATGCGCGACTTTATTTCGCCGGAGGAAGTGCTCGAATATTTGCGCTCGCTCCCGGCTTTTCACGATTATGAAGAAGAACAGCTGCACCAGCAGTTGGCCCAACTGGTAAAATGGAATAACCTGGTTGCCCGCCAGGATATGACAAATGCCAAAACCATCGAAGAATATAAGAAAAAAAGATTCCGCTACCAGTGTACGCCTTACACAGTGGAAATCGAGCGGATGCTGATCCAGCTTGAAAAACTGGGGGACCAGTTCCAGGGATCGCTCGAACGTTCGCAATTTGACCGTCTGCTCGCCTCTTTGGCAAAACTGGAAGAAGAACTGAAACAGCCGTTGGACAAACCTGCAGCCCACTACATGCACATTTGGGATGACATTTTTCACTTTTTCGGGACCATCCGGACAAATACAGCGGATTACATAGCCTATATCAATAGCGAAAAGACATCACAACGGATGCAGACGGAAGCCTTCCTCGTATATAAAAACCAATTCACGGCTTATTTGCGTGATTTTATCGTCTCGTTGCAAAAAACATCGCTGCAAATCCGGGAAAGGTTGCGGGAACTGGATACGCATATATTGGCGCCGCTTTTTGAAAAACTCGTGGAACACAGGCGCCAAATTCCCCGCTTGGAAGATACGGCTGCTTCCGGACAAGAATGGCTGGAAGAATTCCGGGAATACTGGGAGTCTTTGCGGCGGTGGTTTCTTGGGGCCAGCTCCTCCCAAAGTGAACTGGAAATGCTGCAGATGCAGACAAATGAAATGATCCGGAGGATGGCCCGTTATGTTCAGCGGATCAGTGAACGCCAGCAACATTTCCGGAGCCGGAAAAAAGATTATTTGCACCTTTCCAAATGGTTTGCCGGGTGCCGTAATCTGGAAGAGGCCCATCAATTGTCATCCGTCGTGTTCGGGACGGTGACGGTACGGCATTTGCACCTGGAGGAGGCGACAACGGACAATCTTCATGCCGAGACATGGGAAGAACAGCCGGAGATGCGGGAAATCAAGCCGCGAACGAACCGGTACCGCGAGAAAACAAAGCCAGGCGCTTTCCGTTCTAACCATGAGCAGAAAGAAAAGCAGCGGCTCGCCTATTTAAAAGAGCGCGAACAGGAAAAGCAGCTGATTGAAAAATATATGAAAAACGGGGAGATTCGCCTTGCTGAAATCGGGATAGTGGAGCCGTTTGTCCGGAAAGTGCTGCTCGGCTGGATCGGAAAATCGATGGCAGCGAAAAACCATGAAGTAAAAACGGATTACGGGATGTCCGTAAAAGTTGTGATTGACCCGGATCGGATCATCACACTGGATGCAGAAGACGGGAAACTGATCATGCCGGATGCTGTATTTGAATTATCGGGAGGAGAGCGCTGATGAACCCGGTACATATTTTGGCTGAAAAAGGAGTACAGGGGATAGCCCGGTTTATCCGCGGCGAACTGATGGGCACGGGGATGGCACCGGATGCCATATTTGAACTGTCAGGAGGAGAGTACTGATGGATCCGTTACAAGTTTTTGATGAAAAAGCGGTGCAGGGGATGGACCTGTTATTCCATCATTACTGGATTTTGCGGTCTGAGCACCCGGACTGGTACCAGCTCATCCGCGAGCGCGAAAAAGTGCTGCGCCGTTACATCAGCGAGAAATTCGGGCTCAGGCTGATCATCCACCAGCATTTTATCAAACTTGAAAAAATCCCGGTGGAACCGGAAAGCTGGATGGGCATCCCGCATTTTCAGGAGCCGATGGATTATGCGATTTTTTGCTGCGCGCTTTCTTTTCTGGAAGGAAAAGCGGTGGATGAACAGTTCCTCTTGTCGGAGATGTGCCAGGAGATCCAAAACGATTATCCTGTGGAAGATGGGCTGGACTGGACGCTTTATCTTCACCGGAAGTCGCTCATCCGGGCGGTCCGGGCACTGATGGAATTCCATCTGATCCGGACAATAGACGGCGATATTTCCAGGTTTGACACTTACGAAGACCAGGAAGTCCTATATGAAGCGACCGTTTACAGCCGCTATTTTCTAAGAAGCTTTCCGGATGATTTTACAAGTTATGCGGACTGGACCGGGCTCCTTGAAGAAGACTGGAAACAGAATCAGGAAGATGAACGGCGCAAGCGGGTGTACCGGAAATTGTTTTTCTCCCCCGGCCTGCACCGGAAAGATACGCAGGACCCCGATTTTCTTTATATCCGCAATTTCCGCAACCGGCTTTTTGAGGACATTGAAGAACACAGCCGTTATAAGCTCCATGTTTTTAAAAACACAGCCTTTTTATCTGCCGCAGAACCGCGGAGTTACCACCATGTTTACCCGAATGCAAAAGGTTCTACGGATCTGATGCTGCAGTTGTCAAAGACGCTGCATGACCACCCGGAAAAATACGTTCCGAATGAAGCGGGGGAAATTTTGCTTACGGAAGGCGAATTTGAAGCGGTCATTGACGAGATGCGCTCCCGCCTCGAACGCGGATGGCCGAAACATTTCCGGGACGCCGGCACAAAGGCGGTATGTGCGGAATTGGTCGAAACGATGAAAGAATGGATGATGGCGGAAGCGGATGAAGCGGCGGGGCTGATCCGGATAAAACCGCTGTTGGGCGTGCTTGCAGGCGAGTATCCAGCTGATTTTGAGAAAGGGGTTGAGCAACCGTGACAGAAGGAAAATGGGTGATGAACCGCGCCGGCCTGTTAAATTTTTGGTATTATGACGATGAAATTTTTGAATTTGCGGACGGAAAGCTGTTGTTGCGCGGCACAAACGGTTCGGGGAAATCGGTGACGATGCAAAGCATTTTACCGGTTTTGCTGGACGGAAAAAAGACGCCTGACCGGCTTGATCCGTTCGGGTCAAAAGCAAGGAAGATGGAAGATTACCTGCTTGGGGAAAAGGAAGTGTCCGGCCATGACGAGCGGACCGGCTACTTGTTTCTGGAATACCAAAAGCAGGGGACAAAACAGTATATCACAACGGGCATCGGCATGCAGGCAAAGCGGCATAAAACGTTAAAATCATGGTATTTCGTCCTGACCGACAACCGCAGGATCGGCTACGATTTTGAACTGGCGCACACCCGCCAGTCAGAGCGGATCCCGTTGTCTGCAAAAGAGCTTGAAAACCGGATCGGGTCCGGGGGGTATCTCGTCCACTCGCAGAAAGAATATATGGAACTGGTGAACAAATATATTTTCGGTTTTCAGTCGATGGAAGCCTTTGAAGATTTAATCAAGCTTTTGATTCAGCTGAGAAGCCCGAAACTGTCAAAAGATTTCAAGCCGACGGTCATTTATGAAATCCTCGAGTCCGCGCTGCCGCCTTTGACGGATGACGAGCTCCGCCATTTGTCCGACACGATTGAAAGCATGGACGAAACGGAGCAGCAGCTTGAGCAGCTTGAACGGGAGCACGAATCGGCAAAGAAACTGGTGCGCCAATACGATCTTTACAATCAATATATTTTAGCGGAACGCGCCCAAAAATGGCGGGAGGCCGAAAGCAGGCTGCAGGACGCCAAGCAGGACGCCAGCACGTTAGAAACCCGCTCTGAATCACTGCGCGGCGTGATTGAAAATCTGGAAGAAGAGAAAAAGCATTACGAACAAAAACGCGACGTTTTAAAAGCAGAACAGGAACGGCTGCAGCACCATGAAGTTTGGCGCCTTGAGAAAGAAAAAGGGGAGAAACAGGCCAGGGCTGAAAAGTTAAAAAGTGAAGCAGCGGATCTGGAGAAAAAGTGGGAAGCAAAGAAAAGCCAGCTTTTGGACATCCGCCTGGAGCAGGACCGGTTGGAAACAGAAAACAGCAAGGATGAATCCAGTATGCAGGAGATACTGGATGAACTGGCACTGGATGCCGGGGATGCAGCTTTTACCGGGCACGGGATAAACGCCGGGGATTTTTCGCGGCATGAGGGGGAAGCTTTTGATTTTTCGGTTTGGAAGCGGGAAACGAAACAGCACAGCGGACTTTTGCAAAAGCTGCGGCAACTGGCCGGAGAAGTGGAGCGGCTTCACGAAGCGCATCTGAAACTGCAGCGCCAGTCATCTGCCAAAAAGCAGGAAATTGACGAACTCCGGAAACAACTCGACCATTTGGAAAACTGGTTTACCGAACAAAAGCAGGAGCTGGAAGATGCCGTGTTTTTGTGGATTGAACAGCATCCGGCCCTCTCTTTTACAGACGAGCGGCTCCGGCGTATTGCCGGCGCGCTGGACGGGCTGTACGAAGAAAACCGTTATGAAGCGGTCAGGGAAGAAATTGTGGACGCGGCAAATGATTATATTTTGCAAGTGCGGACGGAAATTTCACGCGCGGAGCAGGAACAAAAGGCGAAAGAACAGGAATTGGCCGAAGCCGAAGAAACGCTTGTGTATTGGCAAAACTTGAAACTTGCCAACCCGGAACGCCCCGCAGATACGGAGGCTTTCCGTGCGCGTCTCCATGAATCAGGGAAACGCTATCTCCCGTTTTATGCCGCGGTGGAATTCCAGGATCATGTGGCCGATGCCCAAAAAGCCAGAATTGAAGCGGCACTCCGGCAGACGGGGATTTTGGACAGCCTGATTACGGAAGAACCGGTTACGCCTGTCCACGACCGGGTCATCCGCCCGAACCCGCACATTCTCGGATACACGCTTGCCGATTACTTAAAGCCGGATCCGGATGACGATAGCCCGGTATCAGCCGCGCGCATTGACGAAGTGCTGCGCAGCATTCCGCTTGAACCATCGGAGAGCGGTTTTCACATTGACGCGGATGGCTCTTTTTCAATCGGCTGCCTCGTTGGGCATGCCCCGGATGAAGGGCCTTCCAAATTTATCGGCAGAACGTCCCGGAAACGGTACCAGCAGGAAAAAATCAAAGAAACAGAGCAAAAGATTGCTGAAATCCGCCTTGCTCTTTTGCAAATGGAAAACAGCCTTTTAGACTGGGCCGGCAAAGTACAGGAAGCAGAAGATTGGAAAGCGGGCATTCCGGATGACAAAGATTTGCGCGACATTGAAGAACAGATGGAAAAAACGGCGCGCAGCCTGAAGCAGGAACAGGAATTTCTGAGCGACATCGACCGCGAATGGAAACAAGTATACCAGGATTTGCAAAACATCCGGCTGCAATTGCATGAGCAAGGGGCCGGCCTGAATCTTGCACTTCAAAGCGGCCCGCTCGATGAAGCGCTGGCTGCTGCGAAAAGTTATGAAGAACATCTTCACAATCTGGAGCTCACTTTTCAACGGTTGTTTTCCAGGCGCAAAATGCTCGCGCGCCTTGCTGCGGACATCCTTGAGAAAGAGCAGGAACTCGATGAAATCCGCGGTGAAGAGAACATCCGCCGGTCAGAATGGGAGAAAACAGCGGCAGATATCGAAGCGATTGAGCAGCAGCTGAAATTGCGGGGGATTGAGGAGGTCCGCGCCCGGATTCAGGCAGTCCAGCATGAATATGCAAGTACGGACGAAAAAATCAGGGAGATTTACGAAACGAAGCCGAAAAAAGAAGCAGAACTTGAAAAGTGCATAGCCGATTTGTCTCTTGCGAAAACGCGCGCCACATTTTGGGCAAATATGGCCGCGGAATGGGAGAAACTCGTAAAAGAAGAGCTTTCACTCGGCTTCGTGGAAAGCGGAGATACGGAACCGGAAAGCATTTTGGCGGCGTTTTCCGGCGTGCTGGAAAAATATGACCGCGCAAAATTAAATGAAAACCTGACAAAAATTTTTTTCAACGAACAATCGAATTTAACAGAGTACCGCATGTCCGAGTTTACAAAAGAAGCGGATCCGCCAGAATGGTTCACTGAAAAACTCGATGACTATTACGAAACGTTCAAAAAGGAATGGGAAGGTTTGCGGGGCCGCCGCCTCATCCAGATGGAATACCGCGGCCGCAGGGTGAGCCCGTATACGGTACTCGAGTCTCTTGAAAAAGAACTTTTAAACTTGCAAAGTTATTTGGATGAGCAGGACAGAAGGCTGTACGAGGATATTATCGTCAATACGGTTGGTGTCATCTTGCGGAACCGGATCCAGCGGGCAGCCAAGTGGGTGAAAGAAATGGACGCGATTATGAGAAACCGGGATAATTCGTCCGGACTTACTTTTTCGATTGCCTGGAAAGAAAAAACGGCGGAGTCCGAAGACGAGCTCGATACGAAAGATCTTGTCGCGTTGCTGCAGCGCAACAGCAAGTTTTTAAACGAGGACGATTTAAACCGGATTACAAAACACTTCCGCTCACGGATTGCGGCTGCCAAAGAACTGATTGAAATCCGCAATGAAGGGTCGACGCTCCATCAAGTTTTAAAAGAAGTGCTCGATTACCGGAAATGGTTCCAATTCGTGCTGTCATACAAACGTGCCGGCGAGCCGAAACGCGAGCTGAGCAATACTGCATTTTTCAAATTCAGCGGCGGGGAAAAAGCGATGGCCATGTATATTCCGCTTTTTACCGCAGCATATTCGCGCTATCTGGAGGCAGGAAGTATGGCGCCGTATATCATTTCGCTGGACGAAGCGTTTGCCGGGGTGGATGAAAACAATATCCGCGACATGTTCGAAGTCGTCGAGCAGCTCGGATTCAATTATATTATGAATTCGCAGGCGCTTTGGGGAGACTATGACACCATTTCCAGCCTTGCCATCTGCGAGCTTGTCCGCCCGAAAAACGCCAATTATGTCACAGTAATCCGCTACCGGTGGGACGGGCATAAACGGTCAATTGTGGAGAACCGGAAAGAAGCATTGGCAGGAGCTCCGGACCTGCTTTGAAAAGCATAGACTTGCCAGTGTGCGGCCGGGATGAAAGAAACCATTCCGGCCTCTTTTGACCGGTGTAAAAGAGGTTCCGGAAGCGGGAAACAAGATGTCGGGAGAGAGCTTGTGAAAAGGAGTTGGGAAGGATGAATGATGCGATCGATCTGTTAAGGAAGGAACCAGGGATGATGAAACTGTTCCGCCTTTTTAAAGAAAAATACCGTTCGCTCGGCCATATCGGGGGAACCGTCAGTCTTGCCGGTTTTACGCGCACTGAACTGGAGGCGATTGCAGGTCTTACCGGCACGTCCCCTGATTTGCTCAGAGAGAAAAACAAAATTTCGCTGCGGGCATTTGAAAAGGCGCTGGCGCCGACTGTTTTCGGCAAGTACACCCTGGTTGAGCTGCTTGAAGCGGTTTTGAGGGAAAAAATTTTTTCCAAAGCGGAAGAAGGGGAAATAGAGAAAAAGAAAGAGGAACAGTTTTTGGCGCGGCTGGCGGAGACGATGCCGGGCGGAAACTGGTGGTGGCGCCGGATTGCCGGTAAAACGGCTGACACGCGTTTTATCTGGCATGCGTACAAGCAGGATCCGGATACGTTGTCCGCACAGCTCACAACCGTCTTGAAAGCTTCCACAATGCTGCCGGAAGAAGGGAAATATGAACGAATTCCGTTTTTTTCCCAGCGTGTGACAGGGAACCCGCATTTTTTTGACCAGAACCGTTTCGAAGGCAGGCTCTTTGTCCATTGTTTGTTCACCAGCCAATTGTTGAAAGGGCTGATCGAAGAGATGCCGAAAACGACGGAAGAATTGAACGAACTGTACGCAAATGCCGGGCTGATGCGGGATGACTTATGGAGTTTTGTGACGTGCCGCGCATTTTTGGCGGAAACGGAAAACGGCCTGCACCCGGTCTGGCGGGAAGCAGCTGCTCTAGGGACGGTCATGAATGTCCCGGTGAAAGAATTATTGCAGCTTACAAACATTTGGCCGCGGGTGGGAAAAAAAGTCTGGATCATTGAGAATTCCGGCGTGGCTTCGGCCGTGCTTGATGAAGTGCCCGATGCGCCTGTGATTTGCACGCACGGCCAGTTCCGCACTGCTGCCTGGATCATGCTGCAGCGTCTTGCGGAAAACGGGTGTACTTTTTATTATTCGGGCGATCTCGATCCGGAAGGCGTTGTCATGGCGGAGCGCCTCAGCAACCGTTTTCCCGGGCAAACGGTATTTTGGCGGATGGACCCGGATGCATACTTGCGGGTTCTGTCGGAAGAGGATATATCCGCCCGGCTTTCCAAGCTGGATGCGGTTCAATCTCCTAAACTGCTTTTAGTGGCAAATGAAATGCGGTTGAAGAAAAAAGCGGGGTACCAGGAAGGCCTTGCCGATTTGCTTGTAGAAGATTTGAAAAAAAGATGGGCGGGCGGAAAAGAGATATGACATGGGCCGGAAATTCGGATGCTTCGCATAGAACGCCCCTGTGTTAAAATATCCGGGAAAAAAGGCATTGATTCCTTCACGCAGAGAGTCCATACGTGAATAAACCCGGCAAAAGCCCCAGCCTTTCTTCACATCGAGCGTTCTACGTGAAGGAATACTAAAAACAGCAAGCTTATCCAAAAAACTGGCAGCACGCCCCGAAAACCAGCGGTATCTAAAAGAATCAACAGATTGCTTCCGGAATCGGAGCGGGCTGGAAAAAAGGCTGCCCGGCCATCTCGCCGGGCAGCCTGTTAAATTTGTTATGAGCCGGCCGGAAAAATCCCAGGGCCCGGCATCAAATCTTTAAACTTCTTCCGGTACTGTATGTTCATGCAACTGTCCGTACTGGCGGCGGTAACGGATGACAAAGTACAACAGGGTGAGGACTTCGGCACCTACGATATAAATCAGCAGGATGCCGGCGTTTTGCCACATCACACCCATCTCTCCGCTGGAAACAACCGCTTTAAATCCGCGCACGCTGTAGGTCATCGGCAACAGCGGGTTAAACCATTGGATGAATTTCGGAATGACTTCCAATGGAAAAGTCCCGGCGCTGCTCGTCAGCTGCAGGATTAAAATAACAATGGCAAGGAATCTGCCGGGATTTTGCAAAAACGTAACCAAAAATTGAATCAGCGCCATAATTGAAGCAGTTCTTCTTTGTTTTTAAAAAAAGTATAAATTGTACCTTTGCCGACGCCTGCACTTCTTGCTACATGGTCCATTGTAGTCGCTTTGTAGCCGAATTCAGAAAAAGATTTCGCAGCTGCTTCCACAATCAGCTTTTTCCTGTCTGCCATTGCAACCCCCTCCCTTTTTTGACCAAATGAATGATTTGGTCAAGTAGTATATATACAGCAAAAAAATAACGGAATGAATCCGCTTTCCATTTTTAGTATAACAGACGATGGCCAAAATTGCATGTGACAATTTTTTTAATTGCCGGTTTTTTGGCTCCCGGATAAATGGCATTCTATTACGATTTATCCGGGAAACCGGGGTTTCGGGCTTGATTTATTCAAAAAGCGATTCGTAAATCCCCGTCCGTTCAAGGCCTTGCAAACCGGTTGGGCTTCATTCGTTTGTTAGCAGCCTTTAATCCGAAAGGGGGCTGTCTGACTCTGGGAGATCCGGATCGATGACTTGGAACGGGCGCATCATATCGTAGTCTTCGTGTTCGAGAATATGGCAGTGCCATACGTAGTCGCCGGCATACGGGGAAAACCGCATCATGACGCGGGTGATTTGCCCGCCCGGTGCGGCAACGGTATCTTTAAAGCCGCGTTCATTCGGTTCCGGCGGGGTCGCAGGGCCGGTATATACAATTTGGCCCGTTTCGTTATACAAGTCCAAGTCAAATGGGCGGCGGTCCAAAATTTGAAACTGGACAAGATGGATATGGATCGGATGGGTAAAAGCCGTTGTATTGGCAAGCGACCAGATTTCAGTTGTGCCGAGCCTTGGCATTTCCGTCACCGGATCCATCCATCTTTTTTTGTCCAGAAGCAAAAGCGGGCGCCCGTATGAATCGGTTGCACCGGTCAGTTTTAAATGGCGGATGGCGCTCACGTTTTGGCTGGAAGGAACCGGGATGGAAGATAAGGACGGCGGAATGCGGCTTGTGTCTTCTCCGGAAACCGGCAGCACGACCCGAAACTGCATGACATCGCCGGTTTGGTCGGCCGGATCGGCATTTGGACCGAGGTCATTTTTTAGTAAAATCGTCTGCCCGGCATATTCGGAAAAATCAAGGATCAAATCCGCCCGTTCTGCCGGTTCCAGTGCCAGATTTCCGACTTGCACCGGCCGCCTTAGCAGCCCGCCGTCCGTGCCGATCTGGTAAAAAGCCTGGCCAGAATCAAGGTACAATTGATAGGCCCGCGTGTTGGACGCATTGACAATCCGGAACCGGTATTTTCGCGGCTCCACTTCCAAATAGGGCCAGACTTTTCCATTTACAAGAATCGTATCGCCGAGGAAAAATGGCACGACGGATGGATCCGGTGTTCCGGGCCCCGGATTTTGCGGCTGGCGCGGATAAAAAAGGGAACCGTCATTGTTAAAAGTCCGGTCCGTGAGAAGCAGCGGAATTTCATATTTGCCGGATGGCAGATGGAAAACCTTTTCTTTTTGATCGCGAATGATATACATGCCGGCCAGGCCTGCATACACATTGAGACGCGTAATGCCGATCGCATGGTCATGGTACCACAAAGTGGCGGGGCGCTGTTTGTTTGAATACTCATAAACTTCATTTTTGAATGCCGGCCCGGTTTCGTTAAAATCGCGCGTAAACCAGGCTTCCGGATAGCCGTCGCTGTCCGGTTTGGTTTCCCCGCCATGGAGATGCACGACGGTCCGCACTTCCGGAAAGTCCGTTCCCATCCCGTCTAAGATGGTGGGGTCAATCGGGAGAAAATGTCTTTGCGGCAAATGATTCGTCCATTTCACCCGTATCTTTTTCCCGTGCGGCACGTCAAAAAGCGGCCCGGGAAAGCGGCGGTTGTACCCCCATAACCTTGTCGGCCTTAAATCCCGGTGCAGCTTTTGCCGAAATTCTTCCATTGTGACGTCATAATATGCGATCCCGCCCTCTTCCCGCACTGGCCGGATTTTTTCCGCGAGCGGCAGGCGGTCAACAAACTTTTCTAAATTCGGGCTCAAACTCCCCACTCCCTCATTAATTGATGACGTACATTTCTAACAGAATATGAACCATCAAGGCTTTTGGAAAGGGCGAATGGTACTGGAGGCAGAGATAACGTTTTTGGCCCGCCCGTATCAAAAACATAGGCATGTTTGAAAAAGCTTTTAGAGGCGAGACAAAAAATTGAACGGGAACCGCAAAAATCATATAATAAGCTATATTGGTTTCCGAGACAGTTAGAAATGAAGGTGGCACAAATGAAAAAAATTTTGCTCTTGGCAACAGGCGGGACCATTGCTTCCGTTGAGGGGGATGAAGGGCTGAAACCCGGGCTTTCGGGAGAAGACTTGCTGAAATATTTTCAGCATGCTGCTTTGTCTGCCGATGTCACCGCAAAGATATTAATGAACCGCGACAGCACAAACATGCAGCCGGAACATTGGGTGCAGATTGCAAAAGCAGTTGCGGAACATTATGAACAGTATGACGGTTTTTTGATTACACACGGAACGGATACATTGGGATATACGTCGGCAGCCTTGTCGTATATGCTGCAGGGCCTGAATAAGCCGGTTGTGCTGACGGGTTCGCAGGTGCCGATCAGTTTTAAAAAGACCGATGCCAAGAAAAATCTTTTCAACGCCCTCCGCTTTGCCTGCGAGGAGATTGGCGGCGTTTTTGTCGTGTTTGACGGGCGCGTGATCATGGGCACAAGGGCGGTGAAAATGCGGACGAAAAGCTACGATGCGTTTGAAAGCATCAATCATCCGTATGTGGCTTATGTAGCAGGGGACGAGGTGCACTATCATTGGAGGCCACAACCGCCGGAGCAGCCGTTTCATATTGAGACAAGCCTGTCACCGGATGTCTTTCTTTTAAAATTGCACCCGGGCACAAAGCCGGAGATTTTTGATTTTTTAAAGGAACATTACCGCGGGGTGATCATTGAAAGTTTCGGGAACGGCGGGGTGCCGTTTGAAGGGCGCAATTTGCTGCCAAAAATCAAGGAATTGACCGATGCCGGGATTGTTGTTATGATTTCGACGCAATGCTTGGAAGAAGGGCATGATTTGTATTTGTATGAAGTCGGAAGAAAAGTCGCGCAATATCCGGTGATTGTTTCCGGGGATATGAATACGGAAGCGATCGTGCCGAAACTAATGTGGGCGCTGGGCAAAACGGATGATCCCGCTGAAGTGAAAAAGATCATTGAAACGCCGCTTGCTTATGATTTGTCACAGGATTGGGGGTAAAGCGCGCCGGAAAACGGCTGAAAGATTGCGGGAGGGGATGCCTGCAATTTTTTTTGCCGTTCGATGCGTTTGAGCATCCTGTTGCACAGCCCGCGTTTGCAGCGTTTTCCCGGCATTTTTTCAGCCGGTGTCTTCTATATAGAACGGGGTTTCTGCGTTTACAAAAAACCGCCGCCATAAATTCCATTAAATTTCATACCAACTGCGCGGGGAATCGAGTAAACTGGAGTTAGGAAACATGAAAAAACAGGCGCCAGGCCCGGCCTTAAAGGGGCGGTTTCCGGCATTCGCGAGGGAGGTAGCACGGTGGAAACGTCATTTGAAATGCTGCTGGAAATATTTGAGAGGGCTGCCCTTTTATTAACCTGCTTATTTTTTATCACGAGAGTTCCGCGTTTTAAAGAAATCTTTCAACAGGAGCAGCCGTCTGTTTTTGAATTGAGTTTTATCACTGCAGTCTTTTGCAGTTTTGCAATCTTTGCGACTTACTCAGGCATTAAGGTGGACGGGTCCCTTGTCAATGTGCGGATTATTGCCATCGTATCCGGCGGCATCCTGTTCGGCCCGTGGGTTGGCATTATCACAGGCATCGTCTCCGGGTTGCACCGTTATTTAATAGATATTGGCGGGGTTACCTCCGTGCCGTGCTTGATTACGAGTATTACAGCCGGCATCATTTCCGGCCTGATCAGCAGGAAAGTGAAAAATTCCTGGCGCTGGTTCGTCGGGATCGCAGCCGGGATGTTTTGTGAAATATTAACGATGCTTTTGATTCTTGTTTTTGCCCACCCGTTCAGCACCGGGGTGGATATTGTGTCCAAAATTGCCTTCCCGATGATCGCGGGCGACGTCAATATTGGATTGATTGTCCTGCTGATTAAGAGCGTGGAGGGCGAGAAGGAATTTGTGGCGGCAAAACAGGCAAAACTGGCGCTTGATATTGCCAATAAAACCATGCCGTATTTCCGCGCCATCAATGCAGAATCGTTGGAAAAAATCTGCGCCATCATTAAAAATGAGATCCGCGCCGATGCAGTTGCCATCACCGATAAGAAAAAAATCCTGGCTTATGTCGGCTTCGGACAGGAAAGGTACCAGATCGGCCATGAAATTATTAGTGATCTGACAAAAACTGCGATCAAAAGCGGGGAAATTACGATCCGCAACCATATCCAGGACCAGCAGACCCCGCAGATCCAGTGCCTGCTGATTATTCCGTTAAAGGAGCGGGATGAAGTCACCGGCACATTGAAAATTTATTATAAAAAAGCGAACAAAATCACCTACTCCCTGCAGACAATGGCAATCGGCCTTGCCCAGATGATTTCAACGCTCATGGAAATTTCGCGCATCGAAGAAATCAAAGAAGAAGCCAATAAAGCGGAGTGGAAGGCGCTCCAGACAAAAATCAACCCGCATTTTTTGTTTAACGCGTTAAATGCGATTGCCTCCACGACCCGCAGAAATCCCGATAAAGCACGAAAATTAATCATGAACTTATCCGGTTTTATGCGCTATAATCTTGAATTGGCTGATGATTTTATTGATATCAATAAAGAACTGCAGCAGGTGCGCGACTATATTGAGATTGAAAAAGCGAGATTCGGCAGCCGCCTGCAGGTTGAATATGAGATTGACGCCGTATCCGTGCTGATCCCGAGCCTGATTATCCAGCCGCTTGTGGAAAATGCAATCAACCATGGGATTTTAAAAGTAAAAGGGCCGGGGATCGTAAAAATCTCCGTCAAGGAGGTGGGAAATAAAGTCCGCATCAGTGTGGCGGATACAGGGGCAGGCATTCCGGAAGAAGTGATTGAGCATGTTTACCAGGATAATATGTCGGTCACACAGATTGGCCTTTATAATGTCCATCGCCGTGTCAAACTGATTTACGGAGACGGCCTGGCCATCAGAAGGCTGAATCCCGGAACAGAAGTTTATTTTGAGGTTCCGAAGGTGGGAGAATATGAAAGCCATTATAGTGGAAGACGAAATACCGGCACGTGAAGAACTGGCGTATTTGATTGAAACGTACAGCGGGATTGAGATTACCGATTGTTTTGAAGACGGGCTGGATGTGCTGAAATTTTTACAGGAACATGAAACAGATGCGATTTTTCTTGATATTAATATTCCTTTCCTGGACGGCATGCTGCTGGCAGGAAGCATCAGCAAATTTGCGCATAAACCGTATATTATTTTTACAACGGCTTATAAGGAACACGCCGTACAGGCTTTTGAACTGGAAGCATTTGATTATATTTTAAAACCATATGAAGAAAAAAGAATTGCCGCCATGTTGAAAAGGCTTGAGGCTGCGTATAAAAGAGAGCATCCATTGCCGGGAGAAGAAGGGGCTGTGCCGCGAAATGGCGGGCTTCACCGGAAAGAGCGGGTGAATTTGCGCAAGGGCGAGAAAATTATTGTGGCGGATGCAAACGATATTTTTTACTGCGCCGCTCAGGAAAAAATCACGCTTGTTTATACACAACAGGAAACGTTTGAAATGCCCATGGCGATATCCGAGTTCCAGTCCCTTTTGCCTGAGGATCTTTTCTTTCGCTGCCACCGGTCTTATCTTGTAAATTTAACGAAGATCCGGGAAATTGTGCCGTGGTTCAATCAGACGTATTTGCTCCGTTTAAAAGGGATGGACGCGGAAATACCGGTAAGCAGAAGAAATGTGAAACAGTTTAAAGCGCTGATGCATTTTTAATATAAAGCGCCCAGCCATGCAGGAAAAGCGGCTGGCATGAACAAAAAGTGTATGCCGGCTTTTTCCTTTTTTGCCGGGGCGGGCGTGAAAAATAGCATGGCCTACTTTGCGCACTGCGGCCGTTCGCGTGTGAAAAGTTGCCTGCTTTCCAATTTGCCATCCTCCAAGGTGTTGCGCCGAAAAAGCGGGCATGGCCTGCTTCCGGCAATACCGTTTTTCAGGAAGATTGTGCATAAATTGGAATACCTGATTTTATCCATATGCCATCTTTTATGGACATTGCGCGGGAAAGTTTCAAGAAGCGGTTTGTTCCTGTGCCATCCATTCCTTTCTGTATACCGTTTATTCCTTTTTAAAGCATTCTCGTTCCGAAAATGAGTTCCCTCCTTATTTTCGTACTATAATTTGAACTGTAGAAAAGGACAGAAGAAACGGAGGGAATCGGACATGTTAGAACGAAAAGCAAACCGCAGCCTGATTGTATTGGGGACGATGATTGTACAAATGGGGCTTGGGACTGTTTATACATGGAGTTTATTTAACCAGCCGCTTGTTGATAAATTCGGGTGGCAATTGAGTGCAGTATCGACGACATTTTCTATTTTAAGCCTAGCACTTGCAGTATCGACATTGTTTGCGACAAAATTGCAGGCAAAATGGGGGCTGCGCCGCTTGGTTGCTTTTTCCGGCATTTTGCTTGGCGCAGGATTAATCTTGAGTTCATTTGCACCTTCACTTTGGATGCTCTATCTGTTGGCAGGCCTTATTGTCGGTTATGCAGACGGGACAGCTTATATCACGACTTTATCCAATTTAATGAAATGGTTTCCGGATAAAAAAGGCCTCGTTTCAGGCATCTCCGTCGGGGCATACGGGACCGGCAGCCTGGTATTTAAGTTTATAAACGGTGCCGTCCTCAGTTCGTTTGGTGTCACACAGGCTTTTCTTTGCTGGGGAGTGATTGCAATTGCCATGATCACCGGCGGATCTTTCCTCTTGAAAGAAGCAGAAAATACAACCACATCCGGTACTGTGTCCAAACAGCCGGCCGGAAAAGATTTTACCATCAAAGAAATGCTCAAAACGAAACAAGCTTACCTCTTATTCATCGTGTTCTTCACGGCGTGTATGAGCGGTTTATATCTGATCGGCCTTGTTAAAGACATCGGCACGAGGCTTGTCGGGCTGGATGTTGCGACGGCCAGCAATGCAGTGGCGCTGATTGCCGTCTTTAACACCATCGGGCGGCTCGTTCTCGGCGGTTTATCAGACCATGTGGGAAGAATGAAAGTGGTATCAGGGACGCTGCTCGCGACGGCCGTTGCGGTTTCCATTTTGAGCTATGCCCACTTAAATTTCGCCCTGTTCTTTATCTGTGTTGCTGCGATTGCTTTCGGTTTCGGCGGAAATGTCACCGTATTTCCGGCTATTATTTCAGACTTCTTCGGCCTGAAAAATCAAAGCGCCAATTATTCAGTGATTTACCAAGGCTTCGGCATCGGCGCATTATCCGGATCGGTCATCGCTTCCCTTCTCGGGGGCTTTATGCCGACATTCCATGCGATCACGATTCTCTGCCTGGTCTCTTTTGCGATTACGCTTTTCATTAAATCGCCGGCTGAAGAAGCAGCCCACGCACACGGGGTTCGGGGGAATGTCAACCGTGCCCAGCATTCGCATTAAAGCAAGGGCTGTGTGCTTCGATCATGAACAAGCAGACAGGAAAGGGATTCGTGCCTCCATCATGATAAAAAACCCGCTGGCTGCCCCAGCGGGTTTTCCCGGTTTATCCCCA
Organism: Weizmannia sp. FSL W8-0401; assembly: GCF_038009125.1. NCBI lineage: Bacteria > Bacillati > Bacillota > Bacilli > Caryophanales > Bacillaceae > Heyndrickxia > Weizmannia sp. FSL W8-0401. The sequence goes on along the minus strand of NZ_JBBPAG010000001.1, from coordinate 2,515,290 downwards.
AATTTCCTTTGCGGTATCCACAATATATTTTACTTTGTCCCACTGCTGCTCTTCTGTTAAAAGATTGCCGTGGTGGGTGGAGGAGAAGCCGCACTGGGTGCTGATGCAAAGCTGTTCGAGCGGTACATACCTGGATGCTTCCCGAATCCGGTTTTTGATCAGCACTTTATCTTCAAGCTCTCCCTTTTTCGATGTAAAAATGCCAAGCACGACTTTCGGCCCGCCTTCCGGAATGTATTTCAACGGTTCAAACCCGCCGGAACGCTCATCGTCGTATTCAAGGAAAAACCCGTCTACTTTTTCATTTGCAAAGATTTTCGGGGCAATTTTATCATACGGACCTTCAAAAGCCCATTTCGACTGGTAGTTGCCGCGGCACAGATGGGTTGTGATGGTCAGATCATCCGGCTTGTCTTCCAGTACGCTGTTTGCTACATGTAAAGCGAGATCAATCAATCTTTCCCTTTCGAGCTCACTGTCTGCAAACGGCAGTTTCGGTGCACACAGGCCGGCAAGATAAACATCATCCAGCTGCAAGTAGCGGCAGCCGGCATCATAAAAAGCTTTGATCGCATCCCGGTAAGTTTGGATAATATCATTTGCGTATTCTTCAAGATCCGGGTAAATGTCTTCATTGCGGATTCCCGCATTGAAAAACTGATTCGGGCTTGGAATAGTCATTTTCGCAACCGCCCTGTCCCCGGCGATTTCTTTCAGCGCAATAAAATCTTTTATGTGCGGATGGTCCGGGTTAAAGGAGACTTTTCCGGTTACCCGGACGTCATAAGCTTCCGTTTCGATGCCGACAAACCGGTATCCATGGTTCGGCACGTATCCTTTTACCCCGTTTAAATGTTCCATGAAATCTGTATGCCAGAACCTCCGCCGGAATTCTCCGTCCGTTACCGCTTCGAGGCCGGCTTCAATTTGTTTGTCGACCAGGCGGCGGATTTCTTCATCTTCTATTGCACGCAAGTCTTCGGCCGGGATGGTTCCCGCTGCAAATTTTTCCCGCGCTTTCTTCAACCGGGCCGGGCGCAAAAAGCTTCCGACAATGTCTGCCCTGTACGGCGCTTTTGTTAATGTTTTTGTCATCATGATTCCCTCTTTCTGCATATTTTTTAAAACAGCTGCTGTGCGCAGAAAGAAATTGCTTTTAGCTGCATGGGCCCATTAAAAAAACCTCTTCGGCAATAAGAAGAGGTATGGATTGCAAAACAGAACCGTCCGCTCTTCTTATCTTCAAGCAATTGCTTTCTGGAATTGGCACAGTTCTTTAAAAAAGACCGCTGCCGAGGCTTCAAGGGGCCAGTCCCTCCACCTCTCTGGATAAGAATTTTAAATATTATTTAGTTTAAATACACTTTAAATGTTCCACCTATTTTTGTCAAGGGCATTCGCAAAATTTTTTAAAATGGGACGGAAAGATTGAAATCAGGGGCGATGTGAAAATATAATAGTAATAAGAAAAACAAAGGAGGGATTTTATGGAGGCCATACAATCAAGGTCTGTATTCCAGAAAGTGCTTGGCGTCTTTGCCGTTTCACTGCTGTTTGCAACGGCGGGTTTATATACGGGGAGATTCATTCCGCCTGCGCTTATGATGCCGCTGATGGTTGCAGAAATTGCAATGGTCATCGCCGCTTTCTGGTTAAGAAGGAAAAAGAGCGTCGGGTATATGTTCGTTTATGCTTTCACCTTTATTTCCGGTATTACGACATATCCGATTGTAGCTTATTATGCATCCCAGGCCGGTGCTGAGGTCGTCCTGCTCGCTTTTGGTTCCACGTTCGGCATTTTTGCCGTGATGGGTGTTATTGGGGCCGTTACCAAGAGGGATCTTGGCTTTTTAAGCACCGCATTGCTTGTCGCATTGTTGGCGCTGATCTTCATCGGAATATTCAGCATTTTCAGCCCGTTAACCTCAACCGGGATGCTCGCGTACTCCTTCATTGGCGCGATTGTTTTTTCCCTGTATGTTGTTTTTGACTTTAACCAAATGAAGCACCATGGCATTTCCGAGGAAATGGTCCCGCTTTTGGCTTTAAGCCTGTACCTTGATTTTATCAACCTGTTTATTTACATTTTGCAAATTCTCGGCATTTTGGGAAGAGACGATTGAGAAAAAAGAAAACGCCCGCCATTCACCGGCAGGCGTTTTCTTTTTCACATGTTGGATGTCAAACAAAACAATACGGTCTTTTTGCTCCCATTCGGGGATGCGCGCTTCCCATGCTGCCCGGACCATTTATGCCAAATGCTGCTGCGCATCCGGCCCCATCAGCGATAAAAACAGCGCTTTCCGGTGGAGATGCTCTTTTCCATCGAGCGTCTGGATCGCATTTTCGCCAAACAACGTTTTTTGAATACGTTTTGGCACAGCCCCGTTTCGTTTGAATTTTTCCGGGTCATAAAACATTTTGACTGCTTCCTCGCCGCTGATGCACACCGCTTTTTGCCCGAGCAGACGGGTTTCAAACAAAATTGCATGATAATCGTCCGTCCGGTTTTTAATGTAGAGATACCCTTATTTCATCAAATCAATGGTATCATCAATCGTTTTTTCATTAGGAATTTGCCCAGCCATTGCTCTGCTCCTTTTTTCATGTGCCCGTTTTCCCCGGCTGCTTCCGGAAAAAACAGGGCACATCCTTTTTTTATCTTCTTACACTTTTTCATCTTCATTCAAACATTGCACGCAACATAATCGAAGTTTACCCGCAAGCCGGCGAAATTATGCCATGTTTCGGTTCACATCCAAACAGGGTATAAGGAAATAGAAATACAAAAGGAGAGGGAAGAAAATGGCAAAGGAAATCAATGTGGGCATCGGATTTGCAACAGGAAGAAAAAGTTTTAAAAATGTTTTAAAAACGTATATGTATAACTTGAAGGAATCCGAACTGACGGAGAGCGACAGGATCAAGCTGCATTTGTTTGTTGCCTATGATTTGCACTACGAAAATGCAGAGCCTGAAGACTTTGTACATATTGAAACGGAATGCATGGAAGATATTGACCGGGCTTATTTCATCGGGGAGAAGGAGACGCGTAAAGCAACCGAAGAACTCGTATCCCAAATGGGCATGAGCAGAAAAGAAGCAGTCCTTTTGTTCGGCGAAGGATACGCGTCCAAACGCAATATCATCGTTTATGAGGCGTTGAAAAGAGGCATCGATTATCTCATTTTTCTTGATGATGACGAGTATCCGGTTGCCGTGACAAAAAGCAGGCAAACGGCTGTCTGGGGGGGCCAGCAAGTGCTCCGGAAGCATTTGGAACATATCCGGAATGCCGATATTACGAACGGATACCATTGCGGCTACATTTCCCCGATTCCGTTCATTTCTTTCAATGACGTCCTGCAAGAAAAAGATTTCCGCACGCTCATTGAGGCCTTGAGCAACGATATTGTCAATTGGGATACGATCAAAACCGTGATGAAAAACGGCGGGGTGACATATGCCGATACAGGTGTGCTTGTAAAGGATGAAGCGGAAGAAGTGCCGGAGATCAACCGGGCAAAATTTATTTCAGGATCGAATTTGACGCTGAATTTAACAGATCCGGACCGTGTGCTGCCGTTTTACAATCCGCCGAATGCACGGGGCGAGGATACTTTCTTAGGCACATGCCTGGCAGACCGGACTGTGCTGCGCGTTCCGGCCTATACTTTCCATGACGGATTCGGCGCTTACCAGCATTTGCTGCTCGGGGTGCTGCCGACCAATTTAAGCTATATTAAAGCGGATACGAAACAGGTCGTGGAGCGTTTTTACAAAGCATGTGTCGGCTGGATCCGGTACAAGCCGCTTTATGTATATATCACCGACAGGGAAAACTATGAAGAAAAAATGGTGGAAGTGCGTGCCCGGCTGAAAGAGACGCTTCCGAAAGTTTGCCGCTACTTCGGACGGGATGACTTTATGAATGTACTGGAGGAATTCGAGCAGTACCACCGCAACGTCAGACAGCATTACCGCGATTTTCAGGATACAAAAGCAGCCTGGAGGAAAATGACCGCGCAATTGGTTTCAAGAGAAAAAAGGGAAACAGCCATTTAAGCTGCTTTGGATGGAGCGGCTTTTTGTCGGTTGGAAAGGAAAAACCTGGCCGGATGGGGAAAGCCATAGGGGAGACCCCTTTCGCGCATAGCCGCCCATCCCGCAACGCTGGTGCAAATTGTCCACGGCTGCTTTTTGCACGGCCGGAGACCCGGGTGAAAATAATGGCCCCTTATGCATGATATTGCCGCTCTGTTGCCTGCTGCAAAAAGTCATCCTCATGCAAATTGGCGCCTGGTCCTGGGGAGGAATTTAAGTTCATTTATATAGCATCATGTTAATTTATTTGGTGTATGGGGTATAAGAATGGTGTTCTTTTAGAGGCGGGGCCATCTTTCCCTGTCCTGGCTGATCTTCGGACAGGCCGCAAAAACGCGGGCGGCCGCCGCTTCAACAGCCATCCTTTTATCATAATAGATGAGGTGTGGAATAATGAGATCGATTGTAAATGAACAAGAAGAAATTATCACATACCTTAAGAAAAATAGAAACAGCTTCGAACAGAAGTTATTAAATGAGGCCGTAAATGTAAAAAATAAAATTGATGAAATTTTAAGAATAGGGAACATTGATTTGTTGAATAATGCCTTTAAAATTGTGACGTATGTCGTCGAACAGCAGGATGAGGAATTGGTCACTTTTGCCCGCCAGGAAGGGATTGCCTGGGCAACGCATTCTTTGACGCTCGGACTGAAACTGGAGTGGGTGCAGGCGATCCGCCGGACATTATGGGTATTTCTGAGAAAGTACGGGGAAGAAAAAGGGATTGAAGTGGACCAGGACTACTTTTTTAACATGGAGAAAAAAATCAATGACCGTATTGACCAATTTTTAAATCACTTTTTTATCCGGTATTCTACCTATAAAGATGAACTGATCGACCAGCAAAAAAGATTGGTGGAAAACCTGTCCGTCCCGATCATTCCGATTACATCGAGCGTCTGTATTTTGCCGTTAATCGGCTCTATTGATATGTTCCGCACCAATATTTTGGAAGAAAAAGTTTTGCTTGAGGTAGGGCGGCTGCATGTCCAAACGTTGATAATGGATTTCTCCGGCATTGCAGAAGTAGAGATGGAGGTAGTCGACCATATTTTTAAGATGATTGACGGCACTTCGATGATGGGATGCAAAGTGGTTATCACCGGCCTGCGCCCGGAAATTGTAAGGCAGATGGTCACAAGGGGCCTTTCCTTTGAAAATAAAGCAGAAACAAAAGGGACATTACAGCAGGCATTGAAAAAATATATTCAATATGATGATTTAAACAAGGAAATTACGCTGTATTAAAGGTTATATTATAGAAATCATAAAAAAGGACCCGCACTTTTCCAGGAGGCGGGGCCTTTTTTTGCGGCTGAAAACGTAAAGCGTTTATGATTCGATTACAGGCTTTGCGCCGGGCGAAAAATTTGCCCGCAATTCCCCATACGTTCCTCCTGGGGGAATTGCGGTCCGATCCGTGGGAAAAGCGAGACCAGGCTGGCCGCCTCGAAGCTTTTCCGGGCCGCTACAAACTTTGTTCCCTTGCCTGGACGGCACGTGTTTCTTTTGTGCGGTGTTCCAGCCGGCTGAATAAAAGCCCGATGGCCGTTCCGCAAAGAGCCGGCATTACCCATTCAAGGCCGGCGGCGGCAAGCGGCAGTTTTTGGGCGAATGCCCCGATAAAGCCAAGCGGGACGCCGAACCCTTTCAGCCCTTCGATTAAAGCAAACATGCCCGTAAACAACAATGCAAAGCCGTATACTTTTTTCGAACCGCGGAATGCCGCGTGGAAAAATGTCAGGACAACGAGCACGATCGTAACCGGATAAGCCATTTCCAAAAACGGGACGGAAAATTTTAAAATGGTATTAAGCCCGAGATTGGAAAGCGTAAAGCCGGTAAGGGTAACGGCAATGATAACGCCATGGTAGCTGAATTTCGGCACCAGATTGGAAAAATATTGCCCGCACGCTGTTGTTAAACCGGCGACGGTTGTAAAGCAGGCCAGCATAAAAATAAAACCGAGCAGCATTTTTCCGGCCTGCCCGAATAGCAGGGAAGACATTGCCGTCAGGACATCGGTGCCGTTTTGGAACGTGCCGCTTGCAGCCATTTTTGCGCCGATCAATCCGAGTGCGACATAGACGAGCGCCAAAATCGCGCCGGCAATCAACCCGGCTTTTAATGTATAGGCCGTCATTTGTTTCCGGTTTGCGACGCCGCGGTGTTTGACCGCTGTTAAAATGACGATGCCAAATGCCAGGGAAGCGAGCGCATCCATCGTGGAGTATCCGTCAATAAAGCCTTTATAGAAAGAACCGGTCTGGTATCCGGCTGCCGGTGCCGTAAACGGGCGGCCAGAAAGTTTAAAGAAGCCGGCTGTGCAAAGGACAGCCATTGCCAGCAATAATACCGGTGTAATCCAGCGCCCGAGCGTATTTGACATTTTGTCAGGATTCAGGCTGGTCAAATAGACGAGCAGGAAAAAGACGGCGCTGAACAACAGCAAAGAGACTGGCGAACTGTGGGCGGACCCGGAAAGAAACGGTTTAACCCCCATTTCATAAGCGACGTTTGCATTTCTTGGGATCGCCAAAAACGGCCCGATACATAAATAGACAATCACGGTAAATACTGTACTGAAAACCGGATGGACCCGGTTTCCGATCGCCTGGATGCCGCCATCTACAAAAGAGACTGCCGCGATAACGAGAACCGGCAGCCCGACCCCCGTTACGATAAAGCCTGCCATTGCCGGCCAGTAAGACGATCCCGACTGGATGCCGAGAAAAGGAGGGAAAATTAAATTTCCGGCTCCGAAGAACATGGAAAACAACATAAAGCCGATAAACAATACTTCGTTTCTTTTCATAACTATGTCCGCTTCCTTTCGATGCAATATAGAGAAAAACAAAAAACCCGCCCCTGAAACAGGGACGAGTTTGCTCGCGTTACCACCCTTATTCCGCACAAAAGCGTGCGGCACCTCATACAACGTACCAACATACGTGTTCCTTTCTTAACGGGGGAATCGCCGTCAAAGCCTACTGTAAACTTCAGCTTTGCATCTCGGGGATGATCTTCGGAATGGCCTTGAACATTGGCTTTCAGCAATATGCCAACTCTCTGGGGAACAAGATCCAAACTTACTCTTCCCGTCCTCGACTTTTGTTTTTTTATATTATTTGAAAATAAGATTATCACTGAACATTTCATCTGTCAACATCTCTCCCAGAAAATTTTTTAGCCCCGTCCCTGCCATCAAAAAGGACAGAAGCCGCAAAATCAATTGCTGAAATGGGATAAGAAAGAACAGAAGCCAAAAGCCGGCCCAATACAAGAGCTATCTGAAAAAGCGGCAAGCAGATGAAACGAAAGAAGTCAGGGGCCAACCCCGGGCAATTCAAAAAATGAAAAAGGAAAAAGTCGATGAAATCAATAATGAAAGCGTTTCCAAATAGATTTTCAAATCAAAATTGTCAAAAAAGTTGACAGAAAAGGGTTGACCTCGGCGCCCAAAAGTCGTATGATTGACAACAATTAAAGAATATAAAAAATTCTCTTGGGCGGATATTTAAAAATCCGGATTTTCACCGGGCACAAGAAAAACCCCGCAGGCAATAGAATGGGAGTGATGGAATGCGAAGTGACATGATCAAAAAAGGGATCGACCGTGCCCCGCACCGAAGCCTTTTATATGCAGCAGGGCTGAAAACGGAAGATTTCGATAAGCCTTTCATCGGGGTGTGCAATTCCTATATTGATATTATCCCGGGGCACAAACACCTCAATAAGTTTGCGGAAGTGGTAAAAGAAGCCATCAGGGAAGCGGGCGGTGTCCCGTTTGAATTTAATACGATCGGGGTGGATGACGGCATTGCGATGGGGCATATCGGCATGCGGTATTCGCTTCCGAGCCGCGAATTGATTGCCGACAGTGCCGAAACGGTCATCAACGCCCACTGGTTTGACGGGGTCTTTTACATTCCAAACTGTGACAAGATCACCCCTGGCATGCTGATGGCAGCCGTGAGGACAAATGTGCCGGCGGTCTTTGTTTCCGGGGGGCCGATGGAAGCCGGTATGGCGCCGGATGGAAAACAGTTGTCCCTTACATCGGTATTTGAAGGCGTCGGTGCCCATAAATCCGGAAAAATCAGTTATGAAGAGCTGAAAATGCTGGAAACGAGCGCTTGCCCGACATGCGGATCGTGTTCAGGCATGTTTACGGCAAACTCGATGAATTCATTAATGGAAATGCTTGGCCTGACGCCGCCCGGCAACGCCACCATCGTTGCCACGTCGGAGGAACGGCACCGCATTATCCGGGAAGCCGTCGGTCATTTAATGAACTGTATCAAAAATGATATCCGGCCGCGCGATATTGTCACAGAAGAAGCGATTGATGATGCTTTCGCGCTTGATATGGCGATGGGCGGTTCAACCAATACCGTGCTGCATACGCTGGCAATTGCCCGGGAAGCGGGAATTGACTACGATTTGGAACGGATTAACAAGGTGGCGGAAAGAGTCCCGTATCTTGCAAAAATTATGCCGGCGTCGGATTACTCGATGCACGACGTCCACCTTGCAGGCGGAATCAGCGCAATTGTCCATGAACTTTGCAAGATTAAGGGGGCGATTCACCCCGGCCGGCTGACGATCACCGGCAAAAGCATTTATGAAAATGTGAAAAATGCGGAAATCCGCAATCCTGAAGTGATCAGGCCGAAAGAAAATCCTTACAGCCCGGTCGGCGGTTTGTCCATCCTGTATGGCAACATTGCCCCGGACGGTGCCGTGATCAAAGTGGGAGCGGTCGATCCGGATATTCACACCTTTACCGGGGAGGCCATTGTATTCGAGTCCCAGGAAGAGGCTCAAAAAGGGATTGACAGCGGCCTTGTCCGTGAAGGGCATGTCGTCGTGATCCGTTATGAAGGGCCAAAAGGCGGGCCGGGCATGCCGGAAATGCTCGCGCCAACATCCTCCATTATGGGCCGGGGGCTTGGCAAAACCGTTGCCTTGATTACGGACGGCAGATTTTCCGGCGCAACCCGCGGCATCTGCGTCGGCCATATTTCACCGGAAGCGGCGGAAGGCGGGCCGATCGCACTTGTTGAAAACGGCGACCGCATTACGATTGATTTAATCAACAGAAGGATTGAGCTCCATGTTCCGAATGAAGAATTGCAAAGAAGAAAACAAAATTGGGTGCAGCCGGAGCCGAAAATCACAAGCGGTTACCTGGCAAGATATTCCGCACTCGTGACTTCCGCGAATACAGGCGGGGTTTTAAAAATCGGATTACCGCAAAAAACGTTGACGGGGACAAAGTGATCGGATCAGGTATTTTTTAGAGAGCCGGGGATGCTGGGAGCCCGGTAAATACCCCGGTCACGACATCGCCTCTGAGTGCAAGTCTGAACGGTTCTGCCTACTAGGACTTGCCGGGTCGGCCGCATGAAGCGGAGGACCCGTTACCAAAAGCAGCATTTTGTAAACGATGCTGCATGAGGCGGCGTTTGTGAGAACGCTGTGAAGTTGGGTGGTACCATGAAAAGATGCCTTTTCATCCCTGCAAAACCGGCAAAAACGATTATTCCTTTTGCCGTTTTCAAGGAGAGAAAGGCGTTTTTTATTGGGATAAATCAAGGAGCCTGCGCAAATCAGAATAGGAGGTTAAATCGTGTGTGCGAAAGCAAGAATGGATGGCAATGTGAAAACAGCAGAATGTACGGGTGCTGAGGCGCTTGTCCAGTTATTGGTGCGGGAAGGAGTCGAAGTCATGTTCGGCTATCCGGGGGGTGCGGTTTTACCGATTTACGATGCCCTATACAACCAGCCGGTCAGGCATATCCTGGCCCGGCATGAGCAGGGGGCCATTCACGCGGCAGAAGGTTACGCGCGCGTTAGCGGAAAACCAGGTGTCGTCATTGCGACTTCGGGCCCGGGGGCAACCAACCTGATCACCGGGATTGCCGATGCGATGATGGACTCGCTCCCGCTCGTCGTCTTTACCGGCCAGGTCGGCACTTCCGTCATCGGCTCGGACGCGTTCCAGGAGGCCGATGTTATCGGCATGACGGCCCCGATTACCAAGCACAATTACCAGGTAAGGGATTTGCGGGATTTGCCGCGGGTCGTCAAAGAAGCTTTTCATATTGCAAAATCCGGCCGGCCCGGACCGGTGGTGGTCGATATCCCGAAAGATATCCAGCAGGGCACGGTGGAAATGGGAGAAAACCGGGAATTATATCTCCCCGGTTACCAGCCGAATACAAGCCCGAATCCGCTCCAGATTAAAAAGCTTGTGGAAGCTGTCTCTTATTCCGCAAAACCGGTCATATTGGCAGGAGCCGGCATCCTCCATGCAAAGGCGTCTGATCTTTTGCTCAAGTTCGCGGAAAAGTGCCGCATCCCGGTCGTAAACACGCTGCTCGGCCTTGGCAGTTTTCCGTTCCGCCACCCGCTTTTTCTCGGCATGGGCGGCATGCATGGAACGTATGCGGCAAACATGGCCATTTGCGAATGCGATCTGCTCATTAATATCGGGGCCCGGTTCGATGACCGCCTGACAGGCAACTTAGCCCACTTTGCCCCGAATGCAATGGTTGTCCATATTGATATCGACCCGGCTGAAATCGGCAAAAATGTCAAAACCGATATCCCGATCGTGGCAGATGCAAAGGAAGCCTTGCAGAAGATTTGTTCGGAAGATTTGCAAAACGCCGGCACGGATGAGTGGGTCCGCCATGTAAAAGCATACGCCGAAAATTTCCCGCTTTGGTACGAAGATGACGGCGAGGAATTGTCTCCGCAGCATGTCATTCAAAGAATCCATCATTACACAAACGGGGATGCGATCATTTCGACGGATGTCGGCCAGCACCAGATGTGGGCGGCACAGTATTACGGGTTTGAAAAGCCGCACAAGTGGATTACATCCGGCGGGCTCGGCACGATGGGATTCGGATTTCCGGCCGCAATCGGCGCGCAAATCGCATGTCCGGACCAACTGGTGGTTTCGATCAGCGGCGACGGCGGCTTCCAGATGACATTACAGGAACTTGCCGTTGTAAAAGAATTAAATTTGCCGCTCAAGATATTCATTGTGAATAACCAGTATCTCGGCATGGTACGGCAGTGGCAGGAATCTTTCTACGAAGAGCGCTATTCCTATTCGACGATCCCGGTCCAGCCCGATTTTGTCAAACTTGCGGAAAGTTACGGCATCAAAGGCTGCCGCGCAACAAACAACGAAGAACTCGAACAGGTGCTGAAATCTGTTTTCGAGGATGGCGGGCCTGCCGTTGTCGACTGCCGCGTGAAAAGGCTTGAAGCGGTGTTTCCGATGGTCGCGCCGGGTGCAGGCTTGCATGAAATGATGGGGGTGAAGCCATGAAGCGGATTGTTGTAGCCACTGTTTTAAACCAGAGCGGGGTGCTGAACAAAATTACCGGCGTTCTCGCAAAGCGGCAGTTCAATATTGACAGCATTACGGTCGGCCGCACCGAAACGGAGGGCATCTCGCGCATGACCATTGTCGTCAATGTCGAAGACGACAGGCAGGCGGAGCAGCTGACAAAACAGCTGAACAAGCTGATCGATGTGATCAAAGTCCAGGACATCACAGGCCAGGCCATCGTCTCACGGGAACTTGCTTTGATTAAAGTATTGAGCACACCGCAGACGAGAAGCGAAATCGGCGGGCTTGTCGAACCGTTCCGTGCCTCCATCATAGATGTCAGCAGGGAATCTGTCACCATCCAGGTAACCGGCGACAGCGACAAGGTGGAGGCGCTCGTTGACCTGCTTAAACCGTACGGCATTAAAGAAATGGTCCGTACCGGGATGACCGCATTTCTGCGCGGCTCGCAAAAACAAGTAACCGATTTAAGCTCGTATTCCCTATTAAAATAAAAATCTTGAACTTAAGGAGAGAATGAAAAATGGCAAAAGTTTATCTTGACAAAGACATCAAAGAAGAAGCATTGAGAGGGAAAAAAATCGCCGTTGTTGGCTACGGTTCCCAGGGCCATGCCCATGCACAAAACCTCCGTGATAACGGTTTTGACGTCGTTGTCGGCGTCAGGCCGGGCCGGTCGTTTAACCGCGCGGAACAGGACGGATTTTCCGTTAAGCCTGTGAAGGAAGCCGCAAAAGAAGCGGATGTCATCATGATGCTTCTGCCGGATGAGCAGCAAACAAAAGTATACAAAGAAGAAGTGGAAGCAGGGCTCGAACCCGGCAATGCAATCGCATTTGCCCACGGATTCAACATCCATTTTACCCAGATTGTCCCGCCGGAAAATGTTGACGTCTTTATGGTTGCGCCAAAAGGCCCGGGGCATCTCGTCAGAAGGACATTTGAAGAAGGGGCCGGGGTGCCTGCGCTTGTTGCCGTCCACCAGGATGTGACGGGGGAAGCAAAAGACCTGGCGTTTGCTTATGCAAAAGGAATCGGGGCTGCCCGGGCCGGCGTTTTGGAAACAACCTTTAAGGAAGAAACCGAAACGGATTTGTTCGGTGAGCAGGCTGTCCTGTGCGGCGGGTTGACCTCCTTAATCAAAGCCGGTTTTGAAACGTTAACGGAAGCAGGGTACCAGCCGGAACTCGCTTACTTTGAAGTGTGTCATGAGATGAAGCTGATCGTCGATTTGATCTATGAAGGAGGCCTGAAAAATATGCGCTATTCCATCTCTGATACGGCGCAATGGGGCGATTTCGTTTCCGGCCCGCGCGTTGTGAATGAAGATACGAAAAAGCGCATGAAAGAGGTTTTAAAAGATATCCAAAACGGCACATTTGCCAAAGGATGGCTGCTTGAAAACCAGACAAACCGCCCGATGTTCAATGCCATCAACACACGCGAGCAAAATCATCCGCTTGAAAAAGTCGGCGAAGAACTGCGCGATTTAATGCCTTTTGTCAAAAATCCGATTAAACAAAAGGAAGTGGCTGTGAATGCAAAAGGTTAATGTTTTTGACACGACATTAAGGGATGGGGAACAATCGGCAGGCGTCAATCTCAACACCGTGGAAAAAGTCGAAATTGCCAAACAGCTGGAAAAATTTGGCGTGGATATCATGGAGGCGGGGTTTCCTGCCTCTTCAAAAGGGGATTTTGAAGCGGTTGAAAAAATCGCAAAAACCATCCGGAACAGTTCCGTTACCGGCCTGGCGAGGGCATACAAGCAGGATATTGATGCAGCCTGGGATGCACTGAAGCATTCCGCCGAGCCAAGGATCCATATTTTTCTGGCCACATCGCCGATCCATATGCAATACAAACTGCGAAAAACGCCAGATGAAGTGGCAGCTATCGCTGTTGAGGCTGTGAAATACGCGAAGCAAAAATTCCCGCTGGTGCAATGGTCGGCAGAAGATGCGACGAGATCGGATAAAGACTTTCTCGTCCGAATCATTACAGAAGTGATCAATGCCGGCGCAAATGTCATCAACCTGCCGGACACCGTCGGCTATACGACGCCGAAAGAATACGGTGCACTGTATGACTATATCCGGGAGCACGTTCCGAACATTGATAAAGTCATTTTATCCGCCCACTGCCATGACGATCTCGGGATGGCGACGGCCAATACGCTTTCAGCCATTGAACACGGTGTCCTCCAAGTGGAAGGGACGATCAACGGTATCGGCGAACGGGCCGGCAATGTTGCCCTCGAAGAAGTGGCGGTCGCCCTTCACATCAGGCAGGATTATTACAAGAAGAAAACCCGCTTGAAATTGGATGAAATCAAACGCACCAGCCAATTGGTCAGCAAACTGACCGGGATGGTTGTACCAGGCAATAAAGCGGTTGTCGGCGCCAATGCTTTTGCCCATGAAGCCGGCATTCATCAGGACGGCGTGTTAAAAGAGGCTTCGACATATGAAATCATCACGCCGGAACTGGTTGGATTCTCAAGCAACCGGCTTGTGCTCGGAAAACATTCCGGCCGCCACGCTTTTAAAGAAAGAGCAGCAGCGCTCGGCTTTGATCTTGGCCAGGAAAAACTGAACGAAGCGTTTAAAGCTTTCAAAGCATTGACGGATAAGAAAAAAGAAGTGACCGATGACGATTTGTTCGCCATTTTAGCCGAAAAGCAAACCGATGCGGCAGATGCTGCCCATTATGAACTGGAAAGTGTGCAGGTGCAGTACGGCACATTGAATATTCCGACCGCCACAGTAAGAATCAAAACACCGGAAGGAACGCTTGTTGAAGAAGCCAGCACCGGATCAGGGAGCGTTGAGGCGATTTACCATACGATCAGCAAGCTGTTTGACGGCCCGATTGAGCTGAAAGATTATAAACTGCAATCAGTCGGTTCCGGCCAGGATGCGCTTGCGGATGCTTTTGTCAAAGTGAAATGCGGGGAGTTTGAATGCGGCGGGCGCGGATCTGCCCAAGACGTACTGGAAGCTTCCGCAAAATCATTTTTAAATGCAATCAACAGGGCGCACGCAATGGAACAGCAATCGAGAAAACAAGTACAGGTGTGATTTTCGGGGAGGAACGACAATGAAAATGAAACTGGCCGTACTGCCCGGTGATGGGATCGGGCCGGAAGTGATGGATGCAGCGATCCGCGTTTTAAAAACCGTATTGGACAATGACGGGCATGAAGCCGTTTTTGAAAATGCGCTGATTGGGGGCGCCGCCATTGATGAAGCGGGGACGCCCCTCCCGGAAGAAACGCTTGACATTTGCCGCAGGAGCGATGCTATTTTGCTTGGCGCGGTAGGGGGGCCGAAATGGGATCATAACCCGGCTTCCCTCCGCCCGGAAAAAGGCCTGCTCGGGCTCCGGAAAGAAATGGGGCTGTTTGCGAACCTGCGCCCGGTTAAAGCATATGCCCCGCTTTTAAATGCATCGCCTTTAAAACGGGAACGTGTGGAAAACGTCGATCTTGTTATCGTCCGCGAACTGACGGGCGGCCTCTATTTTGGGCGCCCGAGTGAAAGGCGCGGGCCGGGCGAGAATGAAGTGGTAGACACGCTTGCCTATACAAGGGAAGAGATTGAAAGAATTATTGAGAAAGCATTCCAGCTTGCCCAAATCAGAAGAAAAAAACTGGCATCCGTCGATAAGGCGAATGTGCTGGAATCAAGCAGAATGTGGCGCGAAATTGCGGAAGAAACCGCGAAAAAGTATCCGGACGTGGAATTGAACCATATGCTTGTCGACTCAACTTCGATGCAGCTGATTGCAAATCCGGGCCAATTTGATGTCATTGTAACAGAGAATATGTTCGGCGATATTTTAAGCGATGAAGCGTCCGTGATTACCGGCAGCCTCGGCATGTTGCCATCCGCAAGCCTCCGTTCCGACCGGTTCGGCATGTATGAACCGGTCCACGGCTCCGCGCCGGATATTGCCGGGCAGGGAAAAGCCAACCCGCTCGGGACAGTGCTGTCAGCGGCTTTGATGCTCCGTTATTCGTTCGGACTTGAGAAAGAAGCGGCGGCCATTGAAAAAGCAGTGGATGATGTGCTTCAAGACGGCTATTGTACAGGCGATTTGCAGGTGGCAAACGGAAAAGTGGTCAGTACAATTGAGCTCACAGACCGGCTGATCGAAAAATTAAATAACAGCGCAGCCCGCCCGCGCATTTTTCAATAAGAGGGCGTATCTTTCAATAAAAAAGGATTTGGCAAGTGGCAGTTTACAGCGGTGCACGTTTTCTGGATGGAAAAACAGCACGGATTTTTAATCATGAAAAAAGGAATTGGCAAAACGGAGATGGATCTCCAAAAAACGAAAAGCGGCAGATGGGAGTGATACGATGGCACCGAAAACGATTATCGATAAAATATGGGAAAACCATTTGGTCCACCGCGAAGAAGGGAAACCGGACCTGCTCTATATTGACCTGCACCTTGTCCATGAGGTTACGTCCCCGCAGGCGTTTGAGGGGTTACGGATGAATGGCCGCAAAGTGCGGAGGCCGGATTTAACCTTTGCCACCGTTGATCATAATGTTGCGACAACAAGGGGCCGGATTTCAAAAGACCCGGTCTCGAAAAAACAAATGTCCACTTTGGAAAAAAACTGTGGGGAATTCGGCATCCCGCTTGCCGGCATCAACCATCCAGACCAGGGGATTGTTCATGTGATCGGGCCGGAACTGGGACTCACCCAGCCCGGGAAAACGATTGTATGCGGCGATTCCCACACGTCCACGCACGGTGCATTTGGCGCCATTGCTTTCGGAATCGGCACGAGTGAAGTGGAACACGTGTTGGCGACCCAGACATTATGGCAAAAGCGCCCGAAAACGATGCAGATCAAAATCAACGGCAAACTGGGGCCGGGCGTGACGGCTAAAGATTTAATCCTTGCCATCATTGCCAAATTCGGGATTGGCGTCGGCACCGGCCATATTGTCGAATACACCGGCGAAGCGATCCGCAATTTGTCAATGGAAGAGCGGATGACCGTCTGCAATATGTCGATTGAAGCAGGGGCCAGGGCAGGGTTGATCAGCCCGGATGAAACGACCATTTCCTTTTTGCGCGGAAGGAAATATGCGCCGAAGGAAGATTTTGAAGAAAAAGCGGCATACTGGCTCTCGCTGGCATCAGATGAAGGCGCCGTCTATGACAAAACGCTTGAAATGGATGCAGCAGAAATTGAGCCGCAGGTCACTTGGGGCACGAACCCTTCCATGTGCCTCCCGGTAAGTGAAAAACTGCCTGATCCGGCTGAAATCAACGATCCCGGCGAACGGCAGGCGGTTGAAAAAGCGTTGCAATACATGGGCCTTGAGCCGGGGATGAAGATTACAGACATCCCTGTCCAGCATGTATTTATCGGTTCATGCACGAACTCGCGGCTTGCCGATTTGCGGGCTGCAGCGGAAATTGTAAAGGGACGGCATGTAAGAGAAGGAGTCCGGGCCCTCATTGTTCCGGGGTCGCAAAGCGTGAAAGCACAGGCGGAAGAAGAAGGACTTGACAAAATATTTACGGAAGCCGGGTTTGAATGGCGCGAGTCGGGCTGCAGCATGTGCCTTGCGATGAATGATGATATTGTCCCGGCCGGAGAACGATGCGCTTCAACATCGAACCGCAATTTCGAAGGCCGGCAGGGGACTGGCGCCAGAACGCATCTTGTCAGCCCGGAGATGGCCGCAGCCGCCGCCATTTACGGCAAATTTGTCGATGTCCGGAAGCTCGGCCAGACTGTGCCGGCCCGCTAAATGGCGGCATGGCGCGCTGCTTCTTTTGCAGCAGGCAGCAGAAGAAAATTCATTCATCTATACGGAGAGAGGGGGCAAAAGCAAATGGAGCCATTTCAAACTTTTTCAGGGCTCGTATTCCCATTGGACCGAAAAAATGTCGATACCGACCAGATCATTCCAAAACAGTTTTTGAAACGGATTGAGCGCAAGGGATTCGGGGAATGCCTGTTTTACAACTGGCGCTTCGATGAAAACGGAAATAAAAGGGAAGATTTTCCTTTAAATGATCCGAAATACGAGGGAGCACAGATTTTAGTGGCAGGCGACAACTTCGGATGCGGCTCTTCACGGGAGCACGCGCCGTGGGCCTTGCAGGATTACGGCTTTAAAGTGGTCATCGCAACAAGTTTTGCTGATATTTTCCATAATAACTGTCTGAAAAACGGGATTTTAACCGTAGAGTTGCCGGAAGAAGAAGTGCGCGAGTTGATTGGCAAGGCACAGGCAGAACGGCTCGTTTTAACGGTTGATCTTGAAAAACAAGTGGTATTAACGGGAGAAAAGTCCATCCACTTTGACATTGATCCGTATCCGAAGAATATGCTGTTAAAGGGACTGGATGAAATCGGGCTGACATTATTGCTTGAAGATGAAATTTCAAAATTTGAAGCGTCTGAAAACGCAGGAGTGTGACGAGAACAATGGGGATTTCTTACAAACGAAAGACATTGTAGCAGCATTTGAAAATTTATTGCCGGTCGTGCACCGGACGCCGTTGAACGAATCGGCGACATTCAATGAAATGGCAGGAACAAGGCTTTACTTTAAAATGGAAAACCTGCAGCGCACCGGGTCTTTTAAAATCAGGGGCGCACTGAATAAAATTACGAACCTGGCAGGGGATGCGAGAAAAAACGGCGTGATTGCGGCATCGGCGGGCAACCATGCGCAGGGTGTCGCTTTTTCGGCAACGAAACAGGGGTTGAAGGCAAAAATATATATGCCGGAAAAAACGCCGCTTGCCAAAGTGTTGGCAACAAAGGCGTATGGCGCGGAAGTCGTGCTGACCGGCGAATCCTTTCAGGAAGCGTATGAAGCAGCTGTTTTGGACCAGCAAATCACAGGCGCAACGTTTATTCACCCGTTTGACGATTATGAAGTGATGGCCGGCCAGGGCACGATTGCCCTCGAAATGATCCAGCAATGCGCGGATCTTGATACGGTTGTGATTCCGGTCGGGGGCGGCGGTTTAATTGCTGGCATGGCCTGCCTCCTGAAAAATTATGATCCGAAAATCCGCGTCATCGGCGTGCAGTCCGAGGGGGCGCCTGCTGTTTATAACCGCTTTAAAGGGATGGGAAACAGTCGGCTCGAACATGTTTCGGGCATCGCGGACGGCATTCTTGTAAAAGAGACCGGCCAGCTGACTTTTCCGTTAATCAGCAAGTATGTGGATGATGTCGTGACGGTGAGCGATGAAGACATTGCCATTGCCATCATTTATATGCTCGAACGTGAAAAAATGTTTGTCGAAGGGGCAGGAGCGGCGGCTTTCGCGGCTGTATTAAGCGGCAAAGTTGGCGTTTCGGGAAAGCATATTGGCATTGTTGTAAGCGGCGGAAATGCTGATCTGGATAAAATCTCCCACTTCAAACGGCTGGCTGCGGCCGGCAAAAAAAAACATAAGGTTGTTTCGCTTTAGAACCGGGCACCAGCCGCCCGGGGCATGCCAGGCGTGTTCACCAGGCTTGCCCCGGGGCGCCTTTTCTTTAATGCAGGCCGAAAAGTGAAAAAACGATACAAAAAAACAGCATCCTTTGTTACACTGATGTAGGAAAGAGGTGAAGAGATGATTCAAACGGTATTATTTGATGTGGACGGGGTATTGCTGAGCGAGGAACGTTATTTTGACGCATCCGGCTTGACCGTCTGGGAATTGATACATAGCGGCCATTATTTAGGGCTCGCACCGGAACAATTTAAAACAGCCTTAACAGATGAGGAAATCAGGCGGATCCGGGCTGATGTTTTTCAGCATGATGAAGTGTTGCGGTTTTTAAAATCGCGCGGCATGAACGCCAACTGGGATATGATTTATTTGACGTTCACCTGCCAGCTGTTACACTTGCTTTCGCAAATAAAGGAAGAGGAAGCAGGCCGGATCCGCGGCTGGCTGGCGCGTGAAATCGATTATGAAACGCTTCATGAAATCCGCGGGGTGCTTGCACACTATCCGGTTGAAACCGACTACGGCATATTTTTAAACTGGTTTGCAAAGAGGCCCGAAACAAAACAGGATTTGTTGAAAGTGCTGGACCAGCTTGCTTATGAAATCTTCGGGCTTACAGATACGCAGCTTGGCAAAAAAGGCGCGCTCTGGTCGGTGTGCGAGCAGATTTCCCAGGAATGGTATGTCGGCGACCAAAATATTATGGCCTCTACCGGGAAGCCGAGCGTGCAAACGGGGAAAAAAGGCTTTCTCGATGAAGAGATCCCGCTTGCCGAACCGGAAAAAATCGGTGCCTTGTTTTCCTTTTTGGCGGAGAAAGGGCTGAAACTCGGCGTCGGCACGGGGAGGCCGCAGCTTGAAACGTACGGGCCGTTCCGGGCGCTTGGCTGGCTGCCGCTGTTTCATGAGGCGCATATCGTGACGGCGGACGACGTTTTAAAGGCGGAAGAGGAGCTTGGAGGCCATACGCCGCTTGCAAAGCCGAATCCTTTTACCTACCTGCTTGCTTTAAAAGGGAAAAACACGCCCACCCGCGACTGTGCGGAATGCAGCCTCCCGCTTGAAAACGGGCAGGAAATCCTGATTGTCGGGGACTCGCTCGCGGACCTGCTTGCTGCAAAAAAAATAGGCGCCCAATTTGCCGGCATCTTAACCGGCTTGTCCGGAAAAGAAGCAAAAGCCGAATTTGAAGAACACGGGGCAGATTATATTTTTGAGAATGTAGTAGGCCTCAAAAACATATTTTTGTAGACTGCTGGGGTATGCTGAGGCATGCCTCTTTTTCGCAGGATATTCCGCGCCGTAAAAAACGGCAATTTCCGAAAAAATTTTTTTGCAGGGAAACCTTACATGATCACTTTATTAATATAGTGTAATTTTTCCAGTTCCTCTATAAAAACGGGATGAAAAGTTTGGAAAAATATTTTTAAATAAAATTAAATGTTGACTTTATTTTAAAATTAATGTAATATTTCAACATCACAAAAGAAGGAGCAGAAATCAAGGTGGAAACCCGTAAGAACCTTCATTTTGCGGAAATCGTTGAAGTCCTGAAAATAAAACAGAAACGGTGATCTTTTAATTCGGAGTATTTCAAGGAGTGGGAAAGATGAAACAAGCAACTAAAGATTATGTAATTGACAGGGCATATAAAGCATCGGCCGGGGTAGCAAACGCTGTGCTCGTGACTTTGGGGCTGGGCCTTTTGTTTGAAACGTTCGGGAAATTCCTCGGCTGGGACGGCTTTTTGACGATCGGGGCAGCGACAAAATCGCTGTTGGCGCCGGCCATCGGCGCAGGGATTGCATATCAGCTTGGCGGCAATACATTGGTCATTTTCAGTTCGATGGCTTGTGCGGCGGTCGGCGGAAATGCGATCGGCACCACCCAGGACGGCTTGATTACGATTGTCACCGGACAGCCTGTCAGTGCTGTGCTGGCTGCAGTTGTTGCAACGTGGGTCGGGAAACGCGTGTCCGGCAAAACGAAGCTCGATATGATGGCAATTCCGTTTGCCGCCATTCTTGCCGGCGGTGTTGCCGGCGTTGGCCTTGCTGCTGTCACCACGCCGTTTTTGCAATGGCTGAGCGGTGAAATTACGGCCTCTGTACAAGGTTCGCCGCTTTTCGGTTCAATGGTTGTATCGCTCGTCTGGAGCATCCTGCTCATGTCACCTGCTTCTTCGGCCGCGCTTGCCATTGCGCTGCAGCTTGATCCGGTATCCAGCGCAGCTGCACTGATAGGCTGTACGGTCCAGTTTGTCGGTTTTACGGCAATGTCGCTGAAACAAAATGACTGGGGCGGCAATATTGCACAGTCCTTGATTACACCAAAAGTCCAGTTCCCGAATTTGGTGAAAAATCCGCGCCTTGTTATTCCGCCGTTTGTTTCGTCGCTCATTTGTGCGCCGGTTGCAACGATGATGTTTCACTTGAAAGTGCCGTATGAACTCGGCGGGCTCGGTCTGAATTCTTTAATTGCGCCGCTTAATATTCTCGCCAACCAGGGAACCGGCGCGTTGCTTGCTTATGTTGCGGCGGGTGTGATTTTACCCATTTTTACGACGCTCGGCATCTATCATTTCCTTAAATTGTTTGGCTGGGCAAAAGCCGGCGACCTCAGGATGGAAGTCCAATAATACCGGAAAGTAAAGCCGGGCCGTACAAGCCCGGTTTTTGCTCGTATCCGAAAAAAAGCATTCACAGCGTTTTGCCGTGAATGCTTTTTATTTATACTTCTACAAAAGGTTCTTCCTGAAAGGTATAGCCGGTTGCGAGTTCCAAAGTCTGGACGGCTTTAATGCCGATGATCTCTTTTAATTGGTCCAGCACTTGCCGGCTTGCGGTTTTATCGAGCGTGAGCACCATGATCGCTTCCCCACCGATTTCTTTCCGGCCCACCTGCATCGTGCCGATATTCGTGTCGTTGCTGCCGAGAATCGAACCGACCCGGCCGATCATGCCCGGGATGTCCAGATGCCGGATATAAAGAAGGTGCTGTTCCGGGCGGAGATCGACGCGGTAATCGTTCAGCTTCACGATGCGGCCGCCGAACCCGTTAATGATCGAAGCGCCGATATTCACTTGTTTGCCTTTTTTATACAGCGCCAGTTCCAGATAATTGGAAAAGCCCTTAAACGACGCATTGCGCTGCAGATTGTATGTCAAGCCCTGTTCCTTTAAGAGATGAAGGGCATTGACAAGATTGACGGTGCTGCCGAGGTGGCGCGCCAGGATCCCTTTGATGATCGTTCTTGTCAGCAGTTTTGTATCTTCATCCAAAAGCTCGCCGGCGTACGTAATTTCAATTTTTTCGGGCGCTTCATCCAAAAGCTGGATGCCGAGCTGTGCCACCTGTTCGCCAAGAAGGAGGAACGGTTCCATCCGTTCGCGGTTTTCCCCGGAAGTTTGCGGCATATTGATGGCATTGCGGATTTCCTCAGATTCAAAGATATGGATGATTTCGTCGCTGACATCCGCCGCCACCCGGACCTGTGCTTCGCGGGTCGACGCGCCGAGATGCGGGGTTACAATAACATTCGGCAGTTCCAAAAGCCCCGGTGTGATGTCCGGCTCGTTTTCAAAAACGTCCAGGGCGGCCCCTGCAACGCGGCCTTCCTGAAGCGCCTGAAGCAGCGCCTGTTCGTCAACGAGCCCGCCGCGTGCGCAATTGATGATGCGGACACCTTTTTTCGTTTTTGCCAAAAATGCTTCATTGATCAAATGCTTCGTTTCTTTCATCAGCGGCGTATGGAGCGTGATGAAATCAGCCCGGGCGGCAATTTCGCCAAGCGTTGCTTTTTTGATGCCAAGCTTGGCCGCGCGTTCTTCGGTTAAATACGGGTCGTACCCGAGCACGGCCATTCCGAATGCTTTTGCCCGTTTCGCCACTTCTGTCCCGATTTTGCCCGTTCCGATTACGCCGAGCGTTTTCTTGAAAAGCTCGACGCCTTTGAACTTTTCGCGCTCCCATTTTCCCGCGGATGCGGACTTGTGTGCCTGCGGGATATTGCGGGAAAGGGAAAGCATCATGGCGAGTGTATGCTCCGTTGCGGAAATCGTGTTTCCTCCCGGCGAATTGACGACAATAATCCCTTTTCTCGTCGCAGCATCGACATCAATATTGTCAACGCCGACCCCGGCCCTTGCAATGACGCGCAAATTGCCGGATGCCTCAATGATGTCTTTTGTCACTTTTGTTTGGTTCCGCACAATCAGCCCGTCATACTGGCCGATCCTGGCTTTTAAATCTTCCGGCGCAATGCCCGGCTGGTGCTCAACTAAAAAATCTTTGTGCGCATACAGTTTTTTCAAGCCTTCTTCGCTTACTTTATCCGTTACTAAAATTTTAAACATGCGCTTTCCATGCCTCCTCCGCTTTTTTCACTGCAATGCCGAATGTATCCCTTCCGTTCAGTTCGTGTACCGCCATTTCCAGCGCGGTTAAAACGTTGATCACGTCAAAAGGGGTGCTGTACCCCATATGGCCAATCCGGAAAATTTTTCCCTTCAACTGCTTTTGCCCGCTTGCGACAACCATTGAAAAATGATCCTGCAAATATTTTTTGATTGCCCCGGCCTGTTCGCCATCCGGTTTCACCGCTGTGACGGTCGGCGAAGCATCCGCATCGTTTTCGACAAGGAGCGGAAGGCCCAAAGCTTTCACGCCGGCGCGGGTCATATCGCGCAAAATTTCATGGCGCTTGATGACATTGCCCCAGCCTTCTTCCTCAATCATCCGGCACACTTCTTCCGCGCCAAACACGAGGGAAACGGGCGGGGTGAACGGTGTTGTCACGGCTTCATCATATGAATCGATATACCGGTTCAAGTCGAGATAAAACCGTTTTTCCGGTCCGTTCTTGATTGCCTCTTTGGCCCGTTTATTGACGGCGACAAAGGCAAGGCCCGGCGGCAGCATGAGCGCTTTTTGCGAACCGGAAACAAGGATATCAATCTGGTAATCTTCCATATCCGCGGGCACGCCGCCAATGCAGCTGACGCCGTCAACGATATACAAGGCATCGGTCAGCCGTTTTACAACGGCGCCAAGGTCTTTCACCGGGTTCAACACCGAGGTGGATGTTTCGCAATAGGTGGCAAAAACCGCTTTGACCGGATCTTTTAGCCCCTTAAGGAACGTTTCCAGCTGTTCCGGGCGGCAGGCGGTTCCCCATTCTATATTGAGGCGGTGGACATGGGCGCCGTATGATTCGCAAATGGAAGCAAAACGCTCCCCGAACACGCCGGTGACAACGACAACGACATGGTCGCCTTCATGGACAACGTTGCAGACGGCGCTTTCCAGTGCGGATGTCCCGCTGCCGGCAATGACAACCACCGGTTCTTTTGTGCCAAAGACCGGCATCAGTTTTGTCGCCACTTGCTTCAGGCTATTTGAAAAGACTTCACTGCGGTGGGCGACCATAGGCTGGTTCATGGCCTGTTTTACACGGTCCGGTACGGGTGTTGGGCCTGGTGTGAATAGCGATTCCTTACAAAAAAGCATGAGTACGTCAATCCTCCAATATAAAATTAAAATAAAACGCCCCTCCGCCACAAAGAAATCCTTGTGGAGGAGGGACGTCATGTACCGTGGTGCCACCCTCATTTGCTGCGTACGGCAGCCTCTGGGAAAATAACGGCATATGCCGGGTGCGGCCTACATCACTTTCGGCCGGCCAGTTCAGAAGCGCTGGGCATTGTATCAGCAAAAGCATCGGTTCGCAGCAACCACCGACTCTCTGCGGCTTTTTGCAAATACGCCTTCTTCATCATTACTTTTCGAATATCATTTTGCTCTGTGCTAAATATTCTAACAGCTGATTTTAGTTCTGTAAAGGGAAAAATGAAATAATTTAAAAATCATCGTATTTTTTGATTCGCGCAAAAAGGTTAATAACCTTTTTTGTAGTCGACAAGATGAATGTCCGGCTTGCCGCCAGCGAGGTACCGTTTTAAATTCGGGATGAAGATATCCCGGACAACCCGTTCGTCGTAATGTTCGGTTGAGCCGGCGGTGTGCGGGGTGATGATCACATTTTTCAGCTCCCAAAGCGGGCTGTCTTCAGGGAGCGGTTCCTTTTCAAACACATCCAGCCCGGCGCCGGCAATTTCGCCGGAGGCAAGGGCATCGGCCAGTTCTTTTTCATTTGCGATTTCCCCTCTGCCGATATTGATAAAAAATGCAGACGGCTTCATGCGGGCAAATGCTTCTTTCCCGAATAAATGGTACGTTTCTTTCGTAAGCGGCAGGCAGACGGCGACATAATCACAAAGCGGAAGCATATCATGGAGCTGCCCGTTGGTATACATTTCGTCTACAAACCCGGCAGGCGCACCGGAACGCCGCACGCCCAGCACTTTCATCCCGAAGGCTTTGGCAATTTTTGCCGTTTCAAGCCCGATTTCCCCGACACCGATAATGCCAATCGTCTTTCCATGCATTTCCAGCTTTAACCCGGCATGGTCCCATTTCTTTTTCGTTTGATTTCTGACATATGTATGGATTTTCCTTGTCAATGCCAGCATCATTGCAAAAATGGTTTCAGAAATCGGATAGGCGTGGATGCCGCTTGCGGAAGTCAGGAAGAGCCCCTTTTTCTCAAATTGTTCGAGCGGGAAACTGTTCACCCCCGCACTCCAGCTTTGAACCCAGCGGAGAGCGGAATCTTCCGATAATGCATCTTTTTCCATTTTTTTTCGAAAGCTCGCAATCACTTCAGCTTTCTTCACTTCACTCTGCCAATGCGCCGGATCTTTTCCGGCCAGTATGCGCCATTCCGGAACCAATTTCCTGATTTCATCAAGCAGGCCGGGGGCAAGATTTTCTGCAATAATCATGGTTCTTTCCGCCATCAAACTCCCTCCTTTATTCCATTAAATCATATATTCGATATACCGTAAAAATTTCCTGCTTTTTCTGGTAATTCCTGCCATAAACATTTCACATTTGCAAAAACCGCCATCCCTTCAGCCTGTAAGCCTTATCAATTATTTGCACGCATGTTTCCAGGTATAAAGCCCTATGAAAAAGTGACTAAAAGGTACGATAAAAGAATTAGTGATATCCGCTATGAAAATGATTAAAGGAGTTGCCCTGTTATGCGAAAGATGGTAGAAAAACATGTACGATGGAATATGAAAGCGAAATTGATTGTTTCTATCCTCGCGATCCTGCTCGTTCCATCTGTACTGATCGGATATTTTTCAATCAAATCAGCAGGAAGTGAAGTCCAATCGCAAATGCTGAATGCCGCTACGGAAAATGTCAATCTGTTGCAGAATATCATCCATGATGCGATCCAGCCGCGCATGGACGATGTGGATTATTTTTCTAAAAAAATTTCGGCCCAAACGGAAAAAAAACCGTCCGAAATCAAGTCGATGTTCAGCCAATATGCAAATCTGCATAACAATGTCTTGAATGTTTACGTTGGGACAGCTTCCGGGAAAATGATGATCGAACCGAATGGCAACTTGCCTGCAGGTTATGATCCAAGGCAAAGGCCGTGGTATAAGGAAGCAATGGAACAGCCCGGAAAAGCGATTGTGACAGCCCCGTACCAGGACGCGACCACGGGAAAAACGATTGTCACCATTGCCAAAACGACGCAAGACAACTCCGGGGTTGTTGCAGTTTCCCTGAAAATAAGTGCGATCCAAAAAATGGCAAAAGAAATCAAAATCGGGAAAAACGGGTATGCGGTGCTTGTAGACCCGGCGCGCCGCATCGTCGTGATGCCGGGAAGAAAACCGGGGGCGTATGCAAAAGAAAAAGTGTATGATACCGTATTTAACCATGTTTCCGGACACACTTCCTATACGTATCAGGGGAAGGAAAAAGTGATGGTTTATACAACCGACAGCCTGACGGGTTGGAAAATTGCAGGGACAATGTATGCCGATGAGGTCGGCAAAGCTGTACAGCCGATCATTGACCGGATGATTCTTGTCATCGTCATTTTTCTCGTTCTCGGTACGGTATTAGCCTATTTTGTCATCCGGTCTGTGACACGGCCGATTAACCACCTGAAAGAAGCAGCATTAAAAATTTCCTCAGGGGACTTAACAGAGGAAATTGATATCCGGAAAAAAGATGAAGTCGGCGAACTGGCTGTAAGTTTTAAAAAAATGCAGGGCAGCCTGCGCGACCTTCTCGACCAGGTCGATAAAAGCGCGGAGATGGTCGTTTCCTCTTCCGAAGAGCTGAAGGCAAATGCGGAAAATACAACGCAGGCAAGCCATGAAATCAACTCCGCTGCTGCCCAGATTGCAAGCGGTGCGGAAACGCAGACGAACGGCACGGAAAACAGCGCACAGGCGATGAGCGAAATCGCAAAAGCAATGGAAAAAGTAACCGACAGTACGATGGCGATTTCCAGCTTGTCCAATGCCACGCTTGAACATGCGAAGCAAGGCGGCGAGGCTGTCCGTGAGACGGTTGCGCAAATGAAGTCCATTGCCGGTTCTGTCGCGCAATCTAACGCAAAAATCCAGGCACTCTTTGAAAATTCGAAGCAAATCAGCCAAATTACAGAAGTGATAAAAGGAATTGCGGCCCAGACGAATTTGCTTGCTTTAAATGCAGCGATTGAAGCAGCAAGGGCGGGCGAGCACGGAAAAGGGTTTGCGGTCGTGGCAGACGAAATCCGGAAACTGGCCGACCAGTCGCAAAACTCGACCAAAGAAATTGAAAAGCTGATTACGCAAATCCAGCATGATACGGAAGATTCCGTCCGCGAAATGGAACAAGTGTCCAAAGATGTGGAAACCGGCGTGTCACGTTCCAAAGATTCGATCGGAAAATTTGACACGATCATGAACGGGATGAAAGAGATCACACCGCAAGTGGAAGAAATGGCGGCGATCTCGGAAGAAATTTCCGCCTCCGTCCAGGAAGTGACCTCGACTGCGAACGAACTTGCCCAAATTGCTGAAGAAAATGCGGCGGCAACCGAAGAAATGGCCGCTTCCATTGAAAGCCACCTGAAATCGATGGATGACATCAGCGATTCGGCCAGAGCGTTGTCCTATCTGGCGGAGTACTTGCAGGAAATGGTGAAGAAATACAAGTTTTAAAGAAGAAGCGCCCAAAGCAGGAATCTAGGCTTTGGGCGCTTTTTTTGGCGCATGGATTCAACTGAAAACGGGTTCCGCCCGGGCAAAGCAAAAGGCAATGCAAGTGCGGGAATTTTGGGGGATGAATTTTGCCCGCCGCACAACGGCCGTGGCAGTTGCCACGAGAGAAAACGATGGAGCAGCGGCCACAAAAGGGCTTCGGAGCGCCGGCAAAATATTTTCGGTGACAATGGCTCCGGCGTCCTTTAAAATAAAACTATGAAGCGGATGAACAAATTTTTTGAAAAAGGAAATGACCTTATATGGGGGGAGAGAAAAGCATGCATCAATATGTCAATTGGCCTGATGTGGTTTTTCAGTTGGGCTGGCTTATTTTTCTCTGTGCCGCCGGATTTGCGATTTATAAAATCTTGAAAATCAGGAAAATGAAGAATCAGCATTTGAAAAAATAGTGCAGGAACGGCTCTGGGCCTCTCCGGAGAAAGGGCTGCAGGACGGGCAAAAACGGGAGGAAATGGGATGGAACTCACAAAGGAACAATTTAAGGCCGATTTCGAAAGGATGCTGTCGGACTGCTTCACAATGGATGTGGAAAAATCTGATTTGACAGAACAGTATGTTACACTCGGAAAATTGATCGGTTCATATGCAGCGAAAGAATGGCGGAACACGAATCAGCGTTACTTGGAAAAAGGGGAGAAACAAGTTTACTATTTTTCAATGGAATTTTTGCTCGGCAGGATGTTGAAAAGCAATTTGTTCAACCTTGGCATTCTCGATACAGTCCGGGCGGGGCTTCAAGAAATGGGGATGGAACTCGAGGCATTGGAACAGGTGGAACTGGATGCCGGGCTGGGAAACGGCGGCCTTGGCCGGCTGGCAGCTTGTTTCATCGACTCAATGGCGACACATGCGATCCCCGGGCACGGAAACGGTATCCGTTTTAAGTACGGGCTTTTCAGGCAGAAGTTTGTCAACGGCTACCAGGTCGAACTGCCTGAAAATTGGCTGCGGAATGGCAATGTGTGGGAGACCCGCCGGCTGAACAAGGCGGTAAATGTGCGGTTTTACGGCAACGTCCGGCTTGAGAAAGACGCATCGGGACATTTTGTCCCCCATTATGAAAATGAAGAAACGGTGCTTGCCGTGCCGTATGATACCCCGGTAATCGGTTACGGGGACAACACGGTCAACACTTTAAGATTGTGGTCGGCAGAAATGCCGCTGCAGGATGCGAACACGGAGTACCATGCTTTTATTCAGCAGCAGAGCCGGATCGAAAGCATTTCCGAAGTGCTGTATCCGGACGATTCCAATTATGAAGGGCGCCTGTTGCGTTTGAAGCAAGAATATTTTTTCGTCTCGGCCGGCATTCAAAGCATTATCCGCACCTATAAAAAACTCGGCCTGCCGATTGCGCATCTGGCCGAAAAAGTCGCCATCCACATCAATGATACACACCCGGCATTGTGTGTCCCCGAACTGATGCGCATTTTACTGGATGAGGAAGGGATGGGCTGGGAACCGGCATGGGATGTGACGGTAAAAGTGCTCAGCTATACCAACCATACCATTATGTCCGAAGCGCTGGAAAGCTGGCCGACAGATATGATGGCACAGCTTTTGCCGCGCATTTATCAAATCATTTGCGAAATTGACCGCCGCTATACAGAGGATATGGCCCGTTTGTATGACCGGGATAAGATTGAGCGGACAAGGGTGATTTCGGACGGAAGCGTGAAGATGGCACACCTTGCGATCATCGGGAGCCACAGCATCAACGGGGTGGCAAAGCTCCATACGAATATTTTGAAAGAAAAAGTGCTTCGTGACTTCTACCGCATTTTCCCGTCCAGATTTAACAATAAAACAAACGGCATTACCCACCGGCGCTGGCTGCTGCTTTCCAATGAACCGCTGCGTAGTTTTATTGACAGCAAAATCGGCAGGGAGTGGGCGACGAAACCGACTGACCTGAAAATGCTCGAACCTTTCCGCCGCGACGAAAGCGCACTCAGGCAACTTGCCGAAATCAAACAAACCAATAAGCAGCGGCTCGCGGACTATATCGGGAAAACGACAGGGCTTGCCATCCGGACAGATGCCATTTTTGATGTGCAGGTCAAACGTTTCCATGCTTATAAAAGGCAGCTGCTGAATCTTTTGCATATTTTAAGCTTGTATTTTAAATTGAAGGATGATCCGGAAGCAGATATTTACCCGCGCGTCTTCATTTTTGGCGGCAAAGCGGCACCGGGTTACACCTATGCCAAGGAAATCATTAAGCTGATAAACGCAGCGGCGGATCTGATTAACCATGACCCGGCAGTGAGGGACAGGCTGAAGATCGTTTTTATTGAAAATTACGGTGTGTCGCTGGCCGAGCGGATCATCCCGGCGGCTGACGTGAGCGAACAGATTTCACTCGCATCCAAGGAAGCGTCCGGGACGAGCAATATGAAATTTATGCTCAATGGCGCGGTCACATTGGCCACGCTGGACGGTGCCAATGTCGAAATCCGCGATCTCGTCGGGGAGGACAATATTATCCTCTTCGGGTTGACCGATCAGGAAGTTTTCCAATATTACCATGACCGTTCTTATCATTCTTATGATTATTATAAGAACAATCCGGTGCTGCACCGTGTGCTCGATGCGCTGATTGACGGCTCGATTCCCGGGGCGCAGGCGGAAGGGCGAGATGTCTTTGATTCCCTGATTAAATACGGGGATGAGTTTTTTGTATTAAGAGATTTCGAGGATTACGCGCTGGCGCAGAAAAAAGTGGACAAGCTTTACCGCGAGCCGCTCAAATGGCAGGAGATGGCACTCGTCAATGTTGCCAATGCCGGCGTATTTTCCTCTGATTATACCGTGCTCAAGTATGCCGGCGAGATTTGGAACGTGCATAGCAAAACAAGGCTTTTTTAACGGATTTCTGAAAGGCTTCCTGCAGGGGAAAACTCGAAAAGGACTGTTTGCTTTCAGCTGCTGCATACTGCCCGGAATTCTTCCGCTAAAAAGCAGCCGGCAAGGGCCGGGCTTTTCATGGGGGGACCGGGCATCCAGCAGCATAAGCCGTTTTCCGAAATTAAATTTTGTCCGAATTTTTGCTTTTCTGCAGGAAAAGATGCCGGCTTGGCGAGTATCATCCAATAGATTTCCGGCAGGAGGGGCTTAAACGGCATTGGATCAGTCATTAACAGTTTAACCTACTTCATTAGCGCAATTGCCGGGATTTCGCTGTTTATTGCTGGGATTGGGGTAATGAACATGATGTATATTTCTGTCTCTGAACGTACCCGGGAAATTGGCATTCGTCTCGCTATCGGCGCAACCCCAAAGAATATCTTATTCCAGTTCCTTTTGGAAGCGGTGTTGTTGACGGGAATAGGCGGCTTGATTGGTTTTGGGATAGGTGGTGGACTCGCGTGGCTCATTTCGCTCTTCTTACCTTTCCGTGCCGTGATCGGTGTAGGAAGCTTTTTACTCGCTTTTTGCGTCTCTACCTTTGTCGGCATTCTATTTGGCATATTGCCGGCTAAAAATGCAGCCAATAAGAACTTGATCGATATTTTGCGTTAGGATGTTGATTGGAAGAATACAGTGGTCTAAACAATGATGAATGTGCAAAGTAAAATGTCCTAACCGGACCCCTTCTTCGAACGAAGTGGCCATGCGTGCCCTTTCGCGTATTTTTTCCCGGGCAGGCTAAGCCACTTTTTCACAAGAAAGACAAGGTTTGTCCGCCAAATGTTACTTGGAAAAATGGGCTGAAAAAAATAAAAAATTTTTTGAAATGAAGGTTGACAATTCTTATTTTCAGCATTAAGATAATAATCAATCAATGAAACATTTTTCAGGCGATGAAGAAGAAGAGTAACCTGTATGGATTCCGAAGAGAGCCGGTGGGTGGTGCGAACCGGTGATGACGTGCAGGCGAATGGGCTTCCGAGCTTTCAAACCGAAACGATTCCGGAGTAGGCTTTGGCGAATGCCTTATCGTTACAAAAGGCAGGTATTACGGTTTTTCCCTGATACCGTCAAAGCCGGGCTGATCAAGCCAATAAAGGTGGCACCGCGGGTTCCCCGTCCTTTACATGGATTGGGAACCCTTTTTGCGTTCCGTTAAAAAATTCCATAAAAGAAAATCGCTGAGTAAGAAGAGTATGCAAATGGCAAGCGTTCCAGAGAGCCGGCGCGGGTGGGAGTCCGGCACGAACTGCCTTTGCAGAATGGGCTTACGAGAGGTTTCCTGAACGGTGCAGTAGGGAAATACGGCTTCCCCCGTTACAGGGATAGGGTATAAAGAGTGGCTTGCTCCGTACCCGAATGAGCGGAAAGGTTTTAAATCCTTTCAAGAGAGGTGGCACCGCGTTGGAAAACGTCCTCTGTCCTGCAGCATCTAGCTGCGGGCAGAGGACGTTTTTTATTTAGCCGGGACCCGGGATCTGTGATCGGAACCCGCCTGTTAAGCGAAGGATATACAGCCGGTGCAGAGGTGAAGAGCCGGAGCGCGAAAGACGGCCTGCTAGTTACCATTTCAATAAAAAAGGAGAGCGGACGGATGCAATACAAAATGGTTAAGCTAAACGGTGATGTGTTAACGCCGGTCATGATTTTTACGAGGCTGAGAGGAAAATGCAAGTTTTTGTTCGAAAGTTCGCTGCCAAATGACAGCAACGGCCGGTTTTCTTTTATCGGGGCTGATCCGGTAAAAGCGTTCATCGGGCGGGACGATGAGCTGGAAGTGATTGACCGGATGACGGGGCGGCGCGAAATAAAAAAAGGAAAGCCGCTCGATCTTGTCAAAGATCTGTTGCCGCGTCTTGGCATTCAGCTTCCTTTTCCGTTTTACGGCGGGGCGGTCGGCTATATCGGCTATGACGCCATCCGCCAGTATGAAGAGATCGGCTATGTGCCGGAAGATGAAACAGGAATTCCGGATCTGCATTTGATGCTGTACCAAAACATAGCTGTTTACGACCATAAAAGCCAGACCGTCTACCTTGTTTCAACCGGGGAAGACGGAGAAGCAATAGAAAAAAATCTTGCGGCAATGGAAAAAGCGATTCGCCAGCAGACGAGCGCAGAACCATTTGTCGACTATGGCCCGGTTGATTTTGCCCCGGCCATTCAAAAGCAGGCATTTATGAAGATGGTCGAAACCGCAAAACAGCATATCGAAAACGGGGACATTTTCCAGGTTGTCCTGTCACAGCGCATGAAAGGGACGCTCTCACACGACCCGTTCTATTTTTATCGGAAGTTAAGGAAAGCGAACCCGTCCCCGTATATGTTTTATCTCGACTTCGGCGGCTATGTCGTCCTCGGGGCATCGCCGGAAAGCCTGATCAAAACGAAGGGGCGTGTGGTATATACGAACCCGATTGCGGGAACGTGCCCGCGCGCCAATGCCTTAGAAGAAGATGAGCGCCTTGAAAACGAGCTTTTACACGATGAAAAAGAACTTGCCGAACATAAAATGCTCGTTGATTTGAGCCGGAACGACCTCGGCCGGGTGTGCGAGCCCGGAAGCATCCGGGTGCAAAAATATATGGAAGTCGAGCGGTTCCAGCATGTGATGCACATCGTTTCGGAAGTACGAGGAAAATTGCGGGACGGTTTTAGCGGAATTGACGCGCTCATCTCCTGTCTCCCGGCCGGCACGGTATCAGGTGCGCCGAAAATCCGCGCGATGCAAATCATCAACAGTCTGGAAAGCTTGAAGCGCGGCATGTACGCGGGAGCGGTCGGCTATATCAACCTGAACGGCGACATTGACTTTGCGCTCGCCATCCGCTCGCTCCTGATTAAAGACAACACCGCTTATTTGCAGTCGGGCGCGGGCATTGTGTACGATTCCGATCCGGAAAAAGAGTATGAAGAAACGCTCAACAAGGCGAGATCGATTCTGGAGGTACAGACGCATGATTTTATTGCTCGATAACTATGATTCGTTCACTTACAACTTGTACCAGTATTTATGCGAACTTGGGGAGGAAGTAAGGGTGTTCCGCAATGACCGGATCACCATAGATGAAATCAGAAGGCTCAAGCCGGAAGCGATTGTACTGTCACCGGGGCCCGGCGTGCCGGAAGATGCCGGCATTTCCATTGAAACTGTCAAAACATTTTACCGGCAAATCCCGCTGCTCGGCGTCTGTCTCGGCCATCAGGCAATTGCCGCAGCTTTCGGGGCAGGGATCACAAAAGCAAAAGAAATCAAACATGGCAAAACTTCCCTTGTACGCCATGGCGGGAAAGGAATTTTCAGCGGGCAGCCGGATCCGGTCGAAGTGATGCGCTACCACTCGCTTGTCATGGACCGGACAAAGATCCCGGAAGTTCTGGAAGTGGTTGCCGAGTCTCTTGATGACGGCGAAATCATGGCCATTCAACATCAATCCGCCCCGTGTTTCGGCGTCCAGTTTCATCCCGAGTCGATCGGGACGGAAACCGGTAAACAGATGCTTGAAAACTTTTTACGCGAAATCAGAAAGGATGAGAAAGTTGAAACCGTATCTTGAAAAAATTTTGGCACAAGAAGGGCTGACGGTTGAAGAAATGCGGGAAGCCTCTCGCGCACTGTTTTCTGATGAAGTGACAGAAGGGGAGATGGGCGCATTTTTAGCCGCCTTGAAATGTAAAGGCGAAACGGCGGAAGAAATTGCCGGGCTGGTCGAAGTGATCCGTGAAAAAGCCGTGCCGGTTCCATGCAACGTTCCAGGGCTTATGGACAACTGCGGGACGGGCGGGGACGGCAGCCACAGTTTTAACATCAGCTCGACCTCCGCGTTTGTGCTGGCGGCAAGCGGCGTGAAAGTTGCCAAACATGGCAATCGCAGCGTCTCAAGCCAGACCGGGAGCGCCGATGTCCTAGAGAAGCTCGGGATTTCCTTGTCTTTCCCGGCGGAAGAAATTGAAGGCTTGCTGAGAGAAATCGGCATCGTCTTCCTGTTTGCCCCGAATGTCCATCCGGCCCTCGGAAAAATGATGAAAATCCGGAAAGATTTGCGGATTCCGACGATTTTTAACCTGATCGGCCCGCTCACAAACCCGATGAACCTGGAAACACAACTGCTCGGGCTGTACCGACGCGATATGCTCAGGACAATGGCAGAAGTACTCGGCCGCCTTGGCAGAAAACGCGCGCTCGTTGTCAATGGCGCCGGCTATCTTGATGAAGCATCTTTATCGGGGGAAAACCATTTTGCGCTGCTCGACGGCGGGAAAATTACCACGTTTACGCTGACGCCGGAACAAGTCGGTTTGCCGTATTACCCGCTTGAAGCGATCCGCGGCGGCGATGCGCAAAAAAACAGCGATATTTTGCTGTCAGTATTAAAGGGGGAAAAAGGTGCTTATCGTGATACGGTGCTCTTCAATGCCGGGCTTGCGCTCTTTGCTGCAGGGCGGGCAGAGACGGTAAAAGAAGGGATCCAAATTGCGGAGCAGGCAATCCGTTCGGGCGCAGCACTTGAAAAACTGCACGCACTCATTGAAGCGAGCCGGAAACTCACGCAAGAAGCGATTTGAATGGCAATTTCCGAAACATTTTTACCCGGAAAAGAAACGAGAAGAGCAATTTCAGGGTGTGAACTGCACGCACTTATTGAAATAAGCCTGAAACTCACACAGGAGGCGATTTGAATGGCGTTTTTGGAAAAGATTTTAGCCGAAAAAGAGAAAGAAGTGGCCCGTATAAAAGGTGCTGGAAAGGCTTTTGCCACAAATGTGCGCAAAGCCCCGTCCCTTTATGAAACTTTTATGCAGTCTGAAAAAACAAGCATTATTGCGGAAATCAAGCGGGCCTCCCCGTCAAAAGGGGATATCCGGACGGCCGTGGATCCAATCCGGCAGGCGCTTGCCTACGAAAAAGCAGGCGCCGGCGCCATTTCCGTTTTAACGGACGAAATCTTTTTTAAAGGATCGGTGGAAGATTTGAAAGCCGTAAGCGATGCAGTCCGGCTTCCGGTTCTCTGTAAAGATTTTATCATCGACGAAATCCAGATCGACCGGGCAAAAGCATATGGTGCAAGCGTAATTCTCCTGATCGCAGCGGCTCTTTCCCCCGAAAGGCTCCGCCAGCTGTACGATTATGCCCGGGGCGCCGGCCTTGAAGTGCTGCTTGAAGTGCACAATGAAGCGGAACTGGAAACCGCTGTTAAAACTGGGGCCCGGATCATCGGCATCAACAACCGCAATTTAAAGACGTTTGAAGTTGATCTCGGCGTTGCCGAAAAGCTTGCGCCAAAAATCTCAAATCCGGATGTACTGGTGATCAGTGAAAGTGGCATCCGCACCCGGAAAGATGTCGTTCGCGCTGAACATGCCGGGGCAAAAGGGATTTTAGTCGGAGAAACGCTTATGCGCACAAACGACCCGCAAACGGCAATGAAAAAGCTGGCCGGTGTCCCGGAAAAAAGGAAGGTAAAGATTTGCGGCATTCGCACGCTTGAAGCGGCCCGGGCGGCTGTCTGCGCGGGGGCGGACATGATCGGCTTTGTCTTTGCCGAAAGCAAACGGAAGATTACACCAGAAAAGGCGGCACAGATTGCAAAAGCGTTGCCGGAACATGTCGAAAAAGTGGGCGTATTCGTTAATGAATCTCCCGAAAAAATGGCGGAAATTGCAGAGCGGGTCGGGCTCGATTACCTGCAGCTGCACGGCGATGAAACAGCAGAGGACGCCGCGCAAATGCCTTATCCGGTGATCAAGGCTTTCCCGGTAAGGACAGATGCTGATCTCGAAGCGATACACCATTATCGGTGCGATCTGGTGCTTTTGGACAGTGCCGGCGGCAAATACCGCGGCGGTAACGGAAAGGCGTTTGACTGGGAACTGGCAAAGGCGCTATCGGATGAGCGGGCGGTAGTGCTTGCCGGCGGGCTCACACCGGAAAATGCCGAAGCCGCGATCCTTGCTGTCCGGCCGCATATCGTCGACGTTTCAAGCGGGGTGGAAACAAACGGGGAAAAAGACCCGGATAAAATCAAAGCCTTTGTGCAAGCAGCAAGAAAAGCATTTCAAAAATTAGAGGAGCGTGACAATGATGCAAACATACAAACTGCCTGATACAAACGGCCGTTTCGGGACTTTCGGGGGGAGATTCGTGCCGGAAACCCTGATGCCGGCTGTAAACGAACTCGAACAGGCTTATCATGAAGCCATGAACGACTCGGCTTTTCATAGAGAATTGGAGAAACTGCTAAAGCAGTATGTCGGCCGTGAAACCCCGCTTTATTTTGCAGAAAACTTAACAAAGCTTGGCGGCGGCCCGAAAATTTTCCTGAAACGCGAAGATTTGAATCATACCGGCGCGCATAAAATCAACAACACAGTCGGCCAGGCACTGCTAACGCTTAGAATGGGAAAAAAGAAAGTCGTTGCTGAAACGGGCGCCGGCCAGCACGGGGTGGCAACAGCAACCGTGTGCGCATTGCTCGGGCTTGAATGCATGATTTTTATGGGGGAAGAAGACATCCGCCGGCAAAAGCTCAATGTATTCAGAATGGAATTGCTCGGCGCAAAGGTCGAAAGTGTGGCGCAGGGCAGCGGCACATTGAAGGATGCGGTTAACGAGGCACTCCGCTACTGGGTTGCCCATGTGGAAGACACGCACTATATTATGGGGTCAGCAGTCGGCCCTCATCCGTTTCCGCAAATTGTCCGCGATTTCCAAAGTGTGATTGGAAAAGAAACGAAAAAACAGATTACAGAACAGACAGGCAGACTTCCCGATGCAGTTGTCGCCTGTGTCGGCGGCGGCAGCAATTCGATCGGCATGTTTTATCCGTTTGTGGAAGATAAGGCCGTAAAATTGTTCGGTGTGGAAGCGGGCGGTGCCGGCCTTGGAACCGGAAAGCACGCGGCGTCTTTAAGTGACGGCAAACTCGGCGTGCTTCATGGCATGAAAACGTATTTGCTGCAAAATGATGACGGGCAAATCCAGGAAGCTTATTCGGTATCGGCCGGGCTTGATTATCCGGGAGTCGGGCCGGAACACAGTTATTTAAAAGAAACGGGCCGGGTTACGTATACGTCTGTGAACGACGATGAAGCATTAGATGCATTTCGCCTGCTTTCGAGAACAGAAGGCATTATCCCGGCACTCGAAAGCGCACATGCCATCAGTTTTGCGCTGAAAGTGGCAAAAACAATGGGGAAAGACGAAACGATCGCCGTTTGCCTGTCAGGGCGCGGGGACAAAGATGTAGAAGCGGCCAGCCATTTGCTTGGAGGGAAAAACAATGGGTAAAATTCCGGAACTGGAAAACGTATATGCCACCGATTTTGCGCCGAGACCGGCAAAAACGTTTACCGTTTGCCTGTCAGGGCGCGGGGACAAAGATAGATAAGCGGCCAGCCGCTTGTTTGGAGGAGAAAACAATGGGTAAACAAAAATTGGAAGCACAGTTTGAATCGGTTCTTGCACGCGGTGATCAAGCATTTGTCCCTTATATTATGGCGGGGGACGGCGGAATGGAAGAGACGGAAAAAAGGCTTGCATTTTTAGAAGCTTGCGGGGCAACGGCAATTGAACTTGGTATCCCGTTTTCCGACCCGGTCGCGGACGGCCCGGTCATCCAGGCGGCTGGACTCCGCGCTTTTAAAGCAGGCACAACCATGAAAAAAGTGCTGGGCCATTTAAAAACCCATCCGAGGCAAGTTCCGGTTATTCTCATGACGTATTTTAACCCGGTTTTTGCCTTTGGTCTGGAAAAATTTGCAGCAGACTGCGCGGATGCCGGTGTTGACGGGCTGATTATTCCGGATTTGCCAATCGAGGAAGAAGAGGTAATTGCCGGAGAACTGGCAAAATGCGGCCTGGCGCTCATCCGGCTGGCTGCGATTACAAGCCCGAAAGACCGGCTTAAGAAAATCGCCTCCCGCTCTGAAGGGTTTCTGTATGCTGTTACGGTCACCGGCACAACCGGCACCCGCACAAGTTTTCACGACAATATCGAGGATTACCTGGCTTTCTTATCAAGCATCAGCCGGGTACCTGTTCTCGCCGGCTTTGGCGTTTCCAGCCCGGGGCAAGTCCGCCGTTTAACCCGCTACTGCAGCGGCGTTGTGGCCGGGAGCAAAATCATCGAGCTCTTCCAGCGCGGGGAAACGGAAAAAATCCGTGCGCTTGTGGAAAGCGCAAAGCAACAAGCAGCACCAAACCAGCTGTAAAAATGCCTGGACGCACGCGCCGAACCGGTTGCGCACACAGGCGTCCATGCTGCAACCGGGTTTCCCACAGGTTTATACACATCCCGGGCAGGTAAAGAAAAGGGATTTTGCTGGTTATCCACAATATCCACATTTTATACACGAAAAATGTGCACAAATTTATGCACATCCAATCGTATTGGCAATAAAGGCATTGAAAGGTTTATGCACATCATCCACAAAAAACGGGGGCCTCATGGAAAGGCCGCCCGTTTTTATGTTACCGCCTGTTTTTCGCTCTTTTTTCCGCAGCCTCGGAACGGGCCTGTGCTTCCAAGTCTTCCCCGTCTGCGAGTTCCCTCGAATATTCAATGTCTTTCCCGTCTATTTTCATGTTCTTCGGTACTTGCGGCAATGTTGCTTTATTTTTATCGCGTGTTTTATGCTGATGCCCGCGGCCCATTTAAAAAACCCCTTTCAAGCAGTTTGCGGTTGCCTCCGCAAAACTACTTTTTGCGTAAAAGGTTTTTCTTAAACAGGTAATTATTTGCGCCCTCTGTCCGTGTATCCTCCGGCCCGGTCGGCTTTTTTAAATTCGTGCTGGTAAGTCACTTCCTGCATGCTTCTTAATGTGCTTTTCGTCTGAACTTTTTTATCTTTCGGCATTCGCAAAACCTCCTTTTTTGGATTATTGTTCCCGGTAATACCGCTTTCTACACTTTCAATGGTAAAATAGACAAGGGAGGGTTGCGTGTGCCGGTCATTACAAAAATCTCGGTTCAAAAAAACAATAAAGAACGTTACAATATTTTTCTTGACGGCCAGTACCGGTTCAGTGTTGATGAAGAAGTGCTGGCACGGTACCAGCTTTTAAAGGGGAAAGAATTGGATGAGCTTGATATTGAAGCAATCCTTGCCGAGGATGATATCCGGAAAGGCGTCAATACCGCCATCCATTTTCTTTCCTACCGGATGCGGTCGGAAAAAGAAGTGCGTGATGATTTGATAAAAAAGGAATTTGCGCCGGAAGTCATCCGGAGTGTCATATTAAAGCTTTATGAAATGCAGTATCTTGATGATGCGGAATTTGCCGCAAGTTTCGTGCGGACACAAATGAATACAACCCATAAAGGGCCTGTTGTCATTGAAAGGGAACTTCAGCAAAAAGGCATTCCACCGGAGCTGATCGAAAGGGCGCTTGAAATTTTTGATGCTGATCAGCAAGTGGAACACGCCCTTGTCCTGGCAGAAAAGCTTTCCAGGCAGCATGCCCGGTTGTCGGAGAAGCTTTTAAAACAAAAAGTGAAGCAGGGGCTTACAGTAAAAGGCTATCCGCCTGAAGTGATTTCCGCTGCGATGGCGGCGCTTCATGTTGAAAAGGATGAAGAAGCAGAGTGGGAAGCCCTTCTTCAGCATGCGGAAAAAGCAAAGCGCAAATACGGAAAGTTTTCGGGATCCGCCTACAGGCAAAAAATGAAGCAGTTTTTATACCGGAAAGGGTTCCCGGTTGATTTAATAGACCGCTACTTGCGGGAAGAGGGGGATGGAGATGGAAAAAAGATACAGTGAAATGAGCGAGTATGAGTTAAAGCAGGAGATTGCACAATTGACGGAAAAAGCGCGCAAGGCCGAACAACTTGGTATTGTGAATGAGTTTGCCGTGCTCGAGCGGAAAATTGCGATGGCAAAGTCGTATTTGCTGGACCCGGCTTCTTTTCAAAAAGGGGAAATTTATGAAATTGAAGGAGACCCCGGCGCCTATTTTAAAATTGATTATATCGACGGCGTCTTTGCCTGGGGTTACCGGGTCAGCGGCGGCAAACCGATCGAAGCCCTCCCGATTTCGATGCTGAAACTGGTGGATTGAAAGCTTATTGGGCGTCTTTGCCGCCGGCTGGGAGGTCGTTTACAGGGTTAAAAGGGGGCGCGTTGCCGGGCGAAATGGTTTTAAAGGATTTAAGGGCCAACAGCGCGCTTGTCGCGGGAATGTCTTTTTACAGAGGTGCAAAAAGACGAAAGTGTGCTCACCCCCTTTTGTCTTTCATCCCGGTTATGAAAGACATTTTGAAACGAAGCCTATCCTTTGATGTCCTTCACCTTTTCGCTTTTCACCTGTTCCCGGAAGGCTTTCCAAATTTTTTGATGGGGCACAGGAAATGCAAACGTTTCAATCTCCCTTGGAGGCACACATTTTAATTCATCCGTTTCCTGCACCTGGTTTAATATTCTCCCGCGGTACACCCGAATATCCCAAATTAAATGGGTAAAAACATGGCGTATTTCCGTAAAATGTTCGGTTTCAAGCGCTGCTTCAATTTTAAAAATTTCTCCAAGATAGTCCTTCAGCACCTGTCTTGCCGGCAAAACGGCACTTTCTTCCACTTGAACAAATTCCCACATATTTGCAAGCAGCCCTTTATCCGGACGCTTATGGATCAAAATGCGCCCGTCTTCATCTTGCAAAACGGCTGCCTGAAGCCGGATCTGTTTCTGCTTTTTCCCTTTTGATTTCACAGGCAGCTCATCAATGGTTCCCTCTGCAAACGCCCGGCAATGCTCCCGGACCGGGCAAAGTAGGCATGACGGCGATTTCGGCGTGCAAACGAGCGCCCCGAGTTCCATTAAAGCCTGATTAAAAAAAGACGGATTCTCCCGGGAAATCAGCTTGCGGACGGCTTCTTCAAAAACCTTTCTTGCAGAAGGCTTTGCAATGTCTTCCCATATTGATAAAATTCTTGCCAGCACCCGCATCACATTGCCGTCCACAGCCGGTTCCGGCAAGCCGTATGCAATGCTCAAAATCGCTCCGGCCGTATATGGCCCTACGCCTTTTAGCTTTGAAACTTCTTCCGGCGTGTCCGGAACCATGCCGCCGTAATGTTCCTTCACTTCTTTTACAGCAGCGTGCAAATTCCGGACGCGCGAATAGTAGCCGAGCCCTTCCCACGCTTTTAGCACTTCGTTTTCACCGGCATCCGCCAGCGCTTCAAGTGTCGGAAATTTTTCCATAAAGCGCCGGAAATAGGGGATGACAGTGTCCACCCTTGTCTGTTGCAGCATGATTTCCGATACCCAAATTTTATACGGGTCGCGGTCCTCCCGCCACGGAAGTTTCCGCTGTTCCCTCTCAAACCAGGAGATCAGATCCTCTTGAAAAGATTGTATATCAAAGTCGTCGATTGGCAAATTTTTCAATGTTTAACTCCCCCAAATGATTGCTATAACATTTATGAACGGGAAAAATACAATTAGGAAATCCTGAATGGCCGCTTTTGTCTATTG
This sequence comes from Weizmannia sp. FSL W8-0401, assembly GCF_038009125.1. Classification (NCBI taxonomy): domain Bacteria; kingdom Bacillati; phylum Bacillota; class Bacilli; order Caryophanales; family Bacillaceae; genus Heyndrickxia; species Weizmannia sp. FSL W8-0401. The sequence goes on along the minus strand of NZ_JBBPAG010000001.1, from coordinate 2,472,796 downwards.
CAATTCTTTTTAATTTACCATATGATGAAGGCATATGAAAGAAATAAGCGCTTTAACAAGGAGCCAGAACCATTTTTAGGAGGAATAAGATTGGATACAGGAACCCATGTTGTTATGGGATTTGCACTTGGAGGTTTGGCAACGTTGGACCCTGTGGTCGCACAAGATGCGGTTCATTTTCACAGCGTTCTCATTGCCACGGTTTTAGGTTCACAGGCACCAGACATCGATACTTTGCTTAAATTTAAAAATAATGCGGTTTATATTCGCAACCACCGCGGCATTACACATTCTGTTCCCGCCGTCTTGCTGTGGCCGCTTGCCATTACAGCTGTGCTCAGCATCTTTTTCCCTGGAACGGATGCGCTTCATTTATGGCTTTGGTCTTTTTTGGCTGTTTTTCTGCATGTGTTCGTCGATATCTTTAATGCGTACGGGACACAGGCATTGCGGCCGTTCTCATATAAATGGGTCGCGCTCGGCGTGATCAATACATTTGACCCTTTCATTTTCACCATCCATGTGATCGGCATTGCCGCCTGGTTGTTCGGGGCGCAGCCGGGGCCGACTTTTCTGGCCATGTACATCTTCATATTTTTATATTATATCGCCAGATTCGCGGCACGTCACGATGTAAAAAAAGCCGTGCTGGCCAGGATTCCGGATGCGGAAAGAATCATTATTTCCCCGACTGTCCGTTTTCACCAATGGAAGATTGCCGTAAGAACGAAAGATGCCTACTATGTTGCATCCGCATTTAAGTCGGCGGTCACCATTCTGGACAAATTCAAACGGCTTCCGGTACCGGAAAATGAAATTATTGAAGCGGCAAAGCAGGATAAAAATTTGTCAGCTTTCTTAAGCTTTTCCCCTGTCTATAACTGGCAGATCAAAGAGCTTGATAACGGCTGGGAAGTCCGCTTTACTGACCTCCGCTACCGGAAAAACGGGCATTATCCGTTTGTTGCTGTTGTGAAATTGAATGAAGATCTGGAAATAACCGGTTCTTATACCGGCTGGATTTTTAATAAAGAAAAGCTGAAGAAAAAACTTGATGTTGTACCAAGATAAGGCGCGGGTTTTCCGTCTGAAAACGCGCAAAATAACCGGTGCGGGGGCCATTCCCCACCGGTTATTTTGTTAAGGAGGGCGTTAACATGCGGAATAAAGAAAAAGGGTTCCCGTACCATCATGACAATGTATATGAAGGCAAGCCGCGGGCAAAAGCTGAATATGCTTCGAAACGCGCGGACGGCACAACCAACACGCACCCGCAAGAACGCATGCACGCATCCGGCCGCCGCGGAGAGTCTTGACAGAAAGGGGCTGCCGGGATTGTACCGGCAGCCTCTGCTTTTTCAAAACAATAGCGTTGTAAATGGCATTTCGCCCGGGGACCGCACTCCTTTTGGCCACTGGCTGCAAGTTTTTTACTAAGGATAAAAGCCAAAATGGCACGTGCTTGGATTTATTTTTATGCAATAACTAAAAACATGTTATTAAATTCACTATTAAAAAAATTCTTGACAGGAAAAATCTCGTAGACTATAATTTTTATCGAAAGCACTTACACTGTAAAAAAACCGCATAAGTCGATAATCCAAAATGTTACTCAAACCCCACAGTAATGCAGATAATATCACTCAATTCATTTCCCAAAAAAAGAGACCTGAATCCGTGACGAAATTTTCTCTCAATGTCAAATGGTTTCCTTAAATTGGAAGGCATTTGTTTGAATGAATGTTTGTTTTTTTACATATACTATTAGGAGGATAAGAGGACAAGAAAGGGGATGATGGTTAATTGAAAGATGTAAAACTTGTAATCTTTGATATGGATGGGCTGCTGTTTGATACGGAGCGGCTTTACTATTCGGCAATGAAGCAGGTATAGGTACCATGGTTAATCAAATAAGTGATCAAATGATTAATTATTCCGATGATCAAACAAACGAGAAAACGATTAAAAAAGCTAAAATAAGTATACCAGTTTGGGGAAATTGGTGTGGACCTGGTTATGGCAGTGGTAAACCTAAAGATGTACTAGATGCTGGTTGTAAAGCACATGACAAATGTTATGGTGACAGACATTATTTCAGCTGCGCTTGTGATAAAGCTCTTGTTAATTATATAGATAAGCACTTTAGTAAAATGAAGCTTAAAGAAAAGGCTGCTGCTGTTGCAATAAAAACCTATTTCAAAAATACTCTTTGTGTTCCTATTTAGTGAAAGGTAAACGTATAAGCAAGGAGGGAGTATATGGATACTATTATTAAAATTCTAGCTACAATTACGATAATTATTTCCTTATTGCTTTGGGTACCTAATATTGTATTTCAACAACCATCATTTTTATGGATTTTAACATTTGTTTTTTCCGGTATTGGGCTTCTTCTCGCGGTAAGTATAAAATCTAAAGTTTTAATCATAGGTAATACCATAACATTCTTTAGTTTTTTTCTAGTAATGTTTTTTGGTTATCTTTTAGATTTCTTAACAACTCAATTATTTTAGTTTTTGAGAACACACTTAAGTAGAAGTGTGTTCTTTTTGTTTTCCCTTGTTTTGGGGAGGTAGCTGGCTAGTCGTGTGGGGGCTAAACCTTTGCGATGCAAAGTGTGGGCTCTGCGAGGCTCTTTCGGCTCCGCCGAAGCACGCTAAAGCGTGCATCAAACCGTGGCTGGATTCCAATCTCATTCTTGACTTTGATTCAAGTGTCGAAACGGTTTATGGAAACCAGGAGGGAGCGAAAATCGGGGTGAACCCCCATAAGCCGGGCAGAAAAAGCTACCACCCCCTTCTCGTTTTTGAAGGAAAATCCCATCTTTGCTTAAACGGTGTGCTAAGCCCAATTTATGATTGGATTCCAATTTATAAAAGTCCGCAATTTAACTTAATATTTGTTATATGGAGCGCTATTTTGATCATAGATGGTCTGATTAGGATGTTGCCTAGACGTCAGACTTATTCACGATGAGAATTAATATTTGAATTGGCTTTATGAAATTTATGCCCCTTTTACGTTTAACCGCTATGAAGGACAAAAAAACAGGAACCGTAAGGCATAAAGCCATCCATACAACTCAACAAAAAACCCCAAGCTTTTGCTTGGGGCCATTTTTTATGCAGATGGCTGGCAGGCCGCCTTGTTTTTTTGTGAGAGATACAGGTCTATTTCTTTTGCGGCTTTTTTTCCTTCCTGCATTGCCCAGACAATTAGGCTTGCGCCGCGTTTCGCATCGCCGGCGGCAAAAATGCCTTCCCGGTTTGTCCGGAAACTTCCGGGCAAGGTTTGAATCAGCCCGTTTTGAAGTTCGATGCCGGCTGATTTGGCATCATCGACACCCTGGAATCCGATGGCGATCAGCACAAGATCCGCATCCCAGACTTGCTGTTCTGCTCCCCGATGATCCGAAAACGGCACGGTGGCGAGCCCTGTTACTTCGCCGTTATCATTACCGAGAAATGCTGTGGTTTGGATATAGTATTGCCGCGGATCTTCTCCAAACACTTTAAATGATTCTTCATATGCATAATCCAGCGTGAACAGGGAAGGGTTCACCGGCCATGGTTCGTGTTCCGGGCGTTCTTTCGGCAGTTCTCCGTGTTTTCCGAACTGTACAACGCTCTTGCACCCTTGCCGGATTGCGGTTGCCACACAGTCCGCACCGGTATCGCCGCCGCCAATGACAATCACTTTTTTCCCTTTTGCCGAAATTTGCGGTTCACCGTTTTCTCCATGGTCAAGCAGATGTTTTGTGCTGGCTTTCAAATATTTCATTGCCGGGTAGATGCCTTTTAAATCACGCCCCGGAATGTCCATGTCACGTTGTTTCTCCGCGCCGATGCAAAGCAGGACGGCGTCAAAAGCAGCCTCCAGTTCTGCAAGCGTGATGTCTTTGCCAATTTCTGTATTGGCTTTAAACGTGATCCCTTCCGCCTGCAACAGGTCCACTCTGCGCTCTACATACTGCTTTTCAATTTTCATATTCGGAATCCCGTACATGAGCAGCCCGCCAAAACGGTCTTCTTTTTCAAAGACGGTAACATCGTAGCCTGCCTGGTTTAAATCGTCAGCTGCCGTCAATCCGGCCGGCCCGCTTCCGACAACGGCTGCTTTTAAGCCGTTCCGTTTCAGCGGGATTCTCGGCTTGATCCAGCCTTCTTCCCAGGCACGGTCAATGATGGCTCTTTCAATGCTTTTAATGGTGACAGGTTCACTGACCAGCCCGGCTGTGCACGAGCCTTCGCATGGTGCCGGGCAGGCGCGCGATGTGAATTCCGGGAAATTATTGGTTAAAAGCAAACGCTGGTAGGCCTCTTCCCATTTTCCCTGGGCGGCAAGGGTGTTCCATTCCGGAATTAAATTATACAAAGGGCAGCCGCTCGTTTGCCTGCCGATCAGTTCCCCCATCTGGCAGAACGGGGTGCCGCATTCCATGCAGCGGGATGCCTGCGTTCTCAATTTTTCTTCCGGGAAAGGCTGCACATATTCTTTCCAAGTAGCCACCCGCTTTGCGGCATCCAGTTCTTTCGGTTTTTCGCGTTTCTGTTCAATAAAATCTGTCGTTCCGCGCATGTCTCACACTCCTCACAAATCACCCGGCCGCTGCCGGAGGGATATAGATGCCGTACAATTTCAGCTTTTTTCTGTTTTGGATAAAACCTGCTATTACGAAAATGGCCCGGGCAGTACAATCCGGCTTTCTTCCGGAAAATTTGCGTGCGATGCCTTTTTCTTAAAAAGCAGCCATCTTTGTGCTTCTTATCCGGCCGCTGCCGGGACATGATAGGTCTCCGTTTTTTTCGTTTCAATCCACACACAATCCTGTAAATCCATCCGGACGCTTCCTGATGGATTTACCCGTCTACTTTACTTCTGTCGGGAAAGCTTTTTCTTTTTCAATTTCCGGCAGATGCTTTCCGGATTTTTTATATTCAAAAGCGGCAAGCCTCGCTTCATCAAGCGGCATTTGCTGATCCAGAAAGTACTGGATGAGTTCCATCATCGCTTTGTATTCGCGTGGAACAATCTTGATAAACTGATGCAGGGACAGCTCCCAATTTTTCAAAATCCGTTTGGCAACAGGGCTGCCGGTGTATTGATAATGTTTCTGGATCATATGATAAAGTTCGCGCATATCTTCATCAGAATCCACACCTTCAATGCTGACAAGTTCCTGGTTGATCCGGGATAAAACTTCATCTTCGCCCATTGCGCCGGTATAAATGTAGGCAATCCCGCCGGACATCCCGGCCGCAAAGTTTTTGCCGATCGGGCCGAGCACGGCAACGCGTCCGCCGGTCATGTATTCGCAGCCGTGGTCTCCGATGCCTTCGACAACGGCATGTACGCCGCTGTTACGGACACAGAAACGCTGGCCGGCTGTTCCGCGGATATACGCTTCGCCCGATGTGGCCCCGAAAAAGGCGATGTTTCCGATGATGGCCTGTTCTTCGTGCCGGATCCATCCGGCAACCGGCTTCACAACGATTTTTCCGCCCGATAATCCCTTTCCAACATAGTCATTGGCATCTCCTTCAAGGTTCAGTGTTAGGCCTTTTGGAATAAAGGCGCCGAGGCTTTGCCCTGCTGAACCGTGCAGATGAATGTGGATAAAATCTTCCGGCAGCCCTTCGTCACCGTATGTTTTTGTAATGATATGGCCCAAAGTGGTACCGATTGCCCGGTCGGTATTGCGCACAGGCAAGGTGACCGCTGTTTGCTGCCTGTTCCGGACGGATACGGATAAATGGTCCAATTCACGGCTGTCAAAGCGTTCTTCCAGTTTATGGTTTTGCGCCGTTTTGCCTTGCACAGCAAATGGTGTATCACCCGCTTTAAACAGTAATTTATCAAAATGAAGCTGTTTCGCTTTCCAATGGTTTTTAACCTCATCTTTCACTTTCAGCAAGCCGGTTTCGCCGACAAGTTCATCAAGGCTGCGGTAGCCGCATTCAGCCAATATTTCGCGGACCTCTTCTGCGATGAACCGCATATAGTTGACAACATATTCCGGTTTGCCCATGAATTTGGCGCGCAGCTTCGGATTTTGCGTGGCCACGCCGACCGGGCATGTATCAAGATGGCAGGCGCGCATCATGATACAGCCGAGGACAACAAGCGGGGCAGTGGAAAACCCGAATTCTTCGGCGCCAAGGCAGGCGGCGATGACGACATCACGCCCGGTCATCAGTTTACCGTCTGTTTCCAGTACGACACGGTCACGCAGGCCGTTCAGCGTTAGCGTCTGATGGGTTTCTGCAAGGCCGAGTTCCCATGGCATGCCGGCATGTTTGATGCTCGTTTGCGGGCTCGCCCCGGTGCCGCCGTCATGGCCGCTGATTAAAATCGTATCGGCCAGGCCTTTCGCTACACCGGCCGCGATGGTCCCGACGCCTGACTTTGCCACCAGTTTTACCGAAATGCGGGCGCGCGGGTTGGCGCTTTTCAAATCGTAAATCAGCTGCGCCAGGTCTTCAATCGAGTATATATCATGGTGCGGAGGAGGCGAGATTAAACCGACGCCCGGAGTGGAGCCGCGGACTTCGGCAATCCACGGATAAACTTTCGAGCCCGGAAGCTGGCCGCCTTCGCCCGGTTTCGCACCCTGAGCCATTTTAATCTGGATTTCGTCCGCATCTGTTAAATACAGGCTGGTGACGCCGAAACGGCCGGATGCCACCTGTTTAATGGCGCTCCGTCTTGAATCTCCGTTCGCATCAGGCGTGTAGCGTTCTTTTTCTTCGCCGCCCTCGCCGCTGTTGCTTTTTCCACCGATGCGGTTCATCGCAATCGCGAGTGCTTCGTGCGCTTCTTTGCTTAATGCCCCGTACGACATCGCGCCGGTTTTAAACCTTTTCCAAATCGATTCGACCGGCTCCACTTCATCCAGCGGAACAGGTTTCCGGTTGCTCTCGATGGCCAGCAGGCTCCGGATCGTGGCGTACGGCCCGTGGTGGTACGTTTCCGAAAATTTGCGGTACAGTTCCTTGTTGTTCGTTCTGGCTGCCTGCTGCAAAGTGTACATCATTTGCGGGTTGAACAAATGGTATTCGCCGTCTTTCCGCCATTGCAGCTCGCTTCCCGGATCAAGCGCTTTGTTGTGCTGGAAAAGCAATTTCTGCGCTTTTTCAAAACGTTTCAATGATTCCTGGCCGATTTCCGCGAGCCCGATCCCGCCAAGCTGCGAGACGGTGCCGGTAAAATAGCGGTCGCAGACGCTTTCCGCAATGCCGAGCGCTTCAAAAGTTTGCGCCCCGCGATAGCTTTGCATCGTCGTAATCCCGACTTTCGACATGATTTTGACGACGCTTTTCTTAAGGGTGGTTAAATAGTTTTCACTTGCTTTTTTATACGGCAGATCGATATGCCCTTCGCCGATTAAATTTTGAATCGTTTCAAGTGCGAGATACGGGTGTACCGCATCGGCACCGTAGCCCAATAGAGCGGCCATATGGTGTGAATCCCGCGGTTCACCGGAATCCAGCACGATGCTTGCTTTCGGCCTTGTGCCGGAGCGGATCATATGCTGGTGCAGGGCTGAAACGGCAAGCAGGGAAGGGATCGGCACGGCACGATGGCCTTGCGCACGGTCGGAAAGAATTAAAATTTCCACACCTTCCCCGATTTTTTCGTCCGCTTCCCTGAGCAATTGTTCCAGCGCCTGGTCAAGGCTGATATCCGGCGAATGGTACGCAGGAAGAAAAGCCGTTTTCATTCCCTGGTTTAAAATGGCGTTAAATTTGGCCGTGCTTAAAAACGGGTGTTCCAGCCGGATTTTTTTATGGGCGGTATCGTCATGGCCGTCAAGCGATACTTGCGGGCCGAGCCAGGTAACCGTAGATATGACGTATGCTTCGCGAATGGAATCAATCGGGGGGTTCGTGACCTGCGAGAAGCTTTGTTTGAAATAATGGAACAAAAGCTGCGGGCGCTCCGATAAAACTGCAATCGGTGTATCGACGCCCATTGCCCCGATCGGTTCATGCTTTTCCTGCGCCATTGGCACGATGGACTTTGTGCATTCTTCATAAGTGTAGCCGAATAATGTCTGCCAATAAGCCAGTTCATTTTTTTCAAGACAGGATGCAGCCGGGATAAAGTGGCTTTCCTCCAGGTCTATCACTGAATCTTCGAGATGCTCTGCATACGGTTTTTCAAGGCTGACCTGTGCTTTTAGTTCGTCGCTCGGGATAAGGGCCCCCTTTTCAAGATCCACGAACAACAGCTGACCCGGTTTTAAATGGCGCCGTTCTTTGACGTTTTCCGGCTCCACATCGACGACGCCGACTTCAGATGCAAAAATGATTTTATCATCATGGGTAATGTAGTAACGGGCCGGGCGCAAGCCGTTTCTGTCAAGCACCGCCCCGATTTGTTTTCCGTTCGTAAACTCGAGCGCCATCGGTCCGTCCCACGGTTCCATAATCTGGCTGTGGTATTCATAAAATGATTTTAAGTAAGGCGGCAGGTCTTCGTTGTCTTCCCACGGCTCCGGCACCATCATCATGATCGCATGTGGAAGGGAGATGCCGTTTGTTGTTAAAAATTCAAGGACATTGTCAAAAATCGCCGAATCCGAACCGTTTTTGTTGATCACAGGTTGGATTTTTTTCAATGTGCCAAGGTCCAGTTCGTTTGCAAACAATTCGATTTTTGCATTGAACCAGTTGACGTTCCCTTTGATGGTGTTGATCTCTCCGTTGTGGGCGATCATCCGGTTCGGGTGGGCCCGCTCCCAGCTGGGAAACGTATTGGTGCTGAACCGCGAGTGGATCAGCGCAAGGGCCGATTGAAACCGTTCGTCCGCAAGATCAGTGTAGAACAGAGGGAGCTGTTCCGCCGAAAGCATGCCTTTATATACAATTGTCCGGTTCGAAAAACTGGCGGCATAAAAAGAGGAACCGAATTTGTTCTCAACCAGTTTCCGCAATATATAGATCTTTCTTTGAAAAACCGCTTCTTCCGTGTTATCGTTTGAAGAAGAAGAAACGAAAATCTGAACGATGTGCGGCCGCGATTCTTCCGCCTGGCGCCCAAGAACTTCCGGATTTACCGGAACTTCACGGACACCGGGCACTGAAAGGCCGAGTGATGCAGCCTGGATGCGGAATTCATTCAGAATGTCCTCCGCAGCATGCGGATCATGCGGCAGAAAAAGCATTCCCACTGCATACTCCCCTTTTTTTGGAAGGGTGAAGGAGCATACGGCCTCAAAAAACGCGTGCGGGATTTGCATTGAAATACCGGCGCCGTCGCTCGTTGTCCCGTCGGCATTTTTACCGGCGCGGTGGTCCAGCCTTCTCAGCATCTCCAAAGCAGTGGTGATGATCTTATGAGACGCGCGGCCCTTGATGTCCGCGTAAAAGCCGATGCCGCATGCATCATGTTCAAATTCAGGTCGGTAAAGTCCATAATGTTGATTATTCATTGCTTCACATTCCTTCCATCATCAGGTCGAGTCCGAAAAGTAAGATTATTTTAAATTTTACCCTCTTGTTATTCTTTCTTACAATATATAGTTAAGATGAAATTAATCTCAAATTGAGAATGGTGTGATTCGCATGGAGTTAAGACAGTTAATTTATTTTATTGAAGTCGCCAAAAGGGAGCATGTGACACACGCTGCAGATGAGCTGCATGTCGCCCAATCCGCCATCAGCCGGCAAATTTCCCTTTTGGAAGCCGAACTTGGCGTTTCCCTTTTTTGGCGTGAAGGAAGGAATGTCAGGCTGACGCCGATCGGAAAAGTTTTTTTAGAACACGCTGAAAAAGTCGTGCTCGAAATTGATAAAGCCAAGCAAAGAATGCAGGAATTCCTCGATCCGGATAACGGGACGGTCCGCCTCGGTTTTTCGACCGGGTTATCGGTCCAGACCTTTTCTTCCCTGTTGGCACAGTTTCGCGAAAAACATCCCGGCCTCGAGTACCAGTTTGTGCAAGGGACCCCCGGCTATTTGATCCGGTTGATTGAAAACGGGGAACTTGAGCTGGCGCTTGCCTCTCCTGTGCCGGATGACCATCCCGGGGTTAGCGGTGAAATTTTATACATGGAAAAGCTCATGCTGCTTTTCCGCCGCGACCACCCGCTTTCCGGGCAGGAAATGATCCGGCTCGCCCAGCTGAAAAACGAACGTTTCATTACATTCCGGGAGGGCTTTTCGATTCGTGAAATTCTGTTCTCCGCCTGCCGGAAGTCCGGTTTTGAGCCTGCGATTGCATTTGAAGGCGAGGACATGGAGACGATTAAAGGCCTTGTTGCAAGCGGAACGGGTGTTGCAATTCTGCCTGAGCCTGCGCTATTATTTAATCTGTCTGAAGAAATCGTAAAAGCGGAAATCAGCGATGTAGAACTGATGCGCCCGGTCGGCGTGATGATCCCGAAAAAAAGGGAAATGGCGGCTTCAGAAAAAGCCCTTTATGCATTTTTAACATCATTTTATGACAGGCTGAACCGGTTCCAAAGATAAGCCAGCGGAGCGCCGCGCAATCCGAATCGGTTCCGGAACAAGGGACAGCCGCGTTTCTGTAAACCGGGCTTCAGGCAGGCGTGGAAAATGCCGCATTCCAGGGTGATAAGGAGCAGGATGCATCGCGGCTTTTTGAAAAAGGGAGAGCGTTGCAAAAATCATAAAGAAAACGGAGAAGGTGGAATCATTGGCAAATAAGGTGGCACTTGTAACCGGATCAAGCAAGGGGCTGGGCCGGGCGATTGCGCTCGATCTTGCAAAGAGCGGCTATGATCTGGTCATCAATTATGCGCGCAGCCGGCCCAAAGCCGAAGAAGTGGCAGCAGAAATTGAAAAGCTGGGGCAAAAAGCGCTTCTGATCAAAGCAAATGTCGGGGACGTGAAAAAAATAAAAGAAATGTTCGCGCAAATCCGGGATACATACGGCAGGCTTGATGTGCTTGTCAATAATGCCGCTTCAGGTGTCGAGCGCCCGGCAATGGAGCTGGAAGAACGCCATTGGGACTGGACGATGAATATTAACAGCAGGGCGCTCCTGTTTTGTGCGCAGGAAGCCGCCAAACTGATGGAAGAAAACGGCGGGGGAAAAATTGTGAGCCTCAGTTCGCTCGGTTCGATCCGCTATATCGAAAATTATACGGCGGTCGGTGTGTCGAAAGCAGCGCTTGAAGCTTTAACCCGCTATTTGGCAGTTGAGCTGGCGCCGAGTATTTGTGTGAATGCAGTTTCGGGCGGCGTATTGAATACGGATGCGCTCAAGTCTTTCCCGAACCGCGAAGCACTACTGGAAGACGCGCGGAAACATACGCCGGCAGGAAGAATGGTTGAGGTCGAGGATATGGTGAACGCCGTGCGCTTTTTAATTTCAGACGAGGCGTTTATGATCCGCGGCCAGACGATCATTGTGGACGGCGGCCGCTCGCTTCTTTTAAGTTGAGCACGCCAGCTTTGAGTTCCTTTATTTTCCAGTTTTTATGGGAAGGATAAATCGTTGCGCCTCTGGTTACATTAATACCCGTGGAGGTGATAACGATGGCAAACAACAACAACTTCAATAAAGCTGCCAAAGGAAATTTTGGTTCTGAATTTGCCAGCGAAACAAATGCGCAGGAAGTAAGAAAGCAAAATGCGAAGTCTGCTTCCGGCCAAGGTTCTTTCGGTTCTGAATTCGCAAGCGAAACGAACGCACAGGAAGTAAGAAAACAAAACCAGCAATCTGAAGCGAAAAAATCGCAAAACGCCGGGCAATTCGGCCAGCAATAACCGATAGAAAGAGGTTTCCCGAACCGGGGGCCTCTTTTTTCTTTTAAGGCTTTCGGAGTTCGACAAAAGAAGTCAAAGGATTTTGCCCTTCCATCGAGAATATGTGTGAATGAAAAGTTCAATTCATCCTTTAGGGGGTAAAAAACTTTGATGGAAGAATTTAATCGGCTTGTGGCACAGCAAATGGACACGATGGATAGGCTGCTGTTTTTGCAATCGGAAATGGAGAGATGCAACGAAGTGAAAAGCGAACTGTTGAAGTTGCAGGAGGAAACAATGGCGGAAGATATCCTTGATGAAATCGGCCGGATGAATAAAGAATTGCAGGAAATTGAAAAAGTTTTTGAATCGCAGACGGTTGAACTGATCCGGGTTTATCGCAGTTCAAAAATTTGCACATAAACAATCCTATTTCAAATAGGATTGTTTAGTTTTAATCGCGTTCAGAAACCGTTATAATAGATAGAAAACAGATCGTTTGATTACATAAGTTTCATTCCGGCACATAACGGGCACAGGTTTACATATAAACAATCATGAAAGTGGGCATGAGATGATGGGAATCCCGGCAGAAGGTGATAAAATCCAAATCCAAAGTTATAAGCATAACGGCCATATTCACCGGATATGGGAAGAAACAACCGTTTTGAAGGGCACAAAAAGCCTGGTGATCGGGGGAAACAACCGGACTTTGGTAACCGAATCGGACGGAAGGACATGGATTACGAGAGAACCTGCAATCTGCTACTTTCATGCCGACCACTGGTTCAATGTTATCGGCATGATCCGTGAAGACGGCGTCTACTACTACTGCAACTTGGGGTCGCCGTTTGTTTATGACAGTGAAGCGTTAAAATATATTGATTATGATCTCGACATCAAAGTCTATCCGGATATGACGTTTACGCTGCTGGATGAGGATGAATATGAATACCACCGCAAAAAAATGGGCTATCCCGATGTCATCGACCATATTTTAAAGCGGAACGTGGACATTCTCATCCACTGGATCCGGCAGCGGAAGGGCCCGTTCAGCCCCGACTTTATTGATATTTGGTACGAACGCTATCTGACCTATTTGCGTTAAGCAAACCGCCTGTTGAACGCCAACAGGTTTTTTGTATGCGTAAATTTTGAAAAAATGAGGGAAATAAATGGTACGTTTTGTTTGCTCAGGAGGTTCAATGCATGGGTAGTGTGAAAAGATACATGAAATTTGTAAAGCCGTATTGGTTTCAAATCGTTGCGACGATCATCATCGGGATCATCAAGTTTGCGATCCCGCTTTTAATCCCGCTTTTGATTAAATATGTGATCGATGATATTATCGGCAACCACGGGCTTTCACCGGATGAGAAGCTACATAAGCTTGTTTGGGTGATGTCGGCCATGCTTGCCATTTTTGTCATCGTCCGGCCGCCCGTTGAATATTACCGGCAATATTTTGCGCAGTGGACGGCAAGCAAAATCTTGTATGATATCCGCGGCCGCTTTTTTACCCATCTTCAAAAATTAAGTTTCCGGTTTTATGCCAATACACGCGGAGGGGAAGTCATTTCCCGGGTGATGAATGATGTCGAGCAGACGAAAGATTTTGTCATTACCGGGCTGATGAACGTCTGGCTCGACATGACAACGGTCGTGATTGCAATTGTCATGATGTTTATGATGGATGCCCGGCTGACTTTGATTTCACTCGCCGTATTTCCGTTTTATATTTTTTCGGTCAAATATTTTTTCGGCAATTTGCGTTTTTTGACGAGAAAACGGTCGCAGGCGCTGGCGGAGGTGCAGGGCTATCTCCATGAGCGGGTGCAAGGCATGGCGGTTATTAAGAGTTTTGCCATTGAAGACCATGAGCAAAAGCAGTTTGACAAGCATAACCGCAATTTTCTGGAAAAAGCGCTGGCACACACGAGCTGGACGGCTAAATCGTTTGCGGTTGTGAACACCATTACCGATATTGCGCCGCTGTTAATTATTTTTGTTTCCGGCTATCTCGTAATTAAAGGCAGCCTTACCGTCGGCACGCTCGCGGCGTTTATCGCTTATATTGATAATTTGTACAGCCCGCTCAGAAGGCTCGTCAACTCCGGCACGACGCTGACGCAGGCATTCGCTTCAATGGACCGGGTGTTTGAACTGCTGGATGAAAAATATGACATTGATGACCGGCCGGGCGCGGTAGAGTGCCGGAATGTACGCGGAAATATCCGGTTTGATGGCGTCGAATTTCGGTATGATGATGAAAAAGAGCCGGTGTTAAAAAATATCAATCTTGAGATCAGGGCAGGGGAGACGGTTGCCTTTGTCGGGATGAGCGGGGGCGGCAAGTCTTCCCTTGTGAGCCTCATCCCCCGGTTTTATGATGTGACAAAAGGGGTGGTTTACCTGGACGGCCAGGATATCCGCACGTTTAAAGTACAAAGCCTGCGCGATAAAATCGGAATGGTGCTGCAGGACAATATTTTGTTCAGTGATTCGGTGAAATCCAATATTTTGCTCGGGAATCCGCAGGCGGCGGACGAGGAAGTCGTACAGGCGGCAAAAGCGGCGAACGCCCACGGCTTTATTCTGAATCTTGCCGACGGGTATGAAACAACGGTGGGCGAGCGAGGCGTTAAACTGTCCGGGGGGCAGAAGCAGCGGATTGCGATTGCGCGCGTATTTCTGAAAAACCCGCCGATTCTCATTCTCGACGAAGCGACATCCGCGCTTGATTTAGAAAGCGAGCATCTGATCCAGGAAGCCATTGAAAAACTGGCGCGCAACCGGACAACTTTAATCGTTGCCCACCGGCTGTCCACCATCACCCACGCAGACCGCATTGTCTTAATTGAAAACGGGGAGATCAAAGAAACCGGCACCCACGAACAATTAATGGAAAAACAAGGGCTCTATTACAACCTATTCCAAATCCAACAACTGGATGATTAGAAAAGCGGAGGGCGCTTGCCCGTCGGCGTATGAATTTCACAGTCCCCGAACTGAGATAAAGGAAGCACGGTGAGCCGCAGGCGAACCGATGCTGACTTATCGTAGGGGAGGGGACTGGAAATTCACTAGCCGACAGCGCCCCGCAGCTGGACAAAGAAAAGCGGAGGGCGCTTGCCCGTCGGCGTATGAATTTCATAGTCCCCGAACTGAGATAACGTGAAACTTCAAACAGCGGAGGGCCAGCCTCCGCTGTTTGTTAGTTGAACTAATCGGACATTTACGGGCAGTTGACCCCCTAGCTTATTGGGTTGTATTTTCTGTATGTCCTTTGGCGGGGGTCTTACTGCCCGTTAATGTGGGATAAAGGAAACACGATGAGCCGCAGGCGAATCGATGCCCGCTTATCGTAGGGGAGGGGACTGGAAATTCACTAGCCGACAGCGCCCGGAGCTGGACAAAGAAAAGCAGAGGGCGCTTGCCCGTCGGAGGGATCCCGTTTCAACGACGGGGTCTCCGGTTTTTTTGTCAGGAAATGAAACAAAATTTCCTTTATAAATATAATAATAAAAATATGTTGAAATATTGTTTCAAGGTGCATATAATAGTATGAAAGGAGGGATGCATGATTGCTTGGATTTTCAATATACTTGAATGAAGACTGGTCAGAAGGGAAGGAAGCCTGCATTCGCCAAATGGCAGCAATTGGAATGGAAGGAATTTTTACATCCCTGCAACTTCCGGAAGATGACCCGTCCCAATACCGGAAAAGGCTTGCTCCGCTCTTGGAGGCTGCAAAACGGAACAAGATGAAAGTCATGATCGATGTCTCCGGAAACGTGCTCCGCCATATCGGGCTGTCCATTGATGATCCTGCACGCATTATTGAAAGCGGTATCAATGGCTTGCGCATCGATGCCGGGGCCAGCTGGGAACAGGTTGCCCGCCTGTCGAACACGATGACGGTCGGATTAAACGCCAGCACATTAACGGAACAGGATTATGAGCAGCTGAAACAGCATGACGCTGATTTCAGCCGGCTGGAGGCCTGGCATAATTATTACCCGAGGCCCGGAACCGGACTGGATGAAAATTGGTTTTACGAAAAAAACAAATGGCTGAAAAGCAAAGGATTCAGCATTACGGCATTTGCACCCGGCGATGGAAAACTAAGATTTCCTTTATATGAATCCCTGCCGACATTGGAAATCCACCGCCATCAAAATCCGCTGGCAGCCATCTGCTCGCTGTTAAGGGATTATGCGGTTGACCATGCTTATATCGGGGATCCGGAGTTAACGCCGCAATCCCGCAGCCAGATCAGGGAATTTTTTTGCCATGATACCATACTGCTTCATGCAACGGCTGCAGGGCCGAAATGGCGCCCGTATATTTTCAAAACCCACCGGAACCGGCTGGATGTGGCAAAGGACGCCATCCGCAGCGAACAGTCGAGAACATGCAATCAAAAGGACGATATCGGGCCTGAAAACAACATTCCCCGCCACAAAGGGAGTATTACGCTCGACAACAACCTGTACGCAAGATACAAAGGGGAATTGCAAATCACAAAGCGGAGCCTGCCTGCCGATGCAAAAGTAAACATCATCGGGCAGATTGCCGGCCGCGACTTGCCGCTCCTTGATTTTATTGGTTCGGGTACACGGTTTAAAATGACGGACAATGAAGGTGAAAACGAATGGACTTAGAAAAACTCGCCACAGAACAGCGCAACGAAAAAACAATGGATCTTGATACGTTGTCAACAAGGGAAATTTTGCAATTGATGAACGAGGAAGACCAAACGGTTCCAATCCGTGTTGGGAAGGAACTGGCACAAATCGAAAAAGTGGTAAAAGCTGTTATCCGTTCTTTTAACCAGGGTGGACGTTTGATCTATTGCGGAGCAGGTACAAGCGGTCGGCTCGGTGTTCTCGATGCTGTCGAATGTGTACCGACATTCAGTGCGGACCCTTCCATGGTGCAGGGGCTGATCGCAGGCGGCAGTGCGGCAATGACGGTTGCCGTTGAAGGGGCGGAAGATTCGAAAGAGATGGGGGAAGAAGATTTAAGGCGCATCCATTTATCGGAAAAGGATACAGTAGTCGGTATTGCGGCAAGCGGCAGAACACCGTATGTGATTGGCGCGCTGGACTACGCGAAAAAAACCGGTGCTGTGGCGGCGTCGCTTTCCTGCAACAAAAATGCTGAAATCAGCCGCCATGCCGATATTCCGATCGAAGTGGAAACCGGGCCTGAAGTGTTGGCGGGATCAACCCGGCTAAAAGCAGGCACCGCCCAGAAACTCGTATTGAATATGATTTCAACTGCTTCAATGGTCGGAATTGGAAAAGTATACGGGAATTTAATGGTGGATGTAAAGCCGACAAACGCAAAACTGGTGGAGAGATCGAAATCGATTATTATGCAGGCTTCCGGATGCAGCTATGAAGCAGCTGAACAGGCTTTTTACGCAGCCGGCAAAAATGTGAAGCTGGCCATTGTAATGTTGTTAACCAATCTTTCCAAGGAAGAGGCAGAGGAGAAAATGGCACAGGCAAATGGTTTTATTAGAAAAATCGTTTAAACCGGGGGATGAAAAAAATGACCGAAACGAAAGAACAAAGACTGGCAAGGGAAATTTACGAAAATGTCGGCGGCATGGGAAACGTCGAAAAGATCATCCATTGCATGACAAGAGTCCGGCTTACCATTGCGGATTACAGCAAAGTCAATATCGAAGGTCTGAAAGCGGTTGATGGCGTGCTCGGCGTCGTGGAGGATGAAACGCTCCAGGTCGTGCTTGGCCCTGGTATCGTCAACAAAGTCGCCAACCTTATGGTACAGCAGGCCGGTGTAAAACTTGGGGAAAATTTTCCGAAGGCTACGGGCCATCAAGATGCCGGGCGGTCAAACCGCGAAATGGTGGAAGCCAAAGCGGCCGAAGTAAAGGCAAGGGAAAAGGCGAAACATAAAAGTAACGGTTTCAAAAGGGCTTTAAAATCGATTTCCAATATATTTGTACCGCTTATTCCGGCTTTTGTCGGTGCCGGGATTATCGGCGGGGTTGCCGCCATTTTCCAAAATATCATGGCTGCGGACTCCTCAGCCCTCAGCCAGAACTGGGTGTCCGTTATTACGACATTAAACATTATTAAAAACGGATTGTATCTCTATTTGGTCATTTATGTCGGGATCAATAGCGCAAATGAGTTCGGGGCGACACCGGGCCTTGGCGGGGTCATCGGGGCTGTGACGATGCTGACCGGCATGGATCCGAAAAATCCGCTTCCAAATATTTTTACCGGAGATGCCCTTTCCCCTTTACAAGGCGGGATCATCGGTGTTATTTTTGCAGTATGGATTTTAGCGCTTGTTGAAAAAAGGCTGCATAAAATTGTTCCAAATGCTGTGGATATCATTGTGACGCCAACGATTGCATTATTAGTTGTCGGACTTTTTACTATTTTTATTGTCATGCCGGTCGCAGGCGCGGTATCAGGCGCTCTTGTCGGGTCGATCACGTGGGTGTTGAAAGTCGGCGGCGCTTTTTCAGGATTTATACTGGGGCTTGTCTTCCTGCCGATGGTTATGTTCGGCCTGCACCAGATTCTCACCCCGATCCATATTGAAATGATCAATAAGACAGGGATGACCCCGCTGTTGCCGATCCTTGCCATGGCAGGCGCAGGGCAGGTCGGCGCGGCGATTGCTTTATGGATCAGATGCCGAAAAAATAAAAAACTCGTGCAGTTGATTAAAGGGGCATTGCCGGTTGGCATTATGGGCATTGGCGAACCGTTAATTTACGGTGTGACTTTGCCGCTTGGGCGCCCGTTTATTACCGCGTGCATCGGCGGCGGCATCGGCGGGGCAGTGATTGCAGGCATCGGCAATATCGGCGCGATTGCAATCGGCACAAGCGGGATTGATTTAATTCCGCTGATTGCGCACGGGCGCTGGCTCGGTTATATCGCCGGGCTGGCAGCCGGTTATATCGGGGGCTTCGTTGCCACTTATTTCTTTGGTATTCCAAAAGATGCGATGAAGGAGACCAACGCAGATCGTGAGTGATGGAATTGGAAGAGAATATTATTCTACAGATTAAATCCAAATTAAGCAGTTTGTCAAAATCAGAAAAAAAGCTCGGCGAGTATATTCTCAGCCACGCTGTGGAAACGGTCAATGACAATACGAGCGAGCTTGCGAAAAAAGCAGGCGTCAGCCCGGCCACCGTTGTCCGCTTTTGCCGGTCGATCGGGCTTTCCGGCTTTTCACAATTAAAAATCAGATTGTACGCGGACGCATCCGGGCTGGATCGGGAAATTTATACGGATATCACACCGAATGAAGATATTGCAATGATTGCTGATAAACTGGCTTTGCGGTTTAACCAGTCCATCACACAAACTGCAAATCTTCTCGAGACCGGCTTCATTGAAAAGATAACGGCCATGATGGATAAAAGCCCGGCCATATACGTATACGGAATCGGCGCCTCCCATGTGGCGGCTGAAGACTTCATGCATAAGTTTTCAAGAATCGGCAAGCCGGTGGTCCACACGCTGGATCACCATCTGCTCGGTTCTTCTTTAATCAACGCCTCCAAAGACTGTATGTTTGTGGCCATTTCAAATTCTGGCGAAACCAATGAAGCCATCAAACTGACGCAGATTGCCAAACAGAACGGGCTTTTTACAGCGGGCATCACACAAAAACGGGACAGTACGCTTGCCAGTATCGTGGATGTGCCTTTGATCCACCATGGCGGGGAAGCGGTCCTGCTGAGGAGCGCGGCAACCACATCCCTCGCAGCACAACTGTTCACGATTGATGTTTTGTACTTCGCCTATGTGGCGCAGCATTACCATGAAATCATGGGCCGCTTAAAAAACTCAAAAATCAATATCCAGACCTTTTTCCGCAAAGAAAACAACTAAAAGCCGGCCCCTAAGCCCGGCGTGAAAAGCGCAGCAAACAAAGCGGCCGTTTTGGAAACGGAAAATCTTTGCTAAAAAGCGAAAACAGAGTAGCGCCGGCCCGTATGGGAACAGGGCGGTGCATCCAATAGGGGACGGCAGGCCTGCCGTCCCCTATTGGTCTTCCAGTTCATCAAGATTGAGTTCTGATTGTTCGTGGTGATAGGTTTGGGACACGGTGATCAATTTTTCCAGATGTTCAAGCTCTTCCTGGTAATCCACAAGCAGTGCCAGCAGGTTCATCACGTGGTAAGACTGGAGATCGGTGCGGAAAGTCTCATCTTTTAAGTTCTGCAGAAAAATGTCCATCAGCTCATTCCGCTGTTTGTCGGCCGTATCGCATTTTTGCGCATGGGCTTTGACCTTTCCAAGAAACATGAGCAGCATTTTTTCATGTTCGTTCACAAGATATTCCATTTGTTCCTGGAGCATGCTCCGGAACGTTTCCGGCAGCCCGGCAATATCCGCCTTGTACTGCTGCAGCCGTTTTAAAATAATATAGCTTAAATTCAAAATGGCCACCATTTCTTTATACAGTACCACTTTCCGCTGCCGCTCGATCCTGTTGCTTTTCCCGTAAATTTTTTCCTCTTTAAATAAAGTGTACAGCTGCTCCACTTTGTACACCCGCTCTTTAATGCCGGGAAGTTCTTCTTTTAAAAGCTGGTAATCGGCTTCCTGGCGCGCCGCAATCCGGATGAATTTGAGCAGTTCTTCTGTCACATGGGTGAGGCGGACATACAGTCGCGCCTCGTATTTCGGCGGCAGAAAAATCAAATTCACAAGAAACGAGCTGAAAATCCCGATAAACAATGTCGCAAAACGGATCCCAGCCGTCTGCAGAAAATTGTCACTTGGCGTTTCCATAATGACAATCATGGTGACAAGCGCAAGGCCGACCGTATCATCGAGCTTCAGTTTCAACATTAAAATGATGATCAGCACGGACCCGAGGCCGACGACGAGAAAATGGTTGCCGAAGGCCATGACAAAAATGACGGCGAGCAAAGCGCCGATCAGATTGCCCTGGACCTGATCGATAATGGACCGGTAAGACCGGTATATTGTAGGTTTAATCGCAAAAGTGGCAGCGATCCCGGCAAACACCGGGGACGGCATTTTTAATAATTGCGCGATAAACAGCGCGATAGTAATAGCAATTCCTGTTTTGACAATGCGGGCTCCAACCCTCATATTGGCAATTCCTTTCTTCCTTGCAAAGATATTTAAATGATATGTTCCAAAAGGCTGCATTAAACTATTTCCGTCCGAAAATTTTTTTAAACGGCAAACCTTTGATTTTGTCATTATAACATGTTTGCCGGAAGACGTGTGGGGATGCGGCCGGAGAATTTGTCCTATTTTTGCCCGGCACGGAATATACATGGAGTAAATGAATCCAAAATGCGCGTATGAAGAGGGGAAACAATTTGTGGCTGATTGAAAAACATGTGCTTAGCATGGCTGCGCTCAGGCTGATCTCAGGAATGATCGAAATTTCCGCGGCCATTTTGATGCTCAAATACAATCAAGTGGAAAAGGCGCTCGTCATCAACAGTTCTCTTGCTATTGTCGGGCCTGTTGTTTTAATTACGACAACGGCGATCGGGGTGATCGGCATTTCCAATAAAATCTCGTTTGCCAAAATGCTGTGGATTCTGGCCGGGGTAGGCTGCATTTTGTACGGGATCAAAAGCAACGGGTAAGCTTTGTTAAAGGGGAAGTGATTGAGCAACCGGCCGGCTTGTGGGGATGGCAATGCTGGGTACTGCGGGGGTCTTTGCCGAGGGGAACGCCGCAATCGAAAGCCCCGTTTTATCATCCGGGCTATAAATCCCTGTGCCTTTAGGCTGGAACGCATCTAATGAGGGAGGAGAACCCTGCGGCTCCCTGTTTTTCAACCCCCTGAAGCGGCAACCCTTCTTTATTGCGGGCAAGTGCCGATCGTTTGCTTTAGTTCTTTAAGCAAATGCCGGATTTCGCCGCCTTCCATCAGGTTGACATGGATTTCTTTCAATGCCGTTTCCCTGACCGTCTCCATCATCTTTTCTCCGGATCCATCTTTTTCGATCACAGCCCGGTTCCCGGTTTGGTTCAGCACCCAGAACGTATACTGCAGTTTCGGATGGTTTTCGGGGAAACTGAAAATCAAAGCATAATAAATGTCAAATCCGCCGTCGAAAAATTGCATCACGCCGCGAATATAATTTTGTTCGTCTTTCTTTTGCGATAAAGAGACCTTGTAACCTTGCTTCATCCCGATCTTTTCGATTTCCTCCAAAATGTATTCCATAAATAATTTCACGTGTTTTCCTCCTTGCGTAACAGGTAACCATATCCTTCCTGTAATTGGCTGCAGTATTCCTTTGGGCAAAAGAATAAAATGCTTGCTTCCGGATAATCTAACAGAGCAAAAATTGAAATCCCGGGAGGATATTATGGCAAGCAAACAACCTTCTGTGATGGCAGTGGCAGCAATCGGCTCCATTCCGTTAATTATGACGCTTGGCAATTCCATGTTGATTCCTGTCCTGCCGAAAATGCAGTCTGAACTTCACTTGACCTCCTTTCAGGCAAGTTTGACGATCTCTGTTTTCTCCATTGTGGCCGCCGTGTTCATCCCGGTGCTCGGCTATCTTTCCGACCGCTTTTCCCGGAAAGCCGTAATTTTGCCGGCATTGTTTTTATACGGGGCAGGCGGCATCCTGGCGGGAATCGCAGCCGCTTTGTTTTCCCATGCTTTCGCCTGGATCATGGCAGGCCGCACGCTTCAGGGAATCGGGGCAGCCGGGACAGCGCCGATCGCCATGGCCCTGACCGGGGATCTGTTTAAAGGCGACAAGGAAAGCCAGGTGCTCGGCCTTGTGGAAGCATCAAACGGGTTCGGCAAAGTGCTGTCTCCGATATTGGGGGCGCTGATCGCATTGCTTGTATGGTACGGCACGTTTTTTGCTTTTCCGGTTGTGGTCGCTGTCTCCATTTTTTTAACATGGGTCTTTATTAAGAGCCCTTGCCAAAATGCTATATCCCCTGAAACTGTGAGCAGTCAGACAATTAAAGGTCGTTGATTTATTCCACTAAAGAAAAAAGACGTTTGTAGGAACATTATGACAAATGTAAAAAGAAATTGTGAGTTTTTGATTTTAATGGGGTAAATTTATTTATTATAAGTGTCTAAATTTTTCCACTTTGGTCGGTTTTAGGCGGGTTTCAATAGATTAAGCTACTCATTCCTGTGGTAAATATTGTAAAACGGAAAAGGATGATTTTTTTGAAAAAAAAAAGAGCCATGAAAGCCACTCCTTTGTTAAGATATAAGTACGACCAAATATCCAGGGAGTGATTTCATGACTATTTCTATTCTAACACAAACCAGAGACTTTTCAATACAACAAAGAGTTATAAAAAGTTTCCCATATCTATTACGGTATTAGTTAAAATTACACTGTCCCATTTCTGGGACAGTGTAATTTTTAAAGAAGGTGATTATCCTTTTAAATGTGAAAAAGCATGGTCAACGGCTTTGATTGTTTCTGCGATATCTTCTTCCGTATGCGCGGTTGTGAGGAACCAGGCTTCATATTTTGACGGGGCAAGGTTAATGCCTTGCTCGAGCATCAGTTTGAAAAATTTCCCGAACAACTCGCCGTCGGATGCTTCAGCCTGCTTGTAGTTTTCGACTTTTTCGCCCGTAAAGTAAACGGTAAAGGCGCCGACTACGCGGTTAATGGTAATGGTGACGCCGTGTTTTTCAGCTGCTTCCAAAATGCCTTTTTCAAGCATGGCACCGAGACGGTCGAGGTTTTCATACACGCCCTTTTCCTGGAGCACTTCAAGGCAGGCAATTCCGGCAAGCATCGAAGCCGGGTTTCCGGCCATGGTTCCGGCCTGGTAAGCAGGGCCGAGCGGTGCGACTTCTTCCATAATGTCTTTGCGGCCGCCGTATGCCCCGATCGGCAGTCCGCCGCCGATGATTTTGCCCATGGCGGTTAAATCCGGGGTAACGCCGAGCATGTTTTGCGCGCCGCCGTACATAAAACGGAAAGCGGTGATCACTTCGTCGTAAATAACAAGGGCACCGGCTTTGTGCGCCAGTTCATTAATGGCTTCCAAAAATCCCGGTTTCGGCGGCACAATGCCAAAGTTGCCGACAATCGGTTCAACCAGTACGGCGGCAACTTCATCGCCCCATTTTTCGAGTGCCTGTTTAAAAGGTTCCACATCATTATAAGGGACGGTGATGACTTCGTTTGCGATGGCTTTTGTTACGCCGGCTGAGTCCGGCATGCCGAGCTGCGACGGGCCTGAACCCGCTGCGACAAGCACGAGGTCAGAATGGCCGTGGTAACAGCCTTCGAATTTAATGATTTTGTCGCGGCCCGTGTAGGCGCGGGCAACGCGGATCGTTGTCATGACCGCCTCTGTTCCCGAGTTGACAAAGCGGACTTTGTCCAGGGACGGGATCGCTTCTTTCAGCATTTTTGCGAATTGCACTTCATACGGGGTCGGCGTGCCGAACAAAACGCCGTTGTCGGCTGCTTTTTTAATGGCAGCAGCAATATGCGGATGGGCAAAGCCGGTAATGATCGGGCCGTATGCCGCCAGATAATCAATGTAGCGGTTGCCGTCCACGTCATAAAAGTACGCGCCTTTTCCCCTTTCCATGGCAACTGGGGCTCCGCCGCCCACCGCCTTATACGAGCGGGACGGGCTGTTTACGCCGCCGACAATATGCTCAAGTGCTTCTTTATACAAGCTTTCAGATTTTGAAAAATCCATTTATCGTTCCCTCCTCATTGGCATTGGCCAATTCCACCATTCTATTGTAGCCTTCCATTTTCTTCCCGTAAAGACTGTCATAAGCCGGGCGGCGGGGGCATACAATGGAAGGACAAACTTGAAAGGCGCCGGGGGTATCGGGCATGTTTTATTTTCTCGGCATATTGGTTGTCCTTTGTATTGTGATGAGCCTGCGCACCTTGTTTTATCCGGCATCCTGGCGCGCGAAGCAGCTTTCATTTGAACGTTTTCTCTTTCTTGCTTTTACGTACACCAATATCATGATCGGGTTCGGGTTGTTGTTTTTACTGCTCGATATGATGGGATTCCAAATTGCGCTCCATCACGGAAAGCTGTTGGAAGGGCATGATTTCCGCACACTGCTTGATTATATGTATTTGAGTGCCGTCACGCTGTTTTCGGTCGGGTACGGGGATATTGTTCCGATCGGGGCCGCACGGGTTCTTATTATCATTGAAGCGTTAATCGGCTATACCATCCCGGCGGCGTTTGTGGTAAGATCCGCTTTTGACTCGGAAAAAAAATAGCCTGGCAGGGGGATTCCCGCATGCCGGCCGTTGTCCACCAGGGAAGATCAAAATGCGGCCGGCGCCTATTTTTGTATCCGGGGCGGCTTTTGTCCACGCGGATTTGCCGCGGGTTCATAGTGTATATTACCTCCTCAAAAAAATAACGATATCTTTGAGCCGACTTGTTCGGTTTCTTTTTTTATGGCAATTTTTTCGAATTCGTGATACAAAACTAATATATGGTTTTATAGGGAATCCCTTTAAAGTGCAGATTGAAAAAATAGCGCGGCGGCGTTTATATAGGCTGATCCATCAAATTGATGCGGAGGGGACAAGATGAGAATTTATACAAGGTCCGGTGATAAAGGGACGACATCGCTCGTTTACGGGGTAAGAGCAGCGAAAAACGATCCGCGTGTTGAAGCTTACGGAACAGTGGATGAGGCGAACTCGGCGATCGGCGTTGCGCTCAGTTTTTTGCACGGCGAACCATTTCCGGAAAAAGAAGAATTGGAACAATGTTTCAGCAGGGTCCAGACGATGCTGTTCCATGCCGGTGCGGAGCTTTCCACGCCCCAGGGAAAAGAAGTGCACTGGAAATTGAAACAGGCTTATGTCGATGAACTTGAGGCTTTGATTGATAAATGGGATGGAAAACTGGAACCGTTAAAAACCTTTATTTTGCCGGGCGGGCATCCGGCAGCAGCGGCGATGCATGCGGCCCGCACGGTTGTAAGAAGGGCGGAGCGGGCAAGCGTTGCAGTCGATGGCGTAAACCCGCTCGTGCTGTCGTTTTTAAACCGGTTGTCCGATTTTCTGTTCGTTGCGGCAAGATATATCAATCACTGTCTTGAGGTGAAAGACCGCCCGCTCCAGCCGCTTGAGGAATAGCCGGGGTATTGCTTTTACATACTCCCGGCTGAAAAAAGCCATCCTAATGAACGAATTTCCTTTTTTTTGAGCCTGAAGAGCGTGGGAATGGGAAATTCCCGGCGCATTGAGTTGCTAATTTGTTTGACAAAACAGGGGTTTATTTTGTAAACTTTTTATAAAGATTATAAATTAAGAATGATAATTGTTAGAAAAGAGGTGCATGGCGGTGTCCGAGCAGCAGTTGAATAAAGCACTGGAGACCTTGAAACAGTCGGGCGTTCGTATTACCCCTCAACGTCATGCGATATTGGAATATTTAATTGAGTCCATGTCACATCCAACCGCCGATGAAATATATAAGGCTCTTGAGGGAAAATTCCCGAATATGAGTGTGGCCACCGTTTACAATAACTTGCGCGTTTTTAAGGAAATCGGATTGGTACAGGAACTGACTTACGGAGATGCTTCAAGCCGCTTTGATTTTGTCACATCAAACCATTACCATATTATTTGCGAAGACTGCGGAAAGATTGTCGACTTTCACTATCCGGGCCTGGATGAAGTGGAACAGCTTGCCGCGCATGTGACCGGTTTTAAAGTAAGCCACCACCGTATGGAAATTTACGGTACCTGTCCGGAATGTATGAAAAAGCACAGTTATCTGGAAGCAAAATAAAACGCAGACGCCGGCGAAACGGGTTCGTCCGGTTCTTTTTTTGCGGCTTTAACCCAGGCCCTGATACACCGAAAGGATTTTTTAAAAGTTTTAGCAGTGCAACTTTATACACTTCTATGCAATCAATCCGGCTCCCCTTTCGTTGGGAGGCCGGATTTTTCATTGTATTTATGCAACCGCCTACATTTTTAGAAATGAAAGTGTGATGAATTTCACACTCCGCGTGTGGGCTTTTCCACAGTCTGCTCTGGCGCAGGGCGGGATGATCAAGATGTACAGAAGATATCCTTCATGAAGGAAATTTAATCATATGTACCGGAAGGAGCCATGGAAAATGAAACCGTTATCCAGTACAGCCGCCGTAAAGCCAAAAACAAAGATGAAGTACCCGCTTCACATTACGTCGGAAATCGGCGAGTTAAAGACCGTGCGAAAGAATTTATTTGTTGCTGGATGGTTATATCAAAATTGACAAAATGGACGAAAACGCCGCTTCTTTTTACGGCGATTACATTAAGCCGTACGAACTTTTTCCGTACGGCGGCTTGTTTAAAGATGAAAATTATCATTATACTGCATACGCTGTCACGGATATCGAACTGTTTTATATTCCGACGGCAGGATTTGAAAAAATTGCCGAATCAAATAACACGTTGCTGCTCCATATTATTGAGCATCTCTCCGATATTTTAATCCTGCATGAATCGAGGCTGCAGCTTGTGACAAACAGCAATGCTTCCGAGCGGGTCCGCCACGTGCTTTGCCTGCTCCTTGAAGATCTCGGGATAAAGGATCACGGCAAAATCCGGATTCTTTGCCCCGTTACCGTCGCGGATATTGCCAAGCTTGCCGGAACATCAAGGGAAACCGCAAGCCATGTTCTGAATGACTTCAAACGAAATGGCACCATTTCGTTTGAGAAGCAGACCATTACCTTCCACAAACCGGATATGTTCCGCCTGCATCGATTGTAAACTGCACCCCTCCATCTAAGGGGTAAAGGCGCCTTTCAACAATCCGTTAAAATTCTGCTGCCACCTGGCCGGAAATGCTTAAGAAATTGGCAAGGGCCGGGTTTTGGTCCTCCTTCCGGTACGCAATGGACAAAACGGCATTTAACGGGGGCCCTTCAATCTCCCTGTACACAATATCGAGATTAAATAATTTTTCGGCTGTCCGTGGCAGCACCCCGATTCCGATTCCGGCTGTAACAAGGCCGACGACCATTTGGTACTCGGTTGCTTCTTGGACGATTTTCGGGCTGAAATCGGCATCCTTGAAAAGAGACAGGAATTCATCATAAAGGCCCGGCCAAATATCGCGCGACACAACGACAAACGGGACGTCCGCCAGATCCTCGATGCGGATTTTTTCTTTTTGGGCGAGCGGATGGCTTTTCGGCATGGAAAGGGCAGCCGCGCCTGTCTGGATTTCAGCTGTTTCAATTAAGGGATCATGGATCGGCGGATGGAGCAAGCCGACATCGATTTCTTTCCGGTGCAGCGCCCGAATCTGGTCCGGGGTTGACAACTCATGGAGGGAAACGGCCGTTTTTGGATATTTCAGCCGGAATTCCCGGACGATGGCCGGCAAAATGTCATAGGTCGCCGAGCCGACAAAGCCGACCACCACATTCCCGAATTCCCCCCGTTCAGCCCGCTGTGCATTTTCCACCGCCCTGTCCAGCTGCTCAAGCACCTGCTTGGCTTCTTTTAAAAAAACTTTTCCCGGGATCGTCAGTTCAACATGGCGTTTATTGCGGATAAACAGGTCCACCCCGATTTCTTCTTCCAGCTGCCGGATTTGCTGGGAAAGCGGCGGCTGGGTCATTTGCAGCCGCTCTGCCGCTTTTCCGAAATGCAGTTCTTCCGCGACTGTTAAAAAATAATGAAGATGGCGCAGTTCCATCTGTATTTCCTCCTTTCCATCACGATTAATATTTAAAATATATTATTTATAGCACAATAATATATTTTAAACATTTCCCCGTGTAGTGTAAAGTATAGATAGAAACAAGTTGGCTCAGCCTATAGATGAACGTTTTCCCCTGTAACAAACGGGGGAAGGTTTAAATAGGGCTGTCCTTGGGAGTGGGAACTGTGGAAAAAAAGAATTCAAATCCAACCAATACAACGGAAAAAACAGCTGCAGACCTGGTTGTCGACTGCCTTGAGAAGCAGGAAGTGCCATACGTTTTCGGCATCCCGGGCGCAAAAATTGATGCCGTATTTGATGTACTGAAAGAACGCGGCCCGGAATTGATTGTATGCCGCCATGAACAAAATGCCGCTTTTATGGCTGCTGCAATCGGGCGTTTAACAGGAAAACCGGGTGTCTGCCTGGTAACGAGCGGGCCGGGAGCTTCCAACCTTGCCACCGGGCTTGCCACTGCGAATACGGAGTGCGATCCTGTCGTTGCGATCGCAGGAAACGTGCCGCGCGCAGACAGGCTGAAAAAAACGCACCAGTCGATGGACAATGTATCCCTGTTTCAGCCGATTACAAAATACGCAGCGGAAGTTGTCCACCCGGATACAGTACCGGAAGTGATGACAAATGCATTTCGTTCTGCCGCTTCGGCACAGGCAGGGGCCGCTTTTATCAGCTTCCCGCAGGACGTGCTGAAGGAGCCGGCGTCTGTCAAAGCTTTGGGCCCGCTTAAAAGCCCGAAACTCGGGAAAGCAAATGAAGAAGCTGTAAAAGAAGCTGTAAAAGCGATCCAGCATGCCAAATTGCCGGTCATTCTGGTCGGGATGCGTGCAAGCCGCCCGGAAGTTGTGAAGGCGGTCCGGTCACTCCTGAAAAAAATTGCATTGCCGGTTGTTGAAACATTTCAGGCGGCAGGTTTGATTTCAAGAGATTTGGAAGACCGTTTCTTCGGCCGCATCGGCTTGTTCCGCAACCAGCCGGGCGATATTTTGCTTGAGCATGCGGATGTCGTCCTCGCGATCGGTTACGATTCTGTTGAGTATGATCCGAAGTTTTGGAACAGCGAAGGGGAAAGAAAAATCATCCATCTCGATGAAATCCGCGCCGATATCGACCATGATTACCAGCCGGAAATCGAACTTGTCGGCGACATTTCAGCGAGCGTTGATAGCATCAAAGAACAGCTGGCCCGTTTAAATATGAACGGCAAGTCCATGGAACTTTTGGAACGCTTGCGCAACCAGCTGAATTTGCGCGACGAACCATCGGAAAAGGCGGATAAAAATCTTGTTCACCCGCTCCAGTTCATTCACGATTTGCGTTCGTTGATTGATGACCATGTGACCGTAACATGCGATGTCGGTTCCCATTATATTTGGATGGCGCGCCATTTCAGGGTATATGAACCGAACCGCCTGCTGTTTTCAAATGGCATGCAGACGCTCGGGGTTGCGCTTCCGTGGGCGATTGCCGCAACGCTTGTCAATCCGGGTGAAAAAGTCGTATCCATCTCAGGGGACGGCGGCTTCCTGTTCTCCGCCATGGAACTTGAAACGGCCGTCCGTTTAAAATCGCCGCTTGTGCATATCGTCTGGCGCGACGGCACGTACGACATGGTGGCGTTCCAGCAGCAAATGAAATACGGGCGCACATCGGGAGCGGACTTCGGCCCTGTTGATATTGTAAAACACGCGGAAAGTTACGGCGCAAAGGGCTTGCGGGTGAATTCACCGGATGAACTGGTTTCCGTGCTGAAGGAAGCACTGGACTCGGAAGGCCCTGTCGTGGTCGATGTCCCGGTTGATTACAGCGACAACCTGGAACTGGCGAAAAAATTGCTGCCAAACCAATTGGTATAATCACTTGCTGCGGCGGCTCTGCCACGACCGGACCTCGCCGGCAAAAATTTTCAGGATACAGATAGAAAGAAGGGGTTTACCATGCGTACTGCTGCAGAAAATCAAAATGCAGAGCAAATTTCAACAAGCCGGACCGATGAAGTATACCAATTGTCCACAATGACATCGCTTCTTGACGGCGTATACGAAAGCGACAAGACGTTTGCTGAATTGAAAAAGTTCGGCGATTTCGGCATCGGCACTTTCAACCATTTAGACGGGGAATTGATTGCGTTTGACAATGCATTTTATCAGCTGAAGGACGGGACGGCAAAACGCGTACAGCCTGAAGACAAGTCACCGTTTTGCTCGCTTGCACATTTTTCGGAGGATATCACCTATACAACTGAAGGCCCCCTTGCAAAACCGGAACTGGAAGACTTGATCAAAGACCTCGTCCGCAGCGAAAATTTATTTTATGCCATTCGTGTGGACGGTGTTTTTAAAAAAATGAACACAAGAACCGTCTCCTACCAGGAAAAACCAGTCCCCATGACAGAAGCGGTGAAATCCCAGCCGGTTTACTCGTTTGAAAATACAAAGGGAACGCTTGCCGGTTTTTGGACGCCGATGTTTGCGCAAGGAATCGCGGTCGCCGGCTTCCACCTCCATTTTATTGACGACAAACGCACCGGCGGCGGCCATGTCTTTGACTATGTGCTTGACTACGGGACAATCCGGATCAGCAAAAAAGCGCATATGCATCTGGAACTTCCGGAAACAGACGCTTTTTTAAATGCGAACCTTTCCCGCGCCAATCTGGCAGAAGAACTGGAAAAGACAGAAGGCTGAACAAAGGCGAAGACGGCCCGCATCCGGCGAAAACCGGATGCGGGTTTCTTCAAATGGGGCGGGTCTTGCCTGAATATGCCTGGGTTTTTTCTACCCGGCCTTTTCAGCTGCTAATCCGGCCTGTCACTTCTGCAACCGCTTACGGTTGTATGATTCGTCAAACGCTTTTCCCTCAAGCTCGGGATCCAGTGTCAGCGGGTCATTGCAATGCATGCAAATATCCACCCGTCCCAGCATTTTTGTCGGCTTGCCGCAGCCCGGGCATATAACCTGCACTGCTTTTGTCGAGAGCATGCCGATCCAGAAATAAACCACTGTGCTCAATAAAATAAAGAACAGGCCGAACAGCATAAAAAGGGTCACAACAACCGGATGTGCCCGGAAAAACAGCCCGATATACATGACAATAAATCCGGCAAAAATCAAGCTTAAGGCAAATGTCCGAATTTTATTGATTTTGCTTGAATACTTCGCCAACACCATTCCCCCTTTCTTTTTAATATAACATAACTGGCGAAAAAAGAAGGAATGCAATATACTGAAATTTGTTGCGAAAATTTGCAGGGGATTCCCCGGGATTTGCAGAAATACGTTCATAGAAAGCATGATGGAGGAATGATGCATGAGAGACATTTTAAGGCCGATTTACCAGGAAAGGGCAAGCCTTCCGAATACCCTTTCCGTCCTGTATATTGAAAAAAAGCCGGATGAAGATGCTGCAACCAATTTGTTCGACGCCATTCTCTTCATCATTGTCAAAGAGCAGGACCAGCCGCTCTACGTCAAGCATTATCGCTATGAAGACAAAAAAGCCGCCTTATATGTCGTGGCAGAGGACCAGTTGAAAGAGTGGATGCTGTACGGGACAAACAACAATATTTTCGAATGGATTACAGAAGGGCTGATCTTATTTGACCGGAATGAGTACATGGCACGCTTAAAAGATGAAGTAAGGGATTTTCCGTTTCATGAACGAAAGGTCAAAATCGGAACGGAATTTGCCAAATTGATCCGCCGGTATTTAAACGGAAAAGACTTCTTCAAACAGCGCCAGTACCTCGATGCCTATAACCACATCATCCACGCCTTGCACCATCTCGCCAGGCTCGCGGTAATCGAAAACGGTTTTCACCCGGAAATAACCGTCTGGAACCAGGTAAAGCAAATTGATCTGCAAATCTTTAAGTTGTACGAAGAACTGGTAACAAGTGAAGAGTCGCTGGAAAAACGCCTGGAACTGCTCTTTCTTGCGAGTGAATTCCATATTTATTCGAAGACACCGTTTGGCGCCCAGCATTTACTGGAACTGATGGAAGAACGGGAAGAATGGACAATTGATGAACTGCTTTTCCACCCCGGCCTTCAATCGTACAGTATTGATTTGCCTGTTCTGCTTGAATTTTTAATTGAAAAAAATATGATTGAAGAAATTACAGTGCCGACAAAAGGGCCTGAAATCTTCCATAGGCGGTACCGGGTTCCAAAAAAACAATAAAAAAATATCAAATTTAGTATTGACGTATAATAAATAACTTGGTATAGTTATATACGTCGCTGATGAACTTGAAAGACCAACGACGAAAGGTAAAAAAGTTATTGACAAAGGCTTCATTATTATGGTACAATAATTTAGTTGCTGTTAAAACAGATTGTTCCTTGAAAACTGGACAAAACGAAACGTCAAATTCTTTTTGAGCTTTTATCAAACATCTTTACTGAGAGTTTGATCCTGGCTCAGGACGAACGCTGGCGGCGTGCCTAATACATGCAAGTCGTGCGGGCCTTGTTGAAAGCTTGCTTTTAACAAGGCTAGCGGCGGACGGGTGAGTAACACGTGGGCAACCTGCCTGTAAGACCGGGATAACGCCGGGAAACCGGGGCTAATACCGGATAGTTTTTTCCTCCGCATGGAGGAAAAAGGAAAGGCGGCTTCGGCTGCCACTTACAGATGGGCCCGCGGCGCATTAGCTAGTTGGCGGGGTAACGGCCCACCAAGGCAACGATGCGTAGCCGACCTGAGAGGGTGATCGGCCACATTGGGACTGAGACACGGCCCAAACTCCTACGGGAGGCAGCAGTAGGGAATCTTCCGCAATGGACGAAAGTCTGACGGAGCAACGCCGCGTGAGTGAAGAAGGCCTTCGGGTCGTAAAACTCTGTTGCCGGGGAAGAACAAGTGCCGTTCGAACAGGGCGGCGCCTTGACGGTACCCGGCCAGAAAGCCACGGCTAACTACGTGCCAGCAGCCGCGGTAATACGTAGGTGGCAAGCGTTGTCCGGAATTATTGGGCGTAAAGCGCGCGCAGGCGGCTTCTTAAGTCTGATGTGAAATCTTGCGGCTCAACCGCAAGCGGTCATTGGAAACTGGGAGGCTTGAGTGCAGAAGAGGAGAGTGGAATTCCACGTGTAGCGGTGAAATGCGTAGAGATGTGGAGGAACACCAGTGGCGAAGGCGGCTCTCTGGTCTGTAACTGACGCTGAGGCGCGAAAGCGTGGGGAGCAAACAGGATTAGATACCCTGGTAGTCCACGCCGTAAACGATGAGTGCTAAGTGTTAGAGGGTTTCCGCCCTTTAGTGCTGCAGCTAACGCATTAAGCACTCCGCCTGGGGAGTACGGCCGCAAGGCTGAAACTCAAAGGAATTGACGGGGGCCCGCACAAGCGGTGGAGCATGTGGTTTAATTCGAAGCAACGCGAAGAACCTTACCAGGTCTTGACATCCTCTGACCTCCCTGGAGACAGGGCCTTCCCCTTCGGGGGACAGAGTGACAGGTGGTGCATGGTTGTCGTCAGCTCGTGTCGTGAGATGTTGGGTTAAGTCCCGCAACGAGCGCAACCCTTGACCTTAGTTGCCAGCATTGAGTTGGGCACTCTAAGGTGACTGCCGGTGACAAACCGGAGGAAGGTGGGGATGACGTCAAATCATCATGCCCCTTATGACCTGGGCTACACACGTGCTACAATGGATGGTACAAAGGGCTGCGAGACCGCGAGGTTAAGCCAATCCCAGAAAACCATTCCCAGTTCGGATTGCAGGCTGCAACCCGCCTGCATGAAGCCGGAATCGCTAGTAATCGCGGATCAGCATGCCGCGGTGAATACGTTCCCGGGCCTTGTACACACCGCCCGTCACACCACGAGAGTTTGTAACACCCGAAGTCGGTGAGGTAACCTTTACGGAGCCAGCCGCCGAAGGTGGGACAGATGATTGGGGTGAAGTCGTAACAAGGTAGCCGTATCGGAAGGTGCGGCTGGATCACCTCCTTTCTAAGGGGAAAAGCGTAGGGCGCTCGTTCATCGGCGTACGGATTTCGAAGTCTTCGACTGAGATAAAGGAAACACGATGAGCCTTAAAGGCGAATCGATGCCCGCTTATCGTAGGGAGAAGACGTAGAAATACGCTAGCCGATAGCGCCCGGAGCTAGACATAAAAGGAAAACCTTCGGTTTTCCGAAATTAAGTTTGGCGTTTCCGTTTTGTTCAGTTTTGAAGGTCCAATCCTTCAGTATGTGTTCTTTGAAAACCGGATAGGAGAAATAAACCAAGTAAACCGAGAATCGCTTATTTTTGGATTTAAACCTTTTATGGTTAAGTTAGAAAGGGCGCACGGCGGATGCCTTGGCACTAGGAGCCGATGAAGGACGGTACAAACACCGATATGCTCCGGGGAGCTGTACGTAAGCTTTGATCCGGAGATTTCCGAATGGGGAAACCCCCTGTCTTTAATCGGACAGGATTCCTGCCTGAATCCATAGGGCAGGAAGGGCACACCCGGGGAACTGAAACATCTCAGTACCCGGAGGAAGAGAAAGCAATTGCGATTTCCCAAGTAGCGGCGAGCGAACAGGAAACAGCCCAAACCGGAAGGCTTGCCTTCCGGGGTTGTAGGACACTCATATGGGAGTTACAAAAGAACGGGGTAAGTGAAGCGGCCTGGAAAGGCCTGCCGGAGAAGGTAAAAGCCCTGTAACTGAAACTTCGTTCTCTCCCGAGTGGATCCTGAGTACGGCGGGACACGAGGAATCCCGCCGGAATCCGGGAGGACCATCTCCCAAGGCTAAATACTCCCTAGTGACCGATAGTGAACCAGTACCGTGAGGGAAAGGTGAAAAGCACCCCGGGAGGGGAGTGAAAGAGATCCTGAAACCGTGTGCCTACAAGTAGTCAGAGCCCGTTAACGGGTGATGGCGTGCCTTTTGTAGAATGAACCGGCGAGTTACGGTCTCATGCAAGGTTAAGCTGAAGAAGCGGAGCCGCAGCGAAAGCGAGTCTGAACAGGGCGAAAGAGTATGAGGCCGCAGACCCGAAACCAGGTGATCTACCCATGTCCAGGGTGAAGGCAAGGTAACACTTGCTGGAGGCCCGAACCCACGCACGTTGAAAAGTGCGGGGATGAGGTGTGGGTAGCGGAGAAATTCCAATCGAACTTGGAGATAGCTGGTTCTCTCCGAAATAGCTTTAGGGCTAGCCTCAAGCGGAGAGTTTTGGAGGTAGAGCACTGTTTGGACGAGGGGCCCTCATCGGGTTACCGAATTCAGACAAACTCCGAATGCCAAAAACTTATGCTTGGGAGTCAGACTGTGAGTGATAAGATCCATGGTCGAAAGGGAAACAGCCCAGACCGCCAGCTAAGGTCCCAAAGTATACGTTAAGTGGAAAAGGATGTGGCGTTGCTTAGACAACCAGGATGTTGGCTTAGAAGCAGCCATCATTCAAAGAGTGCGTAATAGCTCACTGGTCGAGTGACGCTGCGCCGAAAATGTACCGGGGCTAAACGTATCACCGAAGCTGCGGATGGACACCGTTTGGTGTCCGTGGTAGGAGAGCGTTCTAAGGGCGTTGAAGCCGGACCGGAAGGACCGGTGGAGCGCTTAGAAGTGAGAATGCCGGTATGAGTAGCGAAAGAAGGGTGAGAATCCCTTCCACCGAATGCCTAAGGTTTCCTGAGGAAGGCTCGTCCGCTCAGGGTTAGTCGGGGCCTAAGCCGAGGCCGAAAGGCGTAGGCGATGGACAACAGGTTGATATTCCTGTACCGCCTCTTCACCGTTTGAACGATGGGGGGACGCAGGAGGATAGGGCAAGCGCGACACTGGTTGATCGCGTCCAAGCAGTTAGGCCGGTGCGGAGGCAAATCCTTCGCGCCAAGGCGGAGCTGTGATGGCGAGGGAAATTAAAGTACCGAAGTTCCTGATTCCACACTGCCAAGAAAAGCCTCTAGTGAGGTGAAAGGCGCCCGTACCGCAAACCGACACAGGTAGGCGAGGAGAGAATCCTAAGGTGAGCGAGAGAACTCTCGTTAAGGAACTCGGCAAAATGACCCCGTAACTTCGGGAGAAGGGGTGCTTTTTGGGGTGTATGCCCCGGGAAGCCGCAGTGAATAGGCCCAGGCGACTGTTTAGCAAAAACACAGGTCTCTGCGAAGCCGCAAGGCGAAGTATAGGGGCTGACACCTGCCCGGTGCTGGAAGGTTAAGGAGAGGGGTTAGCCGCAAGGCGAAGCTCTGAACTGAAGCCCCAGTAAACGGCGGCCGTAACTATAACGGTCCTAAGGTAGCGAAATTCCTTGTCAGGTAAGTTCTGACCCGCACGAAAGGTGTAACGATCTGGGCACTGTCTCAACGAGAGACTCGGTGAAATTATAGTACCTGTGAAGATGCAGGTTACCCGCGACAGGACGGAAAGACCCCATGGAGCTTTACTGCAGCCTGATATTGAATTTTGGTACAGCTTGTACAGGATAGGTAGGAGCCTTGGAAACCGGAGCGCCAGCTTCGGCGGAGGCATCGGTGGGATACTACCCTGGCTGTATTGAAATTCTAACCCGCACCCCTTACCGGGGTGGGAGACAGTGTCAGGCAGGCAGTTTGACTGGGGCGGTCGCCTCCTAAAAGGTAACGGAGGCGCCCAAAGGTTCCCTCAGAATGGTTGGAAATCATTCGCAGAGTGTAAAGGCATAAGGGAGCTTGACTGCGAGACTTACAAGTCGGGCAGGGACGAAAGTCGGGCTTAGTGATCCGGTGGTTCCGCATGGAAGGGCCATCGCTCAACGGATAAAAGCTACCCTGGGGATAACAGGCTGATCTCCCCCAAGAGTCCACATCGACGGGGAGGTTTGGCACCTCGATGTCGGCTCATCGCATCCTGGGGCTGTAGTCGGTCCCAAGGGTTGGGCTGTTCGCCCATTAAAGCGGTACGCGAGCTGGGTTCAGAACGTCGTGAGACAGTTCGGTCCCTATCCGTCGCGGGCGCAGGAAATTTGAGAGGAGCTGTCCTTAGTACGAGAGGACCGGGATGGACGCACCGCTGGTGTACCAGTTGTCTTGCCAAAGGCATCGCTGGGTAGCTATGTGCGGAAGGGATAAGTGCTGAAAGCATCTAAGCATGAAGCCCCCCTCAAGATGAGATTTCCCACAGTTTAACTGGTAAGATCCCTGAAAGATGATCAGGTTGATAGGTCCGGGGTGGAAGCGCGGTGACGCGTGCAGCTGACGGATACTAATCGATCGAGGACTTAACCAAATAGAAAAGCGAAGGTGCCTTGTTTAGCCCCGACAAGCGAATGTTCTGACCGGCATGGAGCCGTCTTTTGGCTCCGTGACGGGCAGGTGATTCGACCTCGAGGGGCTAGGCACCGGAGCTAGACAATAGAAAAGCGGAAGCGCCTTGGTCATCGGCGTATGAACTTCAAGGCCCCCGCCTGAGATAAAGGAAACACGACGAGCCCTAAAGGCGAGTCGATGCCCGCTTATCGTAGGAAAGGGGGACGGGAAGTTCACTAGCCGATAGGCGCTGGAGCTGGACAATTCTCAAAGTTAGAAGCAGAAACGCATTCTCCGTTTACAGTTTTTTCTCCCATCCGGTTTTCAGGGAATACAATTATTTCTCTTGATAAATAACAGCAACTGTGTTATACTATTTCTTGTCATTAAGGTCCGGTGATGATGGCGGAAAGGTCACACCCGAACACATCCCGAACTCGGAAGTTAAGCTTTCCAGCGCCGATGGTAGTTGGGGGTTTCCCCCTGCGAGAGTAGGACGCTGCCGGGCCCGATATTCCGCAGTAGCTCAGTGGTAGAGCAATCGGCTGTTAACCGATCGGTCGTAGGTTCGAATCCTACCTGCGGAGCCATAATGGAGAGCTGTCCGAGAGGCCGAAGGAGCACGATTGGAAATCGTGTAGGCGGCTAAAAGCTGTCTCAAGGGTTC
This sequence comes from Weizmannia sp. FSL W8-0401, assembly GCF_038009125.1. Lineage (NCBI taxonomy): Bacteria > Bacillati > Bacillota > Bacilli > Caryophanales > Bacillaceae > Heyndrickxia > Weizmannia sp. FSL W8-0401. Next base: position 2,434,466 of record NZ_JBBPAG010000001.1, on the reverse strand, counting down.
GAATCCCTTGCTCTCCGTCATGATCCATATGGCCCGTTGGTCAAGCGGTTAAGACACCGCCCTTTCACGGCGGTAACACGGGTTCGAATCCCGTACGGGTCACCATTTACATATTTGGAGGATTAGCTCAGCTGGGAGAGCGTCTGCCTTACAAGCAGAGGGTCGGCGGTTCGATCCCGTCATCCTCCACCATTTTATCATCGCGGGGTGGAGCAGTCTGGTAGCTCGTCGGGCTCATAACCCGAAGGTCGCAGGTTCAAATCCTGCCCCCGCAATTTACATATAAAGGTCCCGTAGTGTAGCGGTTATCACGCCTGCCTGTCACGCAGGAGATCGCGGGTTCGATTCCCGTCGGGACCGCCATCTGTATTTTACATAATCGCGGCTCGGTAGCTCAGTCGGTAGAGCAAAGGACTGAAAATCCTTGTGTCGGCGGTTCGATTCCGTCCCGAGCCACCATTGGCCGGTCTAGCTCAATTGGTAGAGCAACTGACTTGTAATCAGTAGGTTGGGGGTTCAAGTCCTCTGGCCGGCACCACGCAATATGGAGGGGTAGCGAAGTGGCTAAACGCGGCGGACTGTAAATCCGCTCCCTCAGGGTTCGGCGGTTCGAATCCGTCCCCCTCCATTTTTAAAGGGGCATAGTTTAAAGGTAGAACAGAGGTCTCCAAAACCTCCAGTGTGGGTTCGATTCCTACTGCCCCTGCCATTATGATGGCGGTTGTGGCGAAGTGGTTAACGCACCGGATTGTGGCTCCGGCATTCGTGGGTTCGATTCCCACCATCCGCCCCATATTTGATTGGGCCATAGCCAAGCGGTAAGGCAACGGACTTTGACTCCGTCATGCGCTGGTTCGAATCCAGCTGGCCCAGTATGCGGAAGTAGTTCAGTGGTAGAACATCACCTTGCCAAGGTGGGGGTCGCGGGTTCGAATCCCGTCTTCCGCTCCATTGATGGCGGCATAGCCAAGAGGTAAGGCAGAGGTCTGCAAAACCTTTATCACCGGTTCGATTCCGGTTGCCGCCTCCATCATATTGTGCCGGTGTGGCGGAATTGGCAGACGCGCACGACTCAAAATCGTGTTCCTTCGGGAGTGTCGGTTCGACCCCGACCACCGGTATAACACAGTATTACATTGAAAGCTGATGCCAAACGGAACGCTTCTCAAGATAAAGAGAAGCGTTTTTTATTGCAATTATATTATTGAAGCCGAGGCCATTTAAGCAGCTGCTTGAAAGCGTACACTTGTGGGTATCTACAGTTTTTTAACTTGTACAAAAAGGGAATTGATCTAATAAGAAAGGTTTGGAAATACTATCTTAGATTTTCCTTTTATAATGAGTACAAGAGCTGGGCAGCCTACTATTTACTAGGGTTGTCTTTTCTTTTTTTCACCGTAACCGTCCCATCTTTTTCAAGATAGGCCTGGTCAATTTCATCAAGCGAAAATACGCCCTGCTTTCTCAATAACTCTGACAGTTGATTCATATCAATTTTATTTTTTTTTAGTACGACGTTGTTAATTTTTCCTTTATCGATAATCACCGTTTTATCCCCGATAAGGAATTTTTCCAGTTTGTCATAGCGGTAAATGAGGCTATCAAAAATGAGTTTAATGATGACCCAAACAGAAAGCATGGCGAGAATGTAGTACCATTTTACACTTGGGTCATAAAGGCCGTTGCCGACGATTTCAGACAGCATAATGCTCCAGATGAAGTCGATTGGCGTAAGGTTTGAAATACTTTTGGCACCGGTACATTTTAGACAAAAAATGAGCGCAAGAAAGCCCATGATCAATTTTAATAAATCTATACTGATTTGCATCGTTGAACCTTCTTTTTAGATGATTTTTTCTTTTGCATTTTCCCTTAAAATCAGTGTCATAAACGAACGTTCTAATCATGGGATACACCGGACAGGTTAGGCAAATCATTTTGTTTTGGGAATCTGTTATTTTACAATAGATCTATCTTCACGAGTAGAAGGAAAGGAAGCGGACAATGGGTAGTCAAAAAAAGTTAAATGATGTTGCATTTTCGGTTTTAGATTTGATCCCTGTTTTATCTGGAAAGACACCGGCAGATTCGTTTAAAAATAGCCTGAGCCTGGCACAGCATGTTGAAAATTGGGGCTACAAACGATACTGGCTCGCGGAACACCATAATATGGTTGGAGTAGCCAGCTCTGCAACGGCTGTTTTAGTCGGGTATATAGCGGCAGGGACGAAAACCATCCGTGTCGGGTCTGGCGGGGTGATGCTTCCAAATCATGCACCGCTTGTCGTGGCTGAGCAGTTTGGAACACTGGGTTCTATCTATCCAGGCAGAATAGATCTCGGCCTTGGCCGTGCGCCTGGTACGGACCAATTGACAGCTGCGGCGCTCAGAAGAAATTTAAAGGGCGGGGAAATGGATTTTCCGGATAATGTCCAAGAACTGATGAACTATTTTCTCTCGGATAAAGAACGCAGGACTTATGCACGGGCCGTCGTGGCAGAAGGGGTGGATGTTCCGGTTTGGCTTCTTGGATCAAGTACATACAGTGCCACACTTGCTGCGAGGCTCGGTCTGCCGTTTGCGTTTGCGAGCCATTTTGCACCAGCGCAATTGTTTGATGCTTTATACCTTTATCGGGAGAACTTCAAACCGTCCAAGTATTTGCAAAAGCCATATGTGATTGCGTGTGTGAATGGCGTAGCAGCTGACACAGATGCAGAAGCAGAAAGAATCGCAACAAGCCTGTACCAGTTTTTCCTCGGCGTTATCCGAGGCAAATCGCAGACGCTGCAGCCGCCTGTCGATAGCATGAACGGGATTTGGACCCCGTTTGAAAAAGAAGCGGCATTGCGTCAGCTTGAATATGCTTTTATCGGTTCAAAACAGACAATCAAAGAGAAAATGGAAGAATTTTTGGATGATACACAGGTCGATGAGTTGATGTTTGTATCGCATATTTACAACCATGAAGAGCGGCTGCGGTCTTATGAGATCCTAAGTGAACTGAAGGAAGGTCATGCCTGAAGAGGGAAGCTGTTTTGCTTCCCTTTTTCACAAAATGGTTATTGACATTTTTTACGATCTGGATATAATTATAAAAGTGACATAACAAACAGCTTTGTTTGCGGTTCATAGGATCATGCCGGTGTGGCGGAATTGGCAGACGCGCACGACTCAAAATCGTGTTCCTTCGGGAGTGTCGGTTCGACCCCGACCACCGGTATCAAAAGATCGCATTTCAGTTTTTCGGTGAAACGTTCCTTACAATACCGTAAGGAGCGTTTTTTCATTTTCCGGTAGAAGATACTCTCTTCAATCGTGTGAAGGGTAAAAGGAAAGGGATGAATTTCGGTTTGCGTTTACTAAAGGCTGTTTATTTGTTTTTTTCACGATTCAGCCGTAAAATAAAATAAAGAATTTGATAATAGTGAATGTATACACAAATCAGTACTCTTATCAAGGTTATGAAGTACGATACCCGCTAGTTCCGGGCGTTCCGGATTTGTTCAGCAATCCCAATTCGCCTTACACAAAGCATATAAGTGATATTCGTAGACTTTGAAAACCGTTCAAGTGCGCTGATACATAACGAATTTCAGAGGAGATGGGTGAGAGTGAAGATCAGAGCTGCTGTACTACGGGAATCAGGTGCTGCTATGCCATATGCAGCAAGCAAACCGATTAAAATTGAAACATTGGAGCTCGATGAACCGCAACAAGGGGAAGTGCTTGTTAAGATGAAGACGGCCAGTTTGTGCCACTCGGATTTATCTGTTATAAATGGCAGCAGACCCCGGCCTTTACCGATGGCTCTTGGGCATGAGGCTGCCGGTGAAGTGGTGAAAACCGGTGAAGGCGTGACGGATCTTGCACCGGGTGACCATGTTGTTTGTGTGTTTGTGCCAAGCTGTGGCGAATGCCTGCCGTGCAAGGAGGGACGCCCTGCATTATGCGAAACGGGTGCGGCTTCAAACGCGGCAGGCACTTTACCAGGGGGCGGCATCCGGCTGCATGCAAATGGTGAAGACATCAGGCACCATCTCGGCGTATCCGCTTTTTCAGAATATGCTGTTGTGTCCCGTCGTTCTTTGATTAAGATTGAAAAAGAGATTCCGTTTGAAAAGCTTGCCCTTTTTGGATGCGCTGTCATAACGGGAGTCGGGGCAGTCGTGAATACAGCCCGGATTAAGTTGGGTAGCACAGTTGCGGTTGTCGGTTTGGGCGGCGTCGGATTAAGCGCTTTAATCGGGGCTGTATCAGCAGGGGCGAGCCGTGTAGTAGCAGTAGATGTCAATGAAAATAAATTTGCGTTGGCAAAAAGGTTTGGGGCAACAGATGTATTTAATTCCAAAGATCCAGATGTTGTTGAGAAAATACGTGAAGCAACTGGCGGGGGACTGGATACTGTTTTTGAGACGGCAGGTGCAGTCCCGGCGATGGAAACGGCATATGGCATCACCAAGCGCGGTGGCACAACCGTTACGACAGGACTACCGGATCCAAAACATCATTTTTCTTTCCCTTATGTAACGCTGACGGCCGAGGAACGGACGCTAAAAGGTTCCTATATCGGTAGTTGTGTTCCGGAAAGGGATATTCCAAATTATATCCGGCTTTTTAAAAACGGCCGCTTGCCAGTGGATGAATTGGTAAGTGATGTCATTTCTTTGGATGAGATAAATGAGGGTTTCGACAAATTGGCCAAAGGGGACTCATCCAGAATCATGATTCGGTTCGACTAAAAGATGATTGCCAAAAAACGTGCCCCGTGCCGCTAATGTGGCCCCCATGTTAAGAACACATTAAAAGAAGAGTTCAAGCAGCTATAAATGAACTTAAGTTTTAACATTAAGCCCGAGCACCCATTTGCATGATGACGACTTGTTACAGCAGACAACAGAGCTAGGATATTTTGTTCGTTTTATAAAACGACAAAATTTTTGATTTCCTGACTGAATCCTGCGATTTGCAAATGGTTTGAGCAGGAATACAGTATTGATCCGTTTACCGTCAGCATCCGCTTTGAGGAGGATGACGGCAGGTCGTATACGTGGTCTACAAAAGGCTTGGCGCAGCGCAGCGTGCCAAGCCTTTTATTTACAATTTTTTTAATGCAAATTATACTGAAAATACGACTTTATACATAAAAGAAGGTCTATTTTCATGAATAAATCGGCATTTTTAAAACTGAGCATCTCAATGGTGATTTTTGGTTCAATCGGATTTTTCTCTAAGTATACGGGTCTGCCCGCACTGGAGCTTGTTTTCGTCCGCTGTGTGAGTGCTTCAGCGATCTTAGCCGTTTACTGGCTTGCAACCGGCCAGTACAAAAAAGAGCGCTGGAATATAAAAGAGATGCTCTTTATTTTAGGCGGCGGTGTTACGCTTGTTATCAACTGGCTTTTCTTGTTTTTGGCGTTTGAAAAAACTTCTGTCACCGTCGCAATTTCCATTTACAATACAGCTCCGCTCATTGTGCTCGTTGCAGGCTGGACGTTGTTCCGGGAAAAATTCCAATGGGGCGGACTGCTTGCCACTTTGGCGGCCTTTATCGGCACCATCATGATTACCGTAACAGCTTCCTCTGCGTTCAGCCACGTTCTCCTGCTTGGGTCGGTTTACGCATTTTGTGCGGCGATTTTTTATGCGTGTACCGTGATGATCGGCACAAGGATCAAACAGGCAAGCCATACCTCGTCACGTTTCTGCAAACATTCATTGGGATTATCATGTTGACACCTTTTGTCGATTTTTCAAAATACACTGGGCTGACTCCCGGAAACTGGACATTCAGCTTGCTGACAGGTGTCATCCATACCGGTATCGTGTATTTGCTGTTTTATGGCAGCATCCGATTTTTGCGCACGTCCGTCATCTCAGCCCTTTCTTATCTTGATCCGTGTGTTGCCATTTTACTTGATATTCTCATCACTGGTTTCGCACCGTCCTATATACAGGCAGCCGGCATCGCCATCATCTTTTTAGCTGTCTCCTATACAGTAAGAAAAAACAGCCAGGAAGACCCGGCAACACAAAGACAAGTATAAATTGGATTCTTATCCGCAGTTTGATCCAAGGGATGGAATCGGTTGTTTTTTTGGGGGGGCTGTTGGTTGGATTGTTTATGGGCAAAAAATCGGCAGCACTTTTTCACATCGTCGAGCTGCACATCTGTTTTTGCCATCTCAACCACCGCCCGCAATCGTGGCAATTTTTCACATGGCCGAGCTGCACCATCATTTTACCGGTCACAATACATGTTCTTTTTCTGTGCAGCTCCGCTTTTTTAAAGGATTGCTTGCTATAAGAAATCGTTTATGGGACCCCGAATATTGCTGTTGCATTTCGCTTTCACGCCTTCCATTTGGGATACCTGTTGATTGCCAAAAATAGAAGGTTCAACTTTTTTTAATCTCTAAAAAATCTGCAAAAAGGGTTGACGAGCTGAATAAAAAATACTAATATAGAGATATTTAATTTTTGCAATGTTAGAAATCCATACAATATTAGCAACCGCTTCAATTAAGTTGAAGTTTCATTCAGCTAAAGAAAATGACAATTCAGGGAGGTATGACCGTTGAATCAGACGATCGGACATCAGTTGGACAGGCTGTCAGTAGGAAAAGTGCAACAACGGGCAACCGCGGTAATTGGAATGGGATTATTTTTCGAGTTTTTTGAGTTATTTCTTGCAGGTGTGCTCTCCAGTGTATTAGGTGAAGAATTTCATGTCTCGGCTTCGCTCATGCCTTTGCTGCTGGGCTCCAGCTTTTTGGGGATGTTTATCGGGGCTATTTTCCTTTGCCATATTGCAGACCGTTACGGCAGAAAGCGGGCTTTTATGCTAAATATCGGCATTTATAGTCTTTTTACTATTTTCATTGCCTTTAGCCCGAATGTCGTCACGGTCATCTTTTTCCGGTTCCTGGCAGGAATGGGTCTGGGCGCGCAGCCGGCGTTATGTGATACATATTTAAGCGAATTGATTCCGTCGGTAAAACGCGGGAAATATATTGCCTGGGCGTATACGCTTGGTTTTCTCGCCGTTCCTGTTGAAGGATTTCTTTCCCGTGTCCTTGTGCCTTTAAGCCCCATGGGATTGGATGGATGGAGATGGGTGTTCCTGCTTGGGGCGGCAGGGGGTGTTTTCGTCTTGATGGCGGCGCGTACGCTTCCGGAATCTCCGCGCTGGCTTGCCACTAAAGGAAGAATGCAGGAAGCAGTTGCATTACTGGAGAGATTTCAGAAAGGAAAGAAAGAGGCCGGGATGGTTTCAAAATTACAACCTGAGCCTGCAGACCAAATGCCAAAGGGAAGTACTTTGAGTGCTGTCTTTCAAAAAAGATTATGGAAAAGTACGGTCATGCTTTACATTTTTCAAATTTTCCAAACGATTGGCTACTACGGCTTTGGGACGCTTGCGCCGCTTGTACTCGCATCAAAAGGCTACACTGTCACGCATTCACTGGAGTATATCGCCTTGTCATTTATCGGCTACCCGCTCGGATCATTACTTTCTGTTCCGCTTATCGAAAAAATGGACCGTAAATGGCTGGTGTGCTTTTCCGCTGTTTGTATGGGTGTATTTGGCGTTTTATTTGGAATCGGCGGTTCGCCTTTTCTGGTCATTGTATTTGGATTTGCCTATACACTTTGCAGCAATATCTTTTCAAATGCTTTCCACGTACTGCAGGCGGAAATCTTTCCAACTGAAATCCGTGCGAGTGCTACCGGAATGGCATACAGCATCAGCCGTATTATGAGCGGCCTTATGCCGTTTATGCTGCTCCCGGTACTGGAAAATGAAGGTGCAACAGCGATGTTTATTATTGTTGCAATAGCAATGCTGATTGTCGTATTGGATATCGCACTACTGGCGCCAAAAACGACAGGACGTTCGCTCGAAAATATAGAGAGTCTATCTGAACCGCAACTGTTTGGGAAAACCAGGGTCCACCTTTAAAATGAAAAAGAATATACAGGCAAGCAGAATATTGATGGCTGGAAAAGTGATCAGACATTTACCAAAAGAAAGTCTCATACAAAGGGGTCCTATCCGATAACAATTGAAAGAAGGGCTCGCCTTGAGAAATCAGTCAATATTTAATACTTTATCACTTAGTGAAAAGTTCAAGTGGTTTTTCTTAGGGCAAACAGTCTCTTTATTCGGAAGTGCGATGACTCCTGTTTCTCTTGCTTTTGCAATTCTTCAAGTTAAGCAGGGCCAACATCTATTGGGGTATATACTTGCGGCTGCGGTTCTCCCTAATATTTTGATGCTGGTTATCGGCGGCAGTATTGCTGATCGTTACAGACGAGATAAATTAATACGCCTAAGTAACCTCGGTTCCGGATGTTCTCAAATGGGGATTGCCATTATCGTCCTTGCAGGCGGAAATCCATATACGATTTTCCCATTGGCAATTATAAATGGTATATTAGGAGCCTTTACTTCCCCTGCAATGCGAGGTATTATCCCTGAATTGGTGGAAAGAAAACATATCAAACAAGCTAATTCACTGTTAAATTTATCACGGAGTGCATCTAAAATTGTTGGTCCTGCTCTTGCAGGGACTTTAGTAGCAATTTTCGGAGGAGGATGGGGGATTGCAATTGATGCGATTAGTTTTTTTATCGCCTCTATTTTTATGAGTAGAGTTCATATTCCTTCACATCCTGTTGTTTCGAAAACTTCGTTCATGCACGAAATGCGCGAGGGGTGGAGTTACTTTCGAAGGCGTCGTTGGATTTGGTTAATAACGGGAGCTTTTGCTTTAATAAATGCAGTCCAAATGGGTGTGTGGCAAGTGCTTGGACCCATTATTGCTAAAAATACCATTGGTTCAACTGGATGGGGTCTAACATTAAGTATAAAAGCAGTGGGTCTTCTTATAGCTAGTCTAGTGATGCTGAAATTACAACTCCGGTATCCTCTTCGGGACAGTTTGATTGCCGTTGCTTTCGGTGGAATACCTCTGATCGTCCTTGGCCAAGGATTCGCATTACCTTATTTATTAATTGTTACAGCAATCGCGGGGGTTGGACAAACGATCTCTGGAATCGGCTGGGATACAACATTACAGCAAGCGATTCCACGTGATAAACTTTCACGGGTACTTGCTTTTGATGACTTAGGAGCTTTTATTACAATCCCCATTGGTCAGGTGATGGCAGTTCCTTTGGCTGAGATTTTTGGATATAAAATGGTTGCTACAGTTGGCGGAATAAGCTTTATCCTTGTTGCCCTCATTCCACTATTAGATCGGTCTATAAGAAAAATGAACCCGGAGAAGGAACGATTTTCTAGTTAACATAATTGAGTAATAAGGTTTTTGCACGGTGCATTTGAAGTTTCTCAACTCAATGCCAGACCGGAAGACAGGGGACTTGATGATTTTATCATATACTTGAAAAAAGACTCGATGTTCTATCGAGACATTTTGCTTCACGGGACCTGCCTTTGTCTACTACAGTTATTTCCGGGCATGGAAGAAGACAAACTGCCTATATAAATTGTTGACCTTTTCTAGATATGTGGTATTATTAAACTATAGGCAATATTTACAATTTAATACACGAAGTCATCCGCTAGAGGTGCCTTTTTTAAAAGGCTGAGATCGAAGTATACTTCGGGACTCTTATGAACCTGATCTGGGTAATACCAGCGTAGGAAAGTGGAAACAGGATATTTGATTTCTTTTCAAATCATCAGCCATTTTCTTACCGAAGAAAGTGGCTTTTTTGTTTTTCATTAGGTTCATTTATGTGGAAATTTTCCAAGGAGGTGAGCTAAATTTCTAACGGTATTAAAGAATTACATGTGATCTCGAATGGCAAAATGCCCGTTGCACAGTTACATGAAATATTAACCGATATTCACCCGTTCGTAACGGCCATCCACATACGGGAAAAACAAAAAACGGCACGGGAACTTTACCAGATAATTGAGTATCTAGCGCAAAACATTCCCCTATCCAAAATGATCATTAATGACCGGGTAGATGTCGCTTTGGCAGCGAAAGCAGCTGGTGTTCAGCTAGCCTTTCATAGCTTGGAAACTTCGATTGTCAAAACCATGTTTCCCTTTCTTAAAGTTGGCCGATCGATTCATTCCTATCGTGAAGGCGTAAAAGCCAATCGGGATGGTGCGGATTACGTCTTGTTCGGCCACATCTTTTTTTCCGGCTCAAAGCCCGGAAAGATACCCAAGGGGCTAAAACAATTAGCCAAAGTGGCACAACTAGACATACCGGTGATTGCGATTGGCGGTATAACGCCAGAAAATGCCCAAAGTGTTATTCACGCTGGTGCAAAAGGGATTGCCGTCATGTCAGGAATACTTGAGGCTCGTGATCCTTTATCAGCAGTTAAGGATTACTACAATGCCTTAATAAATGGAGATGGAAAAATTGACGCGTACATTTGATGTTGTCGTGATAGGCGGCGGAATTAACGGAAGTTCTATCGCCTATCAACTTTCAAAAAGAGGAAGAAAAGTAGCCATAATTGAGAAGAAACAATTAGCATGTGAAGCCTCTAGTGCGGCAGCGGGAATGCTTGCGGCACAAGCGGAGATAGAACAAGACGGTCCACTGTTCCAATTCGCTTTAAAAAGCCAAGCTATGTTTCCTGAACTTGCAAACGAACTGTATGAAATGACTGGAATCGATATAGAGTTTGACCAAAAAGGGATCATAAAAATTGCCGAAACCGATGCTATCGCAGAGGAAGTAAAAAAACAGGTGACCTTCCAGCAAAATTGGGATCCAGCCATAAAGTGGCTTGATTCTCATGAATGTTTGGAAATGGAGCCGTCCCTCTCCTCTAACATCGTTGGTGGCATGTATCTTCCTAATGATGGCCACGTCATGCCGGCAACCTTATCGAAGGCCTTTGCAAAGGCAGCGATTCATTTTGGAACGGAAATTCTTGAAAACACGGAAGTCCTCTCGTTCATCTATGAACGGGAACGTGTCATTGGGGTTAAAACGACTTCCGGTGACATCCATTGCCATCAGGTTGTCCTTGCAACGGGAGCATGGTCAGCACAGTTGATGAAGGATACAGGGATAGACATGCCGGTTTATCCGGTAAAGGGCGAATGCTTTTCCGTTAAATCTGATACCCCTATCCTGAAGAGAACGATTTTTTCCGATAAGAGATGCTACTTTGTACCAAAGCGGAATGGTGAAATCTTTATTGGTGCTACCCAGGTAGAAAATACGTTTGATAAAAAAGTGACGCTTGGGGGAATTGCTTCATTAGTAGAGAGAGCGATCCAATTGGTTCCCCAAATAAAAGATGCCAAGTGGGAACGAGCATGGGCAGGTGTTCGGCCGCAAACAGGGGATGGCCTCCCGTACATAGGAGAACATCCGTTTAAGAAGGGATTGTTTATTGCAGCGGGGCATTACCGTAACGGTATTTTATTAAGCCCGGTTACTGGTCAACTGATAGCTGATTTATTGGAAGGCCATCCAGATGATACGCTTCTCTCCGCTTTCAGGATTGATCGAAACAAGCAAAAGGTTCATTAGGAGGTCTATAATGGTTATTACAATAAATGGTGAGTCCGTTTCATTACCAGAACAGATTGTATTTGTCACAGATTTACTTAAATACTACGAAATTCATGATAAAGTCGTCGTTGTCGAAATCAACGGAGAGATATTAACAAGGACAGAACACCAGCGTACTAGATTATCTGATAAAGATCGAATTGAAATTGTCCATTTTGTAGGAGGCGGATGATATGTTAAAAATTGGTCCATTATCCTTTCATTCTCGTTTATTGCTTGGAACTGGAAAATATCCAAGCTATGAAATCCAAAAAGAAGCGGTTGAAGTTTCGAAAACGGAAATCCTTACATTTGCCGTTCGGCGGATGAATATTTTTGAACCAAATCAGCCGAACTTTTTAGAACAGTTGGACACTTCAAAGTATACCCTGTTGCCGAATACGGCTGGTGCCAAAACAGCAGCAGAAGCGGTTCGAATTGCAAAACTGGCAAAAGCTTCGGGTCTATGCGACATGATTAAAGTGGAAGTCATTGGCTGTGACAAAACTTTGCTGCCAGATCCAATTGAAACCCTTAAAGCTACAGAAGAATTGGTAAAAGAGGGGTTCATTGTCCTCACCTATACCTCAGACGATGTTGTATTAGCCAGAAAGCTTCAAGAGATTGGATGTCACGCCGTTATGCCAGGTGCCTCTCCAATCGGGTCTGGTCAAGGCATCCTTAATCCAGTTAACTTAAGTTTTATCATTGAACAAGCTGTCGTTCCGGTTATAGTGGATGCTGGAATTGGTTCGCCTGCCGATGCGGCTTTGGCAATGGAATTAGGTGCCGATGGCGTTTTATTAAATACGGCGGTGTCACTAGCAACTGATCCTGTTAAAATGGCAAAAGCCATGAGGTTAGCAATCGAAGCTGGACGGTTAGGATTTGAAGCAGGCCGTATCGAGAAAAAACGCTATGCCGCTGCGAGCAGTCCAATGGAAGGAATGAGCATCGGGTGAATAATCGATACTCACGCCAAGTGCTCTTCCTTCCAATCGGAAAAGACGGGCAGGAAAAGATTTCAACGAAACATGTCCTCATCATAGGAGCTGGGGCACTTGGTTCCGCAAATGCGGAAGCGCTTGTACGTGCTGGTATTGGTCAACTAACGATTGTGGACCGGGACTATGTAGAGTGGTCAAATTTACAGCGGCAGCAATTATATACTGAACAAGACGCCGAAAAAAGACTGCCAAAAGCAATTGCGGCCAAAAATCGTTTAACGTCCATCAACTCCTCCGTGTCCATCGAGGCAGTCGTCGCAGATGCTTCTGTGTTAGAACTTGAGAAATGGGCACAGAAAGCGGACCTTATAATCGATGGGACAGATAACTTTGAAACCAGAATGATGATAAACGACATAGCACAGAAGTACAAAGTGCCATGGATTTACGGTGCCTGCGTCGGGAGCTATGGAGTCTCCTATACGATTATTCCTGAAAAGACTCCCTGCCTTTCTTGTTTGTTAGAAACAGTACCACTTGGAGGGGTAACTTGTGATACTGCTGGTATTATTGGTCCGGCAGTTAATATGGTTGCTGCCAATCAAATCACTGAGGCATTAAAAATTTTGGTTGGTGACTTGGAATCATTGCGAAATAAACTCGTTTCGTTTGATTTATGGAAAAATCAACATCGTACAATAAAAGTAGACAAATTAAAGAAAGAAGATTGCCCTTCTTGTGGAAACAACCGCTCCTACCCGTTTTTGACATTTGAAAACCAAACAAAAACGACAATGCTATGTGGAAGAGATACTGTTCAAATACGCCCCCCCTCTCCGGTCACACGTGATTTAGAAACCTTAGAAAGAATACTTTCAAACCAAGGGGGAACTGTTCAGCGAAATCCTTATCTTCTATCCTATCGTACAGGTCCGCACCGAATCATCATTTTTAAAGATGGCAGGGTCTTGATTCACGGAGCAAAGGATATTTCTGAGGCTAAATCGATTTATCATAAGTTGTTAGGTTAAAGGCTACCGGCTGCGATCCAAATTGATTTTGGACCGCAGCCTTATAGGGGTCTGATCAATGAGGCCATTGATTGTCTAAATAAAATGGTGTCCTAAATAGGGACAACCAGGATCCCACCCCTTATGCGACAAGGTTTCAAGCGTTCTTCAATCCTTTCCTAGGTGCGTTCTGGTCTAATCTATTTTTTAAACCGATAACCTACACCCCAAATAGTCTCTATGAATTTTGGATTAGAAGGATCCTCCTCAATTTTTTCTCTGATTTTCCTAATATGAACAGTGACTGTTGTGGTATCTCCAATTGAGTCATATCCCCAAATACGCTCAAATAAATGTTCTTTGCTGAATACAATGTTCGGGTTTGTCGCCAAAAATTGTAGTAAGTCAAATTCTTTAGCGGTCAATGTTTTCTCTTCTCCATTTACTATTACCCGCCTTGATTCACTTTGGATAAGAAGGCCGCTTATTTGGAGGTCATCTTGTTGATGTTCACGATGAATTAGACGGTCATATCTTGAAATATGTGCTTTTACCCTTGCTACCAATTCATTCGGATTAAATGGCTTTACGATATAATCATCAGCACCTCGGTCAAATCCCCTAATCTTGTCTATATCTTCCTTTCTAGCTGTTACCATCAATATGGGTATATCCAATGTTTCTCTTAACTTTTTGCACAATTCGAATCCATCCATTCCAGGAAGCATTAAATTCAATAGAATAAGGTTATAGGTTTGCGTCATTGCTAGTTCTAATCCTTTTTCACCAGTTGTAGCAATATCACTTTCAAACCCATTAACCTCTAAATAATCCCGTTCCAATTCTGCAATTATTCGTTCATCCTCGATGATTAATATTTTTGGCATTTACATCACCTTTTTTAGTTTGAAATAAATACTTGTCCCTTTTCCTACTGCCGCCAGTGGAAGAGTTTCTCGAAGTATCGATACGGTAAAAACTTTCAAAAATATGGGGCATATCTTCTTTCCTTATGCCGATGCCATTATCCTTTATTTCTACAATGACCTCATTGGACTTGGATAATAACAGTACCTGGATCTTTTTATCACTCTTCCCCATATATTTCAGGCTATTTTGGATAATGTTTGTAACAGCACGTTTCAATTTATCTCTGTCAGCTTTCACTATATAGGAATCATTCTTATTTGCAATAAGGGTTACAGTACCTTGTTCTTTTTCCAGGTTGAATGCCAATTCATCAACAAAATCGGCGAAAAAAGGGTACAGATCTACCTCCTCATAATGGAATGGTAGTCGATGTAAATCCAGCTTGGAATATAGAAATAATTCATCAATGAGTCCATCCATATCATTTGCCGTTTTATAAATGATGTTCAGATAACGCTCTAACTTTTCCGGGGTATTTGCCACTCCATCCTGAATTCCTTTTATATAGCCCTTTATGGAGGTTAAGGGTGTTTTCAAATCATGAGAAATACTTGCAATTAGCTCCTGCCTATTTTGTTCATATTGTATCTGAGCATCCTTTGCTTCTTTAAGTTTCAGACGCATTCCTTCAAATGTATTACAAAGCTCACCAAGTTCATCCCTTTTATTGGATTCAACACTATATTCTAAATCACCCTCACTGATTTTCTTTGCCGCAATGGACAGTTTTTTGATGGGGATGAGAATGCTTTTGGAAACATAATAAGTTAGTAATCCATTTGTTACGACTAGTATTAGGGCCATTGCAATAAATCGGAAACTAATGAATAGGGTTAAATCCGTGCCGTGGGGATTCCCGTTAAAAACCACAAATAAAAAGTATCCCAATATGATTTCTACTAATAAGATACCAATAATCGGAATAACGACCATCCCTATATTTGAAAAAATTAATCGTTTCTTTATCGACAAGGTTTTCACCTGCTTATGTTTATTGCCTTAATTATAAAAAAGATAGGTCAAATCTGAAAAAATGAGGACCGCCAAGATTGCTTGACAGCCCTGATTATTAATGTTACCAGAATAGCTTGCCATCTTCAAGATGTAAGACACGATCACAGTTCTGAAGAGTAAATTCATCAATTTTTAGATGTTTTATGATAAAATGACTTATCCACATTTAGAAAATTTTTCCATCTATTTTTTCTGCTTTCAAAGTCAAAAAGAGCCGAATTTGCAAATTTCTTTTTTAAAATTGTGGATAACTTCAAAAAAACCTTTTTTTACATCACATCCTTTGCTATAATATAACCATTAAGTAAACCTTACTTGTATTGGCTTACTTAAATGGGTGAAATCCTCGTCTGTTAAAATACGTGTCCGAAACGATTCCAACAGATTTGAGGATTTTTCTTTTGCCGTTTTTTTGAGTGCTTTTAAGATTGACGAACCTTTTTCAAACAGCTGTCTAATAATATCTGTTATTTGAACTAATAAATAATGATTTTTCATGGCTGTGTAGTTTTGGCTATTGGCATGTTCTATATTGTAACGATTATTTTTTTGTTCGTTAAATCCTTGATTTTCAATCTTCCAGCGGCTTCTTCCTGCAGCGATGAGTCGTTCCACGTTCTTTTTCGTGATTTTAATATCCGTTATAAATACATACTCTTTCGATTTCCCATCCTCTGTTTTCATTGTGGCCTCCATCAGATTGACCGTTCTGTCTTTGTAGGCAATATCATTCACCCAAACTAATGAATTCTGATCCTTACTTTGTTCCAGCTCTTTTATTGCCTTAAACTCCGTCGAGATACTTTTAATTCTCCCTTCCTTAAATCTGCATATATATTTCCATTTGTGCGCCCTGCACAGATTAAATACCGTTTCACATGCATAGAGACTATCTCCCAAGATACAAATCGGTAGTCTTTTAAATATTTTTTTTATTTTCTTTGCCAGCCTGTCGAAGGCTTTTAATTCACAATCTTGCTTAGAAACATTTTCTGATTCATTTTCGATAAATTCGGAGGCAATACTGAAGACCATATCCCCCACGACAAGCTTGGCTTCAAGTACATGGTGCATATAAAGTACGTTCGTTTCTCCTGTTTCTTTATTTGTATATGCCCGTCTCAGGCAGTGTTTACAATGTTTCTCATGAAAGGTGTGTAATCCAGTTCCATCAATGATGACACCCCAGTACTTTCCTTCAATTCGATAAGACTCGAGAGACCTTTTTTTCAATAATTCTTTAATCATATACGTTCTAATTTTTTCTAATTCATTTACATCTAAGCCAGATAAAAAGTCGTTAATTGTATCATAATGTGGAAGTTCTTCAAGAGAATCTAAGCCTAACACCTTCCCTACATTTTTAATACATTCTTCTTTATTAAAACTCTCACTCATGTTTCTCATGGATTTTAGGCCGGTCATATTTTTCAACATCATCGTAAATAAAAGGACCTCTGGACCATAAGTGATATAGCTTTGATGTCGGTGGTCTGCTACCTTTTTTAGGTTATTCATCAGGTCTTTGAAAAAATGCTTCTGAATTTTAAGGAACTCGAAAAAATAATTTGCTTCTTTTTCACGATTTCTTTTTTCTTTTCTAGTAACCAAAATAAAAACCCCCTCAAAACAGCCAAGTTTAATTAGGGCTTGCTGAACGAATCAAATTTTAGCTTGTATTCGACTTGTCACTAAGCCATGCCAAAATATTCGTCCAGCAAGCTCTAATTATTTAAATTATTACATATTTAGCCGCATTTTTGGGGGGGAATAGTTAAATTATCACGAAAAATTTTTACTCCTCAGAGCTGCCCTGATCCTAATTGATTTTGACATGAAAAATTTTATTTCATTTTATAACGTTCGTTTTTCCGGATTATGCGGGTATGCTGGGGCAAAAGTTCAATGGGCCATCAAAGAAAATGTCCGGACACTTACCGGGAAAAAGTAGTCTTGCACATGGTGAATGAAAAGATGGTCCAACCGGTACGGCCTCATGGGGATCGAGCGTTATTACGCAGCAATACTCCTTATCATGTTCTACTACTTAATCCTTTGAATATGTATAAATTGAGACACGAATACGATGGAGGATTCGGCTATGCACTATTATTATGGGAATCAAATGCCTTTGCGTGTGCTGGATGAGGCTGAGTTTTGGAAACACCAGGAAGAAGAACATACGATTGTGATCCGGGAGCTTGTTAGAAATCTCGAACAAAAGTATGTGGAGGCATTACAAGAATGGGAAAACGCTTTTTCAAAGGCACATCATCGCGTGATAAGGTATATTGAAACGGTCAAGTTTCTCAAGCACTCTACCAAGATATTTTGCAACTAACCCAATTTTGCTTACAGCAGAGTGAACAATTTATCCGGTTTTGTCGCACGCTTATGGAAGCAAGTGAACCGATCAGCACAA
This sequence comes from Weizmannia sp. FSL W8-0401, assembly GCF_038009125.1. Lineage (NCBI taxonomy): Bacteria > Bacillati > Bacillota > Bacilli > Caryophanales > Bacillaceae > Heyndrickxia > Weizmannia sp. FSL W8-0401. The sequence goes on along the minus strand of NZ_JBBPAG010000001.1, from coordinate 2,416,585 downwards.
ACCCGACAGCTAAAGTGGTGTTGAACCATATTATTGTGAATCAGAATATTTTATAGGTGTAGCCCAGACATTTTGTACCAGCCGTAATTCCAAGCTTAGTTTAAAGAAGCTTTAACACCCTGTTCATCCATTTTCAGCGCGAGGGTGTTTTTATCTTGCGCCCCAGCCCCCTTCTTCACACGATTGAAGGAGGGTACCTCATGATGGTAGGCTGAAAACTTTTTTCTTTTACTCTTCTCTTTTCCCCACCAACTGCACACGACTCGCGGATATCTTTTTTTTAACCAGATATGTAGAACGAACAAAAAAGAGCGCATACCGGTGGTCGGGGGGTCGAAAACATCCTTTAAACCTTTAAGTTAACAAGAATTTTGTTTACCTCTGCACAAAATTTGTGGAAAAAATTTTCGAAAGCCATCACAAATGTCCCCTTTTCTCTTATAGACATTTTTGATAAAATTAAGTTATTGGTTGAAGAATACTAAATGTAGGAGTGACGGCAATGCTTTTGTTTTTTGGTAAGTTTATCTTGCTTTATTTGTTCCTTTCAATTGCATTTGCCTTATTCAAAGTGCTGTATTACAATATCGGCAAAAAATTCGTTTCGAAGACGGCTGAAGGAACCATATTGCATTGGGCTTTAAGTGTTTTTGTTAAAAACGGTACGAAAATGGATAGTAATGATTACTTTGTTATGGCTGTCTTGGCGGCTTTATTTACGATTTACTTATGAGCCTCTGCCAAAATAAAAAATTCCCCTTAAACGAGGCATTGGAAAATTAATGATCCCGTTTTTTTTGCTTTTCTTCCAGATTTTCAAATTCAACAGAAATAAAATGGGCATTTTTCTCCAAAAAAGGGCATACGTATCCTGCCTTCACAAAATGGGTGTTTTTTTCAATGCCCTTTGTGGAAAGGAGATGCTATATTGAACTTATTCACATATCCACCTGTGAATAACTTAATTCGCTCTTTGTAGTCGATGGCGTGTCCATCCACAATTGGCCTTTCCTGTTTGATGGTACGCCATATTTGCCATGATATGCATAGATATCATACATCGATCTACATGCGCTTCAACTGCCTGTTTTCCACGCTTGTGAACACGACGGAGACTGTATCCGTCTTTTAGAATGCCAAAGATTCGTTCGATGATCGTTCTGGCACTATATAACATTTCAAATGTACGCCCATGTTGGGGCAACTCGACATCTACTTGAGGAGCTTGATCGAAGTCTATCCGAAATACTCTTCCTTGTGCTGCTCTATTACAACATTCCACGTGATTCGCCAGCGGGCAGGTGAGTCCTTCTTGTTTGGCATTTGGATGGAATACAGGACAAGTGTAAATATATTGCCCCTTTTCCCGATCTGATCCCCTAAGTTCCATTTTATGTTCACTGATACAGACGGGTATACCATACCGATTGATTTTTTCAATTCCCCGGGCGGCAGTTGGTTTATCTTTACGGTTCCGTGGGTTGATGGGTGCCACCAATTTCGCCTGTAATACATCCTTTGTCACTTTTTGATTTTCCGGCGTTTGGTAGATTCCATCTGCCAAGATAAAGTCCAACTGCTCAACCATCTCGGGGTTCTCCGCCTTAAACGTCTCCAATGTCGTTTCTAATGTTTTCCCATCAGGTGTATTTCCTTTGAATACTTCCCGCGTCAAAGGCAAGCCGGATTTCACCCCGCATACCATTGATAATTTATGCGCAATATAGGAGACTGCAGTACTTTTACGCATTACCCCCGCGTTATCATCCGTAAGAATTCTAGGGCAATCGCAATCCCCTTCGCAAGAACACGTCTTTCTTGTTTTATTCAACGTTGCTTCTGCCTCTATATGTGATGTATCCACGGCGGCTGCTTCCTCAACCGTTTCAACCACGCCTTCCCCTGTATTATATTCAACCACCAATAGCCGGGCTTTTTCCCAAAGATCATTTGTTGTCATGATTTGATCAAAGCGAGCAAAGGAACGGTAACTCGGAATTTTCTCCGTAAAACCACACATGGCGGCAAATAGCGGGTTTGATTTCACTTGTAAATAGACACTCTCAACCATCACTTCAATATATTGTAAAGGGGCCCGTTCAAAAGCACGAAAAAAGGGCATGAAATGATGTGGTTTTCTCCCTGCGGGAGAGGGATGAAATAATGGAGACGCAGACTTATCTTCTTCCTCGGGTATTGAAAATAGTGCTGGCTGGATTTCATCAGAATGATTATGTGCTCTTTCATTTTTTAAGTGCAAGTATAAAAGGGTATAGTAATCTCGTTCAACCGGTTTAAAAATCTCCCATGGAAAACACACGGCTGGAATGACAAAGGGTATATCAGCATAGTCTTGCCAATTGTGGGGAATCAAATTTGTATGTGTAAAATTTTACTCGAAGGGCAGATGGGTGGAAAAAAATGGGAAGACGCTCTATCATTTAAATGTACGCTTGTGGGCGAATACATTTAGAAAGAGGTCTTCCTATGGATATTATATCAATAATTGCTAGATTATTAAAGGATACAAAAAGTCTTATTGAATTTGAAGAACAAGTTAAAATTCTGATCCAGAATGCCTTTACGCAATGGGTTGGGGAAATATTTGAGACGTTAGATAAAACAATTAAGCAAAAAAAGCTGGAGGATGGCTGGGAGTACTGCCGGAGTGATAACAGAAGCATTCAGTTTTTATTTGGAAATGTGACCTTTAAACGTTCACTAATGCATGACCAGAAAGGGAATTCACATTATCCTCTGGATGAATGGTTAGGGCTTTTACCATACCAACGATACAGCCCGTTAGTGGAGTTAAAGGTGGCAGAGTTGGCAAGTGAGAACACCTATCGGGAGGTAGCTGATATTTTAAAAGAATGGACAGCAGTGAGCCTTAGTCACACAACTGTAGGGAACATGGTGAAACACGTAGGGAAAACGCAAGCTGAAGCCGACAAGGCACTTGTAGAAGAGCTAGAAATAGCTGATTCACTACCTGAGGGAAAGAAGGTAGATTACCTGTTTTCCGAAGCTGATGGTATATTCGTCCGGGGACTAGAAAAGAAACAGGGTTTGGAAGTCCACCACGCCATTCTCTATGAAGGATGGGAAACCAATGGCAAAAGAGTCTCTCTACACCATCCCGTTGTTATCATGACGACGAAATCCATCCAGACATTTTGGGATGAAGTCCAAGCTGTAGCAGCCAACACCTATTCCCTAGAAAAAGCTCGTGTCATTACAAATAGTGATGGAGGTGCGGGGTACACAGCTGAACGGTTTCAAACAGCATTCTCACAGTCGGAATTTCCGGTGCTCAACCAGCTGGATACCTACCACGTTGCACAAGCCATCGTAAGGACATTCGGGGGCGGAAAGAGCGAGATCAAAGAGCAAATTAGAAAAGCGATTAGAACGCATGACCTAGACCAATTCACATTGTATTTGGATACGCATGAAAGCACATTGACGGATGAAAAGAGCCTTAAGAAAGTCAAGGAGTTTCGTTCGTACATCCTAAAAAACTGGGACCGCATTTTTGACTGGAGGGACAAGGTAGAGAACGTACCGGAAGGTGCGAGAGGCCTGGGGGCAATGGAATCAAATCAAAGGCATATCTCATTCAGAATGAAGAAAAGGGGGATGCATTGGAGTAAAGCTGGCGCCGAAGCCATGGTAAAGGTGAAACAGGGCATGCTTAACGGGACATTGCAGGAAACCTATCTGAAACACCGTTCAAGAAGCGCGAGAAAGCAACGGAGCTTGCAACAATCCATCAGGATGTCTCAACTATTCAAGCAGCCTGTACGCCCGTCAGTGGGCGTAAAGCACGGATCAGTTGCCCTGCATTCAAGCAGTTCATCGGCAATGGGACATTTAAGCAAAATATTAGAGCTTTCGTTTTAAGCTTGGCTCAGTGGGGACTGATCGTTGAGGCGCGCGAAATTTACGAGACTCCTGCGGGAAAAGCGAGCCAGGAGAGACCCCGCAGCGAGGTACGAGCGAGGAGGCTCGCCGGCCGCCCGCGGAAAGCGAGTGAATTTCGCGCGCCTCAACATCCCCGTTATCCATCTTTATACGGAAATATTACATCTTTTCCGAAAATTACACCGAGCAAGTAAAGCACGGTAGCCGAAAGTGTACAAAAAGAGTGTCTTGGAATACCCGATATTTAAACCTTGTCGAGAAAAACTTGACACATACCCCTTATGATGAAGAAAAAAATGCTTTATGGAACGAAATGCTCGTTCAAAACGGGGTCCGGGTGAAAGAAATGAAGGCCGTGCTGCCGGCGCTTGAAGATTTGTTTTTGGAACTGACAGGGGGCAGGAAAAAATGATCCAACTCATATACAATGAACAGCTGAAGCTTTGGAAGAAAAAGCGGATTCTTGTCATTATCTTGATTATCGCCTGCCTTGTTCCCATTTTTACCTACGCGCAGTACAAAGAATCGAAAGCGCTGCAGGAAAAAATCGGGACAACCGACTGGCGGGTTAAGCTCCAGAAACAAATTGTCGATACGCAAAACCGGCTCGGATCGGCAAGCCTTTCTGATGATTTTAAAAAATATTTGCGTATCACATTGAGTCAGGAACAATATTATCTCAACCACAACATCAATCCGAACGCGCCGGGTGCCCCGACGTTTATGCGGGTATTTATTGAAAATGCGATCGGCATGCTTTTGCCGCTGTTCGTCATGGTGGCGGCAAGCGATATCGTGTCTGCTGAGGCGGGCAGCGGGACAATCAAATTATTGCTGACGCGCCCTGTGAAAAGATGGCGCATCCTGCTTAGCAAGTACATTGCCATGCTGCTGTCCGTTTCGTTTATTTTGCTGTGCACTGCCGTATTCACCTATGGTATTTCCGGACTGGTATTCGGCTACCACGGCTGGAACATGCCCATACTTACCGGTTTTACGATAAAAGGGGACGAGCTCCTTACATCACATGTGCATGCTGTTTCGCAATGGAAATATTTGCTCATGGCGTTTGGCCTTGCCTGGTTTGTCGGCGTCGTTTCAGGCAGCCTCACATTTATGCTTTCTGTCTTGTTGCGCAGCACGGCCGCCGTAATGGGGATTATGCTGTCCTCATTGATTGCCGGCGCCATTTTGACCAATATGGTATCGGCATGGCCAAGCGCAAAATATTTGTTTATGGTGAATTTGCAGCTGACAAATTATCTCAATGGTACAAGCCCGCCTGTTGCAGGCATGACGCTCGGATTTTCGGTTGCTGTGCTGCTTGTGTGGCTTTTTCTCTCGCTCGTGGTTTCTTTTGTTGTGTTTACAAAACGGGATGTTTATTAAGAAAAACGGAATTCCGCCAATTTCCGGTAAAATTTTTTCGCTGCATTAATACAATGATAAAGCAGGATTTTTTACGGGGCAGCACGAATTTCGTATGATAAGCAAAGGGGGAGATGCTGTGTTTCAACGGTTTGTCGTTGGGATGGGGATTGCTGTGTTTATGTTTATTGCAGGTGTCACTTATTTTTACTTTAACAAAGGAGAAGCGATTGCAACGGAGGCAGCACCTTCGAAAAAACCGGCTGCAGAGGAAGAGACGGCTGCAAAAGCGGTTATACAGGAAAGCTTCTGCCAGAAGACGCCTGAGCGCAAACTTTCGGCATACAAAAGCATGAGCGAAGAAGCATTGGTGCAGGAAGTACATAATATGACGCATCAAAAAGTGGCGGCAAATGAAAAATGGGGAGCTTCCGAAATCACAAAAGAAAAGGTGGACGCCCTGTATTCGGCAATTAGCAATCAAACTTTTGCGGATACAGAACTGCAGGATATGCTGCTCGGTATATTAAAACCGTGGAAAAAAGGCGATTTCAGCAATGCGGTGAAGGCCCATAATGAGATTTGGGCCTACCAGAAAGGCAACATCGGAAAAGCGGAGCGGCGGCTGACGCCTTCTGAAGAAGCGGCATATATTAAGGAAAATTTCAAATGACATCAGGAAGTGGAAACGGTGAAAATTTTAGGTATATCCGGCTCGCTTACCGGTGAGAAGACCTCCATTGGTGTATATGAGGTGCTTATGGCAATTAAAGCGGAAGATCCGGAAGCGGAAACTGAACTGCTCGATTTAAAAGATTATGAAGTGGAGTTTGCAAGAGGGTTTCCACTTTCTTATTACAATGATGATACGATTGCGGCCGTTAATAAAATGCTTGAAGCGGATATCCTTGTTTTTGGCTCGCCAATTTATCAGGCGTCCATTACAGGCGCTTTGAAAAATTTGCTCGACCATTTGCACCGCGATGCTTTTCAGTCCAAAGTATGCGGCATTGTGATGAACGGCGGCTCGGACAAACATTTTCTTGTTGCTGAATACCAGCTGAAACCGGTGTTAACCTTTTTAAAGGCCACCTGTGCGGTCCGCAATGTTTTTATCCACAATGATGATTTTAATGAGGACAATGAAATCATCAATGCCGATATCCAGGCACGCATCCGAAAGCTTGCGCAGGAACTGTTGCAATTGGGAAAAGCTTTCTCCGGAGGCAATCCTGGAAATTTGGGATGATGCACTTTTGCAGCATGGTGCTGCAGCCGTTGCGCGCGGGCGGTAGCGTATCATCAGCGAAGCTTAGCGCAGGCGTGCTTAAAGCGAAGGAAGGCGCCGGATATTTTTGCCGCTATCTTGCCGCATGCATGCAGCACCAGCAGAAGGATGAAAAATTCGGGCAATTTTTTAGGATAGACAGAAGGCGAACACTTTTCCACGCTTTCTGAACGTTGTATCGTTCTTTAGGAAGAATAAAAAAAGCGCCGGCGGGCAGCCGGCACTTTTTTACTGCAATTCCCTTTTCAAAATCTGTTCTGCATGTGCAACTTGTTCTTTTGTCGGCGGTTCGACACCTTTGAGGGGATAGTCGATGCCGAGCGCCTCGTATTTGTAGACGCCTAACTTATGGTACGGAAGGATTTCGATTTTTTCGACGTTTGGCAGCGAATGGATAAAATCAGATGTTTTTTGCAAATCTTCTTCAGAATCGACGCCGGGAACGAGCACATGGCGGATCCAGACTGGAATATGCTTGTCAGCGAGATACCCGGCGAAATCGAGAATATGCTCATTTGACATGCCGGTGAGCCATTTATGCTTTTCCGGGTCAATATGCTTGATGTCCAATAATACAAGATTTGTATATTTCATCAATTCATCCAGTTTTTCCATAAACCGGGAACTGCGCGAGAAACATCCGCCTGCTGTGTCAATGGCAGTATGGACGCCAATTTCTTTGCACGCTTTAAACAATTCGATCAGAAAATCGAGGTGCAAAAGCGGTTCGCCGCCGCTCACTGTAATGCCGCCGTGGGAAGCTTCAATAAAAGGCAGGTAATCGCGCACATCGCTCATAATCTCTTCGACGCTCATTTCATTGCCTTCATTGATTTTCCACGTATCCGGGTTATGGCAAAATTTGCAGCGCAGCGGGCAGCCTTGCGTAAATACGACATAGCGGATGCCGGGCCCATCGACCGTGCCAAATGATTCAGTGGAATGAATGCGCGTTGTCATGTTCATCTCAATCAAATCCTTCTATATAGATTCCCCATAAGTTAAGTGTTAAATAGGGGGGGAGGGGGCATGCAGGCGCATGCCGCCCGAATCAGTTTACATCATTTCATGGAACGTCCGGTTAATGACTTCAAGCTGTTGTTCCCTTGTCAATTTGATGAAGTTTACCGCATATCCCGATACACGGATCGTCAATTGCGGATATTTTTCCGGATGATCCATCGCATCCAGCAATGTTTCGCGATGCAGGACGTTGACGTTTAAGTGGTGCGCTTTTTTCGCCATATAGCCATCCAGCATGCCGTCCAGGTTGGAGACCTGCGTTTCTTCTTCGTGTCCGAGCGCTTCCGGGACAATCGAGAAAGTGTTGGAAATGCCGTCAAGCGAATATTTATAAGGCAGTTTCGCAACAGATGTCAACGATGCGACTGCGCCGTGCGAATCGCGGCCATGCATCGGGTTTGCACCAGGTGCGAACGGTTCGCCTGCTTTCCGGCCGTCCGGAGTGCTTCCTGTTTTCTTGCCGTATACAACATTCGATGTAATCGTCAAGATCGAAGAAGTATGGACAGCGTTCCGGTAAGTCGGATATTTTTGCAGTTTTTGCATAAACGATTTGACGAGATTGACGGCAATTTGGTCGACACGGTCATCGTTGTTGCCGTATTTCGGGTAATCGCCTTCGACTTCATAGTCAATGGCAAGGCCGTCTTCGTCACGGATGACTTTTACTTTCGCGTATTTGATAGCGCTTAGAGAGTCGGCCGCAACAGACAAGCCGGCAACGCCGCAAGCCATCGTGCGCAGTACATTGCGATCATGCAATGCCATTTCAAGCCGTTCGTAGCTGTATTTGTCATGCATATAATGGATGATGTTCAAAGCATTGATATAAACGCCTGCAAGCCAGTCAAGCATCCGGTCGTATTTTTCCATGACTTCATCGTAATTGAGATATTCCGATGTGATCGGCTGGAACGGAGGTGCGACTTGCATTTTATACCGTTCATCAACGCCGCCGTTAATCGCATACAGCAAAGCTTTTGCCAGGTTGGCACGGGCGCCGAAGAATTGCATTTGTTTGCCGATCCGCATCGCCGATACACAGCAGGCAATGCCGTAATCATCGCCGTATTCTTCACGCATTAAGTCGTCGTTTTCGTACTGGATGGCGCTCGTCTTGATCGACATTTTCGCGCAATATTGTTTCCATTTATCCGGCAGTTTCGTCGACCAGAGCACGGTCAGGTTCGGTTCCGGCGCAGGGCCGAGGTTGTCGAGCGTGTTCAGGAAGCGGAACGAGTTTTTCGTAACGAGCGTACGGCCGTCCAAAGCCATACCGCCGATCGATTCTGTTACCCATGTCGGGTCGCCGCTGAACAGTTCATTATATTCTTCCGTCCGTGCAAATTTGACGAGGCGGAGTTTCATGACAAAGTGGTCGACGAGTTCTTGTGCTTCCCGTTCAGTCAAGACGCCGTTTTTCAAATCTCTTTCAATATAAATGTCAAGGAAAGAGGATGTGCGCCCAAGGCTCATGGCCGCGCCGTTTTGTTCCTTAATGGCAGCCAGATACGCGAAATACAGCCATTGGAAAGCTTCTCGTGCGTTTGAAGCCGGTTCGGAAATATCGAATCCGTAGCTTTGTGCCATTTGTTTCAATTCCTGCAATGCGCGGATTTGTTCCGAATGTTCTTCGCGTTCGCGGATGACTTCTTCTGTCATCAAGCCGCAGCCGATTAAGTCAAGATCTTTTTTCTTTTGTTCAATTAAATAATCTACCCCGTAAAGTGCAACGCGCCGGTAGTCGCCGATAATGCGGCCGCGACCGTAAGCATCCGGAAGGCCGGTTACAATGCCGGCATGCCGTGCAGCTTTGATTTCCGGCGTGTAGGCATCGAATACACCCTGGTTATGGGTTTTCCGCCATTCTGTAAAAATATGTTTGATTTCCGGATCAATTTCATATCCGTAAGATTTTAAGGCGCTTTCTGCCATCCGGATTCCGCCAAACGGCATCATCGAACGTTTGAACGGTTTATCGGTTTGGAAACCGACAATTTTTTCAAGTTCTTTGTTTAAATACCCCGGGCCATGCGATGTAATGGTGGATACAATTTTCGTATCCATATCCAGGACGCCACCTTTTTCGCGTTCCTGTTTCGACAGTTCCATGACCTGGTCCCATAATTTTAAAGTGGCTTCAGTCGGACCGGCAAGGAAGCTTTCATCGCCTTCGTAAGGGGTTACATTTTTCAAAATAAAGTCCCTTACGTCGATTTCTTTTTGCCAGTTTCCTCCTTTAAAGCCTTCCCATTGTTTTTTGGAGAGCGGTGCTTTTGTCAGCAATTGTTCAGTCATTTTAAATTGGCCTCCTTTAAGCCTATTAATGAGCTGCCTTCAGAATTGGATGTTTGTTTGTTAAATAGTGAACATTTCTTATTACGCTTTCATTTTAGCACGGGCGATTTTAAAAAGATAGTGATAGCGTTCACATTTTAGGGCCGGAAAATGCAGTTGTCAAAGAATGTTCAAAACATTTGGCCGTATATATATAATAGAAAAATGCGATGAAAGCGTGTTATAACACAAATTGATCAGTTTTTCATATGATTATTTTTCTTGAGGAGAGTTTGTGATTTGGTAACATGCTCAATATTTCACAAAATCGACACAGCCAGATGAAAACGGTTGCGGTATATTTTTCGTGTAAGCTTGAATTTTTTGCTTACATTTATAAGCTGGATCATGGTATTCCCCCCTATATGACATCCATTTTTTTAACTTTAAGCGCTGATGCAATTAGAATGGCAACTTCTAAAACGAGTAAAATAAATATACTGTAATGAATATTTAAATCGTCTGTATATAAGCTATTCACTTTGCCTAAATTTTGTTTGAAACCCATTCCGTAATTACTAAGGGATAAATAATAAATATACTTTGGCAGCCCTTTTTCACTAATTGAAATGCAGGAAAAAACGATATAAATATTGACGATCAGAAACGCAATGCGGGAATTTAAAAACATTTTCAAAAGAGACTGGAGGCTGATGATAACATAGATCATCAAAAAATAACTGAATAGCAATATTCCCATTCCATTATTTACATTCACTTGCCCCCAAAAAACCCTGATCAAATTGATAAGGCACTGGCAGCCAATGAACACCAGTAATGATAGCTGTCAAAAGCCCCTTCCTGTGTAATCGCTTCATAAACGTTCAAAATATATACAAACACAAACAGGGAAAAAGGGGATATGATAGAAAGGCAGTTGTTTGTGATGTTTTTCACAATTTAACATTTTTCAGTTGGAGATGGTGTTTATGTACGAGGCCGTTGAATCTGTTGTTCAAATGGCGTTAAATAAGAAAAAATATCTGGAAGAATCCCTGCTTCGTTATGTGACAAAAGCAGTGTTGGCAAGTATGTTTATCGGTTTTGCCATTATTATTTGTTACCGTCTTGCCGAGCCATTTTTTGATGCGAAGTCTCCGGTTACTTCCTTTATGGCTTCCATATTTTTCGGTGCAGCGCTCGTGCTTATTATGTTTGGCGGCGGCGAGCTATTTACCGGCAATACGATGATGATGACGATGAGCACGGTAAAAAAAGCGACAACTTGGAAAGATGCGCTCACAAACTGGGTGGCAACGTATGCCGGAAATTTGATGGGGGCGGCGATTTTCGCGCTGTTTATCCATTACAGCGGACTCTATGCGGATTCGGATAACAGCCAGTTTTTAATGTCGGTTGTGGGCGGAAAAATCAGCCTGACAACAGCCCAAATGTTTTTCCGTTCGATCCTTTGTAACTGGCTTGTTTGTTTAGGGTTCTGGGTTCCGATAAACGTAAAGGGGGACGGGGCTAAAATCGCTTCGATGATGCTGCTCGTGTTTGGCTTCGTCATTTCAGGCTACGAACACAGCATTGCCAATATGGTGCTGTTCGCGCTCGCACTTGCTGCCCCGCACCCGGATACGATTACACTCGTTGGCATTTTGCACAACCTCGGCGTGGTAACGCTCGGAAATATGATTGGCGGCGGCGTCTTTGTCGGTGCCATGTACGCCTTCTTAACGTCAAAGAAAAAAGAAAAGGTGCCGGTTGCTGTTGTGGACACACACACCGTATCCCCTTTTTCTGCTGAAAAAATCAAGTAATATTAAAAAGAGCTGCCTTTTATTCAGGCAGCTCTTTTTAATATGGGATTAACCGCTCCGGCCCGTCAGCTTTGGATCAGCTGCAGGAATTGCTTGGTCCGTGCGTTTTTTGGATGATGGAACACTTCTTCCGGTTTGCCTTGCTCCAGGATGACGCCGCCATCCATAAATATCACCTTGTCCGCAACTTCGCGGGCAAACCGCATTTCGTGTGTCACAACGGCCATTGTCATGCCTTCTTCAGCAAGCTCCTTCATCACATTCAGCACGCCGCTTACCAGTTCCGGATCCAGTGCGGATGTCGGTTCGTCAAACAGCATCACTTCCGGCTCCATTGCAAGCGCTCTCGCAATCCCGGCGCGCTGCTGCTGGCCGCCGGAAAGGCTTGCTGGATACGCCTCTTTTTTATCAAGCAGGCCCACCTTTTCCAGCAGCATTTCCGCTTTTTTTACTGCATCCTGGCGGTTTTCCTTTTTTACAATGACCGGCCCCTCAATCACGTTTTCGAGAACCGTTTTATGCGGGAAAAGATTGTACTGTTGGAAAACCATGCCGGATTTTTGCCGCAAAGCTGCGAGTTCTTTTTTACCGGGATGCTGGGAAAAGTCAACGGATACATCATCGATCTGTATCCTGCCTTGATTTGGAATTTCAAGGGCATTCATACAGCGGAGCAGCGTGGTTTTGCCGGAACCGGACGGGCCGATGATGACGATCACTTTCCCTTTTTCAATGGTTAAGTCAATGCCTTTCAGCACTTCAAGGTTGCCGAATTGTTTATGTAACCCTTCTATTCGAATCATACAGGTCCCTCCTTACTTGCTGATGTATTTATCAAAACGGCCTTCCAATTTTTGCTGGATTATTGAGAGAATCAAACAAATCACTCAGTACAAAAAGGCGGCTTCGACATACAGCAGCATATATTGATAGGGTGGTGGAGGCAATTTCCTGTGCTTTACGGAACAGATCGGCCACCAAAATTAAGGAAGCAAGAGATGTATCTTTTACAAGGCTGATAAACGTATTGGAAAGCGGCGGCACCGATACGCGGACAGCCTGCGGGAGCACAATTCTTCTTAAAGCCTGCGCATAGTTCATCCCGATCGAATACGCTGCTTCCCATTGCTCCTTTGGAATCGATAAAATCGCTGCCCTGATCACTTCTGATGCATATGCGCCGACATTGAGCGAAAAGCCGATAATGGCGGCCGGAAAAGAACCAATGGTAACATGCACAGACGGCAGCCCGTAAAAAATGATAAATAATTGCACAAGCAACGGGGTTCCGCGGATTGCTGAGACATAGATTCGGGCAATCCATTCCAGTATTTTAATGCCGGAAATCCGTGCCAGCGCCGTGGCGAGTGCCAGCACAAGACCGATACAGAAAGTGATGATCGTTAATGGAATCGTATAATGCAAAGCTCCCTTCAGCATCGACAGAAGGGAACTTTGCACCAAATGCAGCTGGTCGCTGCTGATAAACGCAAGGTTATTGGGAAACATCTTCACCAAACCATTTCTTTGAAATTTTTGTTAACGTGCCGTCTTTTTTCATATCTTTCAAAGCATCATTTACTTTGTCTGTCAGTTTCCCTGAATGTTTCCGGAACAAAAAAGCGGATTTGCTTGCCTCGTTTGCTGTAGCGGCAACTTTAATGGCAGCATTCGGTTTTTGTTTTTTGTAGTCCAGATAGGTCAGGGAATCATTGACGGTGGCATCCACACGGTTTGAAGTCAAAAGCTGGACCGCTTGGTAAAAACCTTCCACACTTACGATATTGGCGCCATTTTTCTTGGCAATATCAGCATAGTTACTTGTAAGCGACTGGGCTGATTTTTTGCCTTTTAAATCAGCGAAGGACTTGATGTTCGTGTTGTCTTTGCGGACAAGGACAACGGCTTTTGAAATCGTATAGGGTGTTGATAAGTCATATTTTTTCTGGCGGTCTGCGCGGATCCCGACCTGGTTTGCGATCATATCAAACCGTTTGGAATTGAGCCCGGCAAACATGGCATCCCACTGGGTTTCTTTAAATTCGGCTTTTAATCCGAGCCGTTTTGCGACTTCTTTCGCCACATCGATATCATAGCCTGTTAATTTCCCGTTTTTATGGAAAGAAAATGGCGGGTACGTTCCTTCTGTTCCGATCAAAAGGACGCCTTTTGATTTGATCTGGCCGTATAAGTCATTGGATTTTGAAGCCTGCTGGTTGTCCGAATTTTTTCCGCATGCCGTTAAAGCAAACAGCAAGCTGAACACGGCCAGCCATTTGATGTATTTTCTCATGTTGCCAACTCCCTTTCATGATTTTTGCAGTCTATGCCTATGCTTTATCCAGCATTTTGTGTTGTAAACAAAGGGGTAAAAAATATCCAGAAAAAAGGCTTTGTATCGTAAAATGGGTTAGCGGCAGAAAGGGGGGATAAAGCAGAACCGGCTTGAAAAAAAGCCGGCAGTTTTTCAAGATGTTTGAGCGGACGGTCAGCGGATATTGATGAGCAGATAAAGAAACCAGACGGCGTGATGCTGTTCGTCTTCCGCCGCTTTAAGAAACGCCTGCTCCATGGCAGGGTTATTTGCGGAACGCGCCAATTCCCTGTAAAAATCGACCGTATTTTGTTCGTCTTCCACGGCAAATTCAAGCCCTCCTTTGTAAGTGGAAGGGCAGGCTTCGCTGATTTGCGGCTGTGGCCTTCTGCCTGTGAGGTTCGTGTAAAACTGCGAAAATGTCTGGAAATGGCGGATCTCATCATCCCGGATTTCCATAATGATGTTCCGGGCTTCAGCCGACGGGGCTCTTCTTGCGATTTGCTCGTAGCAGGCGATGGCGCTGTATTCGCCATTTATTGCCCGGATCAGATGGGCGAGCCATACTGCCTGCTGGTTCCCGGCGTCAGGCTGTGTGTTTCTCAAACCGGCATGATTATCAAACGGATGGACAAACATTGGATTCCCTCCTCACTTTCAACCGGTATATCGTATGACGGGCAAAAGCGGATCGTTACGATTTTTTCTCATCCATCCGGCGGACAATGTTTAAAAATTTTCCCGAAATGTTTTATAATAGAAATGTCTATGCCAGATTTCCGTCATATTTTTTAAGAAAAGGAGTAAAGAAATGGAAAAAGTACTTGTTTTCGGCCATAAAAACCCGGATACGGATGCGATTTGTTCAGCGATTGCGTATGCAGAGTTAAAAACAAAATTAGGTGTTGATGCGGAGGCGGTCCGGTTAGGAGAATTGAGCAATGAAACGAAATTCGTATTGGAAACATTCCACAGGGAAGCCCCGCGCCTTGTCCAAACGGTTGCAAACGAAGTGGAAAATGTCATTCTCGTAGACCATAATGAACGCCAGCAAAGCGCGGACGACATTGGCAGCGTGCGTATCCTTGAAGTCATTGACCACCATCGCATCGCCAATTTTGAAACGAGCGACCCGCTCTATTACCGTGCGGAACCGGTCGGCTGCACAGCAACCATTCTAAAGAAACTTTACAAAGAGAACGGTGTGGAAATCAGCAAAGAAACAGCCGGATTAATGCTTTCTGCGATCATCTCCGACTCGCTTTTGTTCAAATCCCCGACTTGCACGGAAGAAGATGTGAAGGCGGCGAAAGAACTGGCTGAAATTGCCGGTGTGGATGCAGATACATACGGCCTTGAAATGCTGAAAGCCGGCGCGGATTTAAGTGACAAAACGGTGGAACAGCTGATTACCCTTGACTCCAAAGAATTTGATATGGCCGGCCATAAAGTGATGATCGCCCAGGTAAATGCCGTTGATACAAATGACGTGCTCGTGAAACAGGCGGAGATTGAACAGGCGATCCAGGCGCAGATTGCAGACAGAGGGCTTGATTTGTTCCTGTTTGTTGTAACAGATATTTTAACAAACGATTCCGCCGCGCTTGCACTCGGCAAATCGGCGGATATTGTGGAAAAAGCCTTTCATGTCAAGCTGGAAAACCACACGGCCACTTTAAAAGGCGTTGTATCGCGGAAAAAACAAATTGTTCCGGTCTTAACCAAAGCCTTTCAGGGCTGAAAAAAGCCGGTGCCGGCACATGGCACCGGCTTTTTTTAACCCGGAGGAAAGGAACGGGGCTTTCAGATCCCCGTATGTTCCTGGGGATTATGCTGTATTTTTAAATTCTTGCTTGCGGAATACCTGCTGTTACCGAATATGGTACCGGTTTTTTCAACCCATGGGAAAGGAACTGGATTTTAACGGCTTTCCGAAAGAAGTCTCCCATCCTCAAGGAATGTGAAGGTGCGAATAGCACCAATGGGTAGGTGGGAGATGAATTTCGGTTGGCTTTAGCCAAAGTTATTTTTCCAATCCTTTTCTCAACAATTCTAAGATTGCGGCTGTTCTAGTTGGAATCCCATTTTCTTTTTTTTCGTTGGCTAGTAAAAGCAACGATAAGTCGAGAAGCCCCCACTTCAATCAAACCGTAAGGTTGATAAGTGGAGGGTAGTTCACAATACCCGTTTGTATGGATATTGTGCCGTGTATTTCGAATTTCCATGGACCAGATTTTTTACCACCCGGGACCGGAACAGGGCTTTCGGATATCCGTATGTTCCGTATAAGGAAGCGGACTGTTTTACAGCTTCGGGAACAGGCCGTGGATGCCGCTTGCGATCATTTGAACCGCCATGACGGCAAGAATCAGCCCCATCAGCCTCGTTATAATGTTAAGGCCGCTTTGCCCGAGTTTGGAAATAATCGAAGATGAATAATAAAACAATACAAAGGTTAAAGCAAGCACAATCGTATAGCCGACTAAAACACTTGCCAAATTTGGCAGGGAATGGGAAGACGTTTGCGCCATGACGGTTGCGATCGTCCCGGGCCCGGCCAGGATCGGAAGGGCAAGCGGTGTAACGGAAATGTCATCTCGCGCTTCGACTTCTTTCCGCTCATTCGGATGCGGGCTTTGCGATCTTGCATTTTTAGCGTGCAGCAGGCTGTAGGCAATCCCGAAGATTAATATCCCCCCTGCAACGCGAAACGCATGAATCGTAATTCCGAAGACCTCGAACAATAATTTTCCAATCAAAAGAAAAACCGTTAATATGATAAAAGAAACAATGACCGCTTTGCGGGCGGTTTTCCGTTTATCCTTTAAGGAATATCCGCCAGTTAATGAAATGAAGATCGGAATATTCCCGATCGGATTCATCACTGCAAAAAAACCGAGCGTAAGTTTTATGATTTCGCCGAACAATTTCCACCCCCCTTTCCGTTTACTTTCTATAGCATTACCCTGTTGGCGGAAAATGTAACAAGGGCCAACGGTTTTTAGATCGGATCCCGCGTTTGAACGGGCGCCTTTACAGAAGCGGATGTCTTTAATATAATGTTCATATCGTTTTGATGTATGCAAGAAAGAGCGCAGTGTTTCACCCGGAAAGCGGGGGAGGATACCTGCGTTTTTGTTGTGACCATCATTTTTACATTTGCATGATGGCGCTTTTTACAATGGGCAACAAGCAGCAATACTTATTTGTTTTTTATATAGATTGTTTGTTTTTTGGGAGGTGAATTATGGATACGGCCGAATTGAAAAAAGAAATCATTGCCTTCAGCAAAAAGATCGGGATCGATAAAATCGGTTTTGCCTCTCCGGATCCGTTTACGGAGCTGAAGCAGCGCCTTATCCGCCAGCAGGAACTCGGCTACCAGTCCGGTTTTGAGGAAAAAGATATTGAAAAAAGGGTGAATCCTTCTTTGATTTTTGATTCGCCCCAGTCGATTATTGCCGTTGCGCTCGCCTATCCGTCAAAAATCAAAGATCCGCCGAAAGGGAAAAAAGGCGCACGCCGTGGGATCTTTTGCCGGGCTTCATGGGGGGAGGACTATCACACCATTTTAAGGGACAAGCTTTCGAAACTGGAAGATTTTCTTAAAGAAAAAGTGGAAGGAGCCCGCTGCAAATCAATGGTCGATACAGGGGAACTCTCCGACCGGGCGGTAGCCGAGAGGGCCGGCATAGGCTGGAGCGGAAAAAATTGTTCGATCATCACACCGGAATTTGGTTCCTATGTGTACTTAGGCGAAATGATTACCAATATTCCGTTTGAACCGGATACGCCTGTCGAGGACCAGTGCGGGGACTGCCGGAAATGCCTGGACGTCTGCCCGACCGGCGCGCTTGTTTCTGCCGGGCAGCTCAATGCGAAACGGTGCATCAGCTTTTTAACGCAGACAAAAGATTACCTGCCGGATGAGTTTAAAGGGAAGATCGGCAACCGCGTGTACGGTTGTGATTCGTGCCAGACCATCTGTCCGAAAAACAAAGGGATGGATTTTCATTTTCATGAGGAAATGGAGCCGGAACCGGAAACGGCCAAACCTCTTCTGGAACCGATTCTCCGCCTCAGCAACCGCGCGTTTAAAGAACGGTTCGGTCATATGGCAGGATCGTGGCGCGGGAAAAAGCCGATCCAGCGAAATGCGATAATCGCGCTCGCCCATTTTAAGGAAGAAAGCGCGGTACCGGAACTGATCCGGATTTTGCAGGAAGATCCGCGCCCGGTTATTCGCGGGACGGCTGGCTGGGCGCTTGGGAAAATCGGCGGGGAAGAAGCAAAAGCGGCACTTCTTTCCGCACGCGAACAGGAAGAAGATCCGGATGCCCGCAATGAAATCGAAAAAGGCCTTGCCTTTTTCGAATAGCCCATGCCGCAGTGAACGCGGCACCAGCAGGAGAATAAAAACCAGCCGGCGCATATTTTTAGGATAGACAGTGATGCTGTTTCTTTTGGTGGATGCGGGTGAAAATCCGTTGCTGCGTTAAGAAAGCCCGGGGACCGTTCCTTCGGCTGCCGCTTTTTATGTGCCAAAAGCAGAGCCAACGCAAATTTTCAGCAAAACAAAAGAGCCATTGCGCTTTCAAACTAATTTCCCCCGTTTTTTCATCATATAGTGATGAAGAGAGGGGGTTTTCTGATTGAAAGAACAAATCCAGGCACATCTTGAAAACAGGCTTGCCCACTTTACCGGGCGTGGAACAGAGCGGGAATTTGAAGACATTGAACGAAAAAAGACGGGGCTTTCAAATCGGGATGCCCGGATTGTAAAGGTGAAAGCGGAAGCAAAAGTAACCCGGGCTGACCAGGAGGGAAGCCACAACTTTCTTTATTATACGGTGCACATGCAATATATGATCAAACAAAAAGCGGCTTTTTACATCGAAGAAGCAGTGGAGGAAAGAAAAGCATCTTTTTATGATGGAAGGCTTTATGAAGATGAAGAACTTGTGCCGGATATTCCGGAATGGCGCGGCCCTCAGCCGGATGATAAAGAGCAGAAAGCTGTTTCATCCGGCGGCGAACGGATCGCATATGTGTATGACCGCATGAAAGCTGTCCAGTATGCGGAAAAGTGGTGGAACCGTTTTAATCCGACTTACAAATCGTTCACGGATGACTGCACGAACTTTATCTCGCAATGCCTTCACGCCGGCGGGGCACCGATGCGCGGATACCCGGACAGGGCAAAGGGCTGGTGGATGATGCACAATAATTGGAGTTACAGCTGGACGGTTGCGCACTCGTTTAAGACATACCTGCAGTATTCTAAAACCGGTTTGCGCGCAAAGGAAGTTTCGTCCCCGCAGGAGCTGAAGTACGGCGACGTTATTTGTATCGATTTCCAGGGGGACGGCCGGTTTGACCATACGCTCATTGTCACAGGCTATGATTATTACGGCATGCCGCTTGTGAATGCCCATACGACCAATAGCCGCAAACGGTACTGGACATATGAAGACTCTTCCGCCTATACGCCGAATATCCGGTACAAGTTTTTTACCATTGAAGATGACAGTTGAGAAACGTGTTATAATAAGTCCCGAGGTGACAAATGTTGAGCTTGCATGTTGTATTGTACCAGCCGGAAATTCCCGCCAACACAGGCAATATTGCACGCACTTGCGCGGGGACCGGGACAACGCTCCATCTGATCCGCCCGCTCGGCTTTTCAACGGATGATAAAATGCTGAAAAGAGCCGGGCTGGATTATTGGAAGCATGTGAATATTGTCTATTATGATTCACTGGAAGAATTTTTTGAAAAAAATGCGGACGGCGAGATTTACTACATTGAGACGTTTGGCGAAAAGCCGTTTACGGATTTTGACTTCAGCGATCCGGACAAAAATTTATATTTCATGTTCGGCCGGGAAACCTCGGGGCTGCCGAATGACTTGATTGAAAAAAATAAGGACCGCTGCCTGCGTATCCCGATGACAGACAAAGTGCGGTCGCTTAACCTTTCCAATACTGCCGCCATCCTTGTGTATGAAGCATTGCGGCAGCAGCATTATCCGGGATTAAAATGACAAAGGGCCGGGCTGGTTTATCTCCCGGCCTTTCGTTTGCGGAAAAGCTCCAATGCCGAAAATGGTTCGGGAACATCCGGCCTTTTGCCCATGGAAGATGCCCGATACAAAAAAATCTTTCGAACGTTAAGCTTGCACTTAATACTCCGGTTCTTGCTCGCGAAAGTTTTCCCCTTTTTCTTCGTATCCGGCCGTAAAAATGGCAGACAGGAATGAAATCGCTACCAATATAATAAGGAACGTTTTCAATTGGACATTCCCCCTGTTTTTCCTTCTTTGAACCCCATTATAGCCCATTTCACTGAAAGATGCACCTATTTTCAATTTTTGAACGTATCGGTTTCATCAGGATCCACCGGCTCTAAACCAAGTTTTCCCATCTCTGTCTTTCGCCGCCATCCGATGTCCTCCCGCTCCGAATGAGGTTGTCTCTTTTTATCATGTTCCCTCGCTTGGGGGCATAGATTATATAAACGTCTCTTCAACAAGACTAAGGGGAGGTACGAAATGGATATTCTGAGGAAACTCACAAACTACCGTGAAGAAGAGGAAAAACTGAGATGGGAAGGAACGTTCAGGGATTATCTTGACTTGCTGAAAGAAAAGCCATGGGTTGCACAATCCGCTCATTCCCGAGTTTACAATATGATTAAGGATGCCGGTGTGGAGGAAGTAGACGGAGTAAAAAAATACCGTTTTTTCAGCCATCAATTATTCGGTTTGGAAGAGGCGCTTGAAAAATTGGTGGAAGAATATTTCCACCCGGCTGCGAAAAGGCTGGATGTCAGAAAACGGATTTTATTATTGATGGGACCTGTAAGCGGCGGGAAATCCACGCTTGTGACGATGTTAAAACGGGGCCTTGAAGCGTATTCGCGGACTGAACAGGGTGCTGTTTTTGCCATCAAAGGCTGCCCGATGCATGAAGATCCGCTCCACTTGATTCCGCAACATTTGCGGGCGGATTTTTACGGGGAATACGGCATCCGGATTGAAGGTAATTTGTCCCCTTTGAATATGCTGCGGCTAGAGGAAGAGTATGGCGGAAGGATTGAAGACGTGCTCGTTGAAAGGGTCTTTTTTTCCGAAGACAAGCGCACGGGGATCGGCACATTCAGCCCGTCGGATCCGAAATCGCAGGATATCGCGGATCTGACCGGCAGCATTGATTTTTCGACCATTGCTGAGTACGGTTCCGAATCGGATCCGCGCGCTTACCGCTTCGACGGCGAACTGAACAAGGCCAACCGCGGCATTATGGAATTTCAGGAAATGCTCAAATGCGATGAGAAATTTCTCTGGCACTTGTTGTCGCTGACGCAGGAAGGAAATTTCAAAGCAGGCCGGTTTGCGCTGATTTCTGCCGATGAATTGATCATCGCGCACACGAATGAGACTGAATACCGCTCTTTTATTGCCAATAAGAAAAACGAAGCTCTGCACTCGCGGATTATTGTCATGCCGGTTCCGTATAACTTGCGGGTAACCGAGGAAGAGAAAATTTATGAAAAAATGATCCGGGAAAGCGACGTGGCGGATATTCATATTGCTCCGCATACGCTGAAAGTTGCGGCCATGTTCACTATTTTAACAAGGCTGCGCGAACCGAAGCGGGCGGATATCGATTTGCTCAAGAAAATGCGCTTGTATGACGGGATGGCAGTAGAGGGGTACAATTCACAGGATGTAAAGGAACTGAAAAATGAATATCAGGATGAAGGCATGTTCGGGATTGATCCGCGCTATGTCATCAACCGTATTTCCTCTACGATCATCAAAAAAGAAATGAAATCCATCAATGCCCTCGATGTGCTTCTGTCTTTGAAGGAAGGGCTTGACCAGCATCCGTCGATTACCCCGGAATTGAAAGAGAAGTATTTGAATTTCATTTCTTTAGCGCGGAAAGAATACGATGAAATTGCCAAAAAAGAAGTGCAGAAAGCATTTGTATATTCGTATGAAGAGTCGGCGAAAACGCTGATGGACAATTATCTCGACAATGTAGAAGCATTCTGCAACAAAGTGAAGCTGCATGATCCTTTGACAGGAGAAGAAATTAACCCGGATGAAAAACTGATGCGGTCGATCGAAGAACAGATCGGCATTTCGGAAAATGCAAAGAAAGCGTTCCGGGAGGAAATTCTCATCCGCATTTCGGCTTATGCGAGGAAAGGGAAACGGTTTGATTATAATTCACACGACCGTCTCCGTGAAGCGATCCAGAAAAAATTGTTTGCGGATTTAAAAGACGTTGTCAAGATTACAACATCTACAAAAACGCCGGATGAACAACAGTTGAAGAAAATCAATGAAGTGGTGGCACGTTTAATTGATGATTACGGCTATAACTCCACATCGGCCAATGAACTGCTGCGCTATGTCGGGAGCTTGCTGAACCGGTAATCCGGCAGCCGGGCGATATCAGCCCGGTTTTTTCTTACCCGGTAGTGGCCTGTTTTTCAAAGAAAAATGTCAAATATTCTGCTTTATTGCATAAGATGATGTAATCTTAAATGTTATAATCCAATCTGGTTTTTAAACGCCAAAATAGCATATGAATTGATTTCCGGTATGGTGACGGCGCAAGCATTTTCAAAAAAGGGAGGATGAGCATGGATAAACAGGATCAGAAGCATTTTGTTCTTTCACAGGAAGACTGGTCGCTCCACCGCAAAGGGCATGATGACCAGGTCCGCCATCAGGAAAAGGTCCAGGAAGCCATCCGCAACAATCTGCCCGACTTAATTACAGAAGAAAGCATTATCATGTCAGACGGCCGGGATGTTGTCAAAATACCGATCCGGTCATTGGACGAATATAAAATCCGCTATAATTATGATAAAAATAAACATGTCGGCCAGGGGCAGGGCGATTCCAAAGTCGGGGATATCATTGCACGCGACGGTTCCCCGCAGGAAGGCCCGGGCAAAGGCCAGGGAGCAGGCGACCAGCCGGGAGAAGACTATTATGAAGCGGAAGTATCTCTGATGGAGATCGAGGAAGCATTGTTCAGCCAATTGGAACTGCCGAATCTTCAAAGGAAAGAGCGGGATGAGAACACAGTTGAAGCGATTGAATTTAACGATATCCGAAAGACGGGGCTGATGGGCAATATCGATAAAAAACGGACGATGATGTCGGCGTTTAAAAGAAATGCGATGAATGGCAAACCGGCCTTTCACCCGATCGTGCCGGAAGATCTCAAATTCCGCACATGGAATGAAGTGGAAAAACCGGAATCAAAAGCGGTTGTCCTTGCGATGATGGATACAAGTGGAAGTATGGGGATATGGGAAAAGTATATGGCGCGCAGCTTTTTCTTCTGGATGACGCGTTTTTTGCGGACGAAATACGAGACCGTGGAAATTGAATTTATCGCCCACCATACAGAGGCAAAAGTTGTATCGGAGGAAGATTTCTTTTCAAAAGGGGAGTCCGGCGGCACCATCTGTTCATCGGCTTACCGGAAAGCACTCAGCCTGATCAATGAAAAATATGACCCGTACCGCTTTAATATTTATCCTTTCCATTTCTCGGACGGCGACAACCTGACATCAGACAATGCGCGCTGCGTGAAACTTGTCCAGGAAATCATGAAAGTCTCGAATATGTTCTACTACGGGGAAGTGAACCAGTACAACCGCCACAGCACGCTCATGTCGGCCTATAAAAATATTAAAGATGAAAAATTTAAATATTACGTGCTGAAGCAAAAAGCGGATGTATTCCATGCGATGAAAAGCTTTTTTTCAAAGGAAGCGGACAAAGCTTTGGCATAAGAAAAAAGGGGCTGCACAACGGCTGGTGCGGGCCCCTTTTTTGCGGGTGCTGAAACATGGATGATTCGCCTGAGTCGGTATGCGCCGCGCGCTGTGAGCTCATAAGTTTTCTACCCATATCTTATATTTAAGGATGCCATCTTCCCGAAATTCTTCTGTATGAACAAGGTATGTTACATCCGGTAATCCACATAGAGCGTAGGAAAGGACACTTGCAACTTTCAAATCAGGCGTAATGAATCCTCTTCCTTCCCCCATATCACTAACACTAGAGAATCCTACTTCCTCAGCTTCCCAAAATGTATCATAAATTCTGTCATCTATTGTCCATTCCATAGGGATATCTCCTTTCCTTCATGCTATGGCCGTTAAAAATGCTCTTCTCTTAAAATGGAATAGATTTTGATATCCCAATGTTTTCCTTTTCTATAAACGGCTTTGCGCAAAGTGCCTTCATAGGTCATGCCGGATTTTTCCATGACGCGGGCGGAAGCAATATTTTCTGCAAAACAGCGGGCCTGGATGCGGATCAGATACATGCGTTCAAACCCGAAAGCAATCAGCTTTTTAGCGGCTTCTGTCATGATGCCTTTTCCCCAGTACTCAGGAGAAAGGGCATAGCCAATCTCGGCTGTTCCTTCTTCCGGCTTCCACCATACAAAATCGACCGTCCCGATCAGCTTCCGTGTCTTTTTGTCTTCAATTCCCCAGGGGGCAATCCTGTGTTCGCGGTACTGGCCGAGCACAAAATTAATGAAATTTTTCGAATCGCGGACAGACCGGTGTGCATCCCATGTCACGTATTTTGATACTTCACTTCTTGATGCATAGGAAAATAAATCGAGCACGTCATCCCGCTTCAGCTTTCTTAAAACAAGCCGGTCCGTTTCAAGCAGCGGCAAGTTCCGGTATATGTCTTCGATTCTCACGTCTATCCCCCGCAGTTCTGATTGGTTTATTAAAAATGTATCATAAAATGGAAATTCTTCAATTGTTTATGTAAATTTCTTTCGTATAAAAAAAGAGCACGCTGAACGCTGCTCTTTTTTAACCCCGTTTTACCAAAAAAGGCTTACAATATGATAAATCGCACCGGACAAAACGGCTGAAATCGGAAGGGTAATGACCCAAGTGATCACCATTCTTTTTGCAGTATCCCACTTGACCCCTTTAATCCGGTGGGCCGAACCAACCCCGAGAATGGAGGAAGAAATGACATGGGTGGTGCTGACCGGCAAGTGGATAAATGTCGCGCCAAAAATGATGAAAGCTGAACTCAGGTCGGCTGCAACCCCGTTAATCGGCCGGATCTTCATAATATTGCCGCCAACCGTTTTAATGATCCGCCAGCCGCCGATCGAAGTGCCAAGCCCCATTGCCGCCGCACAACCGAACTGGACCCAGAACGGAATATGGTTATCAGCGATATAATGGTTGGCAATCAAAGCCATTGTGATAATCCCCATCGATTTCTGGGCATCGTTTGTCCCATGGGAGAAAGACTGGAGGGCGGCGGTGAAAATTTGAATCAGCCGGAAGTGCCGGTTTGTTTTTGCAAGCTTAAAATTCTGGAATGCAACTTTAAAAATGCTGTAAACCGTAAAACCGACCGTAAAAGCGAGGATCGGGGATAAAAGTAAGGCTTCGATAATGCTGATAAAACCACGGTATTCGATCACATGAAATCCTGACGAGGCGATCGCCGCGCCGGCAATGGATCCGATAATCGCATGGGAAGAACTGCTTGGAATGCCGAAATACCATGTAATCAAATTCCAAATAATCGCTGAAATCAATGAGGACAAAATGACAATCTGCCCGTTTGCAAGGGTGAACGGGTTCACAATACTTTCTGTAATCGTCTCTGCAACACCTGTAAATGAAATGGCGCCGAGAAAATTCATAAGCGCGGCCATTATAATCGCATGCCGGGGTTTTAATGCTTTTGTCGAAACGGCCGTTGCAATCGCGTTCGCCGTGTCATGGAATCCATTGATGAAATCGAATCCAAATGCAAAAATCACAATTAAGACAGTTAATACTAAAATGCTATCCATTCAGCAGACTCCTCACGCATTTTTCATGATAATCGTCTCTAAAATGTTTGCCACCGTCTGGCAGTAGTCGGCCACATCTTCCATCTTTTCATACAAATCTTTATATTTGATCAGGCGGATCGGATCTTTTTCGTTTTGAAAGAGGTGGATTAATGATTTTCTTAAAATTTCGTCACAATGGAATTCAAATTCTTTAATTTTAATGGCATGCGGGCGAATCTTGTCGAGTTTTTTCGAAAAAAGGATGTCGATTGCTTTTTCAATTTCTTCGGTACAGCGGCGGATCATTTCAACGAATTCGACCATAAAATCGTCTGCCTGGTAAATATTGTACAGTTCAAACAATCCGGAAACTTCTTCAATGCCGTCCAACACGTCATCGAGGCTGTTCGTCAGTGACAAAAGGTCTTCCCGTTCAATCGGGGTGATAAAGGCATCGTTCAGTTCCAGAATCATGTCATGGACGTAAGTATCCCCTGTCGTTTCATACTCTTTCATTTTTTCAGTAAAAATTTTTAAATCGTCTTTATTACGGATTTTATAGTCGGCAAAGTAATTGGTGGCTTCCCGGAGGTTGGTCGAAATATGGCCAAACAGCACTGTAAACTTGTCTTTCTTGTTTTTAAATACCATGTAAGAGCCCCCTCATATCCTTTTCATTATCAAACGTCTTTATTTTATCTGATTTCATGCGAAGATAAAAGAAGAATGTCGAAAATAAAATTTTGTATCCGGTTCCAATTTTCGACTTTCATCAAAAATCCGGAACAGGGTGCTTTTATTGGAGGAAAGTCCGGCCATGAGGCTTCAGCTTTTCCGGAAAAAATCCCATCCTTTTGGGGTGCAGGCCATGGTCACATTTACCATACTTTTTTCCTGTTTTCCTATGCTATGCTGTACTTAAATATTGCGCCGGCGATTTGGCTTACATATGGATTTTTTCACAAAGGGTGGGACTGCTGTGAAGATCGTTTATGCTGCTACGGAAGAACAGATGGATAAGATCGCGGAACTGGTCCGCCATATGTTTACGGAAGTATTTCCTGATTACTTTACGGATGAGGAGATCATCGCATTCCAGCGCGACAGGGTGCTTGCCCTGTCGGATGACCCAACAGAACAAATCGGCACTTTAAAAGCAGGGTATCAGATGATTGCCAGCCTGCAGACAATCATTTCTATTTTGGAAACGGAAGAGCATAAGCGGGACGAGCATTACGCCGGCCTGTTTGAATTTAATAAATTTACGCTTGAACAGTTTGGCTTGCACTTTCCTTTTTCGTTTTCCCATTTTCAGAAGAAGCATACGGATACGTTTAGCATGTTTAAAAAAGCAGCCAATCGCCTGCTTGTGTAAGAAATAATGCCCGGAAAACCGGGCATTATTTTTTTGGGGATTTTTACTTCGCAAGCACGCAGCCTTATTTTTTGACATGCGTTTTAAACCATTGGCGGAACTCCTGTTTTGAATGCTCTCCGACAATGCGTGCGGCTTCTTTGCCGTTTTTGTAATGGACGATCGTCGGTGTCGCTTTGATTTTGTAGTCATCCCAGCCGCTTTCAAATTCAGTCAGGTTAAATTCCTTCAAATCGATGCCCATATCTTTCGCGAGCGGTGATACAACAGGCGTAGTCCGTTTGCAATGCGGGCAGGTCGGCATGAAATAATAAACGGTGACCGCTTTGCCGGATTTTAAATCATGATTCAATTCTTTTGGCAAAATAATATTCTGGTAAAGGGGGTCATCCAGCTGGTCGCGCGTTTCCGCCGATAATTTGCCCACACTTTTTGCAGGTGCATACGGGTTGTTTTTCGCCTGCCTGGATTGCTTGTACTTTGTGATTCCGGCAATCCCGCCAAAAACAATGAGAACAATGGCCAAAAAAAGGATGATTTTTTTCATTATAATCCTCCAGTTGTGTTTAATGGGAAGCGCGAGCCTGCTTCCAAACGATGAGACTTGAAATAAAAATCAGCACAAACGCTGTGAGAGCCAAAAAGGGGATGGTGATAAAGCCGAACCAGTTGATGTATTCCGCCGTACAGGGGATGCGGCCGCATGCAGGAAGCCTGTCCGAAAAAAAGGCAAGTTTTTGCAGACAGTAATGGTAAAGTGACACACACATGCCGATTCCGGACAAAACAGCGGTATAAAGCGACATGCGGTAATCTTTCCTGGCAACGGCAATCCCGATCAAGACCGTCATCGGATACATGAGAATGCGCTGGTACCAGCACAGTTCACACGGTTCATACCCTTTAATTTCTGAAAAATAAAGACTGCCGAGCGTGGCAACCACCGAAACCGCCCAGGCAAAAAACCAAACCTCTTCCCTCCGTCCTCTACTCAACCCCTTACCTCCTTTTCATCAATCCCTTCCTTGTAAATTATAGTATCCAACCCAAAAAATGAAAAGCGGAGGCGACTGTTTAGCCCCGGCCGGCGAATGTTTCGGCCGGAATGAAGCCCCTACTTCATGACGGACGGATTATTCGACCCTAGGGGCTAGGAGCCACAGCTGGACAAAGAAAAGCGGAGGGCGTTTGCCCGTGGACGGTGCAATCACTTGTCGAATCAGCCCGGCAAGTTTACAATAAATGATGTCTATCGTTCTGACTTTTTGCATGATTATGCATTCAAGGGAGGGCCTCAAATGAAAATTGTTTGTTTCGGGGATAGTATTACAAGAGGTGTAACTTGTATAAAAGGAAGGCTCCGGATTTTAAAAGACAATTATCCCGCAGTGCTTCAGCAGTATTTTGGCGACAGCAGCACAGAGATTGTCAATAAAGGGGTGTTCAATGATAATTCCGACCTGCTTGTCCAGCGTCTCGGCAAAGATGTAATCGGCGAGCATCCCGATGTCGTGCTGATCTGTATTGGCGGTAATGACTGCAATTTCAAATGGAACGAAGTAGCAGAGAGACCAGATGATACGCATGTCCCGGTTGTGCCCCTTGAGCGTTATGCGGACAATATCAGGCATTTAGTCAAAAATGTAAAAGAACAGGGCATTACGCCCGTTTTGCTAACGCTGCCGCCGCTTGACCCGAAACGCTACTACCAGTCCATCAGCGCCCGCTTTGGGAAAAGCATCGGCCACTGGATTGGATTGTCGGGCGGCATTGAACACTGGCACGGCCAATATAACAGGTGCCTGAAAAAACTCATCAAACAGTTGAACGTCCCGGCCATTGATGTTCGGACAGCGATCAAAAAAGCCGGTGACCTGAAGGGCCTCATCAGTGATGATGGCATCCATTTAACAGCAGAAGGTTATAAAGTAATGGCGAAAAAAATTTATACGGACTTAACTGCACAATTTGCCGGGCAAAAAGCCGGGAGCGGAATTTAAGAAATACAAGCAGGCAGGAGGGGTTCCTGGCCGGCCGTTCCAGAGCGTCACAGATGCTGCCCACCCCTTGCACAAAACAAACCAACCATATTTGCGATCAAAAAGGCCGGTACCGGCCTTTTTGCAATGCTGTTAAAAATCATCTTGGTTTAAATGAATTTTTACCGTTTTGTAATATAAAGTTTGTATAATAGGAACCGCAGGGATTCCTGCATGAATATTGATTCATTTTGCCGTGCAGGGGGTATAGAAAACGGAAGGCGTCGACATCTCGGCACTTGCTGTACAACAGGAACGGAGGATGGCAGATGTCAGCAGCAAAAAGAAATTCGTATTTTGACAATGCAAAATTTATTCTGATTTATCTTGTCGTTCTCGGGCACCTGATCAGCCCGTTTAAAACCGAAGACAATTTCCTCTTTACGCTGTATACCGTCATTTTCCTGTTTCATATGCCGGCATTTATTCTTATTTCAGGTTATTTTTCAAAAGGATACCGAAACAAAGGACATATTTCAAAATCTTTTAAAAAGATTTTGGTTCCGTATTTCATTTTTCAATGTATTTATTCCGTTTATTATTACTATACAGGCGAAGAATCGCACCTGACGGTAAACTTTCTGGAACCGCACTGGACATTATGGTTTTTGCTGAGTTTGTTTTTTTGGAACCTTATGCTCCATTTGTTTGCCCGTTTCCACTTTTTCGGTCTTGCGGCTGCGGCAGCGCTTGGCATTGGGATTGGCTACTGGGATGAGGCCGGAAGTTTTCTGAGCCTCTCCCGCACATTCGTATTTTTTCCGTATTTTTTGCTCGGCTTTTTGCTGGAAGGAAGGCATTTGCAAAAAATTCGCAATATTCCTTACGCGCCGGCAGCTGGCATTTTGATTCTGTGTGCGGTTACGCTTGCAACCAGCCAATTTTTCCCGAAAGATGCCGTGCCGTGGCTCCTTGGCGATACTTCTTACGCAGGCATGGGGATGGAATACTGGTTTAGCGGGCTGATCCGGCTGGTACAATATGCTGTCACGCTGCTTGTTATTCTCGGGTTCTTCCTGTTAATTCCGAGCAAAGGGTACAAGTGGACAAAGATCGGCGAGCGCACGCTCTATGTGTATTTGCTGCACGGTTTTATCATAAAGACAATAGAAGCAGCCGCTTCCCCCAATGTGCTTGACTGGCTGGCGGGCAATTACCTGCTGCTGATTGTCTTTTCACTTGGCATCTGTTTATTTCTTGGCAGTTATTATATCCGGAAATTTACAAGGCCAATTATTGAGCTCCGGTTGTAGAAAAATAAAACATCTGAAAAGCGGCGGAAAATCAAATGGTTTTTCGCCGCTTTTTTACAGGCTGCCCCCAGGCATGAAACGGGGCCCGTGCCTTTTTACAAATATTTTCGTTGCACGCTTCTTCCGTCATAAGAGAAGACAATCGGCTTTTCTTCCACAACCGTTTCGAGGTGGACATTTCTGCCCCATAACTGGTAAAGGTAGGGCAGCACTTTTTCCAGGTATTTTAAATCAAGTTCAATGCCTTCATACCAGTGCTGAATATACAACTCCCCGTTTTTTCGGTAGTCTCCGTCCGTCACGGTTAAATAAGGGAACCCGCCGTTTACGCGCATATTGACAAGCTGGTCGCGTACATGCTCCCACTCTTTGTCCACCACTTTATAGTCCCGCCCCTGTTTTTGGAACAAGTACATATCTTCCCTTGTAGCCAGTTCTTTTGTCAAGTAATTGCGCAGAAATGAAATATCGCTTTCAATTTCGCGCACTTCGAATATTTTTTCACGCCCGGTCCCAGGCCGTACGCCCCGTTTTTTCATTTCTTCTGTCGGGTTGTTCCAGCGTTCTTCAATATCTTCAAAAATTTTGATCCCCAAATAATAGGGGTTGATGCCGGTTTTGGACGGCTGGACAACGCCTGCATTCAGTTTTGCATATTCAATTGCTTCATCTGTCGTCAAATCAAGTTCGCGCATGATCCGCTGATGCCAGAAAGAGGCCCACCCTTCATTCATGATTTTTGTCTCGAGTTGCGGCCAGAAATAGAGCATTTCTTCGCGGATCATGGTCATAATGTCACGCTGCCATTCCGTCAATTCCCGGCTGTATTGTTCAATAAAAAGGACAATATCTTTTTCCGGCTGCGGCGGAAACTTTCTGGTTTTTTTCGCCGCTTTCTGTTCTTGCTTTTTGTCATCAAGCGACCATAATTCATCATACGGCCCTTCTTTGCGTTTCGGTTCCTCATCCCATTCTTCCGCGTCTTCCATCGTCCAGTTTAATTTCGGCCGCATGAGCGACGGATCGATATGTTCTTCAATTGCCAGCACGGCATCAATAAATTGTTCCACTTCCTTTTTGCCGTATTTCAGCTCATATGCCCGGATTCTTTCCGCTGTTGCGGACATGCTCTCCACCATATCCCGCTTCGTATTTTGAAAGCGGACATTGTTTTTGAAAAAATCGCAATGCGCCAAAACATGCGCCACAATCAATTTATTTTGGACAAGCGTGTTGGAATCCAGCAAAAAGGCGTAGCACGGATCAGAATTAATGACAAGCTCATAAATTTTACTCAGCCCGAGATCATACTGTAACTTCATTTTGAAAAACTGCTTGCCGAAACTCCAGTGCGAAAATCTGGTCGGCATGCCGTAAGCGCCAAAAGTATAAATAATATCCGCCGGGCAGATTTCGTAGCGCATCGGGTAAAAATCAAGCCCGAAACCGGACGCGATTTCCGTTATCTCATCAATCGCATATTGCAGGCTTTCATGATCATGCATGAAATGTTCCTCCCCTTTAAAAGTCACCCTTTTTTCCAATGTATGAACGGAAGGGAAAAAACATGAGGACACGAAGAAGGATTTTTCGCATGATCCGCGAAATGAAAACATCCTGCGCACGAGCAGGCACCGCCATTTCCGGGACTGTGAGATCCAAATGATTCGTCCGGCTGCATGGAAGCTTGCCGCGGGCTGAAAACCGGAAAAATACGTTCCAAATGATAACAGCCTTTCGTTTCCCGCAAGGCAAGTTTTTCAACGCGCAAAATCAATAAAAACACATACAATAATGCTGACTCCTTTTATTAGGGTTTGCTTTTTAATAAAGCAAATGCACAAGAAAGGGGGAGCCGGGATGAATCCCATTGATTATGACCGCGCTTTATATTACACACACCGCTCGCAATGGGATAATTTGCTGATTTTGATGGTGCGGACGAAAGATGATTTTCTTTCCAAAAAAATTGAGCATGTTTTACATGCTTATCATTATTCGCATGATTATAACGTCATTGAAAGATGCCTGTTTGCATTGCACCGCTATATTGATCATGCCAACGAAATGGCGGACCGGAGCGGGGCGGCGGAACCGGGTTTTCTGTACCAAAGCGGGGGCCATGCCTGAAGAAGGCGCCTCCGCTTTTTTGCTTCCCCATTGTCCTAGTGCCCGGCTTCATTCCGGGCGGATGCGGGGTATTCAGCTGCCCTCATTTCAGCCAGCCTTTTTTGTAAAACCAGTAAGTCATGCCGACGCCGATCAGAAACATCACAATAAGAGTGACGAAATAGCCGTATTTCCATTCCAGTTCGGGCATATATTTGAAATTCATGCCGTACACCCCTGCAATAAAAGTCAAAGGCATAAAAATCGTGGTGAAAATGGTGAGAATCTTCATTACCCGGTTCGTTTGGTGCGAGTTTAAAGACAAATAACTGTCACGGATATCGGTCGTAAACTCACGATTAGACTCCACCATCCCGGATAGTTTTAGCAAATGGTCATGGATGTCATGGAAGTACGCGAGCTTTTTCTGAATGCCGGGAACCGAATGGGAATTCAGCATCCGGTAGACAAGATCCGTCATCGGCATAATTGTGTTCCTCAACACAAGCAAATCATGCCTTGTTGCATACAGGCTTGCAAGCAGTTCCTCCATCGATTCATTTTTTGAATTGTCTTCAATTTCATTCAGACGGTCTTCTATCTTATACAAATAAGGAAAATAATGATCAACAATCTTGTCCAGCACTTCATAAAGAATAATCGCAGGCCCCCATCTGCCCGGTTCATCCGTTTTTTTCAGTTTATCCCGCACTTCGCTGATTTCTTTTGACGGGAGATGGTGAAAGGTCACGGCAAAATGCTCCCCGAGAAACATGTTCAATTCTTCTTTCTGCAGCCTGTTGGGATTAAGGCTTTGGAACACAAAAAAGACATGGTCTTCGTAATCATTCAGTTTCGGCCGTTGCAGCTTATGCATACAGTCCTCGATGGCCAGCGGATGGAAACCGAGCGGATTGCGCAGTTTTAAAATTTCTTCTTCCGAAGGCTGGTCGAAATCAATCCAATACCATTTCCAGCCGCTCCCTTCCAATTCTTCAATGGAAGCCGGGGCTTTCAGTACATTTTCTTTTGTCATCGCCATAATATGTATCATAAACAGGCACATCCTTTTCACATGGGGTTTGCCAATCTTCCGTTTAGCATTATTTTACTATGCCGCAGACGGCCTTGCATTAAATCAAAATGAAAGGCGGTTCGCCCGTCCTTTTGCCGGGATAACGGGCGCAAAAAAGATGGGCATCCGCTGCGCCGAAAGCGGCAAGAACATAAACGTCACGGCCATTTATGCCGGGCCCGGCAGAAAAGCCAGCCGCAAAGACAGGCGCCCGTGCTGTTAAAACAAGAAAAAGCGAAAGGATGATGAAAAATGAAACCGGTGATCGGTATTACATGCAGCGCCAATCAAACTTCCCAGTATTTGGCCGATGACTACATCAAGGCTGTCCGCATGGCGGGCGGCGTCCCGGTATTGCTTCCGGCCGGCGGGGAAGAAGACATCCCTTTATTATTGTCCAAAACGGACGGAATCCTGCTTTCAGGGGGAGGGGATGTAGATCCATCCTGGTTCGGGGAAGAGCCGGTTCCGGGGCTCGGTGAAATTGAGCCCGGCCGCGACGCATTTGAGATTGCGCTATGCCGGTTTGTGGTCCAGGCGGATATGCCGCTTTTTGCTATTTGCAGGGGCATCCAGATTCTCGCTGTTGCATCCGGCGGGGATATGTTCCAGGATATTTATAGCCAGGGAAAACCCCCGCTATTACAGCACAAACAGCGGGCTGCCCGCTCCCATCTTTCCCATACGGTCCATGTTTTGCCGGGAAGTTTACTGGAAAAGTGGGCAAAAAGCGCAACAATTAAAGTGAACTCCTTCCATCACCAGGCAGTCCGGACCGTGAAAGCGCCGCTTGCGGTTTCCGGCCGTGCGCCTGACGGGATCATTGAAGCGGTGGAAAATCGCAACGCCCGTTTTATGCTTGGTGTCCAGTGGCACCCTGAAGCTTTGGCCACCATACAGGATCCTGTTTCCTTGAACCTTTTTTCCGCTTTTATCGCTTCCTGTAAAAACATTTAGTCCGCTTTATTGTAATCGCGCTTTCCTTATCGCTTTTTGCAAACCGGAAAAATTTGCAGGCTCTTGCTTAACTCCTGACTTCTGCCGGTGGCGGACAAGAAAAAAATAAAAGCGATTTCCATATTCCGAAAATATTACTATTGTAGAATTAAAATAAATATTGAATGCTATTGAATTTTTCGCCTATTTAGTATATAAATAAAAATATAAACACAACAGTATGCCCATTTTAAACATGAGAAGGTGTCTGCATATGGCAAAGTATGTACTCAAAAGGCTCGCCGCCATGGTTGTCACACTGTGGGTGATCACCACCTTGACTTTTATCATGATGCAGGCTATTCCGGGATCGCCTTTTAACCAGGAACGCAACACATCGGAAGCCGTGCAAAGAAATATGGAAACGCAATACCATCTGGATAAGCCGGTTTATATACAGTATTTGTATTATGTGAAATCCATTGTTTTATTTGATTACGGCCCGTCCATCAAACAGCCGTCCCAGACGGTAAACGATATGCTGGGAAGGGGGTTTCCGGTTTCATTTGAACTTGGCATGACAGCACTTCTGGTTGCGGTTTTATCCGGCATCGTGCTTGGCGTTTTTGCCGCTTTGAACCATAACGGCATCATCGACTATCTGGCGATGACCATTGCCGTGCTTGGCATCTCGATTCCGAACTTCATCCTGGCAACGATGTTAATCCAGGAGTTTGCGGTCAATCTGAAAATCCTGCCGGCTGCAACCTGGACATCCCCGGCGCATATGATCCTGCCAACTGCCGCCCTGGCCGTCAGCCCGATGGCCATTATCGCCCGCCTGACAAGGTCAAGCCTATTGGAAGTGCTGACGCAGGATTACATCAAAACCGCCCGTGCAAAAGGGCTTTCTCCAATAAAAATTATCATCAAACATGCCCTCAGAAATGCGCTGATGCCGGTGATTACCATTTTAGGGACATTGACGGCGAGCATTTTGACGGGAAGCTTTGTCATTGAAAAAATATTCTCCATTCCGGGCATGGGAAAGTATTTTGTCGAAAGCATCAATAATCGGGATTATCCTGTCATCATGGGGACAACCGTATTTTACAGCATTTTTTTGATTATCATGCTGTTTCTCGTTGATATTGCGTACGGCATTCTCGATCCGCGGATCAAGTTACATAAAAAGGAACAATGAGCACTGGTTCCGAAAAGAAGCAGCCCGGCTCTGCATAGAGATAGGGCATCAGGCCCCGGCTTTTCGTAACATCCGGCGCCAATGGCCTGCAAAATCATATTTAAAAAGAGCCATCGTCCCGATTCCGCAAAATCTGGTGCATAAAAATAGAGCAGTAAGGGGTGGACATCTTGCAAATAGCCAATCAGGATAAAGTGGATACCGTTTCAGAGATTCCGGATGAATGGTTTGTCCCGAAAAAGAAAGAAGCCGGAATGCAGGAAGCCGTTGTCAGGCCGGGCATATCGTACTGGCATGATGTATGGAACCGGCTTGCCAAAAATAAGCTGGCGATGCTCGGCCTTGTGGTGCTGATTCTTTTGATCATTATGGCCACAATCGGCCCGCTGATTGCGCCTGAGAGCGTGACGAAGCTGTCACTGACGAACCAGAATCTGCCGCCTTCCAAGGAGCATTGGTTCGGGACCGACCAGCTCGGGCGCGATATGTTTTCAAGAACATGGTATGGCGCGCGTATTTCACTGTTTGTCGGGTTTATGGCGGCCATCATTGAATTTTTCATTGGGGTGATATACGGCGGCATTGCGGGTTACAAAGGCGGTCGCATCGACCAGATGATGATGCGGATTATTGAAGTGCTGTACGGCCTTCCTTATCTGCTTGTTGTGATCCTGTTGATGGTTGTGATGGGGCCGGGGCTCGGCACGATTATTGTTGCGCTTACCGTAACGGGCTGGGTCGGTATGGCCAGAATTGTCCGCGGCCAGGTATTGCAGATTAAAAACTATGAATTTGTAATGGCCTCTAAAACGTTCGGCACCAAAACGTCACGGATTATTCGCAAACATCTGCTCCCCAATACAATGGGCCCAATTATTGTCCAGATGACGCTAACCGTGCCAAGTGCCATTTTCAGTGAAGCTTTCCTCAGTTTTTTAGGATTGGGGGTTCAGGCGCCGCATGCGAGCTGGGGCGTGATGGCGGATGACGGGTTGTCAGCGATTTTAACGGGCGAGTGGTGGCGCTTATTTTTCCCGGCGTTCTTTATTTCGCTGACGATGTTTGCGTTTAATGTGCTTGGCGACGGGCTGCAGGATGCGCTCGATCCGAAGCTGAGGAGGTGACGGAATTGAACAAGATTCTCGAAGTGGAAGACCTGCACGTTTCTTTTTCGACATACGGCGGAACGGTGCAGGCCGTGCGCGGGGTGAACTTTTATTTAAACAAAGGCGAGACGCTTGCCATTGTCGGTGAATCCGGATGCGGCAAAAGCGTGACATCGCAAGCGATCCTCAAGCTTCTTCCCAATACCAATGTGAAGAAGTTAAGCGGCTCGATCCGCTTTAAAGGCACGGATATTTTAAAATACAGCGAAAAGCAAATGCGGAAAATGCGCGGGGCGGAAATCTCCATGATCTTCCAGGATCCGATGACAGGGCTGAACCCGACCTTGTCCATCGGGAACCAGTTGCTCGAAGCGGTACAGGAGCATCAAAATCTTTCCCGCGAGGCAGCGAAAAAAACGGTCATTGAAATGTTGCACATGGTCGGCATTCCGGACCCGCACGAACGGTTAAAACAATATCCGCACCAGTTCAGCGGCGGAATGCGCCAGCGGATCATGATTGCGATGGCTTTGATTTGCAATCCGGAGATCATTATCGCGGACGAACCGACTACTGCTTTGGACGTCACCATTCAGGCACAGATTTTTGAACTGTTTAAGAAAATCCAGCGGGAGACGGGCGTATCCATCATTTTGATCACGCACGACCTCGGTGTTGTGGCCCAGGTTGCCGACCGGATTGCGGTGATGTATGCCGGTAAGATTGCCGAAACCGGCACAAGAGAAGAAATTTTTTATCATCCGGAACACCCTTATACAAAAGGGTTGCTAAACTCGGTTCCAAGGCTCGATATGGAAGAGGAAGAACTTATTCCGATTCCCGGCACGCCGCCGGATTTGTTTGCGCCGCCTCCCGGTTGCCCGTTTACGGCGAGATGCCCGATGGCAATGGAAGTATGCAGCCGTGTGGAGCCTTTTCGCGCGAAAAAATCAGCTTCCCATCAGGTTTACTGCTGGCTGCAGGACGAACGGGCCAAATTTGCGGTTTCAACTACGGGTGTACGCCTGTAGATGAAATAGAAAGCAGGCATTGACGGCGCCCGGATACTGCAAGGGGGACAAACGGGTCAGGGCTGCCCGCAATGCGGAAAAGAAAAGGGGGAAATGTATGAAGAAATTTTGGAGTATGGTTATCAGTTTTGCGCTTATTGCTTCGCTTGCTGCCTGTACGAGCCAGTCAAGCTCAAAAGACAGCCCGGGCGGAAGCAGCAAAGAAAAGGTATTAAATTTAAACAACGGGTCTGAGCCCACCTCATTTGACCCGCCAATCGGGTTCGATTCCGTTTCATGGAATGCACTGAACAATTTAATGGAAGGGCTTGTGCGCCTTGGCAAAGACAATAAGCCGCACCCTGCGATTGCAAAAAGCTGGGATGTCACAAATGGAGGCAAGACGTATACATTCCACCTCCGGGACAATGCAAAATGGTCAAACGGGGATCCGGTGACAGCGGGTGATTTTGAATATGCGTGGAAAAGAATGCTCGACCCGAAAACTGCTTCGCCTGCCGCATTTTTAGGATACTTTATTGCAGGCGGGGAGGCGTATAACACCGGAAAAGGATCAAAAGACGGCGTCAAAGTGAAAGCGGCCGATGACAAAACACTGGAAGTCACGTTAACCGGGCCGCAGTCCTATTTTCTGAACGTCATCGCAAATCCTGCTTTCTTCCCGATTAACGAGAAAGTGGCCGAAAAAAATCCGAAATGGTTTGCAGAAGCGAAAACGTATGTTTCAGACGGGCCATTTAAACTCACAGAATGGAAACACGATGACCATTTCATCATGGAAAAAAATGAAAACTATTGGGATGCCAAAAATGTAAAACTTGATAAAGTGAAATGGGCAGAGGTTGACGATCCGAACACTGAATATCAAATGTACCAAAACGGGGAACTGGATGTTTCAGATGTCCCGGCAGATATGGCAGCCCGGCTGTTTAAGGAAGGAAAAGTGAAAGTAGAGGATCAGGCCGGCACCTATTTTTACCGGTTTAATGTCAATAAAGAACCGTTCCAGAATAAAAATATCCGGAAAGCATTCGCAATGGCTATTGACCAGAAGCAAATTGTCAAATATGTCACGAAAAATGATGAAAAACCGGCTTACGGGTTTGTTTCTTACGGGTTTACCGAACCGGACGGCAGCGACTTCCGGAAAAAAGGCGGCAATTTGTATACTTCAAATGCAAAAGAAGCGAAAACCCTCCTGAAAAAAGGAATGCAGGAAGAGGGGTATACAAAACTGCCTGAGGTCACACTCACTTACAGCACGGACCCGGTCCATAAAAAAATTGCGGAAACAATCCAACAGATGCTAAAAGAAAACCTGGGCATCCATGTGAAGCTTGCCAATATGGAATGGAATGTCTTCCAGGCTGAGCAGAAAAAATTGAAATTCCAATTGTCCCGCAGTTCATTCCTGGCTGATTACGGGGATCCGATTAACTTCCTCGAAAGCTTCACAACCGGGCAAGCGATGAACAGGACAGGATGGAGCAATAAGCAATATGACCAATTGATCCAGCAAGCAAAAAATGAAACCAATGAAACGAAACGTTATGAGTTGATGCACGAGGCAGAAAAAATTCTCATTGACGACATGCCGATCTTCCCGCTCTATTTTTACAACCAGGTATTTTTGCAAAAAGATCATGTAACAGGCATCGTCCGCCATCCTGTCGGCTATCTTGAGCTGAAATGGGCCAATGTAAAATAATGCTCTGTTTTTGGCAGGGGGCTGTTTGCCCGGGAAAGCATTTGGTGGGCATTGTCAGCGGCCTGGCTGCCCGGACGAATGGAAAAGAATAGGCACTATCAGCGGGGAAACTCCCCGCCTGATAGTGCCAAAAATGGAAATCTGAGGGAAAGGGGGCGGAACATGGGAAAGCAGGTTTATTTGGTGGATACCCCTGTCGCCACCGTTTGGACTTCCGCACAATCGCCGGGTGCCGGAGACGAAGAAGCCCTCCGGAACCCGGCGAATATGAAGCAATGGCTCACCGGCCTTTCATTGGAACAGCGGCACGAACTTTGGCGGAAAAATAAAATCCAGACACAGGTGCTCTACGGCCGAAAAGTCATTGTCCATAAAACAGAGGGGAAGTGGGCGTATATTTCCGTTCCGGAACAGCCTTCCAGCAAACATCCGGACGGCTATCCCGGCTGGGTCCCCCGCTGCCAGCTGAGGCAGGGAGAAGAATGGCCGCAAGATACTGCTGTTTGTGCCATTAAAAAGCCATTTGCAATGCTCTATGATGAAAATCAACTCCCTTTATTTGAAGTGAGCTTTCAAACACGCTTTTCTGTAGTGGATGAAACAAAGGACCGGTTCGTTGTAAAAACGGTACGGGGGAAAACGGCATCGCTTAAAAAACAGGATGTGCAGTTGAAGGGGAGCAGTCCCGGCAGCCAGGGCAGGCATATGCTTGACGCCGGAAAAATGTTTCTCGGCCTCCCGTATTTATGGGGCGGCATGAGCGGATATGGATATGACTGCTCAGGATTTTCCTATACAATGGTGCTTGCTGCAACAGGCAGGGCCATTGCCCGTGATGCCCATGAACAGGCAAAAGGAGGAACGACCGTCCCGCTCGGAAGCATCGCACCCGGCGATCTTTTATTTTTTGCCCATGAGGAAGGAAAAGGCGCCATCCACCATGTCGGAATTTATGCGGGGGAGGGGAAGCTGCTCCACTCGCCGAAAACAGGCCGGCCTGTTGAACTGCTGGATATGGAAGGAACGATTTACGAAAAAGAACTATGCGGTGCGCGGCGTTACTGGATGTAAAGTCGCGCATAAGATGGGAATCCGCAACGCAACGGGTTGCGAAAGGAATGCAGCGCGGCGTTGGTGGCCGGGAGTATGCGGCAAACCGGCTGCAAAAGCAATACGGGTTGCGGCAGCCGGGTGAAGGGAGTGCGCCATGATGGAAAAACTGTTGGAAGTCAAGCATGTCAAAAAATACTTTGAGATTGGAAAGAAACAATTTTTAAAAGCAGTGGACGATCTTACTTTTGATATTTATAAAGGGGAAACGTTCGGGCTTGTCGGGGAATCGGGATGCGGAAAGTCGACGGCAGGGCGGCTGATGATGGGGATCTACACCCCAACCGAAGGGCAAATCCTTTATGGCGGAAAAGATATCCATGCACTGAATGAGCGGGAGCGTTTTCTGATGAAAAGAAATGTCCAAATGATTTTTCAGGATCCGTATGCTTCCCTGAATCCCCGTTCCACTGTCCGCGAGATCCTTGCTGAACCGCTTGAAGTCCATGGCATTTTTAAAAATAAACGGGAAGAGCTTGAAAGAATATATGAATTGCTCGAAGAAGTCGGGCTAAACAGAGAGCATGCAGGCCGGTACCCGCATGAATTCAGCGGGGGGCAGCGGCAGCGGATCGGGATTGCAAGGGCGCTCGCGCTTGACCCGGAGTTTGTGATTTGCGATGAGCCGATTTCCGCACTGGATGTTTCTGTCCAGGCCCAGGTTGTCAATGTATTGAAAAAACTGCAAAGGGAAAAAAATCTCACCTATTTGTTTATTGCCCATGATTTATCAATGGTAAAGCATATCAGCAACCGGATCGGCGTCATGTATCTCGGCCATCTTGTTGAATTGACGGAGAGCAAGAGCCTGTACCGCAAACCGCTGCATCCTTACACGGAAGCGTTGCTGTCGGCCATTCCGATTCCGGATCCGAAAATTGAAGATAAACGGGAAAGAATTATTTTAAAAGGGGAAATCCCAAGCCCGGTCACGCCGCCGAGCGGGTGCGTATTCCGGACAAGATGCCCGAAAGCAATGGACATATGTGCTCGTGTAAAACCGGAATGGCTGGAGATTGAAGACCGCCATTATGTCGCATGCCATCTTTACGATGGGAAGGGCAGTCCGGCAGCAACCGTTTCTTCCGGCGCAAATCAGGTTGGAAAAGTTTGATTGCTTGAAAAGGCATGCAGCTGCGGCAAGCCGGTGGAACAGCGGGCGGGCAATGGTATGTAGAAGCCGTACGAATGGTTTTCTTGTAAGCGTTTGGAAAAAAGAAGCCGGGCCCGTGCCCAATAAGGCCGGGCCCCGGTTCTTAGAACAGGTAAGCGGCACCGACAATAATCAACAGAATAAACAGCACAACAATCAGCGCAAAGCTGTTGCCGTATCCGCAGCCATAGCCACCGCCATAGCCGCCGTATCCGCCGTATCCGCAGCCCCAAAAGCCCATATTTTTCACCTCCGTCTTTCCGTCGTGCAATGTTAATGTATGCAAGATGGAAGGCAGAAGTTTGGACGTTTATCAAGGAATAGAAAAAAAGCATTCTGATCCGGGCGGCCCTGGCACTGCTTTCCTGCACGTCCGCCCCGGTTTTCCGCCAGAATGCGGCCATGTTTGCCAGTCCGGGATTGTTCGCCGGCAAACAAGTTTTTTTGTCTATTTGAAT
This sequence comes from Weizmannia sp. FSL W8-0401, assembly GCF_038009125.1. Taxonomy (NCBI): domain Bacteria; kingdom Bacillati; phylum Bacillota; class Bacilli; order Caryophanales; family Bacillaceae; genus Heyndrickxia; species Weizmannia sp. FSL W8-0401. Next base: position 2,374,147 of record NZ_JBBPAG010000001.1, on the reverse strand, counting down.
TGCTTTTCCTACAGTTTTTCCCATGAGCGGTGCCGGTGGCTTATTTTACGACAAGCACATCCACATCCGCATTTTTTACAAGGCTTTTGCTTACACTTCCAATGAACAAACTTTTTACAGCATTTTTTCCGCTGCTTCCGGTAATGATGCAGTCTACATTCTCGTTGCGGGCGAAATCAATGATGCTGTCGGCCACCTTGCCTTCTAAAATATGGGTATCGGCTTTGACCCCTTTTGCATCCAATAATTTGCGGGCATGATTCATGACTTCCTCCGCATCGTTCAGGATGAATTGCTGTGTGGAAGGTTCATCAACAGGCGGCGGGTCAACCGGGTAAACCCGCCCGTCCAGCCCCGGAACGGAAATGGTTGGCGGCACGCCGATGTTTTCATCCGGTACCGGTGCTGCCACTTCACTTTCCTGGTTCACGTGGACAACGGATAATTTTATATCTCTTAAGGCAAGGGCAAATGAACAGGCCCTGTCCAGCGCTTTCCGGCTCCCCTCCGAGTCATCGTATGCAATGGCAATATGCTGATACATGTACCATCATCCTCTCATGTATGGCTTGGAACACCCTCTTTTCTTTACCCGGAACGAGAAGAAAAAAACGGTTTCAGCATATTTTTTTGGTTTTTAAGAACTGCATTTTCTACAGGGGTCATTGATTTTTCCGGCCATTCATAATATCCTTTTGCTTAAGGGCCAATCAGCCGGGTGTTTGAGATAGCAGTTTCACAGATTGGGGAAAGATGAGGACATCGACAGATATGAACAAATTCAAACCTTATATAGATAAATTCAGACCTTATTTCTGGGGATTTTGGAACGGTTTCAAAAAAGTTTGGAAAAGAGCCCATATGACTCAAATTATCATTCTGGCCGCCTCTCTTTCATTGCTTGGCTTTTTAGCTTTTTTTGCTTATTACGCAAAAAGCGCGAATGTCGGGCAGTTAAAAAAAGGGCTGGAACAGACGACCGTTATTTATGACAAAGACGGGGACACAGCAAGCAGAATTTCTGCAAACCGCTCGGAAGGCGTATCGATTAAAAAAATGCCGGAAGACCTGCAAAATGCGGTAGTAGCAATCGAAGACCACCGTTTCTACAAACACCACGGGTTTGATATCATCGGTACCTTGAGCGCTCTTTTAAAAGATATCCGGATCGGCGGGGCGGCTGCCGGGGGAAGCACCATTACCCAGCAATTAACGAAAAATGCGCTACTTTCCCCGGAACGGACATTAAAAAGGAAAATTCAGGAGCTTTTTTTGGCGATTGAAATTGAGAAGCATTACACAAAAAAAGAAATTTTGGAGATGTATTTAAACCAGGTCTATTTCGGGGAAGGCGCCTGGGGTGTTGAAAAAGCGGCCAATAAATATTTTGGAAAAGACGTGGAAGATCTGGACTTATCCGAATCGGCAACTTTGGCGGGCCTTGTTAATTCACCGAATGCACTCGACCCGTACCGCCATTATAACCGTGCCATTCACCGCCGCAATGTCGTGCTTTTCGCAATGAAAGAGTACGGGATGATCACGAAATCCCAGTATGAACAGGCAAAAAGCGAAAAGCTTGCGCTAAAAGATAAAAAAACAGATGCGCTGACGGTCAAATACCCATATTACGTCGATGCGGTGCTGGACGAGGCAATCGATCAATATGGCCTGACACAGGAAGAGATCTTAACAAGAGGGTATAAAATTTATACGGCAATGGATCAAAATATTCAAACGGCATTGGAAAATGTTTACCGGCAATCATCACTCTTTCCGTCCGGCACATCCGGCCAGATCATCCAAAGCGGGGCAATCCTTGTAGATCCGTCAACCGGCGGCGTCCGCGGTCTTGTCGGGGGAAGGGGAGAAAAAGTATTCCGCGGCTTCAACAGGGCAACGCAGCTGAAACGGCAGCCTGGATCGATCATGAAGCCGATTACCGTCTATACGCCGGCACTTGAAGAAGGGTACAACCCCGAATCGATGCTGCAAGATAGAGTAATGACGTTTAAAGGCGGTTATGCGCCGAAAAACTATAACAACCAATATCTCGGTAAAGTGCCGATGTACATGGCTGTCGAAAAATCGCTCAATCTTCCTGCCGTCTGGCTGTTGAATAAAATCGGGGTGGAAAAAGGGTACGAATCGGCGAAAAAATTCGGCATCCCGGTCACCAAGAAGGACAAGCAGCTCGGCATTGCGCTCGGGAATATTCAAAACGGCGTTTCCCCCGAAGACATTGCCGAAGCCTACACCACGTTTCCAAACAACGGGAAACGGTCGGAAGTGCATATCATTACAAAAATCGTGAGCCCGACCGGAAAAGTTTTGGTAGCATATAAAGACAAGCAGGAAAGGGTCATATCGAAAAAAGTTTCCCAGGAAATGACATCCATGCTGCTGAATGTTGTGGAATCCGGAACCGGCAAAGGGGTAGCGGTCCCCGGTTATAAAATTGCTGGAAAAACAGGCTCCACCCAATTGCCGTTCAGCGGGGTTGACGGTACAATGGACCAATGGTTTGCGGGCTATACGCCTAATCTTGTCGGGGTGGTCTGGATGGGATATGACCATACAGACCGGAACCATTATTTATACGGCCTGAGCGAACAGGGCATTGTGCCGGTTTTCAACAGCGTGATGAATGCCACGCTAAAATATACAAAGCCGGGTGACCTCGGGGTGGAATCTATCAATGACCAGAAGGAAAACGGCAACCCGTTAAAAGAAAAACTGCAAAACATCGATGAAACGATAAAAGAACAAGTTGATAAATTGCAGAAAAAAATCGAGGATAACCAGGGATTCTGGAAAGGTGCAGCAGATAAGTTGAAAGAGCAGCTGAAAGGAATTCTTGGCCAGTAAACATACTCATTTATAAAGCCGGAATGTCTTTCAATCAGGGGAGGCGTTTCGGCTTTAATTGTTGATTGCCTTTCAAAAAGGTTGCGGGGGACTGCATGCTTTCCCCCGTATGCTGCTTCATTCCGCAACCTGGGAGAGTGAAAAGCACTTGAAGAACGGACATTTGTCCTATTAAATAAAACTGAAAAATAAGAAAATAATTGGATGCTGGCCCGGTTGGAACTTGACCCGGCAAAAATGAGGCTGTTGTATGGTTTCTTTGATTTTTATTTAAAAGTGAACGAAGAAGAGGAGGCGGAAGTAATGAAAACATTAAAATGCTGGACACGGACGAAGCAGAACAAGTACTGAAGCTGCCAAATTCCTACTTTGACCGCGGGTATAGGAAGGAAAGAAGAGAGAAAAACGATTGTTTCCAGGATGCTCAAGAATGGCCTGGAACTACAATTGATTGTTAAAATGACCGACCTGAGCCGGACAGAAGTGGAAAAAATAAAACAGCAACTGGAGCATTCCTAAGGCGCAACACAATGCAGCGGGAATCTGAAAAATTCCCGCTTTTTAACAGGAGCTGTCCATGAAATTTATCGCAAGGCAAGATAGGCAATCAAGTTTAAAACAAACGGGGCCATCACGATGCCCAAAGCGATGGCAACGATTGCCATAGGCAAATATTGTTTTTTCATAAACCCGTTCATAAATTCCCCACCCTTAGCTGTTTAATCCTCTCTTACAGGGTAGCATCCACAGCCGGTTTATGCAAGCCTCCATCCATGTTTTTTCATTTTTTCGAACCCGCTTTGCCGGATGCAGGGAGCGGGACAAGTCAAGGCAAAGAATAGATGTCCGCGCGCGGCGGCCCCTACAGTTTGGATTTCTTCAGTTTTCCTTGCTCAACCAATTCCCTGATGGCCTTCTCTATTTCACGAGGGTCCGTGTCAAATAAATCGGCCAGCTTGACAGCAGACAGTGCAGTATATTTCGGTTCTTTTGTGGATGATATGATCATGTTTTTGATTCGTTCATACAATTTCGCTTGTTCCATGGTTTAATCCCCTTTTTTAAAAAACTGCTTTTATTATGCACAAAACGGCAAAGAAACAATCCCAAAGCAGTTATAGAAGAAAGCCAATTGGCAATCCTAATAAAAAAGGCATGAAATGGGGGCCGATGATGGAAGAAACAACCTTTTCGATTCGAATAAACGGGCAAGAACTGGCGGCGCGTAAAGGGCAAACGATTTTGGAAGTGGCCAATGCCCACGATATATACATCCCCGCCATCTGTTACCACCCGAATCTCGGATCAATTCAAACTTGTGATACCTGTTTTGTGAACGTGGACGGGAATTTGGTACGGGCATGTGCAACCAAGGCAAAGCCGGGAATGGACGTGGAGTCCGTTTCCAAACCTGTAAAAGATGCCCAATATGAAGCAATGTCACGGATTCTGAAAAACCACGAGCTTTATTGCACTGTGTGTGACAACAATAATGGCAATTGCGTTGTCCATAACACGGCCGAGCATCTTGAAATCGAGCATCAGAAATACCAGTTTGAAGCCAAACCCTACCCGCCGGACCAATCCCATCCTTTTTACCGCTATGAACCGGACCAGTGCATTCTTTGCGGAAGGTGTGTGGAGGCCTGCCAGGATCTGCAAGTCAATGAAACATTGACGATTGACTGGGACCGGGAAGTGCCAAGAGTGATCTGGGATCAGGATGTTCCTATTGATGAGTCCTCATGTGTATCTTGCGGCCATTGCGTCACGGTCTGCCCGTGCAATGCGCTTATGGAAAAGTCCATGCTCGGGGAAGCAGGGTATTTAACCGGCATCCCGCCAAAAGTGCTGGAGCCGATGATTGATCTCACAAAAGAAGTCGAACCGGGGTATAAAGAAATTTTCGCCATATCCGAAATGGAGTCGGCGATGCGGAAATCGAGAATCAAAAGAACGAAAACCGTTTGTACCTATTGCGGGGTCGGCTGCAGTTTTGAAATTTGGACAAAAGGGCGCCATATTTTAAAAGTTGAGCCGCAGGAACATGCGCCGGTAAACGGCATCTCGACATGTATCAAAGGAAAGTTCGGGTGGGACTTCGTCAACAGCGAAGAGCGTTTGACAAAGCCGCTTATCCGCAAAGGGGAAGAATTTGTTGAAGCAAGCTGGGATGAAGCCCTGAATCTGATCGCAAGCAAATTGCAGGAAATAAAAGAACAGCACGGGCCGGACGCGCTTGGCTTTATCGCTTCATCCAAATGTTCGAACGAAGAAAACTATCTCTTTCAAAAATTTGCCCGCGCGATCATCGGTACCAATAATTTGGATAATTGCTCGCGTTACTGCCAGTCGCCGGCAACGTCAGGGCTCTTGCGGACCGTAGGCATCGGCGGGGACTCCGGCACCATCCGGGATATCCAGCAGGCGGATTTGGTGGTTACGGTGGGCGCGAATCCGGCCGAATCCCATCCTGTCCTTGCGACACGCATAAAACGGGCGCACAAATTGCACGGGCAAAAACTTATGGTCGTCGATTTAAGGGAAAACGAACTGGCCAGCCGCGCCAATTTATTTATCCATTCGAAGCCAAGCACGGATTTGATTTGGCTTAATGCTGTGACAAAATACATTCTCGATCAGGGCTGGGAAGACAAAGCATTTCTTGAAGCCAGGGTCAAAGGGTTAGACCGGTTCAGAGCTTCACTGGAAAAATACACGCTGGCATTTGCCGAAGAAAAAACCGGCATTTCCAAAGAGAACTTAATCAAAATGGCAACGATGATCCATGAAGCCAAATCCGTTTGCATTCTTTGGGCGATGGGCATCACCCAGCACATATGCGGGACTGATGCAAGCACGGCCATTTCCAACTTGTTGCTGGTTACCGGCAATTACGGCCGCCCTGGGACGGGGGCATATCCGCTCAGAGGGCACAATAATGTGCAAGGCGCCTGTGATTTTGGAACGATGCCCGCCTGGTTCCCGGGCTACGAACCGGTAGAAGATAACGAAGTAAGGGAACGATACGAAAAAGCTTGGGGGGTTAAACTTCCGGAAAACCCGGGGCTTGACAATCATCAAATGATCGGCGGGATAGAAAGCGGCAAGCTCCGGGGGCTCTACCTGTTCGGTGAAGAAATGGCGATCGTTGATTCCAATATTAATTTTGTGGAAGAACATCTGGAAAAGCTCGACTTTTTTGTTGTGCAAGATATGTTTTTCAGCAAAACGGCCCAATTTGCCGATGTGATCCTGCCGGCTGCGCCGAGCCTTGAGAAAGAAGGAACGTTTACCAATACGGAACGGCGCATCCAGCGCTTTTACCAGGTATTTGAACCGATGGGCGAATCGAAGCCGGATTGGGTCATCTTCCAGGAGCTCGCGAACAAAATGGGCGCCCAGTGGCATTACCAGCATCCCGGCGAAATCATGGCGGAAGCGGCAAGCCTGGCAAAGTACTTTGCCGGCATCAGCTACGAGAGACTGGAAGGCTTTAACAGCCAAATTTGGCCGGTTAAAAAAGACGGTACGAGCACGCCGCTTCTGTATCAAGACCGTTTTGCCTTTCCGGACGGCAAAGCCCGGCTTGTGCCGGTTGACTGGGAACCGCCTTTTTCAGCCGGAGAGGGATTCGATTACCATCTTAACAATGGCCGCCTGCTAGAACAGTTCCATGAAGGAAATTTGACGGACCGTTCCCCGGGCATTCATCACAAAGTGCCGGAGCCGTGGCTTGAAATTTCACCGGAGGCGGCGGAAGAACGGGGGATAAAAGACGGGGCGCTTGTACGGCTGACATCGCCTTACGGAAAGGTGAAAGTGCGGGCTGTTGTGACCGGGCGGGTTCAAGGAAAAGAATTGTACTTAACGATGAACGCCCGGAAAGAGAATGAAATGGTGAACCGGCTGACGAGCAGCTATCATGACCGGGTGACCCATACCCCGAACTACAAAGAAATAGGCGTAAAAATGGAGATTTTGGAAGAAAAAGGAAAAACGCCACTGCCAAAGGTGAACCACCGTTACGGCAACCGGATTCCGCAAATCAGTGTAAGAGTGGAAGAAAAATGGAAGCGGGATGACTTTATCCCGATCACGGCACTATTTTCACCGGGAGGAAAAGCAGATGGCGAAGGTGACCAGGCAAACGGGACGGGCCGGTAATCGGAAAGAATACCGCGGGCGGGAAGGCTCTGTCCCGGCCGTGAAATTAATAAAGCCGGGAGGGAAAGCGTATGGCGAAGGCGATCAGGCAAATTAAACAAGTGGATCCGGCCCCAGAAGAATGGCAGGCAGCGTCTATGTCGGCGGTTGTAAAGGCAGCCGCTGAAAACGGGGAATCACTGATTAAATTGTTGGAGATCATCAAACAGCTGGATGGCATGGGCGTGCTCAACGCGATGGAAGGCCTGCTCCAAAACCGCGTTGATGTTGCCGAAATTGCTTTAGGGCAACTGAACCAGCCCGCCATGTACCATGTCATCAAAAACGGGATGAACGTATTTAAATTTTTAGGTTCCATCGATCCGGAACAACTGCAAACGATCCTTTCAGGCATCACGAGCGGATTTGAAAAAGCAGCTCAATCCGGGGGGCAGGAGAGCCTGTGGAAGCTCGGAAAAAGCATGCGCTCCCCGGAAGTGAAACGGTCGCTTGCTATGATGGCTGGCGTTTTGGCGGGGATGGGGGAAGCCATGGAGCAAAACCATTCGCTTCCTAAAGGAGGAACCGACATTGGCTAAAGGGATGTTGAAAGTAAGTGATATGGTAAATGAAGAAGATGCCGCCAAAGTCCGACGCGCCCTGAATGAAGTCTGGGGCGTCCGCGAAATTGAAATAAGCTTGGCAAGAAAAGAAGCGACGTTTACCTATAATGACCAATCGGCATCCTGCCACGACATGGTGCAAGCCGTGACGGAGCAGGGATACCGTGCCGAAATGATGGAACCATAAAAGGAGGAAGGCACTTGAAAGTATGCGAAATCTGCGGTTCCCAAGCACCGGAAGAAAACGAAGCGGAATCAAGAAGAGTGCTTTATGTCTGTGAAAACTGCCGGACCGACCGGAAATTCGATTTTGAAGATGAAAATTAAGCAAATGGCGTTGCGGCATCGCAACGCCATTTATATGCGCATATTTTCCGAAAAAATAGCGCCTTTATTGCCGGCTGCCCATATCCCCGAAAGCATGGGACTTCTTGCCATTGCATATACTAAAACACAAAAATGTTGTAAAATAAAAAACAAAAGCAAGAGAAGCCTTCTATCATTGCCAAGGGGGGAATGTTATGGATCTTCAAGTCGGATTGTGGCAAAAGCAATCAATGAAACTGGCAATGACCCAGGAATTAAAGCAAGCAATAGAGGTTCTTCAGTTCTCGTCCCAGGAGCTCGCATCTTTTTTGGAAGAAAAAGCTGCAGAAAATCCTCTTATCGAACTGTCCAGCACCAATATTAAACTGGTCGATTCCCGTTTTTCCGGCTTGAGCCGTGCAAAGGGGCAGAAAAAAAGCCAGGACAAAAACTGGATTGAACAAATTCCTGCACAGACGGAAACACTCCCGGATTTTTTGATCAGCCAATTGGATATGAAAGCGTTGCCAAACGCAATCGTGAAAGCGGTCCAACTTTATGCGCGCCATCTTGATGCAAACGGCTATCTTACAATCCAGGTTCAGGAAGCGGCAAAAATGGCTGCCATTTCCGAAGAAGATGCCGAAAAAGCGCTTGGCATTCTCCAGTCGCTGGATCCGGCCGGAATCGGCGCAAGATCGCTTCAGGAATGCCTGCTGATCCAGATAAAAAGGGATCCGGATGCGCCCGGGCATGCGGAAGAATTGATCAGTCGCCATTTTCTCGATTTTGCCGAAAAAAAATGGAGAGGCATTGCGAAAAAACTCGATATCTCCCTGCAGGAAATTCAGCGGGTATCTGATTATGTGCAGACATTAAACCCGCGTCCGGGATCCGGTTTTATGGCGGATCGGCCGCAATACATCGTTCCTGATCTTTTGGTCAAAAATCACGCGGGAAAGCTCGAATTGTATCTTGTAGAAAACCAGGTTCCAAAGCTCCGCTTGAATGAAAGCTATGCAAGCATGAATCCGTCCGGAGATGCCAGCGTCACCCGCTATTTAAAAGAAAAAACGCAGGAATACTACTGGATCCGAAAAAGCATCGAAAGTCGGAAAGAAACGCTGCTGAAAGTCGGTGCAGCACTGCTTGAAAAACAGCGGGATTTCTTTTTATATGGAAAAGGGCATTTAAAGCCGCTTACGATGAAAGAAATTTCGGATGAAATCGGGATGCATGAGTCGACAGTGAGCCGCGCAGTGAGGGAAAAGTATATGGAAACGCCGTTTGGGACTTTTCCATTGAAAACATTTTTCACGACCGCCTTGCCGATCCGTTCTGCCGGCGGGGAAGAAGCGGCATCGAGCGCCGAGGTCAAAAATGAAATTTCAGCACTTGTAAGCAGGGAAGACAAGCGGAAGCCGCTTTCCGACCAGGCAATTGTGGCTGTATTAAATGAAAAAGGGTTTGAAATCTCGCGCCGAACAGTGGCAAAATACCGCGAACAGCTCGGCATTCCGTCATCTTCCAAAAGAAAAAGGTACGAATAAGCAGGAAAAAATTTTTCAAACCGGAAGTTGCGCGTTTCTTCTGCCGGAAAAAAAGGGTGAACCGGACGGGAACGGGCAAACGCGCGCCTTGCGAAAACAAATAACCGAACGGTGCATTTAAAACCATTCCTGTTTGTGTATGCCGGGAGCACAGCCCATGCTCCTGCCACGAATGGCCGGAAAGGGAGATGATTTTAAAATGGAACTGGTGCTGTATACAAGAAAACAATGCCCGCTTTGTGCGGAAGCAAAAGAACAGCTGCAACGCCTGCAAAGGGAAATCCCGTTCCGGCTGATTGAAAAAGACATCGAATCATGCGATGCGTGGACGGAAAAATACGGCCTTATGATCCCGGTTGTCGAGTATAAAGGGGAAATGCTCGGATATGGGCGAATTCACCTTTTTGCCATAAAGGAGCGCTTACATGAAATTCATGAGCAATAATAGTTGAAATGCAAAATTTATCCTGCTAGAATGAAACATGTAGCGAGGGTAATTTTTTTTGAGGCAGGCGGGACAAAAAATGTCTCTATGGGACTCAACACGACCTACATAATTATTTAAGGGAGTACATCGTCTATGCGATCGTTGATAGAGGTTCAAAAAAAATTATACCCCGATATCCTCGCTGTCATGCAAAAACGATACCGGATCCTTCGTTCCATTTCTTTTGCGGAACCGGTCGGAAGAAGAACATTGGCGCAAATGCTCGGCATGTCAGAACGCGTACTGAGGAGCGAAACGGATTTTTTGAAAAATCAAAAGCTCATTGACGTAAAACCCTCGGGCATGTCGGTGACAAATGACGGTGCTGCCTTATTACAAAATATGGAAAGCATGATGAGAGAAATATCGGGTATAAATGAAACGGAAGAAAAGCTGAAACAAGCTTTGGGCCTCGAAGACGTGGTCGTGGTTCAAGGGGACAGCGATAAAGAACCGTGGGTAAAAAACGAGCTTGGAAGGGCTTGTGCTGTAAGAATGAAAGCCGCCTTAACGGGAAACAATATAATCGCTGTAACCGGAGGATCGACAATGGCCGCAGTCGCAGATGTGTTAACTCCCGATATCAGTGCCAAGAGGCAGCTGCTGTTCGTGCCGGCCAGAGGCGGGATCGGTGAAGATGTCGCAAACCAGGCCAACACGATCTGCGCAAAAATGGCGGAAAGGACCGGCGGAAAACACAGGGTATTATATGTGCCTGACCAGGTCAGCCCGGAAGTGTACAAATCGGTCGTAAATGAGCCGTCCATTAAAGAAGTTCTTACCCTTATTAAACAAGCGGATATTGTGCTGCACGGCATTGGCGAAGCCATGACGATGGCAGAGCGCCGCAAGACCGGAAAAGAAGAGATGGAGAAAATCATCCGCGGGCATGCAGTCGGCGAAGCGTTCGGGTACTATTTTAATGAACATGGTGAAATTGTTCACAAGGTCCGGACGATCGGCCTGCAACTTGAAGATTTACACCAGATCCGCCATATTTTTGCGGTTGCCGGCGGGGCATCCAAGGCAAAGGCCATTAAAGCCTACATGAACACGAAGCCGGAATCCACTGTTCTGATTACGGACGAAGGGGCGGCAAAACAAATTCTCGCTTGGCGCTAACCTGTTTTTAAAAGGGATAACCCTTTTGAAATATAAAATTTTTACGACTCAAGGAGGAAATACAAATGGCAGTTAAAGTTGGTATTAACGGATTTGGACGTATCGGACGTAACGTATTCCGTGCTGCTCTAGGCAATCCTAATGTTGAAATCGTCGCAATCAATGACCTGACAGATGCAAAAATGCTTGCACACTTGTTAAAATATGACTCAGTTCATGGCAACCTCGAAGAAGAAGTCACTGTTGACGGTGATTCCATTGTTGTAGACGGCCATAAAGTAAAAGTTTTGGCTGAACGCGAACCTGCAAATCTCGGATGGGGCGACCTCGGTGTTGACGTTGTTGTTGAATCCACAGGCCGTTTCACAAACCGTGAAGGGGCTGCGAAACACCTTGAAGCAGGCGCAAAGAAAGTCGTCATTTCCGCTCCTGGCAAAAACGAAGATATTACGATCGTAATGGGCGTTAACGAAGAAAAATACGATCCTAAAAATCATCACGTTATTTCGAACGCATCCTGCACAACAAACTGCCTGGCGCCGTTTGCAAAAGTGCTGCATGAAAAATTCGAAATCAAACGTGGTATGATGACAACTGTTCACTCTTACACAAACGACCAACAAATCCTTGACTTGCCGCACAAAGACTACCGCCGTGCTCGTGCAGCAGCACAAAGCATCATTCCTACAACAACTGGTGCTGCAAAGGCTGTTGCCCTTGTATTGCCTGAATTGAAAGGCAAATTAAACGGTATGGCAATGCGCGTTCCGACTCCAAACGTTTCTGTTGTTGACCTTGTTGCTGAACTTGGCAAAGACGTAACGGTTGAAGAAGTAAACGCAGCATTGAAGGCAGCAGCTGAAGGTGAATTGAAAGGCATCCTCGCTTACAGCGAAGAACCGCTTGTATCCCGTGACTTCAACCATACAACGGTTTCTTCCACAATCGATGCGCTTTCCACAATGGTTATCGAAGGGAACATGGTAAAAGTTGTTTCCTGGTATGACAACGAATTCGGTTACTCCAACCGTGTTGTTGACCTTGTTGAATACATCGCTTCTAAAGGCCTTTAATTTGAACGATAAAACGTTGCAGGGGGGTGGGGAAGAATCCCCTCTCCCTTTTTTCAATGCTCGTGAATAAAAAGGAGGTTCGTTTTGCCATGAACAAAAAATCGATTAAAGATGTTGAATTGCAAGGCAAACGCGTTTTCTGCCGCGTCGACTTCAATGTTCCGTTAAAAGACGGCTATGTAACGGATGACACAAGGATCCGCGCTGCCCTTCCAACGATCAAATATTTGGTGGAAAACGGCGCGAAAGTCATTCTTGCCAGCCACCTCGGCCGTCCTAAGGGCCAGGTTGTTGAAGAACTGCGCCTTACGCCGGTTGCAAAACGCCTGAGTGAACTGCTTGGAAAAGACGTCAAAAAAGCAAATGAAGCTTACGGCGAATCGGTTAAGGCGGAAATCAGCAAAATGAATAATGGCGACATATTGTTGCTTGAAAACGTCCGTTTCTACCCGGGTGAAGAAAAAAATGACCCGGAACTGGCAAAGGAATTTGCATCTTTGGCTGAGCTGTATGTAAACGACGCATTCGGCGCTGCCCACCGTGCCCATGCATCAACAGAAGGGATTGCCCATCACTTGCCTGCAGTATCCGGCTTTTTAATGCAAAAAGAACTCGATGTGCTCGGCAAAGCATTGTCCAATCCGGAACGCCCTTTTACTGCCATTATCGGCGGCGCGAAAGTCAAAGACAAAATCGGCGTCATCGACAATTTGCTGGATAAAGTCGACAACCTGATCATCGGTGGCGGCCTTGCTTATACGTTCGTCAAAGCACAAGGCCATGAAATCGGCAAATCGCTGCTTGAAGAAGACAAAATTGACCTTGCAAAATCTTTTATGGCAAAGGCGAAAGAAAAAGGCGTCAACTTCTATATGCCGGTTGATGCGGTCGTAGCAGACGAATTCTCCGAAACGGCCAACAAAAAAGAAGTAGCAATTGAAGAAATTCCGGCTGACTGGCAGGCACTTGACATCGGCCCGAAAACGGTTGAACTGTATGCCAAAGTCATCAAAGAATCGAAACTCGTCATTTGGAACGGACCGATGGGCGTATTCGAAATGGACGCGTATGCCAACGGGACAAAAGGCGTTGCAGAAGCGCTCGCGGCTGCAACCGGCACTTACAGCATCATCGGCGGCGGCGACTCTGCGGCAGCTGTTGAAAAATTCCATCTGGCAGAAAAAATGGACCATATTTCAACGGGCGGCGGCGCATCGCTTGAATTTATGGAAGGGAAAACACTTCCAGGCGTTGCAGCTTTAAATGACAAATAATTTTATCAGGAAAGGGAGTGTCCTTATTGCGTAAACCGATCATTGCGGGGAACTGGAAAATGAATAAAACCTTGCCGGAAGCGCTGGCTTTTGTCGAAGAGGTAAAACATTCGGTACCTGGCGAATCTGTTGTCGACAGCGTCATCTGTGCGCCTGCGCTCTTTTTGGAACGCCTGGTGGAAGCAACAAAAGGCACCCGCGTAAAAATTGGCGCCCAAAACATGCACTATGAAGAAAGCGGTGCTTTTACAGGCGAGATCAGCCCGGTTGCACTCGCGGATTTGCATGTTGAATATGTCATCCTGGGACACTCTGAACGCCGTGAAATGTTTAATGAAACGGATGAAGCAGTCAATAAGAAAGTGAAAGCTGCTTTTGCCCATCATTTAACACCAATCGTATGCGTGGGAGAAACACTGGCACAACGGGAAAACAATGAAACAAAACAAATCGTCGGTTCACAGGTAAAAGCTGCTTTTTCCGGGCTTTCCGGCGACGAGGCAAAACAGGTTGTCGTTGCCTATGAACCTATCTGGGCAATCGGAACAGGCAAATCTTCGACTGCCGAAGATGCCAACGAAGTTTGTGCCTATATCCGCAGTGTGATCGCGGACCAATTCAGCCAGGATGTTGCTGACAGTGTCCGAATTCAATACGGCGGCAGTGTAAAACCTGGCAACATTAAAGAATTCATGGAACAACCGGATATTGACGGTGCATTAGTGGGCGGCGCAAGCCTTGACCCGCAATCTTATTTGCAATTATTGGAGGCGGTAAGCCATGAGTAAAGCACCTGTGGCATTAATCATCTTAGACGGCTTCGGCTGCCGGAAAGAAACATACGGCAATGCTGTAGCCCAAGCAAAAAAACCAAATTTTGACCGTTACTGGAAAGAGTTCCCGCACAATCAGCTCGGCGCAAGCGGCGAATCCGTCGGCCTTCCTGATGGCCAGATGGGGAACTCGGAAGTCGGCCATACAAACATCGGTGCAGGGCGTATCGTTTACCAAAATCTGACGCGCATAGACATGTCGATCAAAGAAGGCGAGTTTGAAAAGAACGAAACCTTCCTCGGCGCGGTTGAAAATGTGAAAAAACACGGGACAAGCCTCCACTTATTCGGCTTGTTGTCGGACGGCGGCGTGCACAGCCATATCCGCCATATGTTCGCGCTGTTGAAATTCGCAGCCGATCAAGGTGTGAAAAAAGTATACGTCCATGCATTCCTTGATGGCCGTGACGTGGGCCCGAAAACAGCGGAAAAATACATCAAAGCAACGGAAGAAAAATTTAAAGAGTACGGCGTTGGCGAATTTGCAACGATTACCGGCCGTTACTATTCCATGGACCGTGACAAGCGCTGGGACCGTGTGGAAAAAGCGTACCGTGCCATGGCATACGGCGAAGGCCCGAAATATCCGAACCCAATGGCGGTGATTGAAGATTCCTATAAAAACGGGATCTTTGATGAATTCGTTATTCCTTCTGTGATTACAAAAGAAGACGGCTCACCGGTGGCAACGGTTCAGGACCATGATTCGGTCATTTTCTACAACTTCCGCCCGGACCGTGCCATCCAAATTTCAAATGCTTTTACGAATGAAGATTACCGTGCATTTGACCGCGGCCCGAATCATCCGAAAGATTTGTACTTCGTCTGCATGACGCATTTTTCGGAAACGGTCAAAGGCTATGTTGCCTTCAAACCGGTCAGCCTTGACAATACAATCGGCGAAGTATTGGCACAGCACGGGTTAAAACAGCTGCGGATTGCAGAAACTGAAAAATATCCGCATGTGACGTTCTTTATGAACGGCGGGCGTGATGAACCATTTCCGGGGGAAGAAAGAATTTTAATCCATTCCCCTAAAGTGGCAACATATGACTTGAAACCGGAAATGAGCGCCTATGAAGTAACGGATGCTTTGCTGGAGCAAATCCGGAATGACAAACAAGATGCCATCATTTTGAACTTTGCAAACCCGGATATGGTTGGCCACTCCGGCATGCTGGAACCAACCATTAAAGCGATCGAAGCTGTCGATGAATGCCTCGGCAAAGTAGTGGACCTGATCCTTGAAAAAGGCGGCTATGCCATTATCACGGCTGACCACGGTAACTCGGATGAAGTGCTGACACCGGAAGGCAAGCCGATGACAACCCATACGACAAATCCGGTTCCGGTCATCATTACGAAAAAAGGCGTTGAAGTGCGTGACGGCGGCATCCTTGCCGACCTGGCACCGACCATGCTTGATCTGTTGAACATTGAAAAACCGAAAGAAATGACAGGCACAAGCCTGATTAAAAAATGACCCTGTACGGGGAAGCCTGATAAAAGGAAAATCCGGCCAAATGCGGTGAAAGTGACGCCCTGAAAACGGGAGCGCCATGCCTGAATGGTGCTTGGGGCATGGAAAGGGATGACACCCGGGGGTATGCCGGGAAAATTTGCCGCGGACATGCCCTTAGCGCCATGCCTGGAAAGTACCGCTTTGTACGATTTGAATGACGAATGGTACAATGAATATCTGCAAAAAGCATCTGAATGAGCTAAAGGCTCAATCAGTAGTGGTGTTGGACACGCCAACAGTGTATACGTTCAACGGACATCCGTTCATTGCGTAGAACTGGAAACTTGCCATTTTAATGGCGGGTAGTTCACAAAGTGATGAAAACCCCCATTTATGCATTGAAAAAGGAGAGATAAGAAGATGTCTTTAATATCTGATGTTTATGCACGCGAAGTATTGGATTCGCGCGGCAACCCAACTGTTGAAGTAGAAGTTTACACAGAAGACGGCGGTTTCGGCCGCGCATTGGTGCCAAGCGGTGCCTCTACAGGTGAATACGAAGCGGTTGAACTCCGTGACAACGATAAAAGCCGTTTCCTCGGTAAAGGTGTCGAAACAGCTGTTAAAAATGTAAACGACACGATCGCTGAAGCCATTATCGGCCGTTACGATGTGTTTGACCAAGTCGGCATTGACAAAGCAATGATCGAACTGGACGGCACACCGAACAAAGGCAAACTTGGCGCAAATGCCATCCTTGGCGTTTCCCTTGCTGTTGCCCGTGCTGCAGCAAACGAATTGGATTTGCCTTTGTACAAATACCTTGGTGGATTCAACGCAAAACAACTGCCTGTTCCAATGATGAACATCTTAAACGGCGGTGCGCATGCTGACAACAACGTGGACATTCAAGAATTCATGATCATGCCTGCCGGCGCTCCGACTTTCAAGGAAGCGTTGCGCATGGGTGCTGAAATTTTCCACAACCTGCGTTCTGTTTTGAAAGCAAAAGGTTATAATACTGCTGTCGGGGACGAAGGCGGTTTTGCACCAAACTTGAAATCGAATGAAGAAGCCCTTTCTACCATTATTGAAGCCATCGAAAAAGCCGGCTACAAACCAGGCGAACAAGTTTTGCTTGCAATGGACGTTGCATCTTCCGAAATTTACAGCGACGAAGACCATAAATACCATTTAGCCGGCGAAGGCAAAGCTTTGACTGCTGAAGAAATGGTCAACTGGTATGAAGAATTAATTTCGAAATACCCAATCATCTCCATTGAAGACGGTTTGGATGAAAATGACTGGGAAGGCTTCAAAATGTTAACAGAACGCCTTGGCAAGAAAGTCCAATTGGTGGGCGATGACCTGTTCGTAACCAATACTGAAAAACTTGCCCGTGGTATTGAAGAAGGCATTAGCAACTCCATTCTGATCAAAGTAAACCAAATTGGTACTTTGACGGAAACTTTCAATGCGATTGAAATGGCAAAACGTGCAGGCTATACTGCAATTGTTTCCCACCGTTCTGGCGAAACAGAAGACAGCACCATTGCGGACATCGCCGTTGCAACAAACGCCGGCCAAATCAAAACAGGTGCGCCATCCCGTACCGACCGCGTAGCAAAATACAACCAATTGCTCCGCATCGAAGACGAACTGGCTGAAACAGCCGAGTTCCTTGGCAAAAAAACTTTCTACAACTTGAAAAAATAATTGGTTTTGGTACGCTGCCCGGTGAGAGCCGGGCAGTTTTTGATTGTATGGGAAAACGGGGACCCGGAACCCAAAAAACGTCCTTCATCACCGGACCCCTAAAAGACCAAACGGGGGCCGGATCAGGAAGACGCTGTTCCTTTTCGGACAATTGTTCCAATGTAGTTGAACCCCGCTCCCCAATATGGTACACTCAAGATAAGGTATTGCCCGTCTCAGGAGGTGTGCAGTTGTGCATACATTGTTATTAACGTTACTAATCATCGATTCAATTCTGTTGATTGCAGTCATTCTGCTCCAGCCCGGGAAAAGCACGGGATTGTCCGGCGCCATTTCCGGCGGTGCTGAACAGCTTTTCGGGAAACAAAAAGTGCGCGGTATTGACCTGATCTTACACAGGATTACGATTGTGCTCGCTGTTTTATTTTTCCTGCTGGCCATCGGACTTGCATATGTAAACCTATAAGGGTATGCAAATCAGGCAACTTTTCAGAAGCCTTATCCGCACATGCCTGTAAACTTTAAGACACCCATCCCGGTCCCAAAATCCAGGCCGGGTATTTTTATGCGGATTGCTGGCAATTCCGAAACGTCTTTGTTACAAATAAAATGAACAAAGGCCCCAAAGAAAAACAGCAGGAAAGAGGCGTTTTTTACGGATGATGAGAATTGTACCACCCAAACCGTTTTTATTTGAAGCCGGCAAGAGGGCTGTACTGCTTTTGCACGGATTTACCGGAAGCAGCGCCGATGTCAGGATGCTCGGGCGCTTCCTTGAAAAAAAAGGATACACTTGCCATGCGCCGCAATATAAAGGGCACGGGGTACCGCCTGAAAATCTTTTGCATACGGGCCCAAGCGACTGGTGGCAGGATGTCATGAACGGCTACCAGTTATTGAAAGAAAAAGGGTATCATGAAATTGCAGTGGCCGGATTGTCACTGGGCGGGGTATTTTCCTTAAAATTGGGTTACACTGTACCTGTAAAGGGAATTATCACCATGTGCGCGCCCATGTACATAAAAAGCGAGCAAACGATGTATGAAGGCGTGGTTGCGTATGCCCGCAAATATAAACAGTTCGAAGGGAAAAGCGAAGCGCAGATCGAACAGGAAATGCGGGAATTTAAAAAAACGCCGATGCATACGCTGCAATCGCTGCAAGAGCTTATTCAGGATGTGCGCAACCATGTCGATCACATTTATGCGCCTATTTTTGTCGTACAAGCGCGCCATGATGAAATGATCCGTCCGGAAAGCGCCAATATTATTTATTCAGAAGTGGAAACAGACCATAAGCAACTCAAATGGTATGAGAACTCCGGCCATGTCATTACACTCGATGGCGAAAAAGACCAACTTCACGAAGATGTATACACATTTCTGGAGTCGCTTGACTGGTCGGTTTAAAATTTTCCCGAAAAAGGGGGGAAATAAATGGAACAAGACCAACTACAGCAAGATGTTGAAAAAATTTTATCTTATATGAAAGAAGAGACGTACAAGCCGCTGACGGTTCAGGAACTGGAAAAAGCGTTCGGCATTGACGATTCTTCCGAGTTCAAAGCATTTGTAAAAGTGCTCGTTTATATGGAGGAAAAAGGCCTCATTGTCCGCACGCGAAGCAACCGTTACGGCCTGCCGGAAAAAATGAATCTCGTACGCGGGAAACTGATCGGCCACCCGAAAGGCTTTGCTTTTGTCGCACCCGATGAACCCGGGATGGACGACATTTTTATCCCGCCGCATGAAACGAACCATGCATTAAATGGAGACACCGTTATTGTCCGTGTGTCCACCAAAAGCTCAGGCCAGCGCCAGGAAGGAACCGTTGTGCGCATTCTTGAGCGCGGCCAGACAGAACTTGTCGGCACATACGTCGAAAGCAAACATTTCGGATTTGTCGTACCCGATGACAAACGGTTCGGCAGCGATATTTTTATTCCGAAAACAGCAAACGGCGGTGCTGTCGAAGGCCATAAAGTGATTGTCCATATTACCGCCTATCCGGAAGGCACGAAAAATGCGGAAGGCGAAATCATCAAAATTCTCGGCCATAAAAATGATCCCGGTGTCGATATCTTGTCGATTATCCATCAGTACGGGCTGCCCCAGGCATTTCCGGATGAAGTGCTCGAACAGGCAAACCGGGTGCCGGAAGAAATTGATGAGAACGAGATTGGCAGCCGCCGTGATTTGCGCGGGGAAATGATTGTAACGATTGACGGGGCCGATGCAAAAGACCTCGATGATGCCGTTACCGTGAAAAAACTGGCAAACGGCCATTACAAGCTCGGCGTCCATATCGCAGATGTTAGCCATTATGTACGGGAAGGATCACCGATTGACCGTGAAGCATTTGAACGCGGGACGAGCGTGTACCTTGTTGACCGCGTCATCCCGATGATCCCGCACCGTTTATCAAACGGCATCTGTTCCCTGAATCCGCAAGTCAACCGGTTTACGCTGTCATGCGAAATGGAAATTGATGAAACAGGCCACGTTGTCCATCATGAAATTTTTGAAAGCATCATCAAAACGACCGCGCGGATGACGTATGCGGACGTTAACAAAATCCTTGTTGACCGCGACGAAGCGCTCAGAAAACATTATGAACCACTCGTTCCAATGTTTGAGCAAATGGCCGAACTTGCGGAGATTTTGCGCAAAAAAAGGATGGAGCGCGGCGCCATTGATTTTGATTTTAAAGAAGCAAAAGTCATTGTCGATGAAAATGGCAAACCCACGGATGTTGTGCTGCGGGAGCGGTCGGTTGCGGAAAAACTGATCGAAGAATTTATGCTCGCTGCCAACGAAACGGTTGCCGAACATTTTTACTGGCTGGACGTGCCGTTTATTTATCGGATCCACGAAGAGCCGAAAGCGGAGAAACTGCAGCGGTTCTTTGAATTTATTACCAACTTCGGCCTGATTGTGCGCGGCACAGCCAATTCAGTGCATCCGCGCGCGCTGCAGGAAATCATTGATACGGTTTCCGGGCGGCCTGAGGAAATGGTCGTGTCGACGGTCATGCTGCGGTCGATGCAGCAGGCGAAGTACGATCCGGAATGCATTGGCCACTTCGGCTTATCAACGAAATTTTACACACATTTCACCTCGCCGATCCGCCGTTATCCGGACCTGATTGTCCACCGGTTGATCCGCGCTTATTTGATCAGCGGAAAATTGGATGAAAAGACAAAAGAAAAATGGAAAGCATTGCTGCCGGAAATTGCGGACCATGCCTCGAAAATGGAACGCCGGGCAGTAGAAGCTGAACGGGATACGGATGAGCTGAAAAAGGCCGAATTTATGGAAGACAAAATTGGGGAAGAGTTCGACGGGATTATCAGCTCGGTTACGAATTTCGGCATGTTTGTCGAACTGCCGAACACCATTGAAGGGCTTGTCCATGTCAGCTATATGACAGATGACTATTACCATTACAATGAGCGGCAATATGCCATGATCGGCGAGCGGACAGGAAATGTATTCCGCATTGGCGATGAAATCCGCGTCCGCGTGCTCAATGTGAACAAAGACGAACACAATATTGATTTTGAAATTGTCGGCATGAAAAACAACCGCCGCGAAAAAACGGAAGAACGCCCGAAAAAGATCGTCAAAGTGCGCGGCGCCCATTCTGCCCGGCCGCAAAAAACGCGCCATGCCGGCGAAGACTGGGCGACAAGGCCGCCGAAAAAGAAAAAGAAAAAAGCAAATCGAAGGTAACCGGATTTTTCCGGGAACCTTCACCGGAGGGGAAACGAAATGCCAAAAGGCGAAGGGAAAGTGCTGGCGCAAAATAAGAAAGCAAGCCACGATTATTTTATCGAAGAAACATATGAAGCAGGCATTGTCCTGCAGGGGACAGAAATCAAATCGATCCGGGCCGGCCGCGTAAATTTGCGCGACTCGTTTGCCCGTGTGGAAAAAGGGGAAGTCTTTGTCTACGGGATGCACATTAGCCCGTATGAGCAAGGGAACCGGTACAATCATGACCCGCTTCGCCCGCGGAAAATTTTGCTGCACAAGAAAGAAATTGACCGACTGGCCGGTGTGACAAAAGAAAAGGGTTATGCTTTAATCCCACTCAAAATCTATATTAAAAATGGGTATGCAAAAGTGCTGCTCGGCGTCGCCCGCGGGAAAAAGAATTATGACAAGCGCGAATCCTTGAAGAGGAAAGAAGCCGCCCGCGAGATTGAACGCGCCTTTAAAGCCCGCCAGCACTAAAAAAACAGTATGGCGGCTCCTCTGAACGAAAAAAAGGGAAGGCGCCGGATAGAAGATTTGCGCGCTTCCCTTAAGAAATGGCTTTTTTCAATCGTGGGAGAGAGGCCTGCCGGGTTCCGCCTTGCCAATGCTCCAACCGTTGCGTTCATTTGTTATTTCTGTCTGGTGCGGGCCGGCCATCCTTCAATCAATGGCGGCTCCGATTCTCTCGGCTATTGTTCGCTATCATTCTTCCCGCCCTTTTTCCAATCCTGTTTTATACCCGCGATCAAAGTAGGAATTTGGCAGCTTCAATACTTGTTCCGCTTCATCCGGGTCCAGCATTTTAATGTTTTCCATTACTTTCGCCTCCTCTTTTTCGTTCAGTTTTAAATAGAAATCAAAGAAACCAAATCGCATACTTCCTTTATTTCAATTCTTTTTGTTCTTGTCCGGTATTATGAAATGCTAAAAAATTGCTTTTTAACATGTTTATTACAAAGAGACTCGATCCGATGGCCCAAAGCAGCACAAATGGAGCCAACCACCAGCCCGTTAATTACAGGCAAATCCAGAACGCCCAAATATCCAAAAAACCGGAAAAAGGGAAATGCCAGAAGAGGCCAAAGTTGAAACCTGCCAACATGCCGAAAAAGAAACCAGTTAAATGTGTTGCTTTTTTTGGCTTTTTCACCCCCAATGATGCCAATCTCCGGTTAATGGATACCGACTTGTTAAAGGCTTGCCAGAGGGAGAAGCAGTAAACGGCAGGAAAAAATCCCCTACTCGGGATGGAACAGTTCACCGGCTAGGCTGAAATTTCCTTTGAACGCAATTTAAGCCGACAGATTGAGGTTCGAACCGAAATTGATGGCTGCCGTCCAAAGCATGATCAAAAGCCCGATGAAATAATCACCGTTGTAAAGCTGTCCGAATCCGGGAAAAGCAACCGACCACAGCACGGCAGAAAAAGGGGACTTATACAGTTTTCTTTCATCCATTCTTTTCACCTATGAGGTATTGTATGTGTTTTCTTCTTCTGCCATACTGCCGGGAAAAACTTGGCTCATACGGAAAAACTGAACAATTGCATCTTGCAGGATTCATGTTATAATAGTATGTGCAGGCCAGTTATATGTAAAATCTGCAGCGCCCTTTTTATATCGGGGACGTTACGGATTCGACAGGGATAGATCGAGCTCAGGCTGCGAGCCGGGGGGCCGTCCCCGTAAAAACGCAACGCCTAAAAATAACTGGCAAATCTAACACTAAACTCGCTTTAGCTGCCTAATAAGCACTAAGCGGATCCTCCCTCCATCGCCCATGTGGTAGGGTAAGGGTCTCAAATTCAGTGGGATACGCCGGCTGTCCTCCGCCTGGGGACGAAGGAAGAGACCAATCAGGCTAGCGCACCGGACGCCCGCTGGCAGGCAGATGGCTGCGCGAAACGCAAATATGCCGGCTACGCTCGTAGACGCCTGAGTGGCGATATCTCTGGACGTGGGTTCGACTCCCACCGTCTCCATTTTAAAAATTGGAAAGATGATACTGTTGAAAGTCCGTGAACCCTTGATATGGCTGGGTTTGCGGGCTTTTTGCTTTTGTGGGGAATAAGAAACCTGAATCCGTGACGAAAATATAACAAACGCCGTTAATAGGTAGATTTCCCAAGAGTAAGGATATAGTGGTGTCCGACTATTCGATAAATGCACTTTTAGTGATTCAGTATGTAAAAATTTCCCTAGATCACCTGAATGTGGAATGAATTTAATTTGTCTGATATACCAATTATACTAAATTTTATGCGATTTGTTTGCCTTTAAGCGGAAATTTCGTCACGGATTCAGGTTTCATCTTGAAGGACTTGGCATACTTTTCTTCGGCCATCCACCAAGGAATCATTTCAGCAAGACGGACCCAGCGATTTTCTTTATTTAGTTTCCCACCGAATGGTAGAAAAAAATCATCTACAAAAGTTAATTGATGTTCGGTCTTTTTGTACATCGTAACAGCCTCCAAGTGCAAGGTTTTTTACGTGTTTCCTTTGAAATCCTTACACTTTATATTCGACAAAAGTAGCCAAAATCCTTGTCAAATCTGGAATTTTTGCTTATTCAGCAAGCCCTAGATACTTTACTCAAGCTTTACACTTAAACATCACCCATTCATGCTTGGCGTACTTGCTTTTTTATAGGGAATGATTTAAAAAAGCATTCTTTTTTTGGTGCTGAACAACTTGCAGCCAAAGGAAAGGAATGCTTTTTAGCTATGGAATGGCAAAAA
This sequence comes from Weizmannia sp. FSL W8-0401, assembly GCF_038009125.1. NCBI lineage: Bacteria > Bacillati > Bacillota > Bacilli > Caryophanales > Bacillaceae > Heyndrickxia > Weizmannia sp. FSL W8-0401. The sequence goes on along the minus strand of NZ_JBBPAG010000001.1, from coordinate 2,350,190 downwards.
CTGTTGTGCCCCCAAACCTTTCTCTCGTGATCTCGCGGAAATGTTCCGGTACAAATTGTTTAATTCTCCGGTTGCAGCGGATAAATATCTTCTCTCCATCCAGTCAATCCTAATTGTCCGGTAAAACTTTGGACTTTGGAGCGGTATTTGGCAATTTTGCTTTGATCGATCCCTTTCAAACAGACAAACTAGAACCCGGTATAGGTATATAGACTCATTATGAAAGATTGTTCACTATTTTTTTCAAATTCGGGATAAAATTTACTGGATTTATTGATTATAATTGTGTTTGATACATAGAACAAAAGGAGGAGACAGATTGCGAAGATTGATTTTTTTCGGGGGTGCGGGCTTTCTGTTGCTGTTCGTGCTAAGTTTTGCGAAGCCTGCTTCAGCCGCCTCGTCCACCATGTATACGTGGACGCCGTCAAAGCTCTATAAAACGGCGTCTGGCGCGGCTTACTCCGGCAATATGAACAGCGGCACAGCGGTAACTGTCTACAGCAAATCGGGCAAGCGCTATAAGGTGAAGACAGGTGGGAAAACAGGTTACATTTATGCTTATAACCTGACAAGCAGCAAAGTGAAAAAAGAGGACTATTTTGGTTCGAAAATTTATAAACAGGCGGCAGGCGGCCCGTACGTTGCTTCCGTGCCGGCTGGGAAGATGATGTATATCAAAATGGAAGCAACGAAAAACGGCATGTATCTGGCCCACGTAATCGGAACCGGGTACAGCGGCTATGTTGACAAAACCCATTTTATCAAGCCGGTTGTAAAATATACGTGGATGCCGTCTAAATTATACACATCCGCAACCGGCAATTCGTATAAAAAGACGATTAAAGATGGGCAAAAAGTATCGGTTTTTAACGGGTCGCACGGCCGTTACCAAGTAAAAGCAGGCAGCAGTTCCGGATATATTTACGCGAATAACTTAACCGGCACGCTGGCGAAGAAAACGGTCTATGTTTCTTCCAAACTGTATACCACTTCGTCCCATACAAAGTATACGGCTGTCATCAGGCCGAATAAGCAGGTATATGTGAAAGAAAGCACCCAAAATATGTCCCATGTCTGCGTTGTTGGGACAGCCCAAAGCGGCTGGATTTATACGAGCCACTTCACAAAACCTGCACCGGCAGCGGGCGGAACAACCAGCACGCCGAAGGCAACGGCAGGGACAAGCCAAACGGGGTCTTCCACAGCGGGCGGGACAACGACGGGAACAGCAACCGGCAGCACGTCTGGATCTGCGTCCAGCATAACAGGGGCTGCCGCAGCAACAAGCGGCACAACCGCAACGACCACAACAGGCAACACTGGATCGGGTTCCGCATCCGCAACGGGCAACACTGGATCGGGTTCCGCATCCGCAACGACCGCAACGGGCAACACTGGATCGGGTTCCGCATCCGCAACGACCGCAACGGGCAAGACCGGATCGAGTTCCGCGTCCGGGACGACTGCAACGAGCAACACTGGATCGGGTTCCGCATCCGGGACGACTGCAACGAGCAACACTGGATCGGGTTCCGTATCCGGGACGGCTGCAACAGGCAGTACCGGAGCAGCCGCTGCGTCTGCCACGACGGCAAAGGGACTGGATGTCAGCCATTATCAAACATTGACACAGAGTAGTTTTAACCTTATGAAAAGACAGGGCTACAGTTTTGTCATCCTGAAAGCAACGGAAGGAACCGGGTATACGGACTCTAAGTTTTATACATATTATAAGTATGCCAGAAACGCCGGCTTGTCGGTCCATGCTTATCATATGATCGGCAATTCCACTACGGATCCCGCACAGCATATTGCAGAAGCCAAGCATTTTTATCAAGTGCTGGCCCAAACAAAGGCGAGCACCGGCTATGCTTTTACAGGTTACGCTTTCGAAGATATAGAACCTACCGGGACGAATAGCATGACAACAACTTGGTGGGCAAATGCGGCCCCGGCCTGTGCCGGCTATTTCTTAAATGAAATGCAGGCGCTCGGGCAGGCGAAAGTGGGTATTTATGCCGGCTACTTTAATTGGAACAGCTATCTTGAGGGCCATACAGATACTTGGCCCGGCAATACCAAAATTTGGCTGGCACGATATAACACCACGCTCGGTACAAATGCGGATGTTTGGCAGTACACCGAAACCGGAACCATTGATGGCATCACCGGCCATTTTGACCTTGATATCAGCTATGACCCTGATTTTTAAAAAATTTTTTCAAAAAAACGGCGAGAAGCGATTCTCGCCGTTTTGATTTTGCTTCCATCAGCATCAGGGCCCGCCTAAGGTTTGATCATAGAAATTTTCCCTGCCTGCCGGTCCAAGCCTCCACCTTGCATTCCCGTTTGTTGCCGGCTCAGGCCGATTATGCATTGTAAACTTGTCCATTCATCCGTTTTGGCCAAGCGGCTCAAGCGGGTGATCAGGCATCCACAAATTCGCGGATTTTTTTAGCTGCTTTTCTGCTTGCCCCTCCCGGCAGGACAGTAAGCCCATAGAGTAAAAGCATAAAGAAAGCACATCCAAACAGCCATCTGTACAGGTGCCGGTTTATATGGGGACCGGTAATCTGTTTTGATACGGTAAACGTAAGGTCTGTTTTTGCCATCGGTTTGCCGTTTTGGTAAAATTGGCCCCCTCCGTACAAATCCATCTGCTCAAAATGTCCGCTTGGGCCGTTCGCATGAAGGAACATCCGGGCATGCGCCGGTCCGTAGAGTTGTTCGACCCGGAGTGCATAATGCCTGTTTTCACCGGGCAAGGCTTTTTTCAAAAGAAATGCCTTATAGCCGTTTGTTTTTCGCTTATGGTTTGTAAATTTTCGTTCAAACACCATTTTTTGCCGCCCGCCGCTTTTATGCCATAAAGAAACGCGGTATGCGGCTTTACCGTGGAATCGGGCAGGCATAAAAGCGACCCGGTCGAAAGCTTTGTCTGCGATAAACGTTTGGGTAACGGTATGATGCCGGTCAACAAGCGCAACAGGTTTTCCTCTGGCCGCCTGCTGGTTGACGATATAATCCTCGTATTTTTCGGTTGTTCCTGTGAATGTTTTTTCATTCGATTTGGCGCAAACGGCGAGCAGGACAATAAGGCTTAAAACGAGCAGCCAGTTTCCTGCTGTTTGCAGTTTCCATCTTTTTTGTGCCGGCAGCCATTTTTTTGCTTCCAAGAACTGATGCATCTTTTCAAGACCCCGTGCAGCGCAAAAAATCATCAATGGCGTGAACAGGAGGGAGTAGCGCGGTTCTGCTTCCCAAATAAAAATGAAAAACAAGTAGCTGCCAAATAAGCAAATTTGCATGAGCAATTGAACGTCAAACTTTATTTTACGGAAGAACGTTAAGCCGGAAACGGCCAGCAAAAAGAGCGTTGCAATATGAAAAACCTGGATGATAAACAACAGCACTTGATTCTGGTCTCCGTAAACATAGCGGTATGCGGCGTTGTAATGGTCCATCCGCTGATTGTACTTGGCGTAGGCCTGATCGCCTTGTGAAAATGTGCGGAAGGCTTTTACCGCCCAAAGCTTGAGCAGACCGGATGTACCCCTCGTTTCGATCCGCTGTTTGATCAGTGCATAATCCGCCTGTTTTTTTGCCTGTTGGGTGGGAAGACTTTCTGACAATCTCGTATCCGCGACATTGTATCGGCCTTCATTTGAAAGGCCAAGCGCCAGCCAGTGGGTTACCGGTGCCTTGATGCTCGTGTTTTCCCGGTAGCCGAGATGGTGGTAATACGCCTCTGCTCCAAAGGTGACAGGCAAGAAAACAAGCATAATCAACGCTGCCCGCAGCACGGTTTGTTTCAGCCGGAGCGTGTAGAGCATGTAGATCAAAAGGGCAGGCAAAAGCAATACCATATTTTCCCTTAATTGGCATCCAACAGCAAGCACTGCACCAAGCAGAAAAAGGTATACCGGGCGCCCCGTACGGCTGTGGCAGTACCAAAAATACACCGCCATGGACGGAAAGGCGATCGCAAGGCTTTCTGTATAAAAATACGGGATATAAAGAAAGAGCGGCAGCCATGTGATTGTGAAAACAAGCAGTAAATTTCCCGTTTTGCGGCCGGATGTTTTCACCGCTAGCAGCCAGAGAAAAAAGATCCCAATATTCAGGAACAAAGCCGCTGCCAGCTTATCAACAATCAAAAACCAGTCCGGATTCCCAAACGCGGCATAGCGGTAAAGCAGGTAACGGGCAATGGTAATCGGCACATTATTCGGGTAGAGCTGCAAATAGTACTCATTTCCGAGCAATGTCCCGTGTTTTAATAAATACAAAGCTTCCAGATAAATATGGCCGCCATCCACCTTGGGCGGCTGCACCCCGTGAAACAGGATAAGGATCGCCGCTTCAATAGACAAAATAACGGCAAACAAAAAGGCTGCCATTCTTTTCAGCCCGTTGTCTGAAAGCCTTGCAAAAATGCGGCAACAGCCAAGATAAAACAAGATGGCGACTACAGCAAAGAGGAACAGCGCTGCCATCTGCCCGGTTGAAATATTCCATTTTCCATCAAGCAGCACGAAATGCGGGTCATTTTTTTCCGCCCACAGCGGCGCGATGAAAAAGCTGCCGATCGTGATAAGAGCGCATGATACGGTAAAAATGACACTGAAAAGACTGATGGTTATCTTTTTCACGAACATGGAGGGCTCACCTCATGGATTATCTTTCCGCGCAATCTCCATTCTCATTGCGCAAGTTGTGTGTTTGGTTAGTGGTGCATGAAAACATTCTTTTTTATCATGCCCCGCCGCCTGCACTTCGTATTCTTGCATAATTTTCCAGATTTCTCAAGGGACCAGTATAGCTGCTTATTCTGAATAAACCGTGAGAATTCAATGAAAAAACCCGCAGTTTTTTCAGCGGTACGCGGGAAATTGCGGCCAGCCGGCAGGTGTTTACGTGAAGGGTTTTCCGGGCGAAATGCCGCGCAGCACGGTTTTATCCTGAACCATCCTTTTGCCGGATTGGCCGTTTTTAAGGCGGTGAAATTCCGGCCGAAAAATGCCCGCAAAAACCCTGCAGGCGGCTTGCTGCTCAAAATACGGCCAATATTGGCAAAATACTTGTTGGAAAACACCCATCCGGTATACAATTCAATTGTTTAAAATCTGCTTTTTTGGTAAAAAACAGAATGAACTTCCCGGCAATTGCGGAAGTCTATTTATTATAAAAAGAACAGGCTTCCGGAAAAGGAGGAAGACAGCTTGGCTAAAGTGCTCATATTACCGCTTTTAAAAATGCCGTCCGGCCATCACCAGGTCGCAGAGGCGTTAATGCATAAATTGAAATGTATGGACAGTACCATTGAAATGAAAAAAGTTGATTTGATTTCCTATACGAGCGGGATGCTGGAAAAAATCGTCACGAAAATGTATTTGAATTGGATTCAAAAAGCACCGCGGACATACCAATGGGTGTACAAACATTTTATTTATGCGGATGCCGACCAGACCGCATTAATGAAACTCTATGAACTCTCTTTTATTAAGCAAATGGAAAAACTGATTGCCGAGGAAAATCCGGATCTCGTCATTTGCACGCACAGTTTTCCGTCGATGCTGCTCAGCCGGCTGAAATCAAAAGGAAAAATCGATGTCCCGGTTATCAATGCGTACACCGATTTTTTCGTCAACGGTTTGTGGGGAAAAAAAGAAATTGACATCCATTTTGTGCCGAACCAAACGATCAAAACGACGCTCATCTGTAACGGCGTGCCTGAACAAAACATTTTTGTCACCGGCATTCCGATTCATGAAGCGTTTAAAGAAAGAACGGCTTTGCGCCATACATCCCGGAAAAAAATCTTAATATCCGGCGGCAGCAGCGGCCTCGGTGATCTGTACCGCCTTCTGAAGGCATTGAAACGGGAACAGCCGGGCAGGGCCGATTATTATGTGTTATGCGGAAAAAACGAAAAATTGTATCACAAGCTGAACGGATGGGGGATGAAACATATCATCCCGGTTCCGTATATCCAGTCCAGAAAGGAAATGAGCCGGCTGTACGATGAAGCGGATGCGATCATTACAAAGCCGGGCGGTGTCACGATCAGCGAAGTGATTCAAAAAAAACTGCCGATTTTTATCCACTCCGTCCTCCCCGGCCAGGAAGAAATCAATCTTGCTTTTTTGAAACAACACGGGCTTGTCTTTGAATTGGACTTCACCAAACCGGTAGAGGAACAGGTGATGGAAATTTTGGAAGACGGGAAGCAGCTGGCCCGGTTTTACCGGCGGCTGCGCCAATACGGGAGCGAAATCGAACTCCGGGGGAAAGAATTTGATGTATTGATCCGCGGTCTGCTCGGCCGCAAAGCAAACCAAACGCCGGATAAAGTGCTGAAGGACCAGTACTTTGTTTCAACCTCTTATTGATTTTTTGCGGGCGTCTATGTTCCTGGAAGGGGCTAGCGTTCGTTTCCGGGGACTTTTATCATCATTTCCTGCCGGTGAAAACCGGGCACATGTTTCAGTCCGGCCCAAAGCTTGCATCGGCATTTTGCCGCCCGTCTTTCCGGCCGGTATGGGGAAACTTCTATCCAAATGGGGCGCTAAGTGGATGATAAAAAAACTTCCTGATGGCGGAAAGGAAAATATGCCATAATGAACATGGAATGAAATGGGCGTGTGCACCTGCAATTTCCTTGCCGCTTTTGCACATGCCCGGGCAACGGCAAAAGACCGCGTTGCTTAAGCAGGGAGTTGAAAATGGTGGAGCAGGATTTAACACAGTTGATCCGGCAGGCAAAAGCAGGAGATACAGATGCGTTTGCCGTGCTGGTGGCCCAGTTTAAAGGGGAGGTGTTCCGGCATGCATACGCCATGACAGGCGACCGGATGGAAGCGGAAGATATCGCCCAGGAAGCGTTTGTGAAAGCCTGGTACGCCCTGGATAAACTGGAACATGCCTATGCTTTTGCCTCTTGGATGTCGAAGATCGTCTCTCATTTATGCTATGACCGGCTGAAAAAATTGCGAAAAAAAGCGGCACTTCAGGCGGAAATAGAAGAGGAGCCGCTGAGGAGGGCAACTTCCAATATCGACAGTGCCAATTTGAGATTTGACATCCGCGGCGCGATGGAAAAATTGTCGCCGGAACACCGGGCAGCGATCGTGCTGCGCGATATCCAGGGCTATTCCTATGAAGAGATCGCAGACATCTTGAACATCCCGCTTGGTACCGTCAAGTCGCGCATCAACGCAGCGAGAAATATTTTGAAAAAAGAACTTTCAAGAGGGTGATCACATGGAAACACACGTCCGGGATTTATTGCCGGCCTTCATGGATGATGCGTTAAGTGAAACGGACCGAAAAAAGGTTGAAGCCCATCTTGCCCTTTGCCCGGATTGCCGCCGCGAACTGGAAGAATTGGAGGCGGTCCAGGCGGAAATCAGCCGTTTTTACCATTCGGTTGAGGTGCCGGGAATCCAGTTTGAAAAGGCGGTTCTGGCTAAAATTATGCCGCAGGAAAAATTGGCGATGCATTACCGCGTGTTTGCCTGGTTCTTTGCGGTTTGCTGTGCCGCTTTTGTGCTTGCCACCTACCCGGTGATGAGAAAACCGTTTTATGTCGGCATGAATATTTTTCAGGCCCTCTTCAATATTCTTTCAAGCGGCTTTCATATTGCGCTTTCCATTCTTTCCGCGCTCCCGGCTTTGTCTGCGGGGATCATGGTGGTGATGGCGGTGATTTTGGCTGTCTGTATCTGGATTTTGTTCGGCCTTCTCACCATGAAGCCGGTGAAGGATTAGGGGATGGAGAAAAAAATGAAAGCCACAAAAACATTGATTTGCTTATTGTCCTTGCTCCTGCTTTTTCTGAGCGCAGGGGCGGGTTTCCACCCTGCGTTTGCAAAGGAAAAAAGAATGAGAATCATCATCCACGACCGGCATACGGTCATCCCGAAAAATGAAAAAGTTGAAAATGTCGTTGTGATCGGGAATAACGCGACCGTCGGCGGATATGTCAAAACAGCCGTCATTGTGATCAACGGGAATTTGAATATTCGAAAGTCAGCGGATATCCGCGGCTCTGTATTTGTGCTCGGCGGAAATATCAAACAGCAGCCGGGTGCCCGTGTAGCGAAACATGTCCTGTCTATCAATATGAACAATAAAACGCTTGACAGTATGATTTTTGCCGCTGTCATGCTTCTTGCCCTCTGGTTTTTCCGGCTTTCCGCAAGCCTGCTGTTGATTGTGTGCACTGTTTTGTTCGGCTTAGTCGCGCAAAAACCGCTTTTTTCCGGGATCCGGTCCTTCTACACGCGGCCCGGAAGGATGATCATTACCGGCTGCCTGCTGTCGCTTGTCGTCCTTGCGCTCAGTCTGTTTTTGACGATTACGGTGGTATTAATACCGGTTGTCCTTCTGTTATCCCTTGCTGTTTTTGTATCCCTCCTGGCAGGGCTCGTGTTTCTTGGCAGGGAAATCGGCAGCACCTTTGACGTTTTAAACGGCAGGCAGGAATGGCTGAAATTGTTAACGGGCGTGACCATCCTGGTTGCCCTTTGCAGCATCCCGCTGGTCGGGGAAGTCATTTTCCTGATTTTGTTCTGGTACTCGCTCGGGCTTTCGGTCACATGGCTATTTCAAAAATGGAGAAACAGGAAAAAACGTGCGGCCGCAAAATAAGCGGCCGCATGTTTTTTCGTGAGTACCCGGCTACGTTTTTTCATCCGGGAACCGGGCAGATCCCGATGAAAAAACAGGGAAATGCCAAAACGGTGTTTTTGTTTCCGGAAAAAAGTCTTGCATTGTTTCAATTTTTCGCAACAAATTTTTACAGTATTTTTCAAAATACGTTTAAATGGAAGAGCAGGAAAACAATGGCCGCAAATTTTTATCGCCTGTAAATGAACTTTTCTTTTTCCCTCAAAGTCTATTGTATTGTATCGAAAGGAAGCCGCATGAGAAAGAGAAGCGGCGCGTTTCCTGTAAACAGACCGAAAAGCAGAGGGGAAAAGAGAATGGCCAACAAGAAAAAAGACAAAGTGTTGATATTAACAGGCGCTTTTGGGGAAGGGCATTTGCAGGCCGCCCGGGCAATTGAACAGGCGATGAAAATTCGTTCCCCAAAAGCAGACCCGGTTGTCGTCGATTTCATGGAATGGGTCCATCCCGCATTATGCCCGGTCAGCCACTATGTTTATATGAAAGGTATTGAAAAATTCCCGAATCTTTACGGGTATCTGTACCGTAAAACGTATGGAAGGAATGCCTTGTCGAAAACATTGACCGGCTTATTTTCTACAGGGATGAGAAAGACACTACGGATGCTCGAAACGATACGCCCGTCCGTCATTGTCAGCACCTATCCTTTTGCGTCTGCCATGATTTCAAAATTAAAGGAATACGGGCTGTCCGATATCCCGCTCGTCACCGTCATTACTGACCATACACACCACAGTTCGTGGCTGCATCCGTACACAGATCATTATGTCGTCGGTTCGCATATGTTGCGCCGGCAGCTGATCAGGATCGGCATTCCTGGCCGGAAAATTTCCTGTACAGGGATCCCGATCAAACCGAGTTTCCTGAAACCAGTGAACAAGCAGGCTTTATACAAAAAATACAGCCTCGATCCGGCGTTGCCGGTTGTGCTTGTCATGGGCGGCGGGGAAGGCCTGTTCGGGGACGGGCTGTTCACGGCTGAAAAACTGGACGCGGTGCCTTTCCGCATGCAGCTATTGATCGTGTGCGGGCATAATGAAAAACTGCGCGCCCGCCTGATGGATGATCTGAAAGGGACGAAACACAAGGTTTTCGTGCTCGGCTATATTGATTATGTGTGTGATTTAATGGCCGTCTCGGACGTCATGATTACGAAACCGGGCGGCGTGACAACTGCGGAAGCATTGGCCATGGAACTGCCGATGATTTTATACAAAGCGTTGCCGGGCCAGGAAGAAGATAACGCAGCCTTTTTAACACAAGCAGGCGCAGCAGTTGAGGCACCAGATGAAGGAACGTTAATCCGGTGTTTAGCCCGCCTGAATGAAAACAGGGCACAGCTTGCGAAGATGAAAAGAAATACGCTTTCGATTCAGAACAGGGAAGCCGCTTTTCGGGTGCTTTCCGTTATTGACCAGGCAAAATATGCGCGGCTCATTCACTCGCCTGATCCGGAAATGCCGGATACCGCGCACGGAAAGTATGCAAGGATGCGAAAAAAGGCTTTGCTTGTGCATCACCCGCATGAATCTCTGGATGAAAGGAGCGGCACGGTGTGGAAGTCATCATCTGGGTATTGATTTTATTGCTTTTCATATATGCTATTATTCCATATTTTTTAGCGGCCAAACTCGGTTTCTGGGTATGTTGGAAAGGAAAAAAAGATGCGGAGATTGCGCTCACCTTTGATGACGGGCCGGACCCGGTATATACGCCGGTACTGCTTGATCTTTTAAAGCGGGAAAGAATTAAGGCCACTTTCTTTCTCGTCGGGGAAAGGGCGGCCCGGTACCCGGAAATCGTTTTGCGCATGTCGCGTGAAGGGCATTGTATCGGCCTTCATAATTATAAGCACCAGTGCAACTGGCTGATCAGCCCTTGGAAAAATGCACGCACGCTTGAGCAGTCGGCACAAATTATTGAAAATATCACCGGCGAGAGGCCGGTTTTTTACCGCCCGCCGTGGGGGATGATGCATCTGCTGGACTTTTTTCTGCACAAGCAGTTCTGCATGGTGCACTGGTCGAAAATGTTCCGTGATTGGAAGAGAAAAGGCGGTTCGGAAAAAGTTTCAAACGGCCTGATCACCCGGGTGGAAAGCGGTGATGTGATTTTGCTGCATGATTGCGGCGTCACGCCGGGCGCAGATGAAGATGCCCCGCAGTATACAATTGAAGGTTTGCGGGTTGCCATCCCGGCATTAAAAGCGCGCGGCTTCCGGTTCGTGCGGATGGACGAGATGTTTGACAAACATTCTTCTATCAAAACCAGCCATAGAAGAAAGGAAAGAAAATAGAGCCATGAATGAGAATGCCAGATTGTTTTTTATGGTCCACAACTTGTCAGGGCATGACAAATTACTGGATGGCATCATGATTTTTTTTACACAGGATGCCTTGCCGCTTTTTGCCGCTGTTTTATTGATTGTGTGGTTTTTGGGCAATGATAAAATGAAAAATATGGTGCTTTATGCCGGGATTGCCGGGATTGCCGCTTTGCTGGTCAATTTTTTGATTACGCTTGTTTATTATGAACCACGGCCATTTGCCACGTATCATACCAGCATTTTAATTCCGCATGCGGCCGATGACTCGTTTCCGAGCGACCATGCGACAGGCACGTTTGCAATGGCTTTCGCCTTATGGGTGCGGAACCGGAAACTCGGGTCAGCGATGATTCTCTGTGCCGTTTTGACCGGCATTTCCCGTGTATGGGTCGGGCACCATTATCCGGGGGATATTGCGGCAAGCATCATTGTTGCCTTGTTCACCGTATGGGCCATTCAAAAAATGAAAGGGTTGTTTGATCCGGCTTTTAGCATGCTGATCGGCTGGTATCATGACATATGCGCAAAATTTACAAAAAAAGGATATAAATGAACAATCACTCGAAAAGAGGGCGGGACACCATTTGGCACTGTGTCCCGCCCTTACCCTAAATCAATTAAAATGACGTTTGGGCACCGTTACTATTTGCGCCTCAACGTCTTTTTACATTTTATATCTATATAAGTGAACAAAATATTGCCGCGCTTTTGCCTGCTGCAAAAAGTCATCATCAGGCAAATTGGTGCCCGGGCTTTGCAAAAACTTAAGATCATTTTGTATCATGTGCATTTTAGCGTCACCGCAAACCTTTATCTGCCGGCTATTTTCTCGAAACAGCCGCCTCGACTTCGCTCATCGGAATACCGAGTGCGCGCGCGACGCCCTCGCCGTATGCCGGATCTGCATAATAACAGTTCGCAATATGGCGGAGCTGGACTTCTTTTGTCGTTCCCTGCATGCTACGTGCCGTGTTTGCAAACAGCCTGTGCTGTTCTTCCGCCGTCATCAGCCTGAACAATTTGCCGGGCTGTTCGTAATATTTGTCATCATCTTCACGGAAATTGTGATAGTCGGCTGTACCTAAAATATCGAGTGCCGGTTCTGCGTGTTCCTTGCTGTCTTCCCATTCGCCATAACTATTCGGGCTGTAGGAGACGGAGCCGCCTTCAGCCGGATTGAAAACCCGCATTGCGCCATCGCGGTGGTACGGATGGAAGTGTTCCGCTTTTTTCGGATAGTTGACAGGGATTTGCCAGTGGTTGACGCCTAACCGGTAACGTTGCGCATCGCCGTAAGAGAAAAGGCGGCCCTGCAGCATTTTATCCGGCGAGAACCCAATGCCTGGTACAATATTGGCCGGGGCGAATGCGGCCTGTTCGACTTCCGCAAAATAGTTTTCCGGGTTGCGGTTCAGTTCGACGACACCCACTTCAATGAGCGGAAAGTCTTTATGGTACCACACTTTTGTCAAGTCAAACGGATTATACGGCAGGTTTCTTGCCTCTTCTTCCGTCATCACCTGTATGTACATCGTCCAGCGCGGATAGTCGCCGTTTTCAATCGCTTCGTACAAATCGCGCTGATGGCTGTCACGGTCGCGTCCGATAATTTCCTGCGCTTCTTCGTCCGTGAGGTTTTTGATGCCCTGCTGTGTTTTAAAATGGAATTTGACCCAGACACGTTCGTTGTTGGCGTTGAACATGCTGTACGTATGGCTTCCGAACATATGCATATTCCGGTAGCTTGCCGGGATGCCGCGGTCGCTCATCGTAATCGTCACCTGGTGGAGCGCTTCAGGCAGCAGCGTCCAAAAATCCCAGTTTGCCTGCGCGCTGTGCATATTGGTGCGCGGGTTGCGTTTGACGACATGGTTCAAATCCGGGAAACGTTTCGGATCTCTGAGGAAAAATACAGGCGTGTTGTTTCCGACAAGGTCCCAATTGCCTTCTTCTGTGTAAAATTTCATCGCTGTCCCGCGGATATCGCGTTCGGCATCCGCCGCGCCGCGTTCACCGGCAACGGTTGAGAAGCGGATGAACATATCGGTTTTTTTGCCGACTTCTGAGAAGAGTTTTGCCTTCGTATATTGCGTTATATCGTTTGTCACTGTGAACGTCCCGTACGCGCCGGAACCTTTTGCATGCATCCGCCGCTCCGGGATCACTTCCCGGTCGAAATGGGCCAGCTTTTCAATAAACCAGACATCTTCCATCAATAACGGGCCTCTTTTGCCGGCGGTTTTTGAATCTGTGTCATTCGGAACCGGGGCACCGAATGCAGTTGTCATTTTTTTGTTGTCTTTTTGATCACTCATCATGTTCCCACCTTTTGCTATTTGATATCTATATTATAACTGGTTCATTATAAAAATCAATATTTATTTATAATAAATTTAAAGTAAAGATTATCATATCAATGGAAAGGAGGACTAATAGAAGTGTGAGGGAAATGTGCTATTTTCATTTGCAGCGTTTGATTATCAATTGTAGAATAGGGAAGGAGGGAGAAAAGCGTCTTTGATCGTTTTTTCGGCCGGGATGATGCCGCCTGCAGCCTGCTTTTCATAGTAGCTTTGCCGGGCATTTTTTGGTATAAATAAGTTAAACGACTGGATGAGGATGAATCACATGCTGAATGAGAAGCCAAACCTGGAGAACGATGCATCTTTTCATATTCCGGAAAGCGGTGTATTATACATACAAAAAACGCAGGCTGTCATTGAATATATGACGCAGAAATCCTGTGTATACGAAGTTCTTTCGGAGTATTTAATGATTCCGTTTGAAGCAAAGGATACTTTATTTGATATCATAAAAGATATGCCCGAAACGGTTGATCTTTTCACCAGTGTCCATCCGTCCGGATCCGGATTTTCGACGCTCTCCCTGCCGCTTTCTCAATTGAAAGAGCGCATCCGCTATGAGATGCTTGTGAAAGTGATTATTTCCGACAGCCTGACAAGTTATTTTCAGCCGATCATCCGCATTCAGGACAACCAAATATACGGCTATGAATCTTTGCTACGCACCCGTTTGCCGAACCGGAACATTCCCCCAGGCCTGTTATTTGATGCCGCCCATAAAACCGGGCTGCATTCGTTATTGGATTTGCGCGCCAGGGAAGCGGCACTGAAAGCCCGTGCTGAGAAACTGTCCCGCGGCGTGAAGAGCTTTATCAATTTTTTGCCCGCTTCGATTTATGATTACAAGTTTTGCTTGCGGCATACGTTCACTTTGATTGAACAGTACGATATTTCCCCCGAGGACCTTGTCTTTGAAGTCGTGGAAACCGAGAAGATCAACGATATCCACTTTTTAAAAATGATACTCGGGATTTACCGTGATCTTGGCGTCAGCGTGGCGCTCGATGATCTCGGTTCGGGGTACGCAACGCTTGAAACTTTGAAAATCTTAAATCCGAACTATGTGAAAATCGACCGTTTTTTTATTTCCCATTGCGACGAGAATAAGGTCAAACAGCGCTTTTTGCAGGAAGTCATGAAAATTGCGGGAGAAACCGGCATTTATGTGCTGGCGGAAGGAATTGAACGCGAAGAGGAACTGCTCTATTGCAAATCGATCGGCATGCATTTGGCGCAAGGGTACTATATTGGAAAACCTGCCCCTGAACCTGCTGCGGTCATTCCTGGAGGAAATTAGGGGCTTTCGGGTTTTGCAATGGCCGTTTTTGTAGCGTTTGCTAAAAAATGAATCTTCATTGCGTTTACGAGGCTGGACCTGAAAGATAGGTCGGCTTTTTTAATTGCTTCAGCAAGGATGCGAATCAGCGGACCTGGCAAAAAAAGAGAAACAAGCCGTACAGTGAGGTCAAATTGTTCTTTTGCGTGATGTAAAAGGACCAAAAGGAGTCGCGTTTGGGTCCGAAATGTCTTTTTGAAGCTGTCAAAAGGACAAAACACGTTGCATCCGGGTCTGAAATGTCCTTTTGAAGCCGTCAAAAGGACAAATTGACCTCCACCCGGGCCCAAAATGTCTTTTTGAAGCTGTCAAAAGGACAAAACACGTTGCATCCGGGTCTGAAATGTCCTTTTGAAGCCGTCAAAAGGACAAATTGACCTCCACCCGGGCCCAAAATGTCTTTTTGAAGCTGTCAAAAGGACAAAACACGTTGCATCCGGGTCTGAAATGTCCTTTTGAAGCCGTCAAAAGGACAAATTGACCTCCACCCGGGCCCAAAATGTCTTTTTGAAGCTGTCAAAAGGACAAAACACGTTGCATCCAGGCCCGAAATGTCCTTTTGAATCTGCCAAAAGGACAAAAGGAGCTGCATCCGGGCTCGAAATGTCCTACTTGGGGCTTGCTGAACGAATCCGATTCTGAGTTTGTACCCAATTTGTTAGCAAGCTCTTTCTCAAAATATAGAAGAATCCATCTTTAACCCTTGCACCTTGTATTAAGTTTTTCCAAATCTAGGAAGTTTGGTGATTCAGCAAGCCCTATGTTAAGGAAGCGTGGAAAAAAGTCGTTGTTCCTTCGCATAGAGCGCGTCTACGTTAAGGAAGCGTGGAAAAACGAAGGCCTTCCTTCACATAGGGTCCGTCTACGTTAAAGAAGCACGAAAAAAAGCCGGCCTCCAGCATTTTTACCAAATCTAAGAATTTTGCTTATTCAGCCCTACTTGAAAGAAGCTAAATCGAACAGGAACGGGGGTTTGAAGATAAATCCCGGCTTTCCCAAGTTTTGCCGGCTCCGACGCAAGCGCCGGTGCTGCTTCCGTTCATGCAGAAAAAAGAGGCTGCCCGGGGGCAACCTCTTTTTTCATGCTTCTTCCGGATGTTTTTCTTTTTTCCTGAACTTCATTAAAAATTCGTAGACAACCGGGACGATGATCAAAGTCAGTAAAGTGGAGCTGGTCAAGCCGCCAATTACTGTGATGCCGACCCCTTTCGAAATGAGTCCGCCGCCGCCGTAGCCCAGAGCAAGCGGGATCAGGGCAAAGATTGTTGCGAAGGCGGTCATTAAAATCGGCCGCAGCCTTGTTGCGCCTGCTTCAAGCAATGCTTCGCGGGTGGACAGCCCCGCCTTTTCTTTATGCACCACCCGGTCGATCAGCACGATGGCATTCGTCACCACGATGCCGATCAGCATCAGGGCGCCGATCATGGCGGTGACGCTAATCGTTTCATGCGCCAGGAACAGGGCTATGAGTGCACCGATCACGGCAAACGGCAGCGAGAAAAGGATGGTAAACGGCGCGAGAGCCCCGCCGAATGTAATCACGAGCACAAGATAAACGATCGCGACAGCAGCCAGCATCGCGTAACCGAGCTTTGTAAACGAGTCATTGATGTCTTCCGTTACGCCGCCGGTTTCGACATGGATGTATTTTGGAATATCGAGTTTATCCACTTTGTTTTGGACTTGTTGTGTCACTTTCGCAACGTCAGCTGTCTTGATCTTGCCGGTTACACTGGCATAGATTTTGCCGTCCCGTTTCGTAACCGCATCCGGTGTTTCGCCTTTTTTCACGTCCACGACATCTTTTAGCGCTACTTTTGTGCCGAGCGGCGATGTGACTTTTTGATTGGTCAGGTCGCCAATATTGCCGTAATGCCCGGTTTTGTTCTGTTCATATACGTTTAATTCCTCTCCGCCTTTTTCAATGGTTGTCAGCACGGTCCGGTTGCCGGTTTGCGCAAGGCCGGTTCCGAGCTGGCCGGCTGTTAACCCGAGGGCGGCCAGTTTGTCCTGGTTGGCGACAAGCGTGTATTGCTGATACGTTTCGGAAAGGCTGGTTTCAACATTTTTCAAGTTGTCATTGTTTTTCATGACTTTTTCAATTTTATGGATGACCGGTTTGATTTCATCCAGATCATTGCCATAGACATACATCGTTAATTCATCATTCGACATGGACGCGAAGTCCTGTGATTTCCATGTCCCCTGGTCCGTTCTTTGTTGCAGAGCTTTGATGACCTTTTCCGGTTCGCGGTCGAAATTTTTGGTGCCCTGGTCATATTCGACAACAAAGATGGCGGAGTTGCTGTTTGTGCTGAAAGCCGACTCCCCAATGGAATACTGCACATTTTTTACATTTTTACGGTGGATTAAGTAATCCTCCGCTTTTCCTGTAATCTTCTTCACGTCGGAAAGGGTTTCCCCCGGTTCCGGCGCATAGGTGGCATACACGACTTTCTGGCCTTCGTTTTCAATAAAGCTGACGCCGATAAGCGGGATTAAAAACAGACTGCCGATCAGAAGCAGGCATGCGGTGCCGAACGTGGCCAGCTTATGGTTGAGCGACCAGTTCAGAATCCTTTTATAAAACAAAGCGAGCTTGCCGTGGCCTTCGTTTGTGGTCCGCGTGTTTTTCTTCAGCCCGTTCTTAAATAACGAATGGGCAAACATCGGCACCACCGTGATGGCCACAAGAAGCGATGCCAGCAGGGCAAAAATCAGCGTCAGGGCAAACGGCATGAACAGCTCCCCGACCATTCCTTTCACAAGTGCAAGCGGGAGAAAGACGATGACCGTTACGATCGTGGAAGACATGACCGGTTTAAAAACTTCAACCGTCGCTTCACGGATCAGCGCTTTTCCGCGCAGTTTTTCTTCCCGCAGCGTCAAGCGCCTGTAAATATTTTCAATGACGACAATCGAGTCATCAATAACGCGCCCGATTGCCACCGTCATGGCCCCAAGTGTCATCACGTTTAATGTGATGCCAAGCTGGTGCAAAATAATAAAAGCAACCAGCACTGACAGCGGAATCGAAATGACTGCGATAATGGTTGAACGCACATTCCGCAAAGACAGCAGGATGACCACAATCGCAAACACGGCCCCGATGATTGCTTTTTCAAACATCGTTTTGACGGAGTCTTTGATAGGTGTTGCCTGGTCTAAAATGGTGGAAATTTGCGTGCCTTTATAGTCCGCTTTAAACTGTGCGGCTTTTTTATTTACTGCATCGGCAACATTCACCGTGTTTGCATCCGGAGCTTTTGTAATCTGGATGCCGATTGAATCTTTCCCGTTCGTTTTTGAAATCGATTCATGCTTGCCGACAACTTTGATATCGGCGATTTCTTTTAACGCAACGGTCGGCATACCGGTGTTGGCTTGCGTTCCTGAAGCCTGTGCACCCGAGGCCTGTGTCCCTGAGGCTTGTGCAGCACCCGGGGATTGTGTCCCTGAAGCCTGTGCGGCTGCGGACGAAGCGGAAGCTGCACCCGTTTTCGGGGTGTACGGGATTTTCAGATTCTCAAAATGCTTCAGCGATTTCACGTTTCCATCGATTTCTACTGATTTGTTTTCTTTCCCGAAGTTGATGAGGCCGAGCGGTACCGAAACGTTTGAGCCCTGGATGGCCTTTTTGACTGTATCCTCATCGAGCCCCAATGCATTCAATTTGTCCTGTTTAAAGGCCAGCTGGACTTCCTGCACATACTGGCCGGAAGCCTGAACATCGGATACGCCGTCAATGCTCTGCAGTTTTGGAACAAGATCTTCTTCGACAATTTTCGTTAAGTGCTGGAAAGACCGGCTTTTGTCCGAGACACTTAAAGACAGGATCGGAAAATCATTGATGCTGATCCTTGTTACGGACGGCTTGTCAATATTATCCGGCAGGTCCACTTTTTCCAGCGCGTCCTGGATGTCTTTTTTCGCTTGATCCATATCCGTGCCATATTTATACTCAAGCTGGATCTGGGAATTGCTTTCCGTCGAGGAAGTGGAGACCGTATTGACGCCGGTGAGGTTTTTCAGCCGTTGTTCGATCGGTTGCGTTATTTTATTTTCGACTTCTTCCGGTGTGGCACCCGGATCAGAGGCTGTCACCAGCATGTATGGCGCGTCGATATTCGGAATGGTTTCCATTTTCATATTCATGCCGGCATAAATGCCCGCACCAGCCACAATGAGGGTCATCAGCCAAATGGCAAATTTGTTGTTCAGGCAAAACTGGATGGTCTTCTTCACAGTGTTTACAACACTCCTTTGTCTGTTCGTTACAGGGCCGGAGAAAAATGGGCGACCTATCTCCATAATAGTTATACTTTTAAACCCGGAAATGCGCCAGTATTTTCCGGTATGTTTTATAAATACAGGAGAGAATGGCAGTACTTGATGCATCGCTTAAGAAAAAATATTGGAAATGAAGGACTGCCTAAAAAAAGAAGGTTGAAGCCTTTGCGCCTCAACCTTCTTCCTATGTCATTAGCCTTTTACCGGCTGTTATTTCCACGCATGCCTGAAAAAATTTTAAACAGCAGCACAATTGCGGCGATGACAAGCAGAAGATGCACAAAGGCACCGGCAATGTGAAAAACGATGCCCAAAATCCAAAGTACGAGCAAAATCCCGATGATTGTCCAGATCATATAGCCTTTTCCTTTCTAAATTAAAGTACTTTTATGTTACCCGTTCCGTTGCTTTTCAAACTTTTGCTTGCATGTTTGCCGGGCATGCGGGTGGGGAAAGATACTGGGAAACGGGGGGATTGTAATGAAAAAAAGCGGAAAGAAATGGCTGTTATGCGGGTTCCTTGTCCTGCTTGCCATTTATGCGGCTGTGATGTTGTACCATACATATAAGCCGCTGCCAAAAGGGATTTCCTATGAAGGCAAAACATATACCGTCCATGATCAAGACATCCGTTTTCTTTCGGATTTAACATACCGGGAAAAGGGGACGGGAAAAAGAAAGGTGGAGCAGGCCGTCTATCCTGAAATTTACCGGATGATTGACCAGGCCCATCAATTTATCGTCGCGGATTTATTCCTTTTTAATGGCTACCATGATCAAAAGATGAAAGTGCCGCCGCTGGCTGAAAGGCTTGCAGACCGGCTGATTGCCAAAAAAGAAAAAGAACCCGGTGTCCGCATCATCGTGATCACCGACCCGATCAATACCTCCTACGGGTCCCATGAAGCCGGCATTTTAAAACGGCTCAAGGAACATGGCATTCGTGTGGTCTTTACGCATTTGGACCCGTTACGTGACCCGACGCCGCTTTATTCCGGTATTTGGCATATGTTTTTCCAGTCGTTTGGCCAGGGCGGGACCGGCTGGCTGCCGAACGCTTTCGGGGACAATGCACCGAAAATGACGCTCCGTTCGTACCTTGAACTTTTCAATATTAAGGCGAACCACCGCAAAACGTTTACGACCGAAAACGGCACGGTCATTGCATCCGGCAACCCGCATGACGCAAGCGGCTGGCATTCCAATATCGCTTTTCTTGTTAAGGGGCCGGTCATCCGTGATGTTCTGGAATCGGAGCAGGCGGCTTCCAATATGTCGGGCGGCCCGGAACTGCCGCAATATAAAGGGAAAGAGAGGGGAAAAGGCAGGATTGCCGTCCAGCTGTTAACAGAGGGGAAAGTTTACGGCCGGATCATGAAAGAAATCAAAGCGGCAAAAAATGGTGATTCGATTTCAATGGCAATGTTTTATCTGGCTGACCGGAAAGTGGTCCGTGCGCTTGAGGAGGCATCTTCCCGCGGCGTCCGCATCCGGCTTATCCTCGACCCGAATTTAAATGCGTTCGGGCATAAAAAAATCGGGCTGCCCAACCAGCCTGTTGCACAGGAACTCGTAAAGAAAACGGATGGAAAGATCAAAATCCGCTGGTACAACACCGGGATCGAGCAATTCCATCCGAAGCTGGTCTGGATTGAAAAGCCCGGCCGTTCGCTCTTTTTCGGCGGGTCGACCAATTTAACGCTGCGCAACCTGGGCGATTATAATTTGGAGACCGATTTATTTGTGAAGGCACCGAATGATGCGGCCATCACAAAAGATATCCGCCAGTACTTCGGGCGGCTGTGGAACAATGAAGATGGCACCTTCACTGTCTCCTACAAAAAACACGAAGGCTTCTCCACTTATTTGTTAAAAGGCCTTTACCGCCTTCAGGAAGTGCTGAAACTGACAACGTATTAAAAAAGCCCGGAAAGCCTTCCCCGGCTTCGGGCCCTTTTTTTACAATGCGACATCATTTAAAAATTCGCGTACCTCTTCCGGCGACTTTGCATTTGCACTGTGTAGATGCGCTTTTTTCTCGCCGTTTTGGAAAACGAGCAGGCTCGGAATCCCCATCACCTGGTTTTCATCCGCAATCGCACGGAACTCGTCGCTGTTGATTTCATACCATTTATATTGCGGATAGTCTTTGATCACATCACCAATAAACATATCCATCACTTTGCAATCCGGACACCAGTCTGCATAAAATTTCACGATAACCGGCGCTTCTCCTCCCGTTACCGTGTTAAATTCTTCCGCACTTTTAATCGCTTCCACTTCCAGACCATCTCCATCCTTTATCATTTCTTTCTTATTGTATAAAGAGCGGCAGGCGGATTTCAACATTTTTCAACCTGCCAAAGAAATATTTCCAAAACGAAAAGGATTGTGCTTCGTCATGTATGATGTATAATAAAGCTTGTATGAAAAAATGATGGGGGCCGGTTGTTTTGGATCCGTATCATTTATTTTATTTTACGGCCGGCGGTTCCGGCATTGAGAAGTCAGGTGATGGAATTGTCTTCGCGGGATGAAGGTTCTAAAATTGATTACGGGCTGGTTTTAACGCTGATGTTGTTCTGCATTGTCAGCCTTGTTGCCATTTATACGGCTAACAGCAGTTATCTGATAAAACAAGTCATCAACTATGTGGTCGGAGCAATCATAATAGCATTGGTGATCCGCCTTGACTCCGACCAGCTGAAAAAAATATCGTGGTACGGTTACGGGTTCGGGATTTTGCTGTTGATCTTGCTGATTCTGGCGCCAGCCAGCATTGCCCCGGAGCGTAATGGCGCAAAAAACTGGTTTGTGCTCCCGGTGATTGGGACATTCCAGCCTTCTGAAATCATGAAGCCATTTTTAATTTTAGCAATGGCACGCCTTATTTCGGATCATAATGAAAAAGTGCTGAACCGGTCAGTGAAATCGGACTTCTGGCTGTTTGTGAAACTTGGCATCTGCTTGTTTGTGCCGCTCATGTTGACCATTCAACAGGATTTAGGGACGTCACTTGTGTTTATTGCCATTTTTTTCGGGCTTGTATTTGTGTCGGGCATCACATGGAAACTAATGCTTCCAATTTTCGGCAGCGGCGCGGCACTGGCGGGACTGATTTTTTATCTCGTCCTCTGGCAGCCGGCACTTCTCGAAAAATATCTTGGTGTCCGTTCGTACCAGTTTGGCCGGATCTATGCCTGGATTGATCCTTATAACTATTCCAATACGGACGGCTACCACTTGATTCAGTCTCTTTTGGCCATTGGTTCCGGCCAGACGTTTGGAAAAGGGCTTGGCACAACCGAAGTGAGCCTTCCGGAAAACCAGACGGACTTTATTTTCAGCGTGATCGGCGAGCAGTTCGGCTTTATCGGCGGGAGCATTGTCATCGGCCTGTTTTTTATGCTTATTTACCATATCATAAAAGCAGGGCTTGAGACGAAAAATGATTTTTATTCCTACATTTGCGCCGGTGTCATTGCGATGATTACGTTCCACGTGTTTGAAAATATCGGCATGACGATACAGGTGCTGCCGATTACCGGGATCCCGCTGCCGTTTATCAGCTACGGGGGGAGTTCGCTGATAGGGAATATGCTTGCGGTCGGATTTATTTTTTCAATCCGTTACCATTACAGAAAATATATGTTTTCCAACGAAAAATAAAAAACAGGCGGCCCCGTGCCGCCTGTTTTTTACGGCTATTGCACCTTCCCGCCATACGGGAACTGCGAAGCATAGCCCTGGTGCTGCTGGTAAGACTGCTGCAGTTTTTGCTGTTCTGCTGCTTCCATACTGTACCAGCCTTTTTGGAACATCGTCTCATACAATTTGCGCTGCTCATTCTGTGTTTCCGTAAAAATGGCCAGGAGATCGCGATACAGTTTTTCGTGGCTCGCTTCGTTCATGGCGGTATGATAAGAAGCAGTCATGTATTTTTCCATCGAAAGCAGGTCATTGGCAAGATCGCGGTCGTTCATTTCCGGTGTTTCAGGAAATTGTGTTTTCGGGTTTTGAATTTTTTGCTGCTGCTGTTGGGAATCCATATGTTGTACCTCCTTTTTAAAATGGTCGTATGACGCGCGCTCCGCATTCAGGTATCTCTGCCGCCAAACCCGGGCAGGGCTTGGGCTGGTGAGCTCCCGTTTTCCGTTAAGCCCGGCTGCCGGGGCAGTCAGTGCTTGCTTCAGGCTGGGAAGTGCGGTTGCCCCGGACGGACAGCCTCCCTTCATGCAGGCTTTTTTCTAGGGATCGGGCTGTGCGCGCATTCCGGGGCGGGCTGCGAACGCCTGCTTTTCATGAACTGGAAAAGCGGGTTTCGCTTTTTGTGGCGGGCCGGCATTCTTTTTTGTTATTGCAAGTGGCTTTTCAAATGCCCCAAAATCTGGTTGTAGTGGCGCTGGTGCATTTGCCCGCACGCTTCAAAAACGGCTTTCAATTCATTGTCCTGGCAGCGTGTTGCCGCATCATGCGCTTTTTTCATCGCCAGCAGATTCCAGGCCAGCATATCATCCACATAGGCCAAATCTTTTGTTGACATACGATCGGGCGGAGCGTTGTAAACCGTTTGCCCGCTTTGCTGCTGTGAAAAAGGCTGTTGTTGCATTCCATTTCCTCCTTTATCCAAGTCTCCCTTTATTGTTTGAAGGAGCTGCGGATCCTATGCAGCCGCCTGCTTATTTTTTGTACTGGTTGTTTTGGCTGTTTACTTTTCCGCCGCCGTCACGCTCCACTGTCGGGCCGGCATTGCCTTTTACGCTTGCCGCGCTCACACCCGCTTTTGACGGGTTTTTCTTCAGCTTCGCCATTGGTTCACCTCCCCGCGATTTTCGTTTAGCTTGCCCAAAATGGTATGGGCATATAAAAAATTTTAAAAAAATGGCGATTTTTTGAGATGAAGTGATTGATAGAATGAAAAAATTCGTATATATTATTATTAAAGATGAAAGCGTTATTTTTTTAAGCGCTTAATGAATGAGCATTCATTCAAAAGAAAGGGGATGCACTATGCGGTATACCATTCAAAAAGCGGCTGTCATCGGTTCCGGCGTGATGGGATCGGGCATCGCCGCACATCTGGCAAACATCGGGATTCCGGTATTTTTGCTTGACATCGTCCCGAACGCACTCACGGAAGCGGAGAAAGCAAAGGGGTACACATTGGAGGACAAAGCCGTCCGAAACCGCTTCAGCCAGTCTGCGCTCAAGAAGCTGTTAAAACAAAAACCGGCCCCGCTCACATCGAAAAAAAGCCTCGCGCTCATCGAAGCGGGCAACCTGGAAGACGACCTTGAACGGCTGAAAGAAGCAGACTGGATAATTGAAGTGGTCACAGAACGTTTGGATATTAAAAAATCAGTATTTGAAAAAGTGGAACGCTTCCGCCGGCCAGGGACCATTGTAAGTTCAAACACATCCGGCATTTCGATCGAAGCGATGGCAGAAGGGCGGAGCGAAGATTTCAGAAAGCATTTTCTCGGGACCCACTTTTTTAACCCGCCGCGCTATTTGAAACTGCTCGAAGTGATCCCGACCGCTGACACCGACCCGGACGTCACTTCATTTATGAAGCAGTTCGGCGAGGACGTGCTCGGAAAAGGCGTCGTGCTTGCAAAAGATACGCCAAACTTTATTGGCAACCGCA
The DNA here is from genome assembly GCF_038009125.1 of Weizmannia sp. FSL W8-0401. NCBI lineage: Bacteria > Bacillati > Bacillota > Bacilli > Caryophanales > Bacillaceae > Heyndrickxia > Weizmannia sp. FSL W8-0401. Next base: position 2,325,534 of record NZ_JBBPAG010000001.1, on the reverse strand, counting down.
TCGGTACATACGGCCTGCTTGTCACCGTGCGGGAGATGATGAAAGGCGGCTACACGGTCGGCGAAGTCGATTCCGTGACAGGCCCGGTGATCGGCCGGCCAAAAAGCGCAACATTTCGGACGCTCGATGTGGTCGGGATCGATACGTTCGTCCATGTTGCGAATAACGTGTATGAAAAAACGGAAGGCGAAGAAAAAGAAGTTTTTAAAGTGCCGGCATTCATGCACAAACTCGTTGAAAACGGCTGGCTTGGCAGCAAAACCGGCAAAGGCTTTTATGAAAAAAAAGGAAAAGAAATCTATGAATTAAATCCGGAAACACTGGAATACGGCGAACGCACGAAAATGAAAGCGGCTTCTTTGGAAGCGGCCCGGCAGGCAAAAGGAACCGCCAATAAAATCAAAACGATTGTGTATGCGGATGACCGTGCCGGACAGCTGCTCTGGAATATTCTCGCGCCTTGCCTTGTGTATTCGGCAGAACTTTCAGGCGTGATTGCCGACGATATTCTCGCCATCGACCAGGCGATGAAATGGGGCTTCGGCTGGAAATTCGGCCCGTTTGAAACATGGGATGCAATCGGCGTTGAAAAATCCGTGCAAAAAATGGAGCAGGACGGCCTTCAAGTGCCCGGCTGGGTGAAAGGCATGCTGGAAAAAGGCTTTACGTCTTTTTACAAAGAAGAAAACGGCGCCGTCTCGTACTATGACAACGGAGCATACAAGCCGGTTCCAGCCAATCCGAAAGAAATCAATCTCAAAACTTTGAAAACGCAGGGCAAAGTGCTGAAAGAAAATGCCGGCGCAAGCTTAATCGACATCGGCGACGGGGTGCTGCTGCTTGAATTCCATTCAAAAAGCAACGCAATCGGGCTCGACATTTTGCAAATGATCAATTATGCCGTGGACGAAGCAGAGAATCATTACAAAGGGATTGTGATCGGCAACCAGGGCAAAAACTTCTGTGTCGGCGCAAACCTTGCTTTGATGCTGATGGAAGCGCAGGATGACAATATCTTTGAACTTGACATGGTCGTCCGCCAGTTCCAGAACACGATGATGAAGATCAAATACAGCCAAAAACCGGTTGTTGCAGCACCGTTTGCGATGACTTTGGGCGGCGGCGCGGAGGTGTGCCTGCATACGGCGCATATCCAGGCGGCAAGCGAAACGTATATGGGCCTTGTCGAAACGGGCGTCGGCCTGCTTCCGGGCGGAGGCGGCAACAAAGAGCTGTACATCAAGCATTTGAAAAACATTCCGGAAGGCGTACAGTTCGACTTGCAAAATGTCGTGAACAAAGTCTTTGAAACGATTGCGATGGCGAAAGTGTCCACTTCTGCTGAAGAAGCGCGCGAGTCCGGCTTCCTTGACCGGACGGACGGGGTCAGCTTTAACCAGGACCATCTGATTTATGATGCAAAACAGGCTGTGCTGCGCCTTGCTGACGCAGGGTACAAACCGCCTGTCCGCGAAAAAGTGCCGGTCACAGGCGAATCCGGTTATGCAGCGTTGTTGCTTGGGGCCCAGCAATTGCATCTGTCGGGCTATATTTCCGACTATGACCTTGAAATCGCGAAAAAGATCGCCTTTGTGCTTTCAGGCGGGAAAGTGCCGTTCGGGACAAAAGTGGATGAACAATACCTGCTCGATTTGGAAAGGGAAGCGTTCCTGAGTCTGATTGCACAGCCAAAAACACAGCAGCGGATGCAGCACATGCTGTTAAAAGGAAAACCGTTACGGAATTAGAGCCCCGCGGATTGGCGAATGCCGGTCCCCTGGCAGGAAAAGATTCCGCCCGAATTTTTCATATAAAACATAAAGGGGTTTTCCCGGGGAATGCAACTGTATATGGGAAAACCCCGATCCATCACCCCGGGCGGTGATGGAAGGGCCTTTTACAAAAACACGGAAAGAGGGGAATGTGATGAGGGAAGCTGTCATTGTTGCAGGGGCGAGAACGCCGGTCGGCAAAGCGAAAAAAGGGACGCTTGCACAAACACGGCCGGATGATCTAGGTGCGCTTGTCGTAAAAGAAACGTTGAAACGAGCCGGCAACTATGAAGGAAATATTGATGATTTGATTATCGGCTGCGCCATGCCGGAAGCGGAGCAGGGGCTCAATATGGCGCGCAATATCGGGGCCCTGGCAGGATTGCCGGATACGGTGCCGGCCATTACGATCAACCGGTACTGCTCGTCCGGGCTGCAGGCGATTGCCTACGGCGCCGAAAGGATCATGCTCGGCCACGCTGACACGATCATTGCCGGCGGTGCGGAATCGATGAGCCTTGTCCCGATGATGGGCCATGTCGTCCGCCCGAATGTGCGCCTCGCAGAAACTGCGCCGGAATACTATATGGGCATGGGGCATACGGCCGAAGAAGTCGCCAAAAAATTCGGCGTCAGCCGCGAAGACCAGGATGCCTTCAGCGTGCGCAGCCACCAAAAAGCGGCAAAAGCGATTGCAGAAGGCAAATTCAAAGACGAAATTGTGCCGGTTGAGGTCACATTGCGTTCGGTCGGCGAAGACAACAAACTTGTTGAAAAGAAAGTCGTCTTTTCGCAGGATGAAGGGGTCCGGCCGGATACAAATGTGGAAACGCTCGGAAAACTGCGCCCGGCATTCTCGGTAACCGGAACCGTTACGGCCGGGAACTCGTCGCAAACAAGCGACGGCGCGGCTGCGGTGATGCTGATGGATAAAGAAAAAGCTGAATCGCTTGGGCTCAAAGCACTGTTGAAATTCCGCTCGTTCGCGGTTGCCGGGGTGCCGCCTGAAATCATGGGGATCGGCCCGGTGGAAGCTGTGCCGAAAGCTTTGAAACTGGCAGGGTTGGACCTTGAGGATATCGGGTTGTTCGAACTGAATGAAGCCTTTGCTTCCCAGTCCATCCAGGTGATCCGCCAGCTCGGCCTGAATGAAGACATCGTCAATGTCAACGGCGGCGCAATTGCCCTCGGCCACCCGCTCGGCTGCACTGGCGCCAAGCTGACGTTAACGCTTGCCCATGAAATGAAGCGCAGAAACGTGCAGTTCGGCGTCGTCACGATGTGTATCGGCGGCGGTATGGGTGCAGCTGGTGTATTTGAACTCGTGTCTTGATGGCAATGGACCAAAGCAGGCGGCCAGCCGGTTTCAAATGGAAACGTGCAGGTACCGGACCATGGCAAGGTTTTGAAATGGATGGATACCAGGGCTAAAAGCAGAGCAGCAGGTTCCAAGCGGCAAGAGACCGGACCAGGGTAAAAAGCGGATCAGCTGTCTCTATCCTAAAAATATACGCTGGATGATTTTCATTTTTCCGCTGGTGCCGCGTTCACTGCAGAATGGGCGTTTAAAGGCAAAACGCCGGAGCCGGACCTGGCCTGTTGAATTGTTTTTAATGGAGATAAGAGCCGCGGAGCACATCTGGGGCCGCTCATTACAGATAAAAAGGAGAGGAATTGTAAATGGCGAACAAAACGGATGCATTTGTAAAAGGCGGTAGTTTTTTAATTGATGACATTACACCGGATCAAGTATTTACGCTGGAAGAGCTGACAGAAGAACAAAAAATGATCGCCAAAACGGCGGAAGACTATACGAACAATGAAGTGGTCCCACAAATTGAATATTTGGAAAACCATGAATTTGACCGCTCTGTTAAATTGCTGAAAAAAGCAGGCGAACTCGGGCTTTTGAGCGCCGATGTGCCGGAAGAATACGGCGGCCTTGCCCTTGATAAAGTAAGCTCCGCCCTGATTTCCGAAAGGCTCGCAAAAGTCGGCGGCTTTGCCATCTCCCACGGCGCGCACGTCGGCATCGGCTCGCTTCCGATCGTTTTGTTCGGCAACGAAGAACAAAAGAAAAAATATTTGCCGAAACTCGCAACCGGCGAATGGCTTGCGGCTTATGCCTTAACGGAACCAAGCTCGGGGTCGGACGCACGGAGCGCCAAAACCGTTGCAAGATTAAACGAAGCCGGCACGCATTATATTTTAAACGGGGAAAAACAATGGATCACGAACGCCGGCTTTGCTGATGTTTTCACCGTGTATGCGCAGATTGACGGCGACAAGTTCACGGCCTTTATCGTGGAACGCACATTCCCGGGCGTTTCAACGGGCGCGGAAGAAAAGAAAATGGGGATTAAATCTTCTTCCACAAGGACGCTTATCCTAGAAGACGTGCCGGTGCCGGTTGAAAACGTGCTTGGGGAAATCGGCAAAGGGCATAAAATTGCATTTAACATTTTGAACATCGGCCGTTATAAACTGGGCGTCGGCGCGGTCGGCTCCAGCAAGCACGTGCTCGAAATCGCCGTCAAATACGCGAACGGCCGCCAGCAGTTCAAAACGCCGATCTCGCAGTTTAACCTGACAAAAGAAAAATTCGGCACGATGGCATCCAAACTGTACGCAGCCGAAAGTTCCGTCTACCGGACAGTCGGATTGTTTGATGAAAGAATGAGCCATTTTACGCCGGAAGAAGAAAAAGACGGGCGGGCAGTGGCCAATGCGATCGCCGAGTATGCGATTGAATGCTCGCTGAACAAGTTCTTTGCTTCCGAAGTGCTGGACTATGTCGTCGATGAAGCGGTGCAAATCCACGGCGGTTACGGCTTTATGGATGAATACGAAGTCTCGCGTGCCTATCGCGATTCCCGGATTAACCGGATTTTTGAAGGGACAAACGAAATCAATCGCCTGATCGTGCCGGGCACATACGTGAAAAAAGCGTTCAGCGGGGAACTGCTGCTGTTGCAAAAAGCGCAAAGCCTGCAGGAAGAGCTCATGATGATGATGCCGGAACAAGTCGGCGACGCGCCGCTCGAGCAGGAAAAATATCTCGTCCGCAACATGAAGAAGGTTACCCTGCTTGTTGCCGGTACCGCCCTGCAAACGTACGGCAAAAAATTCGAAAACGAACAGGAACTGCTTGCCAACGTGGCAGATCTCGTTTCGAATGTATATGCCGCAGAGTCATGCGTGCTCCGGACGGAAAAAGCAATCAACAAAGACGGTGCCGAAAAACATAACCAAAAGCTGCTCTATACCCAAATTTTCACTCAGGAAGCGTTCAATCAATGCGAACAAATTGCAAAAGAATCGCTCGCAGCCTGCCTTGAAGGCGACCAGCTGCAAATGACGCTTTCCGCCCTCCGCAAGCTGGCACGCCATACGCCAACCAACGTCATTGCGAAAAAACGCGAAGCCGCGGATAGAATTATCGAAGCAGAACGCTATGTGCTGTAATGCAAAAAGGGATTTCCGGCCCGCCGGAGTCCCTTTTCTTTTGCATCGCCGGGGAAAATCGGCTAACATACAGATAAGACAAGATGATGACAGGAGTGGACAAAATGGCCCTTACTTTCTATTGGTATCCGAAATGTGGGACTTGCCGGAAAGCGAAAAAATGGCTGGACGAACATGGCATTGCCTATGAAGCGGTGCACATTGTCGAAAATCCGCCTTCAAAAGCGCTTCTTAAGGACTTTTATGAAAAAAGCGGGCTGCCGATCAAAAGGCTGTTCAACACGAGCGGGCAGAAGTACCGCGAACTCGGTTTGAAAGATAAGATCCCGGAAATGAGCGATGAAGAAGCGCTTGAACTGCTGGCTTCCGACGGCATGCTGATCAAACGGCCGGTTCTTGCGGGCGATGCCTTTGCCATGTTCGGCTTTAAAGAAGATGCCTATGAAAAATTATTGAAAAAGTGATTGATTTAAGTGCTTGTTTTCGGTAATTTAAAACTGAAGGCTATTACGGATACATAACGGAGGGATTGAGATGGCGGTACCTGAAGAACTGCGGTATACGGATGATCATGAGTGGGTGAAAGAAGAAGACGGCCATGTCCGGATCGGCATCACTGATTTTGCCCAGGCCGAACTCGGCGATATCGTATTTGTTGAACTGCCAGAAGAAGGCGATGAAGTTTCGGCGAAAGAACCGTTTGGCAGTGTCGAATCCGTGAAAACGGTATCGGAACTGTACGCGCCGGTCAGCGGCAAAGTCGTTGCGGTTAATGCCGACTTGAGCGATAACCCGGAATTCGTCAACGAATCCCCGTATGAAAAAGCGTGGATGATTGTCGTTGAACCGGCCGACTCTGCTGAACTGGATGATTTGCTGACGGCGGAACAGTACGAGGAAATGATCAACGAAGCATAAAATAACTGGCACTGCACTCCAAGCTGCGGTGCCTTTTTGTGTAAAGGATGGATTGCCATGCAGGACTGGACAAGGGAAAAACAACTGGAGGAACGGATTTTGCAGGAAGAAAAACTCGCCCTGTACTTTTACACGCCATTATGTGGCACATGCCAGCTGGCGGGGAGGATGCTGGAGATTGCAGAACAGGCCGTCCCCCGCTTTCCTTATGCCAAAGCCAATCTGAATTACGTGCCACAAATGGCGGAAAAATACAAGATCGAAAGCGTACCGTGCCTGCTCCTCCTTGAAAACGGGAAAGCAATAGACAAAGTGTACGCTTTTCAATCCGTCCCGGCATTATTTGAAAAATTGTCTTCTTTTTAATGAGAAAACGGCGGAACATCCGATTTGGGCATTCATAAACGGAAACACCGCTTGCATGGCGGAAAAAAACGGGCAGGCTTTTGCGCAAAAACGCCGCTCAAACCGCAGAAAAAACTTTTTTCAGACACTGTTCGAGCATTGCCGCCAAAACCGGCCGGAAAAGCGCGCGATTTGTTGAACGATTCCGGCAGGATCAGCGCTACCCGTGCAGAATAGGTAAAGGAAATGAGGATTGGAGCGTGTTGCCATGAAACGGACCATCCAGTTTTTCCTGAACAGCCTGGCACGGAAAAAACAATTGCGGATGCTGCTGCCGGCGGTGCCTGTTACCGTATCGTTCCGCACAGGGGAAGAATGCTTGCTCGTTGCTTTTTCCAAGGAGTGTTGCGTGCAGCTTGAAACCGGCAAAGCGGATTTTGAACTGGAAATGGCGCTCCGGCAATTCGAACAGCTTCTGTCCCGCCGTGCGCGCCTCGGGACATTTCTGAAAATGGGCGAACTCCGGTACAGGGGAACGTATCGCCATTTTTTATTGCTGGAATCTTTATTCTGGCTTGCGGGAACTCCGCAACCTGTGCCAAAAAGCAAAGCCAGATCCGCCTGATTATCAAATAACAGACTGAAAATGAGAATCACAGCATAACCGGGATTGCAAAACAAATCCCGGCTTTTTTTATGCCGTTTCAGGCGGCTGCCCGGATTCCCAATGCGCAATCCAGGGAAATTCAAGAAATCTGTATCAGGAATTTTATACCGGCTCTATTTTGTGCTATTATTAATGAATAAGCAAGACCGGAAAACCGCGGAAAAAAGATGGCATGCCATGGTTATCCACAGGTTTTTACTAGTTGCGCATAGTTTTCATTTGTTATAAAATAATAATGAGAATAAATTGAGAATGAATTGGATCTGAATATACAAACAACGGAGGAATTTTTTATGGCAGGATCAAAACTCGTAATAAAAGATCTTCACGTCGAAGTAGAGGGAAAAGAAATTTTAAAAGGGGTCAATCTGGAAGTAAACAGCGGTGAATTTCATGCGATCATGGGCCCGAACGGAACAGGGAAATCGACGCTGTCTTCTGCCATTATGGGGCACCCGAAATACATCGTTACCCAAGGGACCATCACGCTTGACGGAAAAAATGTGCTGGAAATGGAAGTCGATGAACGTGCGAAAGCCGGCCTGTTTCTCGCAATGCAATATCCAAGCGAAATCAGCGGCGTGACAAATGCGGAATTTTTGCGCTCGGCGGTCAATGCGCGCCGCGGCGAAGGCAATGAAATCCCGCTGATGAAATTTATCCGCGAGCTCGACAAAAAGATGGAATTTCTTGAAATGGATACAAACATGGCGCAACGCTATTTGAATGAAGGCTTTTCCGGCGGCGAGAAAAAACGGAACGAGATTTTGCAGCTTATGATGATTGAACCGAAAATTGCGATTCTCGATGAAATCGACTCCGGCCTTGACATCGATGCATTGAAAGTTGTCGCAAAAGGCATCAACTCGATGCGCAGCGAAGATTTCGGCTGCATTATCATTACCCACTACCAACGATTGTTAAACTATATTACACCGGATGCCGTCCACATCATGATGCAAGGGCGCATCGTCAAATCAGGCGGCCCTGAACTGGCAAACCGCCTTGAAGCGGAAGGCTACGAATGGATTAAACAGGAACTTGGCATCGAAGACGAAACGGTCGGCCAGGAAGCTTAAGCAGGGGGCGAGAGACTTGATGACAGAAACGAAATTAGCAATGAATGAGCAAGATGTCCGCACCTTTTCCGAACAAAATGGTGAACCGGAATGGCTGAAGGAGTTCCGCCTCCAGGCATTAGCCCGGGCCCAGGTCCTGCCGCTTCCGGAAGTGGACAAGACGAAACTGAATAAATGGAACTTTACGCAATTTACCGATTTCAGCATGGAAAGCGCAGCCTACAGCACTTTGAATGAACTGCCGGAAAAAGTAAAGGTGCTCGTGGATCTTGAAAACGCGAAGCAAAACTTGTATATCCAGCATAACCAGACACCGGCTTATCTGTCCTTGTCGGAAAGCGCGAAAGCACAAGGCGTCATTTTGGCCGATATTTTGACAGCAGTAAGGACACATCCTGAGCTCGTCCAAAAATATTTGATGACAGAGGCGGTTAAGCCTGATGAACATCGTTTGACGGCGCTCCATGCTGCGCTGATGAACGGCGGGACATTCTTATACGTGCCAAAAAACGTTGTGCTCGAAGAACCGGTTCAGGCCATTTATGTGCACGACCATGAAACAGCGCCGCTTTTCAACCATGTGCTGGTGGTCGCTGAAGAAAATAGTGCCGTCACCTATGTGGAAAACTATATTTCGGCAAACGATGGTGCAAAAGGCATTGTGAACATCATAACGGAAGTCATTGCCGGCCCCAATGCAAAGATCGAATACGGCGCGGTTGATGCGCTTGCAAAAGGGGTCACCACATATGTGAACCGCCGCGGTTACACCGGGCGCGATGCCCAAATTGAATGGTCGCTCGGCATGATGAATGACGGCAATACGATTTCAGACAATACGACCAATCTTGTGGGCGACGGATCCGTTTCCCATTCCAAAACCGTTGTGGTTAGCCGCGGCAAACAGACGCAAAACTTTACAACGCGCATTACCCACTTCGGGAAAAATACAGAAAGCTTCATTTTAAAACATGGCGTTGTCAAAGACGCGTCCACGATGATTTTTAACGGGATCGGCAAAATCGAGCACGGCGCGAGCAAGTCGGACGCCGAGCAGGAATCGCGTGTCCTCATGCTAAGCGAAAAAGCGCGCGGCGATGCAAACCCGATGCTGCTCATTGATGAAGACGACGTCATGGCTGGCCACGCCGCATCTGTCGGCCGTGTCGATCCGGTCCAGCTTTACTATTTGATGAGCCGCGGGATTTCAAGAATTGAAGCGGAAAGGCTGATCATCCACGGCTTCCTTGCACCGGTTGTCAATCAGCTTCCGATTGAAAGTGTAAAAAAACAATTGACGGAAGTCATTGAAAGGAAAGTCAGATAATGGATATCAAAGAAGTTCGCCGGCAGTTTCCCATATTGGACCAGGAAGTAAACGGCCACCCGCTTGTTTATTTAGACAGTGCTGCGACTTCACAAAAGCCGCTCCGTGTCATTGAGGCCGTCAACCAATATTACCGGGAATATAATTCGAATGTCCATCGCGGCGTCCATACACTTGGGACAAAAGCGACCGACCATTACGAAGGCGCGCGCGAAAAAGTCCGCAAATTTATCGGCGCCGAATCAACGGAAGAAATAATTTTTACAAAAGGGACGACAGCCGGGCTGAACCTTGTTGCCCGCAGTTTCGGTGATGCACAAGTACAGGAAGGCGATGAGATCGTCATTACCTACATGGAGCACCACAGCAACCTCATTCCGTGGCAGCAGCTCGCCAAAAGAAAAGGCGCCGTTTTGAAATATGTGCCGATGCAAAAAAACGGCACGCTGCGGCTTGAAGATGTGGAAAAAACGGTCACGGAGCGGACAAAGATAGTGGCAGCAGCACTTGTCTCCAACGTGCTCGGCACGATTAACCCGGTAAAAGAGATGGCGAAAATTGCACACAGCCGTGGTGCTTACATGGTCGTGGATGCCGCCCAGGGTGCGCCGCATATGAAAGTGGACGTAAGGGATCTTGACTGCGACTTTCTTGCATTTTCCGGCCACAAAATGTGCGGCCCGACCGGCATCGGCGTCCTGTACGGCAAAAAGGCGCTGCTTGAAGAGATGGAACCGCTCGAGTACGGCGGCGAAATGATTGATTTTGTCGGCCTGTACGATTCCACCTGGAAAGAACTTCCGTGGAAGTTTGAAGGCGGCACCCCGATCATTGCCGGTGCAATCGGCCTCGGGGAAGCCATCGATTTTCTCGAAGAAATCGGGCTTGATGAAATCACCGCGCATGAACAGGATTTAAGTGCTTATTGCCTCGGGCAGCTTTCTGAATTAGAAGGGATTACGGTGTACGGCCCGGAAAGCGCAGACGAACGCGCCGGCCTTGTGACATTTAATCTGGAAAACGTGCATCCGCATGATGCCGCGACCATTCTCGATGCGGAAGGAATTGCGATCCGCGCGGGACACCACTGTGCGCAGCCGTTGATGAAATGGCTGGACGTGACAGCGACCGCACGCGCAAGCTTTTATTTATATAATACGAAAGAAGATATTGACAAACTTGTTGCCGGTATCGTCAAAGCAAAGGAGTATTTCACAAATGTCTTCTAATCTTGATGCGCTTTACCGCAGTGTGATTATGGACCATTATAAAAATCCGCGGAACAGGGGCAGTTTGGAAGATGGAAGCCTGACAGTCGACATGAATAACCCGACTTGCGGCGACCGGATCCATTTGACGATGAAAGTGGAGGGCGGCCTCATCCGGGATGCGAAATTTACCGGTGAAGGCTGTTCCATCTCGATGGCGTCGGCCTCCATGATGACACAGGCCGTCAAGGGAAAGACAGTCGATGAAGCGCTGAAACTTTCCCACATTTTCTCGGAGATGGTGCAGGGAAAAGACTATGAAGAGTCGGAAGATCTTGGCGATATTGAAGCATTACACGGCGTATCCAAATTCCCCGCCCGGATCAAATGTGCAACTTTGGCATGGAAAGCAATGGAAAAAGGGGTAAGAAGCGAAAAAGGATTGGAGGAATGATGGCTGATGGCTAAAAAAATGCCGGAAATCGGCGATTACAAATACGGCTTTCATGATAAAGACGTTTCCATTTTCCGTGCAAAACGCGGATTGACGAAAGAAATTGTGGAAGAAATTTCAAAAATGAAAGAAGAACCGCAATGGATGCTTGATTTTCGCCTGAAGTCTCTTGAACATTTTTACAATAAACCGATGCCGCAATGGGGCGGCGATCTGTCCGCGTTAAATTTCGACGACATAACGTATTACGTCAAACCGACGGAACATGCCGGCCGCTCGTGGGATGAAGTGCCGCAGGAAATCAAAAACACATTTGATAAGCTTGGCATTCCGGAAGCGGAACAAAAATACCTGGCCGGCGTTTCTGCACAGTACGAATCGGAAGTTGTCTACCATAACATGAAGCAGGATCTCGAAAAACTCGGGATTGTGTTCAAAGATACGGACTCCGCTTTAAAAGAAAATGAAGATATTTTCCGCAAATACTGGGCAACCGTCATTCCGCCGACGGACAATAAATTTGCGGCTTTAAACTCGGCTGTCTGGTCGGGGGGATCTTTCATTTATGTACCGCCGGGTGTAAAAGTGGATACCCCGCTGCAAGCTTACTTCCGGATCAATTCGGAAAATATGGGGCAGTTTGAACGGACGCTTATCATCGTTGACGAAGGTGCCTCTGTCCACTATGTCGAAGGTTGCACGGCGCCGGTATACACGACAAACTCCCTCCACAGCGCAGTCGTTGAAATTATCGTCAAGAAAAATGCCTATTGCCGTTATACGACGATCCAAAACTGGGCGAACAACGTTTATAATCTTGTAACGAAACGTGCTGTTTGTGAAGAGAATGCGACAATGGAATGGATTGACGGCAACATCGGTTCGAAACTGACGATGAAGTATCCTTCCGTGCTGCTGAAAGGCGAAGGGGCACGCGGCATGACGCTGTCGATCGCGATCGCCGGAAAAGGCCAGCACCAGGATGCCGGCGCGAAAATGTACCACCTGGCGCCGAATACATCGTCCACGATCGTATCCAAATCGATTTCAAAACACGGCGGAAAAGTCACATACCGCGGCATGGTGCATTTCGGCCGGAAAGCGGACGGCGCACGTTCCAATGTTGAATGCGACACGCTGATTATGGATCACCTGTCCACATCAGACACCGTGCCTTACAACGAAATTTTAAACAACAATATTTCGTTAGAACACGAAGCAAAAGTCTCAAAAGTGTCGGAAGAACAGCTCTTTTACTTGATGAGCCGCGGCATTTCCGAACAGGAAGCAACGGAAATGATTGTGATGGGCTTCATCGAACCGTTCACAAAAGAACTTCCGATGGAATACGCCGTTGAAATGAACCGTTTGATCAAGTTCGAGATGGAAGGCTCGATTGGATAACCTTGATATATCAACGTTTATAAAGGGTGAACGTAGGGTTGCGATTGACCCCGCGAATCGCTCCTGCTGATATCCTGCTGTAAAGCACGGTTTTAAACGTGATGGCAGAAAAAACAGCCGCTTGCGGATTCCGCGCGGCTGTTTTTTTCATGGGGCGCCGATTTGAAAATCGTGGTAAAATAAACTGCATAAGCATAAAGGATAAAAAGCGGCCGTATGAAACGGCATGACGAGATTACCCTCATAACGATAAGGGGACCAAACATGAACGAAATTTTACATATATACCATACAAATGATATCCACAGCCATTTTGAAAACTGGCCGAAAATCCGCCATTTTCTTGAGCGGAAACAGGTGCAGCATGCCCGGCAACATGAAGAGATGCTACTGTTTGATCTTGGCGACCATGTCGACAGATGGCATCCGTATACAGAAGGGACTATGGGCAAAGCAAATGTCCGGCTTTTAAATCAACTGGGGTATTTGGCTGCAACCATCGGCAATAATGAAGGAATTACGATGCCGCACGAGGCGCTTGACACATTGTATGGGGAAGCGCAATTTGACGTGATTCTTGCCAACCTGTATAGAGAAAACGGGAAACGGCCACAGTGGGCAGCGCCGCGGAAATTGTACATGACAAAAAGCGGTGTCAAAATCGGGGTAACCGGTGTGACGGCAGGATTTTATAAACTGTACCGGCTGCTTGGCTGGCAGCTCTCCAATCCGCTGGAAGAACTTGGGAAACAAATGGATATTTTAAAAAACGAGGCGGATATCCTTATCGTCTTGTCGCATCTCGGCATTCATGACGACCGCCTTATTGCAAAGCTGTACCCGGAAGTGGACCTTGTTTTGGGCGGGCATACGCACCATGTGCTGGCAAAAGGCGAAATGGACGGACGGACGCTGCTTGCTGCAGCCGGTAAATACGGCTATTATATCGGTCATGTCAAGCTTGAAATCGATCCGGCTGCCAAAAAAATAGTCTATCAGTCCGCCCGTGCTTTACCGACCGGAAACTTCCAGGAACCGCCCGGAGAAACGGCCGAGATTGAACACTACTATTTTGAAGGAAAAAAATTATTGAATCAAGAACTTGTGTATTTACCGGAAAAATTGGAATCGGACTGGTTCAGGGAAAACCGGCTTGCGGGCTTGCTTTGCGATGCGGTAATGGAATGGTGCGATGCCGATTGCGCGTTTTTAAATGCCGGCCTTGTGCTGGACAGTCTGGAACACGGGCCGGTCACGAAATTTGATCTCCACCGTATTCTCCCGCACCCGATCAACCCATGCCTGGTCGAGCTGACAGGCGAAAAACTTCAGGAAGTGCTTCTTTCAACGCTCGACCCGAAATGGCCGCATCTGGAGCTGAAAGGGCTCGGTTTCCGCGGGAAAATCATGGGCCGGTTTATTTACCGGAATATCGGCTTTAATCATGCTTTGCAGAAAATAGAGGTGGGGGGCAGGCCGCTGGAGCCGGACCGCATCTACAGGCTTGGTACGATTGATATGTACACATTTGGCGACTTTTTCCCGCATATTCGTGAGGCGAAAATCCATTATTTTATGCCGGAATTTTTGCGTGACGTAATGGAATGGAAGTTATTGAAGGAATACGGCCAGCAGGATTAAATACCCAGACGCAAAGCAAGGCAGCAATGCATCAATCGAAGTTTCCTGGCCCCGAGAATCAGTGATGCCAACGGAGTTTCCAAGGGCCTTTTTGCGGAATGGGGATATGGCAGCACAGCGGCTGGCAGGAATTTTTCACCGCCCTTTTCATAAAGTATAAAAGAAAGGGGCGGATGGAAATGGTAACCGTAACACCTGTTGAGATCGGGGGACATACGTTTATCGCGACAACTGTCCGGCTGCCGAAAACAACCTTGCTGGCCGTATCGTGCGACAAGGGTTATATTATGTGCGGTGCGCTTGATGTGAGCTTGTTGAATGATCAACTAAAAGACCGCCAAATTATCGCCGGCAGGGCAGTCGGTGTGAAGACGATCGAACAATTGCTGGAAGCACCGCTCGAGTCGGTCACCCATGAAGCGGAAAAACTCGGTATTACCGCCGGCATGATCGGGAAAAAGGCACTGTTAAAAATGATCTAAACGTTCGATCAGACTGAAGCACAAAAAAGGTGTTGCATGCGTCTTTCCCGGGCGATGAAGGACAAAAAGCAGGGCCCTAAGTGTCGAAATGTCCTTCATCGGGGTGATGAAGGACAAAACATGTGCCGGGAAACAGCGAAATGTCCTTCATCGGGGTAATGAAGGACAAACCGCGAACCGGGAAATAACGAAATGTCTTTCATTCACAGATTAGGAAAGACAAACCGCACCGCAGCCGGAAAACATAAAAATATCCTTCAGCACACCAACCAGGACCGCGTTTTTTGATCATAATCCCTCCTGTACAGACATATATTTGCTTTCAGGGGGGATTTTTTATGCGAAAATTCCGCACCTCAAAACGGCGGGGACCATTGCCGGCGCGGTATGTGCTTTTGCTTTCCATCGCATTTTTTACGGTGACTACCATTATCAGCATTATCATTATTGACGAAGGCATAAAACCAACATTAATGCGGTACGCCGAGTCGGAAATGAAAAAAATCGCCTCGTATGTCACGAACGAAGCAATTAAAGACCATGTGAGCGGCGGAAAAAACAGCAAGTTGGATACGATTGACCCGCGGGAATTGGCCGCCACCCAGTCTGAAATTGAAAACCAAATTACCCGCCAATTTAAAGAAGTGGAAGAAGGAGACATTACGTCTCTTGAAGAAATATCAAACGACGGCATGCTCGGCAAAAAGAAAAAATCAAAACCCGAAATTTTTTCCGTTCCGCTCGGGAAAGTAACCAATATCGCCCTGCTTGGGAACATGGGGCCGGATATTCCCGTGACCTTTCAAATGGTGGGGGATGTTGAAAGCTCCAATATTAAAGTAAAAAAAGAAGAATACGGCATTAACAACGCATTTTTTTATATTTATGTTCAAATCAAAATCAAAATGCAGGTCATTATCCCGTTTGCCTCGGATGTCATCACTTACACTCATGATGTCCCGCTTGCAATGGGCAACTATAATGGCGATGTCCCGCAATTTTATAACGGAAACGGCGGCGGTGCGCAGCCGCTCATCGAACTGCCGAAAAGCACGAAATAAGGAGCGCCACATTCGCATTGTAGTGCTCCTTATTTCCGCTGTTTCTCAAGCGATTCCCATCTCCTTAAGTACGGGTAAGGATCAAAAGACCATTCGTTTCGGCCGTTGTCTTTGTATATGCCGTAGTGCAAATGCGGCGGGAATTTTCCGGATGTGCCGGGCGGGCCGTAACCGGTGCTGCCGACGCTGCCGATCAGCATGCCCGGTTTGACGACCTGGCCGACATGCAAATTTTTGGCATAACCGCTTAAATGGGCAAAATAATGATACGAATTGTTCAAATCACGGATGCCGATGCGCCAGCCGCCGTACTTGTTCCACCCTTTCAATTCAATGACCCCGTAACAAGTCGCGCGTACCGGAACGCCGTAATCGGCAAAAATATCCGTCCCTTCGTGGATGCGGCGCCCGCCCCAGCCGCGCCGGTCGCCCCATGTGCTCCGGTAGCTGTAATTGTATCCGGGCGGGATCGGGAACGCCTGGTCTGTCAGCTGAATGGTGCCGAATGTCTTGTAAATCTTCGCCTTTTCCGTAATCAGCTGCACGGCTTTATCCCGTTTGTAATAATGCCACAGCGCAATTTCAAAGCCGTCGTCGTCCGTTCCATACTGCAGCAAATAGTCGCTCATCGTAAAAAGCACGTCCAGATCATGGTTGCGGTCAGCTTTCCCATCTCCGTTCCCGTCCTTGCCGATCCCGCCGAAAAACGCAATCGAAAGCGGGCGGGTATCATTGTGGTTCGGATTGGAAAGCCCGGACCACTTTTCAGGGGGAAAATAAATGGAAATAAGGCCGGCCGGTTTCGGCAGGTCGGAACGGACAAACCGGATGCTCCGTTCATACTGGTCGATGGCTGCCAAATTGTACCACGGAATCTGGGTAAATGCCTCCATATGCTGATAAAGTTCCATCCGTTTTTTGTACATTTCTTTATCGGGCATTTCTTTTGCTTGGGCATGAATGGCAGAAAATGAAAGCCCCGTTACAAGGCAGAAAAGCAAAGCAAACCGCAATGTGAAAACCCTCTTTCTGTCAATGTTGTCGATTTGGCACCGTACAAACAGAAAATCGCAATATGAAAATCTTCTTATGCTTATTGTGGAAAGAGCAGCGGATTTTCATCAATATTAAATATTGGAAAAACCGGTGGCGTTTTCTTTTCAAAGAAGTGCCGAATGTGGTAAAGTGAGAGAGAACAAACCCGGGAAAATGGTGGGAGAGATGGAAAATGAACAAACAGGAAGAGATTTTACGCAAACCCGAATGGCTGAAAATCAAGCTTAATACGAATGAAAATTATACAGGATTAAAAAAATTAATGCGCACGGAAAACTTACATACTGTTTGCGAAGAAGCGAGATGCCCGAATATCCATGAATGCTGGGGAACAAGGCGGACTGCAACTTTCATGATTCTGGGCGATACGTGCACACGCGCCTGCCGTTTTTGCGCCGTAAAAACAGGGCTGCCGTCCGAACTTGACTGGCAGGAACCGGAACGGGTTGCTGAATCGGTGCAAAAAATGAACTTGAAGCATGTGGTTGTGACGATGGTGGCCCGTGATGATTTGAAAGACGGCGGGGCAGCGGTAATGGCTGAAACGATCCGTGCGATCCGCCGCATAAATCCATTTACGACCATTGAAGTGCTGCCTTCCGATTTGCAGGGCCGGTACGAAAGTTTAAAAACATTGATGGATGCAAAACCGGATATTTTAAACCATAATATCGAAACGGTCCGGAGGCTGACAAGAAGGGTCCGCGCCCGCGCCACGTACGACAGGTCGCTTGAATTTTTGCATCGGGCAAAGGAAATGCAGCCGGAGATTCCGACAAAATCAAGCATCATGGTCGGCCTCGGCGAAACGATGGAAGAACTGGCGGAAGCAATGGATGATCTGCGCGCCAATAATGTGGACATCGTGACGTTCGGGCAGTATTTGCAGCCGACGAAAAAACATATGAAAGTGGTCAAATATTACCACCCGGATGAATTTGCCGAATTAAAACGAATAGCGCTTGAAAAGGGATTCAGCCACTGCGAATCCGGCCCGCTTGTCCGCTCTTCATACCATGCGGATGAACAGGTAGGTGCCGCTGCAAAAGCAAAGCATATTTTAGGGAACATGGAACAAACGCAACAAATTTGAGAAACAGGCTGCGCACTTGATGGGCGCAGTTTTTTTCACGGAAAATTCCGCTCAATGGAGTTGAAAAAATTTTTCGCGTTCCGCTTAGAATTTGGGCGTTTTTTCGCTATAATAAAATTAGGCAGGAAGGCACACGGGGAAAATGGAGGGATTGAACTTGGTCACCATCCACCGCCATACGTACGAGATTATTGACAATTACCGGAATGGCTACAATGAAGAAGCATTCCGATGCAGATATAGTGAAATACTGGAAAAGTACGACTATATTGTCGGCGACTGGGGTTACGGACAGCTGCGGCTGCGCGGCTTTTTTGATGACCGCAATCCGAAATCCACTTTTGACACCAGAATCAGTACACTCACGGAATATCTTTATGAATACTGCAATTTCGGCTGTGCCTATTTTGTCGCAAAGAAAGTCGTTGCCAAATAAGTGTTGCCCGGCACCGCCAGTTGATAAATTTTAGGCAGAAGGTGACAGGATGTATTTTGTGGATCGTGAAAAAATAAACGGGATATTGTCATTTATGGAAAAGCGGCTTGCCTTGTTTCAAGCGCAACCGGCCTGGCAGACCGAAATCGAAAAGGCTGCTTTGGAAAGAATTGCAGAAACAGTCATCGAATCGGTCCTTGATGCCGGAAACGCGATCATTGACGGGTTTATTATGCGCGATCCGGGGAGCTACGAAGACATCATTGACATTTTGGAAGATGAAAATGTGGTTTCAGCCGAATCGGCAAAGCAGCTGACGGCTGTCATCGCGCTCAGGAAGCAGCTTGTCCGGGAATATACGGATCCGGATTACGCCACTTTTCAGGAAGTGCTTGCGGCTAACTTCAAGGCGCTCGAACGGTTTCCGAAAGATGTGCGCACTTACCTGGCAAACGAACTCGGCCCGGTTAACGCTTTTAAAGGGGAATAAGCAACGAAACAGAGAGGAATTTCAGCATGAAAAAGTATAAAGCCTATTTGATTGATTTGGACGGCACTATGTACCGCGGAACGGAAAAAATAGAAGAAGCCGGCGATTTTGTCAGCCGGTTGCAGGAAAAAGGGATCCCGTATTTATTTGTTACAAACAATTCTTCGAGGACACCATCCCAGGTTGCCGAAAAACTGCGCGGATTCGATATACCGGCAAAAACGGAGCAGGTCTTTACGACATCCATGGCAACCGCCCGCTATATTTATGAGGAAAAACCGGATGCTTCTGTATATGTGATTGGCGAAGAAGGCATTAAAACGGCCATCAAAGAAAAAGGTTTTACGGTCACATCCGATCACCCCGATTATGTGGTGCTCGGCATCGACCGGGAGATTACTTACGAAAAGCTAGCCCTCGGCGCCATTGCGATCCGTAATGGGGCAAAATTTGTTTCCACGAACGCCGATATTGCGCTTCCAACTGAACGCGGGCTGCTCCCGGGAAACGGGGCTTTAACCTCGGTGCTTGCGGTTGCGACCCAAACCAAGCCGGTCTTTATCGGCAAACCGGAACCGATCATTACCGAGCAGGCACTTGAATATCTCGGTTCGAAAAAAGAAGAGACGATCATGGTTGGGGACAATTACGATACGGATATTCTGGCGGGCATCCGCACGGGCATTGACACCCTGCTCGTCCATACCGGCGTAACGACAAAGGAAATGTTGAAAACAAAAGAAGTCCAGCCAACCTATACGGTTGATACCCTTGACCAGTGGGAAGTGTGACAAGCGCGGGGCAAAAGGAGGAGCCATATGCCTGCCTCGGCAAAGTCCGCGTTATTTGGAAAACGAAGACCGAAAAAACGGCAAGATACAATAAAACGTATCTTGCCGTTTTTTCTGTTTTTACGGCTGCACACGCGCCACTCTGTGTGCATGGCGGCTTGCGGCTGCAGCGGCAATGGCCCCGACGATATCATCGAGAAACGTATTGCATGAGCCGTCGGAATGGTTATTAAGCTTTGCCAAAATGCCCGGTTTTTGTTTGTCAATATACCCGTAGTTGGTAAAGCCGATCGAACCGTACACGTTCACAATCGACAAAGCCATAATTTCATCAATGCCGTAAAGGGAATCATCGACCGCAATCGTGCTTTGCAGCGGTTCGTCAAGCATCCCTTTTTCCGCCAGCACATCCAGCTGGATCCCGGTTAAAATGGCGTTTTGCACTTCGCGTTTGGACAGAACGGCGTTGACACTTTCCATGCAATCCTCCAGTGTCATTTCCGGAAAGTACTTTTCTTGCAAATACAGGACGAGTTTCGCAATATCTTCCACTTCTACGCCCCGTTCTTTCAACCTCTGCCTTGCAATTTGTTCTGACACATCCATATTTTTCTTGTTTTCCATGTTCTCACCTCAACTATTCGACATTTTCTTTAGCATGATCATTCTAATGGATTTTATGAGATCAAGCAAGAATACACGTTCCTTCACATATAATGTAGAAAGTGCAATGTATTTTTTGGGGGAGGGAAGATGATGGCACAGGCCATTTTGAAAAAATATTACGGCATTGACGCCGGGCAGCCTTTTTTTGACGGAAAACGGGTCCACTATGAAGCAAACGGTAATCTTTATACGCTCGTTCCTGTGACAAATGTTCCTGAAAATGTGCTTGTTGAATTATATGAAATGTCCCGGCACCTCGTGACGAATGGCGACCGCTATGCCTCCGCCTTTTATCCATCTAAAGAAAAGAAGTTTCTCGTAACGGACGGGGATAGCGATTATGTTTTACTGGAAAACCGCTATAAAAAAGCGCCCGGAAATATGCGCACGGGCAGGAAGCTTGCGAAATTCCACCTGCGCGGCCGCACGCTTTCCGCCACGATAACGGAAACAAACCGGATGGGCGAATGGAAAAATTACTGGGAAATGCGCCTTGAACAAATGGAAAAGGCATGGTACCGGACAGTGGAAGAGCACCCCGACCGCCCGTTTGAACGCCTGTTTGCCGAAACGTTTCCCTATTACATGGGGCTTTGTGAAAATGCGATCCAGTATGTCGTCGATACGGAAATAGATGAGGCGCCTGCCCCGGGGGATGCCGGCACCATTTGCCATGAACGGTTTTCAAACGAAACATGGGGCCGGAAATTTATCATCCACCACCCGTTTGACTGGGTGTTTGACCACGCAGGCAGGGACATTGCCGAGTGGATCCGCGCGCAGTATTTTAAGAAAACACACACGTTCCGGCCTGATGTCCGCGCGTTTTTGCAGCAATATGTTTCGCTTTCGCCGCTTTCGCCTTTTTCGTGGCGGCTGATTTTCGCGCGCCTGCTGTTTCCCCTTCATTATTTTGAATGTGTGGAAACCTATTTTCTCACCCGGTCCGAAAAGGAACAAAACATGCATGAGGAACAGCTTTGGAAAATTGTACGGGGGATAGAGGCATACGAAGCATTTCTGGGTGAATTTTATGAGCTCTCGGAAGTCCCGATAAGAAAATACCATATTCCCCGGGTGGCATGGCTAAAAGCCCGATAAAAGAAAGAACGGCAAGCACCTGAACCGCACCGCCGGCCATGCCCGTCCGTCGTGAAGGCAAGCGGGGATGCCGGGCATAGTGTGAATGGCCCCGGAGAATCGCCCACGCCAAGAATCATTTTATCCCAGCAAAAAAGCGGCTCCTTGATAGGAAACCGCGTACTGCCCGTTAAAAAACCTGTTCAACTTCCACAACGCCGGGAACCTCTTCAAACAATGCGCGTTCTATCCCGGCTTTCAACGTGATCGTGGAACTCGGGCAGCTGCCGCATGCCCCTAAAAGGCGGAGTTTGACAATGCCGTCTTCCACGTCGATCAGCTCGCAATCGCCGCCATCACGGAGCAAAAACGGGCGCAATTTATCCAATACTTCCTGAACTTGTTCTGTAATTGTATCTGCAGGCATATGATCGCTCCTTTCTTACCTCTCATTATATACAGGATTACGAGAAAAATCTATTATAAAAAAGGGATATAGTGTTTTCCTTTTTGCAGGCTGTTGTGTACAATATGAATAAGAAATCCACGGAAGAGGTGCGGGTTTGATGGAGAAAAAAGTGACGATTCAAGTTTACGGGGCGGAGCAAATATGCGCAAGCTGCGTCGGCGCGCCGTCTTCTAAAGATACATTCGAATGGCTCAAAGCAGCACTTTCGCGGAAATACCCGGGCCAGCCGTTTGACATCCAGTATATCGATATTTTTGCACCCAGTAATGATCAAAAAGTGCGTGCTTTTGCGCAAAAAGTGATGGATGAAGATCTGTTTTACCCGGTTGTTGTCATTGAAGGCGAGCCGGTGGCAGAAGGCAATCCAAGGCTAAAGAAAATTTATGCGGTTATGGAACAATACGGTTATATCCCGGAAAATGCGTTTGCAGCGCACGATTAAAAATTTTTCATTAAAAAACGTTTACAACAGCGGCTTTGTTGAATTTTTCGAGATGCACTGCAATTTTAAAATAAAGCAGCCCGCATTTTAAGACTGCCCGGCGCCCGGAAGATACGCAATCATTGTTTTGCACGGTGTAAATGGTTATAATCAAGGAAAGGAGGTTCGGAAAATGAGTGAAGTGATTCATCTTACAGAAGCAGCTGCGTTTCAAATTAAAGACATGATGGAGCAAAACGATGAGCAGGACGCATATTTTCGTGTGTCTGTAAACGGCGGGGGCTGCAGCGGCCTGTCGTACGGCCTGTCGCTTGACCACGAAATCAAAGAAGGCGATGCGGTCGGCGAACAGCACGGCATCCGGATTCTCGTCGATCATGAGAGCGCCCCGATTTTAACCGGCACGGTTATCGATTATAAGCAGTCGCTTTTAGGGGGCGGGTTCACGATCGATAATCCGAATGCGATTGTCACTTGCGGCTGCGGCTCCTCATTTAAAACCAAAACAAAAGCCGGCACACCGGAAAAATGCTGAAGCATTTAAAGTGATGCTGCAAAAACAGGATATTTATACGCCAGCAAGGTTCCCATTTCATTGCAGCAGCGCAGGATATCCCGCCAATGACAGGCGGGGGTTTTGCGCTGCTGAAGTGATTTTTGCTTGACTTTTTTCGGCAAGGAACTAAAAAGTTGAAAAAAACGTTTACATCCGTCCTCAATTATGTTATAATTAAAAATAAATAGATAAAAGGTGGTAGGAGAAATGGTTGGAAAAAAGAAGACTTTTTTTAAAGGAGCCCTTTTAGCGTTAACAGTAATTTTATTGGTGAGTTTGACTATTCCATTTGAAGCTAGTGCAGAAAGTAATAGTAACACCTCAACGAAAATTAATACGGATGCTACAAATTTACAAGATGATTCGCTCAACTCTCCGGCAGGTTTGAATAGCAATGATAGTACAGAGGCTAAATTTGATTTGAATTCAAATGAAACTCAAGTACAAAATGTAACTTTACCTGATGGTAAGCAAGGGACATTTGTTGTTGAACCAGAGGAACAAGCTACTAATCCAAAAACTTCTGTAGTACGAGCATCATCTGTAAAAGCTACATCAGGAGTGCATAAAGTTTCTTTTTATTCTGGACCTGTAAACGCTAGCTTTAAAGTTAAAATTTCTAATTACAAAATAACTAAAGCATATGGTAAATGGTATTTAATAATCGGTTCTTCAGTAAAATCAAGTAAACTGAAAATAGATAATTCTAAACAAGCAACTTTGTACTTTACCTTTGGAACTCCAATTTGGGATTTTGGTGGTTGGAATGGTTGGCTAAGGGCAAAGATTAAGGGAAAAACGCTGTACACCTCTATAAAGTAAAGGAGATAACACGATGATAATTACAGGGATAGTATCTGTATTATTTTTTGCAACAGTAATATTTGGAATAATTAAGATTACTAAATTAATTAGTGGTAAAAAAATCTAATACCATAATGAGAGATTGAAGAGGACTCCTACAGGTATGGGAATCCTCTTTTTGTGTGCGCCCAGCCTGGGCGTAGTCTATAGGATGCAAGTCCAGAGCTGTGATGGCAGAAGTAACGGTTAGCCTAACGCAAGGGTGTCCGCGGTGACGCGGAATCTGAAGGAGGCGGGAGGCAAACCTCCTGTCCGAGGAACACGAACTTCATATAAGGCTGGATATGACTGGGTGAGTCTGTATAACAAGGCAAAGCCCATTCTGCCGAAGGTCATACCAAGTAAATGGAGCGGATAGATAGAGGGAAAGACTGCTTTCTTACCTGTAGAACACACGAAAAAGCAGGCCACCGGGTCAGGAACTCTCTTACCTCATTTATCGAGGGAAAACTCAGGCTGAAGGTGATCGGACAAAATCCGCCGTCGACCTCCCATGGAAGAGAAAGTTCCTTGGATTCAGCTTCACTTTTCACCAGAAACCGCAGATACGGATTGCCATAGAAAGTGTGAAACGGGTGAAAAATAAAATCTGTGATATCACTTCAAGAAAGAAGCCCTATCCGATAGAATATAGGATAGAGAAACTAAACCAATACCTGATGGGCTGGTGCGGTTATTTCGCGCTGGCAGACTCGCCCAGCGTATTTAAGAAATTTGATTCATGGATCATAAGAAGACTCCGGATGTGCATGTGAAAGAATTGGAAGAAGCCAAAAACGAAGATAAGAAAACTTATCGGTTTAGGTGTTCCGCTAGAAAAAACATACGAATGAGGCAACTCACGCAAAGCTTACTGGCGTATATCCT
This sequence comes from Weizmannia sp. FSL W8-0401, assembly GCF_038009125.1. Taxonomy (NCBI): domain Bacteria; kingdom Bacillati; phylum Bacillota; class Bacilli; order Caryophanales; family Bacillaceae; genus Heyndrickxia; species Weizmannia sp. FSL W8-0401. The sequence continues at coordinate 2,300,901 of NZ_JBBPAG010000001.1, read as the reverse complement.
AAAGCCCCATACTGCTCAGAACCCTTAGAAACCCCTACTGGAGTTCCCAAGGGCTCAAAAGTCTTTCATCACGTTATGAAACTTTGTGTCACTTATCCTAATTGAATCGCCGTATACCGAACGATACGTATGGTGGTGTTATCCCTACTTCTGGATTAGTCCGGCTTCCTCTTTGTATCAATATTTTTCTTTTGGGCTATCTGATAATAGATTTGGTTAAAAAACAAATCTATTATCAGTGGAGGTAAATATTTTATGAATGAAGTAGCAATCCAAGAATTAATTGAGTTGGCTACCGCAAGGTTGTTCGAACTTCAGTTGTATGATGGAAGCAACGGCTCCTATCGTCGCCTTGCTTTTCATCCCATTTCAGGTTTTTACAGTAAGAAATCTGAAACATACTATCGTGTTGGACTGATGGATGAATTCAGCCGTCATTACCAGGAAATTTTCCATAGTGGTAATATTTCACGAAAGGCTTTACGTTGGCGCTTGTGAGGTCTTGGAATTCTTCATGAGCTAAGCAAAACTGGCAGCTTTGAGTGGAAAGTCTTTATAGCCAAAAATGAATCTCTACTTTCCCGCTATTATGAGCATATGTTTTTTGCAAGCAAAAAGTGCAGAGAATTGCAAGAAAAAATACATAGGCTTGCCGGCTCAATGAATTTACCTTTCAACCGAGCGAGAAGGGAGCGACTGAACGGCAGAAAGCGCGTGCCGCAAGCGGTAGCTCTCTCCCGTAAACGCGAGAATGTGGGCGTGATGGACCAAACGATCCACCAGCGCTGCCGTCAGGCGGTTGTCCCCAAACACTCGATTCCACTGTCCAAACTCTAAATTCGATGTCACGATGACACTTTTTCGTTCATAACAATCGGCAATGATGTGAAACAGCAGTTCCGATCCCTGCTTTTGAAAAGGTACATAGCCGAGTTCGTCCAAAATCAACAGCTCGCATGTGTCGATTTGCCGTTTGAGCCGTCCGAGGGTGCCGCCTTTTAACGCTTCTTCGAGCTGGGCGACAAGATCGGCGACACGGAAAAACCGAACTTCATGGCCCCGTTCACACGCTTTTAATCCTAATGCGGTGGCGAGATGGGTTTTTCCTGTTCCCGGCGAACCTAAAAGCAGGACGTTCTGTTTTTGCTCCAAAAAGCGAAGGTCGCAAAGTTCTTCCTTCGAGGTCGTGGTCGGCCAATGAATCTGATCCGACCATTCATAATCTTTGAGCCATTTCAACTCCCGGAACTTCGCCTTCTTGATCAATCGAGCCTGTTTTGCTTTCTGACGGAACGACAGCTCCAACGCCAACACATCACGCAAAAACTGTTCCTTGGTCTCGTAGGCCACCTCCTCGAATCGATCCGCGATGTACGCCAAATGCAGGGCTTTACAAATCTCTTTTAAATCCATCTTCATGCCCGGCTTCCCCCTTCCCTTGACGGACAAAGACGTTGATCATACACATGTAAATCGGTTTCATAGTCGACTAAAACGGAAGGGGTATAGGCTTCTTCCCATTTCGCGGGATACTCCGAACGCTTCGCCTCCATCAACACCCCGATCTCATGGGGCGTCAAATCCCACCGTTGATACTTGTCAAGCCACTGGGCGATCTCATAGACGGTGTACCGCTCCAGCAGCTTCTGCACTCCTCGAATGCGTGATGCCGTCTGTTTCGGTTGTTCCATGAAGTATTTCCTAATGGCCTCCGGCAAGTAAACTCGAAACCGCGAATACTCCACCACCCGGGGCTTTTGCGCCCATTCCGCCAAAATGTCCTTCCAAGGGAGCTCCCGTCGCTTTTTCGTGTACGGCCTTGGCGCTTCCAGGTACACCTCCCCTTCCTGGGAGAAAACCATGAAACGATCCCATTCCTTTTTGACAAGGACACGGTTGGGAACCGGGATCCCATGAACCACAAACGCCTCCCCATCCACCGTTACTTCCCCGTATTTATTGACATTAGCGTGGTGGAAGGAGAAGATCGGGAGATCTCTCTCCGGCAGGACAAGCAACTCCTTTTGTTCTTCCTGCCATAATTCCTCAATGGTTCTCCCTTTTTCATAGTGGGGGCGGGCTCGATCTTCGATCATCTTGCGATGCAGCCACTCCGCCAGTTCTTCATCCCCCTCGATCAACGGAGCAGGGACAAAGCAGTGTTGACGAGTATAGTAAACTTTCCGTTCGACATTCCCTTTTTCGTGTCCGCTATACGGATTGCACGCCTGTACGTCAAACCCATAATGAAGCCGGAATCGCTCAAATGCTTCAGTATATTGACGTTCGCCTCCTTTTCGAATCGAAACCACCGCCGCCGCCAAATTGTCGATGCGCAGTTTTCTCGGGACGCCTCCGGCTTGGCGAAACAGCTGAGTGAGCCCGTAAAGAAAACATTCGCTGTTTTCCGCCGGCAATGGATACGCATACGCGGCGTTGCTGTACGGAAAGCTCAAAATCAGAATTGATCGGTCTTCCTCTTTTCCTTCCTTCGTCACAACGGACATGGTGCCGAAATCCACCTGCGCTTCCCCCGGAGGGTGTTCCAGCCTCTCGTAACGCCGTTCCTTCTCCAGCTTAAGCTGAGGTCTTCGTTTTTGAACGTAGGCGCAAACGGTTCGATAAGACCCTTTAAAGCCATGTTCCTGCTTTAATTGTTCGTACATCTTCTTGCTTGTCCGCCGTTGTTTTCTTGGCAGTTTGGCGTCCTCCTCCAGCCAGTCATCAATGATTTGACCGTATCCTTCTTCCTCCATCATTCCCCGTTTTCTCTTTATTTTTTGTCTGACCGAAATGTCTCCATCCGCATATTTCTTGACTGTTCTCCAGTTAAATCCCGTCCTGCGGACAATTTCGGAAAGCGATAACCCTTTCTTTTCACGCAAATGTTTGATATGATGAATTTCAGGCATTGCTAGCATCCTTTCTTTACCTCCACTGTTTTGTTCTTCACAACCTTAACAGTAGAGGGAATTTTAGGAGCTGGCAAGCCTTTTTTTATGCCATGAAGCTCTGCACTTTTTTGTTGCAGAACTCTGTACTTTCATTTTGCACTAAACAAGCATATCCTGAAGAGGTTTCTTTCAAGTCTCAGTGATATACGCCGAATCAGTATATATAGATCTATTGCAAAAAGGTACTTACTTTTTCTGATGACACAAGGGTGCCAAACTATTGAGGGTGTCTCACCAGTAGAAATTTGCCTCTTCATTGTTGGTATGTTAGGGTCCGAGACTTTTTAGAAACATATAAGAGGATTCTGACATTGGTCTGCCTTTAAGGATATAATCATTATGGCATTGCTAGCATATTCTTCCAAAGGAAGTGATAGCGGCTGTTTTTTTTCCTTGTATCAGATGAATCTCATTGTTTTTCCAGTCAACATCCGTCAGCTTTAGTTTGTGATGTCATGTCACCTGCACGGAGTCCATGGGGATACCAAGTTGGATAATGGCGTAATCCCTTTTTCCTGCCACAGTACGTGTATACGATCTACGTTACATATTCGCATCGGCAGCTGAAGAGTTAGAAGGTATTTCATAGCTCTAGATACCTATTGCATTCAGATATTTTCCGAATCCCCTTAAAGTGGAAAGTCTTCTGCGGAATCCTGAATGACTTTCTGTTCGCCGCCTTATTCCCCACGTAAGGACAAATTCCATGGTCAGTCTGTCCCTTCCGGATGTCCTCTTCCGGAATTTGCCCTGCAGTAACTGCTGAAATCTCGAAGAAACCAAAAGTTATTCTGTTTTTTTAACCTACGAGTCATCAAAAACATACAGAAATCCTGTGTTTTTTTGAAGGCTACCTAATAAAAGTCGGGATAATTAAGAAGTAGGGATAAGTGGTGTGAGAGGTTGGGGGTTAGTCCACCTCCTCCTACTCGATTTTTTTTGCCGGGAGAAAGCAAATTATGGGGAAGTGCCAACGGTAAATCGGACTGAGCTAGAGACGTGCGTGGCAAACCCCACAAAAATCTTTTCAAAAAATCCAGCCAGCGCCTGTCTTCCGGTTTTCTTCCTGTCCGGGCACGCCAATTTCCTTTGCTGTTTGCACATTAAGAGCGATATTTAATCAAAAATCCCGGTTGGGCAGCCATCCGGGATTTTGATTTTTCCTTATTCAAACAGCGAAGTGCTGTGCATCGGCTGGACGCGGGCTTTCGGGTCAAGATATGTTTTCGCGTTGCTGACCGCGGTGGTGGCTTCCCCGAACCCCGTTACAATTAACTTCACTTTGCCTTCAAACGTGCAAACATCGCCGGCCGCATAAACGCCTGGGATGTTTGTTTCCATTTTGGAGTTGACGACAATGGAATTTTTTTGAATCTCTAGGCCCCAGTTTTTAATCGGGCCAAGTGACGAAATAAAGCCGTAATTGCAAATAAGGGCATCAATATCAAGCGTTTCTTTCGCCTCGCCTTTTACTTCTTCAATCACAAGCCGGGAAATGTTTTCCCCGTCGCCAATCACTTCGCTCGCGACAAACGGTGTTTTAATCTCCACGCGCGATTGCTTCAACTGTTCCACCGTGCGTTCATGGGCACGGAATTTGTCACGGCGGTGGATGAGCGTCACTTTTTCGGCGACCGGTTCCAGCATAAGCGCCCAGTCGACCGCGGAATCGCCGCCGCCAAGGATGGCAACGCTTTTGCCGGCAAACTGGTCCATATCATTTACAAAATAAAACAGATTGTTTCCTTCGTATTGTGCAGCATTTTCCACTTCAAGGCGGCGCGGCTGGAATGCGCCGACACCGGCAGTGATGATGACTGCTCTGGAATGGTGGATTTCTTTATCAGTTGTCAGCGTAAAAATGCCGTCTTCACTCTTTTCAAGCTTTTCTGCGGACTGGCCCGTGCAGATCACCGGCTGGAACATGGAGGCCTGCGCTTCTAATTGATGCACGAGATCAGCTGCCTTCACTTTTGGAAAACCGGCGACATCGTATATATACTTTTCAGGGTAAAGCGCAGCCAGCTGCCCGCCAAGCTGTGGCAGGCTTTCAATGATTTTTACAGACATTTTCCGCAATCCGGCGTAAAAAGCTGTAAACAAGCCGGTCGGCCCGCCCCCGATAACAGTTATATCATAAATGGTTTGATCTTCCTTCAACGAAACCCCTCCAATACGCTTCATTCTCCTTCATCATAGCACATTTTGACACAAGCGCACAGGCTAAAAACCTCTGCGGGCAAGGCAGGCAGGTGTTCCTGCGTCCGGAAAAAATTTTAGGCACCATGTTATATATTAGAATATTTTTATTATTATTTTAGTACAGTTTTCAATTGAAAATAGCGGGTAAAAAGCATATGATTGAAGTGGAGATATGTATTTTTTGTGACAATTTGATGGAGATCATGTGACAAATTTGGCGTGCCAATTGTCGTGAATAAAATCACAAATAATGGATGATGTTGCCATACAGGCGCCGGCCTGTCCAAAATAAAGAGATGGAAGTGAGAAAAATGGAGAAACCGAAAGTGGTTATACTGGGTGCCGGTTACGGCGGGCTCATGACCGTGACGCGTCTGCAAAAACAGCTTGCAAAAGGGGAAGCGGACATCACACTCGTGAACAAAAATGATTACCATTACGAAACAACATGGCTTCATGAAGCTTCCGCCGGCACATTGCACCATGACCGGGTCCGCTACCCGATTCAAAACGTCTTAAATAAGAATAAAGTGCAATTTAAACAGGCGGAAGTCAAGCGGATAAACAAAGACGCGAACATAGTAGTTTTAAAAGACGGGGAAGAATTGCCATATGACTATCTCGTCATTGCGCTCGGTTCCAACGCGGAAACATTCGGAATCGAAGGTTTGAAAGAGCATACTTTTTCGATTACAGATGTAAGCGCTGCCCAAAAAATCCGGGAACATATTGAGCGCCAGTTCGATGCCTACCGGAGGGAAAACGATAAAGATGACAACCGGCTCACCATTGTGGTCGTCGGTGCGGGTTTTACCGGCATCGAGTTTCTTGGCGAGCTGGTGAACCGGATTCCGGCGCTTTGCAAGGAATACGGGATTCCACGCGATAAAGTGCGGATCGTTTCGATTGAATCCAATCCTATCGTTCTCCCGCAATTTGACCGTGAACTTGTCGATTACGCCCTTTCGTATTTGGAAAGCAAAGGCGTCGAGTTCCATATTGGCACGGCGGTCAAAAAAGCGACAAAAGACGGGGTATGGGCCTGCAAAAAAGGCGGAGAGCCGTACGAAATCAAGTCTGGCACCGTCATCTGGTCCGCGGGTGTGCGCGGGAATAGCGTGATTGATGCGTCCGGGTTTGAAACGGTGCGCGGCCGGGTGAAAGTCAAACCGGATTTGACCGTTCCGGGGTATGAAAATGTTTTTGTAATTGGGGACTGTGCGCTGATCATCAATAAGGACACAAACCGCCCGTACCCGCCGACAGCGCAGATGGCGATGCAGCATGGGGAAGTATGCGCACGGAACCTCCTGAAAAAGATCCACGGTGAAGAAAGCCTGGAAGCTTTCACTTTTAATGACAAAGGCACCGTCTGCTCCCTCGGGGAAGACAATGCGATCGGCATTGTGTTTGGCAAAAAGCTGAAAGGCACTTCTGCTTCTGTTATGAAAAAAGTCGTGGATGACCGTGCCCTGTTTATGATCGGCGGCACGAGGCTTGTTTTAAAGAAAGGAAAATTTAATTTTATATAGCAAAAATATTATCGCGTTACTTTTGACGAAATTCAGTTTTTTCAGTAAACTAGATGTACAACGGGGATGCGGAGGGGCTCATGAGTATACCGGTATTGATTATTTCGATGGTCCTTTTTCTTGTTTTGTTTTTCGGTATCGGTTTTATTGCCAATATGCTTTTGCGGATGACCTGGATTCTCTGTTTTATTTACCCGGTCATTGCGCTTTCGATGATTGACCGGATCGCTTTTTCCCGGTATTTTACCGATCCCGGGACGGCTTTCCGGCAACTTGGGGAGCATCTTAGCTCCATCCATTTATCTGATGCCCTCGTGTTATCGAGCGGCCTTGCGGGGGCACTTTTGGCTGGTGTTGCGATAAAAGCGCTCCGGAAAAACGGATACCGGATGTTTTAAAACTGCCTTGAGGGCAGCTTTTTTTTTGCCTTTAAATCGGAGGCGGGCCGGCCGGCAAAAGCCGGCGCAAATTTTCCGGATAAAACAACCAGTGCTTTTTGGAAGCGCCATTTGCAGAACAGGAGAATGGGCGGCGCGAAAAAGGGCAGACGGATCAGCTGTTTTTTTGCCAATATGCCCGCATATTTTGGAACGGCGTGGGAGACAATAGCCCTAAGAGGAGTGAGACCAATTGAACATGAAAAAATGGATGATCCGCTTATTGATGGCCATTTTGTTCATATGGGCAATGATTTCCACTTTCCAGGCCATTTCGGGGATAAAAGCAGCAGCTGCAAAAGCGGCACCTGCCCGGGCATTGGAAAAAGGATTGGCCGCCATTGCCGCGAGCCAGCCGCAGCCATCCCTTGATGCCTATGACTGGAGCAATTACCCGAAAAAGAAAGTGACAGCAACGGGGTATACGGCAGGGGCCGAATCGACCGGGAAAAGTCCAGACCATCCCGGCTACGGCATCACCTATTCCGGGGTGAAAGTGAAACGGGATTTATATTCAACGATTGCCGCTGATACATCCATTTTTCCAATCGGGACGGTCCTTTATATCCCGGGCTATGATTTCGGTGTTGTTGCCGATACAGGATCTGCCATAAAAGGGAACCGGCTCGATCTGTATTTTGAAACGGTTTCGGATGTTTACAAGAAATGGGGAAAACAGACGCTTGATGTGTATATTATTAAAATGGGGGACGGGTCCCTGACGGAAAAAGAACTGGCTGAACTGAACGAAAACAAAACGATGCAAGTGTTCCGGCAGCAATATATCAAGCCGGAAACGAAAGAATAGCGCAAAATCGCCGGTTGCGCTTTTTTTGTGCGTTTTTTTCAAGCTGGCGGCTATAATGGAACAGAGGTGGTTGTATGTTTGAACTGGGGAAAGGAGATCCGCTTGAATGCCTTGAAGACTGCCTTGTGATTGGCTTGCAGCAAGTTCCTAAAAAGTTTGGCGGCCTGCTTGGCGGCCTGGACAACCGTTTCGGCGGGGCATTGACGGAACTGGTAAAATCCGGCGACCTGTCCGCACGCGCCGGCAGCCTTTCTGTCATTCACACCCTCGGGAAACTGCCAGTAAAACGGCTTTTGTTTATCGGGCTTGGCAACCCGAAAGAACTTAGAAAAGAACATTTGAAAAAGATGTTTGGAAAAGCAGTGAAACACATCCGGAAAATGAGATGGCCTACGGCAGCAGTTTTCCTCGATACGTTTTGCGCCGGCACAGTCAGCGTGAAGGAAGCCGCGCAAATGCTTGGCGAAGCCGTTCCGATGGCCACATACCGGTTTGCCGGTTACAAAGGGCAACCAAATATTCCGGAAGTGCAGCTCGAAAAAGTAGCGGTTTACATCCAGGCTGCCGGGAAAAAACCGGAACCGGCGGAACACGCCACGCCGGTCCATTCCAGTGTCGCCGAGGAAGCAGAGATCCGGCCGGGGAATGCCGAGCATGTTAATGCCGCCGGGAAAACAGAGGGCCAACCGGTTAAAAACGCCAATCTTCAAACGGGTACATACCGTAAAAATAACGGTTCCCCCGAAGAAACAACAGGCGCTGCCCTGCACCGCGGGTACGTGTATGGCAAAGCCGTGAATACGGCACGGACGTTTGCCAATATGCCGGTGAATATATGGACGCCGGCCCGTCTCGCGGAATATGCCGCATCACTTGAAAAAAAATACCCTTTTGAAGTGGAAATCCTTGAAAAAATGGAGATGGAGAAGCTTGGAATGGGTGCGGTTTTGGCTGCGGCGGGGGAATCCAAAGAGCCGCCGATCCTGGTCATCCTGAAATACGCGGGCAAACGGGAATGGGGCAATGTGCTCGCACTTGTCGGACCCGGTGCCGCAGCCGATTGTTGCACACCAGGTGAGAACACCGGCATGGCAGGGGCGGCAGCTGTTCTGGGCGCCATGGAAGTGATCGGGGAACAAAAGCCGGCCCGAAACGTCGTGGCGGTGATTCCTGTGGCCGGCAATCGCATCACCGGCACTGCAACCAATGGGCAGGACAACATGCGCACTGAAACGGCTGTGATCACAAGCATGAACGGTAAAACGATTGAAATGCGGGATACCGGTGCTGCCGGTTTGCTGATGCTCGCGGATGCCGTAACGTATGCGAAGCAATATGGTGCAAGTCAAATTGTAGATGTTGCAACCTTGACTGCGGACGTGATCCCGGCGCTCGGCCGCGATAAAACGGGCGCTGTCGCCAATTGCGATGTTTTTTTTGAACGGGTGCTGGAATCCGCAAAAGAAGCAGGAGAATTCATCTGGCGCCTCCCGGTAACGGAAGCGGACAAAGAAAACGCACGAAGCAGCAAGATCGCCGACTTGAACGGTTCACCAGGCAGAGAGGGCGGCGTGATGGTGAACGGGGCTTTTATCGGGGAATTTGTGGAAGACACCTCGTGGGCCCATCTGGAGATTACAGGAACAGCCATAACAGGGAAAGAAACCGATCTTGGCCCGGCCGGTGCAACCGGCGTAATGGTACGGACACTGGCCTTGCTGGCTGAGAAGATGGCAGAACAGGATTAAAGGGGGGCGCGCTACTCCAAGCGAAATGAATGTGCTGAAAGGCGTGCCGCCCCCACGACCGCAGTTTTAATGAAGCGCTGTAACGAAGGAGCGCCCTCCGGCTGCCTGCAGATACACGCGAATGAAGACGAAACGGCAAATGGTGCAGGCCGGATCTTGCCCGGCCTTCCGCTAAAAAGCTGAAATTAAAAATAAGGCAAAAAAGAGCACTACGCTCTTCTTTGCCTTATTTTTGTGTCCGTCCTTTCTGTTTCAACACCTCGATTGCTATTTTAAAAATAAGCACCATGATGCATATCAGGAGTACGCCTTTTTCGACACCATAAAAGGTATCGAGGATGCCGATCGGATGATGGACAGATCCCATAAAGTCCCTTGTCATATAAAAATCGATTCCGGCAATGAAGGCATAGAGGACCAGTGCGGCAATGCCGGTTAAAAAAGCGATTTTCATGCGTGCCAATTCCTTTCATATTTTTTTCGAATCGAAACATACTAACAACAAGATATCTTCATCAGTAGTTTGCGCTCCGTTACAAACAGCCATGCACGGGCGAAAAGGAGGATCGGTATGCCATATTGGTGGAAAAAGCAGAGAAACGCTGCAAAAACTGATAACAAAAATGAAAAGAAAAGCGGGGGCGTGCAGAAAACACCTGTGCGCGGAGACGATACGAGCGGGACTGTAACGGATATCCCGTTTTTGACCATGGGCACCGATTTAAAAACGCGCCTCGGGCAGTTGAAAAAAACAACCGGGAACAGTTCCGACATTGTCATCCATCAAATCATGCTTGGAAGCGGCAATGATTTTCCGGCTGCCGTTATTTCCGTCGATGGCCTGGATGATCCGAAAATGATCAATGAAAACCTGCTTGAAGTCTTGATGGGCAATCCGGAAATCGACGGGTATTTGGGAAGTGAAAATATACTCGACAGCATCATGAAGCACGTCATTAAAATTGACGGTGTAAAAAAGGTCATGAATTGGAATGACTTGTTTTCGGAGCTGTTGAGTGGCCAGTCCATTTTACTGATTGACGGGGTATACGGCGGATTAAGCATCAGCACAAGGGGCGGGCAACAGCGGGCGATTGAAGAGCCTTCAACCGAAGTGACGGTTCGCGGGCCGCGTGATGGTTTTACCGAATCGCTGCGTGTGAACACCTCATTGATCCGCAAACGGATTAAAGATCCGAATCTGTGGATGGAGAACTTTAAAATCGGGGAAGTGACCCGGACCGATGTTGCACTTATGTACATAAAAGGGATCGTAAACGATAAAGTGCTTGAGGAAGCCCGTAAACGGTTAAACATGATTAAAATCGATGCCATTCTGGACTCGGGCCATATTGAACAGCTTATTGAAGATAAAACGTATACCATTTTCCCGACGGTGTACCATTCGGAAAGGCCGGATGTGGTGGCGGCCAATTTATTGGAAGGCCGTTTCGCCATTATTGTGGACGGTTCGCCGTTCGTTTTGCTCGCGCCTGCTGTTTTTATCCAATTTTTCCAGTCGGCGGATGACTATTATACACGGTTTGATATTGCGACAGCGCTTCGCTTTTTGCGCGTGCTCAGCTACTTAATCTCGCTTGTCGGGCCTGCTGTCTATGTCGCCATAACCACTTTTCATCAGGAGCTCCTCCCGACCCAGCTTGTTTTTACTCTTGCGGCACAGCGGGAGACGATTCCTTTTCCGGCTGTTGTCGAAGCGATGGGGATGGAGGTTGTATTTGAAATCCTCCGGGAAGCCGGACTCCGCCTGCCGCGCCCGATCGGCCAGACGGTGTCGATTGTCGGGGCGCTTGTCATCGGTCAGGCGGCAGTGCAGGCCGGGATTATTTCGCCCGCAATGGTCATTGTCGTCTCGATTACGGCTATTGCCAGTTTTGCCACCCCGTCTTTTTTCATTGCCATTTCAGCCAGATTATACCGTTTTGTTTTTATGTTTCTGGCGGCCACTTTCGGTTTTTTTGGCATCATTATCGGAATGATTACGCTTGCTGTCCATTTGACCAGCTTGCGGTCGTTCGGCGTGCCATACACGGCGCCGATTGCCCCTTTCATCCGTTCTAACTCCGGTGATACAGTGATCCGGGTGCCGATTTGGTCGATGAGCGCCAGGCCGCGGCTCTTCAGCCAGAAAAATATCATCCGCCAGGCCGAAAACCAAAAGCCGATGCCGCCGAAACAAAAAAGTGTGAAAAATGGGGAGCAACCATGAGAAGAAGACGATGGAAAACGGCCGTTGCCCTTTTTACGGTATCTTTTTTGCTGGCAGGCTGCTGGAGCCATAAAGAATTAACGGATATTGCTTTGGTAAGCGCCATCGGCATTGACCGGCTTGAAAACGGGAATTATTTGCTGACCTATCAAATTGTCAATTCCTTAAATATTCCAAGCGGCATGCAAACAAGCGGCGGGCAGGGCCCCACTGTCACCATCTACCAAACGGAAGGCAAAACGGTTGAGGACGCATTTCTCGCTGCAGGCCGGGAAATTTCGAGGAGGTTATATTTTTCCCATACAAACGTTCTCCTGATTGGCAAAAGCACGGCGGAAAATGGAATTTATCCGATTATTGATATTTTTGACAGAAATAAAGAATTCCGCAACACTGCTTCCGTTCTGATTGCCCGCAACGGCAAGGCAGAGGATGTCCTTAAAGTGCTGACTCCGCTTGACCGTCTTCCTACCAATAAAATCAATAAAACATTGGAATATGCACAAGAAGATGTCGGCGGGCGGGTAAAAACAGATCTTTCAGATCTCCTATATGATCTTACAACGGAAGGAAAAGAAGCAGTAGTAGGAAGCTTCAAGCTGATAGGGGATAAGAAAAAAGGAGAGATGCAGGAAAGCCTAAATCAGACAGAACTGGACGCATACTTAACGAGCGGGGGGATCGGGATCCTAAAGCATGGAAAACTGATTGACTGGGTAGGCGGACAGGATGCGCTTACGATTACATGGCTATTGAAAAAAACAAAAATGACTTATCTTGATTTAGACTGGGCGCATCATCCACATGCGCTCGGGCTGCAGGTAAGAAAAACGATTATCGGTATGAAACCGGCCATGAAAAACGGAAAACCGGAAATGCATATCCACATCAGCCTTGTGGGCCAGCTGCAAGAAATCAATGTACCGCTTGATGTAATGGATTCAAAGGAAATGGCCCGGATTGAAAAAGCATACGAAAAAAATGTGGAGCAGCAAATTAACCATGGCATTCGCCATATGCAGCACGACCAATGTGATGTGTTCGGCTTCGGGGAAATGATTTACCGCCAGTACCCGAAAGAGTGGCACAGTTTAAGGCACCATTGGAATGAAAAGGGCTTTGCCCATTTAAATGTGAAGGTGCATGCAAACGTCGTCATCGCCAATTCTGGAATATGGACAAATCCATTCCATTCAAATTTAAAATAACAGGGCCTGGTGATATATGGAAAAGGAAAAAATTTCCTCGTACCAATTATTTGTGTTAATCTTTATGTTTGAACTTGGCAGTGCCCTTTTGCTGGGAATCGGAAGCGGCGCAAAACAGGATGCATGGCTTGCGATTTTAAGCGGCCTGAGCGTCGGGTTTTTCCTGTTTTACGTTTATTACAAAATATTTTCCTTTTATCCTGGCATTTCGCCGGTCGAATGGTTGCGGGCGATTTACGGAAAAGGTATTGGCTGGTTTTTCGGCTTTGCGATGGGCATTTACTTCCTGTACCTTTCTGCCAGGGTGCTGCGCGACTTTGGAGAAATGCTGATCATATCGGCTTATCCGGAAACACCGCTGTTTATTATCACGGTGATTTTGGCTTTGTGCGTCATGTATGCAGTAAAAAAAGGAATGGAAGTGATGGCCAGAACCGGGGAGATCTTTATTATCTTCTTTTATTTTCTGGCGATTGCGAGTTTCGTATTGATTACTTCATCAGGGCTCGTCAAGCTCAATTATTTGAAACCAGTACTGGAAAACGGGCCCATGCCTGTCCTAAAAACAATGGGGAAGGAGACGATTTATATTCCTTTTGGCGAAACGATTGCGTTTTTGTCCATTTTTCCGCTTGTAGATAAGATAAAAAGTGTAAAAGTAGCCGGGCTGTCAGCTATGTGGCTAAGCGGCACAAATTTGGCGATCTCGATGCTGATCAATATCTGTGTGCTTGGCGTGGATGCCATGATGCGATCTCCGTTTCCGTTGCTTGCGACCATTCAGGAAATTCAAATTGCCCATTTTCTGGAGCGGTTGGATGTGTTGTTTATGGTGACTTTAATCGTTGGCGGGTTTTTTAAAGTGGGGATTTTCTTATATGCGGCTTGTATTACGTTTACGGAGCTGTTCCATGTAAGCAGCTACAGAAAAACAGTCTATCCGCTCGGTGTGATCATGCTGGGCGCATCATCGATGATTGCGTCCTCGTATGCGGAACATATCGACGAGGGCATCAAAGTGGTGCCTGTTTTCTTTCACCTCCCTGCACAAGTGGTTTTTCCGGTTATAACGCTTCTGCTGATTTTGTGGAAAGAGAGGCGCAAGAAAAAGAACAGGCAAAAGCCAGCATCTGCGTAACGCCCAGTCCGGCAGTGCCGGGATGCATACACTAAGAATAGAAAGAGAGGAGGTCATTTGATGTATCCGCATGCACATTACCCGGCTCGTTCCCCATTTTTTGCCGGACCGCTTCTGGGTGGTTTTCTCGGAGGCTTGCTTGGCGGCGCACTTGTAAGGCCGCGCCCGTATTTCCCATATCCTCCGGTGCCATATCCTCCGGTGCCATACCCGCCGGTTCCGTACGGAGGATATCCGCCATTCCCGTATTATTAAAAAATCCCCCCGCTTGAAGAGCGGGGGGGTTTTTTGGAAAGGCACCCGGCCCATTTGCAGGAAGTTCCGAAGCACAGATTTTGTTGGAACGGATTCAAATTAAAGAAAATGAAAGACATTTCGGGGGAGCGGAGCCCTTGGTTTTGTCCTTCATACAGCTTATGAAGGACAATGCACCGGCCTGAGTTTTGAAAAATGTCCTTCATCTGGTTGATGAAGGACAATTCGGAGCACGAAGCCTTAGTTTTTGTCCTTCATGCAGCTTATGAAAAACAATTTGGGGTGCGGGATCCCGGGGCAATGGACAAGCCGCAAGTTATGACCAGCGCATTTTCATCCGGAGTTCGCAGCAAGGTTCCTTGTTGCCCGGGGCCTTTTGGACAAACTGCAATACAAGGCCGTCCGGTGTATAAAAAACGCGCGGAATATGCTGGATACCGGTTCCCACCAGCATGCGGCCGACACCAGCTGAATCTGATTTTTGTGCGGCAGACATGAGTTGTCCGGCAAAAGCCGCAGAGCGGGAAATCCGGTTAAGCAAAAGCTGTGCATCTGCCAAGAGTTCGTGCGTGTGTATGGCCGAATCCATAAATTTTTTCGGGTGGACGGCAGGATATTGGCGGTAAGGCATGGAATAGTATGGAAAGGAAGGAACAACATAATACGGATTGTAGTACAATATTCTCACCTTCTTTCTCAGGTGGGAAACATCATTTTTTACATAGTATGAAAGAAAGGCTTGAAAGATGTATGGACAATCCGGACCGGGGGGAAAGAGATGGAACTGGAACATACAATGATCGGCGCGCTTGGCATAAAACTTGTCCAAATGGAGCCCGGGAAAGTGGTGGCGACCATGCCGGTGAATGAAAAAACGATACAGCCGCTCGGATACCTGCACGGCGGCGCATCCGTCGCACTCGCGGAAACCGCTGCAAGCCTAGGGGCTGCGATGCTGATCGATTTAGAAAAAGAAGTCTGCTTCGGGCTTGAAATCAATGCCAACCATATCCGTTCAAAACGGAACGGCACCGTAACCGCAGTTGCCGAAGCCGTGCACCGGGGCAAAAGTACCCAGGTTTGGGAGATCAAAATCAAAGACGAAGACGAAAACTTAATTTGCCTGTCGCGCTGTACGATTGCGGTCGTACCGAAAAAAAGCTAAAAGTTTCACGGCCCGGCAAGAAAAAGTAAAAACGGCAAGATACCACCAAACTGGTATCTTGCCGTTTTAGCTTTCCCGGGCGGTGCGGCGCTGTTCTGATTTTACACTGTAAAGAAGGAGCGCAAATGCGAACAGGAACAAAACTCCGGTTACATAAAACACAGATGAAATGCCGGAGATGACGGATACGTAACCGCCAATCAGCGGCCCTGTTACATTCCCGAGGAACCGGAAACTTTGGTTATAACCGAGCACTTCGCCTTGCATGCTGAGCGGCGCTTCGAGGCGGATAAACGCCACAATGCTCGGGTTCATCCCGCCGATCACCATGCCGAACAAAAACCGCAAAATAATCAGTTGCCATAAATGGCTTACGAGAGCTTGCGGCACCATGAAGGCGCAGGCAAGCACAAGCAAAATCAAAAGAATCCTTGCATGCCCGTATTTATCGCCAAGCATGCCCCACTGCCTTGCCAAAAGCAGGTTGCCGAAGCCGGTGGCGGAAAAAGCAAGCCCCGATAAAAATGCAATATTGCCTGAACTTGTCAAATGGCTGACATACAGTGCCAAAAGCGGCTGAACACAAAAGTTCGCCATTTGGATCAAGAGTGCAATCACCATAACAGTAATCAAAATCCGGCGGCTGACAATTTGTTTCACAACAGCGAGGGGAGAAACAGGTTTCCCTTTTCGCCGGGCAGGATCGGCACGTTTTTCTTTAATGCCGAAAACAACGCCAAGCGCGGCAATCGAAATGGCAACGGCTGTAATCATAAAAGTGTATTTAAAACCAAAATTGTCCGCAATCGATCCGCCAATCAGCGGCCCGAATAAGTTTCCGGAAACATTGCCCATTTGCAAAGTGCCGAGCACCTTGCCGGCTTCCTCCTTCGAGGTCTGCTTGGAAATGAGCGCCATGGAAGTCGGGATAAACCCGGTCACGATCCCCATGAAAATCCGGGTCAAAAATAAAGTGGCGACATTGTCCGCAAGCCCCATAAACAACAGG
Organism: Weizmannia sp. FSL W8-0401; assembly: GCF_038009125.1. NCBI lineage: Bacteria > Bacillati > Bacillota > Bacilli > Caryophanales > Bacillaceae > Heyndrickxia > Weizmannia sp. FSL W8-0401. The sequence goes on along the minus strand of NZ_JBBPAG010000001.1, from coordinate 2,284,215 downwards.
CTCGCGGCAATGCCGAACCCGGTAATAATAAGCGTCGGTTTAAAGCCGTATTTGTCGCCGATGCGCCCCCAGATTGGCGACATAAAAAAAGCAACCAGAAAGGTCACGCCAAAAATATATCCGGCCCAGCGCTGGACGTAGCTGTCGCTGAAGTGGCCGAATGTTTGAATATATAACGATAAAAACGGAACGACCATCGTTAAGCTGGCACCTACTAAAAAGTTACAGACGAACATAATATACAAATTGCGTTTTTCCTGGCTCATCAGATGAGAAAATCGCCTCCTTGCGCAATAAAAAAAGATAAAAGTATATAGAGTAAATATTTCGTTGACCTAAATATTATTATAAAACTTATCACCGAAACTTCAACAAAACCGGCTTGTAAAAAAGGTGTCCGTTTTTTGACGGAGGAACTTTACCCTTGCATCGTATGCTTGAAACGCACTTTTGTATAGGATGGCCCGCACATCTAGTATATGTTTGAAATCCGAACCCCATTTTGGAAAAGTTTGGATCCCGCCCGTTTTGCCACAAACAGTTCCGGCCGGGCCATGTACGCGCAATTTATCAAGTAAAACGGCAGAGAAATGTTGGATCGTGTTTGAAAGGGAATGATGAAGGAGGATATCCTATCATTTTCAAAGTAAACGAATACAAAGGCATCCGGCTGATTTAAGGCTGGTATATCAGAACATGGAAGGCAAAATCCGGATCCACGGATTTGGGCATCGGCATTTGGCACTGGATATTTACACGCGGCTTACAGGAAGGAAGTAAAAAGAAGCATTCCCCGATTCCCTTTTTGCCGCAGAAAAAAGGGGATATCACGTTTTCCCTAACAGTATCATTGCCCCTGCCATCAGAAAACCCGCTGGGAAAATCATCCAACGGGTGATATGCCATATTCTTTCATCAAACTTTTTAACGCGGCGATGCTTTTCCGGCTGTAAAGTGTGTCCTCTTTTTCAAGCTTTTCCATCAGTTCGCAGACAGCGGTTTTCAATGACGCGTCATAATCCGGAATCTCGCCGTTGTACGGTTTTGCCGTTTTTCGCGGAATATTCGCCTGTTCCCCGAAGGCCAAAGCTTTCCGCTCGTGAAAAAACGGCACATCCCCTTCATTCGGGTGGTGCAAATCCCCCTGGGCGGGATGCTTTAACACGGCCAGCACCTTAAATACATAATGGTCGGGAAACACTTGCGTAATTTCGCCAATATATTTCCCGGTTTTTTTCGTTGTCACAAGCTTATCGCCAACTTCCAAACCAATTCCCCCCTTGCGCTTTTACTACCATTATGGTGAAAAAGCCGGAAAGAAGCAAAAGAAAACGTTTGGCTTTTTGCTCGGATTTTAGTAAAGTAGACAAGAATAGTGAAACAAATGGAGGTTTCAAGCATATGGCAGAAGACACAATGTATCCGCAGCTTCAAGCGGAAATGCGTGATAACGAAACGGTCGCAGACATGCAGACAAATATGGGCACCATTACGATCAAGCTGTTTCCGGCCTTTGCGCCGAAAACGGTCGAAAATTTTGTCACGCACAGCAAAAACGGTTATTATGACGGCTTGACGTTCCACCGTGTGATCGACGGGTTCATGATCCAGGGCGGGGACCCGAGCGGAAACGGGACCGGCGGCGAAAGCATCTACGGCGCCCCGTTCGAAGACGAATTTTCAGAGCGGCTTTTCAATTTCCGCGGGGCTTTGTCCATGGCCAACGCCGGCCCGAACACAAACGGCAGCCAGTTTTTCATCGTCCAAAGCAAAACGGTCGATCCCAGCATGAAAGGGCAGATGGAACAGGCGGGTTACCCGGCTGAAGTCGTGGAAGCTTATATGGAAAAAGGCGGGACCCCGTGGCTTGATTTCCGCCACACCGTATTTGGCCAGGTCATTGAAGGCATGGAGGTTGTCGATGAAATCGCCGGCGTCCGGACAGGCCTGCAGGATAAACCGGTGCACGATGTCATCATTGAAAAAATCACCATCCGTTAATCGTTGATGCTATTGTCGGCCTTCCCTGCAGCTCTTTCCGGAAACCTGGCCACCAGCACCGCATGAAAAATGCGGTGCTGTATCCGTTTTCTTTGTGGCTTTCGGCTGTTATAATCGATTAAAAGGGGGAGATGCCATTGTTTCCATACCTCATCGGATTTCTGGTTCAATTTCCGCAGGAGAAAAAGTATTATATCCCGGCTTTGATTTCACTTTCATTTTTTGTGCTGCTTGCGGTACTCGTGTTTTTCATTTTCCGGAAAATCAATGAAAAGCAGGTAAAGCAGGCAAAAAAACTGGAAGAAGAAATCATGAAGAAAAATCGCTTTCCACATTCGGATTAGCGTTTCTTTTTTATAGGCGGCAGATGCCCGGCGTTTCCGGTAAAAAGGCAGGAAAGGGTGTCATGTTGCTTCCCCGATGAGTTGTGAACGTTGGATGAAATGAAATAAATGGCTTGTATAACCGGGCGGATTCATATATCTTATATGTAAATGATGTAATCTTTTTGTAACATAAACTACTTTATTGGGGTGATCGGCCATAACCAGGAAGAAAGGTCTTCTCATTGGCATCATTGCGGCAGTTGTCATCATTCTTTTAGGCGGTGCCGGCTATTACCAGGCTACCCGTTTTAACCCGCATGTCAAAATCAACAGCGTCAAAGTCGGCGGCATGACCACTGAACAGGCGATGGAAAAATTAAAGTCTATGACATTAACAAATAAAGTTTATGTCGGAAACAAAGTTTTGGTGGACGGAAAAGATACAAAGGTCCGTTTTACAGACGGCGATATGGCGAAGGTTAAACGCGTTTTCAAAACCCAGCGCACATGGATTCCGTCTTTTAAAGAGAAAGATTATATGATCATGCCGGGGCGGACGGACCACTACCGCAATGTGACACTGAAGCAGGAAGTTTCCAAAAAACTGGAACAGCAAAATAAAAATCTGCAGGCGCCAAAAGATGCACAGGCTTATATGAAGGACGGAAAAATCGGCGTATCGAAAAGCAAAAACGGCAATCAATACGACATTTCCGCCATGTTAAAGGCATATGACAAGCAAAAATACAACAGTGAAATTCATTTGCGCCCGGTGAAACTTCAGCCGGTCCGGGAAAACAGCAGGATTGTAAAGCAGGAAAAGCAAAAGCTTGAAGAACTCTCAAACAAGACGGTCAACTATCTCCTGCAGGAAAAGAAATACCCGTTCAAGGCAAGCGAACTGATTCAAAATGCATCCATCTCCAAAGATATGAAACTGGCAATTGACCCGTCCGGCATCCAGTCGCGGCTGGAAGAGTTGAACAAGGAGAAATCGACGCTCCATAAAAACTTCAGTTTCAAAACGCATGCGGGCTCCGTCATTTCCGTAAAAGGCCAGTCGTATGGCTGGGCGATCGATACGAAAGCGGAAGCGAAACGGATTGCGGACGCCTTCCAAAACGGCAAGGACACCGTCAAGGCCTACAATATTTACGGCGAAGGGTACAGCACGATCGGCGTCGGCTACCATGTCCTGGCCAAAAACGGGATTGGCGATACGTATGCGGAAGTGTCGATTTCCGACCAGCGCATCTGGATTTATAAGGATGGCAAGCTGAAAGTCACAACCCGGGTTGTAACGGGAAGGCATGACACAAATGAAGATACGCCAAAAGGGGTCTGGTATATCGAATACAAAGAGTCCCCGTCTGTACTGGAGGGCAGTGAAGCGGGCAACCCGAATTATTCCGTCAAGGTAAAATATTGGGCACCTTTCACGCTCGGCGGTGTCGGTTTCCATGATGCGGGCTGGCGGAAGAACTGGGCCATGGACGCCTATCTCCACCACGGCTCCGGCGGATGTGTGAACACGCCGCCAAGTGTCATGAAAACCGTCTATGACAACCTGGAACAGAATGAACCGGTCATCGTTTATTAATGGCCGGGACGGCTTCTATACGGGCCGGTTACTGTTTTAGATAAAGGGGCTGTCCCTAAAGCCCCTTTATTTGGATCATAAAATTCATGAAGCTCTTGTGGGCATAGTGACGGAAATTCATAAACGCTTGTATCAAAAAAGGGGGCTCCCATCAGCCGTTTAACGGTTTTTGGGGCAGCCCCTTTTTTACATGGGTTTAAAATTCTTCATAGGTTGCCGGATCCTGCCCAAAAGTCCTGCCGTCCGGGTGGCTTAATCCGGATATGGTGCGCATCTCTTCTTCAGAAAGCGAAAAATCAAAGATGGACAAGTTTTCCAGCTGCCTTTCCGGGGAAGCCGATTTCGGGAGCGGAATGGCGCCAAGCTGTGTATGCCAGCGCAAAATCACTTGTGGAACGGATTTCTGATGGGCCGCAGCAATTTTTTGAATCGCCGGATCTTCAAGCAGATGGTTCGCTCTTCCAAGCGGGCTCCATGATTCCGTTACAATTCCGTGTTCTTCATGCCAGGCGCGCTGCTCCTCCTGTGCGAAATAAGGGTGAAGTTCCACCTGGTTTATGCTCGGCGCAACCCCGGTTTCTTTTATGATCCTTTGCAAATGCTCCGGCAAAAAGTTGGAAACGCCGATCGAGCGGACAAGCCCCCATTTTTGCGCATCGACAAGCGCCTGCCACGCTTCCACATATAAATCTTTGCTTGGGTTCGGCCAGTGGATGAGGTAAAGGTCAAAGTAATCGAGGCCGGACCTGTACAATGATTCCTGAATGGTCTGGACCGCTTCTTTATAAGCATGGTGCCGCCCCGGGAGTTTCGAAGTGATGCGCAGCTGTTCACGCGGAACGGAAGAGCGCCGGACCGCTTCGCCGACCGCTCCTTCGTTTTCATAATTAAATGCCGAATCAATCAGGCGGTAACCCGCATCAATGGCGCTTACGATCGCCTGGACGCCTGCCGCCCCGTTCAGTTTGTATGTGCCGAATCCGACGGCCGGAACGGTCATCCCGTCGTTCAGTTTGATTTCAGGAATGGAAATGGACAATTTCTATCGCTCCTTTCGTATTTTGTAATCAGTATACCATTGGCTGGAAAATGCATCCATTTTGATGATTGATCTTGCTGCCTTGGGGCAGAGAAAAACCAGCGTAAAATTTAAACCAGCGGGTTCAGGCGAAAAGATCCAAAACAACAGGCACAGCCCCCCGCGAAACGGCGGGCATGAACCTCCCATGGTGGCTTCGCATTCGCTGAAAAAAAAGCAGCCGGCATGAAAGGTACAGCAAAACCAAAGGGGATCTCTGGAAAAATCAATCAATCGCCGGAAAGCCGCAAGAAATTGGCGATGGGAGGCGCTCCGGGAGAAACCGGTATCATTTCCGGAAAAGCAATTAAAAAAGCAGCTGCCCAGAGGACAGCTGCCCGTCTTTATTCTGGCCTTACGGAAGTTTGTGCTAAAAATTCTTCGTCATCCGGATTCCTTCCGTACCGTTTCCCGGTGTTCAATGAAGCGATTTTTTCCATGTCTTCCGGGGTTAACGAGAAATCGAAAATCTCGCTGTTTTCTTTAATCCGGCTCGGGGTCACCGATTTTGGAATGACGACAATGCCTCGTTCCACGTGCCAGCGCAGCACAATTTGCGCCGGGGTTTTGCCGTATTTTTTCCCAAGCTCAACCAAAACAGGCTGCTCAAGCAGGTTGTTTTTGCCCTGGCCGAGCGGGCCCCATGCTTCATGTAAAATATGATGCTGTTTCAGAAATGCATGCAGTTCATTTTGCGGAAATTCCGGATGTGTCTCAATTTGGTTGATCACCGGCACCACTTCGCTATGGGCCAGCAAATCTTCCAAATGGTGGATTTGGAAATTCGATACGCCGATCGCTTTTACTTTGCCTTCATGGTAAAGTTCTTCCATTGCTTTCCATGTTTCAATATATTTCGGTGACGGCCAGTGGATCAAGTAAAGATCCAAATAATCGGTGCCAAGACGGTCGAGGCTCGCCTGGAAAGCGGCTTTTGTTTCTTCATAGCCGTGGTCGTAGTTCCACACTTTCGACGTAATGAAGATTTCTTTCCGGTCTACGCCGCTTTCCCGGATTGCATCGCCGACATATGTTTCATTCCCGTAAATCATCGCAGTATCAATATGGCGGTAGCCGGTTTCCAGCGCGGCTTTCACAGCGTTTTTCAACTCATTTTCTTCTTTTACAAGAAAAACGCCGAGGCCGAGTTGCGGGATTTCAACGCCGTTATTGAATGTTAATTTTGGAATCGTTTGAGCCATCCTTCATTCCTTCTTTCGCTTAGATATGTAAGTGTATGAGGATTTTAACACAATCAGGCAGAATTTTGCACGCACAAGGACTGTGAGCGCAAGTTTTGACGGTTGGAACACCGGTTTGTTATATTTGGAACGAACTTTTCCGCCATTTACATAGCGGTTCAGGTGCAAAAATATCAGGCGTAAGGAGTAGTTTTGCAATGAATGATTTATTTACCCCGTACAAGCTGAAATCGCTTGAAGTGAAAAACCGTATTGTCATGCCCCCTATGTGCCAATACTCCGTTGAGAAAAAAGATGGCGTTGCCACTGACTGGCATTATGTCCATTACGTCAGCCGTGCCATCGGGGGTGCCGGCCTGATCATTATTGAGATGACCGATGTGGAGCCGGACGGCAGAATTACCGACAACGATCTCGGCTTATGGTCTGATGAACAGATCGCCCCGCTTGCCAAAATTGTGGAAGCGTGCCATCAGTACGGCGCCAAAGTCGGGATTCAAATCGGACATGCCGGCAGAAAAGCACAGGACGCAAAACAGCCGGTTGCCCCTTCCCCTATCCCTTTTGATGACAATGCAAAAACACCGAAGGCATTAACGAAGGAAGAAATCAAAGAAGTCGTCCGCAAATTTGGCGAATCTGTCCGCCGCGCCGTCCAGGCCGGCTTTGACACGATCGAACTCCACGGCGCGCACGGTTATCTGATCCATGAATTCCAGTCGCGCTATACAAACAAACGGTCAGATGAATACGGACAGGATTTGGCATTATTCGGAAAAGAAGTCATCGCCGCTGCCAAAAAAGAAATGCCTGCTGACATGCCGCTTATTATGCGCATTTCAGCCCGTGAATATGTCGATGGCGGGTATGGCATTGAAGAAAGCATTGCATTTTCGAAGGCGTATAAGGAAGCGGGTGTTGACCTGTTTCATATCAGTTCCGGAGGCGAGGGCCCTATCGGTGCAGACGGGCGCCCGGGGACGCACGCTGCTTACCAGGTGCCGCTTGCACGCCGGATCAAAGAGGCTTTAAACGTTCCGGTCATTGCTGTCGGCCGGCTGGAAGACCCGGTTCTTGCCAATGCGGTAATCGGAAACGAAGAAGCAGATCTTGTTGCGGTCGGCAGAGGCATGCTGCGCAACCCGTACTGGGCGCTCGAAGCCGGTATCGTGCTCCGCAAAGACGCAGGTATTCCGGTCCAATATACAAGAGGATTTCCAAAAAGATAAGGAAGGCTGTTTGCAGCGGCCGCCCGTAGAAGTTCCCGAAGCGAACACTTGAAGCCGGTACCGCGCTGGAAAAACGGTCCAATATACAAGGGAATTTTCAAAACGGTAAGGAAGTCTGTTTGCAGCGGCCGCCCGTGCATTCTGGCTGAAAGGATAAAAAGCGAATCCAAAAAACAGGAAAACAGCGCTCTAAACGAGGCGCTGTTTTTTCTCTTTACAGCATACAAAAAACGGGGCCGGAAAACGGGACCCGCAAAAATAAAAAAAGGGGGAATACTTATGATAGTGCGGCTTCCCGAAAGTCGCCCTCACTAAGGAAAGCATTGTAGTATTAGGATAGCCGTTGTGAATGAAATTTAAACCTCTTATAAAATTATTTTTTTCCGAGCGCTTCCAAAAATACGGAAGCGGCTACATCAAGAACAGTGGAGAGTTTTAATATTGTCTGTGTGGTCGGAATTTGTTCCCCGGTTTCGTACTGTTCGAGTGTATGTTTGCCAATCCGGGCTTTCACGGCCAGTTCTTCGATGCTCATCCCGTTTAATTCACGGTAAAATTTCAACTTCTCACCAAAGCTATTCATGAGACGCCCTCCCTTAACGATTATTTTAAATAAAAATACTTCCTTTCCATATTCATTTCTTTATTTTATTGTAGCATATGGGCGGGTGGCAGGCTGAAGCAAATTTTTGAACTTTTTTAAACACGGGCACGATAAAAATGATAAATAAAGAAAGGTTCCGGGTGCCTGCCGGGGCCAGGCCTGAAAAATATTTGGGGAATGACATGCACTCGTGACTATGATATAATATTTCATTGCGTATAACAGGAAAAAAAACAATACTAGGAGTGTTTTCATGTCAAATTATGAAGCAGGAAATGTATACACCGGAAAAGTGACTGGAATTAAGCCGTTCGGCGCGTTTGTAGCGCTTGATGAAGAGACACAAGGCCTTGTCCATATTTCCGAAATTAAACACGGGTATGTCAAAGATATTCACGATTATGTCCACATCGGGGATGAAGTCAAAGTAAAAGTGTTGTCGGTAGACGAAGAAAGCGGCAAAATCAGTCTTTCCATGAAAGCAACAGAAGAAGCGCCGCATCAAGACACAAGGAAACCGCGCCGGCGCCAAGGTGCCGTGAAAGCCGCCGAAGAGTCCGGAGAAGGTTTCAACACGCTGCGCGATAAGTTAAAAGAATGGATTGAAAAATCAAAACGTGAAGATTTGATTAAAAAATAATCGGGCGATTCCGGGCATACAGATTGTCCGGATTTTTTTTATCCGAAAAACGCCGGGTCTGCCTGTGGGGATAAATCCGGTGTATGGATCTCAGTTCCGCCGTGAGCTGGCTGCAAATCCCGCTTACGCCGCTGCCCAATTTAAAGTGCGATGCAAACCGCTTGTACGCGCAAGCCCGCCGGATGAATGGCGGGCGCCGCCGTTTCTATGCAGAATAGTTTCTTACCACGATTTGCCGGGTGAATCCGTCTGAAACCACGTGCCATGCTGCTATGCAGAATAGTTTGCCTAACGCGGGGAAATCTGCCCGCGTATTATTCTATATATAGCGGGATATAAATGGTCAATTCCGGTTCATCGCTTAAAGGTTCGTATGTTGCCGGATAATCTTCACGGTGCTCAAGCTGCCCCTGAAAGACGGTATAGCCGTTTTTCCTGATCCATTTATACAATTCGGCATACGCTTTTTGCACGCCTTTGCCTTTATATTTCGCAGCCGCAAATGTATACGAAGGAACAGTCAGGGCTGTCATGCCTTCCGGAACCGCTTCTATGTAGGCCACTTCGCGGACAAGGTAAAAGGAAAACAAGCCATCATCATCCTGCGGGTGGTAGGAAAGCCCGGTCACAACACCGGGATCGGTGCAATGGCGGATTTCCCCCATTTTTTGCTTAAATTGATGGAAAAATCTTTTGATATCCCCGTTTGCCGCCTGCTCGAAGGTACCGGTCCATTTGCTCCCGACCGCGTTAAATGCGTGTTTCTGAACAATTTGAATTTCCAAGCTGCACACTTCCCCGCTAATCTTTATAGCTTCATTTTAAATGAAAAAAGAAGCGGGCGTAAAGGGAAAAAAGATAAAAAAACACAAAAAAAGGCAGGCATGCTGCACTGCCTTTGCTACAATGAATACGGTTTCCAACGGCCGGATAACTTATCTCGTCGGTTTTGCCTGGGTAGTACGTTCCACTTCGGCATCCGGTTTGAAAAGCAGGCCGAGGTTAATCAGGCCGCAAATGCCGACAATGCCATAAATGACCCGGGAGATCGCGGAATTGTCCCCAAAAATGGCCGCTACCAGATCAAAGTTGAAAAAACCGATAAGGCCCCAATTGATCGCGCCGATAATCGTGAAAATTAACGCAATTCTTTGTACAATGCTCATTTTTTTACCTCCTTGTTCAATGTACAGGAATAGCATGGCAAGAATCCGCAAACATTATGCATGCAGGAAATGTGAGAAATTCGTTACATTCCTTGCGAAAAGGGTAAAGATTCGATAAAGTGGAGATGGTAAATCGATAACAGGAGGATCTGGACAATGACGCATATTCAGTTTGATTATTCAAAAGCGCTCGCGTTTTTTAACGAACATGAAATTACATACTTAAGCGAACCGATTCGATTGGCCCACAAGCTTTTACATGAAAAAACCGGTGTCGGCAATGATTTTACCGGCTGGCTGACATTACCAAAAGATTATGATAAAGAAGAATTCGCCCGTATCCAAAAAGCAGCGGCAAAAATCCAAAGTGATTCCGACGTGCTGCTTGTGATCGGCATCGGCGGTTCTTATCTTGGTGCCCGTGCCGCAATTGAAATGCTCAACCACAGCTTTATGAACGTGCTGCCGAAAGAAAAGCGCAAAAACCCGCAAATTTTCTTCGTCGGCAACAGCATCAGCTCCACCTATATGAAAGATTTAATGGACGTTCTGGAAGGCAAAGATTTCTCCATCAATGTCATTTCCAAATCCGGAACAACGACAGAACCGGCGATTGCTTTCCGTATTTTCAACAAACTGCTCATTGAAAAATACGGCGAAAAAGAAGCAAAAGGCCGCGTCTATGCGACAACGGACCGCGCAAAAGGAGCATTGAAAACGCTGGCTGATGCGGAAGGTTACGAAACATTCGTGATTCCGGATGATGTCGGCGGCCGTTACTCTGTTTTAACGCCTGTCGGTCTGCTTCCGATCGCAGTAAGCGGCGTTGATATCCAAGCGATGATGGACGGAGCAGCAAAGGCCGTTGATGATTTCTCAAACCCTGAAGTAGCGGAAAACATTGCCTACCAATATGCGGCTGTCCGTAATATCCTGTACCGCAAAGGCAAAACGATCGAAATGCTGATCAACTACGAACCGGGGCTGCAATATTTCTCTGAATGGTGGAAACAATTATTCGGTGAAAGTGAAGGGAAAGACCAAAAAGGCATCTATCCTTCTTCCGCAAACTTCTCGACCGACTTGCATTCCCTTGGCCAGTATGTACAGGAAGGCCGCCGCGACTTGTTTGAAACGGTTGTAAAAGTAGAGCAGGCGCGCGAAGAACTGACAATTGAAAAAGAAGAAAACGATTTGGATGGTTTGAACTACCTGGCCGGCCGCACCGTTGACTTTGTGAATAACAAAGCATTTGAAGGCACATTGCTTGCCCATACAGACGGGGGCGTACCGAACCTGGTGGTCTCCATTCCGAAAACCGATGCATACACATTCGGCTACCTCGTTTACTTCTTTGAAAAAGCCTGTGCGGTAAGCGGCTATTTGAACGGCGTCAACCCGTTCGACCAGCCTGGTGTGGAAGCATATAAGAAAAACATGTTCGCACTCCTCGGCAAACCGGGCTATGAAGATTTGAAAGCAGAACTCGAAAAACGTTTGAAATAATGCAGAAAAAAAGCAGGGCAATGCCAGCCCTGCTTTTTTTCTTGGATAAGGCAAACGCAAGCCAAAACTTCCAGCTGATTCAGATGAAGCCGCTTCTCAAAACGAAGCAATCTTCGTAGTGCAGCATATCAGATGTAGCATAAGGTGCAAGCCGCTTTATAAAAATGCGCAATCTGCAAGGCACGGGATCAGCTGCTTTTCCAATTTGGCCGTCCACTGCTGAACATCCGCCTGCACCGGTTCTCGGTTATTTTATCGCCAATTCGCTGGAAAATTTTCCTGGCAAACTTTTGAATGGTTACTTGCCTTTTTCCAAAACGACAAATAAATGCTCTTCATCCGTAATGGTATAATCCAAGGGCGGATTGATCATGGTGTCATCCCTCGATTGGATGCCGATTAAAATTTTTCGCTCTTTCTGCAGCTGCCGGCTCAAATCTTTTACCGTCAAATTCCGCCACTTCGGCTTCACCGGAATAAAGTCAAGATGGTTTTTTTCCTGCTGGTTCAATAACGACAAAAGCGTATCGGACATCCCGTTTGAAATCAGGCTGTTCAGCATGACAAAGCTTGCCTGTATATTTGCCTGGATCACTTCATCCGCGCCCGCCCGCTTGGCATTTACTACCTGGTCGGCTGTCTGGATTTCCACAATACAATATGCATCCGGGTTCAAGCCTTTGACAGCAAGCAGTGTCAGGACTGCGCCCATGTCTGCTTCCGTCTCCGTTTTATGCTGGTCGGACGTGATCAGCACTGCCTTCGCCGCCCGGACATTTGCTTTTTTCAGCGTCTCGTCCTGATACGGCTTTCCTTTTATAAAATACACATTATCATAAGGATAAGGGTTGGATTCAAGTGTTTCATCCACCAATACAATGGGCTGCCGCTCTTTTAATTCCATGAGCTGCCCGATTACTTTTCTGGCGCGTTCGTTCCAGCCGATAATGACCATTTGTTTTCCTCCCGTAAACGCCGCTTTTCCTTCCAAAAAAGCGTTTTGCCGTTTAGCCGTTGCACCGGCCAGCGCCACGAAATAAGCAGACAGAATGCCGGCACCCGATAAAATGAGGATGATGCCGATCACCCGGCCCGCAAAAGTGACCGGGTACAAATCCCCGTAACCGACTGTTGCTGTCGTGATGACTGCCCACCAAACACCATCAAACACCGTCGGGAAAGTTTTCGGTTCGACAAAATGGATGGCCAGCCCGAATACAAAGATCACAGCAAGGGCCAGGTTCAATATCCGGACAATGATCGGCCAGCGTAAAAAACGGTAATAAAAGAAATGAAACATACCGTCCACTTCCTTTTTTGGTATCTTCATTAGTATTCCCCGGCCGCAATGCGAAAAAACAAGGCGGCAAACGGGAAACTATTTTTTAAAAAAATAGTTGCACAATCATTTTTTGCATTGTATAATAACATTGTCGCTGATGAAAAACGGTGATCATGACAAAACGGGGCATTAGCTCAGTTGGGAGAGCGCTACATTCGCATTGTAGAGGTCGGCGGTTCGAATCCGCTATGCTCCATTCCCAACTTTATATCACGGGGCATTAGCTCAGCTGGGAGAGCGCTTGCATGGCATGCAAGAGGTCAGCGGTTCGAACCCGCTATGCTCCATCACACAAAACGTCCACCCTGTTACAGGTTTGGGCGTTTTTTCGTATATGCGCCCCTGAGGAAAAATAAAATTAACCCCTGAGGAACTGTCCCGTTATAGCCCCCAATCCGACAAAGCTTGAGGTCCGGGACCCAAAGCTGCTTCCCCGGCTGCCAAATCCTTTTTTATCATGATCCTGCTTTGCCTCACATATATTTTTACCAAATCCCTGAAGTAAGGAGGTGCGGCCTTGCTTGTCCTTAACGGAAGTGATGTCCTCAAATCGGCCTCCATGCAGGAAATGGTTGCAGCTGTAGAAGAAACATACCGCATCTATGAAGAAAACGGTTATCAAATGCCGCTGCGCACGCATTTTACCATCCGGAACCACTCCGTCCTTTTTATGCCGTGCAGCACAAATGAGGCAGCCGGCGCAAAAATCGTCTCGGTTTACCCGGGCAACAAGGACCGGCCGGTGACACAGGGCGCTGTCATTTTGGTTGACAGCAGGAATGGATCCATGAAAACGCTTATGGACGGCACGGTTTTAACCGGGCTCCGGACCGGGGCAATCGGCGGGGCGGCGGCAAAATATCTTGCGCCTGGCGATGCCAAAACGGCCGGGCTTATCGGCACGGGTTATCAAGGGCTGTATCAGCTTGCCGGCGTTTGCACCGCACGCAACATCGAAAACATTTTTTTATTCAACCGGACACCTTCCCACATTCCCCCATTTATTCGCCGGTTCAAAACGCTCATTCCAAATATCCCGGTCCATACAGCCAAATCCGCCCGCGAACTTGCCGAAAACGCCGATATCCTCATTACGGCAACATCATCTGCCACACCTGTACTGCCGGAAGAAGACCTTTACGACGGAAAGCTTGTCATTGGCATCGGTTCATACCAGCCGCATATGCGCGAATTTCCTGATGCGCTTTTGAAAAACTTGAAATCGATATATCTCGACTCGCACGATGCCGCAAAGGAAAGTGGGGATGTGGACAGCCGGCTTGAAACCATTCCGTTTTCCAAAATTGTCACGCAAAAAGTAAAGCCGGATCCAAACACGCTACAGGTTTTTAAATCAACGGGCATGGCCCTGTTTGACCTGGTGGCTGCAGAAACGGTTTACGAAAAAGCCATACAGCTCGGGATCGGGCAAATGCTCGATTTTTAAAGGGGGAACAGCGCATGGAAAAATATTTGAATTACATTGACGGCGAGTGGTGCAAACCGTCAACGGGAAAATTTGCCCCGGTTGTAAATCCTGCAAACAGGAAAACATTGGGCGAAGTGGCGCAGTCCGAAGCACCGGACCTTGACCGCGCCGTCCAGGCTGCCAAAAGCGCGCAAAGCATGTGGCGGCTCGTTCCGGCACCTGAGCGCGCAAACTATTTATACAAAGTCGGAGAACTGTTAAAACAAAGAAAAGAACAGATCGCGCGCACGCTTACAAGCGAAATGGGCAAGGTGATCGATGAAGCGCGCGGGGAAGTGCAGGAAGCGATCGACATGGCATTTTACATGGCAGGGGAAGGGAGACGCCAATTCGGTGATACCGTGCCATCTGAGCTGCAAAATAAATTTGCAATGAGCATCCGTGTGCCGGTTGGCGTTGCCGGGCTGATCACGCCGTGGAATTTTCCGATCGCCATTGCTTCCTGGAAATCACTGCCGGCGCTTGTAACGGGGAATGCGGTGATTTGGAAGCCAGCTACGGAAACGCCGGCCACAGCATGCGCATTTGTAAAAATTTATGAAGAAGCGGGACTCCCAAAAGGGCTTGTCAATCTTGTCCACGGCTCCGGTTCCGTGATTGGCGGAGCGATGGTGGAACATCCGGGCATCGGCCTCATCTCTTTTACCGGCTCGAATGAAGTCGGGCGTAAAATCAATGAACGGGCAGGCGGCCTTCTGAAACGGACTTCGCTTGAAATGGGCGGGAAGAACGCAGTGATTGTCATGGACGATGCGGATCTTGATCTAGCGGTGGACGGCATCCTTTGGGGTGCATTTGGCACGAGCGGGCAAAGATGCACGGCTACAAGCCGGGTCATTGTCCATGAAAAGATCAAAGATGCACTAGAAGAAAAGCTGATCCGGCGAACGGCGGAATTGAAAATCGGCGACGGCCTCGATGAAACGGTGGCAGTCGGCCCGGTTATCAATGCAGAAGCGCTCGACCGCATCCACCAGTATGTTGAAACCGGCAAAAAAGAAGGGGCAAGGCTGCTTACAGGCGGGCGCATTTTGCCGGGAAAAGGATATTACTATGCGCCGACCGTTTTTACGGATGTCAGCCCGGAAATGGTCATTGCACAGGAAGAAATTTTCGGCCCGGTTGTTTCGATCATTCCGGTAGCAGGCCTCAAAGAAGCGATTGCCGTTAACAACAGCGTCACGTTCGGGTTATCGAGCGGCATTTTTACAAAAGATGTGAATAAAGCTTTTCAGGCGATGCGTGATTTGGATACCGGGATTGTCTACATCAATGCCGGGACGACGGGGGCTGAAATCCATCTCCCGTTCGGCGGGACAAAAGGAACGGGCAACGGGCACCGCGACTCGGGGCCGGCAGCGCTTGATGTATACACGGAATGGAAAGCCGTGTATGTCGATTTCAGCGGGAAACTGCAGCGCGCCCAGATCGACAATCATTAAAGGGGGGATGGGATGAAAAACAAGGCGGATGTGATCATTGTTGGCGGCGGGATTATCGGTTCGAGTGTGGCGTACCATTTGCTCGCGGACGGGTTTACCGGCAGGATCATTGTGTTTGAAAAGGACCCCTCCTATGCATATGCGTCAACCCCGCGGAGCGCAGGCGGCATCCGGCAGCTTTTTACAACGGGGATTAATATTAAAATGAGCCGGTACAGCCTTAAAGCCTATCAAAATTTCACCCGTAACATGGCCATCGGGAACGAAACTTTTGAAATCGATTTGAAACAGCGCGGATACTTATTTCTAGCGGCAGAAAAAATGAGGCCGCTTTTTGAAAAGCAGTTAAAGCTCCAGCACCAAAACGGCGTCTTATCTGAATGGCTTGGGAAAACAGAGCTTGTGGCGCTCATTCCCGAATTAATCACGCGTGATCTTGCAGGCGGGCTGTACTGTGCGGAAAGCGGGTATTTGGACCCGTACACGGCGATGCAAGGGTTTATAAAAAATGCGAAACATCTCGGCGCGGAATATATTTATGAAGAAGCGGACTGCTTTTTGGCGGAAGAGGGCCGGATAAAAGGCGTGCGGCTCAAAGATGGCCGGGCGTTTTTTGCGCCTGTTGTCGTGAACTGTGCGGGCGCCTGGGCTTCCGGATTGAGCAGCAAAGCCGGATTGCCGCTTCCGATTATACCGGTACCGCGGCGGATTTTTATGTTTGATGTGGAAAAACCGCTTACAAAACCGTTGCCGCTGACAATGGATCCGACTGGTGTCTATTTCCGGCACGAGGGGCGCAAAATCATTGCCGGATACGGGGAAGAGGAAAAGCCGGCGATCGACTTCAGCTGGAAGCGGTCCGAATTTGAAGAGCAGATTTGGCCTGTTCTTGCGCAGCGCATCCCGAATTTTGAAAAGGTAAAAGTCGAACGCGGCTGGGCCGGCCTTTATGACTACAATACTGCCGACCATAATGCCATCATCGGCGAGCATCCGGAAATGAAAGGGTATTTTGCCGCGTTCGGGTTCAGCGGGCACGGTATGCAGCAGGCGCCGGCCGTCGGAAAGGGGCTGTCGGAGCTGATCCGGACCGGAAAGTATGAAACCATTGATCTTACACCGCTCCGGGTCGAACGGTTTGCGGAAAACGACCTTGTTACAGAAGATGCCATTTATTAAAAGGGCATCTTCTGTTTTTGCCAAATTTTCCAAACTACATGTTATAGTTATAATAACGGAGAGGGAGGGAATACAATGGAGAAACATTACGATGTTATTGTCGTTGGTGCCGGTTCAATGGGAATGGCAGCCGGTTATTTTCTGGCAAGCCAGGGTGTAAAAACGCTTTTGCTGGATGCTTTTGACCCGCCGCATACATCCGGCAGCCACCACGGCGAAACGAGAATCATCCGCCATGCCTACGGGGAAGGGCGGGATTACGTGCCGCTCGTGTTGCGGGCGCAAACGCTTTGGGATGAACTGGAAAAGGCCTCCGGAGAAAAGATTTTTGCCAAAACCGGCGTCCTCAGTTTCAGCCCGGAGGATCATGCGGCCTTTTTAAACGAAGCAGTCGAAAGCGCAAATACATACAACCTCCCGATTGAAACGATGGCCGGCGTGGAAGTGGAAAAACGCTGGCCCGGCATTTCGCTTCCCGCGGGCTACCGTGCCATTTATGAACCGGATGCCGGCGTCCTGTTTCCGGAAAACTGCCTCCGCGCCTGCCGTAAACTGGCGGAAGCAAAGGGTGCGCGCCTGCTCAATACCCAGGTTACAGATCTGAAAACCGACGGCCGGACTGTCACTGTTGTAACAGAAAGCGGCACATTCACCGCTGAAAAATGCATTGTCAGCGGCGGTGCGTGGAACGGGAAACTGCTTGAAAACTTAGGGCTCAGTTTGCCGCTTCAGCCGGTCCGGAAAACGGTCGGCTGGTTTGAAGCGGACGAAGCGCTGTTCAATGCAGATGTGTTTCCGGCTTTTACAATGGACGGATACGAAGGAACATACTACGGTTTTCCAAGTTTTAATGGAAGCGGCGTGAAAGTCGGGCGCCATGACGGCGGGCAGGCGGCTGACCATGATACAATGAACCGGGAATTTGGCGCATACCGTGAAGACGAAGGAGATATCCGGGCCTTTTTGAAAACATACATGCGGGGGGCAGCCGGTCGCTTAAAAAAGGGAAAAGTATGCTTGTACACCAATACGCCGGATGGACATTTCATCATCGATACCCATCCTGCATATCCTAATGTGGCCATAGCCGCAGGATTTTCAGGACACGGCTTTAAATTTGCAAGCAGTGTCGGAGAGATGCTCAGCCAAATGGTGTTAAAAGAAAATGCCGAAAGCCCATTGCCGCTTTTTTCAATTAACCGGGCGGCTCTTGCATGATCATCATCGCAGCGTACACAGCCGGACAGAAAAAAATAGTTTTTTTCATGAAGGAGGAAAAATGTTTTTATCGTATCCGATTTTATCCGCTTTACTTGGAATGCTTGTAGCACAAATCATAAAAGTGCCCATTCATTTCATCACATCAGGGAAATTTGACTGGAGAATGGCGTTCAGTACAGGCGGAATGCCCAGTTCGCATACCTCGATGGTCATTGCCCTTACAACGGCGATCGGGCTGACTTCCGGATTCGGTTCCAATGCCTTTGCCATCAGCATCGTGTTTTCATCCATTGTCATTTACGATGCCACCGGTGTGCGCAGGCAGGCCGGCTTCCATGCAGAAGTGCTGAACCGCCTGCTCGCCGACTTTAACCGCCTCATGGAGACAATGAAAGATCCGGAGACAACAAATGCGGAATCCCGGCAGAAACTGAAAGAACTTTTAGGGCATAAACCGGCAGAAGTATTTTTCGGGATCATTACGGGCATCCTCACTGCCGTGTTGGCATTCATATTTTATCCGTTTTAAAATCGCAAAAAAAGAAAGGCGGCGAAAAGAGACAACGCCATTAAAAAAGTGATTTTGTATTACCGTGCATACAACATATAGAATGCAAAAAGACGTTGAAACACAAATAGCAGGAGTGTGTCAACGTCTTTTTTATTTTTGCAGTGCTTTTTCAGTGGCTTCAAAGAGACAACGCCGCCTTTTAAATTGGGCTTGGAAAGGATGCCAAACATGATTTTAGGAAAAGCTCTGCGCACCTTCAACATGCGGATGTCCGGGGCCGGATGCGTCAATAAACGTTATCCCCGCAGCAGCGATTCCGTCCCGTCGATATAGATGTCTGTGCCGCTAATATGGTTGGAATCGTCCGATGCAAGGAACAAAACGAGATCGGCAACTTGTTCCGGTTTTCCCGGCCCTTCGGAAAGCGGCTGGTCGCCCTCCGGAAATTCAACCGGAATTTGCACTTTCTCGAGCGCTTCCGTACGGTTCGTGTTTTGCTCGATTTTTGTTTCAATCGCCCCCGGGCAAACAGCATTGACCCGGATTTTATAGCGGGCAAGTTCCAAAGCGGCCATTTTCATAAATGCTACCTGCCCTGCTTTTGAACTGCTGTAGGCGGACATGCCGATGTTGGAAAAAATGCGGTTGCCGTTGATCGAGCTTGTGATGATAATGCTGCCGCCGCTATTTTTCATATGCGGGATTGCATATTTTGTCAGGAGAAAAGTCCCTTTTAAATTGGTCGACAACGTTTGATCCCAGTCATCCGGGGACAAATCTTCAATCGGTGTCACTGTCCCGTTAATGCCGGCATTGGAGAACACGATATCCAGCCGGTCCCATTCTCCGACTGTCTTGTCAACAGCCGCTTTCACCTGTTCCGGATCAGCGACGTCGACTTCCAAAGCCATTGCCTCCCCGCCATTTTGTTCAATCCGTCTTTTCACCTCATTCGCCCGTTCCTGTTCAATATCCATTACGCAAACTTTTGCGCCTTCTGCAGCCAGTTTCAAAGCGGACGCTTCCCCGATGCCGGAACCGCCGCCGGTTATAATCGCTACTTTATCTTTCAATCTCATCTTCACTTACTCCTCTCCGATGGAATACGACAGTAGTTTACCCGTTCTTCAACTGTTTGTAACATACAGGATCGAAAAGAGAAGCCGGGCTTTGCCGGAAAAGCATGACGAAGGGGTCAAAATGGAAGAAGGGGACCATTCGATTGGGTGTTTTCCCGGGGCAAATGGGCACGCGCTGCCGTTTATGAATAAGACATTAGCGTTCGGAAAAACGGCCGTTTCCATGCACCGGAGCAATATCACCTCATATTGATTGTACGGATTTTTACGATATAATCAATATATACGAAATTTTTCCGCACAAAGTGAGGTGAATGGATATGGCCAAGCAAAACAAAGCTTTCAAGTTTCGTTTGTTACCAAACAAAGAACAATCCGCATTATTAGCTAAGACATTTGGTTGTGTTCGCTTTGTCTACAATAAGATGTTAGCTGAACGCAAAGAAACGTATGAAAAGTTCAAGGATGATAAAGTCCGGCCTGCAAGTAAGAACAGATGATGAATTCGGCATTTTCAATGAAAACTGCCGGATTTTTTTTTCATACATGTTAAAATAGAAGGTGTATTTAGTTGAAAACAAGGCAGGTGTCCGTTTTGTTTCCTTTTTTCCATCGAAAAAGAAAGGAAGAGCATATTTTTGCGCCAATGGGAGGAGAGGTGACGCCGATTGAGGATGTGCCCGATCCCATCTTTTCCAAAAAAATGATTGGAGACGGCGTGGCAATCAGGCCGTTAGAGGGGCGTGCCGTTTCCCCGTTTGACGGCGAGGTGATCCAAGTATTTCCGACAAAGCATGCAATCGGGTTGCGCGGGGAATCAGGGCTGGAAATTCTGATTCATATCGGACTGGAAACGGCTTCGCTTGAAGGAAAGGGTTTTGAAACGATTGTGCAGGCGGGGGACACAGTTAAAAAAGGCGATCCGTTGATTCGCTTTAATCTGGAATTTATCAAAGCCAATGCAGCGGATACGATTACAGCGATCATCATTACAAACGGAGAGCTTGTAAAATCGCTCGAAAAAAGCACCGGGGTTGAGGCGGTTGCCGGGCAGACGGAAATCATGCGGGCTTGTCTGTGAAACCAAAAAACAGGCTCGAAGCAAGCGGCGGGGAAGGTGGTGCAAGCCGGGGTGCCCTGCGCCGCAAAAAGAAAAAACAGGCTTGTGCAAGCCTGCTTCTTACTTGTATGGTTCGCATGCGTATCCGTCCTTGTCGCCGTCCATATAGGAGCGATAAGCAGGGTTTGAACGCGGTACGCCGTTTGGATATTTTTTGCGCAGTTCTGTACAGTTTTGGAAACCACTGCTCCCGTTGCTGGAACGGCTCTCCCCGCCGGAAGCACTGGATGCGGAACTGCCTTTTTCGCACCCGTTAAAACCGCGGTCTGTTGCATACCCGGGTTGCGACCAGACCCTGAGCTTTTCGTTTTTAGCCCGCTGTTCGGCTTTTTTGAAAGTGCCCAAATATTGATAGGGCGGTTCATACACATAGGCCACGCGCGCGTACCCTTCTTTCAGCAGCTTTTCCTGCACGGACTTGCCGTTTACGAATACATAAGCGAGGAGCCGCCCGTATTTGTCGCGTTTTGCCCCGTGATCAAATTCGATCGTCAGTTTGCCGCTTGAAACGAGCTGCTTGTTCCGGTAATAGGCCGCTTTTGCATACGGCTGTACGCACATATCCGGTTTTTTTGATTCCGGCGTGTCAACGAGCAAATAGCGGACCGTCTCTTCTTTTCCATGATAATAAATTTTAATCGTGTCCCCATCGGTAACACCGGCAAGTTTAACAGCAATTTGCTTGCCTGCCGTTTGCCGGTTTTCTCCCGGCCCGGTATTTGTTTGTTGCACTGTTTTTGGTTCTGTGCCCGTTTTTGTGCTGTTTTGATGCAGCCCGCACCCTGCAACGGCGAGCATCATAGCCAAAAAGAGCGTGAACCAGCCTGCTGTTTTTGTCTTCATTTCCCCTTCTCCTTGCTTTTAAAAAATGTAGCGCCCTTATTTTACCATTTCAAGCGGGTTTCTTTAAGCCATCCATTTGACAATAATACCACCTGGGGTATATGATAGGGGTTGTAACCGAACTACGGGCAGGAGGTCATCCGTATAAATGTATATTGTTTTGCTCGTTCTTGCGCTCATTCTCACGAAAACCGGCTATACACGTTACGTTCCCGTTCGCGGTACCGTGCGGGCGGATTTAAGAAAAGATGTGATTGAAAATAAAGTGGTGGTCGATGTGAGGGATTACCAGCATGCCGGAAGCGGTACCGGGGATGCCATTGTGATTCCGACGGCTTATTTAAAGCGGTTTTCCGGCGAAATTCCAAAAGGCAGTCTTCACCTCATTGCTTCCAGCCGGCTTGAAGCCAATTTCAGCATCCGTTTATTACGCAGAAAAGGATTTCATATTCATTCTTATACTATCTTGGAACCGGGGAGGGAAAAAGGTGGAATACGATGCGCAAATCAAAAACCGTGTCAAAAGAATCGAAGGGCAATTGCGGGGAGTACTGCGGATGATGGAAGAAAAGGACAACTGCAAAGAGGTCATTGCCCAATTGTCTGCCGCCCGGACGGCAATTGACCGGACGATCGGCGTCATTGTCAGCACCAATCTGGTGGAATGTGTGAAAAATGCCGAACAAAACGGGGAAGACGCGGGAAGCCTTGTAAAAGAAGCGGTCAACCTGCTTGTGAAAAGCCGCTGACATCGGCTTTTCCGCAAAATCATCGCTGGCAAGGCCTGCACTTTTCGAAAAAGAGGGGATTTTGTTTTACGAGGGAGGAATTTTGATGAAAGAAATTTCTGCGAAGGAAGTCGAGGAAAAACTGAACAAGGGTGAAAAACTCAATATTATCGATGTGCGCGAAACGGAGGAAGTGGCGGAAGGGAAAATTCCGGGCGCGCTGCATATTCCGCTCGGTTTGCTGGGATTCCGCCTAGAGGATCTTGACCGTTCCAAAGACTATATTGTCGTTTGCCATTCCGGCGGGCGGAGCTATATGGCATGCCAGTTTCTCGAAAGCCAGGGTTTTGATGTCACAAACCTGGAAGGCGGCATGATGGCCTGGACCGGTGAAACGGAATGAAAAATTTTCCTCTTGATCTTGCGGCGCATAAAGCGTAGTATAAGAGTACAAGCTGCGTTGTACGTAATATTAATAAAGTTTTAACCTTTAAACTGTTATAGGGAGTTTAACATTATTGCGGGAATGCCGGGCCTTTTGCCGTTTGGCAGGGAGGATGGCAAGAACGCTTTTGCGGACACCCACTTTGAGGAGTGTGGTTCTAAAACTTTCTTAGTTTGATTACGGCAACTGCGGCACATACATAATTTGTTAAACCCCGTCCTTCTTAGAAGGGCGGGGTTTTCCCATTCAAGAACCGGATATTCCAAGCAAACCGGAGGCATTACCTGAGCCTGTTATCCTTGCGCCCCGGATGCAGTGCCCGGTCCATTTTTTTCACGTTTATCTGCGCTCGGTATTACGGGGTGTATAATAAAACTAACAATGTTTTGACATGCAGGAGTGGGAAAACGTGAACCAAATGAAATACATTGAGCCTGCCGTGATGTTTATTACCATGATCGTCTATGTCGCTATAGCCGTACTGATTGGCATTGTGGCCGGAACCACGGTCGGTTTGTTTTTGAAAGCTTTAAATTTTTTAAGCGGAAAAACAGGTGCGTTGCCCGTGCCTTATAAGATGCTGCTGCTTCCGGTTGGCGGCCTGTTGAACGGCCTGTTGTTGTATAAAATGAAACCAGGGGCGCTCTATATAAAGGAAGCCTGCCAAGTTTTCCGCCTATCTTGACATAGGAGTGTTCTGCACAGAGGAAGGGTACTATATATTTACGCACAGACGCCCTAAGAAAAGAAAGGCCGCTGAAATGCGCGTCTTCTTAACAGATTCTGCGTAAAAGAAGCGTGCCAAAATCGCGCCAATCTTAACGTTGGGCAGTTTTGCGTAAAAGAACTTCGCGGACCGGCTGATCTTTTGCAAGAAGCGTTCAAAAAACCGTTGAGGATCGTCTCAACGGTTTTTGCGGCAGCCTTCTCGCTTTACTCGGTTTCCCCGAGTCCGGTGACTTTGTTCATCACATTTTGAATGGTATCAGCCAGCCCTTTTTCCTCTTCGCTGCCGGTATTTTGCGACTGGACATTTCCTTCGAGCTGGTTATTGTACGAGTAAGTATTGGATTTGTAACTTTTTTCTTCTTCCATTTTTATCACCTCCCAAACATAGGGTGTGTTAATCGGAAGTTTTTTAACCAATTTATGGCTTAACCGGTTTTCTATCCAGCCTATTAAAAATGCGATATAGCGGAACATTTATTCACTAAGTACGTAGACAACGCCATATTGCCCTCATCGGCTCTGCTCCGAATCATTGTGCCAACTGCTTTTTATCCTTTTTTGGTGTGCTTTCATCATGGCATGGATCTTTTTGTCAATGACAAAGCAAATAAAAAAGAAGCGTAATGATACGCTTCAAAATGGAGGCTGCCTGAGTGGAGGGGGACTTTTTTCTCTCTAGTTTGCTGATTATGCTTAATATCCGGAGCCACCCATATAAAACGCTCCTACAATAATAAGCAGGATAAAGAGAACGACAATCAGGGCAAAAGATGTGCCCGTGCTGTAACCACCATCTGTCATTGACTTTCACCTCCTTTCCTTAAGATATCTTGTATTTAAAATATGATGTTTCGAAGAAAGGTGTAAAGGACAAACGTGAAAGGGATGAAGAAAAGGCGAAGTGGCTTTGCTGGCACTACCAAAAATGCCGGCATGGAAAAGGACGATTGTGATAGACCACTTCATTTTTTCTGATCGGTTTCAACATATGCCTAGGAACTGTAACGACATTTGTACGGTTCACTTCCACGAGTGGATGGATGATGGGTTGGAAACGCGGGACAAAACAATTGTGAATTATGTATCTTGGGGTAGCAATTATTGGTCTGCAATACAATTGACACACCTCCTCATCGTAAATTCTCTACATTAAATGAATGAATCACTGGATTGGAATGGACAAACATCTTAATGAAAAAGAAATATACGTTTATGGATGGATGGAAGGACAGAGACAGGGGGCATTCCATCCGGACAAGCAGCAAGAAGTTAATACGCATAAAGCATGAAGGAATGATGGGCCATAATGGGTGAAGAAAAAAGTGGCTTTTTATCCCCACTGGAATTTTAATCAAAGGGGCATTCAGTTTTAATGCTGAATTGTTGACGGAATGCGTAAACAACGGGCAAATCACCCCGGCTGAAAACGAAAAAAACCTTGATGCATCCGCGATACATCAAGGTTTTTAGTAGTCGGGAAGACAGGATTTGAACCTGCGACCCCTACGTCCCGAACGTAGTGCTCTACCAAGCTGAGCTACTTCCCGATTATTTTATTTTTGCTTGCCAGCTCCTTAGCTCTTGCTGACAAATATTATTCTACGACAATAAATTTCGTTTGTCAAAGCCTTTTTTTATTTTTTTTAAAGAAATTTTTTCCGGCTTGGTTTCGGGCCGGCAGCCATTCCTTTTTCAACTGGAAAATAAGAAGGTTTTGCCGCTTGGGAAAAGCTTAAAGGTTTTTTTAGGGGGAATATCATCGGGAATCACCGCCGCCGGTATGATGTCGATTCCCGTATTTTCCAGCGAAGCCAACATTGTTTCTTCATTCGGCATTTCTTTATGTTTGATGGCGCGGTCCAGTAAAATTCATGCAGCTAACGCCGGGCAATCCGGAAACTGAAAGGCCATAAAAAATCACGCATCGTGCTTTTAAAATGACCTTCATTTTCATCACCTTCAGCTTTATCATTCGCCATGAGTGGGTTGTGCTGCCTTTTACAAACAGGCAGGGGGAAAGGCGGGAGGGTTCAGGAATAAGGGAAGGTGCTTAAGTGGAACGTTTTTTCAAAAATTCTAAGGGAATAAAAACAAAAAAACGGCCATAGCAGGGATAAGCACGCTATTCGCGTTTCACTCTGTCGAAATTTGACTGCAGCAAGATGTAGAATAAAATGATCAAACAATTAAGATTTTGTAGAGTATGGTAAAATTGTGGATATTCGTGTATACTGAATCATATATGTTTGACAGTTTTTGCGGATGATGTCGGAAGATGGCAGCAAATGAAAAATACGGTGAGCCTTTGAGCAGGGGAGAGAGATATGCGCGGCAGGAAATTAAATTTCAAGGGAAAAGTTGTGTCGGCGCTCTTATTTACGTTGATTGTTGTTGTTTTGGCCGGACTCGTTGGCAAAGGGGAAAAGATGTCAGCGAAAGACAAAGGAAAAGATGCGCATGCTGTATCACTGCGCACTTTATCTTTTTCGCCTGCGCCAATGACAGTGTTTGCGGGTTCTCCTTTGTACAAATCGATGATCGGGCAACAGCGGCAGAAAAAAGAAGCGGAGAGACAGAAAGAAGTGGCGAAGCAAAACGAGAAAGATTTGAAAGAAAATGCCATTTACTTAACATTTGATGACGGCCCGTCGAGTGCGGCCAACCAGTTATTGGATCTGTTGGAAGCTTATCAGATGAAAGCGACCTTTTTCATGCTCGGGCCAAGAATAAAAGAGCATCCGGCAGTCGTAAAACGCATGTACAAAAATGGAAACGGGCTTGCCTTGCACGGGATCACACATAAAGCAAGAGCGATCTACAGCAATACATCCGCGCCATTACACGAAATGGCTGAGGATCAAAGAATATTGGAAAACGTCACGGGTGTAAAATCTTATATGGTACGCCTCCCGTATGGAAGTATTCCGTATTTAACAGATGAAATGCGCGATTTACTGGATAAAAATGGGTTCCATATTTGGGATTGGAATGTGGACAGCAGCGACTGGGAGTTAAAAGATGCACGGTATGTCCAGTATACGATTCAGCAAATCCGGCAAAAAAAACAGGCAGGGGAAACGCCGGTCATCCTTTTGCATGACAAACCGGAAACCGTTAAATATTTGCCGAAGTTACTAAAGTTTATCAAGAAGCAGGGCTATAAAACAAAAGTACTGACCAATAAAACGCCCGCGGTAACGTTTCCGTGTGAAGGCCGCTGTCATCCAATCCGTCATCCAGTTGAAACGGGGAGAAGATGAGGGTGAAAAGATTTATTGTATTCGGAATGATGTTGCCGGGGCTTCTTTTGCTTCTTGCCGGGTGCCATTCAGACAAAAAACAAGCGGACAGCATATACGAAGAATTAAAGAAATCCGCATCCTATGAAAAAGATTTTGTCGCGAACCAGGAGAAGCTGGACCAATATAAAGAAAAAGTGGCGTCCATTTATGCTGATTTAAACCAACTTGAACTGAATGACGAAAACCGCCCGGAAGTGAAGCGGAAATTAAAAACGGCGGACAGCTATACCGAAAAGCAGTGGAAAGAGCTGAGGAAATCCAAAAAGAATTTCCAAAAGGCATATGAACAATCGACATCCATAAAAGAAAATGTGGAAAAAATTAAAGACGGCGGGCAGCGGAAACAGGCGCAGAAGCTGCTTACCATCATGGATGAGCGCAAAAAATATATGAACACTTTTTTTGGTGATTATAAAAAACAATTGGCATTACAAGGCAAATTTTATAAAAATCTGGAGAAGTTCAGCCCGGACGAGTTAGATAATCAAATAAAAAAAATAAATGAATACAATGGGGAAATGGAACAAACGATTCGCCAATTCAACCAGGATACGAAACGGTATAACCGCGAAAAAGACAAGTATTTTAAAAAAGCAGGGCTTTATTAAATTGGGCGCTTTTTTAAAGAGGCCCGGGAC
Organism: Weizmannia sp. FSL W8-0401; assembly: GCF_038009125.1. Lineage (NCBI taxonomy): Bacteria > Bacillati > Bacillota > Bacilli > Caryophanales > Bacillaceae > Heyndrickxia > Weizmannia sp. FSL W8-0401. The sequence goes on along the minus strand of NZ_JBBPAG010000001.1, from coordinate 2,256,795 downwards.
CGGCATTATGCCGGTCCCGGGCTTCTTTTTTTGGGGACAGGAAAACGGCTGGAAAATTGGGTGATACGATGAGATGGACCGTTTTTGATTTGGAATGGAAGCCTGTATATTTTAAAAGAAATCTGCTTTATCGGTCTTTAATTAGGCCTTGCTGAACCAATCCGATTCTGAGTTTGTACCCAATTTGCCTGCAAGCTCTAGAAGAATCCATCTTTGAAAATGCGATTCTGTCTTCTCTATGCATTGAATCAGCTTTCAAGTGCAAGCTTTTATAACACCCTTGCATTTAAATTTTTGCCAAGGCTGTCAGCATCCTTGCAGTGTTTTGTCTTAAAAGAACATTTCGAGCCTAGGTGCGGCTTGTTTTGTCTTTTTGGCAGGTTCAAAAAGACATTTCGAGCCTGGATGCAGCGTGTTTTGTCTTTTTGACGGCTTCAAAAAGACATTTTGGGTCCAGTCGCAATTCCTTAGAGGAGCTCTACGTTAAGAAAGCGCGAAAAATTGACGGTCTTCCTTCACATAGGACGCGTTTCAAGTGCAAGCTTTTCCCTGCATTTTTTATAAAACACTTGCAGTAAATTTATGCCAAAGCTGTCAGCATCCTTGCCAAATCTAGGAATTTTGCTTTTTCAGCAAGCCCTAATTAAGCGAAAATAAAGATTTTAAAACTTCATCCATAAATAAGAAAATGTGCAGAAATGATGCAGTTTGGATGTTCAACAGAACGGGCAAAAAATAGGGGAAGACAATTTGGAGGTGGATAAAAATGGACACGTCCTATGAAGAATGCATCAAAGCCTGCCAGGAGTGTATGGAAGCCTGTAATCAGTGCTACAGTGCCTGTTTAAAGGAAGATAATTTGAAAATGATGGCTGGCTGTATCTGCATGGACAGAGAATGCGCAAATATTTGTGCTTTGGCATTGCAAGCGATGCAAAGCAACAGCCCGTTTGTGAAACAAATTTGCAATTTGTGTGCAGAAATTTGCGAAGCATGTGGGGAGGAATGCAGGAAATACATCCATGACCATTGTAAAAAATGCGCCGAAGCATGCTTGCGCTGTGCGGAAGCTTGCCGGAAAATGGCCTGACACAAAGCCGGTTCCCTTATCAAAAAGGGAACCGGCTTTTGGCAAAATCAATAAAACGGGAATGATGTGTTTAAGTTTAAGCGAACGGAAGAAAATAAAAATTGGATCGCCGGTTTAAAAAGGTAAAAACCAATTTTTCTCATGGCGCTCCTAACATCATGAAATGGATGGCCGGCAGAAAACAATTCGATGTATTTGTTTTATATTTCTTGGTCTCCGGAACAATGCGGCAGGAAATTTAATATCAAAATAAAAAAGCAAGGATCCCAGCCATAAACTGAAATCCTTGCTTTTTGTGATGCGGATGAAGGGACTTGAACCCATACGGTGTTTCCACCACTAGAACCTGAATCTAGCGCGTCTGCCGATTCCGCCACATCCGCATTGTTTTATTTTTGTTCGCCTCATCAGCGACAAATTTATTATATAATGCCCGGTGGAAAAAAGCAATACCTTTTTTAAAATTTTTTTGGATCCCTGGAAAGCTTGTTAAAAAAGGAGCCGTGCATGCACGGCTCCTTTTTGGGAAATAGTTTACGCAGCCATTTCAACGCTTTTTTGTCTGTCTCTTGTAAAAGCACTCACGGCAAAGGTTACAATCAAGTTCAAAACCATGGCGATGATCCCGGTATTTAAGTCTTTGACTGCTTGCGGCATAAACGGCAACAGCGTCGCAACCGTCTGATTCGTGATCGTCACATAGGAAACGACAAGTTCGCCCGCAACAATTCCAGCAAATGCGCCTGCTTTTGAAATCGGGTTATTTTTCATAAAGCTGAATACGATCGCCGGGAAAAATTGCGTAACCATGCTGTACCCCATCAACAGCAGGGCAACAATGGTTTGCCCGCCGTTAAATGTGAAGTAGAGGGCAATTAAAGATACGACCGGAACCAAATATTTGGCAACATTGGCCACTTGTGTTTCATTGGCGGTCGGTTTAAATACTTTAAACAAGTTTTTCGAAATCATTGTGGATGCGCTCATCAACAGCATCGACCCCGGTACCAGCGCACATAACAGACCGGCGGCGCCGATGACACCGACAAACCAGTGCGGGAAGCTTTCAATAGAAAGAACGAGCAGGGCATTGTCGGTTGCTGCTCCTTCAAGTGCCGGCTTTACAGTCAGAATCGCCGCAAAACCGGCAAAGAATACGAACAACAGGATCAACTGATACAGCGGAAAAATCACCGCATTGCGGCGGAACGTTTTTTCATTTTTCGCTGTAAAGGAGGCGGCAAAAGAATGCGGCCACGTGTAAAAACCGAGTGCCGTCAGCAAAACGGTCGAAATGAACCAATATACACTCATCCCTTGGTGCGGGAGCGCAAGAAAGCCGGGTTTTGCCTGGTCAATGGCATGAAACATATCTGAAAAGCCGCCAAAATAATGAACGGGGAGATAAATGCCGAGAAAAACGACGACGGCCAAAACCAATGCATCTTTCATGACGGATGTCCAGGCTGTTCCGTGTACGCCTGAAATCGTGGTGTAAATGGTTACCGCAATCACGCCGATCCAGATGGCGACGCCGGAAGAAATCGAGCCGTAAGAAGCAATGCTGACGATACTGCCGAGCCCTTTTAACTGCAAAACAAGGTACGGGATCATGGCAATGATGCCGATAATCGAAACAAGGACACCGAGTGCGGGACTATTGTATTTTTTCGCGAAAAAGTCGGATTGGGACAACAGCTTATGTTCTTTTGCATAACGCCAAATGGCCGGAAGCAGCCAATAGGAAAGAACATAAGCCAATGAGCCGTACCAGAGTATATAAAGCGTCGGCCCCCCTTTGCCGTAAGCCCATCCGCTGCCGCCAAGAAAAGTGAAAGTCGTGTAAATTTCACCGGCGCTCAGCAAGAATACAAACAATGTTCCAAAACTTCTGCCGCCGGTTGCCCACTGTTCAAGGTTCATTTGCTTGCCCCGGCGCGCCCGGATGCCGAGATAGAGTGACACCAGCAAAAAGATGAGGATAACAAGAAGTGCGCTGTTCATTCGGCATCCCCCCTTTGGTTTTTCGGATCGGTTTTATAGATAATGAACATTACAACCGTCGATAAAACAACCCACAACACGGTCCAGAACATGATAAAAGGCATTCCGAGAATCATCGGATTGGTACGGTTTGCAAAAAACATGCCAATGATTAAAGCAAGAAATGGGAGTGATGCAAGGACGAATTTCATTTGAAAACCTCACTTTTTTTAGTGTAAAAGGCCAACCGGTGAAAAAGCGGCTGATCCTTTTCAGGCAGTTAACGTCAGGATGGCGGCGACGAACGCTTTCACCCCGTAAGGCAATACATCCTCATCCACAGTAAAGCGGGCGTGATGGTGGGGATAAACGATGCCTTTGTCCGCATTTCCGGCTCCAATAAAAAAGAATGTGCCGGGTGCCTTTTGCTGGAATCCGGAAAAATCTTCCCCGCCCATGGTTGGAACGCCGTCTTGAATGGCATCTTCACCAAACGTCTCAACCAGTACTTCACGCAGCTTTGCCGTGACTTCCGGATCGTTAATAACGGGACGATAACCTTTCACGTATTGAAAATCATAAGTCGCCCCGTGCGCTTCTGTTACGCCTTTCACGACGCGTTCCATCAGCCGGATCACTTCTTCCTGCAACGCCGGCTTAAACGTCCGGACGGTGCCGCTGATGAAAACCGAACCGGGAATGACGTTATGCGCAGTACCGGCTATAAACTGGGTCACGGAAAGAACAACGGGATCTAAGGGATCAATATTTCTTGAAACAATATGTTGAAGGTTTGTTACAACTTGTGCGCCAATTGCAATGCTGTCTATTGCTAAATGCGGCTGTGCCCCGTGTCCGCCTTTTCCGTTAATCGTGATGTAGAAAGCATCTGGTGCTGCCATCATCGGTCCTGACACCAACTCGATTTTTCCAGCTTCAAGCGGTGACCATAAATGAGCGCCAATCACCTGGTCCACGCCGTCCATGACACCGGCTTGGACCATTTCTTCGGCACCGCCTGGCAATTGTTCTTCGGCATGTTGAAACAGAAAACGGATTTCACCGGCGATTTGGTCTTTTAAGCCGGCCAGAATTTTCGCGGCCCCTAGCAGCATCGCGGTATGCCCGTCATGGCCGCAAGCATGCATCACACCATCATGCTTTGAGACGAAATCAAATGCATTTTCTTCTTGAATGGGGAGCGCGTCCATATCGGCGCGAATGGCTAAAACACGGCCGGGCTTTGCTCCTTTCAGCCGGGCTACCACACTCGTTTTTGTCGGGCGGGACAACACCAAACCCCCGAAAGATGCAAGCGTATCATATATAAATTGCGATGTTTCGACTTCCTGGAAAGAAAGCTCCGGGTTTTGGTGCAAATGCCTCCGCCAATGGATTACATCTTCCTTGACTTGTTCGACCAATGCATCGATTTTTTCGACTTCCAAAGATAATGCCATATCAGAATCCCTTTCTTATCCTATATTTCTATTTTCTTTATCTATTTAAAGAATTTAGAGTATTATAACATCACGCAGTCTTATATTGCAATAACAAGTTGGTTTCATGTTTAGCTTTTTTCCAAGAAAGTATAAAATGAACGGAATATTTTGGCTCTGTTGCCTGCTGCAAAAAATAGTCACCGCGCAAATAGAAGTTTGGTTTTGGAAAGATTACGTACAATGCATGTTTTCTAATAACCATTGGTTCCATCAGCGGGACTTCCCACTGATGGAAATTTCACTTATCTTGGTGCTCCCCCAGCTGCATGAGGGCGCCAAAATATTGGGATGCTGTTGTAAAGCAAATAAAAGCAATCAGCTCACTTATTTCCGCATCTGTTAAATACTCCTTCAAAACCGCTGTTACATTTGGAGAGGTTTGCCCTTTGCCCGCAAGAAAAGCTTCTGCAAATCCGGTACATACCGCTGTTTTTTCATCATAATCAACGGGGTTCGGTTTGCCTTTTGCTTTACAATACAGGCAGCCATTTTTTTGTGCAAGTGTACGCCGGACTTCTTCTTTTAACTTCGCTGGCAACCGGCCATCCTTTTCAAATTCATGGCTGAGTTTGTTCCAGTATTTCAGAATGGACGCGTTATATCCCAGCAATTGTTGAAAAGGCGTATTCCCCCTTTCATGTAATGGTATCAGTGTCATGCTCATCCCTCCCAAAAATAGTGTAAAATAAAGCATGCAGCTTTTACATATCGATTAAAAGGTATTTGATTGATTTAAATTTAAAAATGGAAAGGAATTTCAAGAAATGGATTTCATTGATGAACAAATCATACATGAATTGAAAGAAGACAGCCGCTTATCAATGAGCGAGCTCAGCAGGCGTGTTCATCTATCTGCCCCGGCTGTGAGAGAACGGGTACGGCAATTAGAAGAACAGGACATCATTAAACGCTATACAATTGAACTGAACCAAAAAAAGCTGGGATATCCCATTGAAGCCATCATTGAAGCGACAATTAAAAATAATCGTTACGAGGATTTTAAAAAGCAAATATGCCAGTACTCGAATGTCGATTTTTGTTATCGTATTGCTGGCGAGGCATGCTTTATGTTAAAAGCCCGCTTCCACTCATTTGAAGACGCAGAGCAATTCATTGATGAATTGCAGTTATTTGCACATTCTAAAACGAGCTTTGTTTTTTCCAAAGTGGTTTAAAACAAGTGCGCCTATTTCAACAGGTATCAAAATTCCAGGGCCTTTTGCCAAATGAATGGACGTACGCTCCAGGCATGCTGAAATAATGTTCAAAATGGAGCATCTATGTTGACATAGTATACGGGGGGATGGTATATTGAAATTGCGAAGGAGGCAAGGAGATGGAGGAATTGGATATCATGATGGATGCCCGGGATGAAGCTCCCGTTTGCCCCGCCCACAGTGAACGGAAAAGCCACCATTCGGAAAAAGTGAAAAAGAACCTGGTCAGCAGGTTGAACCGTATTGAAGGGCAGGTAAGAGGGGTCAAAGGCCTCATCGAAAAAGATACCTATTGCGACGATGTCATTACCCAGATTGCTGCCATCCAATCTGCCTTAAACGGCGTGTCGAAGATCCTGCTCGAGGGCCACTTGAAAAATTGTGTCTTGGAACGGATTCAAGAAGGGGATCTCGATGTGCTGGATGAATTTTTAGTGACCATACAAAAAACAATGCGAAAATAAAGGAGCGATTGATCATGGAAAAAGTAACCTTAAATGTACAAGGCATGTCTTGCGAACATTGTGTCAAAGCGGTTAAAGGAAGCGTCGGCGACTTGTCAGGCGTGAAAAATGTAGACGTTCATTTGGCAGAAGGAAAAGTGGATGTTGAATTCGATCCGAATGAAGTGACGCTTGATAAAGTAAAAGAAGCCATTGAAGACCAAGGCTATGAAGTAGCGTAAATCCGGGCAAAACGGGCTGTGCTTTCGGGCACGCTCTCTTTTTTCAAAAAAATATACCTATAGAGGGTATAAAAGGCGTCAGGAGGAATGGATATGGCCGCATCACTACAGGAAAAAAAGGCCGAAAGCGTCACGCTTGGCATTACCGGCATGACGTGTGCAGCATGCGCCAACCGGATTGAAAAGAATTTATCGAAAGTGGAAGGCGTCAAAAAGGTAAATGTCAACCTGGCGACAGAGAAAGCCGCCGTTCAATACGATCCGAAACAGGCGACTGTCGAAAATTTGATCGAAAAAGTGGAGAAAACGGGTTATGGCGTATTAGAAGAAAAAGCGCAGCTGGATATTATGGGCATGACATGCGCGGCATGCGCCAACCGCGTGGAGCGGGCGCTGAAAAAAATCCCCGGTGTTGTTAGCGCCGCCGTCAACCTAGCGACGGAAACGGCAAGTGTTACATACCTGCCGGGACAGGCAAGCGCTGAACAAATGATTGTAGCTGTAAAAAAGGCCGGCTATGACGCAAAAATAAAAGGCGAAATGGATCCGGACTATGAAAAGAAGATGCGTGAGAAAGCATATAAAAAGCAAAAAATAAAATTTGCAGTTGGTGCTGTCATCTCCGTCTTTTTCTTGTTGCAAATGATCTCGGATATCGCTATGCATTACGGCGGCAGCTTTTCTTTCCATATGAATCCATGGCTACAGCTTTTGCTTGCTACCATTGTGCAAATTTTTGTCGGCGGCCATTACTACCGGGATGCTTACCATGCCATCCGGGGCGGGAGTGCCAATATGGCCGTTTTGGTTGTGCTTGGGACGTCCACGGCCTATTTATACAGCCTTGTCCTTACCATCCTCGGTTCCGGGCGCATGCTTTACTTTGAGGTATCCGCCATTGTGATGACGCTGATCGTCCTTGGCAAACTGATGGAAACCAGGGCTAAAGGCCAAACATCAGAAGCGATGAAAAAACTGATGGGCCTGCAGGCAAAAACGGCCCGAGTCAACCGGGACGGCAAAGAAGTTGAAGTACCGGTTGAAGAAGTCGTCCCCGGCGATATTCTTTTTGTCCGCGCCGGGGAAAAAATTCCGGTTGACGGCGTCATTACAGAAGGGGCCTCTTCTGTCGACGAGTCCATGCTGACCGGCGAAAGCATGCCCGTTTCAAAAAAAGCGGGCGATGCCGTCATTGGGGCGACATTGAACAAAACCGGTTCGTTCCGCTTTAAAGCCACAAAAGTCGGGAAAGATACGGCGCTCAGCCAGATCATTAAACTGGTGGAAGAGGCGCAAGGTTCAAAAGCGCCGATCCAGCATCTGGCAGACCAGATTTCGGGTATTTTTGTGCCGATCGTCATATTGATTGCACTGGCGACATTTGCGGTGACGTATTTTGCGGCCGGATTCACCCCGGCGATCATCAGCATGGTTGCTGTGCTCGTCATCGCCTGCCCTTGCGCCCTCGGGCTTGCTACCCCGACAGCTGTTATGGTCGGAACCGGCCTCGGTGCCGAAAACGGCGTGCTGATTAAGAGCGCCGAGCATTTGCAAATCGCCCATCGCATTACGACTGTTGTACTCGATAAAACCGGCACGATTACAAAAGGAGAGCCGGAAGTAACGGATCTCATCCCATACGGCGGTTTTTCAGAGGAAGCACTGCTCGCCATTTCCGCTGCAGCCGAAAAAGGATCGGAACACCCGCTTGGTGCAGCCATTGTAAAAAAAGCGGCTGAAAAAGACCTGCAACTGCCGAATGTTGCGGAATTCGAAGCGGTACCAGGCCATGGCATCCGGGTTAAAATAGAGGATAGAGAAGTTTTGATCGGAAATAAAAAAATGATGCAGGATGCACGTATCCGGATTGATGATGTGATCAGCCAAATGGAAAGACTTGAGGAAGACGGCAAAACGGCCATGCTGGTTGCAATGGATGGCGCGCTTTCCGGGCTGATTGCCGTTGCTGACACGGTGAAAGAAACATCGGCAAAAGCCATCCGCATGTTGAAAGAAATGGGCATTGAAACGGTCATGATGACAGGCGATAACCGCCGCACTGCAGAAGCGATTGCCCGGCAGGTCGGCGTAGACCATGTGCTCGCGGAAGTGCTACCGGAAGATAAATCCAAAGAAGTGGAAAAATTGAAGCGTGCCGGCAACATTACGGCAATGGTCGGCGACGGGATCAATGATGCCCCAGCTCTTGCTGCAGCCGATGTCGGGATTGCGATTGGAACCGGGACGGATGTTGCGATGGAGGCCGCTGATATTACCTTAATGCGCGGCGACCTGATGGGGATTGTCAACACAATCCGCTTGTCGAAGGCAACGATGCGGAAAATCCGCCAGAACCTGTTCTGGGCTTTTGCTTACAATGTGGTTCTGATCCCGGTGGCAGCATTCGGGCTGTTAAATCCGATCCTGGCCGGAGCTGCCATGGCCTTCAGTTCTGTGTCAGTTGTGGGCAATACCCTGTTCTTGCGCAAATGGCAGCCGGTATAAAACGACATATAGAAAATAAATAAGCCGTTATTTTGGTCGATCAAAATAACGGCTTTTTTGTTTCATTTTTTTGAATGGAGACACCTAATCCGTACTCTGTATGCAATAATATATCAGATCAGTTTGCTTTTAAAAATGATTTGAAATTTGCTGATAACAGAATGGACATGTCCAAATGGATTAACAATGTTTGTTTTAACCGCGGCACTCGTTGTGGAGAAGATTGCATACGGGCAAGCAATCATAGCGGGCATCGGCGGTTTCTCATATGATACTGGATATCCTGGGAGTGGTGAATGAAACTTGAATAGGATTCAAAGAATTAAAAACACCTATTATGCGTTCAATATTTTGTATAACATGGGGATTATGTTGTTTGGCGGGACGTTATATTTATATATGAAGTCCATCCATGATAGTTATGCTGATATTAATCTGTTTTTATCCATTTTTTGGATTGTTGGTTTTATTACGGAAATCCCGTCCAGCGTGATTGCGGATACTTTTGGAAGGAAAAAAACGCTGATTAGCAGTTGCGTGATCAGGAGTATTGGCCTGTTCCTGCTGTTTTTTGATTGGGGAAATATGGTTTTTCTTATTCTAAGTGCGATTTTTACCTTGCCTGGCGAATCTTTAAGATCGGGCACAGTGGATTCATGGATGATAGATAGCATTCGTGAGGAAGAATAGGATTATCCGTTTGAAAAAGTATTTTCTAATAACCAAGTATTCGGGACAACTTTCACCTTATTAGCGGGATATGTTGGTACACAAGTTTTAGGGAATATCGATTTTAGCTATCCTGTTTTAGCGGGGGCTATTTTACTTTTATGCCCCATGGCCGTAGCCGTATTCTTTATGAAAGAACCGGCGCCGGTGGAACAAAAACAAGCAGGCACTTGAAAGCTGATTCAGCATCACCATGCATTTTCGCAGATGCCTGATTTTAAATATTGAGGCAAAGCTTGCTGGCAAATCGGATTCGTTCAGCAAACCCTAATGATTGGGAAATGAATCATTCGTATCATCAATCCGTTAAGATAAAAGAAGATCAAACTTTTTTGCAATTGATGGAATGTACACCATTGCGCCAATGCGGGATAGATGTTATCATAGATAGAGCATTACCGTGAAACGCGGATGGTTTTGACAATGGAATAGATTGTCTTAAAGGAGGAGCCTGTCACCAAGGGATACGTATGTCCCGCGGTGGCAGGCTTTTTTGCTTTCCGAAAAAAATGAAAGGGAGTGGTTTGATGGTAATGGGATTGACGGTTATTTTGTTATTGGTCCTGTTCCTGCCGTTTACAAAAATAGTGGAAAGGAATCTGGAAGCCTTTTTGTTCGTAATGGGCGTGGCAGCTTGTATTGTCAGCCGGTCATTTTCCTGGCATCTAGTGCAGGAAGCTCTTGTCCACCCGCTCAATATCACGATTGCTGTGCTTGCGATGGGGCTTTTGTTCCGCTGGTTTGAGAAACCGATCGAAAAAGGGATCAGGCGGATCAGCCATGCGATGCCGTTTCGTTTGTTTATTGCGCTCTTTGTCATCATACTCGGTTTGCTGTCGAGCGTCATCACCGCCATTGTTGCCGCCATCATTCTTGTAGCGGTCATCCGTTTTTTGCGGCTTGACCGGAAGACGGAAGTCCGTTTGGTTGTCCTTGCCTGTTTCGCCATTGGCCTCGGGGCTGTGCTCACGCCGATCGGGGAGCCGCTTTCCACCATTGTCGTGAGCAAACTGGATGCAGACTTTTTTTACTTGCTGAGACTTACCGGCACTTCAGTGATCCCGGCTGTCATTGTTTTCGGTGTGCTGGCTGCTTTGATCGTCAAACCGGGGCAGTATTCAAGCGCCATGGAAACCGCGGCGGGAAAAGAACCGGGCATGGCCACCACGGAGGATGGAGGGTTAAAAGCTGAAGCGGCTTCAGAATCATACAAGGAAATTGTCATCCGCAGTTTCAAGATTTACTTGTTTGTAATGGCGCTCACTTTGCTCGGGGCAGGATTTGAACCATTTATTGAAGCCTATTTGCTGGATCTCAGCCCGCGTGTCCTGTATTGGATCAATATGGTTTCCGCTGTTTTGGATAATGCCACCCTTGCCGCAGCCGAAATCAGCCCGGCGATGAATGATAAGGCGATTCAAGATATTTTGATGGGCCTGCTGATAAGCGGCGGAATGCTTGTGCCGGGGAATATTCCGAATATCATTGCCGCGGGAAAATTAAAAATCTCAAGCCTTGAATATGCGCGCTTTGCATTCCCGCTTGGCCTGGCAGCAATGGTCGTTTATTTTGTGATCATGCTTTTCCTGGTTTAAAATAAGGGCTTCGTAACGAAGTCCTTATTTGCCGGCAGGGGCAAAGATGGAGAAAATCCGGCTGCTGCTGAATATCCGGAACCCTTGGGCCTGGCCGGGAAAAGCAAGCGGTTTTTGCCCAGTAAAAAGCTCAATTCAGCTCTCTACTTCTGCAGCTGCAACTTCATCCATGCCGGAAATATGGCGGTATACATCCACCGTTGTATGTTTGTAGCTCGCCCGCGCCTTTAAATCGACTAAATGGGTTTGATCTTTTAAATCTTTGATCCGGATATTTTCAATTGTAATTTGCTGCTTCTCAATCGCATCGAGGACGCATGGTATGGCATCCCTGTTGCGGACGATAACTTTTATAATCAGGTCTTTATTGCGCAACTTTGTTTGCGCTGCTTTGCCCATTAAATAAGGGATGATTTCCACGCTGATGATAATGAGCACGACGCCGGCAATCGCCTCCATATAAAAACCGGCCCCGACAGCAATCCCGATGCCGCTCGCCCCCCAAATCATGGCGGCGGTGGTCAGGCCTGTAATGGTGTCATTGTCTTTTTTTAAAATCACCCCTGCCCCGAGAAAACCGATCCCGGAAACGATTTGTGCGGCAAGCCGGAGCGGGTCCATTGTAATCTGCACACTATGGGCATGGTTGAAAAGATAGGCAGACTGAATGGAAACAATGGTAAGGAGGCAACTGATAATTGAGATGACAAGGCTGGTTTTCAGTCCGAGCGGTTTCCGTTTTAATTCTCTTTCCAGCCCGATAATCAGCCCCAGCACGGCTGTAATTCCCAGTTTATATAAAATTTCCAAATCCCCAAAAACCATCCGGCTTCCCCCCCTTGTAAAAAATACTGTTCAATGCTGCTTCTGCGCTATAAAATAAAAGTAAATAATCAAAAAAAGGAGAATTCGCAATTTGAATCCTTATATTGCTTTAATCGCGGGCGTACTTGCTGTCACATCCTCCGCCATTTTGGTAAAATACAGCACGGCGGATGCCGGTGTGATTGCTTTTTACCGGTTATTCTTTACCACCATCATCATGCTGCCAATCTTTCTGACAGCCAGAAAGAAAGCGAAAATGCGCATGCTGAAAAAAGATTTGCTCTTTTCCATCAGTTCCGGGGCATTGCTCGCTTTCCATTTTATTTTATGGTTTGAATCGCTGGATTTGACATCGGTTGCAAGTTCGACTATCCTTGTGACATTGCAGCCGGTTTTTGCATTTGCCGGCAGCTATTTTATTTTCCGGGAACCGCTCTCTCTTAAGGCGATTGTTTGTGCTGCATTTTCCATTTTCGGGAGCATCCTGATCAGCTGGGGCGATTTTTTCATCAGCGGAAAAGCGCTATACGGCGATGTTTTGGCGCTCGTCTCCTGCCTTTTTGTGACAGCTTATATGATGATCGGCCAGTACGTGCGGAAAAGGGCAGATGTAGTTCCATACACATTTATCGTCTACCTCGCATCAACGGTGGTGCTGTTTTTCTATGTGCTTTTTGCAGGAGAAGCTTTTTACCCGTATTCCGCCCGCAACTGGATCTGTTTTCTCCTATTGGCCGTTTTGCCAACGCTTGCCGGGCACTCTGTTTTTAGCTGGGTTATCAAATGGATCAGTGCATCGGTTGTTTCTGTCGCGATCTTATTTGAACCGGTAGGCGCAGCCATTTTGGCATATTTGCTTTTTGGCGAAAAAATATCCTGGTTCCAGGCAATTGGCGGGATCATCATTTTGCTGAGCATTGCCTATTTTTTGGCCCGGGATCATGCTGAAAACCGCCGCGCTGTCAGGCTGAATGAAAAAAGCGAACCGGCCCGTTAGCCCCGGAACGCTTAAGACTTCGCCACACTTGCGAGCGTTGAAAGCTTCGTGCACCCCGTGATAAAGCGAAGAACACAAAAACGCAAGAAAGTTTTGTATATAAAAATAGTATACCGTGCCGGGTACTTGGCCTACAACTGATACACTTGCAGCAGCTAAAGGCTGTTTTGGGGATTTACTTGTGCACCCCGGGATTTGGCCGGCAAACGATTATTCCCAATGGATGCTGGCGAATTTCTGGCATTCAATCAAGAAGGCGAATGGAAAAAAGGAGCAGCGCAACAAGAACGAAAAAAGAAGTTCCGCGTCTTAATCGGGGGTTGCAAGTCTCTTTCGGAGAGGAAAGGATGGAGAATGAGCAAGAAAAACCAAATTTTTTTAGCGATCCTTTTAATTTTGAGTGCGGCAGGTTTCATTGCCAATATGATCCTTAGCCCTGTCCCCCGCTGGCTTAAGGCTTACAACTTGTTAGTGGTCCTTGCCTGGGGTATGTTGATTTTCCGCACAGGAAAAGAAAAGGGCCGTTATTGGTAAAACTAAATCGATAAAGCCGCATGGTATGTTTGTCCTGTTTTATACAGAAAGGAAATGGAGGCGCCGGGTTTAAAATTTGCCCGCGAATTTCAAAAAAACTATTGCACAAATGCTCACGGCATGATATATTAATACTCGTCCGATAGCGAGCAAACAACATAACGTTGACAAGCTGTCTGGCATTTGATATAATAGAAAAGTCGCAGTCATAAAGATGTGACACAGATTGTTCCTTGAAAACTGGACAAAACGAAACGTCAAATTCTTTTTGAGCTTTTATCAAACATTTTTACTGAGAGTTTGATCCTGGCTCAGGACGAACGCTGGCGGCGTGCCTAATACATGCAAGTCGTGCGGACCTTTTAAAAGCTTGCTTTTAAAAGGTTAGCGGCGGACGGGTGAGTAACACGTGGGCAACCTGCCTGTAAGACTGGGATAACGCCGGGAAACCGGGGCTAATACCGGATAGTTTTTTCCTCCGCATGGAGGAAAAAGGAAAGGCGGCTTCGGCTGCCACTTACAGATGGGCCCGCGGCGCATTAGCTAGTTGGCGGGGTAACGGCCCACCAAGGCAACGATGCGTAGCCGACCTGAGAGGGTGATCGGCCACATTGGGACTGAGACACGGCCCAAACTCCTACGGGAGGCAGCAGTAGGGAATCTTCCGCAATGGACGAAAGTCTGACGGAGCAACGCCGCGTGAGTGAAGAAGGCCTTCGGGTCGTAAAACTCTGTTGCCGGGGAAGAACAAGTGCCGTTCGAACAGGGCGGCGCCTTGACGGTACCCGGCCAGAAAGCCACGGCTAACTACGTGCCAGCAGCCGCGGTAATACGTAGGTGGCAAGCGTTGTCCGGAATTATTGGGCGTAAAGCGCGCGCAGGCGGCTTCTTAAGTCTGATGTGAAATCTTGCGGCTCAACCGCAAGCGGTCATTGGAAACTGGGAGGCTTGAGTGCAGAAGAGGAGAGTGGAATTCCACGTGTAGCGGTGAAATGCGTAGAGATGTGGAGGAACACCAGTGGCGAAGGCGGCTCTCTGGTCTGTAACTGACGCTGAGGCGCGAAAGCGTGGGGAGCAAACAGGATTAGATACCCTGGTAGTCCACGCCGTAAACGATGAGTGCTAAGTGTTAGAGGGTTTCCGCCCTTTAGTGCTGCAGCTAACGCATTAAGCACTCCGCCTGGGGAGTACGGCCGCAAGGCTGAAACTCAAAGGAATTGACGGGGGCCCGCACAAGCGGTGGAGCATGTGGTTTAATTCGAAGCAACGCGAAGAACCTTACCAGGTCTTGACATCCTCTGACCTCCCTGGAGACAGGGCCTTCCCCTTCGGGGGACAGAGTGACAGGTGGTGCATGGTTGTCGTCAGCTCGTGTCGTGAGATGTTGGGTTAAGTCCCGCAACGAGCGCAACCCTTGACCTTAGTTGCCAGCATTGAGTTGGGCACTCTAAGGTGACTGCCGGTGACAAACCGGAGGAAGGTGGGGATGACGTCAAATCATCATGCCCCTTATGACCTGGGCTACACACGTGCTACAATGGATGGTACAAAGGGCTGCGAGACCGCGAGGTTAAGCCAATCCCAGAAAACCATTCCCAGTTCGGATTGCAGGCTGCAACCCGCCTGCATGAAGCCGGAATCGCTAGTAATCGCGGATCAGCATGCCGCGGTGAATACGTTCCCGGGCCTTGTACACACCGCCCGTCACACCACGAGAGTTTGTAACACCCGAAGTCGGTGAGGTAACCTTTACGGAGCCAGCCGCCGAAGGTGGGACAGATGATTGGGGTGAAGTCGTAACAAGGTAGCCGTATCGGAAGGTGCGGCTGGATCACCTCCTTTCTAAGGGGAAAAGCGTAGGGCGCTCGTTCATCGGCGTACGGATTTCGAAGTCTTCGACTGAGATAAAGGAAACACGATGAGCCTTAAAGGCGAATCGATGCCCGCTTATCGTAGGGAGAAGACGTAGAAATACGCTAGCCGATAGCGCCCGGAGCTAGACATAAAAGGAAAACCTTCGGTTTTCCGAAATTAAGTTTGGCGTTTTCGTTTTGTTCAGTTTTGAAGGTCCAATCCTTCAGTATGTGTTCTTTGAAAACTGGATAGGAGAAATAAACCAAGTAAACCGAGAATCGCTTATTTTTGGATTTAAACCTTTTATGGTTAAGTTAGAAAGGGCGCACGGCGGATGCCTTGGCACTAGGAGCCGATGAAGGACGGTACAAACACCGATATGCTCCGGGGAGCTGTACGTAAGCTTTGATCCGGAGATTTCCGAATGGGGAAACCCCCTGTCTTTAATCGGACAGGATTCCTGCCTGAATCCATAGGGCAGGAAGGGCACACCCGGGGAACTGAAACATCTCAGTACCCGGAGGAAGAGAAAGCAATTGCGATTTCCCAAGTAGCGGCGAGCGAACAGGAAACAGCCCAAACCGGAAGGCTTGCCTTCCGGGGTTGTAGGACACTCATATGGGAGTTACAAAAGAACGGGGTAAGTGAAGCGGCCTGGAAAGGCCTGCCGGAGAAGGTAAAAGCCCTGTAACTGAAACTTCGTTCTCTCCCGAGTGGATCCTGAGTACGGCGGGACACGAGGAATCCCGCCGGAATCCGGGAGGACCATCTCCCAAGGCTAAATACTCCCTAGTGACCGATAGTGAACCAGTACCGTGAGGGAAAGGTGAAAAGCACCCCGGGAGGGGAGTGAAAGAGATCCTGAAACCGTGTGCCTACAAGTAGTCAGAGCCCGTTAACGGGTGATGGCGTGCCTTTTGTAGAATGAACCGGCGAGTTACGGTCTCATGCAAGGTTAAGCTGAAGAAGCGGAGCCGCAGCGAAAGCGAGTCTGAACAGGGCGAAAGAGTATGAGGCCGCAGACCCGAAACCAGGTGATCTACCCATGTCCAGGGTGAAGGCAAGGTAACACTTGCTGGAGGCCCGAACCCACGCACGTTGAAAAGTGCGGGGATGAGGTGTGGGTAGCGGAGAAATTCCAATCGAACTTGGAGATAGCTGGTTCTCTCCGAAATAGCTTTAGGGCTAGCCTCAAGCGGAGAGTTTTGGAGGTAGAGCACTGTTTGGACGAGGGGCCCTCATCGGGTTACCGAATTCAGACAAACTCCGAATGCCAAAAACTTATGCTTGGGAGTCAGACTGTGAGTGATAAGATCCATGGTCGAAAGGGAAACAGCCCAGACCGCCAGCTAAGGTCCCAAAGTATACGTTAAGTGGAAAAGGATGTGGCGTTGCTTAGACAACCAGGATGTTGGCTTAGAAGCAGCCATCATTCAAAGAGTGCGTAATAGCTCACTGGTCGAGTGACGCTGCGCCGAAAATGTACCGGGGCTAAACGTATCACCGAAGCTGCGGATGGACACCGTTTGGTGTCCGTGGTAGGAGAGCGTTCTAAGGGCGTTGAAGCCGGACCGGAAGGACCGGTGGAGCGCTTAGAAGTGAGAATGCCGGTATGAGTAGCGAAAGAAGGGTGAGAATCCCTTCCACCGAATGCCTAAGGTTTCCTGAGGAAGGCTCGTCCGCTCAGGGTTAGTCGGGGCCTAAGCCGAGGCCGAAAGGCGTAGGCGATGGACAACAGGTTGATATTCCTGTACCGCCTCTTCACCGTTTGAACGATGGGGGGACGCAGGAGGATAGGGCAAGCGCGACACTGGTTGATCGCGTCCAAGCAGTTAGGCCGGTGCGGAGGCAAATCCTTCGCGCCAAGGCGGAGCTGTGATGGCGAGGGAAATTAAAGTACCGAAGTTCCTGATTCCACACTGCCAAGAAAAGCCTCTAGTGAGGTGAAAGGCGCCCGTACCGCAAACCGACACAGGTAGGCGAGGAGAGAATCCTAAGGTGAGCGAGAGAACTCTCGTTAAGGAACTCGGCAAAATGACCCCGTAACTTCGGGAGAAGGGGTGCTTTTTGGGGTGTATGCCCCGGGAAGCCGCAGTGAATAGGCCCAGGCGACTGTTTAGCAAAAACACAGGTCTCTGCGAAGCCGCAAGGCGAAGTATAGGGGCTGACACCTGCCCGGTGCTGGAAGGTTAAGGAGAGGGGTTAGCCGCAAGGCGAAGCTCTGAACTGAAGCCCCAGTAAACGGCGGCCGTAACTATAACGGTCCTAAGGTAGCGAAATTCCTTGTCAGGTAAGTTCTGACCCGCACGAAAGGTGTAACGATCTGGGCACTGTCTCAACGAGAGACTCGGTGAAATTATAGTACCTGTGAAGATGCAGGTTACCCGCGACAGGACGGAAAGACCCCATGGAGCTTTACTGCAGCCTGATATTGAATTTTGGTACAGCTTGTACAGGATAGGTAGGAGCCTTGGAAACCGGAGCGCCAGCTTCGGCGGAGGCATCGGTGGGATACTACCCTGGCTGTATTGAAATTCTAACCCGCACCCCTTACCGGGGTGGGAGACAGTGTCAGGCAGGCAGTTTGACTGGGGCGGTCGCCTCCTAAAAGGTAACGGAGGCGCCCAAAGGTTCCCTCAGAATGGTTGGAAATCATTCGCAGAGTGTAAAGGCATAAGGGAGCTTGACTGCGAGACTTACAAGTCGGGCAGGGACGAAAGTCGGGCTTAGTGATCCGGTGGTTCCGCATGGAAGGGCCATCGCTCAACGGATAAAAGCTACCCTGGGGATAACAGGCTGATCTCCCCCAAGAGTCCACATCGACGGGGAGGTTTGGCACCTCGATGTCGGCTCATCGCATCCTGGGGCTGTAGTCGGTCCCAAGGGTTGGGCTGTTCGCCCATTAAAGCGGTACGCGAGCTGGGTTCAGAACGTCGTGAGACAGTTCGGTCCCTATCCGTCGCGGGCGCAGGAAATTTGAGAGGAGCTGTCCTTAGTACGAGAGGACCGGGATGGACGCACCGCTGGTGTACCAGTTGTCTTGCCAAAGGCATCGCTGGGTAGCTATGTGCGGAAGGGATAAGTGCTGAAAGCATCTAAGCATGAAGCCCCCCTCAAGATGAGATTTCCCACAGTTTAACTGGTAAGATCCCTGAAAGATGATCAGGTTGATAGGTCCGGGGTGGAAGCGCGGCGACGCGTGCAGCTGACGGATACTAATCGATCGAGGACTTAACCACGAAAAGCGAAGGTGCCTTGTTTAGCCCCGACAAGCGAATGTTCTGACCGGCATGAAGCCGTCTTTTGGCTCCGTGGCGGGCAGGTGATTCGACCTCGAGGGGCTAGGCACCGAAGCTGGACAATTCTCAAAGTTAGAAGCAGAAACGCATTCTCCGTTTACAGTTTTTTTCTCCCATCCAGTTTTCAGGGAACATATCCCAAAATTATACTGGTCCGGTGATGATGGCGGAAAGGTCACACCCGAATACATCCCGAACTCGGAAGTTAAGCTTTCCAGCGCCGATGGTAGTTGGGGGTTTCCCCCTGCGAGAGTAGGACGTTGCCGGGCCATAATACGGAGGATTAGCTCAGCTGGGAGAGCGTCTGCCTTACAAGCAGAGGGTCGGCGGTTCGATCCCGTCATCCTCCATTTTTATGCCATCCCGGTTCAGGGGCAACCGGCTTTCTATCGGAAGTTCGGGGATACTGCCTTGTGACCGGCACATACTCGCGGGAATCCTGAAAGAAAATAGATATGTACATATTTAACCCAATATAGTATAATTTTCTTTGTGACAAGTAATGTCGTTATCGGAATATGAGCCATTAGCTCAGTTGGTAGAGCATCTGACTTTTAATCAGAGGGTCGCAGGTTCGAATCCTGCATGGCTCACCATTTATCTTATCTGCGGGTGTGGCGGAATTGGCAGACGCACCAGACTTAGGATCTGGCGCCGCAAGGCGTGGGGGTTCGACTCCCTTCACCCGCACTGTTTAGCACGATATGCGGAAGTAGTTCAGTGGTAGAACATCACCTTGCCAAGGTGGGGGTCGCGGGTTCGAATCCCGTCTTCCGCTCCATTTTATCCCGCCGGGGTGGCGGAATTGGCAGACGCACAGGACTTAAAATCCTGCGGTAGGTGACTACCGTACCGGTTCGACTCCGGTCCTCGGCATCAGTACCATGACAAATGCGCCCATAGCTCAATTGGATAGAGCGTTTGACTACGGATCAAAAGGTTAGGGGTTCGACTCCTCTTGGGCGCGCTTATTCCTCTTTCGGGAAGTAGCTCAGCTTGGCAGAGCACATGGTTAGGGACCATGGGGTCGCAGGTTCAAATCCTGTCTTCCCGACCATGAAGATGATCATAGTGGGGCCTTAGCTCAGCTGGGAGAGCGCCTGCTTTGCACGCAGGAGGTCAGCGGTTCGATCCCGCTAGGCTCCACCAAACAGGTCAAATAACGGCGGCGTAGCTCAGCTGGCTAGAGCGTACGGTTCATACCCGTGAGGTCGGGGGTTCGATCCCCTCCGCCGCTATATTTCGTATATCGGACCTTTAGCTCAGCTGGTTAGAGCAGACGGCTCATAACCGTCCGGTCGTAGGTTCGAGTCCTACAAGGTCCACCATTTTTTATTTTTCGCTTATCATACGGAGGAATACCCAAGTCTGGCTGAAGGGATCGGTCTTGAAAACCGACAGGCGGGTTACACCGCGCGGGGGTTCGAATCCCTCTTCCTCCGCCATTTCATTATTTATCATCGCGGGGTGGAGCAGTCTGGTAGCTCGTCGGGCTCATAACCCGAAGGTCGCAGGTTCAAATCCTGCCCCCGCAATTGGTCCCGTGGTGTAGCGGTTATCACGCCTGCCTGTCACGCAGGAGATCGCGGGTTCGATTCCCGTCGGGACCGCTTGTTTTGGCTCGGTAGCTCAGTCGGTAGAGCAAAGGACTGAAAATCCTTGTGTCGGCGGTTCGATTCCGTCCCGAGCCACCATTGGTTTTCAATGAAAAATATATGGCGGTTGTGGCGAAGTGGTTAACGCACCGGATTGTGGCTCCGGCATTCATGGGTTCGATTCCCATCATCCGCCCTTTGATGCGGGTGTAGTTTAGTGGTAAAACCACAGCCTTCCAAGCTGTTGTCGTGGGTTCGATTCCCATCACCCGCTCCACTTTGGGCCTATAGCTCAGCTGGTTAGAGCGCACGCCTGATAAGCGTGAGGTCGATGGTTCAAGTCCATTTAGGCCCATCTATTCCGCAGTAGCTCAGTGGTAGAGCAATCGGCTGTTAACCGATCGGTCGTAGGTTCGAATCCTACCTGCGGAGCCATATGGAGAAGTACTCAAGTGGCTGAAGAGGCGCCCCTGCTAAGGGTGTAGGTCGCGATTAGCGGCGCGAGGGTTCAAATCCCTCCTTCTCCGCCATTTCTGGCCCGTTGGTCAAGCGGTTAAGACACCGCCCTTTCACGGCGGTAACACGGGTTCGAATCCCGTACGGGTCATACTGGTCACGAAGCTGTTCCGAAAACTGCCGGAGCAGCTTTTTTTTTGCGTGTTTTTTCACTTCTGCAAACCTCTTTGCATCCCGCCAGAGGCTCCGGGCCCCGGTGGGGAAAAGCGCAAAAAAACGGCGGAGTGCAACACTCCGCCGTTTTTTCAAATAAAATGATCAATTAAAAAACTGATGGATAATAGCAAACCAAAAATCGTGTTTGTCTGTGCGGTTGCTTTCATGGCAGGCAGCATTTGCAACGGTTCACTTTTTCCAATAAAGCCTTTAATGGCCCGGACCGGCTTCGGTGTGCTGACAAAAACGAGCAGTACCCACGGGGTTACAACACCGAACAAAACGAGGCCAGCCATCCAGAGGTAGGAAAGGGCAAACATCACGGCCAGAAGCAGGATGGCCCCTTTCCGGCCGAGCAGAATGGCAATCGTTTTTCTGCCATTTGCTTTATCGCCGTCCAGATCGCGGATATTGTTCGACAGCATAATAGCGCCGATTAAAATCATAATCGGAATCGAAACAAATACAATCGGCCATGTGATCGTTTTTGTTTGGATAAAAAACGATATTAATATAATGATTACACCCATAAAAAAGCCGGAAATCAGTTCGCCGAGCGGCGTCGATGAAATTGGAAAAGGCCCTGCAGTATAAAGATACGCAACAAGCATGCAGACAGAGCCGATTACAGCAATCCACCAGGAACTTTGCGAGCAAATATAAACGCCGATCAGCATGGCTGCGCCGAAAAAAGCAAAGGCGAGGTGGAGCACCGTTTTCGGTTTGATGCCGTTTCTGACGATTGCCCCGCCGATCCCGACGGAGTGCTCGGTATCAAGGCCGCGTTTGTAATCGTAATATTCATTAAACATATTGGTTGCTGCCTGAATCAACAGGGTTGCAACCAGCATTGCAGCAAACAGCAGCAGATTGATGCGGGCAATGCCTAAAGCCAGTACTGTCCCGAGGATGACAGGAACAAAACCGGCCGTTAAGGTATGGGGCCGTGTCAATTGCCACCAGATCCGCCAGCCTTTGTCAGGGCCGATTGCTGGAGAAGATTGCGCATTCATCTTCTTACTCTCCTTTTATGCTATTCTTATAGAAATATGGCGAAATTAGTACATTTAAAGTTTAGGGAAATCAGGCCTATGTGTCAATGTATTTGGTTGACAATCTCCTGAATCCGTGACGAAATTTCCGCTTAAAGGCAAACAAATCGCATAAAATTTAGTATAATTGGTATATCAGACAAATTAAATTCATTCCACATTCAGGTGATCTAGGGAAATTTTTACATACTGAATCACTAAAAGTGCATTTATCGAATAGTCGGACACCACTATATCCTTACTCTTGGGAAATCTACCTATTAACGGCGTTTGTTATATTTTCGTCACGGATTCAGGAATCTTATTTTAAGCCGTTTTGCTGAATTTAACCGGCAAATTTTATATAATAGATGAGGTATGTTCATAAAAATGTTAAGTTTTCATACGAAAACTGTGATAGATGGCTCGGCAAAAAGCAAGAGAGGTTTGGAGGAGATCTTTTGGCTAATGAGGATATATTAATGAAAGAAAAAACGGCGCCGGCATTAAAACTGGCAAGCAGGATTATAAAATGCCGCACTGCACCGGATCCGCTCCGCCTTTTTACAGCGGGTGCCGCACGTTTTTACGGCAGCCGGTTTTTTTGGCAGGATAAGAATCGCGAAACTGTATTTGTCGGTTTTGGCCGCGTCTGGTCCTGTACGGTCACAGCCTCTGACGGTTTTGCCCAAATGGAAGACGAATGGCGAAATTTGAAGGGGGCGGGCGAAGTTTATCCGGAAACCGCGGAAACCGGAACAGGGCCTGTGCTTTTCGGCGGTTTTGCGTTTGACGGGACGGTTGCCAAGCAGGAGTGGAAAACATTTGGCCAAGGCATTTTCCGCGTGCCGCAGATTCTTTTCACGTTTAAAAAAGATGCCGTCTTTCTTACGGTAAACGGATGCGGCGGAACAGAGAGCGTGCAGGAAGCGGAGAAAACTGCACGAAGCCTTTTAAACGGCAGTACAGCTTTCCCTGCACTTCCGCCTTTAAAAGCTGTACAGGAAATGGGTGCGGACGAATGGAAAAAAAGTGTCGCAACAGCCGTGCAGTTCATCCGGGAAGGGAGAATGGACAAAGTTGTCCTGGCAAGAAAACTGGAGCTTGCTTTTGACGGCGTGACAAGCCCGGATGCGGTGCTTGCGGCGCTTTCCGCCCAGCAAAATGACAGCTACTTATTTGTACTGGAAGAAGGCAGTGAAAGTTTTATCGGGGCTTCGCCGGAAAGGCTGGTAAAAAAAACGGGCCGGCATATTTTATCGACGTGCCTTGCCGGTTCGATCAAACGCGGCCGCAATGAGGCGGAGGATTTGGAACTTGGAAAAGCGCTGCTTTCGGATCAGAAAAATTTAAGCGAGCATGGTTTTGTCGTATCCATGATTCGGCAGGTGCTTGAACCTTTTTGCAACGGGCTGAATGTGCCGGGTGCGCCTGTTTTAATGCGGATGCGCGATATCCAGCATCTGTACACCCCGGTTACCGGGACAGTGAAAGACAAGAACACCACCCTTTTTCAGTTGGTCAAGGCGCTCCATCCGACGCCGGCACTTGGCGGTATTCCGCGGCAGCCGGCCATGGAAGCGATCCGGCTTCTTGAAAAAATGGACCGCGGTTTATACGGCGCGCCGATCGGCTGGGTGGATTACAGGGGAAGCGGCGAATTTTGCGTCGGCATCCGCTCCGGGCTGTTAAAGGGGGACCATGCATCCCTTTATGCCGGATGCGGTGTCGTTAAGGAATCGGAACCTGAAGAAGAATATAAAGAAACAAGCGTCAAATTTACCCCGATGCTGCGCGCTTTAGGAGGCAAATAGAGTGGGACACCAGGAGATCATGACAACTTATTTGGCAGCTTTTATCCGGCAATTGTCCGCAATGGGGATCCGCTATGCGGTGGTAAGCCCCGGGTCAAGGTCGACGCCGATTGCGATGTTGTTAGCAGAACACCCGGATTTTCAAATTTACATGGATATTGATGAACGGTCAGCCGCTTTTTTTGCGCTCGGGCTTGCAAAAGAAAAACGCAAACCGGTTGTGCTTTTGTGCACGTCTGGCACGGCTGCCGCCAACTATTATCCGGCGGTTGCGGAAGCCAATATTTCACGCGTGCCGCTCATTGTGCTGACGGCAGACCGGCCGCATGAACTACGCAATGTCGGTGCCCCGCAGGCCATTGACCAGATCCGTCTGTACGGCACCCATGTCAAGTGGTTTGAGGAAATGCCGCTTCCGGAAGCAGGGGAAGAAATGCTTCAATTTGTCCGGCAGACAGCGGCCAGGGCAGTAGTAACGTCTCTTCAGCAGCCGGCGGGCCCCGTGCATCTTAATTTTCCGTTGCGCGAGCCGCTTGTTCCGGTTCTTAAGCCGTCTCCTTTTGCCGGCGAAGTACCGGTAGCGGCAATTGAAAATTTTTCCGGCACCCTGCAGCTTTCAGAAGAAACGGTTGAAATCGCGGCAAAAGAGATCCGGGAAAAGGACCGGGGCCTGATCATTTGTGGGCCGATGGATATTCCTGGCTTTGCGGAGGCGGTTGTGGCGCTCAGCGAAAAAACGGGTTACCCGGTGCTGGCAGATCCGTTGTCACAACTGCGGAGCGGCCGGCACGGGAAAGAAAGGATCATTGAAAATTATGATTCCTTGCTGAAAGATCCGAAATGGTCCGGCCGCCTTGCACCGGATGTTGTGATTCGTTTCGGCGCCATGCCGGTTTCCAAACCGCTGACCCTTCTGCTGAAAAAAGTGAAAACAGCCGCCCATTATATTGTTGATGGCGGAAACGGCTGGAGAGATCCCGTGAAGCGGGGAACAACGGTTGTTTATTCGGATGAAATTGAGTTTTGTAAAAAATTATCAAATGCAATTGTGATGAACCCGTTTTCGGAATGGTTTGCCATGTGGCGAAAATTGAATCAGCAAGCGCGGCAGATTGTTACAGCTTCGCTGGAGGCGGAAGAAACCTTTGATGAAGGAAAAACGGTAACCGAACTTGCTGCTGCTTTGCCGGATGGCAGCACGCTTTTTGTCGGCAACAGCATGCCAATCCGGGATGTCGACACATTTTTCCAGGCAACAGATAAAAAGATCCGGATTCTGGCAAACCGTGGCGCGAACGGCATTGACGGCGTTGTGTCTAGTGCGGCCGGCGTGAGCGCGGGATGCGGCAAAGCCTTTTTGCTGATCGGCGACTTGTCCTTTTTCCATGATTTAAACGGCCTGTTGATGACGAAGATGCACAAGCTCAATCTTTGTGTGATTTTGATCAACAATAACGGCGGGGGCATTTTTTCTTTCCTGCCCCAGGCGGATGAGCCGGAAAAATTTGAGCAGCTGTTCGGCACGCCGACGGACCTCGCATTTGAATATGCGGTTAAAATGTATGGCGGGAGCTACGTCCAGCCGCAAAACTGGGATCAATTCCGGGCGGCGCTTTCTGCTTATAAAGGCGGGCTGCAGGTGATTGAAGTCCGGACAAACCGGGCGAAAAATGTCGAAAGCCACCGGAAAATCTGGTTACAGGTTTCCCGGGAAATGGAACGGTATTTTCAAGGTGAGCAACAATGAGAATTAACGGATTGGAATACCATGTAGAAACGGCTGGTGACGAGGAACCGTTGCTGCTGCTTCATGGTTTTACAGGAAATGGGAATACCTGGAATGATACGGTTGCGATGCTGCGGGACGAATTCCGCTGCATTGTGGTGGATATCATCGGCCACGGCAAAACCGAAAAACCGGATGATCCCGGCCGCTATGACATTACAAAAGCTGCCGCTGATTTGCGTGCGGTGCTTCAGGCGCTTGGCATCCGCCGGGCGTCTGTCCTCGGCTATTCGATGGGCGGGCGGCTGGCGCTTACGTTTGCCGTCCGGTATCCGCAAATGGTAGATAAACTTGTACTGGAAAGCGCGTCTCCCGGCTTGAAAACGGAAGCGGAACGGCTGGCGCGGCGAGAGCGGGATGAACAGCTGGCGGAACGGATTTTGGCCGGGGGCATTGAAGCATTTGTCAGCCATTGGGAAAATCTCCCGCTGTTTGCATCACAGAAACAGCTGCCGGCTGGGGTGCGGGGGAAAATCCGCAAACAGCGCCTTGAAAATGACCCGGCTGGTTTGGCGAACAGCCTGCGCGGCATGGGGACAGGCGCGCAGCCATCATGGTGGGGAAGACTCTCTGAACTTCATTTCCCCGTCTTGCTTGCAACTGGCGAATGGGATGCCAAGTTTTGCCGGATTGCCGGAGAGATGGAAGAGCGGCTCCCGAATGCCAAAAAAATTATTTTTCCGCATGCCGGCCATGCAATTCATGTGGAAGATCCGAAAAAGTTTGGTACAATGGTAAAGGGATTTTTAAAAAATTGTTGATAAATTGTCGTAAAATGTACATAAAAAAGGAGGAATCATCATGGCAGTTGAATGGAAAACTGAGCATGAGTATGAAGATATTTTATACGAATCCTATAACGGCATTGCCAAAATTACGATTAACCGTCCCCATGTGCGCAATGCTTTCCGGCCGGAAACGGTAACCGAGATGTATGATGCGTTTTCCCGGGCGCGCGATGATGCCAATATCGGGGTCATTATTTTAACCGGTATGGGGGAAAAGGCCTTTTGTTCCGGCGGCGACCAAAAAGTGCGCGGCAATGGCGGCTATGTGGGCAGCGACAATATTCCGCGCCTGAACGTGCTTGATTTGCAGCGTTTGATCCGTGTGATTCCGAAACCGGTCATTGCCATGGTAGCAGGTTATGCGATCGGCGGCGGGCATGTGCTGCATGTGGTTTGTGATTTGACGATTGCGGCCGACAATGCCATTTTCGGCCAGACCGGACCGAAAGTTGGCAGCTTCGACGGCGGTTACGGCGCAGGTTACCTTGCAAGGATCGTCGGCCATAAAAAAGCGCGCGAAATCTGGTATTTGTGCCGCCAGTACAACGCGCAGGAAGCGTTGGAAATGGGGCTTGTCAACGCAGTCGTGCCTTATGAAAAACTGGAAGAAGAAACGATCAAATGGGCGGAGGAAATCCTTGAGAAAAGCCCAATGGCGATCCGTTTCCTGAAAGCCGCATTCAATGCTGATACGGACGGGCTTGCCGGCCTCCAGCAATTTGCGGGCGATGCAACCCTTTTGTATTACACAACGGACGAAGCAAAAGAAGGCCGCGATGCATTCAAGGAAAAACGCAAACCAGACTTCGGCCAGTTCCCGCGTTTCCCGTGATTGGAAAATGGGCTGTCTCGATTGAGGCAGCCTGAATTTTTTCACGGGGAAATTTTTGCTGAATGGTCCATGATTCAAAAAGGCAATTCAGCAAGTGGTTGAGATGTTCTTTAACGTATTTCAAAGAGACGTTTTAACGACTGACAAAGGTAGAAATGTCTTTTAACGGGTTACAAAAAGACAATTCAGGGAGAAACGAAGCGCAGATTGTCCTTTAGAGGGATTCAAAAGGACATTTCGGCAACTGACAAAGATTGAACTGTCTTTTAGCGTGTTCCAAAAGGACAATTCAGGTAGAAATGAAGCGCAGATTGTCCTTTAAAGAGGTTCAAAAGGACAATTCGGGGAAAGCCGAAGAGCAAATTGTTCTTTAGAGAGGTTCAAAAGGACATTTCGGCAAGTGACAAAGGTCAAACTGTCTTTTAGCGTGTTCCAAAAGGACAATTCCGGGAGAGACAAAAAGCAAAATGTCCTTTAGAAGGGTTCAAAAGGACAATTTCGCAAATAAAGAAGCCCGTAATGTCCTTTAAGGCGCTTTTAAAAGACGATCTTGCAATGGATAGGGATAAACTGTCCTGTTGAAAAAGCAAAAGTGGCATGTTCAAAATAGATTTTTATCAGGTGATGTTATGCTACCCAATTTTTTAAAACAGCGCGCGTATTTAACGCCGAACCGGATTGCGCTCATCAGTCAAGGTACAAGCCTGACGTTTGCCGGGCTGTACGAAAAGGCGAAAGAAACGGCGCGGAAGCTGTCCGGCTGCGGCATGCAGGCGGAAGATACGGCAGCGGTCCTTTTAAACAGCCGCGCGGAAACGGCGGTCATTCTCCATGCGCTGCAGCAGCTCCGTGTCCGCACCCTTTTTCTCAACCACCGTTTAACGACGGCGGAAATGCAGTACCAGCTCACCGACAGCGGCGCGAAATGGCTGATTACAGAAAAAGCGTTCCGAGAAAAAACAGAAGTGTTAAACGAAACAGCAACCGTGATTCAAAGCGAAGCACTTGGCGATTTGCCGGCTGCGGGCTACGAAGAACGTGCGGAGTTTGCACTCGGGGATGTCTGCTCGATCATGTACACATCCGGCACAACTGGCAAACCAAAAGGCGTCCTGCAAACATACGGCAACCACTGGTGGAGCGCCGCCGGTTCTGCGCTCAATCTCGGCGTGCGGGAAGACGATACGTGGCTGTGCGCAGTGCCGCTTTTTCATATCAGCGGTTTTTCGATCCTGATGCGTTCTGTTTTTTATGGCATGACGGTTTATTTAATGGAAAAATTTGATGAAAAAGAGACGGCCAAACTGCTGAAGTCCGGCCGCATTACAACGATGTCGGTTGTGGCCAACATGCTGCAGCGTTTGCTTCGTGAACTCGGACACGACAGCCTTCATCCGAACTTCCGCTGCCTCCTGCTCGGCGGGGGGCCGGCGCCGCGCCCGCTGCTTGAAGCGTGTGCCGAAAAGAATATCCCGGTTTTTCAGTCATACGGCATGACCGAAACGGCCTCGCAAACCGTGACGCTTGCCCCGGAAGACAGTCTGCGAAAAATCGGGTCGGCGGGGAAACCGTTATTCCCGGCGCAAATTCGGATTGTTTCCGATGGCAAAGTGTGCGGGCCGTTTGAACACGGGGAAATTGCGGTAAAAGGGCCGAACGTGACAATCGGTTATCTGAACCGCCCGGATGCGAACCGGAAAAGTTTCCGGGAAGGCTGGTTTTTCACCGGCGATATCGGTTATCTGGATGATGAAGGCTTTTTATACGTACTGGACAGGCGCTCCGATCTGATTATCTCCGGCGGCGAAAATATCTATCCGGCTGAAATTGAAGAGGTGCTCCTTGCCCATCCGGATATTCTTGAAGCCGGGGTCATCGGCGTGGAGGACGAAAAGTGGGGCCAGGTGCCGGCTGCGTTTATTGTCACAAAAAGGGCAGTCCGGGAGAGGGAGCTGCAGGCTTTTTGCGAAACGCGGCTCGCAAAATTTAAAATTCCGAAAAAAGTGTATGCCGTTCCCGCGCTGCCTCGGAATGCATCGAATAAGCTGGTGCGCAGGAAGCTGCTGGAGCTGCTGCCGTCATGATCGGGATTGAAAAAGTATCGCTTTCTGTGATCAAAATGCCGCTTAAGTCCCCGTTTGAAAATGCGCTCGAAAAAGTAACGGAGCGGGAAGCAATCCTGCTTGAAGTATTAGATAAGGAAGGGGTGGCCGGTTTCGGGGAAGCTGTTGCATTTTCAACCCCGTGGTACACAGAAGAGACGGTGCAGACATGCTTTCACATGCTGAAAGATGTGCTCGTCCCGCTTCTTCGGGAAAAGCCGGTTGCACACCCAAAAGAAGTGAGCGGCCGGTTCCGGTCCGTCCGGCGCAATCATATGGCAAAGGCGGCAATCGAAACGGCTATCTGGGATTTGTACGCGAAAAAGAAGCAAAAGCCGCTTTGGCGGTTAATCGGGGGCGCACGGGACCGCGTGGCTGCCGGCGTTGCGGTCGGCAGCCATGATACAGCGGATGCGCTCCGGCAAATCGGGGCGTTTGTTGATGAGGGCTATAAAAGGGTGAAAGTCAAAATCAAGCCCGGCCATGATGAAGCGTTTGTCCGCGAAATCCGGGATGCATTTCCTGATCTCACGCTGATGGCGGATGCGAACTCCACGTACACGCTGGCGGATGCGCCGCGTTTGAAAAGGCTCGACCGGTACGGGCTCCTGATGATTGAACAGCCGCTTGCCGCCGATGATATTGTGGAGCACGCGGCATTGCAAAAGCAGCTGGAGACGCCGGTTTGTCTGGATGAAAGCATCGTAACATATCATGATGCGGAAAGCGCGCTCCGGCTCGGCAGCTTCCGGGCGCTCAATATTAAAATTGGGCGGGTCGGCGGGCTCTATCCGGCGATCCGGCTCCATGACCTTTGTGCATCCCGTGGCATTCCGGTCTGGTGCGGCGGCATGATCGAATTTGGCGTATCGCGCGCCTTTAACCTCGCGCTCGCCTCTTTGCCGGGCTTTACGATTCCGGGCGATATTTCTTCATCCAGCCGGTTTTGGGAAAAAGATATCATTGAACCGGAAATCACGGCGGAAAACGGGCAAATCCGCCTGCTGGACAGACCGGGAACCGGGTTTGAGATCGACCGCGCCTATGTAAAAAAAATCCGGACATATACCGAAACGATATGAAAAAACTGCCGCACAAGACGGCAGTTTTTTCGTGAAAACATCGATTCGAATGTCTTATAAGTGCCTTTACGGCTGGACGTTCGAGACCTTTTCATGAAGACATTCGATTCAAATGACCGATAAGTGAAATTGGCCTTTACAGGTGAACGCTTGGTTTTTTTTTATAAAACATCGATTTTGAAAATGAAATCAGCCCACACGGCTGGAAGCTCGAGGTTTTTTCATTCAAGTGTCTGATCAGTGAAATGGCCCTTCATGCCAGGTTTCATGAAAACATCGATTCAAACGTTTTACAATCGGTTTCCTGCTGGTTTTCAGCCTGGGTTCCTGTATGGCTCACGATGTAAATTTCCTCGGCAGAACAAAGATTGCCCTCCTCCCAGAACACACAGTTCCTGACTTCGCATAACACATCTTTTGCCATGCGGGACACCCCCTTAAAACATGCCGTACGCTTTTAGTTTCTGCAGCGTGCGGCAAACCATTACTGCAAAGCTTTTTCCAATCCTTTTAAATTGTCGTCCATCAAAGTAAAGTAATCTTTATGCGCTTTGATTTCTTCGTTCGTTCGGACGCCAAGATGGTGGATGTAAACCGCTTTTGTATTCGTTTCCTGTTGGACCACTTTCGCAATTTTGGAAGGCACATTTTTTTCAAATACGATGTAGGAAATATGGTCTCGTTTTACTTTCTGGATGATGTTTTCCAACTGTTTTTGCGACGGTTCATCCGAAGTGGAGAGCCCAGCAATCGGAATTTGTTTGATGCCATATCGTTTTACCCAGTAGCCGTATGCCGCATGGGAAACGACAAGTTCTTTGTTGTCCGACTTTTCTACCGCCTGTTTGTATGCCGCATTGACCCGGTCCAGTTTCTTTGCCAGCTGGTCATAATTTTTCTTGAAATACGTTTTTTGTTCCGGCATTTTTTTCGAAAGTTGTGCTGTAATCATGCCGGCCATTTGCTTGACGTAAATGGGATCGAGCCAGACATGCGGATCGGCTTTCGCACTTGTTTTATCCGGAACAGGAAGCCGGTCCCCGAGCGCCATCATTTTCACATTTTGGCCTTCAAGCACTTGTTTTGCCTTGTTCGCAAAACCTTCAAGCCCGAGCCCGATGTAAAAGAAAAAGTCGGAATCGGCGAGCTTCAGGATATCTTTCTGTGACGGTTCGTATGTATGTTCATCCGTGCCTGGCGGATAAATTGTTTTAACCGACACATACTTCCCGCCGATTTGCTGTGTAACATATTCGAGTGGATAGACGGTAGTATAAACCGAAATTTTATGATCCTGCTTGCTTTCCTGTTTGTTTGCACATGCCGTAACAAACAGCATGGTAAAAGCGAGCAGTACGGGAAAAAGTTTTTTCAAAGCGGACGATTCCTTTCTTTTTTTTATTCGTAATGATTACGATTTACTCACAAAAAATATATTACTAAACTCCGCTTCATATGGCAAGAAAAATTTTTAAGGGACAGCAAATGCTGCCCCTTAATCTTTTTTGTCTTCTTCTTCGGTTTCAAGCATACCGTAATCGCCGTTTATGGCCTGTTCGTCGGGATCAGCGCCGAAATCGCCGCTCTTTTTTGCTGCTCTTTTTTCTCTTCCATAAAAAACACCTCCACCTGTAGCGTTTTCCGGAAATGGGAAACGTATACGGGGGAGGGGTTGTTTTTTCACCGGTACGGCGGAATAGCAACCGAATGGTGTTCAATGTTTTTTCACCGGCCACTGGTCCGGAACGGGATCGTACCCGCCGGCGTGGAATGGGTGGCATTTTAAGATTCTTCTGATTGCCAGGTAGCCGCCGCGGAGTGCGCCGAACCGTTTTACCGCTTCAAGCCCGTAATTCGAGCAGGTCGGCTGAAACCGGCAGCTTGGCGGGAACAGCGGGGAAATCGCAAGTTGATAAAAACGGATCAATTTAATAAAAATGAACTTCAGCATCGATCTGCCCCTTTCTTCGTTTATTTTAGCATGTTTTCAAAAAAGATGTGCAACATATGATTGGGTGTTTGAAGGCCCGGGAAAAGGGTACAAACAAAGCAGGAGGTTGATGAAACATGGCAGAAAACGAACAATTGATGGAAATCTTGAATAAGCAGGTTGCCAACTGGACAGTGCTTTATACAAAGTTGCACAACTACCATTGGTATGTGAAGGGACCGAATTTTTTAAGCCTTCACGCCAAATTTGAAGAATTGTACAATCTTGCAAATGACTATCTCGATGAACTGGCTGAACGTCTTCTCGCTTTAAACGGCAATCCGGTAGCGACATTGAAAGGAAGCCTTGAATTGTCATCGGTACAGGAAGCAAGCGGCAA
The DNA here is from genome assembly GCF_038009125.1 of Weizmannia sp. FSL W8-0401. Classification (NCBI taxonomy): domain Bacteria; kingdom Bacillati; phylum Bacillota; class Bacilli; order Caryophanales; family Bacillaceae; genus Heyndrickxia; species Weizmannia sp. FSL W8-0401. The sequence continues at coordinate 2,223,948 of NZ_JBBPAG010000001.1, read as the reverse complement.
TGAAAGCACGGAGGAAATGGTGCAAGCGACTGCCAATGACTTTGCGATGATCGCGAAAGAATTGGAGGAAGCGATCGGGCTTGCCAACAGGATTGGCGATGATGCAACCGCCGACATGTTTATCAACATCCAGGAAACGCTCGATAAAAACATTTGGATGCTGAACGCCTTTCTTGGAAGACGGTAACGAAAAAGCGGGAGGTCAAATGGAGCCGCCCCCCGCTATAAAGGCTGTCCCGCCAAAGCGGAACAGCCTTTATTACTGCAAATATTTTGTTGTCGGGTAAGCGTCAAAGCCTGCATAATCGGAAAATTTATCTTTCAGTGTCTCCAGTATGTATAATCCGATAAAATGTTCCAGTTCGGCTGTGCTCATTTCGCGCACAATCCCAAGCAGGTCTTTCCGGTTGTAATTTTCGACGACCGCTGCAGAAATGGCGTCCAAGTCTTCTTCATCCCCCGTCAGCCGGTCCCGGTACAGCTCAAACAATTCATCGACTAGCCTCATGCCGTCTCCTCCTTTATTTATTTCTTATTCACTATCCGCAATGGGGCCTTTTTAAACATTTTATGATTATTTTCACGCGATGTACCTCGAAAAATGCAAGAGGTTTCAATAAAAATTTCGCCAATTTTTGCACCCGCTTGCGTATAATGAAGAACAGGAGGGATTTGATGTGTACCGGTTTACAGATTTGAACGGCAACCCAGTTACACTTATTTTTGAAAAAAATGCTTTTTCCATAGAGCCGCAGCATGTGCTCGTGCTCGCACGCTACCGCGGAAACTGGCTTTTGACAAGGCATCCGAAGCGGGGGCTTGAGTTTCCCGGCGGAAAAAGGGAAGCGGGCGAGACGGTCCGGGAAGCGGCTCGACGCGAGCTGTATGAAGAAACGGGCGGCATTCCGGAAAACCTTCAATATATCGGGGAATACTGCGTCGATGATCGGGTGCGCGGGCCGTTTGTGAAGGCGGTTTTTTACGCGGACATCGGCCGGCTTGAAACCAAGCATGACTATTTGGAAACGGATGGACCTGTGCTTGTGGAAGGCGATCTTGTTGAAAAATTGCAGTCCCCGTCATTCAGTTTTCTCATGAAAGACGGGGTTGTCGAAACAGCGCTCAGACATCTTGAAAAATAAGAATGGGGGAACCCTCATCTGTCTTTTACCAGCTTTTTCTCCAGCCACCCGACAAGCTGGTACATAATGGTTGCCACAATGGCAATCAGGATCATCGAAAGCATGACGAGCGTAAAATTAAACACCTGGAAACCATAGATGATCATGTAGCCGAGCCCTTTTGAAGATACGAGATACTCGCCGACAATGACTCCAACCCATGCAAGCCCGACATTGACTTTCAACGTGGAAATGATCACAGGAATCGATGCCGGAAAAATGGCTTCCCGGAACACTTGCAAGCGGGAGGCGCCGAACGAGTGCAGCACTTTCGTGTAATTTGGGTCGAAATCCCGGAACGCCGTATAAATCACAATTGTCGTCACAATGACGGAGATAATGACGCCCATGGCAACAATAGAAGAAAATCCCGGGCCCATGCTGACAATTAAAATCGGCCCGAGCGCTACTTTCGGCATGGCGTTCAGGACGACGAGATACGGGTCAAGAATCTTCGATAAAAACGGCGACCACCAAAGAACGGCGGCAAGTGCCGCGCCGAGCACAGTCCCGAGGATAAAGCCCATGACGGTTTCAAAAACGGTAATCCCCAAATGGACGTAAAGCGAGCCGTCTTCCAACTTTGCCACCAATAACGCCCACACTTTGGACGGGGAGCTGAAAATGAGCGGGTCAATCCAATGGAGACGGCTCGCCACTTCCCAAAGGCAGAAAAAGACAATTAAAATGAAAAGCTGGAAAAAGCGGACCCGGCGTTTTTCTTTGCGTATCGCGGCAAGGTAATCTTCATGCCGGAGCGCTGTATTTTCAGCTGTTTTCAAGGGACTCCAGCTCCTTCCATATGTCGTTGAAAAGTTCGGAATAGGTTTGCCGGCTCCGCGCTTCAAACGGGCGGAGGCGGCGGAGCTCTTCTGGCACATCAAAAATTTTATGGAGCCTGCCAGGTTTTGACGCCAACAGCAGGATCCGGTCGCTCATCGCAATGGCTTCGCCGATATCGTGCGTGACAAGCACTGCTGTTTTATGAAATTGCTTCAGCGTGTCAAATACCAGGTCCTCCAGTTTTAATTTCGTCTGAAAATCAAGGGCGGAAAACGGTTCATCCAGCAGCAGGATTTTCGGATCGACCGCGAGCGTCCGCACAAGTGCCGCCCGCTGCCGCATTCCCCCCGAAAGTTGGCGCGGGTATTGGTTTTCGGTGCCGGCAAGGCCGATCGTTTGCAAAAGCCGGAGTGTATGTTTTCTTGACGCCGGATTCAGCCGTTTTTCCAATTTCAGCCCGATCATGATGTTTTCTTCAATCGTCTTCCACGGAAACAAATAGTCCTGCTGAAGCATATAGCCGATGGAAGATTGCCGGGAACCTGGCAATTTGCCGTCAATCTGCACAATCCCCGCAGTCGGTTGCAGAAGCCCTGCAAGAATCGAAAGCAGCGTTGTTTTTCCGCAGCCACTCGGGCCCAAAAGCGAGACAAACTCGCCTTCCTCCATTTGAAACGAAATGTTTTCAAGCGCCTTTGTGGCCTGTTTAGCCGTAAAATAGGTGTGATTGACGTTTTGAACGGTCAAAAAACGCATATGTGCTGCCCGCCTGAAGGGGCGCACCCCCTTTCCGTTATTTTGCTTTTTTCACAATGGATGCGTTGACCAGTTTGTCGTACGGCACAGTATGGTCGAGTTCGCCGGCTTCTTTCATGATGTCCTGGAGCGTGTTCCAGCCGCTTTTGGTTAAAATCATATCGCTGCTAAACGAGCCCTGGCTGCGGTACCGTTCAATAGAGGAGGCGAGCATATCGGTATTCGTGTCTTTAAAATAAGGCTGGACTGTTTTTGCGACCGTTTCCGCATCGGTTTTTTGCACCCATTTTCCGGCCTTCAGCAGGGCGCGGACAAATTTCACCGCTGTTTTTTCATGTTCTTTCAAATAGCTTTGCTTTGCCATGAAGGTGGTGTACGGCACTTTGCCGGATTCTTTGCCGAAAGAAGCCACAATATAACCCTTTCCTTCTTTTTCCATTGTGGATGCGGTCGGTTCAAACAGCTGGACAAAATCCCCTGTGCCGGATGCATAAGCATTGGCGACATTGGCAAAATCGATGTTTTGGATCAGCTTCGTGTCTTTGTGCGGGTCAATGCCGTGCTTTTTCAGGACATATTCGCCGACCATCTGCGGCATTCCGCCTTTCCTTTGGCCGAGAAAAGTGGTGCCTTTCAACATATCCCACGAAAAATGGCCGATTTTTTTGCGCGAGACGAGAAATGTTCCGTCTGTCGCCGTCAGCTGCGCAAAATTGATAACCGGGTCTGCCGCTTTTTGTTTGTATACGTAGATGGACGTTTCCGATCCGACGAGCGCAATATCGGTTCCCCCTGAAAGCAGGGCAGTCATCGTTTTGTCCCCGCCCCATGTGGTCGCCAGCTTAATATCAAGCCCTTCCTCTTTGAAATAGCCTTTCGCAAGCGCGACATAAAGCGGGGTGTAAAAGACGGAACGCGTCACTTCGGCAACCCGCACTTTTTGCAATGCTTTTTTCTTTGAACCTTTACTCCCGCACGCGCTTAAACTGAATGCAAGCAATACGGCAAGCAGAAGCGTGAATCCGGATTTGAGCCACTTTTTCATCATGCAACCTCCTCATTGGGCTTTTTTACAGCCTATGCCGCGTGAGTTGATTGTGTGAACGCCTAATCAATTAAAAATCTATTTTGCCGGGTTGGGGGAGAAAAGATAAAACGAGAACGGTGCCGGAGACCAGCCGGATCGGGATGTTGCGTTTGAACCTGTTCCTGGCTGGGGCCGGGAAAGCACATTTCTGTCCGCGATCGGGGGCAATATTCAAAAAGGCTGCACCCTTTAAACAGCTAAAGGGGCAGCCTTTTTTATGAGCAGGATACCGTCGCTTGCCGCGTGTCCATGGCCAGTTGAAACGCCGGTCCTTCGCAAATTTTAAAGCGGAATGGCCGTGTTCCATCCATCCCTGTCTGTATCTTCTAAATTGTTCCATGCGCAAAGCGGACGACCTGGTTTTGCGAAAAGCGCCGCGATTTCAAATCGGCCCAAAAGCAAATGGCACAGCTCCATTGTCTCCCGTCAAAACCATGCGTGTCCGTTGTTTTTGCCCTTCACGCCATTGTTATTTCACCCATTTCCGCTGAAATGCGGCAATGTTGGTGTATTCCCCTTCAAGCAGGCGGGAGATCCGGATGTAAATCGGGAGGATCTCTTCGTATACCGCAGTATTTTCCGGAATCGGGCGATGGGTGTGCGTGGCGCCGATCCAGTCTGAGACGGCCGAGAAATCATCTATTTCGCCGAGCGCATACATGCCAAGGACGATCGCCCCGAGGCAGGAGCTTTCAAAACTTTCCGGCACGACGACTTCCTGGTTGAAAATATCAGCGAGCATTTGCCGCCACAAATCGGAGCGGGCAAAGCCGCCGGTCGCCTGGATTTTTTTCGGGATGCCGATCATTTCCTGAAGCGCCAGCATAACCGTATAGAGATTATAAATCACGCCTTCCAGCACGGCGCGGACCATATGCTCGCGTTTATGGTGCAGGCCGAGGCCGAAAAACGATCCCCTTGCATCCGCGTTCCAAATCGGCGCGCGCTCGCCGGCCAGGTACGGATGAAAGATGAGCCCGTCCGATCCCGGGGCAACACGGGCGGCAATTTTCGTCAGTACTTCATACGGATCAATGCCGAGCCGTTTTGCCGTCTCGACTTCGGCTGCGGCCAGTTCATCGCGCACCCACCGGAACGTCATGCCGCCGTTATTGACCGGCCCGCCGACGACCCAGTGGTTTTCCGTTAACGCATAGCAGAAAATCCTTCCCTTTGGATCGGTCACAGGTTTATCCGTAACGGTCCGGATCGCGCCGCTTGTCCCGATCGTGATCGCGACAACACCGGGGTCGATCGCATTCACGCCGAGATTCGAAAGCACCCCGTCACTTGCGCCGGCAACAAACGGCGTGTCTTGCGGAATGCCGGTTTCGGCCGCATATTCCGGCGCAAGCCCGGTGAGGTAAAAGGTTGTCGGCACAGGTTTTGACAGCTGTTCTGCCGTAATGCCGGCCACATCCAGCGCCTCTTTGTCCCAGTCCAGGCCGTGGAGATTAAAAAGGCCGGTCGCAGAGGCAAGCGAATAATCGACGATATACTGCCCGAAAAAGCGATAAAAAATATACTCTTTAATGCCGATAAACTTGAACGTTTTTTTGAACAGCTCCGGTACATCGTGGCGGAGCCATGTCATTTTGGAAAGGGGGGACATCGGATGGATAGGGGTGCCGGTCCGCCTGTAAATGTCCTGGCCGTGCCATTCATCCTTTATTTTTTTCGCCCATTTTGCCGCGCGCGCGTCAGCCCAGGTGATGCAGTTGGTTAGCGGTTTGCCGCCTTTGTCCACTGCAATCAGGCTGTGCATTGCGGAACTGAACGAAACGAGTTTTATTTCGGAAGGATCAACGCCGCTTTTGGCGATCGCTGTTTTCATCGAGTCAATGACGGCGCGGAAAATTTCATCCGGATGCTGCTCGGCGACCTCGGGGGACGGGCTGTAAAGCGGATAGCCTGCATGGTGCATGCTGATGACTTTTCCTTTTTCGCCGAATAAAACAGATTTTGTTGATGTTGTACCGATATCTACGCCTAAATAATAGGTCATCGAAAGTCAATCTCCTTTATGAACCTGCTGCTTCAAAATAATTTTTACAGTTCAGTGTTTTTTAAAAATTTTTTCCAATACCTTTATTTTAACTGAAAGCGCACGGGTTTTAAAAGTTTTTTGGAAAACCGCCGGAATCCGAATTGCTTGACAGGCGCCGGCTGCGGCCGACATACTGGCATAGAAAGTAAAAAGTAAATGGATAAAAGAGGTTACAGCCATGACGATTGCAGTGATTTACGGAAGTTCGCGCCCGCGCGGCAATACAGAGCTGCTCGCAGAACGCGCTGTGGAAGGCATGCATGTGGAGCGCTTTTATTTAAAAGATGCGCGTATTCTTCCGGCCGAAGACAAACGCCACACGGATTCAGGGTTTTCGAAAGTGGAGGATGATTATAGCATTCTCATCCAGCATATTTTAATGTGCGATACGATTATCTTTGCAACGCCGATTTACTGGTACGGGATGTCGGGGCTGATGAAAAACTTCATCGATCGCTGGTCACAAACATTGCGGGATCCGCAGTTTCCGGACTTTAAAAAAAGAATGTCGGAAAAAATTTATGTGATTGCAGCCGGCGGGGATATGCCGCGTGTCAAGGGGCTGCCGCTGATCCAGCAGTTTGCATATATTTTCGGCTTTTTAGGCATGCGTTTTGACGGTTACATTCTTGGAGAGGGCAATAAACCCGGCGATATTGTACATGATAAAGAGGCAATCTTTGCAGCGGATCAATTAAACGAAACACTGAAAAGGTGATGCAATTTGAAGACCGTGATCGAAAAGCAGCTTTTTCCGTCCCCGAATCCGCATGTGCGCATGTATCTGGTGACATACTGGTCGGACGGCCTGAAAGTGAAAGGGTTGCTGGCAGAGCCGGATGACGGGCGCATTTATGACGGGTTTTTATATTTGCGCGGCGGCATCAAAAGCGTCGGCATGGTGCGGCCTGCAAGGATCGGCGAGTTTGCGTCGGAAGGGTTTATCGTTTTCGCGCCTTTTTACCGCGGCAACCGGGGCGGGGAAGGCGATGAAGACTTTGGCGGAGATGATATGCATGATGCCTATTTTGGCTTTGACGTATTGATGGAGCATGAGCGGGTAAGCGGGCGTGTCCACGTTTTCGGATTTTCCCGCGGCGGCATCATGGCACTCGGCACCGCCCAAGCCCGGCCGGCCGCGTCTCTTGTCACGTGGGGCGGCGTTTCGGATGTTGCGCTTTGTTATGCGGAACGGGTCGATTTGCGAAAAATGATGAAGCGCGTGATCGGGGGCACGCCGGAAAAATATCCAGAACGGTACCGGGTGCGGACGCCGCTGTATAAGCTCGGGCAAATTGGTTGCCCCGTTCTCGTCATCCACGGGGAGCAGGATCAAAATGTGTCCGTGGAACACGCCATTCGTCTCGAACGCGGGCTCAAACAGCTTGGAAAACCGGTTGAAACATGGTATTTCCCGGAGCTTGGCCACCATTTCCCGCCGCCTGTAAACCGGCGGGTTGTCCATGATGCCAGCGTTTGGATGAAAAGGCATTCCGCACATGATACAATAGAAGCAACGACGGAGGTGAGCCGAATGGGAATGCCGATGGAACTCGATACGATGCTCGTGACGAACGGGAAAGAAGAGCGTATTGAGCAAAACCTCTTTTTGCTGAAGCAACCGGGTTACTGCGTGTATCCGCTTGATACGCCAGTTGAAATCCGGAAAAAGAAGGAACACGGGCCGAGCGGGAGCGCTGTCATCCGCAAACTGGAATGGGAAAACAATACAACGATCGTTCATTATGAACTGGTTTCTTTGAACACGCCGAATTAAACAGGCGCCGCACCATGATCCGCGGCGCCTGTTTGGTTTATCAGGACGGGCGGAAGGGAATTTTACAAGTGCAATGCCCGGCTGATTTTACCGGAGAACGCCGGGATCCGGCCAAAGGGCCATGCCTGGTGAACGGAACTGGATCAGCTTGCGAGTAGCGCGGAGAAAAAACGGATCCGGCGGCGGAATATTGGCAGACGCAACACACGCCTTGCAAGTGCGCCGCCAGCCTGGTTTTTCGGGATGAAATGGGCAAGATTGAAAATACTAATCGTAAGAGAAAAGGCCGGCTTCTGAAGCTGGAAAAAGGAACAGGCCGAAGCGAGTGAACTACCCACCACTTATCAACCTTACGGTTTGATTGAAGTGGGGGCTTCTCGACTTATCGTTGCTTTTACTAGCCAACGAAAACTGACCGAGCTAACCCTCTTGTTCCAAGAGTTTTGTTACTTATGATAACGCTAATAAGCGTAATCCCTCATTTTTGATATTGATTGCTGAATTGTGATCGCGATCTAATACAAAGCCGCAAGAACATTTATATACACGTTCAGATAATGGCATTTCTTTTTCCTTGCCGCAACATGAACACTTCTTAGTGGAGGGAAACCACTTATCAATTTTCACAAGTTGTTTCCCTTGTTCTTTTAGCTTATACGCTAAGAAAGTAGTGAACATTCCCCAGCCGTTATCATGAACGCTTTTCCCAAAGTGAAGGGCTTGAGACATCCCTTTCATGTTCAAGTCCTCAATCACGACAGCATCAAAGTTAGAAGCTAATTCTTTTGACTTATGATGAAGAAAATTCATGCGTTGGTTCGCCACTTTCTCATGTAATTTAGCCACTACTATATAAGATGAACTTAAGTTTTTGACATCTCTAATCTAACAAGCAGCCGGTCAATGACTTCTTGGCTCTTTTGGCTGGCTTGTTTCATAAATTCCGCCACGTGGGAGCGAATTTGGTAAAATTTGCTGAAAAAGACGTTGTTTACGACATCTTGCTTTAGCCACTTCCATAATCCTTCCACTGGGTTCAACTCAGGGCTGTATTTAGGAAGAAAAACAAATTCCATTCGTGGATTTTCTTTCAGGAAATCCTTGATAATTTGTGATTGATGCACTTTGCTGTTGTCCAAAACCATTACAATTTTACCTTGCGGGTATTTACTTAAAATGAGTTCTACAAAACGTCTAAAGGCCAAGGAATTACTTTTTTCTTCTTCATAGTGCGTAATTTCGCCGGTTTCATAGTTTATGGCAGCGAACAGCTTTGCACCCTTATGCTGGCCGTATGTTTTGATTTTTCGCTGCTGTCCTTTTGGGAACCAGTTATACTGCAGAGCCTGATAAGCACGGATGAATGCCTCATCTTCGAACAACAAGTGATCGATGATCCCATTCTCCAGTTGCTGTTTTAGCTTTGGGAAAGTGACTTCTTTGAATGCTTTTTGCTCTTCAGGATCTGCTTTTGCCAAAGTATATGTGGCCTTTGTATAGCTAAACCCAAGCCGGTGTAACATTTTAGAAACGCCCCTTGGGGTATACGACTGTTGAAATTCACGCTGGATCCAATCGGCGATTAACGGGAGCGTCCAAGTGTATTTTGCTTCGAACCCAACTTCTGCAGGGGTTTTGTTTCTAATGGTTTCGGCCAACTGCTTTTGTTGATCTTCCGTTAATTTCTCAGGTTTACCTGTTGGTTTTTTCATTTGAAGGCTGGAGATTCCTCCTTCTTCATAAGCATGACAGTAATTCATGACCGTTTGCCGGGTACGTCCTATAATCTTGGCAATTTCTGGATAAGTCCGGCCTTCTAAATGTAACAGCACAGAGAGATAACGCTCATAAAGACGTTTATCCCTTGTGTTTTGCATAGCGTTTCGCAATTGTTCAAGTTCTTGATTCAACATTTTTTCTCCGCCCTTTTTAGGATAGTTACAATCTATATACCCAAAAAAGGACCGAAGAAGTGAGCAAAAATGATTAATTCGTTTTATATAGAAAGATAAATGGCTCTGCCGACAAGCACACTGGCAAACGACAATATGTAGCTGGAAATAAATACTCTTAACGGCGATAAACCAAACGAGAATTGATAGGATGCCAAATATGTCCCTTCTGCTGAAAAACGGACAACCAGCATCAGCATAAACAAGCAAAGGCTATAGACCAAACTCAAAACGGCAATCGATCGGTAAGAAAGTAAGCCATTCATTTTCATCAGTCTCCACCCAGCATATATGAGCAATCCAATTGGAATAATGGCGGCAATCCAAAGCCAAACGGAAAAATCATGCGCACCCGTCAAAAGCATCGTTAATCCGCCATAATCTCCCGTCCCCTTCAGCCCGCCGAGTAAAGAATAGGAAACAGTATGCTGCCCTTCCGTTCCCAACTTGTATTGGAGCGGTGCAAAGTGGAGGAGCCCCAACACATAAGACCCCATTTGCGAGCCGGCAAGTATATCAGTATAAAGGATTTTTCCTACACTGAAATGAAAATGGGGAATTTCCATTTCGAGCTGGCCGAGCCATTTGTGGATTTTTACAGCTACCACAATGATTGAAATTATGGTAACGGCACCCAGACCAAATGCAAAAGTCCGGACGGCTTCGCAGATTTCCGCACCAAACGGGATTTCCCGTGCAAGATGTTTCAACATATGACGGTAATCAATGGCAAACAGCATACCTAACAAACTAAACAAGCAACCAATGATAAGGGATGCCACGATCAGGCCAAATACCGCATAATGTAAATGGAATTTGACAGCAGCCCCGGCCACCGGCTCATATGTATTCCGGCAAAACAGACTGAGGATTACAGCCAGAACAGTGTAAAAAACACCAATGGCAAGCGCCGGATAAAGTTTTTCAGCAACGGTAGCCGTTCCATGTTTCCGCTGATAGAAAACCCCTGCTGCAAATGTGGAAATAATCGGGATCAGCAAGAGCAGCCAGAAATTGAAAGCATAGGCAAACTCAATGCTTCCCGATGCGACGCCGCTCCCCTCGCCCTCCACTGAAAACACCGGATGTGCGGCATGAGCGGACATCACGGTATTTTGATAGTTGAAAATAAAGGGATGCTTCGAGATATCAGTTTGACCAAGCAAATCTTCCAGCTCATCGGATTGTAAAATTGCAGAAAGATCCTGATAAGAAGTCCGCGTAATGAACGCGGTGATACCGGATAATGCCAACATGATGATAAAAGCAAGGACTGCGGGAATTATGGCTTTTTTTATAAAACCGGTGGAAAATGCCTGCAATTTAAATTTTGCGCGTTCATCACTCTTAAACGGTGTTTCCTTGTTCAAACTGGCCACTGCTGAAGCTTCATAATGAAACAGCGCCGTACCGCAATGCGGGCAATATTGTCCGGCCTCTTCAATCGGGTGCCCGCAGCCTGAGCAGAAACGCGTTTCGGATTGGACAAATTTTAAAGACGGGGCCTCGTTCTCTAAAACTGTGCCGTCCCACCAACAGTAATTGTTTAATTCAGGGTTATCAGTACCGCATGTTCTGCAATACATTGTCATGCTTCCCCCTCTTGGGCCGGTTCAAGTTTCGTTCCGCAACAAGTGCAAAAATGTGCACCGGCTATATTCTGTTCTTCACAAGACGGGCAGGTTACTGTGGCAGATTTCTCTTTTTTCTGCAACTCGACTTTGGCACCGCACGACCCGCAAAATTTATCATGAACCGTAAGCGGCGCGCCGCAATTCGGACAGGAAAAACCTTGCTCAGATCCGCCATTTAATTCCTGGACAACTTGTTTGATATGATAAAGAGTTTTATCGAGAGCGGCAATTGGTTTAGCCATTTTCAGCCACTTTGGATCTGCACGACTGCCGTTGCGTATTTCCCGATAGGCCTCTTCGCCCAGCTGGAGGATGTATGCCGCACGCTTGGCACCCGTCTCCTGCATTTGTTTTTGCAAGCGGCTGAGTTGCTGTACAGTTTGCAGTTTTTTCTTGCCTTGATAAATTTGATCCTGGATCTTATTCAATCCTTCCCCTACTCTTTCTTGAATCTCCCCCATAAATGTGCCTCCTATTTTTTATTGTTTCTTCTTTACCATAATATGAAAGAAATTGAAAATCAAGATAAAATTTATAAAAAAAACTGTAAAAATTTATGGTAGAAAAGTAACAAATCATGTAATATATTGGTAGATATCCTTATAAAAAGTCCTAAATCTACATTCATCCAAAAGGGGGAGGATTATGCGTTATTGTAAACAATGCGGGCATGAACTAAAGCCCGGCCAGACATTTTGTACCCACTGCGGTGCGTCTGTTGAAGCTTCAAAACGGGAAACAGCGGCTGCCAGCGGGGAGAGTAGCCAGCTTCGTAAAGAAGAAACGGGCACGAGATCCAATACAGGGGCAAAACTGAAACAGCTGCCGCCCTATACGAAATGGGTGGCTCTTGCCGTTGTCCTGGTCCTTGCACTTGGTTTTGCCGGTTTTAAAACTGTCCAGGCCATGAGCAAGCCTTCCAAAACCGCTGAGCAATTTATCTCAGCCATTCAAAAGAACCAGGCGGAAAAGGTCGCGTCGATACTGAACAATAGCCAAAACGAGGTAAAAGCGGATAAAAATTCCGCCCAGCAAGTGATCGACTATTATAAAAAGAACCCAGACATGTTTTTATCGTTGTCCAAAAGTCTCCGCAGTGAAGCTTCTTCTATGGAAGAAAGCGGAACGAATATCAGCAAATCAAACGATCTTTTTTCGGTTAAAAAGGCCGGGAAAAAGTGGCTGATTTTTGACCGCTACGGCATTGGAGCCAAACCACTTTTTATTAAAGTTAGAAGCAACCGGAGCAACGCAACAGTTTATATTGACAACGTAAAACAAGATAAAATAAAAAAGGATAAGACATATACATACGGCCCATATCTGCCTGCCATTCATAAAGTGAAGGCGACACGCCCAAGCACATATACAACGGTATCGGATTCGGATGAACTGGATCCGCGCGAGGCTGAAAACCAAAATCTGACAGCCGATCTTGACTTGGAGGGCAAGATGATCACGATTTATTCCGATTACGATGACGCTGTTTTGTATGTCAATGATAAAAGTACAGGGAAAAAACTGCGTGATATCGATACGTTCGGTCCTGTTTCAACAGACGGATCGATGAAACTTTTCGCGAAACTCGATACCAACCTTGGTTCGAAAAAAAGCAATACGGTTACTATTAAAGATGATACGGACGAGGTTGATTTTACATTTCCAGGTTTATCGCTCGCGGATGACATTGGTGACAGCAATAATGGGTCAGGCGATACGGATGAAGCTGATATCATTTCCACGATCAAAGAACATTACACGGATATTTCAAATGGCTCCTATTATGCAGCATACGATATGTTCTCCGCTGAACGCCAGTCAAAAATGGATTTTGACAAATGGGAATCCGGCGTTGAAAGCAATGTTTCCAATGATGTAACCGTCAGTGTCGACGCGATCAACGGCAACAAGGCAACGGCCAGCATCTATCTCGTTTCAACTGATGAAAAAGACGGAAACAAAACGGTCAAGCATTTTAAGGGCACATGGAACCTTGTTAAAGAAAACGGCGAATGGAAATTAGGCAACTCCAGCATTAAGCAAACAAATTAAGTAGAAAGAACTTGAAACCATGAAAAAAATTTCTTTTTTATTATGTTGTGTGATTGTGGTTGCAGGGGTGGTCGCAGCCTTACAACACGGCAGAAAAAGCGAAAACCCGAAACCGGCACGCGCGAAAGAAACGGTGCAAAAACCGGTGGCGTCAGAAGTTGAAAGGACTCCGGACAATAATCCGGTAAATATTAGCGAGCAAGCTGATGCACTTGTCAAGAAGATGACACTAAAAGAAAAAATCGGGCAAATGATGATGGTTGGCTTTTACGGTACTAAACCAGATTACGCTATCAACAACTTAATCCGGGAGCAAAAAATTGGTGGTGTGATCTATTTTGACCGCAATATGCAATCGCCAAAGCAAGTTGCTGAACTGAGCAACACCTTGCAGCATACCGCCGCAGCCGGCCAGCCCCATCACCTCCCCCTCCTTTTCGGCACTGACCAAGAGGGGGGAGAAATTTTGCGGATGAGAAGCAAAGTTTCGCCAATCCCATCCCAACAAGTACTTGGAAAGTCGGCCACTGCACGGGGCACTTACAATATCGCAAAAATAAACGGCAGCGAGCTGGCTGCAATGGGGATCCACCTCGATTTTGCACCGGTCCTTGATGTATCAGATCAGGACAGCCGCTCATTTGGCAGCGACCCGCTTAAAACGTACCAGTTTGGGCAAATGGCTGTAAAAGGGCTTAATGATGCAGGTGTCACAGCTGTTTTGAAGCATTTTCCCGGCAATGGCCGGGCAAAGACCGACCCGCATCTTGATACCTCAACGGTGCAGGCCGGCCGCACGGAACTGGAACAAACAGACATGGTCCCATTCAAAAAAATGATCCAGAATGAAAACGGCAGCCGATTTTTCGTGATGGTCACCCATGTGAAATATCCCGCTTACGATGCGGTGAAACCGGCAAGCATTTCCCCTGCCATTATCCAGAGTCTCTTGCGGGATCGCTTAAAATACCAGGGCATTGTCATATCCGATGACCTCGAAATGGGCGCCGTCAGCAATCATTATTCGTTTCAGAAATTGGGGAAGGAAGCAGTAAAAGCTGGCGTCGACATTTTGCTTGTCTGCCATGAATATGGACATCAGAAAGCCGTCTACCAAGGCATTCTTTCCGCTGTCCGCTCCGGGGAAATCAAGGAGTCACGAATTGACGAATCCGTCAGACGTATTGTCACATACAAATTGCAAAATCAGTATCCCGTTAAAGTGAATCCTGCTACAGCCGCCAAAACGGTAGGAAGCAGCGCCCATAAGAAATTGGTGGAAGAAAACCATTCATGAACCTAAAGCACGGTATCAAAACCGTGCTTTTTTCAGTGCGCCGTGCATGGCGATTCGCTAGGCGGTGTAAGTCCGCTATGGGGGTAGGTAGCGACCAACCATTAGCCAAGAGCAAGGGTGTCCATCGTGAGATGGAATCTGAAGGAAGCTGGAGGCAAAATTCTGACCCGAGGAACACGAACATCATTAGGCGTACTCTCACAGGGTAAGGCTGCTGAACAAGTCAAAGCCCAAAAGCTATCCGGATGTGGAAACGTAAATGGTGCGGGTACATGGAATGAAAGTGAATCACCTTACCACGGGAGGTCTCACGGACAGGTGGAAACAGAGTATGAAACCTGGTTGAAACAAGATTTGCCGTGAGAAGTCAGCAGAAGCCATAGTACGGAGATGCCTGGGGCATCGAAGGAAGGGCTGAACTAAAGGAAGTGGAAGTCAATGAAAGTTACCGAAGAAACGAACAAATGCAGAAAACAGGAAGAAACCTGCTGTCAAAAAGATACTGCGGAACAGGAAGGATATGACAGAGGGCATAGTTTCAAGAGGATAACCGAAAACAACACCACTAACACCAACAGACAGAACGAATGGTTGCTTGAACGAATCCTTTCAAGTAATAACCTGCACCGTGCCTATAAAAAGGTAAAGAAAAACAAAGGTGCGGGCGGTGTCGATGGAATGAAAACAGGTGAACTTTTGGCATACCTAACTGAACACCAGAGGGAACTCGTCCTCTCCATTCGAAATGGGACATACAAGCCCCAACCCGTTAGAAGGGTAGAAATACCAAAAGACAACGGAAAAACAAGGAAACTTGGAATACCAACGGTAGTGGACCGAGTCATCCAACAAGCCATTTCGCAGGTCCTAGTCCCTATATATGAAAGAAAGTTTTCAGACAATAGCTATGGTTTCCGACCACATAGAAGTACACATCAGGCACTTCTCAAGTGCCAAAGGAATGTAAATGAAGGATACCAGTATGTAGTAGATCTGGACTTAGAACAGTACTTTGACACGGTAAACCATAGTAAGCTTATCCAGATATTGAGTGAAACAATTCACGACGGACGTGTAATCTCCTTAATCCATAAATTCCTAAATGCAGGTGTTATGATCAAAGGGGTAAGGACAACAAATGATTTCGGTGTTCCACAAGGAGGACCACTAAGTCCGCTTCTTGCCAATGTAATGTTAAACGAATTGGATAAAGAAATGGAAGCAAGAAATCACCGATTTGTCCGTTACGCTGATGATGTGATCATATTCTGCAAAAGCCGAAGATGTTTTTTGCAAGAAAAAAGTGCAGAGTATTGCAGTATATAAATTCGTTTATACCGCATAAAAATTCAATCTGAATTCTCGCTATTAAGGGCTTGACATGGAGCCTCTGCAGCCATGATTCTTTTGCCAAGCGGCCAGCTGTAACAGATTTGGCAAACCCAAACAGGTTATCATGGCTACCCCTCCATGTAAAGCCCCTCTGCATAACCATTTGCATAGAAATTTTGCACATCTCTGCACTTTAATTTTGCAATAAACAGCCAGTCAGCATACACTTAAGTGAAAGTGCGCGTCATCCCATTTCCCCTACACACCTGATTCAGCAGCAGCAGACCAATTGCAAACAAGATAAACGATAGGTACATGAATCTCCTCACCATACGCCGTTACTTGAATCAGTGTTTAAACTCTTTTTCTTCCTGTTTGACTGCAAAATTATAAAAAAGAAACCTGTCAGACATAGATTCTGCTGTAACAGGTTTCTTTTTTACATTGGACACATTTACTGCATCAATATGATACAGATAATGCACCCATTGAGGCCGGGAACCAACTTATTTTAAGTTTCCCGGTATGGATTTCATAATTCTGCCGGATGCAGCATTTTCAACAGGAGATTTTGCAGGACGAATCACTTTCATTCTTTCTCACCACCTTTCACCGCTTCAGATGAATCAGACGGATATTGCCGGAACACGGTATTATGTCTCTTGTAAACTGTCTTTCCAAATCAGAGATAATACTTTTCTCATATTTTTCTTTTCATAGGGACAAGGTTTTTCTCCGGTTAGCATCCGGTAGTACGGGCAGTGGTTTCCCTGGCATGCCGGCCGGAAAAAGCATGACTGGCAGCCGGAGTCGGTTTCTTCTCCTGATGTTACCCATGTGGCAAGTTTGTCAAAATCAATTGCTAAGCTACCATCTTCATGGAGTTTGCCCACTTTATTGATCTCCTCATCAAGGCAGGTCGTACATTTATATAATTGTCCGTCAGCACCGATCACAAATGAATTTGGTTTGGCTGCATAGCAGACGGAAGCAGTTGGCATCATGGATCCTGATATAAGGGAACTCATGCCAAGCCCTCCATCGACAGCTTCTTCGGTAAATTCCCAAATCTTTTGATTGGAAATAATGTGGTTGCAAATCGGAAGTTCATCATCATGCTCCCCTCCCCATCTGCCCACCGGATGGAAAAAGAGGCCAAAGCGCTTATCATGTGCAAAGTAGGCTTTTAAGCAGGCAATCAGATTGCTGATTTCCTTTATATTTTCCTGGTCGAAATTCACGCGGATCGTGAAATCAAAATCCGCACTACATTCTTTTACCGCCCTCAGGTTTTCGATAATTTGATCAAAAGTACCGCCGCCGCCAGCCAGATGCCGGGTCCGGTCATGCATTTCACCAACACCGTCAATGGTCACCATGAACTGCCGGACATTCCAGGAAAGCAATTTTTCAAATGCTTCTTTTGTTAAAAAATAGCCATTCGTGACAACATCGGCAGAATACTGAATCTGGTTTTCCTGCGCAATGGATAAAAACGTATGGGACAAGTCCTCAATTAAAGGCATTTGCAACAGCGGTTCACCGCCGAACCAGCTGATATGTAAGTTTGACAATGTGCCGGCCCTGTCTTTTACGAGTGCTTTTACACCATTAACAATCCCGGGTTTCATTTTCCCGCGCTCAAATTTTTCATAACAGTATGTACAGCGGAAATTGCAGGCTTCCGTTACCAACAGAATCAGGTGCATCATATCTGTTCGGTGCATGGATTCATGCAGGAACAATGCCCTCCGTTTTTGATCCACATGGCCGGGAACGATAAAACCATGATCATATAAAGACTTTTTAACATCCGAATCCAATTCCGTAATCCCGGCCCTTTTCAGACAAGCCATGACTTCGGGCTTTTCGTCTTCTGAAAAACTGACAATAGCTCCTGTATAACTATTGTATAAAATCATGCCATGATCATCCGTACAAGATAATACGTTAAATCTTGATGGAACATAATGTGTGTCCAAAATGTGATGAACCTTCTTTCTATATGAATACTCCCCGCTTACCAACATATACCAAGGCTAATGGTATTTTTTTTTTTTAAAAATAGCAATATCCTTTCTGCTCTCCTTTTCTACAATTTAATGAAAAAACAATCTCCATTTATCAAAACGATCTCGATGAAAAGATCAAGCGGTTCCGCCCTTGTGCAATCAGCATCCTGTTCTTGCACGATTGAATGTTTGAAAGGCATTCAACCTTTCCGTTATCCGGCATATATTATGAACGACTAATATTGGGGAGGGCCTTCATTGTCAGAATATCATGCGTCATTAAAACAGTGGAGTGAAGAGATCGCAAAGACTTTTCATAAATCTGAAGATGTATTGCGGGAAAACGTCCAGAAAGAAAGGTTGGATGAATGGCAGGAAAATCTCCGCGAATTCCAAAAACTTCTTTCAACCAAAGAACCTTTGCAGGATGCGGATATTTACAACCGGGCGAACAAATTGTATACGTAATTCAATTCTTTTTTGGGAAAAAGCAGTGTTGCTAAGCCGGATGGAAATGGCGGTGCAGCGGCCCTGAAGGATGTGGTGCCAATTGGCGGGCATACCCTTCCGCCGCTTCCGTACGCTTATGATGCATTGGAACCCTATATCGCGCGTGAAATAATGAGGCTGCATCATGATAAACATCATCAAAGCTATGTGGATGGTTTAAACAGAGCAGAAAAAGAAATGCAAAAAGCCCGGGCAACCAATCACTACGGGCTCCTTAAGCATGGGAAAGAGAAGCTGCTTTTCACGGTGCCGGCCATTATTTGCACACCCTTTTTTGGAATATAATGAGCCCCAATGGCGGAGGGGAGCCGAAGGGAGATTTAGAGAGAACAATCCGGCAAACGTTTGGTGGCTTTGCTCATTTTAAAAAACATTTTTCAGAGGCAGCAAATCAGGTGGAAGGTGTCGGATGGGCCATATTGGTCTGGTCCCCACGTGCAAGGCGGCTTGAAATTCTGCAGGCTGAAAAACATCAAAATCTCAGCCAATGGGATGTCATACCGCTACTTGTTCTGGATGTATGGGAACACGCCTACTACCTCCAATACAAAAATGAAAGAAAGAAATACATTGAAAACTGGTGGCATGTTGTCAATTGGCAAGAGGTGGAGAATCGTTTCAAAGAAGCAGTGAAATTAAAGTGGCAGCCTTTTTAAGAGCCTCTGCCAAAATAAAAAATATCCCCTTGAGTGAGGCTTTGGAAGTCAAGTCCTGATTATTGTGTAAATTGAACAAAAAATGTTTCCGACTAATGGTGTGGCGCGAAAATGCCTTTATCTTATTCCTTCACCAATTGCGTAAAATCTGCGAAGATGGCGTCGACTTGCCATTTTTGCAGTTTTTATTTCGTTTCCCGGTTGTCTGGTTGTCTACAGTCCAAACGTGAACGGACAGCCCGTTATCGTGTGCGTGTTTGACAAAAGTTTCACTCAAATGATTCAGACTCGGGCCGACTCCATCCGCATAGGTTTTCACTTCATCAAAGTTCATTTTCAACGGACCGTCAAGCTGGGTCATTTCTGTATCCGGATATTTTTTAACAGAAAGCATTCAGGCTTTTGCGGAAAGACTCGATAACAACTTTCCCCTCACGGCTGTTTTTCCCGGATAAGCCATGGGGGCAAAGAACTTCCATAAGTTTCTGTACCATTGCATTGCCTGAATTTTTGATCTCGATATAATAGGGATCAGCTCTGAGGAGTAAAAATTTTTCGTGATAATTTAACTATTCCCCCCCCAAAAATGCGGCTAAATATGTAATAATTTAAATAATTAGAGCTTGCTGGACGAATATTTTGGCATGGCTTAGTGACAAGTCGAATACAAGCTAAAATTTGATTCGTTCAGCAAGCCCTAATTAAACTTGGCTGTTTTGAGGGGGTTTTTATTTTGGTTACTATATAAAACGAATTAATCATTTTTGCTCACTTCCTCGGTCCTTTTTTGGGTATATAGATTGTAACTATCCTAAAAAGGGCGGAGAAAAAATGTTGAATCAAGAACTTGAACAATTGCGAAACGCTATGCAAAACACAAGGGATAAACGTCTTTATGAGCGTTATCTCTCTGTGCTGTTACATTTAGAAGGCCGGACTTATCCAGAAATTGCCAAGATTATAGGACGTACCCGGCAAACGGTCATGAATTACTGTCATGCTTATGAAGAAGGAGGAATCTCCAGCCTTCAAATGAAAAAACCAACAGGTAAACCTGAGAAATTAACGGAAGATCAACAAAAGCAGTTGGCCGAAACCATTAGAAACAAAACCCCTGCAGAAGTTGGGTTCGAAGCAAAATACACTTGGACGCTCCCGTTAATCGCCGATTGGATCCAGCGTGAATTTCAACAGTCGTATACCCCAAGGGGCGTTTCTAAAATGTTACACCGGCTTGGGTTTAGCTATACAAAGGCCACATATACTTTGGCAAAAGCAGATCCTGAAGAGCAAAAAGCATTCAAAGAAGTCACTTTCCCAAAGCTAAAACAGCAACTGGAGAATGGGATCATCGATCACTTGTTGTTCGAAGATGAGGCATTCATCCGTGCTTATCAGGCTCTGCAGTATAACTGGTTCCCAAAAGGACAGCAGCGAAAAATCAAAACATACGGCCAGCATAAGGGTGCAAAGCTGTTCGCTGCCATAAACTATGAAACCGGCGAAATTACGCACTATGAAGAAGAAAAAAGTAATTCCTTGGCCTTTAGACGTTTTGTAGAACTCATTTTAAGTAAATACCCGCAAGGTAAAATTGTAATGGTTTTGGACAACAGCAAAGTGCATCAATCACAAATTATCAAGGATTTCCTGAAAGAAAATCCACGAATGGAATTTGTTTTTCTTCCTAAATACAGCCCTGAGTTGAACCCAGTGGAAGGATTATGGAAGTGGCTAAAGCAAGATGTCGTAAACAACGTCTTTTTCAGCAAATTTTACCAAATTCGCTCCCACGTGGCGGAATTTATGAAACAAGCCAGCCAAAAGAGCCAAGAAGTCATTGACCGGCTGCTTGTTAGATTAGAGATGTCAAAAACTTAAGTTCATCTTATATAGTCGTTGCTTGTTCCAACGTGCAGAACCTTTCTTTCTCCGAGAAAGAATTCGTTGTGCTTTTGCTAATTTATCTAAGGCTTGCCGATAGTAACGTGGGTAATTGGCTTTCTTACCCTGTTCACTCTCGACATATAGACCATCCATAGCAAAATCCAAACCAACAACTTTCTGTATTTTAACTGGACGAATATCTTTCTCATATTCTGTCAAAATTGAAATGTAGTATTTGCCTGTCTTTGTTTTAGAAATAGTGCAAGATTTGATTTTATAATCAGCAGGTATCTCTCTATGCTGTTTCATTTTTATTGGCTTTTTGATTTTTGGCAGTTTGATATGACCATTTTCTAGCTTAATATTTCCGTTGACCATATTAGTTGTATAGGATTGTTTTGCTTTACGATTTTTGAACTTTGGAAAATCCGCATTTCCTTCAAAGAAATTCTTATAAGCAGTCTGTAAGTTCATTTGTGCATTTGCCAAAGCTAAAGAATCCACTTCTTTTAGGAATGGAAATTCACTTTTATATTTTGCAGGGGTCGGAAACTTTTGCTTTTTAAGCAATTCTTTATCATCCTTGAACTTTTCATACGTTTCTTTGCGTTCAGCTAACATCTTATTGTAGACAAAGCGAACACAACCAAATGTCTTAGCTAATAATGCGGATTGTTCTTTGTTTGGTAACAAACGAAACTTGAAAGCTTTGTTTTGCTTGGCCATATCAATTCACCTCACTTTGTGCGGAAAAATTTCGTATATATTGATTATATCGTAAAAAATCCGTACAATCAATATGAGGTGATAATCATGAGAGAAGAGAAAGAACGTGTAGAAATTCGTATGCCTAAGACGATATTAGAAAAATTGGAGCAATATCAAAAAGAAAATGGGATTCCAACTAGAACAGCCGCAATCTTAGAATTGTTGAGAAAAGGATTGGAAAAATAACTTTGGCTAAAGCCAACCGAAATTCATCTCCCACCTACTCATTGGTGCGATTCGCACCTTCACATTCCTTGAGGATGGGAGATTTCTTTCGGAAAGCCGTTAAAAAGGGCCGGCCCAAGCGTCCGCCACAATGGAATACTTGAGGGAAAAGGGGCCGGCTTTTGCATTTGCTAAAAAAGGAGGAGGAATGCCAAAGATGGAAACGGGCTACAAAAAAGCTTGCGGCGCATATGCCGTCATTTTTGATGCGAAAAAAGAAAAAGTCGGGGTGGTGCCGTCGGGCAGCGGCTACAGGCTGCCGGGCGGGGAAATCAGCCGCGGGGAATCTGAACTTGCCTGCCTGATGCGGACAGTCGGCGCGGATCTTGAAATCGCGGGCTTTTTAGGCAAAGCGGCACAGGAAACGGGCGCGCGGTCCATGGATGAAGGCCTGTTTTATTTAGGAAAATGGGGACAGCCCCGCAAAGGAAGCCATAACCTGGAATGGCTCAACCTTCACGAGGCTGCGGAAAAAATGGCCGGCGCCCACCACCAATGGGCAGTGCAGGAAGGAATCAGCGCCGTCCAGGCAAGTACCTGGTTTTAGCCGGGCTCCCGCTTATGCTTAAATAAGCGGGCCGCCGAGTTTTTCAATATCATCCGGCACTGATGAAAATTGCCGGAAATTTTCTTTGAACCGGGCTGCAAGTTCGAACGCTTTTTCACGGTAAGCCCGCTTGTCCACCCATGTATCTTGCGGATAAAGGACTTTCTCCGGCACCCCTTCAATACGGGCCGGGATGTGCAGCCCGAAAATATCATCCTGCCGCGTTTCCACATTTTTCAGTTTGCCGTTTATCGCAGCCCGGACCATGGCCCGCGTATAGCTTAATTTCATGCGGGAACCGGTTCCGTACGGGCCGCCTGTCCAGCCGGTATTGACAAGAAATACCTGGACGTTGTGCCTGCCAATTTTCTCTCCGAGCATTTCCGCATAAACGGCGGGCTCAAGCGGCAAAAACGGCGCGCCGAAGCAAGTGGAGAACACAGCTTCCGGGCGCGTGACGCCGCGTTCGGTGCCGGCCAGTTTGGAAGTGTAACCGCTTAAGAAATGGTACATGGCCTGCTCTTTTGTCAGCCTGCTGATCGGCGGCAGGACACCGGACGCATCAGCCGTCAGGAATATAATGGTTGACGGATGGCCGGCCATGCCGGAACGGGCAATATTGCCGATGTTTTCAATCGGGTAAGCAGCCCTTGTATTTTCCGTCAGTGCATTGTTGCCATATTGCGGCCTACGGGACACCGGATCTACGACTACATTTTCAAGTACGGTCCCAAACCGGATTGCCCGGTAAATTTGCGGTTCTTTTTCTTCTGTAAGCCCGATGCACTTTGCATAGCATCCGCCTTCAATATTGAAGACGCCGCTGTCGGACCAGCCGTGCTCATCGTCCCCTATAAGCGCGCGCTCCGGATCGGCGGAAAGTGTCGTTTTCCCGGTCCCGGACAAGCCGAAAAACAGGGCCGTATCGCCGTTTTTCCCGGTATTGGCGGAGCAGTGCATGGGAAGGATGCCTTTTTGCGGCAGCAAATAATTCATGATGGAAAAAATGCTTTTTTTCATTTCGCCTGCATATTCCGTTCCGCCGATCAGAATCATCCGGCGTTCAAGTGAAATCATGATGAACGCTTCGGAATTCGTGCCGTCAAGCGCCGGGTCTGCTTTAAACAGCGGCGCGGAAAGAATGGTAAATTGCGCATCGTGTTGATTGAGTTCCTCCGCATCCGGCCGGATAAACAATTGATGCGCGAATAAATTATGCCAGGCGAACTCATTCACGGTCTGGATCGGAAGGCGGCTTTTTGGATCGGCACCCGCAAAACCTTTAAACACAAAAATTTCGTCTTTCCCTTTTAAATGCCGGACCATTTTTTCATAGAGCCTGTTGAACACGCCGGGAGATACCGGCTGGTTGATTTTGCCCCAGTCGACACGGTCTTTTGATTCGGAGTCGACGACAATAAATTTATCTTTCGGAGACCTTCCTGTGTATTTTCCTGTTGTAGCAGAAATGGCCCCTTCCGTTGTCAGCACAGCTTCTTTCCGTTCAATAATTTTTTCCATTAATTGCGGCACGGAAAGCTGCATGCGCACATTTTCCCCCGACAACAAAAACTTTAAATCGTCAGAAGCGCCAATCAGATCCATTTTCATAAACCGCCCCTTTGAATAACTTATTTCGCTTTAAACGATATCAGTATAACATATTCATCCGTTTATTACATACTTTTTTCCGGGAAAAATGCAGGGGGCAAAAGGGCAAATGGTGAAAAAAGCATTGACAGCGCCTGCTAAATTGCGTATGATTTTACTTTGAACGGATACTCTTATCCCGAGCTGGTGGAGGGACGGGCCCGATGAAACCCAGCAACCCGCCTCTGGAACAGGCAATGCGCTCGCAACGCAGCTGCCGCTTGACTTCCAGGCAAAGGTGCTAACCTGCAGCAAGGAATGTTTCCTTGAACGATAAGAGTGAAAGGCGCGATTGATTGAAGTCAAAACCTTTCCACTCATATGAATGGGAAAGGTTTTTATTTTTGGCTTTGTACTTAAAATGAATCGAGTTTAGGGTATGAGTACCGTTTCCAATATGTAACCATATAAGGAGGAAAAGCGGATGTTAAAAGGACGGCATTTGTTCACATCGGAATCGGTGACGGAAGGCCATCCGGACAAAATTTGCGACCAGATTTCCGATGCCATTTTGGATGCCATTTTAGAAAAAGACCCGAATGCCCGCGTTGCCTGCGAAACTACCGTCACGACAGGGCTCGTGCTCGTCACGGGGGAAATTTCCACCAATACATATGTGGATATTCCGAAAGTGGTGCGCAAGACCATTAAAGAGATTGGCTATACGCGCGCGAAATACGGTTTTGATGCGGAAACCTGCGCTGTTTTGACATCGATTGACGAACAGTCCGAGGATATTGCGCGCGGCGTTAACCAGGCTTTGGAAGCCCGCGAAGGCGGGATGAGCGATGAAGAGATTGAGGCAATCGGAGCCGGCGACCAGGGCCTGATGTTCGGGTTTGCCTGCAATGAGACAGAAGAGCTGATGCCGCTTCCCATTTCGCTTGCCCACAAGCTTGCCCGCCGTCTTGCTGAACTCCGCAAACATGAAGTGATCCCGTATTTGCGCCCGGATGCGAAGACACAGGTGACAGTTGAATATGATGAGAACAACCAGCCTGCCCGGATTGATACGATTGTCATTTCAACGCAGCATAATCCTGACATCAGTGCCGGGCAAATTCAGGAGGATATGAAAAAATACGTCATTGAACCGGTTGTGCCGGCAGACTTACTCGATGCGGATACAAAGTATTTGATTAATCCGACCGGCCGCTTTGTTATCGGCGGCCCTCAAGGGGATGCCGGGCTGACCGGCCGCAAAATCATTGTCGACACGTACGGCGGCTATGCACGCCACGGCGGCGGCGCATTTTCCGGGAAAGACCCGACGAAAGTGGACCGTTCCGCTGCTTATGCCGCCCGCTATGTTGCGAAAAATATTGTTGCGGCCGGCCTTGCGGAAAAATGTGAGGTACAGCTTGCGTATGCGATCGGGGTGGCGAAGCCCGTTTCCATTTCCATCGATACGTTTGGGACTGGAAAAGTTCCGGAAGAAGTGCTGATCGAGGCGGTTGAAGCCCATTTTGACCTGCGCCCGGCCGGCATTATCAAAATGCTCGACTTGCGCCGCCCGATTTACAGACAGACCGCTGCGTACGGGCATTTCGGCCGCGATGATTTGGATGTGCCTTGGGAAAAAACGGACAAAGCCGGGGCGTTGAATGAATTCGTCCGCAATCATATCGGAAAATAATGGGAAAAAGAGCGTGCCTGGTATACAGGCCGCTCTTTTTCATGCAGCGGGGGGAATAAGGGAGGCATTCGGAGGATAAAACGCCGGTGACGGGAAGCGCCCACATGCGGGGGCAGAGAATACAACGGATGGGGCTGTTTGACAGAAAGACCGGGAACAGAACCGGGGCGCTTATGATGAGCGTCTGCAACGCGGGCATAAGAACCGACCGGCGCAAAGTTTGGATGATGCGGTCCGGCCCATTTATTAGAAATCCTGTATGTCCCTTTTTTAACAAAATCCCTGCAAACTGCCGGAAAACATGCTAAACTATATTACATGTGCAGATTTTGGCCGTCAAATTTTGGCGGAAATGGATTTGTTTTTTCAAGAAATAAATTTACAATAGAAGTATATCGAAATGATTAAAGTAGGTGACTTTTTACATGTGCGGATTTATTGGCTGCGTCCATGACCATCCCGTTACATTATCAGACGAAGACAGGCAACGGTTTAAACAGATGAACCATATGATCGAGCACCGTGGCCCGGATGATGAAGGCTTTTATGAAGACGAACATATCCAGTTCGGTTTCAGGCGCCTGAGCATTATCGACATCGAGGCGGGGCACCAGCCTTTAACATACGAAAACGAACGGTACTGGATCATTTTTAATGGCGAAATTTATAATTATGTTGAATTGCGTGAAGAATTATTAAAAGAAGGGATGGCATTCGAAACGAATTCGGATACGGAAGTCATCCTTGCCATGTACAGCCGTTACGGCGAAAAAGCAATCGGGCGCCTGCGCGGGATGTTCGGATTTGCGATCTGGGATAAGCAGGAACAAACGCTGTGCGGCGCGCGCGACCCGTTCGGCATTAAACCGTTTTTCTATTATGAAGACGGCGATAAAATGTATTTCGGTTCCGAAAAGAAAAGCATTTTGCTTGCCATGGAAAAACCGGAACTCAATTATGATGCTGTCCAATACTATTTAACCTATCAATTTGTGCCGGAACCTTTCAGCATGACGAGTGGCATCCGAAAACTCGAACCGGGCCATTATTTTATGAAAAAAATCGGCAAACCGATGGAAATCAAACAGTTCTGGAAAGCTTCCTTCCACCCGGTCCATAAGAGCGAGGACGAATTTGTAAAAGAAGTACGCGATGTGCTTATCGATTCCGTAAAGGTACATATGCGCAGCGATGTACCGGTTGGCGCGTTCCTGTCGGGCGGGATCGATTCCTCGATTACGGCATCGATTGCAAAACAGTTCCACCCGGGCATTAAAACATTCTCCGTCGGATTCGAACGTGATGGCTACAGCGAGATCGATGTTGCCAAAGAAACGGCGGAAAAACTCGGTGTTGAAAATATCAGCTATGTGATCACGCCGGAGGAATATATGAAAGAACTGCCAAAAATTATTTGGCATATGGACGATCCGCTCGCAGATCCTGCTTGTGTTCCCCTTTATTTTGTGGCGCGCGAAGCAAGAAAGCATGTGACCGTTGTCCTGTCCGGCGAAGGCGCGGATGAATTGTTCGGCGGCTATAATATTTACCGTGAACCGCAGTCGCTTGAAGTTTTTGATAAAATTCCGGCTGCCGGAAAATCAATTTTGAAGGCTTTGGCGAAAGTGCTGCCGGAAGGGGTAAAAGGAAAGAGCTTTATCGAACGCGGTGTCACGCCAATGGAAGACCGTTATATCGGCAATGCGAAAATGTACACGGAAGAAGAAAAACGCGACTTGCTGTTGACTTATAACAACAGCCTTGACTACCGCGATATCACAAAGCCGCTGTACGATGAAACGAAAGGCTACGACCCGGTTGACCGGATGCAATATATCGATATCCATACGTGGATGCGCGGCGATATTTTGCTGAAGGCGGACCGGATGACGATGGCCCATTCGCTTGAACTGCGTGTGCCGTTTTTGGATAAAGAAGTGTTCCGGGTCGCTTCACAAATTCCGGCGGGCTTAAAAACGTCCCATAACACAACGAAGTATATTTTGCGAAAAGCAGTGGAAGGCATCGTGCCGGACCATGTGCTGAACCGGAAAAAACTCGGGTTCCCGGTTCCGATCCGCCACTGGCTGAAAGATGAAATGCATGATTGGGCGGTAGAGATCATCAAAACGAGCCCGACGGACGATATCATCAACAAACAATATGTATTAAGACTGCTGGAAGACCATTGTGCAGGCAAGCTGGATTACAGCCGGAAAATCTGGACCGTGCTGATTTTCATGCTGTGGCATGCCGTGTATATGGAAGACAAGTACGGTTTTCAAAAAGGAGCACAAGGGCGGCCTACGGGTGCTTCTCTGTAACAGAAAAAAGGGGGTCTGGCCCCGCTTCCGTAATCAATCGGAAACGGGGGCAGGCCCTTTATCGTATAACGCTTTTTTTCGCACATGCCCGCAAGCTTTGCATCGCGGCGGTTTTTAAACCCGGTTAGCAGTATGGCCCTATTTTTATCATGCTTTTTTCGCCTGTTTGCGGCTTAAAGCAATGCGGCTGCCGGTGCCCGCCGTTAACCTTTGTCAGCGCCCGGCGGCATTTTTATAGTACTGCGCTTTTTCAGCATATTCACGGACGATGCGGCGCATATCCTGGATATCTTTTTCGGTAAGCGCGCGGATCACTTTTGCCGGGCGGCCGAATGCAAGCGTATGCGGCGGGATCTTTTTCCCGGGCGTGACAAGGCTGCCGGCGCCAATAAAAGCGCCTTCCCCGATTTCGGCGCCGTCAAGGATGATTGAACCCATGCCGATCAAAGCTTTTGTCCGGACATGGCAGCTATGTAAAATCACCTGGTGGCCGACCGTCACTTCATCTTCCAGTATGAGCGGCGTTTGCGGGCTTTCGTGCAGGACGCAGTTATCCTGGACATTCACTTTTTGCCCGATTTTTACCGGTGCGACATCGCCGCGGATGACGGTCCCGAACCAGATGCCGGACTGGCCGCCGATTTCAACGTCCCCCGTAATGGCCACATTGTCTGCGATATAAGCAGTCGGCGCAATCAAAGGGGTTTTTCCATTGTAAGCATAGATCATTTCGTACCCTCCTATTTTTGATCTTTTCTTTTATCTTAAAGAATTGGGAACAAATTGTGAATAAATCGAGTTAAAAATGGCATATGTTTTTCAGAACAGAAGGATTATGGGTAAAATAAAAGCAGGATGGTTTCGCAGGTTTTGAAGGAGGCAGGAACATGTGGAAATGGGAAGCAGATGAAAACCCAAAAGCAGTCATCGTTATGGTCCATGGCGCGATGGAACATCACCGCCGCTACAGCTGGCTGATTGAGATGTGGAGATCAAGCGGCTATCATGTCGTGATGGGCGATCTTCCCGGCCATGGGATGACGTCGAGAGCAAAAAGGGGGCATATTGATTCCTTTGATGAATATACAACAGAGATAAAAGAGTGGGTGACGGCAGCATACCAGTTCGACCTCCCGATTTTTCTCCTCGGCCACAGCATGGGCGGGCTGGCGGTCATCCGGCTGCTTGAGAAGGAACATCTGAAAATTGCGGGGGTTATGCTTTCCTCGCCGTGCCTCGGGCTTGTCCAGTATCCTTCAAAGCTGCTCGGCCTGCTTTCAATCGGGTTAAACCGGATTGCCCCGGGCCTCCGCTTTAACAGCCCGCTGACCGTGCAAATGGCAACACGGAATAAGGATATTCAAATGCAGGCGGTCAACGATTCATTGATGCTGACAAAAGTGTCTGTCCGCTGGTACCGCGAGCTGCTCGCAGCCATGCGGCAGGCACACATGGATACCGTGCGGCTGCCGGACGTCCCGTTTCTTGTCATGCAGGCCGGAAGTGATAAAATTGTGGACAAGGGAGCTGTCGTGAATTGGTTTAACCAAACTTCCGTGTCCGAAAAATTATACAAAGAATGGCCGAAATGCTACCATGAAATTTTCAATGAACCGGAGAGGGAAGATGTTTTCCTTTATGCGAAAAATTTTGTGGAAAACCGGCTCCGCACGTTAGGCTATATATTAGAATGAGGTGACGCTTGTGACAATCCCATCCTATCCGATCTCATTAATGGCGCAAGTTTACCGCCGGGTGATGCCGGCTGTCCACCATGAACTCCATTACTGGCGGGAAAAGGCACGCCGGATTCCCAATGATGAATTAAAGACACAGGCGCTCGCCAGCATTCAGCATAAAACGTTCCACTGCGAAGGCGGGTCGATTCTCGGCCTTTTGGCAATGGAAGAGCGGACAGCGGCTTTCCGGTTTATTGTCGCATACCAGACGATCAGCGACTATCTTGATAATTTATGCGACCGCAGCACATCGCTTGACCCGGTTGATTTCCGGGCGCTGCACGAGTCCATGTCCGATGCGCTTACGGTCGGCGCACCGTTGAAAAATTATTACCGGCACAGGCAGGACCAGGATGACGGCGGTTATTTGCATGAACTCGTGCGGACATGCCAGGTTGTGTTGAGCCGCATCCCCCAATATAAAGCCATTCAGCCTTATTTACTGGAACTTTGCCGTTATTATTCGGATCTGCAGGTACATAAACATGTGCGCGTAGAGGAACGGGTGCCGCGGCTAAAGGAATGGTTTTTGCACTACAAGGCGGATTTTCCGGATATGGAATGGTATGAATTTTCCGCCTGTTCCGGCTCGACCCTCGGGATTTTCTGCCTTGTTTCCTATGCGCTCCGGGATGATTTCCGCCCTGAATATGCGAAAATTATCCGTGACGGGTATTTTCCTTATATTCAGGGGCTGCATATTTTGCTGGATTATTTTATCGACCAGGACGAAGACAAAAAAGGCGGGGATTTGAATTTTTGTTTTTATTACCCGGGAGAAGAAGAGCTGTTTAAGCGGCTGAAGCATTTCTTGCAGGAGGCGGATAAACATACGGCCCGGCTTCCGAATGAAAAATTCCATAAGCTGATTAACCGGGGGCTTTTGGCTGTTTATTTGTCAGATGAAAAGGTGAGGAAGCAGCGGAACGTTCAGAAATTGTCGCGGAAAATGATCAAATTTGCCGGCTCGATCAGTTTATTCTTTTATGTTAACGGAAAAATGTACCGCGCCATCAAAAACATGATCCCGGCCAGCCTGGCAAAAACAATTGTAAAATAAGCCGGCGGATGGAAACGGGAAAGGGCGGATGGTTTGCCTGGTTACAGAATTCATACCGGAGCACATGCATTTTTTCCGTCCGGGCTTTTTGCTAACCAGGAGCCGGCCGTGTTTATACGCGATTGAAAAAAGGGATTCGTACCCGTCCGCTTTGTTACCGTTTTTGGACGGCAATGAGAAAAGGCGGATGGTTTGCCTGGTTAAGGAATTCATACCGGAGCACATGCGCCTTTTTCTGGTCGAGCTGTTTTACATAATCGAGGAGCCGGTCACGTTCGTATGCGCCGCCTTCATGCCCGTGGTAAACCACAACTGCGATGATCCCGCCGGTTTCAAGCATGGGGAAAATCTGCCCGAGTGCGGCAATGGTTGACTCCGGCCGGGTAATGACCGTTTTGTCGCTGTCCGGCAAGTAGCCAAGATTGAACACCGCTCCGCTGATTTTGCCGTGCAGCGATGCCGGGATGCATTCGCCGGCATGTTCATGGCCGGTGCAGAAAAGTTCGGCGCGCGTAACGAGGCCTTCTTTCTCCAGGCGTTCCTTTGTCCGTTTTACCGCTTCCGGCTGGATATCAAAAGCAAACACTTTTCCGCTTTTTCCAACCCGTTTGGCGAGAAAAACGGTATCATGCCCGTTCCCGGCCGTGGCATCAATGGCAAAACTGCCTTCTTTCACGGCTTTTTCCAACAGTGAATGGGCAAATGGAAGAACAGGAAGCATATTCATCTTTGCAACATCTCCATTTTTTGATTGGTCTACAGGCGGAAGTTGAACGCCTGTTTCTTTTTTACCGTAAAAAGGCATAAGTGACACGTTAAAAATCATGTTTTACATCAAATTTCCATTCTAACAGGAATGCCGGAATGAACACGGCAAAATCGTTCTTATTCTTCAGACATGCAGGCTCGCGCGCCAAAATGGTAATAAACCGTCTTTCTGCAGCGCGCTCTTTTGCATTTTACCATGAACGGATGCAGGTGCAAAGGTGGGCGGATTCGGAATTGCTGTCCGGAAGAAACTCCCAATGCGCAGGGGAAACAATTTTTCTGCACGGGGCATCATACAAATGAAGCTTGTACGCTTCAAAGCATAAAGGGGGAATCGTGATGGCCACACGGGAAGCAGTCGAAAATTGTATCAACCGATGCGAGCAAGCCGTTCAATCGGCACGTGAGCAATTTGCGGAAGGCAACCGCCAGGAAAACTACGGCTATTATGATTTTTCGGAGCCGTTAACAGAGCTGGAAGACGCTTATAACGAGCTTTGCAAACTGGCGATCAGTGCCAATTCCCAGCAGCGCGAGCGCCTCCACCGTATGCGCCTTGTGATTCAGCAGCTGCAAAACGAGATGATTTTGCAGGAACATGAACCGACCATGTAATTGCCGGCAAAAACGAAGCTTGCGGGAGCAAAATTGCCGATAAGCAAAACAGAAAAGCCAGGCAAGATACTCCTGCGCAAAATCCGGCGTGAACAACGGGAATATGGGAACGGTTTCGGCACGGCAACTTGGGAAAAACAGCAAGTAAAGCCGGCCGGATTCATGAAAGCGGGATAAGGCACGGGCCTTATCCCGCTTTCCATGCAAATGGCGGCGCAAACAGAGGGCGGGAATTGCCATAATATTTATATTTTGCAAGAATGCTTGTAACTGCCGGGAAAAATCCCTACAATTTCCTTTGACCGATTCATTAGCAGGGGGGCATTCATTTTGCCAAAAACTGTGTGGCTGCTCGTCATTGGCATGGCTGTCAATATGACTGGCGCTTCTTTTTTGTGGCCGTTAAATTCAATCTATATTCACGATCATCTCGGCAAATCGCTGTTTATCGCCGGGCTCGTGCTCATGCTGAATCATTTTACAAGCGTCATCGGCAGTCTTTTGGGCGGCTATTTGCATGATAAAATCGGGGGTTATCGTTCCGTGCTGCTTGGCGGCCTGATTTCCGCCGTTGCGCTTGCCGGCTTGACATGGAACCACGCTTGGCCGGATTATGTATTTTTCCTCGGCGCAATCGGGCTCGGTTCCGGCATGATCGGCCCGGCGATCCTTGCAATGGCGGGCGCGGCTTGGAAAGGCGGAGGGAGAAAAGCGTTCAATGCCATCTATGTCGCCAACAACATCGGGGTTGCACTCGGTGCCGCGCTGGGCGGTGTGATTGCCTCTTATTCCATTGACCTTATTTTTGCAGCGAATCTTGCACTTTTTCTCGTTTTTATGGCGATTGCCATCTTCGGCTACCGGAATATTGCCGAAAAACATGCTGGGTATGCGGGAGCAGCCGCTGTTTCTGCCAAAAGTGCAGGAAGGGCGCAAGTGGCATCCCTCATCATATTATGCTTTGCTTATTTCCTGGCATGGACGGCGTACACGCAATGGACGGCTACGATTTCCACTTATACGCAGACGCTTCATATATCGCTGAACAAGTACAGCTTTCTTTGGACATTGAACGGCGCGATCATCGTGCTCGGCCAGCCGCTCCTTTTGCCGTTTTTAAAGCGGTTCTTGCCGGAAGTAAAACAGCAAATTGTTGCTGGGACGGCCATTTTTATGCTGTCATTCGCTGTCGTTGCCTTTGCCGGGCATTTTCCCGGTTTTGCAGTGGCAATGGGCATTTTAACGGTCGGGGAAATGCTTGTCTGGCCGGCTGTGCCCGCAGTTGCCAATACGCTTTCGCCGAAAGGGCGGGAAGGGTTTTACCAGGGCATCATTAACAGTGTCGCAACATGCGGCAGAATGATTGGCCCTGTTGTAGGCGGGTTTGTCGCAGATGCATTCGGCATGAAGGCATTGTTCGGATTGCTCATTTTCTTTCTCGCCGTTTCCCTTTTACTGGCCTTGTTGTATGACCGCCCGCTCGCAAAAAAACCGCATTCTGAGGTGGCAGGAAAATAATGTTGAAACCGGGAATGAATTTCTGTAAAATAGGATATAAATTGAATAAACGATAGAAGAACGTTGACAAGGAGCAGTAACGGCGGCACTGAAACAAGAGAATTGGCGGGAGGTGCAAGCCAATCAGGGAACCCCGTGAACTCGCCTTTGAGTTGCAAATATGAACCCGTTTTAGTATTTGCCGTATTCCGCGTTAAGGACTTAAAGTGAGTGCTTGCACTAATTTGGGTGGTACCGCGGGAGAACCCTCTCGTCCCTTTTTCGTGGGATGGGAGGTTTTTTGTGTTGCTTTGTTGTCAATGTCGATACATAAAAAAGGAGGAGTCTGTCATGAGTTTTGACCACCGGAAAATCGAAAAGAAATGGCAGCATTACTGGGAAGAACATCAAACGTTCCGTGCCGGTGAAGACGAAAATAAACCAAAATTTTACTGCCTGGATATGTTTCCGTACCCGTCGGGGGCGGGCCTCCACGTCGGGCACCCGGAAGGATATACGGCGACCGACATCATCTCGCGGGCGAAACGGATGCAAGGGTATAATGTGCTCCATCCGATGGGCTGGGATGCATTCGGGCTTCCGGCTGAGCAGTATGCGATTGATACCGGCAATGATCCGGCTGTTTTCACGATTCAAAATATCCATACATTCCGCCGCCAGATCAAAGCGCTCGGGTTTTCCTATGATTGGGACAGGGAAATCAACACATCTGATCCGGAATATTATAAATGGACGCAGTGGATTTTTCTGCAGCTGTGGAAAAACGGGCTTGCTTATATTGATGAAGTGCCGGTCAACTGGTGCCCTGAGCTCGGAACCGTGCTTGCAAACGAAGAAGTCATTGACGGCAAGAGCGAACGCGGCGGGCATCCGGTCATCCGCAAACCGATGCGCCAGTGGATGCTGAAAATTACCGCCTACGCGGACCGCCTTCTTGAAGACCTCGAGGAACTGGACTGGCCGGAAAGCATTAAGGATATGCAGCGCAACTGGATCGGCCGTTCGGAAGGGGCGGAAGTGACATTCCAGGTTGAAGGCACAAATGAAACGTTCACCGTCTTCACGACCCGCCCGGATACGCTGTTCGGGGCGACCTACGCCGTGCTTGCGCCGGAACACCCGCTTGTGAATAAAATTAAAACGAAAGAGCAGGCCGAAGCGGTCCAGGCTTACATTGCCCAGGTGCAGTCAAAAAGCGACCTCGAACGGACCGACCTTGCGAAAGAAAAAACCGGCGTATTTACAGGGGCATATGCCGTGAACCCTGCCAACGGCGAAAAAATGCCAATCTGGATTGCCGATTATGTATTAATGAGCTACGGGACAGGCGCAATCATGGCGGTGCCGGCCCATGACGAACGCGACTATGAATTTGCCCGCAAATTCAATTTGCCGATAAAAGAAGTCGTCGCAGGCGGCAATGTTGAAAAAGAAGCCTATACCGGCGACGGCGAACACGTCCATTCCGGGTTTTTAAACGGGCTGGGCAAGCAGGCAGCCATTAAACGCATGATCGAATGGCTTGAAGAAAAAGGGATTGGGCAGAAAAAAGTGACATACCGCCTGCGTGACTGGCTGTTCAGCCGCCAGCGTTACTGGGGCGAGCCGATCCCGGTCATCCACTGGGAAGACGGGACCATAACTGCCGTGCCGGAAGAAGAGCTGCCGCTCATACTTCCGAAAATGAGGGAAATCAAACCGAGCGGAACAGGCGAATCACCGCTTGCAAATGTTGAAGAATGGGTCAATGTTGTGGATCCGGAAACAGGGAAAAAAGGCCGGCGCGAAACAAACACGATGCCGCAATGGGCAGGAAGCTGCTGGTACTTCCTCCGTTTCATCGATCCGAAAAACCGCAAAGCGATTGCCGATCCGGAAAAACTGAAAAAATGGCTGCCGGTTGACCTTTACATCGGCGGGGCTGAGCATGCGGTGCTTCACTTGCTGTATGCCCGCTTCTGGCATAAATTTTTGTACGATATCGGCGTTGTGCCGACGAAAGAGCCATTCCAAAGATTGTTCAACCAGGGCATGATCCTTGGCGAGAACCATGAAAAGATGAGCAAATCGCGCGGCAATGTCGTCAATCCGGATGACATTCTTGAGTCGCACGGGGCAGATACGCTCAGGCTGTACGAAATGTTCATGGGCCCTTTGGATGCTTCGATTCCATGGTCGACAAACGGCCTTGACGGTTCCCGCCGCTTCCTTGACAGGATCTGGCGCCTGTTTGTGAATGAAGACGGCAGCCTGTCAGAAAAAATCCAGGACAAGGCCAATCCGGCACTTGAAAAAACGTATCATCTGACGGTCAAAAAAGTGACGGAAGATATCGATGCCCTTCATTTTAACACGGCCATTTCGCAATTAATGGTGTTTATCAACGATGCCTATAAAGCGGAAGTCATACCGAAAACGTATGTGGAAGGCTTCGTCAAGCTGCTGTCGCCGTTTTGCCCGCATATTGCCGAAGAACTGTGGGAAAAACTCGGCCACAGCGGCACGATCACATATGAAGCATGGCCTTCTTTTGATGCTTCAAAACTCGTCGACAATGAAGTGGAAATTGTCCTCCAGGTGAACGGCAAAGTCCGTAACAAAGTGAAGATCGACCGCAACATGAGCCGCGATGACATGGAAAAACTCGCGCTTGCGGATGAAAAAATCAAAGAGTTTACGGAAGGAAAAACGATTCGCAAGATCATTGCCGTGCCGGGCAAACTTGTCAACATTGTGGCAAACTAATGGATTTCCGGAAAACGGGGCTTTACGGTGAAATGGCCGTAAGCCCCATTTTTTATGCGTGAAATTCATAATTTGTTTGTGAAATAGCAAACTAGGACTATCAACCACAAAAAAGGGGAAAAAAGATGGTTCTTTTATTTTCACTTTTGGCAGGGGCGGGACTGGCATATTTATCCCGCGCGCTGTTTCAGGCAGAAAAAATGAAATCATTGCTGCTTTACTTATGGTTATATTACTGGACAATCAATTTTTTAAAAATCGAAGCGCCTGATTAAAATGTTCTGAAATTGGAGATAATAGAAATAAATAAAACAGGGAGGGGCCACAATGGTACAGGTTAAACTTTTTGATTGTGAACATGAGAAAGACCTTGAGGAGAGCATGAATACGTTTTTGGAAAAAATCAGCGAAGACCAGCTCATTGATGTCAAATATAATATTGCCGCCATGGTGGAGCCGGAGGACGACGACCAGATTTACTGTTTTTCGGCGATGATTTTATACCATAAATAAAGCGGGGTTGCCTGGCCCGGATTTTTTTCGTCCACACGATTGTAAAATATGATCCATGGCAGCTGCAGCCCCAATTGCCATCCATCCCGCCGCCTGTCCGCGAAAAAAATTCTTCATAAAAAAATTGTCAAGCGGGTATGTTCGCGGTACACTACATTATAGTGTGTGAAAAAAGGCCCGTCCGCATCAGGGGCGGCCGGAAGATCATTTCGGGCGGGAAGGGATTTTATGTCTTCAAAATTATTGCGCGGCACGTTTATTTTAACACTTGGGACGATCATTTCGAAAATTCTCGGGGTATTCTATGTGATTCCGTTTGATGCGATTATCGGCGGATCGGGACCGGAGGCACTCTATCAGTTCGGATATGTCCCTTACAATATTTTTATCAGCATTTCCACGGCAGGCGTCCCGCTTGCTGTCGCAAAATATGTGGCAAAATACAATGCGCTGGAAGAATATGCGGTCAGCCGGAAGCTGTTCAGGTCGAGCATGTATTTAATGATTGTGACCGGTATTGCCGGCTTTCTTGTGATGTATGTTTTTGCCCCGTATTTTACGGATTTGGCGATGGCCGGCAAGCAGGAAGCGCAGGTTTTCTCAAAAGCCGATGTGACGGTGGTGATCCGGGCGGTCAGTTTTGCGCTGATCATTATTCCGGTGATGAGCCTGATTCGCGGTTTTTTCCAGGGGCACCAGTCAATGGGGCCTTCTGCTGTTTCCCAGGTTGTGGAGCAGGTTGTCCGGATTTTATTTATGCTGATCGGTGCTTACGTGATTTTGCATATCCTTCACGGCAGCATCGTGTCCGCCATCAGCGCGGCAACATTTGCGGCTTTTGTCGGCGGGATGGCGAGCCTGTTTGTGCTCATTTGGTACTGGTTCAAACGAAAACCGCATCTTGACCGGCTGCTTGAACAGGACAAAGGTACAATGCATGTTTCGATCCCCACGCTGTATAAAGAAATCATCCTTTCTGCTTTGCCGTTTGTATTTGTCGGGATCGCCAATTCGCTTTACCAAATGGTTGACCAGCTGACAGTGAAGCGCGGTATGGAAGCGGTCGGGCTCGGGAAAATGTGGCAGACGCAGCTCGGGATGTTGAATTTCCAGTCGCACAAGCTTGTCATCATTCCGGTCTCCCTTGCGACCGCCTTTTCCATGACGCTTGTTCCGATGATTACGGAAGCTTTCGCAAAAAGGGAGCGCGATATGCTCGTCCGATCTGTTGACCAGACATTGCAGGTGCTGCTTTTTATTACGGTGCCGGCTGCGCTTGGGATGTCGCTTTTGGCCAAGCCTATTTTTGCGATTTTTTATAATACGGATAACGCCGTCTCGGTCAGCGTGCTGATGCATTATGCGCCGGTTGCTATTTTGTTCTCGCTTTATTCCGTGACGGCGGCGATCATGCAGGGGATCAATGAGCAGCGCTGGACGATTTTAAGCTTGCTCGTCGGGCTTTTGTTAAAATTAAGCCTGAATATCCCGCTGATCAAAATGTTTGGGATTCTCGGCGCAGTCTACGCCACGGCAATCGGTTATACAGCGTCGATTCTGATCAGCTTTATTGTGATCAAACTTTTCGCAGCCTATCCGTATCGGGCAGTGATCCGGCGCACGATCTTGATTCTGATTTTTAATGCCGTCATGCTGGCGGTGACCGGTGCCGTATATAAAGGGCTCACGCTTGTGCTTTCGCCTTCTTCAAGGTGGCAGGCATTGCTGATTGTCACGATTTGCGCCGCGGCCGGTGCGGTTGTTTATGCCTACCTTGGCCTGAAATCGAAACTTGCGGACAAGCTGTTCGGCGTAAGGATTCAACGCGTGAAGGCCAGGTTGCATATGCGGTAAGGAAACGGGGTGTGTGCGGCAGGAAGCTGGCTTGCGGGCAAGACGCGGGATAAAGTTGTGTATCTGGCTGTTTTATCGTGACAGCGGGATTGCAAGCTGCGGTAAAAAGCTGGACTTCCTGGCGTTTTCGGTTGTTCAACCGTTTAGCCGTGGGCTACAAACGGGAGTAAAAAGCTGCCCCCTCTTTAGCGGATAGGTTTCCGGTGTCAGGGTTTAATGCGTGGAGGCGGGTTTTCAAGCGGGAGTAAAAGCTGAATCCCACTTTAGCGGATAGGTGCCCGGTGTCAGGGTTTAATAGATGGAGGCAGGATTTCATATTTGGGTAAAAAGTTGGTGCAGGGAAGGCAAAACGGATATAAGGGTGAGGCGCATTTAACTTGTGAGATGGCGTTGTGGTAAAAGAAAATGGCGGGGATAAAAGGCTCTTAAACATGCTAAAAGCGGCACTGCATGTCTCCGCTGCCGCTTTCCAAAAAAACAATTTGTTTCTTTCTCTAAGATGACATCTTAACTTTTTTGCTGGTTGTTGTCCAAATCCCCCTGTGTGTGCTTTTGACCAAGTCGTTGTATGCCAGCACATTCAAATCTCTTTGAATGGTGCGAGGAGTGATGCCGAACTCATCTACCAGTTCCTGGGTTGTCACAGTCCCTTTCTCTTTAATAAACATATAAATCGACTTAATACGAGTAAGCATACGGTCTGTTGATGGTTTCAAAATACCACTCCCTCATCTTTTTTCCAAAGACAAAGACGACAAACAGCTTTACAACATGTGTTTAGCTTACAGGAATATGCGTGCCGTTCGGACAACTCCTTTTTCTAAAATTTTTTCTAAGATGTCAGTCAATTATATTGTACATCTTTTTGCCTGAATTGACAAATATATCAGCTCTTGTTTACACCATATGTTGTGTCTGCTAAGTTTATAACCACTAATGATAGCGCTTTCTTCTCACCACCCTTTTCCCTGGGTTGCTGTAATCCGGCTAAAGGTATGGCCTTTGCCAGCCCGATGAAAGACATTTTGCTGTTTGCTTTTCTGATTAGGCGTGCTAATGGAACAATTGGCGTGTAGTGACTGGCAATTTTGTCTAATTGGGCGCCCGTTCCAATCGGACAGGTCGGATTGGCTGGTATTTTGTTTTTTACCACGCCAATGAAGGACGTTTCGGCAGTCCAGGCACCACGTTTTGTCTTTCATCGCGGTTATGAAGGACATTTCGACGGTTCCGGCACCACGTTTTGTCCTTCATCCCTCCGATGAAGGACAAAATGCCGTTTGCCGGCCAAAGTTTTGTCTTTCATCCCCCGCCCGCAAAAGATATCAATTCATTTTGTAATCAATGGAAAAAGAAGTAAAATAAAGAACGAATGACAACATAAAGGAGCGACAAAAATGGCCGATATCCACTGGATGGAAGAAGTATTAAAAAGGAAAGAGGATTTGATCCGCGATCTGAAAGGGATTTTGCAGATCAGGAGCGTTCTCGATGAAGCGAATGCAACGGAAGAAGCACCACTCGGGCAAGGCGTCAGGGAGGCGCTCCAATATATGCTCGATCTCGGTGAAAAAGACGGGTTCAAAACGAAAAATGTGCAAAATCTCGCCGGCCACCTTGAAATGGGGGAAGGAGAAGACATTCTCGGGATCCTCGGGCATGTCGATGTAGTGCCGGAGGGGGACGGCTGGACAGTTGACCCGTACAGCGGCACAGTCAAAGACGGGAAAATTTATGCGCGCGGCTCAAGCGACGACAAAGGCCCGACAATGGCGGCTTATTACGGCATGAAAATTGTAAAAGAACTCGGGGTGCCACTTGAAAAAAGGGTGCGCCTCATTGTCGGGACAGATGAAGAAAGCAACTGGAGATGCATGGACGCCTATTTTGCAAACGAGGAAATGCCGGCCATCGGGTTTTCGCCGGATGCCGACTTCCCGATCATTTATGCGGAAAAAGGGATTGCCGATTTTGACATTATCCAGGATCCGGAAAAAACGGAAGACCCGCAGCAGGCGGAACTGCTTTCTTTTGAATCGGGGCGCCGCTACAATATGGTGCCGGACTATGCGGAGGCACGCCTTGTCGCGCACGGCGAGCAGACGGAACTTTTGCAAAAATTCCAGGATTATCAGAAGGAAACCGGGCTTGCCGGGCAGGATTTCGTGGACGGCGGCGTTTTGATTTTAAAGCTGGAAGGCGTTTCGGCCCATGGCGCGGAACCGGAAAACGGAAAAAGCGCGGGGCTTTATCTGGCAAAATTTTTAAACAGTGTGGCGCTTGACCGTGCCGGGGCAAAATTCATCAAAACGCTCAACCAGTTCTTCGGCCGTTCACGCGGTGAATATTTCGGCATCGGGTACAAAGATGAAGTTTCCGGGGAATTGACGATCAATATCGGGATCATGTCCTATCATCAGGAAAAAGGCGGCCGCATAGGATTAAATATGCGTTATCCCGTTACTTTCGATCTTGAAGCAGGAAAAACAAAAATTGTGTCGAAATTAAAAAAAGACGGCTTGCGTTTCGATCATTTTTCCGATCAGAAACCGCATTATGTTGACAAAAATGACCCGCTGATTACGACGCTTGCGAAAGTGTACGAGGAGCAGACCGGAGAGGAAGCGAAGCTATTGGCAATCGGCGGTGGTACATATGCACGTACCCTTAAAAAAGGTGTGGCATTTGGGGCACTTTTCCCGGGACGCGAAGATGTCATGCACCAAAAAGATGAGTACATGTATGTGGAAGATTTGCTCAAAGCAACGGCGATTTATGCACAGTCCATTTATGAACTGGCCGGGAAGCACGCGTGACTTCAGCTGTGAGCGTCAATGCCGGCGGGATGCAAGCAAGCACAGAAATGGTCGGGAAAGCCGCAATAAAATGAAGAAAGGCAAAGGGGTTGCATCATGGAGAAACTGATTTTAAACGGCACCCTGGTCGACAGGGGAGAAGCAAGTGTTGATATTGAAGACCGCGGTTATCAGTTCGGGGATGGCATTTACGAAGTGGTCCGCGTATACGGGGGCAGGCTGTTTACAAGCGAAATGCATTTAAAACGGCTCTATTCAAGCGCGGAAAAACTTTCGCTCCACATTCCGTATACAATGGAGCAGCTGACGGCGCAATTGGAAGCACTGGTTGCGGCAAACCAGCTCCATACAGGGATTGTCTATTTGCAATTTACGCGCGGCGTCGCAAAACGGAAACACCATTTTCCGGAAACAAGCGAAACGACGTTTGTTGCATACACGAGTGAAGTGGAACGGCCGCTGGAAAAAATGAGAAAAGGCATAAAAGCGGTGCTTGCGGAAGACATCCGCTGGCTGCGCTGCGACATCAAAAGCCTGAACCTGCTCGGCAATGTGCTCGCCAAACAAAAAGCTGCGGAAAATGGCGCTTATGAGGCAATCCAGCACCGCGGCGAAACAGTGACAGAAGGTTCATCGTCGAATGTATTTATTGTGAAAGACGGCGTGCTATTGACACACCCGGCAACGAACCTCATTTTAAACGGAATTACAAGACAAGTGGTCTTTGGCATTTGCGGGAAAGAAGGCATTCCTTTCCGTGAAGAGCCATTTACGGTAGAGGATTTGTGCACGGCGGATGAAGTCCTGATTACAAGCACGACATCCGAAGTGATGCCGGTTGTGGACATTGACGGTAAACCCGTTGCAGGCGGAACACCGGGCACGGTAACGTTAAAACTGCAGCATGCTTTTGATAGGGAGATTCATGCCCTTTCGGCTCAAGCGGTTCCGGGGGCGCAAAACTAAAAGAAGGGGCATTCCTTTAGCCGGAGAAACGGTTAAAGGAAGCCCCTGCTATTTTTGGAGCCTGGCCTCTTCTTCTCCTGCCGGTTCAAGCTCCGACATGCGGGCAAGCACAATCTGATGAAGAAACGGCTTTTTCAGTTCACAATACCCGCTTTTGTAAATGAATACGATTTCACAATTCTCTCCTTTGTACATGACATGGTCGCCAATCTTCACTCCAGCTCCCCCCCTTAACATATTTATATACCCGATTTTGAAAAATAAAAACATGGAAAATGGCAGAAACCAAGCTTTGCACAGTATACCAGCAGGGCGGTTTTTGTTAAAATAAACACAAAACCATGATGGACAGGGGCGAAAAAAGCGATGGCAAACCATTATTTTTATGCCGTCATGCTGCCGGAAGCGCTCAAACAAAAATTGCAGCAGGCAACTGCCGGCATGAAAAGCAGCCTGCCGTTCCAGCGATGGGTGCACCGCGATGATGCCCATATTACCCTTGCTTTTTTGGGAGCGGCAGAAGAGGCGCAATTGGAAAAAGCGAACCGGCTGATTGCAGATAAAATCGGCACATTCCGCATGCTGCCGCTTGTGTTCGACCACTTCGGCACTTTTGGAAAAAAAGACGAACCGCGCGTGCT
Source organism: Weizmannia sp. FSL W8-0401 (assembly GCF_038009125.1). Classification (NCBI taxonomy): domain Bacteria; kingdom Bacillati; phylum Bacillota; class Bacilli; order Caryophanales; family Bacillaceae; genus Heyndrickxia; species Weizmannia sp. FSL W8-0401. The sequence continues at coordinate 2,180,600 of NZ_JBBPAG010000001.1, read as the reverse complement.
CTGGGCAGTCATACAGGAATCGCAGCCGCTTTTTGATCTCGAAAGAATGGTGGCCGGCTGTTGCCTTGAAGCAGGATTTTCACTTGATCGAAGACCGTTTCACCCGCATATTACGCTGGCGCGGAAATGGGGCGGCGACAGGCCTTTTGCTGCCGGCATGCTGGACAGGTATTTGCCTGAACCGGTGCCTTTTTCGGCAGACCGGATCGTGCTCTACCGGACGAATCTCCATAAAACGCCAAAATACGAAATCGTGCAGTCTTTCAGGCTGGCTGATGCACAGAATTTGAAGTAAGGGAAAAGGAAAATGGGACAGTTATTAAAAATGCAAGACTTTGTATCACGTTATGAAACAGACTTAATCCGTTACACCAACCAGTTTATCCGGCTGAAAAAACAACAGTGGGAAAAATTCCGGGAAAACTGGGAAAACGGGCCGGAGGAAGAAGAGGAAGCGCCTGCGCCGGAAGAATCGCGCCAGGTCCTTTCCCGCATGAAACAATGGTTAAAAAGAAAAGATACGGCTGAAATAGAGGAGCAAGCCGCGCCGGTTTCCCCCGCGCCTCCCGGGGAATTGGATTTTGCCCCGCAGCTTGCCTTTTTGCCGGAGACGGAAGACCAGTTAAAAAAATTATTTCTCGACCAGCTGTTCCGTTTCCAGCTGAAATGGGCCAGTTCCACTTTGCTGCAACAGTCCGAAATCCCGGCTGTCCTTTATTTTGACTCGGATTTAAAATATTTTTTGCAAAGATTTCCGGATACATTTTTATTGATGTACCGGCCAGTTCTTTCCTTCAAAAAAGCCGTCTTGGAAATGGAACATCTTTTGATTTCGCCAATGGCGGTATGGTGTATTGCCTTTGTGGAAAAAGAAAAGGATGCCGTCTTTTTCGGTTCGAACGGCCGTTTCTGGAAGAAGCGGACAGCCGGGAACGAAGAAAAGATTTTAAATCCGGCCATTGCCCTCGCGCGGACGGAAAAAGTCGTGCGCAGCATCCTGAAACGGCATGATATCACGTTTCCGGTCGAAAGGGCGCTCATTTGCCGGAACGGGTTTATCCAATGGCCGGATGCGCCGGACGGCCTCCATATTCTTGACAAACGCCCGCATGCCGAATGGTTCCGGCATCAGCGGAATTTGCGCTCGCCGTTTAAATATATGCAGCTGAAGGCGGCGCAAGTGCTGCTTAACGAATGCCTGGATACAAATACAAGTTCCGGAAACAGCGGGGCTGCCCGTGGCGGGGGCGGGGAATAAAGCGGGTTGTCCCTTGTAAAAATTTGTTCTGCAGCATTGGAAAATTATTGGCATACAAAAAGCCGCCTTACCGGCATTTCAACACTTTCGGGAAACCCGGGCCCGTGCCAAACCAAAATTGCGCTTGACGAAAAAAGTCAAAGAGCGATAAAATTTACTGAAAGGTGGCTATTGTGAATGATACTTGCCAATAGCTGTCTTTTTTTGTTTTTGTCTCCGTTTGCCGCGTTGAAAAACCGGCAGCTGCGGATTTTTCAACAAACATGAAAAATCCGCGCCAATATTTTGTGTAAAATGGAATGGCATTTTTTACTTTTTTACAAATCCTGCTTTTCCCGGCTTTATAACAGGGACGCAAAGTTTCGTCCATTTTATATCGCTGTTTTTTCATCGATGTGAGGTTGACTTACTGAATTTGAAGGTGAACATGTTGGAAGATATATTAGGAAAAGGCTGGGAGATCATGCCGGCAGGGGGGGCGACAGGAGAAGCCTTCTATGCCAAATACCAGGAACAATCCCTCTTTTTAAAACGGAATTCATCGCCGTTTCTGGCCGTGTTATCCGCTGAAGGCATTGTCCCGAAGCTTGTCTGGACGAAAAGGCTTGAAAACGGCGACACCATCACTGCCCAGCAGTGGGTGGAGGGCAGGGAACTAAAGCCTTATGAAATGGAAGAAGAACGCGTTGCTAGGATGCTGAAAAAAATTCACGACTCAAAACCGCTTTTAACGATGCTGCAAAGGCTCGGGCTGGAATCGATGGAGCCCGAAAACATGTTGCATGATCTCAAATCCGGCGCAAAAGGGGAATGGCCCGATGCACCGGGTGTTTTGGATGCCCTTGAATTTCTCGAACGCGAACAGCCGAACGTTGCATACGGGGATTGTGTCGTCTGCCATGGCGATATCAATCATAATAACTGGCTTTTATCAAACGAAAATGAATTGTTTCTGATCGATTGGGACGGCCCGCTGATCGGCGATCCGGCAATGGACATCGGCATGCTTCTGTACGCTTACATTCCGCCCGAAAATTGGGGAAGGTGGCTGCGCCAATACGGCACGGAAATGACCGCGAGTCTTTCGCTCCGGATGAAATGGCACACCATTTACCAGGCGATCGTAATGATTTGCTGGCATAAAGAAAAAGGCCGGTACGAAGAAATGCAGCACTGGCTTGATTTTTTGCAGAGTGTGCATGGCGGCGTGAAAAAATAAGAGAAGGCTCATCCGCGTTTGCCCGGGACTGCTTTTACAGGGGCTTTAGAGAACGCTGGCTGCGGGCTTATTGCTTTCGAAAAAAGAGTGCCTTGTGTTTCCGGTTTCGAATGAAAAAGAAGAGAAACCGGGTGATGGTTTCTCTTCTTTTTGCCGCTCTTCATTCTTTAAAAATAGGTGTTCAGCTGGTAAACCCATTCCTCAAGCTTGTTTTGGTGGGCTTCAATATGGTCGTCCAAATGCTGTGCATATTTTCCCGCCTGGCTGTAGCTGTAAACATCTGTCAGCGTTTGTTTTATATCATTTGCGACAGCCGGATTGACGAGCAATGATTTGACCAGCCTTTCCAATTGTTCACATTCTGAAACAGATCCGCAGCAGTCTGTTTGATGATCGTACAAAATATCCGTCAATAAGGTTAACTGGTCGCGATGGCTGAGTGCCAAGTGGAACACATCCTTCACTTGAGATATGCAGCTGTTGACATGTGCATGAAGGTCTTGCGCCGGTGCCTCCATACATACTCTATTGTTTAACCTGCCTCTTTTTTTATGCAGGCAGGCCTGGCTTTTGCCAAAAAATATAAGTTGGGGTGTTTTTATGAGATTACGGAATAAGCCGTGGGCGGAAGAAAAATTAAAGAAGTACCCGCAATTCGTCGTACCGGACCCGGAAAAATGGCGCGGCCATTGGCAAGCGCTGTTTGGAAACGGCAACCCGCTCCATATTGAAATCGGAACAGGGAAAGGCCGGTTCATTTCCGAAATGGCGGAACAGCATCCCGAAATCAATTTTCTCGGGATCGAAAAACAGCCGAGCGTGATCGTGTCTGCGCTCGATAAGCTGATTGAAAAGAACAGCCCGAATGTAAAACTGTTGAATGCAGACGGTGCACGGTTGCGGGAATTTTTTGCAAAAGGCGATGTCGAACGGATTTATTTGAATTTTTCCGACCCGTGGCCGAAAAAACGCCATGAAAAACGGCGGCTCACATACCGCACTTTTTTGCAGTTGTATGAAGACATTTTGGCGGACGGCGGGGAAATTCATTTAAAAACCGACAACCAGGGCCTGTTCGAATACTCGCTGCAAAGTTTTTCTGAATATGGCCTGCTGTTAAAAAATATCAGCCTTGATTTGCATCGCAGTGATTTTTCCGGCAATGTCATGACGGAATATGAAGAAAAGTTTTCCGCACAAGGGCAGCGCATTTACCGCTGTGAGGCAAAATACCGCAACGCGCCCGGCGCACTGCAAGGATAATGGCAGTGCGCCGGGCGCTTTTTTTGCATCGCGGCAGGGGAAAAAGCAACGTTATTTTCAATTTTTTGCACGAGGAACAGGCTGGGAAAACGCAACAGCATTTTCAGTTTTTGGCATTACGGAACTGGCTGGGAAAAACCACAAGGGCAAAGCGAGCAGGGAGGATTGCCTTTTTTCGTCGCGGCACAGGCAGGAAAATGGGAAATGGCGGCGAATCATTTTAAATGAAATCGATTACAGGAGGGAAAAGAATGGAACATTTAACAGTCGGTGAAATCACCCTTTACTGGCTCGATGGCGGCGTCACGCATCTGGACGGCGGGGCAATGTTCGGCGTTGTCCCGAAACCGCTTTGGTCGCGGAAATATCCATACAATGAAAAAAACCAGATCGAACTTCGGACAGACCCGATATTTTTTCAGCTGAACGGGAAAAACATCCTCATTGAGTCCGGCATTGGGAACGGAAAACTGACAGACAAGCAGAAGCGGAATTACGGCGTCACAGAGGAGTCGCAGATTGACCGCGCATTAAGCGCATTCGGGCTGGCACGTGAGAATATCGACATTGTCCTGATGACGCACTTGCATTTTGACCATGCATGCGGCCTGACCATGCCGGATGATACAAAGGGATATGTCCCTTCATTTCCAAATGCGTCCATCTATGTATCTGAAACGGAATGGGACGAAATGCGCCACCCGAATATCCGTTCAAAAAGCACGTATTGGAAGGAAAACTGGGAAGCGATCCAGCATCAGGTACAAACGTTTAAAGAAGAAGTTACTATTGAAGGCAAAGTCCGGATGGTACATACAGGCGGGCACAGTGACGGGCATGCGATTGTCATGGCGGAGTCCGGCGGCGAAAAATGGATCCATATGGCAGATCTTTTGCCGACGCATGCGCACCGCAACCCGCTTTGGGTGATGGCTTATGATGATTACCCTATGACCTCCATTTTTCAAAAACAGAAATGGATTGAAGAGGCGATCCGAGACAATGCCTGGTTTGTATTTTACCACGACGCTGTCTACCGGGCGTTGAAGTGGGATACGGACGGGAATATGGCAGAAAAAGTGGAGCGTGAAAAAACGCCCGTATAAAGCAGCAAAAAAACGGTGAACAAAAGGTCCGCCGTTTTTTACTGCCGCGTATGGAAAACGATCTATGCACATATTTTTTTTGCATGGCCATAACCCCCTGCGGCTTCCTGCTAAACTGGCCGGTATTGAGAAGGGCGGCATGAAACCCCGCCCTTAAACCGATTCTGCTTACTGTCCGGTACAGAGCCGGCATGAAAAACCAGCCCTAAACCGGGATATCCGGAACAGAGCCGGGTTTAAATTAAGAAACCCGTGCGCATAGAGCCGGCATGAAAAGCCAGCCCTAAAAGGATGCTGCTTTTCCAGCCATCCGGCACAAGCCGGTTTACAAAACCGGGTCCTTACAGATCTGCTTTTCCGTTAAATCGGATAGACATCGAGGACGGTGCCGGTTTTGGAGTCAGCAATAAACTCATACTGCTTCTTCTCCCCGTCTTTTGTAAGCGAAACCCCGCCTTTATAAACCCTCGTTTTAAACGGATATTTTTCATAATCTTCCTCTGTCATTTGAATCCAGGAACCGTCAATCGGCCCGTTTTCTTTAAACGCTTTCTTGACTTTTGCAAGAACGGTTTCTGCGGATACGTTAACGGTATGGTGCAATGTTTCATTTACGGCATACCCGGCGGCTGCGCCCACTGCAATTCCGGCTATAAAAGTTTTCCAATTCATAAGTGCCCACCCTTTCATTATTTAGTGCATCTAATATTTCACCTAGCTATCATTATACACTGAAAAAGCAAAGAAAGATAACGATCGGAAAATTTGAATAAATCAGCTTTTTCAGATCGGGCGCCTCTTTTTCCGCGCCAACACTTCTGCCTTTCGAGAAAAATTTTACCACACAGACATTTCTTTGCAACGGCCACAGGCTTTTGTCCCGGGAAAAACGTCCGGTTTTGCGGGGGACAGCGTTTTGTAACAAATTTGCCACAAATTGGTGGTATAATATGTTGGAAAATCGGGAATAGAGTATAAGCTTCAATGGCTTCATCACTTGGCTTGAGAAGTGTTGATATATCCGGCAGATGGAAAAACAGGGGGAAGAAAGCATGGGCTTTAAGAAAAAACAATATGCAGGGTTCGGCGTGATACTCGCTTTTATGCTTGTCACGGCTGTCGTCATGCTCGTTTCCATGAACCATATGAAAAAAAACATGTCTGAAATCGTGCAGGACCGCTATATGAAAGTAAAAATGGCAACGGAGATCCAGCTGCTGTTTTCGCAGTCCGACCGGGAACTTTTAGCCATTATCAATGATGAAAAAGCAAGCGGCACGGAAACCGCCATTCAAAATATTACGGCTAACCGTGCAAAAATCGAATCAAGGCTGAACCAGCTAGACAATATATTAAACCATAGCCAGGCAAAGAATATTTTGGCAAAGCTCCAAAATGAATTTGCTTCCTATACGGAAACGGAAGAAACGATTATCAATGATGCACGGCACAATAAAACGGTGCCGTCCGGGGTGATTTCCGACTATCAAACGAAGCGGAGCCATTTAACGGCATACATTACCGATTTTAAAAATTTCCAGGAAAACTTGATGTCGAAAGCAATGAAAAATGCCAGCCAGCTGGAAAAAAACTTGCTGCAGATGATTGTCGTTTCTTCCGGGCTGATGATTGCTGTTATGCTGTTTATTGCTTACTGGATTGTATCGGGAACGGGGAAAAGCTTAAACAACATCTCAAAAGTAATGGCGCATATCAATTACGATGACCTTACGTCACTGCCGCGGGTGGATGTGAAGACAGAGGATGAGATCGGAGAAATCGCCGCGGCTTTTAACCGGATGGCCGCATCGCTTGAACAGGCAAGCCAGAAAGAAAAAAATTATATCGAACAAATATCGGAAAGAAACTGGATGCAGACGACGCTTGCCGAAATGGCGACGATGTACCAGAATATTACCCATATCAACACGCTGGCGGAACGGTTTATTCAAAAAGCCGTACCTGTTATGGCAGCCTCGATGGGTGCCTTCTACTTGAAAAGAGGAGAAAAAACAAAAGCCGAGTTTGTTAAAATTGCCGCTTATGCGGAAGACCGCGGAAATCCGGGCCGCGAAACATTTTCATACGGGAAGGGCTGGCCGGCCAGTGCGCGTTGGAAAAAGAGAGCCGGATCATTACTGATGTTCCCGAAAACTATTCGCTGATTTCGACCGGTTTGGGTGAAGCGAAACCGCGCAGCATTCTGATTGCGCCTGTCATTTATGAAGAGGAAGTACTGGCGGTTTTGGAACTGGCAAGCCTGGAGGAGTTTACGCCGGCTGAGCTTGAGCTCATTAAGCAAATTAACCATACACTCGGGATGGCGATTAACAGTGTCCTGAGCAGAATGGAGGTCGAGCGGCTCCTGAAAGAATCGCAAATGATGACGGAGGAGCTGCAGGCCCAATCGGAGGAATTGCAATCGCAATCGGAAGAGCTGCAGGCCCAATCGGAGGAATTGCAGTCGCAGTCTGAAGAATTGCGCATGATCAATGAACAGCTTGAGGAACGGACGAAAGAAGCGGAAAAAAGAGCGCATGAACTGGAAAAAACAAAGCAGCAGCTGGAAGAAAAAGCAGAGCAGCTTATCCAGAGCTCGCAGTATAAATCTGAATTTCTTGCGAATATGTCGCATGAACTGCGGACGCCGCTCAACAGCATTCTGCTTCTTTCCGAAATGCTTGCGGATGAATCGGAAGAGGGCAATCTGACCGAAGAGCAGAAAGAATTTGCCCGTGTGATCCATTCATCCGGCAGCGATCTGCTCAATTTAATTAACGATATACTTGACTTGTCCAAAGTGGAAGCCGGCAAGATGGAAATGGTTATTGAAGAGATGAATACCCGTGAATTGCCGGTGTATGTCGGCAACCAGTTTGCTTATTTGGCAGAGCAAAAGGGGCTTGAACTGAAGATTGATGTAGATGATCATTTGCCGGATTTGATTTATACCGACCAGCGCCGTTTCCAACAAATCGTGAAGAATCTGCTTTCAAATGCCGTCAAATTTACGGAAAATGGTTCAGTGACGTTCCGGATGCGCAAAGTGGGTGCAGAAACAGCCGGAAAATACGTGAAAACAGAAGGCGCAGATTTTTGGCTGGAAGTGGCTGTGCAAGACACGGGGATCGGCATTCCGGAAAAGAAACAGGATCTCATTTTCGAAGCCTTCCAGCAAGGGGACGGTGCGACCGGCCGCAAATACGGCGGCACGGGACTCGGTTTGTCCATTTGCCGCGAGTTTGCCCGCTTGCTCGGCGGCACAATCTGTCTCGACAGCACCGTCGGAAAAGGCAGCACGTTCATTTTGTATATTCCAAGCCTGCCGAACGGGATAGCCGCTACGGAAGAAGTGCCCGCGCCGGAAAGCGAAGCAGCGCCGGCATTGCTGTATGAAGAGGATCAGCAGCTGGGCGAAAAAGAATCAGCCGGCCGGGCGTTCCGGAATAAAACCGTGCTGATTTGTGACGATGACAACCGGAATATTTATGCACTGAAAAAGGCGCTGTCAAAAGAAGGCATGAAAGTGCTTGTGTCGCAAAACGGCTTCGAATGCCTGGATATGCTGGACCTTCACAAAGAGGTCGACATCGTCCTCATGGATATTATGATGCCGGGCATGGACGGTTACGAAACGATGCAAAGAATCCGGGAGAACGATGCATTTGCGGATTTGCCCATTATCGCTCTGACAGCAAAAGCGATGAAAGGCGACCGGCAAAAATGCCTGGATGCCGGCGCAACAGATTATATCAGCAAGCCGCTGAAGATGGACCAGCTGCTATCTGTCATGCGGGTATGGCTGCCGCAAGAATAATGGCAGGCTGAGGGAAGGAAGCACGTGAAAAAGCATGCTGTAAGTAGGGGATAAAGGGATTCCTCACGAGGATTGTTCTATGTAAAGGGAGGCCGCAATTTAGCGTGGTTTCTTCCCGCAGGAATGCTTTTTTAGTGAAGGAAGCCCGAAAAATTTCGTTGCTTTCTTAGCCGCCTGTCCGGAATGGATGCTTCCTTCCACAATTCAATAAGCCCAAACTTTAGGATGATGGAGTGCAAAAAGCGTGAAAAAAAACCAACTAACGGATGATGACATCAGGAAGCTTGAAATGGATATGCTGCTATTTGCCATTTACCGGATATCAGGCTATGATTTCCGCCAGTATGCCCGTTCTTCCATTGAAAGGCGGGTTACGCACCGGATGCGGCTCGAAAATCTCCCGAGCATCAGTGCGCTGATCGAAAGGGTGATCCATGAACCCGAATTCCTTGAAGTGTTGCTAAACGATTTGTCCATTCAAGTGACAGAAATGTTCCGGGATCCGGACTTTTTTGCCGCCTTCCGTGAAAAAGTCGTCCCGGAATTAAGGCAGTACCCGGAAATCCGGATCTGGCATGCAGGCTGCTCCTCTGGTGAAGAAGCCTACTCGATGGCCATTCTTTTGGACGAAGAGGGGCTGCGCGAAAAAACGAGAATTTATGCAACCGACATGAATGAACGGGTGCTGCGCCAGGCGGAAAGCGGAAAGCGGCGCCTTTTCGCTTCATAAAATGCAGACATATACAAAAAATTATTTCCAGGCAGGTGGGAAACGTGAATTTTCCTATTATTACACGGCGGATGCCCAGCATGCCTATTTCAACAAGAGCCTTGCGGACAATATCGTCTTTGCCCAGCACAATCTTGTCACGGACGGTTCGTTTAATGAGTTCCATGCCATTATTTGCCGGAACGTGATGATCTATTTTGACCAAAACCTTCAGAAAAAAGTTTTGCGATTATTTGATGAAAGCTTAACGAACCGGGGATTTTTAGGGCTCGGCCATAAAGAAACCGTGCTGACGATTGATACGGAAGGAAAGTATGAGGTTTTTGACAGAGATGAAAAAATTTACCGAAAAAAAGCATAATCCATTTGCAAAAAACGGCGGGGCAATATGACCCCGCCGTTTTTCATTGCAATGGATCCGGCAAATAGCCGGATCCATTGCAAGTGATATAAGCGCGCGGAAAGCTGCATCGCACAGAAAAAGCCTGATTTTCCGTTTTTAAGCAAAACAGTGCGTGCTGAATGGAACCGGCCGTTTTTTTTTACGGCATCTGCGCAAGGAGCCTGAACGGGCCCGACACATCCGTCCTATGGAGAAAATGGCTGATGGAACTATACTCAATTTGCCTGAACGAGCACAACACACATATCATCCAGCTGCTGTTCCTGCAGTTCTTTGGCAAGGACGGCATCCAGGGGGGCAGCCGCCTTTTCCGGAGACCAGGCGGACGAGGCGAGCTGCTGCAGGATGTTCAGGCCGTCGCGGCTGTCCGAATCGAGTGCTTCCATTACGCCGTCTGTAAATAAAAGGAGCTGCAGGCTTTCATGGTAACGGAGCACCTGCTTTTCCACTTCCAATTGCGGGAAGAAGCCGACAGCACATCCGCCTTCCGAAAGCGGCACGACTTCCTTTTCATCCACGAGGGCAAAAGCGGGCGGGTGGCCGGCATTCACATATTCAACCGTTTTGCCGGCACAGTCAAGCACAAGGTAGATCGCCGTAAAATAATGCTGCATCCCGCCGTCTTTATTCAAGTAACGCATCAGTTCGTTTAATTCCTGCATCACTGTTTCAGGGTCTGCCTTGCTTTGCATTAAATCCCTTAATTTGGAAGAAATAAACATGCAGACGAGCGATGCCGAAATGCCGTGCCCCATCACATCGAGTAGCATGAGGCTGTATCGGTGGTCATCTATTTTATACCAGTAATAAAGATCACCGGCCAATTGATGTGCCGGTTTGTAAGAAGATGTAATGGAAAGGCAGTTTTCTTTGATCGGTTCGCTCAAAAGCGTGCGCTGAACCTGCATTGCAAGATCGAGCTCGTCTTTTAAATGCTTCTCCTGTTCCGTATGCCAGTCTTTCTCCTCTTTCAGACGCAGTGCCACTTTAAGGCGGGCGATCAGCTCGACTTTGTTGATCGGCTTTGTAATATAATCGATTCCCCCGGCGTTTAACGCTTCCGCCAGCTTCCGGGCATCATCAAGCGCGGTCAGGAAAATGACGGGAATATCACGGAAACGCGGCGACTGCTGCAGCATCCGGCACGCTTCAATCCCGTCAATTTCGGGCATCATAATATCCATCAGAATGCAGTCGGCAGGTGGTTTTGGAGCATGTTCCTCACCTAGATGCAAATAAGCGAATAATTCTTTAGCCGAAGTGAAAGATACATATTGATCATATCCGGCATTTTTTAAAATTTTTTCTATGACAAATAAATTTACTTTATGGTCATCTACAATTAAAATGGTCATGAAGTCTACCCCTTATGTAAAAAATCCATTTCCCGCAAACTGATCAACTTTCATTATACCGGGAAAGCCGGGTGATGAAAAATGAAACAGCTCTGCCGTTACGGTATAATAAAAAGCAGAAACAGAAACTGGAGGGTTAACCATGCAGGAATTGCAATCAATGGAAGATTTTAAAAACTTGAAAGAAAACGGGGCGCACATTTTTTTGTTCTCAGCGGACTGGTGCCCGGACTGCCGCTTTTTAGACCCGTTTATGCCGGAAATTGAAGAAGCATACAGCGATTATACTTTTGTCCATGTTGACCGCGACAAATTTTTGGATTTATGCGCGGATCTCGATGTATATGGCATCCCGAGTTTTGTCGCATTCCGGGACGGCAAAGAAATCGGCCGTTTCGTCAGCAAAGACCGGAAAACAAAAGAAGAAGTCGAAAAATTCATCGAAAGCCTTGCCTGAATCATCGATGCCCATGCCGCATGGAACGTGGCATCACCCGAATGCACGCGCATATTTTCAGGAAAGACAAAAAGCAGGCCGGATTTCCCCCTCTTTGCGGATGGGGGATTTTTCCGTAGCCGGCGATAAAGGAGGTGCCAGCCGGAAAATGGATACGAAACAATTAAGGCGGGAACTGGAAAAAAGGCTGGAGAAAAAAGGGCGCATTTTTTCCTATGACCGTGAAAAAGATATACTCCGGGTCGAAAATGAAGACACGCATCAGGGACTCAATATTTCCCTGCCGGAGATTGCCGCCAAATGGGTCTCCCAAAAAGAAGAAGCGATTGAAGAAGTTGTCTATTATGCGGAAGAAGCGCTCGGCGTGATGGGGAAAAACCATTCACTGCATGGCCGGGAAAAAAGTATTTTTCCTGTGATCCGGTCTACTTCTTTTCCGGCAGAAGCCCCGGGAGGCATCCCTTTTTTAACGGATGCGCACACGGCGGAGACGCGCATTTATTACGCGCTCGACCTCGGGAATACGTACAGGCTGATCGATTTTCAAATGCTGGAGCGGGAAGGATGGAGCCCGGAACATGTCCGGGAAACGGCGCGGTTTAATTTGCGGTCGCTTTCCACAAAAATGAAAAAAGACACTGTCGCCGGGAATGATTTTTATTTTTTAAATACGAATGACGGCTATGATGCGAGCCGGATTTTAAATGAAAAGTTTTTGCAGGAAATGTCTGTAAAAACGGAAGGGGAGATGGTCCTCGCCGTTCCCCATCAGGATGTTTTCATTATAGGTGACATCCGCAATGCAACAGGTTATGATATAATCGCGCAAATGGCGATGAATTTTTTTGCAAACGGCCATGTGCCGATTACAGCCCTCTCATTTTTATATCAGGACGGCGAACTGGAGCCGGTCTTTATTTTGGGCAAAAACCGGAAATCTTGAAAGGAGTACGTTTATGAATGTTTTTTACAACCGCGAAGGCATCGGCGATACATTGATTGTCATGATCAAAGAGGCGGAGCATGCCGCCTATGAAAAGAGGGGCACTGTCGCCCGCATTTATGATGAAAAGACAAAAGAAACAGTCGGGTTCAATATTTTCGAAGCATCCCGGTACGGGGGGGTTGAAGGAAGCGGCCCCGTGAAACTGACGGAAGCTTTGCTCGACAAGCTGAACGGAATTCTCGCCGAAAATGGGTTCAATGAAAAACTTGACGCCGATCTTTCCCCGAAATTCGTTGTCGGGTATGTAAAAGAAAAGGAAAAGCACCCGGATTCCGACCATTTAAGCATTTGCCAGGTTGACACCGGCACTGAGACATTGCAAATTGTCTGCGGCGCGCCGAATGTGGAAGCCGGGCAAAAAGTAGTGGTTGCAAAAACAGGCGCTGTGATGCCGAACGGGATGATCATTAAAGATGCTGTCCTGCGCGGTGTGGCTTCAAACGGCATGATCTGCTCGGCGCGTGAACTCGGGCTCCCGAATGCCCCGCAGAAAAAAGGCATCTTAGTGCTCGACGGGCAGTACGAAGTCGGAAGCGAATTTCCGCTGCCAAAATAAAGCCGGGATGGCAAAAAAGGGCGCATCACGCGTGATGCAGCCCTTTTTTACTTATCTTGATCCATTCGGAAAGACACGCTGGATGGTATCGTTAAACTGGTTAAAAAATCCTGAAATCGGGCGGCCATTCCGGATGTCGTTGACGTAATCACTCATCTGGTCAAAGAAATCCGGGTTTTCGGAAATGTACACATCATTGATCGATGGATCGGTTTGCTTGACGACTTTTGAAATTTTGTTTTTCAATTTCTTGTCAAGTTTGTCGTTGTTTTGGTTCCTTTCCAGCAAGACAGCCACATAGGCATTGTCATTCGTGACGATGACGAACGCTTGTGCCACCTCTTTTAAATCCTCAATGCTGCGCGCAATACGGTTGGCCACCCGGACATTGTTGTTGTTATTATTGTTGTTGCCGTTGCCATTATTGTTCGTCAAATTGGCGTTGTTGATTCCCTGTGTACCCCGTGTATTATTTGTCAAATCGGCGCCATTATTGCCGTCTGTTCTTCCTGTATTGTAACGGACGTTATTGTAACGCACATCATGATTGTCGGCTGTGTCGTTATAGCGTACAGGCCGTGCATTGTTGCGGTTGCCGTTATTGTCGCCGGCGCCGTTATTGTTTCCGCATCCCATTAATAGCCCGGATGCAAGCCCGATGCCGAGCAATGCTTTTGCGATCTTCAATCCATTCCCTCCTTCAAAAAATAGTATCACTCATAATGTGCCTAACCCCGATTTTTTTATGCTGACGTGCCTGTGTTAAAAAATCCCTCGAAAAACATGTGTTTCCTTTGTATAATGGAAGGTGAGAGGAATTTTTGAAAGGCTCTTCGGACGCATGAGCAAAGGAAAGAGTGATGAATTTGAGCTGGATTAAAAAAATGGCAAAATACTTCAAAGATGAAAACGTGCACGAAGAGGCCCGGGATCCGGCCGGGCTTTACCAGGCACGCCCGGAGAATATAGATACCCGTGTGGCTTATCATTATCCGAAAAAACAGTTTCGTTTTCCTGTGATTCCGGATCAGGAAGGGGAACGCCGGAAGACGACTGAAAAACCGGAAAAGCAGCAGCCGCGGGCAAAAAAACATCGTCCGGATCCACGGCCAGAACGGGGAGAAAAGGTGCAAAAAGGCCATCCTTTCCGGCCGACGGACATCCCTTCCCCGGTCTTTGGATTCAAACGGCCGGCAAATGATTTGCCTTCGCAAGAAGAAACAACAGTGTTGGAATACGAGCTGGAAGATCATTATAAAAAGGATATCCATCTATTCGATATGGCAAAACTGCAGCAATTGCTTGATTTTGCAGAAAATCCGGGCACGGACGGCGAAGGGAACCCGGCAGAACCGGAACACGGCATCCAAATGGCGGATCATTGGTTCGAAGAGGAACAAACTGATTTACCGGCAGATCAAGCCGGGCGCACAACAGCGGATCAGGCGGAAAAGGGCGAATCTGTCCAAACGGAAACAGGGCACGGCGAAGATTCGCCAGGTGCGGCAGATGAAGCCGCAGGAACGCCGGAATCCGAAACGGCATACAGGCTAGAAGTACCCGGCACAATTCCGTCTAATGAATCGGAACAGCCGAAAGTGAAAACGTCGGAATCCGGCCCGGCAAGTGCGCTGCCAAAAGAGGATGCGGCGGCCATTTCTTCTGAAGAATCCGGTGCAAACCCGGCAGATGAAGCAGAAAAAGAAACAATGGCATCCTATCCGGCAAGTGAACCGGCAAAAGGGAAAGCGGAAGAGACCCCGGCGTCCGCTTTGGAGAATATGGAGCCAGAACAATGTAGCATAGGAACGCCGGAATCTGGAGCAGCAGACGGATTGGAGAAAACTGGCATAAGCCTGGCGGATGAACCGGAAACAGGGAAAGCCAGCCTGGCAAGTGATCCTGGAAAAGTGGAATCCGAAGCCGATCCGGCAAACAGACCGGAAACAGGGAAAGCCGCGGCTGTTTCTCCGAAGGCAAGCATGGCGGACCTTGCAAATGAACCGGAAAAAGTCTCTTCGATATATGCTTTGGAAAAAGCCGAAAAAAATGCAGGAAATGAACCGGAACAGCGGCATACGGAAACGGCGGGCATTTCTCCGTCATCCGGCGAAGCAACAAAAACGGAAGGACGCCCGAGAAAGCATCTGCCGTTTAACGTGCTGATGCTGAAACAGGATCGCCGGAAGATCACAGAAAAAAAAGAGGCCCCGGTTCCCCGGCCGGAACAGGAAAACCCGGCCGAAAACAGTCGTGAAAAACCGTTTTCTTTCCCGCCGCTCTCGTTGCTGGAGCCGCCGGTAAAGCAGACCCGGGATGAGGGGTGGATCCAAGAACAAAGCTATACGCTGGATGAGGCACTTGAAAATTTCAATGTCCGCGCGAAAGTGGTAAATGCAAGCCAGGGGCCTTCCGTTACCCGGTTTGAAGTCCAGCCTGAACCAGGCGTAAAAGTCAATAAAATCACCAATCTGAACGACGACTTAAAATTAAGCCTCGCTGCGAAAGATATCAGGATCGAAGCGCCGATTCCGGGCAAGCATACGGTCGGCATTGAAATCCCGAACTTGAAAAGCCGCCCTGTCCGTTTGCGTGAGATTATCGGCGATCCCGTATTTCAAAACAGCAAATCCCCGTTGACGGTTGCGATGGGCCTGGATATTTCCGGAAAACCGGTTGTAACCGACCTGCAAAAAATGCCGCACGGGCTGATTGCAGGCGCCACCGGATCGGGAAAAAGCGTCTGTATCAATTCGGTGCTTGTTTCGCTTCTGTATAAAGCGGCGCCGCAGGATTTGAAACTGCTCCTGATCGACCCGAAAATGGTGGAGCTTGCGCCATATAATCAGATTCCGCATCTCGTCAGCCCAGTCATTACAGATGTCAAAATGGCAACAGCGGCATTAAAGTGGGCGGTTGAAGAAATGGAAAGGCGTTATGAATTGTTTGCCCATGAAAGTGTACGCGATATTCACCGTTATAATGAAATGGCCGCCCGTACCCGCAGGTTTTCCGAAAAGCTGCCGTATATTGTCATTGTCATCGATGAGCTCGCTGATTTAATGATGACCTCGCCGGGGGATGTGGAAGATGCCATCTGCCGGATTGCGCAAAAAGCGCGCGCCTGCGGGATTCACCTGATTCTGGCGACACAGCGGCCAAGCGTGGACGTCATTACCGGCTTAATCAAGGCCAATATCCCGACGCGCATTGCTTTTTCCGTCTCTTCACAGGTCGATTCGCGCACCATTATCGATATGAGCGGGGCGGAAAAGCTGCTTGGAAAAGGGGACATGCTGTTTTTGGAAAACGGTACTTCCAAACCGGTCCGGCTGCAGGGCACTTTTGTGAGCGACCGTGAAATTGACGATGTTGTGTCATATGTAAGGGAAGCTGCAACGCCTGAATATTTGTTCCAGCCTGAAGAATTGCTGAGACAAACGGAACCGGGCGAAGAAGAAGACGAGCTTTTTCCCGACGCCTGCGAATTTGTCATTCACCAGGGCGGGGCGTCCACGTCACTTTTGCAGCGCAATTTCCGGATCGGCTATAACCGGGCTGCCCGCCTGATTGATAT
Source organism: Weizmannia sp. FSL W8-0401 (assembly GCF_038009125.1). Lineage (NCBI taxonomy): Bacteria > Bacillati > Bacillota > Bacilli > Caryophanales > Bacillaceae > Heyndrickxia > Weizmannia sp. FSL W8-0401. Next base: position 2,163,853 of record NZ_JBBPAG010000001.1, on the reverse strand, counting down.
GCTGGAGCAGCAGGGGATTATTTCCGGGGCGAAAGGAAGCAAGCCGCGGGATGTTTTAATCACGAAAAGCGAATTGATGCAAATGCAGGAAGCAGAAAGCAGAGAGTGATGGTTTTTCCTTATAGCCGGCAGCTGTTTTGGCAAGGATAGTGGAAAAAGGGCATGAAGAATGCGGATGTGAACTGCCCTTTCCGGCTTCCGGCGGGCTGCGGGCAAAATTCCGCTTTTTCATGTTCACGGCTGCCTGGAAATGATATAATGATGGAGTATGATTTTTTTATGATGGGCATGAAGGCGGCCGTATAAAGCCTGTACAGCTGCTGTGGAAACATGCCTTATCGCACATGGCGGGTTTTTATCATATACTGCATACATATAGACATTGTTGGAGGTTCTATTATGACTGTATACCATTTCGTAGGGATTAAAGGATCGGGCATGAGCGCACTGGCACAGATCCTGCATGACATCGGATACGAAGTGCAGGGGTCTGACGTGGAAAAGCGCTTTTTTACCCAGCAGGCATTAGAAGATGCCGGCATTAAGATCCTGCCTTTCAACCGGGAAAACATCCGCCCCGGCCTGACGGTGATTGCCGGCAATGCTTTTCCCGATACGCACGAAGAAATTGATGAAGCGATGAAACGCGGCATTCCTGTGATCCGTTACCATAAATTTCTCGGTGAGTTTCTGAAAAATTTTACGAGCGTTGCTGTAACAGGCGCGCACGGCAAAACATCGACTACCGGGCTGCTTGCCCATGTCATGCATGAGATCAAGCCCACTTCCTATTTGATCGGGGACGGAACGGGAAAAGGGGTTCCGGGAGCGGAATATTTTGTATTTGAGGCATGTGAATACCGGCGCCACTTTCTTTCCTACCATCCGGATTATGCGATTATGACCAATATTGACTTCGACCATCCGGATTACTATGCGAACATTGACGATGTCTTTTCCGCTTTTCAAGAAATGGCGCTGCAAGTCAAAAAAGGCATCATCGCTTACGGGGATGACGAGCAGCTGCAAAAAATTCAGGCAAAAGTGCCGGTTGTTTTTTATGGCTTTGAAGAAGGCAACGATTTTCAGGCAAGAAATATTGTGACGGAGCCGCAAGGAACGAAATTCGATGTGGTGGTCCGCAATAGTTTTTATGGAACGTTCGAAATTCCCTCCTTCGGGAACCACAATGTGCTGAATGCGCTCGGGGTCATCGCCCTCTGCCAATACGAAGGCATCGAAAAAGAAGCGGTTAAAACGCATTTAAAAACATTTCACGGGGTCAAACGCCGCTTTACGGAAAAAGAAATCGGCACGCAAATCATCATTGATGACTATGCCCACCACCCGACCGAGATTAAGGCAACCATTGATGCCGCGCGGAAAAAATATCCGGAAAGAGAGCTTGTCGCCGTATTCCAGCCGCATACTTTCAGCCGCACGCAGGCATTTCTTACAGAGTTTGCGGAAAGTTTAAACCTTGCAGATCGGGTTTTTCTGTGCGATATTTTTGGCTCGGCGCGTGAACATCACGGAAAGCTTTCTATTTACGATTTGCAGGAAAAAGTCGACGGATCGCAAATTATCAAGGAAGAGGACATGTCCCCGCTTCTTGGCATTGAAAACAGTGTCATCCTCTTTATGGGTGCCGGGGATATCCAAAAGTACCAAAAGGCATACGAAACATTGCTGCAAAAGCATGTAAGCCGGTAAGGCAGAGGCATTGTCCGAAAAACAGGCGGGCAATGTCTCTTTTTGTTATGAGATTTGTCAAGCAGAAAATGTTTCCATTTTTGTTGGCATAAGGCGGCCGTTATGCGAAAATAAGGGTGGTACCCGCAAAGATTTCAACCCCCAATTGTTTAAGGAAGGCGATTTGGGGTAATTTTATTTGTACATGGAGGTGGTAACGAAAGATGAAAATCATCCTGTATTTGAGCGTGGCGCTAATTGCTGTTGCATTCCTCATTCTGGTCATCGCCCTGACGAGGACATTGAAATCATTAAGCAAAACATTGGACAACTTGTCGGATACGGTAAAGGGCCTTGAAGGGCAGATGCACGGCATTACAGAGGAATCTACAAAATTACTAGAAAAAACGAATGTGCTGGTTGAAGACATCGAGCATAAATTGGAAAGGCTGAACAGTGTCGTCTATGCCGTGGAAGATATCGGTGTTTCCGCCCAGCAACTGAGCCAGACGCTGCGTAAAGTCACAACATCGATTGCTTCGGCCGTCAGCAAAAGGCAGGACAAAATTGCACAGGCCGTGCAATGGGGCGCTGCGCTGAAGGAAATAAAAGATAGATGGTCGGGCAAAAAAGGTGCAGGCACGAATGAAACCCATCCTGTCCATGCCCAAAACCCTATCCCGAAACACCTTCTTGAAGAAACGGCCCGTAATGATGAAAGGCTGCTCCAACGGGTAAGAAATTCATAAACTGAAGGAGGAATTTACATGTCTGAAGAACAAATGTCCACGAAAGATTTTTTGACTGGTGCAATTGTCGGCGGTGTTGTCGGTGCTGCGGTAGCGCTTATGTTGGCGCCGAAATCAGGGAAAGAACTTCGGGAAGACTTAAGCGGCCAGGTGGAAACCATCAAAGGAAAAACAGACGGCTGGCGTGAATTTGCGACCGAAAAAGGCACCCAGCTGGCTTCGCAGGCTGCTGAAAAAACAAAACAAGTACGCGATTTTGCCGTGCAGAAAGGCAGCCAGCTGAAAGACAGCGCTGTCCAGACCGCGCAGCAGGCAAAAGATAAAGCCGAAACGGATATGGGAGATGTGAACCAGCAAAGTTCAAATTCAGGCAGTTCCTCATCGGCCGGCGAGTAACGGCGCAAAAAAAAAGCGGCATGTCTGCCGCTTTTTTTTGCGCTTTTCAGGCGGCAAAACAGAACAAGACGAATGATACGGGCTAAGAGCCTGCCCCTTTTTGTGCGCTTTTTTTCAGGCCGAGCGGGAACCTTTTTCCGAAAAAAACATATAAAACAATAACAGGACGGGCGTTGCTTTAGTACATAAAAGCGTTTATCCAGTAAAGAATTTTTCCGTGACTTTTTAAAAAGAATCGATTATAATAAGGGCTAATCACTTGTAAGCTTCTATGGCAACAGGCGCCTGCAACAAAATGAGATAAGGATATTGACAGAGAGGATGAGAGGTACGTGGGGAACAGAGAGCTTGAACAATTGCGGAAAGAAGTTGAAGAAGTAAACTTAAAGCTGCTTGAGTTGATCAACAAGCGGGGTGAGCTCGTCCAGGAAATCGGGAAACTGAAAGAAGCCCAGGGCGTAAGCCGCTATGACCCGATCCGGGAACGCGAAATGCTGAATGCCATTATAGAACATCACGATGGCCCGTTTGAAACGTCTACCATTGAACATTTATTTAAAGAGATTTTTAAAGCGGCCCTTGAACTGCAGGAAGATGACCACCGGAAAGCATTGCTTGTTTCGCGGAAGAAACAGCCGGAAAATACAATTGTTGACATTAAAGGCGAAAAAGTGGGCGACGGCAACCCGCATTTTGTATTCGGCCCGTGTTCGGTTGAATCGTACGACCAGGTTGCGGCTGTTGCGGCATCCGTAAAAGCGAAGGGGCTGAAACTGCTTCGCGGCGGCGCCTACAAACCGCGTACCTCTCCGTATGATTTTCAGGGGCTTGGGCTTGAAGGCCTGAAAATTTTAAAGCAGATTGCCGATGAATATGATCTCGCTGTGATCAGTGAAATCGTGACACCAGCTGATCTCGAAAAAGCAGCCGATTACCTCGATGTAATCCAAATCGGCGCGCGCAATATGCAGAATTTCGAGCTGTTGAAAGCGGCAGGTTCCATCCAGAAGCCAATTCTCTTAAAACGCGGGCTCGCGGCAACGATTGAAGAATTTATCAATGCCGCTGAATACATTATGTCAAGAGGAAACGGACAGATTATTCTTTGCGAACGGGGTATCCGGACGTACGAACGGGCGACCCGCAATACGCTCGATATCACGGCGGTTCCGATTTTAAAACAGGAAACGCATTTGCCGGTATTTGTGGATGTGACCCATTCGACAGGGAGAAGGGATTTGCTCCTTCCGGCTGCCAAAGCGGCGCTTGCGATCGGCGCGGACGGTGTGATGGCGGAAGTGCACCCGGATCCGGCAGTCGCGCTTTCGGACGCCGCACAGCAAATGGATTTGAAACAGTTCGATGCGTTTTATCAGGAAATCCAATCCGCCTTGCCGGCGAAAATATAAGGATCAGCATCCAGCCTTCTGCCTTGCAGAAGGTTTTTCTTTGTGGCGCTTTTTCAGTTGGCTACATTCTGTTATAAAACGTTGAATCCGGATGGTTGGCTAAATTCGTTTGTGAAGAATGTGGCAATTTTGTGTCAAACCTTGCAGGAAGTTTTTGCCTGGCTTATCATATATGGTATAATGAGAAGTCTAATGAACCGATAAAAATGTCGAACGCGATCGTGTTTGGGCATTTTTTTGTACGATACACCAGAGGAAAAAGCCTTACATTTCTTTGTTTAAGACAGGCTGATTGGTGAAAACTATGAACAGGACTTGTATATTGGAGAGTGATTGAAAGATGAATATTACGATTTATGATGTTGCCCGTGAAGCCAACGTTTCCATGGCAACGGTCTCGCGGGTCGTTAACGGAAACCCGAATGTGAAACCGACAACAAGGAAGAAAGTGCTCGAAGTGATCGACCGGCTCGGCTACCGCCCGAATGCGGTTGCGCGCGGCCTCGCCAGCAAAAAGACGACAACCGTGGGCGTCATTATCCCGGATGTGTCGAATATGCTGTATGCGGAACTTGCCCGCGGGATTGAAGATATCGCGACGATGTACAAATACAATATTATTTTAAGCAATTCCGACCAAAATAAGGAAAAGGAACTGCGCCTTTTGAACACGATGCTCGGCAAACAGGTGGACGGCATTGTGTTTATGAGCGGGAATATTACGGAAGAGCATATTGAGGAATTTGAAAAATCTTCAGTCCCGATCGTACTCGCCGGGTCGATTGAACCTACGGGGAAAATTCCGTCCGTTAATATCGATTATAAAAAAGCGACCATTGAAGTGATCAGCGAATTTGCCAAAAAAGGCCATAAGGAGATTGCATTGGTAATCGGGCCGCTGCATGATGCGGTCAACCGCGAATTGCGCCTGGAAGGATACAAAGAAGCGCTCCGTAACGCAGGCATCGAATTCAATGAGGATTATGTGCTGGAAGGGGACTATACATATGAATCCGGCATAGAAGCATGGCAACGGCTTCAGGAATTGGACAAGACCCCTACGGCCGTGTTTGTCGGAAGCGATGAAATGGCACTCGGCGTAATCCACGGCGCCCTTGATGCCGGCGTCAACATTCCGGAACAGCTGGAAGTCGTTTCTTCCGATAATACGCGTCTCGCTGAAATGGTGCGCCCGCAGCTGACTTCCGTTGTCCAGCCGTTGTATGATATCGGTGCTGTTTCCATGCGGCTTTTGACGAAATACATGAACAAAGAAACCGTAACGGAAAACCAGGTCATCCTGCCGCACCGCGTGGAGTACCGGAATTCGACAAAATAAAAAAGCAGCATGGGCGTAAAACGCTGCGCACCATTGAAACGAATAAAATTAAGGCCGGTGCTGCCAGAATGGTCTGGCAGGGCCGGCTTTTTATTTTGTTTGTTTAATGAATTGCAGCAACCGGTTCAGCACAAGCCGGTTTTTTTCTTCAATTTCCGGTTTGCGCGGGATCGGGCGGTATAAACCTTCCGGGTCGTCCCATCTTTCAGGCAGGGGGTAGGGGGAGATTTTTTGCCATTTTTCGAGCCATGCAGCAGGGATCTCTCCGCCTCCGCCTGCCTTTTCCGCCATTTCCAGCCAAATGAGTGACCAGGCCCGCGGCACGACCCGCCAAATGTCATAGCCGCCCCCGCCGGTTGCAATCCACCGGGCTTCGCAATATTCGTGCGCAATTTTGTGGGCCAGTTTCGGAATTTCGCGGTAAATGTTCATCGTCGCGGACAAATGGGTGAGCGGGTCATAATAATGGGCGTCCGCCCCGTTTTGCGTGACCAGTACATCCGGCTTGAAATATGCGGCGATTTCTTCCAATGCTTTTGAATAACATTCCAGCCATGATTCGTCTTCTGTAAACGCATCCAAAGGAATATTGAAAGAATAGCCATATCCTTTTCCCGTTCCCCATTCGTTGACATTACCGGTGCCGGGGAAAAGGTAACGGCCTGTTTCATGGATGGAAAACGTACAAACATTTTCATCATCGTAAAAAGCCCACTGCACGCCGTCGCCGTGGTGGGCATCCGTGTCCACATAAAGAACGCGCGCGCCGTATTGTTTGCGCAAATATTTGATTGCAATCGCCGTATCGTTATAGATGCAAAATCCGGAAGCTTTGCCGCGGAATCCGTGATGCAGCCCACCACCAAGGTGCAAGGCATGCCGCGCCCTCCCCGACATCACTTCTTCGGCTGCCTGCAATGTGCCGCCAGCGATTAAAGCGCTTGCTTCGTGCATATTCGGAAAAACAGGGGTGTCTTCTGTCCCGAGCCCGTAATTTTCAGCTTTGACCGGATCAAGTTTTCCATGGCCGGCCAGTTTTACGGCTTCCACATAAGACGGGTCATGGATAAGCAACAGTTCTTCATCAGCAGCTTTCCGCGGTTTGACGATATCCTCCCCGCTTAAAGCCCCGATCGTTTCGAGCAGCTCTTTTACCAATTGGAGCCGCATCTGATTAAACGGGTGGTCATCGCGGAAACGGTAAGCCAGCAAATCGGCGGAATAGACGAAAACAGCATCTTTCATCGCGGCATCCCCGGCATATTCGGCCAGAGTACTTCATAGCCGGCCTCCTTCAAATGCGTAATAAGGGACACCGGATTCATCGTGCTGACCCGGAACACGAGCACACGGTTTTCCTCATTTTTACGATCGGGGTAAATCAGCACACTTAAAATATTCAGATGATGTTCGTATATGATTTCGGTAATATCGCGCAGGATGCCGGTCCGGTTGCGGGCGCGGATTTCAATCTGCGAACTCGGATGCCCTGCGCCGGTCAGATCGACAAAAGTCTGAAGCAGATCGGTCCCTGTCACAATCCCGGCCAGTTGCCCGTTTTCAAGAATCGGCAGGCAGCCGATCCGGTTGTCATTCATGAGCGCGGCAATGTCTTCGATAAAGTCGAGCGGATGCCCTGTCAAAAGGTCCGTTTTCATAATTTTTTCAAGCGGCAGCGAAAGTTTTTCCAGCTGCTCGCCCGGGAAAAACGGATTGGGCGCCACTTCCTTGATGTCACGTTCAGTGACGACCCCGCACAGTTTGCCGTTTTGGTCGAGCAACGGGATATGGCGGATCTGTTCCTTCTGCATCAATTTTAGCGCGTCCTGTACGGTATGCCGGGGCGACAGCGTCTTGACGTCTTTTTGCATGATTTCTTCCACAATCATCTTTACCCATCCCCTTTTGCCGAAGTTTTAGTACATATACCGGTTTTTAAAGCGGATCCGGTCAAATTTTTCAACCGATTCCTGATCGACTCTTTTCCCGATCCGCACCATTAGGCAGTTTGCCGGATGCGAGCAAATTTCGGGATCGTCCGTGGCGAACCATTTCAAGCCGCCTGCTGCCATCATTTTTTCCATCATCTTCCGGTATTCCCACACGTTCAGGCCGGTTCCTTTCATATCCCAGTGCCAGTAATATTCGGTCGTGATAATAATATAATCTTCCATCGCATCGTCCATCATGGAGACTTTCAGCAAATGCTTGCCGACAGCGCATCCCCGGTATTCCGGAATGACTTCGATTGCGCCGAGTTCGAGAAGATTGTCCATATGGCCCTCTGACCAGCGTTCGAGCGGGTCCGGGAAAAGAAACGTGACATAGCCGACGATTGTATTGCCGCTGCGTGCCAGAATGATCCTCCCCTCCGGTAGGTCGGCAATTTCAATCAGGGCAGCATGCTGTTTCGGCGCGGGGCGGAAAGCTTTTAAGTCTTCATGGAATTCCATTTCCGCAAGCCTTTTCCCGGGAACCGGCCCTTCAATCACAAGCGGCCCTGCTTTTGTAGGCAATTCGATAGCATAATATGTTTTCTTATGTTCCATTTTTCCACCATCCCTTGAACAAATCAAAGAAAAAACAGTATGATGAATGACCGTTCATTTCACAATTTCATCATCTCATGTTTACAGAACAAAAACAATATGGAAAAAGGGAAATTCCAGAATTGTTCACAATGGTGGCATTTGCGGAAAGAAGTTTTAAATTGTGAATAAAACAGTTTTCATATATAATAAATGTGTGAATCTAAACAAAGGGGGACCTTACATGAAACTGGAAGCGTTACCAACCGTACAAGGGGATTTCAATCTGAAAAACTATGAAGAAACCCGCAAAACGTTCAGCTGGAAAGACGCCGAGAAAAATTTTTCATGGTATGAAACAGGGCGTGTCAACCTGGCGTATGAAGCCATTGACAAACATGCGGAAAGCTCCCGCAAAAATAAAGTAGCGCTCATGTACTTAAGTGATTCACGCAACGAGAAATATACTTACTATGAAATGAAAAGGCTGACAAACAAGGCGGCAAATGTTTTAAAAGAAAAAGCGGGCGTCCAAAAAGGTGACCGTGTTTTCATCTTTATGCCGCGCTCTCCGGAACTGTATTTTGCCATGCTTGGCGCCATCAAGCTCGGCGCCATTGTCGGCCCGCTGTTTGAAGCGTTTATGGAAGGGGCTGTAAAAGACCGCCTTGAAGACAGTGAAGCGAAAGTGCTTGTGACAACCCCTGACCTTGTCGGGCGTGTCCCGGCCGGCCAGCTTCCGGCATTGGAAACCATCTTTGTTGTCGGGGAAAATGTCAAAGAAGAAGGAAAGTACAAAGACTACCTGAAATATTTTAACGAAGCTTCCGATAAACTGGAAATCGAATGGGTTGACCGGGAAGACGGGCTGATCCTCCACTATACGTCCGGTTCAACCGGAAAGCCAAAAGGCGTCCTCCATGTCCATAATGCCATGATCCAGCATTACCAGACGGGAAAATGGGTGCTTGATTTAAAAGAAGATGATATTTACTGGTGCACGGCAGACCCGGGATGGGTAACGGGAACTTCTTACGGCATGTTTGCGCCATGGTTAAACGGCGCAACAAACGTCGTTGTCGGCGGCCGCTTCAGCCCGGCAGCGTGGTACAGAACGATTGAACGGTTCGGCGTCACCGTTTGGTACAGCGCCCCGACTTCGTTCCGGATGCTGATGGGGGCCGGCAATGAAATCATTAACCAATATGACCTCTCGACATTGCGCCATATTTTAAGTGTCGGTGAACCGCTGAATCCGGAAGTGATCCGCTGGGGCAATGAAGTATTCGGGCTCCGCATCCATGATACATGGTGGATGACGGAAACCGGCGCACAGCTGATCTGCAACTATCCTTGCATGGATATCAAACCGGGATCGATGGGGAAACCGCTCCCTGGCATTGAAGCGGCCATTGTTGATGACCAGGGAAATCCGCTTCCGCCGAACCGGATGGGCAATCTCGCCATTAAAAAAGGCTGGCCTTCCATGATGCGTGCCATCTGGAACAACCCGCAAAAATATGAATCTTACTTTTTCCCGAACGGCTGGTACGTTTCCGGTGACTCGGCTTATATGGACGAGGACGGCTATTTCTGGTTCCAGGGCCGCGTGGACGATGTCATCATGACGTCCGGCGAAAGGGTCGGGCCGTTTGAAGTGGAAAGCAAACTGATCGAACATCCGGCCGTTGCGGAAGCCGGCGTCATCGGCAAGCCGGATCCGGTCCGCGGCGAAATTATTAAAGCCTTTATCGCTTTAAGGGATGGATACGAACCGTCAGATGAGCTGAAGGAAGAAATCCGCCAATTTGTGAAAAAAGGGTTGGCCGCCCATGCCGCGCCGCGGGAAATCGAGTTTTGCGAAAAACTGCCGAAAACCCGGAGCGGGAAAATCATGCGCCGCGTCCTGAAAGCCTGGGAACTGGATCTGCCGGCCGGGGACCTTTCGACAATGGAAGATTGAGTACGAAACCGGACAGCCTTAATGCTGCCCGGTTTTTTCGTCTAAAGGTTTCATTGATACAGAACAATGGAAAAATCCCCGGGTAAGTGAAAAAATTGAGAAAGAAAAAATATTCCGTTATCATAAAAACATATCCTTTTATAAGAGTGTAAGGTTGGTGTTCAATATGAAAAGGTTCGGTATGACGTTGCTTTGCCTTTTCCTGCTTGCGGGCTGTTCCGCACAAGGGAGTGCATCCGGCTCAGCCAAGAAGCAATCGAAACAAACAGAAATCAATGTGGCGGCAGCTTCAGATTTGACAAAGTCTTTCCGGCAAATCAGCAAACAGTTTGAAAAACAGACCGGCATCAAGGTGAAACTTGTTTTTGCCGCATCCGGCGAGCTGGAGCAGCAAATTGAAAACGGCGCGCCGTATGATGTGTTTGCGGCGGCGAACGCGGATTACGTCAACCAGCTGGCGGATAAAAACATGCTCGTTCCTGGCACAAAAACCGTCTACGCATACGGGAAAATCGGGATTGCCGCCAAACAGGGCAGCCATCTTTCCATCCGCAGCCTTAAAGATTTAACCCGCCCTGAGGTGAAAAAAATTGCCATTGCCAACCCGGAAACAGCGCCATACGGATTGGCGGCAAAACAAGCGCTTCAAAAAGCGGGGATTTGGGATGAAGTGAAATCAAAATTGGTTTACGCCAAAAATATTTCAGATACCCTCACATACGTAAAATCGGGAAATACAGAAGCCGGCATCGTTTCTCTTTCTCTTGCGCAAGGTGAAAAGCTGGCTATTGCCAGCATTTCAAGCAGCCTGTACAATCCGCTGAAACAGACGGCAACGGTTGTGAAAAGCTCGAAAAAGCAGGAAGCCGCGAAGAAATTTGTGCATTATTTAGCCGGCAGGGAAGCGCAAAATACGATGAAAAAATACGGCTATGCAGTGTCTGCGGGGCAGTAGCAAGTGGGGCAGATCGATTTATTTCCCATCTATCTGTCTTTTAAAGTGGCATTGCTTTCAACTGTTTTTTCCCTTATCCCCGGACTGTTGGCAGCCTATCTTTTAAGCCGGTCGGAGGGAAAAGCGACGGATGTGGCAGACGCTTTGCTAACGCTTCCGATTGTGCTGCCGCCGACCGTGCTCGGCTATTATCTGCTCGTGATCCTCGGAAGGCAAAGTGTGTTCGGCCGGTTTCTTGAACAACAATTCGGAGTGACGATTGTATTTACGCAAACAGGAGCGGTCATTGCGGCAATGTGTGTATCCCTTCCATTTTTCATCCAGTCGGCGCGCACGGCTTTTGCCGGTATTGATGAATCGCTCCTTCATGCCGCACGCCTTTTGGGGCGGACGGAATGGAATATCTTTTTTTCTGTCATGATCCCTTTATCATGGCGGGGGCTCACAAGCGGCGTCATGCTTGCATTTGCACGCGCCCTCGGCGACTTCGGGGCAACGTTAATGGTGGCCGGCAGCATTCCGGGAAAAACGGAAACGATGTCCATTGCCATTTACAATTGCCTGATGAACGGGGATGAACGGACGGCAGGGCTCCTCGTTGCGATCATGACGTTTTTATCGCTGGCCGTCTTATACGGCATGAAGCGGATGGAAAAAAAGATGGGAAGGGGTGGCAGCAGGCATGCTCCGCGTAAACATAAAAAAAACATTTCCGGAATTTGAGCTGGATGCCGCATTTGAAGCGGGCCCCGGCGTCACCGGCATTTTAGGGCCGTCCGGAAGCGGCAAAAGCCTGACGCTGGAGTGCATTGCGGGGATCGACAAGCCCGATGAAGGAAAGATTGAACTAAACGGCCGGATATTATTTGATAAGGAAAAGCAGATGGATATCAAGACGCGGCACCGCCATACGGGCTATATGTTCCAGCATTACGCCCTTTTTCCGCATTTAACGGTAAAACAAAATCTTGCATTTGGTTTAAAGGGGCGGCCAAAAAAGGAAATAGAAGAGAAGACGGCTGCTTTTCTGAAAAAAATCAAAATGGAAGGTTTTGAAAACCGCTACCCTGCTGAACTGTCCGGCGGGCAAAAGCAGCGTGTGGCGCTTGCAAGGACGCTCATCACGGAGCCCTCCTGCCTGCTTTTGGATGAACCTTTTTCCGCATTGGACCCGGACACGAAGGAACTTGTGATGGAAGAATTTTTATCGTTTCTTCATGATCATTTTCACGGGGCCGTTTTGCTGGTTACCCACAATATGGCAGAGGCTGATCTGCTTTGCGACAATGTCATTTTGTACAGAAACGGGAAAGTATTGCAGGCGGGCCCGAAAAACGAAGTGCTGAAACACGCAGCCGCCCGGCAAGATGCCCGAAAGTGCGGAATCTGAACATGAGAGCCGGGGACCAAAGAAAAAGGCGTGCCGTCCGGTAAAATGCCCGGGTTCCTCTCAAAGAAGCGGCATGCTTCAGGCAAACATGGCAACCGTGGACAAAGAAAGCGGTGTGCGCCCGGCAAGATGCCCGGAACCGTGGAAGCAGAACCGGGGACCGAAGAAAGCGGTGGGCCGCCCGGCAGGATGCCCGGGTTCCCGCGGCATGACAAACCGTGGCCAGTGCGTGCGCCTTACGACGGGCATGGGAACTTTGGCGGTTAAGAATGGCAGCCGGGCGCCTGCAAACATTTGGCAAATGCATTTTTAACAGAGAAACAGAATTTAAAACGGAGATGATGGAGAACATGCTGACCGATAAGCTGAACCGGCCGCTTTTGGATTTGCGGATTTCGGTAACGGACCGCTGCAATTTCCGTTGCACGTACTGCATGCCTGCCGATAACGGCCAGAAATATTGTTTTATGAACCGGTCCGAACTCATGACATTTGAAGAAATCACGCGCCTTGCGAGACTTTTTGTATCCCTTGGCGTCCGGAAAATCCGGCTGACGGGCGGGGAGCCTTTGCTGCGGAAAGACATCGATCAGCTTGTGGCCATGCTCCATCAAATCAGCGGCCTTGAAGATTTATCGGTGACAACGAACGGCTTTCTGTTGAAACGATATGCCGCACCGTTAAAAAAGGCCGGCCTTTCGCGCATCAATGTCAGCCTGGATGCCCTCGATCCGGAAATCTTTCCGGCCATCAACGGCGTCGGGGCAAAACCGGCAAGAATTTTGGAAGGGATGGTGGAAGCCATCCGCCAGGGCATCAAAGTCAAAGTGAATATGGTGGTCAAAAAAGGGATGAACGATTCGCAAATTGTACCGATGGCCGCCTATTTCAAGGAAAAAGGGATTTCCCTCCGTTTTATCGAATTTATGGATGTCGGCTCCCTGAACAGATGGAAGCTGGATGAAGTCGTGACCAGCAAAGAAATTCTCAACATGATTTCAAAAGAAATGCCGCTTGAACCGTTGAAAGAAAATTATTACGGGGAAGTTGCCAAACGGTACCGTTACAAAGGGACGGATACGGAAGTCGGGTTCATTTCATCCGTATCCCAGCCTTTTTGCGGCGACTGCACGCGCTTGCGGCTGTCGGCAGACGGGAAAATATACACCTGCCTGTTTGCCGCACAAGGCACGGACCTGCTTGGCGCCATAAGGGAAGGGGCAAGCGATGAAGTGCTGGCTGCCCGCATTGCAGGCATATGGCAGAACCGGGCGGACCGCTACTCACAAGAACGGGGAAAAAACCCGACTTTTAGAGGAAAACGGATCGAAATGTCGTATATTGGAGGGTAAAGGATTGAGCACGAAAGAACATAAACAACAGGCCGATCTTCCGGTGCTGTGCAAAGTGATCACCGTTTCCGATACCCGGACGGAAGAAACAGACAAAAGTGGCAGGCTGATGATAGATTTGTTAAAACAGGAAGGGATGGAAGCGGCGGAATACAGCATCGTTAAAGATGAAGCGGACGAAATCAGGCAGGCGGTTTTACAGACGAAAGAAACCACCAATGCCATTTTGCTGAACGGCGGCACCGGCTTTACGAAAAGGGATGTTACAGTGGAATCGGTCCGGCCGCTCCTCGATAAAGAAATGCCCGGTTTTGGCGAGCTGTTCCGCTATTTAAGTTATGAAGAAATCGGAAGCGCCTCGATGCTCAGCAAAGCGCTTGCCGGCACAATCGGGAAAAAAGCCGTATTTTCAATGCCGGGCTCCAGCAACGCCGTGTCCCTTGCCATGAAAAAACTCATTTTGCCGGAATTAAAGCATATTGTCTGGGAGCTCAGCCGGCAATGAATACAGCCGGAATTGTTCTGGCAGGCGGGAAGTCGAGCCGGTTCGGCGGCGAAAAATCGCTTGCGAAAATCGGCGGCATAGAGATGGTCGCACGCAGCGTGGATGCGCTCGCCGGAACTGGGGCGATCATTGTGGTAGCGCGGCCCGGGCTTGCGGAAAAAATCCCGCGCAACCGGCCGATTGAGGTGATTTGCGATCTTCCCCGCTACCGCGGAAAAGGCCCGCTCGCCGGCATTTATTCGGCGATGCTCGCAGTGGACGCCCAGTGGTACGCTGTGTTGCCGTGCGATACGCCGTGGATCAGAAAAAGAACGGTTGCCCGGCTGCTTCAAGAACGCGATCTGGCATATGACGCCATCGTGGCCCGGGCAGAGGGGAGAATCCAGCCGCTCGTTGCCGTTTTTCACAACAGGGTGAAAGAAAAAGTAAGGGAGCAGCTTGAAACAGGCCGCCTCAGCATGCGGGCGCTTTTTGAACGCTGCCGCCTGAAATTTATCGATTTTGCGCAGGAAAAGGCGTTTGCCAATATCAATACAAAAGAAGATTATATTTTACAACAAAAAGAAGCCGGTGATGTTGATGAGAAAACCAATCAAAGTGGCGGAGGCCATCCGCAAAGTGATGGCCCATCCGCTTGCAGGCGAAAAGGAGCTTGTGCCGATTCAGAGCAGTTTTAACCGGGTGCTTTCCGATGATTTGGCTGCAACCCATGACGTGCCGTGGTTTAAACGGTCGCCGTATGACGGGTATGCGATTTTTTCCGGGTCCACACTTGAAGCGGGCGCGGACCACCCCGTTCTCCTTGAAGTTGTCGCCACAATCGGGGCAGGTTTTACATGGGATGAAGGGATAAAGCCGAATCAGGCCGTGAAAATCATGACCGGCGCCGCCATCCCGGACGGGGCGGATGCCGTGATCATGGTGGAGCTCACAAAAGAAGTGGTGCAGAACGGGAAAACATTTGTGCAGATTAAACGGAAAGTCCGGCCCGGTGAGAACATTGTCGGCATTGGCGAAGATATGAAAAAAGGCGAAGTGCTTGTCCCGAAAGGCACGCTCGTTAATCCGGGCGTAATGGCGGCGCTTGCAACTTTCGGATATACAGAAGTGCCGGTCACAAAAAAACCGAAAGCCGCCGTTATTGCAACGGGGACGGAGCTGCTCGAAGCCGGCGAGCCGCTCGAAAAAGGGAAAATCCGCAACAGCAATGCCTATATGCTCTGGGGGCAAATCATCCGCGCCGGGGGCGAACCGGTTTTTTACCGGCTTGTGAAGGATGATTTCGAGGAAACATATGAAGCGGTTAGGCAGGCGGTTAAGGAAGCGGATATCGTCATGACAACGGGCGGCGTTTCGGTCGGCGATTTTGACTATATTCCGAAAGTCTACGAAAAGCTGGGGGCAACGCTTTTATTCAATAAAGTGGCGATGCGCCCGGGGAGCGTGACATCGGCGGCCGAATTGGGCGGGAAAATCCTTTTCGGCCTCTCCGGCAATCCGTCCGCCTGCTACGTCGGTTTTGAACTGTTCGTCCGCCCATACTTAAAAACGATGCTTGGCGAACGAAATGTTTATTTGAAAAAAACGCAGGCTGTACTTGGGGAGGGTTTCCCGAAACCAAACCCGTTCACCCGTTTTGTCCGCGCCAAACTTTCTTATCAAGAAGGCCTGCTGCACGCGCTTCCGGTAAGAAGGGACAAATCGAATATTGTTTCCTCTTTAATAGAAGCGGATGCGTTGATTGTGCTGCCGGGCGGGTCCCGTGGTTTTACAAAAGGGACCATGGTGGATGTGCTGATGCTGGAAGACGGGGAAGGGGCGCCTCTTTGGGATGAAAATATTACAGATCGCAGGCCGCAAAGACAGCGGTAAAACCGCCCTTGCCGAACTTTGGACACGGGCTTTGGCGGATAACGGATACCGGGTCGGAACACTGAAACACCACGGCCATGGCGGGAAGCCGTTGCTCGCTCCCGGCAAAGATTCCACGCGGCACTTTGAAGCGGGTGCCCGGGCAGCCGGGGTGGAAGGGGACGGCTTGTTTGTCCTCGCCGTTCGTGCCGATCAAGGGCTCGCACTGGAGCAGCTAATCGGCTGGTACGAGGCATTGCCGCTTGATTTGCTGCTGATAGAAGGCTACAAATACGCGCCTTATCCGAAAGTGGTCTGCCTGCGTGATGAACAAGATAGGGATTTGCTCAGCCTGCCGAATGTGCGGGCCGCCTTCAGCCTGAATCCGGCATTATCCGGCTGCATGAAACTCTCTGACCGGAAAAGCTGCGTCGAATGGGTTGAAGCGTTTTTAAAGGGGTGAAAAGATGTTTGAAATTGTAAAAGAACCGGTGGATGTTTCCAAACTGATCCAGGCTGTTGCCGACCGGAATGCAGGCGCCATTGTCACTTTTATCGGCACTGTCCGGGAAATGACAAAAGGAAAGAAAACATTGTATCTGGAATATGAAGCATACGAACCGATGGCCCGGAAAAAGCTGGAACAAATCGGTACGGAAATCCGGCAGCAGTTCCCGGAAGCCAAAACGGCGATCGTGCACCGGACCGGGCGCCTCGGCATCTCCGACATTGCGGTTGCCATTGCGGTTTCCGCCCCGCACCGGGATGAGGCTTACCGGGCAAACCGGTACGCGATTGAAAGAATCAAAGAAATGGTGCCGATCTGGAAAAAAGAACATTGGGAAAACGGCGAAATGTGGGTCGGCAACCAAAAGGAAACGGTTTTCTATGAATCAGGGGCACCGGAGGCGTTTGAACGATGATTAAAGTATTGTTATTTGCCCATTTAAAAGAACAGGCCGGCCGTTCTGAAATGGACATCAACTGCGAAAAAATGACGGTCGCCGAACTGCGCCAGGCGCTTGCGGAAAAAGGGATTTTGCAGCAGGATGCAGTTATGGTGGCCGTGAACGAAGAATTTGCCCGCGATGAGGAAATGGTCCATAGCGGCGATACCGTTGCCCTCATTCCGCCGGTCAGCGGAGGTTGAAAGATGGGAAACTTGACGCATATGAACGAACAGGGCCGCGCCAAAATGGTCGATGTAACGGCAAAACCGGAAACCGCCAGGACGGCGCGCGCAAAAAGCAGTGTGATCGTGTCAAAGGAAGTCTATGAACAGATTACAAACTTTAAAATCAAAAAAGGGGACGTGCTTGCCGTCGCACAGGTAGCTGGCATTATGGGCGCAAAAAAAACGGCGGATGTCATTCCGATGTGCCACCCCTTGCCTTTAACAGGCGTTGACATTTCGTTCAGCTGGCACGAACGGGAAGACGGGTACAGCCTTGATATCGAAGCGATGGCCAAAACGAAAGGGCAAACGGGCGTGGAAATGGAAGCTTTGACAGCGGCGTCCGTATGCGCGCTGGCCGTTTATGATATGTGCAAGGCACTGGACAAAGGCATGGTCATCGGGCCGACCTATCTGATCGAAAAAACAGGCGGAAAAAGCGGGCATTATATCAGGCAGGAGGAAT
The DNA here is from genome assembly GCF_038009125.1 of Weizmannia sp. FSL W8-0401. Classification (NCBI taxonomy): domain Bacteria; kingdom Bacillati; phylum Bacillota; class Bacilli; order Caryophanales; family Bacillaceae; genus Heyndrickxia; species Weizmannia sp. FSL W8-0401. The sequence goes on along the minus strand of NZ_JBBPAG010000001.1, from coordinate 2,146,084 downwards.
GAGCATGGAACGGTATTCCCGGCAAATGCTGTTTGCCCCGATCGCTGAAAACGGGCAGCAAAACATTTCAAAAGGCCATGTGCTGATCATTGGCGCCGGCGCGCTCGGCTCCGCTGTTGCGGAAAGCTTGGCGCGGGCGGGCGCCGGAAAAATCACGATTGTGGATCGTGACTATGTCGATGAATCGAATTTGCAGCGGCAAAATTTGTATTGTGAGGAAGATGCGCGCACCCATTTGCCAAAAGCCATCGCCGCAAAAAGACGGCTTGAAGCCATCAACAGCACCATCCGGATCGAGGCGCATGTGATCGATGCATTTGACTCGAAATTGCTCTCTGTTTTGGAAGAAGGCGTTGATGTGATCATTGACGGGACCGATAATTTTGAGACGCGCTTTTATGTGAATGACCTGGCGCAAAAATACCGGATTCCGTGGATTTACGGCTCCTGCGTTGGCAGCTGCGGTGTTTCGTTTCCAATTATTCCCGACGAAACGCCTTGCCTCCGCTGCCTGATTGGCCATCTCCCCGCTTACCACGCGACGTGCGATACAGCGGGCATTATCGCGCCGGCTGTGCAAATGACCGCGGCTTATGAGACAACAGAGGCTTTAAAGCTGCTTTCCGGGGAAAAGCCGCGCCCATCTGTTGCCGTGTTTGATATTTGGCAGGGCGAACACCATTTTATCAAAGCAGGAAAAATGAAAAATAAGGACTGCCCGTCATGCGGAGGGCATCCGGTCTATCCGGCCCTTCAATCCCAATCATCCGCCGATGTATTGTGCGGGCGGGATACAGTCCAAATCCGCCATCCAGGCACGTTCGAGCTTGAAAACATGGCGCGGGAGATGAAAGCGGGCGGTGCTGCCGTGCAGTATAACGGCTACTTAATGATCACTGCGCTTGAAGGCCACCGGACGGTTTTATTTCCGGACGGGAGGATGCTCATTCACGGGACGAAAGATAAGAGAGAGGCCCGTTCGCTTTATCAAAAATATTTTCAATGAAAAAGGAAGCACGCATTTCCGTGCTTCCTTTTTGAATGGCGTTAAATATTTGCCAATGTTTCATGATCCACGTCTTCTTTTTTCGGCACCGGTTCCTGGAGCGCTTTTCCCATGCCTTTCAAAAAGGAAATGGCGAAACCGACTGCCCGGTTGACGTCCGGGTCGCTCAACGATTTCAGCAGCCCGAACAATGTCACTTTTTCCTCCGAGCCAATGAATTGCTTGCCTTCATCAAAGCCTGATGATACACCGTTCATCAAGTGGATAATAAGGTCGTGGTCGGCTTTCATAAAGACGCCGGCCGTGCCGAGCAGCATGTTGATCAAGTTGACGACCTGTTCCCGGGACAATTGCTCGAGGACGATTTTTAAAATATCGTTTTTTGCGAGAATCATTGCATTTGCGGCTTCCAGTGCACCGGTATCATTGAAATCATCGATCAGGCGGATCAAATTTTCAAACGCATCTTTATGATCGGCAACCAGTTTTTCCAATTCCTCGAGCTTTTGCCGGGTGATTTCTTCTTCCGCCGGCTGCTGTTTTACAATCTCTGTGATCGGAGCGGCCATGCTTTTTTCCCTCCCTTAGCGTACGTCTGTTAATGGTTGATAGCCTTCGCGCTGCCATTTCCGTTCGACTTCCACGCCGCGTGTAGGATTGCGTTTCTTATCGCGGTGGTTTGTTTTTGGCAGCGGCGGCTTCCCACCTTTTTGGATCAGTTCCATCTTCACTTTCGTTTGTTTAAACGCCGGTGTGCTTTGCCGCTTATCGTAAATCGGCCCGGTTAAGAAGTTGATCGCCGATTCCTTTTCTGTCGAGTGCATCGGCAAGTACAGCTCATTGCCCTGCACGCGGTCTGTAACCAGCACATGCAGTTTCAGCGATCCGAACGGGGAAGTGACGCGGACAAGGTCTCCGGTGTCGAGATTGCGTTCTTTTGCAAGCTCCGGTGACACTTCAACAAATACGCCTGGAACTTTTGATTCGATGCCTTCCGATTTATTGGTCAGGTTGCCTTCGTGGAACTGTTCCAGCATCCGGCCGTTATTAATATGCAAATCGTATTGTTCCGGAAATTCAGCCGGTTTTACCCAGTCTGTCAGGGCAAACCGCGCTTTGCCGTCCGGGAACGGGAAGCCGTCCTTGTAAAGAAGCGGGGTATTGGCGCCATCAAGGCTTCCCCAAAGGAAACTGTTCCAGCCTTCCAATTTGTCGTAGTCCGCCTGTGCAAACAGCGGAGCCAGGCTGGCCATTTCGGCAAATATTTCGCCCGGGTGGCTGTAATGCCAGTCTGCGCCGAGCCGTTTTGCCACTTCCTGGATAATCCACCAGTCCGGTTTGGATTCGCCCAAAGCCGGGAGTGCCTGGTACATCCGTTGCACACGGCGTTCCGTGTTTGTAAAGGTGCCTTCTTTTTCAAGCGACGGGGCTGCAGGCAAAACAACATCCGCATATTGGGCCGTCCTTGAGAAAAAGACATCCTGGACGACAAGAAAGTCAAGATTGGAAAGTTCCTCGCTAACATGGTTGGCGTCGGAGTCGACAAGCGCCATGTCTTCGCCGATGATATACATGGCTTTTAACTGCCCGGCTGCAATCGCATGCAGCATTTCAATATTGTTCAGCCCCGGTTTGTTGCTGATTTTGACGTCGTACGCTTTTTCAAATTTTTCGCGTGCCGCATCATCCTCCACATGCTGGTAGCCCGGCAGCCATCCCGGCAGCGTGCCCATATCGCATGCGCCTTGCACATTGTTATGCCCGCGCAACGGATAAGCGCCTGTACCCGGGCGCGCGTAGTTTCCGGTGGCAAGGAGCAGATTGGAAATAGCGGCGGACGTATCGGAACCGCCTGTATTTTGCGTGACGCCCATGCCCCAGAGGATACATGTCCCGTCTGCCTGATGGATCATTTCGGCGATTTGGACCAGCGTTTCCTTCGGGATGCCGGTAATCTTTTCAGCGTAGTCGAGCGTGTATTTTTCAAGCGTTTCTTTAAATTCATCGAAAAAGTTCACTTTTTCCTCGATGAATTTTTGGTCATGCCAGCCCTGGTCGATGATATATTTTGTCACCGCCATCAGCCATACCTGGTCTGTGCCCTGGTTCGGATGGATAAAAAGATCGGCGCGCTCTGCCATTTCGTTTTTGCGCATATCGGCAACAATCAGTTTCTGGCCGTGCAGTTTATGGGCCCGTTTGATGCGGGTCGCAAGGACCGGGTGGGCTTCCGCCGGGTTCGCGCCGACAATCATGACAAGGCCGGCTGACGCAATATCTTTAATCGTGCCGCTGTCGCCGCCCATGCCGACGGTTCTGAGCAGGCCGTCCGTTGCCGGCGACTGGCAATAGCGCGAACAGTTGTCGACATTGTTAGTTTCAAACACCTGGCGCGCCAGCTTTTGCATCAAATAGTTTTCTTCATTGGTAACTTTTGAAGAAGAAATAAAACCGACGGAATCTTTTCCGTATTGGGAATGGATTTCTTTCAGCCGGCTTGCCACCACGCTGAGCGCTTCATCCCATGACGTTTCTACAAATTTTCCGTCTTTACGGACAAGCGGTTTTGTCAGCCGCTTATCGGAATTCACAAAATCCCAGCCGAATTTGCCTTTGATGCAAGTGGAGATGGCGTTTACCGGTCCTTCATGCTTCGGTTCGATTTTTAAAATTTTCCGGCCCTTTGTCCATACTTCAAATGTGCAGCCGACACCGCAGAAGGTGCAAACGGTTTTCGTTTTTTTCGTGCGCTGTTCGCGCATCGAAGCTTCGATTTCGGATATGGCAAAAATGCTGCCGTAACCCGGTTCGACTTTTTTCACAAGATCAATCATCGGGTCAAGCAGGTCTTCTTCAAGCCCGGTTAAATAGCCTGCCTCGCCGAGCATTGATTTTTCCATCAATGCATTGCAAGGGCAGACGGTGACGCAATGCCCGCAGGAAACGCATGACGATTCGTTGATCGGAACGCCGTTATCCCAAATGACGCGCGGGCGTTCTGCTTCCCAGTCAATGGAAAGCGTTTCGTTCACCTGCAGATTTTGGCAGGCTTCCACGCATCTCCCGCATGCGATGCACTGGTTCGGGTCGTACCGGTAAAACGGGTGCGAATAGTCGACCCCGCTTGCGTCCGTTTTTGGCGTAAACGGATATTTCTGGTGTTCGATGCCCATTTTTTCCGTTGTATTGTGGACGATGCAGTTGCCGTTGTTATTGTCGCACACCGTACAGTATAAAAGGTGGTTGGCGAGAATCCTGTCCATCGCTTCATGCCGGGCCGCTTCCGACCGGTCATCGCTGAGGTGGACCACCATGCCGTCCTCCGCCGCCGTCGAACAGGTGCGCATCAGTTCCCCGTTCACTTCCGCAATACACGTGTCGCAAGTTTGGATCGGATCTACTTCCGGGTAATAGCAAATTTGTGGATGAAAAATATCATTCCGGTTGATCACATCGATGATTTTCTCGCCGGGGCGGGCTTCATAATCCCGGCCATCAATCGTGATGTGAATCGATTTGGTTTCCATTTTTTTCCTCCTTTTGCAAACAGTGAAGGCAGGCCTTCAGAAAAGAATACAAAAAACCGGCAACTCTGTTACTTATACCAAACCTTTGCAAAAATAAAACTACTATTCTCTTTTTTTATTCTAGCATCTGATGCAAAAATGAACAAACCATCAGAGTGTTTTGCCTATTTGAGCGGGCGGCTTTTGTTTTTAATCTGATTCCTTTAAAATAAAACATTATAGACAGGGGGCTGTTGAACCCATGAAAAATGTGGACACGCAGAGGGAAATTCTCCGTTTCAAGAACGGGCGGCTCGAACGGGCGCTGGATACAGTCGCAACGGAATTCCCGGTGACATTAAAAGTGAATGGGCAGGAATGGGTGACGATGGTGTGCACACCTGAATATATCGAGGACATGGCGGTCGGTTATCTTGTGTCGGAAAGGGTTGTCCGGCGCTATGAAGATATCCGCGACATCTGGACGGATGAAAAAGGAGGATTCGTCCATGTCCGGACCGATCATCTTAATCCTTATTACGAACAGCTGCAAAATAAACGTTATATCACCTCCTGCTGTGGAATGAGCAGGCAGGCGTTTGTTTTTGTCAATGATGCTCTGGCGGCGAAAAAAATGGACGGTGTGCACGTCCGGATTACAGTTGATGATTGTTTCCGGCTGATGGAAGCATTGCAGGAGAATGCCGAAGTGTTTAAAAAAACAGGGGGCGTCCATAATGCTGCGCTGTGCGATGCCGGCGGGATCCTTGTCAGCCGGATGGATATCGGCCGCCATAACGCGCTTGATAAAATTTACGGATATTGTTTGAAAAATCAGGTTTCCACAAAAGGGAAAATCCTTGCATTCAGCGGGCGCATTTCCTCGGAAATTTTATTGAAGACAGCCAAAATCGGCTGCGAGGTGATTTTATCGAAATCGGCACCCACCACACTCGCCCTGGAATCCGCTGAAGAACTCGGCATTACCACGATCGGCTTTATCCGCGGTGGGTCGATGAATATTTACACCTGCCCGGAACGGATTGCCGGTGTTGCCGCCCATGCCCGGTGATTGCCGGGTGTATACGATCGGAAAGGCACGGTTTGGGTTGGAAGAAAACGGGAAGACACGCTGGAAGGCGTGCTTCGGGACGGAACAGGGCCTTTGCCGGATGAGGAAAGGTTAAAATGGGCATTACCGGATTTGAAGAAAGCGCTGGTGCAGCCTGCTTGGCAAGGTTGACATTTCAAAATGTATATGGTAAAAATAACTTACAATTTGATGAATGAAGCGTCGAAAGGATCAAGTAGCTTCCTGTTGCTGCATACAAGAGAGCCGGTGGTTGGTGCGAACCGGTACAGGCAGGCGGCGAATTACACCCCGGAGCTTTTGCCGGATACGGCAGACGGCCCCCAGCCGTTATCCAAATGAGTGGAGAAGCAATTCTCAAGTTGGGTGGTAACGCGATACAATCGTCCCTTCGTTTTGGCGGAGGGGCGTTTTTCTGTTTTACAGGAAAAAGAAGGCAGCAACAGGTTCCTGCCCATTATCGCCGGATATAAGCCGGGCGCTGGAACCTGAATGCTGCCGGCATTTGAAATGGCACAAAAGGAGTGGTTTGAAATGGATTTACTCGAAGATTTAAAATGGCGGGGAATTGTTTACCAGCAGACAGACGAAGAAGGGCTCGCGGAGTTGCTTCAAAACCGGAAAGTGACCCTGTATTGCGGGATTGACCCGACAGGCGACAGCATGCATATCGGGCATCTGCTCCCGTACCTGACGCTGCGCCGTTTCCAGCAAGCGGGACACCGGCCGATTGTCGTGCTCGGCGGGGCAACCGGCATGATCGGCGACCCGAGCGGCAAGAAGGAAGAAAGAAAGCTGTTAACAGTTGAAAAGGTCAAGCAAAACGGCGAAGCATTGAAAAAACAGCTGGAACGCTTTTTTGATTTTGACGGCGAGTCAGGCGCCATCATGGTCAATAACTATGACTGGCACGGCTCGATGGATCTCGTTACTTTCCTGCGTGATTACGGAAAGCATATCGGCATCAACTACATGCTTGCAAAAGACACGATCGCATCACGGCTTGAAACCGGTATTTCGTTTACGGAATTTACATATACAATCCTCCAGGCCGTCGATTACTTTAACTTGTATAAACAATACAACTGCCGCCTGCAAATCGGCGGAAGCGACCAGTGGGGCAATATTACAAGCGGCCTTGAGCTGATCCGCAAGCTCGAACCGGAAGGAGAAAAAGCTTTCGGGCTTACCATTCCGCTTGTCACAAAAGCGGACGGCACAAAATTCGGGAAAACAGAAAGCGGCGCAGTCTGGCTCGATGCCGAGAAAACATCGCCATATGAGTTTTACCAGTTCTGGGTCAACACGGCTGACCTCGATGTCGTAAAATACTTGAAGTACTTCACCTTCTTGCCAAAAGAAGAAATCGAAGAGCTGGAAAAATCGGTTGAAACCGAACCGCATCTCCGCAAAGCCCAAAAAGCGCTGGCCGCGGAAATGACAAAACTGATCCATGGGGAGGAAGCATTGCAGCAGGCTTTGAATATTACAGAAGCATTGTTCAGCGGCAATGTGAAGAAACTGTCGGCTGAAGAAATGAAGCAGGGATTTAAAGATGTTCCGTCATTCCAGCTTGAAAGCGAAGAACAAAAGCAGCTTGTGGAGTTGCTCGTTGCCGCCAAAATCTCCCCGTCAAAACGCCAGGCACGCGAAGATATCCAAAACGGCGCCATTTACGTAAACGGTGACCGCGTAACGGATCTCGGGTTTGTGTTGCAGGAAAAGGACAAAATCGGCGGCGAATTTACCGTTATTAGAAGAGGGAAGAAAAAATACTTTTTAATTAAACATTGAGGATATTAAGGGATGCACAATGAAGATGCCTGAAATGTGCATCCCTTTTTTATTGCTCCGATCGCGGCTTGCCCTTCTTCGTTTTTCCCGGCGGGGGAAGTCAGCTCCCAATTCCAAATTTTTTCAGCTTCTGATACAGGGTGACCCTTGAAATGCCAAGTTCTTTTGCTGCGGCGGATTTGTTCCCGCCTGCTTTGCGCAATGCTTTTTCAATGAGCTGTTTTTCCATATTTTCTTTTTCCACAGGCAAAGTGCCGCTTTCCGGGATGGCACTTCCGGACGGTTGGGTTTCATTTCCCTGGAAAAAGCGGAGAAGGGAGGCGCGGTCAATAAACGGCTTTTCTGATAGGATCACCATCCGTTCCATTAAATTCCGGAGCTCCCGGACATTCCCTGGCCAATGATACGCTTGCAGGAAAGAAAGGGCATCAGGGGCGAGTTCCGGTTCAGGCATCTTGTACTGGACGGCAAATTGTTTCAGAAAGTAGCGGGCGAGGACAGGAATATCGTCTGTGCGCACCCTTAATGGCGGCATCGTAATTTGAATAACATTTAACCGGTAATAAAGGTCCGACCTGAATGTCTTTTCTTTCATCATTTTTTCAATGTCTTGGTTGGTGGCGGCAATAAAACGGACATTGATTTTCCTGCCCGAAGCGTCGCCAATGCGGTAAATCACTTTTTCCTGCAGCACGCGCAGCAGCTTCACCTGCATATCTAGCGGCAGTTCGCCGATTTCGTCCAAAAACAGCGTACCCCCGTCCGCTTCTTCAATTTTTCCCGCTTTTCCTTTTTTCTCCGCACCCGTAAACGTGCCAGGTTCATAGCCGAATAATTCGCTTTCAAACAGGGCGGAAGGGATCGAGCCGCAGTTCACCGGAATAAAAGGGCCGTTTTTCCGCGCGCTTGCTTCATGGATAGCGCGCGCACATATTTCTTTCCCGGTGCCGGACTCGCCGAGAATAAGCGTGACGGCATCCGTTTTCGCCGCTTTCGCCGCAATTTGGATCGTATCCCGGAGCGCGCGGCTTTTCCCCTTTAATTTGGAAAAAGGCGTTTCTTCATAGCTTGTGTACATTTTTTGGCGCAGTTCATTCAGTTCTATGGAAGTGGAGACGAGATTGTCGTTCAGCCTAACAATCTGGGTGATATCGCGTTCCACGGATACCGCGCCGATCAGCCTGCCGCGGTTGTCAAAAATGGGCCGCGCATTGACGACGACATGCTTGTCGGGGCGGGGCCGATGATATTGGTCGGTGATACGGGCTTTTGTCCGCAGCACTTTGAGCACCATTAAATCATCATCGCGAAAAAAATCGGTAATTTTTTTGGTTAAGATCATTTCTTTTGGAATATTGTAGGTCCGGACGGCGGCATCATTCCAATAAATGACTTCCTTTTTTTCGTTTACGATCGTAATCGCATCATTTTCCGCCGATAATACCGCCTGCAAATAAGACAGTTCATTTGCCATTTCCGTCTTCCTCCCCTTTGTCGTGTAAAGGTATTGTACATTCGATTTACAATTGTGTAAATATATTGTACATAGAAAACGGTTTATTTTTTTGCGGATATAGGGAAACAGGGATGTTCCGGAAGTTGGCATGATTCTTGCATGGTATTAAGCCAGAACGAGGATGAAGGAGGTTTTTTCATTGGTCTTGCCTTTTAAACATGAACCATTAACGGATTTTAACCAGCCTGAAAACGTACAGGCGTTTCAAGCGGCACTTGAAAAAGTGCGTGCGGAACTCGGGAAGGAGTACCCGCTTGTAATAAACGGAGAACGGATTTTTACAGAGGATAAGCTCGTATCCGTCAATCCTGCGAATAAAGAACAGGTTGTCGGGAAAGTTTCGAAAGCATCGAAAGAACTGGTTGACAAAGCTTTCGAAGGCGCCAATGAAGCATTTCGCAGCTGGCGGAAAATGGCACCCGAAGCGCGGGCGAATGTGCTGTTCAAAGCCGCTGCGATTGCGCGCCGCCGCAAACATGAGCTGTCGGCGTGGCTTGTGTTTGATGCCGGCAAGCCGTGGAGCCAGGCGGATGGGGATACGGCGGAAGGAATCGACTTTTTGGAATACTACGGCCGCCAGATGCTTGAGCTTGCAAAGGGGCAGGAAATGGAACAGCGTGAAAATGAGCACAACACTTATTTTTATCAGCCGATGGGGCCGGGGGTGACCATTCCGCCGTGGAATTTTGCTTTCGCCATTGTTTGCGGCACGACGGTTGCCCCGCTTGTTGCCGGGAACCCGGTTCTGCTGAAGCCTTCGGAAAGCACGCCTGTTATTGCATACAAACTCGTTGAAATTTTGGAAGAAGCGGGGGTTCCGAAAGGCGTGCTCCAGTTTGTGCCGGGCGATCCGGCAGAAATCGGCGATTACCTGGTGGATCATCCGTCTGCCCATTGGATTAACTTTACGGGTTCCAAAGCAACGGGCCTGCGCATTTATGAACGGGCTGCGAAAGTGCAGAAGGACCAGCACTTTTTAAAACGGGTCGTTGCTGAAATGGGCGGCAAAGATACGATTATTGTCGATAAAGAAGCGGATCTCGATCTCGCCGCAGATGCGATTGTCCAGTCGGCATTCGGTTTTTCCGGCCAGAAATGTTCAGCCTGCTCGCGGGCAGTCGTGCATGAAGACGTATATGAAGAAGTGCTCGAAAAGGCGATCGCCCTTGCGAAAAACGTAACCGTCGGCGACCCGTCCGAAGAAAATGTGTACATGGGTGCTGTCATTAACGAAAAGCAGTTTAACAAGATTAAAAGTTATATAGAAATCGGCAAAGAAGAGGGCAAACTCGTCTTTGGCGGGGAAACGGATGGCGAAAAAGGATTTTTCGTTTACCCGGCGATTTTTAAAGATGTAAATCCAAAGGCACGGATCATGCAGGAAGAAATTTTCGGGCCGGTTGTCGCTTTTGCGAAAGGAAAAGATTTTGACGAACTGCTTGAAATTGCCAATAATACGGAATACGGTCTGACAGGCGCCGTCATTTCGAAAAACAGGGAGCATTTGGAACGCGCCCGGTACGAATTCCATGTCGGCAACCTGTATTTTAACCGGGGATGCACGGCGGCCGTTGTCGGTTACCAGCCGTTCGGCGGTTTTAAAATGTCCGGTACCGATTCGAAAGCGGGCGGCCCGGATTATTTGAAGCTGTTTATGGAAGCAAAGTCTGTATCGGAAATGTTTTAACGGGAGGGAAGGCGATATGGCAAATTTGACGAGGGATTTTTTCATCGGCCTTTCAAACAGCAGGTTTTTAAATAAAAGTGCGCAAAAATGGGGTTTTCGGTTCGGTGCTGAAAAATTTGTTGCGGGGACGGATATTGATTCCGTCACCCGGACTATCCGGGAAATGAATGCCCGCGGAATCAGCTGCACCGTTGACAATCTGGGCGAATTCGTATCGGAAAAATCGGAAGCGGCATCGGCGAAACAGCGCATCCTGCAAATGCTGGACAGGATCCATGAGGAGAACATGGACTGCCATATCTCGGTGAAACTGACCCAGCTCGGGCTGGATATTGACCGCACGTTTTGCCTGCAAAATATGGAAGACATTTTGGCGCGTGCAGCGGAATACGGGATTTTCATCAATATTGACATGGAAGATTATACCCATTTTCATGCTACAATAGAGGTGTTGAAAACCCTGCTTGAAACGTACCAAAATGTCGGAACAGTCATCCAGGCGTATTTGCGCAACGCCGAAGCGGTTATGGATGAACTGAAGGATGTCCGGCTCAGGATTGTAAAGGGCGCTTACAAAGAAAGCGAGACAACCGCTTTTCAGTCAAAAGCGGAAATTGACCGGAACTATGTAAAGCTTGTAAAAAAACGGCTGCTCGGCGAGGCATATACGTCCATTGCCACCCATGACCACCACATCATTCGCGAACTGGAAGCATTTATTGAAGAAAACCAAATCCCACACAGCCGGTTTGAGTTTCAGATGCTGTACGGATTTCGCCAGGAGATGCAGTATGAACTGGCGAAAAAATACCATTTCACGACGTACATGCCGTTCGGAAATGACTGGTTCGGCTATTATATGCGGCGCCTTGCCGAACGCCCGCAAAATGTGAACCTTATTGTAAAGGATGCACTGTATACAAAAGATAATAAATTGAAAAAAGAACCGCTTCTCACCGCTGCCCTGACCGCTTCGCTTTTCATGCTGTGGCGACGCAAAAGGAAGAAATAAGAAAAAGGCCGCTCCGCAAAGCAACCGTGCCCCGGGCGGCCTTTTCTATTTCATTTTGTTGATTTGTATTTCTATCCCGGCCGCGCCGTGCCTAACCCGGCATGGGCAAGCTATCAGTAAATTGTGCCACAACGGTGAAAACCAATGGCACGGACTCCTCTTTTTTTATTTTCCCGCACGGTTAAGGACTTTCCAGTTTGGACCAACCCAATTATGCATATTGGACTTCTTTCGGTTCAATTTTTGTAATCGAAAACATGTTCATTGCTTCCATTACATCACGTATACGTTCAATCGTAGCGCCATAGTATTCATTTCTTTCATCCCTTGATACTTGAGACGGGGCCACTCCCAGTCCGAAGATTATTTTTCAATAGTTTGACCGTATCGGAATTTGTCGAATGAATTTAGTGGATTTTTGGCGAACTTTATCTATATAATTTATTTAAAATATTAAAACAAAAAAGGGGGAATAAGCTAATGAATAGAAAAATTAAAATCTGTATTTTTTCATTCATTGCATTTGTAATGACAATAGTTGGTTATGGAGGTACGTCTAAAGCATTGGCAGATGACTCTGAATCAGAAGTTTCAGCAGTTTATGATATTAAAAATGGCGATCCCATAGCGGTTTCAAAAAACCAATGGGATGAATATCAAGAGGTGCAGGATTGGGAGGATGAACCCGATGTTCCATCAACCTATTTAAAAAAAGCTGTTGACATTTCCGAAAGACGTGCATGTATGGGTGGCTGGGCTTATTCCGCAACAAAACAAGGATATGCATTTTATAAGATAGTGGAGGGAACTCATTACCTTAATAGAACAAAAGACAATGTGACTATAACATCAACATTTACTGGTACACATTCCAAAAGCTCAACAGCAAGTGGAAAATTAGGTGGTGGTTGGAAACCTGTAAGTGCTGAAGTGGGATATAATGCCGACCGGACAGTATCATGGTCTAAATCTGATTCAGTGAAAATAACTGTCCGTCCTAAATATGAAGGATGGAATGATTATGGAACAAAACGTGATAAATGGTATGGCACGTATTACTATCTAAGCAATAGTTGTGTGCAATCAAAAAACGTTCAGCTCACCGTGTATATTCCGAAAGTGAAAGCAGTCGTTGCACACACAAAACATTTATAGATGAGGGGCAACGACCATGACACGGCCGATTTTTAGACACGCTTGTACAATTTTTGTGATGCTTCCCATTCTATTAAACGGTTGTTCAGCAAGTCATTCCGGTAACCAGGTGAAGCATGAAATACAGCCAAACCACACCAAGGCCAAGGAGAATAGCCAAGCGGCGTCCCTTAGTCTTGACCAAATGATGATGACTGAGGCATCAAAAGACGAACAGCAAACACCGCTCGATACCGTTACCCATGTGGTTAAATGGAAGTTTTCAGATGAAAAAGATGTTGTTCCTTCTAAGAAGAATATATTATGGGAAACCCATTTGGGAAGCGAAGCGGTCGTAGCAACCAAAGTACCAAAACTTAAAGATTCAAGATTGAATCTGTTTGCCCTGTCCTTTCATGACGGTAAGTGGGGAATAAAAAACGTGACAGATGCCCCTATTGATCGTTTGGAAGATCATGTTAAAGGTTTAACGCTTCCTATGCAAAAATATGCTGTAATCACCTCAGATTTTGATGGAAAATCGATATGGAACATCACAGACGGGAAAAGAACAGTCATGATTGCACTGTATCCCCAATTTTCCTTTTCCATGCCTGAAGGAACGAAAACCATTCCGTTTAAGGGCGATGAGGCTTTTGTAAATACTCGATCGAAAACGCAATCCTTGTTTTATTATTTTGACCAGGAAAAACTGATTTGGATCTATGGTGATTTGTCTGAAAGCGAAATCATAAAATTGGCTAATTCACTGCCAAGTGCTGGATCTCCCAGTTTTCCCGAAGCATCATCATAGACCCAAACCGGGAATGCCATCTGAGAAAATGTGATGCAGTGGTTTTTTATGATCCTCGATTAAGAGGGGAGGGCTTGGAAGTCTGAGGGCCATATCTTTCTGTTGGCTAATTTTTCACCTGTTTATAAATTTGTGTCTCAGAATATAAAAAAACCCCGGAACCAGAGCGGTTTCGGGGTTTTACACATTACCTTGAGTAGAACTCGACGATTAACGATTCGTTAATTTCAGCCGGCAGTTCCGAGCGTTCAGGGAGGCGGCTGTAAGTCCCTTCAAGCTTGTCTGCATCAAAAGAAAGGTAATCCGGCACAAAAGTTGTCGTTTCGATCGCTTCTTTGATGACATCCAAGTTGCGGGATTTTTCGCGCACGCCGATCGTTTGCCCCGGTTCTACACGGTAAGACGGGATATCGACGCGTTTGCCGTCAACGAGAATATGCCCATGGTTTACGAGCTGGCGTGCCTGGCGGCGTGTGCGGGCCAAACCCAGACGGTAAACAAGGTTGTCAAGGCGTGATTCCAAAAGCACCATGAAGTTTTCACCATGTTTCCCTTGCATTTTGCCGGCTTTCAAGAAAGTGTTATGGAATTGGCGTTCATTTAAGCCGTACATATGGCGAAGCTTTTGTTTTTCCTGCAATTGCAAGCCGTATTCAGACAATTTTCTGCGCTGATTCGGGCCGTGCTGCCCGGGTGCATAAGGGCGCTTCTCCAATTCTTTTCCGGTACCGCTTAAAGAAATCCCGAGACGGCGGGACAATTTCCAGCTTGGACCTGTATAACGAGCCATGAAAGACTCCTCCTTTGTTTTTATTTTGTTGTAAAATAAAAACAGATATCATGGACACTTCTTCATGCGTATTTTGTTTTCATGTACCATCGCCCCAGCAGCAGAGGGTTACACGATACACCTTGCATTCAGGCAAGGAACAAAATACAAACACAAAGCCGTCCAATAAGGCTGCATTATTTTACACAACGTTGATTATATGTTTTTAAAGATAAAAAGTCAACAACAAACGCAAATTGGGCTGTGTTGCGACAAAAAATTTTCACATTCCGTTCGCGCGGCTTCATAACAGGACTTAAGACACAATATATACAGTATATCGGTTAGGCAGACTGTACATTTATAGTTCTTTTGCATTATAATGGTATTAATTTGACCGGTTTTTAACATTTTTACGTCTCCCGTGCAGTTTTTTGTTTTAATATTCTTCATTTTTAAGGCTCGCGCTTTTTATGCGTTTTTCGCTTTTATACGGAAACAGGGTCAGGGTGATTAGGAAATGGAAAAGAAAGAAAATCATTTAATCCTATATTATAAGTCCCGTTTACTGGATTTAATGAATCTTGAGGCAGCAAGTAGCCTGGATGACTGGGTGGCGGTCGTGGCAGAAGTGCTCAGCGCTGATCATATCGTGTATTATAAGCCGGACAGCGAGAACACAAAGTTTTACAAAATATGCGGCTTTTACAATCCTTTCCGGCATGACGTCGAACTTGTCGTGCCATCCGGAAAAATTAAAGCTTTAAAAACAGCCTCCCAGGTTGTCACAAATGGGAAACTGAAAAAGGATCCTTATTTAAAACAGTTTAACATTGCTTTTTTTATTCCGGAAAAAAACATGGAGGATGGCTGCCTGCTTCTTTCCATTCCAAACAGGATGTTCGGGGAGCTGTCTGACGCGGATTTGCAGGCGTTTGTCAGGGAAAGCCGGAACTTCCTGCAGCTGAAGTATGAGTTGTCTGTTGTCGAAGCCGACAGAAAGCGTTACATCGAATTATTCCAAGTGACCGGAAAATTCCATTCTTCCATGGATACGGATACGATCCTTGCAGAAATCATTTACACGCTGAAAAGGCTGTATCCGGTTTTTGAATACACCTTAATGCTGTCGGACGATTATCACCACAATCTTGATTTGCCGATCAAATCGCTGCAATATGATGCGGTCGACGAAATGGCGCTCGAATCATATGTAAACGGCCAGGTCCACCTTGCCACGGTATGGCGGACAAACGAAACGATGCTTTATGCGCCGCTAAGGGGAAAGCAGGGCGTGTATGGCGTGCTGCAGGTCATCACTTTTACCAACTATGAATTTAATCGCAGCGATTTGGAATTTATCAGCCTGCTGGCCAATACGGCGGGAAGTGCGCTTGAAAATGCCAAGCTGTACCAGCAGTCGATGCAGTCCATTGAAGAACTCCGCCTGATCAATTCGGTTTCCCGCCAGTTAAATAAAAGCGCGAATTTAAAAGAAACCGTCGATTTTTTAATGAAACAGATCTCCAGTTCATTTGATACCCAGGCAATCGGGTTCGTGATGATGGAGAATGGGAAAATGGACCTACTTGAAGGTAGCAGCCCCATTTTTGAAGAAAAGGAAGGCGCCCGTTATCTTGAATTTGCAAACCGTTCGTTTGCCGAAAAGAAAGAATCCCTGTTTATCAGCAATTTAAACCGGCGCTTTCCCGGCAGGAACTATCGTTTTTCTTCGCTGATGGCTGTCCCGATTATCCAGGAAGATGATTTAAAGGGGTTTTGCCTTGTTCTTCATGAAGCGCCTTACCATTTTTCTTTCGACAGGTTCAAACTTTTTCAGTCGCTTATTTATCAGTCGGGCATGGCCTTAACCAACTCCATGCTTCGCGAGCGGCTTGAAAAAATGGTGATTACCGATCATCTCACCCAGCTGTTTGCCAAAAATTACTTGAACAGCCGGATGGAAACTTCTATTGGTGAAGATGAGCAGGGCACGCTGATTTTGCTCGATATTGATGACTTTAAAAAAGTCAATGATACATACGGCCATCAAACCGGGGATGAAATTTTGATCCAGGTTGCAAAGCTGATCAAAGAAAACATTCGTTCAACCGATATCGGAGCAAGATGGGGCGGAGAGGAAATGGCGATTTATCTTCCCGGCGTGCCGCTTCAAACAGGGGTGCAGGTCGCCAAAAGGGTGCTTGCGGCTGTTCGGAAAAATACAAATCCTCCGGTTACCATTTCCTGCGGGGTGTCGTACTGGAATAAAGAGATGAATGAAACGGCGGAGTCCCTCTTTAACAGGGCGGACGCCGGATTGTACCATGCGAAAAGCCTCGGGAAAAACCAGGTTGTCATCAGCGATATGGAAATGAAATCCAATTAGGGCGCACTGCAGCTGATTTCTTTTGTCAGCCGCCTTTAAAACCCCCCTTGCCGGATCCGGCAAGGGGGGCATTTTTTATGCATTTCGTTACTGTTGTAATATCTGCTTCAGGCCACAAACCCCGGCTGCCTGTGCCAAGTTCGTCCGGCCTGCGGATTTTGGGTTTGGGCATGGGGCTTTGCCAGCCAGTATC
This sequence comes from Weizmannia sp. FSL W8-0401, assembly GCF_038009125.1. Lineage (NCBI taxonomy): Bacteria > Bacillati > Bacillota > Bacilli > Caryophanales > Bacillaceae > Heyndrickxia > Weizmannia sp. FSL W8-0401. The sequence goes on along the minus strand of NZ_JBBPAG010000001.1, from coordinate 2,129,174 downwards.
TTTTGCCGCCCTGATTTTTCAGCCTGCGAAACCGGCCTTACAGCACTTTTTCCAGCGCAGCGGCAAAAGCTGCCAGCCCTGCCTCATCTTCTGCATCAAAACGATTTTTTTCCGGGCTGTCGATATCCAAAACGCCGACCACTTCCCCGTTTTTCATAAGCGGTACGACAATTTCAGACTGGGAAGCGGCGTCACAGGCAATATGGCCTGAAAACTGCTGGACATCGGCGACCCGGAGCACCCGTTTTTCTTTCCAGGCTGTCCCGCACACCCCTTTCCCATACGGAAGCCGCACACAGGCCGGCAAACCCTGGAACGGCCCGAGGACGAGTTCATCCCTGGATGCGAAATAAAACCCAACCCAGTTCACCCGGTCAAGAAACTGGTTTAACAGCGCTGTAGCATTGCTTAAATTGGCAATTTTGTCCGGTTCGCCTTCTGTGAGCGCGATCAGCTGTTTTACGACAAGATCATACTTTTCTTTCTTCGTACCCTGGGCATTTTCTGCATGAAACATTGCCATCATCCTTACATCAGCAAATTTTTTAAAAACGGGGCGGGATTTTGTCGGAAAGTTTTTAAAGGAACCCCGACCCGGCATATGGAATAGTACGGAATAGAATATTTTTAACACAAAAGGGGAAGCCCGGCAAGCAAAAAAGAGGAAAGGGTGGAACAAATGGACGGAAACAGCAGCGAAACAAAAGAAAAAATATTCAATACGGCGATTGCTTTATTTCATACGAAGGGCTATAAAGGAACGACGATCAGGGCGATTGCGGCTTCCGCAAAAGTCAATTCGGCCAATATTTCCTATTACTTTAACGGCAAGCAGGGGTTGCTGGAGGCGTGCTTTATCCGCTTTTTTGAACCGTATATTGCCTGCCTTGAAGAAGAAGTGCAAAATCTTTCGGAAGAAGGATTAAAACGGGCGGCCTTCCGCATCCTGCACTTTCAAAGCGAAAACCACCTGCTGTCCAGATTTGTATGGCGGGAAGTCACCGTTGATTCGCAAATTGTCCGCGAAATTTTGTCCACTTATTTCATGAAAGAGCGTTATTTATTGAAAAAACTTGCCAAGGCTTGGTGCGGGCCCGGAATCCAGGCGGGCAAACTGAACTTTCTCATGATTCAGCTGAAAAGCATGCTGTCGATGCCGTATTTAAACAGCCAGTACATTCGGGAAGTATGGGGCATGCAGCCGGAAGAACCGTATTTTGCCGAAAAATACGGCAAATCGGTTGCCGAATGGCTGGACAGCATCCGGCAAAACGCGGGGGCGCAGCCGGAACCGCTGCTGCTTGAAACCGCTTTTTAATGTGCCGGCCCGGGCCGGCTGTTTTTAAATGCCGGCAGCTTTCCGAAAAAGCCCGCCGCCGTGCAAAAAATAAGCGCCGGCTTTTTTTATTTTGGGTGCGGAAAAAACCTTCCCCAAAATGAATCGAAAAATCTCGAATTTCATAGTCAAATATTGTCATTACATGGTATCATAGAATAAAAATAAACATACATGCCTATGGATATCGGGAAGGATTGCTCCGGTATTCATACATACATAATGAGCGGATATTAAGGTTTGATTTGTGGACGAACGGGAGGCTTTCAAGTTTATGATGTATGGCATCATTGGCGCTATTCTTTTGTTGCTCGTTTTATTGACTTGCGGTTTTTTTATCAGGAGGCAATTTTATAAAGAGATTGACAAGCTTGAAGCATGGAAAATTGAAATCATGAACCGGCCTGTCACTGAAGAGCTAGGAAAAGTCAAACGGCTCAATATGGGCGGGGAGGCGGAAAGTTTATTTGAAGGCTGGCGCAAAGACTGGGAGGACCTTTTAAACGAGGAACTGCCGGCAGTGGAAGATAAGCTCTTTGAAATCGAGGAGCACACCGACAAATACCGTTTCAAAAAGGCGAAAGAAGTACAGGCGGGAGCAGAGGCGATTCTTCAAAATGCGGAACAAAAAATAAAAGATATACTGGACGGCGTCAATGAACTGATGGATGCCGAGAAAGAATCCCGGAAAGAAGTGGAAGAACTCGGGAAAATCTTCAAAGACTTGAAGAAACAGCTCCTGACACGGCGCCATACATACGGAAAAGCCATTAAAAGCCTCGATTTGAGAGTGGACAGCCTGGCGGAGAAATTTGTCCGTTACCATGAACTGACGGAAGCCGGGAACTATTTGGAGGCAAAGAAATTAGCCGATGAACTGAAAGCAGAAACAGAAATGTTGCAGGAGGATGCCGGGAAAATTCCGGATTTGCTGGCGGAAACGGAATCGCTTTTGCCGATGCAGTTTGCAGAATTAAAAGAGGGCTACAAAGAAATGGCTGCACAAGGCTTTGCGCTCGATCACCTGCAATTTGATGAAGAAATGAAGGAACTTACAGAGAAGCTTTCGGCTTACCGAAAACAACTTGAACAGGCTGACACAGCGGATGTCGAGGAAGGCATCCGGGAAATCAAGGAAAGAATAGAAACGATTTACGATATTTTAGAAAAAGAAGCGTACGCGAAAAACTATGTGCTCAAGCATTTCCGCGAAGTGAAGGATATCCTGGATGAAGTACGGGAAGAAAACAAGCGCCTCAAAACAGAAACAGAATCCGTGCAAAAGACATACCAGCTGCATGAGGAAAACATGGCTGTTCCTGCTGAACTCGAGAAACAATTGGAGAAACTGGCCGCGCGTTTGGCGGTCCTTGAAGTAAAAATTCCCGAAAACGAAACGATTTATTCCGTGTTAAGCGAACAGCTCAAAGAAATGGAAGGGCAGATTGAAAAACTGCGGGATGACCAGAAGACGTTTAACGAATTTTTGCAGAACCTGCGGAAAGAAGAAATGGAAGCACGCGCGAAGATCGCGGAATTGAAGCGGACAATCCAGGATATGCGCCGCCTTGTCGAAAGAAGCAATATTCCTGGGCTGCCGGACTCGTACCGTACCCTGTACGAAGCGGCCTGGAACGCGATTCGTGACACTGCCGAAAGCCTCCATGCCACGCCGCTAAACATGGAGAAGGTCAACCGCCATCTGCTGGAGGCGGAACAGGCAGTCGGAAACTTTGAAAAAAGCACGAAAGCTTTAATGGAAAATGTGCAGCTTGCTGAAAAAGTGATTCAATACGGCAACCGTTACCGCGCTAAATATAAGAAAGTGGCGGACGGGCTAGAACGCGCAGAAGCGGCTTTCCGGCGCTACGATTATGAGAAGGCGCTTGAAGAAGCCGCAACGACAGTGGAAGCGGTGGAGCCCGGCGCATTGAAAAAAATTGAAAAAATGCTGGAAACTGAAGAATTACTTTGAAGCAAACGGAAAAAATACGGAGCACTCCCCGTTTTTTTCGTTTGCTTTTTTCTGCGCCTTTCAGCCGGCAGGCAGGCCTTTCATGCGGCTGATGCCAAACAGACGCACTCGTTTTTTGGCGCCTGGTTCTTTAACCTGGTAAACAGGCACGGGTGAAGACCTCTGAGCCTTAAGCAACTTATTTTCTGTCTGAACAAGTTAACGCACATGGGCGAACGTGCATCCTTTCGACAATTCGGGCAGGATCTCCTCGACCGAACAAGTTAACGCGCATGGGCGAACGTGCAGGGCCATTGCCGCCCCATCCTGGAGATGAAAGACCAGTGCCGCGAAAGAAGCGGCGCGGAGACCGGGATGGGCGGCGCATAACGGGAGTATATCGGTTGTAAGCTCGTTATCCGGCATGGTATATTAGGCAATGATGCAGGTCTGGATCCAATTTTATGCCAACAGAGGGTGTTCAAATGATTTACTTTGACAACAGTGCCACAACGAGGCCTTATCCGGAAGTGCTGGATGCTTTTGTGAAAACATCGGAAAACTATTTTGCAAATCCCTCTTCCCTGCACAGCCTCGGCGCGCGTACAGAGAAACTTCTCACGCAGGCAAGACGGCAAATTGCGAGCCTTCTCGGCGCAGACGAGAACGAAATTTTTTTCACATCCGGCGGCACGGAAGGCAATAATCTGGCGATTAAAGGGACAGCCCTCGAGTACCGTTCAAGGGGGCGCCATATCATTACGACGGCTGTTGAACATGCATCTGTTTTTGAAACATGCCGGCAGCTGGAAGAATGGGGCTTTCGCGTCACGTATTTGCCGGTTGACAGGAGCGGAAGAATCAAACTGGACGATTTAAAACAGGCCATCACGGATGAAACGATTCTTGTTTCCGTGATGCATGTGAATAACGAAGTAGGAACAGTGCAGCCGGTGGAAGAAATCGGGCAGCTTCTCAAAACTTACCCGAAAATCCTGTTTCATACAGACGATGTCCAGGGTTGCGGAAAAGTTCCGCTTTCCCTGCATGATGCCGGCATCGATCTTTGTACGGTTTCCGCGCATAAATGCCATGGCTTAAAGGGAACCGGGATATTATATAAACGGGCAAATCTCCGCCTGTCACCGCTTTTAACCGGCGGGCACCAGGAGAGGGGCTTGCGCAGCGGCACCGAAAATACAGGCGGAATCGTTGCAGCCGGAAAAGCGCTCCGCCTGGTCCATGAAAAATTTGAAGCCGGGGCGGCAGAAAGAACGGCCCGTATCCGGGATGCCCTGATCGAAAAACTTCAGGAGATGCCTGCTGTGACAGTCCATACCAATCCGGCTGTTTCAGCGCCGCACATCCTGAATTTTTCCGTCCGCGGCATCCGCGGCGAAGTGCTCGTGCATGCGCTTGAAGAGGAAGGCACTTATATTTCCACAACAAGCGCCTGCTCTTCAAAAACGCGGGAACTGAGCCGCACGCTTCTTGCCATGGGGGTTTCCGAAGACGAAGCCGAATGGGCGGTGCGCGTGAGCCTTTCTTATGAAAATACAATGGAGGAAGCGGAACGTTTTATCCGCATATTAAGGCAAACAATCACAAATTTACAACAAGTGTTGGGGAGAAATCAATGAACTATGACCGCATTTTAATCCGTTATGGGGAACTTTCGACAAAAGGGCATAACCGCCAGTTTTTTATCCGGCATTTAAAAGACAATGTCAAAAAAGCGCTCAGGCCTTTTGGCGGCATTGAAGTCCAGGCGCTGTACGACCGCATGTACGTGCTCTTGCATGGCGCAGACGGCGGGCAAGTCATCGATATTTTAAAATCAATCTTCGGGATCCAGTCATTCAGCCCGGCCGTCCGCACCCGGAAACAGCTCGAAGACATCGAGCAGGCGGGGCTCGAACTCGTCCGGCAAAACTTTGCGAAAGGCAAAACCTTCAAAGTGTCAGCCCGCCGCGGCGATAAAACATTTGAATACGATTCGAATGATTTGAACCATCTCGTCGGCGGCTATATTTTAAAGCAGCTGGACGGCATTCAAGTCAATGTAAAACAGCCGGATATCGAGCTGCTTGTGGATGTCCGGAAAAACGGCGTCTATTTGTCCACTGAAGTGATAAAAGGATCCGGCGGGCTTCCTGTCGGTGCGTCCGGAAAAGCGATGCTCATGCTTTCGGGCGGTATTGACAGCCCGGTTGCAGGATACCTCGCGATGAAACGCGGCGTGAAAGTGGAAGCGGTCCATTTCCACAGCCCGCCGTTTACAAGCCCGCGTGCAAAGCAAAAAGCGCTTGACCTTGCGCAAAAAATTTCCGCCTACAGCGGCTCCATGAAAGTGCATATTGTCCCCTTTACAAAAATCCAGGAAACGATCCATAAAGGGGTTCCGGAAGGCTATTCGATGACCGTGCAGAGAAGGGTGATGCTTGAGATTACCGACCGGCTCCGTAAAATTCATAACGGGCTTGCGATTGTAACCGGCGAAAGCCTCGGCCAGGTTGCCAGCCAGACGCTCGACAGCATGGTTGCAATCAATGATGTCACAACGACACCAGTGTTGCGGCCGCTTGTTTCGATGGATAAGCTGGACATTATTGATATTGCCCAAAAAATCGGCACATACGACATCTCAAGCCTTCCGTATGAAGACTGCTGCACGATTTTCACGCCGCCTTCGCCGAAAACACGGCCGAAACTCGAGCTTGCGCGTCTTTACGAAAGCCGCCTCGACCTGGAACCATTGATTGAAGAAGCGGTGCAAAATACGGAGGACGTCTTTATTACACCAAATGAAACGGCGCAGGAAGAAGATTTTTCTGAGCTGTTATAAAATCCAGTAATTGGCAGCACCGCCAATAAACTTACAACATGATGCCATGTGTTTATGCGCAATCTATACTCACAAGGAGGTGAGACACATGGCACAAAGCAACAACAGCAACCAATTGCTTGTAAGCGGTGCTGAACAAGCACTGGACCAAATGAAATACGAAATCGCTCAGGAATTTGGCGTAAACCTTGGTGCTGATACGACTTCCCGCGCAAACGGGTCTGTCGGCGGCGAAATCACGAAACGCCTTGTTTCGATGGCTGAACAACAATTAGGCGGTACTTCCCGATAACTGAATGAAGAATGGATAGAGAAGCGGGCCTGAATCGGGTCCGCTTCTACTTGTTTTTGGCGTAAATTTGTATCATATTTTTTTAATATCAGGTATAATAATGAGGTACTAAAAAATTCTGGAGGCGATTCGCTTGCGTCGTAGTGACCTGATTGCGCCACAAACATACAATATAGCCGAAGAAATTGAGAAATATGCCCGGGACCCGCACAAAGTTGCGCTGATTTGGGAAGACAAAGAAGGCATGCACAGAGAAGTCACATATAAAGAATTAATTGAAAATGCAAACCGGACCGGCCATGTCTTTTTGGAAAGCGGGCTGAAAAAGGGAGATACCATACTTGTCATGGTTCCGCGTATTGTAGAAGCATACGAAGTATATCTCGCTGCAATGAAATGCGGCATCGTCCTTTTACCGGCCTCGGAAATGCTGCGGACAAAAGATCTCGACTACCGGATCGAAACAGGGGATGTAAAAGGCGTTGTCGCCCATTATTCATGCACCGCACAGTTTAAAGATGTCCGCGGCATTGAAAATTTGAAAAAATTCGTAATTGGAGCACCGGAACCGGGATGGGCGTTCCTGGATGAAAAGAAAAAAGCAGCCCCTTGTGAACTGGAAATCTTCAAAACGTCAAAAGATGATATCGCCATTTTGTCCTATACTTCCGGGACAACCGGCAATCCGAAAGGCGTTATCCATACGCACAGCTGGGGATATGCCCATTTGCGCACGGCTGCCCCGAACTGGCTTGGCATTCAAGAAGGCGACCGTGTTTGGGCGACGGCCGCACCGGGATGGCAAAAATGGGTGTGGAGTCCGTTCCTTTCCGTTCTCGGTTCAGGCGCAATCGGGTTTGTTTACAACGGCCGTTTTGACCCTGAAAAATATTTGTCCCTTTTAGATGAATATGAAATCAATGTGCTCTGCTGCACACCGACTGAATACCGTTTAATGGCAAAAGTCGATGATTTGTCCCAGTATCATCTGAAAAGCTTAAGGAGCGCGGTCTCAGCCGGAGAACCGCTGAACCGCGAAGTCATCGATGTTTTCCAAAACCATTTCGGCATCACGATCCGCGACGGTTACGGCCAGACGGAAAGCACGCTGCTCGTCGGTTATTCCCTTGATACGCCGTTGCGCCCGGGTTCAATGGGCAAACCGTTTCCCGGGAATGAAGTCGAAATCGTAAATGATGACGGGAAGCCGTGCAAACCGGGTGAAACCGGCGATATTGCCGTCCATAGAGACACGCCTGCGCTTTTTAAAGGCTATTATAAAGAGCCAGAGCGCACGGCCAAGCAGTACCGCGGCGATTACTTCATTACAGGGGACAGGGCAAGAAAAGACGAGGACGGTTATTTCTGGTTTGAAGGCAGGCGGGATGATATCATTATTTCTTCCGGCTATACGATCGGACCGTTTGAAGTCGAAGATGCCCTTGTCAAGCATCCGTATGTGAAAGAATGTGCCGTTGTTGCAAGCCCGCACGAAATCCGCGGCAGCATTGTGAAAGCTTTTGTCGTTTTAAAAGACGGCATCAGCGAGAATGTGCCGGGTCTTGTAAAAGAACTGCAAAACCACGTCAAACAACTGACCGCGCCGTACAAATATCCGCGTGCAATTGAATTTATCAAGGAATTGCCAAAAACGGCCTCCGGCAAAATTCGCCGTGTCGAGCTCAGGCAGCAGGAATGGAATAGATAAGAAACGAAAAGCCGGGCATTTTTTTTCAAAAAATGCCCGGCTTTTTGTTTTAATGTCCCGGATCTTCAAGTAGAATAAAAGAAAAACCAAAAAAGTGGAAGGATGAAATGTTGGCATGAACAAAAAAAGATGGGGAGCGCTTGCTTTGGCAGGCGGGCTGTTCGTCGTTTCCATTATTGTGAACTTGGCGAGCATGGCGGCATCAACCAACTTTTCCAAAATCTTTAAAGAGACCGTGGAAGCTGGGGAAGGGGATGTTTCCGAAAATGTATTGCAGGATGGGAATGAGTCAAAGAAAATCGTCGTGCTGAATGTGAACGGGACAATTCAGGATACCGGCACGACACCATCACTGCTTGACACCGGTGAATATAACCACCAAAGTTTTTTGAAAGAACTGGATCAGGCGAAAAAAGACAGCGATGTAAAAGGGATCATTTTACATATTAATTCGCCGGGTGGCGGGGTGGCCGAGTCGGCAGAAATCCATCACCGCCTGATGGAAATTAAAAAAGATACGAAGAAGAAGATTTACGTGTCCATGGGGCCGACTTGCGCATCCGGCGCTTATTATATTTCAACGCCGGCCAATAAAATATTCGCAAGCCCGGAAACCTTGACCGGGTCGCTCGGGGTCATCATGGAAAGCGTGAACTACGGGAAGCTTGCCAAAAAATACGGCATTGATTTTCCGGTTATCAAAAGCGGGGAGTATAAAGACATTATGAGCCCTTACCGGGACATGACGAAGAGCGAAAAAGAAATGCTGCAGAAAATGGTCAACAATTCGTACAACGGTTTTGTCAAAGTCATCTCCGAAGGGCGCCACATCCCGAAAGAACAGGTACGCAAAATTGCGGACGGGCGTGTATACGACGGCAGGCAGGCGCTCGATTTGCATTTGATTGACAAATACGGTTACCTAGACGACACCATTGCAGCGATGAAAAAAGATCTTCATCTCGGAAAAGCGCAGGTTGTGGAATATGAAACAAGCGGCGGGCTCGATTCGCTGTTTTCTGCTTCAGCGCAAAAAATGCTCGGCAAAGAAGCAGAAATGACAGGGCTTGCGCATTTGTTGACGCAATCGAACGCACCACGCCCGATGTACCTGTATTCCGGGGCTGAATAGGGGGGAGCATCATGAATTCAAACGAAAACCATATTCCTGAAACATTGACAAAAGCGCCGGAACAAATATCCGGGAGTTTATCAGGAGCCCGTTATGCCGGGTTCTGGATACGGTTTTGGGCTTATTTGCTTGACCTGCTTGTTGTCCAAAGTGTGAAATGGCTGGTCATCCATCCCATTTTCCGGCTTTCCGGACTGTCCCTTACAGACGAAAAAATTTACTCGCCGATTACGATCGCATCAGCCCTTGTATTTTACGGTTATTTCGTTCTAATGACGAAGTTTTTCGGCCAGACGCTTGGGAAAATGGTGTTTGGCCTCAGGGTTGTACCGCTGAACCATCCCGGGCCGCTGAAATGGAGCACCGTTTTATTCCGGGAATGGATCGTCCGTTATGTTTGTGTCAAGATTGCGGTCATCTATATTGTCGTTGCATTTACGCCGAAAAAACAAGGGGTGCACGATTTGTTTGCCGATACGGCCGTCATTCATGAACGGTCCCATGAACCGGTCTATCCTTATTATGAACCTGCTTAAGGGCAGGTTTATTTTTTTGCTCTGTTGGCGATAATGGTTGCAAAAAAGGCTGATGATGGAAATGATATGGTGGCTATCCGCGTTTTTCGCACTTGCCGCAATCACTGCGATTGTATGGTTCTCTTCCCTGTCCGTCCTTATTGAATACGGGCACCGCTTAGATGATGATAAAATTTTTATCCAAATCAGGGTGTGGGGCATCATCTGCTATACCGTGAAAATCCCGGCAGTGAAAGTGGACCGGAAAAAACCCGGTGTCGTATATGAAAAAGAGACAAAACATGCAGAGCAGGAAAGGAACATTACGCCGGATGTCCTCGAACAGCGGATTGAAGATGTGAAAAAAATTGCGGAGCGCGTCATCGGTTTAAAGGCGATTGTAGGCAAGTTCATCCGCAATGTCCAGTTAAGAAAATTCGAATGGCATACAGCAATCGGGCTGCATGATGCCGCGTGGACGGGAATTGTCGCCGGAAGCATCTGGGCGGTGAAAGGGGGGATCTTAAGCCTCATTACCACACATCTGCGTGTAAAAACGGATCCTGTCCTTTCCGTTACGCCCTTTTTCCAGTACCCGATTTCCGAAACACAGTTAAAATGTATGGTGAAAGTCCAGATCGGGAAAGCTATAATAGCCGCATTTAAAATGCTGAAATACTGGCGGGGAGGAAAAGCGGAAATCGCGCTTACACCGGTTTCTGAGCCGGAAAACGGCCGGCATGCTTAAATCCCGGCAGAAACAAATGACAGGAGGAAACAACAATGGGTTCACATCCGATTGAAGGCCTGATGACGGCCGCAATGGAAAATTTAAAAGAAATGATTGACGTAAATACGATTATCGGGGATCCGGTGGAAACGCCGGATGGAAGCGTCATTTTAACCGTATCCAAAGTCGGTTTCGGGTTTGCGGCAGGCGGCAGCCAATTTAACGGGCCATCCGGATCCGGCGGCAGCGGCGAATCCCGCCCGGCAGAGCTGCCTTTCGGGGGCGGCAGCGGCGGCGGCGTCTCGATTATGCCCATTGCCTTTTTGGTTGTTGGCGCACAAGGCGTGAAAATGCTGCATCTGGACCAAAACACGCATCTGATTGAAAAAATTATGGATGTCGCACCGGGCGTTATCGAAAAAATCCAGAGCATGCTGAAACAAAACGGCCAAAATGGCGGGCAACAGCCGGCCAACCAGCAAAAACAGGATCTTGATTTTTAACAACCCGCATGATTCGCGGGTTTTAAATTGGAAATTTTTTTCGTTGTCCAGTATGATAAGGTATGAGTACAGCTGAAATACGGGGATTGTAAGCCCCGGCAAAAATAAGGAGGGTATTTCATGGCTTCGGTTACATTTAAAGGGAATCCAGTCACATTGGAAGGGACACAAGTAAAAGTTGGCGATAAGGCACCGGACTTTACGGTTCTGGATAATGACTTGAATGAGGTGACACTTTCGGATACAAAAGGCGGCGTCCGCATCTTCAGCGTTGTCCCGTCGATTGATACCGGTGTTTGCGATGCACAGACGCGCCGTTTTAACGAAGAAGCAGCAAAACTCGGGAAAGAAGTCAACGTTTATACTTTCTCCTGTGACCTGCCTTTTGCTCAAAAAAGATGGTGTGCGGCATCCGGGCTCGACCATGTAAAAGTGTTGTCCGACCACCGCAACCTGTCATTCGGCAAAGCTTACGGGGTTGTGATGAAAGAACTTCGCCTGCTTGCCCGCGCCGTATTTGTCGTGGATTCCAATGATACGGTTACATATGTGGAATATGTAAGCGAAGGCACCAACCATCCTGACTACGAAAAAGCATTGCAAGCCGCAAAAGATGCAGAGTAAAACAGGTATCTGAAAGCGTCAAGAAAAGCGAAGAGCGCTTGCTATACTGCGATAAAATCCCCGATCTCCATCGGGGATTTTATATGGAAGAAGAATATGAAGGAGGAGAATGAATGAGAGCCTCTCCTGTTGAAACCCTTTTTACCGTTTTTAACGAATCCGCGCAAATCTTGGAAAATCGCCTCTCTGTCCCGTACCTGGAAGCCGTGGCGATGACCGGGGAAAACTTATTCAGCGGAAGCATCCGCCAAAATGGGATTGATGCGCGCGATGAAAAACGCCTTGAAAACCTATACGGAACGGTCCGCCTCGGGGACTTTACCCGCGAGCAAATCCGGAAAGCCTACCAGCTCGCCATCCTGAAGGGGATGAAAGCAAACGTCCAGGCAAACCACCAAATGACGCCGGATTCGATCGGACTGCTGATGAGCTATTTTATCGGCAAGTTTACAGAAAATATGGGCACATTTTCCATTTTGGACCCTGCGGTGGGCACCGGCAATTTGCTTGTGACCATTTTGAACCAGCTCAGCGGGAAAAACATTACTGCTTACGGCGTGGATATCGATGATGTTTTGATCCGGCTCGCATACACGGGGGCGAACCTTCTGCACCATGAAATCGAACTGTTTACGCAGGATGCCCTGTCCCAATTGTTCATTGACCCTGTTGATATCGTTGTTTGCGATTTGCCGGTCGGATACTACCCGAATGATGCGGGCGCCGCAGATTACAAGCTGAAGGCAGATGAAGGGCATTCGTACGCCCATCATTTGTTTATCGAGCAGAGCCTGAGAGCGGCGCGCCCGGGCGGATTTTTATTTTTTCTCATCCCAAACGGATTATTTGAAACAAAAGAAGCCCCGAAACTTCGCCGGTTTTTAAAAGAAGAGGCGGATATCCAGGCGATTTTGCAATTGCCGATGACCATCTTCAAAAACGAACAGGCTGCCAAAAGCATTTTTGTCATCCGCAAGAAAGCGGAAGGCGTGAAGGCGCCGGAACAAGTGCTGCTGGCGTCGCTCCCGTCCCTGTCCAACGAGGGGGCGCTAAGGCAGCTGATGGCAAAAATGGACGCCTGGTGCAAAGAAAATATCCAAAGCGGCAAAATTTGACGAATTGGGAAAAATGGGGGCCGGAAAGCAGGAAATTGCGTTCCGGCCCCCATTTGTTTGTGTTTTTATGGTATCATTTTATATGTTCCCGGGAGACGGAACCAAAAACCGGTTGAAAAAAACCGGATAGAATGGCAAAATGAGAAAATGAGATCACTATTTTAAAAAAATAAAAGGGTTCATTTGATTTTGCGAAGGGAAGACGAGCAATGGCAAAAATTATGGCAATTAATGCGGGGAGCTCCTCCTTAAAATTTCAATTATTTGATATGCCGAATGAAAGCGTTATAACGAAAGGCCTGATTGAACGGATCGGGTTAAACGATGCCTTGTTTTCCATTACGGTAAACGGGGACAGGGTGAAGGAAATTACCGATATTCCGAACCATGAAGTTGCCGTGCAGTTTTTATTAAATAAATTAACGGAAACCGGTATTATCCGGTCTTTGGATGAAATAGAAGGCGTGGGCCACCGGGTTGTGCACGGCGGCGAAATATTCAATGATTCTGCTGTCGTCAATGACCAGGTGCTCGCGCAAATTGAAGATTTGGCGGAACTCGCGCCGCTTCATAACCGGGCGAACGCAACGGGGATCCGGGCGTTCCGTGCCGTGCTGCCGGATGTGGTTCAAGTGGCCGTGTTTGATACCGCTTTCCACCAAACGATGCCGGAAAGTGCTTTCCTATACAGCCTACCCTATGAATACTACGAAAAATATCGGATCCGCAAATACGGGTTTCACGGCACTTCCCATAAATATGTAGCGATGCGCGCCGCTGAGCTGCTCGGCAGGCCGCTTAAACAGCTGCGCCTGATTTCATGCCATTTGGGCAACGGGGCAAGCATTGCGGCGATCCAGGGCGGCCGGTCAATCGATACGTCCATGGGCTTTACGCCATTGGCCGGTGTGACGATGGGCACGCGTTCCGGCAATATCGATCCTGCGCTGATTCCGTTTATTATGGAGAAGACAGGCAAAACCGCGGAAGAAGTGCTCGAAGTGTTAAACAAAGAATCCGGGCTTCTTGGCATTTCGGGCGTTTCCAGCGATTTGCGCGATATCCAGGTGGCGGCAGAACTCGAGCGGAACAAGCGGGCTGAACTGGCGCTTGACATTTTTGCAAGTCGCATCCATAAATACATCGGGTCGTATGCGGCGAAAATGGCCGGCGTGGATGCGATTATATTTACAGCCGGCATCGGGGAAAACAGCGATGCCATCCGCGCAAGAATTTTAACGGGACTGGAATTTATGGGCATTTACTGGGATCCGACCCTGAACCAGATCCGCGGGACCGAAGCGTTTATCAATTATCCGCATTCCCCTGTAAAAGTGCTCGTTATCCCTACTAATGAAGAGCTGATGATCGCACGCGATGTTGTCCGGCTGTCTTCATGACCGCGGAAGCCGGCCGGCGCCGGCAGCTTGCTTTCTCTGCTGCCCGTGCCCGAATAAATCGTTTCAGGAAGCGCTTTGGCATAACATAAACGGACAGCCGTGCATGGAATTTATGTTATAATGGCTGTAAAACAGAGTTTGGGAGCGGATCGAAAATGGCGGAATGGACAGACAGGGAAAAAATAGTCCTGGATGAAATCAACGACTGGGCGGAGAAGCTGTTAGCGGCCGGAAAAGAAGGGGGCGGGCGCAAGCAAAAACTGGATGCGCTCTTTGCCAATTTTCCGGATGAGGCGCTGGAAAATATCCATGAAAAAATAGATGCCGTTTTGTTTCAAATCTGTTCATTTGCCGATGAAAATCTGCCTTACGGGCATGAGATCGAAAAAATACTTGCTGCGGGGCGTCTCTTTGACAGTTCTGTCGCAACGATTCCCGATATGAGGAAACTTACCATCGACCAGGCAGGGTTTATTGCGGCACGGCAGCAGGCAAAATACCGCCGTCTCTCACTCTTCGAAGGGGCATTGAGCGGAACCGGGAAAGCCGTTTTTGCCGCGGCGGACCCGTTTTTCCTGCTGGCTGTGAATCTCCGGGCGGTCCAGCTCACCGGTGCAGCTTACGGATTTGAAACAAAATCGCCCGGCGGACTCGTGGCGGCGCTGAAAATCGTGCTGATGGCCGCTGCCCCGGACATGGTGAAATATGCGCTCTGGGAAGAATTGATGGATGAGCTGGAAGCGCGCGGAACCGGCTTCTATGCAGGGAATGAAAAGTTATTCCACCGCTATTTGTGGCCGGGGGCCATCGGGCATGCCGGTAAGCTCGCTTTTCTGGCGCTGCTCCGGCCGAAAAAGCGGGGAGAAAACAGCTGGGCCGGGATGGCCATCGGGGCTGCTACAAACTACTATTTTTCTAAAAAAGTTTGTGAAATTGCAGAGAAATATTATCAATACCGGTTTTTAACAGAAAAAAGCGGCCGTTAAAAAACCAGCCCGTAAAAGGCTGGTTTTTGCTTAATTTTCCGCTTTGCCTTCTTCTTCCTTAGGCGTTCTCACAACGAGCACATCGCAGGGGGAAGTGCGGACAATATGCTCGGAAACGCTTCCGATTAGGAGCCTTTCCACTGCATTTAAACCGGTTGCGCCGCACACAATTAAATCCGCATGCACTTTTGGCGCGACATTTTTTGTGATTTGAAGTTTCGGAGAGCCGAGCTGGATGATCGTCTGGACTTTGATCCCTTTTTCCGCGGCGCGGTCTTTGTAATTGCTTAACAGCTCATCCCCGAATTTTTCGTTCTGCTCATACAATGTCGAATCAATCGGCGTCAAAGTGGCGAGCGCCCGGTTATCGACGACATGGACAACCGATAATTCCGCCTTGTTCCGTTTGGCGATTTCAACCGCTTTTGTAAAAGCCCAATCGGCTTCTTTGGAGCCATCTACCGCTACTAAAATATTCCGGTATTGTGTGCCCATCTTACTCATCTCCTTTATAAACTGCCTGCCTTTCATGTCTATTTTACTAGAATTTTCCCGGTTTGTGTGTGAAAAATGAAAAAACCCGGCGATCCATTTTTCAATCAAAACGGGCGGAAGCAGGCAAAAATGAAAACGGTATCCCGTTCCTTGCCGCGGATAAGAAATTTGCAAAAAACATAGGAAAAAGAGGGAATTTTTGCTACAATAAAGATGTTTGGGAAAGTTTTCAACCGTTTGATATGTTTTCTTACAATAATAAGAAAACGGATGGCAAAACACGAACACGAGGAGGAACTTTCTATGCGAATTGGCGTGCCAAAAGAAATTAAAAACAATGAAAGCCGTGTGGCCATGACCCCGGCCGGCGTGGTGACCCTGTCCAAAGCGGGGCATGAAGTTTTTATTGAAAAGAATGCGGGCCTTGCATCGGGGTTCAGTGACGAAGAATATGCCAAAGCCGGTGCCCGGATCGTAGAGACTGCTGAAGATGCGTGGTCTTTTGAAATGGTCATGAAAGTGAAAGAGCCGATCGAAAGCGAGTACCGCTATTTCCGTGAAGGCATGATTTTATTTACATATTTGCATCTTGCCGCAGCACCCGGGCTTACGGAAGAACTGCTGAAAAAGAAAGTGACCGGCATTGCTTATGAAACCGTGCAGCTTGCCAACCGTTCGCTGCCGCTTTTGACGCCGATGAGCGAAGTGGCGGGCAGAATGGCGCCGCAGATTGGCGCACAGTTTCTTGAAAAAAATAACGGTGGAAAAGGGATCCTGCTTTCCGGCGTGCCGGGCGTCAAAAGAGGCAGGATTACAATTATTGGCGGCGGGGTTGCCGGAACGAATGCGGCAAAAGTCGCGATCGGCCTTGGGGCGGATGTAACGGTTGTCGAGTTGAATCCGGACCGCCTGCGCCAGCTTGATGACATTTTCGGCAGCAAAATTACAACCCTGATCTCGAATCCGTACAATATTGCGGAAGCGGTGAGTGATGCGGACATTGTGATCGGATCCGTTCTGATCCCGGGTGCAAAAGCGCCAAAACTGGTGACAGAAGAGATGATCAAAGCGATGCAGCCGGGCTCTGTTGTCGTGGATATTGCGATTGACCAAGGCGGCAGTTTTGAAACGACAGACCGTGCCACGACCCATGATGATCCGGTTTATATCAAACATGATGTCGTCCATTATGCAGTCGCCAATATTCCGGGCGCGGTTGCCCGCACATCGACGATTGCCCTCACCAATGTGACGGTGCCGTACGCGGCGGAAATTGCCAATAAGGGGTATGAGAAAGCAGTTTTGGAAAATGAGGCGCTGTTAAAAGGAGTCAATACGCTGAACGGGCATGTAACGTATCAAGCGGTGGCCGATTCGCTCGGGCTCTCCTATACCGATGTGAAAAAGCTTTTAAAATAAGTTTTCAAAAGCCGGCTGCAAGAATTGCCGGAACAAAAAAAGAAGCACAAGCAGCATGAAAGCTGCTTGTACTTCTTTTTTAAACATACTGCAAGGCTTTCGGGTACTTTGTCAGCACTTCGGCACCCGTTTTTGTAATGCAGACGTCATCTTCAATCCGGACGCCGGCAACTCCCGGCACGTATATTCCCGGTTCGATCGTGAAGACCATCCCTTCTTCAAGCACCAGCTCATTCGTATGGGTGACAGAAGGATATTCGTGGATGCTGATGCCGAGCCCGTGGCCGAGCCGGTGTGTAAAATATTCGCCGTATCCCGCGTCTTCAATGATGCGGCGTGCAATCAAGTCGAGCTCTTTTGCCTTTACCCCCGGTTTTGCTGCCGCCACGGCTGCTTCTTCCGCTTTTAATACCGTTTCGTAAATCCGGGTTTTTTCTTCGCTGAGCCCCCCGAATGCGACCGTCCTTGTAATATCGGAACAGTAGCCTTGGTGCACAACGCCCAGGTCAAACAGGACAAAATTCCCTTTTTCGATTTTGTCAAGGCCGGGCGCGCCGTGCGGGGAAGCCGCCTTCGCACCTGAGAGGACGGTGGTGGCGAAGCTCATTTCCGAAATCCCTTTTTCTTTCATTGCAAATTCAATGGCAGCCACGATTTCAAGTTCGGTTTTTCCTTCTTGAATTTCGCGGATGCCCGTTTCAACGGCCAGATCGGCAAAAGCGGCCGCTTCCCTTAAAATCTTCTGTTCCTGCTCATCTTTGATGAGGCGCATCGTGCGCAATTTTTCTTCAGCAGCGGTAAAGCGGGCGCCGCCAAACCGTTCTTTCAGCGCTTCGAACCGTTCCACGTTCAAATGCTCTTTTTCAACCGCAAATGTATCGACATTCCCGATTCGCCCGCGTATTTCTCCAGCCACCAAATCCCACGGGTTATCCGTATCCCGGATACCGAGAATGTCATATTCCCAGCCGGCTTTTTTCGCATCATACGCTTCCATTGCCGGGCAGAAGAGAAACGGCTCTTTTTCCTGGAATACGCAAATGCCGAGCAGCCTTTCGTGCGGGTCGCTGCGGTAACCGCTCAAATAAAAGACATTGTCAGGCGACGTAATAAAAGCAGCATCGGTCTTTTCCGCTTTCAGCCACGCTGCCACACTTGCCAAACGCTTATTCATCCCATTCATCTCCTTATCAGACGTTACTAGCATAGCAAAAAATAGGTTAAGAGGCTACATGTAGAGCATCAGGCAGGATTACGGGGCAAAGAAATAATATAATGAAAGTGGCCACTGAAGCCGTACAAATTTTAAAAGGAGTGATCAGCTGATGAAAGTTTCTTTTCACGGCCATTCAATTGTAAAAGTGGAAACGGGCGGCAAAACGATACTCTTTGATCCGTTTATTACCGGCAACAGCCAGACAGACCTGAAAGTGGAGGAAGAAAGCCCGGATGTGATTATTCTCACACATGGGCACGGCGATCATATCGGGGATACAGAGGCGCTTGCCCGCAAAAAGAATGCGCTTATTATTGCCAATAATGAAATTGCAAATTACTTTGCCTGGAAAGGGCTGAATACGCATCCGCTCCATATCGGCGGCTCGTACCAGTTCGATTTCGGAAAAGTAAAGCTTACCCAGGCGTTCCACGGCTCGGCGGTTGTGGATGATGAAAAGAAAGAAATCGTTTACCTCGGGATGCCGACGGGCGTTTTGCTGATGGCGGAAGGGAAAACAATCTACCACGCTGGCGATACCGGGCTGTTCTCGGATATGAAATTAATCGGCGAACGCCACCCGATTGATCTCGCATTTCTGCCGATCGGCGACAACTTCACGATGGGGCCGGAAGACGCAGCAGTGGCGGCAACATTTCTGCAGGCGAAAACGGTCGTGCCGATCCATTACAATACGTTCCCGCTCATTCAGCAGGATCCGCAGAAATTTATCGATTTGCTCGACGGCGTAAACGGCAAAGTCATGAAAGCCGGAGATGCGATCGAATTGTAACAGAGGTCCAGGATTGGCAAATACAGGGGTTCGCTTGCAGCCGGCATGTGCTGAAAAAGTGCCGGCCGCACTCCCCCTTTTCCATTATTTAAAGGGACCTGATTGCCCTTTTCCCCTTTTTCCATCTATAATAGAAATATACAGATTGCTCCATACATATTCCTTGAAAGCGTACAAAAACGGAAAGAAGGTGAAAAAATGGCGACAAAACACGAACAGATTTTACAATATATCAATGAGCTGCCGGTCGGGGAAAAAATATCAGTCCGCCAGATTGCAAAGGCGCTGAATGTCAGTGAAGGGACCGCTTACCGCGCCATTAAAGATGCTGAAATAAAAGGGTATGTCAGCACGATTGAACGGGTCGGCACCATCCGGATTGAGCAGAAGAAAAAAGAAAATATCGAAAAGCTGACATTTTTGGAAGTCGTCAATATTATCGACGGCCAAGTGCTGGGCGGAAAATCCGGCCTGTATAAAACGCTTACAAAATTTGTGATCGGCGCCATGGAACTCGAGGCGATGTCGAAGTATACGGATCCTGGGAGCCTGCTCATTGTCGGAAACCGCACAGATGCGCATGAATTGGCGTTAAGGTCAGGGGCTGCCGTTTTGATTACCGGCGGATTTGATACAAAAGACTATGTAAAAAAAATTGCGGATGAGAAATCGCTGCCGGTCATCTCGACGAGCTATGACACGTTTACCGTTGCGACGATGATTAACCGTGCTGTCTATGACCAGCTGATTAAAAAAGAAATTATTCTCGTGGAAGATATTTTAACACCGATCGAAAAAACGGCTTATTTGAATACAACGGACATGGTCCGGGACTGGTACCGCAAAAAACGGGAAACAGGCCACTCGCGCTTTCCTGTTGTCGACCGCAATTTAAAGGTGGCGGGCATCGTTACCTCGAAAGACGTGATGGAAACCGATACGGACTCAAGTATCGAGAAAGTGATGACGAAAAATCCGATTACGGTCAGTGAAAAAACAAGCGTCACATCCGCTGCCCATATGATGGTCTGGGAAGGGATCGAAATCTTGCCGGTGACCGATGATTTTAACCGGCTGAGGGGGATTGTCAGCCGCCAGGACGTCTTAAAGGAGCTGCAAATGACACAGCGCCAGCCGCAAGTCGGGGAAACGATCGACAATATCGTCACGACCCAGCTCGATGCTTCATCGGCCAAAACGGAGGATCCGGATGATTTCCAGTTTGAAGTGACGCCGCAAATGACCAACCCCTTAGGGACGATTTCATACGGTGTATTCACGACACTTGTGCACGAAACGGCCAACCGCTTTTTGCGCTCCAGAAAAAAAGGCGATATGATCATCGAAAGCTTAACGGTCTATTTTATCAAACCGGTCCAGCTCGAAAGCATGATCCGGATTGTACCGAAAATTCTCGACTCCGGCCGGAAATCTGCCAAAATCGATGTGGAAGTCTTCAATCAGGGCAACCTTGTCGGCAAAGCCCTGCTGATGTGCCAGCTGATTGAAAGATAACGGGACGTGCCACGCCTTTTACGGTGCACGCCGGGATTCGTCCCTTTCTTTCTGCATTTCGGGCTGGTAAAACCGCAGCCTTTTGAAACCGCCTGCGATATTGAAAAGCCCGAGCGCGATAAAAACGGCTGCGATGATATAAGTGGCGGCAGTGTGGAACAGAAACAATTCATTCACGCCGAACAAAAAAATAAATGAACCGAGCGCCATATTGGCTTTGGCGGAAAACACCTTTTTTTGCATCACCAAAAGGCTGCGGATGTTTTTTAGTTTAAAGTATACATACGCGCTAATAGATGCGAGAATCAAAACGGCAAGGATCGGCATCGTGCACCTCCAAATCGAGTTGTCCGTATTTCCTTCTATTTTACAAAATGAAAAAAATCTTGCCAGAGAAACGGGGAGTAAGATGAAAGCAAAAATTTTACAGACGATCAGGCTTTTTGACACGATCATCATCCACCGCCATGTCCGGCCGGATCCGGATGCTTACGGATCGCAGGGGGGACTTGCGGAAATACTGAAGGCGTCTTTTCCGGATAAAAACATTTACATCGCGGGCGACGATGAACCGGCCCTCGCCTATTTGAACAGGATGGACCGGATTCCGGATGAAACGTACCGCGGGGCGCTTGTCATCGTTTGTGATACCGCCAACCGCGAACGGATCAGCGACCAGCGCTTCCATCTCGGGGAAAGGCTGATCAAAATCGACCACCACCCGAACCATGATGCTTATGGGGATGTTCAATGGGTTGATGAAGACGCGTCCTCTGTCAGCGAAATGATCTATGAGTTTTACTTATCCGGGAAAGAAGAGGGGCTAAGGATGACAGATGATGCGGCAAGGCTGCTGTTTGCCGGCATTGTCGGGGATACAGGCCGGTTTTTGTATCCGAGCACGACGGAAAAAACATTTGACTATGCCGGTGAACTGATCCATTACAATTTCGACCGGACAGCGCTCTTTAACAAGATGTACGAGGTTGAACCGGAAGTCGTGAGGCTCCAAGGGTATATATACCAGAACCTGGACATTCTTGAGCACGGGGTGGCGATCGTCGTGCTGAAAAAAGAACTGATTGAAAAATTCGGCGTAACGGTGCGGGAAGCCTCCCAGCTTGTCACCACGCTCGGCGATATTAAAGGGCTTAAAGCCTGGTGCTTCTTTATCGAAGAAGAAGGCCAAATCCGCCTCCGTTTCCGTTCAAAAGGCCCTGCCATCAATGAGCTGGCCCGCAAATACGGCGGCGGCGGGCATCCGCTTGCTGCCGGGGCCACCGTGCATTCGTGGGAAACGACAGAGGCGGTAAAAAAGGATTTGATCGCGCTCTGCAAGGAAGGGTAAAAAAAGAAGGCAGAACCGCGGGAAAGCGGATTTGCCTTCTTTCAGTCTGCCAGCTTTAAATTCAGGTGGACGCGGACAACGGAGTAAAACAAAATGTCTCGTACTTCGAAGGTATAGCGGCGGTGGTTGATTTTAATGACTTTGTTTTCGAGCATGCGGATAATCAAGTCTTTGTTCAAATAAGCGGTTTTTAAATTTTTTGCGATCAGCGGGCTTAAGTCATGTTTAATATCCTCTTCTGCTTCAAAAATACTTTGTGAATCGTGGATATCATATTTTTCATAGTTGCTGATTTTCACGTCAATACGCTGGATGGTCAGGAGCTTTTCATTTTTTTGATTGAGTTTTTTATAGTCTTCCTGCCAGATTGCCTTTTCCTGTTGCAAATCCTGGATTGTTTTTTCCTGGCGTTCAATCATTTGCGCCTGCCTTTCCTGCATGACACCGAACATATACAGAAAAATAAGCCAGCTGATGCAACCGCCCACGATAAATCCGGCCATGAACCGCTGCCAGCCCGGTTTCCGGTAAAGCGGCGGGATTCTCATAGCACATTCTCCTGGGTAATCCATGAAATAATAAGCGCGGCCGTTTTGGCACCGCCCATGGCCGACAGAATTAAAAGCAGCTGCTTGAACAATACCATTGTCTCGCTTTCCAAAAATCCTTTTTCAAAGCTGTAAACGGTGTCGAACGTCCCCCCGATGGCGGCAATGATCGCCCAGATGCGGAGGTCGCGCGCAATCTTCGAAATTTCCGTCAAAAGCGGCTCGCCGGTAATGAACGAAGCGAGCCCCCCGATCAAGGCGCCGCCGAACATTACGCCGAACGCGATAAAATAACTGTTGAAAAATGCGGGAAAAAATCCTTCGCTCAACCGAACCATCCCCATCTTTTCTTCATTACTAAACAATATATGGGACAATGCGTGCCCGTATGAAATCGAACGTATCTTCTTTTTTGCTCGCTTGAAAACATGTATAATAAGAATCATGTACAGGTACGAATAGGAGGCAGTTTAACATGCGTTTTGTCCATTTGCAGGTCCAAACAGCCTACAGCCTGCTGGAAAGTACGATCTCCATCCCTGAATGGGCGGCGTACGCAAAAGCGCTTCATTATGACACCCTTGCGATCACGGACCGCAATGTGATGTACGGGGCCTTCCCTTTTTACAAGGCTTGCCGCGAAAACGGCATCAAACCCGTTATCGGCATGACAGCGGATGTGATGAGCCAATTTGAACCCAGCAAAGCCTATCCGGTTGTGTTGCTTGCCAAAAACGAAACCGGCTACCGGCATTTGATGAAAATCTCAAGTGCCATCCAGACGAGGCCCGAACCCGGCATTTTCACAAAATGGCTGCGCGCCTACAGCGATGGCCTGATCGCCTTTACGCCGGGGCTTGAAGGGGAAATCGAGCAGGCGCTGTTGCGGGACGATGGACCGCGCGCAGAAGAGGTTGCGGTTTTATACCAGGAAATTTTCGGGCCGAGCTTTTATCTTGCACTTGAAAACAACGGGACAGCGCAAGCTAAGAAAGTGCTTCCCGATGTGCATGCGCTGTCGGAAAAACTGGGCATCCCGGAAGTCGTTGCCGCAAATGTGAAGTACTTAAAGAAGGAAGATGCTTTTGCCCATGAAGTGTTGCGCGCGATCAAAGCCGGGGTGAAACTTACGGATGAAAACCAGCCGGGCCCGGAAAGCGGGATGTACGACTTTAAGCCGCAGCAGGAAATGGAACAGCTTTTTGCCGATTTCCCGGAAGCTTTGGCCAATACGGAAAAAATCGCAGATGCCTGCTCTGTGGAAATCAAAACGGGACAGCGGCTGCTGCCGGCGTTTCCGGTTCCGGGCGGGCAGACGGCGGATGCCTTCCTGGAAGAAGTGTGCCGCAAAGGCCTCAGCGAACGCGTGCCGAATCCGGGCGAACGGTATACAGGCCGGCTGGAGTATGAGCTGAAAATCATCCGGGAAATGCAGTTCAGCGACTATTTCCTCATTGTCTGGGATTTTATGAAATATGCCAGAGAACACGGGATTCTTACCGGGCCGGGGCGCGGTTCCGCTGCCGGCTCCCTTGTCGCATACGCGCTTTATATTACCGATGTCGACCCGGTGCAATACGGGCTTTTGTTTGAACGGTTTTTGAACCCGGAGCGCGTTTCCATGCCGGATATTGACAGCGATTTTCCGGATCACAGGCGGGACGAGATGATCCGCTATGTCGCGGAAAAATACGGCCGGCAGCATGTCGCGCAGATCATCACATTCGGCACATTTGCCGCGAAAGCCGCAGCCCGGGATGTTGCCCGGATTTTCGGCCTTGAAACAAAAGAGCTTGAACGGTTGTCGCGCTTCATCCCGTCACAGCCTGGCATGACGCTTAAAAAAGCATATGAAGCATCAAGCGCCTTTCGGGAGTGGATCGGCCAGTCGGACCAGCGCCGCAAGCTTTTTGAAACGGCCCGGCTTTTGGAAGGATTGCCGCGCCATGTTTCCACCCATGCTGCCGGCGTCATTATCAGCGGTGAACCGCTTACGGGCCTCATCCCGGTGCAGGAAGGGCATGACGGCATTTTTTTAACCCAGTATCCGATGAACCATCTCGAAGAAATCGGGCTTTTGAAAATGGACTTCCTCGGTTTGCGGAATTTAACCATTCTTGAGCATATCCTCGCGGGGATCGAAAAGGGGACGGGGAGAAAAATCCGCCTCCAGGATGTGCCGCTTGATGATCCGGAGACATTTCGCCTTTTTAGTACGGGCAATACGACCGGGATCTTCCAGTTCGAGTCGGACGGCATGCGGAAAGTGCTCGAGCGGCTTAAACCGACCGAATTTGAAGACATTGTCGCGGTCAATGCGCTGTACCGGCCCGGGCCGATGGAAAATATCCCGGCCTATATTGAGCGGAAACACGGGGTGAAACCGGTCGAATATCCGCATCCCGATCTTCAGCCGATTTTGGAAAAAACATACGGCGTGATTGTCTACCAGGAACAAATTATGCAGATCGCTTCAAAGATGGCGGGCTTTTCGCTCGGGGAGGCGGATTTGCTCCGCCGGGCCGTCAGCAAAAAGAAAAGGGAAATCCTGGACGAACAGCGGCTGCATTTTATAAATGGCGCGCAAAAAAAAGGATATGAGAAAAAAACGGCGAATACTATTTATGATTTTATCGTCCGTTTCGCCAATTACGGTTTTAACCGCAGCCATGCCGTCGCCTACAGCATGCTCGCTTGCCGGCTTGCTTATTTAAAAACCCATTACCCGCTCTATTTTATGGCGAGCCTTTTGACGAGCGTGATCGGCAACGAGGATAAAATTGCCCAGTATATTCGCGAAGCGCAGCAGATGGGGATCCGGGTCTTGCCGCCTTCCGTGCAGCACAGCCATTATCCGTTTACCGTGGAAAACGGCGCCATCCGCTACAGCCTTGCCGCAATAAAAGGGATCGGATACGCCTCCATCAAAGAACTGCTTAAAGAAAGAAAACGGCGCCCGTTTAAAAGCTTGTTTGATCTTGTCCTGCGGGTGAAAGGGCTGAACCGGAAAATTTTAGAGGCGTTTGCATTTTCAGGCGCGATGGATGAATTCGGAAAAGACAGGGCTGTCTTGCTTGCCAGCATCGATGTCGCCCTTGAACATGCGGACATTATGCAGCCGGATGACGGGCAGGCGGATCTGTTCTTTGAGGATGAAGCGTTCAGCATTGAACCGAATTATGTGGAAACCGAGCCGATTTCACTGATGGATAAGCTCGCATTTGAAAAGCAATATTTGGGGCTCTATCTATCCGGGCATCCGGCCGGGCAGTACCGGCCTTTTTGGGACAAGACAGGCGTGCTTGCGGTAAGCAAGCTGCATTCGGGCATGAGGAAAATCCGGTTTGGTGCCTGCATTACGGACACAAGAACGATCCGCACAAAACAAGGCAGCCTGATGGCATTTTTGCACATGAGTGACGAAACGGATGAAATAGAATGTGTCGTCTTTCCGGATATCTTTAAAAAATACAGCCCGTTATGCCAAAAAGGGTTAATTGTGGTCGTGGAAGGAAATGTCGAAAACAGGAACGGCAAAAAGCAGGTGATTGCCCGGGGGCTAAAAGATGCCGGCCCGTTCATGCCTGCCGGCGCCACGTTATATTTAAAGATTCCGGCTGGAAAGGACCGCATGCTGCTTGTTCAAGTGAAGCAGGTGCTTGACGCTTTTCCGGGGGACTCGCCGGTCATTCTTCATTATGAAGCGGAACGGAAAACGATCCGGCTTCCGGAAAAAAGCCGGGTCCGGGCGGAGGAAGCGTGCCTCGAAAAGCTCACGGAACTGCTTGGTGAAGGGAATGTCATATTGAAATAAGTTTTTCTCTCCAGATTAAATATGTTATATTGTTTAATAGGCTTCACAAAAAAAGAATGCGAGATCGCAGCTGCGGAATTGATTAAATATGTTATATTGTTTAATAGGCTTGTGAATAAGAAATCGCATATCGTGCAGTGAAAACGGGGGAGTGAGGTTCATGTCATTGCGGGAAGAAGCGTTACATATGCACCGCGAACACAAAGGGAAATTGGAATCCAAGTCAAAAGTCACCGTCAAAAATGCAAAGGATCTGAGCCTGGCCTATTCGCCCGGCGTGGCTGAGCCTTGCAAAATGATCTACGACAAACCGGAAACGGTCTATGAATATACGATGAAAGGCAATATGGTCGCAGTCGTAACGGACGGCACCGCCGTTCTCGGGCTTGGAAATATCGGCCCTGAAGCCGCACTCCCGGTCATGGAAGGCAAAGCAATATTGTTCAAAAGCTTTGCCGGCGTCGATGCCTTTCCCATTTGCCTTGATACGACAGATATTGATGAAATCGTGGAGACAGTGAAACGGCTGGAACCGGTTTTTGGCGGCGTGAATCTGGAGGACATCGCTGCGCCGAACTGCTTTGTCATTGAAGAAAAGCTGAAGAAGGAAATGAATATTCCTGTTTTTCACGATGACCAGCACGGGACGGCGATTGTAACGGCTGCAGGGCTCGTGAACGCTTTAAAACTCGTTGGCAAAGAAATGTCTGAAATTAAAGTGGTGGCAAGCGGCGCGGGTGCTGCCGGCATCGCGATCATCAAACTGCTTTACAACTTTGGCGTCCGCGATATTATCATGTGCGACTCCAAAGGGGCAATTTATGAAGGGCGCCCGTTCGGAATGAACAAGGTGAAATCCGAAGTGGCCAAATATACAAACCGTGACAAAGCAGCAGGCAGCCTGGCGGATGTGATCAAAGAAGCGGATGTTTTTATCGGCGTTTCCGTGGAAGGGGCGCTGACAAAAGAAATGGTGCAGTCAATGAAAAAAGATCCGATTATTTTTGCAATGGCCAATCCGAATCCGGAAATCATGCCGGCAGATGCCAAAGCGGCCGGCGCGAAAGTCATTGGCACAGGCCGCTCCGATTTTCCAAACCAGGTCAACAATGTCCTCGCCTTCCCGGGCATTTTCAGGGGGGCATTGGATGTGCGCGCCACGCATATTAATGAAAAGATGAAACAAGCCGCCGTCCACGCGATCGCCGGTTTAATTGATGAACATGAACTGAATGCGGATTATGTCATTCCGCGCCCGTTTGATCCGCGTGTTGCGCCGGCGGTTGCGGCAGCTGTTGCGAAAGCGGCGATGGAAACCGGTGTCGCCCGCATTCAGGTGGACACGGAAGAAATCCGCGAAAAAACGAAGCAGCTTTCCGAAATTGGCAAATAAGCATCAGTTGCCGGAAGAAAAAAGCCGCCTTTTTTGCCGGTACTTCGGCAGAAAAACCGCCGGCTTGCCCGGTGGTTCCGGTGCCAGATACAGGAGGGGTAAGATTTGCTGAAAGATTTTTTTTCTAAACCGAAAAAGCGAAAATATGCGACTATCCCTTCAGACCATACAAGGCAGGAAGTTCCTGAAGGGATCATGTCAAAATGCCCGAAGTGCGGCAAAATCATGTATACAAAAGAACTGCAGAAAAATTTAAAAGTCTGCCTCCATTGCGGCTACCATTATCAAATGACCGCTTATGAAAGGGTGGAAAGCCTGCTGGATGAAGGGACGTTTGAAGAGTTCGACCGCGGCCTTGTTTCCAAAAACCCGCTTGCGTTTCCGGGTTACCTTGAAAAACTGGAAAAGGACCGCAACAAAACAAACCTGAATGAAGCGGTACTGACAGGTAAAGGCGACATTCAGGAAAGGCCGGTCGTGCTTGCTGTCATGGATGCGCAATTCCGGATGGGCAGCATGGGCTCGGTTGTCGGCGAAAAAATTACGCGCGCCATCGAAGAAGCAGACAGGCTCCATGTGCCGTTTATCATTTTCACTGCTTCAGGGGGCGCCCGCATGCAGGAAGGGATATATTCTTTAATGCAGATGGCAAAAACGAGCGCGGCGCTTGAAAGGTTCAGCCGCCACGGCGGGTTAACGGTAACCGTGATGACCCATCCGACAACAGGCGGCGTGACTGCAAGCTTTGCTTCGCTCGGGGATATCAATCTTGCGGAACCCGGCGCGTTGATCGGTTTTGCCGGTCGCCGTATTATTGAACAGACGATCCGAGAAGAACTTCCTGAAGATTTCCAGACTGCAGAATTTCTTCTTCAACACGGCCAGCTCGATGCGGTTGTGAAACGCCATGACCTGAAAAAAACATTGGCAGGCATTCTGGACATCCATCAACCAACAAACGCAGGTGAATTACAATGGTGAATGAACTTGAATTTGAAAAACCGGTCATTGAGCTGAAACGTAAAATTGCCGAGTTAAAGGAATTTACAAAACAGTCGGATGTCGATTTGTCAAGCGAAATTGAAAAACTGGAAGCAAGGCTTTCCCGGCTGGAAGAGGAAATTTACGAAAACATGGATCCATGGGACAGAATCCAAATTGCGCGTTTTCCCGAACGGCCGACATCATTGGACTATATTCAATATCTTTTTACCGATTTTCTTGAGCTCCATGGCGACCGTGTATACGGCGACGACGGGGCGGTTGTCGGCGGGATCGCAAAATTTGAGGGTCTTCCTGTCACCGTGATTGGCCAGCAGCGGGGCAAAGATACAAAAGAAAACATCCGCCGCAATTTCGGCATGCCACACCCGGAAGGCTACCGGAAAGCATTACGGCTGATGAAGCAGGCAGAAAAATTTAAACGCCCGATTATCAGCTTCATCGACACAAAAGGTGCGTATCCGGGAAAAGCAGCGGAAGAAAGGGGCATCGCTGAATCGATCGCGCGCAATTTGTTTGAAATGTCCGGGCTGTCCGTTCCGATCATCTGCCTGATTATCGGCGAAGGGGCCAGCGGCGGGGCGCTCGGCATTGGCGTCGGCGACCATATCCATGTCCTCGAAAATGCATGGTTCTCAGTGATTTCACCGGAGTCCGCCGCGGCGCTTTTATGGAAAGATACATCGCAGGCAAAACGGGCTGTCGCCACCATGAAGATGACCGCGCCCGAGCTGAAAGAACTGGGCATTATCGATGATCTGATTCCGGAAGTAAAAGGCGGTGCACATAAAGATCCAAAAGCGCAGGCAGAGCTGATCCGCCCCGTGCTTGCCGCATCATTAAAGGAGTTGCGGGCATATGCCCCTGAAGAACTGGTGGAAAAAAGGTACGAAAAATACCGTAAAATCGGCGTGTTTTCAACGCTCGAACAGTTTGCCCGCCAGTAGCCGCAAGGATGACAGGCAACCGGCTGACTTTGTGCCGGTTGCCTCGCTTTTTACACGGTGCAATGTATACAAGCCAAAATGTTTGGCGTTCTGTTTTTCCAGCTAGTCCCTTTCTTCTAAGTGGTTGGAACGTAAAAACAGATCCTGGTTTACCGGCATGGAAACCGGGAAAAGAAAAAAAGAACGCCCTTTGCTGGCAAGCGGGAAGGCTGGGGAATTGGTAGCGTATTCATACTATTCCGACACAGTTTGTTCAAAAACGCACATTTTTAAAATTTTTACTTTTTCATGATTGATTGTGAACATGCTTTTAAAGTGGTATTTTAGAAATATCCGAAGGCAGACTTGGCGATACTATAGTTACTTTGCTTGATTGAAATACCGGCCTGCCATGAGAATTACATATACAGAGGTGAAGCATATGAAGCGAATTGGAGTATTGACAAGCGGCGGCGATGCACCGGGGATGAATGCGGCGGTCCGCGCGATTGCCCGTAAAGGGATTTATCACGGCCTGGAAGTTTACGGCATTCACCAAGGTTATAACGGATTGATTCAAGGAAACATCCAAAAGCTCGAAGCAGGATCTGTTGGCGATATTCTCCAGCGGGGCGGCACGGTTTTGCAGTCGGCAAGAAGCGAAGAATTCAAAACGCCGGAAGGGCAGCAAAAAGCGATCAGGCAGCTGAAAGACCATGGCATTGAAGCGCTCGTTGTGATCGGCGGCGACGGTTCCTACCAAGGGGCCAAAAAATTGACGGAACAGGGCTTTAACTGCATTGGTGTGCCAGGGACAATCGATAACGACATCCCGGGGACGGATTTTACAATCGGTTTTGATACGGCATTGAACACAGTGCTTGATGCGATTGATAAAATTCGCGACACCGCTTCTTCTCACGAACGCACCTTTATTATTGAAGTCATGGGCAGAAATGCCGGGGATATCGCGCTCTGGTCCGGCCTGGCCGGCGGAGCCGAATCGATTATTATTCCGGAAGAAAAATTTGACTTAAAAGATATCGTGGAGCGTCTTGAACAGGGGAGAAAACGCGGCAAACGCCACAGCATCATCATTGTCGCGGAAGGCGTGATGAGCGGCAACGAGTTTGCTGAACAATTGAAAAAAACCGGTGTGATCGGCGATACCCGCGTTTCTGTTCTCGGCCATATCCAGCGCGGCGGTTCTCCGACGGCATTTGACCGCGTGCTTGCAAGCCGCCTCGGCGCAAGGGCTGTTGAACTGCTGCTTGAAGGAAAAGGGGGCCGCGCTGTCGGCATTCAAAATAACCAGCTGGTTGACCACGATATCCTTGAGATTCTCGGAAAACCGCACGCCGTTAATAAAAACATGTACAAGCTGTCGAAAGAATTGTCGATCTAACGTTTCTTAGGAGGAAATAGAATGAAAAAAACCAAAATTGTATGTACAATCGGGCCTGCCAGTGAAAGTGTGGAAATGCTTGAAAGATTAATGGCAAACGGGATGGATGTTTGCCGCCTGAACTTCTCGCACGGCAGCCATGAGGAACATCTTGCCCGGATTAAAAATATCCGTGAAGCTGCAAAAAACCAAAACAAAACGATCGGGCTTCTGCTCGATACAAAGGGACCGGAAATCCGCACCCATGATATGAAAGACGGCGGATTCGAGCTCGTTGAAGGCATGACACCGGTCATTTCAATGACAGAAGTGCTCGGGACAACGGAAAAATTTTCGGTCACATATGAAGGGCTGATTGATGATGTGCACGTTGGCTCTAAAATTTTACTTGATGACGGTTTGATTGAACTGGAAGTGACGGCCATCGATAAAAACGCCGGTGAAATCTTTACAAAAGTGCTGAACCGCGGCGTTTTGAAAAACAAAAAAGGTGTTAACGTCCCGGGTGTTTCCGTGAACCTTCCGGGCATCACCGAAAAAGACGTGAGCGATATCCTGTTCGGGCTTGAACAAGGCATTGACTTCATTGCGGCTTCGTTTGTACGCCGGCCGTCCGACGTTTTGGAAATCCGCCAGCTCCTTGAAGAACACGATGCTTTGCATGTGAAAATTTTCCCTAAAATTGAAAACCAGGAAGGCGTCGACAATATCGATGAAATCCTTGCGGTATCAGACGGCTTAATGGTTGCCCGCGGCGACCTCGGCGTTGAAATTCCGACCGAAGCGGTGCCGCTCGTGCAAAAAGAACTGATCAGAAAATGCAATACGCTCGGCAAACCGGTGATTACCGCAACGCAAATGCTTGATTCGATGCAACGCAACCCGCGCCCGACCCGCGCGGAAGCAAGCGACGTGGCCAACGCCATTTTTGACGGCACGGATGCGATCATGCTTTCCGGCGAAACGGCAGCCGGGAAATATCCTGCTGAAGCGGTTAAGACGATGTACAATATTGCGGTTCATGTGGAAAAAGCAATTAACCACCGCGATATTCTGAACAAGCGCAGCAAGAGCACGGACCATAATATGACAGACGCTATCTGCCAGTCCGTTGCCCATACGGCTTTAAATCTTGATGTGAATGCCATTATTGCGCCGACTGAAAGCGGCTATACGGCACGCATGATCTCCAAATACCGCCCGGCGGCCCCAATCATTGCTGTCACGAGCGATCCGAAAGTACAACGCGGCTTAACTGTTGTGTCCGGCGTATACCCACAATTGGGCACAAAGGCAAACAATACGGATGAAATGCTTGAAATTGCAGTGGAGGAAGCGTTGAAATCCGAAATCGTCCATCACGGCGACCTTGTGATCATTACAGCAGGCGTCCCGGTTGGTGGGAAAGGCACCACCAACCTGATGAAAGTGCACCTGATCGGTGATATATTGGCAAAAGGCCAGGGAATCGGCAGAAAATCGGCATTCGGCCCGGTCATCGTTGCTGAAAGCCCTGAAGAAGCAAACGCAAAGGCAACAGAAGGTTGTGTGCTCGTCACGAGAACGACCGACAAAGAAATCATGCCGGCCATTGAAAAATGCGCCGCGCTGATTACGGAAGAAGGCGGCTTGACAAGCCATGCTGCAGTTGTTGGCATCAATGTCGGCATTCCGGTCATTGTTGGCGTTGAAAAAGCCGTTTCCATTTTTGAAGACGGGCAGGAAGTTACGGTAGATGCGGCAACCGGCTCGGTTTACAACGGCCATGCGACTGTATTGTAAGTAAACTAAAAAAAGCGCAGAGGCATCCGGCCTCTGCGCTTTTTATATTGCTTTTTTGCCCATAATATAGTTCCAAATGTCATGGAACACATGGGCACGGATCAATGCGGTCAGCAACACGAGCGTAATCGGCCCGAGAATCAGGCCGAGAAACCCGACTGTTTTAAATCCGATAAACAGGGCAATCAGCGTCGCGAGCGGATTCATTCCGATGCTGGACGATAAAATTTTTGGCTCCATAATCTGCCTTTGCACGATCACGACAATGTAAAGGACGGTTAGCCCGATCGCAAGCGGCAGGCTGCCGGTAATGAATTCGTAAATGATCCACGGGACAAACACAACGCCCGTTCCCAAATACGGAAGAATATCGACAATACCGCAAACAAGGGCGATCGTAATCGCGTAATTCACACGCAAAATCAAAAGCCCGATCAGCACAATGACAAGTGTCATGGAAATCAATGTCAATTCAGCGCGGATAAAACCGAACAGCGCATTGCGCAGGTCGGCAAACACGGTGATCCCGCTTTTTCTTGCTTTTTTCGGCAGCAACAGCTTTCCTTTGCCTGTCAAATGGTTCCAGTCTTTGCTGATGAAAAATGTTGCAAGCAGGGCAAAAATCAGCACGGTTGCCGCATTTGGAATCCAGGAAACAAGCCCCGGCAGTTTTTTAAACAGCCCGGACAGGAAATCGCCTGCTGAAGAAGCGATCTTTTGCCCGGCTGCCTGGATGTTTTGCACGATCGTTTCCTGTTGGCCCGCATCGAGATTTTTAAAGAGGCCCGCCAGCTTGTCGTACAGCGGCAAAACTTGTGCGGTGACAAGCGATTCCGAATAATTGACAAGCGTCTGGACATGCTCCGGCAAAACGTCAGCAAGGTAATTCGCCCCTGTTACAATCTCGGCAACAAGCAGCGTAATGATGCCGACAAAGACGCCAATGATCAGAATCAGGGATATCAAAACAGCAAGCGCCCGCGGAAGTCTCACCTTTTTGTCCAGAAAATTGACGAGCGGGTTGATCATAAGCGCGATCAACAGGGCAATAATAAACGGGTAGGCGTATTTTACAGCCAGATAGACTGCAAAAAAGCCAACCAGGATGCACAGTGCAACAAAAAGGCCCCGCAGCGCGCGGTGTATGTAAACGGAATTCAAGTTTGACCCTCCTGTATTCGTTAATATGTTATTATTTTACACGGCGGGGCGCGTAAAACAAAGAAAAAGCCGCTTTTTTTGATGGATTTTCTATTTCCGTCTTTCCAAAAAAGTTCAGAAAGATACCCGGCACCAATAGTTTTCCAGCAAGAAAGAAGGGATGTATATGTACCAGCCGTATTTGTTTTTGCTGCTGCTTTTAGCGATAGGATTTGCGGCAAAAAACCAATCGTTAATCATTTCAGTTATTGTGCTACTTGTCTTGAAAGTGGCAGGGCTGGATGCAAAAATTTTTTCAACCGTCCAGTCGAAAGGGATCAACTGGGGCGTCACCATTATTACGATTGCCGTCCTTGTGCCGATTGCAACCGGGCAGATCGGCTTTAAAGATTTGTATGAATCACTCAAATCGCCGTATGCATGGATTGCACTTGCATCCGGCATCATTGTCGCGCTTCTGGCCAAAAACGGCATCACCCTGCTTGCGAGCGACCCGCAAATTACGACGGCGCTCGTGCTTGGCACCATTCTCGCCGTTTCTTTGTTTAAAGGGGTTGCGGTCGGGCCGCTGATCGGCGCCGGCATTGCCTGGATGGCCATGAAAATTGTCGAATGGGTGACAAACAGTTTTTAGCCGGGAGAAATTTGCAGGTCATATAAAAACCGTTGAAAAAAAGACTTTTCAACGGTTTTTCTCCTGTTGGCCACAGAAAGGCGCATGCTAAAATCAAAATGATTGCCAGCACGGCTGCGAAAGCGCTATACTGAAAGAAGAAATTTGGATTTTTTCTGTACCAATGTGTTTGAAAATTGTTTATAATGATTTATGTAAGCGGGCGCATGTACGTCAAAAAATAGACAAATATAATTATTATATTATAATAGAGTATGTGATCGCTTGCATATTGCCGGCCGGCAACCGTTATTTATTCCGCAGAAAAATATATACCCCGAAATCAACTTATCTACGTTTGAGATGGGGGAAACAACCTTAAGGAGAAGGAGAGATAAGCATGACAGCAACAAGAGGTCTGGAAGGGGTCGTTGCAAGTGAAACTTCAATCAGCTCGATCATCGATGACACGCTTACATATGTCGGCTACGGCATTGATGATTTAGCGGAAAAAGCCAGCTTTGAAGAAGTCGTCTACCTGCTGTGGCATTTAAAACTGCCGACAAAATCCGAACTGGAAACATTTAAGCAGGAACTGGCAGATCATATGGATTTGCCGAATGAAATTTTGGACAGCTTTAAAACTTATCCGATCGGGAAAGTGCACCCGATGGCCGCGCTCCGCACCGCTGTTTCCGCACTTGCGCTGTACGATGATGAAGCAGATGCAATGGACCGGGAAGCAAACTTGCGCAAAGCCATCCGGCTGCAGGCAAAAATACCGGCAATTGTTGCCGCTTTCGCAAGAGTCAGGAAAGGCCTGGAACCTGTCGCGCCGCGCAGAGATCTCGGTTTTGCCGCAAACTTCCTGTACATGTTAAAAGGAAAGGAACCGGAACCGATTGAAGTGGAGGCCTTTAATAAAGCGCTTGTGCTGCATGCGGACCATGAACTGAACGCATCCACTTTTACTGCACGCGTTTGTGTTGCGACGCTTTCCGACATCTATTCCGGCGTTACCGCTGCAATCGGCGCATTGAAAGGCCCGCTCCACGGGGGCGCAAATGAGCAGGTCATGAAAATGCTCACGGAAATCGGTTCGGTCGATAAAGTGGAAGATTACCTGCATGAAAAATTCATGAAAAAAGAAAAAATCATGGGTTTTGGCCACCGCGTTTACAGAAAAGGCGATCCGCGCGCAAAACACCTAAAAAAAATGTCGGAAAAATTGACAGAGCTGACCGGACAGCGTAAATATTATGATATGTCGGTAAAAATTGAGCAAATTGTCACGAGCGAAAAAGGCATTCCTGCCAATGTGGACTTTTATTCCGCATCTGTCTACCATTGCCTTGGCATCGACCATGATCTGTTCACGCCGATTTTTGCCGTCAGCCGCATTTCCGGATGGATTGCCCATATTCTGGAACAATACGCCAACAACCGGATTATCCGCCCGCGCGCGGAATATATCGGCCCGGGCATGCGCCAGTACGTTCCGCTCGAAGACCGGTAACGCAAACCTAGGCGGGGAATCCCGGCTGAAATTTTTCGCGATTTTTTAAAACGCCCGCCCGTGCCTTTCAATCTTTCGGGGACGGGCAAGCGTGCGCTTTTTGGAGAAGGACCGGCCTGTGGCCATTCACGGGGCCGGCCCATTCCGTGTACACCACAAGTATAAACTGATATTGGGACTGGAGGAGATTTTGAAATGGCACAAGGAGAAAAGATCACCGTAGAAAACGGCGTATTAAACACACCGAATCACCCGATTATTCCATTTATCGAAGGGGACGGCACAGGCCCTGATATTTGGGCGGCTGCACAGCGCGTATTGGATGCGGCTGTTGAAAAGGCCTATAAAGGCGAAAAGAAAATTGTCTGGAAAGAAGTCTATGCAGGGGAAAAAGCATTCAATAAAACAGGGGAATGGCTGCCGCAGGAAACGCTTGACACGATCCGCGAATATTTCATTGCCATTAAAGGGCCGTTAACCACTCCGGTCGGCGGCGGGATCCGTTCGCTGAATGTTGCGCTGCGCCAGGAACTCGACTTATTCGTCTGCCTGCGCCCTGTCCGTTATTTTGATGGCGTCCCTTCCCCGGTCAAACGCCCGCAGGATACCGATATGGTCATTTTCCGCGAAAACACGGAAGACATTTATGCCGGCATTGAATATAAAGAAGGTTCGCCGGAAGTGAAAAAAGTCATTTCGTTTTTGCAAAATGAAATGGGCGTAAAAAAGATCCGCTTCCCGGAAACTTCCGGCATCGGCATCAAACCGGTATCGAAGGAAGGCACGGAACGGCTGGTGCGCGCCGCGATTAACTATGCGATCAAAGAAGGACGCAAATCCGTTACGCTCGTACATAAAGGCAATATTATGAAATTTACGGAAGGCGCGTTTAAAAACTGGGGTTATGAACTGGCGGAAAGGGAATTCGGCGATAAAGTCTTTACCTGGTCCGAATACGACCGCATTAAAGAAGAAAAAGGCGCGGATGCTGCCAACCAGGCGCAGAAGGAAGCAGAAGCAAACGGCAAGATCATCATCAAAGATGCGATTGCCGATATTTTCCTGCAGCAAATTTTGACCCGCCCGCGCGAATTTGACGTCGTGGCAACGATGAACTTAAACGGCGACTACATTTCGGATGCGCTCGCCGCACAAGTCGGCGGCATCGGGATTGCCCCTGGCGCGAACATCAACTACGAAACCGGCCATGCCATTTTCGAAGCGACGCACGGAACGGCGCCGAAATATGCCGGCTTGGATAAAGTGAACCCTTCATCTGTTATTTTGTCGGGTGTTTTGATGCTCGAACATCTGGGCTGGAATGAAGCGGCAAAATTGATTACCGGTTCGATGGAAAAAACGATCGCTTCCAAAGTTGTCACATACGACTTTGCCCGCCTGATGGATGGCGCGAGGGAAGTCAAATGCTCTGAATTCGGCGATGAACTGATCAAAAACATGGCGGAATAACAGACAAATGATTTACGGCAGGCCGGCTGCTTTTTAACAGCCGGCTGACACTTAACAAAGGGGGCTCGTCATGCTGAAAAGGAAAAAAATATCGGTTATTGGCGGCGGTTTTACAGGGGCGACAACGGCATTTCTGATTGCCCAAAAAGAACTGGGGGATGTGGTGCTCGTTGACATCCCGCAATTGGAAAATCCGGTAAAGGGGAAAGCCTTGGACATGTTTGAAGCATCCCCGGTACAGGGGTTTGATGCCAGGATCACCGGCACGTCGGATTATGCAGACACAAAGGATTCCGATATCGTCGTCATCACCGCGGGCGTTGCGCGCAAACCGGGGATGAGCCGGGATGACCTCGTCCAGACAAACCAAAGGATCATGGAAAACGTGACAAAGGAAATTGTAAAATACTCGCCAAATGCCGTGCTGATTGTACTGACGAACCCGGTTGATGCGATGACTTACACCGTTTTTCAAACATCCGGTTTTCCGAAAAACCGTGTAATCGGCCAGTCGGGTGTCCTCGACACGGCAAGATTCCGCGCTTTCGTCGCAGAGGAACTGGACGTCTCCGTCAAAGACGTTACCGGTTTTGTGCTCGGCGGCCATGGCGATGAGATGGTGCCGCTCGTCCGCTATTCTTACGCAGGCGGCATTCCGCTTGAAACATTGATTCCAAAAGAGCGCCTTGATAAAATTGTGGAACGGACAAGAAAAGGCGGCGGGGAAATCGTGAACCTGCTTGGCAACGGCAGTGCTTATTATGCGCCGGCATCGGCATTAACGGAAATGGTAGAAGCCATTGCCAAAGACCAGCGCCGCATCCTGCCCGCCGTTGCTTATCTCGAAGGCGAATACGGCTATAACGGCATTTATCTCGGCATTCCGGTCATTTTGGGCGGCAACGGCCTTGAAAAAATCATCGAACTCGATTTGACACCGGAAGAAAAAGCAGCGCTTGACAAATCCGCCGCTTCCGTCCGGAAAGTCATGGATGCACTCGTATAAACAGAAAAATTCTGCTCCAAATCCGCACGAAGGGTTTGGGGCTTTTTTTCGTGCCTGCTCCTTTAAAACCTGCCGGAAAAAGCGATGATCGCGCCTTTCCCGGCGGCAACAGAGCGGCAATATTTCGTTTCTTTTTTTAAAAAGCGCCGCGATTTTTCCTTTGCGCCGAATCATGGTAAAATGGGGAAAGGAATATGAACGGATATTCTCCATTTTTCCGGGAGGTTTTGGTTTTGAAAAAATTGATTTTAATTGATGGAAACAGCATTGCCTACAGAGCGTTTTTTGCTTTGCCGCTTTTAAACAATGACAAAGGCATACATACAAATGCGGTGTACGGCTTTACGATGATGCTTACCAAAATATTGGAAGAAGAAAAGCCGACGCATATTTTGGTGGCGTTTGATGCCGGCAAAACGACCTTCCGCCACGAAACATACAGCGAATACAAAGGAACGCGCCAAAAAACCCCGCCGGAACTGTCCGAGCAGTTCCCGCTGATCCGGGAACTGCTCGATGCCCACGGGATTGAACGGTATGAACTGGAAAATTACGAAGCGGATGACATTATCGGCACCCTGTCGAAAAAAGCGGAAGAAGAAGGGTTTACTGTTAAAGTCATTTCCGGCGACAAAGATATGACGCAACTAGTCTCGCCGAAAACAACGGTCATGATTACACGTAAAGGGATCACCGATATGGAAGCCTACACGCCGGCGCATGTCGAGGAAAAATACGGGTTAAAGCCGCACCAGATCATCGACATGAAAGGGCTGATGGGTGATTCATCCGATAACATTCCCGGCGTGCCGGGGATCGGGGAAAAAACAGCCATTAAGCTGTTAAAACAGTTCCCGACGGTGGAAGAGCTGCTTAGCCATATCGGGGAAGTATCTGGAAAAAAACTGCAGGAAAAATTGGAGGCGCACAAAGAACAGGCGCTGATGAGCAAAGAACTCGCCACCATCCACCGCGACATTCCGCTTTCGATTTCCATTGAACAGGCGGCATACAGGCACGCCGACCCGGAAAAATTGCGGCATTTGTACCAGGAATTGGGCTTTAAATCGATGCTTGAAAAAATGGGCGGGGGCGCCCGGACGGAAGAAAAACCGGCACTGGAAGCTATTTCTTTTTCAATCGCCGAAGACATTACGGACAACTTGTTTGCGGATGTCTCTTCTTTTTATGTGGAGATCCTCGATGAAAATTACCATACGGGCGAGATCATCGGGTTCGGTTTAAAAAACGAAAAAGGGCTCTTTTTCCTCCGGGCGGAAGACGCACTTGCTTCCGAAGCGTTCAAAAGATGGGTGGAAGATGAAAGTAAAATCAAGCACGTCTATGATGCAAAACGTTCGATTGTCGCTTTGAGGCGGTACGGCATGGAACTGCGCGGGACCGGCTTTGACCTGCTGCTCGTTTCTTATCTTTTGAATCCTTCCGATACGGTCGAAGATTTTGCTTCGGTGGCAAAAACGCATGATTATGGGAATGTGGAAACCGATGAGGCCGTCTACGGAAAAGGCGCGAAACGGAAGCTGCCCGGGGAAAAACGGTATGCCGAGCATATTTCCCGGAAAGCGGAAGCGATTGATGCCCTTTGCGAACCTTGCACAAAAGCGCTCAAAGACAACGGCCAGCTTGAACTGTTTGAACAACTCGAGCTCCCGCTGTCCCTTATTCTGGCGGATATGGAATACATCGGCGTGAAAGTCGATACGGACCGTTTAAAAGAAATGGGTGAAGAATTTAAACTCCGGCTCCATGAGATTGAGCAGCGGATTTACAGTATGGCCGGCACTGAATTCAATATCAATTCGCCGAAGCAGCTTGGCACCATTCTTTTTGAAAAAATGGGGCTGCCGGTCATTAAAAAAACAAAAACGGGATACTCCACGTCTGCCGATGTGCTGGAAAAATTGGAACCTGCCCACGAAATCGTCAGGGAAATCCTTCATTACCGGCAGCTTGGGAAATTGCAGTCCACCTATATTGAGGGGCTTTTAAAAGTGGTCCACCGGGATGGCAAAGTCCATACGCGTTTTAACCAGGCTTTGACGCAAACCGGCCGCCTCAGCTCGACGGATCCGAATTTGCAAAATATCCCGATCCGAATGGAAGAAGGCCGGAAAATCCGCCAGGCGTTTGTCCCGTCGGAAGAAGGCTGGCTCATTTTTTCGTCGGATTACTCGCAGGTAGAGTTGCGGGTGCTCGCCCATATTTCCGGCGATGAAAAGCTGATTGAAGCGTTCCGCGAAGGCATGGATATCCACACAAAAACGGCGATGGAAGTTTTCCATGTAAAAGCGGAAGAAGTAACGCCTGAGATGCGGCGCCAGGCAAAAGCGGTCAACTTCGGGATCGTATACGGCATCAGCGACTACGGGCTTTCGCAAAATCTCGGCATTACCCGCAAGGAAGCCGGCGAATTTATCAAACGGTATTTTGCATCCTACCCGCGCGTCAAGGAATATATGGATGAAACTGTCAGAGAAGCCAAGCAAAAAGGCTATGTCTCCACCCTTTTAAAGCGGCGGCGTTACTTGCCGGAAATTTCAAGCCGGAATTTCAACTTGCGCAGTTTTGCTGAAAGGACGGCCATGAATACCCCGATCCAGGGAAGCGCAGCCGATATAATTAAAAAAGCGATGATCGATATGGCAAAAAGGCTGAAAAAAGAAAAGCTGCGGGCGCGGCTGCTGCTGCAGGTCCATGATGAGCTGATTTTCGAAGCGCCGGAAGAAGAAATTGAAGTGCTGAAAGAAATTGTGCCGGAAGTGATGGAGCATGCCGTAGATCTCGCTGCTCCCCTGAAAGTGGATTCTGCATACGGGCCGACCTGGTTTGATGCAAAATAGCTGCAGGCAACAAAGAAAGAAAAGAGGAAAAAGCAATGCCGGAATTACCGGAAGTGGAAACGATACGAAGAACGCTGGCACAGCTCGTTGCCGGCGAAACGATTGAAAGCGTAACGGTGCTTTTGCCGAAAATGGTCAAAAAGCCGCTTAACACAGAGGCGTTTGCCGATGCCCTGGCCGGTGAAACGATCCGTTCGCTCGGGCGGCGCGGCAAATTTCTCATTTTTTACACGGACCATTATGCGCTTGTCTCCCATTTGCGCATGGAAGGGCGGTACCGGGTTTATGGCCAAAATGAGCCGGTTGAAAAGCATACGCATATGATTTTTCATTTTCAATCCGGGAAGGAACTAAGGTACAAAGATGTCCGCAAATTCGGGACGATGCATCTGTTTTTAAAGGGGGAGGAACTGTCCTC
This sequence comes from Weizmannia sp. FSL W8-0401, assembly GCF_038009125.1. Classification (NCBI taxonomy): domain Bacteria; kingdom Bacillati; phylum Bacillota; class Bacilli; order Caryophanales; family Bacillaceae; genus Heyndrickxia; species Weizmannia sp. FSL W8-0401. The sequence continues at coordinate 2,087,333 of NZ_JBBPAG010000001.1, read as the reverse complement.
GCTCCCGCTTTCGAAACTCGGCCCTGAGCCGTTATCCGATGCGTTTACGGAAAAATATTTATACGGCAAATTAAAGAAAACGGAACGCAATGTCAAATCCTGTTTGCTCGATCAGACGGTCATTTCCGGGCTCGGGAATATTTATGTGGACGAAGCCTTGTTCCGCGCCCGCATCTTTCCGGAGCGGAAAGCAAAGTCGCTGACAAAAAAAGACGTGCATCTTTTACACAGCGAGATCATCCAAACGCTGCAGGAAGCCGTTGAAAAAGGCGGCAGCACGGTCCGTTCCTATGTAAATTCACAAGGGCAGATGGGCATGTTCCAGCTCGAACTGTATGTTTACGGCCGGAAAGGGGAGCCGTGCCGGAAATGCGGCACCCCGATTGAAAAGATGGTTACAGCAGGCCGCGGCACCCATTACTGCCCGAACTGCCAAAAGAAACGCAGATAACGGGATGAACATTGGTCAGGCCCCCTCCATACACTGATAGCAGCGATGCAAAACGGAAGGGGCGATGGCCGTGGGTTTCCGGCTTTCGATTTTGCTATTGGCATTGGCGGTCAGCATGGATAATTTCAGCACCGGTTTTACATATGGGCTGCGGAAGATGAAGATTCCGCTTAAGTCCCTTCTCATCATCGCCGTTTGTTCGGGGGCCTCTTTATTTCTTTCCGTGCTGTTCGGGAAGAGCCTGCTCCACTGGATTCGCCCGGAAACGGCAAACCGGATTGGCGGCGTGATTTTAATTTTGATCGGGGGATGGGTGATGATCCAGTTTTTCCGGTCAAACGACGAAAAAGAAGAAGAACCCGGGGAAAAAGTCGTGCTCAACTTTGAAATCCGCTCTTTGGGCGTCGTCATCCATATTTTGAAAAAACCGACGAGCGCGGATTTTGACCGTTCCGGGGCCATTACCGGAATCGAAGCGGTCATGCTCGGGATTGCGCTCTCGCTCGATGCATTTGGCGCCGGGATCGGTGCGGGCATCATGGGCTATTCCCCGTTTCTGCTCAGTTTCCTTGTTGCCGGCATGAGCTTTTTGCTTGTCTCTTCCGGCATCCGGCTCGGCATGCTGTTTTCCCGGCTGCAATGGATCCGGAAAATTTCCTTTATACCAGGTGTTCTCCTCATTTTGATCGGTATATGCAAGTTTTAACAAGGCAGGTGGGAATATGGCAAAGATTATCGGCTTAACAGGCGGGATTGCAAGCGGCAAAAGCACGGTGTCCAATATGCTGAAAGCAAAAGGGTTTACGATTGTCGATGCGGATATTGCCGCAAGAAAAGTTGTCGAACCCGGCGAACCGGCATATGAACAAATCATTGAAGCGTTCGGCGAAGGGATTTTGCTGGAAGATCTCACGATTGACCGTAAAAAACTCGGGGCACTCATTTTTGCGGATGAAGCACTCCGGATGAAACTGAACAGTATTGTCCACCCTGCAGTCCGCGCCTGGATGACGCGGGAAAAGGACCGGGCAATTGAAAATGGGGAAAAAACCGTCTTTCTGGATATCCCGCTCCTGTTTGAAAGCCGGCTCACCTATATGGTTGAACGCACCATCCTCGTTTACGTGGATGAAGAAACGCAATTAAAGAGATTAATGGCCCGCAACGGCCTTTCAGAAAAAGAAGCGCAGATGCGGATCCGGGCGCAGATGCCGCTGAGCGAAAAAAAGGCATTGGCGGATGCGGTGATCGACAACAATGGCAGCCCGGAGGAAACAAAGCAGCAGCTTGAAAAAATCGTGTCAGATTGGCAGCTCGTTCCATGATGGGGTACATCATGGTTTTTTTTATACAAAAATAGGGAAATAACGCTACATAACTTTTAAAATATGATATACTAATTGATGAATAATGGATTAAAAGTATGTCATTTATTATTCGAAGGAGTTGTCTGCACTGTGGAAACAAAAATTGCGATTAATGGCCTAGGCCGCATCGGCAGGATGGTTTTCAGAAAAGCCATGATGGATGACACTTTAAATATTGTGGCGGTGAATGCCTGCTATCCGGCGGAAACACTGGCACATTTGATTAAATATGACACCATCCACGGCGTATTTCCGGGGGAAGTGGAAGCGGAAGAGGGGGAGGAAGCGCTTATTGTAAACGGCAAACGCATCCGGCTTTTGGCGGAGCGTGATCCGGCCCGGCTGCCATGGAAAAAAATGGATATCGATGTGGTGATTGAAGCAACAGGAAAATTCAATGCGAGGGAAAAAGCCGCGCTCCATCTCCAGGCAGGCGCGAAAAAAGTGCTGCTGACAGCACCCGGAAAGAATGAGGATGCCACCATTGTTTTAGGGGTAAATGAAAACGTTTTAGATATCGAACGGCATCATATTATCTCTAACGCTTCCTGCACCACAAACTGCCTGGCGCCGGTCGCGAAAGTGCTTGATGAACAATTCGGGATTGTAAACGGCCTGATGACAACGGTCCATTCTTATACGAATGACCAGAACAATACCGACAATCCGCATAAAGATTTAAGGCGTGCCCGGGCCTGTGCCGAATCGATCATTCCGACGACAACCGGGGCGGCAAAAGCGTTAGGCCTTGTCCTCCCGCAGCTGAAAGGGAAACTGCACGGCATGGCGCTGCGCGTTCCGACCCCGGATGTATCACTGGTGGACCTTGTCGTCGATTTGAAAAAAGAAGTGACGGCAGACGAAGTGAACGATGCATTTAAGGCGGCGGCGAAAGGTTCGCTGAAAGGCATTTTGGACTATACAGAAGTGCCGCTCGTTTCTTCCGATTATACGACAAATCCGTATTCGGCCATTGTCGACGGCTTATCCACGATAGTCATGGATGGAAGCAAAGTCAAGGTGCTGGCCTGGTACGATAATGAATGGGGCTATTCTTGCCGCGTCGTACAACTGGCACAGCTCGTCGCGGAAAAAATGGAAGAGACCGGAAAAATCAATATTGCCTGAACCGAACGGAGCAGCACCAGCCTGCTCCGTTTCCTTTATCGGGTAATTGTTGAAAACGGCTGGAACAGGGAGCCTAAACGCTGTTGGCCAATAGATGAATGATTTAATCGCTTTCCGGGCGCTGCTTGTTCCGCCTGTTGATGAAGAACACCTCGGGATTGATATCGGATTATCCGGCAGTGAATTGGCAAAAGTCATCTATCAGGAAATTTCCGTTGTGCTGCCGGCGTATCGCGGCAATCGTCTGCAAAAAATACTCGCCGGCGTGATTATGGAAGAACTCGGGAAGGAAGGCCATTCCTTCCGCTATATTTGCTGTACGGTCGCGCCCTTTAACATGCCCAGCTTGAAAGATAAATTTGCACAGGGCATGCAAATTGCGGCCCTGACCGAAAAATACGGCGGCCTTACGCGCTATGTATTCGTGAAAGACCTGTACGAACCGGTTCCGCCTGCCTGCCGGGAAGTCACCCCGATCCCGATGAATGACTTCAGCGCGCAAAAAGAAAAACTTGCCGCCGGCTTTCGGGGAATTAAAATGGAAGAAAAGGAAAACAGGCTGTGGATCCACTACGGCCGGAAGTAAAAAATGGCGGTTCATAAAACGTCAGGGATCCTTTATGGCGGCGGAAGGAAGCCCGAGGCCGGCATTCGGTGCCGCAACAGGTACAGAAGCTTTCCAAAAACGTGCGGGGTGATTTTTCATCCCGTTTTTCTAATGGCAATCTGTTGTCTATTCGCCTTCTTTTATATATGATGGTAATAAGAATGTATCAGAACGGGGGGTTCATATGAAATGTCCGTCTTGCCATAGCAACAATACGCGTGTGATCGATTCAAGGCCGGTCGACGAAGGCCGTTCCATCCGCAGAAGGCGTGAATGCGAAGACTGCTCTTACCGCTTCACCACGTTTGAAAAAGTGGAAGAAACCCCGCTCATTGTCGTGAAAAAGGACGGCAACCGCGAAGAATTTAACCGTGAGAAAATTTTGCGCGGGCTGATTAAAGCGTGTGAAAAACGGCCTGTGTCGCTGGACCAGCTTGAAAAAATCTCCATGGAGATCGAAAAAGAAATCCGCAGGCAAGGATATACAGAAGTCAGTTCCACCCTGATCGGGGAAATGGTCATGGACAGGCTGTCAAAAGTGGATGAAGTGGCCTATGTCCGCTTTGCTTCCGTTTACCGCCAGTTTAAAGATTTGAATGTTTTTCTCGATGAACTGAAAGAACTGCTCAACAAGAATGCTTAAACGGAGTGCCTTTTATGAAACAGATATGGAATGAAATACAGCCGGCTGACCGTTACCGCGCATCGTCGAACGGCCTGCTCCAGGATTATGATCAAAAGGTCATTTCGCTCCTGTACCAGCCGTTAATCGGGCCGCAATGTTACAGCCTGTATATGACACTGTGGAATGAAGTGGAAGTCGGCCGGCTCTGGTCTGAAGACTGGAACCATTACCACCTGATGAGCTTTTTGTCCATGAATCTGTCCGAAATTTACGAAGCCCGGCTGAAACTTGAAGGCATCGGGCTTTTGAAAACATATATGAAACAAACGGACGACATCCGCATGTTTATATACGAACTGCAGCCGCCCCTGTCCCCGGAACAGTTTTTTAACGACGGTTTGTTAAATGTTTTCCTGTACCGGCAGCTCGGCAGGACACATTTCCTGCGGTTGAAAAACTTCTTTTCCGACCGTGCCGTAGAACCGGGCGAGTACCGGGACATCACCCGCTCATTCCAGGATGTGTATGCCGCAAAAATCGGCCCCGAAGTGCTGAATGACGCAGAAGCACAGCAACTCAGCCGGCTGGAGGAAAACCGCCGCTATATCGAAAAAAACGCCGCCCCGGTCATTAAAATCGAAAACACCCATTTCAATTTTGACCTTTTATATGCAAACTTGCGTGACGACCTGATTCCGCTGCGCGCCATCACGCCAGAAGTAAGGGAAGCGATTGTCAAGCTTTCATTTTTATACGGTTTAAATGAACTGGACATGAAGAAAATTTTACTCCAGGCATTGACGGCGGACTTGGAAATCCGGGTGGAGGATTTGCGGAAAATCGCGCGCAGCTGGTTCCAGATTGAGCATCATGATGAACTGCCGCGCCTTGTTGACCGCTTCCAGCCAGAAACGGATGCGAAAGAACAAAAAGAGCCGGAAAACGATGAGGAGAAATTCCTCCGCTACCTGGAAACGACCTCTCCACGGCAAATGCTCATCGATTTTTCAGGCGGCAGCGAACCGGCGAAAGCAGATCTTGCCGCCATTGAAGAAGTCATGTTTGCCCAGCAGCTTCCCCTCGGGGTTGTAAATGTATTGATCCAATATGTTTTATTTAAAACCGATATGAAACTGTCGAAAAATTATTTGGAAAAAGTGGCCTCCCACTGGGCGCGCAAAAAACTGAAAACCGCTAAGGAAGCGATGGCGTTTGCCAAAAAAGAAGACCGCCAGTACAAACAATGGCTGAACAATAAAGAGAAAAACGGCACCGGACGGAGAAAGCCGGTCCGTGTTGAGAAGCTGCCGGACTGGTTTAAAAAAGAAGACCAAAAAACCGCTGCGGCCGCAGTCCAAGCCGATGGGGAGTCATTGGAAGAGAAAAGGAAAAGGCTTGAAAAAATACGTGAACAATACAAGAAAGGGTGAAGGCGGTGGAAAACATAAACGAGACGCTCAAAAGGCTTTCATCCAATCCCGGTTTCCGCAAGCGTTATGAAGAAATGAAGCAGGAAATCATCACGCATCCCGACGTCCGCGCTTTTTTGGATGCACACCGCGGCGAAGTCACAAGATCGATGATTGAAAAAAGCTGGATGAAACTGTACGAATTCATTTCACAGGAAAAAAATTGCAGCCGGTGCAAAAGCCTTGGCGAATGCGTGAATATGATGAAAGGATATGTGCCGGAACTTGTTATTGAACATGGCAATATTGAGATCCACTATAAAAGGTGCCAGAAGAAAATATTGGAGGATGAGCGCAATAAAACGCGCAGGCTGATCCAAAGCATGCACATGCCGAAAAAAATACTGGCGGCATCCTTTGGCGATTTTTTCCTTGAACAAACGGGGCGCCTGGATGCATACGATTTTGCGCATCGCTTTGTCCGTGAATACGAGCCGGGCAAAAAAATGAAGGGGTTATATTTATTCGGCAATTTCGGCGTCGGGAAATCGTATTTGCTTGGTGCGATTGCGAACGAGCTGGCGGACCGGAAACAGGTCTCTTCTTTAATTGTGTATGTGCCCGAGTTTTTCCGCGAAATGAAGGATTCCATCGGCGACCACTCCACCGGGGAAAAGCTGGATATGGTGAAACAAGTGCCCGTATTGATGCTGGATGATATCGGCGCGGAAACGAACTCGAGCTGGACGCGGGATGAAGTGCTCGGCCCGATTCTCCAATACAGGATGCAGGAAGACCTTCCCACTTTTTTTACATCCAATTTCAGCTATGAGGATTTAGAATACCATTTCACTTATACCCAGCGCGGGGAAAAGGAAGAATTGAAAGCCGCGCGCATCCTTGAGCGCATTAAATATTTAAGCGTCCCTGTCCGGATGGAGGGGCCGAACCAGCGGGCCTGACCCTTATATGAAGGGGGCCCGCCTTTTTCATTTCGTAACGCTTTGCCGCCTTCTATTTGCCGGTGCCCCTTCATATACATAAGGTAAAGCAAACGAGCATGTTTTACCGTACAGGGGGGGCTTGGATTGGAATTCCTGATCAGGGACAAGGATGATGCATTATGGATAAAAGCATATTTTGCAAAGGAAAAAGGGCGCGCTGTGAAAATCCGGGAAGCAGTGCTGCATGGGAAAATACATTATGTGGTGGAAGCGGCCGGCAGTAAAAAGGAACTGCAGGCGGCCGTTGCAGATTTTATCATGAAGAAAAAAAGAAACGAGTGGATTTGCAATCAATTGCACCAAGCCTATTTTTTTCGGGCGAAAGAAGAGCAAAACCGGATACTCGAAATCGTGGCCGGCATGCTGAAAGGAGAGCGGCCGGAGCTGACGGATATGGCGGGCGGGATTGAAGAACGTGCCGCCATCGAAGGGGCGGTCGCACCGCTGGTTGGCGAATCGCGCACATTGCCGCTCGCTTCCGTGCTGACGTTCCGCTTAAAAGGCTATTTTGACTGCCTTGACCGATACATCGGTATTGCGATTGACGAATACAAAATGGAACAGGAATACCAGATTTTTGTGCAAAGCTTGAGGGATTACTTGAAGCAAAAAGAACCAAAAAGAGAAAAAATAAAGCTCTGCCTCGGGGAACAGGTGAAATTTTACAACGGCCAATTCCGGGAAATGACGAGGGAAGAACTGGATGGGCTGATTGACCGCAGGCTTCTGTCCAACCACCCTGTCTATATTGACTCTGTCACGATTGCACCGCTTTTATCGATTGCGCCTGCCCGCATTGAAATTTATACGGATACCCCGGACCATGCTTTGATCCGTACGATATGCAATATTTTTGAAGAACGGGTGGCCGTGAAAAGCCGGATGCACTTTATGCACGATCAGCTCGCCGCCAGCGAATGATAAAAAGGGGGCCTTGAACCGGGGCAATGCAGCACGGCAACAAAATCCATCGGCTATCCCTTGATTTTTTCATTGCAAACTTCTATAATTACTTACATAATCAATTGGAAATGAAAAATTCAATGTGATGACGAGGACAACAGGATTCTGTTACCGCCTTTCAGAGAGGAAAGCCCCAGGCTGCAAGCTTTCCGGCACGGGCAGGATGCTTACCGCCTCCGAACTTCAGCCGTGAACAAAATCAGTAGCGGCTGGCGGATATTTCCGTTATCAAACTCAAGCCGTACGTGGAGACGTGCGGAAATGAGGGTGGAACCGCGTGTACAAAACTCGTCCCTTGCCGGGGACGGGTTTTATTTTTTTGCTTTGTTCTTGCGGCCACCCGCGTTGACATCATTTTTAAAGGAGTGGGACATATGGCAGAGATCGTAAAAATCACATTTCCAGATGGCGCTTTAAAGGAATTTCCATTTGGGACAACAACGGAAGAGATTGCCCAATCGATCAGCCCGGGCCTCCGGAAAAAGGCGCTCGCCGGCAAACTGAACGGCAAACTGCTCGATTTGCGCACACCGATTGAAGAAGACGGCGCAATTGAAATCGTCACCCCTGAGCATGAAGATGCGCTTGGCATTCTGCGCCACAGCACGGCACATTTAATGGCACAGGCTGTCCGCCGCCTGTATGGCAATGTCAAGTTTGGCGTCGGCCCTGCAATTGAAAACGGATTTTATTACGATATGGATCTTGACGCGTCGATCACGCCGGAAGACTTGCCGAAAATTGAAAAGGAAATGAAAAAAATTGCTGCGGAAAACCTTGAAATTGTCCGCAAAGTCGTATCCCGTGACGAAGCCAGAAACATATTTGCGAATGATGAATACAAGCTTGAACTGATTGATGCGATTCCGGACGAAACGGTCACGGTTTATGAACAGGGCGAATTTGTTGACCTGTGCCGCGGCGTCCATGTGCCGTCAACCGGAAAAATCAAGGAATTCAAATTATTAAGCATTGCCGGTGCATACTGGCGCGGCGACAGCAACAACAAAATGATGCAGCGCATATACGGGACGGCTTTCTTCAAGAAAGAGGATCTCGAGGCCCATTTGAAATTCCTGGAAGAAGCAAAAGAACGCGACCACAGGAAAATTGGGAAAGAACTCGAACTTTTCACGAACTCGCAAAAAGTCGGACAAGGCCTGCCGCTCTGGCTGCCAAAAGGCGCAACGATCCGCCGCATCATTGAACGGTATATTGTCGACAAGGAAGTCAAACTCGGCTATGACCACGTCTATACGCCGGTGCTTGGCAGCGTGGACCTGTATAAAACGAGCGGCCACTGGGACCATTACCAGGAAGATATGTTCCCGGTCATGAAAATGGACAATGAAGAACTCGTGTTGCGCCCGATGAACTGCCCGCACCATATGATGGTGTATAAAAATACGATCCACAGCTACCGCGAATTGCCGATCCGGATTGCCGAACTCGGGCTCATGCACCGTTATGAAATGTCAGGTGCGCTCTCCGGCCTGCAACGGGTGCGCGGCATGACACTGAATGATGCCCATATTTTCGTGCGCCCGGACCAGATTAAGGAAGAATTCAAGCGCGTGGTTGAACTGATTCTTGAGGTCTATAAAGATTTCAACATTACCGACTACTCGTTCCGCTTGTCGTACCGTGACCCGGAAAATACGGACAAGTATTATGATGATGATGAAATGTGGAACAAGGCACAGGCGATGCTGAAAGAAACGATGGATGATTTTGGTTTTGACTATTACGAAGCGGAAGGCGAAGCCGCATTTTACGGCCCGAAGCTCGACGTCCAGGTCCGCACGGCGCTTGGCAAAGACGAAACATTGTCAACCGTGCAGCTTGACTTCTTGCTCCCGGAACGGTTTGACCTGACGTATGTCGGGGAAGACGGCAAGCCGCACCGCCCGGTTGTCATCCACCGCGGCGTTGTTTCGACAATGGAACGGTTTGTCGCTTATTTGATCGAGGAATACAAAGGGGCGTTCCCGACATGGCTGGCACCGGTCCAGGTACAAGTGATTCCGGTATCGCCGGATGCCCATTATGACTATGCGCGGAAAGTCCAAGAAACGCTTAAGTCTGAAGGAGTCCGCGTTGAACTGGACGACCGCGATGAAAAACTGGGCTACCGGATCCGTGAAGCCCAAGTGCAAAAAATCCCGTACGCGCTCGTTGTCGGCGACCAGGAAGCTGCCGACAACACGGTCAATGTCCGCAAGTACGGCGAGAAACAAACGGAAACGGTGCCGGTCGACACCTTCCTCAGCAAGATAAAAGAAGAAATAAAACGGTAAAACAGACAAGAAATCACGCACCCTGCAGATTTGCAGGGTGCTTTTTATTATATAATAGAGGAAAAAATGGGTTGGCACAGGGGAAGGGGACGGAGCCCAATGCACTTATTTCGGAATCGTCATTTTAATGCGTTGTTTTTTGGCAGGCTGTTCACCAATATTGGGGATAGTGTTTATTATATTGCCATGATGTGGATGGTTTTAAAATTAGGGGGGAACTCGACGGTCTATACCGGATTTGCCGGATTCTTATTTTCGCTGACAGAGGTGCTGAGCTTATTTTACGGCCCGGTTCTTGACAAAATAAATGCAAAAAAATTGCTGGTTACAGCAAGCGTTTTACAAGCCGGCTTACTGCTTTTTCTTGTTGTTTTAAGCAAGTATGGAATCATGAATGTCTGGCTGCTGTTGCTTTCCATCCCGGTTCTTTCGTTTTTATCGGAACTGACTTACCCGTTAGAGAGCGTATTATTGCCGAAAGCCGTGGAAAAGAAAGATCTCGTCAAGGCCAATTCACTCATGTCCATTGCATATAAGGGTTCGGATTTTTTCTTTAATGGGATTGCCGGGTTTATCCTTGCCGCTTTCTCGATGTCGATGGTGCTCGGTATGAATTCGCTTCTTTTTATACTCTCATCCACTCTGTTTTTGTTTTTAAAAGTACAGGTAAAAAGAAGCAAGCAAACCGGGAGCGTACGGGAAGAATGGCAGGCGTACAAACGGGATTTTAAAGAAGGAATATCGTTTGTCAAACAGCCTTTCATCTTGCAATTATTAATCCCCTTGCTGTTTTTAAACTTTTTTTTCGCAATTGTAATGGTCGTATTGCCTTCTTTCGCCAATACTACGGGCGAAGGCGCTTCATCCTACGGCATCATGACAGCGGCTTTGGGCTTAGGGGCTTTGGCAGGAGCAGCAGGTGCGGATAAAATCAGCCGGATATTTCCATTTGGCAAAATATTGGCTGCAGGCTTTTTGCTCTCCGGGTTGTCCTGGCTTTTTATGATTTTATTGAGCAATGTTTCGATATGGTATGTTTATACGCTTATGTTTATTTCCGAGTTATCTATTGGCGCCATCAATGTTTTGTTTTCTGCCATATTTCAGCAATTGCCTGATGAACAAATGTTAGGGCGGGTCAATACCATCAATGTGAGTTTGCTATCGCTTGCGATGCCGGCAGGATCATTGATCGGCGGCGTGATGGCCAAGATCACTTCCGTCCAGCTTACCATGAGCTTTTTTGGAATAGGGCTGTTTGTCCTGGCACTGTTTTATATGGGAAGCGGAAGAATGAGAAAACTGCCAAAAGTTGTGGAGATTGACCATACGTATGTGAAATTAAGTAGATAAAAAAGGAGATAAATGGAACGCACGGCTATTATCGGAAAATTGGATTGAAACCGGTGGCATGGTTAGGAGGGGAAAATGAAAAATTGATTTACATTTGATCCGATTTCCGTTCATTTTATATAAAATGTCGCTCTCTTGCCTACCGAAAAAAGCATGTAAATAGATGCTCAGGCTTGATGTAAAAACTTTATTTTTAGAAGCTTTTGTTTCAACAAAGACAAGCATTTTCATTAAGCACTTCAGAGAGGAGACCAAAAAAACACTTGCGATTTCTCTGCCGGTTTGATAAAATAACGCATGTTGAGCCAAAAAAGTTAAACAGATTTTTCGGGATTCTTGCAAATTGACATGGATACGGTAAAGTGATACAATAATGGAGTGGAATTGAATATAAGTTTGTGAAAAGAAGGAGCAGCCCGCTTCTCACCTGTTGACGCAATGGTGCAGTTGCCAGGTATCTATTGATGATTGTGACTATAAGCGCGGGTGTGTTCCCTGCGCTTTTTTTTCGTGTACAGTACGTTCAGGGCTTTTTCGCAAGCGATATATTCACACGTTTGTTTGAAATTATCTTGGAGGTGGCTCATTATTAGCAAAGACATGATGGTGAACGAAGGCATTCGTGCCCGCGAAGTCCGTTTAATCGGCCAAAACGGTGAACAGATGGGGGTTAAATCCCGGAACGAAGCATTGGAGATTGCGGCACGTGCCAACCTTGACCTTGTACTTGTTGCGCCAAACGCAAAACCGCCTGTTGCCCGCATCATGGATTACGGAAAATACCGTTTCGAGATGCAGAAAAAAGACAGGGAAGCACGAAAAAAACAAAAAATCATTAACGTAAAAGAGGTTCGTTTGAGCCCGACCATCGAAGAACATGACTTTAATACAAAACTCCGCAATGCCATTAAGTTTTTGGAAAAAGGCGATAAGGTAAAAGCCTCGATCCGCTTTAAAGGCCGCGCCATTACCCATAAAGAAATCGGGCAGCGTGTCCTCGACCGGTTTGCAGAAGCATGTGCCGAAGTCGCCACGGTCGAATCCAAACCGAAAATGGACGGACGGAGCATGTTCTTAGTGCTCACACCAAAAACAGAGAAGAAGTAACGCCAACTTAAGGAGGACTAATCATGCCAAAAATGAAAACTCACCGCGGCTCTGCCAAGCGTTTTAAGAAAACCGGCTCCGGCAGCCTGAAACGTTCCCACGCTTACAGAAGCCATTTGTTCGCAAATAAAGTGACAAAACAAAAACGCCAGCTGCGTAAATCAACGCTTGTATCCGCAAGCGACATGAAACGCATCCGCCAAATGCTCGACAATCTGTAAGAAAACAAAGCTTTCAATTAGGAGGAAAAGATTATGCCACGTGTAAAAGGCGGTACAGTTACCCGCAGACGACGCAAAAAAGTTCTGAAATTAGCCAAAGGTTATTATGGTTCAAAACATACATTATTTAAAGTTGCCAATCAGCAAGTAATGAAATCCTACATGTATGCGTATCGCGACCGTCGCCAGAAAAAACGCGATTTCCGCAAACTGTGGATTACCCGTATTAACGCTGCGGCAAGAATCAACGGCCTTTCCTACAGCCGTTTGATGCACGGTTTGAAACAGGCCGGCATTGAAGTGAACCGCAAAATGCTTGCCGACCTCGCTGTGAACGATGCACAAGCATTTGCCGAACTGGCAAACAAAGCAAAAGCAGCATTATAATCAAAAAAACAGAGCTTCCGGCATGCCGGAGGCTCTGTTTTTTTAACGGCTTTCCGAAAGAAGTCTCCCATCCTTAAGGAATGTGAAGGTGCGAATCGCACCAATGAGTAGGTGGAAGATGAATTTCGGTTGGCTTTAGCCAAAGTTATTTTTCCAATCCTTTTCTCAACAATTCTAAGATTGCGGCTGTTCTAGTTGGAATCCCATTTTCTTTTTGATATTGCTCCAATTTTTCTAATATCGTCTTAGGCATACGAATTTCTACACGTTCTTTCTCTTCTCTCATGATTATCACCTCATATTGATTGTACGGATTTTTTACGATATAATCAATATATACGAAATTTTTCCGCACAAAGTGAGGTGAATGGATATGGCCAAGCAAAACAAAGCTTTCAAGTTTCGTTTGTTACCAAACAAAGAACAATCCGCATTATTAGCTAAGACATTTGGTTGTGTTCGCTTTGTCTACAATAAGATGTTAGCTGAACGCAAAGAAACGTATGAAAAGTTCAAGGATGATAAAGAATTGCTTAAAAAGCAAAAGTTTCCGACCCCTGCAAAATATAAAAGTGAATTTCCATTCCTAAAAGAAGTGGATTCTTTAGCTTTGGCAAATGCACAAATGAACTTACAGACTGCTTATAAGAATTTCTTTGAAGGAAATGCGGATTTTCCAAAGTTCAAAAATCGTAAAGCAAAACAATCCTATACAACTAATATGGTCAACGGAAATATTAAGCTAGAAAATGGTCATATCAAACTGCCAAAAATCAAAAAGCCAATAAAAATGAAACAGCATAGAGAGATACCTGCTGATTATAAAATCAAATCTTGCACTATTTCTAAAACAAAGACAGGCAAATACTACATTTCAATTTTGACAGAATATGAGAAAGATATTCGTCCAGTTAAAATACAGAAAGTTGTTGGTTTGGATTTTGCTATGGATGGTCTATATGTCGAGAGTGAACAGGGTAAGAAAGCCAATTACCCACGTTACTATCGGCAAGCCTTAGATAAATTAGCAAAAGCACAACGAATTCTTTCTCGAAGAAAGAAAGGTTCTGCACGTTGGAACAAGCAACGACTAGTAGTGGCTAAATTACATGAGAAAGTGGCGAACCAACGCATGAATTTTCTTCATCATAAGTCAAAAGAATTAGCTTCTAACTTTGATGCTGTCGTGATTGAGGACTTGAACATGAAAGGGATGTCTCAAGCCCTTCACTTTGGGAAAAGCGTTCATGATAACGGCTGGGGGATGTTCACTACTTTCTTAGCGTATAAGCTAAAAGAACAGGGGAAACAACTTGTGAAAATTGATAAGTGGTTTCCCTCCACTAAGAAGTGTTCTTGTTGTGGTGCAGAAAAACCTGTGAAACTATCTGAACGCACCTACCGTTGTTCGTGCGGTTATGTGGCAGATCGCGACTATAATTCAGCAATCAATATCAAAAATGAAGGTATACGCTTATTAGCGTTATCATAAGTAACAAAACTCTTGGAACAAGAGGGTTAGCTCGGTCAGTTTTCGTTGGCTAGTAAAAGCAACGATAAGTCGAGAAGCCCCCACTTCAATCAAACCGTAAGGTTGATAAGTGGTGGGTAGTTCACCCAAGCATAGTCCCCCTTCTGGTAAAAAATTTCCGGATTCCCCGGAAAAAAAGTAAAAACCTGTTTTAGTTTGATATAATCATGGAAGAACTATACGCAAAGGAGTTATTTCAATGGATGATGTCTTAAAAGTAAAATTATTGCATCCTGACGCACAACTGCCGCAAAGGGCCAATCCCGGAGATGCAGGGCTTGATTTATTTTCCATCGAAGAAAAAACCATTGCGCCGGGGGAAGCGGAACTGATCCGTACCGGCATTGCAATCGAGCTGCCGCGCAGAACAGAGGCGCAGGTCAGGCCGAGAAGCGGGCTCGCTTTAAACCACAGGGTCACAGTTTTAAACAGCCCGGGTACGATTGATGAAGGGTACAGAGGAGAAATTAAAGTCATTTTAATCAACTTTGGAAAGCAACCGTTCACAGTTGAAAAAGGGATGCGAATCGCCCAAATGATTATCGCGCCCGTAATGTCTGTCACCGTCACCGTTACGGAACAGTTAGCAGAATCCGAAAGAGGGGAAGGCGGATTTGGGTCCACAGGATTGGCCGCGTTAGAGGGGATGGACCGCAGCAATTTCTAAACGGCACGGCAGCTAAAATCCGGAAATAGTGGGGCCTGTGAAACAGGCGGATCCATATATACTTCTGAAAATTTCCGTTATAATAAATCGCATGAATGTGATGCTGGAGGGGAAAACGATGGCAAAATTAGACCAAACACACCTGCGCGGTGCGAAAACAGCAGCCCATAAAGTAAACCCTGACATCGCATTTGCCTTAGATGTCGGCATTGCAGGCGATACGCCGGGAATGACCGAAAAAGAATCACTCAGCAAAATGGGCGCAGGGCCGCAAATCATGTTTGAGTTCAAAAACATTGAAACACCTGACAATCATTTTGAGTACTGGAAAACGGGCATTTTCCATTATGCCGTCCAGGACCCAGATGTAGAAGGGCTCATGGAAAAAATAAAGGCGCACGGGGGCAAACAACGGATGCCGGTCCGCGAATATTACCCGGGGAAAAAGCCTTACCGGATGGTCTACTGTGAAGATCCGTTCGGAAACTTAGTGGAAATTTACAGCCACAGTTATGAATTGACATATAACCCGATGGTCAATCAAGTGCTCCCGCGTGAGGAACTGCCGGCCGGTTTGAAAACCTTAAAAGGCCGCCACGTACGCGGGAAAATCATTGTCAGAATGCATGAAGCATGATTCTAAAAGCGCCGCTTCCGGACTTGCATACGTTAAGGTCCTGAGTTTGGCCGGATTTGGTTTATTCCTACTCATCAAAACAGGCAGTGTGGCCACTTGCATGTGATCATACTGTCTGTTTATCATTAGCTGACTTTAAATTGATTCAATTCGGTATCCAGCTTGCCGGCCAGCTCCTGCGTTGTGAACTAATCTCTGTGAAGGCCCGCTGTTCCTGGCCGGAAAAGACATTTCTCCGGATTTTCAGCTGCTTTTAAACGATCAAGGAATGGCACAGGGGCGAAAAACAGCGGGAACCCTTTGGCGAAAGGGCATCCCGCTGTTTTTCAGCTTCCGATATGGAACATCAGCCTTTGTACTTTTTAATCAAATCAACAAATGCATCTGTAAAAGATTGCAGGAACTGGACTGTGCCTTCATTTACAATCTTGCCGCTTTCATCAAACAGTGCAGCCACATTGCTGATATAAGCTTCAGGCTGCTGGAGGATCGGCATGTTCAAACAAACAAGCGACTGGCGCAAATGATGATTGGCGCCAAACCCGCTCAAGTTTCCAGGGGATTGGCTGATGATTGCCGCCGGTTTTCCATTCCATACACTTTGGCCGTACGGGCGGGAACCAACATCGAGGGCATTTTTTAAGACAGCCGGGACGGAACGGTTATATTCCGGTGTGACAAACAGCACCGCATCGAGCCATTTTACTGTATTCCGGAATGCCGTATACTCGGCCGGAACCTGGTTATGGTCATCAAAATCCTGATTGTATAAAGGGAGATTTCCAATCTCGATAAATTCTGTTTCATATCCTTCAGGAAAAAGGTTAGCTACATTTTCCGCAAGTTTTCTTGAAAAAGATGCTTTCCGCAAAGAACCAAGCAAAATTCCAACTTTTGTCATTTTATCGACCTGCTTCCATTTATATTTTATGTTAGATAATGATAAGTAAACCGCACCAGAAAGTCAAAATTTCCGCTTGCTATGTTGCTGTGCCCTAAGCCGGCTGGTGGTTTCCTGATTTCTGGTGACAGCAAAAGCAATCGAAGGCCAATCTGACATTTCCCGATTACAGTATTGACCATTCTTCTTCATGATAATCAAAACGAAAATCTTTCTTTATACAGCGCGTATCTGCATAAAAGATTACCTATTGGCTTTGCTGGATTGGAATACATGAGAACAACAAGCATTAACGAAGAAAAAGGTGGATTCTGGACTGGAGAGGGAAACATCAATCGAAGATATTTACGTTTTGTTCTGCCATCAGACCGTCTTCCTGGTCTTCACTGCAAACAACAGGAAGCGTATCCCATACCAAAAAGGGAGCTTTCCGGAAAGCTCCCTTTTTGGTATTCTGCTTCAATGCACTGGGGCGTAAGTGCTTTCGATTTCCCGGATGCGCCGGTTCAGTTCCTCGTTAACCGGAACTTGAACGCCATATTTTTTGCCGAGTTTGATGACGGTTCCGGAAAACAGGCCGACTTCGCTGTACCGTTTTGCCTCCACATCCTGCGCCATTGACGGCTTGCCGGCAGGGCTCAGGTTTCCGACCACTTTCAGCCAGTAACGGAGATCTTCTTCCGTAAGCGGAAACCCTTCTTTTTCGGACAATGCCATTACTTCCCGCATGGCGGCAATCATCATCTCGCGCGCAGGGCCGTCTTTTTGGATTTCGCCGTAATTGCTTTTGTAAACGGCGACGGTCTGGTTGACGCCGACATTGAGCATGAACTTGCCCCAAAGCCTTTTCATCATTTGGGTATCGGCTTTGTATGGCAAATCCGTTTGCTCAAAGAAACGGGCCACTTTTTTCATTTTGTCCGAAAATATGCCCGGCTCTTTTTCCCCGAAGCAAAGCATGCCCATATGCGCATATGTCAGCCGGTTTCCGGTTTTGACGGCATCCATCCCCTGGGCGACACAGTATAACATTTTGTCCATTCCATATGTACGGCCAATGATTTCTTCACTTGAGATCCCATTCAGGGCAGACAAAATCACTGTATCCGGCCCGACATGCTGTTTAACTGCTTCAACTGCCTCATCCAGTCCGTTGAATTTGACCGTAAATAGCACCAAATCCGAAGGCTCCACTGTTTCTTCTGGTGTGGCATAGTGAAAGCGGCATTTTTCGCCGTTACAGTAAACGCCTTCCCGCTCATACCGTTCAATGCGCTTTTGGTCGGCGATGATCCGCAAGTTTTCCGCCGGCATTTTTTTCGATAAATGATGCCCGAATAAAATCCCGAGCGCGCCGAGCCCAATGATCGATACGGTTTTGATTTCAGCCATTCCCCCGCCTCCTTTTTTGTTATTTTACCACAATTCCAAAGAAACTGTCATTCAGGCTGCCCGTTCCGGATGGCCAGGTATTGTTCTAGCCCTCTTTTTCGCAATTTGCACGCCGGACATTCCCCGCAGCCGTCAGCGATGATGCCATTATAGCAGGTCAGCGTCTTTTCACGGACAAAATCAAATGCCCCGAGTTCATCCGCGAGCGCCCATGTTTCTGCTTTGTTGCGCCACATCAGCGGCGTATGAATGACAAACTGCTGGTCCATTGAAAGGTTCAAGGTGACGTTTAAAGATTTGACGAAGATATCGCGGCAGTCCGGGTAACCGCTGAAGTCCGTTTCGCACACACCGGTTACGATATGCCTTGCGCCGATCTGGCTGGCAAGCACCCCGGCAAAAGAGAGAAACAGCAAATTCCGCCCGGGCACAAACGTATTCGGAAGCTCCCCGTCAGCCCCTGCTTTCACGGTCATGTCTTCCCTCGTCAGCGCGTTCGGGGCGAGCTGGTTCAACAGTTGCATATCAAGAATATGCTGTTTTACCCCGAGCTCTTCCGCTATATTTTTTGCACATGCTATTTCAAGACGATGGCGCTGCCCGTAATCGAACGTAACGGCTTCCACTTCCTGAAACTTTTGCTTTGCCCAGAAAAGGCAGGTGGTGCTGTCCTGGCCGCCGCTGAAAACAACGACTGCTTTTTCTTTTTTCATTGATAATCGTCCTTTCACGCAAAACAGCACCGAAAAAGGATGCTGTTTTCTTAGTTTTTTAGAGAGGGTTTCCTAAAAACCTCTGCCATAAATGAGGGGTTCTTCCCAATTGATTATACCATGGAACAGGCGCCATCTTTTAAAACATCCGTGCTAATCCCAAAACACGTCTTTTCACATAAATGCCATAAACAGCCGGCTTTGCTATGATCCAGATCACAGTTTTCGCCCGGACCATTTTTTAAGATCATCATAGTGATTATCTTTATTTGGGAGGGACGGCTATGAAACGATATGTGCAATTATTTTTCATGTTTGCGGTGACGGTGCTCATTGTAATGGGCATCCAGAAAGGGCTGAGCACACTGGATGTGTTAAACCTTGAAAACTTTTGGGCAAATTATGTGGTATTTTTAATTTTGGCCTATATGATTCTGTCCTTTTTCCTTCATTATTTTTCCAAGCGAAAAAAGCAATCATAACATTTCTCCAGCGGTTTGCCTGCCGCTGGATTTTTTTATTGTTTTTTGCTATTTTGCATTGCAAAGTAGTTCGTTTTTTGATAAACTAACTTGCATAACAAAGTAGTTGAAATGGGGGTGGAGGGATGTCCATTCGAAGCCAGTTACTGAAAGGCATTTTAGACGGCTGTGTGCTGGCTGTGATTGAAAAAGAACCGGTTTATGGCTACATTCTTTCAAAAAAACTTCAGCAAATAGGCCTCCAGGAAATTAGCGAGGGGACGCTTTACCCGGTTCTGTTGCGCCTGCAAAAGAACGGCTGGATCCATGGAGAGATGCGACCATCCGATTCCGGGCCAAGCCGCAAGTATTATGAATTAACGGAGAAAGGAAAATCCGCGTTAGATGAGATTACAACAGAGTGGCAGCAAATCGCAGCCCCTGTTCAACTTTTATTGAAAGGAAGAAGTGAGGATGCTTAGTGTAAAACAGTTGATTGAGGAAAACAACCGTAAACGGCAGAAACTGGCACCTGAGAACAAAAAATTTTACAACGATCTGCTTGACTACCTTCGCCTGCAAACCGTTTTGTCCGAGCAGCAAACAGAAGAAGTGCTGATGGAACTGCTTGACCATCTGCTCGAAGGCCAAAAAGAAAACAAGACAGCTGCGCAAATGTTCGGCGGTGACCCGAAAGCATTTGCCGACGAAATCATCAGGCAGCTGCCGAAAGAAAACAAACGCAATATGGTTTCTTTTACAATCAGGATAATGATCTTGCTTTTGGGGATAGATTTGGTCATTAATGGCATTACTGCTTTTGTTGTTGAACGGTTCTTTTCCAGACCTTTGCTGCCGTTTTATCCTGTACCCGCGGCCCTGAACTTTTTCATTGCCGGGCTATACGTGATCTTTGCCATTTGGTATATCTTTCGTATCTTGAGAAAGAGTTTGTTTAAGGAAAAGACAAAAAAGGTGCAAATCCTAACTTTTTTGAAAATATATGCCGTAATCTTTGTTTTTCTGGGCGGCGTTATTTTGCTGGATAAATTCATGCCAAAAATCGGCCCGTCCTTTTCTTATCCGTGGTGGTTGCCGCTCGTTTTAGGTGTGGTGAGTTTAGGGGTTTACTATAGCTGGGAGAAAGCAGCAAAGTCCCGGGGGATATAGTTCTAGCGTGCAATAAATCTGTTGTTCAAAAGCCCGTGTGCGGTTTCGCCACGGGTTTTGCATGCGCCAGCTATGCTGCACGCAATTGCAAAAAAAACAGCGGGGATCGTGAAAGGTTCTTCATCAGATTGATGAAAGACAAAACGGGCAACCAGTATTCTCGAACTGTCCCCCATTGAATTGATGAAGGACAAAAAAAACAAGGTTGCAACAGTGAACTGTCCTTCATTGGGTTGATGAAGGACAAAAAGGGCCTTCAAATTTCCCTCCGGGGTCAATTGATGATCTCATACACGTGCTCCTTTCTGTATACAATTGTATACGAATTGTCGAGAAAAAATTGATAACAAACAGAAATGATAGATAGTAGGAAAAGCAATCTTTGTGATATACTATTTGAAAAAGGAAGGAGGTAAAATGATGGATGAGATTTTGCAGCAAATTCTTCATGAATTGAGAGATTTAAAAAGTGATGTGTCCGGTTTAAAGAGCGATGTTTCCAGTTTGAAGAGTGATGTGTCCGGTTTAAAGAGCGATGTTTCCAGTTTAAAGAGTGATGTTTCCAGCTTAAAAGCAGGGCAGGAACGCATTGAAACGAAAGTAGACAACCTTGCTTTGGAACTGCGAAGCAATTTTAAATTCACAAACGATAAACTGGAAGAACATAAAAGCATTTTTACAGTTGTTTCAAATGAAATCAAAGGCATTAAGGGCGATATTGAGTTTCTTAGCGGGAAATCCGGCAAGCATGACACAGAAATTAACCATATTATGAATATGTTAAGAGGTTAATGTACATGCACCCAACCCGGGGGCTTTTTGTTTCTACAAGTAGGGCTTGCTGAACGAATCAAATTTGGCTTGTATCTGACCAAATTTGATTCGTTCAGCAAGCCCTAAATAGAGCACGGGGGGATGTAGTGAAAAAATTAACCGAAGAAAAATTTTTGCTCATTTTAAATGCTGATGCGAGAAGCCGGTTGCTGACATTTTCCGATCTGCGGAAATTTTTATGCGCATTGTTTGTTTATTCTTTGGTGATGATCGGAGTCGCATACAAAGTTGTAAATGGCGGAAATATCGGATGGGAAAACTTGTCTCCTTTTTGGCAACGGGTATTTCGCCTTGAAATCCTGTTGTTTATCGTGCATGTACTTTCAATCCTTTTATCTATTCCGAGCCGTCCTTTCAGCTGGAGGTTCTCAAGTATTGCCGCCGTTATTTTTATGTACAAGGCTGCGTTTGACGCATTTGTTGCATTTATGATGTTAGCAAAAGACAAGCATATTGATGATGTTTACGTCTGGACGGCGCTGTACAGTATAGCGGCTTGTGTGCTTTTTCATCTTTTCTTTCTTTATTTTTGGATCAGAAAAAGGATCCATCTGCAGGAGATCGGCAATCTAGAGGTAAAAACGTACAACAAGGAAATAAGCGCTTCTATTATCGGATTTTTTGTCGTTTTGTCTTCCATTCAATTAAACAAAGTGCCGATCGGTTACGGCCGGCATAAAAGGAATCTAGCATCCTTCATTGCAACTGTAAACGGGTTGGAAAAGCCGGTGCACATATAAAAGGAGCGGCTCTTTCCGCTCCCTTGTTACACCTGGCCCAGCCCCTGCTCGAGCGTTTCCAGCATCATTTTTTGTTCCTGTGTATCCGCATGGTTCCAAATGATTTCAAAGAGGACGCCGAGCCCCGGGAGCATTTTTTCTTCGCCCCTTTGAATGGCATCGACAATCGTATCTTTTAACTGATCCTGCGTGTCATCTTTTACATTGTGAATGACTGCTTTCCGCAAGTCCAAATCCATTTCGGTTCAGCTCCTTTGATCGTTTCACTGCTAGCATTTCACATGGCCACTATTTTTATGTATACTATTCCAAGGAAAACTTAACGAAAAGGGAGCAAACACGTTGAAATACATACAATCCTTGCAAAATCCGCAAGTAAAGCATTGGAAAAAACTCGCCGCGAAAAAAGAACGCGAAAAAACATTTACTTATTTGCTGGAAGGGTTCCATCTTGTCGAAGAAGCGCTGAAAGAGGAAGTGGTGGCAGAAATCATCGTTGAAGAAGGCGTAGACCTGCCAAACCGCTGGAATACGGAAGGGGTGCCGGTGATAACTGTCACGCATGAAATCAGCAAAACGCTTGCCGATACAGAAACGACGCAAGGCATTTTTGCCGTGTGCCGGATGAAAAAACAGCCGTCCAAAATCATCGGCAGGCGTTATCTTTTAATTGATGCCGTGCAGGATCCTGGCAATACCGGCACGATGATCCGGACGGCGGACGCAGCCGGGTTTGATGCCGTTATTTTCGGCAAGGGCACGGCGGATCCGTACAGCCCGAAAGTGTTGCGTGCGGCACAAGGAAGCCATCTCCACGTCGGGCTTTTAAAAGGCGATTTAAACATGTGGATTGAAAAACTGAACGAAGCGGCAGTGCCGGTTTACGGAACAGCGCTTGAAAACGGCGTAACTTTTCGCGATGTAAATCCGGGCGATGCCTTTGCGATCCTTGTCGGCAATGAAGGAAGCGGCGTACACCCCGGCTTGCTTGCGCAAACGGAACAAAACCTGTCCATCCCGATTTTCGGCAAAAGTGAGTCGCTGAATGTTGCGGTGGCAGCCGGCATTTTAATGTATGACTTTGCAATGCGGGCGTAACCTTTGGCGGAAATAATGGATGCCACCTTTGCTGCCCCGTGTTTGAGGCAGAAAAGCAGGCCTTATCCATGCGGTGAACGCGGCACCAGAAGAAGATGAAAAACAGCCGGCACCATTTTTCAGGATAGGCGCCAAAAGGCAATCGAGGCAGACGATTTTTCATGAGGGCGGCTGCGTTGTTTGGCCAGGATAAACAGGGACAACCGCGTGGTCAAAGCGTCCATTTATTGCGGAAAACGGGAAATATTCCGTGCCAAAACGGCCGGGCCCATGCCTATTTTCACTTTCCGTTTGAAATTGCGGGCATTTCCCGCTATAATAAAAAATAACTGAAAAATGATAAAAACCATGACAGGGAAAAGTAGCTTGATCTTCGCCATGCAGGGAGAAAATGCCGCAGACTGGAAGCATTTTTATGGGGAAATGAAGCGAAGTTCACCCCTCGAGTTGCCGCTTGGACCATTGCTTGCAATGTAAAGGCGGGACGGTTAAAAGCCGTTATTGAAATGAAGCGAACATAATTTAGTTATGTTAACTAGGGTGGTACCGCGAACCATTAGCCTCGTCCCTTTTCCAGGGCGGGGCTTTTTTAACGCCCAAAACCTAAAGGAGGTACAAAAAATGGAAGAAACGTTGAAAGCACTGCAAACCGAAGCGCTTGCCAAAATTGAAGCGGCTGCTGATTTAAAAACGCTGAACGGGATCCGTGTCGCCTATCTCGGCAAAAAAGGCCCGATTACGGAAGTTTTGCGCGGCATGGGGAAGCTGCCAGCGGAAGAACGACCGAAAATGGGCGCGCTCGCCAATGAAGTGCGTGCCGCCATTCAAGCAGGTATTGAAAAGAAACAGGCGGCATTGGAAGCAGAAGCCGTCGAGAGGCAACTGGCATCTGAAAAAATTGATGTCACGCTGCCGGGCCGCCCGGTAAAAGCAGGCAGCCACCATCCGCTTACAAAAGTCATTGAGGAAATCGAAGACTTGTTTATCGGGATGGGCTATACCATTGCCGAGGGGCCGGAAGTGGAAACCGATTACTACAATTTTGAAGCGCTGAACCTGCCGAAAGGGCACCCGGCACGCGATATGCAGGATACCTTTTACATAACCGATGAAATGCTGCTTAGGACCCATACTTCACCGAACCAAGCGCGGACAATGGAAAAGCATCACGGCAAAGGGCCGGTCAAAATCATCTGCCCGGGGAAAGTGTACCGCCGCGACAATGATGATGCGACACATTCCCACCAGTTTATGCAAATTGAAGGGCTGGTTGTTGACGAAAACATCACGATGGCCGATTTAAAAGGGACGTTGGAAGTATTTGCGAAAAAATTATTCGGCGAAGATCGCGAAATCCGGCTGCGCCCGAGCTTTTTCCCGTTCACCGAACCGAGTGTTGAAATGGATATTTCATGCAAGATGTGCGGCGGGCACGGTTGCCATGTATGCAAAGGCACCGGCTGGATTGAAATTTTGGGCGCCGGCATGGTCCACCCGCGCGTATTACGGATGTCCGGCTTTGATCCGGAAAAATATACCGGTTTTGCATTCGGCATGGGGCCGGAGCGGATTGCGATGCTGAAATACGGCGTTGATGACATCCGCCACTTTTATACAAATGACATTCGTTTTTTACGGCAGTTTTCCGTACAAGAATAAGGAGGGTCAAACATGTTTGTTTCATATAAATGGCTGCAGGAATATGTGGATTTGGACGGCATTTCGCCGGAAGAATTGGCTGAAAAAATTACGCGGACCGGCATTGAAGTCGAAAGCGTGGCATTTAAGGGGGAAGGCATTAAAAATGTCGTTGTCGGGCATGTATTGGAAAAAGAAAAGCATCCGAACGCCGATAAATTAAACAAATGCCTGGTCGATATCGGGGAAGGCGAGCCTGTCCAGATTATTTGCGGCGCGCCAAACGTCGATAAAGGGCAGAAAGTTGCTGTTGCCAAACCGGGCGCCTGGCTGCCGGGGCATGTGAAAATCAAACGTTCGAAACTGCGCGGCGAGGAGTCGAACGGGATGATCTGCTCGCTGCAGGAACTCGGTGTTGAAAGCAAGCTCGTCCCAAAAGAGTACGCAAACGGCATTTATGTGTTCCCGGATGATGTGGAAGCGGGGCAGGATGTGCTACCGCTTTTAGGATTGGATGACACCATTATCGAACTGGGCCTCACCCCGAACCGGGCGGACTGCATGAGCATGCTCGGCGTTGCCTACGAAGTGGCGGCGATACTCGGGAAAGATGTGAAATTGCCGGAAACAAAAGTGCAGGAAGCAGCCGATAAAGCTGCTGATGCCATTTCGGTCCGTGTCGATGCAAAAGAAGCGGCGCCGCTTTACACATTAAAAGTCATCCGCAATGTGAAAATCGGCCCGTCCCCGCTCTGGATGCAGGCACGGCTCATGGCAGAAGGAATCCGCCCGCACAACAATGTGGTCGACATTACGAACTATATTTTGCTCGAATACGGCCAGCCGCTGCATGCGTTTGACTATGACAAGCTCGGTTCCAAAGAAATTGTCGTCCGCATGGCGCATGAAGGGGAAAAGATGGTGACGCTCGATGGCCAGGAGCGCACGTTAAAAGACGTCCATCTTGTCATTACGAGTGGCACTGAACCTGTCGCAATGGCCGGTGTCATGGGCGGCGCCAATTCAGAAGTAACCGAAACGACGGCAAACGTGCTTTTGGAATCCGCCTATTTTGATGCCGGAACGATCCGCGCGGCTTCAAAAGACCACAGCCTGCGCAGCGAGGCAAGCAGCCGCTATGAAAAAGGGGTTGATCCGAACCGCGTCCTGCCTGCATCAGAACGGGCCGCCATGCTGATCAGCAAATATGCGGGCGGGGAAGTGCTCGCCGGGACGGTTGCCGAAAACCATTTGCATATTGAGCCGGCTGTTGTCACCATTACGCTAGAAAAAATCAACCGTGTGCTTGGAACGCAAATTTCAGCGGAAGAAGTGCTCCGTATTTTCAAACGCCTCCGGTTTGAAGCATCATGGGAAGACGGCCGTTTTACCGTTATTGTGCCGACCCGCCGCGGCGATATTACGATTGAGGAAGATCTGATTGAAGAAGTGGCGCGCCTGTACGGCTATGACCTGCTGCCAAAGACATTGCCGGCGGGCAGGGGAACGCGGGGCGGCTTGAACGCCATCCAGCAAAAACGCCGCGCCACGAAACGTTTCCTTGAAGGAGCGGGGCTGTACCAGGCAATTACGTATTCTTTAACAAGCGAAGAAAAAGCACACCAGTATGCGCTTGAAAAACGCGAACCGGTCCGCGTCGCCATGCCGATGAGCGAAGAACGCAGTGTGCTGCGCTTAAGCCTTTTGCCGCATCTTTTGGAATCTGTCGCGTATAATGTCGCGCGTAAAAACGAGTCGGTTGCCCTGTATGAAGTTGGCAATGTCTTTTTGAAAAAGGCAGACGGAGCGCAGCCGGAAGAACAGGAACACCTCGCCGGCGCTATCACCGGGCTTTGGGTTGCCAACTTGTGGCAAGGAGAAAAGAAAGCAGTAGATTTCTTTGTGGCAAAAGGGATTTTGGAAGGCCTGTTTGAAAAACTCGGGGTCTCAGGCGCTGTTTCCTACCACGCGGCCGCATTTAACGGGCTGCATCCGGGAAGGACAGCGGAAATTTTGCTGGACGGGGAAGCGATCGGTTTCGTCGGCCAGGTGCATCCAAACGTACAAAAAGAACTCGATATCAAAGAAACATACGTGTTCGAACTGAAACTGGAGCCGGTATACGATTACCCGGCCGAACCGGTTCAATACCGGCCGATCCCGCGCTTCCCGGCTATCACCCGCGATATTGCGCTTGTTGTCGACCGCGATGTGGAAGCAGCCCGGCTGCAGGCAATCATTCAGGAGGCCGGCGGAACCCTTTTGAAATCTGTTTCGATTTTTGATTTATACGAAGGCGAGCATATGGAACCCGGCAAAAAATCAATTGCCTTCTCACTTACTTACTTCGATCCAGAACGCACATTAACAGATGAAGAAGTCGTCGCCCAGCATGAGAAAGTACTTGCCGCCGTAAAAGAAAAAGCAGGCGCGGTACTACGGGGCTAATCCCAAGAAAAAAGAAGAGGCTTAAAGGCCTCTTCTTTTTTAGTGCAAAAATCAAAGCGCTGTCTATGTGAAGGAAGCGCGGAAAATTGAGGGTCTTTCTTCACATAGTAGAGCCCGTCTATGTTAAGAAAGCGCGCAAAAATGAAGATCTTTCTTAACATAGAGGGCGTCTACGTTAAGGAAGTACGGAAAAACGAAGGCCTTTCTTAACATAGAGCCCGTCTAAGTTGAGGAAGCGTGGAAAAATGAAGGCCTTTCTTAACATAGAGCCCGTCTACGTTAAGGAAACACGGAAAAACGAAGGTCTTTCTTAACATAGAGCGCGTCTAAGTTAAGGAAGCGTAGAAAAATGAAGGCCTTTCTTAACATAGAGCCCGTCTAAGTTGAGGAAGCTTGGAAAAACGAAGGTCTTTCTTAACATAGAGCCCGTCTAAGTTAAGAAAGCACGGAAAAACAAAGCGCTTCCTTAACATAGAGCGTTTCTACGTTAAGGAAGCAAGCCAAAACGAAGGTCTTTCTTAATATAGGCCATGTCTATTACATTAAGATCCACCATAAACCAACGGGCTCTTTTTTTAACCATTGTTCTTTAAAATTATGCATGCATCCCTATTCCTGTAATCAAAGGTGTCAACAATAATAAGCCCAACGTCCTTTTCCCACGGTTTTAAAATGATCTTCCAGCACCTTTCGAATGCTGCTGTTAGACTCGATAATTTTACACCATTCTTTCATCATGGCTGTCGTCATCTTTTGTTCCGGAAACAAAAGCCGAAACTCTTGGATGGTTCGAAATATAGCGGAATAAATGTCTTCCTCTTGGCCGCAATTCCTGCATACAATATGCCTTCCCTCAGCGTTACATGCAAATGCCCCGCATGCCGTGCATATGATACCTTTTCGCAACTGTTCAAATTTATATGTCGGTAGTTTTGTATAGGGCGTTTTTTCCATATGCAACGACAGCAATTTATCCGCAAGTTTTTTGTGTTTGCCACTCAACTTTGACGGGAGTGTATTTAATTCTTTAAAGAACCGGTTGAGTTGGGTTGGAAACAGAATGGGTAAATTTAAAGGGGCTTGATACAATGTGAATTCTGGATGAATAAATACAACGAAGGCCGTAACGGAAAGGCTTAATCCGAGTGAATGAATTAGTTGACGGAAAAGGGATTCACACCGTTGCAATTGAATAAGGGGATTGCTGACTTCGGATTTGTTTTTTCGATAATAAATTCTATCTCTATCTAAATAAAAATCTCCTTCATGATTTTTCACTTCAAATAAGAAGGCCGTTTCGTCGGTGATAACCAATGCATCAATTTGAAATGTTGTATTGGTTACCGAGAGACGTAAATCATTTAACACGAGGCAATCACATTTCAGCTTTTCCGTATACTTGTCAAATTGGCGTTCCCCTTCAAAGCCTTTCTCAAGGTTCAGATAGTATTGCCTGTCTTTTTCTTCAAGTTCTATCCGTCTGTTTAAGAATCTTAAAGTAAGCAACTCTGTTGATTCTTTGCGGGCTTTATAAAGCATAGTTCACATCCTTTCTAAAAATTCAAACTACAACTCTATTATAATTCATTTTTTACAAGTTTCAAGGGTTTTTCTAACAACTTGAGCAAATGATCAGGTGTATTTTAATTTTACAGTTTTCTGAATTTCGATTCCTCTCTCTACTAAAAAATTCCCGTAAATAGTCCCGATAACTTGAGGAGCACCTATCCTGAAAATATGCGCTTGCTCATTTTTATTCTTCCACTAGTGCCAGTTAGAAGCGGGCACGGGCAAATATTAAGAAAAAATCAGCGTGCCTTCCCATAGAGCGTGTCTACGTTAAGGAAGCGCGGACCCTCCTTCACATAGAGGTCGTCTACGTTAAGGAAGTAAGCAAAAACGAGGGTCTTTCTTCACGTAGAGCCCGTCTATGTGAAGGAAGCACGGAAAAACGAAGGCCTTTCTTAACATAGAGCCCATCTAAGTTAAGGAAGCTTGGAAAAACGAAGGTCTTTCTTAACATAGAGGGCGTCTACGTTAAGGAAGCGCGGAAAAACGAAGGTCTTTCTTCACGTAGAGGTCGTCTACGTGAAGGAAGCAAGCAAAAACGAGGGTCTTTCTTCACATAGAACGCGTCTATGTGAAGAAAGCACGGAAAATTGAGGGTCTTCCTTCCCATAGCCCCCGCCTACGCTAAGTTACGCAGAAAAATGCATCCGTTTTCTTCGCTTAACGTCCCTCCTCGTTCGCCTTTCCTTCAAAATTTATCGCCTATCGTCACCCCATGGCTTTTCCCACCATCCTTTATTTCACGCCCGCGATCCGCTTCGCTTTTTCCGTATTGGCGAAATGCAGTTTGACAAAATGCGGCAGCGCGGCCATGCCTTTTTCCTTGATGAGCCGCGCGGCAGCCTGGTCCACCTGTGCGCCGGCGCCCTTTGGCAAAACAAAGCCGGCTTTTTTGCTTAATTTTTCTAACTCCCGGACAAAAGCATAGCGTGCGAGAATGGAAGCGGCTGCAACCGCAAGATGGACGCTTTCCCCTTTTGTGCTGAAATAGACGCCGTCGCGCATGACGATTTTTTCGTTTTGCAAATACCGGTAATACGTGGATGCTTCCGCGAACTGATCAATTAAAATTGCATCCGGTTTTGCCGGCGCAATTTTTTGGGCGGTATTGTACAAAGCCCGGTTATGGAGCAATGCTTTTATTTTTCCTTGCGACATGCCCGATTGTTGGAGCCGGTTGTATTTTTCGTTCGGCAAAATGAGCAGGCTGTACGGAATAAAGGTGAGAAGCTCTTTCGCTATTCCGGCAATCTGGCTGTCTGTTAATCCTTTTGAATCTTTTACGCCCAGTTCTTTTAAAAGCGGGAGCTGCCCCTTTTCGACGTAACAGCTGACAACCGTAATCGGCCCGAAAAAGTCGCCTGTCCCGACTTCATCTGACCCAATGACGGAAAGCTGCCCGATATTAGGAGGCAGCGGGTTGCCGGAAGATTTTGCGCGCCGGGCGGCATCCGGCTTTTTTTCCGGCGGCTGTCCCCATTTTGACGCTTCCGTTTCTGCGGTCGGCCCTTGAAATAAAACTTTTCCGGACTTATAGCCGGTAATGGAGCAGCCCGGTATTTTTGCGGCAAAAACGGCGCCGGGCGGAACTTTCCCCGTCAGGCTGTTCTGGTAAGATTGTTTCATTTTTTGCATGGTTGAAGCAGAAACGAGAATGACAGTGTTTTGCATTTTGATTCCTCCGGCAGTTTCAGGATCTCCGTGAATTTGTTCGACATTGTTAGACAAAGGCTTTTCCGCCATGCTATGATAGAGAATAGGATTCTTACAAATGGGGAGGCAGGCAACATTGGAAAAAACCCGAATTACAGTTGGCATATACGGACAGCAATATACCATAATCGGAACGGATCCGGCAAGCCATATTCGCCTGGTTGCCTCGATGGTTGATGAAAGAATGCGGGAAATCAGCGCGAAGAATCCTTCATTAGATACCGGCAAAGTGGCTGTGCTGACAGCCGTAAATGCTGTCCATGATTATATAAAGCTGAAAGAGCAATATGAGCTGCTTGAACAGCACTATTTACAATTGCTGAAAAAGGATGAAGATGAAAATGGTTAATATGGCCATCATCATTTTGCTTGTGCTTGGATTCCTGAACGGGAAGCGGAAAGGATTTATATTGCAGGCTGTCCATATTACAGGGTTTGTAATTGCCTCCGCAGTTGCGTACATATTGTATGATGACCTGGCGGAAAAATTGAAGCTGATGATTCCGTATCCTTCTTTTAACAGCGACAGCTCATTTGCCCTTCTGATGCACGAAGGCAATATGGAAACGGCCTTTTACCGGATTATTGCGTTTGCCATCCTTTTCTTTGCTGTCAGGATTATTCTGAATATTGTCGGGTCATCCCTTACTTTTTTGGCCCAGCTCCCGGTCCTCAAACAAGTCAATGGATGGGCGGGCGGCATCCTCGGGTTTGCCGAGCTGTACCTGATCCTTTTTATCGTTTTATATATCGGATCTTTGCTGCCGGTGGATGAGATCCAGTCCGCGCTCAAGGGATCCGCAGTCGCAGAAGGCATGATTAAAAATACACCTTATATTTCAGCTCTTGTGGCGTCATGGTGGGTGAAATAGAAACCCGGCCGTCACGTTTACCATTTGCAAAACGGGTTGGAAACGGGTTTTTCAAAACAGCACTTCTCGCGGCGGGGGAGTGTTTCTTTATGGACGGGGCCGGGATGCCGGGTTCGGATCCAAGCACTCCCCATGCTTCCAGGAAAAAAGGCGCGGCCATTGGAAGGGCGCTTTTTAATCACCGTGGCGGGTAAACGGTAAAAACCCGATCCTTCACTTAATAAGTTAAAAAAAGGGGGCAGGCGAATGCGGACGAATAAACGCAGTGTCATCCGGCTGCTGGAACAAATTGCGGTGTACTTGGAATTGAAAGGGGAAAACCATTTTAAAATCGCGGCTTACCGCAGGGCTGCATCCGCATTGGAAGCGGATGGGCGCGACTTGTCGGAAATCAGCCGTTTTACGGATATCCCGAATATCGGGAAAACAACCGCTTCCGTCATCGAAGAGTTCGTGGAAACAGGGCGGTCCACCCTGCTTGAACAATTAAAAGACGAAGTCCCAAAAGGGCTGGTTCCGCTCATGGAGATACAGGGCCTCGGTGCCAGAAAAATATCAAGGCTTTACAGGGAGCTCGGCATTACAGATGCGGATTCTTTACGAAAGGCTTGTGAAGAAGGAAAAGTTGAAAGGTTAAAAGGGTTTGGAAAAACGACGCAGTCCAATATTTTGCACGCGCTTGACCAGCTTTCAGGGAAACCGGCCTATACCATCGGCCGGCTGCTGCCGGTTCTTCTGCTGATCGAAGAAACGCTGTCCGGAAACAGGAAAATAGAAACCTATTCGCGCGCTGGCAGCATCCGCCGGTTTGAAGAAAGAATAGAAGAGCTCGATTATGTCATCTCCACATTCGATCCAAAATCGGTTGCGGAGGACATTCTTCAAATGAACGAAGTCGTGGAAGCTGTTTCGATCCGGAGTTTAAAAGTGACGGCTAAATTAAAAGGGGAAGCCGGCTTGCGGATCAACTTCCGGATCGCAAAGCCTGACCTGTATGCGTTGACGCTTTTTCTTTCAACAGGGCCGGAGCCGCATCTGGAAAAAATGCAGCAGATTGCCGGCCTTCATGGCGAACGGCTGACAAAATCCGGCGTCAAAATCCTGAAGACGGGCGAATTGCTCCGTTTTCCGAGCGAGGCTTCGTTCTATCATCATTATGGGCTGCCTTACATCCCCCCGGAAATCCGCGCTGACGGCAGCGAAGTGGAAACCTACAAGGGGACGCCTTTTGTCCAGCTTGATGATATAAAGGGCGACCTGCACATGCACACTGTCTGGTCGGACGGGAAAGATTCGCTTGAAGACATGGTCAATGCATGCAGAAAAAGAGGGTACGAATATATCGCGATCACGGACCATTCCAAATATTTAAAAGTGGCCGGCGGGCTTTCACGTGAACGTATGATCAGGCAAATGAATGAAATCCGCCGGTTAAATGAGAAATATCCGGATATCCTGATTTTATCCGGCATTGAGATGGACATTTTGCCGGATGGGACTTTGGATTTTGATGATGATGTGCTGTCAGGCCTAGATTTCGTCATTGCTTCCATCCATTCGGGTTTTGGGAACAGCCGCGCGCAGATCATGAAACGGCTGCACAGCGCTTTATTCAACCCGCATGTGGACATGATTGCCCATCCGACCGGAAGATTAATCGGCAAAAGGCAGGGGTACGATGTTGATTTGGACCTGCTCTTCCAATGGGCAAAAGAAACCGGCACGATCCTTGAATTAAGCGGCGATCCCGCCCGATTGGACCTGTCCGCGGCCCGTGCACGAGAAGCGCAGGCGGCCGGTGTGAAAATCGCGATTAACACCGATGCACACGCAACCGCGGAACTGGGCAATATCGCTTTCGGTGTCGGGACCGCGAGAAAAGGCTGGATTGAAAGGAAAAATGTGGTCAATACGTATACGAAAGAACAACTCCTTGATTTTTTAAAACAGAAACATCAGCACTGACCCATTCCCGTTCTGCAATGAAAAGAGGGCAGTTTTCCGAAACGCTGGAATCCGGAATGCATGGAGGACGAATAGATGCAACATAAAATCATCAAAACACTCGAGTTTGATAAAATTAAAAATCTGCTGCTTGCGCACGCTTCTTCACCGCTTGGGGCCGAAAAAATTGAAGCCCTTTTCCCCTCCTCTTCCTACGAAGAAGTGGTCCGGATGCAGGAAGAGACGGATGAAGCGGCACAAGTACTGCGTTTAAAAGGGCATGTGCCGCTTTCAGGCATTTATGACATCCGCCGCCACCTGAAAAGAGCGGCGATCGGCGGCAGGCTGAACCCGCAGGAACTGGTGCAGATTGCGAGCACCATCCATGTCAGCCGGACGATGAAACGGTTTATTGAAGGAATCGCGGAAGAAGAAACAGCACTGCCGATCTTAACCTTAACAAGTATGGCGGACAGAATTGCGGTCCTTACTCCGCTTGAACATGACATCCGGAATGCGGTGGATGAAAACGGGGAAATACTGGACACTGCAAGCGAAACGCTGCGCCAAATCCGCCACGGGCTGCGCGGCACGGAACGGCGCATCCGTGAAAAACTGGAAGGCTATATTCGCGGCAAAAATGCGGCGAAAATGCTGTCGGATGCGATTATTACGATCCGGAATGATCGCTATTGTATCCCGGTAAAACAGGAATACCGGGCAAATTACGGGGGAATCGTCCATGACCAGTCTTCTTCCGGGCAGACTTTGTTCATTGAGCCGCAATCGGTCGTGGACTTGAATAACCAGCTGCGTGAATGGCATTTAAAAGAACAGCAGGAGATTGAAAGGATTTTAAGCGAATTGTCCGCCGCAGTGGCAGCAGCCGGCGGGGAGC
Source organism: Weizmannia sp. FSL W8-0401 (assembly GCF_038009125.1). Taxonomy (NCBI): domain Bacteria; kingdom Bacillati; phylum Bacillota; class Bacilli; order Caryophanales; family Bacillaceae; genus Heyndrickxia; species Weizmannia sp. FSL W8-0401. Next base: position 2,053,188 of record NZ_JBBPAG010000001.1, on the reverse strand, counting down.
TTAACACTATCGTCGAAATTCTCGCCGATTTTGACTTTATGTTTGCCAAAGCTTTATACGGCCGGTCCATTAAAGGTTCGAAACCGGTGATCAACAACCACGGCGCCATCCGTATGTTCAAAGCGCGCCATCCGCTGCTTCCGGCTGATAAAGTGGTGCCGAATGATATTACGCTCGGGCAGGATTATACGACAATTGTAATAACCGGCCCGAATACAGGCGGAAAAACGATTACGCTGAAGACAATCGGGCTGTGCACGCTCATGGCGCAGGCCGGGCTGCAAATTCCCGCCTTGGACGGTTCGGAAATGGCTGTTTTTAAAGAAGTATTTGCCGATATCGGTGATGAACAGTCGATTGAGCAAAGCCTTAGCACCTTCTCCTCCCATATGACAAATATCGTTGAAATCCTGAAACGGGTCGACGATCAGTCGCTCGTCCTGTTTGATGAGCTCGGCGCCGGCACCGACCCGCAGGAAGGGGCTGCCCTTGCGATTTCAATTTTGGACGAAGTGTACAAAAGGGGGGCCCGCGTTGTCGCCACCACCCACTACCCGGAACTGAAGGCATACGCCTACAACCGCGAAGGTGTCGTCAATGCAAGCGTCGAGTTTGATGTGGAAACATTAAGCCCGACATACCGGCTTTTAATCGGCGTTCCCGGCCGGAGCAATGCGTTTGAAATCTCAAGGCGCCTCGGGCTCTCCCCGTCCGTCATTGCACACGCCCAATCATTAATCGGCGCGGACACGAACGAGGTCGAAAATATGATTGCCGCGCTCGAATCGGCGAGGCGCGAGGCGGAAAAAGAACGGCAGGAAGCGCAGAAACTGTTGAAGGATGCCGAGAGGCTGCACCATGATTTGCAAAAACAAATGAGACAGTTTTATGCCCGCCGCGATGAGCTGTATGGAAAAGCGGAGAAAAAAGCAGCAAAAGTGGTGGAAGAGGCAAAGGAAAAAGCGGAAGAGATTATCCGTGATTTGCGGAAAATGCAGCTTGAATCCAAAGCCAATGTGAAAGAACATGAACTGATTGATGCAAGAAAACAGTTGGAGGAACTGGCGCCGAAACTGGACCGCAAACCGGCGGCAAAGGCAAAGAAACAGCATGTCTACCAGCCGGGCGACGAAGTCAAAGTGCTCAGTTTCAACCAGAAAGGCACGCTGCTTGAACAAACGGCAGGCGGCGAGTGGCTCGTGCAAATGGGCATTTTGAAAATGAAAGTAAAAGAATCCGACATGGAATATATCCGGCCGCCGCAACAAAAACAGCCGGAGAAGCACCTGGCAACGGTCAGGGGGCGCGATTCCCATGTCAGCCTGGAACTCGACTTGCGCGGGGAGCGTTATGAAGATGCGCTCTTAAAAGTTGAAAAATATATTGATGATGCGCTTTTAGCCGGGTATCCGCGCGTTTCGATCATCCACGGGAAAGGAACAGGGGCGCTCCGGAACGGGGTACAGGAATTTTTGAAACATCACCGCGCCGTAAAACGCATCCGCCTTGGGGAACCGGGCGAAGGCGGCAGCGGCGTCACGATTGTAGAATTCAAGTAATCTTCAAGGGCAAGGGGGAGGGCCTTTTGTTTCTCGAAAAGCTGGCAAAGGTTTTGCTTGTTTGCTGTGCTGTTTTTGCATTGCTTGGCGTCATTTATTTGTTTGTTGCAGATTAACCCGTAACAAGGAGAAGGAGCGTATCCTTCTCCTGTTTCGGCTGCAAACAATTGTCAGCGGTTTCAATTTTCGTTATAATAAAATAAGTCAATAAAAAATGCAAAAATGGAGTTGATGCAAATGACAGACAGGCCATGGCTGTCCCAATATCCGCCGGAAATACCCGGTTCTCTTACGTATCCGCGAAAACCGGTTTGTGCATTTTTAACCGAAGCAGCTGAGCAGTATCCTGACAAAAAAGCGCTCCATTTTATGGGGAAAGAAATGACATACCGTGAAGTGTACGAAGCTGCGCTCAAATTTGCCGGGTATTTAAAAAAACTCGGAGTGGAAAAAGGCGACAGGGTTGCCGTGCTGCTCCCGAATTCCCCGCAGGCCGTCATCGGGTTTTACGGCATCCTTTACACGGGCGGGATAGCCGTCATGGCGAATCCGCTGTATACGGAAAGGGAACTGGAATACCAGCTGAAAGACTCCGGCGCGAAGGCCATCCTGACGGTTGATTTCCTGTATCCGGCAGTGGCAAAAGTGTTTGAGAAAACCGATCTCGAACATATTATTGTAACCGCTATCAGCGATTATTTGCCTTTTCCCAAAAACGTCATCTACCCGTTTATGCAGAAAAAGCAAACGGGCGTCACAGTACGGGTTCAGCACGGCGGGCACCATCACTTGCTAAAGAACATCATGAAGGAAGAAATTCCGGAACCGCTTGACACGCCGTTCGATATCGAAGAGGACCTTGCGATTCTCCAGTACACCGGCGGCACAACCGGCGTGCCAAAAGGGGTTATGCTGACGCATCTGAATTTGATTGCAAACGCGACGATGTGCGATGCCTGGATGTACAGGACCAAAAAAGGAGAAGAAGTGGTGCTCGGCATGCTTCCGTTTTTCCACGTGTATGGCATGACGACCGTGCTGATTCTTTCTGTCATGCAGGGCTTTAAAATGATTTTAATTCCGCGCTTTGATGCGGAGTCGCTGCTGAAGACGATCGAAAAACAGCGGCCGACCCTGTTTCCGGGTGCGCCAACCATTTATATCGGGCTTTTAAACCACCCGAAAATCAAGGAATATGATTTGTCATCGATTGAAGCATGCATCAGCGGTTCTGCCCCGCTGCCGGTAGAAGTCCAGCAGAAATTTGAAGAGGCAACCGGCGGCAAGCTTGTGGAAGGGTATGGCCTCAGTGAATCGTCTCCCGTCACCCATGCCAATTTTGTATGGGGAAAACGCGTCAAAGGTAGCATCGGCGTGCCATGGCCGGATACGGACTGCGAAATCCGGTCGCTCGAAGACGGCAGGCCGTTGCCGCCCGGTGAAGTCGGCGAGCTGGCGGTAAAAGGGCCGCAAGTGATGAAAGGCTACTGGAACCGCCCGGAAGAAACGCAGGAAGTGCTGAAAGACGGGTGGCTGTTTACGGGGGACCTGGCTTATATGGACGAAGAAGGTTATTTTTATATTGTCGACCGGAAAAAAGACATCATCATTGCAGGCGGCTATAATATTTATCCGCGCGAAGTAGAAGAAGTGCTGTATGAGCACCCTGCCGTCCAGGAAGCCGTGGTGGCCGGCGTGCCGCACCCGTACCGCGGGGAAACCGTCAAAGCCTATATTGTGCTGAAAGAGAATATGGCAGTAACGGAAGAAGAACTGGACCGGTTTGCGCGCCAATATCTGGCGGCCTATAAAGTCCCGCGCATTTACGAATTCCGGGATGAACTGCCGAAAACGGCCGTCGGGAAAATTTTGCGGCGCTCATTGGTTGCAGAAGAAAAAGAAAAGATGGAAAATGAAGGAGAGAAGATCGGTTAAGGAAAATTTTTTATAAACAGGACTTGACAAATGCTGCATTCCTGTATAATATGAAAATATGAATGAATGGTCATTCATTTTCCGGCCGCCATCAAACCGGCCGGCCAAATTGACAGATCATGAGATTGAAAGGTGATAGCCCGTGAGGAAAAACAGGCCAAAGTACAAACAAATTATTGATGCAGCAGTGGTGGTTATCGCACAACACGGCTATCATCAGGCACAGGTTTCAAAAATTGCAAAACAGGCGGGCGTAGCGGACGGCACAATTTATTTGTATTTTAAAAACAAAGAAGATATCCTGATTTCTTTGTTTGAAGAAAAAATGCAGCTGTTTATCGAAAAGGTTTCCGAATATATTGCAGGGGACCTTTCCCCTTCCGAAAAGTTGCTCAAGATGATCGAAAACCACTTCAAAGTCCTTGCCGCCGACCACCATTTGGCGGTCGTGACCCAGCTGGAACTGCGGCAGACAAATTTAGACCTGCGGCTTAAAATCAACAGCGTGCTGAAAGAATATTTGACGCTCTTTGACCAAATCATCCGCGAAGGCATGGAAAAAGGCGAATTCGATTCCGGGCTTGACGTCCGGCTCGTCCGGCAGATGATTTTCGGGACAGTCGATGAAACGGTGACGACATGGGTGATGAATAAAGAAAAATACGACCTCGTTTCACTGGCTGCTCCCGTCCATCAATTGATCATTAACGGCTGCGGCAAAAAAACGGCGGTTTAATTGCCGCAGCTTTCACAAGGGGGTTGGAGACGGGATGGAATTTATTACGATCAAACGGGAAAATGCGGTTGCCTGCATTGAAATGAACAGGCCGCCCGCCAACGCGCTTGCGCAGGCCCTTTTAAAAGAACTTGCGCAAGCGTTTGGACAGCTTGAAAACGATCCTGAAACCCGGGTCGTGCTCCTTTACGGGAAAGGAAGATTTTTCTCGGCGGGAGCGGATATTAAAGAATTTGTCCAATTAAGGGAATCCGGCGGCTCCGATGCGATAGCGGTTTCCGGCCAGGAATTGTTCGAAAAAGTGGAAGCGTTCCCGAAACCGGTCATCGCCGCAATCCACGGCGCGGCACTTGGCGGCGGGCTCGAACTTGCGATGGCATGCCATATCCGGCTTGTCACAGAAAATGCGAAGCTCGGCCTTCCGGAACTGAGCCTCGGGCTTGTGCCGGGTTTTGCCGGAACGCAGCGGCTGCCAAAGTATATCGGGCGCGGCAAAGCGTTTGAAATGCTGTGGACAAGCGAACCGCTGACCGGAACGGAGGCCGTGCAGCAGGGGCTTGCAAACCATGCTTATAAGGAAGAGGAACTGCTCTCGAAAGCAAAGGCGCTGGCTGAAAAAATTGCAAAGAAAAGCCCGCTGGCCCTGAAAGCCTCTATTGAACTCGTCAATTATGCAAAAACAAATGATTACGAAAAAGGCTTGGAGCAGGAATCCGCACGTTTTCTTGAGCTGTTCGGCTCAAAAGATGCAGAGGAAGGTATCAAAGCTTTTATTGAAAAAAGGGAACCGCGTTTTACAGGGGCATAACATTTTTATTTTGTATGCGCTTAAATGATTTTATTTTTTAACGATTCAGGGAGGGAACGGCATGAATATCTTCGTATTATTAAAACGGACCTTTGACACAGAAGAAAAGATTGCAATTGCAAACGGCCGCATCCAGGATGACGGGGCGGAATATATCATCAACCCGTACGATGAATACGCCGTTGAAGAGGCCATCCAGGTGCGGGATGCCCAGGGCGGCGAAGTCACAGTGGTCACAGTCGGCAATGAAGATGCCGAAAAGCAATTGCGGACGGCGCTTGCGATGGGTGTGGATAAAGCAGTCCTCATTAATATTGAAGACGATGTGGAAGCAAGCGACCAGGTCACAACGTCAAAAGTGCTTGCCGCTTATTTGAAAGAGCAGGAACCAGACCTCATTATCGGCGGGAATGTCGCCATTGACAACGCTTCCGGACAGGTCGGCCCGCGGGTGGCGGAGTTGCTCGGCATCCCGTATGTAACGACAATTACCAATCTGGAAATTGACGGCGGCAAAGCGACGGTCACAAGAGATGTCGAAGGGGATTCCGAAATCATTGAAACGGACCTTCCGCTGCTCGTCACAGCGCAGCAGGGCTTAAATGAGCCGCGTTATCCTTCGCTACCGGGGATCATGAAAGCGAAGAAAAAACCGCTTGAAGAACTGGAACTGGATGATCTTGACCTTGAAGAAGAAGACGTGGAGCCGAAAACCAAAACCATCGAGGTTTACCTGCCGCCGAAAAAAGAAGCAGGAAAAGTGCTTGAAGGCGAAATCGCCGACCAGGTAAAAGAACTTGTCCAATTATTGCATGCCGAAGCAAAAGTGATTTAAGCGAAGAAACCGGAAATGGAGGGGATCAGCATGAGTCGAAAAGTATTAGTAGTGGGCGAAGTCCGTGACGGGTCGCTCCGCAATGTATCATATGAAACCATTGCTGCCGGAAAAACGGTAGCGGAAGGCGGGGAAGTAGTCGGCGTTTTGATCGGGGACGCTGTGAAAGATTTGGGGAAAGACATGATTCAATACGGTGCTGACCGTGTTGCCGTGGTGGAAGACGAGAAGCTGAAAAGCTATTCTTCAGACGGTTTTTCCCAAGCATTGCTTGCGGTTGTCGAATCTGAAAAGCCGGACAGCATCTTAATCGGCCATACGGCGCTTGGTAAAGACCTGGCCCCAAAAGTAGCGGCTAAATTGGATGCCGGCCTGATTTCGGATGCGACCGCAGTGGAATCAGCCGGAGAACATGTCGTCTTTACCCGCCCGATTTACTCCGGCAAAGCGTTTGAGAAAAAGATCGTAACAGACGGGATCATCTTTGCGACCATCCGGCCGAACAACATCAGCCCGCTTGAAAAAGATGAATCGCGGACAGGGGATATCGAAACCGTCCAGGCGGAAATTAAAGATTTGCGCACGGTCATCAAAGAAGTAGTCCGGAAAGTAAGTGAAGGGGTTGACCTTTCGGAAGCGAAAGTCATCGTTTCAGGCGGCCGCGGCGTGAAAAGTGCGGACGGCTTCAAACCGCTGAAAGAGCTTGCCGATGTGCTCGGCGGCGCGGTTGGGGCTTCGCGCGGCGCATGTGACGCCGGATACTGCGATTATTCCCTGCAAATCGGGCAGACGGGCAAAGTGGTGACACCGGATTTGTATATCGCATGCGGCATTTCCGGCGCCATCCAGCATTTGGCCGGCATGTCCAACTCAAAAGTCATTGTGGCCATTAACAAAGATCCGGAAGCAAACATCTTCAACGTAGCGGACTACGGCATCGTCGGCGACCTGTTCGAAGTGGTCCCGCTTCTCACGGAAGAAATCAAAAAACTGAAAGTCACATCGGCGTAAATCCCGGGCCCGGACGAAAAAAATCGTTCCGGGCCTGTTTTCTGTTGGATATTCGCGGAAAAAGGGTATAAAATAATAAAATCATTACTGCTTACCCGGACCGGACAAATTGTTCGCAACATATGATAAAGGATGATATACTAATCCCAAGCAGTAATAGTTTGATTTAGGAGGGGTCTTTCAATATGGCAATTACACATGCTACCGACGCGACTTTCGATCAGGAAGTCAGCCAAGGTTTGGTATTAACGGATTTTTGGGCAACATGGTGCGGCCCGTGCAAAATGATTGCACCGGTACTTGAAGAAATCGATGCTGAAATGGGCGACAAGGTGAAAATTGTCAAAGTGGACGTTGACGAGAACCAGGAAACGGCCAGCAAATTCGGCATCATGAGCATTCCGACCCTTGTTCTCATGAAAGACGGCAAACCGGTCGACAAAGTGATCGGTTACCAGCCGAAAGAAGCTTTGCAAGAATTAGTGAACAAACATTTATAATACAATAAACGCGCGGCTTCAAGCCGTGAGCAAATGCATTTTAAAATCCGGACCGGCTGTGGTCCGGGTTTTTTACAGAACGCAGGATTTTGAGGTGAAGAAAAATTGAACGAAACGATCCGCAATAAACTTGCCCTCCTGCCCGCCCAGCCCGGCTGCTACTTAATGAAAGACAGACAGGGGACCATCATTTATGTCGGGAAGGCCAAAATTTTAAAAAACCGTGTCCGCTCTTACTTTTCCGGTTCGCATGACGCAAAAACGCAGCGGCTTGTCAGCGAGATCGAAGACTTTGAGTATATTGTCACTTCTTCCAATATTGAAGCCCTTATTCTTGAAATCAACTTAATCAAAAAGCATGACCCGAAATACAACATCATGTTAAAAGATGATAAAACATACCCGTATATTAAGCTGACCCATGAACGCCACCCGCGTCTGATCACCACCCGGAAAGTGAAGAAAGATAAGGGAAAATATTTTGGCCCGTATCCGAACGTGCAGGCGGCCAATGAAACAAAAAAGCTGCTGGACCGGTTGTATCCTTTGCGGAAATGCACCAATATGCCGGACCGCGTCTGCCTTTATTACCATTTGGGCCAGTGCCTTGCGCCGTGTGTCAATGAGGTGAAAGAAGAAACATACAAAGAGATCACCGACCAAATTACCCGCTTTTTGAACGGGGGCTACACGGAAATCAAAAAAGAACTGGAAGAAAAAATGCATGAGGCTGCTGAAAAACTTGAATTTGAGCGGGCAAAAGAATACCGCGACCAGATCGCCAATATTGAAATGACGATGGAAAAACAGAAAATTACCATGACCGATTTTACGGACCGCGACATTTTCGGCTACGCAGTGGATAAAGGCTGGATGTGTGTCCAGGTGTTTTTCATGCGCCAAGGAAAGCTGATTGAACGGGATGTCTCGCTTTTTCCGTCTTACGATGAGCCGGAAGAGGAATTTTTGAGCTATTTGGGGCAGTTTTACGCCAAACCGGAGCATATTAAGCCGAAAGAAGTGCTGATTACGGAAAAAGCAGACCGGGAACTGGCAGAACAACTGCTGGAAATCAAAGTGCTCCAGCCAAAAAAAGGCCAGAAACGGGAACTTGTGTTAATGGCCGAGAAAAACGCAAAGATTGCTTTGAAAGAAAAATTTGCGTTGATTGAACGGGACGAGGAACGGACGATCAAAGCCGTTGAAAATCTAGGCGAAAAGCTCGGCATCTATACGCCGCACCGGATTGAAGCGTTCGATAATTCGAATATCCAGGGGACAAACCCGGTTTCGGCGATGGTCGTGTTTGTGGACGGCAAGCCGGCAAAAAAAGAATACCGCAAATATAAAATCAAAACGGTGGAAGGGCCGGATGATTATGAATCGATGCGCGAAGTGATCCGCCGCCGTTACATCCGTGCCCTGAGGGAAAACTTGCCGCTTCCGGACCTCATCATCATTGACGGTGGAAAAGGGCAAATTGACGCGGCAAGGGATGTGCTCGAAAATGAGCTCGGGCTTGAGATTCCGCTCGGCGGCCTGGCAAAGGATGAGAAGCACAATACATCGCAGCTTTTGTTCGGCAACCCGCTGGAAGTCGTGCCGCTCGGGCGGAACAGCCAGGAATTTTACCTGCTCCAGCGCATCCAGGATGAAGTGCACCGGTTTGCGATTACGTTCCACAGGGAATTGCGCGGAAAATCCGCATTTCAATCGGCGCTTGACGATATTCCGGGCATCGGGCCGAAACGGAAAAAACAACTGCTCCGCCACTTTGGTTCCTTAAAGAAAATGAAGCAAGCGAAGTTGGAAGAATTTGTGGAAGCGGGCATCCCGCGCCCGGTATCCGAAACATTAATCAAAAAATTACAAGAATAACCTAGCAGGGTTTTTCCGTATATGGTATAATCATGATAATTTCATATGGCAGGCTTTGTTTCAGACTTTCGGGAGCGGATATCCCGGCGTCCGGCAAAGCCGTTACATGATAGAGGCGCAAAACTTAAGAGTAAGGAACGGGAGAAGATTGGGCTTCCGGGATCGTTCCTGAAAGGAAGTTTTGCCGAAGTGGAAATGGCCTCAATGCCGTTTTTGCTGGTTCTGTACTGAAGAAGTCCGGAACTGTCAGGATGGAATGTCTTGGAGCGCTATCTCACAGGAATAACTGCGTACCCGCGTATGCAAAAGCGATGAGATATCCGTTCTCATTGCTTTTTTTAAATGGGCGCCAAGTTGCTTTGCTTTCAATCTGACAGCCTCATCTTACTTATAAACTGCAGAAGGTGGCGGAGTTATTGGGAATCATTGTTCAGAAATTCGGGGGAACTTCGGTTGGAAATGTGGAAAGGATCCGGAATACGGTCGACCGGATTATTGAAGAAAAGGAAAAAGGCCATGATGTTGTCGTCGTTGTCTCCGCGATGGGCAAAACAACGGACCAGCTTGTCGGGCTTGCAAATGAACTTTCGGCGTATCCTGCAAAACGCGAAATGGATATGCTGCTTTCAACCGGCGAACAGGTGACGATTTCGCTTGTCGCCATGGCGCTGATCGATCGCGGCTACGATGCCGTTTCTTATACCGGTTGGCAGGCCGGCATTATAACGGAACCCGTGCACGGAAACGCCCGGATCACGGAAATCCGGACTGAAAAAATCAAATCCCGTCTGGCAGCCGGGCAAATTGTCGTTGTCGCCGGGTTTCAGGGCATTACCCCGGAAGGCGAAATTGCGACGCTCGGCAGGGGCGGCTCGGATACAACGGCGGTGGCGCTTGCAGCAGCGCTTCATGCCGACCGCTGCCTGATCTACACGGATGTAACCGGCGTGTTTACGTCCGACCCGCGCTATATTCCGACTGCCCGGAAGCTTAAGGCTGTATCCTACGATGAGATGCTTGAACTGGCGAGCCTCGGGGCGGGCGTCCTGCATGCAAGGGCGGTGGAGTTTGCCAAAAATGCGGCTGTGCCGCTGATCGTTTGTTCGAGCCTTGAAAGGGAGGAAGGCACGTTAATAGAGGAGGAAGTTTCGGTGGAAAAAAATTTAATTGTCCGCGGCGTTGCATTTGAAGACGGCATTACAAGGGTAACCATTTTCGGGCTGGAAAACGGCTTCCGGAATTTGCCGGATATATTCACGACACTGGCGGAACACCATATTGATGTCGATATCATCATCCAGAACCGGACGGCGGACCATAAAACATATTTATCATTTTCGATAAAAGATAAAGATCTAAAAGAAACGGCCGATCTTTTGGAAGCCGGGAAAGAAGCCCTCAGCATCGACCATTTTGAAACGGAAACCGGCCTCGCAAAAGTGTCCATCATCGGCTCGGGCATGGTTTCCAACCCAGGCGTTGCGGCAAAAATGTTCCAGGTTCTGGCCGACCACGGCATTGCGATTAAAATGATCAGCACGTCCGAGATCAAAGTATCCACCGTTGTCGATGCAAAAGAGATGGTCCGGGCCGCCCGGTGCCTGCATGAAGCATTTGAACTGGATGCAGTGGAACAAAATATATGAAAATATGAAAAAGCAGGGGAGCCCCCTGCTTTTTCATATTTATTCCTCGGCCGGGTCTTTCGCATCCCACTGCACGGTGATCCGGATTTTTTTTGCCTTTTTCGCAACTTCTTCCACAGCTTCCGTGATCAGTTTTTTCTGCATCTGGTACTGCTCGGCCAAAAACCCGGCTTCAAGCTTGAATGTCGGTTCTGCGCCTGCGCCCATATCCAGCTGCCGTTCAATCATCGGCCCGGATAACTCAAATTCAATATGATATTTCTCTTCTTTTTTGATTGACAACGTTCCCCAGCCTGCCTCTTTGAAAAAAGAAACCATTTCTTCATAGGTAAGCAACTGGAATTTTCTTGCCAAATGTTTTCCCGCCCAGTACAGAATATCCGGCGTTTCCTTGCCGAGTATATCCGGAATTAATATATTGCGCAACAGCTCATATCCGAATGCGGGCACCATCAGCTGTTCCGCAACGGTTTGTTCATTTCCGCCAGAAGATTTCACGCAATTCCCCTCTTTCTATATGCTATATTATATACAAAATAAAACCGGACTTAAAAGCATTTTTTAAGTATACACAAAAATAAAGGGAACTTTTTCCGCCGGTTTCCGCGTTATACGGGGAAGTGGTACCGGTTGCGGTAAAATCCGATGAAAAAAGACAAGCCTTGGATAAAAATTCCTTTTTTATGCAAAAGCATATGGCAAAAGAGCTATACTGAAAAAATTTTAAAAAAATGGAAGAAAGACTGACAAATATGACAAATAAACGGCATTTTCATCGCAAATTCATGAATGCGTTTCCTTGACGCGCCCATTTGTCGGGAGTACAATAAAACTGTCACATAATTGTTATAAAATATTTATGCGGGAGGAAGCTATGCAAAATTTGTCTTCTTTGCATAAATTCACACTACAAAGGGGGATACAATGTGGCTGGAAATCGAGAGTTTTATAACCGCAAACTGCATTCTTTGCTGGGTGTTGTACCCATCGGCTTATTTTTAGTCATCCACTTGACCGTAAACCACTATGCGGTAAACGGTGCTGCTGCCTTCAATAAAGCAGCCGGTTTTATGGAAAACCTGCCGTTCCTGCTTTTTGTGGAAGTAGTATTCATTTATCTGCCGCTTCTGTTCCATGCAATTTACGGCTTATACATTTCGTTTACGGCATCGAGCAATGTCGGCACGATGGGCTACTTCCGGAACTGGATGTACCTATTGCAAAGAATCAGCGGTGTGCTGGTCCTGATCTTTCTCGTATTTCACATCTATGAAACACGCATTCAAATGGCGCTTGGCAAGGAATTGAATTTTGATCTGATGGCAAATCTTTTAGCAAATCGTTGGATGCTCGCCTGGTACATAATTGGGACAGTGGCTGCCATTTTCCACTTTGCCAACGGTCTCTGGTCGTTCCTGGTCAGCTGGGGCATTACACAGTCACGCCGGTCACAGCAAATTTCCACATATGTGATGATCGTGGTCTTTGTGCTGCTTTCCGTTGTCGGCGTCAGGGCTTTATTAGCATTTGCATAATGAAAAGACTCGAAAAATAGCAGTTTACTGGTTTGTAAGAGGCATCAAGTATGAAAAGGGAGTGAATCAAGTTGGCTAATGGCAAAATCATTGTTGTCGGCGGAGGGCTTGCCGGTTTGATGGCGACTGTAAAAATTGCAGAAGCAGGCCGGCAGGTTGATCTGTTTTCTTTAGTGCCGGTAAAAAGGTCGCACTCTGTTTGCGCACAGGGCGGCATTAACGGCGCTGTCAATACAAAAGGGGAAGGGGATTCGCCATGGATCCACTTTGACGATACGGTATACGGGGGCGACTTCCTTGCCAACCAGCCGCCGGTAAAAGCGATGTGCGAAGCGGCGCCGGGGATTATCCACTTGTTTGACCGGATGGGTGTCATGTTCAACCGCACGCCGGAAGGGCTTTTGGACTTCAGGCGTTTCGGCGGCACCCAGCACCACCGCACAGCATTTGCAGGCGCGACAACCGGCCAGCAGCTTTTATACGCATTGGATGAACAGGTAAGGCGCCATGAAGTGGACGGGCTTGTCACGAAATACGAAGGCTGGGAATTTCTCGGCATTATCAAAGACGATGAAGGCATCTGCCGCGGCATTGTTTCGCAAAACCTGACCACAATGGAAATCAAAGCTTTTCCTGCGGATGCTGTCATTATGGCATCAGGCGGCCTTGGCATTATTTTCGGGAAGTCGACCAACTCGATGATCAATACCGGATCGGCGGCTTCTATTGTATACCAGCAGGGCGCAACGTACGCGAACGGCGAATTTATCCAGATCCACCCGACTGCCATCCCGGGTGATGACAAACTGCGGCTGATGAGTGAATCCGCACGCGGGGAAGGCGGGCGCATCTGGACGTACAAAGATGGCAAACCGTGGTATTTCCTGGAAGAAAAATATCCGGTATACGGGAACCTCGTGCCGCGCGATATTGCAACCCGTGAAATTTTCCATGTCTGCGTGGACTTGAAACTCGGAATTAACGGCGAGAACATGGTCTATCTCGATTTGTCGCACAAAGATCCGCATGAACTGGACGTTAAACTGGGCGGGATTATTGAAATCTATGAAAAATTTGTCGGGGATGACCCGCATAAAGTGCCGATGAAAGTATTCCCGGCCGTCCACTATTCCATGGGCGGATTATGGGTGGACTATAAGCAGCATACGAGCATTCCGGGGCTGTTCGCAGCAGGCGAATGCGACTACTCGATGCACGGCGCGAACCGCTTAGGGGCAAACTCCCTGCTTTCTGCCATCTATGGCGGGATGGTAGCCGGGCCTGAAGCTGTCAACTACATCGACGGGCTTGAAAAGAGCGCGGATGCACTGCCGTCAACCGTCTTTGAACGTGCTGTCCAGGAACAGGAGAAAAAATGGAACGATATATTGTCGCTTGACGGAACCGAAAATGCCTATGTGTTGCATAAGGAACTGGGCGAATGGATGACAGACAATGTGACGGTTGTCCGTTACAATGACCGTCTGAAGAAAACGGACGAAAAGATTCAGGAATTAATGGAAAGATGGAAAAATATTAATGTTGTAGATACATCGAAATGGAGCAACCAGGCGGCTTCGTTTACACGGCAGCTGTATAACATGCTGCAGCTGGCGCGCGTCATTACGATCGGCGCCCTGAACCGTAATGAAAGCCGCGGCGCCCACTATAAACCTGATTTTCCGGACCGCAACGACGAAGAATGGCTGAAAACGACGATGGCAAATTATGACCCTGTGAACAATGAGCCGGTTTTCAGCTATGAAGATGTGGATGTATCGCTGATCAAGCCGCGCGTGCGCGACTACACGAAGAAGCACTGATTCGGATCGGGCGAAAGCGGACTTTTTCCGGCTTTTGCCCGGGTGATTTCATAAGGAAAGAGGAGAATAAGGATGGGTGAACAAAAAACCGTTACATTTATCATACAACGCCAGGATAATCCGGAATCAGAACCATACGACGAAACGTTTGAAGTTCCGTACCGGCCGAATATGAATGTCATTTCGGCCCTGATGGAAATCCGCCGGAATCCGGTCAATGCCAAAGGGGAAAAAACAACACCTGTTGTTTGGGAAATGAACTGTTTGGAAGAAGTTTGCGGCGCCTGTTCCATGGTGATTAACGGCAAGCCGCGCCAGGCTTGTTCAGCGCTTGTGGACAAACTGGAGCAGCCGATCCGCCTTGCCCCGATGCGGACCTTCCCGGTTGTAAGAGATTTGCAAATTGACCGCAGCCGCATGTTCGACTCGCTGAAAAAAGTGAAAGCCTGGATTCCGATTGACGGCACTTACGACTTAGGGGAAGGGCCGCGCATGCCGGAGAAAAAAAGGCAGTGGGCTTATGAACTGGCAAAATGCATGACGTGCGGCGTATGTTTGGAAGCCTGCCCGAATGTCAACAGCCGTTCAAACTTTATCGGGCCGGCCCCGCTTTCGCAAGTACGGTTATTTAATGCGCACCCGACCGGCCATATGAACCGTGATGAACGGCTTGAAGCGATCATGGTTGACGGCGGCCTTGCCAATTGTGGCAACGCGCAAAACTGTGTGCAAGTCTGCCCGAAAGGTATCCCGCTGACAACATCCATCGCAGCGTTAAACCGTGAAACAACTATTTATATGTTTAAAAAATTCTTTGGCAGTGACCATACGGTTGACTAATGCCGAAAGTGCCACATCAAAGCGGAAACAGTACGATGTGGCGCTCTTTTTCAAACAAAAAATGAATGGCTATTCACTCATTAAAAGGAGGCATTCCATTGAAAAAACATATCTCTTATATTGATGACTGGGACGCCTGGGAAGAAGGATTTTCGTTTTATCTCCCGGTGACGGTCCGTTTTTCCGAAACCGATATGTTCGGCCATATGAACAATACCGTTCCGTTTATTTATTTTGAACAAGCGCGGATTGAATTTCTCCAGCAGCTCGGGTTTATGGGCGACTGGGCAAAAAGAGGCACCGGATCCATCCCGGTCGTGGCGGATTTGCAGTGTGATTTTTTGCAGCAGGTTTTTTTCAATGACAAGCTCCGCATTTATGTAAAAGTCTCGAAAATCGGCAATTCGTCCGTTGACTTGCACTATATGGCGAAAAATGAAGCGGATGAAATCTGTTTTACCGGGCGCGGGACAATGGTGCAAATTTCGGCCGCAACCGGAAAAGGAAAACCGTGGACGGCGGAAGAAAAAGCGAGATTCGCCGACCCGCAAGCTTATGTCTCATCCGGCAACTGAACGAAAGAGTCCATCCCGCCGTATAATATAAACTTAAGTGCGTGCGTTGGGGATTAATTCGAGCGGAGAAAAGAGCGGCAATACGTGGTATTTTTTACAACAATTGCTTGCCTGCTTTGCCGTCTTCGTACAGGCCATAAACAGAATCCATAACTGCCAGTTTACAATGCCGGATAATGCTTCATTCTTCTTTTGCACAGAAAGGATTTCCGGTATCCGCCCTTTTTTGCTGATTTGTGCTGTTCCTTGCCTCGCCAAGTCACTCCCGGCTGCGCTAAAACATAAGATATTGTGACAACCAAAATACCCATCCCCGCGGTTTAGAGCTGGCGAAGGCAAGGAGGGTTATCATAGTTGAAGGACAACGATTTCACACATAAACCGCTGCTGACAAAAAGAGAAAAAGAAGTATTCGAGCTGTTAGTACAAGACAAGACAACAAAAGAAATCGCAAGCGAATTGTTTATCAGCGAAAAAACAGTTCGAAATCATATTTCCAATGCCATGCAGAAATTGGGAGTCAAGGGGCGCTCGCAAGCTGTTGTTGAATTACTCCGCATGGGGGAATTAAAGCTTTGAAACAAAATCGGCTGCAATGTTGCAGTCGATTTTGTGGTTTAAAGAGGGGGAGAGAAACGGAAGGATCTGCGGATAAAGCGTTTACTCTTTTTGACTCCGATTTTTACATTTTTCATATTTTTAGATGAAGCTGGAAATTTGCCGGCGGTTTTAGTAAAATGGCCACAAGCGCACGAAGCGGAATCGTTTTCAATGGTGCCTTTAAATGAAACTCCGGACGACAATCGATCATGTTAGTAAAAGGCGGGGCGTCCAGACGCCGGATACCGTATAAAAAAATCACGAGGCTTACGAAAACAAACGGCGTTGTTATCTCAAAAGACGGCATTAAAATTTTTTCCAAAGCCCTCATGAGGCAGTGTGAAGTTTTCTCCAAAGACGTTGGACGATTTGGCTTTAAATCAAACGCTGCTGCACCCAAATTTGCAAACAGACGCCCATGCCGAATGAATGCGGCACCAGCAGAAGGATGAAAGCCAGCCGGCGCATATTTTCAGGAGAGATTAATAGATTTATTCGCAAACATCGCAATTTAACATACAGGTGGACGATGCTTTGCCGGCATTTTGTTTCCGGCTTTTCCCACATGAAAACATCCGCCAAAATACAGTACAATCGCATGAAAGGATGTGTGTTGATGCGGCTTTTTCTCAAAGTGACGGATCCGGCATTTTTGTTTATTTTGATACTGGTTGCCATTCTTGTATCCCTGACCGGGTTTGCATTTGCGCCAGCGATCATTCCGATCCATTTTAACGGACATTTACGGCCGGACGGATTTATAAATAAATGGGCTGGTTTTTCCATTCTGCCTGCCGTGATGTTGCTTATCTGGCTGCCTTCAAGGAAAGGAAAGTCATACAAAGCGTCACTGTGCATTCTATTTTTATTTATCATCCATGTCTTGCTTGTCCTGTATGCGCTTTTTTCAAAATGAGGGGGAGTCAAAATGAAAAGAAAGATTGGCAGGAAAAATTATACATGGATGAAAAGCGAGCTTGCTTTTTTTGAAGAAAAGGGGACCATTACGCGTACGCAAAAGGACGAGATGCTCGCACAGTATGAGGTTTCCCGCGGGGTGAGCCTTGTCCGCATTCTTGTCACGGTCGGGGCCCTTTTGCTCGGGGCCGGCATTTTTAGCTTTATTGCCAGCAATTGGATCTATCTCGGCAAAACAGTCAAATTTCTCATCATCCTTGCTGCGATTGCAGGCGTGAACGGAGCGGCTATTAAATTGGAGAACAGCCATCCGAAAACAGCGCGCGGCTTGTACTTTCTCGGTGTCCTGTTTTTCGGGGCAGGCATTTTTCTCACCGGGCAAATTTTTAACCTTGGCGGCCCATTCGGCCAGGCATTTTTATGGTGGGGGATCGGGTCGCTGCCGATGGCCTATGTGCTGAAAGACAAATGGCTCTTCATTTTTGCCACAGTGCTTTTCCTTTTGTATTTGGATGCTGAAAATACCAGCATCGGGTACTTCGCTGTTCTCATCACCGCACTTTTGGCAGCATTCCTTTACTGGATAAATGAAAAAATGGTTGCTTCCCGGCTGCTGCTGTTTTTCGTAAACGCGCTTTCGATTGCTGTGCTGTCCGTATTTCTGTTTAAACTCAATGCGTTTTTCCCCGCATACGGACATTTGGCTGCCCTCCTGCTTCTCTTTGTTGCCGGCTTCGTTATGCTGCGATTGCCGGTTCAGGAAGCGTACAAAGAAGTGATGCGGCTGGAAGGCCATTTGCTTCACGGCTTGACGGGCATCCTGCTTACTTTTTCGTCTGTTTGGGAAGGCACGGTTTTTGGCAGCCATTTCAATTTAGCATTTTCCGTTGTGTACTTTTTGCTTGTCCTGTATTTTATCAAAACCGGCAGCCTTACCAATATCTTCATTCTCTGCATTTTTGTGCTGCGTTTTTACCTTGACTTTTCCTACGGCTTTTTGCCGAAATCCATTGTTTTCATCATTGGCGGCCTGATTTTTATCGGTTTTGGCTTTTATTTTGAAAAGCAGCGGAAAGAAGGGGGAAACGGCCATGCATGATCTGGTGAAAAGAGGGCTTGCTGCATTTGTTCCGATTGCCATTTTACTCGGGATGATTGTTCCGCCGTTATATACGGTTGCTGTCGGGGAACCGGTCAAATTGCGAATGGAGCCGGTGGACCCGACGGATGCCTTCAGGGGCGATTATATACAGGTGAATCTTGAAGCGGAAACGGTGCCGGAAAGCCGCCTGGACCGCAGTGCCATCGAGTATTTTGCGCGCCATAAAGGCGGGGAGCTGACCGTGTATGCCCTGCTTAAAAAAGATGAGGCAGGCATCTGCCATGTGAAAACCGTATCCGCCGAAAAGCCGCGGGGCGGAATATATTTAAAAGGGAAAGCTTGGGAAGACGGCGATCAAAAAGTGTATATTGATTATCATCTTGACAAATTTTTTGTGCCCCAGCATGCCGGAAAAGAAATCGAGCAGGCGGCAACAAAAGGGCGCGCTGTAGCAGTGGTGAAAATTTACCGCGGCCGTGCCGTTATCACGAATCTCGTAACCGAGTGACGGCTACCCGGCCGAATGCCTGCCGCATGTTTTTTCGCCCATAAAGGAAATGCCGGGTGAAAAATTCCCCTGTATCCGCACCCGGTGCACGTTCCATCAAGCGCCATTGGCTTGGAACCGCAGCGTGCCGTTTTATTTTACAAAAAATGGAAGGCCGGAAGCTTATTCAATATGCAAATTTTGCCCGGACAGTGTTTTCACAACCGTGCACCGGGCCGCTTTTCCTTCCGCAGCTTTACTTGGAAAGCAATGGAACGAAAGCCTATGTGAAACTCTTTCTTGAAATTTCGGGTGAAAAGGGTCAAAATAGCTTATAGTAAAACAGTCATCACCGTATTTTTGAGAGAGGGGCCGCTTTGGACATGGAACAGCAACCATACATACATGATCCGGAAGTTGTGGCACAGATTGAAAAAGATTTGCGTTACATATCCGGCATTGTCAAGCAAAAGGGCCGTGAATTATTAAGCGATTATAAAATCACGCCGCCGCAGTTTCTGGCGCTTCAATGGCTTTTTGAAGAAGGCGACATGACGATCGGGGAACTGTCGAACCGGATGTATCTGGCTTTCAGCACAACGACGGACCTGATTGACCGGATGGAAAAAAATGAACTCGTCAGACGCGTAAAAGATCCGCATGACCGGCGGGTTGTCCGCATTCATTTACTGGAAAAAGGGCGGGTATTAATCGGCGAAGTGATCCGGAAACGGCAAGCTTACCTGCAGGGTGTGCTGAGCCATTTTTCACCGGATGAGCTGGTCAAATTAAAAAGCAACTTGCTGCAGTTGCATCAGGAAATGAAGACAGAATGAGGCGAGAAGTTTGAATGCACCAATAGGCGTGATTGATTCGGGGGTTGGCGGCCTGACCGTGGCAAAGGAAATGATGCGCCAGCTTCCGAATGAGACCATTTATTATGTGGGCGACACAGCACGATGCCCGTACGGACCGCGGCCGGTGGAAGAAGTCAAAAAATTCACCTGGCAGATGATCCGTTTTCTGATGGACAAACAAATTAAAATGCTGGTCATCGCCTGCAATACGGCTACGGCAGTGATTTTGGACGAAGTCAGGGAAGAGCTGAAGATTCCGGTTCTCGGCGTCATTTATCCCGGCGCGCGGGCCGCTTTAAAACATACAAAAAATTTCCGGATCGGCGTGCTCGGCACGGTCGGCACGATTAAAAGCCAGGCGTATGAACGGGCGTTAAAAAGCATCAATAAAAAAGTCAGGATTACAGCGCTTGCCTGCCCGAAATTTGTCCCGCTTGTGGAAAGCGGCCAGTACAACAGCCCGATTGCCAAAAAAATTGTCGCCGAAACCTTGTATCCGATCCAAAATTGCGGCATTGACACAGTCATTCTCGGGTGTACCCATTATCCGCTCCTCGGGCCGATTATCAAAAACGTGATGGGCGCGGGCGTTTCGGTCATCAGTTCCGGGGAGGAAACCGCGCGCGAAGTAAGCACGCTTCTTTACTTCCACGACCTTTTTAATATGGAAGACACGCGGCAGAAGCACCGCTTTTACACCACCGGCTCGAGCAAAATATTTGCCGCGCTTGCATCAGACTGGCTTGAACAGGATATTACTTGTGTGGAAACCATTCAATTAGGGGAGACGCTCTCCTGATTGGATGGTTTTTTGTTTTGCCTTAGCCCAAGTCCGCATAGAAACGGCAATGGCCGACATGGTTGCGGATTTTGTTAAACAGATGTTTTTAAACATTAATATTTCGTGCATATCAAGCGTTTCATGGACGCCCAGTGTCTGGTCCAAATCAATCTCTCCTGTTCAGCTGTATTTTTATTATGGAAAAGCGTGCCGTTTTTATTCTGCCCCGGAAATTTTTGCATGTCCGGTCTAAATTTGCGGAAAGCCAGTATACATAGTAGTACAAACAGTCTTCGGGAGGGGAAAGGGATGGCAAAAAAGATAAAGGCAGCCGGCAAGTTTGCCCTGGCGCTTGCGGCATGCGGCATCTGGATCTCGGGTTGCAGCCTGCTGCCTGAGAAGCAGCCGGAAAAAATCGATCCGCATCAAAGTGTTTCTGTAAAAGATGGGACCAAACAAACCGCAACAGCAAAGAAAGGGCAGGTGCTGACAGAACTGTATTTGATTGACAAAAATGGTTATGTCGTTCCGCAAACGATCGCCTTGCCTGAAAGCAAAAGCATTGCAAAACAGGCACTGGAATACCTCGTGCAGGACGGCCCGGTTTCCAATTTGCTGCCGAACGGCTTCCGCGCGGTGCTTCCTGCGAATACGCAGTTGTCGGTAGATGTGAAAGACGGTTTGGCGACGGTCGATTTTTCGGGGGATTTTAAAGACTATCAAGCGCACGATGAACAAAAAATATTGGAATCGGTCACATGGACGCTGACCCAGTTCGACTCCATTCAAAAAGTCTCGCTTAAAATGAACGGCAAAAAACTGAAGGCGATGCCGGTTGCAGGGACACCGGTAAGCCCGGGCGGTTTGACAAGGGAAGCAGGCATCAATACAGATACAAAGTATGTTGCCGATATTACAAATACCCATCCGGTCACCGTTTATTATTTGGCGGAAACAGGCGGACAAAGCTATTATGTGCCGGTAACAAAGCGTGTTGCGAACAGCAGCAAGGACGATGTGGCAGCAGCGGTTGAAGAACTGGTCAAAGGTCCTTCCCCGGGTTCCCATCTTGTGTCCGGATTCATGGACGATGTCAAACTGAAGAAACAGCCGGAAATTGCAAACGGGAAAGTGACGCTTGATTTTAATAAAGAAATTTTAGGGAGCCTCGATAAAAAGATGATCTCAAACGAAGTGCTGGAGCCGCTCGTCCTGACGCTGACAGAGCAAAAAGGGATTAAAAGCGTTGCAGTCGAAGTGGACGGCAGTACAAAGGTTGTTACGGAAGACGGAAAATCGGTTTCAGAACCGGTGACAAGGCCGGAAAAAGTCAACACGGGTAGTTTTTAGCATCGTTTTTTTGTTATACTATAGAATATGAGACAAAAGGGGTAGCCAGACTACCTCTTATTTGTATCGTGCATACATACTACATTTCCGGTAAAGGGGGAGAAAATTGGCGGCTGTTTTAATTGCAACAAAAAACAAAGGCAAAGCAAAAGAATTTGCAGCTTTATTTTCCCGGTTCGGGCTCGAGGTTAAAACGCTTTTGGATATGGAAGGCGCACCGGACGTAGAGGAAACGGGGAAAACGTTTGAAGAAAATGCGATTTTAAAAGCGGAAGCGGCGGCCAATGCATACGGCATGATGGCGATTGCCGATGATTCGGGGCTTATGATCGATGCGCTTGGCGGCAGGCCGGGGGTTTTTTCTGCACGCTACGCAGGGAAAGAGAAAAATGATGAGGCAAACATCGATAAGGTGCTTTCCGAGCTTGAAGGGGTACCGAATGAAAAACGTACAGCTTCTTTCTATTGTGCACTTGCGGTTGCGCGCCCCGGAAAAGAAACATTTACGGTTTCCGGAACGCTTCAGGGAAGGATCACGCGGGAAAGGATCGGAGAGAACGGATTCGGGTACGATCCCATTTTTATGCTTTCGTCCGGAAAAACGCTTGCCCAGCTTTCTGCCGAAGAAAAAAATAAAATCAGCCACCGTGCCCATGCACTGGCGAAACTTTCGGATGCACTGTATTCGATTTTAGGGGAGGAAGGCAAAAAATGAAACTGCTGATTGCAAGTGACAGCCACGGACTTACGGAAGAGCTGCTCGAGCTTAAACGGCGGTACGTTGGGGAAATGGACGCGATGATCCATTGCGGCGATTCGGAGTTGCGTGCGGACGAGGAGGCCATCCGGGACTTTTTAACCGTGCGCGGCAATTGCGATTATGAGCGGAAATTTCCGCTTGATATCACGAAAGAAATTGGGGACAGCAAAATATTTGTCACCCACGGCCACCATTATAATGTAAAAATGACCCTGTTGAATTTGTCTTATAAAGCAAAAGAAGTGGGGGCGGATTTTGTTTTTTTCGGGCACTCCCATATTCTCGGTGCCGAGCTGATTGAAAATACTCTTTTCCTGAATCCCGGCAGCCTTTTGATGCCAAGGGGCAGGACGGAACGGACGTATGCGATTGTGGAGAAAAACGGAAATACGATCCGTGTTTCATTTTATACGGACAAGCACCGCGAACTTGAGGATTTACGCCAGGAATTCTCGTTATGACGCCGGGAACTCCGGCTGCAGAGCAAGGCGGGTACGAAGCCGGGCCAATCCGGTTGCGGAAACCGCTGCCTGCTGCTGCACCCGCCCGTTGCAGGAAAAAATCGTGTTTTTTTTCAAATTCATGATTGACATTTGCCCACCTGCTGATTAAAATGAAATATGTTCGTAACAAACCTTATAAGGTTTGTTTTCAAGTGATTTTTGATTGAAATGGAAAATATTTGACAACAAACCATTTTAAAGTGTCCCAGTAGCTCAGCAGGATAGAGCATCGGCCTTCTAAGCCGCAGGTCGGGGGTTCGAATCCCTCCTGGGACGTAGCGTATAACCGCAAAAAGGCCGGGCAGCAGGGATTTTCCCTTGTTGCCCGGCCTTTTGTGTAAAATGGCGGAAAGAGCAGTTATGATTTTTGCCCTTCTTTTTCCAGTTCTTTCATTTCTTTATGGGTTTGCGGAAATCCGTTTGCGATCCATTCGGAACGGTATGTGGAGTCCAGCTGTGTAAGTCCTTTTTCTTCCGGCACTTTGTCTGCATCCACACTTTCCATCCGGTCGATTTTTTTGCTGTTTCTCATATCCGTGTCTTCCCAAGTTTCAGCCGAATCTTTTTGCCGTTTGTTGCAAGCGGCCATGGCCAGCACGGCTACCCCGGCGGAAAGCAAAGTGCCTGAAATCAGATTCATCGTTGACCTTTTCATCGAATCCCTCCGTCATGTGTAGACTTGTTATAGCTTTACCCCTTTTTTCTTCTTTTAAATCATCACAATATGTTTCAATCCTTTTTCATTTGGACAAACTATAAGTAAAACTGCCTGTTTAAGGGAGGAACTGGAATGCGGAATGCAATGGTTTTACTGGCAAAATTTATCACGTGCATCGTCGCTTTTGCGGTTGCGCTTGACTTCTTTTTCTATGCGACGATCACAGATATTTTATCGTTCAGCCTGCTTGTAACAATTGTGTCTTATGTTGTCGGGGATGTGCTCCTTTTACCGCGCATCGGGAACTGGAAAGCAACAGTTGTCGACTTTTTGCTTGTTTATGTCAGTGTCTGGATTTTCGGGAACGTGGTGCTTGACAATTATTTGCAAATTGCATGGGGCAGCATCATTGCCGCCTGCCTGATTTCGGCTGCGGAAGTATTCGTGCACAGGTTTTTGCAACATGATGCCCCAAGCGGCGAAAAAACGGCAAAAAGGCAAAACCAGCGCCTTGCTTACGGCACGGAAATGGCTGAGGAAGAGGACATTCACGATATCAGGCCGGATAAGAAATAAGCAAGCCGGACACGGAAGCTTTATGGCTTTCTGTGTTTGGCTTTTTTCATAATGGAAAGCCCCCCGGCAGTATAATCCCTTTGCAAAAAAACCGGTTCATGCTACACTAGTGACGATCTAAAAAAAGGCGGAATGGACAATGAAAAACGGAAAAAGCAATGTGGTGCCGTTCCCTCGTCTGAAAGAACGCCTCTTGGAGCGGGGACTCGAATCCATCAGCCAAAAAGAATATAAAGAAGCTGCCGCGCTGCTTCGCCAGGCACGCCGGCTTGACCATGACGATGGGGAGATCGGGACCGCCTACATGATTGCACTCTATGAAGCCGGCGATTATGAAAGAGCGAAAGAACAGGGCAGGCAAATGCTTCGTGAAGGAACCGGCGATTACTTCGAAATTCTCGATCTGTTTCTCATGATTCTTGTGCAGCTCGGTGAACATGAAGAAATCAGCAGCACCCTGCATGCCCTGCTGGAAGAAAAAGAAGCCCCGCCGGACAAGCTGGACCATTATGAAAAACTGCTCGCTTTCAGTGAAAAGCGGATGCAGATGCCAAAACCGGAACAGGAGCCCGGGCAGACAGGCCGCAAACTTTTTGAAACCGAGAACCAGGAAGAACAAATCTTGCGGGTTTCGCATCTGGTGCATGAAAATATACGCCCGTATCTCGATGAAATCCGGGCGTATATCCGGGATCCGGACGAACATCCGTTTATCCAGACCCTTTTGCTGAATGTTTTAAAAGAACAGGGGATCACGGATGAATTCGAAGTGCAAAAACTCGGCAAGGCTGGCGCCGTAAATCCCGCGCATCTTTTGCCGATTTTTGAAACGCAGCTGTACAATCTTTTGATTACGCGGCTTTCAAGGGATGTCGAACAAAAAAATCCGACCCTTTTTGCCCAAGTTAAAACGGTTTTGGATCGGCACTTTTTCCTGCTGTATCCGTTTGAACCGGAGCCGGAAGATCCCTCGCTGTGGGCGGCTGCCTATTACAGCATGGGCCTGAAGCTTTTCGGGCAGGAAGCGTATTTGGATAAAATCGCGATGTACTATTCGGTGGAGCCGGATGCGCTGCTTGAGGCCGTCCGCTATCTCGAAAGCCTTGAGGAAATTTCTTTGCCGAATCTGTAGGCTCATCATTGAAAGACAAAAAAGCTGTGTTATAATTAAATGGTTGTAAACTGTCTTTTTTCAATCCGTATTTGAAAAAAGCAATAGACAAGGGAATCAGGAAACAGACCCGGTCTATTTCCTATTATTACATTATTATTTATAGATTGTTGGAGGGAAAGGTATGTCAGCAAAATGGGAAAAAACTGAAGGAAACCAGGGGATCCTGACAGTTGAAGTAGATGCTGAAACGGTTGATAAAAGTCTGGATAAAGCCTTCAAAAAAGTAGTAAAACAAATCAATGTCCCGGGTTTCCGGAAGGGGAAAATCCCGCGTCCTTTATTTGAAAAACGTTTCGGTGTGGAATCTCTTTACCAGGATGCACTGGATATGATCGTGCCTGGCGAATACGAAAAAGCGATCGAAGAAACCGGCATTGAACCGGTCGATACGCCGAATATTGATGTCGAACAAATGGAAAAAGGCAAACCGTTAATCTTTAAAGCGACTGTTACCGTGAAACCGGAAGTAAAACTTGGCGAATACAAAGGCCTTGAAGTCGAAAAACCGGATACAGAAGTAACGGACGAAGACGTGGAAGAAGAATTGAAGAAACTGCAGGAACGCCTTGCCGAACTCGTGATCAAGGAAGACGGCGAAGCGGAAATGGGCGACACGGTTGTCATCGACTTCGAAGGATTCGTTGACGGCGAAGCGTTCGAAGGCGGATCTGCGGAAAACTATTCGCTTGAACTTGGGTCGGGCAACTTCATCCCGGGTTTTGAAGAACAATTAGTAGGCGTAAAAACCGGCGATGAAAAAGAAATCGAAGTCACTTTCCCGGAAGAATACCATGCTAGTGAACTTGCAGGCAAAAAAGCTGTTTTCAAGGTAAAAGTCCATGAAATCAAAGCGAAACACCTGCCTGAACTGGACGATGAATTCGCGCAGGATGCGGATGACGAAGTGGAAACGCTGGATGCATTAAAAGAAAAAATCAAAAAAGACTTAAAAGAATCGAAAGAACATGCGGCAAAACACGCGGTTGAAGATGCAGTGGTCGAAAAAGCAGCGGAAAATGCGGAAATGGACATTCCGGAAGCGATGATCAATACGGAATTGAACCGCATGCTGCAAGAATTCGAACAAAACCTGAGTGCCCAGGGGCTGAACCTTGAACTTTACTATCAGTTCTCCGGCCAGAATGAAGAAGCGCTCCGCAATCAGATGAAAGAAGATGCGGAAAAACGCGTCCGCTTTAATCTGACGCTTGAAGCGATTGCCAATGCGGAAAAGCTTGAAGTATCCGATGAAGAAGTGGATGAAGAACTGAAACGCATGTCCGAAATGTACGGCATGCCCGTTGAAGATATCAGGCGGGTGCTCGGTTCTACGGATGGCATCAAAGCCGATCTGAAAGCGCGCAAAGCGATCGATTTTCTTGTGCAAAACAGCAAAACTGTTGCATAATATAAATAGAAATACAAGGCACGGCACTGGCTCGTGTCTTGTTTTCTAACCTGCGGGCTGTGCCAAAAAAATACATAGAAGCCTATACTGTAAGAGAAGCGCACCAGAAACTTAGCGGTGCAATTTTTCAGGATGGAGAAGAATATTTGTCTGGTTTTTGGGAAAATCTGGAGTAGACAGGAATTTTACATATGCATGGAGAATGATATAAGCAGTTTATTTCCTGCCACCATAGTTTTGTGATACAATCCATATACAAATCACAGCAAAAGGGGTTTGTATAATGGTAAGCGGGAGTCATGAAGGGTTCCTGTTATTTCAGGAACTGCCAATGGAGTGGAAGAAGTACAATATAAGGGGTGAATGGAATGTTCAAATTCAGCGATGAAAAACAGCAGTTAAAATGTTCTTTCTGCGGAAAATCGCAGGACCAGGTGCGAAAATTGGTCGCTGGTCCGGGTGTGTATATATGTGATGAATGCATTGAATTGTGCACGGAAATTGTTGAAGAGGAATTTGGCACGGAAGAAGAAGTGGAATTCAAAGACATTCCGAAACCGCATGAAATCCGTGAAATTCTTGCGGAATATGTAATCGGCCAGGAACAGGCGAAAAAATCGCTTGCGGTTGCCGTATATAACCATTATAAACGGATTAATTCCAACAGCAAAATTGATGAAGTAGAGCTGGCAAAAAGCAATATTTGCTTAATCGGGCCGACGGGGAGCGGGAAAACGTTGCTTGCGCAAACGCTGGCACGCATTTTGAATGTGCCGTTTGCGATTGCCGATGCCACATCGCTGACGGAAGCCGGCTATGTTGGAGAAGACGTCGAAAATATTTTGTTAAAGCTGATCCAGGCGGCTGATTATGATGTGGAAAAAGCGGAAAAAGGCATCATCTATATTGATGAGATTGATAAAATTGCCCGTAAATCGGAAAACCCTTCGATTACGCGCGATGTTTCCGGTGAAGGCGTGCAGCAGGCGCTCCTGAAAATTTTGGAAGGCACGGTTGCGAGCGTTCCGCCTCAAGGAGGGCGCAAACATCCGCACCAGGAATTTATCCAGATTGACACAACCAATATTCTGTTTATTTGCGGCGGTGCGTTTGACGGCATCGACCAGATCATTAAACGCCGCCTCGGCAAAAAAGTGATCGGTTTCGGCACCGATTTAAAAAATGACGAACTCGATGAAAAATCGCTCCTGAAGCAGGTACTGCCGGAAGATTTGCTTTCTTTCGGGCTGATTCCGGAATTCATCGGCCGCCTTCCGGTCATTGCCACTTTGGAACAATTGGACGAAGAGGCATTGATTAAAATTTTGACCGAACCGAAAAATGCGCTGGTCAAGCAGTATAAAAAAATGTTGGAACTCGACCATGTAGAATTGGAATTCGAACAGGATGCGCTGAAGGAAATCGCGAAAAAAGCGATCGAAAGAAAAACGGGTGCACGCGGCCTGCGTTCCATTATTGAAGGCATTATGCTCGATGTGATGTTCGACTTGCCGTCCCGGGAAGATATTAAAAAATGTATTGTCACAAAAGAATCCGTCCTGGACAAAGAATTCCCGCGGCTTGTGCTGAAAGACGGCACAGTCATTGAAGGCAGCGACCAGACAAAATCGGCATAAATAAAACGGAGCCGGGCTGCCCGCCGGCAATCCGGCGTGAACATTCTTTTTGAGCAGGAACCGGCCTCCGGCAGCAGGGTTAAATTCTCGGTATTGGCACAGCGCCGGCAAAATGAAAAGCGAAGCAGAATAAAGAAGCAAAGGGCGAGCGGTGCGCTTGCCTTTTTTTCTTCCACTTACCCGTTCCCGGTTTTCAGAAATCCCCGTTTATTCCCTCCGGCAGCCGGAGATACTAGGTAAATAAGGAAGCGGCATGATCAGGCTGCAACTGAAATGCTTGGAGGGAATAGGATGAATTGGACGGGGATTGCCTTATTGATCCAGTTATTTTTCGGGGTCATAATCGGGCTTTACTTTTGGAACTTGTTAAAAAGCCAAAAAACACAAAAAATGACGATAGACAGGGAATCGAAAAAAGAAATGGAACAGTTGCGGAAACTGCGGGAAATTTCTTTATCTGTGCCGCTTTCGGAACGCGTCCGCCCGGCAGCGTTCGCGGATATTGTGGGCCAGGAAGACGGCATTAAAGCGCTGCGGGCGGCGCTTTGCGGCCCGAACCCGCAACACTGTATCATTTACGGGCCGCCCGGTGTCGGCAAAACGGCAGCGGCCCGGCTTGTGCTTGAGGAAGCCAAAAAAAATCCGAAATCCCCTTTTCAACACGGCGCTGTTTTTGTTGAACTGGATGCCACAACAGCCCGCTTTGATGAGAGGGGCATTGCCGATCCTTTAATCGGTTCCGTTCACGACCCAATCTACCAGGGGGCGGGCGCCATGGGGCAGGCCGGCATCCCGCAGCCGAAGCAGGGTGCGGTCACCTCTGCCCACGGCGGCGTCCTGTTTATTGATGAAATCGGGGAATTGCACCCGGTTCAAATGAATAAATTATTGAAAGTACTGGAAGACAGGAAAGTTTTTTTGGAAAGTGCGTATTACAATCCTGAAAACCGGGAAATTCCGCATCATATCCATGATATTTTCCAAAACGGGCTGCCTGCGGATTTCCGGCTGATCGGCGCAACGACCAGAACGCCGAACGAAATTCCGCCGGCCATCCGTTCGCGCTGCATGGAAGTGTTTTTTCGCGAACTTGACCGCAGCGAAATTAAACAGGTTGCAAAAAAGGCAGCTGATAAAATCCATATGGCAATCAGCGAAAACGGCCTGGACATTTTGGCGCAATATACCCAAAACGGCAGGGAAGCGGTCAATATGGTGCAAATTGCTGCAGGACTTGCGATCCAGGAAGGACAGGATTTTATCCGGGAGGAGGACCTGGAATGGGTGGCAACAGCCAGCCAGTTGTCGCCGCGCTATGAGAAAAGGGCCCCTGAACAGCCGGCGGCCGGCCTTGTCAACGGGCTTGCCGTAACCGGGCCGAACACAGGGATACTTCTTGAAATTGAAGTGGCGGCCATTCCGGCAAAAGAAAAGGGCAGCGTCAACATTACCGGGATTGTGGACGAAGAGAGCATCGGCGGCGAAGGGAAATCGGTCCGCAGAAAAAGCATGGCGAGAGGTTCCGCCGAAAACGTCATTACCGTTTTACGGACGATGGGTGTGCCCGCTGACCAGTATGACCTCCATGTCAATTTTCCGGGCGGGATTCCGGTTGACGGCCCTTCCGCCGGGATTGCGATGGCATGCGGCATTTATTCCGCCATTTATAAAATTCCTGTTGACCAGACAGCAGCCATGACAGGGGAAATCAGCCTGCACGGCAAGGTCAAACCGGTCGGCGGCGTGTATGCCAAAATAAAAGCAGCAAAACAGGCAGGCGCCAAAACGGTGATCATTCCTGCCGAAAACATGCAGGCCTCATTCAAGGAAATCACCGGCATTGCGATCGTTCCGGTCCGGCAGCTTGAAGAAGTCCTGGATATCGCATTAAAGAAACATTTTAACGACAATGCGCTCATAGGGGGTTAATGGACAGGCCCCCTAAAGACGTATCAAGATAGGGGTGCTGAGATGACAACACAATCCGCATACACAGTTCCTTTGCTTCCTTTACGGGGGATTCTTGTGTATCCATCGATGGTTTTGCACTTGGACGTCGGCCGGGACTACTCTGTACAGGCCCTTGAAAACGCCATGATGCATGGCAGCGAAGTTTTCATGACGACACAAAAAGACGTTTCCATCGAAGAACCAAAACAGGAAGATTTATACCAAACCGGAACGCTCACAAAAGTGAACCAGATGATGAAACTGCAGAACGGGACCATCCGCGTGCTCGTGGAAGGCGTGCGGCGCGCAAAAATTGTATCTTTTGAAGATGAAGGCACCTTCTATTCCGTCGAAGTCGAAACATTTGATGAGCGGTTTCTGCCGGATGCAGAAACGGAAGCGTTGATGCGCACGATGCTCGAATTTTTCAATCAGTACATCAGCCAGTCGAAAAAAATTTCGGGTGAAACCTTCCAAGCGGTCTCCGATATGGAAGACGGGGGCAAGGCGGCCGATATTATCGCATCCCATTTGCCGCTCCGCCTTCCGCAAAAGCAGGACATTCTCGAAACGATTGACATAAAAGAAAGAATTCGAAAGCTGATCGGGCTGATCAAAAATGAACAGGAAATTTTGCAGCTTGAAAAAGAAATCAGCCAGCAAGTGAAAAAGTCGATGGAGCGGACGCAAAAAGAATATTATTTGCGGGAACAAATGAAAGCCATCCAGAAAGAACTCGGGGATAAAGAAGGCAAAACGGCGGAAGTGCATGAGCTGCGCGAAAAAATTCTGAATGCCGGCATGCCCGAGCATGTGGCCAATACCGCGTTCAAAGAATTGGACCGGTATGAAAAAATTCCGGCCGCTTCGTCTGAAAGCGCGGTGATCCGCAATTATTTGGACTGGCTGATCACGCTCCCGTGGTCGAACGCTACAGAAGATGACCTCAACGTCGCAAAAGCGGAAAAGATTTTGAACGAAGACCACTACGGCCTTGAAAAAGTGAAGGAGCGCGTCCTTGAATACCTGGCGGTGCAGCAGCTGACCCGGTCGATCAAGGGGCCGATCCTTTGCCTTGCCGGGCCTCCGGGTGTCGGGAAAACGAGCCTGGCACGGTCAATTGCAAAATCTTTGGGCAGAAAATTTGTCCGCGTTTCGCTCGGCGGCGTGAGGGACGAATCGGAAATCCGCGGCCACCGCAGAACATATGTCGGCGCAATGCCGGGGCGGATCATCCAGGGCATGAAAAAAGCCGGCACGATAAATCCGGTTTTTTTGCTCGATGAAATCGATAAAATGGCCAGCGACTTTCGCGGCGACCCCTCAGCAGCGATGCTTGAGGTGCTTGATCCGGAACAGAACCATGCGTTCAGCGACCATTTTATTGAAGAGCCGTATGATTTGTCGAAAGTGATGTTCATTGCAACGGCCAACGATCTGTCTGCAGTTCCCGGCCCTTTGCGCGACCGGATGGAAATCATTTCGATCTCCGGCTATACGGAATTGGAAAAAATTGAAATTGCCAAGTCCCATCTGCTCCCTAAGCAAATAAAAGAAAACGGGCTTGCCCGCAATCAGCTGAGGGTGGATGCGGAGGCTCTCCGCCTGATCGTGCGCCGCTATACGCGCGAAGCAGGCGTGCGCGGACTGGAACGGAGATTGGCCGAAGTTTGCAGGAAAACGGCGAAAGTCATTGTATCCGGGAAAAGAAAACGGGTCACGGTCTCAGCAAAAAATATCGTTGACTTTCTGGGAAAGCCGCTTTTCCATTACGGGCAGGCCGAAATGGAAGACCAGGTTGGCGTGGCGACCGGGCTTGCCTACACGACCGTCGGCGGCGATACACTTCAGATCGAAGTGTCGCTTTCACCGGGGAAAGGAAAGCTGGTCCTGACCGGAAAACTTGGGGATGTGATGAAAGAGTCCGCCCAGACCGCCTTCAGTTTTGTCCGCTCCAAAGCGGAAACACTCGGGCTTGCGCCGGATTTCCATGAAAAGTATGATATTCATATCCACGTTCCGGAAGGCGCTGTGCCGAAGGACGGCCCTTCTGCCGGGATCACGATTGCAACCGCCCTGATTTCCGCACTGACGAAGCATGCCGTGCATAAGGAAGTCGGGATGACAGGCGAAATCACCCTGCGCGGCAGAGTACTCCCGATCGGCGGATTGAAGGAAAAATCGCTCGGCGCACATAGAGCGGGGCTGAAAAAAATTATTATTCCGAAAGAAAATGAGAGAGATTTGGATGACATTCCGGAAAGCGTGCGCGGGGATCTCCATTTTTACCCGGTCACGCATATGGATGAAGTCATTGAAATTGCCATTGCAGGTGAGGAGAAATGAAAGTAACGGAGGCAGAACTGGTCATCAGCGCGGTGCGGCAGGAGCAATATCCGGAAGGGCATTTGCCGGAAATTGCGCTTGCCGGCCGATCAAATGTGGGAAAGTCTTCCTTTATTAATAAAATGATCAACCGCAAAGCCCTTGCCCGGACCTCTTCCAAGCCGGGGAAAACCCAGACGCTGAACTTTTACAAAATCGAAAACAAATTGTACTTTGTCGACGTTCCCGGCTACGGGTTTGCGAAGGTGTCGAAAAAAGAACGGGAAAAATGGGGCCAGATGATTGAGGCGTACATGACATCAAGAAAACAGCTGAAGACGGTCGTGCTCATTGTGGATGTCCGGCATCCGCCGACAAACGACGACTGTCTGATGTACAATTTTTTAAAGTACTACAAAATCCCGTGTATCATCGTGGCCACAAAAGCCGATAAAATCCCGAAAGGCAAATGGGCATCCCATTTGAAAACGGCAAAAGAAACGCTGAATTTGGAAAAAGAAGACGAAATCATTTTATTTTCATCTGAAACAGGAGAGGGGAAGGACAAAGTGTGGGCTTCCCTGATGGAAAGAATCAAGTGAATAAAAGCCCGGGGCCAATGTGGGCGCCGGGCTTTTCTGCAGGCTTCGGGACCGCATCCGAAATAGTATTTATTCAGCCGGGCTTGTAGCGGCCCCTCCCCGGAATTTGCCGGTGGGAATCGCCTGGCCGTTTTTTTCGGGCGCACGGGCTGTTTGAATGCCCGGCTTTTACGGGCGGGTTATTTCCGCCCCCTTCTTTTCGCAAACAGCAGGTAGACGCCGATAACGACAAGCACGGCCGGCCAGAAATTGATCAGGGAAGAAACATTGTTCTCGACAAGGCCGAACCACCCCATCACTTTATCGGAAAACAGGAGCAGGATGGACAGCACGAGAAACAGCAGGCCGTAAAACGTGCCATCCCCAGTTTTTTGCGAACGGAGCAAAAAACCGATGGCAATGATGAGAACAAAGACCCCGATATTGTCCGGCCAAATTGCGATTTTGCCGGCAAGGTGGAAGTGGAGGCCGAACCCGACGAGAATGACCCCCGGCAAAATCGATTCCTCGTCCCGGCCCCAGTAGCCTTCGCCTAAAAAAGCGAGCCCGACAATGATCAACAGCGTCGGCCATGTAAAGTAATCCTTCATGCCGGTAAGGTCAAAACGCTGCAAATAAAAATACAGGCCGAACCCGATCAGGATAATCGCGGAAAAAATTTTGCGGCTTTTCAATGGGACACACTTCTTTCCTTCAATCTAGTTGCTTGAAACCATCGCCTGTTTCTGCTATTTTACAGGTAGGAATGGTTATTATGCCAAATGGGAAAAACGAGCTTTTTTCTTTTATTCATCTTAACATAGATCAACATTCAATCCTATGCATTTGGCAAGATAAAATGGGGGTGCCGGAGGGCAACAATGAGAATACTTACTGTCGGTTTAAACTATAAATCTGCGCCGGTTGAAATCCGCGAACAGCTGTCATTTGATGAGGCGGACCTCGCGGATGCGATGGCGGCGCTGCAAAAGAAAAAGAGCATTTTGGAAAATGTCATCGTGTCTACATGCAACCGTACGGAAATTTATGCGGTCGCCGACCAGGCGCATACCGGGCGTTATTATATTAAAGATTTTTTGTCGGAATGGTTCGGGATAGATAAGGAAGCATTTGCCCCCTATCTGCTTATTTACGAAGACAACGAAGCCATTGCGCATTTGTTTAAAGTGATTTGCGGGCTTGACTCGATGGTGCTTGGCGAAACGCAAATTCTCGGGCAGGTGAGAGACAGTTTTCTGCTGGCCCAAGCATCCGGTTCAACCGGCACCATTTTTAACCGCTTGTTCAAAGATGCGGTTACACTGGCAAAAAAAGCCCATACAGAAACGGAAATTGCTTCCAATGCCGTTTCGGTCAGTTATGCGGCTGTGGAGCTTGCGAAGAAAATTTTCGGCGGCATGGCTGATAAAAAAGTGGCCATCATCGGCGCCGGCAAGATGGGCGAACTGGCTGTGGAAAACATTCACGGCAGCGGCGCCACTCGGATTACCGTCATCAACCGCACGCCGGAAAAAGCCGGGCGCCTTGCCGCACGCTTCCATGGCGAGGCACTCGGGCTGTCATCTTTGGAAACCGCGCTTTTGGATGCGGATATCGCGATCACCTCCACTTCGGCAAAAGAGTACGTCCTTACAGCAGATATGCTGAAACCCATTGAAAAGAAACGGAACGGGCGCCCGCTGCTGCTTGTGGATATTGCCGTGCCGCGCAATATTGATCCGGAAGCCGCGTCCCTTGAATCCGTTTTCCTGTATGATATTGACGACCTGGAAGGCATCGTGGAAGCCAATCTGAAAGAACGGGAAAAAGCTGCCCGGCAGATTGCGGACATGATTTCCGATGCCGTTTGCGCATTCAATGAATGGGTCCATACACTCGGAGTGGTGCCGGTGATCACGGCGCTCCGGGAAAAAGCGCTCGCGATCCAGGCGGAAACGATGAAAAGCATTGAACGGAAGCTGCCGGACTTAACAGAACGCGAACGGAAAGTCATCAGCAAACATACAAAAAGCATCATCAACCAGATGCTGAAAGATCCGATTCTGCAGGCAAAAGAAATGGCGGGTTCGCCGGATGCAGCCCGGAATCTGGAACTGTTCCGCCAAATTTTCAATTTAGAAACAGAGACGGGGCAAGCGGAGCCGGCAGCCGAAATGGCGCGGCATGCAGTCCGCCCGTCCTATTCGGGTTAACCGGAGAGCCCGGCAATGTATGCCGTATGGACGGACAGGCTGCATGAAGGCATGATTTTGCTGTATGCCGCCAGTATTTTGCTTTATTTTCTTGACTTTCTCCACCGGAACCGGAAGGCCAACAAGGCTGCCTTCCGTTTTCTTTCCGTTGTCTGGGCATTGCAGACTTTGATATTTATCTTATATATGGCCCACACCAGACGGTTCCCTGTCTTGACATTGTCTGAGGGGCTTTATTTTTATGCATGGGCATTGCTGACGCTGTCTCTGGCCCTGAACCGCCTGCTGCGCGTTGACTTTACCGTGTTTTTTACAAACGTCATCGGCTTTTTCATCATGACGGTCCACGCTTTTGCGCCGGGGAAGGTCTCACAAGGGGCAGGGAGAAGGGTATCGGAACTTTTGCTCATGCATATTACGATGACGCTGATCGCTTACGTGCTGTTTTCCCTGTCCTTTGTCTTTTCCATTCTGTATTTATTACAATATAAGTGGCTGAAGGAAAAGAAATGGAGCCACAGAATCTGGCGCCTGAATGATCTGGCAAAACTGGAGCGGCTTTCGAAATGGATGAATGCCATTGCGGTCCCGGTCCTTTTGATCGGGCTGATTCTCGGGTTGGAATGGGCATACTTGCGGCTTCCGGCCATTCACTGGTTCGATCCGAAAATTGTCGGTTCGTTTGCCGTGCTGCTTGTATACAGTTTTCTCCTGTATGCCGGCGAACGCCGCCGCATGTTCGGAAAAACACTGGCTTACTGGAATACGGCCGCTTTTTTGATCATTTTGATTAACTTTTTTCTAATTACGGGATTATCGGATTTTCATTTGTATTATTAGGAGGATTGCCGGATGAGAACAATTGTCGTAGGGTCGAGGCGGAGCAAACTTGCCCTGACGCAGACGAAATGGGTGGTGGCGAAGCTTGAACAGCTCGGGCTGCCTTTTCGTTTTGAAATCAGGGAAATCATCACAAAGGGCGATAAAGTGCTCGATGTCACCCTGTCCAAAGTCGGCGGGAAAGGCCTGTTTGTCAAAGAAATTGAAGATGCCATGCTGCATCATGAAATTGACATGGCTGTACATAGCATGAAAGATGTGCCGGCTGTGCTTCCGGACGGGCTTGTGATCGGCTGCATTCCGGAGCGCGAAGATGTGCGGGACGCATTGATTTCCAAAAATGGCACCCCTTTTTCCGGCCTTAAGGAAGGGGCGGTTGTCGGGACAAGCAGCCTCCGCCGCGGCGCCCAGCTGCTTGCCGTAAGAAGCGATATCCGGATTAAGTCTGTTCGCGGCAATATTGATACAAGGCTGGAAAAATTAAAAAACGGGGATTACGATGCGATCGTCCTCGCGGCAGCCGGTTTAAAACGGATGGGCTGGAGTGCGGACACCGTCACCGAATTTTTTGACCCGGATATTTGCCTGCCTGCAATCGGGCAGGGCGCGCTGGCTGTCGAATGCCGCGCTGATGACGGGGAACTGCTCGATGCGCTCCGGGAGCTTGAGAGCGCAGAAACGGCGGAAACAGTAAGGGCGGAGCGCGTCTTCCTTGATAAAATGGAAGGCGGCTGCCAGGTACCGATTGCCGGCCTTGCGAAGAAAACGGCAGAAGGCATTTCCCTCACGGCCCTTGTCGCCTCCCCTGATGGCAAAACGGTTTACAAAGAAACGGTTGTCTCCCGCAACCCGGTAACAGCCGGAGAAAAGGCGGCAGATATTTTAAGCCGGCAGGGGGCAAAGGCGCTGATTGAACAAGTGAAAGCGGAGCTCGGGCAGCCATGACGGCAAACGGGCCTTTAAGCGGAAAAAACATTCTGGTCACAAGAGGCGGAAAAGACGGCGAAAAGCTCGCAGCACAAATTGAAGCGCTCGGCGGCACCCCTTTTGTCTTCCCGATGGTTGCCTTCCGTGCATATGCCGACCCGTCCGCACCTTTATTTTTGCGAAAACTGCCGGCATACGACTGGGTTGTGTTTACAAGCAAAAACGGGGTCCGTTATTTTTTGGAAGCATGCAGCCGTGCGGGTATAGCATGTGAGCATTTGAACATAAACTGGGCAGCCGTGGGGAAAAAGACGGCTGCCTGTATGGAACAGTCCGGTTTAAAGGTTTCCTTTGCACCCGGGAAGTTTACGGCAAAAGATTTTGCCCGGGAATTTATGCGGAGCGGGCACCGTGCAGGACGCGTCCTTCTCCCGAAAGGAAACCTGGCCGGGACAGAAATTGCGGATTTTCTAAGAAAAAGCGGTATAATAGCAGAGGAATGGATTGTCTATGAAACGTATATGCCAGAAGGGGCAAAAGAAAAGCTTGCCCGCTTGCTCGGGCGGGAAACAATCGATTTTGCCCTGTTTTTAAGCCCTTCCGCCTTCCACCATTTTAAAGGCGCGCTTGAGGAAAACGGCATAGATATCGCGGGGCTTTCAACCCGGATCGCAGTCATCGGCCCTTCAACCAGGCAGGCAGTGGAAAAAGCCGGAAGCCGTGCAGCGGTTTGCCCGGATGAATACACCGTCGGGGCCATGCTTGGGGCATTATGCGATTTTGTCCGTTTAGAAGAAAAATAGCAAGAACCGGCAAGAACCCGGGATTGAAGCGGCCGGCCTGACAGACGGTTGCCGTGCATGGTTTGCCCGGGGGACAGCCGGGCGACGCTTGACCGCAAAGAAAAAATAGAAAAAGCGGGATGTGCCCGCCGCCGCAATCATCGCCAACAAGCCGGCCCGTCGTGCATATGCAATGCATTGCGGCATTCTACCAGTTTAGGAGGAAATAAAATGAAAGATTTGCAGTTTGCCCGCCACCGCAG
This sequence comes from Weizmannia sp. FSL W8-0401, assembly GCF_038009125.1. NCBI lineage: Bacteria > Bacillati > Bacillota > Bacilli > Caryophanales > Bacillaceae > Heyndrickxia > Weizmannia sp. FSL W8-0401. Next base: position 2,014,815 of record NZ_JBBPAG010000001.1, on the reverse strand, counting down.
GCTCCGCCAAAGCGCCAATATGCGGGCTTTGGTGCGCGAAACGAATGTAACAGTGAACGACTTGATTTATCCGATTTTTGCTGTTGAAGGCGAAAATGTTAAAAATGAAATTGCTTCGATGCCGGGTGTGTACCACTGGTCGCTGGACCGCCTCCATGAAATCATGGATGAAGTTGTTTCCCTCGGCATCAAATCCGTCATTTTATTCGGCGTACCGAACCATAAGGATGCAACCGGAACGGAAGCGTACCACGACCACGGCATCGTCCAGGAAGCCATCCGTTTCATCAAAAAAAATTACCCGGATATCATTGTCATCGCTGATACCTGCCTGTGCGAATATACCGATCACGGCCATTGCGGCGTTGTGGAAGACGGGAAAATTTTAAACGACCCGAGCCTTGACCTGCTTGCGAAAACGGCGATCAGCCAGGCAAAAGCAGGCGCTGATATCATTGCGCCTTCGAATATGATGGACGGATTTGTCACAGCGATTCGCAAAGGGCTTGATGAAGCAGGCTTTGAAGATGTGCCGATCATGAGTTATGCGGTCAAATACGCATCCGCTTTTTACGGCCCGTTCCGCGAAGCCGCTGACAGCACCCCCGCTTTCGGGGACCGGAAAACCTACCAGATGGATCCGGCCAACCGGCTCGAAGCATTGCGTGAAGCGCAGTCGGATGTGGAAGAAGGGGCGGATTTTCTGATCGTAAAACCGACGCTTTCTTATCTTGATATCGTCCGTGATGTGCGGAATGAATTCCGCCTCCCGGTTGTCGGGTATAATGTGAGCGGAGAGTATTCTATGGTAAAAGGCGCTGCACAAAACGGCTGGATTGATGAAAAAGCGATTGTTCTTGAAATGATCACAAGCATGAAACGCGCCGGCTGCGATCTCATCATTACCTATTTTTCACTCGATATTGCCCGCTGGCTTGCGGAATAAACGGAGGTTGAAAGATGCGCTCATATGAAAACTCAATCGAAGCATACAAAGAAGCGGTCACATTAATGCCGGGCGGGGTGAACAGCCCTGTCCGTGCCTTTAAAGCGGTCGGCATGAACCCGATTTTTATGGACCACGGCAAAGGCGCAAAAATTTATGATATTGACGGAAATGAATATATTGATTACGTGCTGTCATGGGGGCCGCTCATCCTTGGCCATGCCAATCCCAAAGTCGTGGATGCCCTGAAAAAAACGGCTGAAAAAGGGACGAGTTTCGGCACGCCGACGATCATGGAAAATAAACTGGCGTCACTCGTGAAAGAACGCGTGCCGTCGATTGAAATTGTCCGCATGGTCTCATCCGGTACGGAAGCCACGATGAGTGCTTTGCGCCTGGCAAGAGGTTATACAGGCCGGAATAAAATTTTAAAATTCGAAGGCAGCTACCATGGACATGGCGATTCGCTCCTGATCAAAGCAGGGTCGGGCGTTGCTACACTGGGTTTGCCGGACAGCCCCGGCGTGCCGCTCGGGATCGCGCAAAACACGATTGCCGTCCCGTACAATGATCTGGAAGCCGTCCGTTCGGCATTCGAGCAGTACGGGGAAGATATTGCCTGCATCATCGTCGAACCGGTTGCCGGCAATATGGGCGTTGTTCCGCCGAAGCCCGGCTTTTTGCAAGGGTTGCGCGATGTCACATCAGCATACGGCGCCCTCCTGATCTTTGATGAAGTGATGACCGGTTTCCGTGTCGACTATCACTGTGCACAAGGCTATTTTGATGTAACGCCTGATTTGACCTGCCTCGGCAAAGTAATCGGCGGCGGCCTTCCTGTCGGCGCATTTGGCGGACGGGCCGACATTATGGAAAAAATCGCACCGACCGGGCCTGTTTACCAGGCAGGGACTTTGTCCGGCAACCCGCTTGCGATGACGGCGGGATATGAAACATTGCGGCAGTTAACACCTGAAACGTATGCAGCGTTCAGGCGAAAAGCAGACCGCCTCGAACAGGGCTTTCATGAGGCAGCGGTGAAATACGACATCCCGCATACCATTAACCGGGCGGGATCGATGATTGGCATCTTTTTCACCAATGAAGAAGTCAATAATTTTGCATCAGCAAGAACTTCGGATTTGGATCTGTTTGCCCGCTACTACCGTGGCATGGCAGAAAACGGCATTTTCCTCCCGCCGTCCCAATTCGAAGGCATCTTCCTGTCCGCCGCGCATACAGATGACGATATTGACCGTACCGTCGAAGCAGCAGAAAAAACATTTAAGGCAATCCGCGGGTAAATCCTGCGGCTATGAACCGGCAAGTCCGAAAACGGATGAGCCGGTTTTTTGCGTTTTGTCCGCTGCGGGTGAGAGAAACGGCAATAAGGGAAAGCATGCTGGGTGCCCTGCGGTTTTTGAATGGGTAACTTTGAAAACGGATGGCCAGTTTTTACCGATCTTTCACCGCATCCAATATTGTAGCAGAAAAGCCATTCAAGTGATTTGCGGATGCTGCGGTTTTTTTGCGATCATAAAAACCCCGATTGCTTCATACAGTGTAAATGACATATTCATTGGGATTTGGAGGAATTGAAGGGAGGAACCCGCTTTGCCGCAAAATCAATCGTCCATACGATTTTCATTAGAAGAATTGATTTGGTTTAAAAAAGGACAGGAAGTTGAAGAACTTTTATCGATATCATTGGATCCCCATATCACCATACAGGAATTGGAGCAGTATGTCGTGATCAAAGGCAATCTCTATTTATCCGGGGAGTACATTGGTTGCGGGGAAGAAGAAGGGGAAGATGTGCTGTTCAGGAAGTACGTGCAGTCGGTCCAGTACCGGGAAGAAGACGGTATATTTGAATTTTACCAATCTTTCCCGGTAGACGTTACCATTCCAAAGACAAGAATTGCGGATATTGAGGAGCTGGACGTCAATATAGAAGGTTTTGACTATCAGTTTCACGGAACCGATTGTTTAAAAATCAATGCGGATATTGCGATTGAGGGAATATTGCAAGACGGGGATGAGGAAGAAGACGAAGCAGAAACAGCGCCATACCCGGATTTAAACGGCAGGGAAACATATTTGGATGAGCCGGACGCAGCATATCAGGCGCCTTTCAGCCATTCCGAATGGGGCTTGGCGGAACAAGAAGAAGAGAGCGCCGAACTGCCCCGCCATTTTATGGAAGAAGCGGAAAGCTTTGAAGAAGTGCCTTTTCGTGCAGATGAGGAAAAAGCAGAAGAGGATGAATCTCACGCTGACCCGGAATTGTATACGCCTTTTACAATTGAATCGCGTGTGGTGCCGGAAGAATCGGTTGCTCAGCCGGAACCGTTCACAAACGAACTGAATGTATTGGAACCGGTCGAACTGCCAGAAGAGGAGGAGGAGAGCCTCTTGCCGGAAACAGGCGGAAAAAGGCCGGAAAGTGCTTCATGGCAGGCAGAAACAACCGCGCCGGTACGGGATGAATGGCATGGGGATCCGGCGTTTTCCAGTAATAATGAGTCTGCCTCGTTGGCGGAAAGCGGAGTGGCGCGGGATGAGTGGCACGCGGAGCCGGGGTTTTCCGGAAAAAACGAATCGGCATCGTTGGCGGAAAGTGAACCAGTGCAGAATGAATGGCATTTCGAAGCGGACTTTCCTGGTAAAAACGAGTCGGCATCGTTGGCGGAAAGTGAACCGGCGCAGGACGAATGGCAGGCCGGCCCGGAGTTACCTGATAAAAATGAGTCTGCATCGTTGGCGGAAAGCGGAGTGGCGCGGGATGAATGGCATGCGGAACCGGAGTTTTCCAGCAAAAACGAACCGGCATCAATAGCAGAAAGCGAATCAGTGCGGAATGAATGGCAGGCAGATCCGGTACGGGACGAATGGCATCCTGATCAGGAATTGTCCGGAGAAACCGCATCCGTGTCCCGGACGGAGAGCAAAACGGCGCTGAATGAAGAATCTCTTGAGCCGGACGATTCCAGGAAGACTGAACCTGTTTTCCGGATTGAGAGCAAAGCAATGGAAGATGAATCTTCTGCTTATCTCAAGCAAGAATCGCCTGAAAAAAACGAATCCGCTTCTGGCACCGAAGGCGAAACGATGGTGGAAGAGTCGCCTGAAAGCGAAGGAAAAACAGAGGAAGAGCCGGAAGAAAAGGATTCGGCTGCCAAGAAGAAAAAGAAGCAAAAATACGAATCCATTTCACTTGCCGACTTTTTTGCCCGGAGAGATGAAGAAAAGCCTGCCAAGTTAAAGGTTTGCATCGTCCAAAGCGGGGAGACGCTCGACCAGCTTGCTGAAAAATACAATATCAATGTCCAGCAGATTTTAAGGATGAACCATTTGGAAGTGAACCAGGATGTGTATGAGGGGCAAGTGCTGTACGTTCCCGCCAACGCGCGCGCCGAAAAAAATCACTGAGCCCGGGCATTCACAGGCACGGGCGTCCAGGTGAAGATGCATTGGCATTCAGAGCCTGAGTTAACATAGAATTGACCACGTAAAGGAAGCTTGCAAAATATGCGTCTTCCTTACTCAGAGTGTGTTTCCGTGAAGGAAGCGTGCAAAAGCGGGGCCTTCCCTAACCCGGCGTGCGCCTGTGTGAAGGAAGCAGGCAAAACTTAGCGTCTTCCTTAGCCTAAAGCGGTCTATGTTCAGGCATCAAGCAAAATGAAAGTCTTCCTAACCCGGAAGGCGCCTGCGTCCAAGCCGCGGCGAATGCGGCGCCAGCGGGGAATGAAAATGAGCAAGCGCCTATTTTTGAGGAGTAACGCTCTAAGAAGGTGAAACGGGTGGCTGACCTTTCGCAGCAGGACATCAATCGGATTGTGAAGCATTACGGCCTGAACACTGAATATGTCGGGCGGTACGGAAAAGTGTATAAAATTTATACCGGCCAGGGTATTTTTGCTTTAAAAAAAATTGCACCGCAAAACGGGATGGGATTTATCCGGCATGTCCAGTCCCTGTACCAGCGGGGGTATAACCGTATTGTCCCGGTCTATCCCGCGTTGGACGGCCGTTACGGGGTGCTGTATAACGGGGCATTGTACTATTTAATGCCCTGGCTGCCAAACGAAGAAAAAGAAGCACGCGGCGAGAAACATCAAAAAATGTTCAGGGAACTCGCGCGCCTGCACAGCTTGTCCGTCAAAGATACGGAGGTCTCAATAGAAAAACGGCGGGAATACTATGAAGAAACCCTTTCCCGCTGGTACGGGCAGCAGGATTTTTTAGAAGAGTTCCTTGAACGGTGTGAAGAGCAGGTCTATATGTCCCCGTTTGCCCTGTTGTACTGCACCTTTTACAATGAAACGAACCAGGCGCTCAAATTCTCGATCCAGCAGCTGGAAAACTGGTATGAACAATCGAAAGAGATGGAGAAAGCGAGAACGGTGACCATCCACGGAAAAATTTCAACGGAGCATTTCCTGTACGATGAACGCGGGCTCGGATACTTCACTAATTTCGAACTGGCAAAAACCGCTGCGCCTTTTTATGACCTGCTTCCCTTCTTGTCGCGGGCGCTCGACTCCTATCCGAGCCGGTTTGACGACTGCGTGGACTGGGTGAAGACCTACTTCAGCTATTTTCCGCTTAAGGAAGATGAAAAAAGCTTATTTTTCAGCTATCTCGCTTATCCCGCACCGATCATCCAAACCGTGGAGGAATACTTTGCAAATGAAGGGAAACGCCATGAAGCGAGAGCAGTCGCGAAACTGCAGGAAAAGTACTGGCGGATGAAAAATACCGAGTATGTCGTCATGCAGTTGTCACAAGGGACCGCCCCCGCGTCATGAAAAGCAGGGACGGCCATTAAAACCATTCATACTGGAACCCGAGATAAATGAGAATAAATATGGCAAGCAGCAGGACGTCAAACGTGGTCGGAAAAATAATCGTGCGGATGGCCTGAAAGACGGAGAACGGAAGAATCAGCTGCTTGCACACTTTTTTTGCATTCCGCCCCCAAGTACGGACGGCCTGTTTGTCAATTTTTTTCTTCATCATCATCCACCTATCCCTCAACGATAATGTATGAAAAGCGGGCGGATAAGTGAATCCGTTGCATATTTTTTCTAAAAATGGGCAATGCTATTGACGATTTTCAAAAAAACCGATACCATAAACTATAGCCAATTTCAAAAATCAAAATACAATGAACGGGAAGAGTACAGATTTTGTTTCCATGCAGAGAGGGGAATCAGCTGCTGAAAGATTTCCTATGCGAAACAGGCTGGAAGGTCGCCCGGGAGTAGCTTTTGTGAACCCGATAATAGCAAAAGCCGGCGAAGTGCCGTTAATGACCCGAGAGTGCCGGGCATCCGTTTGCCCGTGAAAAAAGGTGGTACCGCGAACAGACTCCTTTCGTCCTTTTATGGCGAAGGGAGTTTTTGTGTTTATCCGCAAAAAACGCAGAAAGGAATGATACAAATGGAACAGCAGGACATCAGCATGCCGACCAAATATGATCCGCAGGCTGTTGAAAAAGGGCGCTATGAATGGTGGGTGAACGGCAAATTTTTCGAAGCAAAAGGCGATCCGGAAAAGAAGCCGTACACGATTGTGATTCCGCCGCCGAACGTAACCGGCAAGCTCCATCTCGGCCATGCCTGGGATACGGCTTTGCAGGATATTTTAACCCGGATGAAACGGATGCAGGGCTATGATGTGCTCTGGCTGCCGGGGATGGACCACGCCGGGATTGCAACGCAGGCAAAAGTGGAAGCCAAACTGCGTGAAGAAGGCAAATCCCGCTATGACCTCGGCCGCGAGAAGTTTACGGAAGAAGCATGGAAGTGGAAAGCGGAATACGCTCACTTTATCCGCAAACAATGGGCGAAACTCGGCCTCGGTCTCGATTATTCGCGCGAACGTTTTACGCTCGATGAAGGGCTGTCAAAAGCTGTAAAAGAAGTATTTGTTTCGCTTTATAAAAAAGGCTTGATTTACCGCGGCGAGTACATCATCAACTGGGACCCGGAAACGAAAACGGCGCTTTCCGATATTGAAGTAGTCTACAAAGAGGTGCAGGGCGCATTTTACCATCTGGCATACCCGTTAAGCGACGGTTCCGGCACGATTGAAATCGCGACAACGCGCCCGGAAACGATGCTGGGTGATACGGCGGTCGCTGTCCACCCGGATGATGAACGCTACAAACATTTAATCGGGAAAACGATTGTATTGCCAATCGTCGGCCGCGAAATTCCGATTATCGCAGACGAGTATGTTGATATGGCATTTGGTTCCGGTGCCGTAAAAATTACACCGGCCCATGACCCGAACGACTTCGAAGTCGGGAACCGCCACAATCTCGAACGCATCCTTGTGATGAACGAGGACGGCACAATGAATGAAAATGCCGGAAAATACAAAGGCATGGACCGGTTTGAATGCCGCAAACAGATCGTGAAGGACTTGAAAGCACTCGGCGTTCTTGTCAAAGTGGAAGACCATATCCATTCGGTCGGCCATTCCGAACGGAGCGGCGCGGTTGTCGAACCGTATTTGTCCACGCAATGGTTTGTGAAAATGCAGCCGCTCGCTGATGCCGCGGTAAAACTGCAGGCGTCGGAAGGAAAAGTCCATTTTGTGCCGGAACGCTTTGAAAAAACCTACTTGCACTGGATGGAAAATATCCGCGATTGGTGCATTTCGCGCCAGCTCTGGTGGGGCCACCGGATTCCGGCCTGGTACCATAAAGAAACCGGCGAAGTATATGTTGACACCGAGCCGCCCCGTGACATCGAAAACTGGGAACAGGATCCGGACGTGCTCGATACGTGGTTCAGCTCGGCGCTCTGGCCGTTTTCGACAATGGGCTGGCCTGATGAAGAAGCGGAAGACTACAAGCGTTATTATCCGACCGATACGCTTGTGACCGGCTATGATATCATTTTCTTCTGGGTATCGCGGATGATTTTCCAGGGGCTTGAGTTTACCGGCAAACGCCCGTTCAAAGATGTCCTGATCCATGGCCTTGTCCGCGACGAGCAGGGGCGGAAAATGAGCAAATCGCTCGGCAACGGCGTCGACCCGATGGAAGTAATCGACAAATACGGCGCGGACTCGCTCCGCTATTTCCTTACTACCGGCAGCGCGCCCGGCCAGGATTTGCGTTTCAGTTACGAAAAAGTCGAAGCGGTCTGGAATTTCGCCAATAAAATTTGGAACGCCTCCCGTTTTGCGCTTATGAACATGAACGGGCTGAAATACGAAGAAATTGACCTTTCCGGTGAAAAATCAGTCGCTGACAAATGGATTTTAACGCGTTTGAACGAAACGATCGAAACCGTTACAAAACTGGCGGACAAATACGAATTCGGCGAAGCCGGGCGCATGCTTTACAATTTTATCTGGGACGATTTCTGCGACTGGTATATTGAAATGGCAAAACTGCCGCTTTACAGCGAAGATGAAGCAGCGAAGAAAACGGCGCGCTCGGTTCTCGCGTATGTGCTCGACAATACGATGCGGCTTTTGCACCCGTTCATGCCGTTTATTACCGAGGAAATTTGGCAAAACCTGCCGCATCAGGGGGAATCGATCACAACAGCCGCGTGGCCGGAAGCGGACGAAAGCCTTACGGATGCCGCGGCCAGCGAAGAAATGAAACTGCTTGTCGACATCATCCGTTCTGTCCGCAATATCCGCGCCGAAGTGAACACGCCGTTAAGCAAAAAAATCAAACTGCATTTGAAAGCGAAAGACGAGACGGTCTTAGCGGCTTTAAAACGAAACGAAGCGTACATTACCCGTTTCTGCAACCCGGATGAATTGAAAATGGGGCTTGACCTTGAGGCGCCGGACAAAGCCATGACTGCGGTCGTTTCCGGTGTGGAACTGTTCCTGCCGCTTGAAGGGCTGATCAATTTTGAAGAAGAACTGGCCCGGCTCAGGAAAGAGTTGGAAAAATGGAATAAAGAAGTTGAACGCGTCCAGAAAAAACTGTCCAATGAAGGGTTCCTGAAAAAAGCGCCGGAAAAAGTCGTTGCCGAAGAACGGGCAAAAGAAAAAGACTATCTCGAAAAACGAAGCGCCGTCGAAACGCGCATCAGAGAACTTGAAAACCAGTAACACAAGGGCGAAAGGCGAATTCTTTACGGATTCGTCTTCCTTGCATACGGGAGGAAAGGCAAATGTTTGAAACCTATGAAGAAGCGGTCGGCTGGATCCGGTCCCGCTCGAAATTCGGGATGAAACCGGGGCTTGAACGGATGCAGTGGCTGATGGAAAAATTGCACCACCCGGAACAAAAAATCCGGACGGTCCACGTGGCCGGGACGAACGGAAAAGGGTCGACCGTCACCTTTTTGCGCAATATTTTAGAGCAGGCAGGATTACTGGTTGGCACCTTTACTTCCCCATATATTGAGCAGTTTAACGAAAGGATCAGCGTAAACGGAACGCCGGTGACGGATGCAGACCTCGTCCGGCTTACAAACGAGATCCGCCCGCTTGCAGAAGAACTGGAGCACACAGCATTCGGCGCACCGACAGAGTTTGAAGTCATTACAGCGATGTCACTTTTGTATTTTGCCGGGATCCGGCCGGTGGATATTGTTATCTATGAAGTCGGCCTTGGCGGCAGGCTTGATTCCACAAACGTCATCACACCGCTTGCCAGCCTGATTACCAATATCGGCCATGACCATATGAATGTGCTTGGCCATACGATTGCAGAAATCGCCTCTGAAAAAGCGGGCATTATCAAACACGGGGTGCCGGTTGCAACAACAGCCATGCTGCCTGATGCGCTGGCGGTAATTGAAGAAAAAGCGGCAAAAGAAAAGGCGCCGCTTTTCCGTGCCGGGAAGGAATTTTCTTTCGCGGAGATCGGCGGGGATCTAACCGGTGAACAGTTCCGTTTTGCTTCCCCGTACGGCGCCTATGACCGTTTGTCGATCACGATGATGGGACGTCATCAGATTTACAATGCCGCCCTTGCTGTTATGGGGACGGAACTGTTACAGCATTTCCACCATTTCCGCATCCCGCAGCATGCGCTGGAAAAAGGCCTTCTCGAAAGCAAATGGATCGGCCGTTTTGAAAAACTGCTGGATGACCCGCCCGTTATCATTGACGGCGCCCACAACCCGGAAGGCATTGATAGCCTGATCGAAACGATGGACACCCATCTGCGCGGAAAAAAAATCCGCATGATTTTTTCCGCACTTGGCGACAAAGACTTGGATCACATGATTCCAAAACTCGACCAAAAAACAGACGAAATCATTTTCACAACTTTTGATTTTCCAAGAGCCATTCCGGCAGAGGTGTTGTATAAGATAAGCCGTCATCAAAATAAATCATTTTCTAAGGATTGGAAAGAAACCGTACGCACCAAAATAAAAGAAATGAAAGGCTCAGAAGATGTTTTAGTGATTACAGGGTCCTTATACTTTATTTCAAAAGTCCGGAAATACATTTTGGGCCAATCAGAGAGAAATGGGCAGAGCTGAAAAAGTTCTGCCCTTTTTGTTTATTTGTTCTTTTGTTGAATTACTTTCCCGGCGCTTTTTGATAAAATAAGTTTTATAGGTAAGAAGGCTCATGACAAAATGCTTACGGAGGTTGCTATGAAAAAACCCCTTTTTAAAAACAGCCGGGGATTTACACTTGTCGAAGTGCTGGCTTCGATTACGATTTTAGCGATTGTGATGCTTACAGTGGGCGCCATCTTGGCCAATAATGCGGGCGTGACAAAAAAAGCGGATGACTCGCTGTCTGCATTGCAAATTGCAACCGGGATATTAAGAGCTTACCAGAAAAAAAACTTTAATGAAGTGCAGCAGATGGCGAACACCACACAACAGGCTGATATTCAATCGGTTTTAGGGCTGGACAGCGATGCGGAAATTTCCGGTTATAAGGCATATGTGTCCGTTTCCCTTCCGGCGGATTCTTCTCTTTCTGATCGCCTCCTGCTGGTCAAAGTGAAAGTCGACACTGGAAATAATCCAAAGCCAGTTGAAGTGAAAGGGTATGTGAAAAAATGAAATGCCGGAATGAAAAAGGGCTCACTTTAGTAGAATTACTGGCGGCTGTTACCATTTCATTTATCATTATCGGGGTTATTTATGCCGTTTTAAATTCGGTGATCACCCAATCCAAAAGCGACATGGCCCGTAAATACTTTGTCAAAGAACAAACGGCAATTTTGCAATATATGGAGAGAACAATGGAAAATATAGACGACGTTGAACCTGATGACGAAAGTGATGACGGGACTTTTACCCGTTTCAAAGCAGTGGCTATCAATATAGATGTTGCGGGTGACGGTACCTACCAGGAAAGTTCAACAGACAAGACAATCGCTGTATCAGACGGGAATTTGTCGGTAGGAGGCACCATTGTAAACAGCGATGAAATTTCACTTGACGGGACAACTTTTACGGTCAAGAACGGCAGCCTAATATGCCATTTTGTAATGAAAGACACGCAAAATCATTTCGAGAAAAAGATCTATGCCTCTTATAAACTGGGCGAAGAGGGGGATCAATGATGCATGTTTTAAAAGAAGAGAAGGGGTATACGCTTGTGACAGTGCTTCTCATTTTCGCAGTCGCGGCGATCATCACCGTTTCGCTCGTATCCGCATCCGTCAGCACTTTTAAAACAGTAAAAGTATCTGAAACGGGCACCCAGGATAAATTAAACGCGGAAATGGTGGCTGATGAAGCGACTGCTTTAATTGAGAAACAAGTTGACAGCATCAACAGTGTTATTGCAACCGGGACTGTCATGCCAAGCCAGCTGATCAGCATGCTTCAGGCAGCAATAACCAACATACAGCAACAGAAAAACGGCAAATGCAGCATCGCATATAAAACATTGAAAGACGGGACAGCACCAGACGGCATTGTTTTGGGCAAAGTCACCATAACAGTGCCAATCGGAAAGTCTGGAAAAACGTTAACAAAGGTGATGACGCTTTCCACTGTCTCGGACGTTTTTCAATATACAGCCGTGACGCCGTCGAATATGTATTTGTACGGGTCTCCTTATATTATTGGAGATGTGAATATCGGGGGGGATCTGTATGTTTCAAACTACGGGAAATATGTTGATTTAGGGTTCACGCAATATATACGAACTTACTATCCAGCAATCAATGGGACGTTAACAGTGAAGGGAAGATATTATGAGGCCGGTCAGCATCCGGCAAGAACATTTGATTCATGGAAGCCATTTGGACCTGAAAGCTTCAGCCGCTACTTTTCTGTTGCTCCGGTTGTGAAAAATCGTCAGTTAACGGTTGATAAAATAAATGTAGGCGATATGATTACAGCTAAGCTGCTGGGATGGCCGGAAAATATAAAAATAAATTCCAATTATTCCTATAATACAGACAAGTATGGGAACGCTTTTGGTTATGATGTAACAGCCAGCCAGGTTGGCAGTCAACCGATAAAAGGAAACTTGTACGTTGGCGATGATTTAATCGTTGGGGAAAACAAAAGCCTGACTGTAAATGGGGATCTTTATGTAAAAGATGATTTGACTGTCAAAGGGAATTTAACAGTAAAAGGCAAAATTTACGTAGGCGGTTATGCCGATTTAAACGGAGTGCTGTCGACAGGGGCGGATAAGTATATTTATATTGCCGGAAATGCTACTTTAAGCGACGTTTCAGCATTAAATTTAAACGGGGTGATGTATGTCAACGGTTCCCTTACGAGCAGCGGGGATGTCAATACGAACGGCAGCATTTATGTACGAGGAGACGCAGATGTCGAGAATTTCTCGAACAGTAGCGGCACGCTTATTTTACTTTGCGATGGAAATATTCAGTTGGCCAACAATAATTTGTATAAAGACCGTCCAAAAGTGATTGATGCTTATCTCTACTCAAATCGTGACTTATTTATATATGGCATCGGATCAAATTTGAAAATTAATGGGGGTATCTATGGGAATACGATTGGTTTAAGTGCATCAAGGGGCTGGACAGAAAATGGGCTAATTTTGAAATTCCAATATCCCCAGCCTGCGGATCCTGCAAAGTCCAGACTCACCGTTAATTTTAAAAAAGATATGATTTTAAACCCGCCGAAAGGGATCCCGACAGTGAATAAAGTGACTTTGAAAGAAATCAATACATCAGTCCAGTAAGAGACAGGTAAAAAGATGCAGTACAATCTTCCCATTCGCCGAGATTTATAATAAAATAGTCTTAGTTGATTTTCGATAATTGGTTTTTCTGGAAATATTGTACTCTGACAGAAACAGAGGTGGGATGATGGATCTTCTCACTGCGGCGTTTGCCGTGATTGGATTTTTATGCGTAATTGCCTTTTTTGTCTTTTTTTCTTTCGGATTTTCCAAAAAAGGCGTGGTTGTGCTGGCCGGCACCGCTTTTTTGCTGGCGCTTTTCGGCATTTTGGCGGGCAATGTGGTTCCGCTATGGGAGAGCTGTTTGATTGTTTTTTTGCTCGTGCTTTGTGTGGCTTATCTGTTCGAAAAAAAGCTGGCATTTTTGTTCGCTGGACAGGATAACGATGCAGACGAATTTCCAGTATGGGATGAGCAGGAAGAGATGGCGGTTGCACGGGGAAATCGGCCGGCAGCACTGGTCTCGCCTGACGTAAATGCCGCTGTTCTCCCGGCTGAAAAAAGTGCTCCGGCTCCTGAAATGGAAGAGATTTTGCCGGGGAAAAATGGGCCGGGACCTGAAACAGAAGGGGCCCTGCCAGAAGAAAAGGATGAACCGGAATGGGAAGAATTGGAGGATACGGCCGGAAATGAAACGGGAACCGCTCTTCCGGCAAACGAACAGGCGGCAGAACGTTCCGGGGAAGAAGAAATTGCGTTTCTTGAAAACCGCCTGGAAATGCTTGAAGAAACAAATGAAGAACATGCGGTTGATCAATTGCCTGAAATGTATGGAGTTGAAGAATGGGTTGCGGAAGCGGAGAGCCCGGACACCAACCCTCTGGACGCGGCAGCCGCAAAAGAGGCGGATGGCCAGGATTCCGAAGCTGGTGCAGGAACCGGGCCGGGAACGCCATCCGGTTCTGAAAATGTTCCATATGTTGAACAAGAAGAGATCCCGCTCCTTTCTTTTGAAAAGGAAGCGGAAGCACCTGCTGCACTTTCCGGGAAAGGCATGCCTGCCGTGGATGAGCTGGAAGAAATCGATAGGATGCCTAACCAGGAAACCAGAAAGACGGAAAAATTCGGGAATCTTTCGGAGGCAGGCCACGGCCTCCAAGAAGAAAAAGGCGCAGGTATGGACAACACAACTGCAAAAAAAGAGGAGACGGCCGGAAACACTGCTGTTGAGGAAGCGCCGGCAGCAGCAGCCGTGCCAAACGGGACAACGCCTATTCAAAAGCAATTGCTTGGGGTGCTGCTTGAACAACTGAACCTTTACCGCCTTACGCAGCCAGCTGATGCGTACGAACAGCTTGTGAAAGCCCATTTGCACCCGCAGCTTGCGCCGGAAGATTATTTCACTTTTGCAAGCCTTCTGATCGACCATTACATAGCTGAACAACAATTTGGCAAGCTGCGTTCTCTGCTTAGGGGCTTGGCGGAAACATATGTGGAATACCCGGTCATCCGCGAAGAAATTGATTTTTTAAGGACAAAATACGGTCTATAATCCATGAGGAAACAGGTGTGAGGTAGATGAAAAAAAGCACGCAAATTTTGGGGCAGCCGATCATCAGCATTTCTGAAGGCGCTGAAATCGGGAAAGTAAAGTCTTTCGTCATTAACCCGGACAAAGGATCCGTCGATTTTTTAACGATCGAACACGAAGACTGGCAAGTAACTGTAAAAGCAATTCCGTTCAAAAAAGTGGTCGGGATCGGCGAGTATGCGGTCACCGTGGAAAGCGACAGGGCTGTTATTGATTTAAATGAAATTCCGATCGCAGACCAGCTCGTCAACAAAAAAATCCGCATTGTCGGCGCGAAAGTAATGACCCGGAAAGGAGAACTGGTTGGCGAAGTAAAAGAATTTTACGCGGATGAAAATACAGGCAAAATTTTAGGCATTGTTTTGCAAACAGGCGAGTCGGAAACGATCCTTTCTGCTGACTTTGTCATGACGTACGGAAAAGATATTGTCGTTGTGGAAGAGGAAGCACCCGGCCATTTTCTTGACGATCCTGAAGAACTGCTGAAAAAAGAAGAGAAAGAGGATCTTGAACAACCGGGCGAAGCGGGAATGGAGGCACTCCGGGCAAAACAGGTGGAACTTTTAAAAGGAAAGAAAGCGTCAAAAGACATTTACGCGGGAAACGGGGAACGGGTTATCACGGCCGGAACGGTTTTGTCTGAAGAAGACATTAAGCGGGCGCAGGAGGCCGGGCCGGGTGTTCTTGTTGAATTGTCCATGCATGTTGATGAATGAAAGGCGGCGTTGAAGTGTGGGAAACAAGCGGTTTTTAAAAGTGTTTACAATCTTATTGATCAGCACAGCTTTTATATTCAGTTTCTCACATTTTGGGGCTTTGGCCATTGAGAACGGATTCGGCCATAAAGAAAAATATGCGCAGGGCACTGCAGCCGGGGGAATAGAGCTGTCCGGGCTGACTGAAGAGCAGGCACGGCAAAAATTATCGGCTGCCGTGCAGAAATGGAAGGCATCCAATTCGGCAGAAATTGTCTATTTGTCAAAAACGGTGAAGCTTCCGGCTGGACTGCTGCATTTTTCTGTAACAGAAAGCATGCTCCGGGTAAAAAACGGGCAGGCCTCGTCACTTGTTGTTACGCTTGACGATAACGGGCTTCGGAACCTGGTCTCAAAGTCTTTTCCCGACGTCAGCCCGGATGACGTGGATATTTCCCGGCTGGACAAGGCCATATGCCATGCCGCTGCCAGGCTTGAGACCACCAATCTTTCCTTTGATTTGTCCGGTTATGCCCTGGACGGGAGCGAAAAAGAAACGACAGTATCAAAAGATTCCGTATCAAATGTTTCGATTGTGGAAGCAACGGAGCTCGAAAATTGGGCAAAGCAGTTTCCGGAAGTCAACATTCCTGCGCACGGGATGTTTTCCTTATTAAAAACAGCGGAAAAAACAGGCGCTTCTTTTTCAAATGAAGCACTCAGCATAGTCGCAACCGCAGTATACGGGGCGGTGCTGCCGACCAATTTTGAAATCATTGAACGCAATACGGGGAACGAACTGCCGTATTATGCAGCGCTTGGAAAAGAAGCGAAAGTGGTGAAAGGAAAGCTGGATTTCTCTTTTGTCAACCCGAACCCAACCGCTTATCAGCTGAAATTTACGGTTCATAACGGTGTTTTTTCCGTTTCTGTGGCAGGCCGGCCTTTTCTCGAAAACTATAAAATGGTGCTGAAAGATAAAAAAACGATTCATCCCGAAACAACCGTGCAATTTCAAGCCGCTTTAAAAACGGATCAATCTGTTGTCGTGCAAGCTGGAAAAGCAGGTTATTATGCCAGGGTGTTCCGCAATATTTACAGCCGGAATCACGGCCTGCTGAAATCCGTGCTGTTGGCGGAAGATTTTTATCCGCCGGTGGCACAAATGGTTGTAAAAGGCAATCCGGCGCAAACGGAAAACACGGATGGCTCATCGGAAACAGATAACGGTTCCGGTAATGAAACGGACACGCCAACAAGCGGCGGCAATTCAGAAAGCAGCGGAAAAAGTGCCGGCGCGGAGGCTGCGAAAAGCAGCGGAAAAAATGCCGATGCGGAAGCTTCAAAAAAGAACGGAAAAAGCAGCAGCACAAAAGCTGGAACTTCAAATGACAGCAAAGACAGCACCGGTACGCATGACGGCAAGGATAACGGGGCGGACAGCAAAAGCTGACATAAGAAAGGCCCGGGACATGACAGATAAAGCGGGGGAATTCGGATGAAACAAGTGCGAAAAAGGCTTGGCGATTTATTGGTGGATGCAGGGTTGATTACAGAAGAACAGCTGGAACAGGTGCTGAAGGAAAAAGCGGCGGGCCAAAAACTGGGCGATGTGCTTCTTCAGCGCGGGCTGATTACCGAGCAGCAGCTCATTGAAGCGCTCGAATTCCAGCTCGGCATCCCGCACATCAGCCTTTTCCGCTATCCTTTTGACCAGAGCATCATGAACCTTGTGCCGAAAGAAATGGCGAAACGAAATCTTCTTATTCCGCTCAAAAAAGACGGGGATAAACTGTTTGTCGCAATGGCGGACCCGATGGATTTTAATGCGATTGATGACTTGCGGCTATCGACCGGCTTCCGCATTGAACCGGCGATTGCCTCGAAAGACGATATTTTGCGGGCGATCCATAAGTATTACGACCTCGATGACAATATGGAAGAATTGCTGGACGGCATTGCTGAAAAGGAAGAGGCGGCTGAAACCGGTCCGGGGGAAGAAGATTCGCCTGTCGTCCAGCTCGTCAACCAGATTTTGCAAAATGCCGTCCAAATGCGGGCGAGCGATATCCATCTGGACCCGCAGGAAACAAAGTTTATCGTCCGTTACCGTGTTGACGGGATTTTGCGGACGGAACGGGTGCTGCCGAAATCGATGCAAAGCGTGCTTGTGGCGCGTATTAAAATTATGGCAAATCTCGATATTACCGAACATCGCATCCCGCAGGACGGACGCATTAAAATGGACGTCGATTTCCATCCGGTTGATATCCGGGTATCAACGCTACCGACCGTATTCGGGGAAAAAATTGTGCTCCGGATTTTGGATCTGTCAACAGCCATCCATGATATCCACCAGCTCGATTTTAACAAGCTAAATCTCAAGCGTTTTACGCAGCTGATCCACCGCCCGAACGGCATCATTTTGATCACAGGGCCGACCGGTTCCGGGAAGTCATCGACTTTATATGCGGCCCTAAACCATCTCAATGATGAACAGGTGAATATCATTACGGTAGAAGACCCGGTAGAGTACCAGATTGAAGGCGTCAACCAAATTCAGGTCAACCCGGGGGTCGGCATGACGTTTAGCAAAGGGCTGCGGGCGATTTTGCGGCAGGACCCGAATATTATCATGGTCGGGGAAATCCGGGACAAGGAAACGGCTGAAATTGCCATCCGCGCTTCCCTCACCGGCCATCTCGTCTTAAGTACGCTGCATACCAATGATGCGCTCGGCACGATTACGAGATTAATAGACATGGGCGTTGAGCCGTTTCTCGTTGCCACCTCACTCAGCGGTGTCGTATCGCAGCGGCTCGTGCGCAAAGTGTGCCGCGACTGCGCAGAAGAACAGGCGCCGACAAAACGAGAAATAGAAATTTTTAAAAAGCGCGGCATCAAAATTGAAAAAATTATCCGCGGCCGCGGATGCGGAAACTGCAACATGACCGGCTATAAAGGGCGGATGGCAGTCCAGGAACTGCTGGTGATCAATGAAAACATCCGGCGCGGGATTATGAACGGGGAACCTTTGTCCAAATTAAGGGAGTATGCAATCCAAAATAAAACGATTTTTCTGCTCGATGACGGATTACTAAAGGTAAAGCAGGGGCTGACAACGACCGAAGAAGTGTTGCGCGTCGCCCTACCGGAGTAGGTGAAAGGAATGAAGGAAAAAATTGAATACTTGCTTCGCTCGGCTTTCGAACTGAAAGCATCGGATCTTCACTTATCCGTTGGCGTGCCGCCGATACTGCGTTTAAACGGCCAGCTGAAACGTTACGGAAAAGAAGTAATGACGCCGCAAATGACGGAAGGAATGGCGAAAGCGATCATTTCCGATACCATGTGGCCGGTTTTCCAGGAACGCGGGGAGCTTGATTTTTCTTACGGCATCCCGGGCGTATCCCGTTTCCGGATCAATGTGTACCGGCAGCGCAACTGCGTGTCGCTGGCGATCCGCGTTGTCCCGACTGCGATCCCGACAGTTGAAGAACTGCATCTGCCGCCTGTATTGTATGCATTCACGGAAAAACCGCATGGCTTAGTGCTTGTGACAGGGCCGACCGGAAGCGGGAAGTCGACGACGCTTGCCGCCATGATTGACCATATGAACAAAACGCTGCACAAACATATTATTACGCTTGAAGACCCGATTGAGTATTTACATAAACACCAAAAATGCATCATTGACCAGCGTGAAGTCGGGTTTGACACGCAAAACTTTGCGAACGGCCTGCGCGCGGCACTCAGGCAGGACCCGGACGTGATTTTAGTCGGGGAAATGCGCGATCTCGAAACGATCCATACAGCGATTACAGCGGCGGAAACCGGGCATCTTGTCCTCGGCACGCTGCACACATCGGGCGCGCCGTCGACGATTGACCGGATCATTGACGTTTTTCCGCCGTCCCAGCAGGCGCAAATCCGCATCCAGCTGGCAAATGTTTTAGTTGGGATTATTTCGCAGCGCCTTTTCCCGACAGCCGACAACAAAGGGCGGAGGGCTGCCACGGAAGTGCTCGTCAACAACGCGGCCATTGCCAATCTGATCCGCAATGAAAAAGTTCACCAGATCGTGAATGTCCTGCAGACGAGCCGCGCATTCGGGATGCACACGCTTGAAACCGATGTGAAGGAATTGCTTGCAGTGGGCGCGATTTCCAAAGAAGCGGCAGAACCTTATTTACAGGAGATTGTCCAAAATGCCACGATTTAAGTACGAGGGAAGGACAAAAGCCGGGAAGAAAAACGGCGTCGTCACGGCCGAATCGAAACGGGAGGCGCTGGTCAAGCTGCGCGGGCAGGGCGTTCGTGTGCTCCAAATCAACGAGCTGCCGGAAACGCTGATGACGATGGAAATCAGCCTCGGCGGCAGGGTGAAACTGCAGGATTTTGTCATTTTCCTCCGCCAGTTTTCAACACTGCTGAAAGCCGGCGTAACCGTCGTCGATTCCACAAGCATACTTGCCAGCCAGACGAGCAGCAAGACATTAAAGAAAACGCTTTTGGCTGTCGAGGAAGATTTGCGCGGCGGGATTCCGCTTTCCCAGGCAGCCGCGAAACATAAAAAAGTGTTCTCCCCGATGTTCATTAACATGGTTTACGCCGGTGAAGCGGGCGGCAACCTTGACGGCACATTGGAAAGGCTCGCAACCTACTACGAAAAGCAGCACCGCACAAGGCAAAAGGTAAGGTCGGCGCTGACGTATCCGGCTTTTGTTGGGGTGATGGCGATTGTTGTCGTCATTTTTATGCTCGTAAAAATCGTCCCGACCTTTGTTTCAATGCTCAAAAACTATAACGCCAGCCTGCCCGCGGTCACACGCCTTGTCTTGTCAGCAAGCAGGTTTATGCAGCATTATTGGTGGCTTGTCGTGCTGATTTTGATCGGGGTGTACGTGCTGCTGGTCGTTTTGCGCAAAAACAAAACGAGCAAATTTTATTTGGATTATGCGGTGCTCAAATTCCCGATTTTCGGCAAACTCGTCCAAAAATCGATCATTGCCCGGATGACGCGGACATTGAGCTCGCTGTTTTCCAGTTCCGTGCCGATTTTACAGGCATTGTCGATTGTGGAGGCGATCGTCGAAAACGAAGTGATGACAAAAGTGCTCCGCCAGGCCCGCGATGCGCTGGAAAAAGGGCAGTCGATGACAGAACCGATGCGGCGCCACTGGGTCTTTCCCCCGCTTGTCACGCAGATGATTGCGATTGGCGAGGAAACCGGTGCGCTGGATGCCATGCTTAGCAAAGTCGCCGACTTTTACGAAGCCGAAGTCGAAGCCGCCACCGACCAGATCAAGGCGCTGATTGAACCGTTCATGATCGTCGTCCTGGCAGCCGTTGTCGGCACGATCATTGCCGCCATCATGATTCCGATGTTCGAAATTTATAATAATGTTCAATAAATTGGCCAAAAAAGGTAGGATTATGCAACATGATCATGTATAATATAGGTAAAAAGTTCTATAACAATAGGAGGAGAAACAATGTTGCACAAGAAAAGAAAGTTATTGAAAAATCAAAAGGGCTTTACGTTGATTGAACTGTTGGCGGTTATTGTCATTTTGGCCATTATTGCCGCGATTGCGATCCCGGCGATTGCGAATGTCATCAAGAATTCGAGATTTAATGCGATTAAGTCAGACGCTATACAAGTGATTAATGCTGCAAAATTATATGCAGCGGATAATGATGTAAAGCCAGGAGAAACAATAAAACAGGATGATTTGGCCAAGTATGTCGATGATAAGGATAGCAAACTGAACTCATACACAGTAACAGTTACAACAGGTAGTGATGGAAAAATTGATTACCAATTAACCGGGGATGGAGATGATGGTGGTGTTAAAGTACATTTTAAGAATGCGAATTTAGCAGACATTAATTCTGCAAAACGTACAGGTGATGAAGTAACAATAGGTAAATAGGTACAGCAACAGCAACACAGTGATAAGTGCTATACATTTTCAACAATTTTTTAAATCAAGGCCTGCCCTCTGTGCCAGGCCTTGGTTACTGGTTTTTAAGATTTCTAGTTAAGGAGCCATCATGATGCCACGCTCATTTTTTCCATCATCGAAAAAAACCGGAAATTTCATTATCAAAGACCATGTCATTCGTTTTCTCGAATTGAGGCAGGCTGACCCGCCTGTTGTTGCGAAAATGGGCGAGCGGTATTTGCCGGAAGGGCTGATCCGCGGCGGGAAAATCATCGATGCCGAGACGCTTGCGATGATCGCTGAAGAATGTCTTGATGATTGGGGGCTGAAGGGAAAGCACCCGGTTCGCTTTGCTGTGCCCGACAATTTTGTCGTCGTGCGCCAAATTGCTGTTCCGGATGAGATTGCCATGGATGAAATGGAAGGTTATATTACCCTTGAGCTCGGTTCCACCATTCATTTGCCGTTTGACGATCCTGTATTTGACTTTGCGCTCCTTGGTGCATCGAATCAAGAAAAGCAGGTGTTGTTATTTGCTGCGCCCCGGGATGTCGTCGAAGATTATGCCGGTTTTTTTAACGATATCCGCCTGAGCCCGGTTGCTGCCGATATTTCCCCGCTATGCGCCTACCGGTCTTTTTATCATTTGAATACACTGAATGCGATGGACCATCTGCTCCTTCTCCAGTTTGATTTGTCCATGGCCACTGCAACCATTTTCCACCGGCATTTCCCGCTGCTTACCAGGGAGATTGAAGTCGATATTCCGCTTTCCAAATGGGAGACGGAGACCAGTGCTTTTGGCGAAAAAAAGTACCGCTGGCCGGAGGGCGACCCGCTGCTCCGCTACCAGACGGAAAATATTTATAAAGAGCTGGACAGAATCATGAATTATTACCAGTTTTCGATCCGGAAAGGGCAGGATGCAGTCAATCAAATTTTGCTGAACGGCGATTATCCGTATTTGCCTGGGGTTGCGGAGAATCTTGCGGAGCAGTTTGGCCTTCCGGTCACGATGATTGTAACGGAAAAAGTATCTTCCGCAACCGGGCAGCCGTTTCCCGCCCGCTTTGCGCCTGTTTTGGGCCTTGCACTGAAAGAGGTGAAATAAATGCTCGTTGAGATTAACCTGCTGCCGAAAAAAGAACCGAAAAATATCGCATTGCTCTTTTGGGCCGGGATACTGGCCGGTGCATCCGCCATCTTTCTCATTGTCTTCTTTATTGCGCTCCATCAGACAAAACAGGACCTTGCTGCTGTCAATCAGCAAATCAAACAGACGGAAGCGCTCCAGGCCGCTGAACAGGCAGCACAAAAAAGCAATGCGGACATACAGGATTTCAAAAAGCTTTCGTCCGCCGTTAAATGGGCAAGCGATACGCCGGTCAAGACGGTGCCGGTATTGGACAAGCTTACCAAACTTTTGCCGCAATACGGCTATATCACGGACTTTTCCTGCGGCAGCACAGGCGCGAATGTGACCGTCCAGTTTGATTCTCCTGATGAAGCGGTTTACTTTTTAAAACGGCTGAATGACAGCCAGTACTTCAGCGGCGCCGTCTTAAACAGCATCAAAATGAATACGGAAACGGCCGGTGCTTCGTCAAGCGGCACATCCGGCGCTGCAACCGGCTCAGCTGCAGGAACGGGCACAATATCCGGCACTTCCAAAACGGCAAGCAGCGCATCTTCAGGATCGGATGCGTCCAAAACGGCCGGCGGATCGTCTTCAGGGATGCCTAAAACCGGTTCCTCTTCCTCATCTGCTGCATCCAAAACGGCCGGTGAAACAAAGGGGGGCGGTTCCTCTTCCGCCCCGGCGGCGGCGGGGGGAACGGCCGGCCCGGACAATGCGGCAACCGGTGAAGCGGAGGGCGTAACGGTTTATGAAGCGACATATACGATGCAGCTCAACCAAGCCGCGCTCAATGCCGCCGGCAAAAAGGAGGAACAGCAATGAACCTCCGTTTAAACCGGAAGCAGCTTTTTATCATTCTTGCCCTCTTTGCCGTTTGCCTTGCCGGTGCAGCCGGTTTGTACTGGTTTGTGCTGGCGCCGGCCAAGTCCGAGCTGGCCGGGCAAAAAGCCGCGTTGAAATCGGAACAGCAGGTGCTATCCAGCCTGCAGTCAAAAAAACAGCAAAGCCCGGAACTGCAGCTTGGCAATGTCGTCAGCCTGATGCGGAAAATCCCGGCAAAACCGCTTGCGGAACAAGTGCTGCTTCAGTTCAGGATGGCAGAGGCCCTTTCCGGCAGCCGGATTACGGAAACAGACGCCCAGCAGGACTCCGCCGGTACGTCCGGGAGCGAGGAGGCTACACAAAGCACAACGAGCGGCACCTCATCCGGCACACAGCAAAAAACAGACGTGCTGCCTGTCGGTGTCAAAAAACTGTCGTATACTTTAAAAGTGGAGTCAGACAGCTACAAGAGCATGAAAACATTTTTACAGACGATTGAAAACTTGCCGCGCATTACGGTGATCGAAAGCCTCAATTTCAGTCCGGGGGAAGGAGCGCCTGGATCGAGTGGATTGCAGTACACCGTCACGGTCTCCACTTTTTATTACCCGGCGTTAAGCCGGTATTCGGACTATTTGCCGGAAATCGACGTGCCGGCAGCAGGACATAAAAGTGACCCGGTCGCAATAAAGGGGCAATAAGTTTTCGGCATGTTCATCCTTGCCATTACATATGCTTAATATCGCCCGTTGCTTGCCGGTAGCGAACCAAGAAAATACCATATGCTGAAAGATCAGAGGGATCAAACATGCATGGATTATGGACTGCTTATTTTGCGGCACTGGGGATGGTTTTCGGCTCGTTTTATAATGTCATCGGGCTGCGTGTGCCGAATCATGAATCGATTATCCGTCCCGGGTCGCATTGCCCGAAGTGCGGGCACTCGTTAAGCTGGAATGAAAATATACCGGTATTGTCTTTTCTTATTTTACGGGGCAGATGCAGAAGCTGCCGCGCGCCGATCTCCCCGATTTATCCGGTGTTTGAGGCGCTGACCGGGGGCTTGTTTGCCTGTTCCTTTTACCGGTTCGGCTGGAGCCTTGAATTTTTGCTTGCCATTCTGTTCATTTCGCTGCTTGTCATCATTACCGTTTCCGATTTGGCGTATATGCTTATTCCTGATAAAGTGCTGTTTCCTTTTGCAGCCGCCATTGCCGCCGTCCGGCTTTTTCACCCGGCATCGCCGTGGTGGTCCGCCTGGCTCGGGGCGGTTTTCGGCTTTTGCCTCCTCTATCTCATTGCCTTTTTCACAAAAGGCGCGATGGGCGGCGGGGACATTAAATTGTTTTTTGTGATCGGGCTTGTGCTCGGCATAGAGAAAACTTTTCTGGCCTTTTTTCTGGCCTGCCTCTTTGGCGCGCTTTACGGCGTCGGTTTGATGGCTGCCGGCAAATTTAAAAAACGAAAACCGGTGCCGTTTGGGCCGTTTATCGCCATCGGTGCGCTTACCGCCTATTTTTTCGGAAACAGCCTTATCGGGATGTATTTGCGTTTCTCCGGGCTCGGATAAAATTTGCATAAAATGCCGGAAATCGGCGAATGGTTTTTGGACAAGGCGACAAAAGTCTTGTTCTTTTTTTTGCCGGTTATGGTAGCATGAAGCAAATCGGGCAGGAGAGGTGAAAGCATTGGACAAGGCGAAAAAAAAGGCGAAAATTACAGTCAAAGTGGGCGGAAAAAAGGAGCAGCCGGAAGACAGCGTAAAAGTCCATGACTGGAAAGCGGCCGAGGAAACGGCTGCCGCACAGGAAGACAGCGCAAAAGAAGAGGAATCATTTGAATGGGTGCTGCCCGAACTCGATGCGGATCAGATTGAAGAATTCCGGCCGATCCATTATACACCCGCGCCCAAAAAGAAAAGTATCTTCCCGAAAAAAACGGCGGCGAATAGGGCCGCGCCGGCGATTTTGTTTTCTGTCGTGTCCGCAGTGGTGTTTGGGGCGCTGCTCGGGTTTGTTGTATTAAAATTTATTGCGTACGGAGATCATCAAACAAAACTCCCGAATCAGCAGGCTGAAGGCGCTGCAACGGGCGCAGCACAGCAAGAGGCCAGGCTTCCGGCGCTAAGCATCGGCATCATCCAGGCAGGGGTGTTCAGCACGGAAGGCGCCGCCTCTAAAGTGTCGCGCGAACTCGCCTCAAAAAAGGTCCCGTCGATGCAGCTTTCGATGGACGGGCAGCGCTATATTTTTGCAGGTGTGGCCGACAGCCCTGGCACGGCCAAAAAAATGGAAAGTGCCTGGAAAGACAAAGGCGTCGAACTGTATGCAAAAGAAATCAGTTTTTCCAGCAAAAAGGTCCAAACGACGACAAAGGATGAGCAAATTTTTGCCCGGGAAACGGTTCCGCTTTTTCAAAAACTGGCAAAAGAAACGGCCGCCGCTGTCCAGAACGGAGAGGTTTCACCGGACGGCATGAAGACAGTCGGAACAGCAGCCGGCAACGTCAAAAAGCTGGCAAAAGTCAGGCAGGAAACGCTCGGCCGGCTGAAAAAATACGAAACGGCCGCGTATGAATCGCTCGCGGCTTATCAAAAAAGCGGCAACCGGCAGGATTTAACGGATGCCGAACAAAACCTGCTGGACTACGTAAAGGTTTACAGCGGGCATTGAAACCAAATGCGGGCTTCCGGCTGAAAAGCTGCGGTGCCACGAATGCCCGCATGGCACTATTTTTTGTCTGAAAAGGTTGAATTTGCAGTTGTTACACGGCCCGTTTTTTGGTACGATACAATTGTATCTCCCATACAAAAGCCTATTGGTTTGATTCCCCCGCCTCCTGCTTTAGAAAAGGAGGAATTCATTTGGAAAAAATGCTGATCAAAGATTTTCCTGCAGAAGACCGCCCGCGTGAACGGCTGATCCGCACAGGAGCGGAGAGCCTCTCCAATCAGGAACTGCTTGCCATTTTACTCCGTACCGGCACGAAAGATGAATCGGTGCTCGAGCTTGCCAACAGGCTGATCCGCCATTTTGAAGGCTTGCGGTTTTTAAAAGATGCTTCCCTTGAGGAAATGACAGCCATCAAAGGCATCGGCACAGCAAAAGCGGTCCAGATTCTGGCCGCCATTGAACTCGGCAGAAGGATCGCCAATTTGCAGCACGATACGCGTTATGTGATCCGCACGCCGCAGGACGGGGCCAATTATGTCATGAATGATATGCGCTTTTTGTCCCAGGAGCATTTTGTCTGCCTGTATTTAAATATTAAAAACCAGGTGATCCACCGGCAGACGATTTTCATCGGAAGCTTAAATGCCTCGATCGTCCATCCCCGCGAAGTGTTCAAAGAAGCGCTCAGGCGTTCAGCTGCTTCCATTATTTGTTTCCATAACCATCCATCCGGGGACCCTTCTCCTTCCAAAGAAGATATCGAAGTTACCAAACGGCTTGCCGAATGTGGTAAAATAATGGGGATTGAGATTCTTGACCATTTGATCATCGGTGAGAAAAAATTTGTGAGCCTGAGAGAAAAAGGGTATTTGTAAGGCTTTGAATTTTTTTATGGTTACGATATAATAAATCGTATGATTTTTACGGTCGGCACTGCGCCGGAAAGCCAGAATCCGGATGCATTTTCAAAGCGGCATCCATAAATAAGCAAAAGTATGGCACCAACTGGTGATGAAAATTTATCGTGAAGAAAGGGAGATACATCCATGTTCGGAAGTAAAGACCTGGGGATTGATCTTGGGACAGCCAATACATTGGTTTTTATAAAAGGGAAAGGAATTGTCGTGCGGGAACCTTCCGTTGTGGCTATCCAGACGGATACGAAACAAATTGTCGCAGTCGGGGATGCCGCGAAAAAAATGATCGGCAGGACGCCGGGAAACATCGTGGCGACGCGGCCGATGAAAGACGGCGTGATTGCGGATTATGAAACGACGGCTGCGATGATGAAGTATTATATTCAGCAGGCCACAAATAAAAAAGGTTTTTTTTCAAAAAATCCGTATGTCATGGTCTGCGTTCCGTCCGGCATCACGGCGGTGGAAGAGCGCGCGGTGATTGATGCAACCCGCCAGGCCGGGGCAAGGGATGCTTTTACGATTGAAGAGCCTTTTGCAGCAGCGATCGGCGCCGGGCTGCCTGTCTGGGAGCCGACCGGAAGCATGGTTGTCGATATCGGCGGCGGCACAACGGAAGTGGCGATTATTTCGCTGGGCGGGATTGTGACAAGCCAGTCGATCCGGGTGGCCGGGGATGAAATGGATGAAGCGATCATCAGTTATATCCGCAAAAATTATAATCTTTTAATCGGGGACCGGACCGCAGAACAAATTAAAATGGAAATTGGTTCAGCAGGCGAGCCGGAGGGGATCGAACCGATGGATATCAGGGGCCGGGATTTGCTGACCGGTTTGCCGAAGACGATCACGATTTCCGCGGATGAGGTGGCCGATGCGCTGCACGACACGGTGTATGCCATTGTCGATGCGGTCAAATACACGCTTGAACAGACACCGCCTGAACTGGCAGCTGATATTATGGACCGCGGCATCGTCCTGACAGGTGGGGGTGCCCTGTTGCGTAACCTCGACCATGTCATCAGCAAAGAAACCGAAATGCCGGTGCTCATTGCCGAAAACCCGCTCGACTGCGTAGCAATCGGAACAGGCAGAGCGCTCGAAAATATTGAACTGTTTAAAAACAAAGCAAAAGATTCTAAATAAGAAGAATGCCAGTGTCCTGTTAACTCATTCTCCTGCCGGCTTTCCTGGCGGGAGAATGGTTTTCAATCCGGGAATGGCTGGAACAAAGTGTTATGGGAGTGGATTTTATGCCACAGTTTTTTTGGAATAAACGATTGATCGTCCTTTTAATCAGTGTTATCCTGCTTGTCGCCATGATCGGGTTTTCCATCAGGGAACGCGACCGGATTTCAAAACCGGAACAGTTTGTGCGCGATATCGTCGGGCTCGGCCAGTCCGTCATTGCCAAACCTGCCAATGCCCTTGCCGGTTTTTTTGACAATATCGAGGACTTAAAAAATACATATACCGAAAACAAAAAGCTGAAATCCCATTTGGAACAGCTGACAAGCCTGGAAGCGCAAAATCACGAACTAAAAAAAGAAAATGAAAATTTGAGATCTATTATAAAGGAAAAAAACAGTCTCGGAGATTCAGAGTCCATTCAGGCCCAGGTCATTGCACGCAACCCGGATAATTGGTACGAGCAAGTGGTGATTGATAAAGGCGAAGTCAACGGCGTTGCCAAAAACATGGCCGTCGTCACTTCAGGCGGTTTCCTCGGAAAAGTCACGCAGGTCGACAAATTTTATTCAACCGTCGAACTTTTGAGCTCGCCCGATGAAACGAACCGCGTATCCGCCAAAGTGCAAAATGCCAAAAAAGATGCTTACGGATTAATCGAAGGGTACGACAAAAAAACCAAAATGCTGCTTTTGAAACAGCTTGATTTTAATATCAAAGTCAAAAAAGGCGATCATGTCGTGACATCCGGTTTAAGCGGCATGTTTCCGAGCGGGCTTCTGATTGGTGACATCGAAAAAGTGACCCCGGATGAAAACGGGCTGACGCAAACCGCTTATGTCAAGCCGGCAGCCAATTTTTATGATGTCCGCGAAGTGCTCGTCATCAACCGGAAAACACAAAAATTCAACGCGGGCGGCACGGGAGGAGAGCAGTGATGAAACGTATCGTGCTCCCTCTGATTTTAAGCCTGTGCTATATTGCTGAAAGTTTATTTGCCCAATTTTTTGCGGCCCGTTCTTTTGGCGGAAAATTTACCATCGTTCCCCATTTTCTGCTCGTGATGCTGATTTTAATGGGGATGCATTACCGCAAAAGGCTCTCCATCATTTATGCCTTTGTATTCGGCATGCTGTTTGATGCTTTTTACACGGGCATTTTGGGCATTTATCTGTTTTTCTATCCGCTTGCGGTTTACCTGACAGAAAAAATGGACAGGATCCTCCAATCCAATATTTTTACCGGCACGCTTGTGGCAGTCTTAAACATGGCGATTGTCGAATTTTTGGTCTATGGCATCAATGCTTTAATTAATCCGCAGGTGATGGGATTTGACGATTTTCTCTTGCTCAGGCTTTGGCCGACTTTGATCTTAAACGCCGCTTTTTTTATTTTGGCATGGTATCCGATGGGAAATTTTTTAAAGCGGCGCGCAAGGGAAGAAGAAAAGGAATAACCGGCGGGGAGAAAATCTGTTAAAATGGGAAAGAAGGATTTCCTGCCTTTTTGTCGAATTATCCGGACAAGGGGGAGTGGAAAAAGCAAAGGGGTTTGCGGGCCGAAAAACCGGCAGGAACCGCACGCACGGAGGCTTGAAATCCCGTGTGCCGGGCCGAAAAACGCCGTCTGAAAGCCATTTCGGATGGATGCCGTTTCATTTATCAGCCGTTGAGGTGAGCAGTTTGAAATGAAAAAAACGCAAAATGTAACCATAAAAGGCACGAAAGACGGAATTGTGCTGCATTTAAACGACCAATGCTCCTTTCAAGCTTTAAAGGCGGAGTTAGAGCAAAAATTACTGGTCCAGGCTGCCGATGAGGAAGAGAACAGCCCGATTCTTGCCGTCAAAATTCAGCTTGGCAACCGTTATTTGACGCCCGGTCAGGAAGAGGAGATCAAAAGCCTTGTGCGTTCCCGGCGGAACCTTGTTGTCGATGAAATCATCAGCAATGTCATCACAAAAGAAGCGGCTGCGCGCGAAAAAGCGGAAAATGAAATTGTGCCTGTCACCACCATCGTCCGGTCCGGGCAGGTGTTAA
The DNA here is from genome assembly GCF_038009125.1 of Weizmannia sp. FSL W8-0401. Classification (NCBI taxonomy): domain Bacteria; kingdom Bacillati; phylum Bacillota; class Bacilli; order Caryophanales; family Bacillaceae; genus Heyndrickxia; species Weizmannia sp. FSL W8-0401. The sequence goes on along the minus strand of NZ_JBBPAG010000001.1, from coordinate 1,984,790 downwards.
AGGCGGAAGGCGATCTTTTGCTTGTCGGCAATGTCAATCCGGGCGGTACCGTGATTGCAAACGGCAATATTTTTATCATGGGAAACCTCCGCGGCATTGCGCATGCCGGCTACAGCGGGAGAAGGGACGCCGTTGTTGTCGCTTCCAATATGGTTCCGTCCCAAATCCGGATTGCCGATTGCCTGAACCGGGCCCCTGATGATTACGGGGAAGAGGGCCGGCATGAGATGGAATGTGCTTACATAGATGAATCGGACCATATTATCATTGATAAATTGCAAGTTTTGAAATATTTGCGGCCGAATATGACAAGATTAAAAGGAGGGTTCTCATATGGGTGAAGCGATTGTCATCACATCCGGAAAAGGCGGCGTCGGCAAAACGACGACATCGGCAAACCTCGGGACAGCGCTCGCGCTTCTCGGAAAGAAAGTCTGCCTTGTCGATACAGACATCGGGCTCCGTAATCTTGATGTCCTGCTGGGGCTTGAAAACCGGATTATCTACGATCTGGTCGATGTCGTAGAAGGCCGCTGTAAAATCCACCAGGCAATCGTAAAGGACAAGCGTTTCGATGACAAGCTCTTTTTGCTGCCGGCTGCCCAGACAAGCGACAAATCCGCCGTCACGCCGGAACAAATGAAACAATTGATCCACGGGTTAAAACAGGATTACGATTATATTCTGATTGACTGCCCGGCCGGCATTGAGCAGGGATATAAAAATGCAGTGGCGGGTGCTGACCAGGCGATTGTTGTGACAACACCAGAAATCTCGGCGGTAAGGGATGCCGACCGGATCATCGGGCTTTTGGAAAAGGAAGAACATATCGAGCCACCGAAACTGATCATCAACCGGATCCGGAGCCATATGATGAAAAGCGGGGACATGCTGGACATCGATGAAGTGACAAACCATTTATCGATCGATTTGATCGGGATTGTAGCCGATGATGAAGAAGTGATCCGCGCCTCGAACCAGGGCGAACCGATTGCGCTAAATCCGACGAACCGCGCATCCCTTGCCTACCGGAATATTGCCCGCCGGATTTTGGGGGAAACGGTGCCTTTAATGCCGCTTGAAGACCAGAAACGCGGCATGTTTGCGCGCTTTAAAAAATTATTTAGTTCGAAATCTTCTTAATGGCAGAGCCGTGTCTGAACGTTTTTCCAAACGATCAGGGCGGCTTGTTTTGTTCCCGGTTCTAACCGCTTTGGACAGGTCATACATTGGTAATAAACGAATGCCTGTACAGAAGGGGTGAATCGATTGGGAAACCGCGCCGATGAAATCCGGAGGCAAATGGCGAAGCGGAGAAAAACGATGAAACAGGCTTATAACGGCAAAGAAACGGTCTATGCGAGCCTGATTAAGGATGAAGGCACACATGTATATGAACCGCCGGGCAAAACGCCGCATCCGCTTTTTAAAAAAGAAACGGTGCTATTTAAAATTCTGGCTTCTGCCTGCCTTGTCCTCGCTGTGGCAATTCTGTTTAAATCGGAACGTCCGGAATTTGACAAGCCGAAAGCCGCCGTCAAACAGGTAATGGCGTCCGAATTTCAATTTGCAAAAGCAGCCGCCTGGTATGAAAAAAAGTTTGGCAAGCCGGTCGCGCTCTTTCCGGAAAAATCGTCAAAAACGGAAACCGCTGCTTCCAATGAAGATCCGCAATATGCGATGCCGGTATCGGGAAAAGTTCTGACCAGTTTTTCAGCCGATGGAAGAGGGGTTACGATTGAAACAAAGCCGGGCGCAAGCGTAAAAGCGATGAGCGGCGGGACGGTCATTTTTGCCGGGAAAAAGCCGAAACTGGGCAATACCGTCATTATCCAGCATGCCGATTCAACGGAAACATGGTACGCAAACCTCAGCAAAATTGATGTGGGCCAGTATGACAGCCTCAAGACGGGCGAAAAGGTCGGCACGGCGCGAAGCAGCGGGGAAAAAGGGGAATTTTATTTTGCGCTTAAAAAAGACGGCGGTTTTATCGATCCGATCCAGGTGATTAAATTTGAATGAGCGGTTTTGGCTTCTGAAAAAAATCAAAATCCATCCCCTTTTCTGGGCCGTGGCCGCCATTGCTGCTGTTACCGCCCGTTTCCAGGATCTCATCCTGCTGTTTGCGATCATTTTCATCCACGAAATGGGGCACGCGGTTGCGGCGCAATATTTTTCATGGCGGGTTAAAAGAATTGCCATTTTGCCGTTCGGCGGCGTCGCTGAAACGGAGGAACACGGAAACCGCCCGCTGAAAGAAGAACTGATCGTGACACTCGCAGGCCCCCTCCAGCATATTTGGATCGCTGTTTTCGCGCACGTGTTGTTCCGTTTCGATGTCTTGCCCGGGCAGATGTATACGCAAATCGGGGAGTGGAACCGGGCCATTCTTTTTTTTAATTTGCTCCCGATTTGGCCGCTTGACGGCGGGAAACTGCTGAATATGGCGTTTTCCACGGTCTATCCTTTTTTGCGCGCATTCCGGATGACGATTTGTTGTTCGTTTATCGCGCTGTTCCTTTTTCATGCGGCCGCCCTGTTGAATGCGCCGGCAAATTTGAACGTCTGGGCGATCGTCGTTTATTTATATGCCGCACTTTGGAAAGAATGGAAACAGCTTTACTTTGTTTTTATCCGTTTCCTGCTTGAACGGTATTACGGCAAAAGGGAACCGCTCCGCCATCTGGAAACGATCGAAGTGGATGCGGGCGCATACTTGTATGAAGTGCTTGAAAGCTTTAAACGCGGGCGCAAACATCCGCTCATTGTCCTTAAAAACGGGGTGGAAGTCGGGAAACTCGATGAAAATGAACTCCTTCACGCCTTTTTTTCCGAGAAGCAAACCAATGCGAAAGTAAGCGATATTCTGTATAATTATTGATGGCAATCGCAATAGAAGCGGCTGAAAGCGAAGACAGTGTGGTGGAATTTTTGGACAGGTCAATCATCATCAATGTGAAAACAAGGGAAAAACGGTATGCGGTCATGGAAAACGGCGAAGTATCCGCCATCCGCATCCGGCAGCCGGGCGGCGCGGCAAAAGTCGGGAATATTTATCTCGGCAAGGTGGCGGACGTCAAACCCGGCATCAATGCCGCGTTTATCGATATCGGCGGGGGCCGGCACGGTTACTTGCATATCAGCCGGCTTCCCGCTTTTGTGCACGGCAAAAATCCAAATGCCGCGATTTCCGCTTATCTTTCGCCCGGGCAGACGGTCATGGTCCAGGTGAAAAAAGATGAAACAGGGCAAAAAGGGCCGCTTCTGACCGGCATCATTGAGCTTTCGGGGGAACAGATTGTGTATCTGCCGGAAGGAAAGTACACGGCTGTTTCCAAAAAAGCGGATGATGCGGACCGGAACAAGTGGCGGGCCAGGGCCCGCAAAGCGCTTGAACCGCAGGAAGGGATTATTGTCCGGACCGCGGCCATCCATGCCGGCGGGGACGGGTGGCTCGATGAACTAAAATCCCTCAGGCTTCGGTACAAAAGCCTGCTCGAAAAGGCGGCACAACTGAAAGCGCCGGCTGTTCTGCACGAAAAAAGCACGGTGGAAGCGGAAATTTTCCGCGAACTTGCCCGTTTAAAAAGCGGCATGGTGATTGCGGACGATGCGGAGGCGCTTGCCCGCCTGAAAGCATTGCTTGCGGGCCGGCCGGAACTGGACTGGTCGTTTGAGCTCTATAGCGGAAAACAGAATATTTTTACCCGCTACCGTATCGACCGGGCGCTTGAGGATGCGTTGAAAAGAGTGGTCTGGCTTGAAAACGGCGCCTATCTTGTCATCGACGAAGCAGAAGCGCTCACCATCATCGATGTGAATACCGGAAAATATACGGGCGCAACGGACCAGGCCGAGACGGTGTTGAAAACGAATCTGCTTGCGGCGAAAGAAATCGGCCGCCAGCTGAAACTGCGCGATTACGGCGGCATCATTCTCGTTGATTTTATCGATATGCAGCGCGATGAACAGCGCGCGCAAGTGAGGGCGGCGCTAGAAAAAGAGCTGGAAAACGACGAGAAGCAAACTCGTATCACCGGTTTTACGGAGCTCGGCATTTTGCAAATGACGCGCAAGAAAACGCGCAAATCGCTCCCCGAGGCACTGCTTTCCGTTTGCCCGGTCTGCGGGGGCAGCGGCAAAATCGAAAGCCCCGAGACGCTTGCTTTCCGCCTCGAACGCGAGCTGTGGGAAGCGCCGCACGCGGATTACGAAGCCGTTTTGATTGAATGCACGCAAGATGTGAAAGATTGTTTTTGCGGGGAAACGGGGGTACACTTAAAGCGGCTGGAAAACCTGCTCGGCATGAGACTGTTTTTTCACATCTCCCGCGATGCGCATCCGTTTTATGCCATCCGGCAGTTCGGGCCCCTGTCCGCGCTTGCCGCAAAAGGCAAAGATCCCAATTGACAAAGGAAAAAGTGTGTGTTACCATCAGTATGTTATGTTTGTAGCGCCCTGTGCTACAACCGCTCAGGAACAGGCTTTCCAAGTTTTTACGCTTCGTAAAACGCCTGTCTTTGGCGAGTCTGAGTCTTAAGGAGGTGCAGTGATGTACGCAATTATTGAAACCGGCGGGAAACAAATCAAAGTAGAAGAAGGCCAGGCTGTATACATTGAAAAATTGGATGCAGCAGAAGGCGAATCTGTTACATTTGACCGCGTTCTTTTTGTCGGCGGCGAATCGGTAAAAGTTGGCAGCCCTGTTGTTGAAGGCGCTACGGTTACGGGTAAAGTGGAAAAACACGGCCGTGCGAAAAAAATCGTTGTGTTCAAATATAAAGCGAAGAAAAATTACCATAAAAAACAAGGCCACCGTCAGCCGTACACAAAAGTGGTCATTGAAAAAATCAATGCGTAAGGTGCACGCGGCATGATCCGGGTCCGCATCAAACGCAAAAAGAATGGGAACATCTCGTCTTTTGAAATGAGCGGCCATGCCGAATTTGCCGGATACGGCCAGGACATTGTCTGTGCCGGCGCTTCCGCTGTTTCTTTCGGGACGGTGAACGCCATTATGGAAGTGGCGGGGGTTGAACCTGAAATCCGCCAGTCCGAAAGCGGCCTTTTGGAATGCAAAATCCCTGCGCAGCTGCCGGAAGAACAGGCGGCAAAAGTGCAGATTCTGCTTGAAGGCATGGTTGTATCCCTCGAGACGATAGAACGGGAATACGGCGAATTTATCCATATAACCTTTGAATAGGAGGTGAGCATCATGTTGAAATTAGATCTTCAGTTTTTCGCTTCCAAAAAAGGGGTCGGCTCCACGAAAAACGGCCGTGACTCGATCGCAAAACGCCTCGGCGCAAAACGTGCGGACGGGCAGTTCGTAACAGGCGGCTCGATCCTTTACCGCCAGCGCGGGACGAAAGTCTTTCCGGGCGAAAACGTCGGTCGCGGGGGCGACGACACTTTGTTTGCGAAAGTTGACGGCGTTGTGCGTTTTGAACGCCTCGGCCGCGACAAGAAAAAAGTGAGCGTATATCCGGTGGCACAAGAAGCCTGACCCATAAAGCCCCGGGCTGCGATATTCGCGGCCCGGGGCTTTTGCATTTTCCGGCAGTACAAACGCCGCGTCTGTACCGAAAAACGTACAAAAACCGCGCTGCCGCACCCGCCTGGCGAGTGCGCTATCCATTCGCGCCCCGTGCAACCTGGGGCAATTTTTGTTATACTTAAACATAACCTATTTCGGAGAACGGGAGCTATGAAAATGCGGGAATGGACGACGGTTGACGTGCTTCGCCACGCCAGGCATGACTGGCTGAACAAGGTGCAGCTGATCAAAGGATACGCCAGCTTGAACAAGATGGAAAAAGTCAAAAATATTGTGGAAGACATTATCCGGGAAACGCAGCAGGAGTCAAAATTATCAAATTTGCATCGGCCGGAATTTGCCGAACTTTTGCTTACATATAACTGGGAAGGGCACACGGTGCAGATTGCATATGAAATATTGGATGTAGACCAGAATGCGCTCCCGGATGACGGGGAGCTGACCGGCTGGATGAATCATTTTCTCGCGGCTGTTGAGGAAGCAGCCGATCCAAACGGGGACAACCGGTTATATTTATCGGTCAGCACTTTGCCATCCGGTGCCCGTTTCTTTTTCGAGTTTAGCGGAACAATAAAAAAGCGCGGACTGCTTGCCGGGTTTCTGGAAAACGATTGCCCGGGGATGAACGTGATCCACGCATACCCGGCATCCGCTTTCCCGGTTGAAATAATCTTTCCGAAAGCCTAACGATACAGCAATTGCAAAGGTGGTTTTATCTTTTATGTTTGTGGACCAGGTGAAAATTTATGTGAAAGGCGGGGACGGCGGCAACGGGATGGTCGCATTCCGCCGCGAGAAATATGTGCCGATGGGCGGCCCTGCCGGAGGAGACGGCGGCCGCGGCGGCGATGTTATTTTTGAAGTCGATGAAGGGTTGCGGACGCTCATGGACTTCCGCTACAAGCGCCATTTTAAAGCGGACCACGGCGAAAACGGCATGAGCAAAGGAAAACACGGCCGCGGGGCGGAAGACATGATTGTCAAGGTGCCGCCGGGTACGGTCGTCATCGATGACGATACAAAGCAAACGATTGCCGATTTAACGCGCCACGGGGAACGGGCAGTGATTGCCAAAGGCGGGCGCGGCGGCAGGGGCAATATCCGCTTTGCGACACCGGCCAACCCCGCACCGGAAATTGCCGAGAACGGCGAACCGGGCCAGGAACGTTATATTGTCCTTGAACTGAAACTGCTAGCCGATGTCGGCCTTGTCGGTTTTCCGAGCGTCGGGAAATCAACCTTGCTTTCCGTTGTCTCTTCGGCACGCCCGAAAATTGCGGAATACCATTTTACGACGCTTGTGCCGAATCTCGGTGTAGTCGAGACGGAGGACGGCAGAAGTTTTGTCATGGCCGATCTGCCGGGGCTGATTGAAGGCGCGCACGAAGGCGTCGGGCTCGGCCACCAGTTTTTGCGCCATATCGAACGGACACGGGTGATCGTCCACGTCATTGACATGGCGGCGGTGGAAGGGCGCGACCCGTATGAAGATTATTTGACGATCAACAAAGAACTGAAAGCTTATCATGAACGCCTTTCTGAGCGCCCGCAGCTCATTATTGCCAATAAAATGGACCTTCCGGGCGCGGAAGAAAATCTGGCGGCATTTAAAGAGAAGCTGGGCGATGATGCCGCACGCGTCTTCCCGATTTCCGCGGTGACGCGCAAGGGATTAAGGGATGTTTTGTTTGCGATTGCCGATCTGCTCGATGAAACACCTGCCTTCCCGCTTCACGCCGGCGAAGAACCGGATGCGGAACCGTCCCGTGTATTGTACAAGCATGAAAAAGAAAAGGCTGATTTTACCATTACACGCGATCCGGACGGCAGCTTCGTCATCCACGGGGAAAAAGTTGAGAAGCTGTTTAAAATGACGAATTTCAGCCATGACGAGTCTGTCCGGAGATTTGCCCGCCAGCTGCGCGGAATGGGCATTGATGACGCGCTCCGTGCACGCGGCGCGAAAAACGGCGATACCGTCCGCCTCTTGGATTTTGAGTTTGAATTTGTAGATTAACCGTGCTGGGCCGGGGAATCCCGGCTCCGAGTGGAGGAAAGGGCATTTTGGAAAAGAAAGCAGAGCATAAGTTTATCTTGGTGCGTGAGGATGTTTTGCCGGAAGCGATGATCAAAACACTTCAGGCGAAAGAACTGCTGGAAAGGGGACAAGCGGTATCAGTCGGGGACGCGGCGAAAAAAGCGGGCTTAAGCCGCAGCGCTTTTTATAAATACCGCGATACCGTTTTTCCGTTCCATTCAGTTGTAAAAGAAAAAATTGTGACCTTGTTTTTTTATTTGGAAGACCGGTCCGGGACATTATCCGAAATTTTAAGGATCATTGCGTCTTATTCATGCAATATTTTAACGATTCACCAGACGATTCCGATACAGGGGCGGGCAAATGTCACTGTCTCGCTGAATGTGTCCGGGATCAACAGGAGTTTAAATGATCTGCTGGAAGAACTGCAGGCATTTGAGTTTGTCAATAAAGTAGAAATATTAGGGTCCGGAGCCTAGAACTCCGGCCGGCGGGGGAGAGGAAATGAAAGCAGCTTTTTTCGGGCCGGAAGCGACGTTTACCGATATCGCTGTCCAGTCAGTGTTCCCGGAGGCCAGCCGGGTTGCGTACCGGACGATTCCGGAATGTCTGGAAGCCGTTAAAGCAAAAAAGGTGGATATGGCGGTTGTTCCGCTTGAAAACGCCCTGGAAGGTTCGGTAAATTTAACGGTCGATTACTTGTATCATGAAGAACTGCCGCCAATCCGTGCGGAAATCATTGTGCCGATCGAGCAGCATTTTATGGTTCATCCTGCAAATGCCGGCGCCTGGCGAGAAACGGAAAAAATCATTTCCCATTCCCATGCGCTTGCGCAGTGCCACCAGTTTCTGCGCCGGGAATTCCAGCATGCGGAAGTGGAAGCAATGGGCTCTACGGCCGCTGCTGCGAAATATGTGAGCGAACACCCGGAACTGAAATGGGGGGCAGTCGCCAATGAAATGGCAGCGGAACTGTACGGCCTTGAAATCGTCAGGCGTGCCATCCATGATTATCCGTTTAACCATACGAGATTCATTGTCCTTTCAAATGAGGAGCTTCATATCGAAAAAACGCCTGATTTCCTGAAATCGACGATCATGGTCACACTGCCGACGGACAAGGCCGGCTCGCTGCACCAGGTGTTGTCTGCCTTTGCTTGGCGAAAGATTAACTTGAGCAAGCTTGAATCGCGACCGTTAAAGACGGGGCTTGGAAACTACTTTTTTATGATTGATCTGAACCACTCCTTAGAGGAAAAGCTTGTCCGCTTTTCGCTTGAGGAAATCCATGCGCTCGGCTGCACCGTGAAAGAACTCGGGACCTATTACAGGTATATGGCGGATGAATGATGGCCGCTTCTTCAATATTGTTTTGATAAGCTCGGCTGGAACCCGGGCTTATTATTTTTTTGCAAAACAAGCTTTAAACCCGGTTTTTTAGGCCGGATGGGAGATAAAAAAGAGCTGTCCTTTATGTTCAGGGCAGCTCTTTTTCATTTTCTGCAAATAAAATGCCGGCTTCTTTCAGCGCCTGTTCCGCTTCTTCAAGCTGTCGCCCGCTTGTGGCTTCAACCGTATGCAGGTGGATGCCGCCCGTTAATTCGGATAAGTAGCTGGCATTTGTTTCTTCAATGCGGCGGATAAACCGGGCCACTTCTGCGCGGGTGGAGACCATAATCGAGGCGGTCAGATCGCCGTATACCGGATGCTCCACTTTGACATCTTTTACGGTCACCCCGTGGTCCACGAGCAAATTCAGCTCCTGTGCAACCTGTTCGCGCGTATGCATGCAAACAAGCGTTTTTTCCACTTTGTTTTCCGCACCGGCGGGGTGTATGTACAAATATCCCTGGCTCGTTGCCAGGATCGGCTCGTTTTTCGCTTTCAGGAGCGTAATATCGTTTACAATAATCTGCCGGCTCACATTTGTCCTTTTTGCCAGCTCCCCGCCCGTAATCGGCTCCCGGCTATTCTGCAGCCATTCGAGGATCAAATGCCGCCTTTTTTCCCCGGGAATTTTTTTCTTTCCTGCCAACAGCGTTTCCTCCCATTCATTCGGCCTCATTCGGATTTTATCATACGAAGGCGCCCGGATAAAAGAATCAATCCTTTTAGTGCATAAAGGACGCGGGACGTTCATAAGTTTTTATGTAAAATCAATCGCATTTTGCCCGGCACCACATAGAATGTATGGACTTAAGCCTTGAGGAGGGGAAATGTGTGAAAATCCATATCGTGCAAAAAGGCGATACGCTTTGGAAAATCGCTAAAAAATATGGCGTCGATTTTGACGAACTGAAAAAATTGAATGCGCAATTATCCAATCCGGAAATGATTATGCCCGGCATGAAAATTAAAGTCCCGACAACGGGCGGCATGGTAAAAAAAGAGACACATACAGGCCATGCAGGCGACAACGGCCACGCGGGCACAAAAGAAATGCCGCTCGTGACCCATCCGTACGAGCAAATGCCTGAGGTAAAGATGCCTGTGGCGAAAGAAATGCCGGTTCATAAAGAGTTGCCAAAAGCGGCGGGACCGAAAGAAATGCCGGTGAAAGAAAAAGTGGTTGAAAAAAAAGAAACGATTTATAAGCCGGTAATGCCGCAACCGGTCATTCCTGAAATTGACATCCATAATTACTATGTGACCAATATGGCTGAAATCGAAACCCATACAGCGGCACCGCCGCCGAAGCACCATGAAAGCGAATCGTCGGAAAGCATGCACTACACCATGCCGGTAAAGGAAGAGTGCCCGGAAATGTATGTACCATACAATCCGTGTCCGCCCGTGATGCCGGTATACGATTGCGGCTGCGGGGGAGAGGACATGCACGCCGGATTTTTCCCGCATCCTTTCAGCATGTCTTATCCGCAAATCCCGTATCCAATGCCGTACCCGATGGCCTATCCGCAAATGCCGGTGATGTCCGCGCCGGCAGGATTTATGCCGCAACAGCAGCCGGCGTGTCAGGAGGGGCAGCAAGTGATGCCGGGTTACGAATGGGAAGAAGAATCTTCTTCATCTTCTCCTTACCCGTATGGCCCCAGTATGCAGGCAGGGGTTTCTGCGCAACATCCTGCCGCCGTGCCGCAATGGGGAGCGCAGCAGGCTTCTTTATACGGCGCTGCTTCAGAAAGCCCCGCTTATATGCCGCAGTACATGCCGCCGCAAACCATGCCGCAGTACGCCCCGTATCCGCCGCACCAGCCGCAGCCATGCGGGTGCCAAAAGCAACCGTACGCCGGCATGCAGGAATCGTACGGGATGGCGGCGCAACCGTACGGCATGCAGGAACCATTTGGCGGCATGCCGCAACCGCCATACGGGATGCCACAACCGCCATACGGCGTGCAGGAACCGTACGGGATGCAGGCCCCGTTCGGCTATGACCGGGGCGAAAAAACGGACCAGCCGCAGGAAACCCGGGACCCTTCCGGCGAAGAAGAAAAATAATGGGCGGCGGCAGACAAGAGGGAGACGAAACCAAACGTCTCCTTCTTTATGCGGAAAACAGGCTGCAGGAACCCATTGTTCACTGGCGCAGGTTGCGCGACCGGGTGTGGCTTGTCTGGACAAAGACAAAAAAAGTGATGATGAAGCAATATGGTTCCGATGCGCGCCTTAAACGGCAAATGCTGCTTACATCGGAACTGCAGAAAAGCGGTTTCACTCAAACTTGCCGTTTTCTGGAAGATGAAAGCGGCAGCCCCTTTCAAGGCAAAACTTTTGGCTTTATGGCATACATTGAAGAAGACCCGGCCGGTTTCACCTTCGGGACGGAAGAAGACATCCGCGCTGCTTTCCGCCTGTTAAAACAGTATCACGAAAAGACTGCACATTTTCCGCAAGCCGTAAAAATGGAATTTCCACGCTTTTTTCAGCTGAGAAAATGGCAGGCGCGGTACCGTGCATTTCTTGAAAACAAAGAACAGATTGTCCGATATTTGCCGGAAACGTATTTCACCGCGTACGAAAGATGGGCAGGCGAGGCGTTAAACCGGCTCGAAAAAAAACAGCATTGGCTTCACCGCCCGCCGTACTGCATCACGCACGGCGATGTTGCCCACCATAATTTTTTGCGTGCGAAAAACGGGAAACTGTATTTGATTGATTTTGACCTTGCCCGCCTTGCCCCGGCCTGGACTGATGATCTCCAGTTTTGCAACCGGGTTTTGCCCGCTGCTTCATGGTCGCTTGCCGCCCTTGAAAACTGGGGAATGCTGGACGGCGCGCCGGACCGGGAAACTTTTCTGGAGGCGCTTCTTTACCCGACGGATGTTTTAAGGGAGTGGAACCGTTTTGCTGGAAGCGGCAAAAAAGAAAAAGAGCAGTACTGGCCGCATCTTTCCCTGCTTTCAATTGGGCAGTTCGGGGAACGCGCCCGGTTTCAAAAAGAAGTAAAAAGGCGTTTGCAAGCATAACGGAAAACCAGGGGCGCTCCCCGCCGGCATAACGATTTTCATCCTCCTTTCGGGCGAGTATGGTATAGTAATAGTGGACTGTATCAGCGCTGTCAGAAAGGAGTGATGGCCATGTCCGGCCATTCCAAATGGAAAAATATTCAGGGCAGAAAAAATGCGCAGGATGCAAAGCGCGGAAAAATCTTTCAAAAACTGGCAAAGGAAATTTATGTAGCGGCGAAAAACGGGCCTGATCCGGAAGCAAATTCAAGCCTCCGCCTGGTCATTGAAAAGGCAAAGGCCGCCAATATGCCGAATGACAATATTAAACGCGCCATCGAGAAAGCAAACGGCAGCCAAAACGCCGAACATTACGAGGAAATAACATATGAAGGGTACGGGCCGGGCGGCGTTGCCGTCATGGTCACGGCTTTAACCGATAATAAAAACCGGACCGCTTCGAATGTCCGTGTTGCTTTTTCGCGCAACGGCGGAAATCTCGGCGAAAACGGATGCGTGTCTTTCCTGTTTGACCGCAAAGGCTATCTTGTCATCGAGCGAGAAGGGCTCGAGATAGATGAAGACGGAATGCTGCTTGCCGTGATTGAAGCAGGCGCCGAGGAAATGGAAACGAGCGATGAAGTGTTTGAAATTTATACAGACCCGGAGCAATTCATGGATGTGAAGAAGAATCTGGAGGAAAAAGGCTTTACATTTGCCCGGGCAGAAATCACCATGGTGCCGCAAAACACAATTGCTTTGGATGAAGCGCAAAAAGAAAAGATGGAGCGATTGCTGGACAGGCTGGAAGACGATGACGATGTAAAGGAAATTTACCATAACGCCGAATTATAATGTCCCAGGCACTTTCTGCACCCGGCCCGGCCGGGTGCAGAAAGTGCCTTTTTTGCGGCAAAGCCGGTTAGGCCTGTATCAAACCGGCTACAATGTGGAGTGTGGCCCGTGCTATTTTAAACCGATGCACTGCGGCTAATCGTGCCATTTAAACCCGGGCGATTGTTCCAGCTGAAAATCCGGGGAAGCCCGTCCGGAGGCAGCGGCGGCCCGGTATGCCGGACGGACACTCATCTGTCTCCGGATGCCGGTTTCCTTCCGCCATGGAAACAGGAAAAGCGCCTCATCTTTAGGAACCATCCGGCCGGAAAAAAGGGCAAGACCGGACATTCGTTCCCAAAACGGTTGCGTTCTGTGGTACAATATGGGATAGCAAGTTTTTGAGGAGCGTGTGGGAAGGTTGTACGAATATATTAAAGGCATCATTGATTCCGTGAGCCCGGATTACGTTGTCGTGGAAAACGGGGGGATCGGCTACCGGCTGCTGGCGCCGAACCCGTATATTTTTTCAAAAAGCATCGGGCAGGAACGAAAAATTTTTACATACCAGCATGTGCGCGAAGATTTGATCGCGCTTTACGGTTTTGAAACGGCGGAAGAACGGGCGCTGTTTCAAAAGCTGCTTAATGTTTCCGGCATCGGGCCAAAAGGGGCGCTTGCCATTCTAGCGTACGGGCAGCCGCAGCAGGTCGTTGACGCCATCGAGAATGAAAATGAATCTTTCCTTGTCAAATTCCCCGGTGTCGGCAAAAAAACGGCAAGGCAGATGATTCTTGATCTGAAAGGAAAGCTGCAAGGCCTCGTGCCGGAGATGCCGGATGATGTGGGCGGGGAAAAAGCGGCGCCTGCTTCCGGCAACCAAAACCTCGAAGAAGCGGTGCTCGCTCTGGCGGCGCTCGGCTACTCGGAAAAAGAAATCGCGAAAGTGGTGCCTGAACTTCCGGAAGAAGTGCTTTCTGCGGATGAATATATTAAACTCGCTTTAAAAGCAATGGTAAAATAATGGAGGAGGGGAGAGCATGGAAGACCGCGTAGTTTCCGGCGAGGCAAACGAACAGGAAGTTTCCTTTGAAATGAGCCTCAGGCCGCAAACCCTTGCGCAATATATCGGCCAGGATGAAGTGAAGCATAATTTAGCCGTGTTTATTGAAGCGGCAAAAGGACGGCGCGAAACACTCGATCATGTGCTGCTTTACGGTCCGCCGGGGCTTGGCAAAACGACGCTTGCCGCCGTGATCGCAAACGAAATGGGCGCGAACATCCGGACGACTTCAGGGCCTGCCATCGAGCGGCCGGGCGATCTTGCCAGCGTGTTAACCGCGCTTGAACCGGGGGAAGTGCTGTTTATTGACGAAATCCACCGCCTGCCGAAAGCGATTGAAGAAGTGCTGTACCCGGCAATGGAAGACTTTTGCCTTGATATCGTAATCGGTAAAGGATCGGGTGCCCGCTCCATCCGCCTTGATTTGCCCCCGTTTACTTTGATCGGGGCGACGACAAGGGCTGGTTCGGTTTCAGCACCGCTGCGCGACCGGTTCGGGGTGATCAGCCGGCTCGAATATTATAACGAAGCGCAACTGGCGGAAATTGTGCTGCGGACAGCCGGCATCCTTGAGACGGCGATTGAGCCTGAGGGGGCGGCGGAAATTGCAAGGCGTTCGCGGGGCACGCCGCGGATTGCGAACCGGTTGTTAAGAAGGGTGCGCGACTTTGCCCAGGTCAAAGGAGACGGAAAGGTAACCCTTGAGATCGCCAATTATGCCCTTGAACTTTTGCAAGTTGACAAACGCGGGCTTGACCATATTGATCATAAACTGTTAAAAGCGATCATAGAGCGCTTCCGGGGCGGTCCTGTCGGGCTCGACACGATTGCGGCCAGCATCGGGGAAGAAAGGGAAACGATTGAAGATGTATATGAGCCGTATTTGCTGCAAATTGGCTTTTTGCAGCGAACGCCGCGCGGCAGGGTAGCGACCCCGCTTTGCTATGCGCATTTTCATATGGAGGTGCCGGAATGAGCGGATTTGGAAAAGTGCTGATGACCATCGCCGTGATTCTTTTTGCTCTCGGCCTGTTGTTGCAGTTTACGAAAATCGGCCGGCTGCCCGGCGATATCCTCATTAAAAAAGGGAACACAACCTTTTATTTTCCAATCGCAACATCGATCCTTTTAAGCGTGATCTTAAGTGTGTTATTATATATCATTGGACGGTTCAAGTAGCCGCAAATGGAATTCAAAACGAAGGGGAAGCAACAATGAAACTCGATTTATTTGATTATGACCTGCCGGAAGAGCTGATTGCCCAAACGCCTTTAAAAAACCGTTCGGACAGCCGGCTGATGGTGCTGGATAAAAAAACAGGGGAAATTGAACACAGCGTATTTAAAAACATTACGCAATACCTGCGCCCGGGGGACTGCCTTGTCCTGAACAATACAAAAGTATTGCCGGCAAGGCTGATCGGCATAAAAGACGAAACAGGCGCAAAAATTGAGGTGCTGCTTTTAAAACAGCTCGAAGGAGACCGGTGGGAAACCCTTGTCAAACCGGCAAAACGTGTGAAAACAGGGACGGTTGTCCGGTTTGGCGACGGAAAGCTTTCCGCCGTTTGTGCGGAGGAGCTGGACCATGGCGGCCGGGTAATGAAATTCCGGTACGAAGGGATTTTTTACGAAGTGCTGAATGAACTCGGAAAAATGCCGCTGCCGCCCTATATTAAAGAACAGCTCGAGGACCAGGACCGCTACCAGACCGTGTATGCAAAAGAACCGGGTTCTGCCGCTGCGCCGACGGCTGGGCTCCATTTCACGGAAGCGTTATTGAAAAAAATTGAAGCAATGGGCGTGAAAATAGTCTATATTACGCTCCATGTCGGCCTTGGCACCTTCCGTCCCGTCAATGAGGAAAATATTGAAAACCATGATATGCATGCGGAATTTTACCAGGTATCAGAAGAAGCGGCCCGCACGATTATGGAAGTAAAAGAAAACGGCGGCCGTGTGGTCTCTGTCGGCACCACCTCCACCCGCACACTTGAAACGGTGGCAAGCGCCCATGGTGGAAAAATTGCCGCCTCAAGCGGATGGACGGATATTTTTATTTATCCGGGTTATCAATATAAAGCAATTGATGCCCTGATCACCAATTTCCACCTGCCGAAGTCGACGCTTATTATGATGGTAAGCGCATTGGCAGGGAGGGAAAATATTTTGCATGCCTACGAGACGGCGGTAAAAGAAAAATACCGTTTCTTTAGTTTCGGGGATGCGATGCTGATTAAATAGTGGAAGGAGCGCATCACTTGGCTGCCATTACTTATGAACTGATCAAAACGGAAAAACATACAGGCGCCCGCCTCGGAAAACTCCATACGCCGCATGGCACCTATGATACCCCGATGTTCATGCCGGTCGGAACGCTCGCCACGGTGAAGACGATGTCGCCGGAAGAATTGAAAACAATGGGGGCCGGCACCATTTTGAGCAATACATATCATTTGTGGCTGCGCCCCGGGCATGATATTGTTAAAGAGGCAGGCGGGCTGCACAAATTTATGAACTGGGACCAGGCGATCCTGACCGATTCAGGCGGGTTCCAGGTCTTCAGCTTGAGCAAGATCCGGGACATTACGGAAGAAGGCGTCCATTTCCGGAACCATTTAAACGGAGACAAGCTGTTTTTGTCTCCGGAAAAATCAATGGAAATCCAGAATGCGCTCGGTTCCGATATCATGATGGCATTCGATGAGTGCCCGCCGTACCCTGCTTCTTATGAATATATGAAACAGTCGGTGGAAAGGACAGCGCGCTGGGCGGAACGCTGTCTCCGTGCGCATGCGCGCCCCGGTGTGCAGGGCTTGTTCGGGATCGTACAGGGTGGCGCGTATGAAGATTTGCGGCTTGAAAGCGCAAATGCCCTTGTGTCGCTCGGCTTCCCGGGCTATGCGATCGGCGGCCTGTCCGTCGGCGAGCCGAAGGACGTGATGAACCGGATGCTCGCATTTACAACACCGCTGCTTCCGTCGGACAAGCCGCGTTATTTAATGGGGGTCGGTTCGCCCGATTCTTTGATTGACGGCGCCATCCGCGGCATTGACATGTTCGACTGCGTGCTGCCAACCCGGATTGCAAGGAACGGCACGGTGATGACATCAACCGGCCGGCTTGTTGTCAAAAATGCACAGTACGCCCGCGATTTCCGCCCGCTTGATGAGCATTGCGACTGTTATACATGCCGGCACTACTCACGCGCTTACATCCGGCATTTGATTAAATGTGGCGAAACTTTCGGAATTCGTCTGACCACTTACCATAATTTATATTTTTTGTTAAAATTAATGGAAAATGTAAGGCAGGCGATCCGCGAAGACCGGCTGCTTGATTTCAAGGAAGAATTTTTTGAGCAATACGGATTTAACCGTCCGGATGCAAAAAATTTCTAATACAAGCAACTTAAGAAGGGAGGATTCAGATGGCGTGGGCCCAGTTACTGCCTTTGGTGATTCTGTTTGTGCTGTTTTATTTCCTGCTCATCAGGCCACAGCAAAAAAGGCAGAAAAACATCCAGCAGATGCAGAGCAATCTGGCGAAAGGGGACAAAATTGTCACTATCGGCGGCTTGCATGCAACTGTGGATTCGATTGATGAAAATAAAGTCGTCTTAAGATGCGGCGATGGCACGCGGTTGACGTTTGACCGCTCGGCGATCCGTGAAGTGACGGAATCCGTTGCAGCGAAAAAAGCAAAAGCCGAAAGCCAGAAAGTAGACAAAAAAGCGGCAGAAAAAAATGCCGGGGAAAAGAAATAAAAAAAGCGCCGCGCGATGCGGCGCTTTTTTCAGGTTTCCCGCGATCTTCCCGAGAAGAGGTTGACCCCTAAAATGCCCCCCATTGCGGCGGCAACAATATAGCAAGCATGATAAATGGCCTGTTTCACCGTAAAGAGTTCATTATAACCAAGATACTGGACGAGAAAAACAATCGCTGTGTAGAGGATCCCCGTCAAACTGCCGAGAAGCCACCCTTTCTTTTTCCCTTTTCCGCCCCCGACGAGCCCCCCGAGAAATAAACTGAAAAAAGAAATCATCGTGACCGCCATATGCAAAGCATGCTCCGTCATATCTGAAAACCGCAGAATCAGTGAAATCACGAGGCTTGATATGGCAAGCAGGACAAAAATGGCGCCCAGCCCGTAAACAAGGCCGATGCTATATTTTTGCGCTCCGATTTTCATTCTCCCCCTTTGGCAAGCTTTTTTCCTCAGTACAAGCATATGCCTGGAAACAGCAAAAAGAACCGGGCAAAAGATTTTTGAGAGTTATTTAAGCATGCTGCGCATACTAAATACATGATTTTGACCGAACGGGGGGATTGGCGTTGGAAAATTTATTGATTATTTTTTTTCGGACACTGCTGATGTATTTTGCCATTCTTATTATTTTCCGGTTGATGGGAAAAAGGGAGATCGGCGAACTGAGCGTTTTGGATCTTGTTGTGTTTATCATGATCGGGGAGATGGCGGTTGTTGCCATTGAAAACCACAATGAGCCCGTTGTAAATACCCTTTTGCCGATGGTTGTCCTGCTCGGCATCCAAATCGCGCTGGCGCTTTTCTCGCTCCACAGCAACCGGTTCCGCAAGCTGATTGACGGCAAGCCGAGCATTCTCATCAGTAAAGGAAAAATCGATGAAAAAGAAATGCGCAAGCAGCGTTACAATTTTGACGACCTTTTGATGCAGCTCCGTTCAAAAGATATTGACAATATTGCGGATGTGGAATTTGCGATTCTGGAAACTTCCGGGGAGCTGTCAGTGGTGAAAAAAAGCAAAAACAAAAACAAACCGGCATCCTATACGGAACCGCTCATTGTCGGAGGGAAAATCCAGCAAAACAATTTAAAGAAAAGCAACAAGACCGAAGCATGGCTGCGCAGCGAGCTGCAAAAAAGAGGGTACGGGGATATCAGCCGGATTTCGTTTTGCAGTTATCAGGATGGCGAGTTTTATATTGATCTGGATGATGTGCAATAAGCCCGGCCGGAACATGCAGGGCCTATTGCTCTTTTTATAGCCATTTATTCAGGATTGGAACATACATGAGATCGGACCGGCGGATCAATTTTGTCATCACAAGCAGCAGAGCATAAACAGCCACGGTCAAACAAATGCCCGCTAAAAGCCGCAGGAAAGATGCGTCTTGCGCCATTATACCGGTGAACCACCAGTGCCCGAATGCGCCGGAAACGACCGAAACAGCCAGAAGCTTGGCCCAGTCATGGACATACAGGGTAAACTGGATTTTTTTCAAAACGGTTGCAAAATGAAGAAAGGTCACAAGCACCATTCCCGCCATGATGCCGATCGCGGCGCCGTTGATCCCGAACTCCGGTCGGGAAGCAAGGACAAAAATGGTGCCCAATTTCACGACTGCCCCGATGATGCTGTTGATCATCGCCGCTTTTGCCAGATCCATTGCCTGCAGTGCGGCCTGGAGCGGTGCCTGGCATGCTTGAAAAATAAAAAACGGCGCCATGATTTTGATAAACTGTGCCCCGTTTGCCGTCCCGTACATCGCCTGCATGAGCGGTTCCGCAAAGACATACAGGATGACAACCGAGATGCCGCCGGTTAAAAGGGAAAAACGCAATGCCTGCTGGAGCCTGTGTTCAACAAGCCTGGCATTTTTCCTTGAATTGGCTTCGCTGATCGCAGGCACAAGGGCGGTTGACAAGGAAACCGTCACAAAAGACGGCAGCATCAACAGCGGCATGGCAAAGCCGGTTAAAGAACCGTACTGTTTTGTTGCAAGATGTGAAGCGACACCGGCAAGGGCAAGGCAGTGGGAGACGACAATCGGCTCGAGGAACCAGGAGAAATTGCCGATCAGCCGGCTCCAGACGGTCGGAACCGCCACGCGCATCAGTTCGTAAAACGTGTCTTTCCCTGATTTTACGGCTTTGAAAAAATGTTTGCGGACGCGGATCTGCTTTTTCAATTTAAACATCGTAAACATATAAAGAAGGGATGACAGTTCGCCCAATATGGATGCAAACATTACGCCGGCTGCCGCATATTCAATCCCGTACGGCAGAAGCAAATTGGCAAAAAACGCAATCAGCATAATCCGCACACTTTGCTCGATGACCTGTGAGACGGCAAAAGGCTTCATGTTTTGCTTCCCCTGGAAATAGCCGCGCAATACAGCGGAAACCGCTACAATCGGGATAATTGGCGTGATGGCGGCAAGCGGGTAATAGACGCGCGGATCTGTGAATAAATGGTCAGCCAGATACGGCGCCAGTAAAATCAGCCCGGGCGTAAAAACGGCCGACAGCGAAATGGTAACCGTTAAGGAAATGACAAGGATCTTCTTGATTTTTACCCTGTCTCCGACCGCGTCTGCTTCGGCAATGCATTTCGAGATCGCGACCGGCAGCCCGAGCTGGGTTACCGTAATGACGAGCATTAAGGTCGGGAAAGCCATCTGATGGAGCCCGACGCCCGTTTCCCCGAGCGACCGGGCAATGACAATCCGGTTGATAAATCCAAGCACCCTTGTTACAAAACCTGCGGCGAGCAATATAATCGTTCCCCTTAAAAACTTGGACATTCTGTTAACCTGCCTTCTCAAATCTGCAATTTTCCTATACAATGATGTATATGCACGGTAATGGACAAGAATACATCAATGCTCAGGAAAGGGGCAGAACGTGTGAAGGACCGCCATCCGTATGAAAAATACTATAAAAAACTTGAACCTGCGGTTAAAAGCAAGGCGGAAGAACTAGCCGTCTTCGGCTACGGGTCTTTTGAAGCAAGGGATGTCTGGGAATATTTAATCCGGAAAGTGTGGAAAAATCCGGATCCGGCGCATGTCCGCATGTATGCGCTTGTTTCCGACGTTTTAACGGTTAAGCCCGGCGATTTGATGAGTTTTAAAACCGTGGAAGCTTACCGTTCGCCAAACTGGTTTGCTGAGCTGGACGAAAAGGAGCTGGATGCGCTTTTTAACGGGGAAAGGACGGAAGAATAGGCGGGCAAATAAGCAAAACCGGGCATCCTGCTGCTGCATGCGGAATAATAAGAAAAATTGACACGCTTTTTGCCCTGCATCATAATAGAAATGATATTGCCGGAAGCATGTATTTTCGGCATGCTACATGTTTTGATTTGCTAGGAGGCTGTACATAATGGTGAAAAGGAGCCGCATCGTTGCCTTCTTTCTCATTGTCCTGCTGTTTGCGGGATTAATAGGAGGAACGACGGATAAAGTTGTGAAAAAAATTAACCTTGGCCTTGATTTACGGGGCGGGTTTGAAGTGCTTTACAAAGTGGAACCGGTCAAAAAAGGGCAGAAGATTGATAAAGCCGCGCTTGCGGATACGGCAGCCGCTTTGGACCGGCGCGTGAATGCCCTTGGCGTCAGCGAACCGCAGATCTCAGTCGAAGGCAACAACCGGATCCGCGTCCAGCTTGCCGGGGTGAAAGACCAGAACGAAGCGAGAAAGATGCTTTCGACAACCGCGAACCTAACTTTCCGTGACGTCAATGACAAAGTGATGATGGACGGGACGGACCTTGTACAGGGTAAAGCGAAACAGTCATTTGACCAGAACGGCAAACCGGATGTTGTCCTGCAGTTAAAGAGCCGGAAAAAGTTTGCCAATGTCACGAAAAAAATCCTGGCGATGGCGCCGAACAACCAGCTTGTCATTTGGATGGACTTTCAAAAAGGCGATTCCTATAAAAAAGAAGTGGCAAAGAAAAATCCGAAATTTTTGTCAAATCCGAGTGTAAATTCTGTTTTAAATACAGACCAGGTTGAAATTACCGGGAACTTTACGGTAAAAGAGGCGTCCAATCTTGCAGACCTGCTGAATGCAGGGGCGCTTCCGGTGAAGCTGCACGAAATCTATTCGACATCTGTCGGCGCGTCTTTCGGCCAGGAAGCGCTGCATGATACAATTCTTGCCGGAATAATCGGCGTTGCAGCCATTTTTCTCTTTATGATCGGCTACTACCGTTTTCCGGGTTTTATCGCATGCATTACGCTGTCCGTTTATATTTTCCTGATTTTGCTCGTTTATCGTTTAATGGGCGCGGTACTGACGCTTCCCGGGATTGCTGCGCTTGTCCTCGGGGTCGGGATGGCGGTCGACGCCAATATTATCACCTATGAGCGGATCAAAGAAGAACTGCGCGTCGGCAAAAGTGTGAAATCGGCGTTCCGGGCGGGGAACAAGTCATCGTTCGTGGCCATTTTTGATTCCAACATCACGACCATTCTTGCGGCCATCATTCTCTTTTATTTCGGGACAAGTTCAATCAGGGGATTTGCGACAACATTAATTATCAGTATTCTGCTGAGCTTTCTGACGGCTGTTTACGGTTCCAGATGGCTGCTCGGCCTCTGGGTAAACAGCAATTTCCTGAAAAAACGGCCGCACTGGTTCGGCGTGAAAAAATCGGCGATCCACGATATTGCTGAAAACGTTGATACGCATGATTTGAAAACAAAGTTTGACTGGTACGACTTTGTCAAGCACCGCAATATTTTCTTTGCGATTTCAGCTGTGCTGATCATCGGCGGGTTTATTCTCCTTTCGATTTTCAAACTGAATCTGAGCATTGATTTTTCGAGCGGGACGCGCATTGAAGTCAGTTCAAACCATGCGCTCAGCCAGCAGGAGATTCAGCGCGACCTCGACCATTTGCATTTGAAATCAGAAGATATTGTGATGCAGGGGGCCAACCGGCATCATGCCGTGATCCGGGTGAAAGGCTCGTTCAGCGACAAAGAGAAGAGCACAAAAATCAACCAGTATTTTACAGAGAAATACGGAAAGAGCCCGAGCATCAGCTCCGTTTCACCGACAGTCGGAAAAGAGCTGGCCTTAAGCGCCGTGTATTCTTTGCTGTTGGCGGCAGTCGGCATCATTATTTACGTGGCCTTCCGGTTTGAATGGAGAATGGGGGTTGCCTCCATCGTGGCGCTCTTCCATGACGTCTTTTTCATGATCGCCTTTTTCAGCATCACAAGGCTCGAGGTCGACGTCACCTTCATTGCGGCGGTCCTGACGATTGTCGGTTATTCCATCAACGATACGATTGTCACATTCGACCGGATCCGCGACAATTTAAACCGGCGGCGGAAAATTAAAACGGCGAAGGAAATCCATGATATTGTCAATGCCGGGATCCGCCAGACACTGGCCCGGTCGGTCAATACCGTTTTGACCGTGCTGATGACGTCCGTGGCTCTCGCCATTTTCGGCAGCGAATCGATCCGAAATTTCTCGATCGCGCTGATTGTCGGGTTAATTACCGGGACATACTCGTCTGTTTTCATTGCCGCACAAATCTGGTTTGTACTGAAAAAACGGCAGCTGAAAAAACACGGCTCCATTCTCATTCAAAAAGCGCGGCGCACCCGCGCGGATGAACCGCAAGTATAAGAAAAATGCAGGCGAAAAGCCTGCATTTTTTGTAATGACAGTTTTCCTCCGAAACGTTATAATAAAGTATTGTGAAAGAGGTGGGGATATGCTGCAGTCAAGAACAAGGTGGCGGGTGCCGGAAACCGATCCGGAGGCAGCCGCAACGATCTCGCAACAATTGAACGTTTCGCCACTTGTTTCAAAATTGCTTGTAAACCGCGGCATAACGGATGTTGAAGAAGCGCGGTCTTTTTTATTCCATGAAGGGGCAGAATACCATGATCCGTTTTTGCTGCATGATATGGAAAAAGCAGCCGCCCGTATCCGCGAAGCGATTAAAAGGGAAGAGCCGGTTCTCGTCTTCGGCGATTACGATGCGGACGGCGTAACGAGCACCGCGATCATGATGGCCGTTTTAAACGATCTTGGCGCCCGTGCGGAATTTTATATCCCGGACCGGTTTAAAGAAGGGTACGGGCCAAATGAGGCGGCTTTCCGGCGGGCGGCTGAAGAAGGATTCCAGCTGATCATTACCGTGGACACCGGTATTGCCGCTGTCCACGAAGCGGAAGTGGCCCGCGAACTGGGGATCCCGCTCATTATTACGGACCATCACGAACCCGGGCCGGTGTTGCCGGAAGCTTTTGCCATCGTCCATCCGAAGCATCCGGAAAGTACATACCCGTTCCGGGAACTGTCGGGCGCAGGCGTCGCTTTTAAAGTCGCCCATGCGCTGTACGGCAAAGTGCCGGAACAACTTGAAGAACTGACCGCTATCGGGACGGTCGCGGATCTTGTGCCGCTATTGGATGAAAACCGGCTGATTGCCGCAAACGGCATCAAACGGCTGAGAACAACAAAGCGGCCGGGGCTTGCGGCGCTGTGTCGGTGTGCGGATATCCGCCAGGAAGAGATTAACGAAGAAACAATCGGCTTTGTGCTCGCCCCGCGCTTAAATGCGGCCGGGCGCCTGCAACATGCGGCACCGGCAGCAGAACTGCTGATGACCGAAAACGCAGAAGAAGCCGGGATGCTCGCTGAAACGATTGACGGGCTCAATAAAGAACGGCAAAAAATCGTAAACGAGATGACAAATGAAGCAATCGAAATGGTGGAAGAAGAAGTGGAAAAGGGGGCGCGTGTCCTTGTTGTCGGGAAAGAAGGATGGAATGCCGGTGTAATCGGCATTGCCGCCTCGCGCCTTACAGAACGCTTTTACCGGCCTGCGATTGTGCTCAGCTTTGATCTGGAAACAGGGCTGGCAAAAGGATCGGCGCGCAGTATTGACGGCTTCCATATGTTTAACGAATTATCGAAATGCAGGGATATTTTGCCGCATTTTGGCGGGCATCCGATGGCGGCGGGGATGACGCTTTCTTTATCCGATGTGGATGAACTGCGGCGCCGGCTGAACGAACAGGCCGCGGCATTGCCGGATGAGATGTTTGTGCCGGTTACGAACATCAGCGCTGAAATTTCCATAGAAGAAGCCGGGATGGAAGCGATCCGCGAAATGGCATTGCTCTCGCCGTTTGGCACGGCGAATCCGAAGCCGCTTCTGTTGCTGGATGGGGCCTATTGCCCGCAAATCCGGGCGATCGGCGCAGACGGGAAACATTTGAAATTGGCGCTTTCCAAAAACGGCACAACGCTCGATGGAGTCGGCTTCGGGCTCGGAAATCTTGCCCCGCATATTTCCCCTTCTGCCTGCATATCGGTTGTCGGGGAACTGTCCATCAATGAATGGAATAATATCCGCAAGCCGCAAATGATGGTAAAGGACATCAAAATCACAAACTGGCAATTGTTTGATTTCAGGGGCAACAGGCCTTTAAAGCAATGGGTCGGGCACGTCCCGGAAGATGGCCAGGCTTTTGTTGTGTTCCAAAAAGAAACATTGCGGAAACTGTCGCTGCCGGATTTTTCCGTCCGCCTTGTGCCGGTGGCGACAATGGAAGAGGCAAGGGCATTTGACCCGGCAAATAAAAATATTGTGTTTCTTGATCTTCCGCCAGGCCCGAAGATGATGGCGGCACTGCTTGAAGGCGGTGCGCCGGCCAGGATTTATGCGTATTTTTACCATGCCGGGAACCACTTTTTCAGCACGTTTCCGACGCGCGAACATTTTAAATGGTTTTACGCTTTTCTTGCAAAAAGGAAAACGTTCAACCTGAAGCGGCACGGGGATGAGCTGGCGGCTTACCGCGGCTGGTCGAGAAATACGATCGATTTTATTTCGCAGGTGTTTTTTGAACTTGATTTTGTTACAATAAAGGATGGATTTATTTCCCTGAAAGCAGCCAAACAAAAACGCGATTTAAAGGAATCTTTTACGTATCAGAAAAAACTGGCACAATATCAAATGGAAAAGGACCTGCTGTACTCATCTTTCCATGAGCTGAAGATGTGGTTTGACCAAATGATCAAGCCTGCTGTACAGTATGAGGAGGAAACAGCAAAATGGATTTAAAACAATATATTGCACTCGTCCCCGACTGGCCTAAGAAAGGCGTGATGTTTAAGGATGTGACGCCTTTGATGAATGATGGAGAGGCGTTTAAATATGCGACGGACCAGATCGTCCAGTATGCGAAAGACAAACATATTGATCTCGTCGTCGGCCCTGAAGCGCGCGGCTTTATTATCGGCTGCCCGGTCGCATACGAACTTGGCGTCGGCTTTGCCCCGGTCCGCAAAGAAGGCAAGCTGCCGCGGGAAACGATCCGTGCGGAATATGATCTCGAATACGGGAAAGCGGTGCTCACGATCCATAAAGATGCGATCAGGCCAGGCCAGCGCGTTTTGGTTACGGACGATCTTTTGGCAACAGGCGGCACGATGGAAGCAACCATCCGGCTTGTTGAAGAACTGGGCGGGGTTGTAGCCGGCCTTGCTTTTTTAATTGAACTGAATTATTTGCACGGCCGCGATAAATTGAAGGGCTATGATATCCTCACCCTGATGGAATACGAGAATGAATAAACTGTAAGGAAATCGGCAAAATTGTCGGTTTCTTTATTTATCCTTCATCCGGATGAAATGACGGGATGGTTTTGTCTGTACCGGGAAAAACCGTCTTTTTTCGCCAAATTTCTTCCATTCTGTGTCATTTGCTTTACAATCTTCTTTTTTTTCATGATAATAATGACAATATGATATTGCAATCATCGATTCATATATTCCAGTTTAAAGGTGATTTTTTTATGGCGAATGACCGAATAATGATCGCCGAAGACGTCATTGACAGGACAAAACAATATTTAAACGACGAACATGTTGAAATGGTGCGGCATGCCTGTGCGTTCGCCAGTAAAGCGCATGAAGGCCAGAAGCGCAAATCGGGGGAGCCGTATATCATTCACCCGATTCAGGTTGCTGGGATACTGGCGGATTTGGAGATGGATCCTTCAACGGTAGCAGCAGGTTTTCTGCATGACGTTGTGGAAGATACAGATGTGACACTTGACGAACTCCGTGAAGAATTTAACGATGAAGTGGCGATGCTTGTTGACGGGGTAACGAAACTCGGGAAGATTAAGTATAAATCGCACGAAGAGCAGCAGGCGGAAAACCACCGGAAAATGTTTGTCGCGATGGCGCAGGATATCCGCGTCATTTTGATCAAACTCGCAGACCGGCTGCACAATATGCGCACATTGAAACATCTTCCCCCCGAAAAACAGCGGCGGATCGCGAATGAAACACTCGAAATTTTTGCGCCGCTCGCCCACCGCCTCGGCATTTCCGCCATCAAATGGGAGCTTGAGGACACCTCGCTCCGTTATTTAAATCCCCAGCAATACTACCGGATTGTGAATTTGATGAAGCGGAAGCGCGCCGAGCGTGAACAGTACCTGCAAAATGTCATTGAAGAAGTGAAGGAACGGCTTGCGGATATTCGCATCAAATCGGAAATTTCCGGCAGGCCGAAGCATATTTATTCAATTTACCGGAAAATGGTCCAGCAGCATAAGCAATTTAACGAAATTTATGACTTGCTTGCCGTAAGGATTATTGTGAAAAGCATCAAAGACTGTTATGCTGTGCTCGGTGTGATCCATACATGCTGGAAACCGATGCCGGGCCGGTTTAAAGACTATATTGCAATGCCAAAGCCGAACATGTACCAGTCGCTCCATACGACGGTGATCGGGCCAAAAGGCGAACCGCTTGAAGTGCAGATCCGGACGTTTGAAATGCACCGCATTGCCGAATACGGGGTTGCCGCACACTGGGCATATAAAGAAGGAAAAACGGTCAATGAGAAAACGTCTTTTGAGAAAAAATTGACGTGGTTCCGCGAAATTCTAGAATTTCAAAATGACACCAATAATGCGGAAGAATTCATGGAATCGCTGAAAATCGACCTGTTTTCCGACATGGTGTTTGTCTTTACGCCTAAAGGGGATGTCATTGAACTGCCGTCCGGGTCCGTCCCAATTGATTTTGCCTACCGGATCCACTCGGAAATCGGCAACAAGACGATCGGCGCGAAAGTCAACGGCAAAATGGTGACGCTCGATTACCAGTTAAAAACCGGCGATATTGTCGAAATCCTCACTTCAAAACACTCATACGGGCCGAGCCTCGACTGGGTGAACCTTGCCCAGACATCGCAGGCGAAAAACAAAATCCGCCAGTTTTTCAAACGCCAGCGGAAAGAAGAAAATATTGAAAAAGGCCGCGAGATGGTGGAAAAAGAAATCCGGGCGATGGAATTCGACGTAAAAGAAGTGATGGCAGCCGACAATATCAAAAGAGTTGCCGAAAAATTTAATTTTGCCAATGAAGATGATATGTATGCTGCTGTCGGGTACAACGGGATCACCGCAAGCCAAATCGCCAACCGGCTGACGGAAAAATGGCGGAAGCAGCGGGATTCCGAAGAAACGATTAAGGAGATTGTCTCCGAGCAGAAACCGGCCGCAAAGCACCGGAAAAAGGATGCAGGCGTACACGTGAAGGGCGTCGACAATTTACTGATCCGCCTTTCGAAATGTTGCAACCCGGTGCCGGGCGATGAAATTGTCGGCTTTATCACGAAAGGCAGAGGCGTTTCCGTCCACCGTGCCGACTGCCCGAACGTGCAGAACGAAGAGGCGCAAAACCGGCTTATCCCGGTCGAATGGGAGACGGATGCGGCCGACCGGAAAGAGTATAATGTCGACATTGAAATTACCGGGTACGACCGCCGCGGCCTGCTCAATGAAGTCCTGCAGGTGGTCAATGAAACGAAAACGAATATTTCAGCCGTCAGCGGGCGCACTGACCGCAACAAAATGGCTACGATTATCATGTCGATTTCCATTCAGAACATCAGCCATCTGCACCGGGTCGTGGAAAGAATTAAACATATTCCGGATATTTATTCAGTCAGAAGGATCATGAGTTAAAGGAGCCAGAAAAATGCGGGTTGTTTTGCAACGCAGCAAGGAAGCATGCGTCACTGTAGGCGGAGAAGTGGCAGGAAGCATTACAAAAGGCCTTGTCCTCCTTGTCGGCGTAACGCACGAGGATACCGAAAAAGATGCAGCCTATCTCGCCGACAAAATCGTCCATCTCCGCGTGTTTGAAGATGAACAGGGAAAAATGAACTTGTCGCTTTTGGATACCGGCGGGGACATTTTGTCGGTTTCCCAATTTACTTTATACGGCGATTGCCGGAAAGGGCGGCGCCCGAATTTTATGGCGGCGGCAAAGCCCGGACAGGCGGAAAAGCTTTACCATCTGTTTAACCGGAAGCTTGAAGAAATGGGGGTCCATGTCGAAACCGGCAGATTCGGGGAGATGATGGATGTCCGGCTGGTAAATGACGGGCCGGTTACGCTCATTTTGGAAAGCAAATAAACAGCTAAAACCCCGAAAAATCTGGGGTTTTTCTTTTTCACAAAATAAAAACGTTTCCAAAAAAGTTTTGGTGTAATATAGTTGACAATTGTACTTTGGATATGCAAAGATAGATAGCGTTAATAATTCGGATTCGAATTATTTCGCAAAGAATCATTTAAAGGTTAAAGGAAGGGGGATACATGGAGAACGGTTCATATGATTTGTTAAAATCGCTTTTCAGGCTGAATAAAGCCATTTTTCGTTTGGCCGCGAAAGACGCGGAACAGCACGGTTTAACCGCGATGCAAATGTTTGCGCTGAATGCCATCGCGCTTCATCCCAATATGCGATTAAATGAGCTGGCGGACAGCCTTTATTTAACGAACAGCACGGTCAGCGGCATTGTCGACAGGCTTGTGCAGCAGGAATTTGTTAACAGGTTATCATCCAAGGATGACCGGAGAGCCGTTGTCCTCTGTTTGACCGAAAAAGGGAGAAGCAAGCTCAAAGCGTTTATGGGCGGCAATACAGTGCTGAAACAAAAAATGGACCTGATCACAGAACGTTATGGAGCGGAGTTGGAAAATCTGTTAAGGCTTCACAACGAAATGCTGGAAATTTTAACATCTGAGGAGGAGTAAACTTTTTATGAACGCAAGGCGGATGATTTTGATCAATATTATTATTCTTGTTATTCTCGTTGGCGGCGGTTTTACCGGATATTATTTTTACAACCGCTCGGTCAGCTATGTCACAACCGATAATGCCTATATTGACGGCCAGTCGGTCACCATCGCTTCCCCTGCAACCGGCAAACTCGTTTCATGGGATGGCAAAGAAGGGAAGGCTTTTACCAAAGGGGATAAAGTCGGCACAGTTGAAGTACAAAACGGCGCCAATACGGTGAAAATGGATATTAAAGCGCCGGCGGATGGCACGATCGTGAAAAATTCCGCGGTTGCGAATACGTATGTTGCAGCCGGCACAACGCTTGCACAAAGCTATGATTTGGACAGCTTGTTTGTCACCGCTGAAGTAAAAGAAACGGATCTCAATGACGTGAAAACCGGTCAGGACGTTGACGTGTACGTGGATGCCTATCCGAACACCAGACTGACAGGAACTGTCGATTCAATCGGAAAAGCGACTGCCAGCACGTTCTCCCTGATGCCGACGGACAGAAGCTCCGGCAATTATACGAAAGAAACACAGGTCATTCCTGTTAAAGTTAAACTTGACAGCTATGGCGGGCTGGACCTGGTTCCGGGCATGAACGTGACTGTGCGCATTCATAAGTAGGTGAATCCGATGG
The DNA here is from genome assembly GCF_038009125.1 of Weizmannia sp. FSL W8-0401. Taxonomy (NCBI): domain Bacteria; kingdom Bacillati; phylum Bacillota; class Bacilli; order Caryophanales; family Bacillaceae; genus Heyndrickxia; species Weizmannia sp. FSL W8-0401. The sequence continues at coordinate 1,954,358 of NZ_JBBPAG010000001.1, read as the reverse complement.
GAAAATTTATCGCAGGTTATGTTCTTTTATCGGTCATTGTCCTTCTTGTCCTGAATCTCATATTAAGGAACAGGGGAAGGAAGAAAAAGATGGAAAGCCCGCTTCTTGACAAGCGGGTGCCGGAAATGGAAACAATGCCTGCACCGCCTGAAAAAGCGGAAACGCAGGTGTCGGCAAAAACAGATGAAGGATTGGCGGCACGGCCAGAAAAAATGGAAACGCGCCGCGCCGGAACGGACGGCGAAAAACGTCCGGCGGAAGCGCCCAGTCGAGCTGTTCCTCGGGAAGTGGAAGAAGGGCACGGCAGGGGGAAAATTGTTGCTGCCATGATGCTCGGGGCATTTGTGGCGATTTTGAACCAAACGCTTTTGAATGTCGCCATTCCGCATATTATGAACGACTTGAATGTGACGGCAAATACGGTGCAATGGCTGTCAACCGGATATATGCTTGTAAACGGGATCCTTGTTCCGGTTACGGCATTTATGATCAGTAAATGGGGCACGCGGAAAATGCTGATTACAGCCGTTTCCCTCTTTACGGCCGGATCGGTTTTTTGCGCCATTTCGACAAACTTCTCGATCCTGATGCTCGGGCGCATTGTCCAGGCTTCCGGTGCCGGGATCATCATGCCGCTGATGATGACGGTGTTCTTAACCATCTTCCCGCCGGAAAAACGCGGTAGCGCGATGGGGATGATGGGGGTTGCCATGATTTTCGCCCCGGCGATCGGCCCGACATTGTCAGGGTGGCTGGTCGGCCATTACGACTGGCACATTTTGTTCTGGATTGTCATTCCGTTCGGCGTGATTGATATATTTGTCACTTTGGCATGGATGAAAGATGTCATGAAAACGACAAACCCGAAAATCGATTTTCCGGGTATTATATTCTCCACGCTCGGTTTCGGATTTTTGCTGTACGGATTTAGTGAAGCCGGAAATGACGGCTGGAGCAGCAAACAAGTGGTTATTTCCCTGATCATTGCCGTTATCTCGCTTGTTTTGTTCGTATGGCGGGAATTAACGACGGAAAAACCGATGCTTGATTTGCGTGTATTCAAGTATGATATCTTTACTTTAACGACGATTGTCAGCATGGTGGTGAATATGGCGATGTTTGCCGGGATGATTTTGCTGCCGATTTATTTGCAAAACATCCGCGGGTTTACAGCGCTTGATTCCGGTTTGCTGATGCTGCCGGGGGCGATCATCATGGGGATTATGTCGCCGATATCCGGCTGGCTGTTTGACAAGATGGGGGCAAGGCCGCTCGCTGTCTTTGGTTTGATTATCACCGTCTGGACGACTTACGAATTTACGAAGCTGTCGATGACGACCTCCTACGGCCACTTGTTGTTCCTATATGTTTTGCGCAGCTTTGGGATGTCTTTCATTATGATGACCATCATGACAGAAGGGATGAACCAGCTGCCAATTCATATGACCAGCCATGGGACGGCTGCGGCCAACACCGCCCGTACGGTTGCCGGAAGTCTCGGAACGGCATTTCTCGTAACCGTAATGTCCACTCGTGCCGATTTCCATACGGCAAACTATGTCAATGCCTATGCAAACCTCAACCCGTATGTGTCTGAAAAAATTGCGGCCATCGGACAGGGCCTGGCCCATGCTTCCGGTCTGCCTTCCCAGTACGGACAGGTGCTTGGCTCCTATATTGTATATCAAAAATCGGTTGTGAATGCGACGATCAGCGGCATAAACGATGCCTTTTTCGTCGCGACCGGGATCGCAGCGTTTGCGTTAATTTTGTCGTTCTTTATCAAACGCGCAATGCCGCAGCCAAACATTAAAAAATAAAAAATGCCGGGGATGCCCCGGCATTTTTTTACTGAAAATAAGCTTTTAACCCGTTATAAATCCCGGCCACCGCCTTCGTTTGAAAAGATTTCTCCGCGATATGCTTTTCTTCAGCCGGGCTGCTCAAGTAACCGAGTTCAAGCAAAATGGCTGGCTGTGTATTTTCACGGATGACATGGAAATCCCCGAATTTTACGCCCCTGTCAACGGTGCCGAGCCGGCTTGTGATCTGGTTATTGACAAGCCTTGCGAAATTATAGTCCTGCGCGTGGTAATAGTACGTCGTATGCCCGCGCGTATGAGGATCTTCAGCGCTGTCAAAATGAATGCTGACAAAAGCATCGGCATGGTTTGTATTGCTGATGGCGGTTCTTTCCGGCAAGGATACGTACGTATCGCTGTTCCGGGTAAGGATGACGCGGGCGCCTGCTTTTTTCAGCTTTTCGTACAGGGCATTCGCCGTTTTCAGCGTCGCCAGTTTTTCAAGCGTGCCGTAAGCGCCGGTTGTGCCGTTATCCGTTCCGCCGTGCCCGGGATCAAGCACAATCGTCTTTCCCTTGATGCCTTTTTTTACAGTCTTATTGCTTTTTTGGGCGACATTTGCCGGAATATAGGCTGAAATGCCGCTTTCCATCCTGATTTTATACCAGCCGTCCATTTCTGAAACTACGGGAAAACGGTCCCCTGCCTTGGCGGTTCCCACCGTGTCCGAGCTGGATTGGGGCCTTTTGTAAAGGCTTGTGCCGGAATGGAGGGTCACCTCTGCTTCACTGCTGCGCTTTGCCTGGCTTTCGCGCGCCACGTAGAAGCCTGCGACCCATCCGTGCGTGCCGTCGTCCAGTTCGACTTCATACCAGCCGTGGTCGGTTCCGGTAATTTGCAGCCTCGTCCCGTATGTCACCGTTGCCACCGTTTCGCTTTGAAGCGAAGGAGACTGGCGGATATTCAGGCTGGAGGCGGCAACAATCGCGGCGCTTACATTGTTTTCCACCGTTTTCCCGGCATCCCGGTTTGTTTCCGTCTGTACATACCGGTTGTCTGCCCAGCCTGAAACATTGCCGCTTTCGATATAAACCCAGCTGCCTTCCGTCTTGGCAACCGTGACAGCGGCGTTTTTTTCAAGCGTACCAATGATTGCGGCGGACTTGTCCGGCGCTTTTCTGATGCGCAGGCGGTCAGCGGTGATTTTTCCTTGTTCTGCTTGTTTTGCGGAAGAGGTGCCTGTTTCCACAAGCCAGTCCGCAATCCAGCCCGTATTTCCCGACGGCAGGCGGATTTGAAACCAATCCCCGTCTTTTTGAAGAACCGTGTACGTGTCGTTTTCGGCTGCTTTGCCTGTGATCGGGTAGGACACTCCGGGCCCGCTGCGGATGTAGACAGCCGCATGCGTCACCGTCACCGTCCCGGCCTCTTCCGCCCTCGCATGGATCACGCCGGGTGCAATCTGAAAAAAGAGTGCCAGGAAAAACAGCCGGAAAAAAAGTTTTTTCACATCTCCACCCCTCATCCCTGTCTGGAAAATTATGCACTATTTGTTATTCGCGCTCCGTAAAAAAACTCCTTTTTTCGGGTAAGAAAAAATAAAAAAGGGAAAAATAGAAAAGATGGAACGAGAAGGAGTGAACGGCATTGAGAGCAGCGGATAAAAATATGACAGCAGGTAATGTATTTAATCAAGTTTACGGCGTCAATTTCCAGGATCCGGGAATTGACGGACAGGAAATGTTCAACGCTGAATCAGCAATCGAACCCGGCCTTTCAAAAGGGGACGTGAAACTTTTAAAAAAGAAGCTGGGGCGCTCATAATGAAAAAATCCGATCCGAAAAAAAGGCATTTTCAGGCGCTGAACGCAAACCGGGGAAAAACTTTGCCGGCAGCCTTGACAACAGCCGGTGCCACGCGTAACATAATAAAAATAGATGGTAAAATTGGCAAAACCGATGACAAAGAAGAGTAATTAAGATCCGTGTGAAAAGAGAGGAAATGTCCCGGGCTGAAAACATTTCTGCGCAACGGCTTAATGAACGAACACTTTGTAGGTTCTGTCCTGAACGGAAATCCAGTAGGGACGGGCGTTACAGGCGTTAACTGTAAAAGTGGAAGCAGACGCTTCAATTAGGGTGGCACCACGGGAATTTAACTCTCGTCCCTTGTTTACAAGACAAGGGACCGGGGGTTTTTTATTTTACATAAACATTGGCTGAGAAGGAGGATACTCGTCTTCATATTAATTTTTTTAGACATGGAGGATAAAAATGGAACCCCATCATTTTTCAGCAATAGAAGGAGGAGTACGCCATGACCGTTCAAATTCCGCGCGGCACGCAGGACATCCTGCCCGGCGAGGTGGAAAAATGGAATTATATTGAGAACACCGCAAAAAAAATATGTGAAAACTATCAGTACCGGGAAATACGGACACCGATTTTCGAATATACCGAGCTTTTCCAAAAAGGGGTCGGGGACACGACGGATATCGTCCAAAAAGAAATGTACACATTCAATGACAGGGGCGGGCGCAGCCTGACACTGCGGCCGGAGGGCACAGCGCCTGTCGTCCGTTCCTTTATCGGGCATAAAATGTTCGGAAACGCGGTCCAGCCGGTCAAATTGTATTACAACGGCCCGATGTTCCGTTATGAACGGCCGCAAGCAGGGCGCTTCCGCCAGTTTGTCCAGTTCGGCGTTGAAGCGCTCGGAAGCGAAGACCCGGCCATCGATGCCGAAGTCATTTCGCTCGCAATGGACATTTACAAACAGCTTGGTTTAAAAAATGTCAAACTTGTGATCAACAGCCTCGGCGATAAAGAAAGCCGGCTCAGGCACCGTGAAGCGCTGATTGATCATTTCAAACCGCATATCGGGGAGTTTTGCGCGGACTGCCAAAAACGTCTTGAACAAAACCCGCTGCGCATTCTTGACTGCAAAAAAGACCATGACCATCCGCTCATGAAAACAGCACCGTCTATTTTGGATTATTTAAACGATGCGTCAAAAGCCTATTTTGATAAAGTTTTGCAGTTTCTCGCAACGCTCGGCATCCCTTATGAAATTGACCCCGGGCTTGTGCGCGGCCTCGATTACTATGTGCATACGTGCTTTGAAATTATGAGCAATGCGGAAGGATTCGGCGCGATCACCACCCTTTGCGGCGGCGGGCGTTACAACGGCCTCGTGCAGGAAATGGGCGGGCCGGAAACACCGGGGATCGGGTTTGCCCTAAGCATTGAACGGCTGCTTGCGGCACTGGACGCGGAAGGCATCGAACTTCCTGCCGGCCACAGGACGGACTGCTATGTTGTCGCGATCGGCGAGGAGACGAAACCGGCTGCTTTTAAATTGCTCCAGGCATTAAGAAGGGCCGGATTCTCGGCCGACCAGGATTATTTGGGCCGCAAAGTGAAAGCACAGTTTAAAGCGGCGGACCGGGTGAAAGCCGCGTTTGTTGCGGTCATCGGCGAAGCGGAGCTGCAGGCCGGGAAAGCAAGCGTCAGAAATATGGCGACAGGCGAACAAAAAGAACTGCCGCTTGAAGGGTTTATTACAGCCTTTAAAGATATGGCAAACAGGGGGGAAGCATGATGGAAGGACGTTCTTACTATTGCGGTGATGTAACGGAACAACAAATTGGCGAAAAAGTGGTGCTGAAAGGATGGGTACAGAGAAGGCGCGACTTGGGCGGCCTCATTTTTATCGATTTGCGCGACCGCGCCGGCATCGTCCAAATTGTATTTAATACAGCGGTCTCTGAAGAAGCTTTTAAACTTGCGGAAAAAGTCAGGAACGAGTATGTGCTCGAAGTAGAGGGAAAAGTCGTCGCCCGTTCCGAAAATACGGTAAATCCGAACTTAAAAACGGGCAAAATTGAAATTCAGGCCGACCGCCTTGCGATCATCAACAATGCAAAAACCCCGCCGTTTATGATTGAAAACGAGACGGATGTGGCGGAAGACGTGCGCCTGAAATACCGTTACCTCGACTTGCGGCGCCCTGTCATGTTTGAAACCATGAAAATGCGCCATGCGATTACAAAGTCGATCAGAGGCTTTCTCGATGAAGAAGGGTTTATCGAAGTAGAAACCCCGGTTTTAACAAAAAGCACCCCGGAAGGCGCCCGTGATTATCTCGTGCCGAGCCGAGTGCACCCTGGCGAATTTTACGCCTTGCCGCAGTCGCCGCAGTTGTTTAAGCAGCTTTTGATGATATCCGGTTTTGACCGCTATTACCAGATTGCCCGCTGTTTCCGTGATGAAGACTTGCGTGCAGACAGGCAGCCGGAATTTACGCAAATTGATATTGAAACAAGTTTCATGAGCCAGGAAGACATTTTGGCCATGACGGAAAGAATGATCAAACGGCTGATGAAAGAAGTGAAAAATGTTGACATCGAAACGCCGCTGCCAAGGCTGACCTACGAAGAAGCAATGAACCGGTACGGATCGGATAAACCGGATACCCGCTTCGGCATGGAACTGGTTGATGTATCCGAAATCGTCAAAAACGCCGGTTTTAAAGTATTTGCGTCTGCCGTCACCTCGGGCGGGCAGGTAAAAGCGATCAATGCAAAAGGGGCGGCAAGCAAATATTCGAGAAAAGACATCGACGCGCTCGGCGAATTTGCCGCACGTTACGGCGCGAAAGGCCTTGCCTGGTTGAAAGCGGAAAACGAAGGGCTAAAGGGCCCGGTCGCAAAATTTTTCACAGAAGCGGAACAATCGCAAATAGCGGCCGCGACGAATGCAGAAACGGGCGATTTGCTGCTGTTTGTGGCAGATAAAAAATCAGTCGTTGCCGATGCGCTCGGGGCGCTGAGGAACAAGCTCGGCAAAGAACTCGGCCTGATTGACGAGTCGAAATTCAACTTCCTGTGGGTGACGGACTGGCCGCTTTTGGAATATGACGAAGAAGCAGGGCGTTATACGGCGGCACACCATCCGTTCACGATGCCGTTTGAAGAAGATATTGAGAAACTGGAAACCGATCCGTCAAGCGTAAAGGCGCAGGCCTATGATATTGTATTGAACGGATATGAACTCGGCGGCGGATCGCTCCGGATTTATAAACGGGATATCCAGGAAAAAATGTTCAAGGCGCTCGGCTTTTCAAAAGAGCAGGCACAGTCCCAGTTCGGCTTTTTGCTCGATGCGTTTGATTACGGCACGCCGCCGCACGGGGGCATCGCACTCGGCCTTGACCGGATTGTCATGCTCCTTGCCGGCCGCAGCAACCTGCGCGACACGATTGCATTTCCGAAGACAGCCAGCGCCAGCTGCCTGCTGACGGATGCACCGGGCGCGGTCAGCGAGGCGCAGCTGGATGAACTGCAATTGAAATTAAACGCAAAAAAATGATATAAAAACCCGGAAAAAAGGGCATGAAATTTTTTCAGCCACTTGGCGAAAAAACGCGCCCGCTGCCGCTATCCCGTACGGACGGGAAAAATGCGGGCCGCCCGCGGGCCTTTTTTCGTTTGAAAACGGGTGAAAAAAATGCTATGATATAAACAAGTTGAATGAGTCCTGGGGTGTTCGTATATGTTCCTATCGTTTTGACCGAACACTTCATTATCGGGAGTCCGGAGTCGCCAGACGGCGTGCATGCCCTTTGCGGGGACGCATAAAGCCTGGTGCAGGGCACCCACCTGCTCGAGAGCGGGATCAAAACAGAGGATTGCAAGAACGGCACGTCCGGGGCTCATTCCACTCTTTTCCCTCTTTTAGAAAAAGAGGGTTTTTTATTTTTTGGAAAAGAAGGAATTTTTGTGTGTTTCTCGTTTTTTGATCGCGCAAACCGTTTCCTTGGCAAAATGATGCCGATTTTTATCCCGGGAAGCTTAATCATCGGGATGGTGATCGGGCACCGGCTGACGGGCCTTTTATTTTTAGTGCCGTGGCTGTTTGCTTTTATGACTTTTACGGGGAGCATCGGCTCAACCTTTAAGCAGCTCGGGGCGGTTGTCCGCCATCCATTTCCGGTTTTGCTTGCTTTAGGGGTGCTGCATCTTTTTATGCCCCTGTTTGCTTACGGAACGGGGCATTTGCTTTTTTCCGGGCACCCGCTGACGACAACCGGGTTTTTGCTTTCGGCTGCCATTCCGACCGGTGTGACAAGTTTTGTATGGGTTATGATGCAAAAAGGGAATATTCCGCTTGTTCTAACCGTCATTTTGATCGATACCCTGCTGTCGCCGGTTGTTGTGCCGCTTACTTTGCTCTTGTTTGTCGGCAAGCGTGTACATATTGAGGGTTGGCCGCTCATGCAGGACCTTTTTACGATGATCGTCATCCCGTCTTTGCTCGGCATCCTGTTCAGCCAGTTTACACAGCTTGAAACCCAGCGGAAGGCCGCTTCAGTGCTTTCCCCGTTTTCCAAAATCGGCATGTTTCTTGTCGTCATGATCAACGGCGGGGTCGTATCGCCGTACCTCAGGGGAATGGATGCCCATGTGCTATTTATTATTTTGACCGTGCTGTTTATTTCGGCTTCCGGCTATTTATTAAGCTGGCTGATCGGCGCTTTGTTCCATCTTGACCGCAGCATGATCGTGACATTGACTTACAGCGGCGGCATGCGCAATATCAGTGCCGGATCTGTCATTGCCGTCACCTTTTTCCCGGCCCAGGTTGTGCTGCCCGTCATCTCCGGCATGCTTTTTCAGCAGGTGCTGGCATCTTTTTTCGGAACGTTGCTTTCGAGCGTATACAGGGATAAAAAAACGGAAAAGCCGGCGGCAAGCAGCTGAACATAAAGTATTGCTTTCCGGGCCGTTTTTGGATAATCTAGGGAAGAAATGAGTATGTTTGGAGATGAGAAAATTGCTGCACCAGTTTTCACGGAATGAATTGGCGATCGGGCAGGAAGGGCTGCAAAAGCTGAAAAACAGCACCGTTGCTGTTCTCGGGGTCGGCGGCGTGGGCTCGTTTGCGGTTGAAGCTCTGGCCCGGTCGGCAATCGGAAGGTTAATCCTGGTTGACAAAGATGATGTTGACATTACAAATATTAACCGCCAGATTCCGGCGCTGCTTTCCACCGTCGGGCAGGCGAAAGCCGATTTGATGAAAAAACGGATTGCCGATATCAATCCGGATTGTGACGTGATTTCTTTAAAAATGTTCTATACGGAAGAAACGGCTGAACAGTTTTTCTCTTACAAGCCGGATTATGTGGTGGATGCGAGTGATACGATAATTTACAAAGTGCATGTAATGAAAGAATGCCTGAAACGGAAGATCAAAATTATATCCAGCATGGGGGCGGCCAATAAAATGGACCCGACGCGCCTCCGCATCGCAGACATTTCCGAAACGCACACCGATCCGATTGCCCGCGTTGTACGCCTGAAGCTGCGAAAAGAAGGCATCAAAAAAGGCATTCCGGTCGTGTTTTCCGACGAAAGCCCGATCGTCATCCGCGAAGATGTCCGCAAAGTGGTCGGAAATGAGGAAGCCGAAATCCGCAAAGCGAAAATGCCGCCATCATCCAATGCGTTTGTTCCGTCCACCGCAGGGCTGTTTATGGCCAGTTTCGTTGTCCGTGACATTTTGAAAGACATCCCGGTAAAAAGGGTAAAAGATGAACATTGAAAAAAGAAAGCATCCCAGATGCTTTCTTTTTTTTACGGCTGACGGTTCCACTCAATTTTTTCATATACTTGGGCGAGTGCCTGCTCAAATTTGCCCGTTTTTTTCGGGTCATAATAGCGGGCAAATTTTAGGGTGTCCGGAAGATATTGCTGTTTGACCCAGCCGTTTTCAAAATCATGCGGGTATTTGTAACCGATGCCCCGCCCTAGCCGTTTTGCGCTTTTATAATGGGCGTCTTTCAGATGGGCGGGCACTTCGCCGCTTTTTCCGGCACGGATGTCGGAAAGGGCGGCATCAATTGCCATCATCGCGGAATTCGATTTCGGCGACAGGCATAATTCGATGACCGCGGCTGCAAGCGGGATGCGCGCTTCCGGAAAGCCGAGCCTTTCTGCCGCTTCGATGGCGGCAAGGGTGCGCGCGCCGGCCTGCGGGCTTGCAAGGCCGATGTCTTCGTAAGCAATCACAAGGAGCCTGCGCGCAATGCTCGGCAGATCCCCGGCTTCGATCAGCCGGCCCAAATAATGGAGGGCGGCATTGGCATCGCTGCCGCGGATCGATTTTTGAAAAGCACTCAGCACGTCATAGTGCGCGTCGCCGTCCTTATCATGGGCAAGGCTTTTCTTCTGCAGGCATTCTTCGGCAATGTCAAGTGTAATGTGGATCACGCCGTCATTGTCCGGTTCGCTTGAAATGACGGCCAGTTCCAGCGCATTTAACGCGCTGCGCACATCGCCGTTCGAGCCTTGCGCAAAATGGTTAAAAGCCGCTTCCTCTATTTTCACTTTGTATTTGCCAAGGCCCCTGTCCGCATCATCAAGAGCACGGGCAAGCGCCGTCTTGATCTCATCAAGCGATAAAGGGAAAAGCTCAAAAATCTGGCAGCGGCTTCGGATCGCCGGGTTAATGGCATGGTACGGGTTGCTCGTTGTGGCCCCGATCAGGACGATCATGCCGGACTCAAGATACGGCAGCAAAAAATCCTGTTTTGCTTTGTCGAGCCGGTGGACTTCATCGAGAAGCAAAATGACTTTGCCGCTCATTTTTGCTTCGGCAGCGACAATCTCCATATCTTTTTTATTGTTCGTCACGGCATTTAATGTACGGAATGCATATTTTGTGCTTCCCGCAATGGCACTGGCAATCGACGTTTTCCCAACACCCGGCGGCCCGTACAAAATCATGGAAGAAAGCTGGCGAGCTTTTACCATCCGGTATATGATTTTATTTTTGCCGACGAGATGCCCCTGCCCGATCACTTCATCAATCGTGCGCGGCCGCATCCGGTAGGCAAGCGGTTCGTCTTTCATTTTAATCGCTCCAAACCTGTTTTCGTATCCTTATCTTATCAGATTTCACGGGCATGCGGAAAGCAATCAGTTTTCCCGGGCACGGGTTTTAAAGGGGAATAGGAATGATGGGGCTTTTTATATTTTTCGGTTGATCCCGGCTGTACATTGTTGCTTTTTTGATATAATGATGGTAAGACTGGAAATAGGCGCCGTGGACGGCCTCGGAGAAAATGCCGGCTGTGCATGGTTTTTGTATGATTTGACATAGGAAGGTGAACGCGGTGAAACTGAAAAATAAAGTGGCTGTCATTACAGGCGGCGCTTCCGGAATCGGGGAAGCAACGGCCTGGCTTTTTGCAAACGAAGGTGCGAAGATTGTCATCGGGGATGTAGCGGAATCCAAGATGGAAATTGCCGATAAAATCAAAGAAACCGGGGGAGAAGCCCTTTTTGTCCATTGTGATGTTTCCGATAAATACAGTGTCAAACATTTGATGGAGAAGGCGACAGATACTTACGGGAAGCTTGACATTCTGGTTGCGTGTGCCGGAATACCGGAAAAGCACGGGCCTGTCCATGAACTCGACCAGGATTACTGGCAAAAAGTTTTGGACATTAACTTAACCGGTGTGATGCTCTCCAATAAATATGCGATCCCGTATATGCTGAAAAATGGAAAAGGCGCGATTGTCAACATGGGCTCTTTTATGGCCCATGTCGGAATTACCAACAGTGCGGCCTATTCCGCCGCCAAAGCCGCAGTTGTGAATTTGACGCGGGCGGAAGCTGTCACGTATGCCAAACAGGGCATCCGTGTCAACAGTGTCTCCCCTGGCACGACAGAATCCCCGGCGCTGAAATATTTCACAAAAGAACAAATTCAGGAAACCATTGACCACAATCCGATGGGCAGGCTCGGCAAGCCGGAAGAAGTGGCGAAAGCCGTCTTGTTCCTTGTAAGCGATGACGCATCGTTTATTACCGGCACGGACCTTCATGTGGACGGGGGCTATACGGCACAATAAAAAACACCATCCGGGGAAAACCGGATGGTGTTTTTTTGGATGAAACCGGTTTTTTGAAAGAACCGGGCCCCTTCGAGACGTCTTTATCCATACCGATTGTCGCCCGCCGATATTTATCCCCCGCCTGCCCGGTGGGAGATAAGGAAATCCGATAAACAGGGCCTGCCGACAGATGGGGAAGATAAGCAAACAGGGCCGGTGCCCTAAGCCGCAGGCCGGCCGCTCTTGTTTCGCACTATGCCGATAAATATGCTATAATATGTTAAGTTTGGGACCAGTCTGTTCGTTCATTTATATGAATGGGCTTCTTTTTTTACGCGCTCATCTGCCGTTTTTGGCTTAACAATTTTTTTCGGGAATAATCGGAAAGAGGTGGAATGAAATGAAAATCTCAACGAAGGGCCGCTACGGGCTGACCATTATGATTGAACTGGCAAAGCGGTACGGCAAGGGGCCGACTTCCCTGAAATCCATCGCCCAGAGCCAGAATTTGTCTGAACATTATCTGGAGCAGCTGATTTCCCCGCTCCGCAATGCCGGGTTTGTCAAAAGCATCCGCGGCGCTTACGGCGGCTATGTTTTAACGCAAAAACCTTCGCAAATCACAGCCGGTGATGTGATCCGCGTGCTGGAGGGCCCGATTACGCCGGTAGAGGGCATTGAAGACGAAGAACCGGTGAAACGCCAGCTCTGGATCCGGATCCGGGACGCGGTCAAGGACGTTCTTGACAGCACAACCATCGAAGATCTGGCCAAATACCGGGAAGATACAGAACCGGATGCCTACATGTATTATATTTAAATTGATATGGGGTGCGAAAAGTGGAGAAAATTTATTTGGACCATGCGGCCACTTCCCCTGTCCTTCCGCAAGTTGCAGAAAAAATGATGCAAGTGCTTACCGGCCATTTCGGGAATCCGTCGAGCATTCATGCATTCGGCAGGGAAGCGCGCCGCATTTTGGACGAAGCGCGCCAGGTGATTGCAGACAGCATCGGCGCGCAGTTTAATGAAATCATTTTTACAAGCGGCGGAACCGAAGCGGATAATTACGCGATTCTCGGTACGGCAGAAGCAGCCGCTGAAAAGGGAAAACATATTATTTCCACGGAAATCGAGCATCACGCTGTTTTGCATCCGCTGGAATATTTGGAAACAAAAGGGTACAACGTCACGTATTTACAGCCGGATGAAACAGGGCGGATTAAGGCGGAAGACGTGCAAAAAGCGCTCCGGAATGATACCATTCTTGTCAGCGTGATGTATGGGAATAATGAAGTCGGATCGATCCAGCCAATTGCCGAAATCGGCGGGCTGCTGAAAAACCATCCGGCCGTTTTCCATACGGACGCCGTCCAGGCTTACGGAAATGTGAAGCTCGACGTAAATGCCCTGAACGTGGACATGCTTTCCGTTTCGGCCCATAAAATTGGCGGGCCAAAAGGGATCGGATTTTTATACGTTCGGAACGGAACAAAATTGAAAAATCGCAACTTCGGCGGCGCACAGGAATTAAAACGCCGCCCGGGGACGGAAAATACGGCGTCCATTGCCGGTTTTGCCGAGGCCGTCAAATGGGCGCAGCAGGCGCTTGCTGATAAACCAAAGCAATACGGCACTTTTAAACAAAGATTTATGGAAATTTTAAAGCAGGAAAAGGTGGAATTTCAGCTGAACGGCAACGCGGAGGCGGCACTTCCGCATGTGCTCAACTTAAGTTTTCCGAAAACGGACGTGGAATCGCTGCTTGTCAATCTGGACCTTGCCGGGATTGCGGCTTCAAGCGGCTCTGCCTGCACAGCCGGGTCGATTGAGCCATCCCATGTCCTTGTTGCCATGTTCGGGCGCGATTCGGAACGGCTCCGCACCTCCATCCGTTTCAGTTTCGGGATTGCCAATACGATGGAGCAAGTGGAAGCGGCCGCCCGCAAAACGGCAGAAATCGTCCGCAAGTTCCAGCAACAATAGAAAAGAGGAGGCATTATGCAAAAAGCACCAGAAGATACAAGAGTGGTTGTTGGCATGTCGGGCGGCGTTGACTCTTCTGTTGCCGCCTATTTGCTCAAACAGCAGGGCTATGACGTGATCGGCATTTTTATGAAAAACTGGGATGATACCGATGAAAACGGCGTCTGCACGGCAACGGAAGACTACAATGACGTCATCCGCGTTTGCAACCAGATTGGCATTCCGTACTATGCCGTTAATTTTGAAAAACAGTATTGGGATAAAGTGTTCACATATTTCCTTGATGAGTACCGCGCGGGAAGGACGCCGAACCCGGATGTGATGTGCAATAAGGAAATCAAGTTCAAGGCTTTTCTTGAACATGCTTTAAACCTCGGTGCCGATTATCTTGCGACCGGCCATTACGCACGCGTGGCTTACCGGGACGGCGAATATAAAATGCTGCGTGGCGCGGATGGAAATAAAGACCAGACGTATTTCCTCAATCAGCTCGGGCAGCACCAGCTTTCGCGCGTGATGTTCCCGATCGGGGAGCTCGAAAAACCGCGCGTCCGCGAAATTGCGAAAGAAGCCGGGCTTGCCACGGCAAATAAAAAAGACTCGACCGGCATCTGCTTTATCGGCGAACGCAATTTCAAAGAATTTTTAAGCCATTATCTGCCTGCGCAAAAAGGGCTGATGAAAACGCTTGACGGAAAAGTGATGGGCGAACACGAAGGCTTGATGTACTATACGATCGGCCAGCGCCACGGCCTCGGGATCGGCGGTTCCGGCGAGCCATGGTTTGCTGTCGGCAAAGACCTGAAAGAAAATGTCCTTTATGTGGAACAGGGATTCCATCATCCGGCCCTCTACTCCGATTATATGACCGGCGTGAAAGCAAACTGGGTATCGGGCCGGAAGCCGCCTGAAGAATTCAGGTGCACCGCGAAGTTCCGTTACCGCCAGCCGGACCAGAAAGTAACGGTCCAATTGCTTGGCGATGATGAAGTCAAAGTCATTTACGATGAACCGGTCCGCGCCGTCACCCCCGGCCAGGCTGTCGTTTTTTACAACGGCGAAGAATGCCTCGGCGGTGCCACGATCGATAAAATTTATAAAAACGAAGAACAGCTCATGTATGTCGGCTGATCTTGCAGGAGCCATGCACACGATTGATGTGTGCATGGCTTTATTTATGGGCAAACAGGTCACCGCTCTAAACCTTTGGCCAGGGGAAACTGACTCCCGGATGAACATGGAAACGGAAAGTCCGGCATGATCGCGGCACAGGCTTTTGCACCAAGCAGGAAAAAGGCTGTTCTCCTTTATACAGCCCGAAAAGACGACCGCCTCGCGCGCTGATGTAAAAAGCGCCTCGCCCTTCATATAGCCTGAGAAGCCCATCATCCGGGCCGGGCGCGGGAGGTGCAAAAGCAAGCCCTCACAAAATGCCGGGGTTCGTTAAAAAAGTGAAGGGATTCATTTTATGTTATAATACTCGTATCATCAATCAGGAGTGTACGAAATGAACAAGCATGAACGCGGTATGAAGGCCTTGCAAGATAAAAAATATGATGAAGCGCTGAAATGGTTTAATGAAGCGATCGAAGACAATCCGGACGACCCGGTCGGCTATATCCATTTCGGCGATGTGCTGCTTGCTGCAGGCGAGCGGGAAAAAGCGCAGAATTTTTACCGGAAAGCGCTGGAATTGAAAGAACTTCCCGCCCCCTTTTACAGCCTTGGCACAATCCAATACGAAGAGGGGCACTATGAAGCGGCTGCCGGCTGTTTTGAAAAAGCAATCCGGCTCGGGCTTAAGGACAAAGATACGTATTTTATGCTCGGCATGTGTTTTATGATGCTCGGCAATCCGCGCTTTGCCATGCCGTATTTGCAAAGGAGCGTCGAACTGGGCGAAGGGGATACGGAAGCGAGGTTCCAGTATGCGCTCTCCCTCGTCAAATCCAATTTCGCGGATGAAGCGCTGGAACAATTTCAAAAAGTGCTGGAACAGGACCCAAAACATACGGATGCTTTATACAATGCAGGCGCGATTTATATGCAATTCCTTGGCGACCTGGAGAAAGCGGCCCGTTATTTCAAAAAAGCGGTGGAGATTCAGCCTGGTCATCTGCTTTCGGGATACGGCCTGAAAATGGTTGAAAAACTGAAAGACATTGAAACGCTGTAAGGTGATGAAATTGGAAAAACAGCATGCGATGGATTTATTCCAGGACCAGGAAAATTTTATAAAAGGAAAGCATCTCGCGACCATTTTCCATAACGAGCAAAATTTGTATTCCGTCATCCGTGTGCGGGTTGAAGAGACCAATACCGGGATGGAAGAAAAGGAAACGGTCATTACCGGCTATTTTCCGCGCATCCATGAACAGGAAACGTACACCTTTTTTGGAAAAATGCAGGAACACCCGAAATTCGGCCCCCAATTCCAGGCAAACCGCTTTCAGAAGGACATTCCCAATACAAAGCAGGGTGTTGTTGAGTATCTTTCCAGTGATTTATTCAACGGCATCGGCAAAAAAACGGCGGAGCGGATCGTTGGCGTGCTCGGTGAAAATGCGATCAGCAAAATATTGGAAAATCCCGCCGCCCTTGACGAAGTACCAAAACTGGCGCCGGAAAAAGCACAGCTGATCCATGATACGTTGGTTGAACACCAGGGGCTTGAACGTGTCATGATCGGGCTTGCGCAATACGGTTTCGGGCCGCAGATTGCGATGCGCATTTACCAGGTTTACGAGGATGAGGCGCTCGAAATGATCGCACAAAATCCGTACCGGCTCGTCGATGATATCAAAGGCATCGGTTTCGGGCGGGCCGATGAACTCGGCCGGCAGCTCGGCATCAGCGGGACGCATCCGCACCGTATCCAGGCCGGCTGCTGTTACATGCTGGAAATGGAAAGCATGCAGCATGGCCATGTGTACGTCCTGAAAGAAGAACTTGCGCAGGATGTCAAGGCCCTTTTGGAAGAGTACCAGAATGTTGAAATCCCGGTCGGCCTGATTGAAAATGAGCTGGTAAAACTGCAGGAAGAGAGCAAAGTGATCATGGAAGAAGACAAAGTCTATCTTCCGTCCCTCTATTTTTCGGAAAAAGGAATCGTTTCCAATATTGAGCGGATAATGTCGCAAACCGAGTATGCGGAACAGTTCCCGGAGTCGGAATTCCTGCTTGCCCTGGGCAGCCTTGAAGAACGGCTCGGCGTCGAGTATGCCCCGTCGCAAAAGGAAGCCATCCAAAAAGCGCTGATGAGCCCGATGATGATTTTAACGGGCGGACCCGGCACAGGGAAAACAACGGTCATTAAAGGGATTGTGGAACTGTACGGCGAATTGCACGGCGTTTCGCTTGACCCGCAAACCTATAAAAAAGATGAGGCATTTCCGATTGTCCTCGCGGCGCCGACAGGGAGGGCCGCGAAAAGAATGGCGGAATCAACCGGTCTGCCGGCGATGACGATCCACCGCCTGCTCGGCATGACCGGCATGGAGGACCTGGACGATTCAGAGGAACGGCAAGTAGAAGGCAAGCTCGTCATCATTGATGAAATGTCGATGGTCGATACATGGCTTGCGAACCAGCTGTTAAAGGCGCTGCCGGATGAAATCCAAGTCATCATGGTCGGGGATGAAGACCAGCTGCCGTCCGTCGGTCCAGGCCAGGTGCTGAAAGATTTATTGAAATCGGGCGCCATCCCGGTTGTCAGGCTGACAGACATATACAGGCAGAAAGATGGTTCTTCGATTATTGAACTGGCTCACCATGTCAAAAATGGGCGTATTCCGGAAAATATTTTTCAAATGCAGGCAGACCGTTCGTTTATCCGCTGTTCTTCCGGCCAGGTGGCGGAAGCGGTGGAAAAAGTGGTGAAAAGCGCGAAACGGAAAGGCTATACGGCAAAAGACATTCAGGTGCTGGCGCCGATGTACAGAGGGCCGGCCGGCATTGACCGTCTGAACAGCCTGTTGCAAAATATTTTTAATCCGAATGAGAACGGCGCCCGCAAAGAGCTGAAGCACGGGGACGCGGTTTACCGGATCGGCGATAAGGTGCTGCAGCTTGTCAACCAGCCGGAACACGGAGTGTATAACGGCGATATCGGCGAGATTGTCTCCCTTTTTACCGCAAAAGAAAATACGGAAAAACAAGATATGCTCATCGTTTCTTTTGACGGGATTGAAGTGACGTATACGAAGCCTGATTTCAACCAGATTACGCTTGCGTATTGCTGTTCGATCCATAAATCGCAAGGAAGCGAGTTCCCGGTAGTGATTTTGCCGGTTGTCCGCAGCTATTACCGGATGCTGCGCCGAAACTTGCTGTATACTGCGATCACAAGAAGCAAAAAAATTTTAATTCTGCTTGGCGAAGAACCGGCTTTCCGGATGGGTGTGGAAAGGGAAGATGACCAAAAACGGAAGACGACACTGTGTGAAAAACTGGCTGAAGCATTAAAAACGGAACAAATAGAGGAAGGGACGAAGACACTCCTGTCCCTGACAGAAGAAAATTGGGACCATGTCGACCCGATGATTGGCATGGCGGGCATTACCCCGTACACTTTCGCGGAAGAAAAGCAAACGGCTCCCCAAGCGGATTAAGCAGATCAAAAAGCAGCGAGGCCGGCCGCTGCTTTTTGATTTGGCTCAGGAATCAAGCTTTCTGGCAGGCCGGGCCTGGCTGATTTGGACATTTTTATCCCCGGCGTATCCTTTATTATTTTTAAACTTAAAGATAGATATAGCAGTTCATGTGTCATTTAAAACATCCAGGCAAGCCCTTATTGCTGTTTCTTTTCCGTTTCTGGGCGGATTTCCTCTGCTGTTTCCGTACCATACCGGAGGCTTGATGCTTTGCTCCGCCGCGGGACCCCTTTTTGGAGCACATAGTCGGCCAGATATTGGTGATAAAAATATTCGAATACGCTGATGACGACGGCAGCACCGAGCGAAACCGGAAGCCCCGGCAAATTGTTGTGGGCGAAAAACCGGGTCATCCCCCAGATGACAGAAAATGCAAGCCCGAAGTCTGAGATCAGCACAAACCAATCCGCTGTGCGCGGAAGAAGGCCGAGATCAGCCAAAAAATAAGAAATGACGCCAAGAAGCAGCGCTGTAAACAGCACACCGAAAAAAGACATGCCGTAAATGAGGCCGAGCACCAAATACAACAAAATAAAATGCCCGGCGATTTTAATCAAAAGCGGTTTAATGTTTTGCATACATGTCACTTCCTGTTGTTGGTTTTCTATATTTTTTCCGGAATGGGCGATCATACGCTGGGAACCGTTCCCTTGCATGCCGCCCGTCCGCCCCGGCAAACGATACATGCCGGTTTGACGTATGCTTTTTGGAAAAATTGGGCATATTGGTAAGCAAAAATGGCGCTTGAAAGCGAGGTGCTTACCATGCAATGCCCGAATTGCCGGAGCAAGGACATCGGAAAAATCGGCGTGAACCAGTATTACTGCTGGAACTGTTTTATTGAACTGTCGATTGCAAAAAATACGATCCATACCCATCAGGTGGAAGAAGACGGCACATTGAGCTCTTTGGATGATTTGTTTGAGGAAGAAGCGCGCAAACTGAGCTGATGGAGGGAATGGGGAAAATGAACAAAATGCTGATGGCTGCGGCCGGTTTTGGTGCGGGGATTGTCGCCGCCCAAATGGCGAAGAATGGCTTCGCGGACAGGCGGCAGATGCGGAATATGGCAAAGCGGGTGCGCAAGGCATTCCGTTAAATCTGCATACCCGGTAAAAAACCCCGGCCCCGTTTCCCTCGCCAGACGCCAGCGGCCGAAATGGAACGCACGGATGCATCATGCCAAATGGCGGATACCCCTGTTCGCCGGCAGCTCGTTCATAAGGTGTATGCGCCCTCCGTATTTCAGTTGTCCCAAAGGTTGCTGCATTGGATCGGTGATAAAAATCCTCATAAACTTCCCTCTTTCGCAAACACTTGAAGGAGGGAGGTTTTTTTATGCAACGGTTTCGCGGTACATGGCTGTATAAATTATTTTGGCTGTTATTCATCCTGGTTATTTTATATGTGCTGCTTTTGCTCAAGCCTTTTTGGGCGCCCGTATTGCACGTCACATTGGCGGTATGCCTGCCGCTTTTGATCGGCGGTTTTATCGCTTACATCCTCCACCCGCTTGTTGAATTTCTTTATAAAAATGGGCTGCCGAGAGGGCTTGCTATCCTGATTATCTATATTTTGTTTTTTGGCGGCACCGCTTACGGCATTTACAGAGGGCTGCCGCTTGTGATCGCCCAAATGAACGATCTGTCGGAACATCTGCCGCAGTTTGCCGACCAGTACAGGGACGGCGTTGTTTACTTGCAAACATCGATGAAGCACTGGCCGGACGGGCTTCAGGACCAGATTGACGAGCGCATTGAACGCTTTGAATTATGGCTCTCTGCAAATGTTTCAAATTCAATCAATATGCTGATGCAACTTGTCAATTACGCCATTGCGCTTGCCGTCATTCCGTTTATTTCATTTTACCTTCTGAAAGATTTTGAACATGTCAAAAAAGCGGCACTGGCATTGACGCCGGAAAAATGGCGGCCGTCCGCAGCAGAATTTATTCGCGATGTCGACCGGTCGATCGGTGGCTATCTCCGCGGCCAGCTTTTGGACTGCCTGTTGATCGGCTTTCTTTCTTTTGTCGCATTTGCCATCCTTGGCATGAAATACCCGATTTTACTCGGTATCATCATCGGGGTCACCAATGTCATTCCGTATTTCGGCCCTGTTTTGGGCGCCATTCCCGTTTCGGTTATTGCGGCGACCATTTCATTAAAATTTGTCCTTTATGTCGTCATCATTGTGTTCGTCCTGCAATTTATTGAAAGCAATATCCTTTCCCCTTTTATTGTCGGGAAATCTTTGCATCTTCACCCGCTGTTTATCATCATCGCCTTGATCGCGGGAGAGGAAATCGCGGGGATCGCAGGACTGATTCTCGCTGTGCCGGCGCTTGCCGTGCTGAAAGTGGCCATCATCCATGCTCGCAAAACTTTGCGCTTTTCAGGCCGCACGAATCAAGTTGACAAACCGGAGTAAACTTTTTTATAATTTACCCATGAACATACGTGTCCTGTTGGCAAAACGGGCTTTTCGGACAGGGATTTGTCCGGATGGCTTAGAAATTGCGTGGCACAGGCCGTTCCTATTGACAGAACTGCATATCAAAAAACGAAGAAAGATCGAGTATGTTATCGCCCATTTTAAACCGTGATGCACGGCCCAGAGAGGAATTTCCGCGGCTGAAAGAAATTCCAAAATGAAGGATAACAGAACGCTAATCCGGAGTGCAGCCAAACCCTGCCGTTTTGCCCCGTTACCGGCACCCAAAGAGAAAGGCGTTTTTTGCCTTTAATCAGGGTGGTACCGCGAGCAAGCCTCTCGTCCCTGTCCGGGATGGGGGCTTTTTTGCGTCCAGGGGTTCCGGTTTTCATAAATCACAGAGGAGGTTTTCTCATGAAAAAAAGATCAAGTGCGGAAATCCGCAGCATGTTTTTGGACTTTTTTAAGGAAAAAGGGCATAAAGTCGAACCGAGCGCTTCGCTGATCCCGGTCAATGACCCGTCGCTGCTTTGGATTAACAGCGGTGTGGCCACTTTGAAAAAATATTTCGACGGAACGATCATTCCGGAAAACCCGCGCATTGTCAACGCGCAAAAAGCAATCCGGACAAACGATATTGAAAATGTCGGAAAAACGGCGCGCCACCATACATTTTTTGAAATGCTCGGCAACTTTTCAATCGGGGATTATTTCCGTGAAGAAGCGATTGCCTGGGCATGGGAGCTCCTGACTTCCGACAAATGGTTTGGCATGCCAAAAGAAAAATTGTATGTCACCGTTTATCCCGATGACCTGGATTCGATTGCATGCTGGAAAAAAGCCGGGGTGTCCCCGGATCATATTATCCCGCTTGAGGGCAATTTCTGGGAAATCGGCGAAGGGCCATCCGGGCCGGATACGGAAATTTTCTTCGACCGCGGCGAAAAATACGACCCGGAACGGTTAGGCATCCGGCTCCTTCAGGAAGATATTGAAAACGACCGCTATATTGAAATCTGGAATATCGTGCTGTCCCAGTTTAATGCGATACCAGGGGTTCCGCGCAGCGAGTATCCGGAGCTGCCGAAGAAAAACATTGATACCGGGATGGGCCTCGAACGGATGGCATGCGTGCTGCAAGGGGTCGATACCAACTATGACAGCGACCTGTTCATGCCGATTATTGAAGAGGTTGAAAAAATTTCCGGCAAAAAATACCGTGCCGGAAATAAAGAGGCGGATACGGCATTTAAAGTAATTGCCGACCATATCCGCACCGTTGCCTTTGCGGTTGCGGACGGGGCACTGCCGTCAAACGAAGGCCGCGGCTATGTTTTACGCAGGCTTTTGCGCCGGGCGGTTCGATACGCCATTCAGCTCGATATTCACGGCGCTTTTATGTACAAGCTTGTGCCGACGGTCGGCCGGATTATGAATTCCTATTATCCGGAAGTGGAAAAAAATGCCGATTTTGTGCAAAAAGTGGTTCGTTCCGAAGAAGAACGTTTCCAGGAAACGCTGAACGAAGGGCTTTCCATTTTGGAAGAACGGATCAGGGCGGCAAAGAAAAACGGCTTAGAACAGCTGCCGGGTGAAGATATTTTCATGCTTTACGATACGTACGGCTTCCCTGTTGAACTGACAGAAGAGTATGCGCACGACCAGGGGCTCCGTGCCGATCATGAAGGCTTTGAAAAAGAAATGGAGCGGCAGCGTGAACGCGCACGCAACGCCCGCCAGCAGGCAGAATCGATGTCCGTCCAAGGCGGCGTGCTCGGCAATATTACAGTGAAAAGCGAATTTATCGGTTATGACCACCTGGAGGGGACGGCACATGTCGCTGTCCTTTTAAAAGACGGTGACATCACAGAGTCGGCTGTAAGCGGAGATGAAATCCAGTTCATTTTGGATAAAACTCCTTTTTACGCGGAAAGCGGCGGCCAGATTGCCGATAACGGCACTTTGACAGCAGAAGGGCTGAAAGTAGAGGTCACAAATGTGCAGAAAGCACCGAACGGCCAAAATCTGCATCAGGGCGTTGTCGTATCGGGCACCATCAAAACCGGCCAGGAAGTATTTGCACAGGTGGACGGGGCAAAACGCCGCGACACGGAAAAGAACCACTCCGCCACCCATCTGTTACACCAGGCATTGAAAGATGTGCTCGGAATTCATGTTAACCAGGCCGGATCGCTTGTCGAACCGGGGCGCCTCCGTTTTGACTTCTCGCATTTCGGGCAGGTGACAGAAGAAGAACTCGAAAAAATTGAAACGATTGTCAATGAAAAAATTTGGGCAAGCCTGCCGGTTACAACCGATTTGAAAAAACTGGACGAAGCGAAAGCAATGGGAGCGATGGCGCTGTTTGGCGAAAAATACGGGGAGATCGTCCGCGTCGTTCAAATGGGCGGATACAGCCTGGAACTGTGCGGCGGCTGCCATGTTTCAAACACGGCCCAGATCGGCCTGTTCAAAATTGTCTCCGAATCCGGGATCGGTGCCGGCACCCGGCGGATTGAAGCGGTGACGGGAAAATATGCTTACGGATTGATGCAGGAACAGCTCCACCTTTTAAAAGAGGTAAGCGCCAAATTAAAAGCAAAACCAACAGAATTGCCGGGCCGTATCGACGCCCTCCAGCAGGAATTGAAAGAAGCACAGCGTGAAAATGAATCCCTGGCTGCAAAACTCGCCAATATCGAAGCCGGATCGCTTGTGGACCGCGTAAAAGTGGTAGACGGCATAAATGTGCTCGCGGCGAAAGTCGAAGCCGGCGACATGAACCAGCTGCGCAATATGGCGGACAATTTAAAACAAAAACTCGGAAGCGGGATTATTGTCCTCGCTGCGGCAACAGGCGGGAAAGCCAGCTTCATTGCCGGCGTCACCAAAGACCTTGTCGAAAAAGGGTACCATGCTGGGAAGCTTGTAAAAGAAGTGGCATCGCGCTGCGGCGGCGGGGGCGGCGGCCGTCCGGACATGGCGCAGGCCGGCGGCAAACAGCCTGAACAAATTGATGCCGCATTACAAATTGTAGAAGAATGGGTAAAATCCGTTTGATTCGCGCAAAAAGTAGTGTACAATGAAACAAAGCTGGTTGTTTACACGGATCGTTTTCAGGCAGAAAACGGAAAATGCACCTTTAAAATTTGTGTAAACCGGAACATCTAAAAAAAGCCAAGCTTTAGTAGAGAGGTGCTGCGATAATGAGCTCATTCGATGAAACGATGAGATTTAATTTTCCGGAAGAACCGACGGAACACGAGGTCAAGGAAGCTTTGCTTCATGTATACAGCGCGCTGCAGGAAAAAGGCTATAATCCGATTAACCAGATTGTCGGATACCTTCTCTCGGGCGACCCGGCTTATATCCCGCGCCATCAGGATGCCCGGAATATGATTCGCAAACTGGAGCGGGATGAAATTATCGAAGAACTGGTCAAATCGTATTTGAAACAACATCGCGGGGGATTAAATTGAAAATTATGGGCCTTGATGTCGGTTCGAAAACCGTCGGTGTGGCGGTCAGCGATGCCCTGGGCTGGACTGCCCAAGGCATCGAAACGATTGCCATCAATGAAGCAAAGGGCAATTTCGGTTTCGACAGGGTCGCTGAGCTCGCACAAATCCACGGCGTCGAAAAAATTGTCGTCGGTTTCCCGAAAAATATGAACAACACGATCGGCCCGCGGGCAGAGGCCTCAAAGGTTTATGCTGAAGAATTAAAAAAACGGCTCAATCTGCCCGTTATTTTATGGGACGAACGTTTAAGCACGGCGCAGGCGGAAAGAATATTACTGGAAGCCGATGTCAGCCGTAAAAAAAGAAAAAAAGTAATCGATAAAATGGCGGCAAGTGTAATTTTGCAAGGATTCCTTGACAGCCAAACTTAATGGGGTGAAGAAATGACACATAACCATGAACATGACCACGAAGACCACCAGCATATTACCGTAGTGGACGAAGACGGAAACGAACAATTGTATGAAGTGCTTTTTACGTTTGAATCCGAAGATTTCGGAAAATCGTACGTTCTGTACTATCCGATTGGCGCGGAAGAAGACGAAGATGAAAGCATTGAAATCCATGCTTCCGCCTATGTGGAAAATGAAGACGGCACAGAAGGGGACCTCCAGCCGATTGAAACCGATGAAGAGTGGGAAATGATCGAGGAAATGCTGAATACGTTTCTCGATGAAGAAGAAGCATAAACGGATCTTTAACATGCACACGGGACAAACCGTGTGCATTTTCCGTCTGCCGGAATGGATATTCCCTTTTGAAAAGAAAATGAAATAAAACTTGGCGAAATTTGTAGTATAATGGACAGGAAAAAAGCCGAAAATGGCTTTCTGTACTTGTTTTAAGATTTTTCTTATTGAGAGGAAGATTCTGTTTTGGCCGGAAAGGAAAATCCGTTTCAAATGTTGCTTCAAAAAATGAAGCAGAAACCGAAATTATGGATAGCCGCATGCATCATCATGCTGGCTGTTGTTGTTTTCGGAGGGGCAGCCTTTTTTTACGTGTCGGCGCTGAAACCGGCGGAGCCCGGCAACCATAAGACAAAACTCGTCACGATTCCGCCCGGCTCCGGGGTAACGGAGATCGGGCATATTTTGCAAAAAAACGGGATCATCCAAAATGCCTGGGCTTTTGCGATTTATGCGAAATCCCACCGCCAGTCCGGTTTAAAGGCAGGCACTTATCAAATGTCACCGTCCATGGATACAAGCACGATCGTCCGCGGCATGCAAAAAGGCGGTATTGCCGCAATCCGCTTTACCGTGCCGGAAGGGGCCGGCCTTGAGGAAATTGCGGAGATCATCGAAAAACACAGCTCCTTCCGGAAAGAAGAGGTGCTCAAGCGGGCAGATGACCCTGCTTTTGTACAACATTTGATGAAAAAATATCCGCGCCTTGTGACAAAAGAAGTTTTCAATCAGCAGATCCGGCATCCGCTCGAGGGCTACTTTTTTCCGGCGACCTATTCGTTTTATGATCAGCATGTGCCGCTTGATGCCGTACTGGAAACGATGGTGGCTAAAACAAATGCGGTTTTTTCCGCTTACGCCGGGCAAAGCACACAGGCCCGTTTAACGCCACACAAACTGCTTACGATGGCTTCACTTATCGAGGAAGAAGCAACTGAAAAAGCGGACAGGGCAAAAATTTCAAGCGTCTTTTACAACAGATTAAAGAAGAACATGCCGCTGCAGACGGACCCGACCGTACTGTATGCTTTAAACCGGCATAAAGAAAAAGTGACGTATAAAGATTTGCGGGTGAATTCCCCTTATAACACGTACAAACATAAAGGCCTGCCGCCGGGCCCGATTGCAAGTCCCGGAGAACAATCGATCAAGGCTGCGCTCAAGCCCGAAAAAACCGATTATCTCTATTTTCTTGCAAATGTGGATACAGGAAAAGTCTATTTTGCCAAGACATTGAAGGAACATAATGCTTTAAAGGAAAAGTACATTGCGAAGGCGAAACGGTAAACATTCGCTTTCCCGTTTGAAATGTGCTACGATAATAAGCGGAATTTTTTTGAGAAGCAGGGAGAAGTTATGGAAATGTGTTTATGCCGGAGGGCCCAGCGATGAACGGCCCGGTCGAAGCGTATATAGAACAGTTGATGCAAAAGAAAGATCCTCTTTTTGAAGAAATGGCGTCTTTTGCAAAATCAGAGCATATTCCGATTATGGATCCGATCGGAATGGAAACACTCTGCCAGATGTTAAGGATTCAGAAGCCGGAAAGCGTGCTTGAAATCGGGACGGCGATCGGGTATTCGGCCCTGAAAATGGCAGATGCGCTTCCGAATGTAAAAATCGTCACCATTGAACGCGAAGAAGAAAGGGTTGCCCAGGCAAATGCGTATTTTGCCCGCACCCCTTTATCCCGGCGGATCCGCCTGCTGAAAGGGGATGCACTTTCTTCCGACGTCATCCAAAAGACCCGGGAACTCGGCCCGTACGATGCGATATTTATTGATGCGGCAAAGGGGCAGTACCGGAAATTTTTTGATTCGTTTACGCCTTTTCTGCGGGAAAAGGGATGTGTATACACGGATAATGTGCTATTTAAAGGCCTTGTGGTACAAGACTTCATCGCAAAGAAGCAAGTCAGCAATCTGGTGCGGAAAATCAGAAGCTACAACGAATGGTTAATGCAGCATGAGCAATTTATCACCGCGATTTTCCCAGTCGGAGATGGATTGGCAGTCAGTATGAAGAGGTGAAGGAAATGGAACGAAAGCCGGCTGTGATCGGCGTGGCCGGGGGCTCCGGGTCCGGGAAGACAAGCGTAACCCGGGCGATTTACGAAAGCTTGAAGGGACACTCCATTCTGGTGCTTGAACAGGACTTTTACTACAAAGATCAAAGCCATCTCCCGTTTGAAGAAAGGCTGAAAACAAATTATGACCACCCGTTTGCATTTGACAATGACCTGTTCATTGAGCATCTGCATAAACTGCTTTCTTATGAGGCAATTGAAAAACCGGTTTACGATTTTTCCAAACATACGCGCGCTAGCCGCACCATCCATGTGGAACCGAAAGATGTCATTATTTTGGAAGGCATTTTAGTATTGGAAGATGAGAGATTGCGCAACTTAATGGATATTAAGCTGTATGTCGATACCGATGCCGATTTGCGGATCATCCGGCGGCTTGAACGGGATATCGAAGAGCGCGGCAGGACGCTCCAGTCGGTCATCGAGCAGTATATTACGGTGGTCAGGCCGATGCACAACCAGTTCATCGAGCCGACTAAAAGATATGCGGACGTCATTATCCCGGAAGGCGGGCAGAACCGGGTGGCGATTGATTTAGTCGTGACAAAATTGCAATCCATCCTTGAACAAAAGTCTTTTTTGTAATACGATTATTTAGAATACATGGTGAGCGCGCCGGAATCTTTTCGGCGCGCTAAACAACATGGTGGAAAAAACACAGCCGCTTGCAGAAAGCGTCATCTTGTATGTTGAAACGCATACACATTTGATAACTAAGAGATATAGGAGTGAAGGGATTTGGCTCAGGAAAAAGTTTACCCGATGACCCAGGACGGGAAAGAAAAATTGGAACAGGAATTGGAATATTTAAAAACGGTCAAACGGAAAGAAGTCGTCGAACGGATTAAAATTGCCAGAAGTTTCGGGGACCTTTCCGAAAATTCCGAGTACGACTCCGCGAAAGAAGAACAGGCTTTTGTGGAAGGCCGCATTACGACGATTGAAAACATGATCCGCAACGCGAAAATCATTGAAGATGACGGGACAGATACGGTATCGCTCGGAAAATCCGTTACGTTTGTGGAATTGCCGGACGGGGAAGAAGAAACGTACACGATTGTCGGAAGCGCCGAAGCTGATCCGTTTGAAGGAAAGATTTCAAACGATTCCCCGATCGCAAAAAGCCTGCTCGGGAAAAGCGTCGGAGAGGAAGTCACGGTTCAGACGCCGGGCGGGGATATGAGAGTCAAAATCATCTCGATTCAATAATCCGGAGCGGGTGCGCAGGTGTTCCAAGGTGCATGTTGTAAAGGATACGGCCTGCTGCAAACGCTTATCACATCCAGATTGCGGTGGGCCATGCCCGCCGAATTTTCTTTGTGCGCCTTTTCGATTCGGTAAAACCGTGGTATGATAAGGCCAGGAAATGGAGGGATGACCTTGCCTGAATTTTACAGCCGTGAAGAACGGAAACAGGCCATGCAGCAGTCAAAACGGCGGAAAACAAACATCATTTTAAATACCCTGATTGTGATTGTCATCGCGCTTATTTGTATCGTGGCTTACTCCATTTTTTTCGCCGGGAACGATAACGCAAAACCGGCACCGAAGGAAAAGAAAGCGGCCGTAACAAAGACTGCTTCGTCCGGCCATGAAACGACATCATCTCATACATCCAAAAAAACGGCGGACAAAGACAGCAAAAAATCAACCCGTAAAGTGGAAAAAAGCAATGAACCGAATGTGAAAGAAGTCATTACCGATTCCAGCTGGAAACCGGTCGGAACCGAACAAACAGGCGGACATGTCTATTCCGCCTCATCCACTTCCCTTGACTGGAAGGAAAAGCTGAAGGCATTGTCGTATGCAACAGGCATACCGGAAGACAATATGACGGTCTGGTTTTTGGAGCATGGGGCAACGACCGATGAGGCGATCGGGACGGTTTCCGCGAAAAATGCCGATACGACCTACCGTGTTTATTTGACATGGGTGGACGGAAAAGGCTGGAAACCCACAAAGATGTATGAATTGATCGAGAACGATAAAAAATAAGCGGCCGTCTGTGCCGCTTATTTTTGTGCCGTAAAATGGACGACGGCGGAATAATGGGGTCTGCCGTCCGCGTCAAACTGCATTTGGTGTGAAACAGACGCCACCCGGAGCAGCAGGGTTTTATTGGCTTCGATTTGATCATTGATTTTTTTCTCGAGCGCCTCAAGCCGGTCCGCTTCGAAAAATTCAATCTTATCCTCTATCCTGTCAAGCTCAAATGCCATTTTCGTACACCTCCATGTTCATCGTATCAGACGTTGTTTTTTTGGCAAGCCGTATCCACTTCTGCTTTTTTGCTATATAATGGGGATTGGAACTTTTGGACGAAAGAGGGAGTCATATGAAAATTGGAATCATCGGCGCAATGGAAGAAGAGGTGTCGATTTTGCGCGGGCAGATCGAGCATCCGCATGTTAAAACGATTGCCGGTTATGAATATACGGCGGGAAAAATGAGAGGGAAAGATGTCATCTTGCTCCGATCCGGCATCGGGAAAGTGAATGCTGCGCTTTCTACCGGCCTTTTGCTGCAAACATACGCGCCGGATTGCTTAATCAATACCGGTTCAGCAGGCGGCGCAAACTCCGCCCTTCACGTCGGCGATGTCGTCATTTCAACGGAAGTGCGCCACCATGATGTCGACGCGACAGTATTCGGCTATGAATACGGGCAAGTGCCGCAAATGCCGCCCGCTTTTTTGGCGGATGAGAAACTTGTCCGGATTGCGGAAAGCTGCGCAGGGAAATTGCCTGGCATTCAGGTTGTGAAAGGATTGATTGCTACCGGGGACTCGTTTATGGATGATCCTGCGAAAACGGCGGCTGTAAAGGAGCACTTCCCGGAAGTGCAGGCGGTGGAAATGGAAGCCGTTGCCGTCGCCCAAGTGGCATGGCAATTTGGCATCCCGTTTGTGATCATCCGCTCCCTTTCCGATATTGCAGGGCAGGAGTCCGGGATCTCTTTTGATGAATATTTGGAAACAGCGGCCGTGAACTCTGCCCATCTTGTCACGGGTATTGTTGAACATCTGTAGACCCATTTTTTTCCTTTCTTTCCTGTAATTACTTGTCTTTTTTATGTTTCATCTGTGATAGAGTAGGTTTAGCAGATTGATAGAAAGGGTGAGGCGGTTGAAGAAAGCGAAATCGATGTACGTGAAAATGGTGGATTTTAAAATGTACGGCATCGTGCTGCTTGCTGTGACGGGCTTTTTATATTTGGGTGCGGTGATGCCGATCGAAGGGAAATCCGAACTGGGGACAAAAATTTTACTCGTTGCGTCAAGCGGGTTTGTTGCCGTATCTGTTTTGTTTTTCTCGATTTCACGCGCTTACCATAAACGGCTTTTAAAAAGCGAAGAAGGCGCACAACTTTTACAGCGGAATAATCGCAAATCATAATGGAAAAGGCAGGGGCCTTTGTAACCCGGGCGGTGCAGTAACGAAGCACACGGTTGTCCGGCATACAAGGTTTTCGGCCTTTTTTTATTTTTTTGCCAATTTGCGGTTTACAAACCCGCCGGAATTGGATATACTTTCCTATGTAAGCAAATTCAAAGGAGGTTGGAGAACATGGCATACACAATCCTATTTTCAGCAGTTGCAACTGAACATGTTCTGCATCCGCTCCGTATCGGTTTGAATTTGCGCTGATTTTTTAATTTGACGCACAAGCCGCAGGATGCATTTGCCTGATCCGTGCGGTTTTTTTCCGGAAAGCCGCGGGATCATGCCGGTCCTGCGGCTTTTTTGTGCCCTGAAGGAGGTGGAAAAAATGACATTAAATTTAATCTTTATTACGGTCACGATTAAACGGCTGAAAAAGACAGCAGAACAAAGGCAGCGTGATGAAGAAGTTTTCAGGCTGTACGATGAAATGAATGCGAAGCGTGAAGCATTCCAAGTAAGGCATTTTTAAGCAAAAAAACATCTTGAGAAAGGAGCGGTTGACGATGGCCCGTTATCAGAGACGTTTGGACTTTATCTTTATGGAGACAGATTCCACCTAGCAAAACCGGATCAGGGGATGGCGCTATGTTTTTGCATATTTTGATTTTTACCGCTGTTTTCCACAGGCGGAAAAGGAAAAGCTGATGGCTGCGGCCACCGGCTTTTTTGGTATTGATTCATTGAAAAGCATTCTCAATAGTGAAATGGGAGAGCGGCAGTCTTTGGGCGCAAAAAATTTCAATTATCTGCCCTGATTTTCAATTACAAGCGTGCAAAAAAGAGGCGGAAACAGCATAAAAAACATAAATATCATGGTTTTATGACTATATCATTTAAAATCCGGAAACGATAAAATAGAAATCCGGGTGTAATTGCTTGACAAGAAATTAATTCCATATAATAATTGGTATTGAATTAAAATGATTATTGTTTGCTGGCCGGGCCGGCAAACCGTGATCATTCACACAAATGATTTTAAGGAGGAATTGCACGATGTCCCTTATTGGCAAAAAAATTGAACCATTCAAAGCACAAGCATACCGCAACGGCGAATTTGTCGAAGTAACGGATGAAAATTTCAAAGGAAAATGGAGCATTGTCTGCTTCTATCCTGCTGATTTTACATTTGTCTGCCCTACTGAACTGGAAGATCTCCAGGAACATTATGCCGCTTTAAAAGAACTCGGCGTGGAAGTCTACTCGGTTTCAACAGACTCCCATTTTGTGCACAAAGCATGGCATGACCATTCTGAAGCGATCAGCAAAATCGAATACACCATGATCGGCGACCCGACACAAAAACTCACCCGCATGTTCGATGTATTGCGCGAAGAAGAAGGCGTTGCCGACAGGGGCACTTTCCTGATCGATCCGGACGGCGTCATCCAGGGGGTTGAAATCAACGCTGACGGCATCGGCCGCGACGCAAGCATTTGGATCGACAAAGTGAAAGCCGCACAATATGTACGCCAGCATCCAGGCGAAGTATGCCCGGCAAAATGGAAAGAAACGGGTGAAACACTGAAACCAAGCCTTGATCTTGTAGGCAAAATCTGAGGAGCTGAACGATATGATACTGGATGAAGAGATTAAAGCGCAACTGGCCCAGTATCTGCAAATGATGGAGGGCGACGTTCTGCTGAAAGTGAGCGCGGGTTCCGATGAAACATCGCGGAATATGCTCGAACTGGTCGACCAATTGGCCGCCATGTCGCCCCGGATAAAAGTGGAAAACACAAAACTCGAAAGAACCCCGAGTTTCAGTGTAAACCGTCCGGGAGAAGACACCGGAATTATATTCGCGGGCGTGCCGCTCGGGCATGAGTTTACCTCGCTCGTTTTGGCCCTGCTGCAGGTCAGCGGCCGCCCTCCTAAAGTGGATCAGAAGGTCATTGACCAGATTCAAAGCATAAAAGGCGAATACCATTTTGAAACCTATGTCAGCTTGACTTGCCAGAACTGTCCTGTTGTGGTACAAGCCTTGAACATCATGAGTGTGCTCAGTCCGAATATTACGCACACGATGATTGACGGGGCTGCATTTAAAGAGGAAGCGGAAGGAAAAGGCATTATGGCCGTCCCTTCCATTTATCTGAACGGCGAATTCTTTGAAAGCGGCCGGATGGAAGTGGAAGAAATTCTTGCCAAGCTTGGCAGCACAGCGGATCCGTCCGAGTTTGAAAAGAAAGACCCGTTTGATGTGCTCGTCATCGGCGGTGGACCGTCCGGCGCAAGTGCAGCCATTTATGCGGCACGCAAAGGCATCCGGACAGGGATTGTCACTGAACGCATTGGCGGGCAGGTGCTCGATACAGTCGGCATTGAAAACCTAATCGGCACGAAGTATACGGAAGGCCCGCAACTTGCTGCAAACCTTGAAGAGCATGTCAAACAGTATAATGTTGATATTATGAATCTGCAGCGTGCAAAACGGGTCGAAAAGAAAGATCTCGTTGAGGTGGAATTGGAAAACGGGGCTGTATTAAAGAGTAAAACCGTGATCATCTCCACCGGTGCACGCTGGCGCAACATCAACGTGCCGGGCGAAGCAGAATTCAAAAACAAAGGTGTGGCATACTGCCCGCACTGTGACGGGCCGTTGTTTGCCGGTAAACATGTTGCCGTAATCGGCGGGGGAAACTCCGGCATTGAAGCGGCCATTGACCTTGCTGGTGTGGTCAAACATGTAACCGTCATTGAATTTATGCCTGAATTAAAGGCGGACCGTGTGCTGCTCGAGCGCCTTTACAGCCTTCCGAATGTGACGGTTGTAAAAAATGCGCAAACGAAAGAAATTACCGGCACGGATAAAGTGAACGGAATCACATATATTGACCGTGCAACCGGGGAAGAACACCATATTGAACTCGAGGGCGTGTTTGTCCAAATCGGCCTTGTCCCGAATACCGAATGGCTTGGCGATACAGTGGAACGGACACCGCGGGGTGAAATTGTGGTGGATAAGCGCGGCGCGACCAGTGTTCCGGGCGTGTTTGCCGCAGGAGACTGCACAGACAGCGCTTATAAGCAAATCATTATTTCGATGGGGTCCGGCGCGACAGCTGCGCTCGCCGCTTTTGATTACATCATCCGGGAAACGAAAACGGATGAAGCTGTACACAATTAAGGAATCTTTTCAACCGCATTACAGCGCGCTGTAATGCGGTTTTTTGATTTTTTTAAATGCCGTGCAATATTTACCAGACCGTCTTTTCTTCGGGACAGACACAATTCCGCCTCCTTGTTCATATGTTTGAACTATATAGGCTCAAGCCTAATGGAGGTGGAAGGATGTCGGGGATCTTAACTGCGGTAAGCTATATGATGAAAGAGCTTGTTTTTTTGGTTTCCTATGTGAAAAACAATGCTTTTCCACAACCTCTTTCGGCAAGCGAAGAACGGAAATATTTGAAGCGGATGGCGGAAGGCGACGCGGATGCCCGGAATATTTTAATCGAACATAACCTGCGGCTTGTAGCGCACATTGTCAAAAAATTTGAAAATACCGGTGAAGATACAGAAGATCTCATCTCGATCGGGACGATTGGCCTGATCAAGGCAATCGAAAGCTACTCGGAAGGGAAAGGGACAAAACTTGCCACATATGCGGCCAGGTGTATAGAAAATGAAATACTTATGCATTTAAGAGCTTTAAAGAAAACAAAAAAAGATGTTTCGCTGCATGACCCGATCGGCCAGGATAAGGAAGGAAATGAAATTTCGTTAATTGATGTTCTCCAGTCTGAAGCGGAAGACGTATTTGACACGATCCAGCTGAATATGGAGCTGGAAAAAGTGAAACAATTCTTTGACATATTGGATGAACGCGAAAAACAGGTGATCATCGGCAGATTCGGCCTGAATTTAAAAAAGGAAAAAACGCAGCGCGAAATTGCGAAGGAGCTCGGCATTTCAAGAAGCTACGTTTCCCGTATTGAAAAGCGGGCCCTCATGAAAATGTTCCACGAATTTTACCGGCTTGAGAAAGAAAAAAGAAAGGAACAAAACGGCGAATAATGAAAAAGGCACATTGCAAAATTTGCAGTGCGCCTTTTTCATATTTTTTTTAACTTAAACGGCGCCACCATCAGGACCGATAACAGCACCATCCAGACGAACAACCAGAAGTGGGTGACATAAGGAACGGCAAAAAAACCGGCTGTTACACATAAGCCTGCTACGGGGATCGGAAGCCCGTAAAAAAAGCCTTTTTGCTTGCTGATATTAAACCGGGCGAGCCGGATCATCCCGCAAAGCATATAAAACATGGCGGCCAGCATACCCGGAATGCCGTACAGACAAAACAGCGCTGTATGGATCAGCATGGCAGGCGCGGCGCCAAACGAGAGCAAATCGCAAAGGGAATCAAGCTGCTTGCCGAGTGCGGATTCCGTTTTTAGCTTCCTGGCCAGTTTCCCGTCATAACGGTCGAACAATACAGCGGCAAAGATCAGGGCTGCGGAAACCGCCGGCTCGTGATTGTCGCAATAAAAAAGCGCTGCAGCCCCGCAGCATCCGTTTGCCACTGTCAATCCATTGGCGGCTTGCGATTTGATAAAATTCAAGATAGCATTATACCAATGATCAAAATCCACCCCCGCAAACCTCCCAACTGCCTTTATTTTTATACATATTCACAAAAATAGGATTTATCACACAAAAAAAGCCACATATCAAGCAAAAGTGGCTAGGAGGTTGCTTTGATTTTATGCGTCAGCGACCGGCGTTCAATCTCTTTTTCAATGAGCTTAACAAACTCGGAACTTAATTTCAGTTCTTTTGCTTTAAAATAGGACTCGATCAATAGTTCATCAGATAACTTATACATTTGTACCACCTCCGAAAATCATGTTCTTTTTTTAAAGCAGCCCGCGTATCATAAAGATAGAGTATTTGTACCCTTACTTTATCAAATTTAGTCTTGCGGAACAAGCGTTCTTTTATCCACAGTAGAATGTTTATATCTTGTGGGTAAATTGTTTATAAACGCGCGAAGGACTGGTGTTACTTTGTGCAAAATGTGTATAAGAATATCCACAACGAAGGAGAAATGTAGAAATCTGTCGAAAAGTTTTTGCTTTTGAAGGAGCAAAAGAAAAAAGCTGCACGGTGGCAGCCTTTTTTCTTTTGCCGGTACACGAGGAAAATCTGTGTTGTGCCCGGAAGAGATCCTGCATGGGGCCCGGCTATAATCTTGCATTGCCGCAAGTTTTGTTTATCTGCTTTTACACTTTGTTGTCCGGCGCTAGCCCGCAAACATAAGTCCCTTTCTCAATCTGGATGGTAGCGTGCTCGATCCCGAATTTGTCATGCAGTTCTTTTTCCAGCTTTTCCAGCAGCTGGTCGTTGTCTTCAATTTGGGAGCGGACAATATGGACCGTCAGTATCGTTTCTGTCGTGCTCATTCCCCATATATGCAAATCATGGACGTTGAGCACGGTCGGAATTTGTTCTAAATAGGTTTTAATCGCACCGGCATCAACGCCTGCAGGCACCGCATCAAGCGAAAGGTCGGCCGCTTCCCGCAACAGGCCCCATGTCCCTGCAAAAATCACAACCGCAATGATGATGCTTGTAACCGGATCGACCCACTCCCAGCCTGTGAACAGGATAATCGCACCTGCGATGACAACGCCGAGTGAGACAAGCGCATCGGCAGCCATATGCAAAAAAGCGCCGCGGATATTGAGGTCAGTTTTTCGCCCGGACATAAACAGTAAAGCGGTGATGGTATTAATAACGATCCCGATCACGGCAACGATCATGACCGTTTTGCCTGCGACAGGTTCCGGATGGGCAAAACGCTGGATTGCTCCGAGAAAGATCGCGCCGATTGCAATCAGCAGAATAATCGCATTTAAAAGCGCAGCCATCACGGATGATTTTTTATAGCCGTATGTGCGCTTTTTTGTTGGCAATTTTTTGCCGAGCCAGACAGCGGCCCAGGCAATAATGAGCCCGAGCACATCGCTCAGATTGTGGCCTGCATCCGCCAACAGCGAAAGGGAATCGGAAAAGAAGCCGTAAATGGCTTCAACGGCAACAAAAAGAATATTCAGCCCGATGCCGGCTGCGAAAGCTTTTCCGTATTGTGCCGGCTCATGATGATGGTGTTGGTGTCCATGGCCGTGTGACATTTTATTGGCTCCTTTTACACATGCTGTCCAAAAGCCGGAAAACTGGCTTTTGGACGGACGTCAGTTGTTAAGTTCATTATATGCGTATCTCAAAAGTTTGCAAAGAAACTTTTACAAGAAAGTAAATTTTATGTTCATTTTCGCCCAATTCCGGCTTGAAATGCTACAATAATACCTATAAAGACAGAAAGGAAGAGAAAGAATGCCGGAATATGAACATGTTGAGGAACATTTCCAGGCATCTGACACCGTCCGTGATATCGTGATTGGCATGTCGGACGGGCTGACCGTGCCGTTTGCGCTGGCAGCAGGCTTATCCGGTGCAGTGGATTCGCCGGTGCTCGTTCTCGCGGCCGGCGCGGCGGAAATTGCAGCCGGTTCCATTGCCATGGGGCTTGGCGGATATCTCGCAGCAAAATCGGATGCCGAACATTATTATAGCGAATTAAAAAGAGAATACCGGGAAGTAGAAGAAGTGCCGGAACGGGAAAAAGACGAAGTCCGGGATGTATTTAAGGCATATGATCTGAAACCGGAACAAATCGAGGCAATCGTCGATAAAATGGCAGAAAACCCTGATAAATGGGTGGATTTTATGATGAAATTCGAGCTGGGGCTTGAGAAGCCGGAAAAGGGGCGCAGCTTAAAAAGCGCGTTAACGATTGCCCTGTCATATATTGTGGGCGGGCTGATCCCGCTTGCCCCGTACTTTTTTGTCACCAGGGCATCACAGGCCCTGCTTGTTTCCGTCCTGGTGACGCTCGTTGTGCTGTTTATTTTCGGGGCGGTGAAAGGGCGGTTTACCGGTTCCAATGTGTGGAAGAGCGGGCTTGAGACCGTTGTGATTGGCGGTTTGGCCGCTGCCGCTGCATTTGGGCTGGCAAGGCTTTTGACAAAATAAACGAACCTTTAGGCACGGCACGGGAACTCTTTTCACGAAAAAAGCAGCGCAGGGGGCAAATCCCATGCCGCAATGGACTGGAGGGAGCTGTATGCTATATATTTGGGTCGGGGTTGCCGGTATTTTCGGCGCTTTGGCACGCTATTATTTCGGCATATGGATCGGCATGTACACGCATGCCGTTTTTCCATATCCGACACTTGCGATCAATCTGGCCGGCTGCTTTCTGCTTGGCTGGCTTACGATGCATCTTTTTAAATCCAATAAGATTCATCCGTATATTGTAACCGCGCTTGGCACCGGGTTTGTCGGTTCCTTCACAACATTTTCGACTTTCAGCGTGGAGACGGTGCAGCTTATCCAGCAATCGCATGCGTTTGCCGCGCTGTTATATGTTTTCTGCAGTTTATCCGGCGGGCTGTTCATGTCATGGACCGGCTTTAAACTAGGCGGGATGCTGCATTCGCGGCTAAAGGGAAGAGGCGGTTCAGATACAGCGTCATGAAGGAGGCGGATTCATGGTTTTAAACGGCATTTTTATCGCAATCGGCGCCTTTTTCGGGGCGGTTTCCCGGTTTTCTCTTTCGCGGTGGATCAACCGGGCGTTTCCGGCAAAATTCCCGCTGGCCACATTTTTCATTAATCTTTCCGGCTCATTTATGCTCGGCCTTCTGTTTGGCACAGGTGCCGGGAGTTCGTGGCGCCTGCTTCTCGGGACCGGCTTTTTGGGCGCCTTTACAACTTTCTCCACTTTTAAACTTGAGAATATTCAGCTGCAGGCTGACAAAAAATATCATATTCTTGTTCCGTACCTTGTGCTGAGCTATCTGTTCGGCATTGCCCTGGCATTTTTAGGCATCCTGCTCGGGAAATATTTTACCTGAAGCATGAAACTTTTGGGCAGACATTCCGTATCTTAATGGTAGGCGGCCGGTACATACTTTCTTTTTTTGCCGGGCCTGGCATTTCAATGCTGCTGGCAGGGTATTGGATTTATAAGCATAAATGAGGAGGATTGTATATGAAGAAGTGGATGCCATGGATGATTGTGGCCGCCATATTGGTGGTTCTGATCGTCAGCGTTTTTACAAGTTATAACAGCTTGGTGAATGCGGAAGAAAACGTAAATCAATCTTATTCGCAAATTCAAAACCAACTGCAAAGGCGGACGGATCTGATCCCGAACCTTGTGAATACCGTCAAGGGTTATGCTTCCCATGAAAAAGCGGTGATAGATGACATTTCGAAAGCCCGCGCACAATTGGCCGGGGCAAAAACACCCGGAGACCAGGCAGCGGCAAACGACCGCCTGGATAGCGCGTTAGGACGGCTGTTGGTGGTGGTTGAAAAATATCCAGATTTAAAAGCAAACCAGCATTACACGCAGCTGATGGATGAACTCGCCGGCACGGAAAATCGCCTTGCTGTGGCGCGCCAGGATTACAATAGCGCCGTCGCAACGTATAACAAAAAGGTGAAAAGAATGCCCGGCGCACTTATTGCCGGCCTGTTCGGTTTTGAGAAAAAGGAATATTTTAAAGCGGATGAAAGTGCAAAGAAAACCCCGAAAGTTGATTTCGGGAACAGCAGTGATCAGTGATGAAAAGGGCCGCGCTTATTACAGCCGTTTTTCTCGCCTTTCTGTTGGCCGTATGCACGGCCGTTCCCGGTGCGCGTGCTGCAGCGGGCATTCCGGAACCGGCCGGGGACATCTATGTGCAGGATTTTGCCGGGGTGCTGACAGACAGCCAGAAACAGGAACTCGTTTCGCTCGGCAGGCAGCTGGATGAGCAAACAAAAGCGCAAGTCGCGGTATTGACTGTGGACACGACCGGGAAAGACACAAACATTGATGCTTACGCCAACAAAGCTTTCCGCCAGTACGGGCTCGGCAATAAAACCATGAACAACGGGGTATTGCTCGTAGTGGCAGTAAAAGACAGGAAAATTAGAATTGAAGTCGGGTACGGCTTGGAGGGGGCGCTTCCGGACGGAAAAGTAGGGCGGATCCTTGATCAGTATGCCATACCGTATTTGAAAGAAAACAAGCCGGATGCGGCGGTTATCAATACGTATAAGAAGCTTGCCGCCGAAACGGCGAAGGAATACAATGTAAATCTTCAGGCCCATCCAAAGGCGTATGAGCGGCCCTCTTCCGCCCAGGCTTCCCCCTATTCGTTCTGGAAACAGATTTTGATCGGGCTTGGGATCCTTATCCTGATTTTCATTGATTTCAAGTTTCTCGGCGGAACCATGACGTATTTTCTGCTGAATATCCTGATGATGTTCTTTCGCGGCGGCGGTGGCGGCGGAAGCGGCGGCGGGGGAGGCAGCAAAGGCGGCGGCGGTTCTTCCGGAGGCGGCGGCGCAAGCCGGGGATGGTAACGCCAAAGGTTCTCCTTTTTTGAACGGCCGGGATGCCCGCTTTAAACCGCTCCCCGCATTGGCAAAAGCCCGGCGCAGCCATAGGAGAAATGAAAACGGGTAAAGCAGCAGGATAAAGCACCCTGCTGCTTTCTTTGCATGGCTATTGATATTTCGGAATGTCCAGTTTGACCTTGCGGGAATCGAGCAGGCTGTACAGCTTATAGATGGTTACAACCTGTTTGGATGCCCAGCCGATATCCGTCGCATACTGGTTTGTGGCAGAGCGGTTCTTTGCATTCGCAACACCGGCTGGGTTCCATCTCGTTTTATAGAGCGTCTCCTGCCCCTTTTGCAAATAATGGTATTATAGCGTTTGCTTCTATTTCATCGTAAAAAAGAATAAAAATGATAGAAAGCACTTTAATACCCGGAAAGGAGTTGAAGCGGTTGAAAAAAAAGGTGTTTCTGGCTGCCGCCGTGCTTCTGGCCTCAGCCATTTTGCTTATGGCCTTAAAAAAACCGGACGATCCCGATAAAAATAAAACAGCAGGGGAGAGGCAGGAAACCGCGGTGAAGGCACAACCGCTATCCGGCGGTGCAGAAGCAAAAGAAGGGGAAAAGGCGCCGGATTTTGCACTGACAAATCTATCGGGGCAAACGGTCAAACTGTCTGATTTTAAAGGGAAAACGGTGATCCTGAATTTTTGGGCTTCCTGGTGCCCGCCGTGTAAAGCGGAGATGCCGGATATGCAGCGTTTCTATGAAAAAAACCCGGATGTCGCAGTGCTTGCTGTGAATTTAACGAATACCGAAACAAACGAGAATGCGCCGCTTGACTTTGTGAAGAAAAACGGCCTTGCTTTTCAAATTCTGTTTGACATGGACGGCTCCGTCGGCACCCTTTACAAAACGGTTACCATTCCGACGACTTACTTTATTGATGCAGAAGGGACCATCATCCGTAAAGTCATCGGCCCGATGGATGAGAAAACGATGGCAGGATTTGCGCAAGAGTGCAAAAGGGGGAAAAAGGGAAGCCGGGATAGAACAAAGATTTTTTAAGAAAAAAGTGGTATAGTATACAGTAGTAGGGAATATAAAAAGGAAAGGTGCTGACCATGATGATGTACGGTGGCTATGGCATGATGGGCGTATTCAGCCTAATCGGCATGATTGCCCAGCTTGTCATCTTTGTGCTCGTGATTTTTTTGATAGTGGCAGGCATCAAAAAAGTGAGTGAATTCCGGCCGCATCAAAGGGAAGACAAAAGCCTCGACATTTTGCGGGAACGGTATGCAAAAGGGGAAATCACGGAAGAAGAATTTAAAAAAATGAAGAAGGATTTGATGGATTAAGGGATTATCCGGCTTCTTTTTTACACAAAAAAGCGGGGGCTTGCATTACAAGCCTCCGCTTCATGATTACTGGATTTGAATCCGTTTTCCGGATGGGCCTTCCTTCGTTTTCTTCGGAATATGAATTTTCAGGACGCCATTATCAAGGGTGGCGCTGATTTCGTCTTCATTAATATTATCCACGTAAAACTTCCGGACGAATTCGCCATAGCGGCGTTCCTGCCGGATAACTTTATGTTTTTCATCTTTGCTTTCTTCCATTTGGTCGCGTTTTGCACGGATGGTCAGCTCATTATTGCGGACATCAATGGTAATGTCCTCTTTTGAGAAGCCCGGCAGTTCGGCCTCCACAAGATAAGCATCTTCTTTTTCCGTAATGTCGGTACGGAACGAGTTTGCGTTCGCAAAAGGCGCCAACGCATTCGCATCAAACATCTCATTGAAAGTCTTCATCATACGTTCGAAAACATCGTCGTTTCTTCTGAACGGCATTAAATCAAACATATTCAATCCCTCCTTTTCACTATTATTATACCCCACTATAAAAAAATTGAAAACAAAGATGCCTATGCACAACAGATGTTCACAAAATTGTCAATCTATAACGATGGATTTCCGGTGTTAAAAAACATTACAATGGTACTGAACATCAAAAAAGAAAAAGCAGGGGTAGGATGAACAAGACAAAGTTAGGGGCTCTGATTTTAATCGTGGTCATTGTGGGTATTGGCGGTGTTTTCTTTTATAACGGCTATGTGAAAATCAGCACAAATCATAAAGCGGCACAGCATCCGGATCTGCCCATTCCAGCCGTTTTAAAAGATACGAACCCGGATCCCAACGCGGCGGAGTATACTTTAACCGCACAGCAGGGGAAAAAGGCGTTTATTTCCAGGAAAACAACAGCAACGTACGGATATAACGGCGACTATTTGGGGCCGGTCATCCGGTTGAAAACGGGCGAAAAAGTGAATATCATCGTAAAAAATAAATTGCCGGAAGCAACGACGGTCCATTGGCACGGCCTCATTGTCCCGGGTTCGGCTGACGGCGGCCCGCATGCTGCCATCCAGCCGGGCAAAACATGGAAAGCAAAGTTTACGGTGAGCCAGCAGGCTGCCACGCTCTGGTACCATCCCCACCCGATGGGAAAAACAGGCGAACAGGTATACAAAGGCCTGGCCGGTCTGATTTATGTCGATAACAAACATGCGGAAAGCCTTGATATTCCGAAAGACTATGGCAAAAATGATTTTCCGCTTGTGCTGCAGGACCGCCGTTTTAACAAAAACGGCCAGCTCGTGTACAAATTAAATATGACAGATGAAATGTACGGCTTCCAGGGCACAACCGAACTGGTAAACGGCGCGGTTAAGCCGCAGTTAACGGTCAGGCGCGGCCTCGTCCGTTTCCGGATTTTAAACGGGGCAAACGGCAGGACGTACAATCTTCATCTGAGCGGCAACAGGACATTTGTGCAAATTGCATCCGACGGGGGATTTCTCAAGACGCCTGTGCAAATGAAAAAATTAACGCTTTCTCCCGGGGAACGTGCAGAAATTTTGGTTGATTTTTCAAAAATGAAAAACGGCAGCACGCTCCGGCTCCAAAATGGGAAAGAAACGCTCATGTATTTTAAAGTAAAAGGAAAGGCCGACCAGACCTACAAAGTTCCGCAAAAACTGGCTGTGATCGAAAAAATGCCGGTGCAAGAAGCGGTGAAAACGCGGAAATTTGTCATGTCCGGCATGGGCCCGAACGTCAGCATTAACGGCAGGCAAATGAACATGGACCGGATAGATGAGACGGTTAAATTAAATACGATGGAGAGCTCACCTAAACTTACACCGTTCCATTTTCTTTTATGGTCATTGCGTGCTATCCACACTTTGTAGCCTAAAGCCCGCCCTAATTTGGCAAGATCATATTGCATTTCTGAATGGGAGTTTTCCTCCGCCATATCTTTCTCTACTTCTTTATGTCGGCGTGCAATTGCTTTTACCTGCTTATCCAGTTCATTTTGTAATACAAGTTTTGCATTTTCATCGATGACTAAACGGTTCGATCCGATTTCAAAGAGAAGGCCGGCGAAAGCGCCCAAATCTTTGGACAGCATGTTACGGTATTCCTGATTTTTAAAGAGAATAATCTCCCTCATTTTTAAATACTCAGGCCAGGAGCCGAGTTTAATTTTTTGGCTGAACAGCAAATTAAAGCCTTTCACAATGGCTGTATTAAACGGAGGAAATAAAGTCGGATGCAAAAAATAGATTATATTTGCAACAGCCGGTCCTAGCCCTTTTATGTTGTATCCATTCAATTCACGTATTTCATCCAAAACTTGTTTTTCATTTGTTGCATTCAGGCACGCTTTCAAAAACCGCCCGAACGCTTTTTTGTTTGCCTCATTTTCGTAAATATCCGGGATACGCAGTTTTGGTTTCCAAAAAAATGCATGGGCGGCGCCTTCAAATATTTGTTTCTGTTCTGATATCGCCGTCACTACCGTTTCTAAACTGGAACCTTTAAAATCATTTCCAAACTTGCCTTCTTCAATTTCATCTATAACCTTTGCCAGGCTTTTTCTAATGGACCGGAAAGCTTTTAATCTATCATCATTATTT
The DNA here is from genome assembly GCF_038009125.1 of Weizmannia sp. FSL W8-0401. Taxonomy (NCBI): domain Bacteria; kingdom Bacillati; phylum Bacillota; class Bacilli; order Caryophanales; family Bacillaceae; genus Heyndrickxia; species Weizmannia sp. FSL W8-0401. Next base: position 1,910,461 of record NZ_JBBPAG010000001.1, on the reverse strand, counting down.
AAGAACCAAGTGTGGTATACGGACTCGGGGTCATTTTTATAGGTGTTGATGATGTCTTCCATTGATAAAACTCCTTTTTAAAAATGGCAATTTTACTAAATTATACTAATATTATATCTAAAAAATAGAGGCGGGGAACGAGTGGTAAAGAAAAAATTTGTTACAGAGACAATTGATGATAAAAAATGAAGTAATCCACACTGTCTAATTATGAGATAAAAAATCTTTTTGGGTCCACAACCCCTTATACCCCACTCCCCAAACGGTGATCAAAGTATGATATACCGAAAACCGGCATTTCTCAGCTTGTTCTGGACGTTGCGGATATTCCTCGAAAAACAAAGAATTAGTTGGAAGCCATTACAGGCCAATATAAGCATGTTTAAGGAATTTTTTAGAAAAAGGTGATACATTAAGTATGAAGATCGAAATATAATTTGGAGAGCGAAAATTAAAAATGAAAGGATGCTTGTCTATGCATATGTGGTACAATGAGTACGGTGGATACGGCATGATGGGCGTTTTCGGGATGATTGGCATGATCGTCCAGTTGATTTTCATATTAATTATTTATTTGATTGTAATTGGCATTAAAAAAGTAAGCGAAAAAGATTTCGGGGTTCATCCGAAAGAAGACCGTAGCCTGGAAATATTGCGGGAACGGTATGCAAAAGGCGAGATCACGGAAGAAGAATTTAGAGCCTCTGCCAAAATAAAAATATACACTTGAGCGAGGCTCTGGAAAATTAATTATCCCGATTTTTTTGCCTTTTCATCCAGATTTTCAATTCAATAGAAGTAAAACGGTCATTTTCCTTCAAAAAAAGGGCATACGTATCCCGCCTTCACAAAATGGGTTTTTTTCACTACCCTTTGTGGAAAGGAAACGCTCATTTTACTTATTCACATATCCACCTGTGAATAACTTAATTTGCTCTTTGCAGCCGATTGCGTGTCCATCCACAATTGGCCTTTCCTGTCTGATGGTACGCCATATTTGCCATGATGTGCATAGATATCATGCATCGATCTACATGAGCTTCAACTGCCTGTTTCCCACGCTTGTGAACACGACGGAGACTGTATCCGTCTTTTAAAATGCCAAAGATTCTTTCGATGATCGTCCTGGCACTATATAACACTTCAAATGTGCGACCATGTTGAGGCAACTCGACATCTACTTGAGGCGTTTGATCAAAGTCCATCCTAAATACTCTTCCTTGTGCTGCCCCATTACAACATTCCGCGTGATTCGCTAGCGGGCAGGTGAGACCTTCTTGCTTGGCATTTGGATGAAATACAGGACAAGTGTAAATATATTGCCCCTTTTCCCGATCAGATCCTCTAAGTTCCATTTTATGTCCACTGATACAGATGGGAGTGCCGTACCGGTTGATTTTTTCAATCCCTCGGGCGGTAGTTGGTTTATCTTTACGGTTCCGTGGATTGATCGGTGCCACCAATTTCGCCTGTAATACATCCTTTGTCACTTTTTGATTTTCCGGCGTTTGGTAGATTCCATCTGCCAAGATAAAGCTCAACTGCTCAGCCATCTCGGGGTGCTCTTCCTTAAACGTCTCCAATGTCGGTTCTAATGTTTTCCCATCGGGTGTATTTCCTTTAAATACTTCCCGCGTCAAAGGCAAACCGGATTTCACCCCGCATACCATTGATAATTTATGCGCAATATAGGAAACTGCATTACTTTTACGCATTACCCCTACATTGTCGTCCGTAAGGACTTTGGGGCAATCGCAATTACCCTCACAAGAACACGTCTTCCTTGTTTTATTCAAGGTTGCTTCTGCCTCTATATGCGATGTATCCACGGCGGCTGCTTCCTCATTCGTTTCAACCACGCCTTCCCCTTTATTATATTCAACAACCAATAGCCGGGCTTTTTCCCAAAGACCATTTGTTGTCATGATTTGATCAAAACGAGCAAAGGAACGATAGCTCGGAATTTTCTCCGTAAATCCACACATGGTGGCAAATAGCGGGTTTGATCTCACTTGCAAATAGACACTCTCTGTTTTTTGCAAGAAAAAAGTGCAGAGTATTGCAGTATATAAATTCGTTTATACCGCATAAAAATTCAATCTGAATTCTCGCTATTAAGGGCTTGACATGGAGCCTCTGCAGCCATGATTCTTTTGCCAAGCGGCCAGCTGTAACAGATTTGGCAAACCCAAACAGGTTATCATGGCTACCCCTCCATGTAAAGCCCCTCTGCATAACCATTTGCATAGAAATTTTGCACATCTCTGCACTTTAATTTTGCAATAAACAACTTATATCTTAGCAAAGGAGTGGCTTTCATGGCTCTTTTTTTTCAAAAAAAATCATCCTTTTCCGTTTTACAATATTTTCCACAGGAATGAGTAGCCTAATCTATTGAAACTCGCCCAAAGCCTCAAAAAGTGATAAAATTCTGGCACTTATAATAAGCAAATTTATCCTATTAAAATCAAAAACTCACAATTTCTTTTTATATTTGTCATAATGTTCCTACAAACGTCTTTTTTCTTTAGTGGAATAAATCAACGGACTTTAATTGTCTGACTGCTTACAGTTTCAGGGGATATAGCATTTTGGCAAGGGCTCTTAAGAAAATGAAGAAAGACTTGGCGGAATAAGGAGCTGCAATTGGCTCCTTTTTCGTTAAATTTTATTGACAATATACCCATAGGGGTATAAAATGAGTTTTGTAAATACCAAGTTAAATAAAAATCAAATTATTTTTTGGTTTCCAATATACCTATATGGGTATTTAGACAGATCATTAGGAGGTAAATATCATGGCTGTAAAGAAAGTGATCATCGTAGGAGGTGTAGCCGGCGGGGCAACCGCTGCCGCCAGACTCAGAAGGCTGAGTGAAGACATCCAAATCGTTCTTGTGGAACGCGGTGAATACATCTCTTTCGCAAACTGTGGATTGCCGTACTATATCGGCGAAACGATCAAGGACCGCAGCAATCTTCTTGTGCAGACGGTTGAGGGCATGTCGAAACGGTTCAATATAGATATCCGCACTTTAAGCGAAGTAACAAAAATTGATCCGGAGAAGAAGGCTGTCACCATACAAAACTTGCGGACCAATGAAGTGTACGAAGAAACGTACGACAAGCTGCTCTTGTCCCCGGGTGCACGCCCGATTGTGCCGCCTGTTCCGGGGCTGGGAGAAAACAAAACGCTCTTTACGCTTCGCAATATCCCGGATACGGATCGCATCAAAAACTTTGTGGATCAGGAAAAACCGGAACGTGCAGTGATTATTGGCGGCGGTTTTATCGGCCTTGAAATGTCGGAAAACCTTGCACATCGCGGGATTCAAGTGACAATCGTAGAGATGGCAAACCAAGTGATGGCGCCAATCGACTATGAAATGGCGAGCCTTGTACACAACCATTTGAAAGAAAAAGGCGTCCGCCTTGTGTTGGAAAACGGGCTTCAAGCTTTTGCAAATGAAGGAAAAAAAGTGATTTTATCAGACGGGACAGAAATTGAAACGGATATGACGATTTTGGCGATCGGCGTCCGTCCGGAAAACCAATTGGCAAAGGATACGGGCCTTGCTTTGGGCGAGCGCGGCGGCATTGTTGTTAACGAATACTTGCAAACTTCAAATGAAGATATTTACGCAGTCGGTGATGCGGTAGAAGTTGTGGATTACATCAACGGAAACAAGACAATGATCCCGCTTGCGGGACCGGCAAACCGGCAAGGGCGCATTGCCGCCAATAACATCATGGGCAAAAAGGAAAAATACGAGGGGACGCTCGGCACTTCGATTGCAAAAGTATTTGACCTCTCTGTTGCGGTAACCGGCAATAACGAAAAAACGCTGAAACGGCTTGGCGTGTCATACGAAGTCGTCCATATTCATCCGAGTTCGCATGCCGGCTATTATCCGGGCGCCACGCCGATTTCCTTGAAACTGATTTTTGACAAAGATACTGGAAAAATTTTCGGAGCACAGGCGGTCGGTACGGACGGCGCTGATAAACGGATCGATGTCATTGCGACGGCCATTAAAGGCGGCTTAACTGTTGAAGATTTGACGAACCTGGAACTTTCCTATGCTCCGCCATATTCTTCTGCGAAAGACCCGGTCAACATGGCTGGCTATGTCGCTACCAATCTCATGAACGGGGAACTCGAACATGTCCAGTGGCATGAAATTGACAAGATCATTGAAGATGACGGGATTTTGATAGACGTCCGGGAACCGATAGAACGCGAATTCGGCCATATCAAAGGATCGATCAATATTCCGCTGAACGAATTAAGGGACAGGCTCGATGAAATTCCGAAAGACAAAACCGTTTATGTCAGCTGCCAGGTTGGTTTGCGCGGCTATTTGGCTACGAGGATTCTGAAAAACAACGGTTTTGACGTGAAAAACGTGGACGGTGGATGGAAAACATACTCCGGCGTGTTTGGAAGCAACATTGAAAATGACAGCAAAACGACTGTGAATGACAGAGGCGAAACGGAAGTTACAGGTGAAGTACAGGCGGATAAAGTACTGGATGTGAGCGGTCTGGTTTGCCCGATGCCGGTGATCCGCTTGAAAAAAGGCATCGAAACAATTAAAAGCGGCGAAGTGCTTGAACTGCATGCAACAGACAGAGGCGCGCTCAATGATCTTCCGGCATGGTCAAGAAATGCAGGCCATCAAATTTTGAAAACCGAACAAGACGGACCAACGATTAAATTCTGGATTCAGAAAAAATAATAGCGGAGGCGCAATATGACGATCTTAAATATTGTCATCCTGGTATTGATCGTGCTGCTTGTGATTCCCCGCCTGATCCCGGCAAAAGGGGTCAGGCAGATCACCACAGCAACGTTAAAGAATGAATTAAAAGATAAAGGGAAGCAATTTATTGATGTGCGAACGCCTGCAGATTTCAAAGGGAACCACATCAAAGAATTTAAAAACATCCCTTTGCACCAGCTGGCCGAAAAATCCGCACAGCTTTCGAAAGACAAAGAAGTGGTGGTCATCTGCCGAAGCGGGATGAGAAGCAGCAAAGCATGCAAAATTTTAAAGAAACAGGGATTTAAGCAGATCACAAATGTAAAAGGCGGCATGTCAGCGTGGAGATAGCTTGGGATGCCAGATACCCCTCCCTGTATAATTCGGGCAGTCCACTGATAAATAGGTAAGAAGTGCTGATATGTATTGAATTTCCGCTGATATTTTCCAAAAACCGCTGATAAAAGCATGAGAACCGCTGATTTTTTATGAAACAGCATCGGAGATACCCCTTGTAAAACAAAAAGGAGAGAAGACAGATGAACAATGTAACAGTTTATACTACGACGCATTGCCCGTTTTGCGCGATGCTAAAAAACTTTTTAAACGGACAGAACATTCCTTACAGAGAAGTAAATGTGGAAAGGGACCCTGCGATGATGCGGAAACTTGTCGCAACAACCGGGCAGATTGGCGTTCCACAAACCGAAATCAACGGCAAATGGGTGATCGGTTTTGACCCGGAAGGCATTATGCAGGCATTACAAAATTGAGGAGAGATGAAACATGGGAAAAGTAGCGATCATTGCAAGCAACGGCGGATTGTTTGATGCCTATAAAGTATTTAACATTGCAACGGCAGGGGCAGCGTCCGACATGGAGGTGGCCATCTTTTTCACATTTGAAGGATTGAACCTCATCCATAAAGAAGTGCATAAAAATTTGCCGATGCCGGAAGGAAAAGAAAACTATGCGGAAGGTTTTGCGAAAAGCAACACCCCTTCTATTCCTGAACTCGTTGAAATAGCAAAAGACCTGGGTGTAAAATTCATCGCCTGCCAGATGACAATGGATGTCATGGGCCTGAAGAAAGAAGATTTTATCGACGGCACTGAAGTCGGCGGCGCTGTCACTTTTCTCGAATACGCAAAAGATGCGGATGTAACGCTGGCGTTTTGAAAAAGAGTGGAGACTCTCCCTCGAGTCCCCGCTCTTTTTTATTGAATTTCAATCCTTTTTCCGGATGAACCTTCTTTCGTTTTCTTCGGGATGTTGATTTTCAGGACGCCGTTATCAAGGGTGGCGCTGATTTCGTCTTCTTTAATATTGTCGACATAGAACTGCCGGACGAATTCGCCGTAGCGGCGTTCCTGCCGAATGACTTTATTTTTTTCGTCTTTGCTTTCTTCCATTTGGTCGCGTTTTGCGCGGATCGTTAAATAGTTATTGTTCACATCAATCGTAATGTCTTCTTTGGAAAAGCCAGGCAATTCCGCTTCAACGAGATAAGCATCTTCTTTTTCAGTAATATCTGTCCGGAACGAGTTGGCATTACCGTTGAACGGTGTTAAAGCATTTGTGTCAAACATATCATTGAAGGTCTTAAGCATACGTTCGAAAACATCTTCATTCCTTCTGAATGGCATTAAATCAAACATCTCAAAATCCCTCCTTCTACTTACACTATCATTATACCCTGCTGAAATCGGTTTAAAACAAAGATACTATTCAAAATAAATTTGTTCACAAAAGCGTCAAAACTTATTAATAGAACTCCTGCACAAAAAAACGTTAAGATGATACCGAACATAAAAATAACAAAAAGCAGGGGTAATATGAAAAAGAGAGTATGGATAACAGCCATTATCCTATTGGCTATCGTGATCATCGGGGGTGCCGTTTTTTACAGTTGGCACGTGAAAAAGAGCGCGGAGCAAAAAGACGCGCAGCATCCTGCACTGCCGATTCCGGCGGTGCTTAAAGACACCAATCCGGATCCGGATATGGCGGATTTCACTTTAACCGCACAGCATGGCAAAAAAGAATTTATAGCTGGAAAAACGTCAACGACATACGGGTATAACGGCAATTATTTAGGTCCTGTGATCAGGGTGAGAAAAGGCGAAAAGGTCAATATGACAGTAAAAAACGACTTAAAAGAAGTGACAACGGTACACTGGCATGGCCTTCTGGTACCGGGTTCCGCAGACGGAGGCCCACATAATACGATTTTGCCGGGCAAAACGTGGAAAGTCAGCTTTACCGTAAGCCAGCAGGCAGCCACGCTTTGGTACCATCCGCACCCGATGGGAAAGACGGGTGAACAGGTTTATAAAGGCCTGGCCGGGCTGATTTATGTCGATGATCAAAATTCGGAGAAACTAGATATCCCGAAAGACTACGGAAAAAACGATTTTCCGCTCGTGCTGCAGGACCGCCGTTTTACGAAAAACGGGCAATTGTCCTATAAATTGGACATGAACGACCAAGTATTCGGCTTTCAGGGCACGACCGAACTCGTCAACGGCGTAATCCAGCCGCAATTGACAGTCAAACGCGGTCTTGTCCGCCTCCGGATTTTAAACGGCTCAAACGGCAGGACGTATAATCTGCACCTAAGCGGCAACCAAACATTTACGCAAATTGCATCTGACGGCGGGTTCCTTGCATCGCCGGTGAAAATGAAAAAACTGACACTTTCAGCCGGAGAGCGCGCGGAAATCCTTGTTGATTTTTCCAAGCTAAGAGACGGCGGTATGCTCCAGTTGAAAAACGGAAAAGAAACGCTGATGTATTTTAAAGTTAAAGGCAAATACACAAAATCTTACAGCGTCCCAAGGAAACTTGCAACCATTAAGAAAATCCCGGATTCAAAAGCGGTCAAAACCCGCAAATTTGTGATGAGCGGCATGGGCCCGAATGTCAGCATCAACGGCAAGCAAATGGATATGAACCACATTGATGAAACAGTGAAACTGCATTCCATCGAAATTTGGGAAATCAAAAACGCTTCAACTTCCATGGGGACGAAAAAAATGGTGCACCCGTTCCATGTCCACGGTGTCCAGTTCCAGATTTTGAGCATAAACGGCAAAACGCCGCCTGCAAATGAGCAGGGCTGGAAAGATACAGTGCTCGTCAATCCGGGAGATACGGTGAAAGTGATAATGCGGTTCCCGTTTAAAGGCATTTATATGTATCACTGCCATATCCTCGAACATGAAGACCTTGGCATGATGGGGCAGTTTGAAGTGAAATAAGCCAGAAAGGGAGTTCTCGCAAAAGTCCTTTTTAAACAAGAAAACCCTTTGAGAAATTACTTTTTCTCAAAGGGTTTTCTTGTTTAGAGCAAAATTTTCCCGAGGAAACGGTTCAGAGAAGCTTTGTCAGGATCATTAGAGCAAAAATCTCTGGAGAAACGGCTTTGAGAAGCTGTGTCACGACCGTTAGAGCAAAATTCCTACTTAAATGGGGCTTTTGGGACAGCTCCGTTACGCTTTCAGTGAAAAATCTTCTACTCCGCCAAATGTACCGCCAAATAAAACAGTGCAATGCCTTCCGCTGTTTTCGGATCAATGCCCGTGACTTCGGTGATTTGCTTCAGCCTGTAATGGAGCGTATTAATATGCACATGGAGCTGTGCGGCTGTTTCTTTCAGCGACAGGTTGTTTGCAAGATAGGCTTGCAATGTTTCTGCGAGGCCCGCATGTTCCTGCAGTTTCGCGATTGTTTTTTGCAAATACTCCTGGCGCGCCTCTTCCGACACTTCTTCTATCAGCAGATCAAGGAGCAGGTCTTCATAAAACACAATACCGCCATTTTTTCCGGCAACTTTCAAAGCTTTCTGTGCTTCTTTGAACGACTGGCGGATCACATATGTACCGGCTGTTTTTCCGACCCCGACTGCGCAATTTGGCGCAAATCGCCGCTTAAAATCTTCCAATTGCCCATAAAACCGTTCTTTTGAAAACGGCGCTTCCACGCTTTTCAGCAGCAAAAACAACCCCGGACCCCAGTGCACAATCATGTCGCGGTCCGTTTCAATATAGGATTGCAGCCGTTCAAATATTTCTGTTTCCCCCGATGGCGGCACCGCCATTTTTAAAAAACAGCAGATGTGAGGCACCTGCATCGGAATCCCAAGCATCAGTCCCCGTTCAACGAAATGCTGGTCATACGCCTTTACTGTCGCCCATTCGTAGAAATATGCCTCGAGCCCCCTCGTTTTGGACCGTGCTTGTTCAGCATGGACGGTTTCCTGAATAATAAGCTCCGTCAGCCGGCGGATCAGCTCCGCATAATGTTCGACTTCTTTCGGATTGCCGGTGACGCCGATAACGCCAATCGTCCTCCCTTCGAACCGGATCGGCATATTTATCCCCATCCGCACCCCTTCCATTTGCGCCGCCATTTCTTCATCAATATACAATTTTTTGTTCGTTTGAAAAACTTTCTGTGCCCCCATATGGAAGTTTCCAATCCGGTCTTTTTGCGTCGAGGCCATGATCACCCCGTTTTCGTCCACAACAATAATATCCTCATCCATCACCGACTGCACTTCATTCACGATTTTTCCGGCAATTTTTGGAAACAACAGCATGTTGACCACCTTTGTATATAAATTTAAAAATCAACCAATAGTAACCGCTAAACTTTGTATTTTTATCTATATCATTCTTGCACTTTTAGCTTTATCATAAAATGAAGCACAAAACAATATTTTTCTCGTTAAAATATTGAAAATTTGCAGAACGGGGGGAAGGTTTGATGATTCAAGCCGATATAAAAGAAAAACTGCAGCAAATTGTTGGCCCGGAAAATTACGATGATTCGAAGGCGGGCAGGCTTGTGTATTCGTATGATGCAAGCCCGCAGTTTCAGTCAATGCCGGATGCGGTCGTGGCGCCGCGCAATAAAGAAGAAGTGCAGAAAATCGTAAAAATTTGCAACAAACACCGGATTCCTATTGTGCCGCGCGGGTCGGGCTCCAACCTTTGTGCCGGCACATGCCCGATAGAAGGCGGCATCGTGCTGTTGTTTAAGCATATGAACAAGATTTTGGAAATTGATGAAGAAAATCTGACGGTGACGGTGCAGCCCGGCGTCATTACGCTTGATATGATCAAAGCGGTTGAAGAAAAGGGGCTGTTTTACCCGCCGGACCCAAGTTCCATGAAAATCTCGACGATCGGCGGCAATATAAATGAAAATTCGGGTGGCTTGCGCGGCTTGAAATACGGTGTGACGCGCGATTATGTGCTGGCGCTTGAAGCCGCGCTCGCAAACGGTGAGATCATCCGCACCGGCGGAAAACTGGCGAAAGATGTAGCCGGCTACGATTTGACGCGGCTTTTGGTCGGTTCGGAAGGGACGCTCGCCGTCATTACGGAAGCGACGCTGAAACTTTTGCCGATGCCGGAAGCAAAAAAGACGATGCTGGCGCTTTACCAGGATATTGAAGCGTGCGCGCAAACGGTTTCCGACATTATTGCGAACCGGATCATCCCGGCGACGCTGGAATTTCTGGACCAGCCGACACTGCAGGCGGTGGAAGCTTTTGCGCATATCGGCCTACCGACCAATGTGAAGGCAGTGCTTTTGATCGAGCAGGACGGCCCGCAGGAAGTGGTGGAACGCGATATTGAAAAGATCGCGGAAATTTGCCGCAAGCAACATGCAGTCGATGTAAAGGTGGCAGCTTCCCCGGAACATGCGGAAGCGCTCATGACGGCAAGAAGGAGCGCTTTAAGCGCACTCGCCCGCCTGAAGCCGACAACGATTTTGGAAGATGCGACCGTGCCGCGTTCCGAAGTCGCAAAGATGGTGGTGGCAATCAATGAAATTGCTGAAAAATACGGGCTCCATATCGGGACATTCGGCCATGCGGGGGACGGGAATCTGCACCCGACCTGCCTTGCCGATATCCGGGATCAGGACGAAATGGAGCGGGTTGAAAAAGCCTTTGCGGAAATTTTTCAAAAAGCGATTGAACTGGGCGGCACGATTACCGGCGAACATGGCGTCGGGAGGGCGAAAGCGCCGTATCTTGAATGGAAACTCGGGGAAACGGGCATTGGCGTCATGAATGCGATCAAAAATGCGCTGGACCCGAACCATATTTTAAATCCCGGCAAAGTCTTTGCCAAAGAAACGGATCGAGTGGTGATGGAAAAATGATTACAGCCGAACAACAAAAAGAAATCCAGCAGAAATTCAGGGAAAGGATGGACGAAGACCAGCTGCTGAACTGCATGCGCTGCGGCTTTTGCCTGCCGTCTTGCCCGACCTATATTGAATCGGGGTTCAAAGAATCGCACTCGCCGCGCGGCCGGATTGCATTGATGAAAGCCGTTGTGGACGGCATTATCGAACCGGATGAAGATGTGGAGCGCTCTTTGGACTTGTGCCTCGGCTGCCGGGCTTGCGAATCGGTATGCCCGCCCGGCGTCCAGTACGGGCATCTTTTGGAAGAAGCGCGGGATATTATCCAGCAGTCGAAGAAAAAGAAGCAGTCCCTGCCGGTAAAAGTGCTCCGCAAAGCGGTCTTTGAAGAATTGTTCCCGCACCAGAATCGGATGCGCGCTTTAACAGGCCTGATCGGTTTTTACCAGCGGAGCGGCCTGCAAAAAGCGGCGCATGCGACAGGCGCTTTAAAGCTTCTGCCGAAAAATTTATCGTCCATGGAAAAAGTGCTGCCAAAAATTCCAAAATGGAAGGAAATGAAACAGCGCCCGGAACATTTGATGCCAAAAGCGGAAGTGAAAAAACGCGTTGCCTTTTTTACCGGCTGCCTGATGGACACGATGTTCATGGAAACCAATGATGCGACATTGAAACTATTGCAGCTTGCCGGCTGTGAGGTTGTCATCCCGCAGGACCAGGCATGCTGCGGGGCGCTGCATGGCCATGGCGGCGAAAAAGAGATGGCAAAGGACCTTGCCCGCCGCAATATCAAGGCTTTCGAAGATTTGCGCGCTGATTATATTATCACGAATGCCGGCGGCTGCGGCGCTTATTTAATCGATTACGGCCATTTGTTAAAAGACGATCCGGAATGGGCGGAACGGGCCGCGGCATTTTCAAGCAAAATAAAAGATATTTCCGCTATTCTCGTAGAGCTGGGCTTCCATAAACGGAAACTCAGCCTCCCGCACCAGGTGGTCACGTACCAGGATTCATGCCATTTGCGCAATGTGATGAAGACCTCTTCCGCGCCGCGCCTGCTCATTGGCGCCATCGAAAATGTAGAATTCCGGGAAATGAAGGAAGCGGACCACTGCTGCGGGTCGGCCGGCATTTACAATATTGTCGAGTCGGAGATGTCCATGCAAATTTTGGACCATAAAATGGAAAATGCAAAAGCGACACATGCCACAACCATTGTGACCGCCAACCCGGGCTGCCTGCTGCAAATGAAACTCGGGATCGAACGGGCCGGTTTAAGCGGAAAAGTCCGCGCTGTCCATATCGCCGACCTGCTGATCGAAGCAATGGGGGAAAATGCGAAAGTATAAAGCGCAAAGCAAGAAAAACACAACATTTTCAAGCAGCAGGCATGGCAGCTTTGCGATTTACCCATGGATACGGACATGACTAATGGAAAGCAATCAAAACCGCTGAGCGCGCACTGCCCGGCGGTTTTTCCTGTTTCCGGCTTCCGGGGAACAGGGCATTGCTATCAGTTGAATAATTTGTAGAAATTGTTATGATAAAAGAAACTTGAATGAAGCATATTCGGGACAATATACTCATAAACGGGCGGGTAAGCTTGCATCTTGTGGACAGAACGGTAAAATGAATGGAGTGTCACGGATTGATCTTGAAAAATTTTTTGCCGGACCGGCAAGTGAACTCGGTGCTGTCAATCAGGCCGGAAGAATTAAAAAAGCATGGCATTAAAGCCATCATCACCGATTTGGACAATACATTGGTCGAGTGGGACAGGCCGAGTGCGCCGCCAAAACTGGTCCAATGGTTCCAGGACATGCAGGAACATCATATCAAAATCACGATTGTTTCCAATAATAATGAAATGCGGGTCAAAACATTTGCGGACCCGCTTGGCATCCCGTTTCTTTTCAGAGCGAGAAAACCGCTTGGCAAAGCATTCCGCAAGGCGCTTGCTATCATGGACGTGAAAAAGGAAGAAACCGTCGTGATCGGCGACCAGCTTTTGACCGATGTGCTCGGCGGCAACAGAAGCGGTTTTTATACGATTCTCGTCGTCCCGGTTGCGCAATCAGATGGCTTTGCGACGAAACTCAACCGGATGATTGAACGCCGGATTATGGGCTGGTTCAGGAAAAAAGGTTATTTGACTTGGGAGGATTGAATTTGGAAAAAGAAGCTGTCCATTGTATCGGCTGCGGGGCGCTCCTCCAGACGGAAGATCCGGATGAGGCAGGCTACGCGCCAAAATCTGCGCTGGAAAAAGAGCAGGTCATTTGCCAGCGCTGCTTCAGATTGAAACATTACAATGAAGTGCAGGACGTGCCGCTTACAGACGATGATTTTTTAAAAATTTTAAACCGGCTCGGGCAGGTGGATGCGCTGGTTGTAAAAATTGTCGATATTTTTGATTTCAACGGGTCCTGGCTGCCGGGATTCCACCGTTTCGCAGGCAAAAACCCGGTTCTTTTAATCGGCAATAAAGAGGATCTCCTGCCAAAATCGGTGAAAAGAGCGAAAATGGCCAACTGGATGAAGCAGCAGGCGAAAGAACTCGGGCTCCGTCCGGCCGATGTGCTGCTTGTGAGCGCGGCAAAGGGGCACGGCATGGATGAAGCGATGGCTGCCATCGAACAGTACCGGAACGGGAAAGATGTGTATGTTGCCGGCTGCACGAATGTTGGGAAATCCACTTTTATCAATCGCATTATACGGCAGGCAACAGGGGAAAAAGATGTCATCACCACATCCTATTTTCCGGGGACGACGCTGGATATGATCGGCATCCCGCTTGATGACGGCACATCTCTTTATGACACGCCGGGGATCATCAACCACCACCAGATGGCGCATTTCGTCGGGAAAAACGAATTAAAGGTGATTACACCGAAAAAAGAAATCAAGCCGGCTGTATTCCAGCTGAATGAACGGCAGACGCTGTTTTTCGGCGGCCTTGCGCGGCTTGATTATATAAAAGGCGGCAGACGGTCATTTGTCTGCTATGTTTCAAATGCTTTAAAGATTCACCGTACAAAACTTGAAAATGCGGATGATTTATATACGCGCCAGCTCGGGGAATTGCTCCAACCGCCGGGGAAAGCGGAAGCCGCGGATTTCCCGGCGCTCGTTCGCCATGAATTTTCCATTAAAGAAGGAAAGACGGATATTGTTTTTTCCGGGCTTGGCTGGGTGACGGTCAACGAACCGGGCGCCGTTGTCGCGGCCTATGTGCCAAAGGGCGTCCGGGTCATGCTGCGCCGGTCGTTGATCTGAAAAAGGTTCTGTTTTTAACGGGGAGTGAGAAATATGCGCGATTTATACGGGGTGATCGGTGACCCGATTGCCCATTCGCTGTCGCCTGCGATGCACAATGAAGCATTCCGGGCACTCGGGATTGATGCAGACTATCATGCTTTCCATGTCACACCGGAAAATCTGGAAACCGCCGTAAACGGCATGAAAGCAATCGGCGTGGCCGGATTTAATGTGACCATTCCGCATAAGCAGGCGATCATGCCGTATCTCGATGACATTGATCCGCTTGCGGAAACGATCGGTGCCGTTAATACCGTAATCCGCACCCCACACGGATGGGTCGGGTATAATACGGACGGCCCGGGGTTTATGCAGGCGCTGAAAGAAGAAAGCGGACGGGTGCTTTCCGGAGAAAAAGTGCTTGTCATCGGCGCGGGCGGTGCGGCAAGAGCGATTTATTATACGCTTTGCCGGGAAGGGGCGGTAACCGTTGATCTGTGCAACCGCACGGTAAAAAAAGCGGAAGAAATGCGGGACGAAAGCCCTTTTCCGTGCCCGTCTAAGGTGCTTACGCTTAAAGAAACGGAAGAACAGCTGGGGAATTATACGCTGATTGTGCAGACGACGTCGATCGGCATGCATCCGGATACAGACGCGCAGCCGCTTTCCCTCCGCCATTTAAAGCCTGGTGCGTTTGTGTCTGATATCATATACAATCCTTTTGAAACGAAATTTTTAAAAGAAGCAAAAAAACGCGGCGCCCGGGTGCAGAACGGCCTCGGCATGTTTATCTACCAGGGGGCCATTGCGTTTGAAAAATGGACCGGCGTAAAGCCGGATACCGGGAAAATGAAAAAGATCGTTGAAGGCATTTTAGGAGGAAGTTCATGTTAACAGGTAAACAAAAACGTTTTTTGCGGGCAAAAGCCCACCATTTGAGCCCGATTTTTCAGGTTGGAAAAGGCGGGGTCAATGAAAATATGGTCAAACAGGTGCAGGAGGCGCTTGAAGCGCGGGAACTGTTAAAAATCAGCGTCCTAAAAAACTGCGAGGAAGATAAGGATTCTGTTGCCGCAGCACTTGCAGAAGGGGCGCATGCGGAACTCGTGCAAATCATCGGCAATACGATTGTCCTTTATAAAGAATCGAAAAACCATAAAGAGATTGTTTTGCCTTAAGGGTGGGCGGCATGAAAAAAGTGGGTATTTTAGGGGGGACGTTCGACCCTCCGCATATCGGCCATTTGATTATAGCGAACGAAATTTTGCAGGATCTGAAACTTGACGAAGTCCGTTTTATGCCGAACCAAAATCCGCCCCATAAAGAAAAAACGGCCGGCATCACCGGATGTGACCGGATCAAAATGCTCACGCTTGCCATTTCGGGGCAGCCGGCATTTTCGATTGAGGACATAGAGATGGAGAGGCCAGGCCGTTCCTACACATATGACACAATGGTGCTGCTTAAAAAGCGGGAACCTGATACGGACTTTTATTTTATCATTGGCGCGGATATGATCGAATATTTGCCGAAATGGCGGAATATCGACCAGCTCGTCCGGCTTGTCCGCTTTGTCGGCGTCAACCGGCCGGCATATTCGCACCAGACAAAGTATCCTGTCCAATTTGTTGAAATTCCAGAAATTCATATTTCCTCCTCGCTGATCCGTGAACGCCTGGAAAAAAAACGGTCGGTAAAATATTTAATTCCGGATGCAGTGTGGGAATATATAAAGGAGCATCATTTATATGGAACGTGAGAAAGCATTGGAACTTGTGAAAGCCCAGCTGACGGAGCGCCGTTATATCCATACGCTCGGCGTTGCCGAAAGCGCCGTCTGGCTGGCGGAAAAATATCATGCTGACCGGAAAAAAGCGGAACTTGCGGCGATTTTCCATGATTATGCAAAATTCCGTCCGGAAGAGGAAATGAAGCAAATCATCATTGATCAAAAGATGGATGAACGGCTGCTTTCTTTCCATCATGAATTATGGCATGCCCCTGTTGGCGCTTATCTGGTGGAAAAAGAAGCCGGCATCACTGACCGGGAAGTGCTCGATGCCATTAAATACCATACATCGGGCAGGGCCGGGATGACGCTGCTTGAAAAAATTGTATATCTGGCTGATTATATTGAACCGGGCCGGAATTTTCCGGGTGTCGAAGAAGCAAGGCGGCTTGCGGGCAAAGATCTCGATGAAGCGGTGTTGTATGCAGCCGGGCACACCATTGCATTTTTAATTGGCCGGAATCAGCCTGTTTTTCCGGATACGATTGCTTTATACAATGATTTAGTGATGAAGGAAGAAGGGGCGTAAATGGACAATCAGACGTTATTAAAAACAGTCGTAAAAGCTTGCGATGATAAACGTGCGGAAGACATCGTCGTTTTGGATATGCGCGGGATTTCATTGATTGCGGATTATTTTCTGATCTGCAATGGGAACTCCGATAAACAAATTCAGGCGATCGCCCGCGAAGTGAAAGAAAAAGCGGAAGAAGCAGGAACTGCGGTCAGGCGCATTGAAGGGTTTGAAGAAGGGAAATGGGTGCTGATTGACCTTGGGGATATTGTCGCCCATATTTTTAACCGCGATGAACGGAATTACTATAACTTGGAAAGGCTTTGGGGAGACGCGCCGGCTGTCAGTGCGGAGAGCGTTCTGCAATGAGTTACGAAAATTTCGCCTATGTATACGACACGTTGATGGAAGAGGCGCCCTATCCGCAATGGCTGCAGTGGGTGATGCGCCAAAGGGAGCGGAATGGTGTCAAAGGAAGGCGCATGCTTGATCTTGCCTGCGGTACCGGTGAACTGTCACTGCTGCTTGCACGGGAAGGCTTTGAAGTAACGGGCGTTGATTTATCAGAAGACATGCTTACAGTCGCGAGCGGAAAAGCACTGGCTGAAGGGGCCCGCATCACTTTCCTCAAGCAGGATATGCGCGCGCTTTGCGGCCTGCATGATTTTGATATTGTCGCGATTTTCTGTGATTCCCTGAACTACTTGGAAACGGAAACGGATGTGAAAGAAACGTTTCGGCATGTGCATGCAGCCCTGAAGGCGGGGGGAATGTTTTTGTTTGACGTGCATTCCGTTTATAAAACAGATGTGCTATTCCCGCATCACACTTTTGCCGATAACGGGGACGAGGTTTCCTATATCTGGAACTGCTTTCCGGGTGAGGGCCCGCATGCCGTTGAACATGATCTCAGCTTTTTCGCATATGATGAGAAATCCGGCTTGTATGAACGGTTTGACGAGTTACATAAACAGCGGACGTTTCCGGTTGCTGATTATGAAAACTGGCTTACGGAATCGGGCTTCGATTGTATGCCGCCCGCTGCCGATTTTACAGAAGAAGCGCCCGGCCCAAAAAGCGAAAGGATATTTTTTACGTGCATCAAACGATAAAAGCATTCTGCCCGCGCAGAATGCTTTTTTTGAAAAAATTTTAAAAAAGAAGCAGGAATAAACAGAAAGATGTCGAAATATCATGGTGTGCCGAATTGCCCGGCCACCGCGTCCGTGTCCTCTTTAAATTTCTCCTGTGTCGCTTCAAACAGTTTTTCGAATAAGCCATCCGTCCCTTTTTCAAGCACCTTTAATCCTTCGCCGGTGATACCGCCCTTTACCGTCACTTTTTCCTGCAGGGCAGGCAGCGTATAAATTTGTTGCTTCAAAAGTTCCCCCAGGCCGATTAGCATCTCAGCCGTTAATATGCAGGCGGTGTCGCTGTCAATCTTTGTTTTGCGGACGGCTCCTTCTATCATTTTTTGCGCCAAAAAACTGAAAAAAGCAGGGCCGCAGCTGACCAGATCTGATGCCACTCTCGTGATTTGCTGGCCAACTTCAACCGGGGTGGATATTTTGGAGAACAGTGTTTTTACTTTTTCCTGCCACTCGCTTGTGCACTGGCTGCCAAATGTCAGCAAAACCGCACCGGCAGCTGCCCTGTTCGTGATGCTCGGGATGGCCCTTGCGCACGAGCAGGGGACCATTGCGGCGAGCTGCCCGACTGTAACGGGGCTTGTAATGCTGACAAGGCACTGTTCATTCCGGAAGGCGCCTCTGGCCTTCTCCAGAATGCCGTGCATCTCAAGCGGTTTAACACACAACAAAATTAAATCGCTCTCCAAAATGGTATTTTCTATATTCTCAACCTGAATCCCGGGATACTTGTTTGCAAGTTTTGCGGCTTTTTCAGGTGTGCGATTTGTGATCCGAAATTGTGCAGGCGTAACGGCTTTTGTTTCTATCAAAGCTTCAATTAACATGCTGCCCATATTTCCCGTTCCGATCACGCCAATGTCCATGCTGTTTTCCCTCCCCAAGCCGCCGATCTTTCAGCGCCCGGTACAATATATGCGCAGATCCGGGCGATTATGTATCTGAAAAAAGAAAAACAGAGGTGAAGGTCTTTGAAAACGTTGTTTCTCAAATACCGCTGGCATGCTGCTGCAGCTGTGGCAGCCATTACGATTGCAATCTTTTACTATTTTAGCCAAAATGGAGGTATGGACACCGCGTCCGGGGCTTACCGGCAACCCGAAACGGCCGTGCAGTCCGGACAAACTGAGGGGGGCGGGACGGATGTGCAAAATCACTCGACCCAAAACACCGCCCAAACGCAATCCTCGGCCCAAACGCAGAACGCTGCCGAAATTTACGTGGATGTGAAAGGCGCGGTGAAGCATCCCGGCATCTACAAAGCGGAAGCGGATGACCGGGTCTATGACCTCATTCAGGAAGCGGGGGGTTTTAACGAAAACGCCGACCGGAATCAGGTCAATCTCGCGCAGAAGGTAAAAGATGAAATGGTAATCGAGGTGCCGAAAAAAGGCGAAAAAGCGGCTTCTGCCCAAACTGCCCCGGCGGCTGCCGGAATTTCAGCTCCCGCTTCCGCTTCTTCCGGGACGGCGGCAAGCAGTGAAGCGGCCGCACAGGTCAATATCAATACGGCCGACCAGACCCAGCTTGAGACGCTTCCGGGCATCGGGCCGTCAAAAGCTGCGGCTATTATCGAATACCGGGAGAAAAACGGCCCTTTTCAAAAGCCGGAAGATTTGAAAAATGTGTCGGGGATTGGGGACCAGACTTTTGCCAAAATCGAAAATTCCATCACTTTACAGTAAGGATGAGCAGAAAGGAAGAGAAAAATGGACCGGATTTCCTGGAACCAGTATTTTTTGGCGCAAAGCCATTTATTATCCTGGCGGAGCACCTGTTCAAGGCTTGCAGTTGGGGCGACGATCGTCAGGGATAAAAGAATTATCGCAGGCGGCTACAATGGATCCATCGCGGGGGACGAACACTGTATTGACAAGGGCTGCTACGTGATTGACGGGCATTGCGTGCGGACGATCCACGCTGAAATGAATGCAATTTTGCAATGTGCAAAATTCGGGGTGGCGACAAACGGCGCGGACCTCTATGTAACCCATTACCCGTGCCTGCACTGTACCAAAGCGATCATTCAGGCAGGGATTCAAAACGTGTACTATGCACAGGATTACCGGGTGCATCCGTATGCAAGAGAGCTTTTTGAAAAAGCGGGGGTGCATGTCGAGCATGTCCCGTTCCATCCGGAAACACTCGATATCCGGGCAAGCGAAAAAGCCAAACTGGTGGAGAAATTATTCATGATTGCAAAGGACCACGGGGCGGAAGCGGCAGAACTGGAGGAATTGCAGCAAATGGCGGCGGCATTATTTGCAGGCGCTTATCAAGAAACGGAAACGGGATCCGTTCCGAAAGCGTAACAGGGTGATGGTGTGAAAGGCAACTGGCTGTTCGCCGCGCTCGCTGCATTAAGCGGCATCCTGGTTGGCCTTCACGCGCCGCCGCTTCTGGTTCTTTCGACCCATTTGATTTGGATCCGGATTTTCCTGTCCCGGAACCGGCCTTTGCTCCTGTTGTCCGCCGTTTTTTACGGGTTGGGGATTTTTAGCGGTTATTTCCAGGCATTTGCGTATGATACAAAATTTCATGCCGGCAGTGCCCGGATGCCCGTCCGTTTCAGCGATTATCCGCGCATCGACGGGAACGCGGTCAAGGGAAAGGCGGAAGCCGGAAAAGAAACGTTTATGTTAACGTATTACGCCGGGAGCGAGGCAGAACTGGAAACCTTAAAACAAACTTTATCCCCCGGAACGGTTTGCATGGCTCAAGGGGAACTGGAAGCTCCTGAGCCAAACCGCAACCCGTCCGCATTTCATTACCGCAACTATTTGGCCCATCAGCATATCCACTGGATTTTAAAAGCGGACCGGCTTTCCGCGTGCAACAGCCCGCCGCAGCATCTGCACGGTTTCTTGAAAAAAATCCGCCACCGCTCCCTGCTTCAAATTCAAAAAACATTTCCGGAAAAATCCGTACCGTACGCAGAAGCGCTTTTGTTTGGCGAGCAAACAGACTTTGATGACGATGTGTACCAGCTTTACCAGCGGCTTGGCGTTGTCCATCTGCTTGCCATTTCCGGGCTTCACGTACAACTTGTTGCCGGGTTTTGCTACTATTTGCTCATCCGGCTCGGGCTGACAAGGGAACGTGCCACCGTTTGCTTACTGGGGGTGATGCCGGTTTATGCGGGATTATGCGGCATGAACCCGCCAGTTGTCCGGTCGGCGGCAATGACGATGCTGCTTGTGCTGGCCGGGCAAAAAAAACTGCCGATCGGGCCGCTTGATGCTTTGTCCATCTGTTTCATTTTGTACGGACTAAAAAATGCGAATATTGTGTACAATATCGGATTCCAGCTCTCTTTTGCTGTTTGCGCCGCGCTGCTTCTTTCAGGGCCTCTTCTAGAGCGGTTCCGGGGCCCGTTGCAAAAAGGGCTCGCGATTTCGTTCATTTCCCAGCTTGCGGCACTTCCCATCCTATCTTATTCATTTTATGAGTTTTCCATTGCGGGGCTTGTTGCCAATCTTTTTTATGTACCGCTTTATACGTATGTGCTGCTCCCGCTTGCTGCGCTTGCCTTTGTTACAGAATGGGTGGCGCCGCCGCTGTTTTCCGTCTTTGCCGCGTGCTTTGACGGGCTCGTTCGGCTTTCGGAAAAAACGGGGGAAGCGATAGACGGCCGCTGGTCCACGCTCGTTACCGGGAGGCCGCCATACTGGGGATCGATCCTGATGGCAGGTGCGGGAGTTTATTGTTTGGCGGCGATGGAAAACGGCAAGAAAACGATCCGGGCTGTCCTGCCGCTTGTTTGTGTTCTCATGCTCCTCCTTGCGGCAAACAGGTATTCGCTTTTCGGCAAAATCACCTTTATCGACGTCGGGCAGGGGGACAGTATTTTAATCCGGCTACCGCTTTCAAGGGGGGCGTATTTAATTGACACAGGTGGGACCGTCCGGTTTCCGGAACCGGCATGGAAAAGAAGGGAGCATCCGTTTGAAACCGGCAAAGATATTGTGGTGCCATTTCTAAAAAGCCAGGGGATTACGACGATTGATAAGCTGATTTTAACGCACAGCGACGAGGACCATATCGGCGGCGCAACGGCTGTGATCACATCTCTCCACGTCAAAGAAATCCATATCTCGCCCCATTCATGGGAAAAACCGCTCATGCAGAAGGTGCTCGCTTGCGCCCGCCAGAAAAAAATCCCGGTGTATGAGATGAAAAACGGGGACGGATGGCAAAACAAATCGGGGGTATTTCAATATCTTTCGCCGTTTGAGGAAACGTATGAGGGGAATAATGACTCGCTTGTCCTTTATGCGAAAACAGGTGGAAAGACGTGGCTGTTTACCGGGGACCTTGAGCAGGAAGGAGAAGAAAAACTTGTGGCGGCTTATCCGGATATCCGTATTGACGTATTAAAAGCCGGGCATCACGGCAGCAAAACTTCGACAAGCGAAACGCTCATCCGGAAGTATCATCCGCGGATCGCCGTCATCTCTGTCGGAAAGCATAACCGTTTCGGGCATCCGTCTCCGGGAGTGGTCAAACGGCTCAGCGAAAACGGGGTGTTCATTTTCCGGACGGATGAGGACGGGGCGGTGCAATACCGCTTTTTCAAAGAAAAGGGAACCTTTTCAACCGTCCTCCCATAATATACATTAATTAAAAAACCGTCCGGAATGGCTCCGGCACTGCCCGGAGCGGGGCTATCTGCCAATGATGTCTGCTGCAGTTGCAATGATAAACATCAGCGCAAAAAACAAAAAAGAGATGAGAAAACCTGCTCCGGCATCGGCGACATCATTCGTTTTCGACTGGACATCCTGCTCGAATTCGTTCATCCAAATCCCTCCCTGTTTTTTGATTATATGATAATTTCAGAACGATTTCCACCGTTTTGGATGGAGTTGTCATTCATAGATATCCGGCTGCGTGTGACAATAAGGGTACGGGTCCACCGTTAACGGAAAAGCTTCCCGGGACTGTTCCGTTAACGTTTATATAGATAAAGGGGATTTTACGGATCCCCTTTTCCATTTGTTTTCTGCTTGCAACAATGCGCCCGTTCTCTTAACATAGGGAGTAAGAAAGGTTTGGGAGCGGAACAGAATGGATGAATTATGGAAAAAGATTGAGCGCGGGCAATTTTCCCCGCTTTATTTATTGTACGGTGCAGAAGATTATTTCATTCAAAAAACGAAACAGAAATTGCTGGATTATGCGCTCACTCCGGAAGAGGCGGATTTTAATTATGCTTCGTATGACCTGGAGGAGGTGCCGGTCGAGACAGCGATCGAAGATGCGGAAACATCCCCTTTTATGGGGGAGAGGCGGCTCGTGATTGCGCACCACCCGTTTTTTTTGACTGCTGAAAAGCAGAAACAGAAAGTGGAACACCGGCTGGACAAGCTGGAAGCATACGTGAAGTCTCCCGCCCCTTACACGGTTTTCGTGCTGGTTGCGCCTTATGAAAAACTGGATGAACGGAAAAAACTGGTGAAATTGATCAAAAAGCAGGCCGCAACTTTCCAGGCAAAAAAATTAAATGAAAGGGAGCTTGAAGGGTGGCTTGTCTCCCGCGCCGCTGAAGAAGGCTGCCGGATTGGCAGGAAGGCAGTGGAACATTTGGTTTCCCTTGCCGGCACCAATATGAATGCGCTCGATCATGAAATAAATAAGCTAGCCCTGTATGCCGGAAGCGGCAATGAAATAACAGATGGAATGGTGGAAATGCTGACGGCGCGGTCGCTGGAGCAAAATGTATTTGAACTCGTTGAAAAAGTGGTTCACCGCCGCATTGATGAGGCGCTCCGGATCTATTATGACCTTTTAAAACTTAATGAGGAGCCGATTAAAATATTGGCGCTCCTTGCCGGCCAGTTCCGGCTCATCTACCAGACGAAAGAACTGGCGAGGCTCGGCTACGGCCAGCAGCAAATCGCATCTTATTTAAAAGTGCATCCATACAGGGTAAAACTGGCGGCGGGGCAGGCGGGGCTTTTTTCCGCGGATGAACTGAACCGGATCATGGCGCTGCTTGCCGACAGCGACTACCGGATGAAATCGGGCGGGCTGAAAAAAGAAATGATCATTGAAATGTTTTTGTTTCAACTGCATGAAATGAAGGCAAAATAAAAAAGACGCGGATCGCGCGTCTTTTTTATTTTGGTGCGTTACGCCTGTGCGGATAATTTTTTCATCAGGCGTGATTTTTGGCGGCTTGCCGCATTTTTATGGATAAGGCCTTTAGATGCAGCTTTATCAAGGCGTTTTACCGCATCGACTAAAAGTTCTTTTGCGTTTTCGTCGTTGTTTTCAACCGCTGCTTCAAACTTTTTCACTGCCGTGCGCATGGCGGATTTTGCCGCTTTATTTTGAGCATGGTTTTTTTCGTTCACTTTTACGCGTTTAATCGCAGATTTAATGTTTGGCACCCGTTTCACCTCCTACGAGCAAACCTTGTTTGGCTCGTCCACATTCACTTTAGAACAAATGATATTGTAACAAATGGAAGACGAGATTGCAATACATTGGGCCGGAATTTGCACAAAACGAATGGTCTGCCGGGAATGGGGAAAAACAAGGATAAAGGAAACGGCAAAAAGGAGGAAGACGAACAAATGGATCTTAGTGTTTATTCCGTCCGCACAGATTTAGCGATTGAAGCGCGCGATCTTGCAGTGGAAGAGAAAGTGAAGAACCGGGAAAGCGAAGAATTGGAAGGCGTAACGGTGGAAGAACGGACCGTAAACGATATGAAAGTGACGACGGTTCAAATTTCCAAAAAAGGGGAAAAAGTCATCGGAAAAAAGGCCGGGAATTATTTGACCATTGAAATGCAGGGCATCCGCAGCGGGGATACGGACATCCAGCAAAAGGTGGAAGAAGTGTTCGCGGATGAGTTTAACCAATATTTGAAGCATATAAATATTGGAGAGGAAGCGAGCTGCCTTGTTGTCGGGCTCGGCAACTGGAATGTGACGCCTGATGCGCTCGGCCCGCTTGTCTGCGAAAAAGTACTCGTCACCCGCCATCTGTTTAAAATCGAGCCGGAAAACGTTGAATCGCGCTACAGGCCGGTGAGCGCGATTGCCCCGGGGGTCATGGGGCTGACCGGAATCGAAACGAGCGATATTATATTCGGCGTCAGTGAAAAATCGAAACCGGATTTTATTATTGTCGTCGATGCACTTGCATCCCGTTCGCTGGAAAGGGTGAATGCCACGATCCAGATCTCGGATACGGGCATTCAGCCGGGATCCGGTGTTGGCAACAAGCGGAAAGAATTGTCGAAAGAAACGCTCGGTGTGCCGGTTGTTGCGATCGGCGTTCCGACAGTGGTGGACGCCGTGACGATTACAAGCGACACGATCGATTTTCTGTTAAAACATTTCGGCAAAGAAATGAAAGAATCAGGCCGGCCTTCACGGGCGCTTGCACCGGCAGGGCTTTCATTTGGGGAAAAGCGGAAGCTGACGGAAGACGATCTGCCGGGAAGTGAAGCACGGAAAATGTTCATGGGGATTGTCGGCAATCTGGATGAGCAGGAAAAGCGGAAATTGATTCACGAAGTGCTCGCGCCGCTCGGCCATAACTTAATGGTGACGCCGAAAGAAGTCGACATTTTTATGGAAGATATGGCAAATCTTCTAGCGAGCGGACTGAATGCGGCGCTCCACCCCCATGTGAACCAGGAAAATACCGGCTTTAAGACGAGATAAGTTGCAGGCGCCGCCATAACCCGGGGGTGCCTCTTCTTTTCGGTGTTCTATTCTTCCATGAGATTCATAGAATGTAATAGAATCGATTGGAAAGGGTGGGACGATGAAAAGCGGCAGGCATTCCAGCCATTTTTTTATATTGAATCTGACCAGTGTGATACGCCTTATCTCCATAGTCATCCTGTCCCTTGTGCTTGTTGTCATCTTAATTGGCACGCTGACGTCTTTGAAGCCGGGTTACCGGGTTTCCTCTTCAGCCGTCAATGAAGCCGCAAAGCATCTTTCAAGCAAAACATTGTACAAGTACCTGCTGTCGGACAGCCAGCTGCTTGTGCACCATTTTCCGGATACGGACGAGCGGCCGGTCGGCAATCTTGTTTTTGAAATGCTCACCAACATCCGCTTTGAAGATCCGCGCAGCTTTCTCGGGCGTGAACTGCCAGGATTTGAAATCTTTGACAGCAAAATACTTGTTGCCGGAGACGGCGCTGACTATACCAATATGCCGATTGAATCCGTCCCGCCTGACAGCGCCTTGCAAGCGAAAGACCCGGCCACACAAAATACGGAAAAAATCGAGGAAAAAGGCGGTCCGGACGATGCAAAACGGCGGCCCGGGCGGACAACGGGCGGCAAGAAACGGGTGTTGATTTATTTTACCCATACACATGAGTCCTATCTGCCGTATTTAAAAGGCGTCACGAATCCCGACCTTGCCCAGCATTCGAAGATCAACGTAACAAAAGTCGGGGAGAGGCTCGCTGAAGATCTCGAGGACAAGGGAATTGGCGCAGAGGCAAATACGACCGATGTTTTAAAGCTGCTTGAGAAAAACCATATGCAGTATTACCAGTCTTACCAGGGATCGCGCACCGTCGTCGAATCGGCGATGAGAAACGACCGCGACCTTCAATATTTTATTGATATCCACCGCGATTCGAGAAGAAAAAAAGATACGACCGTTACCATCAATGGAAAATCGTATGCGAAAATCGCTTTTGTAATCGGCGGGGAAAACCCGAACTGGGAAAAGAATGCAAAGCTGGCTGAGGATTTGCACAACTTGATCAAAAAGAAGTATAAAAATCTGTCAAGGGGGGTCATTTTGAAAAAAGGGGCGTCGACCAACGGAAAATTCAACCAGGACTTATCGGGAAATGCTTTTTTAATTGAAGTCGGCGGTGTGGATAATACTTTTGAAGAAATGTACCGGACAATGGATGTTTTTGCCGATGTGTTCGCCGGGTATTACTGGCAGGCGGACAGTGTAAACGGCGCCGGGAGCGGGCAATCAGGAAACCGTTAGCCGTCTTGACAGGCGGTTCTTTTTTTGCGATGCGCGGCTGATCATTTTTCGTTGAAGTCGCGCTTTCCTGCTGATATAATCAGAAATAGTGTACATGTGCCGAATACAGGAGTGAAGGTAAATGATGAACCGTGAAGAAAAATTAGACAGGCAGAGGAGGATCCGCAACTTTTCCATTATTGCACATATCGACCATGGCAAGTCGACTTTGGCCGACCGCATTCTGGAAAAGACCCACGCGCTGAGCAAGCGCGAAATGAAGGACCAGCTCCTCGATTCGATGGAACTGGAACGGGAACGCGGAATTACGATTAAATTAAATGCCGTCCGGCTGAACTATAAAGCAAATGACGGGGAAGAATACATTCTCCATTTGATTGATACTCCGGGACATGTAGACTTTACATATGAAGTGTCACGCAGCCTTGCCGCCTGTGAAGGGGCGGTACTCGTCGTCGATGCCGCGCAGGGGGTGGAGGCGCAGACGCTTGCAAATGTTTATCTTGCGCTGGATAACAATCTTGAAATTATCCCGGTCATCAATAAAATTGACCTGCCTTCCGCCGATCCGGAACGCGTCCAGCAGGAAATAGAGGATGTGATCGGCCTTGATGCGTCGGAGGCCGTTCTTGCTTCCGCTAAAGCCGGGATTGGGATTGAAGATATTCTTGAACAGGTTGTCGAAAAAGTGCCGGCGCCTGAAGGAGATCCGGACGCCCCGCTGAAGGCGCTTATTTTTGACTCGCTGTATGATCCGTACCGCGGCGTCATTGCCTATATCCGTGTAATGGAAGGCTCCGTCAAAGTCGGGGATAAGATTAAAATGATGTCAACCGGCAAGGAATTTGAAGTGACAGCGCTCGGCGTAAGCACCCCGAAACCGTTGTACATAGACGAATTAACCGTCGGTGATGTCGGGTTTCTAACGGCATCAATTAAAAATGTAAAAGACACGCGCGTCGGCGATACGATTACGGGCGCCGAAAACCCTGCAAAAGAAGCGCTTCCCGGTTACCGGCGGATGAATCCGATGGTTTACTGCGGCCTGTATCCGGTAGACAGCGCGAAATTCAATGATTTGCGGGATGCCCTTGAAAAGCTGGAGTTAAATGATTCGTCGCTGCAATATGAGCCGGAAACGTCGCAGGCGCTCGGTTTCGGTTTCCGTTGCGGTTTTCTCGGGCTCCTGCATATGGAAATCATCCAGGAGCGGCTGGAACGCGAATTCAACATTGATCTCATTACCACCGCGCCAAGCGTCATTTATAAAGCCAAACTGACGGACGGCAGTGAAGTGACGGTTGATAACCCGGCGAATTTGCCGGAACCGCAGAAAATCGAATATATCGAAGAGCCGTACGTGCGCGCGTCCATTATGGTCCCGAACGATTATGTCGGCGCAGTGATGGAAATTGCCCAGGCAAAGCGCGGCGATTTTATCGATATGCAGTACCTCGATGATATCCGCGTTAATGTCATTTATGAAATCCCGCTCTCCGAGATTGTATACGACTTTTTTGACCAGCTGAAATCAAGCACAAAAGGGTATGCTTCTTTTGATTACGAATTGATCGGCTACAAACAGTCCAATCTCGTAAAAATGGATATTTTATTAAACGGGGAAAAAGTGGACGCCCTCAGTTTCATCGTCCACCGCGACTTTGCGTACGAACGCGGCAAGACGATTGTCGAAAGATTAAAAGAACTCATCCCGCGCCAGCAGTTTGAAGTGCCTGTACAGGCGGCAGTCGGCCAGAAAATTATTGCGCGTTCCAATATTAAAGCATTGCGCAAAAACGTGCTTTCAAAATGTTACGGCGGGGACATTTCCCGGAAACGGAAACTGCTTGAAAAGCAAAAAGAGGGCAAGAAAAGGATGAAGCAGGTCGGTTCTGTTGAAATCCCGCAGGAAGCGTTTATGGCTGTGCTGAAGATGGACGATACCCCGAAAAAATAACCGGGGCGGGCAGGGAGCGGATTGGCGGCTGTCCGCGCGCTCCTTTTCCCCGGGACATGCCCGTGATGAAAACAAATAAGGTTGTGATGGAATGAAAGCCGCATATATCCATGTTCCATTTTGCGAACATATTTGCTATTACTGCGATTTCAATAAATTTTTATTAAAAGGCCAGCCGGTGGATGAATACATTGAGATGCTGCTGGAAGAAATGCGGATCAAAACGGCTGAATCCCCTTGTGAAAAGCTGAGCACGGTCTTTGTCGGGGGCGGCACCCCGACAGCGCTGAATGAGCGGCAGCTTGAAAAACTGCTTGCCGGCATCCGCACGATTCTGCCTTATGACGGGGACGGGGAGTTTACGTTTGAAGCCAACCCTGGGGAAACGTCCGAAGAAAAGCTGCGCCTTCTGCATGATTACGGTGTCAACCGGCTGAGTTTCGGCGTCCAGTCGTTCAATGACCGGCTGCTCGAGAAAATCGGGCGGACCCACCGCCGGGAAGATGTGCACCGGACGATCAGTCATGCGAGAAAGATCGGCTTTTCCAATATCAGCATGGATTTGATGTTCGCGCTTCCTGGGCAGACGCTTGAAGATTTCCGTGAAACGCTTGGCGAAGCCTTGTCGATGGGGCTGCCGCATTATTCAAGTTATTCGCTGATCATTGAGCCAAAGACGATTTTTTACAATCTGATGCGGAAAGGAAAACTCCGCCTGCCGTCACAAGATGCGGAAGCGGATATGTACAGCATGTTAATGGACGAGATGGAAAAGCACGGCTTGAAACAGTATGAGATCAGCAATTTTGCCAAACCCGGCTATGAAAGCCGCCACAATCTCGTCTATTGGAACAATGAAGAATATTTCGGTTTCGGCGCCGGCGCACATGGGTATGAAAAGGGTGTCCGTCTGTCCAATTACGGCGCATTGAAGAAATATATCGGCATGCTTCGGGACGGGTGCCTCCCTGTCATGGAAAAACATACAGAGACAAAAAAAGAAAAAATGGAAGAAGAAATGTTTCTCGGGCTCAGAAAAAACGAAGGCGTCCGTTTCCGCCATTTCCGTGAAAAATTCGGGGCGGATATGAAGGAGGTTTTTGCAGGCGCGATCAAAGAAATGACAGAACGCGGGCTTCTTGAAGAAAAGGGCGGTTTTCTCCGGCTGACAAGGGAAGGGCGTTTTCTCGGCAATGAAGTCTTTGAAGCTTTTCTCCTCAGTTGACGGGCAAAGTAAATATATTGACAACAACAGGGGATTTTGTTAATTTATTTATATAAATTAGCACTCGTTTATATGGAGTGCTAACAGGGGTGATGGAAGTTGTTAACTGATCGTCAGCTGTTGATTTTGCAAGTGATCATTGATGACTTTATTCGTTCCGCCCAGCCGGTAGGCTCTAGGACGCTTTCCAAGAAAAACGGCATTTCCTTCAGTTCCGCTACGATCCGGAATGAAATGGCGGATCTTGAGGAACTCGGGTTTATTGAAAAAACACATACGTCATCCGGCAGGGTGCCTTCTGAAAAAGGGTACCGTTATTATGTCGATCACCTTCTGTCGCCACAAAAACTGGAACCGGCAGACATTTGGCAGCTTCATTCGATTTTTGCCGAAAAAATAGATGAAATGGAAGAGCTTGTGAAAAAGTCCGCCCAAATTCTTTCCGAAATGACGAATTACACGGCGATTCTGCTTGGCCCGGAAGTCAAAGATACGAAACTGAAAAATATGCAGATCGTCCCGCTGAATGAAAAAACGGCGGTTGCCATTATGATTACCGATACCGGCCGCGTGGAGAACAAGACGGTTTCGCTGCCGGAAGGATTCCGCCCGGGCGAGCTGGAAAAAATGGTCAATATTTTTAACGAACGGCTGGCCAATGTGCCGATTCCGGATTTAGAGGATAAAATATATAAGGAAGTCGCTGACATTTTGCGCAGCCATACTGAAAACTATGAATCGATCCTGAAGACCGTGATCAGCATGTTTAACGAAAACCGGCATGATAAACTTTTTGTCGGCGGGAAAGCCAATATTTTGAACCAGCCGGAGTTCCATGACCTCGAGAAAGTCCGGCCCCTTCTTGATATGATAGAACGGGAAGACAGTTTTTATGACTTGGTCAAACGCGTGCCGAGTGGCATTCACGTAAAAATCGGGAGAGAAAACCAGATTTCCGAGATGGTAGATTGCAGCATGATTACAGCCACCTATTCGATCGGTGACCAGCCGGTCGGCAAAATTGCAATTTTGGGCCCTACGCGCATGGAATATTCACGTGTCATCAGCATAGTGGATTTCTTGAGCAATGATATGACCAACGCCTTGACGAAATTGTATGACAGATAGGCAATACGGGCATATTGGGTAGGGAGGCTTAAAGCGTGGGTACATGCTTTAAGTCCTTTCTTACTGGGCTTTTTTATGCCTGTCTCATTTTAAAGGGGGTGAACGCTCATGGCAGAAGAACAAAACAAACGCGCTTCAGAAGAAGTGAAAGACGAACAAAAACGGGCTTCGGATGAAGTGAAAGAAGGACAAATTGAATCCATTTTTGCGGAAGAAAAAGATACGGAAAATCCGCAGGCGGCGCCGGAGGGCGAAGGCAATGAAGCTGGAACGGCGGAGAAGTCTGAAACAGAAAATGCCGCTGAAGAACTGGAAAAAGCAAAAGAGGAGATTGAGAAATTGCGGAATGAGCTCGAACAGGCTGAAAACCGCTATCTCCGCCTGCGCGCAGATTTTGATAATTACAGGCGCCGCGTGAATCTGGACCGTGAAGCAGCCGAGAAATACAGAGCACAGGATCTGATTGTGAACCTGCTGCCGGCGCTTGACAATTTTGAACGCGCACTGTCCATGGCTGAAAGAAACGAACATACGGCCCAGTTGCTGGACGGGATGGAAATGGTCTACCGCAGCATTTTGGAGGCGCTGAAAAAAGAAGGCGCAGAACCGATTGAAGCAATTGGGAAAGAATTCGACCCGCGCTATCACCAGGCGATCATGCAGGGGCAGGAAGAAGGCACTGCGTCCAACGTTGTGATTGAGGAATTCCAAAAAGGGTATATGTTAAAAGACAGGGTGATCCGCCCGTCCATGGTGAAAGTGAACGAGTAACGCGCTTTACATAATTTTTAAGGGAGGTATTATCATGAGCAAAATTATCGGCATTGACTTAGGTACGACGAACTCATGTGTCGCAGTTCTGGAAGGCGGCGAACCGAAAGTCATTCCGAACCCGGAAGGAGGCAGGACAACGCCGTCTGTTGTCGCTTTTAAAAACGGGGAACGCCTGGTAGGGGAAGTCGCAAAACGCCAGGCGATCACAAATCCGAATACGATCATTTCGATCAAACGCCATATGGGCACGACACACAAAGTCAAAGCGGAAGGAAAAGAATATACGCCGCAGGAAATTTCCGCCATGATTCTGCAATACTTGAAATCATATGCGGAAGATTATCTGGGCGAAAAAGTCGAAAAAGCGGTCATTACGGTCCCTGCTTATTTCAATGATGCCCAGCGCCAGGCAACAAAAGACGCCGGGAAAATTGCCGGGCTTGAAGTCGAACGGATTATCAACGAACCGACTGCTGCAGCGCTGGCATACGGCCTTGACAAAACGGATGAGGACCAGACCATCCTTGTATTTGACCTTGGTGGCGGTACGTTTGACGTCTCCATCCTTGAACTCGGCGACGGCGTCTTTGAAGTGAACGCAACTGCCGGCGACAACCATCTCGGCGGCGACGACTTCGACCAGGCGATCATCGATTACCTTGTCAGTGAATTTAAGAAAGAACACGGCATCGACCTGTCGAAAGACAAAATGGCGCTCCAGCGTTTAAAAGATGCGGCTGAAAAAGCGAAAAAAGACTTGTCAGGGGTCACTTCCACCCAAATATCGCTGCCGTTTATTACGGCAGGGGAATCAGGCCCGCTCCACCTGGAAATGACGTTAACCCGTGCGAAATTCGACGAACTGACGGCAGACCTTGTTGAACGGACAATGGGCCCGACACGCCAGGCATTGCAGGATGCAGGGCTTACAGCGAATGACATCGATAAAGTCATCCTGGTCGGCGGCTCAACCCGGATTCCGGCCGTTCAGGAAGCGATCCGCAAAGAAATCGGGAAAGAACCGCATAAAGGCGTCAACCCGGATGAAGTTGTAGCAATGGGTGCCGCAATCCAGGGCGGGGTATTGACGGGGGATGTGAAAGACGTCGTGCTCCTCGACGTTACGCCGCTGTCGCTCGGAATTGAAACAATGGGCGGCGTGTTCACGAAATTGATTGAGCGCAATACAACGATCCCAACTTCAAAATCGCAAATCTTTTCAACTGCAGCGGATAACCAGACAGCCGTTGACATTCATGTCCTGCAGGGCGAACGCCCGATGGCTGCCGACAACAAAACGCTCGGCCGTTTCCAATTGACCGATATTCCGCCGGCACCGCGCGGCATTCCGCAAATTGAAGTTACGTTTGATATTGATAAAAACGGGATTGTCAATGTCAGCGCAAAAGACCTTGGCACCGGCAAACAGCAAAAGATTACGATCAAATCGTCCACCACTTTGTCCGATGAAGAAATCGAACGGATGGTAAAAGAAGCGGAAGCTAACGCAGAAAAAGACAAGAAACGCAAAGAAGAAGCGGAACTCCGCAATGAAGCCGACCAGCTTGTATTCACTGCTGAAAAAACATTAAAAGAACTGGAAGGTAAAGTGGACGCATCTGAAATTTCCAAAGCTGAAAAAGCAAAGGACGAATTAAAAGCGGCCATTGAGAAAAATGATCTCAATGAAATGAGGCAGAAAAAAGATGCGCTGCAGGAAATCGTGCAGGACTTGTCCGTCAAGCTGTATCAGCAGGCAGCACAACAGCAGCAAAATACGGATGCCGGGGGAGACGGAAAAAAGGATGACAATGTTGTCGACGCTGATTTTGAAGAAGTCGATGATAATAAAAAATAACGATAAAACAATATGGCCATTTTTCAATGAGCCAGGAAAAAAGTCAAAGTCTGGTCTATTCTCGGCTTTGACTTTTTTCTTATGCGAATGCTACAATTACCTTTATGTGAACGTTTCGGGAGTGAGAAGAAATGAGTAAACGGGATTACTATGAAGTGTTGGGCGTCGCGAAAGATGCATCGAAAGACGAGATAAAAAAAGCGTACCGCAAGCTTTCCAAAAAATACCACCCGGATATTAACAAAGCGCCTGATGCTGCAGAAAAATTCAAGGAAATCCAGGAAGCGTACGAAGTGTTGAGCGATGACCAGAAACGCGCCCAATATGACCAGTTCGGGCATGCAGGGCCGAACCAGGGCTTCGGGGGCGGAAACGGTTTTGGCGGATTCAGCAGCTCTGATTTTGACAGTTTCGGTTTCGAAGATATTTTCAGCACATTCTTTGGCGGCGGCAGAAGAAATGACCCGAATGCGCCAAGGCAGGGGGCTGATTTGCAATATACGATGACGCTTGAATTTGAGGAGGCGGTTTTCGGGAAAGAGACGGACATCCAGATTCCGCGCGAGGAAACTTGTGATACCTGCCACGGAACCGGGGCAAAACCGGGGACGCATCCGAAAGAATGCCCGCACTGTCACGGAACCGGACAGCTCAATACTGAGCAACAGACACCGTTCGGCCGGATTGTGAACCGCAGGGTATGCCATTACTGCGGCGGTACCGGCAAGATCATTACAGACAAATGCAAAACTTGCGGCGGTACCGGAAGAGTGAAAAAACGCCGCAAAATTCATGTCAAAATTCCGGCCGGCATCGACGACGGGCAGCAGCTCCGCGTTGCAGGCCAGGGCGAACCGGGCATAAACGGCGGACCGGCCGGCGACCTGTACATCATTTTCCACGTCCGGCCGCATGAACTGTTCGAACGGGACGGCGACGACATCTACTGCGAAATCCCGATTACTTTTACCCAGGCTGCTTTAGGCGATGAAATCGAAGTGCCGACGTTGCACGGGAAAGTAAAATTGAAAATTCCGGCCGGCACACAATCCGGCACAAAATTCAGGCTGCGCGGGAAAGGCGTGCCGAATGTCCACGGGCACGGCACCGGCGACCAGCATGTCATCGCGAGAATTGTCACCCCAAGGAAGCTTACCGAACGGCAAAAACAACTTTTGCGCGAATTCGCCGAAGCGAGTGGAGAGGTCCCGGATGAACAAAGCAGCAATTTTTTTGACAAAATGAAACGGGCATTTAAAGGGGACTAAACAGGAATGGAGTGAGGCGTTCATGAAATGGTCGGAAATTATGATCCACACCACGAACGAAGCGGTGGAGCCGATTTCGAATATTTTGTATGAAGCGGGCGCCGGCGGGATTGTGATCGAGGACTCGGATGAGCTGCTGAAAGAGCATGACGACCGGTTCGGTGAAATTTATGAACTGGATCCGGACGATTTTCCGGAAGAAGGAGTCATCATTAAAGCGTACCTGCCCGTAAACAGCTTTTTAGGTGAAACCGTCGAGGAAATCAAACAGGCGATTACCAATCTGGCCACTTTTGATATTGATATCGGCCCGAACAAGGTGACGATCAGCGAAGTGCATGAAGAAGAATGGGCAACGGCATGGAAAAAATACTACAATCCCGTGAAAATATCCGAAAAATTTACGATTGTGCCGACGTGGGAAAACTATGAGCCGGTATCAAGCGATGAGCTGATCATTGAATTGGACCCCGGCATGGCGTTCGGCACCGGTACCCATCCGACCACGGTCATGTGCATCCAGGCATTAGAACGGACGGTAAAACCGGGCGACACGGTCATTGATGTTGGCACCGGTTCCGGCGTGTTAAGCATTGCCAGCGCCCTGCTCGGAGCAGGGCGGGTGCTTGCGCTTGATCTGGACGAGGTGGCGGTCCGTGCGGCTACGCTCAATGTGAAACTCAATAAAGTCCAAAACCGGGTAACTGTCAAACAAAATGATTTGTTGAAAGGCGTAAGCGGGCAAGCCGATGTGATGGTGGCCAATATTCTTGCTGAAGTGATCGCCCGTTTTGCTGAAGAGGCATTCGGGCATGTCAAACCGGGCGGCCGTTTTATTGCTTCCGGCATCATCCGGCAAAAAAAGGACCTTGTCGTGGATGCGCTCACTTCTGCCGGCTTCACGATTGAAGAAACGATGGTCATGGAAGACTGGGTTGCGCTCATGGCAAAGCGCGGGTGAGAGGCCATGCAGCGTTATTTTTTAAACCGGCCGTATCGGGGGGAGCAGGAAATCCGCCTGGACGGCGAAAATTACCATCATATCGCGCGCGTCATGAGAATGTCCGCCGGAAGCCGCTTTTATGGTGTATTTTCAGATGAAAAAGTGTGCATTTGCGAAATCGGGGAAATCACAGGCGATGCCGTTATGGCCCGGATTACCGGATGGGAAACCGCCGTAAAAGAGCTTCCGGTCCATGTTACTGTATCATGCGGCCTTCCGAAAGCGGATAAACTGGAATGGATTATCCAAAAGGGAACCGAGCTGGGTGCCTTTCATTTTTTGCCTTTCATTGCGGAAAGATCCGTTGTAAAATGGGACACAAAGAAAGAAGCAAAAAAACGCGAACGCTGGCAAAAGATTGCCCGGGAAGCCGCAGAACAGTCGCACCGCAGCCACTTGCCCGAAATCAGCTCCCCTGTTTCTTTCCAGCAGCTGATCGAAGAAAGCCATACATATCAATATAAGCTGGTTGCTTTTGAAGAAAATGCAAAAGAAGGGGAACGGCACCGGTTTGCGGAAGTATTGTCGAACATATCGGAAGGCGGCAATGTACTGGCCGTTTTCGGGCCGGAAGGGGGTCTGTCCCTTGATGAAATCCGCAGGCTTGAAGCAGCCGGATTCGTATCCTGCAGCTTAGGCCCGCGCATTTTGCGGGCGGAGACGGCACCGTTATATGTACTTTCTGCCATAAGTTACCATTTTGAATTAATGAGGTGAAGAGGATGTCAACCGTAGCATTCCATACATTAGGATGCAAAGTGAACCATTATGAGACTGAAGCCATTTGGCAGCTGTTTAAACAAGCGGGCTATGAAAGAACCGACTTTGAAACGAATGCCGATGTCTACGTGATCAATACTTGCACGGTCACCAATACAGGAGACAAAAAGAGCCGTCAGGTCATCCGCCGGGCAGTCCGGCAAAATCCGGATGCCGTAGTTTGTGTGACCGGCTGTTATGCGCAGACATCGCCGGGCGAGATCCTCGAAATTCCCGGTGTCGATGTCGTTGTCGGCACACAGGACCGCACCAAAATGCTTGGGTATATTGAACAGTATTTGAAAGAGCGCAAACCGGTCAATGCTGTCAAAAATATTATGAAAAACCGTGTGTATGAAGAAATGGAAGTGCCGTATTTTACCGACCGGCACCGGGCTTCCCTGAAAATCCAGGAAGGCTGCAACAATTTCTGCACGTTTTGCATCATCCCGTGGGCGCGCGGCCTGATGCGGTCAAGGGATCCTGAAAAGGTCATCGCGCAAGCCCAGCAGCTTGTCGATGCAGGCTATAAAGAACTGGTTTTAACCGGCATTCATACAGGCGGATACGGCCAGGATTTAAAAGATTACAATCTTGCGATGCTGCTTCGGGACCTGGAAGAAAAAGTGCAGGGGCTGAAACGCGTCCGCATTTCGTCTATTGAAGCCAGCCAGCTGACGGATGAAGTGATTGGTGTGATTAAACATTCGAAAGTCGTTGTCCGCCATATGCATGTCCCGATCCAGTCCGGTTCCGATACGGTGCTGAAAAGAATGCGCCGGAAATATACGATGGACCAGTTCGCGGAACGGATTACCAAGTTGAAAGAAGCATTGCCGGGCCTTGCACTGACTTCTGATGTCATCGTCGGCTTCCCGGGTGAAACGGAAGAAGAGTTTATGGAAACATACAATTTCATAAAAGAACACCGGTTCGCGGAACTCCATGTTTTCCCGTACTCGCCCAGGACAGGTACGCCTGCTGCCAGAATGAAGGACCAGATTGATGAAGAAATCAAAAATGAACGTGTCCACCGCATGATCGCATTAAGCGACCAGCTGGCAAAAGAATACGCATCCCAATTTGAAAATGAGGTGCTTGAAGTCATTCCGGAAGAGCCGTTCAAAGAAGATCCGGAAAGCGGGCTGTACGAAGGCTATACCGATAATTACCTGAAAGTCGTTTTCCCGGCCACCCCGGATATGGTTGGAAAACTCGTCAAAGTGAAAATCACAAAAGCTGGGTATCCATATAATGAAGCACAGTTCGTCAGAGTGATGGACGACGTCATGCCGGCCGTAAATGAAGCCATGTAACGCAAAAACCGGATGGCGTGTTTGCCCGGAAAAAGCGCGCCTGATAAAAGGCAGCCCCATAATAGGAAAAAAGTGCCGCATAATGGCATTGAAGAGGCCAGGGCAGTTTCCGGATAAAATGCCCGCCCTTTGAAGCACATGGCAAAAACAACCGGGCTTTTAGCCCGGTTGTTTTATTTTTTTCCGTGCAAAGCGATGATAAACCGGCCGAATCTTTCGGAAAATGGCAAAACAGCCAGTGAGGATAGAAGATTAAACAATAGGCTTGCATGGGCAAGCTGTTGTTCCGGATTAGCCGACAGCATTCGGCAAGTGTCCGCGAGCACATACAGGAAAGGCAAAAAAACAAGCGCCCCTCCGGCATTCAGCCAGACATGGGTAAATGCCGTCAGCCTTGCTTCCTCTCCGGCCCCGATGCTGGCCAGAAGCCCGGTGATGCATGTCCCGATATTGGCCCCGAGCATGATGCTAATTCCGGTTTCAAGCGGGAATACCCCGGCTGCAAGAAAACCCATCGCCATCCCGATCGTCACGGTGCTGGACTGGATCGCTGCAGAAAGCAAGATTCCGAGTAAGAAAGCGGACAAGAGGTGGGTATTTAAAACGGTAAACAAATGCTGGACAAAAGCGGTTTTTGATACCGGCACGGCAAGCTCCTCAAATCCGCGCATTGCCCCGAACACAAGCGAGAGGCCGAACAGAATAATACCGGCGCTTTTGACGCGGCCTTTTCCGAAAAAATAGAACACTGCCCCTGCCCCCAAAAAAGGCAGGCTCAAAGAGGAGAAGTCGAAAGTCAGCAATTCGAGCGTGAAAGTCGTGCCAATATTCGTGCCCAAAATGATTCCGATCGATTGCGAAAACGTCAGCATTCCGGCAGAAACGAGCCCGACAGTGATGACCATCACGGCGGAGCTGCTTTGCAAAAGCGCCGTCAAAACCATCCCGAACAGCATGGCGGACAGCGGCCTGCCTGCCAGTTTTTTCAGCGCATTTCCGGCATGGCCGCCGGATAAGGCAAACAGCCCGGCCCGCAGCCTGTGAATGCCGAATAAAAATGTCACCGTCAACAAAAGAAATGAAAGTAAATAAAGCATGTCCTTCCCCCCTTATGATCATATGGAAAGGGGGGATCGAACATGCCTTTTTATTATTTGGAAAATCCATTTAATACAACACACGAAAATCACGGTACTGTTCTTGCTGCTGTAAATAGTCAATATCCATTCCGGTTACTTTTGCAAAGCGCGACGGCCCTTTTTTCAGCCCGCGGATAAATTGTTCCATCTCTTTTTTCCCGCCTTGTGCCATCACTTCGACAGTGCCATCGTCTTTGTTGCGGACCCACCCGCATATATTGTATTGCTTTGCCAAAAATTGGGTGTGGTAGCGGAAGCCGACGCCCTGTACCCTTCCTGAAACAATGATATGTGCCGTTTCCTGTTGTTCCATCGTCTCCCTCCAATCGTTTCCATCCATCTTTGATCTCTATTATACCAAAAGGAGGAACAGGCGGGGCAAATAAGGCAAAAGCCAAATCACGAAAGACAAGGCGCAAATGTTGACCGGTTATGGAGGATATTATATAATAATAATGTGCACGGGTTGCTCAACCTGACATGTAACCGTTTGTGTTCGGAGGGAGGGAAAGAAATGTCTAAAACTGTCGTTCGAAAAAACGAGTCGCTTGATGATGCGCTTCGCCGCTTTAAACGTACTGTTTCGAAAACCGGAACTTTACAGGAATACAGAAAGCGCGAATTTTATGAAAAACCAAGCGTAAGACGCAAAAAGAAATCAGAAGCTGCTAGAAAACGTAAGTGGTAAGAGAGGGTGGAATGATGAGTCTTCTCGAGCGTTTAAATAGCGATATGAAGCAAGCGATGAAGAACAAAGATAAAGAAAGACTCTCCGTAATTCGTATGCTTAAGGCAGCTGTTCAAAACGAAGCGATCAGGCTCGGAAAAGACGGTTTGACGAATGATGAAGAGTTGACAGTCCTTTCTCGCGAAGTGAAGCAACGGAAAGACTCCCTCCAGGAATTTAAAAATGCAGGTCGCAGTGACCTTGTTGAAAAAGCGGAAAAAGAATTGGCATATGTGAACGCATATTTGCCGGAGCAGCTTTCTGAAGACGAAGTGCGTGAAATTGTCCGGCAGACCATTGAAGAAGTGCATGCCGGGTCTAAAGCTGATTTCGGAAAAGTTATGGGAGCCGTCATGCCGAAAGTAAAAGGCAAAGCTGACGGTACGGTTGTAAGAAATATTGTGCAGCAGCAATTATCCTGACCTTTCTCATATAAGCCGGAAATCAATATGATTTCCGGCTTTTCGCTGTGCTTTTTACCGCACCTTTGCCGTATCCTTGAACCGGAAACACGGGTTTCCAAACGGTCCCGGACGTTTCGGACAAAAAAACTGCAAATAAAGTGATGAACCCCTTTTTTATTTCATAAATATGAGATGAAAGGGGGTTCTTTTTATGGCGAAAAAATGGCGGCAGCATTTGCAAAACTGGATGTCACAAAAAATGGACCTTCCGCAGGATGTCATGATGGACCTTCCGAGAATCACGATGATCGGCCAAATTCATATTTATGTTGAGAACCACCGCGGCCTTTTGACTTTTTCCGATAAAGAAGTCCGGCTGCTTTTAAAAAACGGGCAGCTCTTAATCAAAGGCCGGTCTTTTGTCATCAAAACGATCTTGCCCGAAGAAATTTTATTGGAAGGCAAAATAGATGAAGTGTTGTATTTGAACGGATAGGGGTGGCTTTGGTTGAAAAATCATTGGGTAACTTTTTTACAGGGGTCGGTGGCTGTAAAAATTGAGGGAAAAGGGATCGAACGCTTTATCAACCAGCTGACAAGAGCCGGCCTCGCTGTTTGGAATGTCAGGCGGCAGGGCACCATGGCCGTCACGTTCGAATTGCGCCTTTCAGACATTCACCAGCTCAGAAAAGCAGTAAGGGGACAAGATTTGCATGTCCGCTTTTTAAGGGGGCGCGGCGTTCCTTTTTTATGGAAAAGGACGCTGAAAAACGCCGGATTCCTGTTCGGCTTTTTTCTCTTTCTTGCCGTGATCACGGTGCTTTCCAACATGGTTTGGGGCGTGGAGATCAAAGGCGCAACGCCAAAAACCGAGCACGAAATCCGCAAACAATTGGACAAACTGGGCATTCAAACAGGGCATTCACAGTTTTTTCTCGATGATATTGAAACCATCCAGCGCAAGCTGACAAACAATCTTCCGGACGTGACATGGGTCGGCGTGGAGCTGCGCGGGACAACCTATCATTTTACCGTTGTGGAGAAAAACATGCCGGAACCGGTGAAAAATCCGGGCCCACAGCATCTTGTCGCTTCACAGAAAGCGGTGGTGGAAAATATGTTTGTTGAAAAAGGCAAGCCGGTTGTAAAAATTAACCAGTATGTCAAAAAAGGCCAGCTGCTTGTTTCCGGTGTCATTGGGAATGATA
This sequence comes from Weizmannia sp. FSL W8-0401, assembly GCF_038009125.1. Classification (NCBI taxonomy): domain Bacteria; kingdom Bacillati; phylum Bacillota; class Bacilli; order Caryophanales; family Bacillaceae; genus Heyndrickxia; species Weizmannia sp. FSL W8-0401. The sequence continues at coordinate 1,869,073 of NZ_JBBPAG010000001.1, read as the reverse complement.
AAGAAAAATACCCTGTGGCAGCCAAAGGGAAAGTATACGGAAAAACGTGGTATAAAACGGCGGTTGAACTTCCGCTTTCCTCCCGTTTTCAAGTGTATACCGGCAATGCAGCCCAAAAATATTATATTGGAATCGGCTCGATGAAGCTGCACATATGGGGCTTCCGGACCCCCCGTTTTAAACAGTACCGGACATCGGAAGAAGCAGAAAAGGTCAAGTTTTTAAAATGGACATTGCCGGTCCGCTTTATCAGGGAAACGGTCCGCGAGAAAGAAGAGCGGGACAGAAATTATACCAAAAAAGAGGCTGAAGCAGAAGCAAAAAAATTAGCAAGGCAGGATTTGCGCAAAAAACTGCCAAAAGAAGCAACCGTTACGGATGAATATGTTTTGCAAGAACATGTTCGCAATGGTACATTAAAAATGATGATTTATTACGAAGTAGTAGAAAATATCGCAATCGCAAAACCAATTGCTCAAGGAGACTTAGAATGACAGAAGAAAGTACGGCAAAACTTCAATTGGAGAATACAAACGAAGCAGTGCTTTTATTCGGCATTTCCGACCATCATCTGAAAATGCTCGAGGATGCCTACGGGGTCCATATCCTCACCCGCGGCGAAACGATCCAGGCAAGCGGCAAAGAAGATGCGGCGGAAAGGGTGATCGCCGTCATGTCCGAACTGCTTGGTTTGATTAAAAAAGGCATCACGATCAGCGGGCGCGATGTGCTTTACGCTGTCGAAATGGAAAAAAAGGGCCATCTTGAATATTTGGGAAGCCTGTACGAAGAAGAAATTGCCCGGAATGCGAAAGGGAAAGCGATCCGGATCAAGACATTCGGGCAGCGCGACTATATCCAGGCGATCCGCCATCATGACCTTGTGTTCGGCATCGGCCCGGCCGGAACGGGAAAAACGTATTTGGCCGTTGTAATGGCGGTGAATGCTTTAAAAAGCGGCGAGGTAAAAAGGATTATTTTAACCCGCCCGGCTGTTGAAGCCGGGGAAAGCCTCGGGTTTTTGCCGGGGGATTTGAAGGAAAAAGTCGATCCGTATTTGCGCCCGCTCTATGATGCATTAAACGATGTGCTCGGCGCGGAGCATACACAGCGCCTGATTGAAAGGGAAACAATCGAAATTGCCCCGCTTGCCTATATGCGCGGGCGCACACTTGATGATGCGTTCGTCATTCTCGATGAAGCGCAGAATACGACACAGGCACAAATGAAAATGTTTCTGACCCGCCTCGGTTTTCACTCCAAAATGGTGATTACAGGGGACAGAACGCAGATTGACCTGCCAAAAGGCGCGGAATCCGGCCTTTTGACAGCTGAAAGAGTGCTGGAGAAAGTCCGCGGCATTTCGTTCGTCTATCTGGAAGAAAGCGATGTCGTCCGCCACCCGCTTGTTGCGAAAATTATCGAAGCTTATCAAAACGCATAACCCGGGCCGTGGCACCCGGGTTGTTTTGCCATGCATTTTTGCCGGAAAACTGATATGATGGAACCGTTAAGAGCGATTGCAAAAGGCGGTGTATGAAAAGCAAATGAAAATTCCCGGGCAAATGGGCAGGTTGCGGATGATGTTAAGCTTTAAATGGTTTACATTCGTGATCCTGTTTTTACTGTCCCTTATTTTATTCGGCATTTTTTATCCGAACATTAGGCCCCAGACGTATGATATCAAACTGTTTTCAGTTGCGAACAATACGATCCGTTCTCCGAAAACGGTCATCGACGAAGAAAAAACAAAAGAAGAAAAACAGCTGGCGGCCGCTAGTGTTGCGAAAGTCTATACGTTTGACAGCGGCCTGGCACAAAACCGAGTTTCGCTAATGGATTCGATTTTTGATGTCGCAGAAGAAGTGAACGCGGAATATAAAAATAAAAAACATGACGGAAAAAACAGCAGCGGGCTGCAGGAAGAGAAGCTGGCAAAATTGAAGGAAATATTGTCTGAAAATGTGTCCGGCAATGTGACCGGCTCTATTTCCGACACAAGTTTTCGCGCGCTTTTGTCCGCTTCCCCGGATGAATTGAAAGCGGCAAGGCACATTGTCGAAACAAATGTCAATGAGGCGCTCAGCCAAAAAGTGACAGAAAACAATGCGGCAGAAGCCAAAAGCCGGGTGGCCTCGCAAATCGAAAAGTCAGGGTTGAAGACAAGCATCCGGAATGCTGCGTCCGAGCTTGGCCAATATGCGATCGTGCCCAATTATGTGTATGATGCAAAGCAGACGGAAAAAAGAAGGCAGCAGGCGATGGATAACGTTGAACCGGTGAAAATCCTGCAGGGGCAGGTCATCGTCCAGGAAGGGCATCTGATCGACCGGGAAACTTACCGCGAACTCCAGCTGCTCGGACTGTTAAAAAGCAGCGGATCGGTTAAGCCGTATATCGGATTGGCTTTATTTGCCGTTTTTGCATCCGGCGTTTTGTACCTCTATACGAGCCGGATGCGCGCAACGGAAGAAGAAAAGCAAAACCGGCTTGTCATGGCCGGCCTGATTCTTGTCATTGCCCTTGCGTTAATGAAGCTGGCAGGGATCTTGACCCATCTTGAGATTCCGGGCATCGAGTACGCCTATCCGGCTGCAATGGCGCCGCTGCTCGCCCGGATTTTGCTCAGGGACCGTTCCGCCTTTTTGCTTTCAGCCCTGCTTGCCGCTTGTGCGAGCATCGAATTTCACGGTGACATTGCAGATACATTTAACGCCGAGATGGTTGTATACGCGCTTATTACAGGGACAGGGGGCATTTTGCTTTTGCCGAAACGGCCGGAGCGCGCGCGTTTGTTTAAAACCGGGATTTTTGCAGCGCTATTGAATGTGCTTGCGGTAGGTGCCATCTATTTTTTGAATGCCGGCCAGATCGTAAAGATGGACTTTTTATATACCCTTTCATTTGCGTTTCTTTCCGGCATTTTGTCCGCCGTGCTTGTGATGGGGCTGCAGCCGTTTTTTGAAGCGGCGTTCGGCATTTTGTCGCCGATCCGCCTTGTGGAGCTGTCCAATCCGAACCACCCGCTTTTGAAGAAGATTTTGACGGAAGCACCGGGCACGTATCACCATAGCCTGATGGTTGCCAATCTTGCCGAAGCGGCTTGTGAAGCGATCGGGGCGAATGGCCTCCTTGCCAGGGTCGGCAGCTATTATCATGATATTGGGAAAACAAAACGGCCGCATTTTTTTATCGAAAATCAGCTGAATATCCCGAATCCGCATGACCGCCTTTCGCCTGAAACAAGCAGGGATATTATCATTGCCCATGCAAAAGACGGGGCAGAAACATTGAAAAAATATAAGCTGCCGAAAGCTTTTTCGGATATTGCCGAACAGCATCACGGCACGACTTTGCTGAAGTATTTTTACCATAAAGCAAAAGCGCAAAACCCGGATGTGAAAGAAGAAGCGTTCCGTTACCCGGGCCCGAAGCCGCAGACGAAAGAAGCGGCTGTCATCAACATTGCGGACAGCGTGGAAGCGGCTGCCCGGTCCATGAACCATCCGACGCCCGATGACATTCAAAATTTAGTCGGCAATATCGTGCAAGGGCGCATTATGGATGGGCAATTTAATGAATGTGACATTACCCTGAAAGAACTGGAGACCGTTAAACGCACGCTTTGCGAGACGCTTAATGGCATCTTTCATTCAAGGATCCAGTATCCGAAATAAGGGTATCCCGTAAAAATAACGAAAAAGGATGGCTGACATGACATTATCACTCGATATGATGGATGAAACAAATGAGCTGAAAGCGGAGCATCTCGAGCTTGTCCGGACATTGCTCGATTATGCAGCCCGGCAGGAAGGGGTGGAGGACGGCACCGAGTTGTCGGTAACTTTTACGGATAATGAAGGGATCCGCGAAATCAACCGCGATTACCGCGGCAAAGACCAGCCGACCGATGTCATTTCGTTCGCGCTTGAAGAAATGGGGGAAGGGGAGATCGAAATTACCGGTGCAGAAATGCCACGCGTGCTCGGGGATATTATCATTTCCGTGCCGCGGGCAAGGGAGCAGGCAGGAGAGTACGGGCATTCGTTTGAAAGGGAACTCGGCTTTTTGGCGGTTCACGGATTTCTTCACCTGCTCGGCTATGACCATATGACAAAAGAAGATGAAACGGAAATGTTCGGGCGCCAAAACGAGATCCTCGATCGCTATGGACTTAAACGATAAAAAAATCCCGAAATACCGCACCCCTTTCCGGCCGGCTGTGGAGGGGCTGTTTGCAACCATCCGGCAGGAACGGAATTTCCGTTTTCATCTTCTGGCGGCGTTATGCGCTTGTCTGCTCGGATTTTTCTTCTCCCTTTCCAAAACAGAGTGGATCGCCATTTTATTTTCCATTTTCGGCGTGATTGCAATGGAGCTGATGAACACAGCAATTGAGCGGGCGGTTGACCTTACCGTGGGGCATAAATACCACCCGCTTGCCAAGCTTGCGAAAGATGCAGCGGCGGCGGCGGTCCTGATGTGGGCCGTGCTTGCGGCCATTATCGGCTGCATCGTATTTCTTCCAAAATTAGGGCATGTATTCCAGGGAGCGGCTTTTTAATGCGGCTTCTTTTTTATGGCCCGCTTCTCCCCGCCTGAAAAAGCAGATGGCGGATCCGGCCGGGCTGCCGTACAGTTAGGGGAGTTAGGGGCGCCAACGGGATCTGCCGCAATTTGAAAGGCGCAGGCCGTTGCGCTAAAATAAAGGTAATCGCATTGCTTGAAAACGGCCATGGCATGCAAGTGACGCTAAAATCAGTGCAAACACGCCACGAGTCGACAAATTTTTCACGAACCTTTAAAATATTCAAAAGTAATGAAAAATACATTTTAACTTTCGGGCATATTTGTAGTAAAATATAGGTAAGGGGAAAAGATATGGAAACAATGGTAAAGCTGCTTTCGGGCGCTTATTCAACGGAGGATTTGCATGGAACAACCAACATATAAATCAGGCTTTATTTCTATCATTGGACGCCCGAATGTCGGGAAGTCCACTTTCATCAACCAGGTGGTCGGGCAAAAAATCGCCATCATGAGCGATAAGCCGCAGACCACAAGGAATAAGATACAGGGCGTTTACACAGCTGATGATGCACAGATGATTTTTATTGATACACCTGGCATCCATAAACCGAAGCATAAGCTTGGCGACTTCATGGTAAAATCAGCCACGGACACATTAAAAGAAGTGGACCTGATTTTATTTATGGTCAATGCGGAAGAAAAACGCGGCCGCGGCGACGAGTACATTATCGACCTGCTTAAACACGTGCGCACGCCTGTTTTTTTGGTCATCAACAAAATTGACCTCGTCCATCCGGATGATTTGCTTGCCTTTATTGAACAGTACAAAGATTTATACCCGTTCCGTGAAGTGGTCCCGATTTCCGCGCTCGGAGGAAATAACGTCGGCCGGCTGCTCGGTGCCATCAAGGAATATTTGCCGGAAGGGCCGCAGTATTATCCGGCGGACCAGGTGACGGACCATCCGGAACGGTTCATCATTTCGGAACTGATCCGCGAAAAAGCATTGCAGCTTACAAGAGAAGAAGTGCCGCATTCGATTGCAGTTGTCATTGAGAAAATGGAGCAGGCGGAGAACAAGGATGTCATCCGCGTGATGGCGACGATCGTTGTCGAACGGCCGTCCCAAAAGGGGATTATCATCGGCAGGCAGGGAAGTATGCTGAAAGAGATCGGCAAAAGAGCAAGGGCTGATATCGAAAATTTGCTCGGGTCGCAAGTTTATTTGGAATTATGGGTAAAAGTGCAGAAAGATTGGCGGAATAAAATCAGCCAGCTGCGCGATTTCGGTTTCCGGGAAGACGAATATTGATTTTGGCGCCCGCTTTTGGTTGTAAATTTTACCCCGAATGTTTGCGTGTCCCCTGGTGAAGCTATTAAAGACTTTTAATGAAATTTCATGACCTACAACATGAAAGGCGTGGTGAATATGTTAGAATTTACCTGGAAAGTCTTTGCGGATACCGGCAATATCGATACGTACCTGCTTTTTAAGGAACTGGAAAGGGACCGGCGCCAGGACCAGTATGAACGTGACGAAGATCCGGCAGATGTGGATTTTTCCATTACTTAAGGATATGCCGCACTGCCTGCCGGGCAAGAGGTGGAGAGGTTGTTTGAAAAATGTGAAGGGATCGTCATTAAAAATACCGACTACGGCGAATCCAATAAAATCCTGCATATTTACACGAGAGAATTTGGGAAGCTGGGCTTTATGGCGCGCGGAGCCAAAAAGCCGAACAGCCGGCTGGCTGCGGTTTCCCAGGTTTTTACATATGGGAATTTCCTTTTTCAGCCGTCGCGCGGCCTTGCCACCCTTCAGCAGGGAGAGGCCGTCTCACCGATGCGCCATATCCGCGAAGATATTTTTAAAACGGCGTATGCTGCCTATGTGGTGGAACTTTTAGGCCGGGCGGTTGAAGATAGAAAAAAGAATCCGTTTTTGTTCGAACTTTTGCTCCGGACACTCGAATATATTGATGAAGGCTATGACCCGGAAATTATCAGGGATATCTTTGAAATGAAGATGCTGAATGTGCTCGGCATGTACCCGGCGATGGACCGATGTGCGGTATGCGGAAACACGGAAGGGCCCTTTGCGTTTTCCATCCGGGAAAATGGCCTTCTTTGCCACCGCTGTTTTGCGCGCGACCCGTACCGGCTTCCGTTGCCACAGCCGGTTATCCGCCTGCTCCGGCTTTTTTATTTTCTGGACATCAACCGGCTCGGTAGCATTTCTGTCAAAGACTCGACAAAAAAAGAACTGAGAACGGCCATTTCCATGTATTATGATGAATATACCGGCCTGCAATTGAAAGCCGGCCGGTTTCTCAGCCAGATAGAGGCGCTTGAAAAAAAGCTTGGGCCGGACAATGCATAAGGTTTCCCCGTATAGAAGGGAAAAGGAGGGCTCTCCTTTCTGCCCAGGGCTGGATGATGCATCATGCACGGCCCGCGGTTTGGTTTCAAACTGTTTTTGCCTGGCCGTAAAATGCATGACCCGCTACCTGAGTATACGCAGCTGTCTTCCGAAATATCAATGGCATTTTGATGTATAATGATGGCAGATAAGGACAGATTCCTGTAAACGTGTTATACTATTGTCTTGCATGGTTGTGTGAATGAAGGCGGTGATTACGATCGAATTAACGAAAAGGCAGGAACAGATTCTCGAGATCGTCAAAACGAACGGGCCGATTACAGGCGAGCACATCGCCGAAAAGCTGAATTTAACGCGGGCAACGCTCCGGCCGGATCTTGCTATTTTGACAATGGCAGGTTATTTGGATGCACGCCCGCGCGTCGGCTATTTTTATACCGGAAAAACGAGCACGCAGCTTCTTACGGAAAATTTAAAACATATTTACGTAAAAGATTACCAGTCTCTGCCGGTCGTGGTTAACGAGAATATGTCCGTGTACGATGCCATCGTAACGGTTTTTCTTGAAGATGTCGGCACGCTTTATGTCGTCGACAATGCATCCCATCTGACCGGTGTTCTGTCGCGGAAAGATTTGTTGCGGGCAAGCCTTGGAAACAAAGACTTATCCGCATTGCCGGTGCATATCATTATGACAAGAATGCCGAATATTACCTGCTGCAAAAAAGATGATCTTCTGATTGATGTGGCAAAAAAACTGATTGAAAAACAAATTGACTCGGTGCCGGTTGTGAAAGAAACAGAAACCGGGCTTGAAGTGACCGGACGGATAACGAAAACGAATATCACGAAAGCATTCGTTGAGCTTGCAGACGGCGATTAAAAAGGAAGTGATCACTTTTGGCAAAACCCCATATTTACATTGTTTCAGACTCGGTCGGAGAGACGGCGGAGCTCGTCACAAAGGCGGCCATCAGCCAGTTTGAAAACCAGGACGCAGAATTAAAACGCTTCCCGTATGTGGAAGATACGATCCATATTGATGAAGTGGTTTCGCTTGCATCCATGAATTACGGCATGATCGTTTATACGCTTGTGAAGCCGGAAATGCGAAAATACATGAATGACCAAGCCGTAAAACACGGCCTTGCTGCTGTCGATTTAATGGGACCTCTCATGGACCGGCTGCTCGAATTGTATGAATCCAAACCGCTCTATGAACCGGGTCTCGTCAGAAAATTGGACGAAGCTTATTTTAAAAAGGTGGAAGCGATCGAATTTGCGGTGAAATATGATGACGGCCGGGATCCGCGCGGCATTGTCCGGGCGGATATTGTCCTGATCGGTGTTTCCCGTACATCCAAAACGCCGCTTTCACAATACCTGGCGCATCACCGCTATAAAGTTGCGAATGTGCCGATTGTGCCGGAAGTGGATCCGCCGGAAGAACTTTTTCGTATTCCTTCCAAAAAGTGTATCGGTTTAAAAATTGATCCCGACACATTAAATCATATCCGGAAAGAACGGCTGAAAACACTCGGGCTTGACGGTTCGGCAAGTTATGCGACCATTGAGCGCATCAAATACGAACTCGATTATTTTAATCAGATAGTGGAGCGGCTTGGCTGCAAAGTGATCGATGTTACCAATAAAGCGGTCGAAGAAACGGCAAATATTATTATGGATGAAATGAGAAAGTAAAAGCGGCCAAAGGCGCGGGGAGCGCGCGCCTTTTTCGCGGCATCGGCCGGATGAAAATAAACCATTTGAAACGGGGGAAGCAGGCTAAAACGGTCTTTGTTTCCGCCCGTTTTTTTTAGAATTTTCTTTTGAAAAAACGAGGCATATTTTTTTCTGCTTTTCAGTATTTATTTATAGTCAAAATGAAGCAAGTATACTATAATAAAAAATTGTGATAAAAATGTATGATACGGGTTTAGAGTAGGCTATTAAGGAATAAACTATTTATAGTAAATGTCAAGTCTGAATTTAAATAAATTTCGACAGGGCCAAAAAAATTATGGGAAGAAGCGCAAAACATGCAGGATTCTGTGGAGCGATGTAGAATATTTTAGGATGAAAAGAAAAACAGCAAACGAATAAGCATTGCCCGCATCCCGGATGAAATGCTGTTGAATAAAGGTGGAGCAGAAGGGATTGTTTGATGACAGGGATGATTCCGAATGAAAAAATTGATGAGATCCGCCGGTCTTCCGATATTGTGGAGGTCGTGAGCGATTATGTACAGCTCAAAAAGCAGGGACGCAATTACTTCGGCCTGTGCCCGTTCCACGGGGAGCATACGCCGTCATTTTCCGTATCCCCCGACAAGCAGATTTTTCACTGCTTTGGATGCGGCGCAGGCGGCAATGTGTTTACTTTTCTCATGGATATCGAAGGCATCTCTTTTCAGGAAGCGGCAGAAAAACTGGCACAAAAAGCGCATATCGAGCTTGGCGTCGTTTTACGGCGCGAAGAGCAGAAAAATATCGATCCAAAGCGCCGCCAGATGCTGGAAGCGCACGAACTGTTGCAAAAATTATACCATCATTTGCTTTTGCATACAAAAGAAGGGGAACCTGCGCTAAAATACCTGCGCGGGCGCGGGTTTACAAACGAAGCAATCGAAAAGTTCGGGATTGGATATGCGCTGCCTGCCTGGGATTTTGCCGCCAATATGCTGCAAAAGCGCGGTTTTCCCCTTTCCGTGCTGGAAGAAAGCGGGCTTGTCATCCGCAATGAAAAGGATGGCAAATATTTTGACCGTTTCAGGGACCGGATCATGTTTCCAATCATGGATGAAAAGGGAAACATGGTAGCATTTGCCGGAAGAGCTGTCCGGAAAGAGGAACACCCGAAATATTTGAACAGCCCTGAGACGCCGCTTTTTAACAAAAGCAAGCTGCTTTTTAACCTGAACCGGGCAAGAGGGCCGATCCGCAAAAAACAGCAGGCGGTCATTTTTGAAGGCTATGCAGACGTGATCTCCGCCGACCGGGCTGGCGTTGAAAACGGCATTGCCACAATGGGCACATCGATTACAGCGGAACACGTCCGGATGATAAAAAGGCTCACGGACGGCGTCGTCATTTGTTACGACTCGGACCAGGCCGGCTTCACTGCGGCTTTCCGTGCAGGAAAAATGCTCAGTGAAAACGGCTGTGAAGTGCGGGTTGCGCAAATGCCGGACGGACTGGACCCTGATGACTACATAAACCGGCATGGCGGAGAAAAATTCCGCAGAGATGTAATAGGGGCCAGCCTGACTTTTATGGCTTTTAAAATGCAATATTTCCGCATGAATAAAAATCTCCAAAATGAAGGAGAAAAGCTGGCGTATATAGAAGAAGTCATTCAGGAAATTGCCAAGCTGGAGAATCCGGTGGAGAAAGATCTTTACTTGCGCCAGCTGTCCGAAGAATTTTCGTTGTCTTTGGATGCCCTGAAAGAGCAGGAAAGGCAATACGGTTCCCGTGAAACCGGAAACCGGAAGAGAAGCCGGCCTGCAGGGAATCCGGCGCCTGTGCATGAAGAAGCCCGGATGCTGCCTGCCAATATGACCGCGGAGAGAAGGCTGCTTTGGCATATGCTGCGGGACGGGGAAGTTGCCTATAAAGTGAAAGATTTCCTTGGCGAAAACGGCTTTTACGGGGACGAACACCAGGCCATTTTTACTTACCTGCTTGGCTGGTACGAAGAAGGGAATCCGCCTGATACGAGCGCTTTCCTGTCTTATTTGCCAGATTCAAAATTGCAGAGGATTGCTGCCGAAATCGAAATGATGACGGTAGGCGGGGAGCTGACGGATGAGGAATTGGAAGATTATGTGCAGTATGTGCTGAAACACCAGAAATTGTTGCGCATTCAGGAAAAACTGAGGGCACAAAAAGATGCCGAACGGCAAAATGATTTCCAAAAAGCGCTGCAATTGGCGGGTGAAATCGTGGCACTGAGAAAGTCCATGACCTGAAATCTCTGCTTTTTATAAATGATCAAGCTGCTGTTGGATCATTGAGTGTGTTGAAATTGTCGGAAGGAGGGGAACATATGGCTGAAAAGTCAGCACGTTCCAAAGAAGTAGAAGAAAGTGAGTTTACAGTGGAAAAAGCAAAAGAGCAACTCGTTGAACGCGGGAAAAAGCGGGGGGTTCTCACTTATGATGCCATTTCCGAAAAACTCGGCCATTTTGATTTAACATCCGACCAGATGGATGAATTTTATGAATTGCTCGGCGAACAGGGCATCGATGTGACAGATGAGGCCGGCGACGAGGATGCACCTTCCCATCTCGAACTGGAAAAAGAGAATGACGAAGAGTTTGACCTGAATGATTTGAGTGTTCCCCCGGGTGTGAAAATCAATGATCCGGTACGCATGTATTTGAAAGAAATCGGGCGGGTCGACCTTCTTTCCGCAGACGAAGAAATCGAACTGGCCAAAAGAATCGAGCAGGGCGATGAAGAGGCAAAACGCCGGCTCGCTGAAGCCAACTTGCGCCTTGTTGTCAGCATTGCAAAACGGTATGTCGGCCGCGGCATGCAGTTTCTGGATTTGATCCAGGAAGGCAATATGGGCCTCATCAAGGCGGTTGAAAAATTCGATTACCGAAAAGGCTACAAATTCAGCACCTATGCCACATGGTGGATCCGCCAAGCCATCACGCGCGCGATTGCAGACCAGGCGCGGACGATCCGGATTCCGGTCCATATGGTAGAAACGATCAATAAACTCATCCGCGTGCAACGGTCACTGCTTCAGGATTTAGGCAGGGAACCAACACCGGAAGAAATTGCTGAAGAAATGGATATTTCTCCGGATAAAGTCAGGGAAATCATTAAAATCGCCCAGGAACCGGTTTCACTTGAAACGCCGATTGGCGAAGAAGATGATTCGCATCTTGGAGACTTTATTGAAGACCAGGATGCCACATCGCCTTCTGACCATGCCGCTTATGAGCTGCTGAAAGAACAGCTGGAAGATGTGCTTGATACATTGACCGACAGGGAAGAAAATGTGCTCCGCCTCCGGTTCGGGCTTGATGACGGGCGCACCCGGACCCTTGAAGAAGTCGGCAAAGTATTTGGCGTCACAAGGGAACGGATCCGGCAAATTGAAGCAAAGGCTTTGCGGAAACTCCGCCATCCGAGCAGGAGCAAACGCCTGAAAGATTTCCTTGAATAAGCCGGAAAAGAAACAGGCACGGCGCTTGTGCAGCTATTTTTACAGGCGCCTTGTTTTCAGTTTACTTCCTCGGGAAGTAAACTTTTTTCTTGTAAAAAAAGGATTTTCCACCCGCCTGTCGAATAGGTTACACAGGATGTGTTGAAAAATGGACGATAAGAGAAAACAAATCATTGTCAACGAAATTAAAATGTGGAAAGAGACCAAAATGATTCCACAAGAATACTGCGATTTTCTGCTCGCGATCTATACGGAGGGAACTGAAGGCAATACCCGCAAACAAAACGGCGCAGGGAAATCCGTTAAAAAACAAGCTGCGGTTTCTGCTTTCATTCTTGCACTCGTTGCAATCGCTGTATTTGTTATTTATTTTACTGAATTACATTTTATTTTGCAAACAGGGATTTTGACAGCTTTTGTCGGATGCTTACTTTTTCTGGGAATTCATTATGCTAATAAAGAAATTTTTTACTCGATTTTCTTTGTTGGCGCTGCGCTTATTTTGCTTCTTTTCAGTGTGTTTTTGAATGAAAAGTTATTTGGAAATCACCGCTATACTTTATATTTGCTGTTTTTTGCCAACTGCGGGCTCTGGCTTGCCGCCGGAAAGGCATACAAACTGCTGTATTTTACCCTGTCGGGGCTTCTCGGTCTTGCCATCTTGCTGGTCTCTATTGTAATATAATATATAATTTTCAGTTTTCCTGCTGCTTTTTTCCGCCTGCCATCAATTGTATCATTTTATTGAATTTTTTGCTGCTTTTATTATAATACAAGATGAAAGCGCATTCAAGGTGTTATTTTTGGGTGGGAAGGCTTTCTTTCGAAAGAATTTTCAGTTAAAATGAAAGAGATGGGTGCGGTAAATACGCTGGAGAAGCGGAAAAACAAGGGGGGGAACGCATTGAAAAGAAATCCTGTCATCCCATATGTGCTGATTATGGCATTCGGGCTTGCCCTTATCTTTTTTCTTTCCGTGAAAGGGATCGGGGATGCGAAGGAAGTGGCCAAAGAAAAGGAGCATCCAAAGCAAACCGAAACCGCTTCCTCGGAAAAGTTTGATCCGGAGAGCTTTGCCAAAAAGACTTGCGTGACCTGCCACGGGAACAATTTGCAAGGCGGGGCGGGGCCGAATCTTCACGGCATCGGCAAGAAATTGTCCAAAGATAAGATCAAAGAGGTGCTCAGGAACGGCACGAGCGGGGGCATGCCGGCCGGACTTGTCGAAGAGGACCATATTGATGAAATGGCGGACTGGGTATCAAAGCTAAAATAAGAGGCAGGTTCGCCGTACGGGGGGCATCCCCCTTTTTTTTATGGCAAAAAGTGGCTACAATAGAGGTATCACATGTAAAGTGGTGAAGAAATGAACAGCGGGAAACTTTCAAAAAGGCTTGAGTCGGTGGCGGCTTTTATTCCGGCCGGCACTGTATTGGCAGATATCGGGTCTGATCACGCTTATTTGCCCGTATTTTGCGTGAAGTGCGGCAGAGTAGCAGAGGCGGTTGCCGGGGAAGTGGCGGAAGGGCCGTACCATTCGGCGCAAAAACAAGTGGAAAAAGCAGGGCTGGCCGGAAAAATCAGCGTCCGGAAAGGAGACGGACTTGAAATCCTGGCTCCAGGGGAAGCGGGATGCATTACGATTGCCGGGATGGGCGGCGCGTTGATTGCCTCCATCCTTGATCGCGGAAAAGCAAAACTAAACGGCAAAGAAACGCTCATCCTGCAGCCGAATACCGGATCACACATTGTCCGCGGATGGCTGGCGGAAAACGGATGGGCCATTACAGGAGAAGACATTCTCGAGGAAGACGGGAAAATATATGAAATCATCGCGGCAGAATACGCGGGCACGCTTGTGGCGCTCGCGGAAGCGGAACGCCTGATGGGCCCGGTTTTAATCAAAAACCAAAATGAAGCTTTCCGGAAAAAATGGCGCAATGAAATCAAAAAATGGCAATCCGTGCTCAGCCATCTGGAGCAGGCAGGCGCAAGCCCGGAAATTGAAGAAAAAAAGCGCGTCTATCGCCATTTGATTGCTTTGGCAGAGGAGGTTTTAACATGAAGCATGCGAACGGGCATGATGTCATCCAGCTATTTGAGCAGTTTGCACCGAAAAAGTTTGCAATGGACGGGGATCCGGTCGGGCTCCAAATCGGGCGGTTAAACGGGCCGGTGAAAAATGTGCTGGTGGCACTTGATGTGCTGGAAGATGTGGTGGATGAAGCGATTGAAAAGGATGCCCAGCTCATTATCGCCCATCATCCTTCCGTTTACCGGCCGTTAAAAAACATGGCGACGGACACCCCCCAGGGCCGGCTGATTGAAAAATGCATCCGCCACGGAATTGCTGTATATGCCGCCCATACGAACCTTGATATTGCAGAAGGGGGCGTGAACGACTTGCTGGCGGAGGCGCTAGGGCTCCGTGATACGGAAGTATTATCGCCTCTTTTTGAAGACAAATTGAGGAAACTGGTTGTTTTTGTCCCGGTATCCCATGAAGAGGCTGTAAGAACGGCGCTTGGGAATGCCGGCGCGGGGGCGATCGGGAATTACAGCCATTGTTCTTTCTCCGCCCGCGGTACCGGCCGTTTTCTGCCGGGGAAAGGGACAAACCCGTTCCTCGGGGAAGCGGGCAAACTCGAGGCAGCAAGTGAAACAAGGGTTGAAACGATTTATCCCGCATCGATTGAAAAACAGGTGCTCGCCAGCATGTTTGAGGCGCACCCGTATGAAGAGGTTGCCTATGATATTTATCCGGTCGTAAATGAAGGCCGGAAGTTCGGGCTAGGCCGGATCGGCGAAATCGAACGGGAAATGGCACTGCGGGAATTTGCGGAACATGTAAAAAAAACGCTCGAAGTTCCGGCATTGCGCGTCGTCGGAAATTTGGACGAAAAAGTGAAAAAAGTGGCTGTTCTCGGCGGAGACGGCAACAAATATTTTGCTGAGGCAAAAAGGGCGGGGGCCGATGTGTTTGTCACCGGGGATTTTTATTACCATAACGCCCACGATGCACTGGCGCTCGGGCTGAATGTCGTAGACCCCGGGCATAACGTGGAGAAGGTGATGAAAAAAGGGGTTGCGGCCTATATGCGAAAAGCATGCAGGGAGCATCAGCTCGATGTCCGCTTTATTGCATCCGAAGTAAACACAGACCCGTTTCAGTTTCTTTAAGAAAACGCCGGGGCCGCTGAAAGCAGGGAAAAGGCGGCCTTTTTTAACCCGGGCCGCGTTATCCTTTAAAGATTGCGATGGCTCATTTTCATTCTTTTTGCCGGTGCCCCGTTGCATCCCGTATGGATGCCTTCCTGAAAATACGTGCCAACGGGTATTCATTTTCATTCCGGTGCTGCAGTCGTTCCAGCATGGATAGTTAAAGGCAAAAGGGCGGATGCCCACCGGACTCCGCCCTTTTGCCTTTATTACTTTTCCGGCCGGAAGCGTTCCAACCGGGTTTTTATGCTTTTTGGCCGGAAGAAGGGTGCGGCGCTTTGACTTTCGGCAAAATTTTGTTTAATGGTACGTTCCGCTTTCGTTCCCAGGTTGATTCGTCTTCCGGGTCGAATTTCTCAAGAAATGCAATGACTTCACGCACGATCGGCGTCGGCGTCGATGCCCCTGCCGTTACGGCAACTTTTTGTACACCTTCAAGCCATGCCAGCTCAATTTCTTCGACATCGGCAATCCGGTATGCTTTTGTGCCGGCGATTTCTTCCGATACTTGCGCGAGGCGGTTTGAATTGTTGCTGCGCGGGTCGCCGACTACAAGCAGCAAATCGGCCTCCCCGGCCTGCCTGGCAACGGCTTCCTGGCGAATTTGCGTGGCATGGCAGATTTCATTGTACGTTTCCGCATGCGGGTATTTCTTTTGGATGTGTTCCATCAAATCCGCCACGTCCCATTG
The DNA here is from genome assembly GCF_038009125.1 of Weizmannia sp. FSL W8-0401. Taxonomy (NCBI): domain Bacteria; kingdom Bacillati; phylum Bacillota; class Bacilli; order Caryophanales; family Bacillaceae; genus Heyndrickxia; species Weizmannia sp. FSL W8-0401. The sequence continues at coordinate 1,853,072 of NZ_JBBPAG010000001.1, read as the reverse complement.
GCTCATCGTCGTCTGGTTTGTTACAATAATTTTATCATTGCGGATATCGAGGGCTTCCACGTCTGCTTCCGTTTCGACGAGATGGACAATCGCGGGTGCGACACCGGCTGCCCCCTCGGGTTCCGGATGGCCTTTTTTTCCGATATAAATGACATCATAGCCTTCTTTTTCTTTTTCACGGATTAAATCATGGGTTTTCGCCACGTCCGGGCATGTGGCATCAATGGCCGTCAAGCCTTTTTTCCGGGCAAGTTCGCGCACTTCGGGGGAGACGCCGTGCGCGGTAAAAATAACGGTGCCTTTTTCCACCTTTTCGAGAATTTCTTTGCGGTTTTTGCCGTCGAGCGTAAGGATCCCGTCTTCTTTAAAGGCATCCGTCACATGCTGGTTGTGGACGATCATGCCAAGGATATAGATGGGACGCGGCAAAGTTTTATCCATTGCGGCGTTGCGGGCAATGACCATTGCGTCAACAACGCCGTAGCAGTAACCCCTGGGGGAAATTTTCAGCACTTCCATCGCGATCCTCCTAACAGGGTGCCGGAACGCCGGCATCCGGGCTGGGAAATGAGTCTATTACATTTGTATTATATCGGAATGCGGCAAAGAATACAAAACGGGTTTTTGCACAGCCGGCCGTGCCTGAAATAGGGCGCGCTTCCCCGGAAGGATGGAAACGCACGGGCCGGTGCCAGCTTTTAATAGAAAAAACCGTCTGCACGCGGGTACAAACGGTTTTGGCGCCTTAAATAAACAATTTCGGCACGGAAGCCCCTTTTTCCGGGCGTTTTTCGCCATTTGTGCTTTCTGCGGGTTGAGATGATGCGTTACGACCCGCCTGCCGGTTGCTTTTTTTCTCTTTTGCCGGTTCAGGTTTTTTCTCTTTGCTGCTTAATTCGCGGTTCTCCTGCCCCTCCTCTTCCGGGGCATTTTTCAGGCCGCGGTACAATTTCCACATCGCCGGCAGATTTTTGACGAGCGGGCCGACCTGCTGGATCTGCTGGATCATCGGGCCGACCTGTTGCGCGGTTTTCAGGACGTTTTGTGTATTGTTTAAAAACGAACTGATCGAAGAAGGATTTGTGATGGATTTGAAAAGTGATCCGCCTCCCCCGGCGGCACCCCGCTGGAAGGCGGCTGCCGGGTTGGCGGCTGCTGTTTGCCCGCCCCTTTGGAACAGTCTGGATAAAAACCCTCCGCCCCGTCCTGCAGTTGCGCCCGCTCGGCCCGGAAATCCCGGCATTTGCCCTCCGGCTCTGAATTGTCCGGGCATGCCCGGCCCGCCCAGGCGGTTCCCGGTAAACAGACTACGCTGCATTCCGCCGAACGGGGGCGGGTTTTGCCGGCCGAAAACCGGCGGCATATTTCTTGGCGGCATCCATTTGACCCCCTTTCTGTTTGGCTTTTGCGTTCAATATTACAATATGCAGGCCAAACGGAAACGTCTGGCATGCAAAAAAAGTTTCTTTCTGCCCGTAAACGGCACAAAAATTTCCATTTGCATACCGGGGCATGCGGAAATTGGCATTTTTCTCGGATGTTGATTATAATAACAAGACGTTCTGCTGCATGAGAGAAGGAGTGGAAACATGAACGGAACAAAATGGAAAGATTTCGGTTTTAAACCATTTATCGAAAAAGCGATCGAACATAAAGGCTTTGCCGAACCGACGGAAATACAGCGAAAAATGATCCCGCTTGTTTTGCGTGGGGAAAGTGCCATTGGACAGTCGCAGACGGGAACGGGGAAAACACATGCTTATGTGCTACCGCTCTTGCAAAAAACAGACCCGTCTCTTGCGGAAGTCCAGGCGGTGATTACGGCCCCGACGCGGGAACTGGCGGCACAGATTTACCATGAAATTCAGGAAGTATTAAAATGGGAAGAAACAGGCCGGATAACCGCCAAACTGTTTATCGGCGGAACGGACAAGCAGCGTGATATCAGCAAACTGAAAAAACAGCCGCAAATTGTAGTCGGCACGCCGGGCAGGGTGAATGATCTTGTGAAAGAGCAGGCGTTGTTTGTCCATACAGCAAAAACGTTTGTTGTAGATGAAGCGGATATTATGCTCGATATGGGCTTTATCGTGGATGTCGACCAAATTGCGGGGAGGATGCCTGAAAAACTGCAAATGCTCGTGTTTTCGGCAACCATTCCCGAAAAATTAAAGCCGTTTTTAAAAAAGTACATGGAAAATCCGAAATTCGAGCAGGTAGCGCCGCGGCAAATCGCAGCAGAAAAAATTGAACATATTCTGATCCCGAAACGCGCGCGGGAGAAAATTGACGTGTTGCATGATGCCCTCGAGGCGTTTAACCCGTACTTGGCGATTGTATTTGCAAACACAAAAGCGATGGTGGAAGAAATTGCCGCAGGGCTCTCGGCAAAAGGGATGAAAACGGCCCGCATCCACGGAGACCTCTCGCCGCGGGAACGGGCGAAAACGATGAAACAAATCAAAAACCTGGAATACCGGTATATCATTGCCACTGATCTGGCCGCGCGCGGGATTGATATCGAAGGGGTCAGCCATGTCGTAAACTACGAGCTGCCAAAAGATTTGACGTTTTACGTCCACCGCGCCGGCAGAACGGCCCGCGCCGATCTATCGGGCATATGCGCAACCATTTACGAACCTTCCGATGAGTTTGCCCTCACGCAGCTTGAGAAAATGGGGATTGCCTTCATCTACCGTGATGTGCGCCGCGGCGAATGGGTGGAACTGGGCGACCGGAACCGCCGCAAAAAGCGTGTGAAAAAAGCGGATAAAACGGAAACCGCGGCGAGAAAGGCAATCGGCAGGCCGAAAAAAGTGAAGCCGGGCTATAAAAAGAAAATGGAACGGCAGATCGAAATGCTGAAAAAACGGCAAAGGAAATTGCAAAAACGGAAATAAAAGGGGAGAAACACCATGCTTAAAATTGGTTCACATGTCTCGATGAGCGGCAAAAAAATGCTGCTTGCGTCAAGTGAAGAGGCGGTTTCATACGGCGCCAACACATTTATGATTTATACCGGCGCACCGCAAAATACAAGGCGGAAGAAAATTGAAGACTTGAACATTGAAGCAGGCCTTGCCCATATGAAAGAACATGGCATAGAGGAGATTGTCGTCCATGCGCCGTATATTATCAATATCGGCAACACAACAAATCCTGCGACATTTGAACTCGGTGTCCGTTTTTTGCAGTCGGAAATTGAGCGGACGGAGGCAATCGGGGCGAAGCAGATCGTTTTGCATCCGGGCGCCCATGTTGGAGCAGGGCCGGAAAAAGCGATCAAAAAAATCATTGAAGGGCTGAATGAGGTGCTCGTTCCGGGGCAAACCGCCCAGATTGCGCTTGAAACGATGGCCGGCAAAGGATCCGAATGCGGCAGGACGTTTGAGGAACTGGCGGAAATCATAGACGGCGTCAAATACAATGACAAGCTTTCCATTTGCTTTGACACTTGCCATACCCATGATGCCGGCTATGATGTGAAAAACCGGTTTGATGAAGTGCTGGATGAATTTGACCGGATCATCGGCATCGGTCGCCTGAAAGTACTGCATATCAATGACAGCAAAAATGAAGCCGGCTCGCACAAAGACCGGCATGAGAATATCGGGTTTGGCCATATCGGATTTGAAGCCCTTGACTATATCGTGCATCACCCGGCGCTTTCTGACATCCCGAAAATTTTGGAAACCCCTTATGTCGGCGAAGACAAAAAGAACCGCAAGCCGCCGTACAAATACGAAATCGCCATGCTTAGAAACAGGGAATTTGACGAAAATCTGCTGGCCAAAATTGTGGAACAGCCCGTTTGAATCCCGGCCGGGTTTTAAAGCCGCTGAAAAAGGCCAAATAAAAACATAAAAACGGCGGGACACCACCATTCATCGTGCCCCGCTGTTTTTTTGCATCTATACCGTTTCAAAGCTTTTGGTTTTGCCTGGATTTTTTAAAAATAAACCTCCATTTTCAAAATGAAATAAAACTGTAATCTATTTGCCAAAGAATGAATGCTATAATCAGAAATATCAATAGATTAATAGAACGGGAGCTTTACATAATGGGGAAAAGCCGGTACATAGCAATGGAGGCGTTAAGGTGAACAGGAAGTTTTTGTTGTTAACCGCTGCTGCATTTATCGCAGGCAGCGCTTTCGTCCCGCTTAGCAAAGCATCCGCAGAAACCGCTGCCAAAAGCATTCAAAACGAGGAGTCGGCCGTGCAGGAAAGCATTTCCGGCAAGCAAAACGAGATTGCGAAGATTGCAGAAAACGAGAAACAGCTTCAGTCGGATATGGATAAAATTTCGGCTAAGATCCGCCAGACCAATCAGAAAATCAGTGAAAAAACGCAGGAAGTGTCAAATGCGCAAGACGAAGTTGCATCGTTAAATGCAAAAATGAAAGAAACGCAAAAAAGAATAGAAGAACGCAACAACGTACTTGCCCGACGCGCGCGTGACATTCAGCAAAACGGCGGGCTGGACAGTTACCTGAATGTGCTGCTTGAATCCGACAGCCTGAGCGATTTTGTCAGCCGAGCAGCGGCGTTAACGACGTTTGTCCAAGCAGACCGCGCCATTTTAAAAGCGCAGGAAAAAGACAGCCAAACATTAAATGCAGCAAAAGCTGAAGTGGAAAAGAAGCTTCAGAAAGTACAGTCGGATTTATCCGAGCTGCAGGAGCTGAAAGAAGAAAACAAATACCGGTTTGCAGACCAGAAAAGCCTGAAAGCAGCGCTCAAGGAGCAAAAACAGGCTGCTGCAGCTGAGTTGGCCAGGCTGAAAGACAAAGAAGCTTCCTTAAACGCAGAGGAAAAAGCAGCGCTCGCTGAACTTGAAAGCAAGCAGGCCGCGGCCGCGCCATCTGATGCGGCAAAACCTTCCGCTCCTCAAGACCGGGCGCAAGAGGATTCCGCCTCTTCCGGCACGGGCGCCGGAAGAGGCCCGGATGGTTCAAACGGAAAAACCGCGGCACATACACAGAAGGAAAAGGCAAAGCCCGGATCCCGCGCAAAACATGTTGCGCGCGTATCTTCCTTTTCTGATTCCGGCCGCTCTTCAAATAACGGTTCCGGAACGGTTGAAAAAGCGATCAGCGCCGGTTCAGCTTTAATCGGGCACACTTCCTATAAAATGGGCGGCGGAAGAACGAAAAGCGACATTGCAAACGGGCTTTTTGACTGCTCCTCATTTGTTCATTGGGCCTACGCACAGGCAGGCGTGAACCTGGGTGACTCCGGTGCGAATACGGATACGCTTGCAGGGCTTGGGCAAGCGGTCAGTGCTTCGCATATGAAACGGGGAGACCTGGTCTTTTTCAATACTTATAAGTACAACGGCCATGTGGGCATTTACCTGGGCGGCGGCAAATTTCTCGATTGCAATAGTTCAGATGGCGTTTCCATCGACACCATGAGCAGCGGTTACTGGAAACAGTGCTTTAATGGCGTTGTCAGGCGCGTAGTGAAATAAGGAAGAACCGGCCGAAAAGCTTTTTCCGGCCGGTTCTTTTTCTATTTTGCCAATAAGACAAACACCCGGTTGATTTCTTTTGCGGTGAGCGGGCTTGTAATTTTTGCAATGTCTTTCAGTGCTTTGCTGCGGGCCTCGTCATCAAAGATGTCCAACTGTTTTCCCCGCACATAATCCGCGATTTTTTCCGCATCTTCGCGGCTGATTTTCACGTTAAACTGCCGCGCGTATTTAAAAAGTTCCGCGCCGGTAATGATATTCACCTTATAATTGACCATATTTTGAATCAGTTTCAATATCCATCACTCTCCCCGTTTCATGTATATGCGGGCCGGGAAGAAATGTTTCGGATGGGGCATTGCGCCGGAAGCAGAAAAGCGGCAAGAAGGCGGCAACCGCCGGCATTTCACCGCGAACCGCCACCCTTTACAATCTTCCGGAAAGCGGGTATAATGTTTAAATCGGAATGATTCTGATTGAGGAGTTGCGTATGGAAGAATACATTGTGGAAGTTTCAGGCCTCTCTTTCCGTTATGACCGGAAGAATGTGCTGGAACAGATCGATTTAAACATACCAAAGGGAGCGTTTCTCGGCATCATTGGCCCGAACGGTTCCGGAAAATCAACACTGTTAAAGCTCATGCTCGGGCTGTTAAAACCGCAGGAAGGGGAAATCCGCCTTTTCGGCACGCCGCTCAGCCGCTTTAAAGACTGGAGCCGGATCGGTTTTGTTTCGCAAAAAGCCAATGCATTTAATACCGGTTATCCTGCGACTGTTTTGGAAGTGGTCGAAAGCGGCCTGGTGAAAAAAACCGGCCTGTTCCGTTTCCTTGGCCCCAGCGCCAGAAAGGAAGCAATGGAAGCGATCCGCTCAGTCGGGATGGAGGCGTACGCCCATCAAAATATTGGCGAGCTAAGCGGCGGCCAGCAGCAGCGTGTGTTTATCGCGCGGGCCATTGTCAGCAAGCCGGAGATTTTAATGCTGGATGAGCCGACAGTCGGTGTGGACCAGCACCATGTCCGCTCTTTTTACGAAATGCTGGAGCGGCTGAACAGGGAATGGGGCATTACCCTGATTCTTGTCACACATGATATCGGCGCCGTTTCCGACGAGGTGACGCATGTTGCGTGCCTGAACCAGCATTTATACTTCCATGGCGACATCCACGCGTTTCAGCAACTGGATAAAGAAAAACGTTCATTCTGGTACGCCCGCGATGCCCGGTTGCTGGCACATGAATATGGGTGAGAAGGAGAAACCGAATGATTGCTGCACTTTTTCATTATCACTTTTTGCAAAATACATTTTTGGCCGGGATTTTAATCGGCCTTATTGCCCCTTTGATCGGCAGTTTTATTGTCGTGCGCCGTTTGTCGCTGATTGCGGACGCGCTCAGCCATGTCACATTGTCCGGGATTGCTGTCAGCCTGTTTTTAAGCAGCAAGCTTCCTGTTCTTGCCGGGCTGAACCCGCTTTATATCGGCACCGGCTTTTCCGTGCTCGGATCCGTGCTGATCGAGCGGCTGCGCGGGGTTTACCGGCATTATGAAGAACTTGCGATTCCGATTATCATGTCGGGCGGGATTGGCATCGGGCTGATCTTTATTTCTGTGGCCGGCGGGTATAATGTAGATTTGATGAATTACCTGTTCGGCAGCGTAAGCGCGGTAAGCCGGGCTGATCTTTGGCTCATTCTGGGGATTGCCGTCATTGTGGCGGCTATGATCCTTTTGCTGTACAAGGAACTTTTCCTGCTTTCTTTTGATGAGGAATATGCTAAAGTGTCCGGCATCCCTGCGAAAACGATCCACCTGCTGTTTATGGTGCTGATTGCGCTTGTAATTTCGGCCGCGATGCGGATCGTGGGGATTATGCTTGTATCTGCGCTGATTACGCTCCCGGTAGCGGCCAGCATCCGCATCAGCCGGGGATTTAAACAGACCATTTTGTTTTCCGTTCTTTTTGGCGAAATTTCCGTTTTGGGCGGGCTGGTCACGGCGTTTTATCTGAATTTGCCGCCCGGCGGTACAATTGTGATGATTTCCATCGCTATTTTGCTTTTGGCGGTTTATATGAAACGATTCCGGCCCGGTGCCGGTTTGAACAAAAAGAAGGTGTGAACATGCTTTTGGATGAGGCAATTGAAATCTTGAAGGAAAACGGCTATAAGCATACAGGAAAAAGAGAAAAAATGCTCGATTTGTTTTCGGAGAGCAATAAGTATTTGACGGCAAAAGACGTGCTCGAGTGGATGAAAGATGATTACCCGGGCCTCAGTTTTGACACGATTTACAGGAATTTATCGCTTTTTGCCGAACTTGGCATTCTGGAAGTGACAGAGCTGTCCGGTGAAAAGCATTTCCGTTTCAAATGCTCGACAAACCACCACCATCACCATTTTATTTGCTTGGCGTGCGGGAAGACGAAAGAAATCCCGGATTGCCCGATGCCGACGGTCAGCGGTTTGGAAGGGTATGCCATTTCCGGCCATAAGTTTGAAATTTACGGCACGTGCCCGGAATGCATGGCGGATGAAACGCGGCAAAATATTTAACAAACCCTGCTTCCGGCAGGGTTTGTTAAATACTTGGAAATTTTCACACATGCATTTTCAAGAAATAAGCCAAGCGGGCGGCGCACAGGTCACCCGCAAAAAGCGCACCCCCAATCCGGCCTGCCCCTTACAGAAAGAAGGAGCCCTTTAATCGTGTGCGGCGCGGCCGGATTGGGTGATCCAGCGCCTGACCCAGTCGTCCGCTTCTTTCCAGTTTTTCACCCGGTACACATTTTCCGGGACGGGATCCCGGTTGTACGGGGTGTCAAACAGAAGGACGGGGATGCCAAGGGTTTGTGCAATGGCAGCCGCATTGTCATGTTTGTCTTCCAAAAACAGATCAACGCTGTATTTTTTTGCGGTTTCCACTTTATGATGCGTGCCGATCAGCTCGATATGATGGTATTTCAGCTGTTGTTTTGTAAACCAGTTTTTGGTCACATCAAGCAGATGGGATGCGCGTGCACTGATAAAATACAGCTCAAACCGGTCTGCCCATTTGTTTAACACTTCTTTTGCCCCTTTTGCAACCGGGGATTTTGCATAGATCACAGGCTCCGAGCGGATAAACCAGTCGGCAAATGTCCCGGCAGGAATATCGACGACATCTGTGATCTCATACTTCGTTAAGTCTTCATATTTCAGGTCAATGTGAAAGGCATCGTTAATGAACGGAATAAGCGTTTCAGGATCTGTCACAGTCCCGTCAATGTCAATGCCGAAACGGTATTTTTTCACCATGGTGCGCCTCCTTTTCCGTTTTGAATGTGAAGCGATCGTGCCGCCTGTTGTCCGGGCCAGGCCTGGAAGATAAAAGTTGCCGCGCATGAAGAAACACCGGCTTGTTTTACGCCGGTGTTTCGGTCAGACGGGGTTCGCGTTTTGCGCGGCCTGTTTTTGGTAATACGCTTCGGCAAGCATGTCGATTTCTTTTTTCAATTCTTCTACCATTTTATCTTCCGGCACTTTCCGTATGATTTTCCCTTTGCGGAACAGGAGGCCTTCCCCGCGTGCACCGGCGATCCCAATATCCGCTTCTCTTGCTTCACCGGGGCCGTTGACGGCGCAGCCGAGGACGGAAACTTTAATCGGCGCTTTTATGGTCTGTAAATATTCTTCGACTTCGTTTGCAATGCTGATTAAATCGATCGCAATCCGGCCGCAAGTCGGGCATGAAACGAGCGTTGGGGCATTGGAGGAAAGCCCGAATATTTTCAGCAGCTCGCGCGCGACTTTCACTTCTTCCACCGGGTCGGCGCTTAAAGAAATGCGGAGCGTGTTGCCGATTCCCATATTTAAAAGCGCCCCAATCCCTGCGGCACTTTTGATGGTGCCGGAAAACAGCGTCCCGGATTCGGTAATGCCGAGATGGAGCGGGTAGTCAAATGTCCTTGCCGCTTTCTCATACGCTTCGATGGCAAGGCGGACGTCCGAGGCTTTCATGGAAACGATAATGTCGTGAAAATCCAGGTCTTCGAGAATCCGGATATGGTGCAGGGCGCTTTCGACCATACCGTCTGCTGTAGGGTATCCGTATTTTTGCAAAATTGGTTTTTCAAGGCTTCCTGCATTGACGCCGATCCGGATTGGGATGCCGCGCTCTTTTGCCGCTTTCACGACCGCTTCGACTTTTTCACGCTTGCCGATATTGCCCGGATTAATCCGGATTTTATCGACACCGCCTTCAATCGCGATTAACGCAAGCCGGTAATCAAAGTGGATATCCGCGACAAGCGGGATATGGATTCTTTTTTTTATGTCGGGAATAGCCCTTGCCGCCCGTTCATCCGGGACAGCAACGCGCACGATCTGGCAGCCTGCTTCTTCAAGCCGCTCAATCTGGCGGACGGTTGCATCGGCATCATGTGTTTTCGTCGTCGTCATACTTTGAATGAATAGTTCATTGCTGCCCCCGATCGTCAAGTTTCCGACCTTGACAGGGCGCGTTTTTGTACGGTGTATGATCTCACCCAAGGATATTCGCTCCTTTAATGATCTGTCAGTCCATAAACATTTTACCAACTTACATTTTAACAATTGACTGCCCCGATTGACAAGCCATTGTCCGCATTTTACCGGGATTCGCCGTAAATGGGAAATCGGTACGTTTGTCCGATCTGGATGTCTTCCGGTGCAATTCCGCCGTTCAGTTTGCTGAAATCACGGATCGCTTTTTCAATCGAAGGCGCCGGCCCGCCCGATATTTGTTTGATAATCGTAAGCACCGTGTCACCGGAATGGACTTTGGCTGTGACATACGGGCGGTGCGTTGTTTGCGGTTGTACGGCAACGGTTTTTCCGGCTGTTTCTTTTGCATTCGTCGGGATTGTGCCTGCGTGGAGATCGTAGTAGATGCAGTAAGAGATAAGGGCAGCGAAAAAGAGCACAGCGATTTTTTTCAACATGGACATTCCCTCCTTTATGAGTGCTACCAGTATATGCCGGTATGCTGCAATTAGAACCCGGGGGGATTCTGAAAAATGCAGGCGTAAAATTTGCCATCTATCAACCGGTTTTGGTACATTAAATATGACAAATCTTTGAATCTTTCCGGTTCAAAACATTACATAAAGGAGGAATAAAGATATGACGTACACTTTACCGCAATTGCCGTATGCGTATGATGCACTGGAGCCTTATATTGACAAGGAAACGATGAACATCCACCATACGAAGCACCATAATACTTATGTCACCAACTTGAACAAAGCGCTGGAAGGCCATGACGATCTTGCTTCCAAATCCGTTGAGGACTTAATTTCGGATTTGAATGCGGTTCCGGAAGAAATCCGTACAGCGGTTCGCAACAACGGCGGGGGGCATGCCAACCACTCGCTGTTCTGGACGCTGCTTTCGCCAAATGGCGGCGGCGAACCTAAAGGCGCGCTGCTTGACGCGATCAACAGCAAATTCGGCAGCTTTGAAAAATTCAAAGAACAATTTGCAGCTGCTGCAGCAGGCCGTTTCGGTTCCGGCTGGGCATGGCTTGTTGTCCATAACGGCGAGCTCGAAATTATGAGCACCCCGAACCAGGACAGCCCGCTTTCCGAAGGCAAAAAACCGGTTCTTGGCCTTGATGTTTGGGAACATGCTTACTATTTGAAATACCAAAACCGCCGTCCGGAATATATTTCTGCATTCTGGAATGTTGTAAACTGGGACGAAGTGGAAAAACTGTACGAAGCAGCGAAATAATCGCGATCCATTTAAAAAAGGGCGTGCCGCGCAATTTGCGTGCACGCCCTTTTTGCATGCACCCGTGCATAAACGCCCCCGTTTTTCAAAACAATATAGGGGAATGGGGGGAGTTTTGATTTATGAAGCGTGTGCAAAAATGGTTCGGAGATATAGAACTGTCAAAAGATCTGCTGCTGCTGCTTGCGATCGGCGGGCTTTATTCTTTAAGCGTTTCGCTGTCCAATTCTTTCGTTAACATATATTTATGGAAGCAGACAGGGAAGTACATAGATCTGGCGGTATATAATTTATCGGTTGTCATCCTGCAGCCGCTCACTTTTATCATCGCGGGAAGATGGGCAAAAAAAGTGGACAGGGTCATGGTGTTCAGGATCGGGGTTGCCTTTTTGGCGCTGTTTTATTTATGCGTGCTGTTTTCGCGGGGGCATGCTGGCGATTTTATCGTTTTGCTTGGCGGGCTGCTCGGGATCGGCTACGGCTTTTACTGGCTCGCCTACAACGTACTGACGTTTGAAATTACGGAGCCTGAGACGAGGGATTTTTTTAACGGCTTTATGGGGGCATTCGGTTCCATCGGCGGCATGGCCGGGCCGTTTGCCGCAGGGCTGATCATTTCAGCAATCGGAAAAACCGGTTATACGGTCGTTTTTGCCCTCTCCCTGATCCTGTTTGCCCTTGCCGTCGTCCTCAGTTTTTTTATTGCGCCGCGCCCTGCACACGGCCGTTATTTGTTTAAGCAAATCGTAAAGGAACGACACCGCAACCCGAATTGGAAACGGATTACAAGCGCCCATTTTGTCCAAGGTTTAAGGGATGGCACGTTTGTGTTTATGATTTCCGTTTTCGTGTTCCTTTCTACGGGGAGCGAGCTTTCTCTCGGCACGTTCGGGCTGATCAATTCCTGCCTGCAGTTTCTCGGGTACACGCTCGTTGCCCGTTATATTAAAATCAAGCACCGCCAGCGCTCGATTTTTTTGGGCGGGCTGCTTCTGTATGCGGCCGTGTTTTTGTTTGTTTTTGAAGTCACCTATCCGAGAATGCTGCTTTATGCCGCAACGATTGCGATTGCTTACCCGCTTCTGCTTGTCCCGTATAATTCGATGACATACGATGTGATCGGCAGGGCATGGAAAGCAGCGGAAGCACGGATTGAGTATGTTGTCGTGCTTGAAATATTTACCAATGCCGGCAGAGTTGCTTCGATTTTACTTTTCATTGCAGCCGTCACTTTTTTCAACAGCCAGGTGAGCATCCGCGTGCTGATGCTAGTCATTGGGGCAGGGCATTTGTGCATTTCGCTTTTTACAAGGAATATCCGGATTGGGGATATGTAGGGCCGCGGTTTCCAAAAATGGCGGTATTTTTTATAGCCATGTCCGCATTTTTTCGCTAAAATGGAATGTATAGCCGATGGCGAAGGGAGGAGCAGAAAAAGGTTGAAAAAAAAGAAGCGGAAAAAGCGGTCGCATATTCCATTTAGAATGAATATGCTGTTCTTTGCTGTTTTTGTGCTTTTTTCGGTCTTAGTCGTGCGTCTGGGCATTGTACAGATTGTCTACGGCCAGGATTACAAAAAAGAACTTGAACAGACGGAAGACAAGACGATCCATACTTCTGTTCCAAGAGGAAGAATTCTTGACCGGAACTATAAAGTGATTGTGGGCAATAAAGCGCTGAAGGCGATCACATATACGAGAACCCAGGCGGATGACAACAAAAAAATGCTGAAAGTGGCAAGGAAACTCGGGGAAATCATCAAAGTGCCGGATGCGGATGTGAAACGGCTGACGGACCGGGATAAAAAAGACTTTTGGATCCTGACCCATCCGAAAGCGGCAAAACAGCTCGTTTCCAAAGCAGAACAGGCAAAGCTCGACAACGACAGCGACAAAATATACAAGTTGCAGCTGAAGCGGATTACGAAACAGGATCTGGATTCAATGTCGCCGGAAGATCTCAATGTGCTCGCGATCTACAGCAAAATGTCGGCCGGCTATGTGCTGTCCCCGCAAATTATCAAAAACACGGGCGTGACAAATAAAGAGTATGCGACTGTGAGCGAGAATCTTTCAGCGCTGCCGGGCGTGGACATTACAACCGACTGGGAACGGAACTATGTGTTCAAAGAGGCAAACAGCAACGATTCGGTTTTAGGGTCAATCCTCGGCGATGTGACAACCGAAAAAGAAGGCTTGCCTGCCGACAAGGAGCAGTACTACACGGCCCGTGGATACAGCCGCAATGACCGCGTCGGGAAAAGCTACATTGAACAGCAGTATGAAGATGTCTTGAGCGGCGAAAAAGAAAAAGTGGAAGCGAAACAGGATAAAAAAGGGAATGTCATCTCTTCAAAAGTGATCAGCAAAGGGAAGCCGGGCAGCGACCTTGTCCTGTCTATTGACATTGACCTGCAAAAAGAAGTGGAGAAAATTATTACCGATGAAATCAAAGCGGCCCGCGCAAGCAATCCGCTTGCTGACCGTGCCTTTGTCACCGTCATGAACCCTTATACCGGCGAAGTGTTGTCAATGGCCGGCAAACAGGTGGTCACAAAGAACGGATCTGCGAAAATCAAGGACTTTGCGCTTGGGAATATGACAACCGCTTATCCTTCAGGTTCAGCGGTAAAGGGTGCGACTGTTTTGACCGGGTACCAGACCGGGGCCATCTCGCCCGGGAGTGTATTTGTTGACCAGCCGCTCCATTTTGCCGGCACCCCTGTGAAAAAATCGTGGGTTGCCAACGGTTTTGGGGCGATTAACGACTTAAAGGCCCTGCAGGTTTCATCTAACGTATATATGTTCCGGACGGTGATGGCGATCGGCGGGCAGCACAATTATGTGCCAAATGGCCCGCTCAGGATTGACAAAATGAAAACGATCCGGACATTGCGCAAATATTTTGCCCAGTTCGGGCTTGGCGTCAAAACCGGCATTGACCTTCCGGGCGAAGTCGGCGGCTACCAAACGGAAGTCCCGCCGAACAGCGGGAACGTGCTCGACTTTGGGATCGGGCAGTTTGACACGTATACGCCGCTGCAGCTTTGCCAGTATGTTTCCACGATCGCAAACGGCGGTTACCGTGTGCAGCCGCATATTGCGAAGGAAATCCGTGAACCAAGCCCGGACGGCAAGACACTCGGGCCTGTCGAGAAAGACATCGGCACGACGGTCTTAAACCGTGTGGATATGAAAGAATCATACATCAACCGCGTCAAACAAGGTTTCTATAATGTGGTGAACGTTCCCCACGGAACAGCTTACGGGCGGATTGATTCCAGCCTGAAAGTGGCAGGGAAAACCGGGACAGCCCAGGCTGTTTATGGCGGTGAACTGGTGGAAAAATACGACGCCGCAGGAAGAACACATCCTTCTCTCTGGAGCAATGCATGGAATTCCACTTTTGTCGGCTATGCGCCGTACAATCATCCGGAAATTGCCATCTCGGTCGTCGTGCCATGGTCCTATATGGGGGGAGCATCCGACCCGCACACGAATTTAAAAATTGCAAACCGTGTGTTTAAAGCCTATTTTGATCTGAAGAAAAAAGAGGAGAGTAAAGCAACAAATACGCCGGAAATGACAGTTGCAAATGCCAACTAGGCCGTCTCCGGCTGAGGAAAAAACGGATAACAGGGGGAACCCTTTTATCCGTTTTCTGTATAAATCTATTCTGGTGTTTGCATGGCACCGGAAATGATGCGTTTCACTTCGTTTACGGGGAGGGCGGACTGCCTTGCGATTTGTTCGAATGAAAGGCCCTGCCGGAACAAAGCGAGCACCTGGTTTTTTACAATTTCATTGACCGGACTTTTGCCGGACGGATCCGGAAGAAGCGGATCGGCTCCGGGCATCATAAATTCTTCTTCGAGCGTCTGTAATCTTTTTTTGATCTGGTACGTTTCCTGGAAAAATTTTAAAGACAAATCTTCCAGTTCCTGTTCTACCAGATGTGCGTGGTCCTGGCGGAAAAACGAAATAAGAAACAATACCACAGAAAGCGCCAGTAACACAATCAGCGTAATAACCATCCGGTTCTCTCCTTTTTCATTGCAAAGTACTATTGTTAGTTATATCATGATTTTCCTGTGAAGTGTACCGCCTATCCGGCAAGAGGGGGCCAATTCGTGCCAGCAAAGCGGGACCGGCAGGCTTGCTTGCCCCATTCAAGTGAAAATTTCACATATATCGGCAGCCGGTGGGAAGAACGGTTTTGTTTGAAAAAACATACTGGCAATCGTACGTGAAAAATGCTATGATAGAAAAGTCGTATGCACGATCGATTGAGAAAGATGGAGGGATGAAACATGCGTGTAAACATTACACTGGCTTGCACGGAATGCGGTGAGCGTAACTATATTACAACAAAAAATAAACGTACGACCCCGGACCGTATTGAATTGAAAAAATATTGCCCGCGGGACAAACGTGCAACCGTACATCGCGAAACAAAGTAAACAGCAGGCGTTTTCCTGCTGTTTTTTCTTTTGCCACAGCGTTAGCGGATAATTTCTCCCCCGGTAGGAAAAATAGAAATGAGTTGCAGAAAATTTTTCGGGGGAGGAATCGCCATGAACAGATGGGTGAAGTGGATTGCGGTGCTGCTTCTGTTTTCAGCAGCTTACCGGAACCGTTACCGGGTATTAAACACTGTATTTGGGTACGGCCCTGCGAGAAAATTGGCGGTCACGGCGGCAATGCGGATTCCCGGATTACGGTCGCGCGTCATGGGCCAGGTTTTTCAATAACGGTGAAAAAAGGGCGGGTGTAAAAGGCCAAACGCTTTACACTCCGCTCTTTTTTTCGATATAGTTAGGATAAAATGGATGGAAAAAGGCAGGGGAAATCGTGAACAGTAGGGCAGATGTTTTGTTTTGGGCAATCAGCCGCCATTTTGTCGTGGAACAGGAGTACCGGATCCTGTTTTTGAGTGAAAACCGGGATGAAATGTGGCTTGCCAATACAAAAAAGAAGAATTTGCCGCTTGTGCGTCTTTTGCGGTATGACATCGACTGGGGCAACTGGTTATACCGCGACATCCGCGATTGTTGCGCACAGGCTGAAGATTTATGCAAACAAATAAAGCGGCTTGCTCCGCGCGTACTCAATATTTACGTAAGCGAGTATGCGCCGGTTGACGATTATGAAATCTATTTGGATGAACCGATGCATATCAATGGCGGAAAAACGGAACTCCGCAGCGTATTGATTGAAGGGGAGAATCCTGGTCCCGGGATCAGTAAGCTGCGCCCGTTCACGGAAAGCCGGCTTGCCATTGCGCCTGAAACGATGAGCGGGGACGCCTATGCATTACAGCGGACGGTGTTCGAAGCCGAGGCGCGCCGGGAAGAGGAGGAACGGCAGCTGTTTGACGCGGGCAGGCCATTTTTTACATACGTCTTTCTGGCCGTACAGATTGCCGTGTTTATTGTTATGTCGCTTACCGGCGGGACGCAGAATACGCAAAACCTGATCCGTTTCGGCGCCAAGTACAATCCGCTGATTATGGAAGGGCAATATTGGCGGCTGATTATGCCCGTTTTTATTCATATCGGGATCATGCACCTTTTTATGAATTCGCTCTCTTTATACTATATCGGGCCGCTTGTCGAACGGATTTACGGCAAGGCGCGCTTTGCCCTGATTTATTTGTTCGCCGGGTTTACAGGCTGCCTGGCCAGCTTCCTGTTTTCACCAAGCCTTTCTGCCGGCGCAAGCGGTGCGATTTTTGGCTTGTTCGGCGCGCTTCTTTACATCGGGACGGCTTACCGAGATCTTTTTTTCCGGACAATGGGACCGAGTGTCATTACGCTCATCATCATTAATCTCGTTTTCGGTTTTTCCGTTTCCGGCATTGACAATTTCGGGCATCTTGGCGGGCTTTTCGGCGGCTTTCTTGCAGCATGCATCGTCCACTTTCCGAAACGGAAGCGCATCGGTGTGCAGCTTCCGGCTCTTCTTATTGCCGCTTTCCTCGTTTATATGGGTCTGCGCGGCATTCACCCGGCAGACTAATAAGCATGCCCCCGTTTCGGTTCCGGGCCGCTTCTTTGGCGTGCAAGTGTGGGCCTTTCGGGGGACGGATCGTGCCGGGATAAAAATTTCTCTCTTTAGGGCCGGGGGAAGCGCGCCGGTATATAGGGGCGCCGTGGGTTTCCGCGGCTATCCTTCAAAAAATGCACCGGGCAAGGTTTCACGGCGTACTTCCACGCCGGGCGGCCAAATGATCCGGCAAATTGCCGCAATTTGATGCTTGTTAGAAGTTGCACAATCGACTATACTTTTCTTGGAACAGATTTTTTATAAATGAAAGCTGGGTCGAAATGAGAACACTTTATGATGTGCAACAGCTTTTGAAAAAATTCGGCATTATTGTCTATATCGGGGACCGGCTTGCCGATCTCGAGCTGATGGAATTGGAACTGAGGCAGTTGTACCAGGCAAGGGTGCTGGAAAACAGCGAATACGAAACCGCCCTGTTGATCATCAGGCAGGAAAAACGGTTGGAAAAAGAGAAAAAAATGGAGGGTGAGCGAAATGGCTGAGAAGTGGATCATTGGCATTGATTTGGGGGGCACCACCACAAAACTGGCATTTGTGAATGAAGCAGGCGATATTGTACACAGATGGGAGATCCCGACTGTGACGGCTAACGAGGGGAAAGCGATCCTTCCGAATATCGCAAAATCGATTGAGGACGAATTGGCCCGGGCAAAGCGGGAGAAAAAAGAGATCACAGGGATCGGCCTCGGCGTACCGGGGCCGGTTGATATGGAAGCCGGCGTGATTTATGAATCCGTCAATATCGGCTGGGCGCAGCATTATCCGGTTGCCGGGACATTGCAAAAATTGGCGGGGTTAAAAGTGGTGATCGATAATGATGCAAATGTTGCGGCACTCGGTGAAATGTGGAAAGGCGCCGGGAAAGGTTCCGGGGAAATGGTCTTCGTTACGCTTGGCACCGGTGTCGGCGGCGGCATCATTACAGGCGGGGATATCGTCCACGGCGTAAAAGGGGCGGCAGGCGAAATCGGCCATATTACCGTCATCCCGGAAGGCGGGGCACGATGCAACTGCGGGAAAACCGGCTGCCTTGAAACGGTCGCTTCCGCAACAGGCGTGGTCAGGACAGCCATAGCGAAACTGGCTGCATTTAGCGGCGCGTCCCCGTTAAAAGATTTGTATGCCCGAAGCGGATCGGTAAGCGCCAAAGACGTGTTTGACTTTGCGAAAGCGGGAGATGCCCTTTCCCACGAAATTGTTGACGAAACGGCAAAATACCTCGGGCTTGCGCTGGCAAGTGTGGCCAATACGTTAAATCCGGAAAAAATCGTGTTGGGGGGAGGGGTGTCAAAAGCAGGCGAAACGCTCTTAAACCCGGTGCGCGCTTATTTTTTGAAATACGCGTTCAACACGGTCGGCCAATCGACAAAACTGGAACTTGCCACATTGGGAAACGATGCCGGCGTGCTCGGGGCAGCGTGGCTGGCGTTAAATAAAATTTAAGCGGGGCGCCCCCTTCCATGATACGCGCTGATTTTGGCAGACTACAAACAGCGATATAATGAGATGAAAAAAAGCGGCATGGCGCCGCTTTTTCAGCATTAAGTAAAGGCCGGGTAGCCCGAATGGATGACGGTCATGATGGCAAACCAGCCGAAAAGGGCAAAAGAAATGATGCCGAAAATAAATCCGAGGATATTTTTGTTTTTGGCCGCAGTAATGAAACCAATCAGTGACAGTATGGAGACGAGACTGAAAATAATGACTGTACCCATGACATCCCCCTTATAATGAAAAGGTATTCAATTATCTTTATTTTACAACCGGTCTGGTGATTTGTCGAGTAAATGAACAGGCATTTTTTACGGATGAAAACATGATACAATAAGGGAGGAGGGATACGAATGAAATGGAAACAATTGCCGGTCGGGCCCATTCAGACGAATTGCTATATCCTGTGGAACCACGAAAAAGACTGTTTGATATTTGACCCCGGAGCGGAATTTGAAAGGCTGCACGCTTTTATCGGGGAAAATGCGCTGAACCCGCTTGCGGTGCTTTTAACGCATGCCCATTTTGACCATATTGGCGCCCTTGATGCGGTAAGGGATGCGTACAAAATCCCGGCCTATATCCATCAAAAGGAAGAGATGTGGCTCGGGGATCCAGGGCAAAACGGCTCCCATTTTTTCGGGATGGGAGAAATCAGCGCGCGCGGGGCGGAAAAGCTTATCGCCGGGGAAGACATGTTGAAAATCGGCTCTTTTTCGCTTCAAGTGCTGGAAACGCCGGGCCACTCCCCGGGGAGCGTTTCGTACTGGCTGCCTGATCACAACATTGTCTTTTCAGGGGACGCCCTTTTTTCCGGCAGCATTGGGCGGACCGATCTTCCGGGCGGGAACCATGGCGTTTTGCAGGAAAGCATTCATACAAAGTTACTGGTTTTGCACCCGGATACAATCGTGTTCCCGGGACACGGGCCGCAGACAACGATCGGGGCCGAAAAAAGTTCCAACCCGTTTTTGGGGGGATAAAAAAACCGGCAGTGAATGCCGGTTTTTTTAGTGCAAGGAAAAAGCAAGCAGATTTTTAAGAGGAACAGGTTATTCGCCGAAGCCGGGTGTGAGTATAAACGTGGTGTAGTACGTAAAGCCGGCGAAGAAAATTGTTAAATAAGCCCCAAAGATGTACATATACATGCGTTCGGACAGTTTCAAGTAGCTGACAAGCACAAAGAAACCGGTCTGGGCCAGAAACAGTAAAGCGGTTTCTTTCATGCCGCCAAGGAAAAACATGACTGCCATTACACCAGTCCAGAAACCCAATACGCGGTACATACGATCCAAATGAACCACCCCTTCTTTTTATGTCCATCAAGTTATATTATAAAGGAACAAAGAAGGGGTGTAAACACAACTGGTACTTAATTCGCAACTTTAGCAACTTTCACATGATAAATGCATTCGCTGCAATCATGAAGCATCGTTTCCTGCTGGTTGATGTCGAAATCGTCAAACAACGCTTCAAACAACCCGTGAATATAAGCAACATGCATCTCGCAAACATCCGCCGAGTGATGGATTAATTCCCGGAACGGACAGTTGTATACATGGTAATCGAGTTCGTTCTTGTCTGTTGTTTCCAGCGTTTCGATGCAGTATCCGTCCACGGTGGACACGCTTGCGAGCACAGATAATTTTTCGTTAAATGTCAGCTGGTCTTTTGTTTTATTCATGTTTTTTAAGATGTTTTCGATGATCCGTTTTCCGTACTCCCGGCCGATATCTTTCAAAAGGCCTGCATCTGCCAGTTTCATTTTGTTGATGGCTTCAAGCAAAATGTTGGACAGCAATTTGTATTCACGGTGCGGGAAGGAGAGTTCTACCACTTGTTCAGAGCTTTTATACAGCCTTGCCGGGCGCCCGCCTTTCCCGGTTTTGTTCAGTTCAGATGAAATCACCTTAACATCTTCGAGCTTGGACAAATGGAGCCTTGCCACATTCGGATGAATATGAAATTCATTGGCCACTTCCTGGACGGATACTTCGCTCCGTTTCTTCAGTACAAATTGGTAAATCGAGTAGCGGGTCGGGTCAGAAAGGGCATTGATCACTTTTAATGTTGGTTCCATATGAAACACCTCTATATTTTTTATCCTATTTATATTATAAATGATAACAACGCCAAAATTTGTGACAAAAATCACACACTTTTTTGTCGCTAAGAGAAAAAATAGCGAAAAAATTTTTGTTTTAAAGCAGGAATTTTGAAAGCCGTGTCGAAATGAGAGAATATCCCAAAAAGAAAGGTGGTATGTGATGGATTATGTCAGTTGAAAAAATTGCGGAACTTTTGATCGGACAGGCGGTAAAAAACAATGTGACCGATGTCCATATCGTTCCGAAAGAAAAGCATTACCATGTCCAGTTCCGGCAGTACGGAAGGCTGTACCCCCACCGCAACCTTTCCGCGAAAGCCGGGGAAAGGCTGATATCCCATTTGAAATTTATGTCTTCCATGGATATCAGTGAAAAACGGAAACCCCAAAGCGGGTCGTTTGCCATGAACGTTTTGCAGCAGACGATCTCCTTAAGGATTTCGACGCTGCCAACCTCTCTTTCCAAAGAGAGCCTCGTTATTCGGATCTTGCCCCATGAAGAACAATTCCAGCTCAGCCAAATTTCACTTTTTCCATCGAGCACAAAAAAATTAATGGCGCTATTAAACCATTCGCATGGGATGCTGATTTTCAGCGGCCCGACTGGAAGCGGCAAGTCTACGACGATGTATACGCTTGTTGAGCACTGCGCAAAACGGTTTTTACGGAATGTGATTACACTGGAAGACCCTGTTGAAAAACAAAGCGACTCGTTTTTGCAGGTGCAGGTGAATGAAAAAGCAGGCATTACTTATAGCACAGGGCTGAAAGCAATTTTGCGCCATGATCCGGATATTATCCTGGTGGGGGAAATCCGCGATGCCGAAACAGCAAGAATTGCGGTCCGCGCATCGCTCACCGGCCATCTTGTCCTGACGACTTTGCATACGCGTGACGCAAAGGGCGCGATTTACAGGCTGATGGAATTCGGCGTGAGCATCCACGAAATGGAGCAGACTTTGCTCGCTGTCAGCGCACAGCGGCTGATTACATTGCGTTGTCCGGTATGCGGCGGCATCCGCTGCCCGCATGATTGTCCCGACAGCCGGAAAAAGCGGCAAACCGCGGTATATGAGCTGCTGTACGGGAAAAACTTGCAGCGGGTGCTGAAAGAAGCAAAGGGGGAACAGGTCCGCTACCATTATCCGACGCTGAAAGAATGGCTCAGAAAGGGGATTGTGCTTGGATACATTTCTGAAGAAGAGTATCACCGCTGGATTGCCGAAGAGGAAGAAGCGGATAAGCCTCAAACAACAGGGGCGCTTTCTTACCCGGGTCGGTGAAATGCTCGAAAACGGATTTCCGATTGCGGATGCTATCGATTTTCTCGGGCATGTGGACGGCGAACTGAATGCGCGTTCCATGAACAAACAGCTGCAAAACGGAACGCCGCTCCATGACGTGCTGCTGAAACACCGGTTTGATGCCAATGCATGCATGCAAATTTATTTTGCCGGACGGCACGGGGAGATGGTTGCTGCCCTTAAAGAGGCGGGCGCCTACTTATTGAAAAAACATGAGGATGCCCTTGCCTTTTGGAAACTGATCCGTTATCCGCTCATATTGGCAGCCGCGCTGTTTATCGCCACGGCTTTTGTGAGAAACGTGCTGCTGCCGCAATTTGAACATATGTATGTCGCAATGGACTACAAACCTTCGCGAAATCTCCGGCTGTTCCTGGCCATCATGGAACAGGCCCCGCATGTTATCCTGGTTTCAAGTATTTTTCTCTTCCTATTTTTCACACTCTTTTTTCTCTATTTTAAACGAAAAAAACCGCTCGCGCAGGCGGCGTGGCTTTCGCGGCTGCCGGTATCCCGCTTTTACTATACCAGCTATTACAGCCAGTTTTTGGCAAGAGAATGGAGCTTTATGCTGAAAAGCGGTTTTTCCGTCTATGAAATTTTGCATGTCATGGAATCGCAAAATTTTAAGCCGCTTTGGCGCGATACTGCAAAATATTTGCGCGAAAAACTGCTTGCTGGTGAGACGTTCTCCCGGGCCCTGGCTTCTGTCCCGTTTATCGAGCCACAGCTGGTCATTTTGGTCCGCCACGGGGAGAAAAACGGGCGCCTTGATCAGGAGCTCTATTATTACAGCCAAATTAGCTTGAAAAGAATGGAAGAGAAAATCCAAAGCCTGTTCGGGCTGATTCAACCGGTTGTGTTTATTTTCATCGGTTTCTTTTTGGTCGCCATTTATTTGTCGATCATGCTGCCGATGTTCCAGATGATTGACGCGGTTTAACCGGGGAAGGCTTGCCGGGCGGCGGGGCTTAAAGCCTTCCCCCCAGAAAAAGAAAGGAGAAATTGCCCATGTCTTTAATCAAAAATCAAAAAGGTTTTACGCTGATCGAAATGCTGATTGTTTTGCTCGTTATTACAGTTCTCTTGTTTTTGATGATTCCGAACATTTCCAAACATACCGATGCGATCAATAACAAAGGTTGCGATGCGTTCATTGCCATGGTGCAGGGTCAGGTGCAGGCGTATGAAATGGACCACAATGAATATCCGTCATCCATCAGCCAGTTAAAAGACGGCGGCTATGTGTCGAAAACGAGCTGCCCAAATGGAAACGGAGTGAACATCGGGGCGGACGGGAAGGTAACGGAGGTTGCAAAGTGAAGCGGCCAAAAAACGAAGCCGGTTTTACCTTTCCAGAAATGCTCGTTGTTTTGTTGATTGTATCCGTGATCACCGCCCTTGCGTTTGCCGGTTTTAAGCCGGTGAAACATACGATCGTCAAAAAAATGTTCATCAACCAGCTTGAAAACGATTTGTACTTGGCACAAACGGACGCGATTTCTCGCCAGACGAACGTTTACGTCCAATTTTTCCGCCAGAGCAATATGTACGCTATTTTCGAAGCGAGGAAAAATGCGACGATTGTAAAAAGAAGGCTTCCGGAAGGCATCAAAATGTTCGAAAACGGCAGCTTTCATTCCTATGCAATTGGGCCGGACGGGAATGTCACCCAGTTCGGCACGCTCTATTTCCAGTCCGGCCAAGAACAAATCAAGCTGGTTACGCATATTGGAAGCGGGCGGTTTTATGTCGAAGAATGAACGGGGCTTTACTTTTCCGGAAGTCATCGCTGCGTTTGCCATATTTTGCCTGATGGCGGCCTGCCTGTTCCCGCCGTTTCTCCATATGCTTGGTCAAATCAAAGAGGCAAAACAAGAGATGGAGGCAGCCCGTTTTTTATACGAAAAAACGGAGGAATGGACTTTTACCGGAAAAGTCGTTGAAAAAGAAAAAAAGGTGGGCGGGGCCACATGGACATTTCAAATCAAAGACAATGGCAGAAAGGCATGTGTCAAACATGAACAAAACACGACTTGCGTTTCGCTCCAGCAATGAAAAAGGCTTTACGCTGCTTGAAAGCGTGTGCGTACTGCTTCTCGTCACTTCCTTGTTCTCACTTTTTCCCCTGGCAGTGAAAACATTCGGGACAGCCGGGGAAGCATTCCGGCCGGAAGAAGATGAAGAGTGGAATCTTTTTCTCATGCAGTTGCGTAAAGAAATCCGGGTGAGCAGCTCGTGCCAGGCAGCCCAAAATACTTTGAAACTGAACGAGGCAGGAAGGACGGTTACGTATGAACCATACCAGAACAGTTTGCGGCGGAGAGTGGACGGTGAGGGGCATCAAATTGTGCTCCAAAATGTGCGGTCCATCCAATTTGCGGCAACAGGAAACGGGGTCAAAGTGTCCGCTGTTTATCCGAATGGCGCGGAAAAAACAGCGGAAATGACCTTTCTTTCCCGCCATGCGCTCTTCGGCCAAACGGAGGGCAATGCCCGATGAACAGGCAAAAAGGGTTTATTTTGCCGGTAGTGCTGTTTTTGGCGCTTGCCGCATGCAGTATGGTCATTTCGGGAACAAATATTTACCTAGGCGAAAAGAAATATGCCGTGCTGGTGAAGGAATATTATTTGCGGAATACCATGTCGCTTTTCGCCATCAGGGAGGCGGCGCAAAAATTGGAAAAAGGCGACAAAAGCCCGGGGGAACTCCGTTTTTCAGACGGATTGGTGTCTTACAATATCAAACAGGACGGGGATACTGCAGTGATTTCCTTAACTGCGGAAAATGGCAGTGGTGAACTGTTTAAAAGTACGATACGATATAATCAGGCAGAAAAAAAGGTGCTTCAATGGGAGGAACAATGAACAAAAGGATCTATTTGACCGGGTTTATGGGTGCCGGAAAAACGACTGTCGGCCATGCGCTCGCCTCGCTTTTGGGCAGTGCGGCGACGGATCTTGACCGCTGGATTGAAGATGAGGAAGGAATGCCGCCCGCTGCCATTTTTGCTGTAAAAGGGGAAGCCTATTTTCGCCGGAAAGAAACAGAAATGCTGAAACGGGCCGCATCGCTTGCAGGGGTGATCATGACAGGCGGGGGGATTGTCATGCGGGAAGAGAACGCCTGTCTATTAAAACGGGACGGCGTGACGGTTTTTCTGGATTGCGATCCGGAAATCCTGGTTTCACGCATTCAAAATGACCCCTCAAGGCCTGTCGCAACAGGAAGGACAAAGGAGGAGATCATCGCCCTTTACAAAAAAAGGCGGCCGTTTTACCTTTCGTGTGCCGATTTGGTTATTGATACGACGGGAAAATCAGTTGCGGAGATTGTTGCGGAAATTTCCAGCCGCATAAAAACGGAAGCTTTCGGTTATACTGGCGCCTGTAAGGATGGTGGCGCCAATGTCGACAAATGATTATGTCAAATTGCTGGCACAAACATGGATACAGCATATGAGCACGCCAAAAAGCGAGCGGCAGAAAAAGCGGAACGAGAAAAAGGAAGAGATGCCGCCTTTTGCCGAAAGATGGTTCGGCATTCTTCCTTATTTTTTTCTCTTTTTCAAAAGAAAACAGTAGCAGAATCAGGCAGCCTTTTTGGGGCTGCCTGATTTATATAAACGCATCTTTTAAATAAAAGAGGCCGCCGTTTAGGACATGAACGGTAATTTTCGGCTCATACTGTTCCTTCAGCGCCTGTTTTTCAATTTCATACGATTCCGGGCGCTCTTCCATATCTTCGTAAAAATGGTCCAACAGCGCGAGATCCTGGTGCCACCGTTTTACCGCTTCTTCCGCCCAATGATGCGGTTCTTTCGACAGGCCTTGCCGGATATACTGTTCAATCCTGGTGACGGCGCTTTTCGGCATGATAATCGGCGTCAGTGTAAAACAATAATCCGGAATTTTCGGCGTCAGTGCCCGTTGTTCCAGCAAGTCCTGAAAATTTTCAGCCATTGTGCCGTGGATTAAATTCAACCCGATCGAGCGGAATACATCTTTTTTTAAATCACAGCGGTACGAAATTTTGGCGTTCATCCCAAGCCAAGGGTAAAGTGGCACCTGTTTTTGCCCGGGGCGGACGTCTTCAAACAGGCGGATATAGCGGGAAAACTGCTTTGCCGTCTCGAAAATCTGGTTCAGACGAGGGCTTCCAAAATGGACCGGTTCCCCTTTTACCGTATCCGGTGCTTTTTCCCGGTCCGTAATGAACGTAACGGTCATCGGATTCGGGATGCCGCCTGTTTTTTCAAGATAGGACCAGTAAAACGGCCGGTTCATTAACGCCTTATCCAGTTCAACCGTCAGCTGCACCGTCATCCAGCCGGGGCGGTTTTCAACCAATACAGCGCCGTTTGCTTCAAAAAAGCGTTCAAGATATTGATGTATTTCTTCCTGCAGCATCCGCATTTCCCTCCTCTTTCCGTACCGCTTCCGCAAATTCGATCATTTGGGTGAGATTTTCCATTTTGATGTTCATTTCGCCTTCCGATTGCGAGTTTTGGAAGACATCCAGCAGGTGGTCTTCCAGTTTTCCGAATTCGAGCCGGGTCAGAATTTCATCGAGTTCCCCGATTACCCGCTCAAACAAATGGATTTTTTCGTACAACAGTTTCATGATATGTTCTTCAACCGTATTTTTGGTTGCGAAATTATAAATATGCACATCCTTTTCCTGGCCAAGGCGGTGGACACGCCCGATCCTTTGCTCGAGCCGCATCGGGTTCCACGGCAGATCAAAATTAATCATATGGTGGCAAAATTGCAGGTTGATCCCTTCACCGCCCGCTTCTGTCGCAATGAGCACCTGGGCGCGGTTTTCAAACAGCTGCCGCATCCAGTCTTTTTTGCCGCGCTTAAAGCCGCCGCGGAAGGGGACGGATGAAATGCCGTGTTGTTTTAAAAACCATTGCAGGTAAAGCTGTGTTGCCCGGTATTCCGTAAAAATGATCACTTTATCATCAATGTTTTGGATAAGCTCGAGCGCTTTTTCCGCTTTTGAATTGGTTTTTATCGCTTCAATTTTCTGGATCAGCGCAGCAACGGTTTCTTCTAAAACGGGCGAGGGCTGTTCCGTTTTTTTCAGCAGGTTTTTTAAGGTTACAAAAACGGCTTCACGGCTCGAACACGCCTCGCGCTGCAGCGTCAATAGCGAGAAGCCGGCGTGGCTGTACGATTCGCTGCCTCTGCGGATCGTTTGCAGCGCGTCATACAGTTCGCGCTCTTCTTTGCTGAAGTCAATCAGCACCGTTTCAACGCGCCGTTTTGTCCATTCCACCCCGGTGTTTGTGCGCCGGTTCCGGATCATCACTTTGCTGACCAGCTTCCGCAAATGTTCGTCTTCCTTCACTTGCCTGTCCCCATTTTTATATTTTTTGCTGAAATTCGATTCGCTGCCTAAATGGCCGGGTTTCAGCAGGGAGACAAGGTGGAAGATTTCATCGATCCGGTTTTGGATCGGTGTCGCCGTCAAAAGCAGGCAGAATTTCTTCTTTAAGCCCTGGACAAATGCGTAGTTTTTTGTATTCGGATTTTTCAGCTTGTGCGCCTCGTCAATAATAATCATGTCGTACTGCTGCTTGTAAATGATGTCGCGGTGCGGGCTTCTTTTTGCGGTGTCAATGGAAGAGACAACACAGTCATACTGCTCCCACATATAACTTTTCTTCTGCCCGACAGCGGGAATATGGAATTTGCTGTTCAGTTCCGCGACCCATTGCGACACGAGCGATGCCGGGACCAAAATGAGCACTTTTTTTGCAAGCCCGCGAATCATATATTCTTTTAAAATAAGGCCGGCTTCAATCGTTTTTCCAAGCCCGACTTCATCCGCCAAAATGGCTTTGCCGTTCATCTTTTCAACCACCTGGCGGGCCGCTTCCAGCTGGTGCGCAAGCGGTTTGACATTGGCCAGATGCTTTGGCGCCTGCAACCCTTCAAATTCCGGAATGACCAGCCGTTTTTCCATTTCCACTGCAAGCTTATAAAGTTCCCATTTTCCCCACGGCCCGTCCTCCTGATAGCGTTCCATCAATTCCGTTTCCCACGAGCGGTCAAATTCAATGTTGACTTCCATGCTGCCTGCACTCCTTTTCCAATCGTCCCCGATGCATCGTTTTCCAGTTCTTACAGCCGCTTTTTATTTTAAAAAATTCAATTGATTTTCAGAATGGTGTCATGATACGATGAAACTGACCAAGCGTTTTTACAGGGTTTACAGGGAAAATCGTATGGAACAGCCTGCATCAGGCATTTTAACTTTAGTATGCCCGATTTTGAACTGAATATTGGCGGATGAGAATAAGAGGAGAGACTGCATTTTTTGTAGCGCCGACGGAGCAAGCGGAAACGTGAATCTCTCAGGCAAAAGGACTCTTAATTTGACGCATCTCTGGAGAGCGCTTCTTTTTTCGGGAAGCCACCAAAGGGGAAAACCGTTTTTCGGTAAACTTTCAGGTGTAAGGACAGGGAATATTTCGTGAAGCAGGCGGAATATTCCCTGTTTTTTTGCTCCCGGATCCACATCCGGATAAAAAACAGAATGGAGGGGTACTAATGCCGGAATTAAAACGGACGCCATTATATGATGTTTACCGGAAATACGGCGCAAAAACGACCGGTTTCGGCGGTTGGGAACTGCCGGTGCAATTTTCGGGCATTAAAGCCGAACACGAAGCCGTCCGCACACGGGCAGGCCTGTTTGATGTTTCGCATATGGGCGAAATCCTGGTGGAGGGGCCGGAAAGCCTTGGCTTCCTTCAAAAAATGATAACGAACGATGTGTCCAAATTGAAGCCGGGTGCTGCCCAATATACCGCCATGTGCAATGAAGCCGGCGGCACAGTCGATGATTTGCTGGTTTACCAATTGGGCGAAAACCGGTATTGGCTCGTGGTGAATGCCGCCAATACGGAAAAAGATTACAAATGGCTTGTTTCACACCGGACGGAGGATGTTTCTATAACGGACATCAGCGTAAACGTTGCCCAGCTCGCGCTCCAGGGGCCGCTTGCTGCGGAAGTAATGCAAAAACTTGCGCCAGAAGCGGATGTTTTTACCATTCCATCGTTTTCATTTATTGAAAACGCAAATGTTGAAGGGTTTCAAGTGCTGCTTTCGAGAACCGGTTACACGGGCGAAGACGGCTTTGAAATTTACTGCCGCAGTGAAGATGCGCCAAAGCTGTGGGACGAAATATTGGCGAAGGGCCGGGAAAAAGGCGTTTTGCCGTGCGGGCTCGGGGCGAGGGATACGCTCCGCTTTGAAGCCGGGCTCTGCCTTTACGGCCAGGAATTGGCAGAAGACATTTCCCCGCTTGAAGCCGGCATCGGGTTTGCTGTAAAGCTTAAGAAAGAAGCGGATTTTATCGGGAAACAGGCGCTCCTTGCACAGAAAGCAGAAGGCCTGAAACGGCGCCTTGCCGGCATCGAAATGACCGGCCGCGGCATTCCGCGCCACGGATACAGCGTTTATGCAGGGGATGAGCGGATTGGCATGGTGACAACCGGGACACAGTCGCCGACTTTAAAGAAAAATATCGGCCTTGCCCTTTTGCGTGTACCGTGGGACGCGCCCGGCACCGAAGTAGAAGTGGATGTCCGTTCCAAAAAGATCAAAGCCGTCGTTGTCCAAACACCGTTCTATAAAAAGCAAAAAAACGGGGAGGGGGAAAAGTGATGCACCGTTACCTGCCGATGACGGAAGAAGATAAACGCGAGATGCTGGATGCGATCGGGGTCCGAAGTGCCGGGGAACTGTTTTCAGACATCCCCGAAAAAGTGCGGTTTAAAGGGGATTACCGGATCAAAAAAGCAAAATCGGAAACGGCGCTGTTAAAAGAACTGTCAGAACTTGCCGGGAAAAATGCCAATTTAAAAGAATATGCCTCTTTTTTGGGGGCGGGGGTTTATGACCACTATATTCCAACGGTCGTGGACCATGTGATCTCAAGATCCGAATTTTATACGGCCTATACCCCTTACCAGCCGGAAATCTCGCAAGGGGAACTGCAGGCCATCTTTGAATTCCAGACGATGATTTGCGGGCTGACCGGCATGGATGTGGCCAATTCCTCGATGTATGACGGCGGCACGTCCATGGCTGAAGCGGCCATGCTTGCGGCCGGGCAGACGAAGAGAAAGAAAATATTGGTTTCAAAAGCTGTCCATCCGGAATACCGGGCCGTTTTACATACGTATGCCAGGGGACAGGGCATCACCGTGGAAGAAATACCGCTCGCAGACGGCTGTACCGACCTGGAAGCGGCCAAAAAACAAATAGACGGCGGGACAGCTGCCGTCATCGTCCAATACCCGAACTTTTTCGGTTCGCTTGAACGGTTAAAAGAAATCGGCGAACTGGCCCATGGCGAAAAAGCTTTGTTTGTTGTATCCGCCAATCTGCTTGCCTTAGGGGTGCTTGCGCCGCCGGGCGATTTCGGCGCCGATATCACAACCGGCGACTGCCAGGTCTTCGGCATTCCGGCTGCATTCGGCGGCCCGCATTGCGGCTACTTTGCGACAACGTCAAAACTGATGCGGAAAATACCGGGCCGGCTTGTTGGCGAAACAGTCGATGAGGACGGGAAAAGGGGGTATGTGCTGACGCTCCAGGCGCGCGAACAGCATATCCGCCGCGACAAAGCGACGTCCAATATTTGCTCAAACCAGGCGCTCAATGCCCTTGCCGCATCGGTGGCCATGAGCGCCCTCGGCAAAAAGGGCGTAAAAGAAATGGCACTGGCCAATATTGCAAAAGCACAGTACGCGAAAAGGAAATTGGCGGAAAAAGGGTTTGAAATCCCGTTTTCGTCTCCTTTTTTCAATGAGTTTCCCGTGAAATTGCCAAAAAGCGTTCAAGAAGTAAATGAACATTTATTACAGAAAAAAATCATCGGCGGCTATGATGCGGGCAAGGATTACCCGGAATTTGCCGGTTGCATGCTGATTGCCGTGACGGAATTGCGGTCAAAAGAAGAGATTGACCAATTGGCTGAAGAAATGGGGGTCGTGTGCTATGGCAAATGAAGAAATGTCGCTGATTTTTGAACGGTCCAAACCAGGCCGGATCGCGTATAGCCTGCCGGAAATGGACGTGCCGGAAGTGGATGCTGCTGACCTTTTTCCGCCTGAATACATCCGCAAACAGGATGCGGAACTGCCGGAAGTGTCGGAACTGGATTTAATGCGGCACTACACAAAGCTGTCAGAAAACAACCACGGCGTCGATTCCGGTTTTTACCCGCTCGGATCCTGCACGATGAAATACAATCCGAAAATCAATGAAACGGTTGCGCGCTTTCCGGGATTTGCCCATATCCATCCGCTTCAGGATGAAAGCACCGTCCAGGGGGCGCTCGGGCTGATGTATGACCTGCAGGAACATTTAAAAGAGATTACCGGCATGGATGAAGTGACCTTGCAGCCTGCTGCCGGCGCCCACGGGGAATGGACCGGGCTGATGCTGATCCGCGCTTTCCATGAAGCAAACGGGGATACAAAGCGGACAAAAGTGATCATTCCCGACTCCGCCCACGGCACCAACCCGGCTTCCGCGACCGTTGCCGGCTTCGAAACGGTCACTGTGAAGTCGAATGAAGAAGGGCTTGTGGATCTCGACGACTTAAGAAAAATTGCCGGGGAAGATACCGCAGCACTCATGCTTACCAATCCGAATACGCTCGGGCTGTTTGAAGCGCATATTCTTGAAATTGCAGAAATTATCCATGAGGCGGGCGGCAAACTGTATTATGACGGCGCCAACCTGAATGCCGTGCTTGCGAAGGCGCGCCCGGGCGATATGGGATTCGATGTTGTCCACCTGAATCTTCATAAAACATTTACAGGCCCGCACGGCGGCGGCGGCCCGGGTTCGGGTCCGGTCGGCGTCAAAAAAGAGCTGGTCCCGTTTTTGCCGGTGCCGGTTGTTGCGAAAAAAGGCGGCCGCTATTATCTGGATGAAGACCGGCCGCAATCAATCGGCAGGGTGAAGCCGTTTTACGGCAATTTCGGCATCAATGTCCGGGCCTATACGTATATCCGTTCAATGGGGCCGGACGGCTTGCGGGAAGTGACCGAGAATGCGGTGATCAATGCCAATTATATGATGCGGAAGCTGGCGCCGTACTACGACCTACCATATGACCGCCATTGTAAGCATGAATTTGTGTTAAGCGGCAGGCGCCAGAAAAAACTCGGGGTGCGGACGTTTGATATCGCCAAGCGGCTGCTTGATTTTGGCTTCCATCCGCCAACCGTGTATTTTCCGCTCAACGTGGAAGAGTGCATGATGATTGAGCCGACGGAAACCGAGTCTAAGGAAACGCTGGATGCCTTTATTGATGCGATGATCCAAATCGCAAAAGAAGCGGAGGAAAATCCGGAAATCGTCCAGGAAGCCCCGCATACAACCATTGTCAAACGCCTGGATGAAACGCGGGCGGCGCGAAAACCGGTTTTGCGTTATGTGAAAAAATAAAAGGAAAAATGCCGCGGCAAAGCCGCGGCATTTTTTTATTTCCCTGATTTGATTTTGCCTGTCCAGTTTTTAAAGCCGCCTTTCAACTGGTAAAGGTCGCGGCAGCCGTTTTTATAAAGCATTTCAGCGGCGCGCCCGGTGCGCGTCCCGTTCTGGCAATATAAATAAACCGGTTTATCGGTCCGGATCTCTTTTAATCTCATTTTCAGCTGAGACAGCGGAATATTGCGGGCGCCTAAAATATGTCCGTTTGCAAATTCATTCGGTTCGCGCACATCAATGAGCTGCGCTTTGCGGTAACCCGCCTTGAATTCTTCTTCCGTCAAGCTTTTCAGGATTTTTTTCTGCCGGTAGTATCTGGCGAGTGTATACGCCGCTACCGCAACAATAACAATGATGACTGTGTACCACGATTGTGACATCTGCATGCCCCCTTTCTTACCTGATGCGCTATCTACTATTATATTCGTGTTGCGCTTCTGAATCAAAATCTTTTTTTCAGAAAGCCATGTCACCGCTATTTTTTCAGTTTTTCCGCCTGAAAAGCCTGTAGCCCTTGAGTTTTTAATGTTAGCGGAAAAACCGGCACAAACGTGAGCGGGGCTTTGCCGTTTTTCGTCGTTTTTTGGTAAACTGGTAAAGTGATATTTTTAAGAAGAGGGGTTCATATGGGAAAAGAAACCTGGTTGTTTGTAGATTCAGGCCACTGTCCGCCGTTTTTTAACATGGCGCTGGATGAGGCCCTGCTCGACTGGCACAGCAAAGGGGAGATCCCGCCCGCCATCCGCTTTTACGGCTGGGATCCGGCCACCCTTTCAATTGGGTATTTCCAGCGGGCAAAACAGGAAATCGATCTCGAAGCGGTAAAACGATACGGGCTCGGCTTTGTCCGGCGTCCGACAGGGGGAAGGGCTGTTTTGCACGAGCACGAGCTGACCTACAGCGTGATCGTATCGGAAGCGCATCCGGATATGCCGAAAACGGTCACGGAAGCCTACCGTGTGATTTCGGAAGGGCTTGTCAGGGGATTTCGTGCGCTCGGCCTTGAGGCGTATTTTGCGGTGCCGCGGACGGAAGCAGAACGGGAGGCGCTAAGATCCCCGCATTCTTCGGTTTGTTTTGATACGCCGAGCTGGTACGAACTGGTCGTGGAAGGGAGAAAAGTCGCCGGCAGCGCGCAGACGCGGCAGAAAGGCGTCATTTTGCAGCACGGCTCGATTTTGCTCGATATGGATGAGGAGAAGCTGTTCAGCCTGTTTAAATATCCGAGTGACAGGGTGAGGGAAAGAATGCAGCGGAGTTTTAAGCAGAAGGCGGTTGCAATCAATGAACTACGCACCGTTCCCGTCACATACGGGGAAGCAAAAGAGGCTTTCCATAAGGGGTTTGAAGAAGGGCTCGGCATCCGGCTGGAACCGTACACCTTGACGCCGGCGCAACAGGCGTATGTGGAAGAACTGGCAGACAGGCGGTACAGGTCGGATGAATGGAATTTTAAGAGATAAATGAACATTTGTTTTTTTAGCGGCCAGAGGCATGCTTTTTCGCTATTTCCTTTTGTGCCGCGCTTTTTATGGCTGCTTTTTTGATGCAAGCGGCAAATTTTTTCGTTATGCCCGGATTTGCCTGCTTTTTCGGGGGATTTCTCGCATTTTCAGCATGTCTTATTCTTTTTTTTATTTGACAAAAAGAAAGAGGTTTGACCTAACTACAATATATGGTATATAAAAACAAAATATCAATACAATATCTAGTGTTTTTGCTTGCGATTTTTGCCTGCGGTGTGCTATTTTAAAGGAGGCAGAACCACCAGAGAATTTGCATGGAGAAATAGAGAAGGAGTTGTCGTTATGTCTGTTGCTTCGACAGAAAAATTATGGGATGTGGAGAAGCTGAACGAAGATATCCGCTTATTTCCGCAGGTCCATCCGATTACACCGGATATGAACATCACGTACAAAGGCGTTTCAAGGCTTGTCATGATTGACAGATACGCGTTTAAAGACACGGAAAAAGTCACATTGGGAAAGGGCGATTTTGTTGTCCTCACGATTAAAGAAGACCCGAAATTTCCGGCCAGGGGGCTCGGCGTCATCAAAGAAATCGACTGGGAAAAAAATGAAGCGGAAGTCTTAATTGAAGAAGATTACCGCCAGGCGCTGGAACACCCGGATGAAAGAGAAACAGGGGTCATCAAAAGGCCGCTTGATATCATTGAGAAGCCGCTTGAAGTCTACTACGAACAAATCGCAAAACGGAATGCAACCGGCTTAGCGGCAGTGGAAAAAACAGAAGAGAAACGGAAAGAATGGTTTGGGAAGTTTTACAATGAACTGGTAAACTTAAACTTCATCCCGGCAGGCCGCGTCCTCTACGGCGCAGGGTCGGAAACGGAAGTTACTTATTTTAATTGTTATGTGATGCCGTTTGTACCGGATTCGCGGGAAGGCATTTCCGAACACCGCAAACAAGTGATGGAAATTATGAGCCGCGGCGGCGGGGTTGGGACAAACGGTTCGACGCTGCGCCCGCGCAATACGCTGGCAAGGGGCGTCAACGGCAAATCAAGCGGCTCTGTCTCATGGCTCGATGACATCGCCAAACTCACGCACCTGGTCGAACAGGGCGGCAGTCGCAGGGGAGCGCAAATGATCATGCTGGCTGTCTGGCATCCGGACATTGTCGAATTTATCATTTCGAAAATGCAGAATCCGCAGATTTTGCGTTTCCTGATCGAAAATACGAACGATGAGTGGATCCGCAAGCTAGCCCACGACAAATTGAAATTCACGCCGCTTTCCGAAATGGAAAGGCAAATGTACCATGGGATTGTGAACTACAAACATATTCCGGGACAGGGCGGCTTTACGGACGAAGTCATGAAAGAGGCGGAAGAAAAACTGGCAACAGGCGGGCATTACACCGTCCATAATCCGGAATTTTTAACCGGCGCCAATATTTCCGTCTGCCTCACAAAAGAATTTATGGAAGCCGTTGAACAAGACGCGGAATTCGAACTGAAATTTCCGGATGTGGAAAATTACAGCGAAGAAGAAATGCGCATATATAATGAAGAATGGCATAAAATCGGCGATGTGCGCGAATGGGAAAAACTCGGCCGCAAAGTGCGCGTCTACCGCAAAATCAAAGCAAAAGAACTTTGGAATTTGATTAACATCTGCGCGACTTACTCGGCGGAACCGGGCGTCTTCTTTATCGACAACGCCAACGACATGACAAACGCAAAAGCATACGGCCAGAAAGTCGTCGCAACGAATCCTTGCGGAGAGCAACCGCTCGCGCCCTATTCCGTCTGCAACCTCGCAGCGGTCAATCTTGCAAAAATGGTCGACAAAGAAACGAAAGAAGTGCGCTGGGACCAATTGAAACAAACCGTCCATACCGGCGTCCGCATGCAGGACAATGTCATTGACGCGACCCCGTACTTCCTGAAAGAAAACAAAAAACAGGCGCTCGGGGAACGGCGTGTCGGCCTTGGCGTTATGGGCTTAGCCGACCTTCTCATTTATATGGAAAAAGAATACGGATCCGAAGAAGGCAACAAACTTGTCGACAAAGTGTTTGAAACAATCGCGACCGAAGCATACCGTGCATCCATTGAGATCGCAAAAGAAAAAGGGAGCTTCCCATTTTTAACGGGGGAAACCGAAGAAGAGACAAACCGCCTGCGCCGTGCATTCACGGAAACCGGTTATATGAAAAACATGCCGGAAGACATCCGCAAGGCAATTTTAAAACACGGCATCCGGAACTCCCATTTGCTGACCGTTGCACCAACCGGATCCACCGGCACCATGGTTGGCGTTTCCACCGGGCTTGAGCCGTATTTTTCCTTTTCCTATTTCCGCAGCGGGCGCCTCGGCAAATTTATCGAGGTCAATGCGGACATCGTCCAGGAATATCTGAATCAGCATCCGGAAGCGGACAAAGACCATCTGCCGAACTGGTTTGTAACCGCGATGGATCTTGCACCGGAAGCCCATGCCGATGTCCAATGCGTCATCCAGCGCTGGGTGGACAGCTCGATTTCGAAAACGGTCAACGCCCCGCGCGGTTACACGGTTGAACAGGTGGAAAAAGTGTACGAACGCCTGTATAAGGGCGGCGCGAAAGGCGGAACCGTTTATGTGGACGGCAGCCGGGATTCGCAAGTCCTGACATTGAAAGCAGAAGAACCGCAGGAAGAAAAACAGGAAAAAGCGGAAGTGAAACATGCGAAACAGCATGTCGTCCTGGTTGATACAATCCCGGATATCCGGTCAACAAACGTCACATACGGCAACGAAATCGGCGATACCTGCCCGATCTGCCGGAAAGGGAAAGTGAAGGAAATCGGCGGCTGCAATACATGCGATAACTGCGGCGCGCAATTAAAATGCGGCTTGTAAGCGGAATAGTTGAGAAAAAACGGAGCAAAGCGATGCTCCGTTTTTTTCTGCTTACAAAACACCGGTTAAAAGAATAATCGGAAAAATGGTTAAAAAACTTTAATTCGAATATTGACAGCAAAAACGTGATGAAAAAGATTGGATTGAATTTTGATAAGAATGCGATTGTCGTAGATTCGGCGATGCGGACAAACATCGAAGGCATATTTGCGGCGGGTGATGTAACAACGTTTGACGGCAAGGTAAAGCTGATCGCCACGGGATTTGGAGAAGCAGCGACAGCCATTGCAAGCGCAAAAGTTTATCTCGATCCGGCCGCACTCGGCGGTTTCAAAGTCAGGCTGGTAGATGTCCGGCCTGACATCCTGCATCAAGCGGAAAACATAATCGGATCCGTCATGGAAAAGGGCTGGCGAGGGGGAAAATCAACGGGGGGTAGACGCTGAAAGGATAAAGGCAAATATCGAATATACCGTTGATTTACCGGCAGTAGCCGGTTCTGCAGATGTGATCATCGAGGCAGTGCCGGAAAACGGCTACCCGAGGGGAAATCTGGAAATGTTTGACACAACGATCGGATGGAGATTTGTAAATGAAAAATTGAAGAAAATGTACGGGACAGACAGCATGCCGGAAACAGCGGAAAATGTCGCAAAGCAATTCCACATCAGCCGGGAAGCGCAGGATGCCTTTGCTTTTACGAGCCAAATGAGGGCGAAAGCGGCCATAGAAGCAAACCGCTTTCAAGATGAAATCGTGCCTGTCGTGTATACGGATCAGAAGGGGGAATCCGTATCTGTCATCCGGGATGAACATCCCCGCCCCAATACTACGCCGGAAAAACTGGCAAGGTTGAAACCGCTTTTTGCAGGGGGCCAAATTGCCGGCCTTATTGAGGACTGCCCGTCTGTTGCCCAATTATTAGAAGAAATGGTAAAAGAAGCACGGGCTGTGCTAACCAGGAGCATGGCGCGGTTATAATCCCGTATGAACTCTTTGTTCTAATTCCTTTCCTTATGCGCTAAAATAATAAAAAAGCATTTTTTTCATCTTTCGTTCAAGCGGGGCATCCTGCCAACATTCCGCATTTTTTCTGACCAACAAACCGAAACGCCCGGTGCAAATCCAAGGGTGGATTTCCATGGAGATTGACGCGGTGTTTTCCGGCGGAGGCATAAAAGGCCTTGCGCTCATCGGGGCACTGGAAGTTTTGGAAAAAAAGGGATTTACGTTTAAACGGCTGGCCGGCACAAGCGTCGGCTCCGTTTTTGCAGGGCTGCGGGCTGCAGGCTATACAAGCGGCGAAATGAAGCAAATGCTTGCGGAAACAGACACGGCCGCGTTTCTTGACCAGCGAAAACCGCTGCTGCCGGTGCCGTTTGCGAAATGGCTGCTGCTGTATTGGCGGCTCGGGTTGTACAGGGGCACCGCGTTTGAGGAATGGATCGGGGAAAAACTCGCATCTAAAGGTGTGTACACGTTCAAAGATGTTCCAAAAGGCTCCCTTTATTTCACGGCATCCGATCTTACCCATAACCGGCTTGTTGTTTTGCCGGATGACCTGGAACGTTACGGGGTTCCATGGCAAACCTTTCCGGTGGCAAAGGCCATTCGGATGAGCTGCAGCATTCCATATTTTTTCGAACCGGTACGGTTGCGCTCGCTGGAAGGCACAAGCCTCATTGTAGACGGCGGGGTATTAAGCAATTTTCCGATGTGGTTGTTTGTCAAACCGGAAGAAAAAAAGGCGCGGCCGGTGCTCGGCATTACGCTCAGCCCGAAACAACCGGAAGAGCCGGATGTGGAGATAAAAAATGCGATCCAGCTGTTCGATGCCCTGTTCAAGACGATGAAAGACGCCCATGATGCCCGCTATATTTCAAGAAAACTGGAAAAAGACATAATTTTTATCGCTGCAGATGGCGTAACTGCTACAGATTTTCAGCTTTCCGCCGCACAAAAAGCAGCCTTAATTGAGGCGGGCCGGAAAAAAACAGAAACGTTTCTGAAAACGTGGCCCTATTAATAAAAAAGAATCGAGCTTAGTAGACAGCTCGATTTTTCTTTTTGCCCTTTTTGCCTTCAATCACGGTTAACTGGACATTGGATTTTTTGCGCAGCGGCCGTTTTGAAAATTTAACCGTGTGGACAGTATGGACCTTCATATTCCTTTTTTTCATTCTTTTCCTGGATTTGCGGGCGGCTTTTAAAAATGCTTTTTGTTCCTGGTTGGAAACATTCGTGCTTCTCTTGAGCAGGAAACGCATGCCAGCCAAAAGCACTGCCGCAAAAATGAAGGCTATCAACACCCTTTTCAAGAATACAACCGGCTCATGAAACAAAGAGGAACCCAGGCCGACCAGGGCCAAAAGAAAAATGCCGGCGATGATCCATTGACG
Organism: Weizmannia sp. FSL W8-0401; assembly: GCF_038009125.1. Classification (NCBI taxonomy): domain Bacteria; kingdom Bacillati; phylum Bacillota; class Bacilli; order Caryophanales; family Bacillaceae; genus Heyndrickxia; species Weizmannia sp. FSL W8-0401. The sequence goes on along the minus strand of NZ_JBBPAG010000001.1, from coordinate 1,813,593 downwards.
CGTCTTCAACAAAAGCCACCTCCACATGTTTTCCCAACCATTTTTTCCATCATTCTATCAGTTTATACGGATCCGGCCGTTTTTATTTTGAGGTTGATTCCCCGTCGCACAAACAAGCTTGTGATAGTAAATGTATTCCCATGCGCTGGAAATTTCAAACGCCGTTTTTAACGGGCGGCAGAAGCCGTATCACTCGATTCCAGTTCAAGCAGCGCCTGAAAGGAGGAAATCGCGACTTCAATTTGCTTGTCATCCGGCTCTTTTGTCGTTAACAGCTGCAGCCACAGGCCCGGATAGCCAAGATACTTCAGAACCGGAATATGGCGGACTTTATTGGTCAGCTGAAGGACTTCAAACGCCGTGCCGAGCACGACCGGAATGAGCAAAATCCGGTCGGTGATGCGGAGCCAGAGCGGATCTGTCGGGACAAGCGTATAAATCAGGACGCTCACAATCACGGTAAACAGAATAAAACTGCTGCCGCACCGGTAATGCAGCCTCGATTGCGAGCGGACGTTTTCAACGGTCAGGGCAAGCCCGTTTTCAAATGTATTGATGACTTTATGTTCAGCCCCGTGGTATTGGAATACCCGCTTGATAAACGGCGTTAAAGAAATCAAATAAATATACGAAAGCACGAGCAGCAGTTTAAACGCGCCTTCAATGAGAATTTGCGCGGCATCGCCGGGAAAAAACGGCCTTGCCAGTTCTGCCAGAAAGACGGGAATAAGCGTCATGAAAAATTTGGCAAACAAAAAGGACAAGACGCCGGCAGCAGCCACGCCGAGCACCACCGTTGTTCTTGCGGGGGCTGCTTCCTGCCGTTTTTCGTCTTCTTCCGGGTCAACATCATACCGCTCGCTTGCAAAATTCAAATGCTTTGCTCCGTTTGCGGATGATTCAATGATGGCAATGATCCCGCGCAAAAACGGAATTTTTTTCAATTTTTGAATGGACGGGCGCGTCTCTTTTGGCAGATAAAAGAAGTCAATCCGGTTGTTTTTGCGGCGGATGGCAGTGACCGAATGCCGCTTTCCGCCGAACATAACCCCTTCCACGACTGCCTGGCCGCCATAAACTGGTTTTGTCAATTTCTTTTCCCCCAAACCTGAATTTCAAATGCTTCTTTCCCGTTTAACCTGAAAACGGAGTGGATTTCCGAAACGATATTCACTCTTATTTTACTAAATCATTTTAAATACGACTAGGGGAAAGACTTGTGGGAAAGATAAGAAAGAAAAGATGCATGCCGTCACATGTGAAGGAGTGGAAAATATGGAAAATGGCAGCAAAGTATTAAAAAACCAGGAGCATTCCATGACCTTTTTTCAAATGGTGCTTGTGACCGGATTTGCGGGCGGGATCATTTGGAGCCTGGTTGCCTATTTATGCTTTTCTTTTCATTTTACGGCGATTGAACCGAATGTCCTGCTTGAACCATTTACAGTAGGATCTTGGCGCAAAATGTGGATCGGAAAAATCGTTTCCATATTGGCATACGGATTGTTTTCTACCGGCTGCGCCCTTGTCTATTATCTTTTCTTTAAAAAATTGAAATCGATGTGGGTGGGCGCGATCTACGGGCTTTGCCTGTGCGCAGCCGTCCTGATTGTGCTGAATCCGATTTTTCCCGGCATGAAACCTTTTCTCAAACTGGATGCCAATACGATCATTACCTGCTGTTGCATTTACATTCTCTACGGGGTGTTTATCGGTTATTCGATTTCTTTTGAGTATGAAAGAAGCCGGGTTTTTAAAAGAAAACTGGAGAGGCAGTCGAACCCGCTCCCATAAATCGAAACGGGCGGGTGCCGGCCGGAAAGTTAAAAAATAGAAATTTTCTTCAATTTATGGTAAAATGGGCACGTTAAATATGGGAAAAAGGTGCTTGAAATGAAAAAATACCTCGTATTAAACGGCCCAAATCTGAATTTGCTCGGGCAAAGGGAACCCGGCATTTACGGGAGAGATTCGCTTAAGGCATTGATGGCGCGCATGGAAGCGGCGGCCCGGAAGCACGGCGTCGCCATCGGTTTTTTTCAATCCAACCATGAAGGCGCCCTGATTGACAAGCTGCACGCTGCCGGGGATGAAGGCTTTGCAGGGATTATTTTCAATCCGGGCGCGTTCACGCATTACAGCTATGCTTTGCGGGACGCGATCAGTGCCATCCGCCTGCCGGTGATTGAAGTACATATTTCGAACATCCATGCCCGCGAGGAATTCCGCCACCATTCTGTAACGGCGGCTGTTGCGCAGGGGCAAATTGCAGGCTTCGGGCTGTACGGCTATGAGCTTGCCCTCATGGCCTTGCTTGAGGCAGAAAAGGGAGAGGAAGAAAGATGTTAAAACTGGAGAAACTGAGAGAAACATTTCCGCAGGCCGGTATTGACGGCTTGCTCATTACAAGCCCGTATAACCGCCGCTATATGTCCAATTTTACGGGGACTACCGGGATTGTCCTTATATCCGGGGAAGCGGCAAAATTTATTACGGACTTCCGCTATGTCGAGCAGGCATCGAAAGAGTGTGAAGGCTACGAAATCGTCCAGCATCAGGGGCCGGTGGAACAGGAAGTGGCCAAACAGGTGGAAGCAATGGGGATCAAACGGCTCGGGTTTGAGCAGGACCATATGAGCTATGCGCTTTTTAAAACGTATGAAGGGCTGCTCAATGCGGAACTGGTCCCGGTTTCCGGCCTTGTTGAAAATTTGCGCTTGATCAAAACAGATGCGGAAATTAAGATATTAAAAGAGGCTGCGGATATTGCGGATGCTGCCTTTAAACATATCCTTGACTTCTTAAAACCGGGCGTCACGGAATTGGAAGTTTCCAATGAACTGGAATTTTTCATGAGGAAATGCGGCGCGACTGCTTCTTCATTTGATACCATTGTCGCATCCGGCCTCCGCTCTGCCATGCCGCACGGGGTGGCGACGGACAAGGTGATCGAAAAAGGCGATTTGGTTACGATGGATTACGGCGCGCTCTATAAAGGCTATTGTTCGGATATTACAAGGACGGTTGCGGTCGGCGAGCCTTCCGGGCAATTGAAGAAAATCTACAATATTGTGCTGGAATCGCAGCTGCTTGCCGTCCAAAACATCAAACCGGGCATGTCCGGTATTGAAGCAGACGCCATTTCCCGCGATTATATCGCCCGGGAAGGTTATGGCGATGCGTTCGGCCATTCCCTTGGGCACGGGATCGGCCTTGAAATCCACGAAGGCCCGAATCTTTCCATGCGCTCGGCCTATACTTTGGAACCGGGTATGGTTGTCACCATCGAACCGGGCATTTATGTGCCGGGTGTCGGCGGCGTCCGGATTGAAGACGATACGGTGATTACCGAAAATTCGAATGAATTGCTGACGCATTCCGCAAAAGAACTGATTATATTATAATAGTTACAGCCCTCAACAGGGGATCGAATGAACATGTAGGAGGAAAAATATGATTTCAGTAAACGATTTTCGCACCGGCTTAACGATTGAAGTGGACGGCGGCATCTGGCGCGTCCTCGATTTCCAGCATGTTAAGCCGGGAAAAGGCGCCGCTTTTGTGCGCTCGAAGCTTCGCAATTTGCGTACCGGCGCTATCCAGGAAAAAACGTTCCGTGCCGGCGAAAAAGTTGAAAGGGCACAGATCGACAACCGGAGAATGCAGTATTTATATGCAAACGGCGACCAGCACGTATTTATGGATACGGAAACGTATGAACAAATCGAGCTGAGCAGCGCCCAAATTAAAGATGAGCTGCCATACTTGCTGGAAAACATGGAAGTGCAAATGATCATGTACCAGGGAGAAACGCTCGGCATTGAACTCCCGAATACGGTCACGCTGACAGTTATCCATACAGAACCGGGGGTAAAGGGCGATACGGCAACAGGCGGGTCCAAACCGGCCACGCTTGAAACCGGCCTGACGGTACAGGTGCCTTTCTTTGTCAATGAAGGCGATAAATTGATCATCAATACAACGGACGGTTCATACGTGTCCCGTGCCTGATTTCTTTGAAAAAAGCTTGGCGTCCCAAACGGCGCCAAGCTTTTTTGCTTTTCCGGCAAGAGACAGGCAAAAATAAGTTTACATAATCATGTTATAAATAACTTAAACTTTCAGCATCTGCCTCGCTTCCTTGTCATAGTTTTCAAACCCGGCGAATAGATTGTACTATCCATGAACCAAACTGTATGTTTTGAAAGCAGGGATGAAGATGGAAGATTTGCTGGGCATTTTGCCGAAAACCTTATCCAAACAGCTGGAAAAGTTGGGGGACATGCTCGAAGATGTGGAAGAAATCCGCATCCGCGTAAACCGCCCGCTTGAAATTACTTCAAAAGGAATCCCGCATTTTTTGCGCTATACGCCAACGGAGAGCGATGCTGAGCAGCTGATCAACCGGCTTGCGAATTTCTCTTTTTACGCCCTTGAAGAAGAGCTGAAAAAGGGATACGTCACGATCAGCGGCGGGCACCGTGTCGGATTCGCGGGGAAAGTCATTCTTGAAAATGGACAAGTAAAGGCGATCCGCTATTTTTCATCTTTTAATATCCGGATTGCCCGGGAAAAAATCGGGACTGCGGATCCTTATCTTTTCGCCCTTCACAACGGGCGCTGGCTGTCCGCGATGATCATTGGGGCGCCCCAGACCGGAAAAACGACTTTTTTAAGGGATATCGCGCGGCTGATTTCAAGCGGCATCCCGGAACGCGGGATTTCGCCTGCCAAAGTGGGGATTGTCGACGAACGGTCTGAAATTGCCGGCTGCGTCCATGGCATCCCGCAACTCCATTTCGGGCCAAGGGTCGATGTGCTGGATGCCTGTCCGAAAGCGGAAGGGATGATGATGCTGATCCGGTCGATGAGCCCGGATGTCATTGTCGTGGATGAGATCGGCCGCGAAGAAGATGCGGCGGCGATTATGGAGGCGGTAAATGCGGGCATTTCGCTCGTCATGACAACGCACGGGGAAAACTTCCGGGATATCCAAAAACGCCCAATTTTAAAGAAAATCCTCGAATCGTATGCGTTTGACCGCTTTCTCGAACTGTCACGGGGGAGCCGGCCGGGAAGGGTAACAGCGGTCCGCGATGCGGAAGGGAACATCATCCGTACCGGTGAAGGTGTTTCCCGTGCTTAAACTTTTTGGAGCAGCACTGATTGTGCTCGCCACCAGTTTCATCGGCTTTGAGGCAGCAAAACGGTTAAGCGAACGCCCCCGCCAGCTGAGAATTTTTCAAAACGCGCTTCAGGCACTGGAAGTGGAAATCATGTACGGGCATACCCCGCTGCATGAAGCGGCAAGAAAACTATCAGGCCAGCTCCCGGATCCGGCTGCCGCCTTCTTCCGTTCCTTTGCCAGCCAGTTGACCACATTGGAAACAACGGTCAAAGAAGCGTGGGAAAAAAGCCTTGACGGAATTTGGAAACTGACGGCCCTGAAAGAAAACGAGTATGAAGTATTGCGGCAGCTCGGGGAAAACCTGGGCAAACATGACCGCTATACCGAGCAAAAGCAGCTGCTCCTGGCCCTTTCACATTTAGAAAGGGAAGAAAAAGAAGCGCACGAAAGGCAGCTCCGCTATGAAAAAATGGCAAAAAGCCTTGGCGTCCTCACGGGTTTACTGATCGCTATTTTACTGATCTAAAGTCTCACGGATCATATTGGGGGAAAAGCAATGGGCATTGATGTGGACATCATTTTTAAAATTGCCGGGGTCGGGATTGTTGTGGCATTTCTCCACACGATTCTGGACCAGGTCGGCAAAAAAGAATATGCGCAATGGGTCACGCTTCTCGGTTTTCTTTACATTTTGTTTTTAGTGGCATCCATCGTAGGGGATTTGTTTTCCAAAATCAAAACGGTCTTTCTTTTTCAATAAGCCGGGAAAAAAGGGGGGATTTCCCATTGAAATTTTGCAAATTGCGGGTGTGGCGCTCATCACGACTTTCCTTGCGCTCATATTAAAAGAGCAGAAACCGAATTTTGCCTTTTTGCTGACGCTTTTTGCCGGCTGTTTTATCTTTCTTTTTCTGGTGGACAAGATATACGAAATCATCCACCTGCTGCAAAAAATTGCCCAAAAAGGGAATGTCGACACGATGTATATCGAAACGATCCTGAAAATCATCGGCGTCGCTTATATTGCCGATTTTGCAGCCAATATTACAAAAGATGCCGGGCAGGGGGCACTTGCGGCAAAGGTGGAGCTGGCCGGCAAAATCATTATTTTGACAATGGCCATCCCCATTCTTACCGTGCTGATCGAAACGATTGTCAATCTCGTTCCGCGTGCAGGGAGTTGAGGATATGGGGCACAAAAAAATATGCATCGCACTTTTCATTCTGTTTGCCTTCTGTTTCTTCGCACAGTCGGCATCCGCCGCTTCGGAAAATACGGACAAACAGGAGAATATTCCGGAAAAAATGGTCGATGGACAATTGAATCAATTGGACTTATCAGAACTGAAAAACTACTGGGACGACATTGTCAGCAAATACGGCGGATACTTGCCGGAAAGCCAGAAAGGGAGCCTTATGGATTTTATGAAAGGTGAGAAGCATTTTTCCTTGCAAGCCTGGCTGAAAGGGCTGCTTTCGTATATTTTCCAGGAGCTGCTGATCAACGCAAAACTATTAGGCTCCCTTATCATCCTTACGATTTTAAGCATCCTGCTGGAAAACCTGCATCATTCATTCCAGCAAGGGACGATCAGCAAAATTGCGTACGCGGTTGTTTTCATGGTGCTCGTCATTATTGCCCTGAACAGTTTTCATGTCGCCCTTCAATACGCGCTTGAGGCGATCCGGACAATGAAAGGTTTTATCCTGGCGCTGATGCCGCTCTTGCTGGCTGTGCTTTCCACATCAGGCGGCGCCGGCTCGGCAGCCTTTTTTCACCCGGCCATTATTTTTCTCTCCAGTACAAGCGGCATGCTGGTCGAGATCATCGTGCTGCCGCTTCTGCTGCTTTCAACACTTTTAGGCGTCGTCAGCACCCTCTCGGAACAGCATAAAGCAACACAGCTGGCCGGTCTGTTGCGCAATATCGGGATCGGCATACTCGGCGCTTTTATGGCTGTGTTTTTAGGCGCCTTGTCCGTTCAGGGGACGGCAACGGCGGTGATGGACGGGCTTGCGGTCCGTACCGCAAAATTTGTGACCGGCAATTTTGTTCCGGTTGTCGGGCGGATGCTGACGGATGCCGCCGATACGGTGATCAGCGCTTCCGTCCTTTTGAAAAATACGCTCGGCATTGCCGGGGTTGCCATTGTGCTGCTCATTGCGGCGTTTCCAGCCATCAAAATTTTCGCCATGTCGTTCATGTTCAAGCTTGCTTCCGCCCTTTTGCAGCCGCTCGGCGGGGGGCCGGTCATCAGCTGCCTTGATATCATCAGCAAAAACATGCTGTACGTATTTGCCGCCCTCGCGATTGTGACCATCATGTTTTTTCTCAGCATTACGATCATCGTTACGGCGGGCAATCTTACGATGATGATGCGTTAAGGGGGGAGACCTTGTGGACGTTTTGACAAAATGGGTGCTGAACATCATCATTTTTATCCTTTTGGCGGCCATAACGGACATGCTTCTGCCCGACTCCGGGATGCGGAAATATACAAAGCTTGTGACCGGGCTTTTGCTCATTGCCATTATTGTCACACCGATATTCCGGCTTTTTTCCGCCGATCCTGCCATTTGGATGGAAAAATTGGGGAATTCCAGAATTTCAAGCCCGTCTGCGGAAGAAAATGCGCTTGAAACGAAGAAAAAAGAAATAAATGCCATACAGCAGGAATATACATTACAACAAATGGCTGTCCAACTGAAGCAAGATGCGGAAGGGGAGGTAGAGGAAGCGTTTGGAAAATCAATTTCAAAAATCACGGTCGAGTGGAAAGACGGGGCCAAAAGCGGGGATCTTACCGCTTTAAAAGCTTCGGATGTAAAAAAAGTCCGTGTCTATCTGAAAGCGCAAAACGAAAAAGAAGCTGTTGCTGCCGTTAAACCGGTTGAAATCGGGGCGGATAAACAAACAGAAAAACAAAGCACACGCGAGCAGCAATCGATCATTGCCATGTTGTCGAACCGCTGGAAAATCAATAAAGAAAAAATTGATCTCCGTTTCGAAGGGGGGCTTGAAAACGAAAATGGATCGTAACCAGGGACCGTTCAAAAAACTGAAAGAAAAATGGCTGCCATCTGGCCCGCCTGATAAAAAGAAAAAGCTTGTGCTGTTAACCGTACTACTGATTTCCGGTCTCGGGATGATGTTTATCAATGACCTTTTCGGACATTCAAGCGAAAAAAACGAAGCGCTGACTGCATCTTCACCCGTAAAAACGGCAGGCGGAAAAGGGACAGCCGCATTCGGTGCAGGCACTTCCAAAAAATCAAAATCGATCTCCACGTACGAAAACCAATATGAGAAAGAACTGAAAAGCATTCTGGAACAAATCAAGGGCGTCGGCTCCGTAAACGTACGGGTGAATGTGGCCGCATCAGAAAGCAAAGTGTATGAGAAAAACGCCACCATCCGGAATGAAACAACAACCGAAACAGATAAAAACGGCGGGGAACGGAAAATTGACAGCATTTCAAAGGATGATAAAGTCGTCATTGTCCAAAACGGGGACAAGGAAGTGCCCCTTGTAACGGAAACAAGGAAGCCAGAGATCACAGGGGTGTTAGTCGTTTGTAGCGGCGGCGGCGATGTCTCCATCCAAAAATCGGTAAAAGAAGCTGTTGCAAGCGCCCTTGACATCGCAAGTTACCGTGTTTCCGTCATGCCAAAAAAAGAATGAGGAGGATGGGTATGCTTTTGAAAAAACAAACAGTCTGGCTGTTGACCATGTTAAGCCTTGTTGTGGTTTTGTCCGTGTACTATGTGACGGCGGAACCGAAAACAACGAATCAGGTTACCCGGCAAGAGAAAGAAAAGGAATCGGCGGCAACAAAGGAAAAGGATTCCGGTTCGCAAAAAATCAAACTGACAACAAAGTCTGCCAGTGATGAAGTGTTTGAGACGCTCCGCCTTGAGCGGCAGGATGAAATGAGCAAAAAGCAGGAAGAACTGACCAATAAACTTGCATCGACCGACCTGACGCCGGATGAAAAAAGCAAGGCGATGGATGAAATGAAAAAATTGACGGAGACGGCGAATAAAGAACAGGTTTTAGAAAGCCTGATCAAAGCAAAAGGATATGAGGATGCGCTCGTTCAGGCGGACGGCGATGAAGTGGTCGTAACCGTCAAATCGAAAAAGCATGATAAAGCGGCTGCAAATGAGATTGTCAAGCTTGTGAACCAGGAGTTGGGCAATACGCCAAAACTGGCTGTGGAATTTCAGACAAATTAAGAAAAGCCAGAATAGGGGGCGGTTACAGCCCTTTTTTCTGTGCGGAATAACAAGGGGGCCCCGCTTTTTTGCCGGGCTTTTTTCTATATTTAAAAAATGATTGAAAAATAGATTTGCGCGTGATTTTAAATTTCCGTAAAACGCTTCATTCCTTTTGCTCCAAGCAGGGAAGGGCATTTTTGCAACGTGCCGGAAATCCGTTTTTTATACAAATCATTGAATTTTTGCCTCCGGTTATCGTATGATATGGATAGTTATTCATAAATTGTTAACAATTTTGGAAGCTGAAAAAACGAAGGAGTGTCATATATGCTAAAAGTAGAGGAAATCCAGGCTTTGATCGAGCTTGTGGACCGTTCAAACCTCGATGAATTTGAATTTGAAAATGACGGGACCGTCATCAAAATGAAGAAAAACACCGGCGTTCAAGTCATTGAACGCCCGGTGCGCGAAATGGCCCAGGTTTCCGCACCCCCGCAAATGCCTGCTGAGCCCCGCCAGCTTGCAGAAAACCTGCAGCCTGAAGCCCCGGCGCAAGCAGCCGACGAAAATCTGCATAAAATCGTGTCGCCGATGGTCGGCACCTTTTACCAGGCGGGTTCCCCGGAAGATGAACCGTATGTGCAAATCGGCTCCAAAGTCAGCCCGAATACGGTTGTATGCATGATTGAAGCGATGAAGCTGTTTAACGAAATCGAAGCGGAAGTGGAAGGCGAAATTGTAGATATCCTCGTCAAAGACGGGCAGCTGGTTGAATTTGGCCAGCCGTTATTTTTGGTAAAGACAAAGTAAGGAGCGGACTTTCATGATTAAAAAAGTTTTGATTGCAAACCGGGGCGAAATTGCGGTCCGGATTATTCGTGCCTGCCGCGACCTCGGGATCGAAGCCGTTGCCGTTTATTCGGAAGCGGACAAAAATGCGCTGCATGTCCAGCTTGCCGATGAAGCGTACTGCATCGGCCCGAAAGCATCGAAAGACAGTTATTTAAATTTTGCCAACATCATCAGCGCAGCAACTTTGACAGGCTGTGACGCGATCCATCCCGGTTACGGATTCCTTGCCGAAAATGCCGATTTTGCCGAGCTTTGCCGAGAATGCAATATTGAGTTTATCGGGCCAAGCCCGGAAGCCATTGCGAAAATGGGCGCGAAAGATGTGGCACGCGAAACCATGAAAAAAGCGGGCGTGCCGATTGTCCCGGGTTCGGACGGGCTTGTAAAAGATGCAGAAGAAGCAAAAGTAGTCGCACAAAGAATCGGCTATCCGGTGATTATTAAGGCAACGGCCGGCGGCGGCGGCAAAGGGATCCGCGTGGCCTTGAATGATGAAGAGCTTGTAAAAGGCATCCACATCACCCAGCAGGAAGCCGCGACTGCTTTCGGCAACCCGGGTGTTTACCTTGAAAAATATATTGAAGACTTCCGCCATGTTGAAATCCAGGTCATGGCTGACAAATTCGGCAATGTGATCCACCTGGGCGAACGGGATTGCACCATCCAGCGGCGGCTGCAAAAACTGCTTGAAGAATCCCCGTCCCCGGCGCTATCGAGCGAAATGCGCGAAGAAATGGGGCAGGCTGCCGTGAAAGCGGCAAAAGCTGTTGACTATACGGGGGCCGGCACAATCGAGTTTATTTTCGACCACCGCAACCAGAAGTTTTACTTTATGGAAATGAATACCCGCATCCAGGTGGAACACCCGGTTACAGAAATGGTCACCGGCGTGGATCTCGTCAAAGAACAGATCCTTGTGGCATCCGGTGAACCGTTATCCTTAAAGCAGGATGAGGTCACATGGAGCGGCTGGGCAATCGAATGCCGAATCAATGCCGAAAATCCTGAAAAGAATTTTATGCCGTCTGCGGGCAAAATTAATTTTTATCTGCCGCCGGGCGGGATCGGCATCCGCGTGGAATCGGCCGTATATCCGGGTTACAGCATTCCGCCGTATTATGATTCCATGATTGCCAAGCTCATTGCCTACGGGGCGACGCGCGATGAGGCAATTGCCCGCATGAGGCGCGCGCTCAGCGAATTTGCCGTGGAAGGCGTCCACACAACGATTCCGTTCCATCAGCGCCTCCTCGAGCATGAAGTTTTTGTCGAAGGGGATTTCAACACGAAATTCCTTGAAAAATATGATGTAATGAAATAACGTGTAAATAGAGGAGGTGTTGAAGATGGCAGAAGATAACCAAATGTTGGAGATGCATCATGATGAAGACGGCCTCGGAAAAGTGGAAATTGCCCCTGAGGTGATTGAAGTTATTGCGGGCATTGCTGCTTCCGAAGTCGAGGGGGTTGCCCAAATGCGCGGCAATTTCGCAAGCGGCGTTGTGGAGCGCCTTGGAAGGAAAAACCACGGAAAAGGCGTAAAAGTGGAACTGAATGATGACGGCATTAAAGTCGATGTCTATTGCACCATGAATTTTGGCGTTTCCATTCCGGCAGTTGCCCAGGAAGTCCAGGATAATATCCGCCAGGCTTTGCTCAATATGACAGCCCTGGAAGCGTCTGAAGTGAATATTCATATTGTCGGCATTCAATTTGATACGCAAAAAGCGGAGCCTGAATTTCAGGCGGAAGAGTAAGAGAAAAAGGGTCCGGGCAAAGCGTCCTGGCCTTTTTTTGGTCCTGCCTTTCTGTTACAATAAAAGCATGCGAATTTGAGCTTTTTAAAGGAGTTACTGCCGAATGATGAAAAGAAGAACCGCCCGCGAAAAAGCGCTTCAGGCTTTATTCCAGATGGATATGAATGAAGCGAGCCCGGAGGATGCGATCCGGAATGCGCTGGACGGGCAGGAAAGTGATGATTATCTGGAGAAATTGGTAAACGGAACGGCAACACATCTCGCGAAAATCGACGCCATGGTCAGCCGGCATCTTGAAAATTGGACGCTTGACAGGCTTGCAAAAGTGGAACTCAATATTTTGCGCCTTGCCGCTTACGAACTGATGTATGCGGAAGATGTGCCCGCTAATGTGGCAATCAACGAAGCGCTCGAAATTGCCAAACGGTTTGCAGATGAAAAATCCGCCAAATTTATTAACGGCGTTTTGAATCAAATGAAAGACTCGATTGAATCTAAGTAACGGGGGATGGATAATGGAAGCGGAAATCATTGACGGAAAACAACTGGCCGAAGCACTCAGAAAAGAGATAAAGGCGGAAGTGGAGCAGCTAACGCAACAGGGGATTACCCCGGGGCTTGCCGTCATATTAGTCGGAAACGATCCGGCTTCACGTACATACGTCAAAAACAAAGAAAAAGCGTGCCGCGCGCTCGGGATGAAATCCGTTTTAATCGAGCTTCCCGGGGACGTGCCGGAACAGGCATTGCTCGGACATATTGCAACCTTAAATGAAGATCCTGACATTCATGGGATTCTCGTCCAGCTTCCTTTGCCGCCCCATATCAATGCGCAAAAGATCGTGGAAGCGATCAGCCCAGAGAAAGATGTGGACGGTTTCCATCCGGTAAATATCGGAAGGATGATGACGGGCCAGGACGCTTTTTTGCCTTGCACCCCCCACGGGATTTTAAAGATGGTGAAGTCAAAGGGCATCCGGATCGAAGGAAAGCATGTTGTCGTGATCGGCCGCAGCAATATTGTCGGCAAACCATGCGGCCAGCTGTTCCTCAATGAAAATGCGACCGTCACATACTGCCATTCCAAAACGGCGGATTTAAAATCTTTCACCCGCCAGGCGGATATTTTGGTCAGCGCTGTCGGCAAAGCGAAATTCATCAAAGCGGATTTTGTCAAAGCGGGTGCTGCTGTCATTGATGTCGGGATGAACCGTGACGAGTCCGGGAAGCTGTGCGGGGATGTGGACTTTAATGAAGTAAAGGAAAAAGCTTCCTATATTACTCCTGTCCCGGGCGGCGTAGGGCCAATGACGATTACCATGCTGCTTTCCAATACAGTAAAAGCCGCAAAACGCTTGCGCCGTTAAACAGGCTGCCCTGCCGCCACGGCATTTTTTCCCGGAAAGCCGCTCTTCGTCCGGAAGTGTGCCGGGGGGCATTTGTGCGGGAAGCAGGCCGCATTAAAAGAAAGCTGACTTCCGGCGGGAAGGCAGCTTTCTTCATGCATGAGAAAGGTGGTGGAAAAAGGCTTTGCAATATTTATCCGTACACACGCTGACAAAATATATCAAACGGAAATTTGACGCGGACCCTTATTTAAACGATATCCATGTAAAAGGGGAAATTTCCAATTTCAAACGGCATTCAAGCGGCCATATGTATTTTACGTTAAAAGATGAAAAAGCGAGGCTGCTTTCGGTCATGTTTGCTTCTGCAAACCGGACATTGAAATTTATGCCGGAAAACGGCATGAAAGTGCTTGCCACAGGGTCCGTATCTGTTTATGAAGCAGGCGGCAGTTACCAGCTGTATGTGAAAAGCATGCAGCCTGACGGAATCGGCGCACTTTATCTTGCTTTTGAACAGCTCAAAGAAAAACTGGAGAAAGAGGGCCTGTTTCAAAACCGCCGACCCATCCCGGCTTACCCAAAAGTCATCGGGGTGATCACATCGCCGACAGGGGCTGCTGTCCGCGATATCATCACCACCATCAGGCGGAGATATCCGGTCGCTGAAATCATTTTACATCCGGCCCTTGTCCAGGGGGAAAATGCTGCCCCTTCGATTGTAAAGGCAATTGAACAGGCAAACCGGATCGGCAGAGCGGATGTGCTGATTGTCGGAAGGGGCGGCGGCTCCATCGAAGAACTGTGGGCTTTTAATGAAGAAATAACGGCCCGGGCGATCTTTGCGTCAAATATCCCGGTGATTTCTGCTGTCGGGCATGAGACGGATTTTACGATCGCCGATTTTGTGGCAGACTTGCGGGCGCCGACGCCGACTGCTGCAGCTGAACTTGCCGTTCCCCATATTGATGACGTGCGGGAAAAAATATTATATTTGCAGACGCGCCTAATACGGAACATGCGGGAGAAAGTGCGCCATGAAAAAAGCCGGCTTGTTTACCTCGAACGGTCGCCCGTTTTTACAAATCCTTACCGGCTCATCCGCCAGCAAATGGAGCAAGCCGACCGCCTTACAGACCGCCTGCACAGAGAAGCGGGGCGCTTAATCGGTACAGCGGAGGAACAAACCCGCAATCTGCACGGCCGGCTTTTGCGCAACCGGCCTGAACAGAAACTGCTGCAGGCGCGGCGGAATTTCACAAGCCTAGAAGCAAACCTTGTGAAGCAAATGCAAGCGGTTTTGCGGGAGAAACAGCATCGCTTTGCCAAAAATATTTCCGCCCTTGAAGCGCTGAGCCCGTTGAAAGTAATGGAAAGGGGCTACAGCCTGGCCATGGCGGAAGACGGAACGATTCTGAAAAAAACAAGCCAGGCCAAAACGGGTGACACGATCCGGGTCCGGCTGACGGACGGCGGCCTTTTGTGCACGGTGGATGAAATTGAAAGGGGGAAAGAAAATGGCTGATTCATTAACTTTTGAAGAAGCAATGGTGCAACTGGAAGACATTGTCCGGAAACTGGAAGAAGGGGATGTGCCCCTCGAAGAAGCCATTTCCATTTACAAACAGGGAATGGAGCTATCCAAATTACTCCATGGAAAATTGAAAAATGTAGAGGAACAGCTGGCAAAAATTATGTCTGAAGACGGCGAAGAGCAGGATTTTGAGATCCGGGAGGAGGAATAACCGTGCAGAAGCCTGCGTATGATGTGAAAAAAATTGAAAAACACCTGGCACAATATATCGCGGATCTCCATGCGCCGGCTGTATTAAAAGACGCGATGCATTATTCCCTCCAGGCCGGGGGAAAAAGGATCCGCCCCCTTCTTTTGCTGTCAACCGTATCCGCACTCGGCAAACCGGTTGGGCGGGGCATGCAGACCGCGTGTGCAGTCGAGATGCTCCACACTTATTCCCTGATCCATGATGACCTCCCGGCAATGGACGATGATGATTTGCGGAGAGGAAAGCCGACCAACCATAAAGTATTTGGCGAAGCGGTGGCGATTCTTGCCGGCGACGGCCTTTTGACGTACAGTTTCGGGCTGATTGCCGAAGATCCGGGTTTGGATGACGCTTTGAAGGTAAAACTGATTGCGCTCCTTGCAAAATCTGCGGGCCCGGAAGGCATGGTCGCCGGGCAGGTGGCGGATATGGAAGGCGAAAATAAAACACTGACCCTCGGGGAACTGCAATATATCCATGCCCACAAAACCGGCAAACTGCTTCGTTTCAGCGTGCTTGCCGGCGCGTTGATTGGCGGCGCGTCAACAGAGCAGCTGGAAAAATTCGGGCAATTTGCCGATCATCTCGGCCTCGCTTTTCAAATCCGGGATGACATATTGGATATCGAGGGGGAACAGGAAAAAATCGGCAAGCGGGTCGGCAGCGACGAATCCCGCCATAAAAGTACATATCCGGCTCTTTTAACACTTGAGGGCGCCAAACAAGAACTCAGGCGCCATACCCGCCTTGCAAAGCAGTGCCTCGCAGAAACCGGCGCCGAAACTGGCGCCCTAATGGAACTGACGGGGATGATCGAAACGCGGGACCATTAACGGTCGTTCATTTGGCGCAAAACGAACGGCCGGAACGGCAAAACCGGCGGCGTTTGTTTAAATGAGGTATTTCTTGTCTAAACGCGTTGATTGTTTATAATAGATGTAAGTGATGCCGTACATTGATGAGGAAAGCGAGTGATCCGCATTGGATCTTGAATCGATCAAGGACCCGTCCTTTTTGAAACAAATGGACATCCCCGCATTGAAACAACTGAGCGCGGAAATCCGCCGTTTTTTGATTGAAACACTGTCTGAGACCGGCGGGCATATCGGGCCGAATCTTGGTGTCGTGGAATTGACGCTTGCCCTGCATAAATGCTTTGACAGCCCAAATGATAAAATCCTCTGGGACGTGGGGCACCAGTCGTATGTGCATAAAATTTTAACCGGCCGGGCCGGAGAGTTCGGTTCATTGCGCCAATACCACGGGCTTTCAGGGTTTCCGAAACGGGACGAAAGCATTCATGATGTCTGGGAAACCGGGCACAGTTCCACTTCCTTGTCCGCCGCGATGGGCATGGCGGTCGCCCGCGATTTAAAAGGAGAAAAATCGTATATTGTCCCGGTGATCGGAGACGGCGCGCTGACTGGCGGCATGGCATTTGAAGCGCTCAACCATATCGGCCATGAAAAACGGGATATCATCGTTGTGCTGAATGACAATGAAATGTCGATTGCCCCGAACGTCGGCGCGCTTCACCAGGTGCTCGGCAAACTGCGGACGGCAAATAAATACCGGCGCGCAAAAGATGAACTGGAGTTCCTGCTGAAAAAAATTCCGGCTGTCGGCGGAAAGCTTGCGGCCACTGCGGAACGGCTGAAAGACTCATTGAAGTATTTGCTTGTCTCCGGTATTTTTTTTGAAGAACTCGGTTTCACTTATTTAGGCCCCGTTGACGGCCATCATTTTGAGGCATTGCTCGAAAATATCCAGTATGCGAAAAAGACGAAAGGCCCGGTTCTTTTGCATGTCATTACCAAAAAAGGAAAAGGGTATGAACCGGCCGAGAACGATACGAAAGGCGCCTGGCACGGCACCGGGCAGTATAAAATTGAAACCGGCGATTTTATCAAACCGGCGGATGCCCCTCCTGCCTGGAGCAAACTCGTCAGTGATACCGTCCTTAGCCTTGCAAAGGAAGATGCGCGCATTGTTGCGGTTACGCCTGCGATGACAGTCGGCTCGAAGCTGGAACGGTTCCAGCAGGAGCTCCCCGAGCGGGTATATGATGTCGGGATTGCCGAGCAGCATGCCGCCACTTTTGCTGCGGGGCTTGCAACCCAGGGCATGAAGCCGTTTCTGGCAATTTATTCGACATTCCTGCAGCGGGCGTATGACCAGGTTGTGCACGACATTTGCCGGCAAAACTTAAATGTTTTCATCGGGATCGACAGGGCGGGCCTTGTCGGTGCGGATGGCGAAACCCACCAGGGCGTGTTTGACATTGCTTTTTTGCGCAGCCTGCCCAATATGGTGTTAATGATGCCAAAAGACGAAAATGAAGGCCGGCATATGGTCTATACGGCTTTAAAATACGACAGCGGGCCGATCGCCATGCGGTTTCCACGCGGCAACGGCCTTGGCGTGGCGCTTGATGAAGAACTGAAGGAAATCCCGCTCGGCACCTGGGAAGTCCTGAAAGAAGGAAATGACGTGTGCATTCTCACATTCGGGACGACGATCCCGATGGCCATGGAAGCAGCGAAATTTTTGCAAAAGCAAGGGGTATCGGTTAAAGTGGTCAATGCGCGCTTTATCAAACCGCTTGATGAAGCGATGCTCGAATCTGTTTTCAACACCGGGATGCCGGTATTGACCGTAGAAGAGGCCGTGCTTGCCGGCGGATTTGGCAGCGCAGTGCTGGAATTTGCGGGTGACCGCGGCTTCTCTGACCGGATCATTCGCCGCATTGGCATTCCCGACCGCTTTGTCGAGCACGGCAGCGTAAAAGAATTGTGGCAGGAAATTGGGCTGACAAAGGACCGGCTGATTCGGGAAGTCCGGCAGATATTGCCTCAAAAACAGCAAAGAAAGGCTTCATTTTAAATGAAAAAAGAACGGGTGGACGTTCTCCTCGTAGAACGCGGATTAATGGAAACAAGAGAAAAAGCAAAAAGGGCGGTAATGGCGGGGCTTGTCTTTTCAAATGAGACCCGCCTTGATAAACCGGGTGAAAAAATTGCTGCAGATGCGCCGCTCATCATAAAAGGGAAGCCCCTTCCGTACGTTTCACGGGGCGGACTGAAACTGGAAAAAGCGTTGGAAGTGTTCGGCCTTGATGTAAAAGGCAAAATTGTCCTCGATATCGGCGCTTCGACCGGGGGGTTTACCGACTGTGCCCTCCAGCACGGCGCCAAAATGTCTTATGCCCTTGATGTCGGTTATAACCAGCTCGCATGGAAGCTGCGCCAGGACGGGCGGGTCGTTGTTATGGAAAGGACAAATTTCCGCTATGTTACCCCACAGGATTTCACAAAGGGCATTCCGGAATTTGCCTCAATTGACGTGTCCTTTATTTCCCTGTCCCTGATCCTCCCGGTATTAAAAACGCTCCTTGCGCCTGGAAGCGATGTTGTCGCCCTGATTAAGCCACAGTTTGAAGCGGGGCGCGGTCAGGTGGGCAAGAAGGGGATTGTAAAAGATAAAAAGGTCCATCGCGAAGTGATTGAAAAAATCATCCAGCTTGCCTTACGGGAAAACTTTTCGGTGGAAAACCTCTCCTTCTCGCCGATTACAGGCGGGGAAGGAAATATTGAATTTTTAATCCACCTCGTCCAGCCCGCCGGCCAAACAGAAGGCGGCGCCAACCGGTTGCGCGTAACCGTAAAAGATGTGGTGGAAGAAGCCCATGCCGCACTCAGGAAGGGATAATTTGGCAGCCTATTGGATAACCGGTAGGCTGTTTTATAATAAAGGCGTTTCGCACCCGGAAAAAAGCCCGTTTACGGATAAAAGCTGCTTGTACATTTGCCTGTAAATGCGCTAACATACAAGTAGATGCATATTTACAAAAGAGCATCCTTGAGGTGAGGATATGAATAAAGGACAGCGCTTGATCAAAATCAGGGAAGTGATTACCAATTATGATATCGAAACACAGGACGAGCTTGTCGAGCATTTGCGGAATGCCGGCTTTAATGTGACACAGGCCACCATTTCAAGGGATATAAAAGAACTTCATCTTGTCAAAGTGCCGCTCAATAACGGCAGGTACAAATACAGCCTGCCTGCCGACCAGCGCTTTAACCCGATGCAGAAACTGAAACGGGCGATGACGGATGCGTTCGTTAGCATTGATACAGCCGGGCACCTGATCGTGTTGAAAACGTTGCCCGGCAACGCGCATGCAATCGGCGCTTTGATTGATATTCTGGATTGGGAAGAAATTATCGGCACCTTGTGCGGGGATGATACATGTTTGATCATTTGCAAAAATCACGATGAGACCGAAACGGTTTCGCAACGTTTTTTGGAGTTGCTGTAGAAAGTGGTGATGTTTGATTGCTGCAGGAATTATCGATTAAAAATTTTGCCATTATTGATGCGCTAACCCTCTCATTTGAAGCCGGGCTGACTGTCCTGACAGGGGAGACCGGTGCCGGCAAATCGATTATTATCGATGCGATCCAGCTTTTAACAGGCGGGAGAGGGTCATCGGAGTTTGTCCGGCACGGGGAAAACCGTGCTGAGATTGAGGGTTTATTTCTGGTCGAAGACGGCCATCCGTGTATGGAGCGCGCCCGCGAATTCGGCATTGAGATTGAGGAAGGCATGGTGATTTTGCAGCGCGATATATCGAAAACAGGGAAAAGCGTCTGCCGCATCAACGGAAAACTTGTGACGATTTCGGTGCTGCGCGAAATCGGGTCGACTTTAATTGATATCCACAGCCAGCACGAAACGCAGGAACTGCTGAACGAAACGTACCATCTGCCGCTGCTTGACCAGTACGGGCAAAGCGAGATCGAAACGGCCCTCCTTGATTACGAAAAATTATATAAAAAATACGAAGCCGTTTACGGGCGGTTAAAAAGAATGAATGAAAACGACCAGCAGCTTGCCCAGCGCCTTGACCTCATCCAGTTCCAGCATGAGGAAATCCAAAACGCAGGGCTGAGGCTGCATGAAGACGAGGAATTAGCGGAAGAAAAACGAAAACTCGTCAATTTTGAACGGCTGTTTGAATCATTGAACACGGGGTATGAAGCGCTTGCCGGGGAACAGCACGGCCTCGACTGGCTCAGCCTTGCCATGAGCCATCTTGAAACCGCGGCCGAAGTGGATGGCGGGCTCTCTGACATTTTGGAATCCGTCCAAAGTTGTTTTTATACGCTCGAAGACATGTCCCGCTCGATCCGTTCCCGGCTTGACGGGCTTGAATTTGACCCGGAACGGCTTAACGTGATTGAAGCGCGGCTGAATGAGATTAACCAGTTAAAACGAAAATACGGCAGCACGATCGAAGAAATTCTGGAATACGGGTCCAAAATTGAAGAAGAAATTGAATCGATCGTAAACCGCGACCATCATGTAGAGCTTTTGCAAGAAGAACTGCAGACGGTAAAACGCGATCTTTATTTGGAAGCCAAGCAGCTCAGCGATTTGCGCAAAAAATGGGCAGGAAAGCTGACTGAAAATATCCATTCCGAATTAAAGCAGCTGTATATGGATAAAACAAAGTTTGAAGTCCGTTTTCTTGCCGCTGCTGATGATTATTATGAGGCGGATGACATTCCGTTTAGGCGCGACGGGCTCGATCAGGTTGAATTTTACATTTCCACCAACCCGGGCGAACCGCTAAAACCGCTCGCAAAAACTGCTTCAGGCGGGGAATTGTCGCGGATTATGCTGGCATTAAAAACGATTTTTTCCCGGCACCAGGGGATCACTTCCGTCATTTTCGACGAAGTGGATACCGGCGTAAGCGGCCGCGTAGCACAGGCGATTGCGGAAAAAATTTACCATATCTCGGTCCATTCGCAAGTCCTTTGCATTACCCATCTGCCGCAGGTTGCCGCCATGGCGGACACGCATCTGCTGATCATGAAAGAAACCGAAAAGGGGAGAACGCGGACAAAAGTGAAGCCTTTAGGGCAGGAAGAAAAAATTAAAGAAATCGGCCGCATGATTTCAGGTGTTGAAATGACAGAGCTGACAAGACAGCATGCGAAAGAGCTCCTCGAACTGGCCGAAGCGATAAAATAAGGGTCCGGTCCGCCTATTTGGAAAAATGGTGGAGCCGGACCCTTTCTATCCAGATTGGGCAGCATTTTTCCCGCAGGCACTGTTATATTTAAAACGCTTCAAGGCTAAATTAAAATCATAGCCAAAACAAACAAAGGCTAAACAAACAGGGTGAACCGGAAGCGAGGAGAGTGGAATGTTTGAACTTTGAAAAAATAAGGAAGCTGACAGGCGGATTTCTCCTTGTTTCACTTTTATTATGCGTTTTTTCGCAGCCTTTTCAACAATATCTTCACTTTCCGAAGCAAGTTCGCTTACTGGAAGGCCAGCAAACCGAGCTTTCTAAATCCGCTGCTGCCGCCGTAATGGCAAGCGGAAACAGCGCGGAAATTCATGCGCATCAACATACGGTTTCCATAAAAGGGAAGTCAGCCGGGAAGGAAGAAATGTTTCTTGAACTGGCAGGCATCCCGATCAAAAAAACGAAAGTAGAAGTGCATCCAAATATTAAGATGATTCCCGGCGGCCAGTCGATTGGCGTAAAGCTGAATACGCTCGGCGTCCTTATCGTCGGCCATCACCTTGTGCAGACGGACAAAGGGAAGTTTTCTCCCGGTGAACAGGCCGGAATCGAAGTTGGGGACATGATCCTTGAATTGAACGGGAAAAAAATCGAAAATATGTCCGATATTGCACCGATTGTCCAGCAGGCAGGGGAAACAGGAAAACCGCTCGAGACTGTCATTAAAAGGGATGGACAAACCATCCGGAAAACGATAAAGCCGTTAAAAGATAAAAACGGGCAGTCGTATAAACTCGGGCTTTATATACGGGATTCGGCTGCGGGAATCGGCACGATGACGTTTATCGATCCGAAAACGAAAAAATATGGCGCCCTTGGACATGTCATATCCGACATGGATACAAAAAAACCGATCGTCGTCGAAAAAGGCAGGATTGTCAATTCAGTCGTAACGTCGATTGAAAAAGGCAAAAACGGAAGCCCGGGAGAAAAATTGGCGCGTTTTACCGAAGAAGGTCAAATCGGCAATATAACGAAAAACAGCCCGTTCGGCATTTTTGGACAGCTGGATCCGGACGCAAAAGACAGCACATACGCAAAACCGATGCCGATCGCACTGTCAGACCAGGTAAAGACAGGTCCGGCAAAAATTTTAACGGTTGTGGACGGGAAAAAAGTGGAAGCCTATTCGATTAAAATTGTCAGCTCCATTCCGCAAAAATTTCCGGCAACAAAAGGGATGGTCATCAAAATTACCGACCCGGAATTGCTGAAAAAAACGGGTGGCATTGTCCAGGGAATGAGCGGGAGCCCGATCATCCAGAACGGGCGGCTTGTCGGTGCAGTAACGCATGTGTTTGTCAACGACCCGACATCCGGATACGGCGTCCATATCGAATGGATGCTCCATGAGGCAGGCATTTACGGAGGGGGCAGGTCCCCTTCCGCTTTTAAAGAATAATGCACTTATCTATCATTATAATGCGTGAGGACGTTTTGTCCGGGCGATTTACGGCATCCCGGTTTTCAACAAAAAATAATAAATAAAAAAGCAGGAAATTTTCCGCCATTGTCGAAACTTATTCTTGTACAGAGATATGGCTATTTTTTTGAGGAGGACAGTGGCAGTGAAAAAAATCAGAGTGTTTATTGTAGACGACAACCGTGAACTTGTTCGATTGTTAGAAGATTATATATCCCAGCAGGAAGACATGGAAATTTGCGGAACGGCCTACAGCGGGACGGAATGCCTTGAACGGTTAAAAGAGGCGGACCCCGATATTTTGCTTTTGGATATTATTATGCCACATCTGGACGGGCTCGGCGTGCTCGAGAAACTGAAAGAATCGGCTTATTCCCGGATGCCGAACGTCATCATGCTGACGGCTTTCGGCCAGGAAGATGTGACGAAAAAAGCGGTGGAACTGGGCGCATCCTATTTTGTGCTGAAACCGTTTGATATGGACATGCTTGTTTCGCAAATCCGGCAGACAAGCAAAAAAGGCTCCGTGCTGAAATCATCGCCCGGCATGGCAGCTTCCAAAGCGGAATCAAAGCCTGTCAATCTCGATGCAAGCATTACGAGCATTATCCATGAAATCGGCGTGCCGGCCCATATTAAAGGCTATATGTATTTACGCGAAGCGATTGCAATGGTGTACAATGATATTGAATTGCTCGGCTCGATTACAAAAGTGTTATACCCCGAAATTGCAAAGAAATACAATACCACTGCCAGCCGTGTTGAGCGCGCCATCCGCCATGCGATAGAAGTGGCATGGAGCAGGGGAAATATCGAATCCATTTCCTCCTTATTCGGTTATACGGTTTCCATGACCAAAGCAAAGCCGACAAACTCCGAGTTCATTGCCATGGTCGCTGATAAACTCCGCCTCGAACACAAAGCTTCCTGAAAGGAAAGGGAAAGGGGCCGGTGCAGTGAGTTGTACCGGCCGGATCCCGTGCGCAAAAGGTTACGCTTTTCTTGTTCGGGGAATATATAATGATGAACGAAATAAACAAAGGATGTGTATCGAGTGACGTTTATTTTTGCCCATCGGGGATCGGCAGGCACACGTCCGGAGAACACAATGGAAGCTTTTTTTGAAGCGGAAAAGGCCGGAGCGGACGGGATTGAACTGGATATTCAGTTGTCAAAAGACGGCGAACTGGTCGTCATTCATGATGAAACGGTCAATCGCACGACAAAAGGCAAAGGGTATGTGAAAGATTTAACGTTTGCTGAACTGCAGTCGCTGGATGTGATTGACCGGTTCGAAACCGGCAAGCCGCTAAGCATCCCGGCACTTGAAGAAGTTTTTGAATGGCTCGCCCAAAACCAGCTTCTCTGCAATATTGAACTGAAGACGGCAAAAGTGGATTATCCGCTGATCGAGGAAAAAGCTGTTTCGTTAATCCGGGCATACCATTTGGAAGAAAGGGTCATTTTTTCTTCCTTTAACCACTATTCCATCATTCAATGCCACCGTCTGGCACCTGAAGTGGAGATTGCCCCGCTGTATTCGGAGGTGATGTTTATGCCATGGGTCTACGCGAAATCGATCCGGGCAAAAGCGATCCATCCGCGTCTTTTGACAACGGCCGACTGGATCATCCGCGCCACCATGAACCACGGTATTGCAGTCAGGCCGTATACAGTGAATAAAGCGAAAGATATGAGAAGGCTGTTTAAAATCGGCTGCACGGCAATCATCACGGATTTCCCGGAAATCGCGGTACAGGAAAGAAAAGCAGAACGGGAAAAAGCATCCGGGCAATAGCCGGATGCTTTATTTTGATGGTTTGCTGAAACGTTTCTGTACCTTTTGGCGCTTTCTGTCCCGGTGCAGAATAAATCCGGCAATAAAGGCAATGCCGCCGGCAGAGAACAAAAGCCCGGCCAGAAACTGGAGCGTCAGCGAGGGAAACGGGCGGTCTGGAATCCCAAAAACCATATCCCGCATCCATTTGATCCCGTAAGCGGCGGCGATGACCGGCACCGCCAATACAAAAAGTGCCACCAGCCTGCCCATTCCGGCCCCCCTTTAAACCGTTTCCACCATTATAACACCCGGGTTTGGGCGCAGGCAATGCAGCCCATTGTAAATGTAAGCCCTTTCAAATAAAATAAAATAAAATCGTGGAGACCAGCACGAAAAGGGGGAGCAGCGATGCAAAATGTTTTAATCGTTGGCGGGGGAAAGGCGGAAAAGCGATTTTAAAAATATTGTCCGAAAGCGCACGGTTCCGTGTGGCCGGCATCGTTGATCTCAATCCGCAGGCGGAGGGGATCCGGCTTGCTAAAAACATGGGCGTTCAAACCGGTAACAACTGGCGCGTTTTTTCAGGCCCCCATGTCGATATTATCATTGAGGTAACCGGGGATGAGCAAGTTTTTCATGAAATCGTTGCAGCGTGCACGGGCCGGATTGTCATTCCCGGCAGTGTCGCCTATTTAATTGCGAAATTGCTGGAGAAAAAAGAAGCCTTAATCCGAAAGCTGGAAAGTGAAACAAAAAAACATGCGCTCATCCTTCAGTCGACGGCAGAAGGCATGACGGTGATTGACAAAAACGGCAGGATCATCTAAAGCAAGGAGCGGCCGACATACCCGAAAAAGGCAGCCTCGATGAAATGCTGTCCGCTTTTGAAAAGCAGCTGATCCAAAAAGCGCTCGAAGAAAATGCCGGAAACAAAACGAATACGGCAAAGCAGCTTGGCATTTCACTGAGAAGCCTGTACTATAAATTGGAAAAATACCGGCTTGCAAAAATCAGCATGCAATAATTTGCATATTCGTGCAAAAAGTAGCAAACTGGTAAACGGAAGTTTATTTTTTTAAGCCCCGCTCTTTTCGCCATTTCTGCATGAAAAGCGGAAACAGGAAAACAATGCGAAAGTGGCATTCTTTTTGCATTTTCAACAGTGAAGGCTGGCCCGTGATCCCGGAAAAAGCGGTGTGCCGTTTTAAAAAGAGGCATCGGGATGTCCGTTTTACAGCCGCAAAAATGCCGGTTCAGCCTTCTGACAGCTTTGCTTGCGGAAAAGTCCTACGGTGTGATGTCAAGGGTTAAAAACAAGTGAATTGGAAATTTTGTTGGCTCTATGTCATAAAAATGGCAATACTGAACTAAGCCTCCAGATAATTGGAATAATCTGGAAGTTTTCAAGTTCAGGCTATCGATGATGGTTACCTGGTTACCTCATCGCGTCACCTTCTTTTTCGGCGCATAAATTTGATCGTTGCGGAGCAGCGCATCGATCAGGCGCACCAGTTTTCTTGCCGTTAAGACGAGGGCGCGTTTGTGTGAGTGCTTATGCACCTCACGATATTTCTTTTGGTAAAAGGCGCGGTACTCAGGTTCGTGTCGCCGGACCAGATTGGCAGCCTCAACCAGGTAATACCGGAGATAACGATTGCCTGTACGCGCAAGCATTTTGTCATCAGCCTCAAAATCACCCGATTGGTGGCGGGGCCAGAACAATCCGGCAAATTTTGCGATCGCGGCTTGGTCGTCAAAGCGCTCAATGTCGCCGATTTCAGCGAGAATCCCAGCACAGCTCACCGGGCCTATTCCCGGAATGGTCTGGAGGGTATTCGGGATTCCATCAAGAACGCGGGCAATCGCCTTATCCAAATCCTTGATTTGGCGTTTAAGATGCCGGATGATCTCAATAGAACTGCCCAGGACCAAGTCAATCGAATCCTCCACACATTTAGAAAGCCGGTAAGAGGACCGGGCAGCTTTTTGGATGGATGCGGCCAAATCCTCGGGATCGCTAAAGCGGCCATGGCCTTTGGTCTGGAGATACATCGCTAAGTCCTCCAGAGGCATTTGGGCAATTTCATCGAGGCTATAGGCCTCAAGCAAAAATTCCGTTATGGCATGGCCGAAGACCGATGTATCCACTTCAAGGTTAAAGGCACTGAATTTGAAAAACAGATGATTCAAAAATACCTGTTGTTCCCGGGTTAAACTTTGAATCAGGTGATAGCGCATCCGTGTTAACCGTTGAAGGGCAAGGTATTGTTCTGACTGAATCACGGATTTCGGCAATCTCCCGAAACGCAAGCGGTCCGCAATTACCCAGGCATCTTTGGGATCGGTCTTGTCCATCTCGGCATAAGCCTTTTTGAAATTTCTCACCAGCTTCGGATTCAGGGTAAACACCTTTGTACGACGCTGTTTCAGCTCGGGATCTTCATGGAAAAACATTGCCGGGTGCCAACTATACACAGATGTGGCCTCCATGGCGATCTGGATGGTGTCATCCGCCTCCGCATGTTGGAGGATGGTGTCTCTTAACTCAGAGGCACCGGGAAGATTGTTTGTCACCGTTTGGGTGGCCAACGTTTCCCCCATTCCATCCATCAGGCAGGCATCGAGGTTTTTGGAGCTCACGTCAATACCGACAAATAAGGGCATATGATTTCCTCCTCTCTGTATTGGGATCGATGGAATCGGACGCTTCGGGATATCCCCAGATGGCTTGCCGATCTGTCAGCCTCGCGTATGAGAACTCATCCGGGCCGTGGGCTGCCTGGAACTGCTCATTTCCAGCACGGAGATCCGGAGGAACGGCCTACGGGTTAGACGTTCAAGCAAGAACCTGGGGATGCAGACTTTTCGAGTAGTCAGGCTACAAGGAGGGGAAGCATTGACCCAAACGATCCTAAGACCATTATCCGGGAACATCGCGAAGCGTCCAAGTCCGAACTTGTATTCCGGGCTCGCCCGGAATACAAAATCTTATATTCACTTGTCAATGAGCAGCAGAATGAACTGGAAATTGACATCCACTTTGGATTTAAACTTATTATACGAGGAGGAAATCCATTGGAAATTTTTGATTATATGCGAAAATACGATTATGAACAACTGCTGTTTTGCCATGATGACGCATCCGGATTAAAAGCGGTGATCGCCATACACGATACAACGCTCGGGCCGGCGCTCGGGGGCACGAGAATGTGGACTTACGCAACGGAAGAAGCCGCCATTGAAGATGCATTGCGGCTTGCACGGGGGATGACGTATAA
This sequence comes from Weizmannia sp. FSL W8-0401, assembly GCF_038009125.1. Lineage (NCBI taxonomy): Bacteria > Bacillati > Bacillota > Bacilli > Caryophanales > Bacillaceae > Heyndrickxia > Weizmannia sp. FSL W8-0401. Next base: position 1,785,923 of record NZ_JBBPAG010000001.1, on the reverse strand, counting down.
AAACGCTGCCGCCGGGCTCAATCTTGGCGGAGGGAAAGCCGTCATCATCGGTGATCCGCGCAAAGACAAAAATGAAGAAATGTTCCGGGCGTTCGGCCGGTTCATCCAGGGGCTCGGGGGACGCTATATTACAGCTGAAGATGTCGGCACCACTGTTGAAGATATGGATGTCATCCATGAGGAAACCGATTTTGTGACAGGCGTTTCACAAACGTACGGTTCATCCGGGAATCCTTCGCCTGTCACGGCGTACGGCTGCTATGTCGGCATGAAAGCCGCGGCAAAAGAAGCATTCGGAAGTGATTCGCTTGAGGGGAAAACCGTAGCCGTCCAGGGTGTCGGCCATGTTGCATTTGAACTGTGCCGCTATTTGCACGAAGAAGGCGCCCGCCTTATTGTGACCGATATTTCAACGGAGGCGGTAAAACGGGCTGTTGAGGCTTTCGGGGCAAAAGCAGTGGACCCAGCTGACATTTACGCCCAGGACTGTGATATTTTTGCCCCATGCGCGCTCGGGGCCATTTTGAATGATGAAACGCTTCCGCAGCTGAAAGCAAAAGTGATTGCGGGGTCTGCAAATAATCAGTTGAAAGAACCGAAGCACGGCGACCGGCTGCATGAAATGGGCATTCTTTATGCGCCTGATTATGTCATCAATGCCGGCGGGGTGATCAATGTAGCTGACGAACTGTACGGTTACAACCGGGAAAGAGCGATGAAAAAAGTCGAGCAAGTCTACTATAATGTACAGAAAGTCATCGACATTTCAAAACGCGACGGGATCCCGTCCTATTTGGCGGCAGACCGGATGGCGGAAGAACGGATTGCAAAAGTTTCCCGCGCACGTTCACAGTTTTTGCCGCACAATAAACACGTGCTCGAAAAAAGGCTTCCGCGGTAATGCAAGTGAAGGAGGAACAACATTGGCAAAAGAATACGATGTCGTTGTTTTGGGCGGCGGAACAGGCGGCTATGTGGCCGCCATCCGCGCAGCAAAAAACGGGCTGAAAACAGCAATTGTAGAAAAATCAAAACTTGGTGGCACCTGCCTCCATAAAGGCTGCATTCCGACAAAAACCCTGTTAAGAAGCGCGGAAGTATACCGGCTGGTCCGAAAAAGCGCCGATTTCGGCGTGGATGTCCGCGATGCCGCCTTGAATTTTGCAAAAATCCGGGAACGGAAAAACGCAGTTGTGGCGCAATTGCACCGCGGCGTCCAATCCTTGATGAAAAAAGGGAAAATTGATGTGTATGAAGGCACCGGGAGAATCCTTGGCCCCTCCATTTTTTCGCCGGTAGCAGGAACAGTTTCAATAGAGGGCGCGGGTGCGGATAATGAGATGCTCCTCCCGAAAAATTTAATCATTGCGACCGGCTCGCGCCCGCGGGTTCTTCCCGGGTTTGCCGTCGACGGGGAATATGTGATGACGTCTGACGAAGCGCTTGAAATGGAAGAACTCCCCGCGTCGATCCTGATTGCAGGCGGCGGGGCGATCGGTGTGGAATGGGCATCGATGCTTGCCGATTTTGGCGTAAAGGTGACGGTCATTGAAGCTTCCCCGCGCCTTTTGCCGGGAGAGGACAGCGACATTTCAAAAGAAATTACGCGCCTTTTGAAGAAAAAAGGGGTTGCCGTTTTTACCGGTACCGCATTCAATGCATCTTCCCTCCAGACAGGGGGCAAAAAGGTGCGGGTCGGTACGGAAGACGGAAAGACGTTTGAAGCAGATAAGCTTTTATTATCGGTCGGCCGGCTGGCCAACACGGAAAATATCGGCCTTGAAAATACGGATATTGAAATCGAAAACGGCGTCATTAAGGTCAATAAAGTTTACCAGACAAAAGAATCCCATATTTATGCGATCGGGGACTGCATCGGCGGGTTGCAGCTTGCCCATGCAGCAGCAAGGGAAGGCATCATTGCGGCGGACCACATCGCCGAAAAAAGTGTGGACCCGCTTGATAACACCATGGTGCCGAAATGTGTGTATTCCAATCCTGAAATTGCCAGCGTCGGCCTGACGGAAGAGAAAGCAAAAGAAGAAGGATATGATGTAAAAATCGGCCGGTTTTCGTTCCAGGCAGTCGGCAAAGCGCTTGTCTACGGGGAACCGGACGGCTTTGTCAAAATCGTGGCAGACGCAAAAAACGACGATCTGCTAGGCGTACATATCATCGGGCCGCATGCAACAGACATGATTTCAGAAGCCGGGCTTGCACGCGTTTTGGATGCGGCGCCGTGGGAGGTGGCAATGAGTATCCATCCGCACCCGACGCTAAGCGAAGCGATCGGGGAGGCGGCACTCGCAGTAGACGGGCTTGAAATCCATGCGTAGCTTTTGGATAAGGAGTGAAGACAATGAATGAAAATCGGCATAAAAGTTTAGGTTTAAGCGACCAGGAAGTATTGGAAATGTACGAAACGATGCTGCTTGCGCGCAAGGTGGATGAACGGATGTGGCTTTTAAACCGGTCCGGCAAAATTCCGTTTGTCGTATCCTGCCAGGGACAGGAAGCAGCCCAGGTCGGCGCTGCTTTTGCACTTGACAGGACAAAAGATTATGTATTGCCGTATTACCGCGATCTCGGGGTTGTGCTCGCTTTCGGCATGACCGCGCGCGACATTATGCTTTCCGGGTTTGCCAAAGCGGAAGACCCGAATTCGGGCGGCCGGCAAATGCCGGGCCATTACGGGCAGAAGAAAAACAGAATCGTCACCCAGTCCTCCCCTGTAACGACACAGGTACCGCATGCGGCCGGAATTGCGCTCGCAGGCAAAATGGAGAAAAAGGATTTTGTTACGTTTGTCACTTTCGGGGAAGGATCATCCAACCAGGGCGATTTCCATGAAGGGGCGAATTTTGCCGCGGTCCACAAGCTGCCGGTCATTTTCATGTGCGAAAATAACCAGTATGCCATCAGTGTCCCGATTGAAAAGCAGCTCGGGAACCCGCGCGTTTCCGACCGGGCGATCGGTTATGGCATGCCGGGTGTGACGGTTGACGGAAACGATCCGCTCGCTGTCTATGAGGTGGTCAAAGAAGCGGCGGACCGTGCCCGGCGCGGGGAAGGGCCGACTTTAATCGAAACGCTTGTTTACCGCTTTACACCGCACTCTTCCGATGATGATGACCGCTACCGTGCGCAGGAAGAAGTGAAGACGGCAAAAGAAAAAGATCCGGTTGTTTTATTTAGCCGGTACTTAAAAGAGGCGGGCCTTCTTGACGGGGAAAAAGAAAAAGAAATCGATGCGCGCGTCATGCAAACCGTCAATGAGGCAACCGATTACGCCGAAAAAGCGCCGTATGCCAAACCGGAAGATACGCTCCGGTTTGTTTACGGGGAGTAAGGAGGAGAACGATGGCTGTCATTTCATATATTGACGCAATTACAAAAGCATTGCGGGAAGAAATGGAACGGGACGAAAAAGTATTTGTGCTCGGCGAAGATGTTGGAAAAAAAGGCGGGGTATTTAAGGCGACGGCCGGATTATACGAGCAGTTCGGCGCTGAAAGAGTCATCGATACGCCGCTCGCTGAATCGGCGATTGCCGGGGTCGGCGTAGGGGCTGCGATGTACGGGATGCGGCCGGTTGCCGAGATCCAGTTTGCCGATTTTATTTTGCCGGCTGTCAATCAGATTATTTCGGAAGCGGCGAAAATCCGCTACCGTACCAATAATGACTGGCAATGCCCGCTTGTCGTGCGTGCACCGTACGGAGGCGGCGTCCACGGGGCGCTGTACCACTCCCAGTCGCTTGAATCGGTGTTTGCAAATCAGCCGGGGTTGAAGATTGTCATGCCGTCCACCCCCTATGACGTAAAAGGGTTGCTGAAAGCCGCAATCCGGGACGATGATCCGGTTCTCTTTTTCGAACATAAGCGCGCGTACCGCCTGATTAAAGGCGAAGTGCCGGATGACGATTATGTGCTCCCGATCGGCAAGGCCGAAGTGAAAAGGGAAGGAACGGATATTACGGTGATCACGTATGGGCTTTGCGTCCATTTTGCCCTCCAGGCTGCGGAAAAGCTTAGAGAAGACGGGATCGAAGCACATATTCTCGATTTGCGCACCGTTTATCCGCTCGACAAAGAAGCAATCATCGAGGCAGCTGCCAAAACAGGGAAAGTGCTGCTGGTCACGGAAGACAATAAAGAAGGAAGCATTATCGGCGAAGTTGCTGCGATCATTGCGGAAAACTGCCTGTTTGACCTGGACGCCCCGATCATGCGCCTGGCCGGGCCGGATGTTCCGGCGATGCCGTATGCGCCGTCGATGGAAAAATATTTTATGGTCAATCCCGAAAAAGTCGAAAAAGCAATGCGGGAACTGGCCGAATTTTAGAATTGCAGGATAGGAGGGTGCCAATTGGCGATAGAAAACATTACGATGCCGCAGCTCGGGGAAAGTGTGACGGAAGGGACCATCAGCAAGTGGCTTGTATCCCCGGGCGATCATGTCCATAAATACGATCCGCTTTGTGAAGTATTAACAGACAAAGTCAATGCCGAAGTGCCTTCTTCGTTTGAAGGGGAAATCGTGGAACTGATCGCTTCGGAAGACGAAACCGTTGCTGTCGGGGAAGTCATTTGCACGGTCAAAACCGGATCAAGTGAAACAATTGCCCGGCCTGAAGCGGAACCGGGCCTGGATCCGGATGCTGCGGTGCCGGAGCCGGAAGCGGAAAAAGGGAAAAAAGTCCGCTATTCCCCGGCCGTTTTAAAACTGTCCCAGGAATACGGCATTGACTTGAACCGGGTCAAAGGAACGGGAAGGGAAGGCCGGATTACGCGCAAAGACCTGTTGAAAATCATTGAAAGCAGGGGGAATGAGGCAGAACCGGCACCTTCAAAACCGGAACCGGCAAAACCCGCACCTTCAAAACCGGAACCTGCCCGGCATACGCCGCCTGCTTCCCGGCCTCAGCCTGTACGGGAAGCTGCAGAAGAAGATATGGTGATTCCGGTTACCGGCGTGCGTAAAGCGATCGCGAACAATATGGCACGCAGCAAACAGGAAATTCCGCATGCGTGGATGATGGTCGAAGCGGACGTTACGAACCTTGTCCGCTACCGGGAGGCCGTAAAAGAAGAGTTTAAGCGGCGCGAAGGCTTTAACCTGACATACTTTGCCTTTTTTGTCAAAGCCGTTGCCCGGGCGCTGAAAGAGTATCCTGCGCTCAATTCCAGATGGGCCGGGGATGCCATTATCCAGAAACATGATGTCAACATCTCGATCGCCGTTGCCGCCGAAGACAGGTTGTACGTGCCGGTCATAAAGCATGCCGATGAAAAATCGATCAAAGGCATTGCCCATGAAATTGCTGTGCTGGCGCAAAAAGCCCGCGCCGGGAAACTTGCCCCGGAAGACATGGAAGGCGGCACCTTTACCGTCAATAATACCGGGTCATTCGGTTCGGTGCAGTCGATGGGGATTATCAACTATCCGCAGGCTGCCATCCTCCAGGTTGAGTCGATTGTCAAACGCCCTGTCATCATGGAAGAGGGAATGTTTGCGGCGCGCGATATCGTGAACCTTTGCCTGTCGATTGACCACCGCATTTTGGACGGACTCGTCTCCGGCCGCTTCTTAAAGCGCGTCAAAGAGATTTTAGAGGCGGTCACACCGGAAACGGCACCGCTCTATTAATGAAATGCCCGCTGATGAAGCGGGTTTTTCTATGTTGGAAATGTGGCGATTTATCAAAACTGATTGTTTTTGAACGATTTTAATTGATTTTTACTGTTTTTGAAGGTAAAATAACGACCGGATGCACCGCTTGCAATCGTGCAGGCGGGGAACGATTGCCATCAAAAAGGGGAATACTAAAAATGATCTCCAAAGCAAAGGTTGTGTAAAAAATGATTTATACGGTAACACTGAATCCGTCTGTTGACTACATCGTACAGGTGGAACATTTTGAGCTTGGCGGATTGAACCGTTCCGTGATGGACACTAAGTTTCCGGGCGGAAAAGGCATCAACGTCTCGCGCGTCATGAAAAGGCTGGGCGTTGATTCCACGGCACTCGGTTTTCTCGGCGGTTTTACCGGCAGCTACATTGAAAATTTTCTTAAAGCGGAAGGTATTTTAACAGATTTTGTCCAAGTTTCAGGCGACACGCGGATCAATATAAAATTAAAATCCGGTGTGGAAACGGAAATCAACGGAATGGGGCCCTCTATTTCGGAAGCTGAGCTGGACCGGCTGCTTGCCAAAATCGACAGCCTGGACAAAGAGGATGCCATTTTGTTTTCCGGCAGCATCCCAAGTTCCCTCCCGCCATCCATTTATGCCGGCCTCATTCAAAAATGCCGTGAAAAGCAAATCCGCGTGATTGCAGATGTTTCCGGCGAATCGCTCGGCCATGTCATCAAAACGGGCCCGTTTTTGATCAAACCGAACCATCATGAAATCGGCGAAATTTTCGGCGTGAAAGTCGAAACGCCCGAAGAAGCGAAACAATACGGCAGCCGCCTGCTTGACATGGGCGTTGAAAATGTGATCGTTTCGATGGCGGAAAAAGGCGCGCTCTTTTTGAACAAGGAAGTATCCTATTTTGCGCAAGCGCCGAAAGGGAAGGTAAAAAATTCTGCCGGCGCCGGCGATTCGGTTGTGGCCGGGTTTATAAGCGGGATGGCAAAAGGGAAATCGTACAAAGAATCGTTTGCGCTTGGGGTTGCCTGCGGTTCTGCGACGGCATTTTCCATGGAACTTTGCACAAAGCAAGAAGCAGAATCGCTTCTCGGACAGGTCCATGTCCAATCTTTATAAAACGGAAACCGGGATGCCCCGGTTTTTTTGCATAAAAAAGGGATAGCGCATGAGGCGCCATCCAAAGCATCTAGGGAGTTTAGGGGTATGGATCTAGATGTACTGTCATTTTACCCGGTTTTTTGGAAAAATAAACGCTTTCCGGCTATTTTTTTCGTTTTCATGCGTAAAATAAGAGAAAAGTGGCGGCTGCAAACAGAATGTTTGAAAAGCAGCGTGAAAACCTGCTATGATTAGCTTTAAAGTAGAATGAAAGGATGAGTGGCATGTCTGTCAATTTTAATCTTTATATGAACGATGTCGTGCGCATGTCCCGTGAAGAGGCAGTAGAAGCCGGCTACCGGGAACTGAGGACGCCGGAAGAAGTGGACGAAGCGTTTTCCAAAAAAGGGACGACACTTGTTTTGGTCAACTCTGTGTGCGGCTGCGCAGGGGGCATTGCACGGCCGGCTGCGGCGCACGCCATCCATTATGATAAGCGCCCGGACCAGCTTGTAACCGTCTTTGCTGGCCAGGATAAAGAAGCAACGGCAAGGGCACGCAGCTATTTCACCGGTTATCCGCCGTCCTCCCCATCTTTCGCACTTTTAAAAGACGGCAAAATTGTGAAAATGATTGAACGGCACCAGATCGAAGGGCATGACCCAGCGGCTGTCGTGGCTGAGCTGCAGGCAATGTTTGAAGAATACTGTGAAGAACTGTAATGCGGGAAGCCTTCTCCTTCCGTTCTGGAAAGGGGAAGGCTTTTTTTAACAGGGGCGGTGTCCCGGGTGTAAAGCGCACTTTCCGTATGCATGAACTGGCATGCGGGATGCATACTAAAGAAAAACACAACTAGCAGGTGAATGGCTTATGCATATATGGGTGGCATGGATGCTTGTTTTCGGGTTATCGGTATGGCCGGCGGACGGGCACGTTGCCCCGGGAGACCCGCTCATTATTGTCAATAAAACAACAAACCGGCTTGCCTGGATCCGCGGCGGGAAAATCCGGCTCGAAACGCCGGTTGCGACTGGGAAAACAAATGACCTGACGCCGGAAGGTTTTTTTACGGTCAAAGTCAAGGCGAAAAATCCTTATTACCGGAAAAAGAATATTCCCGGCGGCGACCCGCGCAATCCGCTCGGCTCGCGCTGGATCGGTTTTGATGCGCGCGGCACGGACGGCCGGATTTACGGCCTGCACGGCACAAACAATCCTTCTTCAATCGGCCGGTATATTTCAAACGGCTGCATCCGCCTGCCGAAAGCGGCGCTCGAAAAGCTGTACGAAGAAGTGCCGGTTGGAACAAAAATTTACATCACCCGGTCAAACCGGCCGATGACCGAACTGGCGAAGGCAAAAGGCGCCATTTAAAAAAGGAACGCATACCCCGTTCCTTTTTTAAAACAGCATGGAAAGGCCGGAAAGCACTGTTCCTGCCAGCATGGCAATGAGCATTAAGTACACGACAATTTTCTGCGTTTTTTTCGACAAAGCGGACTTCACCTCTTAATCGGACGGTAATCATTTTTATTCTAGCCTGAAGCCGCCGGTTGTACAAGTAAAATCATTCGCGTTATACTATTAACGTACATATACATATTGGAGGTTTTTCCATGGTAAATGAAGAACGGTTAGTAAAAGAATTTTTGGAACTGGTCCAGGTGGATTCGGAAACCGGCCATGAAGAAGAAATTGGCAAGGTTTTAAAACAAAAATTTGAAGGCCTTGGCCTTGAAGTATATGAGGATGATACAAAAGCAAAAACGGGGCACGGCTTTGGCAACCTGATCTGCACTTTGAAAGGCAATGTCCCTGAAGCGGCGCCGATTTATTTTACTTCCCATATGGATACAGTCGTTCCGGGGAAAGGCATCAAACCGTCCATCAAAGACGGCTGGATCCGGTCAGACGGTACAACAATCCTCGGATCTGACGACAAAGCCGGGCTTTCCGCTATGCTGGAAATGATCCGGGTATTGAAAGAAGACCAAATCCGCCATGGGGATATCCAGTTTGTCATCACTGTTGGCGAAGAGTCCGGCCTGGTCGGTTCGCGCGCGCTCGATCCTTCGCTGTTAAAAGCGAAATACGGTTTTGCGCTTGACAGCGATGGCCCTGTTGGCACGATTGTGACGGCTGCCCCGACGCAGGCCAAAATCAAAACAACCATTTTAGGCAAAACCGCCCATGCCGGTGTCGCGCCGGAAAAAGGGGTTTCCGCGATCACCATTGCCGCAAAAGCGATCTCAAAAATGCCGCTCGGCCGCATTGACAGTGAAACAACCGCAAATATCGGGCGCTTTGAAGGCGGCCAGGCAACCAATATCGTCTGCGACCGCGTCGATATTCTGGCGGAAGCCCGTTCGCTCGTTCCGGAAAAAATGGAAGCGCAGGTTGCCAAAATGAAAGCGGCTTTTGAACAGACGGCGCTTGAAATGGGCGGAAAAGCGGAAGTCGAAGTGAAGGTCATGTACCCGGGATTTAAATTCTCAGACGGCGACCAGGTGGTGGAAGTGGCCAAAAAAGCAGCGGCAAAAATCGGACGCGAGAGCAAGCTGGTGCAAAGCGGGGGCGGAAGCGATGCCAACGTCATTGCAGGTTTTAACATTCCGACGGTCAATCTCGGCACAGGATATGAAGAAATCCATACGACAAAGGAAAGGATCCCGGTTAAAGAACTGGTCAAACTGGCTGAGATGGCGGTTGCCATTGCGGAAGTGGCCGGCGGGGAGTAACAGGATTTGAGGCGGAAGCGGGATAACCGCTTCCTTTTTAAGAAAGGAAGCGATAAGTTGGAAGCGCTCAATAAATATATCATTTTTAAAACGGGGGAAGAGGAGTACGGCATTCATATCGGATCGGTCATCTCTGTTGAAAAAGCGCAAGCAGCCAATCCTGTCCCGAAACTGCCTGCATTTGTACGGGGCATCATGAAGGTGAGGGATGAACTGATCCCGATTATTGACGTCGAGCACTGTTTTTACCAGACACCGCTTTCCTCCATAGAGGACGCCCGCATGATCGTCGTCCGGACGGAAGCCATTCCGGTCGGCCTGCTCGTCAAAGAGGCAAACGATATTGTGGAAATACAGGAAGAAGAGAAAAAACAGATCGGCCTTGCCGGCTACGGGCGGACAAATTATTTTACGGCTGTCGCAAGTTTGAAGGACAGGCTGATTACCATTGTGGATGCCGATTTGTTTATGGCGTCGCTTGAAGGGATTGCAGACATTGCCGCTTATATGAAAGAAGCGGCTGAAAATTCGTGAAGCGCCGGAGTGGGTGAAGATGAAAGCATTTTATCCGAAAAACGGCCGTGTCATTTTGCATGTCGATATGAACAGTTTTTTCGCCTCGGTTGAAATGGCGGAAAACCCTGCGCTTAAAGGGAAGCCGCTGGCCGTTGCCGGGAATCCAAAAGAACGGAAGGGCATCATTGTGACGTGCAGCTATGAAGCGAGAAAATTCGGCGTAAAAACGACCATGCCGGTCTGGGAAGCAAAAAAACGCTGCCCGGATCTTTTAATCGTGCCGCCCCGTTTTGAACTGTATAAAAAAGCATCCGCCGAAATGTTTTCGATTCTCCGCGCGTACTCGCCTTTGGTCGAACCGGTTTCGATCGATGAAGGCTATGTGGACATTACCGGCCTGGAGGAACTGGGGACGCCGCCTGCCATTGCTGAATCGATCCAGCAGCAAATTCTTGTGGAACTCGATTTGCCGTCAAGCATCGGGATCGCCCCGAATAAATTTTTGGCGAAAACGGCGTCGGATATGAAAAAACCAATGGGCATCACCATTTTAAGAAAGCGGGATATTCCCCGTTTATTATGGCCGAAGCCGTTGATCGAGATGCACGGCGTAGGCGGCAAAACGGCGGAAAAGCTTAGCGCCCGCGGCCTTTTTACCATCGGCGATCTGGCGCATGCGGATGATTTTCTTTTAAAGCAGCTCCTCGGCATCCGCGGCATCCGTTTGAAAGAAAGGGCGAACGGGAGAGACCCGCGCCCTGTTGACCCCGAATCCGCAAACGTCACCAAAAGCGTCGGGCGGATGGTGACGCTGCCCGAGGATACGGAGGAGGAACACCGCATCGATGCCGTATTGAAAAAGCTTGCGGATGAAACGGCGGAACGGATGAGAAAAAAGGAGGTTGCGGCAACCAATGTCGGCATCATGATCCGTTACGCGGACCGGAAAACAGTGACGAGGAGCAAAAAAAGCGCAGGGCCGGTTGAAAGCGGCGATGCGTTATTTCAAGCCGCCCGCACGCTTTTTATCCGGAACTGGAACGGGCAGCCCGTGCGCCTTTTGGGCATTACCGCGTCCGGTTTAACGGACCGCAAGGCGGAAGCGGAGCAGCTGAGCCTGTTTTCATATGAAGACGCAGCCAAAAAAGAGCCGCTGTATGAGGCAATCAGCCGGCTCCGCGAGAAATTCGGGGAGCAGATTATCCAAACCGGGAGAGAAGCGGGAAAGCCGCCGGATCCCCGCAAGTAATTACCGGCACACCCCATAAAAAAGGAACACGCCTTGCGCGTGTTCCTTTTTAACAGGTTCAGCAGTTCCCGACTTCCAGATCTTCGACCGGCCACCAGAAGAAGCCGTCTTTTTCCAGCAGTTCATCAGCTGCTTTCGGCCCCATCGAACCGGATTTGTAATTCGGGAATGAAATCGGCTTGTTTTCCCACACTTTTGAAATATTATCGACAAAGCTCCATGATAAGGCGACTTCATCCCAATGGGTAAAGTTGGTCGCGTCGCCCATCAGGCAGTCATGGATCAATTTTTCATAAGCTTCGGGCGTATTGATGCCGTTTTTGCTGCTGCTTGCAAAACTGAGCTGCACAGGGGTGGTTTCCATATGCTGGCCCGGTTTTTTGGCGTTCAGATGAAGCGAAATCCCTTCTTCCGGATGGATATGGATGACAAGCAGATTCGGATTCAGTTCATGATTTGTATTGTAGTACAAATTCATCGGGATATCTTTAAACTGCACGACAATTTTCGTCGATTTCGCCGCCATCCGTTTGCCGGTACGGATGTAAAACGGCACGCCCGCCCATCTGAAATTATCAATCATCAGTTTCCCAGCGACAAACGTTTCGGTCCGGGAATCCGGCGCTACATTCAGCTCTTCCCGGTAACCCGGGACTTTCTTGCCGCCCATTTCGCCCGGGCCGTACTGGCCGCGCACGAAGTATGCCGGCACATCTTTTCCTTCAATGGAGCGCAAGGCACGCAGCACCCGCACTTTTTCGCTCCGGATCTCGTTTGTTGTCAGGCTGATCGGCGGTTCCATTGCAAGAAGCGCCACCATTTGCAGCATATGGTTTTGCACCATATCCCTGAGCGCCCCGCTCGCTTCGTAATACCGCGCCCGTTCTTCCACGCCGAGCATCTCGCTTGATGTAATCTGGATGTTGGAAATATAACGGTTGTTCCAAAGCGGCTCGAACAGGGCATTGGCAAACCGGATGACCTCAATATTTTGTACCATCGCTTTGCCTAGATAATGGTCGATTCGGTAAATCTGGTCTTCTGAAAAAGATTTCCGGATCTGGCTGTTCAGCTGTTTCGCTGATTCGAGGCTGTGCCCGAAAGGTTTTTCAATAACAAGCCGTTTAAACCCGTTTGTAGCGGTAAGCCCGTCACTTTTCAGATGGTCCGAAATCGTCCCGAAATATTCCGGGGCCATCGCCAAATAGAAGATGCGGTTGCCTTCCAGTTGGTACTTTTCATCCAGTTCATCCGCCAATTGCTTCAACTGTATGTATGAGTTGCTGTCTGTCACATCATGCGGCTGATAGTAAAAATGGGTGGCAAACGCTTCAAGCTGTTCAGCATGTTCTCTCGCGCTCAGAACGGAATCTTTGATATGCGCACGGAAGATTTCATCCGTCCATTCTCTTCTTGCCGTGCCGATCACGGCGAAATGCTCTGACAGCCTGCCTTTCCGGTATAAATTGTACAGGGAAGGAAACAGCTTGCGCTTCGCCAGATCACCTGTTGCGCCAAAAAGCATAAATAACGATTTCGGTGTCTCGGTTGTCTGCATCTTTCTTACCTCTCTTTGTTCAAAAAATCACGATTTAAGGCCGGCTTGTCTCCTGATACGGTTATCGTTTGCCTTGTTGCAGCCGTTTCATTTCAAAGGCAGGGAAAAATCATTTGTTTTTTCCGCTTTCCGGCCCCATTTCATTGTCACTATATTCTAGACTTTCACGGGCAAATACGCAAATGATATGCAATAGTTTCCTTTCCGTAAAATTATGATAAGATAGTTCTATATGTGCGGCCGGGATCCGGCAGGAAAGGGGGGAACATCATTTGGAAATTTTATTTTTAGGAACCGGCGCGGGTGTGCCTGCCAAAGCAAGAAACGTCACGTCCATTGCGCTCAAATTGCTGGAGGAACGAAATGCAATCTGGCTTTTTGACTGTGGGGAGGCAACACAACACCAGATTTTGCACACCAACATCAAACCGCGCAAAGTTGAAAAAATTTTTATCACCCACTTGCACGGCGACCATATTTTCGGGCTTCCCGGGTTTCTCGGGAGCCGGTCGTTCCAGGGCGGGAACGGTCCGCTTACCGTTTACGGCCCGAAAGGCACAAAAGCGTTTGTGGAAGTTTCCCTGAAGGTGAGCGAAACCCATCTGAAATATCCTTTGGAGATCATCGAAATTGAAGAAGGGACGGTATTTGAAGACGACCGCTTTATGGTTTGTGCCCTGCGGCTTGACCACGGGATCGAAAGCTTCGGCTACCGGATTGCCGAAAAAGACAAACCGGGCGCGCTGAATGCGGATCAATTGAAAAAAGAAGGGATCCGCCCGGGCCCTGTTTACCGGCTGCTGAAAGAAGGCCGGACGGTAACATTGGAAGACGGCCGCGTGATCAGCGGAAAAGATTATCTTGGCCCGGCGAAAAAGGGAAAGATCATTGCCATCCTTGGCGATACAAGGCCGAATGAGGCGGCAATCCGGCTCGCAGCCAATGCCGATCTTCTCATTCACGAAGCAACGTTTAACAAAGAGAGCGGGCAAATGGCGCATGATTATTTTCACTCGACGACGGCGGACGCGGCGCAAACGGCAAAGCAGGCGGGGGCAAAACGGCTGCTTCTCACCCATATCAGTGCCAGGTACGGAAAAGAAGACTGGCCGGCGCTTGAGCAGGAAGCGCAAGCATTATTCCCCGACAGCCTGCTTGTCCATGATTTGATGGAAGTGCCTGTTTTTTAAAGCAAAAAAAGCGGCTTGCCTGCCGCTTTTTTTGCTGCCGGTTATTCTCTTGCGGGGATTTCTTCTTCTGCGTTCGACAATTCATTTGCCCGCTTTGCTGCTGCTTTTACACAGTCAATGAAAGCTTGTTTGACCTCGCGTTCGTCAAGGACGCGGATCGCGGCTTCGGTGGTGCCGTTCGGGCTTGTGACGGCTTTTCGGAGCGCTTCCGGCGGTTCGGCTGAAGTTTTCAGCATTTCTGCTGCGCCGATGATCGTCTGGAGGATGAATTGTTTTGCCGTTTGTGCGTCGAGCCCGATTTCTGCAGCTGACTGCTGGAGCGCTTCGGCGATATAATAAATATACGCCGGCCCGCTCCCCGACAGCCCGGTTACGGCATCGAGCTGTTCTTCTTTTACCGCCATGGCCATGCCGACTGTCGAAAAAATGGCAAACGCCCGGTGCCGGTGCTGTTTTGTCGCGGCGGCGTTAAAGGCGATGCCGGTTGCCGACAGCCCGACTTTCGCCGATGTGTTCGGCATCGCGCGCGCAACAGGAATGTGCCGGCCAATCTTGTTTTCGATAAACGGAATCGTGATGCCGGCCGCTACCGATACCAGCAGCGTGTCCGGGGATACGAGCGGCCGGACCGATTCGAGCACATCCGGGGCGTCTTTCGGTTTTACAGCTAAGATGACCGCGTCCGGGCCTTCAAAAAGCTGGTTAAGGCCGTCTGCAGCCCGGATGCCGTATTTCTGTTCCAACGTGCGGAGCCTTTTTTTGTTCGTGCGGTTATGGGCGTGGATGTCCCCAGGTTTTACGATTCTTTTTTCAAGCATGCCGCTGATCATCGCTTCGGCCATGGACCCGGCGCCAATAAATGAGATTTTCATGCAAATACCTCCTTTCAAAGCAAAAACCCCTTCATCCGTAAAGGACGAAAGGGCATGTTCCGCGGTACCACCTTTATTGCAGGAATCCATCCTGCATCTCATTTGGTTAACGGTTTTCATCCGGTTTGGTTTTGCCAAACAGCTCACAGGCAGGTTCGGACGGGCAGCGGATGGCGGAGTCTTCCAGCCTGAGAACCCCGCTCTCTTGCATCATGCCCGGCTTACTGGTCCTGGTCACAGCCGATCGCTTATCAAAATGGTATTACTTATTATGAAGAAAAATCGGGGAGTTGTCAAGGGTGATTCCGCGAATTTTCAGATAAAAAATCCGTGCCCGGCGTGCATGCCGCAATGAACGCCGGACGGGTGTAAGCATGAAAATTAGCCGGCGCCATTTTTCAGAATAGGCATCCATGCCACGGCAAACGGCACCAGCTGAGGAAAAATGGACAAGCACAAATTTTCAGGATAGAAGGGAGAAAATGGCAACATGGCAAATAAACGGATCCGGAAGAAAACGGTCGTGATTACCGGTGCTTCCGGCGGCCTCGGGGAAAAAATCGCCTTTGCCGCCGCCAAAAACGGGGCTAACCTTGTTCTGCTCGCCAGAAGCCTTGACAAACTTGAAAAAATCAAGGCGGAGATCGAAGCAGTTTACCCGGTTTCGTGTCTGGCCGTCCGCTGTGATGTGGCGGAACACGGCAAAATTCCTGCTGTTTTTGAAACGATTTATAACCGCTGCGGCCATATTGATGTGCTCGTGAACAATGCCGGTTTCGGCGTTTTTGATGAAGTGCAGGATATCCGCATGGAGGATGTCAGGGGGATGTTTGATGTCAATGTCATCGGGCTCATTGCCTGCACCAAGGCGGTTGTCCCGCATATGCAAAAAAACCGCGCCGGCCATATTATCAATATTGCTTCCCAGGCGGCCAAAATGGCGACCCCGAAATCAAGCGTCTATGCGGCGAGCAAGTTTGCGGTGCGCGGCTTTACGGATAGCCTCCGCATGGAAATGGCGCGGTTCGGCGTCTATGTGACAGCCGTTCATCCCGGCCCGGTTGCAACCGGTTTTTTCGACATTGCCGACCGGTCCGGCACTTACCGGAAAAATATTGAAAAATGGATGCTGGATCCCGAAAAACTTGCAGAAAAAGTTACAGATACGATGCTTGTAAACCGGCGTGAAATCAATGCGCCAAAATGGATGAATGCATCCGCCGCCATCCATGGGCTTTTCCCCGGGCTTGTGGAAAGGCTCGGACGGCGGGCTTTCTTTAAAAAATAGCAGCCGGTGTGATGCGCGTTTTGGAAAAATATAGCCCCTCTGCCTGAAAAAACAATTGGCGAAAGAACGTATATTCGTTTATAATGAGGAATAGAATAAGAACTATAGTTCGTGTTGGTTGTTCAGTTTCTAAGGTAAGAGGGGTTGAAAGATGAGCCAGCGTGTGATTTTTCTCGTCGATATGCAGTCTTTTTATGCAAGTGTGGAAAAAGCCGATCATCCGGCATACAGGGATAAACCCGTAATTGTATCGGGCGATCCGGCGCGCCGGTCCGGGGTGGTGCTCGCTGCCTGCCCGCTCGCGAAAAAGCGCGGCGTGAAGAATGCGCTCCGCCTGTGGGAAGCGCAGCAGCTCTGCCCGGATGCCGTCATCGTCCGGCCGCGCATGCAGCGCTATCTCGATGTATCGGTGCAGATTTCTTCGATTCTTGCCCGCTATACGGATATGGTTGAACCGTATTCAGTTGACGAGCAGTTCATGGATGTAACGGGCAGCAGGCGGCTGTTCGGGGAGCCGCGCGAGATCGCCGCGCAAATCCAGCGGGACATCATGGAAGAAACCGGCGTGTATGCTCGCTGCGGGATCGGGCCAAACAAAGTGCTGGCGAAAATGGCGTGCGACCATTTTGCAAAGAAAAACAAAACCGGCATTTTTGAACTGGACCATCATCATCTCAAAACGCATTTATGGCCTTTGCCGGTTGGCAGGATGTTCGGTGTCGGCAGCCGGATGGAGCAGCATCTGAAGCGGCTCGGCATTTATACAATCGGCGCGCTTGCCTGCTTTCCGCTTGCCGTTTTAAAAAAACGGTGGGGGATTGGCGGCCAGGTGCTGTGGGAGACGGCAAACGGTATTGATGAGTCGCCCGTCTTGCGGGAATCGCACGCCGGGCAGAAAGCGATCGGGCATGCGATGACACTGCCGCGCGACTACGCCGATTTTGAGCATGAAATCAAAGTCGCCCTTCTTGAACTTTGCGAGGAAGTCTGTTTCCGGGCGCGTACTTCAGGTGTCATGGGCGCTTGTGTTTCGGTCGGCTGCCAGGGGGCGGATGATGCACATCCGTCCGGCTTTCACCGCCAGATGACGCTTGCGGCACCGACAAACGGGACAATGGACGTTTACCGGGCGGCATGCCGGCTGTTTCTTTCGTTTTGGGACAAAAACCCGGTCCGCCGTATCAGCGTCGGGCTGTCGCGCCTGTCGCGGGATACTATCCGGCAGCTTGATCTGTTTGAAAACAGGGAGGGGGAAAGAAAGATCGGGTATGCGGTCGACCGTATCAAGCAGAAATACGGTTCCGGCGCCGTCATCCGCGCCGTGTCGCTGCTTGAGGCCGGTCAGGCGCTTGAACGTGCCAAAAAGATAGGAGGGCATTACAAATGAGCGGCCGCTTGCAGCGCGGCAACAAACTTTGGGAAGGGTCACGCATGTTTTTGCCCGAGCATAAGCAGGCGCTTTTAAAATGGCAGAAAGAACAGGAGAAACAGGCAAAACCCGAACTCGATGAGCAGCAGCTTGAAGAGATGAACCGCATGCTCGTATCTGCCTGCCGGCTGCACGTGCCGGTTACGGTCCGTTTCTTTGAAGCGGGGGATTTTCTTACAGCCACCGGTACCATTACAAAATTCCAGCCGCTTGAAAAAAGGCTGGAGCTGGCAGGGGAGACAGGGGAGCGGATATCGATCAAACTTTCCGCGGTGACGGAAGTGGAGCAGGCATGAAAAAAACCGGCAAGCCTGAAAAGGCCTGCCGGGCGGATTGTTTTCGTACGGGCGATGCAGGGAAATGCGGCAAAAAGCAGCATTCCATGAAACAGCATCCGTCCGTTTTTTGTGGATTACCGTTTTCTTGCTTGAATGAGCGCCTGCTGCACGACCCAGTTTTCGGGAAACGGATTGCCGAGCACCCAGTAGCTGATTCCGCGCAGCCCGTATTCGTTCAGCAAATTGATTTTTGCCCGCATGCTGCGCGCGTCTTCAAACCAGACTTCATGCTGCTGGCCTGATGCATCGGTGTAACGGAAATAAGGCGCCTGGTCGGTCGGGTGGTAGCGGATGTCAGCCCCGTACCGTGCCGCCAGGGAAACAGCTTCCTGCGGGCTGATCGTACGCGCCGTTGTGCCTGCGCGCCACGGGATTCTCCAGTCGCGCCCGTAAAGCGGCGCCCCCATCATGATTTTATTCCGCGGAATGACGGTAACGGCATAGTCAAGGACACGCCTCACTTCAGGAATCGGGGCGATGGCACGCGGCCTGCCGCCGGCCCATCCCCATTCATACGTCATCAAAATAACAAAATCAACGATCGCCCCGTGTGCGCCGTAATCGTGGGCTTCGTAAAGCAGCCCCGGCTGCGTGCCGGAAATTTTCGGCGCAAGCGCAGTCGAGACGAGCAGGCCTTCCGGGCGGAACCGGCGGACGACGCGCCTGAGAAACGCCGTATAACGGTCGCGGTCTTCCGGATACACGTATTCAAAATCAAAATTGATGCCCCTGTACCCTTTTTGCCGCATCGTGGCGAGAAGATTGCTGATCAAAGTTTCCTGCAATGTTTCATTGCGAAGCAGCCGGGCAGCCAGATCGGAGCTGAATCCTTCCGAAGTGAAATTGGCCAGGATTAAAAGTGGAAGGACGCCGTTTGCTTCCGCTGCCTGAAGGACGGAGCGGTCGTTGAGCGGCGTCAGGCTGCCGTCTTCGCGGAATGTATAGCGGAAAGGGGACAAGTACGTAAAATACAGCCCGAGCTGGTAAACTTCGGCGGTGCCCGCAGCGCCGAACCTGGTTGTATAGGCATTGACTTCTTTTACAGGGCGGCCGGGTGCGGGCACACGCAGCACCTGGCCAGCGGAAAGAGCCGTGCCGGGCAGCCGGTTCGCCTGGATAATGGCCCCCATGTCCGCCCCGTAAGTACGGGCAATGCTGTATAAAGTTTCACCTTGTGTTACCGTATGGTTCCGGTAGGGGATAAAAAGCACCTGCCCCGGAAAAAGCAAGGCGGGGTTGCGGAGCTGGTTGGCGTTTATAAGCGCTTGTGCCGGAACGCCGAGGCGTGCGGCAATCGTGCCGAGCTGGTCCCCTTCCTGGACGATGTACTGAAAGAACCGGTCAGGAACGGCAAGCGCCTGGCCGGGGACGAGCGGGGATGATGCAGTCAGCCCGTTTGCCAAAAAAAGCTGGGCAAGATCGGCATCGAGGCAGTTTGCAATCCGCCAAAGGGTATCGCCTTGCTGTACGGTATAGATTTCCATCATAGACACTCCCTGTTTTGATAGGCTCCTATACCATATTCAGCCACATGGGCGGACGTTCGCAAAAAAATGGCATTAAAGCTTACGGGGCGCCGCCATTTTTTCAAGAAATTCATCAATCGCCTGTTCATACTGTTCGCGGTTTAAGTTGAGCGACTGGGCGTGGGCGCCGTTTTCGGCAATAAACAGCTGCTTCGGCCCTTTTTTCTTTTCATACAGCGCTTTGGTCATCGCGGGCGGAATGTAGTCGTCCTTGGCGCTGTGGATAAAGAGGACCGGCTGTTTGATCCGGCCGACTACATCAATCGGCGACACACGGCGGAGTGAGTAGCCGTCACGGATGCGGACAAAAAAATCGGCAAGCGGAAAAAAACATTTTCCGGGAAGCCGCGTTTCCCGCGTAAATTCCCGGATCAATTGCGCCCGGAACGAGGAAAACGGGCAGTCGGCGATGTAAAAATCGGCGCGGCCGCAAAGCTCGCCGGCATACAGTAGGAGCGTGGCGGCGCCCATCGATTCGCCGTGGATCCCGAAAAAGATGCCGTCCCCTTCGCGCCGGATCAGTTCATCCGCTACCGCTTTTAAGTCATGCTTTTCATAGTATCCGTAGCTCGTTGTACTGCCCCCGGATTCCCCGTGGCGGCGGTGGTCATAGAGGACAGCGTTAAAGCCCCGTTTCAAGAACAGGTTCATATATTTAACGGAATTCATTTTGTTTTCCGTTACGCCATGGCAAAAAATCATCCATTTTTTCGACTCGGGAAACGGCTTTACAAAAACCGATTTGAGTTTGTAACCGAATGGGGACGGAATAAACACTTCTTCTTTCGGCAATGCTTCGTACGCTTTAAGATCCAGCCTTTTCGCTGCCGCTTCCCGGCTTATGACAAGGCTGTCCTCTTTTTTTCGGATATGCATTACCCGCTCTGACATGTAAAAGCCGATCCCGCCTGCAGCAAGCGCTGCTGCCGTGGCGGGCAGGGAGAACCACTTTTTCATCAAAATCCTCCTCTAATATGATGGTAATGTTAGAATTCAAACAAATGTTATATAACTTAACACAAAATAAATATAAAATATAACCCACTTTTTGTCAATACTAAATTTTCTGAAATATAAAGCTGTAGTTCAGATTATTTCTCCCATTTTCGGTGGTTTTGACATTATGTTCTTAACACGATATGTTAAATTTTTTAACAATGAATAAAGAAATAGGATTATAGAGGAAATAATGGAACTTTGTTTTTTCACAACGTTTGAAATGGAAGATTTGGGGATTAGAGAGTGCAGATATAAGTATTGAAAAAGGACATGTGAACAATATATGGGGCATTTCGGCATTTTAAAGACCTAAAGAATAGAAAATATTTGTCACCAATCACTTTTGAATTGAACAAAGCAGGCAAGAATGAATCCATAAATTCTTGCCTGCTCCTTCGATAAATGGTGTCCAATCCCACATGTGTCATTCTCTGATTCAATTCAATTGATGTTTCATCCGAATCTTCTCTTTATTAAGAATGTAGCCCCAGTGATTGGAGGCGACGATGTTTAAATGATTCGAAGCGGCCAATTGTTTTGTATAAAACTTTTTTTTCACTAAAAGCAAGGCTCTATCATTTTTTAAGAAGGCATGAAAATCTCCGCCTTGCACTTTCAAATCATTCACTAATTCAGCCGTTAGAACCGCACTTTGAGCCCATACCGCCTTATGTCTTTTTGGATGGTATTTAAATAAGCTGTAGCCCCTTACTCCATCCAATGACTTCGTTTTTTCAATCAAACTTAATTGATCATTCGGTATGGGGTTGTTGACATACATTAGAATTTCCCCTTCATAATAATGAGCAACAAAAAGAATGGTCGATAAAAGAACTATTTTGACCAACCATTTACCTTTCAACAAAATTCTGCTGGCCAAAATCCCTATCATGATGGCTAGCGGAGGATAAACAGGCAAAATATACCATCTTATCTTCGTTTTAGCTAACGTATACAGGGTGAAAGGAACAATCACCCATAAACAGAGCCCTATTATATAAGATCGTTTTTCATGCTTGAATAGATTAATCGAAAGATTTTGATGAAAATGATAGACTAAAATCATTCCCAATAAAACAGCGAACCACAAAAAGTAAAAATGGGATAATATGACTCCATAGTAAGATTCATCGCCTACATGACCTTCAATGGTAACCGTTGATCTATGCAGCAAGTCATACGAAATCATATTTTGGAAAAAAGCAAAGCCGTCATATTGATATCGCATAACCGCCCAAATCAAAATGGGCACGATCATGCACAAACATAACATCATCCATTTTTTAAAGGATAATTTTTTGTATTTTCCAGTAATAAAGAGGTACAATCCCATAATGACGGCTATATTCCCTGCATGCCAACTTTTTGTTAAAAAAGCCAAAGCAAAGGCCAGTCCCGATACATACAGCCAATAATCCTTTTTCTCGCTAAGCAACAAAGACAGAATAGCCACTGTAAATAAAAAGACATAAAGAGAATCTGCGTCACCGGTTCGTGCACTATGATTGATTAAAAATTGAGTGCTTGTCGACAATGTTAGCATCGATAATAAGGAAGCTGCATTTCCGAAATTCTTTTTCACAAAAATGCCCACGATGATAATCGTCAACATAGCACAAATGCCTGAGATTAATCTTAATCCTAAAGCATTGAATCCCGCCGTTTTATAGCCAAACATGATGGCCCAATAACTAAGAGGCGGTTTTAAATTCCAATAATCCATCTTATAACGATAAGTATTGACGATAAAATTTCCTTGTCTTAACATCTCATAAGCATTTACTCCGTGTCTTGCTTCATCCCAACTATAAATAGGAAATTTACCTAAATTGAAAAAGATATTATAGCAAGCAACAGATAACAAAATCAGAGCCAGCAAAAAATAAATGACGTTTCCTTTTCGATCTGACCAGTACATAACCCAAACTCCTCATATTTGTTTTTTGCAAGAAAAAAGTGTAGAGTATTGCAGTATATAAATTCGTTTATACCGCATAAAAATTCAATCTGAATTCTCGCTATTAAGGGCTTGACATGGAGCCTCTGCAGCCATGATTCTTTTGCCAAGCGGCCAGCTGTAACAGATTTGGCAAACCTAAACAGGTTATCATGGCTATCCCTCCATGTCAAGCCCCTCTGCATAACCATTTGCATAGAAATTTTGCACATCTCTGCACTTTAATTTTGCAATAAACACATATTGAAGTAAAAAAGGATGCCGGATGCGTTTTAATAAGCGGAAAGAGAAACCGGCGCAAGTTTCCGGTTGCGCCGGTTTATTTTCAGGCTCCTGCCGCTTTTCCGGATGGATCTTTTTTTGAAAGCGGAAACGGGCTTTCCGGCCGGTTTGTCCTGCTTTGCCCGTCCCGGTCAGGACGCCCCGGCATCCGGCCCTTTCAGGTTCATCAGTTTTTGTTTCAGTTCGTTTTCCATCGTCGCCAGTTCCTGTTCGGCCTGGAACCGCCGGCTTCTTCCTTCCTGCTGGATGCGCAGCGTTTCTTCGAGCGTTGAAATCAGGCTTTCCTGCGTTTTTTTCAACGTTTCAATGTCGACAAGGCCACGCTCATTTTCCTGTGCCGTTTCGATCGTGTTCGATTTCAGCATTTCGGCGTTGCGCAACAGCAGTTCATTGGTCGTTTTGGACACCTGTTTTTGCGCTTCGACCGCATGGCGCTGGCGGATGAGCGTCAGCGCAATCGCAATCTGGTTTTTCCATAGCGGGATCGCCGTCATAATAGAAGACTGGATTTTTTCAGCCAGCGTCTGGTTTGTGTTTTGAATCAGCCGGATTTGCGGCGCGCTCTGGATCGTGATTTGCCGGCTTAATTTTAAGTCGTGCAGCCGTTTTTCAAGCCGGTCGGCAAACTGGATCATGTCGTTGACTTCCTGGAAGGCCATCTGGTCGCCGGTTGCCTCCGCTTTTTTCTTCATTTCAGGAATCGTTTTTGTGTTCAGTTCCTCAAGCTTCAGTTCGCCGGCTGCAATATAAATATTAAGTGCATGGAAATAATCTTTGTTTTTTTCATACAGCTGTTCGAGCAGCTGGATATCTTTCAGCAATGTCTTTTTCGAGAGGTCGAGCTTTACGCTGATGCGGTCGATCTGCGCGCTCGTTTTCTGGTATTTTGAAAGCAGTTCCTGCACCGAATTGGAAATTTTTCCGAACATGCGCGAAAAGAAGTTTTTCTTTTCCGGGGCGAGTTCTTCGGGATTCACCTGCTCAAGTTTTTTCATCAGGTCATTTAATATATCGCCGATTTCCCCGATATCTTTTTTTTGGACCTGGTCAAGCATGGCATGCGAGAAATTCAGCAGCTTCGATTGCGCCTGCGTGCCATATAAAATGACGGCCTGGTGATTGGCCGGGTCAATTTGTTTTGCGAGTTCGTATGCCTTTTGCCTGTTTTCCTCCGGCAGCATATCCACAAGGCGGGACGGTTTTGCTCCGGCAGCAGGCTCTGTTTTCTGCCCTTCTTCCGGCAGCATGTCGTCACGCGCGCCGAACGGATCGGCAAGCAGATCATCCAGCCCGCCGCTTGTTGGTTCCTGCCAAAGTTCTTTATCTGCTGTCACTTTTTTGCACTCCTTTCATGCCTGGAAGGGGATTTGCGTTCGATCGTGTGCCTGGCGTATGCCAGTTCGTAATCGAGCTCGTCCATATCCGTTGAAAGCATATGGTACAGATCTTTCTCTGTTTCACGTCCCAATTGCTTTAACGTTTCTTCCGTTTCCCGGATTTGCACGGCCATTTCTTTGTTTTTCACAGGCTGGGATTGCAGGAGGGCATATTTTTCCGCAAGCTCCGCCATCGAATCCAAATGGTAAAAATAAAAGGATTCAGCCTGATAGAAACGTTTCGGCTCTTTTTTGACCAGTGCCTGTATTTTCCTGATGACTTTATTCATATCATAAAAAAGTTTGAACGTGCTGATTGAACGGACGGATAAAAAAGTTTTTTGCAGCCGCCTGATTTTTTCGTCCGCTTCTTTCAGGTTTTTCCGGATATACTGATAATCTTTCCGCGTCAGCTGCTGCGCTTTCAGAAAACGCCGGAACATCTGCCACTTCACAAGCCGGTTGATCAGAAAGCCGCCGGCAAGCGAAAGCAAAAGCGACAGCCAGAACAGATGGCCGGATGAAAAATAAATGGCGAGAAAGAGAAGAAAAACGCTGAGAATGGTCATCACGGTGCGAATCACCGTACCAATAAAGAATTTCATCATCGACACCCCTGATCACGATCTTGGTTGATTCGGCCATAAGTCTTATACGAAAAGCAGCCCCGGAAGGATTCAAAAACCTTGCAAATTTCTTCTTTAACGCTACTATACCAGAGATACCGCATTGATTTAAAGAGAGAAACCAGCATCCGGAAAAATTTTTCAGCCCGGGAAAGCCCGGTTTCCCTATGAACGGACCGCCTGATGGATGATGAAGCGCCGGTAAATGTATTATAATGAAAAAAGAAGATGGAAGAAGGGAGGTGAAAGCGGTTTGCAAAATGCCTCCGGCTGCATTTGCGGCATGCGGGCTTTGCAAACGGCGGAAAATGGCAAAAAAGAGACAGGCGCAACAAAAAGGAAAACAGGATGAGAAAGTGCGGCTGGAGGATGCGCTGCAAAAAGATGTGCTCGAAAAATTGAGGCAGGCAAAGCAGGAACTTGCAGCAGCGGAAGCAGAAAAAAAGAGGGCGGAAGAAGAACGGAAAAGAAAAGAACGGAAGCAGCGCGAGCGGAACAAATCGTTTGCGGAACTACTGGAAGAATCCGATTTGGATTGGAAACGATATAAAGGCTAAAAAAGATGGCAATAGGACAGGCAGTCGCTTTCACGCAACTGCCTGTCCTATTTATGACGCCCTGATTTTCATTTGCCGTATGCAAGGAAATTCTTCCTTTGTACGGGGAAAACGGATGATTTCCGGCATAACCAAGAAAGAATGGCCGGGACATGGTAAATAAGTAAACAGAAAAAAGCAAAGAACGCGATGCATTCTTTGCCGAAAACAGATTACCGGTGCGCCTCGTACCGGTTTTGCTTGGTGAGTTCGCGCAGAAGCCGGTGCTCATCCGGTGTAAGCGGCGCAGCGTTTACGGCTTTTGCATTGGCCCGCACCTGGTCCGGGGAACTGGCGCCGGCAACCACGGCGGCAACCGGAGGGCAGGCGAGATCATATTGGAGCGCAAGTTCAAGCATCGTGCGTCCGCCGGTTAAAAGCGTATTTTTAATCTTCTCAAGAAGGGCGGCGATTTCTTCATGGCGGTAATCAAGATAGCCGCCTGCCGGAATCTTTTCCGCCAGGCCGCTTAAAATTCCTTTTGCGACCGGGCCTCTTGCGACAATACTGATGCCGTTTTCGCCCAAAAGCGTCGTGATTGCCTCTTCCGGCCGCCGGTCAAGCAGGCTGTACTGCATCATGACGCTTGTGATGGATGACTTTTTCACATATTCGCGGATGACGTTCGGGCGGATGGAAGAAATGCCGTAAGCGCGGATGACGCCTTCCGCCTTTAATTCCTCGAACGCTTCGATCGTTTCGTCTATCGGGTCTTCGATCGTGCCGCCGTGCAGCTGGTACAAATCGATATAGTCCGTGCCGAGGCGTTTCAGACTTTGTTTTGCCGCTTCTTTTATGTATGCTTTGGAAGCATCCCAGCGCCACGTTTTGCCGTCTTCATTCCAGCGGTTTCCGGCTTTTGTGGCAATGACCACTTCGCTGCGCACAGGTTTAAGCGCTTCTGCGACTAGTTTTTCATTCACCCCGTGATCATAAAGGTCGGCCGTGTCAAAATAGTTGATGCCTGCTTCAAGCGCGGCTTCAATCACAGCCCGCGCTTTTTCCGGATCCGTGCCGAGTGACATGCAGCCGAGCCCGAGCTTTGAAACATATAAATCTGAATTTCCCAACCGGTTTTTTTCCATGTTTTCCTGCCTCCTTTTTTTTATTGTATAAAAGGGGCGGGGGAAAATACAAACGTGGGGACAGAACCTTTAGGAGGAAGCTGTTTTTGCAACCCATTCGGCGACCGTTTCATATTTTTTGCGGTATGTTTTCAACCTGTCGCGAATTTCCCATGCTTTTCCCTTCATAAGGATGCCTTTCGGATGGACAATGATGATCATGAAGCTTTCCCTCCCGGAACAGTCTGTTTTTTATGGTAAAATATATGCGTCAGTTTCAGATGAAGAACAAAAGGAGCCGGGTAACATGCATAAATACGAAGAGAGAACATTGAAGACGGAAGAAATTTTCAACGGCAAAATTTTGCACGTGCAAGTCCTGGAGGTTGAACTGCCGGACGGAAAAACGTCGAAACGCGAGGTTATCAAGCACCCCGGCGCCGTCTGTGTGCTTGCGGTCACAAATGAGCATAAAGTGGTGATGGTGGAACAATACCGGAAAGCGGCTGAACGTGCGCTCATTGAAATTCCGGCGGGGAAGCTCGAGCCGGGGGAAGATCCGCTTGAAGCGGCAAAACGAGAACTGGAGGAAGAAACCGGTTATGCCTGCGCAAAATTAGAACCGGTAACCGCTTTTTATACGTCACCGGGCTTTGCGGACGAATATATCCACCTTTATGCCGGAACCGGCCTTGAAAAGCTTTCCGATCCAAAAGCGGGCGATGATGATGAATTTGTCGATATTTTGGAACTGGGCATGGATGAAGCCAGGGAAATGATCCGGTCAGGGAAAATATGCGACGCCAAAACATTGGTTGCCCTCCAGCACTGGATGCTTGAAGAGGCGCGAAAATGAGTGCCGGCCCGTACTTTGCAGATTTGCACATCCACATCGGGCGCACGGAAACGGGCAGGCCTGTTAAAATTACGGGGGCAAAAAGCCTGACGCTTGAAAATATATTAAAGGCAGCCAAACAGCCGAAAGGGCTCGATCTCATCGGGGTGATCGACTGCCATGTCCCGGAAGTCAGGGAAGAAATGAAGGCGCTTCTTGCAGCCGGCGAACTGGTGCAGCTTGATGAAGGCGGCCTTCTCTACCAGGGCGAAGTCACGCTGATTCCCGGGATTGAAATGGAAGTGTATGATGAAAACTGCCGCGGGCCGGTCCATCTGCTCAGCTATTTTCCGGATATGGACGCACTCGGCAAGTTTTCCGAATGGTATGGCGGGCGCGTGTCCAATCCGCATTTAAGCACACAGCGGGTCCGCGCAGAGGCCCGGAAAGTGCAGGAAAAAACGAAAGAACTCTCCGGGATGTTTATTCCCGCCCATGTGTTTACTCCCTTTAAGAGCCTTTATGGAAAAGGTGTGGAACGGTCGCTAACAGAAGTGCTAGATCCGGATCTGATAGATGCTGTGGAACTGGGGTTAAGTTCTGATACCGCCATGGCTGATAAAATCAGCGAGCTGCACCGCTATCCGTTCGTGACAAATTCAGACGCCCACTCCCTCGGCAAAATGGCCAGGGAATACCAAAAATTGCTGCTGGAATCGCCGGGGTTTACAGGGCTGTTAAAAGCTTTGCGCGGCGAAGGAGAAAACCGGATTGCCGCCAATTACGGCTTAAACCCGAAACTCGGGAAATATTATACAACGACGTGCGCCAAATGCCGGAACCCTGTTTCAAACGGCCCATGCTTGCATTGCGGGTCGCACTTGAAAACAAAAGGTGTCTCGGAAAGAATAGAAGAGCTGGCAGACGCCCATTCGCATCCTGCCCGGCCGCCCTACATCCACCAGGTACCGCTTGATTTTTTGCCGGGGCTCGGCCCGAAAACGATGGGCAGGCTGCTGAGCCATTTCGGGACGGAGATGAATATTTTGCACCGGGTGCCGGCATCCGCCCTGAAAAGCGTTGTAAAACCGCCGCTTTCGGAACTGATCTTAAAACAGCGTTCCGGGGGATTGGCGTTTGAGGCCGGCGGGGGCGGAAAATATGGCAGGGTAAAGAATCCAAAGCCGGAATAGTTTCGCTCCGGTTTTGGACTTTTTTTCATAAACGGCACTTTCCTTTCATAGATTAATAGCAAGTGCCAATCTTTTGAAGGAGGGACGCCGCTCATGAAGCAAATTGCCCTGCAAAATCCTGTCAGCCGCCATATCCGGGAAAACTCCTCTATTTATGCATTTGTCATCGCGTTGTTCCTGATGGGCGTCATTTTTGGCGCCGTCATCGTCAACAGCCTGTCGATCGCACAGAAAGAAGACTTGTTTTTTTATTTAAAGCAATTTTTCGGACAAGTCTCAACCGGCAAACTTGCCGCGCCTGAGGACCTGTTCCGTTCAAGCTTCCTGCACAATTTGAAATTTCTCGGCCTCATCTGGCTGCTCGGGATTTCGATCATCGGCCTGCCGCTCATTCTTGTTCTCTTATTTTTAAAGGGGCTTGTCGTCGGGTTTTCGATCGGTTTTCTTGTCAACCAGATGAAATGGGGCGGTTTTTTGCTTTCGTTTGTGACCGTTCTCCCGCAAAATTTGTTGATCATTCCTTTGTTTATTTTCACCTCGGTGATGGCTGTCATGTTTTCCTTGAACCTGATCCGGAAAATTTTTATGAAACAGGCTGCCCACTTTGCTTTTTTTCAATTGTTTTTAAAGTATTGCAGTGTGCTTCTCGCTGTTTTCATCGCATCTCTCGCGGCTGCCTGCATCGAGGCTTATCTTTCCCCGCAGCTGATGCAGGCCGTGATGAAGATGATTCATTAAAATGATTCTTAAGTAATAAATGTTGTTTTTAACTGTTTATAATCATTTCATTTTGACTATTTCCCTTAATCTGCTATAATATCAGAGACAGCGGCAAGGGGGAGGAATCATGGAAGAAGCTCGTATTGATAGAATTAAGAAGCAATTGCATTCGGCCAGTTACAAACTGACGCCGCAACGGGAAGCAACCGTGCGCGTTTTGCTGGAACATGAAACAGACCATTTAAGTGCGGAAGATGTATACCTCCTTGTGAAAGAAAAATCTCCTGAAATCGGCCTGGCCACCGTTTATCGCACGCTGGAACTGCTGTCCGAACTGAAAGTGGTGGACAAAATCAATTTTGGCGACGGGGTATACCGTTATGACCTGAGGCAGGAAGGCGCCGCACATTTTCACCATCATCTTGTCTGCATTGAATGCGGCGCGGTGGACGAAATTCAGGAAGATTTGCTGGAAAATGTCGAAAAAGTTGTGGAAAGCCGCTGGAATTTTATTATAAAAGACCATCGCCTGACATTTCACGGGATTTGTTACCGGTGCCAGCAAAAAGAAAAGGGAAACGAAAACGGAAAAAACGAAAAATAACCGGCCTTTTCGCACGACGAAAAGGTTTTTGTTATAACACCGCATTTTTCAGCCGGTTTTAATTTTTACATAAAAGGATGTATAAAACGGCGGAAGTCTGTCATAGCTTGTATGTAAAGCGATACAGAAAGGCGGGCGGGATATGCCGTGGCTGAAACTTTTGCTTCATGCGCTTAAAGTCTTCATATTATTTTTAAGCTGTACCTTGCTGTTCTACTTTGCCCTGCTTTGGGTGAACCAGGAATATGAAAGCTACCACCGTTATGAAAAACCAAAAGGCGCGGCTGTAAAGGTGAGTGCCGGGGACCATAAGCCTGCCTGGGCAGAACGGCTGCTGCTCTTTTATATGGATGGGGAGTAATCGGAATGGAAGATCAAATCAAAGATTTCATGCATTTTATGATCGTTGAAAAAGGGCTTGCTGAAAATACGGTCGCGTCCTACAAACGCGATCTGCACAATTATCTCCGCTATCTGCAAAAAGTGGAGCTTGTTTCATCCTGGAATGAAGTGACACGGTTTCACATCCTCCATTTTCTGAACTTTTTAAAACAGCAGGGAAAGTCCTCGAAGACGATTGCCAGGCATGTCGCCTCCATCCGGTCTTTTCATCAGTTTTTGTTGCGGGAAAAATTTGCGGGCCAGGATCCGACTGTCCATATTGAAACCCCGAAGCCCGAGCGGACGCTCCCGAAAGTGCTGAGCGTTCAGGAAGTGGAAGCGCTCCTTGCCGCGCCAAAAGGGGATACGCCCCTTCATATGCGGGATGCTGCGATGCTTGAACTGCTGTATGCAACCGGCATGCGTGTCAGTGAGATGACCGGCCTTAATCTTGATGATTTGCATTTATCGATGGGATTTATAAAATGTATCGGAAAAGGGGACAAGGAAAGGATCATCCCGGTCGGCCGCACGGCGTCGGCTGCACTTGACCGGTATTTAAAAGAAGGGCGCCCCAAACTGGTTTCAAAAACAACAAGAACGGATGCCCTGTTTTTGAACCATCACGGCGCCCGTCTCTCACGGCAAGGCTTTTGGAAAATATTAAAGGCGCTTGCGAAAAAAGCCAATATTGAAAAAGACATCACCCCGCACACACTGAGGCATTCATTTGCCACCCATCTGATTGAAAACGGGGCAGACTTGCGGGCGGTACAGGAAATGCTCGGCCATGCCGACATTTCCACAACACAAATTTACACCCATGTTTCAAAAACGAGGTTAAAGGATGTCTATGCGAAATTCCATCCAAGGGCTTAAACCCGCCGACTGCTTTTCCGGGCGCGGCGGTTTTGGCAGGGCCTCGTTTTTCGGGAACACAGGGGCAAATCAAAAACAGATCTTTAAGGCGCACGGCGTAAAAACCGTGCGTTTTTTATTTGTCCGGCAGCTGGCATTCCGCGGATGAAAAGAAAGGGAATTTATCCAGTATAAAAATGGCGCAACTGGAAAAAATGATTTTATGCATATCTCCCAGCGTGTACGGAGGTTTTGTTTTCACGTTTTACGATTTTACAAGTTGGAGGGTCATCATGAAGAAAATCATTGGTTTGGTTACCTGCTTCATGCTCGCTTCTGGCGTCCTTGTGCCTGAAGCGTTCGCAGCCGAAAAGAAAAATGAACTGGCGCCGGAAACGAAATCCGCCATTTTAATTGAACAGGCCACGGGCGAGGTGCTGTACAGCAAGAACAGCCATGAAGAATTGCCGCCTGCTTCCATGACGAAAATCATGACCATGCTTTTAATTATGGAAGCGCTCGACAAAGGCGAAATCAAAATGGATGAAAAAGTACGGACGAGCGAGTATGCGGCATCCATGGGCGGCTCGCAAATTTTTCTCGAGCCCGGCGAAGAAATGACGGTGAAACAAATGCTGAAAGGGATTGCGATCGGTTCGGCAAATGACGCGGCCGTTGCGATGGCGGAAAGAATTGGCGGAAGCGAGGAAGCTTTTGTCGACAAAATGAATGAACGGGCAAAAGCGCTCGGTTTGAAAAACACCCATTTTGAAAATGTGACCGGGCTCCCTGTCAAAGGCCACTACAGTTCAGCTTATGACATGGCCGTCATGGCGAAGCAATTGCTGAAACATCACGGCATTACAAATTTCACCGGCAAATATGAAGATTACTTAAGGGAAGGCTCCGATAAAAAGTTCTGGCTCGTCAATACCAATAAACTGGTCCGCCATTATCCGGGCGTTGACGGCCTGAAAACCGGTTTTACAAATGAGGCAAAATTCTGCCTGACCGCAACGGCAAAGAAAAACGGCATGCGTGTGATCGCCGTCGTTTTCGGGGCGCCATCAACAAAAGTGCGGAACGCCCAGGTTTCCAAAATGCTTGACTATGCGTTCAGCCAGTACACCTCCCATCCGCTTTACAGAAAAGGCGCGGTGCTTGATCAGGTCAAAGTGTCAAAAGGGAGCATGCGGCACGTCCAGGCGGTCACGAGCGAACCGGTATCGGTGCTGACGAAAAAAGGCGTCAAATTGTCAAATTTGAAAAAAAACGTGGAGCTCAAAAAAAATGTGCAGGCCCCCGTCCAAAAAGGCGATGAAATTGGAACACTGACTGTCAGCCAGGACGGAAAGGTGCTTGCAAAAACAACGCTTGTTGCCGACAAAACAGTGAAACGCGCAGGCTGGTGGCAGCTGTTTAAACGTGCGGCAGGCATGTTTGTCCAGAAAGATTGATGTCGAATCCGCCAGGTTTCTGTTTTTTTAAAGCTTCTTTTGTCTCCCAGAAGGAAAAACGGGAATCAAGGTCGAAATGACTCACTATTAACAGCGAAGGAGGCTTTAATTGTGAGTCTGGCTATTGACCTGGAAGTGAAAAAAGATGTCCTGTGCATCCGGCTGCAGGGGGAATTGGACCACCATACGGCTGAAAGCTTGCGTGCAAGCGTGACAAAAGCAATTGAAGAAAACGGCATCCGCCATCTTGTATTAAATCTGGAGCAGCTTTCCTTTATGGATAGCTCCGGTTTAGGCGTGATATTGGGAAGATACAAACAGATCAAGCAGAAAAACGGGGAAATGATCGTCTGCGCCATTTCTCCGGCCGTAAAAAGGCTGTTTGAACTGTCCGGCCTCTTTAAAATCATCCGCCTTGATGAATCGGAACAATACGCGCTGCACAGATTGGGGGTTGCCTGAATGAAAAATAAAATGCAATTGCAGTTTTCCGCGCTCAGCCGGAATGAATCTTTCGCCCGCGTGGCGGTTGCCGCTTTTGTTGCCCAGCTTGATCCGACGCTTGATGAATTGACCGAAATCAAAACGGTCGTATCCGAAGCGGTAACAAACGCGATTATTCACGGATATGAAGAAAACCCGGATGGAATGGTTTATGTATCGGCTGCCATTTGTGACGACGGCACGGTTGAAATTACCGTCCGCGATGAAGGGAAAGGCATAGCGGATATTGAAGAAGCCAGGCAACCGTTATTTACAACAAAGCCTGAACTGGAAAGATCCGGAATGGGCTTTACGATCATGGAAAACTTTATGGACGATGTAGAAATCCAGTCGCAGCCAGAATCAGGCACCATCATTCGTCTAAAAAAGCATTTGGCCTTGAAAAACGCCTTATGCAATTAAGGAGTCGTGCCGATGGATGCAGAACTGAAAAAGGCAGAAAATAAAGCCCGGTTAAAAGATGAGGAAGTGAAAAACCTGATCAGGCGCAGCCAGGAAGGCGACCAGGAGGCACGCGACCTGATCGTTGAAAAAAATATGCGCCTTGTCTGGTCGGTTGTCCAGCGCTTTTTAAACCGGGGATATGAACCGGATGACTTATTTCAAATCGGCTGTATCGGGCTGTTAAAATCGGTTGATAAATTTGATCTTTCGTATGATGTCAAATTTTCCACCTATGCAGTCCCCATGATCATCGGGGAAATCCAGCGGTTTTTGCGCGATGACGGGACGGTAAAGGTGAGCCGTTCTTTGAAAGAAACGGGCAACCGGATCCGCAAAATCCGCGATGAGTTAA
The DNA here is from genome assembly GCF_038009125.1 of Weizmannia sp. FSL W8-0401. Classification (NCBI taxonomy): domain Bacteria; kingdom Bacillati; phylum Bacillota; class Bacilli; order Caryophanales; family Bacillaceae; genus Heyndrickxia; species Weizmannia sp. FSL W8-0401. Next base: position 1,752,216 of record NZ_JBBPAG010000001.1, on the reverse strand, counting down.
CGAAAAAGCTGGGGAGATCGCCGACCGTGCATGAAATTGCATCAGAACTCGGGATGCCGGTGGAAGAAGTCGTCATGGCGCAGGAGGCAGGCAAAGCCCCATCATCGATCCATGAGACGGTATATGAAAACGATGGCGACCCGATCACGCTTCTTGACCAGATTTCAGACCAGAACGACCAGAAGTGGTTTGACCAGATTGCCCTCCAGGAAGCGATCAGAGGGCTTGAGGAACGCGAAAGGCTGATTGTGTACCTCCGCTATTACAAAGACCAGACACAGTCCGAAGTGGCGGAACGGCTTGGCATTTCGCAGGTGCAGGTTTCACGGCTTGAAAAGAAAATACTTGAAGTGATGAAAGAGCGCATGGAATTGTAAACGTGCGCTTTTTTCATTCCCGGATGTGCCATCCAACTGAAGCGTTTTTCCCGAAAATAACACGGGATACACGGTTCCCCGGACTCCGGCAATGGAAAAAAGCACAGGAAGCGTGCAAAAGTGATCATACGATACATACAACATTAAACCGGTGCATGAAAATCTTCCAATATCACATACTACAAACACAACGTATGAAAGCAGGGGGTGAAGGCAGTGGATGAAACGATTTATTTGCGGCTCCGCCACCGTATTCGCGTCAATCCGGGCTTTACTGTAAAATTATCCCATATTGCCCAGATTCACGCGCCGTCCGGTATACAGGAAACCCTTTTGGACACTCCCGTCCAAACCATTTCCAAGGCTGACGGCAACACCGTTGTCATTGACATGATGAAAATTATTTCCAGTATCAAGAAAAAGGTTCCGGACGCTGCCATATCTCCTGTCGGCCCGGCGGCAACGATTGTGGAAGTAGCTGCAAAAAAGAGATACCTGCCGATTTTGTTTTTTATGTTGATTTGGATTTTGCTGTTTTTAGGTTCCGCGCTCGGGATTATCAATTTTCATGAAGACGTCGACATGCGGGCTGCCCAGGAAAAAATTTATTACCTGATTACAGGCATCCGCGACAATACGCCGCTTATGTTTCAAATTCCCTATACGCTCGGCCTCGGGGCGGGTATGGTGATTTTTTTTAACCATGCGTTTAAGAAAAAATTTAATGAAGAACCGAGCCCGCTTGAAGTTGAAATTTTTAACTATCAACAGGACATCGACCATTATATCCTGTTGAATGAGAATAAGGAGAACATGAAACATTTTGACCATCCTTAAGCAGATCTTCACCGTGTTTTGCGGGCTCGGCGGCGGGCTTGTGGCCGGCTGCGGGTATGTGGCTTTTTTAACAGTGCTTGGCATTGTGCCGCGGCTTGTCCAGTTGTCCAGGACGGAACGATTCATCCAATCATACGAATGGGCCGTTGTATTCGGGGTGCTGTCCGGGACATGGTGGGGGCTCGGTGGTGAAGGCGGCCGGCTTTCTGTAATTGTTGCGGCGCCTGTTGGGTTGTTTTGCGGACTGTTTGTCGGCATGCTTGCTGCGGCGCTCACGGAAGTGGTCAATGTCATCCCGATTTTTTCCAAAAGAATCGGAATGGACGGGCGTCTTGCCGGCGCATTGATGGCGATCGTGCTCGGGAAGGTGGCCGGCGCCTTATTTCAATGGCTTTACTATGTAAATCATTAAGAAAGGAATAACCGGCATGGTGGAAAAACGGCGGGTGATCCTTGTCACGGACGGGGATGAGTATGCGAAAAAAGCAATCGAATGCGTTGCGAAAAAAATTGGCGGGCGCTGTATTTCACAGTCATACGGAAATCCGACCCGGTTGAAGGGGGAACAGATCGTGGACCTGATCCTCAAGGCGGCCGGAGACCCTGTTTTTGCCATGTTCGATGATTCAGGGGTGATCGGCCCGGGATCCGGCGAAGAGGCGCTCACTTTTGTGGCCGGGCATCCGCACATCGAGGTGCTCGGCGTGATTGCGGTCGCATCGAAAACCCATCAGGCCGAATGGTCAAGGGTGGATGTATGCATTGACAATACCGGTGAAATAACGCCGTACGGGGTGGACAAATTCGGCATTCCGGAAATGGATTTGAAAAAAATCAACGGGGACACGGTTTACAGTCTTGACCGGCTGGACGTGCCCATTATTGTCGGTATCGGGGATGTGGGCAAAATGTCGAAAAAAGACGATTATCATATCGGCGCCCCGATCACGGAAAAAGCGGTACGCCTGATCTTGGAAAGGAGTGGGTTCAAGAATGGCTGAAGCAGGCAGGAAAAGGCCGATTTCATCCAATCCGGCAGAAGTGGAAGCATTTTTTAAAAATAAAGTCGGGCTTGGCATCAGCTATGATATCGGTGTCAGAAAAATTCGGGTCCTTGATGCAGAAATCCAGCTGTACTATGTCAACGGGCTCACGGAAACGATTTCGATTATCCAAATTATGAAAGAACTGCTGAAATTAAATAACGGCAAGTTTTCTTCCGGAAAAGTGCATGAACTTGTTGAAAATTATATCGTCCATATGCAGGTCGAAAAAGTCAAAACCTATGATGAAATGGTGGATAAAGTGCTGTCCGGGCTGATCGCCATTTATGTCGAAGGGAAGCAAGAAGCATTTATTATCGATGTTCGCAATTATCCGGGAAGGACGCCGATGGAACCGGATACGGAAAAAGTCGTCCGGGGTGCGCGTGACGGTTATGTCGAAAACATCGTCCTCAACACGGCCTTGACGCGGCGGAGGATCCGCGATGAGCGGCTGCGCTTTGAAATGATGAAAGTCGGCGAACGATCGAAAACGGATGTGTCGATTGCTTATATTGAAGGCGTGGCAGATCCGGACGTCATCGAAACGGTCAGAAAAGAACTGAAGGCGATCGATATTGACGGGATTACGATGGCAGATAAAACAGTGGAAGAATTTATTTTGAAGCAAAATTATAATCCTTTCCCGCTGATCCGCTATACGGAACGGGCGGACGTCGCGGCCACCCATTTGCTGGAGGGGCATGTGCTTGTATTGGTGGATACCTCCCCAAGCGTGATGATTATGCCGACAACGGTTTTCCACCATATGCAGCACGCCGAAGAATACCGCCAGGCTGCAGCAGTCGGCACGTTTATCCGCTGGGTAAGGTTTTTCGGGATTGCCGTTTCTCTTTTTCTCCTGCCCCTTTGGTATTTAGTGGCGGTGGAACCGTCGCTTTTGCCGGACCAACTGGATTATATCGGGCCGAATAAGCAGTCGCATGTCCCGCTTGTCCTTCAGCTTCTTATCGCTGATTTAGGCATTGAGTTTATGCGGATTGCCGCCATCCATACGCCGACGCCGCTCGCCACCGCAATGGGCTTGATTGCGGCTGTATTAGTCGGACAGATTGCGGTCGAAGCCGGGCTGTTTGTTTCGGAAGTCATTTTGTATGTATCCGCCGCGGCAATCGGGACTTTTGTCACGCCAAGTTATGAGCTGAGCGTGGCGAATAAACTTGTAAGAATGATTTTACTGATTATCGTGGCGCTTTTTAAAGTCAAAGGTTTTGTGATCGGCATCACCGTTTTTCTGCTGTTCCTTGTGTCCATCCGTCCGTTGAACACGCCTTATTTCTGGCCGTTTATCCCGTTTAACCCGCAGGCATTTTTCCAAATCCTGTTCAGAAAGCCGATTCCGGGCTCCAAATACCGCCCGAGCATTGTCCGCCCGGTCGACCGCTTCCGCCAGCCGCCTGAAGCTTGAAACTATTGCAGAAAGCCTGTTTTTATGTTAAAGTTAGTAGAAAATTAACGCAAAAGTTGCAGGAAAGGGAGCCGGATGCCTGCCCGGTTTATGCCGGGAAGGCTTCTCTCCCGATTGGCGGAATATTAGGTGGGGTTGAAAACATGAAGCATAACGGGTCGGTAAAGGTGAATGCAAAGGGGCATCTCGAAATCGGCGGTGTTGACACGGTAAGTCTCGCTGCCCGTTACGGAACGCCTCTTTATGTATATGACGTTGCTTTAATACGGCAAAGGGCCAGAGCATTCAAGGAAACATTCCGGAAACTCGGCGTCAAATCCCAGATTGCTTATGCCAGCAAGGCTTTTTCCGCCATTGCCATGATCCAGCTTGCAGATGAAGAGGGGCTGTCTTTGGATGTTGTTTCAGGCGGGGAGCTGTATACCGCACTTGCTGCCGGTTTTCCTGTTGAACGCATTCATTTCCACGGCAACAATAAAAGCCGGGAAGAATTGGAAATGGCGCTTGATGCCGGAATCGGCTGCATCGTTGCCGATAATTTTTACGAGCTTGACATGCTGGAAAATCTGTGTGCAAAAAAAGGCCGCAAAGTTTCCGCGCTCTTAAGGGTCACACCGGGCATTGAAGCCCATACACATGATTATATTTTAACGGGCCAGGAAGATTCAAAATTCGGTTTTGACTTGCAAAACGGGCAGGCGGAGGCAGCGCTGAAGCAGGTGCTGGCATCCGGCCGGATAAAACTGCTCGGGGTGCATTGCCATATCGGATCGCAAATTTTTGAAACAGCCGGCTTTGTCCTGGCTGTGCGGAAAATTATGGATAAACTGGACGAGTGGCATGCCAGGTACGGCTATCTTCCGGAAGTGCTTAATCTTGGCGGCGGTTTCGGCATCCGCTATACGGAAGAAGACCACCCGCTTCCGCCTGCTTATTATGTGGAAGAAATCGTCAAAGAAGTGAAGAAACAGGCCGGTTCCCGCCGCTTGCCGCTCCCCGAGATCTGGATCGAACCGGGCCGCTCGCTTGTCGGCGAAGCCGGGACGACGCTTTATTCAGTCGGGTCCCGCAAGGAAGTGCCGCATGTCAGAAAGTATATTGCGGTTGACGGGGGGATGAGCGACAATATCCGCCCGGCGCTTTATGACGCAAAATATGAAGCGGTGCTGGCCAACCGCGCGCTTGATAAGTGTGAAGAGACCGTATCCGTTGCCGGGAAATGCTGCGAATCAGGGGATATGCTGATTTGGGATCTGCCGCTGCCGAAGACAGGCAGCAATGATCTTTTGGCCGTATTCTGCACCGGCGCTTACGGCTATTCGATGGCAAATAACTATAACCGGATCCCGCGCCCGCCGGTTGTGTTTGTCGAAAACGGCAAAGATGCGCTTGTCGTAAAGCGGGAGACGTACGAAGACCTGATCCGCAATGATCTCCGCCTGCGCGTGCCGCTTTCTTGACAAATCCGCGGCGGGGAAGCGGATGGCGCCTGTTTTCCGGCTTTGCTTTTGGAAAATATTGTACGTGCCTTGTTTACTTTCTCTGAAATAGGAATATACTAATAAGTAAAGCGTTTGAATTAAATTGGATGATTACGAGGGATTCAGTATGTTAATTCGGTATAAAAAATCTTTCGATAAAATTGCCATGGGCCTGTTGTCCTTTATGCCAGATGAAAAAGATTTGAAAAAGCTGCAGCAAACAAAGCAATTGTACGAAACAGAGGACAACTGGCAGCTTTTTTTATGGAAAGAGGATGATGACATTGTCGGCCTGATCGGGGTAGTGCTGGATGGGGACAAAGTGGAAATCCAGCATATTTCCGTCAATCCCTCTTATCGCGACCAGGGAATCGGGAAAAGCATGGTCAAGGCTTTAAAACAAATGTATGAAGGAAAAGAAGTGGTTCCGAATAAATACATTGTTGACTTCTTCCATAAGTGTGCTGAAAAAGAAGACCCGTCCTGACCGGGTCTTCTTTTATTTCGAATACGGCAAAAAGGACCTGCCGGCTTGATCCCGGAGGCCCTTTTTACGGTTTTACCAGATATACGCACTGCCGACAATGATCAACAAAATAAAAAGCACGACAATTAACGCAAATCCGCTGCCCCAGCCAAAACCGTCAGCCATGATAACCCCTCCCTCAACAGTCATTACATGGTATACTATGTAGGCGCGCCGGAACATGTATGGACTCCTGCCCATCTGCGCGCTTTTGATTGGAGATGCATACGTTTCAGGCTATACTTATTTTGACGTTTTGAAAAAGGAACGGTGTACAATTTTATGGAATATAAAGTGAAAATCGGTGCGTTTGAAGGGCCGCTCGATCTGCTTTTGCATCTGATCCACCAGCTTGAAATCGACATTTACGATATTCCGGTGGCTGAAATTACCGAGCAGTATTTGGATTACATCCATACAATGAAAGAGCTTGAACTGGACGTCGCGAGCGAGTATCTTGTGATGGCGGCCACACTTTTGGCGATCAAAAGCAAAATGCTTTTGCCAAAACAGGAGCCGTCCGAACCGGATGAAGATTATACGGTGGAAGAAGACCCGCGCGAACAACTTGTCGAGCGCCTCCTGGAATACAAAAAATACAAGGAAGCAGCCGGCACATTCAAACGCCTTGAAGCCGGCCGCAACGAAATCTTCACCAAGCCGCCGAGCGATTTGTCGGCGTTTGCGCCGGACGCAGATGGAAAAAAAATCGGCGCCAATGTGACGATCTATGATATGATCGGCGCGTTAAATAAACTTTTGCGCAGAAAAAAATTGCAAAAACCGCTGTTTACCAAAATCACACGGCAGGAAATCTCGATCGAAGAAAGAATGGCTGAAATTTTAAAACAGCTGGAAACGGCGCCGGGAAGCGTCCAATTTTACGACTTATTCTCTTTTCATGATAAAGAACAAATTGTCGTAACTTTTTTGGCTGTTCTGGAACTGATCAAGCGCCATCAAATTATGGCGGTACAGGAAGAAAATTTCGGCGACATTACCGTTGTAAGGAAAGAGGGGGATTGATATGGAAATCGTCCATTGGAGAGGCATCCTTGAAAGCCTGTTGTTTGTAGCAGGGGACGAGGGGCTTTCCCTGAAACAAATTTCCCATGTAATGGAAATTGAAGAGTTTGAAGCAGTTGAAATTTTAAAGAATTTAAAAGAACAGTACGAAAACGACCCGGATCGCGGCATCACGCTCGTTGAACTGGCAGGCACGTACCAGCTGGCAACCAAAAAAGAGCATGCGCCGTATTTGAAAAAACTGGTCGAATCGCCGAATACGAATACATTATCGCAGGCGGCACTTGAAACACTGGCGATCATCTCCTATAAACAACCGATTACAAGAATTGAAATCGAAGAAATCCGTGGTGTAAAAACAGAAAGGCCGCTGCAGACGCTGATGGCAAAAGGGCTGATCCAGGAAGTCGGCAGGCAGGAAGGTGCCGGGCGGGCGATCCTTTACGGTACGACCAAAGAATTTCTTGACCATTTCGGGCTGAAAAGTTTAAAAGAACTGCCGCCGTTTCCCGAACAGCCGGAAGATGAATTTTCGCAGGAAGAAGCAGATCTGTTTTTTGAAAAATTCCATGAAGAAAAAGGCGAAAACGGATTTTCGCCGTGAAGAAAGCTTGCCCAAACTGGTGCAGGCTTTTTTCGTCTTCCGCATATTCCGGTTATTTCTTCCTGTTCCGTGCATAAACTTGTACAAAACGCGGTTTGGAAAAGCTGAAAAAAGGAGCTTCTTTATGAAACGGTATTTCCTATATGCGGCGCTTGCGGTGCTAATTTTTTCGGCCCTTCCGCCAAGAGCGGCTGCTGCGCCGTCCGTGCAGGCAAAAAGCGCGATATTAATGGACCAGGATACAGGGCGGGTTTTGTACGAAAAAGATGCATACGAACCGAGAAGCATTGCCTCGATTACGAAAATCATGACGGCGCTAGTGGCCATTGAATCGGGAAAAATGAACAAGGAGGCTGTCGTTTCGGACCGTGCCGTACGTACCGAGGGGTCATCATTGTATTTGAAACCGGGAGACAAGTGGGAAATAAAGGATCTTGTTTACGGGCTCATGCTCCGGTCGGGAAATGACGCCGCCAATGTGATTGCCGAAAATGTCGGGGGCAGCATAGAAGGTTTTGTTTTTATGATGAACGAAAAAGCGAAAGAGATCGGCATGCATGACACCCATTTTGCCAACCCGAACGGCCTTGAAGACCCGAACGGCCGCCATTATTCGACCGCTTATGATATGGCGCTGTTAATGAAGTACGCGATGCAAAACAAACAGTTCCGGAAAATCACCGGCACGAAATTTTACAAAGGCTGGCGGAACAAAAACCGGCTGCTGACTGAAAAGTACCGGTATTGTACGGGTGGGAAAACCGGTTATACGAAAGTGGCCAAGCGGACACTTGTGACAACGGCGACAAAAGGAGGCGAAAATCTTATCGCCGTTACCCTGAACGATTCGGATGACTGGGATGACCATATTGCGATGTATGAGTACGGTTTCCGCCAGTATGACAGGAAACGGATTGTGGAAGAGGGGCCGGTTGCCGCCGTCCGCACGAAATATTTGAAACAGCATGTTTATGTGAAACGGGATATCGTCTACCCGCTTAAAGCCGGAGAAGAAGACGCCGTAAAAGTCGAATACCGGATCAAAAAGCCTGAAAGTTCGTGGAAAGACCCGGAAAGAGTGCCGGAGACCGTCGGAAGGGCGATTGTTTATTTGAACGAAAAAGTGATCGCAAGCACGCCTATTTATTATCAGAAAACGCCGGTTAAAGAGAAAGAAACATGGCTTGAACTGTTCGAGGAGACATTTTGGATCCAATTGGGGCTGAAAAACAATGGTTAATTATATTTGGATCGGCATGGCCGTGATTGGGCTTGTTTTTGCGGCGGTAAACGGGAAGATGCAGGCGGTGAACGAGGCGATTTTTACATCCGCGCGTGATGCGGTCTCGATCAGCATCGGCCTGATTAGCGTCCTTGTTTTCTGGCTCGGGATGATGAAGATTGCGGAAGTTTCAGGCCTCCTTTCGAAACTTTCCCGCCTGTTCCGGCCGGTGATCAAAAAATTGTTTCCGGATGTGCCGGACAACCATCCGGCAATCGGCTACATCCTCTCCAATATGATTGCCAATATGTTCGGGCTCGGAAATGCCGCCACCCCGCTTGGCATTAAAGCGATGGAGCAGCTGCACGAACTGAACGGAAGGAAACCGGAAGCAAGCCGCTCGATGATCACGTTCCTTGCCTTAAACACATCCGGGCTCACGCTTATTCCGGCAACGGTGATTGCCATCCGCCTGAATGCAGGTTCTGCGCATCCGACCGAGATTGTGGCGCCAACCTGTATCGCCACTTTTGCAACGACCATTGCCGCCATTTGCATTGACCGCTATTTTTACCACCGGCGGACGAAACGGAGGAAGTGATGTTTTTGAAATGGATCTCACTGATTTCAATTTGGCTGATTCCGGCAATGGTCGGATTTATTCTGCTTTACAGCGCATGGAAAAAAGTGCCGGCTTACGAAACATTTGTGGAAGGCGGCAAGGAAGGCATTAAAATTGCCTTTTCGATTATCCCTTTTTTAGTCGGCATGCTTGTCTCAATCACGATTTTCAGGGCATCAGGCGCGCTCGATTTTTTTGTCGGATTTTTAAAACCGGCCCTGCATTTGCTCGGTATCCCTTCCGAAGTCGTGCCGCTTGCTTTGATCCGGCCGGTTTCCGGCAATGCCGCCCTAGCCCTTATGGCGGATCTCGTCAAAACATACGGGCCGGACTCGCTGATCGGGAGAATGGCATCCGTCATCCAGGGCAGCACGGATACCACCCTTTATGTCGTAACCGTTTATTTCGGGGCGGTCGGCATCCGGAAAATGGGGGATGCCTTAAAGGTCGGGCTGCTCGCCGATCTGTTCGGGATTATGATCGCAATTTTCATGGTGCTCTTGTTATTCTGACGCGGCGAAAGAAAAAACGGTTTATCCGCCATTTCAGGGTGCTTGTGCGCTTCGTCAGGCTTTGCTTTTCATTGCCGTTATGCCATAATGCTTAAAGGATAGTTTAAGCAAAACAAATTGAGGTGTAACGGATGGAACGTTTGCAAAAAGTGATCGCACAGGCCGGTGTCACATCCCGGAGAAAAGCGGAGCAGCTGATACTGGAAGGGAAAGTGAAAGTGAACGGGGAGATGGTCAGAACGCTGGGGACAAAAGTGTCCCAAGCGGATAAAATTGAAGTGGAAGGCATTCCGCTTGAGCGTGAAGAAAAAGTATATTACCTTTTTTATAAACCAAGAGGGGTGATTTCCGCTGTCAGCGATGACAAAGGGAGAAAAACGGTAAGCGACTATTTCCGCGATGCGGGCGCAAGGGTTTATCCGGTCGGCCGGCTCGACTACGACACGTCGGGCCTTTTGGTAGTCACCAATGACGGTGAATTTGCAAACCTTCTGATGCATCCGCGTTTTGAAATCGACAAAACGTATATCGCAAGGCTTTCCGGCATTCCATCCAGGCAGGAATTAAAGCAGCTGGAAAAAGGGATCCGGCTAAAGGACGGCATGACTGCGCCTGCCAGGGCAAAACTGTTGTCCATGGACAAACGGAAAAAGAAAGCGATCGTCCAGCTTACGATCCATGAAGGCAGAAACAGGCAGGTCAGGCGCATGTTCGAATATCTCGGCTACCCGGTTGAAAAACTGCGGCGCGAAGCATACGGCATGCTGACACTAAAAGGATTAAACGCGGGCGAAAAAAGGGAACTCACCCCGCATGAAGTTAAGACGTTAAGATCCCTTGCCGAAAACGGAGGCGCCTCCCGTAAATAAAAGCTCAAGTGAAGAGGCTTATTTTGTTCACAAAAACTTCAAAAAAAAGCGAAAAAGGACAGAAAAATGTTATAATGTATGAGAGTTGTGTGACACTTTTGGACAGGGGGAGGAGCAATGTCACAAACGAAACAGAAACGCCTCATTTTCCGCGCCTCGATTCTCGCTGTTCTGATATTGGCTGTCGGTTACACACTGTATGCAAATGCGACGAAGGAGTCGCAGGGAGCGCTTGCAGCGGGGGATAAGGCCCCTGATTTTATCCTGAAAGATTTGAATGGGAAAACGTACCGGTTGTCCGATTATAAAGGGAAAGGCGTCCTTTTGAATTTTTGGGGGACATGGTGCGAGCCGTGCAAGAAAGAAATGCCTTATATGAATGAACTCTATTCGTCCTATAAACCAAAAGGCGTGGAAATTCTTGCCGTCCACGTAAAAAATACGCGCTTTCTTGTGGACGAATTCGTGAAACAGTACGGGCTTACGTTCCCGGTGCTGATTGATAAAAACGGTGATGTCCAGCATGCGTATCACATCGACCCCCTTCCGACAACCTTTTTGATCGGGCCGGACGGGAAAGTCAAAAAAGTGATCATTGGAAACCAAAACCTCTCCAAAAAAGACATTCAGGACATGATGGATATGATCAAACCATAACCGAGGAGAGAGACAATGAAGGATATAAAATGTGAGTGCGGACATGTGAATCCTCCCGGGACCGTTTTGTGCGAGTCGTGCGGGAAAGCGCTGACAGCAGAAGCGGAGGCGGCAGTTCTCCATGATATGCGGTATGAAGGGAGCGCGCGCAGGTCGCAAGTGTATAAAAAAACGCCGGTGGATAAAATCTGGAATTTTTTTTCGTCCGTAAAAACCGGCGTCTGGCTGATTGTCCTGACGTTAATTGCGTCAGCCCTAGGCACCGTGCTGCCCCAGGCAGGCTATATCCCTTCCAATGCCGACCCGTCCGATTATTACGAGGATCAGTACGGCTGGTTCGGCAAGCTCTGGTATACGCTCGGATTTGATGACCTGTACAATTCCTGGTGGTATCTGCTTTTAATTGCCCTGATCGGCGTTTCGCTCGTCATTTGCAGCCTTGACCGCTTTCTCCCGCTGCGCCGCGCCCTTTCAAACCAGAAAGCGGCGCGCCACGAAGGGTTTCTGAAGCGGCAGCGCCTTTACGTGAAAAAGGAAGGGGCCATCGATGATGCGTCATATGCACAGGTCAAACGCCGGCTTGAAGAGAAGCATTATAAAATCCGTGAAGAAGGCGGGAACTTATTTGCCGAGAAAAACCGGTTTTCCCGCTGGGGGCCGTACGTCAACCATATCGGATTGATCATCTTTCTTTGCGGCTCTATGCTCCGCTTTATTCCCGGCATGTATGTCGATGAATTGGTCTGGGTGAGGGAAGGAGAAAAAGCGGTGCTCCCCGGCACAAACGGGCAGTATGTACTGCTGAACAAGCAATTCAAGCTGCAAGTTTACAGCAAGAAAGACAATCAAAATTTTGAACCGGCACTGAATAAGGCCGGCAATGTTGCGAAAAATTTTGAGACGGATGCCGTGCTTTACAAGCAGGGGAAAAAGCGCGTTTTAGGGGAAGATGCTCCGCTTAAAAAAGTGAAATCCTACCGCATCCAGGTCAATAAGCCTTTGAAATTCGGGCATTACGCCGTATATCAAATGGATTACAAGCTGGATGAATTCCAGGCGATGTCTTTTGCTTTTGAGAAGAAGTCGGATAAAAAAATATACGGCAAACTTAAAATTGACCTGTACCATCCAAAGGCGGAATACCCGCTCGGAAACGGCTATAAAGTCAAGCTGCTCGGCTACTATCCTTCGTTTACGGGGTTTGCCAAAAACGGGGAGCCGCAAACGGATTCGTATATTCCAAACAATCCTGCTTTTCTTTTCAGCTTAATTTCGCCGGAGCATCCGAAAGGGGAAAAAAGCTTTGTTGCCATCCGCCAGACCGTAGAACCGCTCGGAAAAAATGACTACAAGTTGGCTTTTGCTGGGCTTGAAACACGGAATGTTTCTGCTTTGGCCGTAAGAAAAGACGAGACGCTCTGGGTGCTGGCCGTTGGCGGCGCGATCTTTATGATCGGGGTCATTCAGGGCGCGTACTGGAACCACCGCCGTTTTTGGCTGAAGCGGGAGAAAGGCGCCGTGCTTTTGGCAGCCCATACAAATAAAAACTGGTACGGGCTGAAAAGGGAGCTGGAATGGGTGCTCAGCGCATCCGGCATGCCAGCGCTTGTTGACAGAAAAGAAAGGAAGAATCCGCAACAGGCCCATACAGCTTAAACAGACAAGTGCAATCGGATGAGGAGGGGGAAAATTGGAAAATCTGGTCGAAACAAGCAGCCGGTTGTTGTTCGCCGCATTCCTTTTGTATTTAACCGGCACTTTACTGTTCGGCGGCGCGATCCGCACGCCGAAAAAGGGACAGGCAGGCGGCGCCGGGCCGCAAAAAACGAAGTGGGGAAATTTTGCGATCTTCGCAACGGCTGCAGGGTTTATTTGCCAGGCTGGTTATTTTATTACAAGGTGGATAGCATCCGGGCATGCCCCTGTAAGTAATTTATTTGAATTCACTACTTTTTTTGGTATGATGCTTGTTGGAGCCTTTATGGTCATTTATTTTCTTTACAGGAGTGCGGTGCTCGGGCTGTTTGCTTTGCCGGTTGCGCTTCTTTTGATTGCCTATGCAAGCATGTTCCCGAAAGACATCAATCCGCTCGTGCCGTCTCTTAGGAGCTATTGGCTGCAGATTCATGTGACAACGGCGGCTGCCGGGGAGGCCATTCTTGCTGTCAGTTTTGCTGCCGGGCTGATTTACCTTGTGAAAAGCACCGATCAGCAAAAATCAAACTGGCAGACTTTTTGGCTGGAATTTGTTATGCTTTGTTTAATTTGCATCGCCGGTTTTATTGTTGCAAAATCCGCTTTCGGCTTGTTTCATTACAAAGTGGATTTCAGCTGGATTGACCGCAACGGGGCAAAAAACACGGGGGAAAATGCCCTCGTCTACCATATGCCGGCTGTTATCGGGCCGCATGACGGGGAAATTTTAACAGCCGGGAGAATGAAGCCGTGGTTTTACGTGCCGGCCTTTATCAATGCCGTCAAACTGAACACGGTCCTCTGGTCTGTTTTCAGCGGCATGATTCTTTACGCGCTGGTCCGGTTGGCGGCCAGAAAGCGGATCGGCGCGCTGTTAAAACCGCTCACCAAAAATCTAAATTTAGATTTAATGGATGAGATCGGCTACCGCTCGGTATTGATCGGATTTCCGGTGTTCACACTCGGCGCGTTAATCTTTGCGATGATCTGGGCACAAATTGCCTGGAGCAAATTTTGGAGCTGGGACCCGAAAGAAGTGTGGGCACTGGTTACGTGGCTGTTTTATGCCGCCTTTCTCCATTTGCGCATGTCAAGAGGCTGGCAAGGTGAAAAATCCGCCTGGCTGGCCGTCATTGGCTTTGCCATTATTCTGTTTAACCTGATTGCAGTAAATCTTGTCATTGCCGGGCTGCATTCGTATGCCTGATTTTGTAAGCTTTTGAATCCTGCGCACCCCCGGGAGGGCCCACCCGGTAATGCGGGGGCTTGCATGGACCCGCAAGGATTTTACCGGCGGATGTATCTTGCCCGGGCAGGCGGCTGATATTGACTGAGGAGGAATAGCCATGGATGAGGATGTAAAAATTTTAGTGGTTGATGATGAAGAAAGGATCCGGCGCCTGTTACGAATGTATTTGGAAAGGGAAAATTACATGATTGATGAAGCGGAAGACGGCGATACCGCTTTGAAAATGGCGCTTGAAAAAGACTACAGCTGCATTTTGCTCGATATTATGATGCCGGGCAAAGACGGCATTGAAGTGTGCCAGGAATTGCACGAAAAGAAAATGACGCCCGTGATCATGCTGACGGCCAAAGGCGAAGAAGCCAACAGGGTGGAAGGATTTGAAGTCGGCGCGGATGATTATATTGTAAAACCGTTCAGCCCGCGCGAAGTGGTGCTGCGGGTGAAAGCCCTGCTCCGCCGGTCGCTGCAAACGGGTTTCTTAAACGCGGATACGAAAGCAAGAGACATTGTCGTTTTCCCACATATTACCATCGACAATGATGCCCACCGCGTCACAGCGGACGGAAAAGAAGTCAATCTGACCCCGAAAGAGTATGAGCTGCTTTATTTTCTCGCTAAATCTCCGGATAAAGTGTTTGACCGCGAACAGCTTTTAAAAGAAGTATGGCATTATGAATTTTTCGGCGATCTCCGTACGGTGGATACGCATGTCAAACGCTTGCGGGAAAAATTGAATAAAGTGAGCGAAAACGCGGCTAAAATGATCGTTACCGTCTGGGGCGTCGGGTATAAATTTGAGGTTGCGCCGGAATGAGAATTTGGCGGACGGTTGTCGGGAAACTGTGGATGACCATTCTGCTGATGGTTGCCTGCGTCTTGCTCATCCTGACGGTACTGTTGCTCAAGTTTTTTGAAGAATACCATATCAATCAGATTGAGCAGGATTTGTCCAATACGGCGCAAAAAATCTCGAGAGTTATGGAGGAGCACCCAAGTGGAAAGATCGGGAAAGAAATTGCCCTCGGCGTTCTGGACCAAAACGAGAAAGTGATGATCGTTTACCGCAAAAATGATATCTTTTATCCGTCCGGTTCCAAATCATATAAAGGGATCCCGTACGCGTCGATTTTAAGGGATAAGCAGTTGTCCAAAGTGTTTAGCGAAAAGAAGAAAGTGATCAAAGAGTTAACCCCTTCCGGCGGGTCTTCCCGCAATAAGTACCATCATGTGATTGTGACGGCCGTCCCGCTTCATGTGAAGGGGGAAGAACCGGGCGCGGTATTTGTTTACCAGTCATTGGAAGTGCTCCAGGAAATGACGAGGCAAACGACAAAAATCATTTTGCTCGGTGCGGGCATTGCCATTATTTTAACGACCGGTTTTGCTTTCTTCCTTTCAAAAAGGATTGGCGGGCCATTGCATAAAATGCGGGAAGCGGCTTTTGAAGTGGCAAAAGGGCGTTTTGACAAAAAGGTGCCGATTTTAACCCGTGATGAAATCGGGGAACTGGCGACCGCTTTTAATACGATGGGGCGACAGCTTAAATTTAATATGGACGCCTTAAAGCAGGAAAAAGAGCAGCTGCGGAATATTTTAAGCAGCATGGCCGACGGTGTTTTGACCTTTAACCGGGACGGCGCCATTTTAATCATGAACCCGCCGGCTGAGATGTTTCTTCAAAACTGGTATCATAACCAGGCTGCAAAAGACGCCCCGCTTCCTGAAGGGCTGTCCGCGTTGCTTGCGAAAGTGGTCGAAACGGAGAAAGAACAGACGGATGAAATTGAAATCAACGGCCGGTACTATGTCATGATTGCAAGCCCGCTTTATAATTTGTCCCGTATCCGCGGCGTTGTCACCATTATCCGCGATATGACGGAAGAACGGAAGCTGGACAAGCTGCGCGATGATTTTATCGCAAACGTTTCGCACGAATTGCGGACGCCGGTTGCCATGCTGCAGGGATACAGCGAAGCAATCATTGATGATATTGCGGCAAGTGAAGAAGAAAAGAAAGAATTTGCCAAAATCATTTACGATGAAACGCTCAGGATTGGCCGGCTTGTCAATGAGCTGCTCGATCTGGCAAGAATGGAAGCAGGGCATTTTTCGTTCAGAATGGAGCCGGTCTCATTCAACAGTTTCATCGAAAGAGTGACACATAAATTTAACGGCATCGCGAAAGAAAAAGGAATCGGCCTCGTTTGCGAGACTTCGGACAGCGATCTCACCCTTGAAATCGATGCCGACAGGATTGAACAGGTGCTGACGAATTTAATTGATAACGCCCTCCGGCATACTTCCCCGAACGGTTACGTCAAAGTAAAAGAGGAAGAAGCACCCGGCGGCGTATATGTACACGTCGAAGACAACGGATCCGGTATTCCGGATGAGGATTTGCCGTTTGTATTTGAACGCTTTTACAAAGCGGATAAAGCAAGGACACGCGGCAAATCGGGAACAGGGCTGGGCCTTGCGATTGCCAAAAACATTGTCGAAGGGCATGGTGGCCGGATCTTTGTCAAAAGCAAATTAGGGGAAGGGACCACTTTTTCATTTTTCCTTCCAAAAAAAGGCTGACCTTTGCGCCGGGTCTGCCTTTTTTTGTATATTTTCCCGTTTTTTTGCGCATCTTAGAAGATGGCTTTGCTTGAAACGGAATTGAAAAAATGAAAATGGGGTGGATCAATTGCCGGCATACATCAAAATATGCCTTTTCGTTTCATTGACAGCTGCATGCCTGGGGTTTGCCTGTTCGGCAAATGACGTGGCCGCATCCGGGTCGGTTATCCATGAAGCGACAAAAGACTGGATTTTTCCGGCGGCAGGGACGATCTCCGACACATTTAACACAAGATACGGCACACATAAAGGGCTTGATATTGCCGGAAGATACCGCGCAAAAATATTCAGCGCCCAAGAAGGTACCGTTACCCGTTCCTATTTGTCCGCATCCTACGGCCATGTTGTTTTTATCCGCCATCCGTCCGGTTATGAAACGGTTTACGCCCATCTTGCCGGAAGGGCAGTCAGAGCGGGGCAGCATGTTGAAAAAGGAAAGGTGGTCGGCTATATGGGTTCGACCGGCCATTCAACTGGTATCCATCTTCATTTTGAAGTGCATAACGGGCCATGGACGCCGGATAAGAAAAACGCCATTGACCCGTTTTTGATCTTCGGACCAGGCGCGCCGGGCCAGACGGTTTCCGCCAATGCCCATGATCCTTACGGGGTTTTTGATGCTTCCGCCGTCCCTCAGCCTGGAGCTTACACTGTGAAAAAAGGCGACACGCTCTGGAACATTGCCCTCCATTTTCATACGAGCGTGGGCAGGCTGAAAAGCTGGAACAAATTGCGGTCGGACCGGATTATGGCCGGCCAGGTGCTGAAAATAAAAAATGAATGAAAGTGGTGCGGAATGCTTCACAAAATGGCAGCCGGCATGTATAATAAGCTTGTAATAAAAATTTCATACGATTTATCTTCGGGGCTGGGTGAGATTCCCGACCGGCGGTGATAAGGCAGTTGCCTTTCAGTCCGCGAGCCGGATTTCCGGCAGGATTTGGTGCAATTCCAAAACCGACAGTATAGTCTGGATGGGAGAAGATAAAGGTTGCCAGTGTTTAATGACGTGTTAAACGCTTATTTGGACTCGCCTATTACAAAGCCCCCGACATTTTGTTAGGGGCTTTTCATTTTGGTCCGCGGCACCTTTCTTCCTTTGATGATAAATCGGTCACAAGGAGAGAGGAAGTTTAAATGAAGAAATGGGATGTAAAGCAATTCGTTGCGGTCGCGTTGCTCAGTGCTCTGGCTTTTATGCTGATGTTTATTAAATTTCCGGTTCCGCCTTTTCCATCGTTTTTAACAGTGGATTTCAGCGACATTCCGGTATTGGTGGCAGCCCTTCTTTACGGGCCAATGGCTTCTGTTGTAGCGGAACTGATCAAAAATATCCTGAATTATTTATCGCTCGGCAGTGAAGCAGGGGTACCGATCGGAAATGTGGCAAACTTTTTTGCAGGGATGCTGTTCGTCCTGCCGACATATCTCATTTACAAACGGATGCGGACAAAAAAGGGCATGACTGTAGGTCTAGTCACTGGCACGGTATCCATGTCGGTATGTATGAGCATTTTAAATTATTTCGTCATTTTACCGGCTTACCTGTACTTCATGAACTTTTCGGTCGGGAATGTAAAAGCGTATATTGTGGCGGGCGTGCTGCCTTTTAATCTTGTGAAAGGCCTCATCGTGACGGTTTTGTTTATGCTCATGTTTACAAAAATGAAAAACTGGATTGACAAAGCATCCGCCATTGGGGGAAAAAGAATATGAAAAAAAGCAGGCTCAAACGGCCTGCTTTTTTTCATTCGTATTTTAACGGATCGCCATCAAAAGGCTTGTCGGAAACTTTAATCGATTCTGTCGGGCATCCTTCAAAGGCATCCATCAGGTCATCTTCCAATATTTCCGGGACTTCCGCAATGCCTTTATTATCATCCAAAATGACGAAAGAGAGCCCTTCATCATCATAGTCGAAAATATCAGGAGCGCTGGCGGAACAAGCGCCGCAAGCGATGCATGTATCTTTGTCTACGATTGTAAACTTTGCCATTTTGATTCCTCCTCGCTGTTCAATCACGGCAGAAAAGAAAAACGGGCAGCCTCGTAATGCGCAAGGAGGCATGCCGATGTTTCTCCTTCATTTTAAAACTCTTTTTTTCTTATTTCAATAGCGGGCTCCGCGGAGTTCGTGAAACCTGTCGAATCAATGAAAAAAATGGTAAACAAATCGCCGGTTTCCATGTTAAAATAGAACCAACCCCCGATTTTTCCTTGCACTTTCCCCTTTTTTCAGCTAAAGAACAGGAGAGGATTCAGATGCCTTTTTTACAGGCTGTATTGCTGGATTGCTTCAGCAACCTGAATGGAGAACGCACCCCTTATGCTGTTTTTCATCTATTAAACGGCAAAAAATCAGCACAGACGATCCAGGATTCCCATTTTTTCAAGATTGGCAGGCTCTTTCAAACGTTTCCATTTATTTCCCGTGAGGCTTTCACACGCGAAGTAGAGGCCCTTTTAAAGGCCGGGTTGCTGCAAAAAAGCGGCCCGGATGCCTGCGTGGTCACAGAAAAAGGTGCTGCCCTGCTTTTGGCAACCGGCAGGATGGAAGAACGGTTTCCTTACCTGGACGGCTTGAAATACCAGGATTCGGCAAATCTGTTTTGGAAAAGGCTGAACCTCATCACCCAGGCCGTATCCAACTTAGTGTATGGAAATAAAGTATATTATCCGGTTCAAAGGGACCCGGCTCTACAGGCTTGGGCAAAAAACTGGCTGAAACAGCATGCAAAAAGCCGGACTGCTTTAGCAGAGCATCTGTATCGTGAATTTTACAGCCTGTTTTCCGGCAGCCCGCCGGAAAAGCCTGAAATTTTTGTCCTCCGGTTGACGGGTGCGGGCCGGATCGGATATACAATCACGCAGGCTGCCTCCGCCCTGCACCTTGATCCTGTAGAGTACTGGTATCGATATTTGCATTTGCTTCATTTTATGGTCCGGCGCATCCTGGGAGATCCTGAAACATTCTGGTATTTATACCAAATGCTTCATGATGTGCAAAAGGCCCTGCCGCTGACCCGGTCTGCCTCGGTGACATTCGGCTTCTTGAAGCAAGGGAAAACGATTGCGGAAATCAGCACGCTGAGAGGGTTAAAGCAAAGCACAATTGAAGACCATCTGATTGAAATCGCGTTAACGGTCCCGGATTTTCCGCTGAATCGGTATGTGCCAAAGGATGAAGAACAAAAGATCATCCGGGCAGCCGCTGATTTAAATACGAAGAAATTAAAACCGATTAAAGAAAAAGTAGGGGATGTCCCGTATTTCCATATTCGCCTTGTACTGGCAGAAAGGATGGGCCGCAGTGGATCTTTTAAGCTTTTTGAAAAGTAAATTCGGCTTCAGCGCATTCCGGGCGGGGCAGGAAGAAGTCATCCGTTCACTGCTGGACGGCAAAGATACACTGGCGATGCTTGCGACCGGTACCGGAAAATCTTTATGCTACCAGTTGCCTGCCTATTTGCTGGACGGATCCTGCGTCATCGTTTCCCCGCTTTTATCGCTCATGCAGGACCAGACAGAGCAGATGAAAATGCGCGGCGAAAAAAGTGTGGTGGCGTTAAATTCATTTTTAACCGGTCCGGAGCGGGAAGCCGCCCTTGCACATCTGGGTGCTTTCAAATTTATCTTTGTTTCGCCGGAGATGCTGCACAACCGCCATGTCCTCGGAAAATTAAAACAAATCCGGACTGCGCTCTTTGCAGTCGATGAAGCGCATTGTATTTCCCAATGGGGCCATGATTTCAGGCCGGAATACTTAAACCTTGGCGAAGTCCGAAAACAGTTGGGCACACCGCTTACTCTCGCCCTGACTGCGACAGCAACAGAACAGGTGAGGGACGATATTTGCAAGTATCTCGGCTTAAAAGACCCAAACCGGTTTATTTATTCTGTCAACAGGCCCAATATCGCCATTAAAATAGACCGGATTCCTTCATACCGCGAAAAAGAGGAAAAACTAGTTGCCTATGCGAAAAACTTGCAGAAGCCCGGTATCATCTATTTTTCAAGCAAAAAGGCGGCTGAGGAAATGGCGGCGCGGTTAAGGCAGGAGGGAATCGCCGAAGCAGCCGCCTATCACAGCGGCATTGACCAGGAGCAAAGAATTTTGATCCAGCAGCAGTTTATTTACGGACAGATCGGGATCATTTGTGCGACAAGCGCGTTTGGCATGGGGGTGGACAAAGCAGATATCCGCTTTGTCATCCATTTTCACCTGCCGTTGCAGATGGAAGCCTATCTGCAGGAAATCGGCAGAGCCGGGCGGGACGGGCTCCCGAGCATTGCCGTCCTTTTGTATACGGAAGGGGATGAACGGCTCCCTCTCCAGCTAATCGAGGCTGAACTTCCGACTGACGCACAATTGGCCGCTTTCAGCAGATGGAAAGGGGATCTGAAGGAAGCCGGGGCGCTGCTCGGATGCACGGAACCGCAACTCCGGTTCCTAGCGCACCACAGAGCGCTTAACCTGCCGGAAGAAGCATGGATCCGGGAGGTTGCAGCCATCCGGGACGAGCGGATGGCGTACAAGCGAAGGAAGTTAAAGGAAATGGTGCAGATGGTCCGGTCTTCGTCATGCCGCCGCTCGGAAATTTTACGGTATTTCGGTGAACCGCCCGCTGCAGGCAATGAAGCGTGCTGTGACATTTGCGGCCTTGAAACAGCCTTATATGAAAGCAATCAAAAAAGCGGGGGCACCCTGGAAACCGTTCCTGCATGGGAATTGTTTTTGCAGGATCTATTCAGAAAAGGGGAACAGAAATGGCGCGAAGAAAACAGGCGGATTTGATCAAGGAACTCACAGACCGGGAACTTACTTTTCACTTAATTTTGACGCAGCTGATTCTCCTGTTTGCTGCCGCTTTGCTCGGATTTCTGTTATTTCCGGATGGCGAAGCATTTTTTCAGCACTTTCACTTGTCATTTGCGAAATGTACATATGGTTTATTAAACGGAGCCGCTGTCGTTGCGGCGGATACTTTGCTCATGAAATGGCTCCCGAAAGCGTATTATGATGACGGGGGCGTGAATGAGCGGATTTTTAAATCCCGTTCAATTTCGGACATTATTGCTTTAACGGCGCTGATCGCGGTGGCGGAAGAGCTCTTGTTCCGGGGCGTCATCCAGACGCATTTTGGATTGCCGGCAGCAAGCCTTATTTTTGCACTCATGCATATCCGGTATTTTGGCCACTGGTATTTGATTGCGAATGTGCTGCTTTTAAGTTTTTGGATTGGTGCCGTTTATGCGCTTTCTCATGAAAATCTTCCGGCAGTCATCATCATGCATTTTACAATCGATTGTTTACTAGGCATCCGCATCAAAAAACAGGGGATTTAGTCCGGATGTGGGGAAGGGGAAGCCATGTCAGACGAAAAATATATCATTGAAATGGAAAAACGGCGGCAAAAGCTTGAACCGGCCGGCAAAGCAAAGGAAAAAACGGAGAAACAAACGGCGGCGGCCGTTTCGCGGGCGGAAAAGCGGAAAAGTACCGAAAAGGAATCCCGTTCCAGGTTGCCGCTTGTGAACCTGTTGGCTGTCATTTTTATTTTAGTGCCGATTGCCGTTTACATCTGTTATACTTTTTTGTTTTTCAGATAGACGCCCATGCCGCGATAAATGGCGCCGCAAGAAGGGAAAAATCTGCAGGCGCAAATTTTCAGGACAGGGCAAGCTGCCTGCTTGTCATGGATCAGCCTCCTGCAGCATATAGTAGAGTGAGGGAGGGATCAATATGGAGCCGTCCATCACCGGGCTAAAAGGGACAGATGCGGCGACAAAGCAGATGTTACAGGGTGTCGTCAAACGCAAAAAAAAATTTGACCGGCTTCGGATGCGGCATCTTGTTTTTCTTTGGACAAGCATGCTCTACACATGCGCATGGGCTTACTATGTTTACCGTTCTTTTGAAAATGCCGATTCCATGTTCTCTGTTTTCTCCGGCATTTCAGAAAGCCCGTTTCAGCTGTTTTTCCTGCTCTTGGCCGCCGCGTTTTGGGGCATGAGTAAAATCTTGTTTGACAAGCGGGAAAAGGCTGAAAAAGAATTCCATGCGCTCCGCTGTGAAATTATTGATAAAAGCAAGGATTTATGGAAAGGGGAAAGCTGGAAGGACCGCCACCTTGTATTCGAAATGATGCAAAAAGAGTTTGATATTAATTTATACCACGAGAACAAGTAGCCATTCACCGGAAACAGGCACGGGGACTCAAAGCCGCCGAAAAAAAGAAGATGCCCCGGCATCTTCTAAAAAATTTTTTTCCTGCCTCTTTCTTCCATTAAAATTTGCGCGGCTTCGCGGAACCGCTGCGAGTGGATAATCTCCCGCTCCCTTAAAAAGCGGAGCCCGTCATTTAGGTCGGGGTCGTCACTTAAATTGATGATCCATTGATACGTAGCCCGCGCTTTTTCTTCGGCGGCAATGTCTTCATAGATGTCGGCAATCGGGTCCCCTTTTGCCTGGATATAGGTGGCTGTCCATGGGGCCCCTGCGGCATTATGGTAATGCAGTGCCTTATCATGGTCCACATAATGCGCGTCAAGGCCGGCAGCAATCAATTGGTCCGGCGTGGCATCTTTTGTTAATTTTAAGACCATCGTCGCAATCATCTCAAGATGGGCCAGTTCTTCCGTACCGATATCATTTAAAAGCCCCATCACTTTATCCGGGATGGTGTAGCGCTGGTTCAAATACCGGAGCGCTGCCGCAAGCTCTCCGTCCGCTCCGCCGTATTGTTCGATTAAAAGTTTCGCAAGTCTCGGGTTACAGCTTGAGACCCGGACGGGATATTGCAATTTTTTCTCATAGATCCACATGAACGGTTTCCCCCTTTATTTGCTTATACCTGCCATGGCCACGGCGGCTCTTTCCACTGGAAAGGCGTTGGCGAATAGCTGTGCCCGAAGTTTGTCAGCGGCCCGAACTGTTTTTCAAATGCTCTTTTGACTTTTTTCCTGGCATGGACAAAAGTGTTATACTGTTCGATCGCTGCCTGATCATCGGGATGGGTATCCAAATAAAGGTTCAGTTCCACAATTGCAAAATCAAGGGCCTGCAGTTCTTCAAGCCTTGTATAATACTCTTTTGGCAGCTGCTTCAATCGTTTTCCTCCTTTGCCCGTTCATAAGGGCTGTAATACGGGTCATAAAGCGGCCTCCAGAGCGTCCCGCGCCTCAACGCTTCCTGCGGCGAAAATTGCGGAAGGTTCGGGGGCTGGAACCCTAAATACAAATTCGGCGGGGTGGAATACACTTTTTCAGTTATCGGCGGGCAGGGGTCAAACGGCCCGATAAAGGGATGATACGTTTTATAATGGCTTTTCATCTCAGTCCTCCTGACATTTAAAAGTCTTTTTCATTTTATGCGCGGTTCTCTCCCGCTATGTCAAAAACAATGCCGGAATGCTTTCTATCTGGCGTGATTAAGATATAATACGAATAGGGATTGCAGAAAATTTCGTTTGTGCCGGCAAGGACCCGGCGGAACAGGAGCTCTCGTATATGTTTGCATTTTTATGGATTGCCTCTTTGCTTGGCATAGTCTTATTGATGTATATGCGCTATGAAGCATCGTTAAACCGGCTCGTCCGGCACCGGTTTTTGCTTGATGAATATCCGGCCGGAGAGGAGCCGTGCACTTTTTTCTTTATTTCCGATATCCACCGGCGCAAAATCGATCCCGGACTGGTGGAAGAGGCAACAGGGAAAGCACGGTTTGCAGTAATCGGGGGAGATTTGCTGGAAAAGGGGGTTCCGCTTTCCAGAACAGAAGAAAATTTGCGGTTGCTGAAAAGAATTGGCCCGGTATTTTTTGTGTGGGGAAATAATGATTATGAAGCGGACGGCGAAGCGCTCGCGGCCGTTTTTGCCAGAACCGGCGTCCGCACGCTGCGCAACGCGGCGGATTTTGTATGCGTAAACGGAAAAAAACGGATTGCGCTGATCGGCGTGGATGATTTGACGACGGAAAATGAAAATCTTGATGAAGCGCTTCAATCGGTGCAACCGGACGATCTCCGGATTTTAATCAGCCATAACCCGAAAATGATCCACCAGCTTCATGAATGGGACGATATCGATGTGATGCTGAGCGGCCATACGCACGGCGGGCAGATCCGCATTCTCGGTCTCAGCCGCTACAGGCGCGGCGGGGTGAGAAAAGTGCGCAATGTTATCCATCTCATAAGCAACGGTTACGGCACGACGCTTGTTCCGCTCAGGCTTTGCGCAAAACCGGAAGCCCATTTGATTACGATCGAAAGCAACAGGCGGCCATCATGAACCATCTTTCCCCTCCCGCATACGATAAGGTAAGATCCGTATGCAGGGGGCGGAAATCAATGAAGCTGGAACGGATTTCATCCAATAAAATTAAATACTCCATTACGTTTGAAGAGTTATCGGAACGCGGTATTATGGAAAACGATCTCGACTCGCCCATTTGGAATCATTTATTTGAAGAAATGCTGGAGTTGGCGGATCAGGCTTACCATGTCGGCGAAAGCGACATGCTGACCATTGAAATCTATTCCTTTAATGTCCAGGAATTGGTGTTTATTCTGACAGTAGGGGAAGCGGACGACGCGGATCCGGGCGAATGGGCGGACCCGGAAAACTTGGAACAGGAAGAAGCCTACTTTTTTTCATCGATTGAGGAAATGATTGCGCTTGCGGGCTTTTTAAACCAGATCGGCCGGATTTCCGCGTGCAGCCTTTATATATTCGAAGACCAGTATTATTTGCTGCAAAAACCGGGGACCCAAAATGCGCCGCTTATTCTTGAATACGGCGAGCGCGCGCAAATCTCCCCGTTTATGGTCCGGGAATACGGGATCGCGGTGTTTGAGCAAAATGCACTTGCGGAACTCCTGAAGCATTTCCCGTAACCGTCCGGCATGTTTTTTCAGGTTTTCATCTGCTGGGGAACGTTGTATACTAAATTTGATAGCAGATATTTCTTTCGTATCTAGGAGGTTTGCGATAATGGCAGCCGAAAAGGGCGCAGATCATCAAACAATGGAAGCAAGTCGAGATGTGCTGAAATCGACACAGACAATTATTCACGAAGCTCTTGAAAAGCTTGGATACCCTGAAGAAGTATACGAACTTTTAAAAGAGCCGGTCCGTATGTTAACGGTTAAAATTCCCGTCAGAATGGATGATGGTACGGTTAAGATTTTTACGGGGTACCGCGCGCAGCACAATGATGCTGTCGGCCCGACAAAAGGAGGCGTCCGGTTTCATCCGGATGTGACGGAAAATGAAGTGAAAGCCTTGTCTATATGGATGACGCTAAAATGCGGCATTGTGAATCTGCCGTATGGGGGAGGAAAAGGCGGCATCATCTGCGATCCGCGGAAAATGTCTTTCCGCGAGCTCGAGAATTTGAGCCGCGGCTATGTCCGGGCGATCAGCCAGATTGTCGGTCCGACGAAAGACATTCCGGCACCGGACGTGTTTACAAATTCGCAGATTATGGCCTGGATGATGGATGAATACAGCCGGATCGACGAATTTAATTCGCCGGGCTTTATCACAGGAAAACCGCTTGTGCTTGGCGGTTCGCACGGCCGCGAATCCGCTACGGCCAAAGGGGTAACCATCTGCATTCGCGAGGCGGCCAGAAAAAAAGGGATTGATTTAAAAGGCGCCAGGGTTGTCATTCAGGGGTTCGGCAATGCCGGAAGTTTCCTTGCAAAATTTATGCATGATGCGGGCGCAAAAGTGATTGGCATATCCGACGCATACGGCGCGCTGCATGATCCGGAAGGCCTTGATATTGACTATTTGCTCGACCGCCGCGACAGTTTCGGGACGGTTACAACCCTGTTTAAAAATACGATTACGAACAAGGAATTGCTTGAACTGGATTGCGATATTCTCGTTCCGGCCGCCATTGAAAACCAAATTACAGAAGAAAACGCCCATAATATCCGGGCGAAAATTGTGGTGGAAGCAGCAAACGGCCCGACAACGCTTGAAGCAACCGAAATTTTAACCAACCGCGGCATTCTGCTCGTTCCGGATGTGCTTGCATCTGCCGGGGGCGTCACGGTTTCGTATTTTGAATGGGTACAGAATAACCAGGGGTATTACTGGACGGAGGAAGAAGTGGAAGAAAAACTTGAAAAAGTGCTTGTCCAGTCGTTTAATACGGTCTACAATACTTCCCGCTCACGCCGGGTGAACATGCGGCTTGCCGCTTATATGATCGGTGTAAGAAGAGTGGCGGAAGCTTCGCGGTTCAGAGGCTGGATTTAGAGTTTCCGAAAGCCGGCTCCAGCCGGGCGGCAAACGGGGCTTTACAGGTTTTAGAAGAAGAAGGCTGAAATCTCCTGTCGTGTTCACGGTGGGAGATTTTTAAATAAATGGATGAAAACGAAAAGGCAGATACGAAAAAAGGATGAGTGGACAAACATGCGAAAAGAAGATTGTATCATTATTGGCGGCGGCCCTTGCGGATTGGCTGCTGCAATCAGCCTGCAGGAAATCGGGAAACATCCGCTTATACTGGAAAAAGGAAATGTCGTCAATGCGATTTACCGTTATCCGACGCACCAGACTTTTTTCAGTTCAAGCGACCGGCTTGCAATTGGCGATGTGCCGTTTATTACCGAAAATTTAAAGCCGAAACGCAACCAGGCGCTTACATACTACCGCGAAGTGGCGAAACTGAAGGCCCTTCGCATCCGCCGGTTTGAAGAAGCGCTCCGTGTCGAAAAGAAACGCGGAACCTTTATCGTTACGACGACAAAAGGCCAATATGAGACGCCTTATGTGGTTATCGCAACCGGCTATTACGACAATCCGAACAGGCTGGATGTCCCAGGGGAAGATTTAAACAAAGTGTACCATTATTTTAAAGAAGCCCATCCGTTTTTTGACACCGATGTTTGCGTGATCGGCGGAAAAAACTCGGCTGTGGACGCCGCCATTGAACTTCACAAGGCGGGCGCCCGCGTGACCGTGCTATACCGCGGCGATCATTATTCCGAAAGCATTAAACCGTGGATATTGCCGGAATTTGATTCGCTTATCCGCCACGGGAAAGTGAAAATGGAATTTCAGGCGCACGTGAAAGAAATTAAAGAACAGAGCGTTGTATACGAAGCGGGCGGAGAAGTGAAAGAGATCCGGAATGATTTTGTATTTGCGATGGTCGGTTATCATCCGGATCATACGTTTTTGCGGAAAATGGGAGTGGACGTTGATCCGGAAACAGGCCGCCCGCATTACAACGAAGAGACAATGGAAACGAATGTTGAAGGGATTTTTATTGCGGGCGTGCTTGCTGCCGGAAACAATGCCAATGAGATTTTTATTGAAAACGGGCGCTTTCATGGCGGTGTAATTGCCACAGCGATCAAAAACCGGGAGGCTCTCTTGCAAAAAGGAAATTAAAGGTTTTTTCAGGGGGCAGTATTTCTTTTCCGGCTTTTTCATGTTACGATGAAAACAAATGACTTGGCACGGATCATTTGATTTTTGCAAAAAGCGAGGTTTCGATATGCTTGCCCTTTTGTCAGCCGGCATCGCCCCCGGACTTGCCCTGCTATGCTATTTTTATTTGCGGGACCAGTTTGAGCCAGAGCCGATACTTGTTGTTGCAAAAGCGTTTTTATACGGTGCGCTTGTCACGCTGCCAGTTATGTTTTTGCAGTTTATCCTCGAACGGGAGCATCTCTTTTCGGGCAGCATCTGGCATGCTTTCCTCCATTCCGCTTTGCCGGAGGAACTTTGCAAGTGGCTGTGTTTGGCCGCTATTGTGTTTTTTAACCGGGAATTTGATGAACCTTTTGACGGCATCGTTTACGGCGTCAGCGTCTCGCTCGGATTTGCCACGCTCGAAAATATTTTATCGCTTTTTTCGGGCGGCGTTGACCTGGCGTTCGGGCGTGCGCTTCTTCCTGTATCAAGCCATGCCATTTTCGGTGTCATGATGGGCTTTTATATGGGAAAATCCAGATTCTCCCCGCGCAAAAAGTGCTGGTTCCTTTTTTCTTTTATGGTGCCGGTGATCCTGCACGGTTTTTACGACTGGATCATGCTCACCCAGCAAAAATGGCTGTATTTTATGGTGCCGTTTATGATCGGGCTTTGGTGGCTCGGCCTGAAAAAAGCAAAGCAGGCGCACAGCCTTTCTGCCAAACATTTTGCGCAGGATGCGGCAGGGACACAACAATTATGATAACGGGCAAAACAACCGGATCAATCGCCGGTTGTTTTTTTATGTCTTGTATAAAATTGCCGCCTTCTCCAGAAACTACGGATAATGCTTAAAGTTTTTGGGGGGTGCGGTATGATTGAAAAAAATCGCTTAAAATACATGTTGCTGCTTTGTGCCGTATTGGCCTTGCTTTCTTTTGGCACAAGTGAGACGGCCCGGGCGTTTTCGAATCAGGTGATTCAAAAAGGAGCGGTCGGGGATGATGTGATTGAACTGCAGGCGAGGCTGCAGTACATCGGTTACTATAAAGGAACGATTGACGGGGTGTTTGGTTACAGCACTTACTGGGCTTTAAGAAATTTCCAGAAGGCATACGGAATGCCTGTTGACGGCCTCGCCGGCCCGGGCGTCAAAGCGAAACTCGTCAAAGCGTCAAAATACGATGCGGCATACGTAAAGTCCATGGTTGCAAGCGGGAAAAAATTTACGTATTACGGCGGCACAAAAAAGCAGGCACCGAAAACGGCAGCCAAAAAATCCGCCCAAACCGCAACCAATGTGCCAAACGGCTTTTCGCAAAACGATATCCGCCTTTTGTCGCAAGCGGTTTACGGGGAGGCGCGCGGCGAACCGTATGAAGGGCAGGTGGCCGTGGCGGCTGTGATCTTAAACCGTATTGACAGCCCGTCTTTTCCAAACACCATCTCTGGGGTGATTTTCGAACCGGGTGCGTTTACCTGTGTTTCTGACGGGCAAATCTGGCTTGCGCCGAATGATACGGCAAAAAAAGCCGTCCTCGATGCGATCAACGGCTGGGATCCGTCCGGCAATGCGCTGTATTATTTTAATCCGGCGACCGCAACAAGCAAGTGGATCTGGTCAAGGCCGCAAATCAAACGAATCGGCAAACATATTTTTTGCAAATAAGAGGGGGAAATGAATATGCTGAAACGGGCAATGATTGTTGTGCTTGCCCTCGGGCTTTGCGGGACTGCTGCCTGGGCATATAAAGAGCACCGTGAAAAAGAGGCGGTCTTGTTAAATGCAGAAAGCACGTATCAAAGGGCTTTTCATGACCTTGCATACAGAGTGGACCTTTTGCATGATGAAATTGGAAACACCCTCGCCATGAATTCGCGCAAGTCCCTTTCACCGGCACTGGCTGAAGTGTGGCGCCTGACATCGGAAGCGCATGCGGATGTCGGCCAGCTGCCGTTATCGCTTCTGCCTTTTCATAAAACGGAAGAATTTCTGACTGATATCGGGAATTTCAGCTACCGGACGGCGGTGCGCGATTTGGACAAAGAACCTTTATCCGATAAAGAGTATGCTTCACTGAAAAAACTGTACGGCCAGAGCGCGGATATCCAGGACCAGCTCCGGGGCGTGCAAAATAACGTTTTACAGCACAATCTCCGCTGGATGGACGTGGAACGCGCCCTTGCCCAAGGAAAAGAAACGAAGGATAACACGATCATCGACGGCTTTAAGACGGTCGAAAGGACGGTCAAAGGCTATGACAATGCTGATTTGAACAGCCCGTCTTTTACGAGTTTCCAAAACCGCGATGACCATTATGAGCACCTGGAAGGAAAAATGATCAGCAAAAACCAGGCGGTCGCCACTGTAAAACAATACGCCGGAGTCAAAACGGCCCGAAAGGCGGAAGCCAAGCCAAATCAAAAAGGCGCCCGTTTTTCTTTTTATACTGTCCGTTTAAAAGACAAAAACGGCCATGAAACAACCGCGGATGTTACGCGGAAAGGGGGATACCCGGTCTGGTTTTTCAACAAGCGCCCAGTGGGGAAGCAAAAAATCAGTTTAAACGGGGCCCAAAAGAAAGCGGCGGATTTTTTAAACCGGCATCATTTTGAGAAAATGGACATGTTTGAAAGCACGCAATATGACAATGTCGGTGTTTTTTCTTTCGCTGCGAAACAGGGGAATGTCCGCATTTATCCGGAAACGGTCAAATTAAAAGTGGCGCTTGACAACGGCCAGGTGATCGGGTTTGTGGCAGATGATTTTCTGAAAAGCCATCAAAAAAGGGATATTCCAAAGCCCGCCATCAGTGAAAAAGAAGCAAGAGCCCGTGTGAACCCGAAGCTTGACATTATGGAAAGCCGCCTTGCGATTATGACCGGCGACATGAACCGGGAAGTGCTTTGTTATGAATTTCTCGGCGTGTTGCATGATGAAACGTACCGGATCTATATCAACGCGGAAAACGGCAACGAAGAAAAAGTGGAAAAGCTGAAAAACACGGAAAGAGCATACGGCAAGTCCATATGAGCATTGCCCGGCATACAAGCCGGGCCTTTTGGCAAAAAATGAAATGAAACGCGAAAAAAGAATACAAAACTGCCCAGCCTGTGTCATAATAAGATTGGAATCTATAAAAGGGGTTTGGGAAGATGTTAAAAGTCGGGCTGGAACTCACACTGGAAGATAAAGATACAGGTAAAAGATATAGATGTAAAATTGCGGATATAAAAGAGGATAAAATTTATATTGATTACCCGATCGACCTGGAAACAAACCGGACCGTATTTTTGCTGATTGGCCAGGGGCTGCTCGTTGATTTCGTTTCGGACGGCCAGATTCCTTACCGGTTTTCATCAAAAGTCACCGGCAGGGAACTCGGCAATATCCCGATGCTTATTTTATCCGCACCGGAGCCGGAAGATGTGCGCAAGATCCAGCGGCGGCAATATGTCAGGGTAGATGCCGCGCTCGATATTGCCCTCACCTTTCCGGAATCCAATTTGAAAACAACGGCAGTTACAAAAGACATCAGTTCGGGCGGCTGCGCCGTCTACTTGCCTCGCAATATCCGCCCGGGGGAGCATGAAACAGGAAAAGCGCTTCTTGTCCTGCCACTAAAAGAAGGCTACCAGTACTTGCAGCTTCTTTTTTCCGTCGTCAGGCTGTTTGAAACCGGCGGAAAAACGGGGGCCTCGCTCCAGTTTAAAGATACAAGCGCAAAAGAGAGGCAGTATATCCTGCGTTTTTGCTTCGAGCAGCAGCTTTTGCTCCGTAAAAAGGGGCTTCCCGGATAAAACTTGCATTTCATGGATAGGAGGATTCACCATTTTATGGTACACTATAAAGAGGGTGTATCCTTTTATCTACTCAAAAAACGGGTATATGCAACAAGAGAGAATAGGGTGAAATCGTTGTATGAAAAAAATCAATATTGCCATCGACGGTCCTGCTGCTGCAGGGAAAAGCACGGCGGCGAAAAAAGTTGCCGAGCAGTTGCAATATATTTACATTGATACAGGCGCAATGTACCGGTCGCTTACTTATAAAGCGCTGCAGTACGGAACGGACCTTGAAGACGGCAATGCGCTTGCCAAACTTTTGTACAAGACAAATATCCGCCTGGAGCCGGGGGAAAACGGCCAGATTGTTTTTGTCGACGGTGAAGACGTAACCGGCAAGATCAGGGAAAGGGAAGTGACGAGAGCAGTTTCAGCTGTTTCAAAGCATGCCGTTGTCCGTGAAGAAATGGTCAAGCGGCAGCGGATGCTCGCCCGTGGCGGCGGCGTTGTCATGGACGGCCGGGATATCGGGACAAAAGTATTGCCGGATGCCGAATTGAAGATTTTTTTGCTGGCCAGCGCCGATGAGCGCGCAAAGCGGCGCCATGCCGAAAATGTTGCAAAAGGGATCCCTTCAGACCTCAGCCGTTTAAAACAGGAGATTGAGGAAAGGGACAGGCTGGATTCCGAACGGGAAGTTTCACCGCTCTCTAAAGCGGCGGACGCCGTAGAACTGGACACGACAAGCATGGACATTGATGAAGTTGCCGGAAAGATTCTTGCGATGGCAAAAGAAAAAATCACCCAGCAGCAATCGGCTTCTTTACTTGACAAAAAGTAAAAGATGTTAGAAATTTGATAGGAAAGCGTTTCTTTTTGAATTATACGAATTAATTTGAAAAGAACGGGTATATTCAATGGTAGTTGAAGCGCCGGATAAGGAGGAAGTACATATGCCAGACGAAATGAATGAAATAGAAGTACGGTCCCTTTCTGTAGGGGATAAAGTGAAAGCATCGGTTGTCAAAGTGGAGGAAAAGCAAGTGCTCGTTTCCATTGAAGGCAGCAAAGTGGACGGGATTATTCCGATCAGCGAGCTTTCCAATCTCCATATTGAAACCGCATCAGATGCCGTGAAAGAAGGGGACGAGCTGAATCTCGTCGTTACGAAAGTGGAAGAAGACGCCGTCATTCTTTCCAAACGGAAATATGATGCTGAAAAAGCATGGGATGAGCTGAAGGAAAAATTTGAAAACCAGGAAATCATCGAAGCGGAAGTTAATGAAGTGGTAAAAGGCGGCCTTGTTGTCGATTTGGGCGTCCGCGGCTTTGTCCCTGCATCGCTTGTCGAGGACCACTTTGTTGAAGACTTCTCCGACTATAAAGGGAAAACATTGCCCTTTTTGATCGTTGAACTGGACGAGGACAAAAACCGGTTGATTTTATCACACCGGGCTGTGGTGGAAAAAGAAAAAGAAGAAAAACGCCAGGATATTCTTGACCATCTCGAAGCAGGCCAGGTGCTGGAAGGGACCGTGCAAAGGCTGACGAATTTCGGCGCTTTTGTCGATATCGGCGGAATTGACGGCCTTGTCCATATTTCCCAGCTTGCGCATGAACGGGTGGAAACGCCGTCCGATGTCGTCAAAGAAGGGGAAAAGGTCAAAGTGAAAGTGTTGTCGGTGGACCGGGACAACGGGCGGATTTCCTTGTCCATCAAGGATACACTTCCGGGCCCCTGGGAAGGCATTGAACAGAAAGCACAGAAGGGGACTGTCCTTACCGGGACGGTAAAACGCTTGGTTTCGTTCGGGGCATTTGTGGAAGTATTCCCGGGCGTTGAAGGGCTTGTCCATATTTCACAAATTTCCCATAAGCATGTGTCCACCCCTCATGAAGTGTTAAGGGAAGGTCAGGAAGTGCAGGTGAAAGTGCTCGATGTCAACGAACAGGCGCACCGCTTGTCCTTAAGCATGAAAGAACTGGAACAGGCTGATACAGCAGCTTCTGATTATGACCTTCCAGAAGAAAATACCGGGTTCCAGCTTGGGGATATGATCGGGGACCAGTTGAAGAAATTTAAGCAGTAAAAAAGCCCGTCCGGTTGGAATGAAAAAGCTGAGAGGCGCCCGTGTAGCCGGTGCCGCTCAGCTTTTTTGCGCTTTGTCTTGCCTATTAACCGCTCATTTTACTGCCGTTTGCGTGCTTCATCAGCGCTTTCAAGGCGGGTTGCCCCTCCGTAGTGGAGCGCCTGGTCACGGTCGCTTTCCACACGCCCGCTTTGGCGTAGTTTTTTCTCCTGGCGGTCTTTTCCCATTGCCCATTCACCCCCGTTTGTAGTATGCCTGAAAAAAGCGAAAAACTTGCGGTTAACCCGGTGCAATCTTTCCCATAATGGAGATAAAGGAGGGTGCACCGTGGAAGGAGCATTTTTTTTGGGGGTGATGTGGGCGGTATGGATTTGGGCGACATTTTTGCTGGACAGGCATCACCGTTTACGGTTTCCGGCAGCACTGGTTGCTTTGCTGCTCGTGATCAGCTTTCCGCATCAAGCGGCGGTGGGCCGTCTCGATATCAGTTGGGCGCTCATCGTCATCATGGCTGCCGGTTATGGGTACTTCGGCAAATTTTCGAAATGGGCGCTTTTGGCCCGGCTCGCCGGCGTCTTTATCGTGATGGCAGGCTATGCAGGCCTGTTGTTATTTGAACTGTACGATCCGGTCTGGATGTTTGCCTGGCGTACCATTTGCTACAGCCTGTTTTTGTTTATCCTTGTCCATTTGCTTTTTCGTTCAAAAATGGATGCCGTTGCCGCCGCACTGACCGGTACGGCACAAGGGGAAATTCTGTATGCACTGGTGCTTGCAAAATGGGATTTCCATGTTACGGCAGGCTCTGCGGCATATCTCGATATCGCCGGGCTTTTTCTCCTCTATGCGTACGGCTGGCATATCATGGATGCCGCCTTGAATCTCATATCAGAAAAAGCAGCAAAAAAGGAAAGGCCGGGATGATTTGTGGGATATTGCCTGAACAAGAAAATATTGATAAACTACTAAAGTTGATTTGTTTTGCGAAAACGGAACAGAAAGGGTGAATCGTATGGCAAAACCGGTTGTGGCAATTGTCGGACGCCCGAATGTAGGCAAATCTACCATTTTTAACCGAATTGTAGGAGAGCGGGTTTCTATTGTGGAAGATGTTCCGGGAGTGACAAGAGACCGTATATACAGTCCGGCAGAATGGCTGACACACGAATTTAACGTGATTGATACAGGCGGCATTGATATCGGGGATGAACCGTTTCTCGAGCAGATCCGGCAGCAGGCTGAAATCGCCATCCAGGAAGCGGATGTGATCATTTTTATTACAAGCGGTAGAGAAGGCGTGACTTCTGCGGATGAAATGGTCGCCAAAATATTGTACCGGTCAAAAAAGCCGGTCGTTCTGGCAGTGAACAAGGTTGACAATCCCGAGATGCGCACCCAGATTTATGATTTTTACGCCCTCGGTTTTGGCGATCCTTTCCCGATATCCGGCGCGCACGGCCTCGGCCTTGGCGACCTGCTCGATGCAGTTGTCAAACATTTTCCTGAGAAAGCGGACGAGGAGTACGGGGAAGATGTCATTAAATTTTGTTTTATCGGGAGGCCGAACGTCGGAAAATCTTCCCTGTTCAATGCGATTCTCGGTGAAGAGCGCGTCATTGTCAGTGAAATAGAGGGAACGACGAGAGACGCGGTGGATACCGTCTATACTTATGAAGGCCAAACTTATGTTATGATTGATACAGCAGGGATGCGCAAAAAAGGAAAAGTGTATGAAAACACGGAAAAATACAGTGTGCTGCGCGCATTGAGGGCCATTGAGCGTTCCGATGTCGTCTGTGTTGTTTTAAACGGCGAGGAAGGGATCCGGGAACAGGATAAGCGGATTGCCGGCTACGCCCATGAAGCGGGCCGCGGCGTGATCATTGTGGTAAACAAATGGGATGCCGTTCAAAAAGATGAAAAAACAATGGATCAGTTTACGCAGAAAATCCGGGACCATTTCCAGTTTCTTGATTATGCGCCGGTCATTTACGTGTCGGCAAAAACAAAAAAGAGGCTGGACCAGCTGTTCCCGCTGCTTAAGACGGTCAGCGAGAACCATGCGATGCGCGTGAAGTCCAGCGTGCTGAATGAAGTCATAACAGATGCGGTTGCGATGAATCCGACGCCGACAGACAAAGGGCGGCGGCTGAAAATCTTTTATGCGACGCAAGTCTCCGTCAAACCGCCGACGATCGTTGTGTTTGTCAATGATCCCGAATTGATGCATTTTTCGTACGAACGGTTTTTGGAAAACCGGATCCGTGATGCGTTTGGTTTTACCGGAACGCCGATCCATATCATCGCCCGTGCGCGTAAATAAATATAAAGAGGGTGTTTTATTTGTCCAAAAAAACGATCGCAGTGCTCGGCGCGGGGAGCTGGGGCACTGCCTTGTCGATTGTTTTGGCTGATAACGGCTTTAAGGTCAGGTTGTGGGGAAACAAAAAAGGCCAGATCGATGAAATCAATACATCCCATACAAACGCGTTTTATTTGCCGGGCATCAAGCTGCAACCCGCAATTACCGGCACCTTTTCACTTGAAGAAGCGTTAAACGGCATTGATACCGCTGTACTGGCGGTCCCTACAAAAGCGGTGCGCGATGTATGCAGGCAAGTGAAAGCGGTGCGGAAAAGCCCGCTTTCCATCATCCATGTCACCAAAGGGATTGAACCGGGTTCCCTGATGCGCATTTCGGAAATGATTGAAGAAGAAATTCCGGAATCGTTGCTGCGGGATCTGACGGTTTTATCGGGGCCGAGCCATGCTGAAGAAGTCAGCCTGCGCCACCCGACAACCGTAACCGTTTCATCGAAAAAAATGGCAGCTGCCAAAAAAGCACAGGACATTTTTATGAACTCGAATTTCCGCGTCTATACGAATCCCGACATCATTGGCGTCGAATTGGGCGGTTCCCTGAAAAATATTATTGCACTTGCAGCCGGCATTTCGGACGGCCTCGGCTATGGGGACAATGCGAAAGCCGCTTTAATAACGAGAGGGCTTGCGGAAATCGCCCGGCTCGGCACGAAAATGGGCGCAAATCCGCTGACATTTTTAGGGCTTGCCGGGATTGGCGACCTGATCGTGACTTGCACGAGCGTTCACTCGCGGAACTGGCGGGCCGGCAATATGCTCGGCAAAGGCAAAAAGCTCGATGATGTGCTGGAACAGATGGGAATGGTCGTGGAAGGCGTCCGGACAACAAAGGCGGCGTACCAGCTCTCCAGCCGGTACGAAGTCAAAATGCCGATTACCGATGCCCTTTACCATGTCTTATTTGAAGGACTTGACCCGAAAGAAGCAGTCGACAATTTAATGGGCCGGCTGAAAAAACATGAAATGGAAGGTTTGATGGATGTGCTGGGGGAACAGTACTAGCTTTCCTTGGCAAAAAAGTCCCGGTAGGCTTTCGGATGATACCGGACGGAGGCATGCTGCATAAACTGCAAGGAAAAAGAATTCGCTTTAAACTGCGCAGGCTGGGTATAGTCAACCTTTTCTCCGGGGCAGACGTTTGCCCCGGCCTTTTTTTATGCCATAAATTGAAACATTTCAAGAGCTTATGATATAATGTCCGAAGTCCGAAAGGTTTACGAATTTTACAAGGGAGAAAGGGGAGATTGTTTTGTCCCGGGGGATGGCGAATATGTGGATTTCGCTTTTCGGCATGGGCCTGCTCTGTTTGGCGATGGTATTGATTCTTGCCAGCAGATATAGGCTGAAACAAAAACTGTTCAAATGGGCGGCTGCTGTGATTGCGTATGCCTGCCTGGCGCTGGGCGGCCTGATTATGGCTTATATCGTGCTGAGCGGGCCGGCAAATTAACCGGAGGGGGAGATCATTTTGCGCTTCAAAAATATGCTGCTGCTTCTGACCGTTTTCTCCTGCATCAGTTTAGGCGGCTGCCTTTATCCGGGGGCACAGGAAAAAGAAAGCAGGCTGCCGGATGACATGCAGCTTCAAATGGTGCAAAAAGCGGTAGATGCATACCGGAAAGACAACGGCGGCCTGCTCCCGATCAAGACAAAGCCGCAAAATACGCCGGTTTACGTAAAATACCCGATTGATTTCAATAAACTGAAAAGCCCGAAAAACTACCTGCCCGATCCGCCGGCAAATGCGTATGACAACGGCGGCACCCTGCAGTATGTGCTGCTTGATCCGGAACATCATCCGGTGGTAAAAGTGTTTGATACGAGAATACCCGATAAAATAAGAGACTTGCAAATCCGGATTGCGTCCCAGGGCTATCCGCCGTTTAAAAAAGAGATTGCAAGAAATGTATACGCTTTAGATTTTAAAAAGCTTGGTTACAAAACAGATCCGTACGTGGTGTCACCGTATACCGGCCGGAAACTGCCGCTTGTCATTACCGGCAGAGGCGGCATTTATGTCGATTACCGGGCTGATCTGGCAAAAGCGCTCAAAACGGGCAAGCGGGCGTTTAAACCCGGGGAAGATATCCGCGTGCTGTTAACCGAAGGCTCTCCGTTTGTACCGGCTTATTCCCTTCCCTGTACCGTAAATCAAAAAAATGAACCGGTATTTATGGCAAAATAGTCATAACCCTTTCTCATCCCAATATATTGTTAGAGAAAGGGTTTATTTTTTAGGTCCCGCGTCTTTTCGCAAGGAAAAATTTTGAAAAAATAAACAGGAGGCAAATCCTGTACAGCGACTTTTTGAAAATCTATAAAAAAATCATTTTATAGACATAAGGCGGTCGGACAACATCATACACATATAATGTCTTATCATCAGCGCGAATGATGGTGTCCCGGGAACGAATGTGGGGAGGGAAACAAATTGGAAAAAGTTGATATTTTTAAAGATATTGCAGAACGTACGGGCGGCGATATTTATTTGGGGGTCGTGGGCGCCGTCAGAACGGGGAAATCCACTTTTATTAAAAAATTCATGGAACTCGTTGTGCTTCCGAACATTACAAACGAAGCGGACAGAAACCGGGCGCAGGACGAACTCCCGCAAAGCGCGGCCGGGAAAACGATTATGACGACAGAACCGAAATTTGTGCCGAACCAGGCGGTTGCTGTCCATGTCGATGAAGGGCTTGATGTGAATATCCGGCTTGTCGACTGTGTCGGCTACACGGTTCCGGGCGCGAAAGGATATGAAGATGAAAACGGCCCGCGCATGATCCATACGCCGTGGTATGAAGAACCGATTTCCTTCCACGAAGCGGCGGAAATCGGCACGAGAAAGGTCATTCAGGAACATTCAAGCATCGGGGTTGTGATCACAACAGACGGCACGATCGGCGAAATTCCGCGTGAGGATTACGTGGAAGCGGAGGAAAGGGTTGTTGCCGAGTTAAAAGAAGTCGGAAAACCGTTTATCATTGTTGTCAATTCGGCAAAGCCGCACCATCCGGAGACGGAAATACTGAGGACGGAATTGCAGGAAAAATATGATCTTCCGGTGCTCGCCATGTCAGTGGAAAGCATGCGTGAAGCCGATGTGCTGAATGTGCTGCGTGAAGCGCTGTACGAATTTCCGGTACTGGAAGTCAATGTGAACCTGCCGAGCTGGGTGATGGTGTTAAAAGAAAACCACTGGCTGCGTGAAAATTATCAGGACGCCGTGAAAGAGTCGGTAAAAGACATTAAGCGGCTGCGCGATGTGGACCGCGTTGTCCAGGCTTTTAACGAATATGAGTTTATTGAATCTGCAAGCCTTGCCGGCATTGAAATGGGGCAAGGGGTGGCGGAAATCGACCTCGAGGCGCCGGATGAACTGTACGATCAGGTTTTAAAGGAAATCGTCGGCGTTGAAATCCGCGGCAAGGATCATCTGCTCGAGCTGATGCAGGATTTCGCCCATGCGAAATCGGAATACGATCAAATTTCCGATGCCCTAAAAATGGTGAAACAAACCGGCTATGGGATTGCCTCACCTTCCCTGCAGGATATGAGCCTGGATGAGCCGGAAATCATCCGCCAGGGATCCCGTTTCGGCGTCCGGCTGAAAGCGGTGGCGCCGTCCATCCATATGATCAAAGTCGATGTCGAATCGGAATTTGCCCCGATCATCGGGACGGAAAAGCAGAGCGAGGAGCTTGTGCGGTACCTGATGCAGGATTTTGAAGATGACCCGCTGTCCATCTGGAATTCGGATATTTTCGGGCGCAACTTAAGTTCCATTGTCAGGGAAGGCATCCAGGCAAAATTATCGCTCATGCCGGAAAATGCCCGCTATAAGTTAAAAGAAACGCTCGAACGGATCATTAACGAAGGGTCAGGCGGCCTGATCGCCATTATTTTGTAAGAGGGATACCGCGGTATCCCTTTTTTGTATCCGTGCACCCGCAAAATATGTTTTCCGCAAGTTTGAATTTTTCGGGAAAAGTACTTTAAATCCGAAAAAAAGTTGAAAAGTTTTCCTTTGTTAGCGAATAGTTCTTGCACCTCTCTTGCGATTATGATAATCTTTTAACAGAATTGGTGCTGAAAAGCCTGATTCTATCCGGTTTTAAACGTTTATGATGAGGGAAAACCGTATA
The DNA here is from genome assembly GCF_038009125.1 of Weizmannia sp. FSL W8-0401. NCBI lineage: Bacteria > Bacillati > Bacillota > Bacilli > Caryophanales > Bacillaceae > Heyndrickxia > Weizmannia sp. FSL W8-0401. Next base: position 1,711,609 of record NZ_JBBPAG010000001.1, on the reverse strand, counting down.
CACTGAAGAGAAGAAGCTGGAAATGACTTCTATGTTTCTTTTGGAGGAGGTGAATGGAATGAATAAAACGGATTTAATCAATGCAGTGGCAGAAGCTACCGAACTTTCCAAAAAGGATACGACAAAAGCAGTTGACGCTATTTTTGATACAATTCAAAATGCATTGGCAAACGGAGATAAAGTCCAACTGATCGGGTTTGGTAATTTCGAAGTGCGCGAACGCGCTGCCCGTAAAGGAAGAAACCCGCAAACCGGCGAGGAAATCGACATTGCGGCAAGCAAAGTGCCTGCATTCAAGCCGGGGAAAGCGCTTAAAGACGCAGTGAAGTAATTACATATGGTTGGCTTTGAGCGGAAAAAAGGCTGCCTGGGCAGCCTTTTTTTAATACAGCAGGGTCCAAAAAACGGAAAAAGGGAAACGTGCATACGTTTGGCGCCCGTTTTCCCGGTGCAAAAGCCTGCGAAATCCCGGCACAGCCGGGGGGAGAGCCTGAGCGCGGCGTTTCCGGCGCTTTGACTGCAAACGGCGCTGTGGTAAGATGAATATATGAAAAGCTTTTTAAACGAATAAAAAGGAGGCCCGAAAATGAAAGCAGAGGCGCAGGCGGATTATATCGTCGTGAAAGCGTTGCAGGACGGGGTGAGCGTCATTGGGCTGTCAAGGGGTACCGATACGAAGCTGAACCATACGGAAATGCTGGATGATGGCGAAGTGCTGGTCGCACAGTTTACCGAACATACTTCCATGATCAAGATTCGCGGCGAAGCGCAAATCCTGACCGGCATCGGGAATTTGCGCAGCGAAGCGAAAAAATAAACCGGAATCAATTTGTTAACGGCCATTTTACATATGTGATATAATAAACTACAGCTTATTTTTAGGCCAGATCAACGAAGAAACGGGGAAAGGGTTATGTCATACCAGAGGGAGCAGCAAATTGCCGCAATCAAACAGGCGATTGAAGAAGAAGTGGCACACGACTATCTAAATCAGTTTATTGATGCCCCATACATAGATGAAGACCGGATTCTGCTTTTGATAAGCAGCCTTGCGGGGCAGCCTTATACGGAACATGAAGTGAAGCAGTTTGTTGCGACTGCCATGCTGATCCAGATTGCCCTTGACACCCATGAAAAAGTAACCAATGCAAATGAAAATCAAAAAAGCCGCCAGCTTACCGTTCTGGCGGGGGATTATTTCAGCAGCCTTTATTACAAACTGCTTGCGGGCGTGCACAACGTCCGGCTTGTCGGCATACTGGCGGAAGGAATCAAATCCGTAAATGAATATAAAGTGAGGCTTTACCAATTTGACGATTCCGACGCGGAGACATTCGTCGGGCATTTGAAAAAAACCGAATCCGCGATTATTACAAAATTTATGCAGTTTTTCGGTTCGCAGCCGCTCATCCGCTTAAGCGAGGAACTGCTTTTGTTTAACCGGCTGCTAAGGGAAAAGGAGCAGGCCGAAAACGGGAAGCGCTCCATCCTGTTTGAAGCCCTGAACAAAATGGCTTACCCGGGTGACGGTCGCCCTTTTGACCAGCTGCCGCATGAGAAAAAGCGGAAACTGTTTTATATTTGTGAGAAGTATTTGAAAGAAAGCATCCGTGCGTTGCAGGCTGCGGCCATGTCTTGCGGAAACGAAATGCTTTCAGAGCGGATCCGCCTGCTGATGGGGCGGTATGGCGATGCAACGAGATTATATGCGGAGGAAGGGTAACCATGATGCCAAAAGAAGAGCGGGTACACGCCGTTTTCGAAAAAATTTCGCAAAACTACGACAAGATGAACTCGGTGATCAGCTTCAGCCAGCATAAGCGGTGGCGGAAAGACCTGATGCGGAAAATGGCGGTAAGAGAAGGGAGCAGCGCACTCGATCTGTGCTGCGGGACGGCGGACTGGACAATTGCCCTCGCAGAGGCAGTCGGCGAATCCGGCAGTGTGACAGGGCTCGATTTCAGTGAAAGCATGCTTGAAGTCGGGAAGCGGAAAGTGGACGCGCTCGGCTTGAAAAATGTCGCGCTCCGTTACGGAAATGCAATGGAACTGCCGTTTGAAGATGGAACGTTTGATTATGTGACGGTCGGGTTCGGGCTCAGGAATGTCCCGGACTACAAACAGGTTTTGCAGGAAATGTACAGGGTGCTGAAGCCCGGCGGCATGGCGGCCTGCCTGGAAACCTCCCAGCCGGTAATTCCCGGGTACAGGCAGCTTTATTACTTTTATTTCCGCCGGATCATGCCGCTTCTCGGACAATGGTTGGCAAAAAGCTACCGGGAATATTCCTGGCTTCAGGAATCTGCACTGCAGTTTCCTGGAATGGAAGAACTGGCGGCTGCATTTTCCGATGCGGGTTTTGGCCGGATTTTGTACAAGCCGTTTGCCGGCGGGGCCGCAGCTGCACATATTGCCTTGAAAGAGAAATGATGATCGGATGGAGACGGAATGAAGGTACAAATGCTGTACTCGTTTTTAAAAACGGATATTGAGCTTATTGAACAAGAGCTGGCCAACGCTGTCGCATCAAATGCTGCTTTGATACAGCAGGCATCTGAAAGTTTGCTGAAAGCGGGAGGAAAAAGGATCCGCCCCGTATTTGTGCTGCTCGGCGCGAAATTCGGGGATTACGAAATCGAACGTGTCAAAAATGTCGCTGTTGCACTGGAATTGATCCATATGGCGTCGCTCGTGCATGATGATGTCATTGATGATGCCGAACTGCGCAGGGGAAAGCCGACCGTAAAAGCCAAATGGGACAACCGGATTGCCATGTATACGGGCGATTATATTCTCGCAACCGCGCTTGAATACATTACAAAAGTGGAGGATCTCTCCGCCCACCAGATTCTGGCGGATACACTTGTTGAAGTGTGCGTCGGCGAAATCGAGCAAATCAAGGATAAATACCGGTTTCATCAAAATTTGCGCTGTTACTTAAGGCGGATCAAGCGGAAAACGGCTTTGCTGATTGCAGCCAGCTGCCAGCTCGGGGCGATTGCATCGGGCGCCGACGAAAACATCCACCGCCAATTGTACCAGTTTGGCTACAATGTCGGGATGAGCTATCAAATTATTGATGATATCCTGGATTTTACCGGCACGGAGAAGCAGCTTGGAAAACCGGCAGGCGAAGATTTGCGCCAGGGCAATGTAACGCTTCCGGTGCTTTTTGCAAGGGAAGACCCAAAAATCAGAAAAAAGCTGGAATATGTCCATGAGCACATGCCAAAAGCGGAGCTTGAAGACGTTGTCAGACTGGTCAAACAGTCCGGCGCGATCGAACGGTCCTATGCAGTGAGCAACTGCTATCTAGAGAAAGCGCTCAGTACGCTTGGGCAGCTTCCGGATACCCGTTTTAAAAAAATGCTGGCAGATTTGGCGCGTTATATGGGAAAAAGAAAGTTTTAAAAGAAAGCAGGGCTGCCGGGCAGTGCCCTGCATTGGCGGCCCGGTTTTGAAGCGCTTACTTCAAACATATTGAGATTTTCCCGCCATCATGGTACGATTTTCTATGGCCAAGATGCCTTACATAGTAGAAATGCGAATGGAGTGGATGAAGATGGAAAGGACTTTTTTAATGGTAAAACCGGATGGGGTCAGCCGCCAGCTGATCGGCGAAATCGTTTCCCGCTTTGAAAAGAAAGGGTTTCGGCTTGCGGGGGCAAAATTGATGCAAATTTCAGATGAACTTGCAAAAAAGCATTACGCTGAGCATAAAGAACGCCCTTTTTTCAATGATCTTGTGGCATTTATTACTTCCGGGCCGGTCTTTGCCATGGTTTGGGAAGGCGAAAACGTCATCGCCACTGCTCGGCAAATGATGGGCAAAACGAATCCGGCCGAAGCCGCCCCGGGGACGATCCGCGGCGATTACGGCGTGATTGTCAGCAAAAACATTATTCACGGTTCCGACTCACCAGAAAGCGCGAAACGTGAAATTTCCCTGTTTTTCCGGGAAGACGAGCTGATCTCATACAGCCGGCCGGCGGATGCTTCGATTTATTAAATCATGCAAAAAAAAGATTGGCGATCCTCTCCGCGCCAATCTTTTTTTATGTTAAAATAAACGGTATGAACCAACAAATCTGAATAAAAATACGGAGATTGCATAATGAAAACAGAACTGGATGATTACGGCCGGTTCATTGCGCAAGTCAAAAAGAAAACGGGGATCGATTTATCTTTGTATAAAGAAGCGCAAATGAAAAGAAGGCTGACGACATTATATGAAAAAAGAGGTTTTTCATCTTTCAGTGAATTTTTTCAAGGACTGGACAAAAACGAACGTTTGCTGGAAGAATTTTTGGACAGAATGACGATTAATGTTTCAGAATTTTACAGAAATAAGTCGAGGTGGGATGTGCTCGAACGGAACATTTTGCCCGGGCTGCTGAAAGAAAAAGGAGAAAAACTGAAAATCTGGAGTGCCGCTTCCTCTACGGGCGAAGAACCGTATACGATGGCCATGATCCTGTCAAAGTATTTGCCGCTTAATAAGATTCAGATCCTGGCGACCGATATTGATCAAAAAGCCCTGCAGAAAGCAGAAGCCGGCGTTTATTCCGAACGTTCGATCCTTGAGGTGCCGCGCGAAATGAAACAAAAATATTTTCAAAAAAGCGGCGGGGGCCCGTTCTATCAAATTGCGGACGAAATCAGGCGGGCGGTGATATTCAAACAACATAATCTGCTGCACGACCCTTATCCAGCAGCGGATCTGATTATTTGCCGGAACGTGCTGATTTACTTTACAGAAGAAGCCAAAGTGTCTGTTTACCGGAATTTCAGCAAAACGCTGTCGGCAAACGGCATATTATTTGTCGGTAGCACGGAACAGATTTTCAATCCGGCCGCGTATGGATTTGAAATTGAAGATACCTTTTTCTATAAAAAAATATAAAGCGCTCCATCTATTCGATTTACAGCGATTGTGGTATAGTGATAGATATGTAATGCTTTAAAGTGATGAAGGGGGATGCAGAATGAGATATTTGACGGCAGGCGAGTCACACGGACCGGCGCTGACCACCATTATTGAAGGCCTTCCGGCGGGCATGCCGCTGACAGCTGAAGAAATTAACACTGACCTTGCCAGAAGGCAGAAAGGTTACGGGCGGGGGCGGAGAATGCAGATAGAAAAAGATAGGGCAATGATTTCTGCCGGCGTCCGCCACGGATTGACGCTCGGTTCGCCGGTTGCGCTCACGGTTGAAAACAGGGACTGGGTGCACTGGAATAAGATCATGGGCATTGAGCCCCTTCCTGAAGATGCGGACGACGTGAAACGGCGTGTGACCCGCCCGCGCCCGGGGCATGCCGATCTTGCCGGCGGGATCAAATACGGGCACAGGGATTTGCGCAATGTGCTCGAACGCTCTTCCGCACGCGAGACCACCGTTCGTGTGGCTGCCGGGGCTGTCGCGAAAAAATTGCTGAAAGAGCTCGGCATCGAAGTGGCCTCGCACGTGCTTGAAATCGGGGGTGTCCGCGCGGAAAAGGTGCCATATGATTCCCTTGCTTCCTTGCAGGAAAAAGCGGACGGTTCACCGGTACGCTGTTTGGATGACGGGGCGGCGCAAAAAATGATGGAAGCCATCGACACGGCAAAGAAAAACGGCGACTCGATCGGCGGCATTGTCGAAGTGATCGCAACCGGGATGCCGGCCGGTGTTGGCAGTTATGTTCATTACGACCGGAAGCTGGATGCCAGGCTCGCGCGCGCCATCATCAGCATCAATGCGTTTAAAGGGGTGGAATTCGGGCTTGGCTTTGAAATGGCACACCGGCCCGGGAGCGAAGTCCATGATGAAATCGCCTGGTCGGAAGAAACGGGCTATACGCGCAAAACAAACCGGCTCGGCGGCTTTGAAGGCGGTATGACAACCGGCATGCCGATTGTCGTAAGAGGCGTAATGAAGCCGATCCCGACATTGTATGAGCCGCTTCAAAGCGTTGATATCGAAACGAAGGAACCTTTTGCAGCGAGCATCGAACGTTCCGACAGCTGTGCGGTGCCGGCAGCAAGCGTCGTCTGTGAGGCCGTTGTCGCCTGGGAGTTGGCGGAAGCGATCACCGACCAGTTTTACAGCGACAGGATGGATGTGCTGAAAAAAACGGTTGCGGAGCAAAGAGAATACGGAAGGTTGTTTTAAATGGAAACGATCATCATTGATACAGAAACAAAACAGTACCCGGTATACATAGCAAGCGGCGCGCTGCAGGAGCTGGGCCCGCTCGTCCGCAAATATACGCGCTGCATGGTCATAACGGATCAAAACGTCCGGCCGCTTCACTTGGACAAACTGCTTTCGCAGCTTCCGGAAAGCGCGGAACAGTGTGTACTGACCGTGCCAGGGGGGGAAGATGCCAAAACGTTTGAAGTCTACCAGGAAGCTTTGACGTTTGCCGTGGAACATCATTTAGACCGGAAATCATGCATTCTTGCCTTTGGCGGGGGCGCGGTCGGCGATCTTGCCGGTTTTGTGGCGGCAACCTATATGCGCGGCATTGCGTTTATTCAAATCCCGACAACCATTTTGGCCCATGACAGCGCGGTCGGCGGCAAAGTGGCGATCAATCACCCGCTTGGAAAAAACCTTGTCGGCGCTTTTTACCAGCCGGAATTTGTATTGTATGACACGGATTTCCTGCGCACGCTCCCCAAAAAGCAGCTGTTAAGCGGATTTGCCGAACTTGTAAAGCATGCGCTTCTTTCGGATGGGGAGTTCCTTAAAGAATTACAAACAAAGATTCCGGACGGCGGGCATCTTTTATCCCCGCATCTTCCGGACTTGTTGAAAAAAGGGATCAAAGTAAAGGCAGATATTGTCCGCAAAGATGAAAAAGAAACGGGTGTGCGTGCCTTTTTGAATTTCGGGCATACGCTTGGGCATGCCCTTGAGGCGCACGGCGGGTTCGGGAAAATCACCCATGGCGAAGCGGTCATGACCGGCATCGTTTACGCTCTTTTGATCAGCAGGGAACAGACCGGCCTTCAATTTGATTTGCCGCAATTTCTCAGCTGGATCGAAACGCTCGGCTATGATTGGAAAATTCCGGCTGGCGCAGCATTTGACGAAATCTATGCTTATATGAAACGCGATAAAAAAACAATTGCCGGCAATATTCACTTCGTCCTGCTTGCGTCTGTCGGCAAACCGGTGCTGGCTGAAGTGGACAAAGAACGGCTGAGCCGTCTGTTTCTGCTGCAGCAAAAGGGGGATTTGCATACATGATACGCGGAATACGCGGAGCGACTACGGTCGAGCGCGATCACGAAAGCGAAGTCCTTGCTGCTACTACTGAGCTGATGAATGCCTTGATCGAAAAAAACGGGATCAAGCCGGACCGGGTCGCTTCCCTTTTGTTCTCGGCAACAGCCGATATCCGTTCGGCTTTTCCTTCGAAAGTCATGCGCCAATTCAGCGGCTGGAAGTATGTCCCGATTATGAATATGCAAGAAATTCCGGTTGAAGGGAGCCTTGCCCGCTGCATCCGCATCCTGATCCATGTTGACACGGACCTTGGGCAGGAGGACGTAAAGCACGTGTATTTGCGCCGTGCAGCTGCGCTCCGGCCGGATTTAACAAAATAAGAGAATGCTAACGTGTCACGAACCGAAAGGAGAGAATGCGATCACCCCCCGGCTTGCGCTCTTGCATGGAAGCAGGGGACTCTCGCTAAAGATGATGAAATGGAGAACAAAAATTACGGATTTGCATGCATATGTGCCCGGAAAGACCATTGATGAAGTGAAAAAACAATACAGGCTCGATTCAATCGTGAAACTGGCATCCAATGAAAATCCGTTCGGCTATTCCCCGAAAGTGGATGAGGCTTTGAAAAACTTTCAGCCTGCTTTTACCCGTTATCCGGACGGGCACGCCGCACAACTGAGACAGAAAATGGCCGCACATCTCGGCGTTGATCCAACCGAACTGATTTTTACAAACGGGACGGACGAACTGATCCAAATCGTTTCCAGGTCACTCCTCGAACCGGGCAAAAATACGGTGATGGCCGCACCGACATTTTCCCAATACAAACATAATGCCATCATCGAGGGCGCCGAAGTCCGTGAAGTACCCTTAAAAGACGGGCGGCATGACCTGGAGGCGATGCTCGGGCAAATTGATGAAAACACGGCGGTTGTCTGGATTTGCAGCCCGAACAATCCGACGGGGACGTATACGACCGAACAGGAGTTGACCGCTTTTCTTGACCGCGTGCCAGAAGACGTGCTCGTTTTTATCGATGAAGCGTACAGCGAATACGTGGTCGCAAAAGATTACGAACAGGCGCTTGTCTTATTCCGCCGGTATCATCATTTGATTGTCAGCCGGACCTTTTCGAAAATTTACGGACTGGCCGGTTTACGCGTTGGCTACGGGATTGCCGATCGAACGATCATCCAAAAGCTCGAGCCAGTGCGCCCGCCATTTAATACCAATGTCCTTGGCCAGCTGGCTGCACAGGCGGCGTTGGAGGACCAGACGTTTATCCAGAGCTGCCGCGACAAAAACCGGCAGGGGCTCGAACGCTTTTATGCGTTTTGCCGCCGCAACAGCCTTGCATTTTACCCGTCACAGGCAAATTTTATTTTAATCGATTTTCAATGCGATAGTGAGGAAGTTTGCCGGTTTTTGCTTGGCAGGGGATATATCGTCCGCTCCGGGGAAGCACTCGGGATGCCGGGGACGGTCCGGGTTACCATCGGGTCGGAAGAACAGAACCGGGGCGTACTCGAGGCGATCGGGGCTTTTCTGGAAAGCCGCAAATGAACTTGACAACGGCGGGCCTTTTGACAGCAAAAGGCCGCCTTTTTACAAAAAAGAGGTGGCACCTTTGAAAGGAAATGTGTTTGTGATCGGGCTCGGGTTAATCGGGGGGTCCATTGCCCTGACCATTAAAAAGGAACATCCGGAAGCAAGGGTCACAGGGTATGATGCCAAATTGGAAGAGATGAAAATGGCAAAAGCCCTGATGGTCGTGGATGATTACGTGGAAACGATCCAAGACGGCGTGCGTGGCGCGGATTTAATTATATTGGCCACGCCGGTGCTTGTAACGGAAAAATTGATCGGGCAGCTCGGGCAAATGGAATTGAAGGAAAATGTGATCATCACCGATACGGGCAGCACGAAAGAAAGCATCATGGCAAAGGCGCAGCGGCTCGCCGGCAACAACACCGTTTTTATCGGCGGGCATCCGATGGCCGGTTCCCATAAAAGCGGCGTTACGGCCGCCAGCCTGTCCCTGTTTGAAAATGCCTTTTATTTGCTTACGCCTTTCCATGAACAAGATCAGCGGACGGAAGAATTGAAACAGTGGCTGAAAGGAACAAAGGCAAATTTCATCACCGTTTCTCCGGAAATGCATGATGAAATGGTTGCAGTCATCAGCCATTTTCCGCATGTTATCGCAGCGTCACTTGTCCATCTTGTGAAAGACGCTGATGCGGAATATCCCCTTTTAAAAAGGCTTGCTGCCGGGGGGTTCCGTGATATTACACGGATTGCCTCCTCAAACCCGCAAATGTGGGCGGACATCTCTTGCGGCAACAGGGAAAACCTGATCAGGCTTTTGGACAGATGGGCGGAAAATCTTCAGGAAGTGAAAAAGGCGCTTGCAGACAACAAGTATGAGCTTCTGCACCGCTTTTATGCGGAAGCGAAACAATACCGTGACTGCCTTCCAATCAGTGGATCGGGCGCAATCCCGTCTTTTTACGATTTATTTGTCGATATTCCGGATGTCCCGGGGGTTGTTTCTCAAATTACCAATAAACTGGCGGAAAAAGGAATTTCTATTACGAATATACGCATTCTTGAGGCGCGGGAAGATATATACGGCGTGCTCCGGATCAGTTTTCGCTCGGAAAACGACCGTGATCTAGCCATGAATCTTTTAAAAAAAGAAACCCCGCATGAAGTCTATATCCAATAGAAGGTGGTGGCTGCAATGGAAAAATTGGCACCCGCGCAAACAGGGTTAAAAGGTACGATTAAAGTTCCGGGGGATAAATCGATTTCCCACCGGTCGGTTATGTTTGCCGCTGTCGCCAGGGGAAAAACGATTGTAAAAAATTTTCTCCCCGGCGCCGACTGTTTGAGCACCATTCATTGTTTTCAGCAAATGGGCGTGCCGATCGAACGGGATGGCACCCGGGTGGTGATTGATGGAAAAGGATGGGACGGTTTGTCGGAGCCGGAAACGGTGCTCGATACCGGAAACTCCGGCACGACGACCCGCCTGATGCTCGGTCTTCTTGCCGGCCGGCCCTTCCATTCGGTCATTGCCGGCGACGAATCGATTGCAAAGCGCCCGATGCAACGCGTCACAAAACCGCTTTGCGAAATGGGCGCGCACATTGACGGAAGAAGGGGCGGCAATTTCACCCCTCTTTCTATAAGGGGCGGGGCGCTTCGGGGAATCGAATACCAGCTGCCTGTAGCAAGCGCGCAGGTAAAATCCGCGCTCCTCTTAGCCGGCCTTCAGGCAGACGGCTCTACAATTGTGCATGAGCCGCAGCCCACCCGCGACCATACTGAACGAATGATCCGGGCATTTGGCGGCGAGGTCAGGACGGAAGGGAGAACGATTTCCGTCCGGGGTGGCGCGGTTTTCCATGGCACGGAGATCGATGTGCCCGGCGATATCTCATCCGCCGCCTTTTTTATGGCTGCTGCTTCGCTTGTGCCCGGAAGTGAAATCGTCTTGCCGGATGTCGGGCTCAATCCGACCCGTGCCGGGATCCTTGATGTTTTAAAGCAAATGGGCGCGGATATGGAAGTGGTCGAAACACATGCCCCATCTGACGGCGAGCAAACAGGCACGTTGGTGATCCGCCCGGCTGCTTTACAAGGGGTGGAAATCGGCGGCGGGCTGATTCCGCGCCTCATTGATGAAATTCCAATCATTGCCCTTCTTGCTACACAGGCGGAAGGCAGGATGGTCATAAAAGATGCCGCAGAACTGAAAGTGAAAGAGACAAACCGGATTGACACGGTTGTCCGGGAATTAAAGAAACTGGGCGCCCAAATTGAGGCGACAGCGGATGGCATGATCATTGAAGGCCCTTGCCGGCTTTCAGGCGGGACGGTGGAAAGCCACGGGGATCACAGAATCGGGATGATGCTTGCCGTTGCATCACTTGTGGCAAAGGATGCTGTCTGCCTGAAAGGGGCGGAAGCAATCGCCGTATCATACCCGCAGTTTTTTGATGATCTGAAATCCGTTCTGTAACGGCTTTAGACGCCTATTGAAAACAGACACCAGCAATCAGCCGGTGCCTGTTTTCAGGATAACAGAGAACAGGCGCCTGATCATGATGTCCGTGGAAAAGCGGGGTGCGGAAATTCAAAATCCCGTGCCCCGCTTTATTTTTGCTGTGAAAAAAAGGGATTTTCATGCACGGCGGAGAAATACTTAAACAGGAAACCCGGAAAGGCAAATGATTTGCCCTGGCCTTCAAAATTCTTTATGATTTAGCCAAGGACACCCACGGCTTTTCCTGCAGGCAAGCGGGCTCCGGGAAAAGGGCCGATTGCCATTTCACCAGGGGACCGGGGGAGCGCTTTTAGCGGCAACCGGGATTTTGGCTTTGCAAAAATCCCGCGGCTCCCGTTGCAAGAGGTTCAGCAAAAGGAAACACATCAAAGATTAAAGGAAGATTTTCATGAGCTTAATGGAACAATTGTTGGATCATTTGGAAGAAGGCAGGCTCGAGGAGGCGAAAAAAACATTTGAAGATTTTCTCGCGCTCGGCACGGACGAAGAGAAATATGCGCTTGCCGGGCAGCTTGAGGGCCTCGGTTTTCTGAATGAAGCACAGCAATTATATAAAGATTTGCTTGCGTCTTATCCGGATGACGGCGAGCTTGTGATCTTAATGGCGGAAACGCTTATTGATATGGACAAGGAAGAAGAAGCCATATTATACCTCGACCGCATTCCGGAGACGGACCCCGATTACCCGCGTGCATTGCTTTTGCTTGCGGATTTGTATCAAATGCAGGGCCTGTATGAGGTCAGCGAAAACAAACTGATGGAAGCTGCATCGCTTTTGCCGGAAGAACCTGTCATCCATTTTGCGCTTGCCGAGTTCTACACTTCCTGTGCCCGATATGCGGAAGCTTCCCGTGAATATGAGTGGCTTTTGGGCAAAGGGATCGATACATTTGCGGATACAAACATCCACGGGCGCCTTGCAGAAGTGCTGAGCGCAGCGGGCGCGTTTGAAGAGGCCTTGCACCAATATGAGCATGCCATGGAAGGCCGCTTTGAGGCGAACACATTATTTGGATATGCCTTAACCGCATACCAGGCAGGATTTTATGAAAAAGCGATAGAGCTGTTTGAAGAATTGCGGGAAACGGATCCCGGCTACCATCCGCTTTACCTGTATCTTGGCCGTGCATATGAGCACGAACAAATGCCGGAAGAAGCGCTTGCTGCTGCTGAAAAGGGCATAAAAGAAGACGAGTATGATAAAGAACTTTATCATTTTGCTGGAAAAATGGCTACAAAAGCAGGCGATGAGGAAAAAGCGGAAAATTATTTTAAAAAAGCGCTGGAACTGGATCCCGGCTATTTGGATGCGGCCCTTTCCTACAACGAGCTGCTGCTTCAAAAGGAGCGGTACGAAGAAGTCCGTGACCGGGCCCTCAGCATGGAAAAAGAAGGGGATACCGACCCTCGGCTTTACTGGGATCTGGCCATATCGCTTAAGCATTTGGAAGAATATTCTCAGGCATTAAAGTATTATGGATATGCATATAATGATTTACAAAACGACACGGTGTTTCTGGAGGATTACGGTTATTTTCTGATTGAAGAAGGGAGAAGGAAAGAGGCTTACGGCATTTTCCAAAAGCTTTTGCGCGAAGATCCGGCAAATGATGAATGGATTGCACTTCTTGAAAGGCTTGAAGACGGAAATTAATTGCGGCCATCGTTGCCGGACTTTTTCGTAGGCGGTTTAGACGGGAAAAGGTATAATGAAGGTGTAAACCAATGTTTTATCAAAAAAGCTGCCCGCTGTAAACTCGGCCATTCAATTTGCAGAGGAGGGATTACGATGGCTCTCACCCCTGTTTCAATCAACGAGAAAAAGGAGTTTATCCGTTGGTTTTTAAATCATTACCAATTAAAAAGACGGGAGTCAGTCTGGATCTTGAATTATTTAATGAGCCACGACCAGCTGATGGAAAAAGTCCATTTCGTCGAGGAAGCGCATCTTTGCCCGCGCGGCATCATCATGTCGACGCACTGCGTGGACAATGTGCCGTTCCGCTTTTATAAAGATAATATTATGACAACGGATGCGGAAAAGTCTTTCCATGATATCCGGCTGAACCGTGAAGAAGACATTTATATCCAGCTCAATTTCAAAAAATCCCAATTATCGTACCAGTATGCGGCTGTGCTTGAAGAAAACCCGTATATGCCGAAAGATCTCCATATAAACGAGACAGACCGGCAAATGGCGGAAAAATTATTGGAGAAAAGCATGAAAGATTTTAAACGGAATAAACTGCGGGAAGAAATCGACAAAGCGCTCGATGAGAAAGATTACAGCCGTTTTGTCGAATTAAGCGGGGAGATGAAAGAACTGGACGATTAATCATTCCGGTTTCTGCCCGTGGGGAAAATGAAAGGGGTATCATTCGTGCTCTGGCGTGCAAATGACATGGAATTGTACCAACAGGAACGTTACTTTATTGACACGGCAGTCCTGCCGCTTGTCCCGGTTTCATTCGGGGACCGTATCCGGCAGCTCGCTTCCGGATATGAATGGATCCAGATGATCGCAGGCTGCCTTGAGTCACAATTTAAAGGCCGGATTGTTTTGCTGCCCGCTTTCCCATATTTGCAGCAGGCGATCCCGGATAGCGCGGGGCCTGCCATCAAGTCATGGGAAGCCGAATTGGCTGAAAGCGGGTTCCGGCATATTTTTTATTTGACCAGCGATCCCGGCTGGCAAAGGCTCCAGGCCGAACTGAACGGAAATGTGCTCTGGATGCCGGCTGTCCCGCTTGAACATATGGAACAGAAACAGCGGGATGCCATTGTGGATGAACAGGTGAAACAGCTTATCTCCACCATTGTCCGGTCATGGGGGGAAAACTGAAAAAGTTATATTAAAATATCAGTTTATTTCGAGTAGAAAGATATTTGACATAAAATAGACAATATTCATTGACCGGCAAATATCTTTGTTTTATCATAAGAGTGTATTTGCTGCATCTTGAAAATAGTATGAAACCGAGAGTTCTGTAAGGGGGGGGGACAGGTTGAGCAAAAAAGATCCGGTGTCAAGGAGGCAGTTTTTGAATTACACGCTGATGGGCGTAGGCGGATTTATGGCTGCGGGTGCGCTGATGCCAATGCTCCGTTTTGCCGTCGACCCGGTGCTCGAGGCGGAAGCAGCCGGCGACTTTCATCCAACCAAATTGAAAGTTTCCGATATTAAAAGCGAACCGGTGCGTGTCGATTTTAAATACGAACAGACAGACGGCTGGTATAAATCGGATGTCACCCAGACGGCCTGGGTGTATAAAGACAGCAAAGGCGATATTGTGGCACTTTCACCGGTTTGCAAACATCTCGGCTGTACCGTGAACTGGAATACGAACAAAGCGCATCCGAATCAGTTTTTTTGCCCCTGCCACGGCGGACGGTATGAGAAAAACGGGAAAAACATACCGGGAACACCACCTTCCGCGCCTTTGGATGCATACCCTGTCAAAACAAAGGGCGGCTATCTGTATCTGGGCAAACCGCAGAAAAATCCATATGTGAAGTGAGGGGGAAGAGATGCTTAGCAAATTGTATGACTGGGTCGACGAGCGCCTTGATATTACGCCGCTTTGGCGGGATATTGCCGACCATGAAGTGCCGGAGCATGTCAACCCGGCGCACCATTTTTCCGCTTTTGTCTATTGTTTTGGGGGGCTCACTTTCTTTATAACAGCCATCCAGATTCTGTCGGGTATGTTTTTAACGATGTACTATGTCCCGGATATTAAAAATGCCTGGCACTCTGTCTATTATTTGCAGCATGATGTGGCATACGGCCAGATTGTGAGAGGAATGCACCACTGGGGGGCAAGCCTCGTCATCGTCATGATGTTTTTACATACGCTGCGGGTGTTTTTCCAGGGCGCATACAAGAAGCCGCGCGAGCTGAACTGGATTGTCGGCGTGCTCATCTTTTTCGTCATGCTCGGGCTCGGCCTCACCGGTTATTTGCTTCCGTGGGATATGAAAGCGCTTTTTGCGACAAAAGTCAGCCTGCAGATTGCGGATTCGGTGCCGTTTATCGGGCCGTATATTAAAACGCTTTTGGCCGGCCATCCGGATATTGTCGGCGCCCAGACGCTGACGCGGTTTTTTGCCATCCATGTCTTTTTCCTGCCGGCGGTGCTGATGCTGCTTTTGGCAGCCCATTTTTTGATGATCCGCAAGCAGGGAATTTCCGGACCGCTGTAATGTATAAGTATCCATAACGGACAAAAGGAGGGGGAAGGATGCATCGCGGAAAAGGAATGAGATTTGTTGGCGATTCCAGAATTAATGCGGACCGCAAACCGAATATTCCAAAGGATTACTCGGAGTATCCCGGTAAAACGGAAGCTTTTTGGCCGAACTTTTTGCTGAAAGAGTGGCTCGTCGGCGCTGTTTTTCTTGTCGGTTTTTTATGCCTCACAGCCGCGCACCCGTCGCCGCTTGAGCGGATTGCGGACCCGACGGACACAAGTTATATTCCGATGCCGGACTGGTATTTTCTATTCCTGTATGAATTATTAAAGTATACTTATTCTTCCGGCCCGTACCAGGTAATCGGGCTCGCGATCCCGGGCGTTGCTTTTCTTGCACTGCTGTTGGCGCCGTTTATTGACCGCGGCCCTAAGCGGCGGCCGCTTGACAGGCCCCTTGCAACCGGGTTTATGCTGCTCGCGGTTTGTGCGATATTCTACCTGACATGGGAAGCGGCAGCCCACCACGATTGGAAAAAAGCGAAAGAGCAGGGGAAAATCGTGAAACAGGTTTCCATTGACAAAAATGCTGAAGGCTATAAAGTATTTGCCAAGCAGACGTGTGTAACGTGCCACGGGGAAAATCTCCAGGGTAGTGCGGCAGCTCCTTCTTTGGTCGGCACAGGCTTAAGTGCGGATGAAATTGCAAAGATTGCCAAAAAAGGCAAAGGGAAAATGCCGCCTAACCAATTTAAAGGCTCGGATCAGGATTTGAAAAAACTGGCGGATTATATCGCCGGGCTAAAATCGAAATAAAAGCAAAAAAAGCCGGCAGAAGCCGGCTTTTTTCGTGCTGTCTGTTTTGTTAAAATGAATCTATCTTTTTTGAAATGGGGGAAAACGATGAATGTACCGGCATTGTATGCGGCGCTGGCAGACAGGCGTGTCCTTTGGCTGCTTTTTTTAGCCAATGCTGCAGGGACCATTTATGGTTACATTTGGTACGGGTGGCAGCTTCGCGATACGCCGCCCGCGTTTTGGCTGTTTGTCCCGGACAGCCCGACCGCAAGCCTGTTCTTTCTGTTTGTGCTGCTTGCCTTTTTATGGCGGAAACACTGGCCGTATGTGGAGGCGTTTGCAATGGTGACGCTTTTTAAATACGGGATTTGGGCGGTTGCGATGAACCTTCTCGTGCTGATCGTAAACGGCTCATTGCCATGGCAGGGATATATGCTGATGGCTTCCCATTTGGCAATGGCGATAGAGGGAATATTGTATGCGCCGTTTTACCAATTCAAATGGAAGCATCTTTTGGTTGCGGCGGTATGGGCTTTGCACAATGATATCATTGACTACGTTTTTATGCAGTTTTCCCGGTACGAAGATGTATACCGGTACATCCGTGAAATCGGCTATTTTACCTTTTGGCTGAGCATCCTGTCTGTTTTGCTTGCATACCGGTTTGCCGTGCACAAAAGGCGGCTCCGCCTCGAACTTTAAATCGCTTTTTCCGCCGGCAGAAAACAGGAATTCCCGAAACGGACGCCAGGCTGTTTTTATGGTCTACTCTTGTCCTTCCCTTCATAAGTTAGTAACAGTATGAGGGGGGACAAGGATGAGGAGAAAAGTAGTGATCCTTCTTTGTGTGTTCATGTTAAGTTTTGCCGGAAAAAGTTTTGCAAAAGGTTCGGATGATGCTTTGGCACATTTAAATGACCTAAGCGACGAGGCATTGCAGCTGGCGAAAAACGGGCAATATGCAGAAGCAAAAAATGTGCTGAATGAATTTTCGAAAACATTTTCCAGGCAATCGTTTAAAAATAAACGTTTAACGATGGATGAATTGAGAGTTTTGACCGTCACTCATGATGAAGCGGTAAAGGCGTTGACGAAAGTAAGCGCAGAGCCTGAGGAGAAAGTGGATGCCTGCACGTCATTCCGGCTCGTGGTGGATGCGATCCAATCGAAGTATCAGCCGCTCTGGACGCAGATGGAAGGGCCGGTGATGTCTTCATTTACAGAGGTGCAAAAAGCAGCCGCAACAGGGAAGCGTGAAACGTACAACGAAAAATTAAACCTGTTCCTCAAACAATATGCAGTGATCGAGCCGAGTTTAAGAGTGGATCTGCCGGTTGAAAAAATACAGCGGCTCGATTCGAAAATCGCTTATATTGACCGTTATCGGGACAAGGTGGCAGGCAGCGGGTCCGGAAAAAAGGAGCTGGAGGCGCTCCGGACAGATTTAAAGCAGCTGTTTGAAGCCATGAAGGAAGATGAAGCCGACCCCTCCCTCTGGTGGATTATGATTTCCACCGGCAGCATCATCATTCTTACTTTATCGTATGTCGGATGGAGAAAATACAAAGGGCAAAAAGAAGAGCGTCACGAGACCGATCATATGGATTGACCTTTTGACCTTATTCGGATACAATAAAAGTAAGATTACCATGGAGGGTAAGGAGGGTGGCAAATGTCGTTTTTGATTTACTATCTCATTTTGGCGATCATTCCGATCTGGGCCCAGCTGAAGGTAAAAAACACATACAGTAAGTATGAAAAGGTCGCAAATGCATCCGGCATGACAGGCGCTGAGGTGGCAAGGATGATCTTGGACGAAAATGGCTTATACCATGTGAAAGTGCTAGAACATAGCGGCTTTCTTAGCGACCATTACAATCCGATTAACAAAACCGTCAATTTGTCGACTGCCAACTACCACGGGCGTTCGATTGCGGGGGCGGCTGTTGCGGCGCACGAATGCGGACACGCTATTCAGGATAAAGTCAATTACGGGCCGCTCCGTTTCCGTCACCGCCTCGTGCCTGTGGCGAATATCGGCAGCAACGCCTCTTGGATTTTTATTTTGATCGGGATGTTCACGCATGCGACAGGCATGTTCCTGCTTGGGATTATTCTGATGGGGCTTGCCGTGTTGTTCCAGCTTGTGACATTGCCGGTTGAATTCAATGCGTCGTCACGTGCGCTTGCCCAGGTCACGTCGCTCGGCATCGTCCGCGGCGGGGAAGAAAGGGAAGCGCGCAAAGTGTTATCGGCTGCCGCGCTGACATATGTAGCTGCCGCGGCGGTTGCGGTCATTGAATTGCTGCGTTTAATCCTCATCTTTACCAACTTAAACGGCAATAACAACAATAATTGACAATACGAAAAGCTTTCCGGGGTGTATCGGCAACCCGGAAAGCTTTTTTTCGTCTTGCTGCATGTGCTGGTTTGCATTATAATGAAGAAGTTTGGTTGTTTCCAACCCGTGGTTCGAAACCATCCCACGTAAAAAAACTAAGGAGAGATGCATTTGAAACTGAAAACACTCGTCGTCAACGGGGTTGTCGCGGCACTGTATATTGCGGTGACATTTTTTATCCAGCCGCTTGCGTTTATGAACGTCCAGTTCCGTGTTTCTGAAATTTTTAACCATCTCGTTGTGTTTAACAAGAAGTATATGATCGGTATTGTGGCAGGCGTTTTTCTCTCAAACTTATTTTTCTCGCCGATCAAGTATGATATGTTCATCGGTACAGCCCAGTCCGTCCTTGCGCTTGCGATTACCATTTTATCCGCACGGTTTATAAAGGGCGTCTGGGGACAGATGATCCTTAATTCCATTGCTTTTACGGCCTCCATGTTTATTATCGCATGGGAAATGCAATGGTTTAACGGCGTGCCTTTCTTTTTCGGCTGGCTGACGGCAGGTGCCGGCGAGCTAGCCGTGATGCTGATTGGAATGCCGGTTATCTACCTGATCAACAAACGCCTGCATTTTGAAAAACAGGTTTAAAAAAGAGCTGCCGCGGCAGCTCTTTTTTAATCTTCAATCGGCTGTTTATTCTCATCAAGCGTAAAGCCTTCCCCGAGCACATCATGGACCACCATCATCGACACGAAAGCATGGGGGTCAACGGAATGGATAATGCCTTTTAAACGGGACACCTCATGTTTTCCGACGACACAGTACAGCACATCCCGGTCCTGTTTCGTGAACATGCCGTGCCCGCGAAAAACGGTAACGCCGCGGTCCATCTGCTTCATGACTTTCTCGGCAATTTCATCATGCTTGTCCGAAATGATAAAAGCGCCTCTAGCCGTATAGGCCCCTTCCTGCAGAAAATCGACAACTCGCGAGCCGACAAAAACGGCAACGAGCGTGTACATCGCTTCCCGGTAATGCAGGTAGGTGATAAGCGACAGCGTAATCACGCATGCGTCGAACATGAACATGGTCCTGCCCATTGCCACGCCTTTATATTTAAATACGAGCCTGGCAATGATATCGACGCCTCCCGATGTCCCCCCGTAGCGGAAAATAATCCCGAGCCCGATGCCGATAAATACCCCGGCAAACAGCGCCGCAAGAAACATATCATCGCGAAGCGGAATATGGAAATGTTTCTTTTCAAATATCCATAAAAAAAGAGAGGAGCCGACCGTCCCGACCAGTGTATAGTAAAACGATTTTTTTCCAAGCAGCTTCCATCCGACAAAAAATACGGGGATATTCAAAATCAGATTGGAGTAAGAGGGGTTGATGTGAAATAAATAGTAAAGCAGCAGCGTAATTCCGGTAAAACCGCCTTCCGCCAGATGATTCTGGATATTAAAATGGACAATGCCAAAGGCAAAGATGCAAGAGCCGAGCAGGATAAAAAAGATGTTTTTCATTTTCAGCATAATCCGTATCCTCCTTCCCCGGTATATATCCGGCGTTCCCATTATAGCGAAAGCGGTACAAAAGGGCAATCAGGCAGAGAGAAAAGCAAATATATGATTTGTAAAATCTGCCGTTTTTGGCTAACATGGAAGAGGATTACAGGATTGGGGGATGAAAATGGCAGAAAACAAATCGATCCGGCAAATGCAAAAAGAAGTCGATGATTATATCAGCCAGTTTAAAGAAGGGTACTTCAGTCCGCTTGCGCTTACAGCAAGGCTGACGGAAGAACTTGGGGAGCTGGCGCGCGAAATCAATCATTATTACGGGGAAAAACCGAAAAAACCGGATGAGAAGCCGAAAACCGTAGCAGAAGAGCTCGGCGATTTGCTGTTTGTCGTCATTTGCATGGCAAATGCTTTACATATTGATTTACAGGAAGCCCATACAATGGTTTTGCAGAAATTTAACACGCGTGATAAAGACAGATGGACGCGAAAAGAGCAGGAGGAGTAATGAAACATGGATGATATTCGGATTATTGTTGCCGGGGCCCGCGGGAAAATGGGGAGCGAGGCGGTGCGGCTGATCGAGCGGACGGAACATTTTAAACTCGTTGGCGTAGTGGACAGGACTTTTGACGGCAAACTGTTCAATGATGTATCCGATTATAACGGCGAGCCGGTCCGGGTGTATACCGACCCGGAAGCATGCCTTGAAAACTGCCCGGCGGATGTATGGATTGATTTGACGGTGCCGAAAGCAGGGTTCCTCCATGCGAAAACGGCTCTCGCACATGGTGTCCGTCCGGTTGTCGGGACGACCGGGTTTACCGATGCGGAACTGGAAGAACTGAAGGCTGTTTCCGCACAAAAAGGAATCGGCTGTATCATTGCACCGAATTTTGCAATCGGGGCAGTGCTGATGATGAAATTTGCGCAAATGGCGGCGAAATATTTTCCGGATGTGGAAATCATCGAGCTGCACCATGACCGGAAAAAAGATGCCCCGTCCGGTACGAGCGTAAAAACGGCGCAAATGATCTCGGAAGCAAGAAGAAAAAAAACGCAGGGGCATCCGGATGAAAAAGAAACATTACAAGGTGCAAGGGGCGCGGATTTTGAAGGCATGCATATCCACAGCGTCCGCCTGCCCGGCCTTGTCGCCCACCAGGAAGTGCTGTTCGGCGGGGACGGCCAGCTGCTTACGATCCGTCATGACTCGATGGATCGCGCATCTTTCATGTCAGGGGTGAAAGTAGCCGTTGAAACGGTGATGAACCTCAATACATTTGTTTACGGGCTCGAAAATATTTTGGATTAACCGGAAGGAGGAAAGGAAATGGCCGGCAAGGTGGATATTCTCGCTTTCGGGGCCCATGCCGACGATGTCGAAATCGGCATGGCGGCATCCATTGCCAAATGGGCATCGATGGGGAAAAAAATTGCGATATGCGATTTGACAGAAGCGGAGCTGTCTTCGAACGGGACGGTTGAAAACCGCAAAAAAGAGGCACAAAAATCGGCAGCTTGCCTCGGGGTTAGAGAAAGAGTAACGCTGAAATTGCCGGACCGCGGCCTTTTTATGCAAGCGGACGCTATCCGCGCGATTACCGGTGTCATCCGGAAGTTTCAGCCGGATGTCGTGTTTGCGCCTTTTCATGAAGACCGCCATCCCGATCACGGTAACTGCGGCAGGCTTACAGAGGAAGCCTTTTTTTCGGCCGGCATCAGGAAATACCGTTCTGAACCGGATCTTCCTTCCCATAAACCGAAACATCTTTATTTTTATATGGTAAACGGTTTTCATCCGCCCGATTTTGTCGTCGATGTCACCAACTTTATGGACAAAAAACTTGAGAGTCTCCATGCCTATGAAAGCCAGTTTTCGATTCGGGAAAGAAGTGTCCATACCCCGCTTACGGATGGCTATATTGAAGCGGTCACTGCGCGCGAGAGGATGTTCGGGAAAGAGCTCGGGGTGAAATATGCAGAAGGGTTTTTAAGCAAAAAACCGGTTCTTGTGAATTTGGATGTGCTCGACTTATGAAAAAGTTAAAAATTGGGATTACGTGCTATCCGACCGTAGGCGGATCCGGCGTCATTGCAACGGAACTTGGCCAGCTGCTTGCCGAAAACGGCCATGAGATCCATTTTATTACCTCGAGTGTCCCGTTTCGGCTCAATAAAATGTATCCGAATATTTATACCCATCAGGTAGAAGTGAACCAGTACGCCGTCTTTCAATATCCGCCTTATGATATTGCACTTGCCTCTAAAATCGCAGAAGTGGCGGAAAGGGAAAAGCTGGATGTGCTCCATGCCCATTATGCGATTCCACACGCCATCTGCGCCATTCTCGGCAAAATGATGGCCGGTACCCGGATGAAAATCGTGACCACCCTGCACGGCACAGACATCACCGTGCTCGGGTATGACCCGTCGCTTGTCTCCGCCATTCGGTTCGGGATTGAACAGTCGGATGCAGTGACGGCGGTTTCCGATGCACTTGTCCGGCAAACGTATGATTTGATCCGGCCGCAGAAAAACATTTCGACGGTTTATAATTTTGTCGATGAACGCGTATACCGGAAAATGGAGGCAGGCCATTTAAAACATGATTACGGCATTTCGGAAAAGGAAAAAGTGCTGATTCACGTTTCCAATTTCCGGGCGGTAAAGCGCGTGCCCGATGTCGTCAAGGCTTTTGCGAAAGTGCGGGCACAAATGCCGGCAAAACTGCTCCTTGTCGGCGACGGGCCGGAAATGACCGTCGTCTCCCGGCTCGTTGCCCAATGCGGTATAGAAAAAGATGTCTTGTTTTTAGGAAAGCAGGAGCGGCTCGAGGAGCTGTACGCAATCAGCGATTTGATGTTGCTTTTATCGGAAAAGGAAAGTTTCGGCCTTGTTGCGCTTGAAGCGATGGCGTGCGGCGTCCCGTGCATTGGCACCCGGGTCGGCGGGATTCCGGAAGTGATAACAGACGGGATGAACGGCTATTTGTGCGGGCTGGGCGATGTTGAAGCCGTTGCCGGAAAAGCCATCCGGCTGCTTGAGGATCCGGGCCTTTATGCTGCGTTTTCGAAAGCGTGCGAAAAGACGGTAAAAGATAAATTTTATTCCCGCAACATTTTGAAACAATATGAACAAATATATGAACAAACGGTAAATGAGGTTGATGGACATGCTCCCGCCATTTCAGACGGCGCTTCCCATTATCCGGACGCTTGAAGACGCAGGGTTCCAAGCTTTTTTTGTCGGCGGTTCGATCCGCGATAGCCTGCTTGGGCGGCCGGTGCACGATGTCGATATTGCCACCTCGGCGAAACCGGAAGAGGTAAAGGCACTTTTTACACATACTGTCGACATCGGCATTGAACATGGAACAGTGCTTGTATTGTATAAAGGAAACCAGTATGAGATCACGACGTTCCGGACCGAGTCGGTATATAAAGATTACCGGCGCCCGGAATCGGTTGAATATGTGGACTCATTGCTTGAAGATTTAAAACGGCGCGACTTCACGATGAATGCGATGGCGATGGATAAAAACGGGAAACTGATTGATCCGTTTGCAGGCAGTGAAGCCATCCGGATGAAGCGGATTGAAACGGTCGGATCCCCTGAAGAAAGATTCCGGGAAGACGCGCTTCGGATGATGCGGGCCGCCCGGTTTACGAGCCAGCTCGGTTTTTGGATTGAAGACGGGACGAAACAGGCCATCAAGCGCCATGCACCGCTTATCCGGCATATTGCCGTTGAGCGGATTACCCAGGAATTTATCAAATTGCTGGAAGGAGAGCATCCGTATGAAGCGCTGCAACTGCTTCAAGAAACCGGGCTGCTCGGGTTTCTGCCCGGTCTTTGCGGCAGGGAAGCGCAGCTTTTTTCTGCCCTGCACCCGGTGTTAAACGAATTGTCAGAACAACAGCTTTGGGTGTACCTTGTTGCCGCCGCAAACCCGGAAGATGCCAACGCTTTTTTGCGAAAATGGAAACTGCCGAATGAAAAACGGAAAGCCATCGTGCGTACGCTCGGCTTTTTCAGGATGCGCGCCGGGCGAAAGTGGGATCCGCTTATGCTCTATGATGCCGGCGAGCAAACGGCAGTGGATGCTGAAGCGGTTTTCTGCGCTTTTCGCCGCGAAAACCCGGCGCCCCGCATTGCCGCCCTCCGGCAGGCTTTCCGGGAATTGCCAGTGAAAAACCGCAGCGAGTTGGCCATCGACGGAAAAAAGCTGATGGCGCTTTTTTCGAAAAAAGGCGGCCCGTGGCTGAAAGAAATGCTTCGTGAGATTGAAAAAGCGCTGATAAACGGCGAAATCGAAAACCAATATGAGGCAATCCGGAGGTGGGTTTTGTGCAAATATCCACAAGAGAAAAAATAATAGAACTGCTGACGGAAGCAGGGGACGGCTTCGTATCGGGAGAAACGCTGGCGAAAAAACTGAACTGCTCGCGGGCGGCAGTTTGGAAGCATATGGAAGAGCTGCGCAAAGAAGGTTTTGAATTGGAAGCGGTCCGGAAAAAAGGGTACCGTGTTAAAGCAACGGGCGATAAAGTGACGGAAAATGAAATCCGGTACGGGCTCGGGACAAAACGGCTTGCAAGAAACATCCATTACCGGGAAACGATCGATTCGACCCAGCGGCTCGCGCACCAGCTCGTACAAAGAGGCTGCCCCGACGGCACGCTTGTTATCGCTGAGCAGCAAACGGGGGGAAGGGGCAGGCTCAGGCGGTCCTGGTACTCCCCTAAATATACCGGTATCTGGATGAGCATTGTCCTGCGGCCGGATCTTCCGCCGCAAATGGCGCCACCGTTTACGCTCATTGCCGCCGTTGCTGTTGCGCAGGCAATCGAAGAAACGGCAGGGATTGTGCCGGAGATCAAGTGGCCGAATGACCTGTTAATCGGCGAAAAAAAATGCGCAGGGATCCTGACAGAGCTTGAAGCGGACACAGACCGGATCCAGGCCGTGATTACAGGGATCGGGATCAATGTAAACGAAACCGATTTCCCGGAAGCCTTAAAACCGATCGCAACATCCCTTTCCCTTGCCTCGGGCAAAAAGGTAAAACGCGCGCTGCTCGTCCAGCGCATACTTGAAAAATTGGAAAAATACGAGGAAATTTATCTCAGGAACGGCTTTGCGCCGCTTAAAATTTTATGGGAAAGCTATGCCAATGTGGTAGGGAAAAAAATCACGGCGCATACGTTTAAAGGGGATATTTCAGGGCGTGCGGTCGGCATCACGGATGACGGCGTGCTCCAGCTTGAAGGGGAAGACGGGCAGATGCATGCCATTTATTCCGCAGATATTGAAATCGAACGTTAAAAAATTGACAAAATTTTTGGCCGGATATAGCGCAATCCGGCCATTCCTGTTATAATCAACTTGGGTAGTATCTATTTCGGAACTATACCATTTCAGATTTTTATACAAAATAGATTCTGCCTTGATCCTTAAACGGACGGGGACAGAGGGTCAAAATGAACAATTGAAAAAACAGGGAGCCCGTCTGTCCAGTGATGGGCTCCTTTTTCCAATTGTTTGTTTCCTCTGCACCGGTCAATCCATGACAGGTGAGGAGTGTTGGAAAATGAAACAAACGACGGATTTTGTGAAGATGAAGGCGCAAGAAGAAAAAATTGCAATGGTGACCGCCTACGATTACCCTTCTGCAAAGCTTGCAGAAGAAGCGGGCGTCGACATGATTCTTGTCGGCGATTCGCTCGGCATGGTCGTGCTCGGCTATGATTCGACCATTCCGGTGACCGTGGCGGATATGGTCCACCATACGAAAGCGGTCAAGCGCGGGGCGAAAAACACCTTTGTCGTCACCGACTTGCCGTTTATGTCGTACCATTTGAGCCGTGAAGAAACATTAAAAAACGGCGCCCGCATTATTCAGGACGGCGGGGCCCATGCCGTAAAACTGGAAGGTGGGAAAGAAGTTGCGGCTCACATTGAAGCGCTTACGGAATCGGGCATCCCGGTGATGGCCCATATCGGGCTGACGCCGCAAAAGGTCGGGATTTTCGGCGGCTATAAAGTCCAGGGAAAAACAGCGGAAGCCGCCAAAAAGCTGCTGGAAGATGCGAAAGCGTGCGAGGAGGCCGGCGCTTTCGCCGTCGTCCTGGAATGCGTCCCGCGGCAGCTTTCGGAAGAAGTGACATCCGCCCTTTCCATTCCAACCATCGGAATCGGGGCCGGGCTTGGCGTAGACGGGCAGGTGCTTGTATTCCATGACCTGGTGAAATACGGAAGCGAAAAAGTGGCAAAATTTGTGAAGCAATTTGCCGATGCGGATGCCGTGATGCACAGCGGGCTCCGCCAATATGTACAGGAAGTAAAAAATCGGGCGTTCCCTGAAGAAAAGCATACGTACACGATGAAAGAAGAAGAGCTGGCAACACTGTACGGGGGGCGTGCAAAATGAAAACCGCACAGGCGATGAGCGTTGCAGAAACGAAGCGGGAAATCCGGACGCTTGTATCCCGGTATAAAAAAGAAGGCAAGTCGATCGGGTTTGTCCCGACGATGGGCTATTTGCATGAAGGCCATCTCGCCTTGGCAAAGCAGGCAAGAAAAGAAAACGATATTGTCATCATGAGCATTTTTGTAAACCCGCTCCAGTTCGGGCCAAATGAAGATTTCGACCGGTATCCGCGCGATGCGGAAGGGGACCGGCATAAAGCGGAAGCAGCCGGCGTTGATGTATTGTTTATCCCGTCTGTTAAAGAAATGTATCCGCGCGCTTTATCGGTTCAAATAAAAGTGACAAAGGGGACGGATGTCCTTTGCGGAAGAAAGCGGCCGGGCCATTTTGACGGCGTGGCGGTAGCCCTTTCAAAACTGTTTCACCTCGTCCAGCCGGACCGCGCTTATTTCGGGCTGAAAGATGCCCAGCAGGCGGCCGTTGTTGAAAATCTTGTCCGCGATCTGGATTTTCCGGTTGACATTGTCCCGTGCCCGATTGTGCGCGAACCGGACGGCCTTGCAAAAAGTTCGAGAAACGTCTATTTATCGGAGGCGGAGCGGAAAGAAGCGCCCGAAATATACAAAAGTTTGCAATTGGCAAACAAAGCGGTTGAACAGGGAGAGAGAAACCCGGAAAAAGTGATTTCCCTTGTGAAAGCGCATCTTTCCGCGCATCTGTCCGGGAAAATCGATTACGTGGAATTGTATTCTTATCCTGAACTCGAACCGGTCCAGTCCATACATGGGCGCTGTATCCTCGCAGTCGCCGTCCAATTTGAAAAAGCGCGGCTCATCGACAATATCATTTTTGCAGGATAAACAACAAGAATAGGGAGGGATTGCTTTGCTACGGACTGTGATGAACGGAAAAATCCACCGGGCAACCGTAACGGAAGCGAATTTAAACTATGTCGGAAGCATCACGATTGATGCCGATTTGCTGGATGCTGCGGGAATGGCGCCCAATGAGAAAGTGCAAATTGTGAACAATTACAACGGGGCGCGATTTGAAACGTACATTATCCCGGGTGAAAGGGGATCCGGTGTCATCTGCCTGAACGGCGCGGCCGCCCGGCTTGCACAACCCGGTGACATTGTGATTATCATTTCGTACGCCCTTTTGACGGAAGAAGAAATGAAAAACCACCATCCGAAAATTGTTCTGCTTGATGCAAAAAACCGGATTGAAAAAATGTTATCGGAAGAACCGGCTTCCACGATTCTGTAGGGGGAAAACCGCACCTGCTTTTTCGGGCAGGGCGGTTTTTCAATTTCTGCAGCCTGGTTGTGGCGAATGATCGATTTTATGTTAAAATAGTACAATATGGAAGAAACGGGGCAATTATTTTTAGTCAGGTGATGTTATGCAGCGCTATGTAGTCGTAGATCTTGAAACAACAGGAAATTCAGCAAAAAAAGGCGATCGCATCATCCAGTTTTCCGCTGTTGTGGTTGAAGGCCGGGAGATCAAAACGCAATTTACAAGCTTCGTCAATCCCGAAAAGCCGGTACCGCCGTTTATTTCGGAATTGACCGGGATCGATAACGGCATGCTTGAAGAAGCACCGGTATTTTCGGAGATCGCCCCGCGCATCATGGAAATTTTGGAAGGCAGCATATTTGTCGCCCACAATGTGCTGTTTGACCTACCGTTTTTGCAGCAGGAATTAAAGGCTGCGGGGTTTCCGCCGTTTCGCGGGCCGAGCCTTGACACCGTTGAATTTTCGAGAATTGCATTTCCAACTTTAAACAGTTATAAACTGGGGGATCTGGCCGATTCTTTGTCCCTTTATCATGAACGGCCGCACCGGGCGGACAGTGATGCTTTTGTTACGGCAAAGCTGCTTCTTGCCTGCATGGAAAAGTGTGCGTCCCTTCCTGTCGTCACACTTGAACAACTCGTGCCGCTTTCTTATTCCTTGAAAAGCGACCTTGCCGGCATTTTTGAGGATATACTGGAAGAGAAACGGCGGTATATCGAGCATTTGCCGCCGGATATGGAAGTATACCGGGGCATCGCATTAAAACGGAAAAGCCTGCCTGCGGATGACGGCCCGCGCGAGATTGGCCGTTATCCGCAGGATGCGGCTGAAAAAGAATCCTGGTTTGCGGCTTCAGGTACCGGGATGGAGGCGCGCCCCGCCCAATTTGAAATGATGGACCATGTCCGGGAAGCTTTTTCTGCTGAGGAGCATGTCGCATTGGAAGCAGGCACGGGCATCGGCAAATCCCTTGCCTATCTTGTGCCGGCCGCTTTCCAAGCGATTTCGGAACAAAAACCGGTGTTAATCAGCACGTATACGGTTGCGCTTGAGCACCAGCTTTTAAATAAGGAAATCAAAAGGCTTGAACAGATGCTGAAAACCCCGGTCAGGACCGTGTTGCTAAAGGGGAGAAGCCATTACCTGCATTTGTTTAAGTTTGAACAGTCGTTAAAAGAACCGGACCGGCAGTACGACGCCGTATTTGCCAAAATGCAAATCCTGGTCTGGCTTACAGGAACAGAAAGCGGCGATCTTGACGAGCTTCATTTATCCGGCGGCGGAAAACATTTTTGGCAGCGGATTAAACAGGACGGCTGGCATACGGATAAAAAAGATCCGTGGAAATCGCGGGATTTTTATCTTCACGCCAAAGCCTGCGCAGCCTCTGCTGACATCGCCATCACGAACCATGCGATGCTGTGCGCGGAACTTGAAAGGGACCAGTCGGTGTTTGACGGATTTCAATACGTCATCATTGATGAAGCCCACCGCCTTGAACAAGCGGCCCGGGAAACGATCGGGAAACGCGCAAGTTACAACCAAATGAAATATATGATGGCAAGGCTCGGCCTGTATGAGCAAAAACAGCTGTTTTACAAATTGGAAAAAATGATGGAAAAATACGGGCTAAAAGCCAGACTGCACGCGTTTGAATGTGATGCAATCCTGCAGGGGCTTGATGCCGAGCTCGATGATTTATTCGGCATGCTCGCCCAAAAAGTGATGCGCGCGAAGCGGGAAACAAACGGTTACCAGAAAATCAAATTAAGAATTAAAAAAGAAAACTGGAAACAAAAAGCATGGCAGGCGGTCCTGCTCTGTACGGAACGGGTCAGGGCGTCCATGAAAGAGATTTCGCAGGCATTGGAAGAAAGGCTTTCGCAGTTGCTTTCCGAAAAACAGATGAAAGAACAGACACTCGCTTTTATCGAAGAAATGTACAGCTTTTTGGAAGATTGGCGCCTTTTGCGCGAGAACCTGGCCGTTTTCGCCGGCCAAAACGGCGGGGATGAAAATGTCGTCTGGGTGGAAGGAGATTTGCGCGCCCTCCCGAACAGCCTTGTCATCTATTGCCAGCCGGTGCATGCCGGAGAAACGTTGCAAAAAGCTTTTTTTTCGCAAAAAAAGAGTGTCGTGCTTACTTCCGCGACATTGACCGTTGGCGGAAGCTTCCGCTATTTTCTGGGCGAGACGGGGCTTTCGCACACCACAAAAACGGTCCGCATTCCGTCGCCTTTCCGCTTTGACAGGCAGGTGCAGTTTATTATCCCGAACGACCTTCCTGATATCGGATCCGCCAGTATGGAAGACTTTGCGGAAAAAATGGCAGGTTATCTGCTTGCCGTTGCGGAGGCCACAAAGGGCAGGATGATGATTTTATTTACATCCTTTGATTTGTTGAAAAAGGTGTACCACCTGATGAAAGAAAGCGGAATGCTTGAAGATTATATGCTCATCGCCCAGGGCATATCAAGCGGCAGCCGGTCGAGGTTAACGAAAAGCTTTCAAAAATTTGACAAAGCGATCCTTCTCGGTTTAAGCAGTTTTTGGGAAGGGGTTGACATCCCTGGCGATGACCTTTCCTGCCTCGTGATGGCCCGCCTCCCGTTTTTGCCCCCGGATGAGCCGGTTATAGAAGCAAAGTCCGATTATTTCAGGGCAAAAGGGAAAAATCCGTTTTCCGCTTATGCGTTGCCCGAAGCCGTGCTCAGGTTCAAACAAGGGTTTGGCAGGCTTATCCGGACGCGCCATGACCGCGGCATTTTTCTTGTCCTGGACCGGAGGATTGAAACGGCCACATACGGGCCGGCGTTCATAAAATCGCTGCCGCCGGTCCGCATCAGGCACCTGGATCTGAACGGGACGCTTGAGGCCATTGAAAGCTGGCTGTAAAAAAAGTGCTGCGACAATGCAGCACAAAACAGGGTGGACCGGAAAAATGATCAAATGCATCATTTTTTCATTCATTTTTGCTGTATAATGATGAAGGAAATGATTCTAAGCTTAGGATGGCCTGCATGGGAACTGATATGAATGACAATATCTGCTTAAAAGGATTTACGCCATGGAAAATGAGGGTTCGGAATGAAAAAAGCACTGATCTCAATTTGCATTTTGGTCATCGTGATAGCCGGATTTGCGGCAGAGACTTATTGGAAAGCACGGAAACCGTATCATGAAGCATACAACAAAGCGGCCGCTGTTGCCAAAAGCAAAGCCGGCATCCGGGCTGCCGATGCATTTTATCTTTACAATGGCAAGAGCACCTATTATGTTGTCGTGGGGAAAGGCAAAGGCGGGAAGAAAAAAGCGATTTGGATCCCTGAAAAGAAACCGAAACGTGTGACCGTCCTAGACTTGAATACCGGCATCTCAAAACAGGATGCAGTGAAACAAGTGGTGCAAAAAAGGCAGCCGGATAAAATTTTATCTGTGCGGCTCGGCATGGAAAGCCAGGTTCCCATTTGGGAAGTTGCTTATATAAAAGGAAACAGCCTCGGCTATGATGAGGTTCCTTTTTTAAAAAAATCCAATTGATCCGTTTGGAGAGGTGAATCGTATGAAACTGGCATCAAGGGTAAGTGCATTAACGCCGTCATCCACGTTGGCGATTACGGCAAAGGCAAAAGCAATGAAGGCGCAAGGCATCGATGTGATCGGCCTTGGCGCAGGTGAACCCGATTTTAATACACCGAGGGAGATTATCGAAGCCGCGTATCAGTCGATGCTGGACGGCCAGACGAAGTATACCCCGGCTGGCGGAATGGCATCGCTGAAAGAGGCCGTCATTGAAAAGTTCCAAAAAGACCAAGGGCTTCGCTTTAAAGCAAATGAAATCATCATTACCAACGGGGCAAAACACGCCTTGTATACATTGTTTCAGGTGCTGCTCGACCAGGGCGATGAAGTGATCATCCCGTCTCCTTACTGGGTAAGCTATCCCGAGCAGGTAAAGCTTGCGGAAGGCGTCCCGGTCTTTGTAGAAGGCAAAGAAGAAAACCAGTATAAAATAACGCCGGAGCAGCTGGAAAAAGCCGTATCACCACGGACAAAAGCGTTTGTACTCAACTCTCCCGGCAATCCGACCGGCATGATGTATACAAGGGAAGAACTTGAAAAACTCGGCGAAGTCTGCCTGAAACACGATATTTTGATCGTGTCGGACGAAATTTACGAAAAATTGGTGTACGGCGGCAGCCGGCATGTCTCGATCGCCACCATTTCACCGGAACTGAAAGCACAGACGGTGATCATTAACGGCGTCTCAAAATCCCATTCCATGACCGGCTGGCGGATCGGCTATGCGGCCGGGAACAGGGAAATCATTAAAGCGATGACAAATCTTGCCAGCCATTCGACTTCCAATCCGGCAACGCCTTCCCAGTTCGCGGCACTCGCCGCATACAGCGGGGACCAGCGTGCCGTGGAAGAGATGCGCCAGGCTTTCGAGGCACGGCTCAATGCAGTTTTTAACCGGCTGGTTGAAATTGACGGGATTACCTGCATCAAACCGCAAGGCGCTTTTTATTTATTTCCGAATGTGAAGGAAGCCGCAAAGCTGACCGGTTTTCAATCGGTTGACGCATTTGTGGAGGCTTTGCTCGAGGAAGCGCGCGTTGCCGTTGTCCCGGGTTCAGGTTTCGGCACGGAAAACAATATCCGGCTTTCTTATGCCACTTCTTTGGAAAATCTTGAAGAAGCGCTTAAGCGGATCAAACAGTTCGTGGAAACACGGAAAAAAGCATGAACCTTTGGCTTGTTTCCTTTTTCCGCCTTTGTTTAGTATAATGGATTCCGGTACATATGGGAGACAAGCCGGAAATTGTTTTGGAGGGAAATACCGTGAAAATCACCATTTCAGAAGTACACCAGCATATCGGGGAGGAAGTGACGATCGGGGTCTGGCTGAACAATAAACGTTCAAGCGGCAAAATTGCCTTTCTCGAGCTGCGTGACGGGACAGGCTTTATACAAGGCGTGGTCGTAAAGAACGAAGCCGGGGAAGAGGTCTTTCAAACGGCAAAATCGATGAGCCAGGAAACTTCTTTTTACGTTACCGGAACAGTCCGGGAAGATGCCCGCTCCCCGTTCGGCTACGAGCTCCAGGTGGCCGGTATTCAGATCATCCATGAAGCCGTAGATTACCCGATCACACCAAAAGCGCACGGGACCGAATTTTTAATGGACCACAGGCATTTATGGCTCCGTTCCCGCCGCCAGCACGCTGTCATGAAAATCCGGAACGAAATCATCCGGGCGACGTATGAATTTTTCAATATGAACGGGTTTACGAAAATCGACCCGCCGATTTTAACCGGCAGTGCGCCGGAAGGGACGACCGAGCTGTTCCATACGAAGTACTTTGATGAAGAAGCCTATCTTTCGCAAAGCGGGCAGCTTTACATGGAAGCGGCAGCGATGGCATTCGGAAAAGTATTCTCTTTCGGCCCGACGTTCCGCGCTGAAAAATCGAAAACGCGCCGCCATTTGATCGAGTTTTGGATGATCGAGCCGGAAATGGCTTTTTATGAACATGAAGACAGCCTGAAAGTGCAGGAACAGTATGTTTCCTATATCGTCCGGTCCGTTTTGGAAAACTGCAAACTCGACCTGCACCGGCTTGGCCGCGATACTTCAAAGCTTGAGCAAGTGTCGGCGCCGTTTCCGCGGATTACGTATGATGACGCCATTGAATTGCTCCATGAAAAAGGATTTGAGGATATCAAGTGGGGCGAAGATTTTGGCGCGCCGCATGAAACCGCAATTGCCGAAAGTTTCGACAAGCCGGTGTTCATTACGCATTATCCGGCTGCAATTAAACCGTTTTACATGCAGCCGGATGCTAAGCGCCCGGAAGTCGTGCTGTGCGCCGATTTGATTGCGCCAGAAGGGTACGGAGAAATCATCGGCGGCAGCGAGCGGATCAATGACTATGATTTGTTGCTGAAACGGATCAAAGATTTCAATCTGTCGGAAGAGGCGTACAAATGGTATCTTGATTTACGAAAATACGGTTCTGTTCCGCATTCCGGCTTCGGGCTGGGCCTTGAGCGGACGGTTGCCTGGATTTCGGGCGTTGAGCATGTGCGCGAAACGATCCCGTTCCCGAGGCTTTTGAACCGGATCTATCCGTAATTGAAAAAAACGGCTGCAATAACGGTGTGCAGCCGTTTTTCTTTTCAGATGGTTTTTTCAATTTCCTTGCCGTTTTTAAACTGCTATACTTACATTGAGGTGTCCGACATGGATAAAGATCTTTTGCTTGCCTGGTGGGAAGAAGGGGTATTGACCGTCCCCCAGCTCTTATTGAAAAAATACAAACAGCTTGGCCTGAATGAAACGGAACTTGTGCTTTTGCTGCAAGTTTATTCTTTTTTAAAAGAGGGAAATGCGTTTCCGACGCCTGAAGATCTGGCAGGCAGGCTTACCATTCCGGAAAGTATGTGCGTTTCGATTTTGCGGCGTCTAATCCAGCATCAGTTTTTGTCCATTGAAGAAGGGGAAGGGGAAGGCGGCATCCTGTATGAAAAATATTCGATCATGCCGCTGTGGGCGAAACTCGCCGATGAATTTATCTATGAGAAAAAACAGGACGAGCTTGAAAAAAGCGTAAATGAAGAAACCGATTTATACACCACGTTTGAACAGGAGTTTGGCAGGCCGCTGTCGCCGCTCGAATGCGAAACATTGGCGATGTGGATTGACCAGGACGGGCAATCCTCTGATTTGATTAAAGCTGCCCTGCGTGAAGCCGTTATCTCCGGCAAACTGAATTTCCGCTACATAGACCGCATTTTGTTTGAATGGAAAAAGAACGGTATCCGGACGGTGGATGAAGCACGCGAATATGGAAGGAATTTCCGCAAATCGTCAAAACCGCAAGCAGAAAAACCGAAAACGACCAATCCGGTGCCGTTTTATAACTGGCTTGAACAATAAAAGGTGACGATAATAATTTTATGTAAACTAGTTACGGGAGTTTGAGAGATGCTGACAAAACAACAAATCCGGCATTGCCTTGAGACAATGGGGGAAATGTTTCCGGATGCCCGCTGTGAATTGAATCATTCAAATCCTTTTGAGCTGCTGATCGCGGTAACATTATCCGCCCAGTGCACCGATGCGCTCGTCAATAAAGTGACAAAAAATCTGTTTCAAAAGTATAAATCCCCGGATGACTATATTGCCGTGCCGCTTGAAGAACTGCAGCAGGACATCCGGTCGATCGGGCTTTACCGCAACAAAGCAAAAAACATCCAAAAACTTTGCCGGATGCTCATCGAGGAATACGGGCGGGAAGTGCCGCAAACGCGGGAAGAACTGATGAAACTGCCCGGCGTCGGCAGAAAAACGGCAAACGTTGTCCTGTCGGTTGCTTTTGGCATTCCGGCCATTGCTGTCGATACCCATGTAGAGAGAGTTAGCAAACGGCTCGGCTTTTGCCGCTACAAAGACAGTGTATTGGAAGTGGAACAAACCTTAATGAAAAAAGTGCCGAAAGAGGAATGGTCGATCACGCACCACCGGATGATCTTCTTCGGCCGCTACCATTGTAAGGCCCAGCGCCCGCAATGTGAAATCTGCCCGCTTCTTGACCTGTGCAGGGAAGGAAAGAAACGGATGAAATGGAAAGAGAACAAGAAATAACAATACAAAAAGCATGGAGAACTGATTCTCCATGCTTTTTTGGTGCGAACCGGCGGGAGCACAGGAAGCGATCAATCACGTGCTTTTTTATTCAGAACCGGTATCTTTATTTGCGGGCGTGCTGCCCGAACTGTTGTCGCCTTTATTAGAATTGTTCCCGCCGTTCGTATTGGTTCCCTTGGTTTCGTTTGAACCGCTGCTTCCGTTTCCATTCGTGCCTGTTCCGTTGTTTGCCGGGCTGCCGTTTCCGCTTGAAGTGCCAGTGCCTGAACTGTTTCCCGGACTGTTGTTGTTATCTTTGCTGCCGTTTCCGCTGTTTTCCGAGCCGGTTCCGTTTGAATTTCCGCTGTTTGTTCCCTTGTCTGAGCCGGTGTTGTCTTTGTTTTCGCCGGACTGATTGGTGTCAGTACCGGGGTTATTGTTTGCATCCGGTTGTTTTTGGGCATTGTCTTCCGGTTGCTTGTTTTGGTTATCATCCGCCTTCGTGTCCGTGCTGCCCCCCGGAACCGTTACACTCGTGGATGCCGCTTTGCTTTTCACGCCATTTACCGTGGCGGTGACATTGAAGACATACGTTGCGCCCGCTTTCGGATTTGCGACGGTGATCGATTTTCCTGAAGTCGAACCGAATGACGCCGCGCTGCCGTTTATTGTACCGGATACGTTAAAGGTCGCATCTGACCCTTTATAATCCCAGGTTACCGTAATTTTATTGCTGTCTGCATCATACGCTGCGTGAACATTTGCCGGCGCATCCTGGGTGACGGATTTTTTATCAATCGCCGTATCGATATGACCGCGGATATACAATTCGCTGCCTATTCTGACGACACTTTTCGGCATCGTAAAGTCAGGGGTCTCTTTTCCTTCCGATACATAACGCATCAAGTGGCGGTAAATTTGCTGCGCAACCGTTTGATACGGCCTTGTGACGCCGTATTTTTTGCCTTTCTCACTTTCGTAGCCGGTCCATACTGCTAACGAATATCTTGTCGTGTAGCCTGCAAACCAGGAATCCTGTACGGACGAACTCAGAATCCCGTATTTTGCCAGATCGTTTTTATCAAAATTCGTGGTGCCTGTTTTACCGGCGGCAGGCAATCCCGGAATATGGGCGGTTATCCCGGTGCCCTTTGTCAGCACATCCTTCAGCACGTCCGTGATCATATAAGCCGTATAGTCGCTCATGGCGATTTTGGACTGGACATGCGGTTTGATTTCCGTGACGCCGTCGCGCAGGACAATTTTTCGGATGGCATGCGGCTTGTTGTATATGCCTTCATTGCCGAATGCGGCGTAAGCGGAAGCCATCTGCAGCGGTGAAACTTGCACCCCTCCGCCGATGGATGAAGATTCAACGATGTCTTTGCTGTTTAAATTAAGGCCGAGTTTTTTTGCAAAACGGATGGCCCTTTCCTTGCCGACTTCTTTATATGTTTCATAGGCAGGAATATTCCGTGATAAATACAGTGCCTTGCGCATGCTCATCTTGCCAAGGAACCGGTTATCCCAGTCATTAATCGGCGTTCCGTCTGAATAAGTGGTTGCCACATCGTTCAATCGGTGCCCGGTTGACCAGTGCAAGTATTCAATCGCCGGCCCGTAGTCAAGAATCGGTTTGATTGTTGATCCTGGCGAACGCTTCGTATCAACGGCATAGTTGAAGCCACGGTCAAGTTTCATATTGCGCCCGCCGCCGAGCGCACGGATTTCGCCTGTTTTCGTATCGATCAGGGCAATGCCGGCCTGCATTTTTTTATCCGGATAATTGATGATCGAATTGGTGTTTAAGATCTTTTCCGTATATTGCTGTGCGGAAGAATCCAGGGTTGTATAAATGGTTAAACCGTCGGCATATACATTATAGTTCCCGAGTCTCTGCACTTCCTTAATCACTTCATTGACAAAAGCAGGATATTTGTTCGCGTTAGTATTCCGCTCTTTTTCTTTCACCAGCCCGGCCGAAACCGGGGCGGCCTGCGCTTTTTCCATTTCATCCTTTGTTATTTTGTGGTTTTTGTACATCATATAAAGGACAATATCTCTTCTTTTCTTTGTCAGATCCGGATGGTCAAACGGATTATAATTATTCGGGCTTTGCGGCATGCCGGCCAGCACGGCAATTTCCGGCAGTGATAATTTGCTTAAAGATTTGCCATAATAATGTTCAGCAGCTGTCTCAAAGCCGAAAACACCGTCTGACATATAGACTTTATTGACATACATTTCAAGGATCTCATGTTTTGTGTATTTCCGCTCAAGCTGAATCGCAAGCCATGCTTCCTGGGCTTTCCGCTTTAATGTTTTTTCGTTTTTATTGTTCAGCGCCATGGAAACGACCTGCTGCGTCAGGGTGCTGGCCCCCTCGGACCCGAAACCTTTGGTAAAGTTTGCAACCACCGCGCCCCCGAGCCGTATCGGGTCGATCCCGTGATGCTGGTAGAACCGTGCATCTTCCGTCGAAAGAATCGCGTTTTCCATCTGCTTTGGAAGCTCTTCATAATCGATATATTTCCGGTTCTGTGCCCCGAGCGTTGCGACTGTTTTGTTGCTTTTATCCTTGATCACCGATGGAATCGGGTCGGATAACTGCTTCTTCGTCAGTTTCGGGGAGCTGCTTGCGTAATACGCAAAAGTGCTGATGCCCGCAATGACCCCGGCTAGCCCGAGAATAAAGCAGACGAGAATGAGCCGCTTTATAAATGTTAAAAATTTGTTTTTCGGTTTTTTCCTTTTCTTTTTATGTTGATTTGCCTGCATTTGTTTCCGGCGTTCTTCGCGGGATTGGTATTTTTCTGCCATGCTCAGCATTCCTTTCTTCTAAACCTGAAAAAGCCGATTTAGATTCAAAACATATTGTTGCCGGATCCGTCAATCATCCGGCCGGGCAACAACTATAAAGCATACAATTGCTTTAAAATGGCGATGTAATCAATTCTCGGCCGGTATCCGACCGGTATAGGATGCCCGTTTGCTTCAATTTCTTCTTTTTTT
The DNA here is from genome assembly GCF_038009125.1 of Weizmannia sp. FSL W8-0401. Taxonomy (NCBI): domain Bacteria; kingdom Bacillati; phylum Bacillota; class Bacilli; order Caryophanales; family Bacillaceae; genus Heyndrickxia; species Weizmannia sp. FSL W8-0401. The sequence continues at coordinate 1,673,076 of NZ_JBBPAG010000001.1, read as the reverse complement.
ATCGATTTTCTCCCTCCGGCAAGCATTCTATCCCAATAAAAAAATAAATGGCGGGATTCCAGCAAAAAAATTTCTTCTCCCTTCGCAAAACGGAGAATGACAAAGCAAATCCCGCCTTGCGCTACCACCTGTTTCATATGGGTGATTTGATGCTCATGGAAGTTATGAAGCGGAAAAGAAGTATGGTTTTGCGTTTCCTTTGCTTCAAAGTCTATATATTTACCGTTCATCACCCCATTGTAATCGGTTGTGGACGGCTGTTTAAAATAGGCTTCTTTAATGACGGCTGTGCTCCGTGACTGGTAATCAACCTGGACAATCTGGATCGGGGTCGGTTTTTTATGGATAACGGCAATGCCTTCCTGCAAATAATAAGCATTGGTTTCATTCAGATCCTCTTCCAGTGTCATCCCCCGGTTGCCGTATAAAATTTGGTTCGCATTTTTCCGTCCGGCTTTGTTTTTTTCCCCTTTATACCTTTTTCCGTTTGGATAACGCAATTCCATGTTCCCTCACCTCATAAGCTAAATTATATCATAGCAGAACAGACAAAGAATATGTAATAAAAAAACAGTCTTTCGGCCCCTTTGCACCGGCGGGGGACAAGGAACCGGCCTGCCCGGCTTTTTTCGCTAAAAACAGGCAAAACAAAAAGCAAGGAAATGTTTCCTTGCTTTTTGCTTTCATTAGGTGGAAGGGCGGTCAGGGCCGTTCAGCTTCTTATCTCCTTTCGCCAAAGACCCTTTTTGTTCCTGTGCTTTTTTTTGTTGTTGCGCTTTGTTATCATTCGTTTTCATGGAAATCCGCCTCCTGAAATTGGTGTCACCGGATTTTCCGGCATATTTATTGTTTGCAGTTCCGCCTTTTGCATACATGCCGGCACGAAAGTTGACGCAGCCAGAAAAAATGTGCTCGAAATGGAGACATGCTGTCGAAAGGAAACACAAAATGAAGAAACCCGTTTTCTTTGCCGAATTGCTTCTAGTTTTGTCAGACATGAAGGGACCGGGCCGCCTGGCAGAGAATGAATAGGCATGTTGAAATTCAGGGGGGAAAACAAATGATACCGAAAGCCGCATTTTTAAACGGGCTGGAAAAAATGGAACAGGCGCTGGAAAACATCGGGACAGGGATCCGGCATAAGGCGGAGAAGGAAGCAAGAAAGCAGTCTATAAAGCAGTGGTACCGTTTAAAAAAAGCAGAAATGAGGCTGGACCATTTGGAAAAAAGGGCGGAAGCATTCAGAAAAACATACAGGGCGGAAAGCTTGCGGATTGATGAAAACAAAAAAACTTCCTAAAATGAAAGAAGTCTCCCGTGAAGAACCCGGCAAAGGGAGAATATCCGGTTAGAAAGGTGAACAAAAATGGAAGACGGACAATTACAAGCGTTAAACCAGCAGCTGATTGCGTACACGCATGAGCTTTATGACCTGTACCAGGAAGTAAAGGAAACAGGGGAGGAAAAGGATTTTTTCAGCGAAGTCAAGCCTTTTTGCGATACGTTGCAGGATGCCATTGACAGGTGGCTCCCGGCTGCAAAAGCATGGGTGGAAGCCCGGAGGCCGGCGCATCTTTTTCCATCCCAGCTTGAACATACGGCCGAAAATTTGCAAATGGTTGCGGTGCGTGCTTTTTACCCGTCATCCAGCCGCAAAATGATGCTCGATCATTTCCAGTCAGTAAAATATATTCTCCAATGCTTGCAGGAAGCATTGGAGAAATCGTAATCGATAGGGACATATCACCAATTGTCGGATGCCACATACATTATTGGTGAAGCAGGCAGGAGGCGATGGCAATGCGCGTTATGCAAGACCCTTACGCAAGCAGGCGCACAAGAAGCACAGGCCGGTATCCTGCAATGCCGGGGGCCGGTCCGTATTACCCGCAGTTTCCATATCCCGGGCAGCATTCCCCGCATGTGTTCGGATACCCCCCGGCGCCGTATCCATACGGCCAGCAAACGAGCGGGTATGGCCATGCCTGGCATATGCACGGACAAAGTGGCCAGCATGCCGGGGAAGAAGCGGCCATGCATTTGTTCGGGAACCCGCTGGAGGCCGCTGAAAAGCCAAACACACAGCACGATGCGGCAGGGTTCGCCCATCCGTACCCGCATCAGCCTGTTCCGCTAAAGCCGCCGCAAATGGTGGGATCTTTTTTGAATTCCTTCAAATCCCAGGACGGCTCCATCGATTTTAATAAAATGGTCAATACTGCCGGACAGATGATCAATGCGATTAATCAAGTGTCATCGATGATCAAGGGGCTCGGGGGCCTGTTTACAAAATAGGCTTCCGGGCCGTTTTGCTTAAAAAGGGCGAAAAACGGAAAAAACCGGGACGCTCCCGGCATACTATTCAATCCTCAGCTTTTTTTTCTTTCCTTTCGGCATTAAAATCACAAGCAGCCCGTTTTCAAATTTTGCCTGAATCTGATCCCCGTCCACCGCGGGCGGCAGGGGAACCGTCCGGCTTATCCGGTGGAATGCGCTTTTCTTTTCGTAAGCTTTTTTCGTTTCATCCAAACTTGAAATGGCTTCCTTATGCCTGGCGCTAATGGTGAGATATTGATCATAAACTTCAATCTCAATCTGGCCTTTTTCATACCCGGGCAGTTTGGCTTTCAATACATAAGCTTCATCTTTTTCTTCAAGGCGTACCGGAATCGTATCAAAAGAAAAAAATTCATCCAGATTCTCAAAAAAATGTTTGACCGGCTTTTCCTGAAAAAATTGGTCCATCGCTTGCATCAGCCCGTAAAAAGGATACTTTTCTTCCGGGCCGGATAAATTGGACATCGGCAGGCTCCTTTCTTGTTGATGATGAAGAAAATGAAATGGTTGCACAGGACTCTTTCACTGTATAATATGAAAACCAAGCGGGAAATGTGAAAGAATGCTTTGAAAACGAACGTCTATTCGCTATAATAGATAGCGGGGTGAGGAAAGTTGTTCAAAAAAAAGAATTTGCAGGAAATATTGGCGCAATTGCGGATGGACCGTTCTTTCCAGGAGCGGATCGCCCATTGGCATACGATTGAAGGAAAGCCGGCTGTAACGGTGCCTTTTCCTGGCAGCATCACACCGGCTGTAATTTCGGCGCTGGAAAAAAGAGGGATTTCGTCATTGTATACCCACCAGGCAGAGGCATATCAGCTTGCCATGGCAGGAAAAGATTTTACGGCCGTTACCCCGACTGCATCAGGCAAAACGCTTTGCTATAATCTACCCGTGCTCGAGACCATCCTTCAAAACCCGGATGCACGCGCGCTTTATATGTTCCCGACAAAAGCGCTCGCGCAGGACCAGAAAAGTGAAATAAACGAAATGATTGAAGAAGCCGGCGTACCTGTAAACAGTTATACATATGACGGGGATACGCCTTCAAATATCCGGCAGCGCGTGCGCAAAGCCGGCCATATCGTCATCACCAATCCGGATATGCTGCATTCCGCCATTTTGCCCCACCATACAAAATGGGTGTCGTTTTTTGAAAATCTAAGATTCGTGGTGATCGACGAACTGCATATATACCGCGGCGTGTTCGGCAGCCATGTTGCCAATGTGTTGCGCAGATTAAAGCGGATTTGCCGTTATTACGGGAGCGATCCGGTTTTTATTTGCACGTCCGCGACGATTCAAAACCCGAAAGAGCTGGCGGAAAAGCTAACCGGCAAAAAAATGGAACTGATTGACCAAAACGGCGCGCCGAGCGGAACGAAGCATTTTCTTTTTTACAACCCGCCGCTTGTGAACAAGCCGCTGAACATCCGGAGAAGCGCCACACTTGAAGTCCGGAAAATTGCAGGGGAACTTTTGAAAAACAAAATTCAGACGATTGTTTTTGCAAGAAGCCGTGTGCGCGTCGAAATCATCTTAAAATACTTGCAGGAAATCGTTAAAGACGAACTCGGGGAAAAGTCGATCATGGGCTACAGGGGAGGATACCTTCCAACCGAGCGGCGGAAAATCGAGCAGGGGTTAAGAAACGGGGACATATACGGGATTGTCAGCACGAACGCCCTCGAGCTCGGTGTCGATATCGGCCAGCTCCAGGTCTGTATTATGACCGGCTATCCGGGCACGATTGCGAGCGCCTGGCAGCAGGCCGGGCGCGCAGGAAGAAGGCAGGGGGAATCGCTTGTCATCCTTGTTGCCGGCTCAAGCCCGCTTGACCAGTACATCATCCGCAATCCGGGCTTCTTTTTCAACCGGTCCCCGGAGACGGCGCGCATCAACCCCGATAATCTTGTCATTTTAGTGGACCATGTCAAATGCGCGGCATACGAACTGCCGTTTAAAAAAGGGGAAACGTTTGGCGGCGTTGAAATCGAGGACGTGCTCGAGTTTTTGGTGGATGAACGGATTCTCCACCGCCGCGGTGATGCGTGGTACTGGATGAATGATGCTTTTCCGGCCCATAATATCAGCCTTCGTTCCGCATCGCAGGAAAATGTCGTCATTATCGATATGACCAATTCGCCGGATGTGCGCGTGATCGGTGAAATGGACCAGTTCAGCGCGATGACATTGCTCCATGAAGAGGCGATTTATTTGCATCAGGCGGTGCAGTATCAGGTTGAAAAGCTGGACTGGGAAGAGAAAAAAGCCTTTGTCCGTGAAGTCGCTGTTGATTATTACACGGATGCCAATCTGGCGGTGGAGCTGAAAGTGCTGGAACAGGACCGAGAGACCGTTTTGCAAGATGCAAAAATCGGCTATGGGGATGTGATGGTCCGGGCGATGCCGACGATTTTCAAAAAAATTAAATTTAACACGCATGAAAACATTGGCTCGGGGCCGATCCACCTTCCGGAAATGGAACTGCACACAAATGCCGTTTGGTTTTCCATGGGGGAAGATGCGGTGCCAAAACATTTGCTGGAAGGCGCGCTTACCGGCGCTGCGCACGCACTCCAGTCGATTGCGCCGCTTTTTGCCATGTGTGATGCCCATGATATCCAGGCTGTGCCCCAGGTGAAAGCGATCCATGATGAAAAACCGACGATCTTTTTATATGACCGGTATCCGGGCGGCATCGGCCTGAGTGAAAAAATCTATGGCGGCGCAAGGGAAATTTTGGAATCCGCAAGAGCAATGGTTGTAAACTGCCCTTGCGAAGACGGATGCCCTTCCTGTACAGGCGCGGAAACGGCTGCCGCGGGCGCAAAACAGGCCGCCGTCCGGCTGTTTGATTTCTGGCTCGGGGCGATCAAAGGAGGCAAGCATCATGCCGGGATTAAAAGATAAATTAAACCGGATGAAAAACCATATCGTGAGGGACCAGCCGGAGCCTGGCGAACGGGCGGAAGCACTCGGGGCCGATTCTGTCCCTTTCTTTGAAATGTGGGAAAAGGCGGGCGTCTCGCTGTATGATTTGGATGGCGATTACTGCCTGATCCGTGAAGTCCGCTACCCGCTTGAAACAAAGCACGGCAAATATGCTTTTCGCGACTATTTTGACGCCATCAAACTGTGGCAGCAAAAGCCGGTCCGCCACCCTTTATCCGCCAAAGGGTACAGCCCGTCTGATTTATTTTTTTTCGATACCGAAACGACCGGCCTCGGGGGAGGGGCGGGCAACACGATTTTTTTGCTCGGATATGCTTCCTTTACCGAAGAAAATGTCATTTTAAAACAGCATATTCTTCCGGAGCCGGGGCTTGAAGTGCCGCTTTACTACAGCTTCCTGGAAAATATCGATTACACTGCGCTTGTTACTTATAACGGGAAGGCGTTTGACTGGCCCCAGGTGAAGACGCGCCATACGCTGATCCGCGACCACGTGCCGCGTCTACCTGAATTTGGCCATTTTGATTTGTACCACGCGGCAAAAAGGCTGTGGAAAGATGAACTCGGGTCCGTGAAATTAGCGAATGTGGAGCGCGAAATTCTAGGAGTGGAACGCGAAGAGGATATTCCGGGATACCTGGCGCCGATGATTTATTTTGATTTCGTTGAGCGCAAAAATCCGGAAGGCCTGCTTGGCGTCATCCGCCATAACGAAGAGGACATTTTATCGCTCATTTCTTTGTACACCCACCTTACGTTTCAAATTCTAGAGGCCGACCCGGACCAGACGGCAAAGGAAAAACGGCTTGTCGGGAAATGGTTTGAATATATCGGCGAAGATGATGCCGCGGTGAAACGTTTTGAAGCGGCTGCCGGCGAAAATGATCTGGCTGCCAAACACCGCCTGGCCTTCCAGTATAAAAAACAAAAAGCATACAGAAAAGCCGGAATGCTGTGGGCGGAATTAGCCGAAAATGCGCCGGATACGATAAGAGCCGAAGCATGCATTGAGCTCTCCAAACTGTATGAACACAAGGAAAAAGACCTTTTGCAAGCCGTCCGCTATGCCGAAAAAGGCCTGGAAATTTATCAAAAGTACGGCAGATTCGGTTATGGGAAATGGAAAAAATGCTGTTTGGAAACGGAAAAACGCCTTTTACGGCTGTACCGGAAAGCCCAAATCCCGGCGAGATCCTCTTTCAGCAAGGAAATGCCCGGGAAAAGAACCGGTTTTTAACCGCTATTTCCTGGGCAAGCGCATGATTCGACGGGGAATCCGGAATTTTGAAACGCCCTTTGTTGGGATTTGTCGGTTTCTTTTGGATCAGAGAAAAATGCGCGCCCTTTGTCGATTTCCGTATGTTGTTATTGCAGCCCACCAAAAGTCCCGTTAAAATGGTTTTGATTAAAAAGAAATGTAAAGAGGCCGAGAAAACGATGCACCGGGCTTCGGCTGCTCCCGAAATGGGGATGAGGGCGTGAATTATTGGCAAATTGGGTTTTTTCATTAGTACATGTTTCCTTTCCGGGTCATAGGTTAGTAGTGTAAGAAAAAAGACGTCTGATGATGAAAGGAGATCGGAACATGTTTCACCACCATTGCCCGCCGCGGATCATGCCGGCTGTTGTGCATCCGACAAAATGCTGCGTTACGCACACCGTCCAGGATGTCATCGTGCCGCATGTTTTCCCGACGCATACAACCCATGTGAATCACCATGTATTTCATCAGCAAAACTACTTTCCGCACACGGAATCGTATGTCAATCAAACCGATCCGGGAACGGTCTGCAACTTTTTTGATCCAGTCAGGCCGCACGGGCCGAAGTGCTGCTGACAAATGGACGGCAAGGGCAATCCTTGCCGTCCTGCTTTTAGGAAAACAAAAAGGAGCGTAAAGCATTGGGAAAAGTTGTCGCCATTACAGGCTATAAACCGTATGAACTGGGGATATTCGGGACGGACCACCCGGGTATTCGCTATATTCAAACGGCAATCAGAAGACGGTTGCTGGAATTGCTCGATGAAGGGTACGAATGGGTCCTTATTTCCGGGCAGCAGGGCACCGAACTTTGGGCCGCTGAAACCGTTTTTGATCTGCAAGCGGAATATCCGGAACTGAAACTCGCTGTGTTAATGCCTTTTGAAGGGCAGGAAGAAAAGTGGAAAGACGAACAAAAAGAATACTACGAAATGGTGCTTTCCCAAGCCGATTTTGTTGCCGCCATCTCGAAAAGGCCGTACGAAAGCCCGCAGCAGTTCCGCAATAAAAACCGGATTTTCTTACATAAAAGCGACTGCCTGATGATTGTGTATGATGAAGAACGCGAAGGGTCCCCGAAATATTTGTTCGAAGCTGCAAAAAAGTTCAGCGAATCGCATTCGTATGACATCCGCATCATTGACTTTTACGATTTACAGGCAATAATAGAAGAAGAACAGACAGATTTTTAGGCAGCTGTGGTACAGTTGACAAATAAAAAGGTTTTTGAAAAAATGAAATTATGTCTGGGAGATGTAAGGTGGTGCAAACATGTTATCGGATCAAATTAAATTGACGGCGAAAGACATTTTGGAAAAAGAGTTTAAAACGGCTGTCAGAGGCTACCGGCAGGAAGAAGTAGACAAATTTCTGGATCTGATCATAAAAGATTATGAAACGTTTAATCAGACGATTGAGGAGCTCCAGCAGGAAAACCTCCGGCTCAAAAAGCAGGCGGAAGAACTGACAAAACGGCAGCCTGTACAGCAAATGACCGGGACAACGAATTTCGATATTTTAAAACGGCTGTCCAATCTTGAAAAACATGTTTTCGGCAACAAATTAAATGAATAGCCAGCTCAAAAAATGTGTGAAATTTTTCTGCGGAAAGGGCCCGGGGAAGCGGCATAAATAAACAGACCATCGCTTGCCCGAACCCGGTATGACAATACAGGGGGAAGAAATTGGCACAACCGTTAAAAATTACAGCTTGCAAGTCCCGGTTTCTTTTTATATAATAGATAAGCGTTGTGAATAACGTTCGGGTAATCGCTGCAGCCTGGAAACGGCTGTTGAGGAAAGTCCATGCTCGCACGGTGCTGAGATGCCCGTAGTGTTTGTGCCTGGCGAATTCATAAGCCAGGGCAGCCTTGGTTCAAGGCTGACGGCAGGGAAAACGCCTAAACCTTCAGGCAATGGCGGAGTACCCTTGAAAGTGCCACAGTGACGGAGCTTTACGGGAAACCGTAAAGGTGGAACGAGGTAAACCCCGCAAGCGAGCAACTCAAATCATGGTAGAGGCACTCTTTCTGAGGAAATGAACGAGGAAAGAGACAAGCGTATTGCTTGTAGATAGATGATTACCGCCTTCGTACGAGATGACGCCACATCGTTTGCAGTACAAAGGTACAGAACATGGCTTACAGAACGTTATTCTGGCTGAATCGAAAGAATCGGGCCGGCGCTGCGGTATTTAGATATACAGCAGGCGCCCGGCCTTTTTTATACATAATTTTTTAAAACGGGGTTATCCGGTACTGAATGCCGCACAATAAGAATTATAAGATGAGAGATGGTGGGAAAATGTCTGGCTTTCAATTGATCGCGACAAGCGCAATGGGGATTGAGGCGCTTGTTGCAAAAGAAGTGCGTGCACTCGGCTACGACTGTACGGTGGAAAACGGGAAAATTGAATTTGTCGGGGATGAATCGGCGATTGCCCGTGCCAATCTCTGGCTGAGATGCGCGGACCGCGTGAAAATCAAAGCTGCCGAATTTAAGGCGGAAACTTTCGACGAACTGTTTGAAGGGACAAAAGCGGTTCCCTGGGAGGATTATCTGCCGAGCGATGCCGAGTTTCCCGTCACCGGAAAATCGGTCAAGTCAAAGCTGTTCAGCGTCCCGGACTGCCAGGGAATTGTCAAAAAAGCAATCGTTGAACGGCTGAAGTCCCGTTATAAAGGAACGAGCTGGTTTGAGGAAAACGGCCCGCTTTTTAAAATAGAAGTGGCGTTATTGAAAGACGTGGCCACCATTACGATCGATACAAGCGGGGCCGGGCTGCATAAACGCGGCTACCGCGCGGCGCAAGGGCCGGCGCCGATCAAAGAAACGCTTGCCGCTGCGCTTATCCGGCTGACAAACTGGCATCCGGACCGGCCGTTTCGCGATCCGTTTTCCGGTTCCGGCACAATTCCGATCGAAGCTGCGCTCATCGGGCAAAATATTGCACCGGGTTTTAACCGCGATTTTCTATGCGAAACATGGCCGTGGATGAGTGAAGCCGTCTTTGAAAAAGCGCGCGAAGAAGCAGAAGATCTCGCCCGGTACGACCAGCCGCTTGACATCGCCGGTTCGGATATCGACCCCGGGATGGTTGAAATCGCCCGGCAAAACGCCAATGAGGCTGGGCTTGGCGGCATCGTCACGTTTAAACAGATGCAGGTGGCCGATTTTACGGCGCAGGAAGCATACGGCACGATTGTGGGCAATCCGCCGTACGGCGAGAGAATCGGCGAACGGGCGGAAGTGGAAAACATGTACCGGGAGATGGGCCGTGCATTTGCCAGGCTTGACACGTGGTCGGTTTATATTTTGACTGCAGACGAACAGTTTGAACGCGCATACGGCAAAAAAGCGACGAAAAAAAGAAAGCTTTACAACGGGCCGATCAAAACCGATCTGTATCAGTTTTGGGGGCCGCGCCCGCCGCGGAAAACGGAAACGTAAGCAAACGGAATGGTTATCGTTTGTGCGCTGCGTGAAACATGGTAAGATGGACGTGCAAGTGATTTGACGGGAGGTATGATGATGGGAACAGAGCCGATTGAAAAACTGGAGCAGGACTTTTTGGCGTATGTCAAAAAAATCAAAGCTTATGAAGAAGCACTTGCCCTTATATACTGGGATTTGCGGACCGGCGCGCCGAAAAAAGGCGTCGGGCAGCGTGCGGAAGTGATCGGCATTTTATCGGGCGAAGTCTTTGACATGCAAACTTCAAAAGAAATGGCTGAATTTTTGGAGAAGCTTTTGCCGCATCAGCAGCAATTGTCGGAACGGACAGCTGGTACATTGGAAGAATGCCGGAAAACATACGAACGCAGCAAAAAAATCCCGCCTAACGAATACCAGGCTTATACGGTGCTCGTCTCGAAAGCGGAGAATGTTTGGGAAGAAGCAAAGGAAAAGGCAGACTTTTCCTTGTTCCAGCCATATCTCGAACAAATCGTGGAATTTAAAAAGAAATTTGTCCGCTACTGGGGGTACGAAGGCCATCCGTATAATTCCCTGCTCGATCTGTATGAACCGGGCATGACAGTTGATGTGCTCGACCGTGTGTTCAAACAAGTGAAGGATGCGATTGTGCCGCTTGTCCAGAAAATCAGTATGTCGGAAGAAAAACCGGATACGGCATTCCTTTTTCACCCGTTCCCGAAAGAAAAACAAAAAGCGTTTACGCTTGAAATACTCAAGCAGATGGGCTTTGACTTTGAGGCGGGGCGGCTGGATGAAACGGTGCATCCGTTTGCAACCGGCATCAACCAGGGGGATGTGCGGATAACGACACGTTATAATGAAAACGACTGGCGCGTCGATGTGTTCGGCGTCATGCATGAAGGCGGGCACGCTTTGTATGAGCAGCATATTTCAAAAGACCTGTCGGGTACGCCGCTTGCAGAAGGCGCGTCAATGGGGATACACGAATCACAGTCCCTGTTTTTTGAAAACATCATCGGCCGTTCTTTTCCGTTCTGGAAGAAAAATTATCCGCTTTTGAAACAATTTGCATCCGGGCAGTTTGATGATGTGCCGCTTGAAACATTTTATCGTGCAGTGAACGAGGCGAAACCGTCCCTGATCCGAATTGAAGCCGATATGCTGACGTATCCGCTTCATATTATGGTGCGGTATGAAATTGAAAAAGCGCTCTTGAATGATGAAATCGAAGTCGGGGAACTCCCGGAAATCTGGAATGCGAAATATGAGGACTATCTTGGCATCCGGCCGGAACATGACGGGGAAGGCGTACTCCAGGATGTGCATTGGGCCGGCGGGGATTTCGGCTATTTTCCGTCTTATGCGCTCGGCCTGATGTACGCCGCCCAGTTCAAACATGCGATGTTAAAATCGCTGCCGGATTTTGACAAGCTTGTGGAATCGGGCAATCTGGAGCCAATCCGGAAATGGCTCTCGGCGCATGTCCACCGGTTCGGCAAATTGAAAAAACCTGCCGATATTTTGCGCGATGCCACCGGCGAAGCGCTCAACCCGAAATACTTGATTGATTACTTAACCGAAAAATATACCGATGTTTACCGGATCAAAGATTAAGATAAAACTTCCGGCTAACAAATAAAGTGCGCAAGCCGCCGGTTTCAGAAAGAATACCGGAAACTTGCGTATGCCGCTTATCCGGTGTTCGTACCCTAACAGGCAATTGATTGAACGATGAAAAAAACGGCGGATATTCCGGTTATTCTATCCGTGTTGCCTGCTGGCTTGCCTGTAAAATTCCCGCCGGACGTTGCCTGCATTTTGCCAAACGCGAACAAAAAGAAAGATGGAAAATCCGCCGTTCGGAAATTTCGTCTTTACATGACGGAAAGATACCATTATACTTTTATTATAAAACTGAACGCATTCACTCATATAATCGCGGGAATATGGCCCGCAAGTTTCTACCAGGCTGCCGTAAACGGCCTGACTATGGGTGGGCAATGGGAACGTGGCAGATGGTTCCTTTTCCTTTTTGCACATGAAAAAGCTCAAAGGCGTTGCTTACTCCATTTTTTGTGGGTGCAGCGGCCTTTGGGCTTTTTTTCTAAAGGCCGCATGTTTCAATCAAGACAAATGCAGCGAAGGCAAAGAGGAGGAAAAACATTGAAAGCTTTACAAGAAAAAATCAGAAAAGACGGCATCGTGCTTTCAGACCAGGTGCTGAAAGTGGACGCTTTTTTAAATCACCAGGTCGACCCTGTCCTCATGAAACAGATCGGGGAAACATTTGCCGGGCTGTTTAAGCAGGATGGCGTAACCAAAATTTTGACGCTCGAATCTTCCGGCATTTCGCCCGCATTAATGGCAGCACTGGAATTAAACGTTCCGATGATTTTTGCCCGGAAAAGAAAACCATTCACGCAGGACGCGGACGTATATGAAGCTTCCGTCCATTCATTTACAAAACAAACAACCCATACCATTTCCGTTTCGCGCGCTTTTTTAAATCAGGGTGACCGGGTGCTTGTCATTGATGATTTTCTCGCAAACGGCCAGGCGGCTGAAGGCCTGATTGATATTATCGACCAGGCAGGGGCGGAACTTTGCGGTATCGGCATTGTGATTGAAAAAGCATTCCAGCCGGGCGGAAAAAGGCTGCGCGGACGCGGAATCCGCGTGGAGTCGCTCGCATCGATCCGGTCGCTTGAAAACGGCACGGTCAGCTTTCAAGAGGAGGCGTATGCGAAATGAAACCGGAAAAAACCAAAATGACCGTACTGGCGATCCAGCACGTTTTGGCGATGTATGCGGGCGCAGTCATTGTGCCGATTATTACCGGCAGTTCCCTGGGGATGAACAGCAGGCAGCTGACGTACCTCGTTTCCATTGATATTTTCATGTCCGGCCTTGCGACACTGCTGCAAATTTGGAAAAACCGGTTTTTCGGCATCGGGCTTCCAATTATGCTCGGCTGCACATTTACCGCGGTCGGGCCGATGATCGCAATCGGCAAGCAGTACGGCGTTTCAGCTGTGTACGGCGCCATTCTCGTATCAGGGCTGTTTGTCATTTTGATCAGCAAATTTTTCAGCAAGCTGGCCCGCTTTTTCCCGCCGGTTGTGACCGGGTCGGTTGTCACGATTATCGGCGTGACGCTCATCCCGGTTGCCATGAAAGATATGGCGGGCGGAGACGGGAGCAAAGATTTCGGCTCCCTGGCCAATACCGCCCTTTCATTCGGCACTTTGCTCATCATTGTCCTCTTGCAGCGGTTTGCAAAAGGGTTTATCCGTTCGATCTCGATTTTAATCGGGCTGGCACTCGGCACCGTGGCGGCTGCACTGCTCGGAAAGGTCAGCTTTGCCCCGGTTGCGGAAGCCTCATGGGTGCATATCGTGCAGCCGTTTTATTTCGGCGCGCCGACTTTTGAGTGGAGCGCTTGTATCACGATGATCCTTGTGGCGCTCGTCAGTCTTGTGGAATCTTCCGGCGTCTACTTCGCTTTAAGCGGGATCACCAAACAGCCGCTCCATGAAGATGACCTTGCGAGGGGCTACCGGGCTGAAGGCCTTGCCGTCATGCTTGGCGGATTATTTAATGCTTTCCCGTACACCGCTTTTTCTCAAAACGTCGGCCTTATCCAGCTGTCTGGCGTGAAATCGAAAAACGTGATGGCGCTTGCCGGAACCTTTTTGCTCCTTTTCGGGCTGATTCCGAAATTAGGCGCCCTGACGACGATCATTCCGTCTTCCGTACTCGGCGGGGCGATGATTGCGATGTTCGGGATGGTCATTGCGTCAGGCATAAAAATGCTGAGCAAAGTCGATTTTGCCAATAACGAAAACTTGTTTATCATTGCCTGTTCAATCGGCATCGGCCTTGGCGTCACGGTGGTGCCGGATATTTTCAAGGGTTTGCCGTCGAATATCCAGCTTCTTACGCAAAGCGGCATTGTCGCAGGCAGTGTGACGGCCATTGTGCTCAATCTTTTTTTCCATATCCTTCCGAATAAACAGGAGGCAAAAGCAAAAGTAAAAAAAGTCGGGACACAGGCATCCTGACCGGATGAAAAAAGCTGGGCCGGATTCCGGTCCAGCTTTTTTCGGATTAATTTAAATTGCCGGTATTGATGACCGGCTGTGCGGCCCGGTCGGATACAATCGAAACCATCAGATTGTTGATCATAACCATCTTCCGCTCTTCATCCAGTTCAAAGCCGTCTTTTTCCAATTGCGCAATCGCCATCTGTGCCATGCCGACTGCCCCCTCCACGATTTTTTTCCGGGCGGCAAGAATGGCGGAAGCCTGCTGGCGCTGCAGCATGACGCTGGCAATTTCTGTAGAGTAGGCAAGGTGCGTGAGGCGCGCTTCCATAATTTCCACGCCGGCAACATCAAGGCGCGGCTGGAGTTCCTCTTTTAAATGCTTGGAAACTTCCTCCCCGTTTCCGCGCAGCGAAATCCCTTCTGCCTCCGCGCTGTCATAAGGGTATTTTGTGGCGACATGGCGGAGCGCCGTTTCGCTTTGGATCTCAACAAATTCCTCGTAGTCCTCCACATTAAACACGGCTTTCGCAGCATCGACCACACGGAATACGATCACTGCGGCAATTTCAATCGGATTTCCGTCCACGTCATTCACTTTTAATTTGGCGCTGTTAAAATTCCTTACCCGCAACGAAACGCGCCGCCTTACACTGAGCGGAACCGTTACGTAAAAGCCGCTTTCCCGGATGGCGCCTATATAGCGGCCGAAAAAAGTGACAACCAACGCCTGGTTCGGCTGGATTACACAAATTCCCGAGACAAGCAGGACGCTTATGGCAAGCAGGACAATACCGGCAAAAAAATTGACGGCAAAAAGGAAAAACAAACCTAGAACAGCGAAAACGGCAATCGCTAAAATACCGAGAAAACCGTTTATGTGCCAGGCTTTCTTTTCGGACATCTCTTCCCCACCTCTTTTATTTTCTCTTCACTTCATCATAACATGCCGGCATATTGCTGTCACGCTGAGGGAGAGAAATCCCGTGCATTTTAGCAAAGCAAAAGCCGCCAAAGTGTAGCGGCTACTGCCGGTTTGACTGCCATTCCTGAAAGGAGCCCGTTCCGTTGCACCCGGAACAGTCAAACGGATAAGCGTATTCGTATGCGGCCGGCATGATAAAACCGCGCACGGCGCAATCCGGGCATTTGTTTTGTTCCTGCATCGCGGACAAGTATTTTTCGCGTCGTGCGGACTGCCAGGCAGAAAGGGAACGGAATAATCCCATCTGCTTTCACCTCCTGATACAGCCATATGATGGGTTTCTTTCCGGAAAATTATCCGCGGCCCGCGGTATTCGCCCGGGCAAGGAGAAAAATGAGTTTAATATAGTATGAATACGATGAAAAATTCGTTAAAATAGAGCTATCAACACACAATGGGGAGTAAAGTGATGGCCAAACTACAGGAAAAAAGCAAAAACACAACACAGATTTTAAGCTTAATTGAACATTTCCGGCAAAACGGGGATGAACAAAGGGTGGAAAAAGCGAAAAACCTGCTGAAAAAAGTCCGCCGCGAAGATTTCCATATCGCGTTTTGCGGGCATTTTTCAGCCGGCAAGTCCACCATGATTAACGCACTTCTAGGCAGCCGTGTCCTTCCGTCAAGCCCGATTCCGACGAGCGCCAATCTCGTCAAAATTGAAAAGGGGACGGAAGACTGCGCCATTGTTTATGAAAAAGGGGAAGCCCCTTTGATTTTTCACGCGCCGTATGATTTTGAAGTTGTCAAAGATTATTGTAAAAAGGGGCATGTCCAGGAAATTGAAATCACAAAGCCTGATTCCAATTTGCCGGCGGGATTGACGGTGATGGATACGCCGGGTGTCGATTCAACCGACGATGCGCACCGGATTGCCACGGAATCGGCGATTTATATGGCGGACCTTGTCTTTTATGTAATGGATTACAACCATGTCCAGTCGGAACTGAATTTTACCTTTACAAAAGAACTGCTCGATCACGGGCTTGAACTTTATTTAATTATTAACCAGATTGACAAGCACCGGAATGAAGAGCTGCCGTTTTCCGCATTCCGGCGGGGGGTTGAAAATGCATTTGCATCCTGGCATGTCCGGCCGGGTGGCATTTTTTACACCTCTTTAAAAGACCCGGATCATCCCGATAATGAATTCGGCCGGCTGAAAGCGCTCATTGACCGCGCCGTTTCCGAAAAATCCGCCCGGCTGGAACGGTCTGTTGAAGCATCCTTAAGCGTGCTGGAAAAAGAACATGCCGACTGGCTTGAAGCACAGTACGCGCCGCAAAAAGCAGCATATGGGGAAGTGCTTGCAAAATACCCAGGAACCGGGAAAGCGGAAGCATATGAAGAGGAACAAGAGTGGCTTGAAAAAGAACGGGTGCTTCTTGCCCGCATTGAAAATTGGGAGGAAGAAACGCGGCAAAAGCTTCAAACACTTCTGGACGGCGCCTATTTAATGCCGTTTGAAACGAGAGAGAAAGCAAAAGCGTATCTTGAAAGCATGCAAAAAGATTTCCAGGCCGGCGGTTTTTTTGCGAAGAAGAAAAAAACCGAAGAAGCAAGAAAACAGCGGCTCTATGATTTCTATGCCGCCCTGAAAGCCAATGTTGAGGCACAAATCGACTGGCATCTCCGCCCGCTGGCGCAAGAAGCTTTAAAAACGCTCCATCTCGCTGGCGCGCAAATGCTGGAACAACAGGCCGGCATGCTTAAAGCAGATTTCAGCGAAGCAATGCTTGCCGCCCAGGTAAAAGAGGGCGCCCGGCTGACAGGCGACTACATCCTCCATTATTGCGAAAATGTCTCGGACGAAATAAAACGTTCCGCCCGCCAGGCTTGGGACGATTGGAAAGCGCCCGTCCTGAAGCAGGCTGCCTTGGAAACAGAGGAACAGCTTAAAATGGCCCGGAAAAAGGCCGGGCAGGCAAAAGAACTGGCAGAGGCTTACAGGCATCTTGAAAAAATAGAAAGGCAGCTTGTCGAAAAACGGGCTGAACTGAAAGCACCTGCCGCACATCCGGAACAGCTGCTGGCTGAAATAGAGAAAGAATGGGCGGATGAAAAGGCGCATTACCGGGTGTACCGCGGGGAAAAGGATGCAAAACAGCCGGAAGAAACCGGCAAGGCTACAGAAACCTCCGCCCCGGCAGAAAAACAAGCCGGCACATTGCCACTTGAAACCGCGCTTGCCAAAATGGAGCAGGCGATTACGCTGCTAAAAGATCAGCACGGTTTTAAACGGTATACCGAAACGCTCAGTACAAAAAGCAGGCGCCTGAAAAACCGCCGCTATACTGTTGCGCTGTTCGGCGCGTTTAGCGCGGGAAAATCGTCTTTTGCAAACGCGCTTGCCGGCGAAAAAGTGCTGCCGGTTTCACCGAATCCGACAACAGCGGCCATTTGCCGGATCTGCCCGCCTGATGCGGCACATCCGCATAAAACGGCAGCCGTCCAGCTGAAAACAGAGGCTCAGATGCTGGAAGACGTAAACAAGTCGCTCGCTGTTTTCGGGCTCAGCTGCCGTTCTTTCGGGGAAGCACTTGAAAAAATTGAAACGTTGCACGCGAAAGAAACGGGAAAAGCAAACGAAAAAGTCCATTTATCTTTTTTGCGTGCCTTTGCGAAAGGCTTCCCTGATTTCAACGGGCGGGCCGGACAGAAATTGAATGCCGGAATGGAAGCGTTCCGCCGGTTTGTTGCCGATGAAACCCAGTCTTGTTTTGTTGAATCCATTGATTTGTTTTATGATTGCCCGTTCACAAGGCTTGGCATTACGCTGGTCGATACGCCCGGAGCCGACTCGATCAATGCCCGTCATACCGGCGTGGCATTTGAATATATTAAAGACTCGGATGCGGTTTTCTTCGTCACATACTATAACCATGCCTTCGCGCGCGCAGACAGGGAATTTCTCATCCAGCTCGGGCGGGTAAAAGAAGCATTTGAACTGGATAAGATGTTTTTTATTGTCAATGCGATTGATCTTGCCTCGTCCGGTGAAGAATATAAAGAAGTGATGGACTATGTCAGGGGGCAGCTGCTCCATTTTGGCATCCGCAACCCGCGCCTGTATGGTGTATCAAGCCTGCTTGCGCTTTCAGGCAGGCGGAAGGAAGCGAAAATGGCCGAATTTGAAGCCGGGTTCCGCCAATTTCTCGACCATGATTTGCTGAATATGGTGCTTCAGTCCGCACAAAAAGAGCTGGAACGCGGCCTCGAAATGGTGGATGCCGTGATCCGCGATGCCAATGAATCAATTGAAACAAAGAAAGCGAAACGGGAACTCCTCCGGAAACGGCGGGAAGAGGCAGAAGCCATTTTGAAAAATACAAAGCTGGCGTTCTTCACAGACAGCGTTATGCAGGAGCAGAAGGAGCTGCTCTATTACGTGAAACAGCGTGTTTTTTACCGCTTCGCCGACTTTTTCAAGGAAGCTTTTAATCCGGCAACGGTAAAGGCAGCGAAAGATTTGCCGGGCGCCCTTCAGGAGCTTGCAGAACTCGTCGGTTATGATTTTGCGCAGGAGATGCGGGCGACAAATGTGAGGCTTGAAGCCCATTGCCGGAATTTATTCGCCTCCCAAAGCGCGGAATGGAACAGGGAGATAAAACGTTTGCTTCCTGATTTGTCCGTCAGTACGTTTGAAGCGGGCGCACACGCTACGCCTGATTTTCCTGCGGCTTTTTCGGAGACGGATTTGAAACCGTTCGAAAAGGCATTCCGCCATTTTAAAAATGCGCGCACTTTTTTTGAAAAAGGGGGAAAATCAGGCATGCAGGAAGAACTGCAGGCGATGTTTGAACCGCTTGCGCAGCAGTATCTTGACGTGCAGGGAGAAAAGCTTGCCGGTTCGTTCCGCTCATGGCTGGAGGAAGAGTTTACGAAAATGCAGTCGGAAGCTTTGCTCGATATTGCCGAACAGTTCGATGCCCGTCTTGAAGCCCTTAGAAAGAGCGTGGACGTGGCAGAATGGATGGAAATCCGCGAAAAACTCGTTTTGCCTTCCTGAGGATAAAAAATGATGTGAGAAAATATAACATTTTGTTGACAAAAAAACTCACATGGAATATAGTAAAAATATAAAGAAAAGGAGCGTATAACATGGGTCGAAAAGAAATCCGCCGTTCGATGCCGCTTTTGCCGATCGGAACCGTTATGAAGCTAACAGATTTATCGGCCCGGCAGATCCGCTATTATGAAGAACACGAGCTGATTACACCGGCAAGAACGGAAGGCAATCGCCGCCTTTATTCTTTAAATGATGTCGACCGGCTTCTTGATATTAAAGATTTGCTGGATCAGGGGATCAATATTGCAGGCATCAAAAAAATCTTATTGATGAACGACCGCCGCGGAACCGGGCCGGTACTCGTCAAAAATCATGTAACGGATGAAGAAATCCGCAAACGGCTTCGCCAGGAACTGCTGCAGGCCGGCCGTTTTCAAAGACCGAGCCAGCGGTTGTCCGATGCGCCCCGGTTTTTCCATTAACATTGTTGAAAAGCTAGTTTTATAGCTTAGATATATACTTTTTATTGCCTAAAGGGAGGAATACTGTTCATGCCTAAGTTTACACGTGAAGATATTTTGAAGAATGCCGAAGAACAAAATGTGAAATTCATCCGCTTGCAGTTCACGGATATTTTGGGGACGATTAAAAACGTGGAAATCCCGCTCAGCCAGCTTGAAAAAGCGCTCGACAATAAAATCATGTTCGACGGCTCTTCGATTGAAGGGTTTGTCCGGATTGAAGAATCGGATATGTATCTGTATCCGGACTATGATACATGGGTCATTTTCCCGTGGACCGCTGAGAAAGGGAAAGTCGCCCGTCTGATTTGCGATATTTATAATCCGGACGGCACCCCGTTTGAAGGTGATCCGCGGAATAATTTGAAACGGGTATTGAAAGAAATGGAAGAACTTGGCTTCACGAGTTTTAATCTTGGGCCTGAACCGGAATTCTTCCTCTTCAAGCTGAATGAAAAAAATGAACCGACACTGGAGCTGAACGACAACGGCGGCTATTTTGACCTGGCGCCGACGGACCTTGGCGAAAACTGCCGGCGCGACATCGTATTGGAACTCGAGGAAATGGGCTTTGAAATTGAAGCGTCCCACCATGAAGTTGCACCCGGCCAGCACGAAATTGATTTTAAATATGCGGATGCAGTCAGGGCATGCGACAATATCCAGACCTTTAAACTGGTGGTCAAGACAATTGCACGCAAACATGGCCTGCATGCGACGTTTATGCCGAAACCGTTGTTTGGCGTGAACGGTTCCGGGATGCACACCAATCTTTCGCTTTTTAAAGGAAAAGAAAATGCATTCTATGACCCGAACGATGCAGAACTGCAGCTGAGCGATACGGCATACCAGTTCATTGCCGGCATCATAAAGCATGCGCCGAACTTTACGGCTGTCACGAATCCGACGGTGAACTCCTATAAACGGCTTGTGCCGGGTTATGAAGCGCCTTGTTATGTTGCCTGGTCCGCTCGCAACCGCAGCCCGCTCATGCGGATTCCGGCTTCCCGCGGTTTAAGCACGCGCGTTGAGGTGCGCAGCGTTGACCCGTCTGCCAATCCGTATCTCGCGCTCGCCGTCCTGTTAAAAGCAGGGCTTGACGGCATCGCGAACAAATTGCAGGCGCCGGAACCGGTCGACCGCAACATCTATGTCATGACGAAAGAAGAAAGAGAAGAAGCCGGCATTGTCGACCTCCCGGGCACACTGCTGCAGGCGCTGGAAAACTTAAAATCGGATGATGTAATGGTAGACGCCCTTGGCGATCACATTCTCGAACACTTCCTTGAAGCTAAGGAAATTGAATGGGATATGTTCCGCACACAAGTCCACCAATGGGAACGCGACCAGTATATCGAAATGTATTAAGCAAGAAACCCCTTGAAGCGTAAGGCTTTGAGGGGTTTTTGTTTATCGGGCATTTTTGCGTCGAACGCCCAGAAAAACAAAATGCCCATTAATTGCCCCGATTTTTCCTTCGAAAATAGATTGGAAGCCCAGAAATCCTCAAGTGTCACAGGCATTTTTGCCATCAAACTCGCATATGCTCTATTAAAAAAGAAGCAGCCGAAACTGCTTCTTTTTGATCAGTGCACCATTTGCCTGTACAGCCCGATGACAACGCCGAGAATGGTGACGTTTTTCAATATGATCGGTTCCATTGTCTGGTTTTCAGGTTGCAGCCGGAAGTAGTCTTTTTCCTTGAAAAATCTTTTTACTGTCGCTTCATTTTCATCTGTCATAGCGACCACGATATCTCCGTTGTTTGCCGTCTGCTGGGAGCGGACAATCACATAATCGCCGTTTAAAATCCCGGCATCCACCATGCTGTCCCCTTCAATATCCAGCATGTAGACGGACTCGTCAGACGGGACAAGATGTTCCGGAAGCGGAAAATACTCTTCAATATTTTCTACAGCGGTAATCGGTATGCCTGCTGTTACTTTTCCGACAACAGGCACATTGACAACATTTTGGGCCGGTATTTCTTCATCATGGTCCAAAATTTCAATCGCTCTCGGCTTTGTAGGGTCGCGCCTGATCAGCCCTTTGCTTTCAAGCCTTGCGAGATGGCCATGGACAGTTGAACTGGAAGCAAGCCCGACTGCCTGGCCGATTTCCCGCACGGAAGGGGGATAGCCTTTTGTTTTGACTTCATGCTTGATGAAATCAAGTATCGCCTGTTGCCGTTTTGATAGTTTTGCCATTATTTCCACCTCGTCGCAGTTTTGTTTGGCACCCGCGCTGCGTACGGGGACGCAAACGGGAGGAATGCCATTATTTGCTATTATTATATCACATTGCAGAAGATAAAACAAACGTAAGTTCGAAAAAATGTTGACGAAAAACAGGCGTTCGTTTTATAATAGAACTGGTGATTGGACGAACGAATATTCGCGGGAGGAAGATGGAGATGTCACGATTATGGAAAAAGTATAACTATGTTATGATTTTAGCAGGGGTTGCGCTTGTTTTCGGATTTTTCATGATTGGAAGTCTGCGGGATCCATCCCCACACTATATCAAAATCAGCGTTACAGAGGGCGAGACGCTTTGGAATATCGCCGGTCAGTATGCAGAACAGGGCAAAATGTCGAGGGAAGCATTTATCAGCTGGGTTGAGCGCCATAATGGGATTAACGGCAACATGATCAAAGCCGGCGAAAAAATTGTCATTCCGGTAGAAAAAAATGAAATCAGGGATGATAAAAGGGAACTTGCGATGAAATCACAATGGGAGACGAAAAAATGAAAGTTGTTTTATATTGCAGAGTAAGCACGGAAAAAGAAAGCCAGGAAACTTCTTTGGCGAGGCAGCGGGAAGAGCTGGAGAAGCTTTCGGATTCCCGCGGTTTTCAAGTGGCCGGGGTGATCTGCGACCGGGCAAGCGGCTACGACCTGGACAGGCCCGGCATCCTTGAACTTCTTGATATCATTGGAAATGAAAAGGTTGACGCCGTACTGGTGCAGGATGAAACACGGATTGGAAGAGGAAATGCAAAAATTGCACTGCTCCATTTTTTATATAAAAAAGGGGTCAAAGTATATTGTTATGCACAAAACGGTGAACTCGAACTTTCGGAATCCGATTCAATGGTGTTGAAAATTGTCAGCATGGTTGAAGAGTACCAGCGAAAGCTGCATAACTTAAAAATCAAAAGGGGGATGGAACGCGCTGTCAGAAACGGCTACCGCCCGGAGAAAAATTTAAAAGGAAAGCGGAATCCGGACGGCAGGGAGAGGAAGGAAGTGCCGGTTGAAGAAATTATCCGCCTGCGGGACAACGGCCTGACTTTTCAGGAGATTGCTGCGACAATGCGCGGTTTTGGCTATCAAGTTTCAAAAGCAACCGTCCACCGGCGTTACAGGGAATATATGGAGGAAACGGGGCATGATCAATAGTACAAAAACCGGTTTCGCCGGTGCGCTTTCTTTGCAGGCGGGCCTATATTTTAGTAAGATGGCATCAATCACGGATTAAAGGAGAGAAAATATGCTTTCAAAGGAAAAAATGGCAAGAATAAACGAATTGGCGAAAAAAGCGAAAACCGGCGGCCTGACAGGTGAGGAAGCAAAAGAACAGTCAAAGTTGCGAAGCGAGTATTTGCAGGCGTTCCGCTCTTCATTCAGAAAAACGATTGAAAATGTCCGTGTGCTTGACCCCGAAGGCCAGGACGTTACCCCGGAAAAAATAAAGCAAATCCAAACAAAAAGAAAGCTGCACTAAAGGGGCGCCATCCTGCTTCTTTCTTACAAAATCCATACAAAATGGTAAAAGAGTTGTGTTATGGGTTTCACTTGCCTTAATATAAAATTGTAACCCATGAAGAAAGGATGTTAGCAGATGTTTGATAAAACGGACGAACTGGCAGTCACA
Source organism: Weizmannia sp. FSL W8-0401 (assembly GCF_038009125.1). NCBI lineage: Bacteria > Bacillati > Bacillota > Bacilli > Caryophanales > Bacillaceae > Heyndrickxia > Weizmannia sp. FSL W8-0401. The sequence continues at coordinate 1,649,647 of NZ_JBBPAG010000001.1, read as the reverse complement.
ACAATCCGGACTTTGTCCATTGACGCCATTGAAAAAGCAAAATCCGGCCATCCGGGGCTTCCGATGGGGGCTGCGCCAATGGCATACACCCTCTGGACAAGATTTATGAACCAAAACCCGGAAAACCCGCACTGGTTTAACCGGGACCGTTTCGTATTATCCGCAGGGCATGGTTCCATGCTGCTTTATAGCCTGCTCCATTTATCCGGCTATGCATTAAGCATGGATGATATTAAAAATTTCCGGCAATACGGCAGCAAAACCCCGGGGCATCCGGAATACGGGCATACGGAAGGCGTGGAAGCAACGACCGGTCCGCTCGGGCAGGGGATTGCCATGTCAGTCGGGATGGCGATGGCAGAACGGCATCTGGCGGCTGTATACAACAAAGAAAATTTCCCCGTCATTGACCATTATACATATGCTTTATGCGGAGACGGCGACTTAATGGAAGGTGTATCTGCCGAAGCTGCTTCCTTGGCGGGACATTTAAAATTGGGACGCCTCATTGTATTGTACGATTCCAATGACATTTCCCTTGACGGCGAGTTAAACAAGGCCTTTTCCGAAAGTGTTGCCGACCGGTTTAAAGCATACGGCTGGCAGTATTTGCGGGTTGAAGACGGGAATGATATGGCACAGGTCGCAAAAGCGATCGAGGAAGCAAAGGCGGATACAAGCCGGCCGACACTCATCGAAGTGAAAACGATCATCGGTTACGGTTCCCCGAACAAATCCGGGAAATCGGCTGCCCACGGCGCCCCGCTCGGAGAAGATGAACTGAAACTGACGAAAGAAGCGTATAAATGGACGTTTGAAGAAGACTTCTATGTTCCGGATGAAGTTTACGCCCGGTTCCGTGAATTGGTTGTAGAAAACGGCGTGAAAAAGGAACAAGAGTGGGCGTCCCTGTTTGAGGCTTATGAAAAACAATACCCGCAGCTTGCGGCTGAACTAAAACAGGCGATAAAAGGCGGGCTTCCGGATGGATGGGACAAGGACATTCCGGTCTATGAAGAAGGCAAAACCCTTGCCAGCCGTGCGGCAAGCGGGGAAGTGCTAAATGCCATATCCAAACATTTGCCGTCTTTGTTCGGTGGATCTGCCGACCTTGCCGGATCCAACAATACGCGGTTGAAAGAAGACAAGGACTATATGCCGGATGCCTATGAAGGGCGCAATATCTGGTTTGGTGTCCGCGAATTTGCGATGGGCGCAGCCATGAACGGCATGGCGCTTCATGGCGGTGTGCATGTATACGGCGGCACGTTCTTTGTTTTCTCGGATTATTTGCGTCCTGCCATCCGCCTGGCCGCGCTTATGGGCCTCCCGGTAACATACGTCTTTACGCATGACAGTATCGCAGTCGGGGAAGACGGGCCGACGCATGAACCGGTTGAACAGCTTCCTTCTTTAAGAGCGATGCCGGGCTTGTCGGTCATCCGCCCCGCGGACGGCAATGAAACGGCGGCTGCCTGGCGGCTGGCCCTGTCATCTGAAAACCATCCGACTGCGCTTGTTTTGACGCGCCAAGGGCTGCCAACCTTGAAAGGGACGGCTGAAAAAGCGCTGGAAGGCGTTTCAAAAGGCGCCTATGTCGTGTCCCCTGCACAAAAGGAAATGGCTGACGTTCTCCTTCTTGCCAGCGGGTCGGAAGTCCATCTGGCTGTGCTCGCGCAGCAGCAATTGGCGGAACAAAAGATTGATGCTGCTGTTGTCAGCATGCCGTCATGGGACCGTTTTGAACAGCAAAGCAAAGAATACAAAGAATCCGTATTGCCGGCACAGGTGAAAAAACGCCTTTCCATTGAAATGGCTTCACCATTCGGCTGGGAAAGGTATACCGGCGATGAAGGCGATATTTTGTCGGTTGATACGTTTGGCGCAAGCGGAAACGGCAATACCGTTGTGGAAAAATACGGATTTACCGTTGAAAATGTTGTGGCACGTGTAAAAAAATTATTGGGCATGTAATCGTTCCGGGCCTGCTTTTGCGGTATTCGCAAAAGCAGGCTCATTTTTATGAAGGAAGGGTATAAGAATAGGGGGCTTGAAGTACCGGAGCTGAGTTGAATTAGCTTCTCCCTTGGACGCAACCGATTTTGCAGCAACGCTTTGATACATTTACGCTTATTTTCCTGTATGTACGTGTAATCGAATGTTCCACAGTAATTTTTTAAATTTTGTTACAACAAACGACAACTTTTTTGGGGCCCGTCCATTATAGTGAAGGTAACAAAGTTGCGGGAGTGAGATCATATGCGATCCTATTCTATCTACCTGATAAAAGAGGAGTTTGCACAATATTATTACGGCAGGGAACGAATGTTTTTTAACCTTTTTCACCAGTATGCGCACGTTTCCGGAAGTTTGAAAAATGTCCTCAGCAGACAGATCCATTATATTACAAAGCAGATTCCGCTCTTGCCTGTCCATCATGTCTTGCAGCCGTTATTTTCTGACACCATTAACATGACGAAAACCGGCGCTTGCCAACTTCTTTCAAAAAAAGAGGAGCAGGTGCTGGAAGTGACCATAGAAGAAAGAATGCTCCGCCTGAACGTATCCGGTAGTTATGATACAGAAACCGCCGTTTTTGAAATTCTGAGGAACTTCAAAGGAAATCTGCTTGCAATCGATTACGACCATAAACGATACGGCTGGATAAAACCGGTTAAAGAAAGAAAATTCGTGTGAGAAGAAAACAAGTATTGTATAATTCAAATGGATTTAGTACACTGTATGTGAGTGAAGGAGGTATATTATGATTTGGGTGTTCGTTCTTGTAGCCCTTATTGCTCTTTTGGCAGGCGCAGCAATCGGGTTTTTCATCGCCCGTAAATATATGATGAATTACCTGAAGAAAAATCCGCCGATTAATGAACAAATGCTGAGAATGATGATGATGCAAATGGGTATGAAGCCGTCTCAGAAGAAAATCAATCAAATGATGAATGCCATGAACAAACAAATGAAATCTTAAGCTGGATGACCGGCTTTTGTGGTATATCCATCACCATTGTTAAGCTTCTCACGATTCTGTAAACCACTTTTTCTGCCAATTTCCTGCACAGAAAAGGTGGTTTTTGATTTCATGTTCCATTTTTATGCTTTCGTGATGTTTTTTCTCTTTCAATCTGTTTATGTTAAAATGAAAATGAGCCGGGATGGGGAGTGAACCGATGGCTGATGTAACAGTATGGCTGTCTTTCGGGGCAGGTTTCATGAGCTTTATATCGCCTTGCTGTCTGCCGCTTTACCCTGCTTTTGTTTCTTATATAACAGGCGCTTCTGTTAGCCGGTTAAAAAGCGGGGGCGGCATGCGGGAGTGGAAAAGTATCCTGCATACCGTTTGGTTCCTCGCAGGATTTTCCACAGTTTTTATTGCATTGGGGTTTGGTGCTTCCTGGATCGGGAGTTTTTTTATCCGTTACCAGGATGCCATCCGGCAGCTCGGTGCAGTCGCGCTCATTTTTTTTGGGCTGCTTGCTGCGGGCATTTTTCAGCCGGGGATCTTTATGAAAGTGTACCGAATCGATGTAAAAAAGCAGCCGGTCGGATTCTTGGGTTCTTTTCTCGTCGGGCTTGTGTTTGCTGCCGGCTGGACGCCTTGCACCGGGCCGATTCTTGCCTCGGTATTGGCGATGGCAGTGGCCCATCCGGCTTCTGCGTCCGTCTATATGGCTGCATATGTGTTCGGCTTCTCCATCCCTTTTTTTGTCCTTGCTTTTTTTATCGGACGATTGGGGTGGATGCAAAAATATAGCGTGAAACTATTAAAATGGAGCGGTGTTGTGATGATATTCGCCGGAATCCTGTTCTTTTTTGACTGGATGCCTGTCATTTCCGGTTATATGAGTGCGCTGTTCGGGGGATTCCAGGGATTTTAATCCGGGTTGCATTTTAACGGATCAATGAGGAGGAGAAATTCGATCGATGGCAAATGTGTTGATTGTGGATGATGCAAAATTTATGAGGATGACTTTGGCGAAAATGCTGGAAAACGGCGGCCATACCGTTGTGGGCGAAGCGGAGAACGGGCAGCGGGCGATTGAATTATACCGTGAAGTCAGGCCGGATGTCGTTACGATGGACATTACCATGCCGGAGATGACCGGCATTGAAGCTGTGAAAAAGATCGTGCGCGAATTCCCGGACGCAAAAATTATTATTTGCTCCGCGCTTGGCCAGCAAAAACTGGTCGTCGAAGCAATAGAATCCGGCGCAAAGGATTTTATCGTCAAGCCTTTTGATGAAACGCGTGTTTTAGAAGCGGTTGAACGCGTTTTGAACTGACAGGCGCCGCAAAAAAAAGAGAGGCAGGCATTCCGGCTGGACATCAACCCCGCTTTTATGGTTGAATATTAGCATAGGAAACTTATATTTACCGTAGCTATATTTATTTTGTTAAAAATCTGTTACTAAAGAGGGTTGAGACATGGAAGGCATTGTCATCTCGTTCATTGTTGCGATTTTGATGGGGTCTTTGGTCATTTTTGTCCGTTTAAAAGGGCAGAACAAGCCCGTTTCCACAAAAAAAATATTGTTGCCGCCGGTCTTTATGAGTACCGGGGCATTGATGTTTGTCGTCCCGTATTTTCGCGTGACGCCTGCCGAAGTATTGGAAGCCTTTGTGGTCGGAATGTTTTTTTCCATATTTTTAATTAAAACTTCCCGTTTCGAAGTCCGTGACGGAAATGTATATTTAAAACGGTCGAAAGCTTTTCCGTTTATTCTGATCGGGCTCCTTCTCATCCGGTTGCTGATGAAGGTGGTACTCAGCTCCTCGATTCAAATCGGGCAGCTCAGCGGCATGTTTTTTCTGCTCGCATTCGGCATGATTCTGCCGTGGCGCGTCGCCATGTATATTCAGTACAGGCGGCTCATACAGGAACTGGATGAAGGGGTCCGTGCTTGAAAAACATCATTCGCTTTTACCGAATGATGTTTTTTCATTTACCGGGCCGATTTTGTTTTTTCCTGCGCAAACAAATGCTCGTAGCGGCTGTCATCGATGTCCAGCTGCTTTAATTTTTTTCGGAGGAATTTATGGTCCCTTCTTGGCGTGGCGAGGATATAGCCCTGAATGATATTGTCCAGTGTCATTTTCTTTGCATTTTTGGAAAGCGCCACATCCCCGATTTTTGCCGCGATTTTTTTCCTGGCCACATCGCGGAACAATTCCGGGACAGGGCTTACTAGTTCTTCAAGCAGTTCTCTGTACTCCGGCGTCCAGAGGTGCCGCGTTTTAAGGATTGTCTCTTCCTGCTGGTCAAGTATCGATTTTCCGTCTTCTTTCGGAAGCCTTTTCAAAAATTTTCGGAACATAAAATAGCCGCCAACTGAAAAGAGAAAAACCAGACAGAGGATCCATATTAAAATAAAAGCAGAAAACCAACCGCTTAGCATGACGCTCTCCTCCTTGGCAAGTACTTCCTTTTATTATAAGAAAAGATGGACTGTTTTTTCAATTAAAAAAGGAAAAACCCTTCCGCCGGCGGGCAGGGGCACTGAAAAAGTGATGTTTTATTTTTACGAGAGATCGGATGCAAAAAAACGGTGAGACACTTTGAATGTGGTGCCTCGCCGTTTTTTGTTTTCTTTTGGACTTTTTCATCTGCCTCCGGAAAGTGGAAAAGATTTTTACTGTTTTTTCAGCGTTTCAAAAGTGTCTTGCAGCAGAACAATCGTTTTTTCGATTTCTTCTTTTGTTCCTTTTTTTCCGTCTGCCAGCCTGATCGGGTCGCCAAAGCGCACACGTTTTGGCTTTCTCGCAATGACTTCTTTCAATGTTTTCGGCCCTTCGTAAATAGCCGGGACAAGCGGAACATTTGCTTTTAAAGCTATCGTCACGGCACCGCGTTTTAAAGAAACATGTTCGCTTTTGCGTGTTCCGGAAGGGAAAATGCCGACGACTTTCCCTTCTTTTAAAAGTTTCATTGGAATTTTAATCGAGCTCGGGCCCGGATTTTCACGATTGACTGGAAAAGCGTGCAACTTCGTGAACAGCCATTTTAGCCATTTTTTAGAAAAAAGTTCCTGTTTCGCCATATAATGAATTTGGACAGGCCAGATGGCAATCGCCAGGTAAATAATGTCCAGCCATGTTTGGTGGGTACAAACGACCACAAACGGAGCCGCAGGGATTTTCTCTTTGTTTTCTTTTTTGATTTTGCCGCCAAGCAGCCACAAAATGACGGTAACAACGTAATAGCCAAACCGGTACATGATTACACCCCCACAAGCATTTTATACTATACAGGCATGCTTGTTCTACTAATTTGGAAAAAAATATTTAAAAACGCGAAATGAATCATTGGAAAAAAGAAGATCGCAGCCAAAACAGCGTTTACGGAAAGATTAAAAAGAAGAAGGAATATGATAAAGCAAGGCAGAATTTCATACGGAGGGAAATGTATTGCATAAAAGATGGGTTGTGATATGGACGATGGCATTCCTATTTATTCAGGGAACCGGGCCCTGTGCAGCAGGGGACAGGGAAGGCCGCGGAAAAAAAGAAACAGACGCAAAAATTGCCGGCATTTTGCAGGCCGCCCCTTTAAAAGGCGGGATTGTTGCGATCAGCGTCCGTTCGGCTGATACCGGGGAACTGCTCTACGAACAAAATGGCAGCACGCTATTGCGCCCTGCGTCCAATATGAAACTGCTGACCGCGGCCGCCGCGCTTGAAACACTCGGGGGAAATGCCCGTTTTAAAACGGGCGTGTACCGCACGGGCGCGATCGAAAACGGTACGCTTTACGGTGATATATACATACAAGGGGGAGGAGATCCTGCTTTATTAAAATCCGATTTAGCGGACTGGGCGGCTGAATTAAAGAAACAGGGGATCCGGCGTATTCAGGGGGACCTGGTCGGGGATGATTCGCGCTATGACGATATTCGGTATTCACTTGACTTGCCGTGGAGCGATGAGCAGGAATATTACGGGGCACAAATTTCGGCTTTAACGTTATCGCCTGACCGCGATTATGATGCAGGGACGGCCATTTTTGAAGTCGCCCCGGCAAAAAAACCCGGCATGAAAGCGCGGATCAAAATGGTTCCGGAAAGCGGGATGGTTAAACTGGACAACCATGTCCGAACCGTGCCGGATGGCAAGCAGGGAGAGGACGATATCGTCATCAGCCGGGCACACGGCGGGAATACGTTTACGGCAAGCGGGACGATTACTGCCGATTCAGCCGCAGTCCGGCAATGGAAAGCGGTCTGGGACCCGGCGACATGGGTGCTGTCTGTTTTCAAAAAAACTTTAGAGGAAAACGGGATCACCGTGCAAGGTACGATCAAAACGGGCAGGGTGAAGGATGCGGCAGTTCCGGTTCTTTTTTCCCAATCGCCACCTTTATCAAGCATCATGGCGCCGTTTTTAAAATTCAGCAATAACACCATCGCCGAAATGCTTGTAAAAGAAATGGGGAAAACGGAAAAAGGGGAAGGAAGCTGGGAAAAAGGGCTTGAAGTAATCCGCGGCGTTGCAAGAAACTTTGGCGTCGATCCTGACCTGATGATGCTCCGCGACGGTTCGGGCATATCCCACGCCGATTTGGTCCGGGCAAATGATTTGACGGCGCTTTTATACCGGATACAGGAAAAAGACTGGTTTCCGTGCTTTTTCGATGCGCTGCCCGTTGCAGGGGCTGAAAACAGGCTGGAAGGCGGAACCCTCAGAAACCGGTTTAAGGGGACGGCCGCTGCAGGACGGGTTTTTGCCAAAACAGGGTCGATTACAGGCGTCAGCACACTTTCCGGCTATATGCAGGCAACATCCGGGAAAAAGCTGATTTTTTCTATTTTGATCAATAATGTACTGGATGAAGAAGCAGTACATCAAGCGGAAGAGCAAATCGTACTGCAATTCATCAACCAGGGGGGAGAAGGATGAGAAAAGGAAAACGGCTGCAGGCCGGGGATACGATCGGGCTGGTCGCGCCTGCAAGCCCGGTTTCAATCGAAAGGATTCAGACTGCAATTGCCATATTGCGGCGGCTCGGTTTCCGGGTAAAAACCGGAGAAAGTGCGGGAAAAGTTTATGGCGGGTATATGGCCGGCACGCCGCTTGAACGGGCGGCCGATCTTCATGCGATGTTTGCAGACGATGACGTGCGGGCGATTCTTTGTTTGCGTGGCGGATACGGGGCGACGCAAATTTTGCCGTATCTGGACCTTGAATGGATCCGGGAGAATCCAAAATTATTCATCGGTTACAGCGATATTACAGCCTTGCATATTGCTTTCCAGCAAAAATGCGGCCTCGCCACGATCCATGGCCCGATGGCGGCTGTCGAATTTATCAAAGAAGATGATCTTTCGGTACAATCATTGCTGCAGCTGGCGTCAACCGGTGTTCCTGCCGGCAGTTACACGGGGGAGGCGTGGAGTGAAGGGGCCGTGACAGCACCGCTTACAGGCGGGAATCTGTCATTGATTTGCGCACTGATGGGAACGCCGTTTGAAATTGATACAAGCGGGAAAATTCTTTTTCTTGAAGAAGTGCATGAAGAACCTTATGCGATCGACCGGATGCTGACCCAGCTTCAGCTTTCCGGAAAACTGGATGACGCCTCCGGGTTTGTGCTCGGCCAATGGACGGACTGTGAGCCGGAAGCATATGCGGATGGCTTTACGGCACAGGAAGTCCTGGAAAAATTTTTTTGCGGGATCGGCAAGCCGGTGCTTGCCGGCATACAATCCGGGCACGGCACTCCGAATCTGGCGCTTCCGCTCGGCATCTCGGTCACACTGGATACGGCCGGCCAACGCTTGCATTTTTGCGAAACCATTGTCGCTGAATAAGCTTATTGCATGATTGTTTCTCATATATATAACCGCATGTTTATTGCCCTTACGGTATGCCCGAAAGCAGGCCGACCTGGCAAGGGGTTTACAATGCAGACGCACATCCGGGCCGTTTAAACCGGCGCCTGTTTTCCCGCTTGCAGGCGGATGCACAAACGATGCGCTTCCAACTGCCATATTGTAAAAGCAGCAATGGATAAAGGAGTGACAAATTTGGCAGATTCCAGTCAGTATTATGGCGGCTATCCGTGCCGTATGGGCATCATCACCATTATGGCGGATACGGCGGTTATTCGTACGGCCATTCGCACGGTTACCCATACGGACATCACCACCATTACCATTCCGGGCATTACGGCCACGGCGGCTACGGGAATTTTCCGGGCCACGGATACAGGGAAGAAAAATAAAATGCTTGACCGGAAAAGATGCCTGCAAGCAGGCATCTTTTCCCCATTTTTGCAGCGTAATTTTTTCAGGCGGATGGATCCGGCAGCCATGAAGGTTTCAATCCGGAAAAAATCATGGCATTTAGTGGAGAAAAAATAAAATGAAGAAAAAAATAATCAATTCGTCTTGACTCCCCATACATAATCTGCTATTATAATAAAGAATTATTTTTGTTCGGTATGGTAAGGAAGGAAAAAGTTTTAAAACTGACCCCCTGAAATCACTTGAGCAAGGATAGTAATTTTGTGTTCAAACACATTAGGAGGAAACAAAATGGAACAAGGTAAAGTAAAATGGTTTAATTCGGAAAAAGGCTACGGTTTTATCGAACGCGAAGGCGGAAGCGATGTATTTGTTCACTTCTCAGCGATTCAGGGCGAAGGTTTTAAAACTTTGGAAGAAGGCCAATCCGTATCTTTTGATATTGAAGAAGGCAACCGCGGACCACAAGCTGCGAACGTTTCGAAATTATAAAAAACAGGCCTTTATGGCCTGTTTTTTTTTTTTTTTTTGTCCTGGGGATCCAGGTTTAGGCATCCCTTTGCCCGGAACGGATAAAAAGCCCTTTCATCCGGCCACTTCGGATGCCGGAAAAAATAGATACATATTGCAATCGCGATCTTTCATAAATATATGATAAGAGCAATGCCAATATGGATAAAGGAGACAGGGGAATTTTGCAAATCAGAGAAATGGCAACGGAATTACTAAAAAACGCCGGGTGCACCGCCCATTTGAAAATAAAGAAACAGTTCCCAGGCGGGCGTCTCGTTGGCGGCAAATATCATCCGCACACCCATACGATTACGCTGTATACAGAGACAATCCGGCGGCAATGCGAGCTATTGTTTGGGAGCTGCAAATGGTTTATGTCTTACACTACGATTGTGCTTGCACATGAAATCGGCCATGCGATGGATGAAAATCTGCCTGCATTGTCCGCCGCCTTTGAAGAGTCCGGGCGTTTGCCGGAAAAGCAAGCACTGGCGCTTACGATTGAACAAAATGCGTGGGATTTTGCCGGCCGGCTGGTTCCCGCGCATCTTAGGCCGCTTTTTCAAAAAATCATGGATGAGTCGCTATCTGCTTACCGCCAGCCGGTGATGGCGGGTGCGCATTAAGAAAAAGCAAAAAACCGGGAGAAGGCTTGCCTTCTCCCGGTTTTTTGCTTTATTTAACGGCTTTCCGAAAGAAGTCTCCCATCCTCAAGGAATGTGAAGGTGCGAATAGCACCAATGAGTAGGTGGGAGATGAATTTCGGTTGGCTTTAGCCAAAGGTTTTGATATAATCAGTCTTAGATGGAATAGAGGTTTGATATATCAATGAAATTAGATAGTAATAATCATTCAGTATTCTTACTGCATTATCACCTTGTATTGGTTGTAAAATACCGTAGACAAGTGTTCGATAGTGAAATATCTGATTTTGCAAAAGATATGTTCGCTGAGATTGGAAGTAAATACAATATTTCTTTAGTGGAATGGAATCATGATAAAGACCATATCCACATCTTATTCAAAGCAAATCCTAACTCTGAACTATCAAAGTTCATCAACGCCTATAAGAGTGCAAGTTCTCGACTGATAAAAAGAGACTTTCCACATATAAGAAAAAAACTATGGAAAGAAATGTTTTGGTCAAGAAGTTTCTGCCTACTTACAACAGGCGACGCTCCAATAGATACCATCAAAAAATATATTGAAAATCAAGGTCAAAAGTGAGGTGAATTGATATGGCCAAGCAAAACAAAGCTTTCAAGTTTCGTTTGTTACCAAACAAAGAACAATCCGCATTATTAGCTAAGACATTTGGTTGTGTTCGCTTTGTCTACAATAAGATGTTAGCTGAACGCAAAGAAACGTATGAAAAGTTCAAGGATGATAAAGAATTGCTTAAAAAGCAAAAGTTTCCGACCCCTGCAAAATATAAAAGTGAATTTCCATTCCTAAAAGAAGTGGATTCTTTAGCTTTGGCAAATGCACAAATGAACTTACAGACTGCTTATAAGAATTTCTTTGAAGGAAATGCGGATTTTCCAAAGTTCAAAAATCGTAAAGCAAAACAATCCTATACAACTAATATGGTCAACGGAAATATTAAGCTAGAAAATGGTCATATCAAACTGCCAAAAATCAAAAAGCCAATAAAAATGAAACAGCATAGAGAGATACCTGCTGATTATAAAATCAAATCTTGCACTATTTCTAAAACAAAGACAGGCAAGTACTACATTTCAATTTTGACAGAATATGAGAAAGATATTCGTCCAGTTAAAATACAGAAAGTTGTTGGTTTGGATTTTGCTATGGATGGTCTATATGTCGAGAGTGAACAGGGTAAGAAAGCCAATTACCCACGTTACTATCGGCAAGCCTTAGATAAATTAGCAAAAGCACAACGAATTCTTTCTCGAAGAAAGAAAGGTTCTGCACGTTGGAACAAGCAACGACTAGTAGTGGCTAAATTACATGAGAAAGTGGCGAACCAACGCATGAATTTTCTTCATCATAAGTCAAAAGAATTAGCTTCTAACTTTGATGCTGTCGTGATTGAGGACTTGAACATGAAAGGGATGTCTCAAGCCCTTCACTTTGGGAAAAGCGTTCATGATAACGGCTGGGGGATGTTCACTACTTTCTTAGCGTATAAGTGGATTTAAGTCAATATTTTGGACACCAATAAGTGAAATTTAATTTTGATCTCATGCCATATTTTTCATGACTGCTGGTCGCTTGACATGGAGCCTCTGCGGGCGTGGTGTTATGCGAAGGGCGAAAGGGGCAATGATTTCTTTCGCATGGCAAACAAGCCTACCACGCCCCGCCACTCCATGTAAAGCGGATGCTTGTAAAATTGTGAAGAGCACTACGCTGCCCCTTTGATACTGTCTTCTGTTTCTTGTGGCGTCATATAGCCCAGGCAGCTATGAATCCGTTTCCGATTGTACCAGCCTTCTATAAATTCGAATAAGGCTCTTCTGGCAGCTTGAAAGTTCAAATAGTTGATTCTATAGATCTCTTCCTTTTTCAGAATTGCATGGAAAGACTCAATGCAGGCGTTATCGTATGGGCAACCTTTTTTACTGAAGGAGTGTTTGAACTGCTTCTTTTCCATGTATTCTGCAAATTTCTCGCTTGTATACTGGGATCCCAAATCAGAATGCAAGATCAATCCCGGACCTGGACGTTGTGCCTGATAAGCGTTTTCTACTGCCTTTAAAGCCAGTTCAGTCGTCATGTGGCGGTCAAAAGCGTAACCGACAATCTTTCTGGAATGTAAATCCATTACGGAAGCCAGGTAGCACCAACCGTCTCTCAAAGTATGAATGTACGTAATATCCGTAACCCATTTCTCGTTGATGGTTGTCGTTGAGAAGTCCTGGTTCAGCAGGTTATCGTGTTCTTCCATCTTGCCCTTATTGGAATGGGGACGGTACTTTTTTCTGATAATGGAATAAATGCCTGCAGCCTTCATCAAACGCTGAACCCGTTTCAGGCTGACTTTGAGCCCTTCTTTTTCAAGCATATGGCGGATCTTCGGCGCTCCGTACCTCTGCTTGCTTTCCGTATGGATTTTTCGTATTCTGTCTGTCAACTCCCGGTTTTCCCGTTTTGTTTTTGACTCTTTTTTTTGTTTGGATTGATAGTAGGTACTTCTCGGCACGCCAAGGACCGTACACATGGTTTTAAGGTCATAATGGTGTTTGGCTCTTATCTCGTCAATCATGGATATAACAGTGGTTTGATCTACTTCTTTGCGAATATGGCCATAGCTTTTTTTAAGATTTCGTTTTCCTCTTTCAGCCGGTGCAATTCTTTTTGCAGGTTCAGAAATTCTTCCGGGGTAAAAGAGCTCCCGTCATCCAGCTTAACCGGTTTTTGTTTTCTGATCCATTTGTAGATTGTCGTTTCAGACAGGCCATATTCGCTGCAGATCTGTTTTACTGGTGTTCCAGTTTGATAAAGCTCAACCACCATTTCCTTAAATTCAGCATGATAACTTTTACGTTTTTCGCTTGTGTTACCCATATCAGGACACATCCCTTCGTTAATATTATATTTCACTAAAGGGTGTCCATGAAACTATACTAGCATCAAAGCTAAAAGAACAGGGGAAACAACTTGTGAAAATTGATAAGTGGTTTCCCTCCACTAAGAAGTGTTCTTGTTGTGGTGCAGAAAAACCTGTGAAACTATCTGAACGCACCTACCGTTGTTCGTGCGGTTATGTGGCAGATCGCGACTATAATTCAGCAATCAATATCAAAAATGAAGGTATACGCTTATTAGCGTTATCATAAGTAACAAAACTCTTGGAACAAGAGGGTTAGCTCGGTCAGTTTTCGTTGGCTAGTAAAAGCAACGATAAGTCGAGAAGCCCCCACTTCAATTAGACCGCAAGGTCAATAAGTGGTGGGTAGTTCACCGGTTGGCAGTGTCCCTTGCACATAGGGCGGTGCGGTTGTTGCCCGACACGGTCACTGGATGCAAAAGGTTCGACGAATTTAAATTCGCCTTTTCCATCCATGCTTTCGCTACTCGCCCATCTCCCTTTGGCACTTTCTTTGCCTTCCGAATGATTGATAAAAAGATGGCAAAATTCTTCGGGTTCCTGATCAGGCGGGTATGTGCTCGGTACGACAAACATCTGCTCCTACTCCCGTACCAGTTTTGCCTTGCAATTTTGTCTACCCGCGGGTTAACAGGTTAAACATTCCGGCTTCAGTGTTTAAGAACGGGGCAAAAAGGCAATATAAAAAGAAATCTGATTTACATACAAAGGGGAACTTACGATGCAAAATACCGTTGCGAAAACAGAAGACAATTATTTTGAAAAAAATAAATCGAAAGTGGACATTCACGTGTTCGACAAGGAAGGCTCCCGCCCGTTTGCAAACTTCCCTTTTTCCAGCCGGAAAGTGTATGAATTTTTCGATTATACGCTGCGTACACCGCTCGAAAAAACAGATGCTTTCTATGAAATCTTAAAAATGCCGTTTGCATGTGAGATTTGGATTTTGCCGGTAACCGAAAAATCCTCCAATTTTATGCGGGAAATTCAAGAACCGAAAACCGCTGCTTTGTTTTCCTTTTTGGCGAAAGTAAAAGACACCATTCAGCGCGACCGCACCTTTATTGTCACAGATCAAAGCCATGCAGCGGCATTGGCTGAAGAAATGGAAAAGCTCGGCTTTACGATGACGGAACCCGGCCCGGCGGAACTGGAAAAACTCGTCATTTCTTTCGGAAATTGACATGGGGACACGCGTATGCATTTAATTGGAATTTTTGCCGGACCCGGGGAAGCAGCAGAAGCCGTTTTACAGCATCATAGAGAAAATGGGCGCATTACTGTCATTGCCAACAATGATGCGGCCATCCGTGAAGTCGGCCGTGAAGCCGGAAAAGGCGTAAACGGAATATGCCTTCATACGGATGTGGATCTCATGGACGAACTGAAAGCACTGGTCAAAAGAGAAACATATCCGGAAAAAATATTGGAAAAGATCCTTGAACTCGGAATTCCGCTTGAAATTGCCACCCGGTATGTCGGTGCGGCGGCAAACGGAAAAATCGTCGTATTGGCAAACGAATAATCTTTCCTTGCGGACAAAAAAGATCAAGCCCTGCCAAATGCAGGCCTTGATCTTTTTTTGTTATTCGTGAAAATGAAAAGTTTCTATTTTTTTATATTTTTAGCCTTGTATAATCATGCATATTGAATTATAATAATGCACATACATAACAATAGGGAGATGAAAATGTTGAAAATAGGGATTGTCGGGGCAAACGGATACAGCGGCGTGGAACTTGTCAGACTTCTTGCCCGCCATCCCCGCGCACAACTGGAAATGTTGATATCGCATCGCACAAAAGGCACGATGCTGACCGCACACTACCCGCATTTCCAGCACATCACCGAAGCCGAACTGGAAGACATGGTTCCGGATGAAATCGCAGGCAGGGTGGAACTATTGTTTTTCGCAACGCCGTCCGGGGTAGCAAAAAACTGGGTACCGCGCTTTGTTGAAAAAGGTTTAAAGTGCATCGACCTGTCCGGGGATTTCAGACTGGGCGGGGAAGCGTACAGGCAATGGTATAAACGCGAACCCGCCCCGCAAAAAGAGCTGGACAAAGCAATCTACGGCCTTGCTGAAATGAATGCGGACAGGATAAAAGAAGCGCAATTGATCGCCAATCCCGGCTGCTTTCCGACCGCAGCGCTTTTAGGGCTTCTCCCGGCTGTTCAAGAGGAGCTTATTGACACTTCCTTTATTGTGATTGACGGCAAAACCGGTGTTTCCGGCGCGGGAAGAAACCCTTCCCTCAGCAACTTATTTACTGAAGTAAATGAAAATACCGGCGCGTACAAAGTCGGCAGCCACCAGCATACACCGGAAATCGAGCGGTTCATCAAGGAGTTTGCCGGAAGGGAAGCGAAAATTTCGTTTACGCCCCATCTCATTCCGATGACAAGGGGGATTCTTTGCACGATATACGCGCCTTTAACAAAAAAAGTCACCACTGAAGATGTCCGCCAATATTATAGGAAAGTGTATAAAGGCCGGAAATTTATCCGGATCAGGCCGGCCGGTTCTTTTCCATCTACAAAGGAAGTATACGCCTCAAATTACTGTGATATAGGCGTCCATGCGGATGAACGGACGGGAAGGCTCGTGGTCATTTCTGCCATTGACAATCTTGTAAAAGGTGCAAGCGGGCAGGCAGTCCAAAATATGAATCTGCTTTTCGGGCTGGAAGAAGATACAGGGCTCAAGTCTATTCCGGTTTATCCATAAGGCAATCTTAAACATACCGTTTATATATGGAGGATGGCAATGAATCAATTATATGAGAAAGAAAGTACTGCATTTTTTACCAAAACGGACGGAAACATCTCGAGCCCGGCTGGATTTTTTGCCGGCGGGCTCCATTGCGGCATTAAAAGAAAACGCCCGGACCTTGGGTGGCTTTACTCCGCTGTCCCGGCACAAGCGGCTGCGGTCTATACGACGAATCAGTTTCAGGCAGCGCCCATCCAGGTCACAAAGGAAAGCATTGTGGAAAGCGGGAAGCTGTCCGGCATCATTGTGAATTCGGGAAATGCAAACTCCTTTACAGGCAGTGAAGGCCTCCGCCACGCCCGCCTGATGCGGAAATGGTTCGCCGCCCAAATCGGCGTAAACGAAAACCAGGTCGGCGTTGCCTCAACAGGTGTCATTGGCGAGTTTTTGCCGGTTGAAAAAATTGAAACCGGCATCCGCCGTATCGATATAGGAGAGGGGGCGTCCCATCCAGACCTTTTTGAAAAAGCGATACTCACGACGGACACCTTTCAAAAACGCGCCTGCGCAACACTTGAAATTGGCGGGAAAACGGTCACCGTTGCCGGCTGCGCCAAAGGATCGGGGATGATCCATCCAAACATGGCAACGATGCTCGCTTTTATGACGACAGATGCCAAAGTGGAGGCGGCTGCATTGCAAAACCTGCTGAAACAAACGGTCGATGAAACGTTCAATATGATCACGGTGGACGGCGACACAAGCACAAATGACATGGTGATTGTGATGGCAAACGGGCTGGCCGGAAATGATACGCTTTCATACGCACACCCGGATTGGAAAAAATTTGCAGAAAGCTTTGCCTATATTGCCCGGGAACTTGCCAAACAAATTGCAAGGGACGGGGAAGGCGCGACGAAACTGGTTGAAGTCTGTGTAACCGGGGCTGAAACGGAAAAAGAGGCGCAAGCAGCCGCAAAAACCGTTATCGGCTCAAATTTGGTAAAAGCCGCTATCTTTGGCGCCGATGCGAACTGGGGAAGGATTATCAATGCGATCGGATACAGCGGCGTCCAAGTGGATGAACAGGCGCTTTCTGTCCGTATCGGCGGGATTTCCGTAGTCGAAAAAGGCATGCCGGCTTCCTATTCCGAAGACGAGGCACATGCCTATTTAAAGGAAAATGACAAAATCTGTATGGCCATCGACCTCGGGGCCGGAACTTGCCAGGGTACGGCGTGGGGATGCGACCTGACCTATGATTATGTGAAAATCAATGCCACTTACCGTTCATAATGTTGGTGCACACATTTTTGCATAATTATACAAGATAATAACTATTTATAAGGGGTGGGCCAAATTGGCATACGTTGTCATCAAGTGCGGCGGCAGCATCCTCCATCAGCTGCCGGATGCATTTTTTGAAAATCTGGTGCAAATCAAAGCGCGATTCGGGCTTGATCCTGTTATCGTCCACGGCGGTGGGCCGGCGATCTCGGCCATGCTGGAAAAAATGCAGATCAAGTCGCAATTCAAAAACGGGATGCGTGTCACAACCGAGCCGGTGTTAAACGTCGTCGAGATGGTGCTTTCCGGTTCCATCAACAAATGGATTACGCGCCGGCTCTCACAGGCGGGGGCCAAAGCGGTCGGCATCAGCGGAACCGACTCAGGTCTTTTAACAGCCAGAAAGATTGAGGCACCTAATCTCGGGTATGTCGGGGAAATCGAATCGGTAAATGAACAGGTGCTGCATGCTTTATTGCGGCAGCAGTTTATCCCGGTCATTTCCCCGGTTGCGGCGGATAAAAACGGCCAGCGCTTGAATGTCAATGCTGATTTGGCGGCAGCCGCGGTTGCCCGAAAAATGAACGCGCGTGTTTGGATGGTGACGGATGTCCCCGGGGTCATGATGGAAGGGAAAGTGCTCCCTTATCTTACCCCCGGGCAGGTTGACGGGCTCATCCAAAAGCAAGTCATTACTGGCGGCATGATTCCAAAAGTCCGGGCAGCAGTGGAATGCATCCGGTCCGGCGTAAAAGAAGTGGTGATTGTGGACGGGACAGAAGAAGACAGCCTCCTGTTTTTGGCAGGCGGCGGAAAAACCGGGACGAAATTTACAGGGAACGGGGTTTTGATCGATGGATAAGATGGCGCAAACGGTACAGAAACAAGCACTTATGCAGACGTACAGCCGGACGCCGGTAAAGTTTGTAAAAGGAAAAGGCAGTTATGTATGGGATGAAAACGGAGAAAAATATTTGGATTTTACTTCGGGCATTGCCGTTTGCAATCTCGGCCATGTCCCCGAAAAGGTAAAAACCAAGGTGGCCGGCCAGCTGGACCAAATCTGGCATACTTCCAATCTGTTTGAAATCGGGCCGCAGGAAGAGCTGGCTGAAAAACTAGCAGCACAAAGCGTATTTGACCAGGCGTTTTTTGCAAACAGCGGCGCGGAAGCCAATGAAGCGGCGATCAAACTGGCCCGCCTTGATGCAAAAAAACGCGGCAAATCGGGGCCCATCGTCACCTTCAAGGCTTCGTTCCACGGCCGGACATTCGGGACATTGTCGGCAACGGCACAGGAAAAAATCCAGCATGGCTTTGAACCGCTTGTGCCGGGATTCATCTATTTGCCGTTTAACGACATTGCGGCACTCCGCGATCTCGCAAAAATAAAGCCCATTGCCGTCATGTTTGAACTGATTCAGGGGGAAGGCGGCGTCATTCCTGCAGAACAGGAATGGGTGGATGCCCTTGTCCGCGCGTGCAGGGAGAACGATTGTGCAATCATTGTGGATGAAGTGCAGACGGGCATGGGCCGGACCGGTACACTGTTTGCCTATGAACAGTACGGCTTCGAACCGGATATCATGACGCTTGCAAAAGGGCTGGGGTCTGGCATTCCGATTGGCGCCATGCTCGCGAAAGAAAAAATTGCGCAAAGCTTTACGCCCGGCACGCACGGCAGCACTTTTGGCGGCAACCCGCTATCCGCGACAGCCGGCCTGGCGACACTTGAAACGTTTGCGGAAGAGGATATCATCGAACATGTCCAAAAACAGAGCATCGATTTTTGGGCAAAACTGGAAGAGTTGAAAGCACAATTTCCTTTTATTAAAGAAATCCGCGGAAAAGGGCTGATGGCCGGCCTTGAAACGGAAATGGAAGCTGCGACAATCACCCGGGTGGCATTGACCGAGCATTTGCTTGTATTAACAGCAGGGCCGCATGTGGTCCGCCTGTTGCCGCCGCTTGTGATTACGGAAAAGGAAACGGCGCTTTTTGCCCAAAAAATGCAAACGGTTTTTGCCAAGGCAAACCAAAACGATCTTTAACCGGCAAAGAGACAAGGGAGGACAGAAAACGTGGCAAGAGGATATCTCATTCTTGAAACGGGAGAAATTTTTGAAGGCTTTTTTGCGGGAAATCCCGCTGAAACAACGGGAGAAGTGGTATTTAACACCGGCATGACGGGATATCAGGAAATGATGACCGACCCGTCGTACACCGGGCAGATCCTGGTGTTTTGTTACCCTTTAATCGGCAATTACGGCGTAAACGGCGATGATCACGAAAGCAAAAGCATCTCGGCGCGCGCGGTTGTGACCGGCGAAATATGCGCAAGCCCGAGTTTTTATAAAGTGGAAAAAACGGCCCTTTCCTTTTTGGAAAAGTCGGATGTCCCTTGCCTTTCAGGGGTGGACACGCGTGCGCTTGTAAAAACGATCCGCAAACGCGGCACTGTGCGCGGCCTTGTTTCAACGTCCCGCGATCAAAAAGTGCCATGCGGCGGCGATGAATTTTTCGTAGCCGAAGTTGCCATAAAACAACCGGAAACCTATGGAGACGGCCCTTTGCACATTGCTTTGATGGATTTCGGCTACAAAAAATCCATTCTGCAATACTTGCTTGACCGCAACTGCAAAGTGACCGTCGTACCCTTTGATTTTACGGCAAAACAAATGGCGGAACTTGCACCTGACGGCATTGTCATTTCAAACGGCCCCGGGGATCCTGCTAAACTGGCCGAGTGGCTGCCGGAAATCAAAAAAGTGAGCGCCGCTTACCCGGTGCTTGGCATTTGCCTCGGACACCAGCTATTGGCACTCGCTTACGGGGCAAAGACGAAAAAGCTGCCGTTCGGCCACAGGGGCGGCAACCACCCGGTTAAAGATTTAAAGACAGGCAAAGTGTTGATGACGGCCCAAAACCATGGCTATGTTGTCGATGAAGCATCACTTGCAGGGACGGAACTGGAACTTTCCTTTAAGAATGTGAATGACGGCACGGTTGAAGGCTGCATCCATCCGGACTTGCCGGTCTTCTCCGTCCAGTTCCACCCGGAAGCGCATCCGGGGCCGCGTGATTCCGAATACATTTTTGACCAGTTTTTACAACGAGTACAACAAAGAGCGGGAGTTTTGTCTTATGCCATTCAATAAATCGATCAAAAAAGTGCTTGTGATCGGCTCCGGCCCGATTGTCATCGGCCAGGCCGCCGAATTTGATTATGCGGGGACGCAGAGCTGCCTCGCCTTGAAAGAAGAAGGGATTGAGGTCGTGCTTGTCAACAGCAATCCGGCAACGATCATGACAGATGAAGAAATGGCCGACCGGATTTATTTTGACCCGCTGACGGTGGAGTCGATAGAACAGATTTTACAAAAAGAGCGTCCGGACGGCATTATCGGGACATTGGGCGGGCAGACCGGCCTGAATCTCGCCGTCCAGCTCTATGAAGCGGGGATTCTCGATAAGTACGGGGTACAATTGCTCGGGACGCCGGTGGAATCGATCCAGAAGGGGGAAGACCGCGAAAAATTCCGCCAGTTGATGCTTGATATCGGGGAACCGATCCCGCAGTCAAAAATTGTGGAAAATATGGAGGACGGGCTGGCGTTTGCGAAAAAAATCGGCTATCCCGTCATTATCCGCCCCGCCTATACGCTTGGCGGCTCCGGCGGGGGATTTGCGGCCAATGACAAGGAACTGCGGGAAGTGCTGCAGCGCGGCCTTGACCTGAGCCCGATCCACCAGGTGCTGCTTGAAAAAAGCATCAAAGGCTGGAAAGAAATTGAATACGAAGTCGTGCGCGATGCAAACGACACGTGCATCATTGTCTGCAATATGGAAAATATCGATCCCGTCGGGGTGCACACGGGCGACTCGATTGTGGTCGCGCCATCGCAGACTTTATCGGATGTGCAGTACCAGCTGCTCCGGGACGCTTCTTTAAAAGTGATCCGCGCGCTCGGGGTGATCGGCGGGTGCAACATCCAGTTCGCGCTCGATCCGTGTTCCGACCAGTACAATATTATTGAAGTCAATCCGCGCGTCAGCCGGTCATCCGCCCTGGCTTCGAAAGCAACCGGTTACCCGATCGCCCGCATTGCGACGAAATGCGCAATCGGCTATCATCTGGATGAAATTTTAAACCCGGTAACCGGCAACACGTTTGCCTCCTTCGAACCGGCCCTTGATTATGTTGTCGTAAAAATTCCGCGCTTTCCGTTTGACAAATTTACGGAAGCGGACCGGAAACTTGGCACGCAAATGAAGGCGACCGGCGAAGCGATGGCGATCGACCGCACATTTGAAGGGGCGCTTAACAAAGGGATCCGTTCGCTTGAACTCGGGCTTTCAGGCCTTTTCTATCCGGCGCTTGCCGAAAAACAGCCGGATGATTTGGTCCCGCTTTTGACGGAAGCGACCGATATCCGCCTGTTTGCGGTGGCGGAAGCGATGCGCAAAGGCATGGCGCTTTCTGACATTGAAAAATACACGGAAATCGACCGCTGGTTTCTTGAAAAAATAAAAAATATTGTGGATATGGAAGAAACATGCAAACAATATACGATCGATGCCATGCCGGATGCTTTGCTGCGCGCAGCTAAAAAAATGAACATCAGTGATGAGTGTCTTTCGGCATTATGCGGATGCAGCGAAAAAGCGGTGCGCGAAAAAAGAAAACAACTCGGGCTTGTGCCGGTTTATAAACTTGTCGACACCTGTGCCGCCGAGTTTGAGGCGCAAACGCCGTACTACTATTCCACCTGGGGCGGCCGGGATGAAGTGGAAGTGTCAAACCGCCCGAAAGTGCTGATCATCGGTTCCGGCCCGATCCGCATCGGGCAGGGGATTGAATTTGATTACTGCTCGGTCCATGCCGTTATGGCGCTCAAACAACTTGGCTATGAAACGATTGTCGTAAACAACAATCCGGAGACGGTCAGCACTGATTTTTCAATGGCGGATAAATTGTATTTTGACCCGCTGCGCCCGGAAGATTTGCTGCATATTATTGAAAAAGAGCAGGTGGCCGGCGTCTTCACGCAATTCGGCGGCCAGACCGCGATCAATGTCGCATCGAGCCTTGAAGCGGAAGGCGTGAAACTGTTCGGGACCACTGTGGAACAAATCGACCAGCTTGAGGATCGCAATCTTTTTTACAAGCTGCTGGATGAGCTCGGCATTCCGCATATTAAAGGGCACACCGCCTATGATGCAGAAGAACTGAAACGGGCGGCAAAAGACCTTTCGTTTCCGGTACTTGTCCGCCCGTCCTATGTTATTGGCGGGCAGTCGATGTTCATTTTTTACCATGAAGACGAACTCAACGCTTACGCCGATGCGTTGAAGTACGCAAGCGAAAAAAGCTGGCCGCTTATGATTGACCAGTATTTGCCGGGTACGGAATGCGAACTCGACTGCATTTGTGATGGGGAGAAGGTGCTCATCCCGGGCATTTTTGAACATATTGAAAAGGCGGGCGTCCACTCCGGCGACAGCATGGCCGTTTACCCGCCCCGGCACTTAGGCCCGTCTGTGCAGGAAACGCTTATCCGGTATGCTGAAAAAATCTGTTTAAAGGGCCAAATCAAAGGCATTGCCAATATCCAATTTTTAATTTATGAAGGGACCGTTTATGTGCTGGAAGTCAATCCGCGTGCTTCTAGAACCGTTCCGATTTTAAGCAAAGTCACCGGCATTCCGATGATTGATCTCGCCATTGCCGTACAACTCGGAAAAACGCTTGCGGAAAAGGGGCTCCTTGTACCGCCGGAACTTGTTGCCGTGAAGGCACCGGTATTTTCCTATACAAAGCTGAAAGATGTCGACCCTGTTTTAGGGCCTGAAATGAAATCAACCGGCGAGGTGCTCGGCCTTGCCCGGACATTCGGGGAGGCACTCGAAAAAACGCTTCTGTCCGTCCATGGCCCGGTGTTTGAGCCGCCGCTTGATGAACAATTTGTATTTTGCTCGGTGACGGATCGCGAAAAAGCAGCCGCTCTGCCGGTAATGAAAACACTGGCGGACAGAGGCTACCGGATTGCCGCAACGGAACATACGGCACGGTTCCTGGCCAAAAACGGCGTGGCTGCGGAAACAGTGGCCCTTGAGGGTGCCACCGCCTTTTTCGAACAGCAACCCGTAACCGCTGCGGTGGTCATCCCGACAAAAGGGCGGGACCAAAGAAGAGGCGGCAGCAAGCTGCGTGAAGCAGCAATGCGTTTCCATATTCCGCTGTTTACCTGTCTGGATACATTGGAAGCCATCACCCGCCACGCTACAGGGACAACGCCAAAAGTGGCTCCGCTTCACGATTTTAACCGCATAAAAGCAGAAGTTTAGCAGAAAGGAAGATACAGATGGCGACAATGGCCCGTACGAAAAAGAAAGATTTTTTAACAATCGGCGCGCTGCAGGAAGAGGAGCTGTACGATCTGCTCCAGGAAGCGGCCGTCTTAAAAAAAGCGCATAAAGAAGGGAAGGAGACCCCGTATTTAAAAGGGAAAGTGCTCGGGATGATTTTTGAAAAATCATCCACGCGCACCCGGGTTTCTTTTGAAGCCGGCATGCT
Organism: Weizmannia sp. FSL W8-0401; assembly: GCF_038009125.1. NCBI lineage: Bacteria > Bacillati > Bacillota > Bacilli > Caryophanales > Bacillaceae > Heyndrickxia > Weizmannia sp. FSL W8-0401. Next base: position 1,625,728 of record NZ_JBBPAG010000001.1, on the reverse strand, counting down.
CCAGCTCGGCGGCCACGCCCTTTTTCTGAGCTCGAGAGACATCCAGCTCGGGCGCGGCGAGACAATCCATGACACGGCAAAAGTGTTGTCCCGTTATGTCGACTGTCTGATGATCCGCACATTCGCGCACGAAACCATCGAATCTTTTGCGCGGCACGCAGATGTCCCCGTGATCAACGGGCTGACCGATCTGCATCATCCGACCCAGGTTTTGGCCGATTTGCTGACCATTCAGGAATATAAAGGGAAGCTTGTCGGGCTTAAAATCTGCTACCTCGGGGACGGCAATAACAATATGTGCCACTCATTGCTTGAGGGGGCGGCAAAGGCGGGCATGCATATGTCCGTCGCTGCCCCGGAAGGATATTTGCCGAATGCCGGCATTCTTGCTGGGGCTCAAAAAGAAGCTGCCCGAAAAGGGGTTTGTATTGAAATGGGCCAAAACCCGGAAGAAATGATCCGAAATGCCGATGTGGTCATCACCGATGTGTGGGCCAGCATGGGGCAGGAAGGCGAAACGAAGAAACGGCTCGAAGATTTGCAAGATTATCAGGTAAATGAATCATTATGCAAACTGGCAAAAAAAGATTTTCTTTTCCTCCACTGCCTGCCAGCCCACCGCGGCGAAGAAGTCACGGAGGCGGTCATTGACGGCCCGCATTCCGCGGTTTTTGACGAGGCGGAGAACCGGCTCCATGCCCATAAAGCCATTTTAAAAAAACTACTGGAAAATTTTTAATGAATCCGATATAATGGGTGTATAAAAATTCAACTTCAATATTATTTATACAAAGAGGCAGGGAGAGAGAAAAATGGCAAAGGAAAAAATTGTATTGGCCTACTCAGGCGGTTTGGATACATCCGTATCGATTAAATGGATTCAGGAAAAATACGGCTATGATGTCATTGCCCTTGGCATTGACGTCGGCGAAGGCAAAGATTTAAATGCGATCCGCCAGAAAGCGCTGAATGTCGGCGCAATCAAAGCGGTGATCATAGACGGGAAAGAAATGCTTGCAAAAGATTATATATTGCCGGCATTAAAGGCAAATGCGCTCTATGAAGGAAAATACCCGCTGTCTTCGGCGATCAGCCGCCCGCTTATTTCGAAGCTTTTGGTGGATGTCGCGGAACAGGAAGGCGCCGTTGCCGTGGCACACGGCTGTACCGGAAAAGGGAACGACCAGGTCCGTTTTGAAGTGTCCGTCCAGGCGCTCAACCCGAACTTGAAAGTCGTTGCGCCTGTCCGTGAATGGGGCATGACCCGCGATGAAGAAATTGCCTATGCGGAGAAAAACAATATTCCGATTCCGGTAGACTTAGATAACCCGTTTTCGATTGATGCCAATATATGGGGAAGAGCGTGCGAAGCCGGCGTCCTTGAAAATCCTTGGAACGAAGCGCCGGAAGCAGCATTCGACTGGACTGCGCCGATCGAAATGACGCCGGATGAGCCGGAATATATTGAAATTACGTTTGAAAAAGGCGTCCCGGTTGCCTTAAACGGCAAAGCGATGGGCCTCGTCCAAATGATCGAAGAGCTGAACCTGACAGCCGGCAAACATGGCATCGGCAGAATCGACCATATTGAAAACCGCCTTGTCGGGATCAAATCGCGCGAAGTATACGAAAACCCGGCTGCAGTCGTGCTGATCAATGCCCATAAAGAACTGGAATTTTTAACGCTGCCACGTGAAGTGACACAATTTAAAACAACGGTGGAACAGCAGTTGACCAAAATCATTTATGAAGGGCTCTGGTATTCGCCGTTAAAGGCCGCGCTCGATGCGTTTGTCGAGGAAACACAGAAAACGGTCACCGGCACGGTCCGCGTGAAACTGTTTAAAGGCACCCACACGGTAGTGGCAAGAAAATCCCCATACAGCCTGTATAATGAAGAACTGGCGACCTATTTGAAAGGCGATTCGTTTGACCATAATGCTGCAGTCGGCTTCATCAAACTGTGGGGGCTGCCGACAAAAGTATTTGCCGAAATCCAGGAAAACGGGAAAGTGTTAAATCAATAAGCAATTTGGCCGCTGTCTCTGATACTAAATCAGCAGCACGGCAAATTTCAAGGTTGGAACAGGCCCGTTCAAGTATTTTTCACTTGTTTGCCGAGGCGGGAGAAGTCGGAAAAATATCCGGAAGGCTGTGGCGGTTCGCCGTGCAGCCTTCATTTTTTAATCCTATTGCAGCAGGAGGAAATGACATTGTCAAAGCTATGGGGCGGACGTTTTACAAAGGAAACGAATCAGCTTGTTGAAACCTATACAGCGTCGATCGGATATGACCAGAGGCTTGCTTTTGAAGATATTGAAGGGAGCCTTGCCCATGTCCAAATGCTCGGCGAATGCGGCATTTTGCCTGAAAAAGATGTGGAACAAATCAAAGCAGGGCTTCATAAAATTGCCGAAAAAATCAAAAACGGAGAAGCGGCATTTACAGTTGAGAATGAAGATATCCATATGAATATCGAAAAAATGCTGATGGATGAAATCGGCCCTGCCGGCGGGAAGCTGCATACAGGGCGGAGCCGGAATGACCAGGTGGCGACCGATATGCACCTGTATGTCCGGAAAACGACAAAAGAAATGATTCGCCTGATTTCACTCGTCCAGGAAGCAATTGTGACGAAAGCAAAAGAAAACAAAGAAACGATGATGCCCGGTTACACCCATCTGCAACGGGCGCAGCCGGTGTTGTTTGCCCACCATCTTCTCGCTTATTTTTGGATGCTGGAGCGCGATAAAGAGAGATTTTCAGACAGCTTGAAGCGGACGGACTGGCTGCCGCTCGGTGCCGGGGCGCTCGCCGGGACGACTTTTCCGATTGACAGGGAACGGACGCGCGAACTGCTCGGATTTTCCCGCATTTACCCGAACAGCCTGGATGCTGTCAGCGACCGCGACTTTGTGCTTGAATTTTTGGCGAATGCCGCCATTCTGATGGCCCATATTTCCCGTTTGTCGGAGGAACTGGTGCTCTGGTCAAGCCAGGAATTCCAGTTTATCGAGCTCGATGATTCCTTTTGCACCGGGTCGAGCATCATGCCGCAAAAGAAAAATCCCGACGTGCCCGAACTTTTGCGCGGAAAAACGGGAAGGGTGTTTGGGAACCTCATCGGGCTTTTAACCGTTCTGAAAGGGTTGCCGCTTGCCTACAATAAAGACATGCAGGAAGATAAAGAAGGTATTTTTGATACGGCTGATACGCTTGAAGGAGCGCTTAAGCTGCTTGCGCCGATGATTGAAACGATGAAAGTGAACCGGGAGAAGATGTTCCGGGCTGTCTCGAACGATTACGCGAATGCAACCGATATTGCCGATTATTTGGCGAAAAAAGGGCTGCCGTTCCGTGAGGCGCATGCGGTGATCGGGCAGATTGTCCTCTATGGGATTCAGCACGGCAAATATTTGCTTGACTTGACACTGGATGAATATCAGTCGTTCAGCTCGCTTTTTGAAGCCGATATTTTTGAAGTGCTGAAACCGGAACATGTTGTCAAAATGCGGAACAGCGCCGGGGGAACAGGCCATGCACAAGTGGCGGCACAGCTTCAGATGGCGGAAAAACAACTCCGCACACCGGATTGAACAAGCGGCTCTTTGATACATGCAAGCGTGGCTGCGGGATCAAAAGCACAAGAAGCGGGCGTTCTTAAACAATCGCCCGGCTTTTTAACCGGGCCGGATCCTTCGCTTCCAACCTGTAACTGTATGATAACAGCTCCCGGGATGCCGGAAATTGTGGTATAATAAATGATTATAAACGAATCTTATGCTGATGCATCCTGGAACAGGCACACAAAGCCTTGAGGCCGGGAAATTGGGAGGAAAAGCTTTTGGTTGACACTGCAAGACGCATGAACCAGTTACCGACATTGATTTTTAATGAGCTTTTGGCGTACAAAAAGAAAAAAATAAAAGAAGGCAGCCGGATGATTGACTTAAGCATCGGAAGCCCGGATCAGGCGCCGCCTGCTTTTGTAATGGAAGAAATGGCCCGAAATGCAGCTGACCCGCGCCAATACGGGTATACAATTTCCGGGATCGGAGCTTTCTACGAGGCGGCGGCTCGTTATTACGAACAGTTCGGGGTGAAACTGGATCCTGAACACGAGATCATCCAGCTTGCGGGTTCCCAGGATGGCATTATCCATCTTCCACTCGTCTTTTGTAACCCCGGCGATATCATTCTCGTACCGGATCCCGGTTATACAGCCTATGAATCAGGGGTGAAACTGGCGGAAGCCGTGCCTTACCCGATGCCGCTTCTGGAAGAGAACGGTTTTATGCCGGATTTGTCAAAAATTCCGGAAGAGGTCGCGAAAAAAGCGAAAATGATGATGCTGAATTTTCCGGGCAACCCGATTCCGGTGCTTGCTGAGAAAAAATTTTTTGAAGAGGCCGTCCGGTTCGCAAAACAATATGATCTCGTCGTCGTCCACGATTTTGCCTATTGCGAACTCGTCTTTAACGGGAAAAAGCCGGTCAGTTTCCTGTCCGTCGCCGGGGCAAAAGATGTGGGGGTTGAATTTAATTCCTTATCGAAAAGCTTTAACTTGGCTGGGGCACGGATCGGTTTTCTGGCAGGGAACCGGGAAGTGATCCGGCTGTTTGCCCAAATGAAATCGCATATGGATTACGGCATTTTTGAACCGGTCCAAAGGGCGGCTGCCGCTGCTTTGGCAAACGGCAGGGAATTCGCACGCCGGAATGCTGCGCTGTATGAGAAAAGAAGGGATTTGTTTGTTTCCGGATTATCCCGGATCGGCTGGGAAATCCGCCCGTCTGATGCCACGATGTTTTTGTGGGCCAAAATCCCGGAAGGCAAAAAGTCCCTCGCTTTTACATATGAACTGATGGACAAAGCCGGCGTTGTGGTCACGCCAGGCAACGCCTTTGGCCCCCACGGCGAAGGATATGTCAGAATCGCGCTTGTACAGGATGAAGAAAGGCTCATGGAAGCTGTCCGCCGCATTGAAAAAAGCGGCGTGCATATGCCGCAAAAAGCGGGACTCCTTTAAGGGGCCCGCTTTTTGCATGTGGTGGCGGACAAGCCGGCTGTCAATGAATATTATGTGAAAAGTTTCACATAAATGTATGAAAATTTTCCGGGTTCCCTGAAAATGAGGTAGACGCCCGCGAATAAATGCGGTATGATAGGAATATAGAATGATAATCATTATCAATGAACAGACTCTATTTCTCGATCTGTCTAGGAGGGGCATACCATGGTCTTGACCGAACTGAAACCCGGAAGCAAAGGCATTATTACAGATTTATCAAGCATTGATCAAAGTATTCAAAGGCGCCTTCTTGATTTGGGTGTGCTTGAAGGCCGGGAAGTTTGTTATAAATGCGGATTGCCTTTCGGCGGGCCTTGCATGCTTGAAGTCAGCGGGCAGTGCATCGGCATCCGCAAAAAAGAAGCGATGCGGATCCACGTGGAGTGTTTATAATGCAGGTCGCTTTATTTGGAAACCCCAATACAGGAAAAACATCACTCTTTAATGAGCTTACCGGATCTTATGAATATGTTGGAAACTGGACAGGTGTCACCGTTGAAAAAAAGGTGGGCCAGCTGAAGGAAAATGCCGGGATGCTGATTGATTTGCCCGGTATTTATGCTTTGAACCCGCTTTCCAAAGATGAAGCGGTGGCATCGAGATTCTTAATTGAGGAAGACTTCACATCTGTTTTGAATATCGTGGATGCTTCCCAGCTCGCACGGAACCTGCATTTGACCATCCAATTGATGGAGTACGGAAAGCCGGTTCTGATCGGGCTGAATATGATAGATGTTGCAAAATCGCGCGGCATGAAAGTGAACGACCATTCGCTTGCAGAAGGCCTGGGCATTCCGGTCGTGCCGATTATTGCAAGGACAGGAAAAGGATGCAGGGCCATATCGGAACAGATGCAGGAAAAGGCGGTTGCACCGGATTTCCGTATTGATTACGGCGATGATTTGGAGCATGCGGCGGCCTATCTTATGGACCGGCTGCCGGATTTCCGGTCATTGGACAAACGCTGGCTAGCGCTCCAGTTTTTGGAAGGAAATGAAGTGATCCGCCAAATTCCGGCGTTTGCCAATGTAAGGGCGGAACTCGAAGATTTTTGCGCGGGCGTGGAGCGCAGGCTCCGTGCCGCCAACCCGCATACCTCCATTAAACAGGAAATGTTTAAAAAGCGGCAGCAATTTATTGACCGGCTGATTGAAACCGCTGTTGAAAAAACGGCGGCAGAAAAGAAAACGCTGACGGAGAAAATAGATGCGGTCGTCACGAATAAATACCTTGGCGTGCCGATCTTTCTCGTGATGATGTATTTGGTATTTTGCATTACATTCAACTGGCTCGGCACCCCTTTGTCGGATTGGCTTGACAAGTTTTTTTCAGGCCCGCTGACAGCCTGGATTGAAGCGGGGCTGAAAGAAGCGGGGGCAACGCCGTTTATCCGTGATCTGGTGTTAAACGGGATTGTGGCAGGGGTTGGCGGCGTTCTCGTTTTTGTGCCGCAAATTTTTGTTTTGTTTTTCTTTATCTCGGTGATTGAAGATTCCGGGTATATGGCGCGGGTAGCCATGGTCATGGACAGGGTGATGGAATCAGTCGGCCTGAACGGAAAAGCGTTTATTCCGCTGATTATCGGTTTCGGCTGCAATGTGCCCGGCGTCATGGCGGCAAGGACGATTGAACAGCCGAAAGAGCGGCTGTTAACGACGCTGTTGACCCCGCTCATGTCCTGTTCTGCCCGGCTTTCGGTCTACAGTTTGTTTGTCGCGGCTTTTTTCCGCCACCATCAGGCACTTATTGTCCTGTCGCTGTATGTGCTCGGCATTGTCGTTGCGCTTTTGCTTGCGAAAGTATTTTCGATGGTGGTGAAAACGGAAGGCTCTGTTTTTGTCATTGAACTGCCGCCGTACCGCGTGCCGAATGTGCGGAACTTGTACAGAAGCACATGGGATAAAGGGAAAGGTTTCGTCCGGAAAGCAGGGACCTTGATTTTCGGCGGCACGGTTGCAATTTGGCTCCTTTCGAATGCGGGGCCGGGCGGATTCAATGTGCCTGTCGATAAAAGTTTTATGGCGATCCTGTGCGGATGGATTGCGCCCGTCTTCAAGCCGCTCGGTTTTGGAACATGGCAGGCGGCGGCTGCACTCCTGACCGGTTTTATGGCAAAGGAAGTGGTCGTTTCAACGATGAACGTCCTCTATTTTGTTCCGGACGGCGCATCCCTGGCAGGCGTTATTTCCCATGCCTTTACGCCGCTTTCGGCCTATAGTTTTATGGTATTCATTCTTTTATACATTCCATGCCTTTCGACCGTGGCCATTATCCATAAAGAAACCGGCTCGGGGAAAGTGACGCTTTTTTCGATCGTTTATGCGCTTGTGATTGCTTATTTGATTGCTTTTCTGATTTACAATATTGGGCGGTTCATCGCTTTTTAAAACGGGGGAATGTTCCGATGTTATTCAGTATTTTGATTGGCGTTGTGATTTTTGCTTATGCGGCGTTTACGCTCATCCGTTTTGTCAAAAAAAGCAGGGAAGGGCAGTGCGCTTCCTGTGCACTGAAAGACCACTGCAATACAGCCAGCTGTTGTGCGCCGGATGCCCCATCCCGGGCCAAGGCGGCAAAAAGCTGAAAATACCGGGCCGCCCTTTAAAAGGTGTGCCCGGTTTATTTATAGGCAGGGGTTTCGTTTTGGCGGAAATCTGGCCCGGCGTTCCGTCTGTTTAGATTTTTTTGCTCCGGTATGGTAAGATTAACAATGTCCAAACAGGTATAATGGCAGCCGGCTCCGGGGCCGTCCCGTGCCGGGTAAAAAGAATTTCAGGAAAAAGGCAGATGAGGGTTCAAGCGATGAGCAAATTTAATGATGATTATATGATTACAATGGATGATATCGTCAGGGAAGGCGACCCGATTTTAAGAAAAGTGCTGGATGAAGTGAACATGCCGCCAACTGAGGAAGACAAAGCAGAACTGCGCTGCATGCTCCAGTTTTTAAAAAACAGCCAGGATCCGGAGATTGCCAGTAAATGCAATTTGCGTGCAGGCGTCGGATTGTCCGCAAATCAGATCGGCCTCAATAAAAGGATGTTTGCCGTTTATATTGCGGATGAAGACGGGGAAAAGGCGTACACGGTTTTTAATCCAAAACTGGTCAGCCATTCGGTATCGATGATCTACCTTCCGCAAGGGGAAGGCTGCCTGTCGGTTGACCGGAAAGTGGACGGTTTTGTGCCGCGTTATGAACGGATTAAAGTCAGGGCATACGATTTGGACGGGAATGAAGTGCTCATTAAATTAAAGGGCTATCCCGCGATTGTGTTTCAGCATGAGATGGACCACTTGAACGGGATTATGTTCTATGACCATATTAACAAGGACAATCCGTTCGTGCTTCCTGCAAACACGGATATCCGGAGCTTGTATGAATAAACAGCTTGCGCAAACGGCAGCCTGCACGGCTGCCGTTTGATGCATTATTCTCTTGTGCGGAAATAAGCATTCAGCTGGCCGCGAATGACTTGTTCGCGCATCGTACGTTCATTGTATTTTTTCTCTTTAATATATTCTTTGCGGATTTCCGCAGTCTGGATGCCTTCTTCGCGTTTATTGGCGATGTCCATCAGGCGTTCGACATCGGTAAACGAATATTTCCGGATGCCTCTGTTTGTCCGTTCCGGGAAAATCAATTTTCTTTCTTCATAGTAGCGGATTCTTCTTTCACTTAAGCCGGTTAGTTCACATACCGTTCCGATCGAGATGACTTTCTTTTCCAAGTATGATTCATTCGTTGCCACCTGTGCATCCTCCCTTTGTAAGGTGTTTTTATTAATATATACCAAAAAAGCCGTTAAGACCATATTTCTGTAAGAAATCCTGACAAGTATTTGCGCATTTTTCGCCGGCACGTGAGATTACATAACAGCAGTCCTTTGATGTCCATTGGGTTGTCCCAAAGCGGAGTTGAGTTCTTTCCAATTTAACCATATAATAATTCAAGACTGGTTTCTCTGCAGGAATAGCGGCTGCCCGCGGCCGGCTTAAAAGCGGGACCGGCATTTGTCCGTGCGCTTCCCCGGCCGGCCGGGGTTAAAATGCATACAGGAAAGAACGGAAGGCGGTGAATGATGCCGCTGTAACCGAAAGGGGAGTAGCACAGATGAAATCATCCCGGCTCATTTTTGCAGCAATCGTATTGATTGTTATGTTGCTCGCCTTAAATGAGTATCTGACCCATAAAGAATTGGCAAAAAAATCCGCGCAAAACAACGCTGCTGCCAAAAAACTGCTCGATGTGCCGCTTATCAGGCAAATGGATGCGCCCCGCCTTTACAACGGCTGCGAAGTGACAAGCCTCGCGATGCTGCTTGTCGATAACGGCTTTCATGTGACCAAAAATCAACTGGCGGAAGAAATCAAATATGTGCCGTTTACCTATAAAAACGGGCAGCACGGCAATCCGAATGCGGGTTTTGTCGGGAACATGGAGGACGGTCCCGGGTATGGCGTATACCACGGCCCTGTTTTTGAACTGGCCAAAAAATATGCCGGCACAAGAGCGGCGGATTTAACGGGGCAGCCTTTTTCAAAAATCCTGGAAAATGTCGGGGAAGGGCATGCTGTCTGGGTGGTTACTACAGCCCGGTTTCAGCCGGTTTCTGATTTCAAAACATGGGACACGCCCCAGGGCAAAATAAACATCACATACAGCGAACACAGCGTTGTCATCACGGGGTACGATACTGGCCATATTTATGTGAATGACCCGTATGGAACAAAAAATAAGCCGCTTAGCCGTAAAGTATTTGAGAAAGCGTGGAAGCAGATGGGCAGCCAGGCCATTGTGATCCGGTGAACAAAAACCTGGCGGAAAACGAGTTTCAAGAATTGTTGGATTGCCCTGTAAAGCGCTGCAGCATGCCGCCCGTGAATGCATGTTTGTATAGGGCTTGGCACTTCCGGTTATATTATCCAAAAATGGCCTTTGTACGTGCGTGTTGCGTTCAAACATTGGAAGGAAAGGCGATTTTCTTTATTTTAATTCCATGGCTGTCTGCGCTTTCCTTTATAATTCTTTAAGACTGTAATAAAATCAAAGTAAAGGCAGGTGCAGAGTATGGACGGGAAAAAGATGGCCGGGGAGAAAGCGGCAGAACTCATAGAAGATGGAATGATTGTCGGGCTTGGGACCGGCTCAACCGTTTATTACACGATAAAAAAATTAGGGGAACGGGTGCAAAGCGGCCTGCACATCACCGGGGTGCCCACCTCGCATGCGACGGCAAAACTTGCGCGCGAATGCGGCATTCCAATAGCAGACTTGAACGACACGGCGCAAATGGATGTGACCATTGACGGTGCCGACGAGGTGGACCCTTCCTTAGACGGAATTAAAGGCGGCGGCGGGGCGTTGTTGTTTGAAAAGCTGGTGGCAAAGGCGTCAAAAAGAAATATCTGGGTGGTGGATTCCCGGAAAATGGTTCAAAAACTTGGCGCTTTTCCGCTGCCGGTGGAAGTGGTCCCGTTCGGATACAAGCATTTGGTGAAAACGTTTGAGCGGGAAGGATTAAACCCTGTCCTCCGGATGAAAGAAGGCCGGCCGTATGTAACAGACGGCGGCCACTATATCGTGGATATCCGTCTCCAAACGCCTGATATCGGCGCGTTTGGAGCCTGGCTGGACAGCATAACAGGCGTTGTAGAGCACGGGCTTTTTCTCGGCATTTGCGATCTTGTTGTCATCGGGAAAGGAGGCAAGGTATATACCCGGAACCGGGCGGAGGCAAAGAACGTTACTTTGTGAAAAACATCCGTATGGGAGACCATACAGAAAATTGAATTTCGGAGGAAGATTGATGTATCGTTTATTAACGCATAATGACCTGGACGGGCTTGGCTGCGGGATTCTTGCCAGGCTTGCATTCGGCAAAGACATTGAAATCCAGTATAATTCCATATCCGGTTTAAATCCCCAGGTGGAAGCTTTTTTAAAAAAAGAACATAAAGAAGACATGCTGTGGATTACCGATTTATCGGTCAATGAAAAAAATGCGGAGCTCCTCGATGCCTATGCCGCACAGGGCGGAAAAGTGAAACTGATTGACCACCATAAAAGCGCGCTTCACTTAAATGAGCATGAATGGGCTTCTGTCCAGGTGGAGGAAGACGGCAAACAGACAAGCGCTACTTCTTTGTTTTACCGGTATCTGCAAGCGGAAGGAAAAATCAGCCCGACCGGCGCCATTGACGCGTTTGTCGAACTTGTCCGGCAAATGGATACATGGGAATGGGAACGCAACGGGAATATGCAGGCCAAAAAATTAAATGATCTTTTTTACCTGTATCCGATCGAAGAGTTTGAAGAGATTTTGCTACATAAACTTAGCGGCAGTGAAACTTTTTCATTTGATGATCTGGAAGAAAAGATCCTCGATCTGGAAGAGAAAAAAATCGAAAGGTATATCAATGGAAAGAAGCGGGAAGTCTACCAGGCCGTGATTGACGGTTATTATGCAGGTGTTATCCATGCCGAGTCGCACCATTCCGAATTGGGGAATGCCATTGCAAAAGAATACCCACATCTCGATTATATCGCCATTTGCATGGTCGGAAAGAAACGGATCAGTTTCAGGACGATTCATGACCATATTGACGTATCGGAAATTGCCAAAAAATACGACGGGGGCGGGCATAAAAAAGCATCGGGGGCTGTGCTGACGGAAGAGGCGTTCCGGCAGTTTGTCATCGAAACGTTTAAAACGGAACCGCTTAAACGCGATTTTGCCCATAACCAGTCCAATATCAAAGGGCAGGAAGCGGGATGTTTATACCAAAACCGCAGCGGGGAACCGATCTTAATTTATAAAGACGCCCAAAAAGGCTGGGAGATCGAAGCAAGAGGCTTAAAGCAGTCTCCTTCTTTTTCCGCCTTTGAAGAAGCGGAAAAATTTGTAAAGCGCCAGTTCCAGGCGTGGCTTGCCCACGATGATGCGTATTTGGAATATATGGACAAAAAGAAAAAAAGAAGCGAAAGCGGTTTGTAAAGCTGCCCGGGTGATGCCGGGCTTTTTTTTTCGTGCTGGGAGAGCCGGTTGCATGCAAATTTGCACGCAGGATGAAGCGCGTCCTGCACTTAGCAAGTTTGCCGGGGAAGAAAGGGGCTTAAAAAAGGCACATCCGCGTTTGGATGCGCCTTTTTCCTTAATATACAAGTGAGAACAACCCGTTGATATGGGCCAGGTAACGGATATTGCTTGCTTCCTTCATGGCGGAAGCCGGGAAGCCTTTTAATTGCGTTTGGTTTTCCCCGATAAACGCAATGGCATCTTTTCTGCCGAGGCTTGCAAGCGTACCGGAGTTGACCGGCTGGAATGTTTGCATTTTCCCGCCTTTTAAATAAGCATAAAGATTATAGCCGATCAATTCGCCCATTTGCCATGACATTTGTGCTGTTGGCGGATAAGGGCGTGCGCCTTCTGATGGGAAGACAACCGCGCTGTCGCCTGCAACAAACACATCCGGGTGGGAAGTGGATTGCAAATAGGCGTTTACCGTTGCACGCCCGCGGTTTACTTCAATCCCGGAATTTGCAACGACACGGTTTCCTTGCACGCCGCCCGTCCAGATAAGCGTCTTCGTTTCGATTTTCTGGCCGTCTTTTAATTCCACCACATTGTCCTGGAATTTCGTAACAGGGATGCCTGTGAAAAATTGCACGCCGCGCGCTTCCAAGCTCTTCGTTGCCCGTTCAATCAGATTTGGCGCGAAGTTCGGCAAAATGGAAGGCGCCGCTTCGACACAAATAAGCGAGATTTCGGAAGGGTCGATCGCAAATTTTTTCGACCACCCCGGAACCTTGTCCGCCAGCTCGCCAACCAGTTCAATCCCGGTCAGGCCGCCGCCGCCGACAACAAATGTGGCATCCGCTTTGTTTTTCGTTTTGGCATACTGCTCAAGGCAGGACTCGATATGGGCATGAATGCGTTTCGCATCGTCCACTGATTTTAACAGAAAGCTGTTTTCTTCAAGGCCCGGAATACCGAAGAAAGCTGTTTCGCTGCCGAGCGCCACAACGAGCACATCGTAATTCAGCTTAAAGCCGCTTCCAAGTGATACTTCTTTCGAATCAGGCGAGATTTTTGTGACTTCATCCACCTGAACGTCGACATCTTTGCCTTTAAACAGTTTTCTGAGCGGAAGCGACACCCGTTTTTCAGAAACGCCGCCCGCCGCCAGACGGTGCAGTTCCGTAATAATTTGATGGTCCGGCACACGGTTTACGACTGTGATCGCCGCATCGTCTTTTGACAAATATTCACGCGCTGATAACGCAGATAACAGGCCGCCGTAACCGGCCCCTAAAATGACAATTTTTTTACTCATATGGATCCCCCGTTTTCATTAGTTCTCATTCACCTTACTGCTGTTTGCTGCGTTCTTCCGCGACTGCAAGATAAGACTGCAGAAAACGGAACAGCTTCTGGGCTTGCGGATCTTTCAGCAATCTTAACAGGCCGAACAATCCGATCGTGTCTGTGGACGTCTCGGCACGGTCCTTTGCTTCAATCGCGGTTTGGGCAAGCCCCTTTGCTTTCTCGGCAACGGGATCCAGAAAACCTTGAAATCCGCCTTTAAAATCATTGATCAGCACTTTATCTGTCATTATGGATTGCGCAAAATCATAGGTTTTGTTTAAAATTGTGACCAGTTCGGCCATTTTCGGCAGGCTTTCAACCAACACCGTCAAAGATTGCTGGATTTCCGGATCCAATAATTGATCCAGCAAATCTTTCTGTGCGACTGCCGTTTCCGGGGTTACTTCTGGTTTTTCTTCAGGATTGCCTTTTTGAGCTGAAGTTTCTGCCATCTCCTATTTCTCCTTTTCTGATGGAATTCCCACACATATGTAGATACAAAAAATATACAGGTTCCCTGATTCCCTCCCTCCTGTTTGTGAATTTCCTCCCATAATTACGCATACTAAGATTCACAAAGAAAGGTGATGAAACCTCATATATGATTAGTATATCAAATTTTCACTGTATAGGAAGTAATTTTCTTTCCAATTTCGGGGAAAATCCGCATGCAAGCTTATTTTTTGTCCCGGCTTCTCGGGTTATGCATAGCAAAATATTTTGCTTGCATTTCTTCCGGTGCTGTTGTAAGATAATTAAAAATACTGAACGTGAACGAAGGAATAGTAGGCGGATTACCCCTGCGCAAGAGAGCGGCGCCCACAGGCTGAAAGGTGCTGCAGCAGGCGGCCTGCCAAACCTGCCTTCCGGGTCCCGGAAAACCGGGCGCAAAGCTTTGCGTTATCAAAAAAGAGCGGGGCGCAAGTGTGTCGCCCAAAAAAGGTGGTACCGCGAAAAGCAAGGCCTTTTCGTCCTTTTTACAGGGACGGGAAGGCCTTTTTGTTTACCCTTTTAGAAGGAGAGAAATGCCATGGAGAAAAACAGAGTCGTAGTAAAAATCGGAAGCAGTTCTTTAACAAATGACGCGGGGGAAATTGATGAACAGAAGTTTGCCGACCATATCGGCGCCCTTGCGGCATTGCGCAGAGCCGGGCATGAGGTGGTCGTCGTTTCATCCGGCGCTGTCGCGTGCGGGTTCCGGCTGCTCGGTTACCCGGCGCGGCCCGTCACGTTAAAAGGGAAGCAGGCTGCTGCTGCCATCGGCCAGAGTGTGCTCATCCAGCGGTACAGGGAAGCGCTTGGTGGTTACGGCTTAATACCGGCGCAAATTTTGTTAACCCGGAAAGACTTTTCCACAAAAGACCGGTACCATAACGCTTATTCAACGATAACAGAGCTTTTGCGCCGCGGCGTCATCCCGGTTATCAATGAAAATGATTCCGTATCGGTCTCAGAACTCACTTTCGGCGACAATGACATGCTGTCTGCGCTCGTCAGCGGGCTTGTCCACGCCGGGTACCTCATTATTTTAACGGATGTAAACGGGCTGTACAGTACAAATCCAAAATACGACCGTTGTGCACGGCGCATTGATTTTATCGATAACATCACGCCCGAGATGATGAAAATGGCTGGAGGCGCCGGTTCGAAAGCGGGAACCGGCGGCATGCTGTCAAAGTTGAAAGCCGCAAATACAGCGGTATCCCTCGGCGTCCGGGTGTTTATCGGTACGGGAAAAGGGCGCGGTAAACTCGTCAAGATACTCGAAGGAAAAGGGGACGGCACGTATATCGGAGCCGCCCGCCCGGCTGTAAAGAGCCGGAAACAATGGATCGCGCTGTTTTCGGAAAGTGCCGGAAAAATATACATTGACCGCGGCGCGGAACAGGCTTTGCTGCAAAAAGGGAGCAGCCTGCTTCCGGCAGGCATTCAAAAAATTTCCGGAACATTCCAAAAAGGCGATGTCGTGGACGTCTACGGCGCAAAAGGGCTGCTTGGAAAAGGGGAAGTGCTTTACGGTGCGGATGAGTTGTTGCACGTGCTCATGAAGCCTGGCGGGCGGGCAGCAGAAGAAGTCATCCACCGCGATCACTGGGTGCCTTTAAACAGAAAGGGGCTGGGTTAAATGTCTGAAGCCGCAGAAAAAGGAAAAAAAGCGAAGAATATCAGCATGGCGCTTGCCAAAAAGACAACGGAAGAAAAAAACAAAGCGCTTTTGGCGGTTGCCCGTGTTTTGCTTGAGGACCGGGAAACGATCATTTCCGAAAACAAAAAAGACCTCAGGAGCGGGAGCCGGGCGGGCCTTCCGGAAAATATACTTGACAGGATGATGCTTAACGAGAAGCGGATCCATGATATGTCAGAAGCGGTCCGGCTGCTTGTGAAGTTAAAAGATCCGGTCGGGGAAACAGTCGAAGAAATCAAGAAAGAAAACGGGTTGCTGATCCTCAAAAAGAAAGTGCCGGTCGGTGTCATCGGCATGATTTACGAAGCGCGCCCGAATGTTACGGCCGATGCTGCCACGCTTGCGATCAAAACGGGCAATGCAGTCATTTTAAGGGGCAGCTCGTCTTCCATCTGCTCAAATCAGGCGCTCGTCTCTTCCATTCACCGCGCATTGGCGGAGACAGGCTTTCCTGAAGATGCCGTTCAGCTCATCGAAGATACAGGCAGGGAGGCGGCAACAGAAATGTTCCACCTGCGCGATTATCTCGATGTGCTGATCCCGAGAGGAGGGAAAAAGCTGATTGATACCGTTGTCCGCGAAGCTTCCGTGCCGGTGATTGAAACCGGGGCAGGCAATTGCCATTTATATATAGACGAAACAGCACAGCCGGAAATGGCCGTCCGGATTGCAGTCAATGCAAAAACGCAGCGCCCATCCGTCTGCAATGCCATCGAAACGCTTTTAATCCATGCGCAGTGGCTCGCCCGACACGGCGAAAAGCTGCTTAGCGCACTGGCGGAAAAAGGGGTGGAGATTTACGGGGATGAGCCGGTGCAGAAAATTTTTCCGGCTGCAAAAAAGGCGGCGGAAGAGGATTGGTATTGCGAATACCTCGCGCTTAAAATCAGCGTCAAAACGGTCGAAGATACAGATGAAGCGATCCGGCACATCAACCGTTACGGCACAAAACATTCAGAGGCGATTGTAACAGAAGACGGGGCCCGGGCGGAACATTTCATGTCCATGGTGGATGCCGCCTGTGTGTACCATAATGCGTCCACCCGTTTTACAGACGGTTTTGAGTTTGGATACGGGGCGGAAATCGGCATCAGCACCCAGAAACTGCATGCCCGCGGTCCGATGGGGCTGGATGCCTTAACCTCCACAAAATATTGGATTTACGGGAGCGGGCAAATCAGGGAATGAATACAAAACGGCGCGGACAAATGGCCGCGCCGTTTTGTTCAAATGCTCCGGGCAATCGTTTGGTTAAAAAAACATTCCACATAACCCTGCCGCAATGCCGACCACAACACAGGAGGCGGCAACAAACAGAAGGATTTGTTTTGAAAACGACCGGCCAACCATGATTAAGGAAGGAAGGCTGACGGCCGGAAGCGTCACAAGCAGTGCGCTGGCCGGGCCTGTCCCGAGCCCGAAAGCCATCATCGTCTGGACAATCGGAATTTCAGCCGCTGTCGGGATGACAAACAGCATGCCGGCAAATGCAAGCAGGATCACCGCCGTGATGCTGTTTCCGGCATGCTGGCCGAATGCCGGAAACAGCCAGAAACGGGCCGCGCTTAACACAACAACCGAGAGCAAATAAGCCGGAACAAGATACAGGATCATATTTCCGGCGGCCTTTCCCCATCTCAGGAAAAAGGACCCGTTGTTTTCTCCGGCATCCGGCCCGAACTGGCGGATGTCCACCGGTTGTTCATTTTTCACGAGCCGGCCCGCCAGCCAGCTGACCCCGAACGTCATGATAAGCCCCGCCACGATGCGGAGAAGGGTAAATTTCCATGACAAGACAAAAGCCATGAAAATCAGCGTTGCCGGATTCAACATCGGGTTGCCAATCCAAAAGGCGAGTGCCGCAGGTGTGGACGCTTGTTTTTTGCGCAGCCCGACTGCAATCGGCGCAGCACAGCATGTGCACATCATGCCGGGAATGGCGCTCGCACCGGCAATAACCGTACTTCCAAATGACGTTTTGCCGAGCACTTTAAGTAGCCACGCAGAAGGCAGGAGCACCTGCACGAGCGAACCGAGCAAAATGCCGAGCACGGCCGCTTTCCAAACAGCCTGAAAATACGCGGTCACATATTGGAAAGTGCCATCCCATGAAAATGATGCCGATTTGCCCGGATCCCCGAGAATCGATGTACCGATGGAGTGCGTATGGGCGGCAAGCAAAGATTTCTCATAGTACGGCCACCATTTTACATAAAAAAGGCCTAATCCGGCAATAACGAGAAACAAAACGGCAAGCCAGGCCGCCTTTTTTCCGGATTGCTGTTCAGGTTTTGCTGTATGATTTACAACAGCCACGGCAACAACATCTCCATTTCTATGACAGTAAAATTTATACCAATTGTTAATGATAACATAATAAGGTGAAAAAATAAATGGCGAGTGATGCCAATGGCTGTCTCTTTTTTGGCATGGGGCTGCTGCGCTTTTTTATGCTCTCCCGTGAAAAATTTCACAAAAACTTCTGCCGAAAAAAACCCCCGGTTAAAACCGGGGGCGGGTTCAATCATTTTTTGCCCGGGTTAAAATGTCGATCAGCTTGTCTTTGTTCGGGTAATCAGAAGCTTCAAATAGCCCGATCGTCTTTCGCACATCGTAGGAAACGCGGACATTGGAAACCTGGTAATCGTGATCGCCAATTTCCACCATCGCATAAGAGGCTTTGGCGATCCCGTCAAACGGCAGGCCGACACTGCCGAGATTGACAAACGTTTTGCCATCAAACGTGCGGATAAACGGCAGGTGGATGTGCGCATATAAATAAATATCCGCGTCTTCCTGCATTAACTTCTCTTTCAACTTGCTGTTTTCGCTATCCGGTGGCACATTTTCAAACAAACTGTACGGGGTGGCGTGAAATCCGTGAATTTTAATGCCGCCGTATTCGTATTTTACCTCTTCGGGAAGCTGGTGCAGCGACTCCACTGCATTTTGTTCCATCCGGGAAACCGTCCAGTCCCGCTCCCGGTTCATCATTTCATAAGCCTTTTCCGGTACTTCGTTCATGCTGACGCCCCTGTACACCCATTCATCGGCATTCCCTTTAATCACTTTCGTTTTTAAAGCCATCACCATCTCATATGCCCGTTGCGGTTCAGGACCGCGAAAGCAAAGATCACCAAGGACAAAAATTTTATCGGCCCGCTTTTGTTCAATATCTTCCAGCACGGCTTCAAGCGCATGCGCATTGCCGTGGATATCGGATATAAATGCCAGTTTCAATGCGATCACCTCAAAAATTGGTTTCCTTTATTATACCATAACGGGTTGCGGGTTTATCCCGGCCTGCCTGGTTTCACCACTGAGGCCCGTTTTCAGCGCCCTCTGCAAGCGGGCGGAGCGGAAGAAAATGCAATTTGCCGCGAAGTGGTCTATAATGGTACAAGGATCAGACATGCTTTAAGAAAGGTCAGGTTGATGCAATATGGCACAATCAGAAAAAATAAAATTGACTTCACTGACGACAAAGGGCGGATGCGGATGCAAAATCGGCCCGGCGGATTTGCAGCAGGTGATGCGGACACTGCCACCGAGAGTCCAGGATCCGAATTTGCTGGTCGGGCTCGATACGAACGATGATGCTGGCGTTTACAAGCTGACGGATGATTTGGCGATCGTGCAGACAGTCGACTTTTTTACACCGATTGTCGATGACCCTTATGCATTCGGCCAGGTGGCGGCGGCAAACGCGGTCAGCGATATTTATGCAATGGGCGGCACGCCGCTGACTGCGCTGAATATCGTTGCTTTTCCGATCCATACCCTCGACAAAGCCATTCTTGCCGATATATTAAAAGGCGCCGGTGACAAGTGCAAAGAAGCGGGGGTAACTTTAGCCGGCGGGCATTCGATTGATGACCAGGAACCCAAATTCGGGATGGCGGTGACCGGCACGATCCACCCGGCAAATATCCGCACAAATGCAGGGGCAAAGCCGGGGGACAAGCTAATTTTGACGAAACCGATCGGGGTCGGGATTTTGACCACTTCCATTAAACGGGATTTGTTAACAGAAGAAGAAATCACACGCGTGACCAATGTCATGGCTACCTTAAATAAGAAAGCGGCTGAAATTTCCCGGGATTACACCATCCATGCTTCGACCGATGTGACCGGGTTCGGGCTTTTGGGCCATGCATCCGAAATGGCGCAGGGAAGCAAGGCAGGGCTCCGTATTTACAAAGACAAAGTGCCGGTGCTGCCGCGCGTGCGTGAACTGGCGGAAGCGGGCGCTGTTCCGGGCGGCACAAAAAATAATTTTGCCCATATTGAAAATGTCGTCGACTTCCCTGAAGGTATGGACCAAATAGATAAATGGATTTTAAGTGATGCGGTCACATCAGGCGGCCTTTTGCTTTCCGTTGCCGGCGATGAAGCGGAACAGCTGCTTGAAGAACTTGTAAAATCAGGGGTGGAAGCCAGCCTGATCGGCGAGGTTGTCCCGGAACATCCCGGCCGTATCAAAGTGCAATAGTCCCATCAGGAACCATTAGAAAGGCGGGAAATATTTGTTTCAAGACATTACCATTGAAGAAGCAAGAAAACGGATGGAGAAAAAGCAGCTCACATGGGTGGATGTCCGTTCCCCTTCCGAATACCGGAACGCAACGATTCCGGGGAGCGTGAATATTCCTTTATTTAATGATGAAGAACGGGCGGAAGTGGGGACAATTTATGCCCAAGCCGGCAACCGCGCTGCGAAAGAACGCGGGCTTGAAATTTTTTCGAAAAAGTTGCCCGGTTTTATCGAGGCTTTCCGTGAAATAGAAGGGGAAAAGGCGGTATTTTGCTGGCGCGGCGGTATGCGGAGCAAAACAGCGGCAACCGTTTTGGATCTGATGGATATTCATGCCTACCGGCTCCAGGGGGGCTACCGCGCCTACCGGAAATGGGTGACAGGCCTGCTTGAAAATATGGACTTTCATCCGGTTACGTATGTGCTGGGCGGCTATACAGGCACCGGCAAAACGTATATGCTCCGGGCGCTTGCTTCGGAAGGCTATCCGGTCCTTGACCTGGAAGGCATGGCCAATCACCGCGGCAGCATTTTCGGGGATATCGGCCTCAGCTCTCATAACCAGAAAACGTTCGATGCTTTGCTGGCAGAGCGCATTTTACAATTGAAAAATGCGCCGTATGTGCTGATGGAAGCGGAAAGCAAAAGAATCGGAAAAGTAGTGGTGCCGGAATTTTTGATGGAAAACAAAGCGCGCGGTATGAAGATTATGATTGAATTGCCGGTGGAAGAACGGGTCCGCAATATTTTGGATGATTACCGGCCGTGGGAGAACAAAGAAGCGTGCATCCGTGCCTTTCAAAGCATCAAAGAACGGATTCACACGCCGGTTGCAAAAGAAATCGAGAAAGATTTACAGAAGGAACGGTACCATGAGGCCGTAAAATGGCTGCTCGAATATTATTATGATCCAAGATATGACCATTCGCTCGGAATAGAGGAGACAGAAAGGGTGAAAACGATCCGCGCCGGACATACCGATGAAGCGCTCGGCCAATTAAAAGAAATGTTAAAAACAGCCGGCCTTCCGTTGCACTGAGCAATGGCAGGCCGGCCGTTTACATGTATCGCGGCGGATTTATTTGGATAGCCTTTTGGTTTTGGCTCGCGGGCATGCCCCGGTCAGCAATGACAATCTCTGCCTGCCATGCCCGGATAATAGCCGTGCATCATTCCCGGGGCCATGCCCATTCCCGTACCCGCATACCCGGGATAACCCGGCATTTGTCCATATCCGTAACCGGTGCCTGGGTAACCCGGCCCCATCGGCATCCCCATGTGCTGGCCGTACCCCGGCATGCCGTACATGCCCGGATACATCGAAGTTGCGGGATGCTGCCCCGGATACATTTGCCCAGCCGTCGGATATTGCCCTGCCAAACCGCCTGATGCTCCCATCTGGCCCATTTGCCCCATTGAACCGTAATGCATCATATCCATATCATCATCATAATAAGGCTGGCTTCCCCCTGTAAAGCTTCCAAAATGCCCTAACCCCTGAGATTGCGGATAATTTCCATATGTTTGTTCCATCTCAACCCACTCCTTTTCGGTGTTCAACATTAGAGTATGTAGATCAGGGCGCATGGTTATAGACATTTGCCCCAAAAGGTGAAAAAAATGCGGGCAGAAGCCTTATATAAAGATTTTACCGGGGTTTAAAATATGGTTTGGGTCAAACAGGTCCTTGATTTTCTTCATTGTGCCATAAGCGGGTCCGTGTTCTTCACGCTGATATTTTGCCTTTCCAATCCCGACGCCGTGTTCGCCCGTGCAGGTGCCGCCCTTTGAAAGCGCAAATGACACAATATGTTCATTTAACGACCGGGCCTGCCGGATTTCATTTTCATTTGCCATATCGATCATTAAAATGACATGATAATTGCCGTCGCCGACATGGCCGACAATCGCTCCGTCCATGCCCATTCTGTCAAGCGTTTTGCGCGTATCTTCAATGGCTTCGGGGAGGAAATGAATATTTCTACTTCTTATAATATACAAAAAATAAAGTGTTGGCAAAACCATTGGTCAAAAAGGGGGCAAAACTTTCGGCAGCGGAAAAAAGGCAGGTGCTTGGAAGAAATGCACAAATATTTACAAAAGTAAGCGTTTGCTTTAAACTGTATACTGTGTATATGTTTAAAACAGGCGGAAAAATATAGAAAAATAAGAGGGGAGCGGTTTTGAAAAGGTTTGAAAACAGGGTTGCGATTGTTACGGGTGCAAGCAGAGGGATCGGCAAAGCGGTTGCAGCCGCCTTTGCCAAAGAAGGGGCAAAAGTCTGTCTCGTTGACATTCATGAAAAGGCATTAGAAGAAACTGTAAAGGCTTTCAAAGAAACCGGTTACGATGTATTCGGGCAGCCGGTGGATGTGGCAAACCGCACGCAGGTGGAAGCGGCGGTTTCAGCTGTGCTTGGCAGGTATGGAAAGATTGATATTCTTGTCAACAATGCTGGCGTGATCCGCGATAATCTGCTGTTTAAAATGACGGACGAAGACTGGGATACCGTCATGAATGTCCATTTGAAAGGAGCGTTCCTCTTTTCAAGGGCCGTCCAGCAAAGCATGGTCGAAAACAAATACGGAAGAATCATTAATACCTCTTCCACATCCGCGCTCGGCAACCGCGGCCAGGCAAACTATGCGGCGGCAAAAGCGGGCCTTCAGGGCTTTACAAAAACGCTGGCCATTGAACTCGGAAAGTTTGGCATTACCGCCAATGCGGTTGCGCCCGGCTTTATTGAAACCGACATGACAAAAGCGACGGCTGAGCGGCTCGGCGTTAAATTCGACGACTTTATCGCATTTAACCAATCGATGATTCCTGCCGGCCGGACAGGAAAGCCGGAAGATATTGCAAACGCGGTCCTTTTTTTTGCGATGGAAGAATCATCATTCGTAAACGGCCAGGTGCTCTATGTTGCCGGCGGGCCGAAAGCATAAAGGAGGGGCGGGCGGATGTTTGAAGAACTGATTGGAAAACGGTCAAACCCGGTCCGGAATACGATCGAAAGGGGCGCTGTCAGAAAGTTTGCCGAAGCCATCGGTGATCCGCACCCTGTTTTTACAGATCCTGCTTTTGCGGCTGAAAAAGGGCTTAAAGCCAATATCGCCCCGCCGACATTCCCGGTCACGTTTGACTACGGAAAAATAGAAGGACTGGACCTCCCGAAAGCGGGCCTGATCCACGGGGAACAAAGTTTCGAATATAAACGGCCGCTTTATGTCGGAGAAGAATTGCGCTGCTATAGGGAAATTGAAAAATACCAGGAAAGAAAAGGAAAGCTCGGGCAGATGGGTTTCCTGTTTATCAAAAGCACGGCGGAAGACAGGAATGGGGAACTCGTAATGACCGCGACGCAAACGATTATTCTCTCTGAAACGGTCCGGAAGGGGATGAAAGGATGAGCCTCCGCGCGAAAAAACCCGGGGACAGACTGGAAAGCATTACACTGCCGCCGGTTTCAAGGCTGGACTTAATCAAGTACGCCGGTGCTTCCGGCGACTTTAACCCGATCCATACGATCGATGAAGCAGCAGAAAAAGCCGGTCTGCCCGGCATGATCGCCCATGGGATGTGGACAATGGGAAGTCTTGGAAAGCTGTTCACACCGTATGTTGGCGAAGGGTTCATCGAAAAATTCAGCGTGCGTTTTGCGGGCATGGTTTTTCCAGGCGACCGCTTGACACTGTCGGCAACGCTGAAAGAAGCACAAGGCGCCCAGCAAACGTATGAAGCAGTGGCGGCCAATCAGGATGGGGCAAAAGTAATCAAGGGCGAAATTGTATGGAGATTGTACGGGGAATAAAAAAATCCCGCCAGGTGCGGCGGGATTCCCCTGAATTATAATTCAAGCCATTCCGTATGGAAGATGCCTTCTTTGTCAACACGCTGGTACGTGTGGGCACCGAAGTAGTCGCGCTGGGCCTGTATGAGATTGGCAGGCAGCACTTCCGAACGGTATGAATCATAGTAGGCAAGCGCTGCGGACAAAGCCGGCACAGGCACGCCGAAGCGGACAGCTGTCGCGATGACCTCGCGCAGCGCATCCTGGTAGCTTTCAACGATTTCCTTGAAATACGGGTCAAGGAGCAGGTTTTTCAGATTGCGGTCGCGGTCGTACGCATCTTTGATTTTTTGCAAAAATTGCGCCCGGATGATGCAGCCCCCGCGGAAAATCATCGCGATTTCGCCGTAATTCAAATCCCAGTTATATTCTTCCGAAGCGGCCCGCATTTGCGCAAATCCCTGGGCGTAAGAACAGATCTTGCTCATGTACAACGCTTTTCTGACCGCTTCAATGAACGCTTTTTTGTCTCCTGAAAAAGCGGGTTTTTCAGGCCCTTTTAGCAATTTGCTTGCCGCTTTCCGTTCTTCTTTCATGGCCGAGATAAAGCGGGCGAATACGGACTCCGTAATCAATGGCAGCGGAACGCCGAGGTCAAGCGCGCTCTGGCTCGTCCATTTGCCTGTCCCTTTTTGGCCGGCCGTGTCCAAAATGACGTCGACAAGCGGTTTGCCGGTTTCTGGGTCTTTTTTTGTAAAAATATCAGCGGTAATTTCGATTAAATAGCTGTCGAGCTCGCCTTTGTTCCAGTCGGCAAAAACTTCATGCAGTTCATTCGCGCCAAGGCCGAGGATATTTTTGAGCAGATTGTAGGACTCTGAGATGAGCTCCATATCGCCGTATTCGATGCCGTTATGAACCATTTTCACATAATGGCCGGCACCATCCGGACCGATATAGGTTGTGCACGGTTCGCCATTTACTTTAGCAGCAATGTCTTTTAAAATCGGTGCAACAAGGTCGTATGCTTCTTTTTGCCCGCCAGGCATGATCGAAGGGCCTTTCAGCGCGCCTTCTTCGCCGCCTGAGACACCGGTGCCGATAAAGTGGATGCCGAGTGCGCTTAATTCCTTGTTGCGGCGCTGTGTATCTTTAAAGAAGGTGTTGCCGCCGTCAATCAAGATATCGCCTTTGTCGAGAAACGGTTTTAACTGCTCGATCGTGGCGTCTGTTGCTTCGCCCGCTTTGACCATCAGCAGGATTTTTCGCGGTTTTTCAAGCGAATGGACGAATTCTTCCATTGTAAAATAACCGAAAATATTTTTTCCTTCCGATTCTTTTAACATTTGCTCGGTTTTTGAACGGGAACGGTTGAAGACCGAAACGGTGTAACCTTTGCTTTCGATATTCCACGCAAGGTTTTTCCCCATGACGGCCAAACCGATGACGCCGATTTGCTGTTTTTCCAATGTAGACACCTCAACATGATTAGATTGTAAAGTCTTTCCTTTGCGCGCAGGTGGCTGCAAGCAAAATGGAAGTCTTACATTATTGTACCAAATATCCCCTGTTATTATAAAGAAAAAGACAGCCCGGCCGGAAAATATTTATATTTTCCGGGAAAGAAGTGTCCGTGTATACGATTTCCGATGAACCGGGACCTCCGGGAAAGCGCGCCTGTTGGGATTTTTTAAAGCTTACAGTATAATGGATAAAGATGCCGTTTGGCGGTTTTTAAGCAAAAGGAGGAAACGGGATTGGGCATTATTTTAGTCGAAATATGTGAAGGCAGCCTGATCAACACGATTGATGTGGAAGCAGAACTTGAATCCCGGTATCCTGAAGTTGCGGTGATTTCAAATGAATGCTTAATGGCGTGCGGCTTATGCACCTACAGCCCGTTTGCGATGGTGAACGGAAAAAGGATCTTTGCCAAAACGCCTGCGGCTTGCCTTGAAAAAATCAAAGCAGCAATTGAAACGGAATTAAAGAATCTGCCGTAAATGGTTCTCGTTTCAATTTGTTTTTTATATTATAATGTGGGATGGAGCATTCGGGATAGGGGGATAGCAGGATGGAAATTTGGACTGCGTTCAAATACAGCTGTTTATTGCCGGGAAAAAGGGCTGCTTTCCGCTTGAACAGGCTTCCGATGGACAAGGCGGTTTTGTATATGGTTCTGCTTGTTCTTGCGGTTTCCTGTCTGCATATCCCTGCGCTTTTAACCAGCGGATCCGTTAGCGGCCTGAATGCCATCCAATTTGTTTTTTATTTTCTGTTCGCTTATGTGCTCATTGTCCTGTGCGGCGTATTGGCGGGCATTTCCCTGCTCGCTTGCGCCGGATACGGGCTCAGGAAGCTGTGGAAAAGAAAACTGGCCTACCAGCATTTATGGAAAATGTCATGCTTTGCCATGACGGTCCCGTTTATTTTACATACAATCATTCATGAATGGGTTACGAAAAACGGCTTTGTTTCGGCTGTATTGCTGATCGGGTATCCGCTTATTTGTTTGGCGGCGATGATCCTCCACTATCCGGAAACAAAGAGTCGGCATGTAAGCAGCAAAGAAGGAGAAGAACATGGCTGAAAAGACAATTTTACAAGACTTGCGTTCACTCATTTACCCGCGTGAAATTCTGGAAGATGAACCGTTAAGCAAATATACGTTTACAAAAACGGGGGGGAAAGCGGATATTTTGATTTTTCCCGAGACATATGAGGAAGTGCAGAAGACGGTCCGTTTTGCTTCTCTGAACGGCGTGCCGTATACGATCCTCGGCAACGGCTCCAACCTGATCATCAAAGACGGCGGCATCAGGGGGATTGTGCTGATTCTGACCAAATTAGCGAAAATATCACATACAGGCAATGACATTACAGCCCAGTGTGGTGCAGCCATTATCGATGTATCGCGCTATGCTTTAAAGCAAAATCTGACAGGGCTTGAGTTCGCCTGCGGGATACCGGGATCTGTCGGCGGTGCGCTGTATATGAATGCGGGGGCGTATGGCGGGGAGATCAAAGACGTTCTGAAAAGCGCGCTTGTCCTGACCAAAACAGGCAAGATGAAAAGGCTTGAAAAAAGCGATTTGTCCTTCCAGTACAGGAAAAGTTCCATTGCGGAGAACGGGGAGATTGCGCTTGAAGGGACGTTCAGCCTGAAGCCGGGCGACGCACAGGAGATCAAAGCCAAAATGGATGAGCTGACTTATCTCAGGGAATCCAAGCAGCCGCTTGAATATCCGTCGTGCGGCAGCGTGTTTAAAAGGCCGCCCGGCTATTTTGCAGGGAAACTGATCCAGGACAGCGGGCTCCAGGGGAAACGCATCGGCGGCGTCGAGGTTTCGACCAAGCATGCAGGATTTATGGTGAATGTTGGCGGCGGAACGGCAACGGATTATATGAATTTGATCAAGTTTGTCCAAAAAACGGTAAAGGAAAAATTCGGGGTGGACCTCGAGACAGAAGTGAAAATTATTGGGGAAGATTAAAAAACATCCCGGTTCTTTTGCGTATAAAAGAACCGGGATGTTTTTCAGCCCTTCCGGCGGATATCGGTTAACCGGTTCCCGCGGTATTTGATGTACACTTGGTCGCCAATGTTAAAATTTAAATACGTATCGCAGTCAGCCGTCAGCGTTTTGCCGTTATTAAAGGCGATCGCGCAATACGGTTTCGTTGTTGTTGGTGCCACTTTTATTTTCCGCTTCGTTTTCACACCGGTTGCAACCGGCACTTCTTTCCGGTTGGGCGTATAAAATTTATCAGTAATCTTTACGCGCTGATAGCTTACCGGGCGCTGAAAAAAGAGCAACCCTACAAGCACGGCCAGGCAGATGATGAATAAAACCAGTTTCCATTTCAGTTTTTCCATTTGTCATCCCTCTACTCCCAAAACGTCTCTATGAATATATTTATGGGGCCATTCATTAAAATATGTATATACCACAACCAAATGCTTTTTTAACCGAATCTTTCTTGAAACTTTTTAAGGCCGGTTTCGTATATTGATTAGACTAGTCTAGCAGAAAGCAGGGATGTTATGAGTGAAATTGCGCTCTCGGTCAAAGGGATTACAAAACAAATCCGCTCGCGCAAAATTGTGGACCAGGTCAGTTTTGAAGTGAAAAAAGGCGAGGTTTTCGGCCTTCTCGGTCCGAACGGCGCCGGTAAAACAACGATTATCCGGATGATTGTTTCATTGATGAAACGCACAAGCGGAGAAATCTATATTAACGGCAAAAGCCTTGATGAAGATTACAAAGGCGCTTTGAACGAAATCGGCGCGATCGTTGAAAATCCGGAGTTTTATCCCTATATGACCGGCTATCAAAATCTCGTCCACTATAAGAGAATGTCAAGGAAACCCATTTCTGAAGAGAGATTATGGGAAGTCGCAAAGCTTGTCAAACTGGAAGATGCCCTTAAACAAAAAGTCAAAACGTATTCGTTGGGAATGCGGCAGCGGCTCGGGGTCGCCCAGGCGATTTTGCACCGGCCTTCGTTATTGATCCTTGATGAGCCGACAAACGGCCTTGACCCGCAAGGCATCCGCGAATTCAGGGGCTATTTGCGGGATCTGGCGGGAAGCGGGGTATCTGTCCTCGTTTCCTCACACCTTCTTGCGGAAATGGAATTGATGTGCGACCGGTATGCCATTATCGAAAAAGGAAAACTGATCCATATTGAAACGATGGCAGAAACGACAACGGTGAAACAGGATGACCGCCGCGATATCCTGTTTGCAACGGATGACAGCGAAAGCGCGAAGCAGGCGGTAGAAAAACAGCTCCATTTTCCGGTTTCCATTGTCGATGATACGCACATTTTGGTTTCGGCAGCTTACAAAGACGCAGCCGTTATCAACGCAACATTGGTAGGAAACGGCTGCAACGTCTATGAAATTCATTTTGAAAAGAAAACGCTGGAAGACCGTTTCCTTGAACTCACGAATCATACAGCAGGGGAGGAAAATCAATGACCGCTTTAATTCGAAATGAATGGATGAAAATATTTGCCCGGAAAAGCGCATGGGTCTATATGCTCCTGATTGTAGCGTTCGTGCTGATTGCTGCACTGTTTTACAATAAGGTTTACGGCAAAGACGATCCAAACTGGCGCACGAAAATCGAGAAAGAAATCAAAGCGGATGAGGCACTCATGAAAAAGGATCCTGAACAATACGCGGACCTTGCGCCAACCATCCAAAGAAAGCAAGATTATTTGAAATACAATATCAATCCGGATGCCCATTCAAACTGGCATTTCATGAACAATGTGGTCATTCCGCTTGGTTCATTTGTCACCTTGTTCAGTGTAATCGTCGGGAGCGCCAATGTCTCATCGGAATTTGCATCCGGAACGATTAAGCAACTGATGATCCGCCCGCATGAGAGATGGAAAATTTTGCTGTCCAAATACATTGCTGTAACAGCCTACGCGGTATTACTGCTTGCTGTCCTGCTTTTAGCCGGCTATTTGATCGGCATCATTTTTCAGGGATCCGGCAGTTTCCATATGAAAATGGTCGAAAATACTTTGGATTCCAGCCAATATAAAATTAAAGAAATCGGTCCGCAGTTTTTCCTGAAATTTGCCCTTTATCTGCCGAGCCTTGTCATGGTAAGCGCGATTGCGTTCATGCTTTCGACCCTGTTCAAGAGCCAGGCGCTGGCTGTCGGGATCGGCATTTTTGCCCTGTTTATCACAAACACACTGGGCGGGATTTTTCTGTTTCTGATGGACCGGTACCATTGGCTCAAATTCCTGATCTTCCCGCATTTGGACTTGTCCGTCTATGCGTATCAGGATAAACTTACAGATGGCGTCACCTTGCCGTTTTCATTAATCACGCTGGCTGTTTATTATGCCGTTTTTATGGCCTTGACCTTTTGGTATTTTCAAAAACGCGATATTGCGTTTTGATACAGCGGGCAAATTCGGGTAAAATGGCGGCAAAGGGCCGGGTGAAGGAGGGATCTGCCAGAGCAGGTCTCTTCTTTGCTTTTTTTGGGACGGCGCACGCATCAGGCTGTACAGGCGGCGCATAGCGTGCGCACCCGCCGAATAGGATAATAATGGGGGCTTGCCCGGACCGCTGGAGGATGATATGGGAAAAAACAACCGGAAAAAAATCAATGCGGCCGTTTTGTTCGTTTTCATTGTGTATGCTGCTTATTTAATGGAACTTTTGTTTTTTATCCCGTACCGCCATGCGCCCAATTCTGCCAGCCAAAATGTTATCCCGTTTAAAACGATCCGGATGTATATCCTTTATTACCGTTACTTTCAATTTGAAGTCTGGTTTTCCAATCTGTTTGGGAATATTTTCATGTTTATGCCGTTCGGGTTTTTCCTGCCTATTCTTTTTAGGCGGCTGAGAAAGGCCTGGATAATGGGATTGCTGTCTTGCCTGGCATCGGCTTTGGCGGAAATCATTCAAGGATATTTCCATGTCGGGGGTTTTGATGTGGATGACATTTTGCTGAATACAACGGGCGGATTGTGCGGTTACGGCATATTTTTACTGGTCCGCAAGCTTGTGAAAAAAATAAAAATTGAGATTTGGCGTTAAATATGCATAAGAAAAGCCCTACGGAGATAATCTAACGGGGACCCATCAATGGCCGGCCTAAAAAAGGGGGGAAGTGTGGATTGGATGAAGAAAAACTGGTCCGGTTTTTAAACCAGGAACTTTCAAATTTTACAGTGCTTTATATCAAACTGCACCGTTACCACTGGTATATTCAGGGGAAAAACTTTTTTACGCTCCATGCTTATTTTGAAGATTTGTACCAGGCGTTTTCAAAACAAATGGATGTGCTTGCCGAAAGGATTTTGGCAATCGGGGGACGGCCGCTTGCAACCATGTCGAAATTCCTGGACCGGAAGACGCTTGTTGAAGCGAGCGCGGATAATGAAGAAGGCGAACTGCTGCAGCAATTAAGGGAGGATTTGGCACAGCTGGCAAAGGAGATCCTGGAAACGGGGATTCCGCTGGCGGAAGAAAGAAAGGACGACGCCACCGTCAATCTGCTCACCCGGTTTTTGGCCCGGTTTGACAAGGATATCTGGATGCTGGATGCGATGGCGGACAAACGGTAAATGCCCTTGTTTTCCTCAACCGGGAAGCAGCGGCAAATAAAAAAACAGCCTTTCCATTTGATGGAAGGGCTGTTTCACTTTATATAAACGTATCAATCAAAAGGAACAGGTTCAGGCATACGACGAATCCTGCCACGATCCAGGAGATGATGCTCGTTATCCGGTGGTTCACCAGTTCACCCATGATCTGTCTGTTACTCGTGAACAGAATCAGCGGGACAAGGGCAAAGATGATCCCGAATGAGAGAATGACCTGGCTTATGACAAGCGCGCTTGTCGGGTTGGTGCCCAGCATGATAATGAGAAGCGGCGGGATCATTGTGATCGCACGGCGCAAATAAAGATTGATCCGTTTGTTGATAAATCCTTGCATGACGACATCACCGGATAATGTGCCAACAGAGGAGCTGGAAAGCCCTGCAATCAAAAGGCCGAGGCCGAAAGAGATAGCCGCTGCCGGACCGATATGGGTGTAAAACTCGCGAAACGCGACATCCAGATCTTCCACGACAAGGCCGTGTTTATAAAATACACTGGACGCAATCACAAGCATGCTCATATTGATGGCCCCGGCAATCACCATGGCGATGATGATGTCGATCAATTCAAATTTGAAAATTTTTCTTTTTTCCAGCTCATTTTTCCCGACGATTCTGTTTTGCGTCAATGAAGAGTGCAAATAAATGGCATGGGGCATGACGGTGGCGCCAAGAATGCCGGCAGCCAGGACAACGCTTTGGATGCCATCGAATTTTGGCGTGACAAGCCCGCCGAGCACTTTCACCCATTCCGGTTTTGCCAGAAACGTTTGCAAAGCAAAAGCGAGCACAACAATCATCACAAGGGCGGCAATTACTGCCTCAAATGACCGGTAGCCGCGGCGTTGCAATTCGAGAATGGCAAACGATCCGGCTGCTGTAATCAATGCGGCCGGAAGCAGCGGAAGGCCGAAAATTAAATACAGGCCCAAAGACGCGCCGATAAATTCTGCCAAATCTGTTGCAATAATGACAAGCTCGCTTTGGATCCATAAAAATATCGACACCGGTTTTGAAAAACGGTCATGCGCAACTTCCGGCAGATTTTTCCCGGTTGCAATGCCGAGCTTTGCGGAAAGGGACTGGATTAAAACGGCCATTAAGTTTGAAAAGGCAATGACCCAAAGCAGCATATAGCCGTATTTCGATCCTGCCGTAATATTGGTGGCAAAATTGCCGGGATCGATATAAGCAACGCCTGCAATGAAGGCCGGGCCAAGGAAAGGTAAAATCCGTTTTAACCCTTTTACATCCCCTCGGAGCACGGCTTGTGCGCTCGTTGTATTATGGGACGTGCAGCCTGGCATTTTTTGGCTCATCGTTTTTTCACTCATTAGATGTTTCCCCCTTCTTTAACTTTAACCCCGAAACAAAAAAGTTTCCTTAGGGAAAACTTTATCTGGTACTATTATATTCAATGTTTGCGAAAAAGTAAACCTTTTGCATGCATTTTCCCCTGTATTTTTTGTGGAAAACATGCTTTTTGATCATTATGCCCGATTTATGTGCGGTTATGGCTTCTGCTCCGGGAGAGAAAGCAGGAGGGGAGAAAAATGCATCCTTTTCTTGAAAACTGTGGTATATATTAGGTATAGGGAAAACTGTTTTCACATCATGGAAACGCTAATAAAAAAGGGGGGAATCGATTGAACGAGACATTCATTATCGAAAAGTTAAAAAAGCGGGAACCGTCCGTTTTTGGGATGGACCGTTTGTCCCAGTTTGCGGTCCTGTTGCCGCTCGTTCAAAAAGGCGATGGCCTTCACGTTTTATTTGAAGTCCGGTCCCGGCAGTTAAGAAAACAGCCGGGGGAAATTTGTTTTCCGGGCGGCAGAATTGAGACGACGGATAAAAACCCGATGGAAGCCGCGATTCGGGAAACAACCGAGGAATTGGGCATTGACGCGTCTGTCATCCGGGACGTGTTCCCGCTTGACTATGTCGTTTCATCATACGGAAGGCGTGCGATCTTTCCGTTTGCAGGTTTTTTGCCGGATGCGCCTTTTCATCCGAATCCGGGCGAAGTGGAAGAAGTCTTTACGGTCCCGCTTTCACATTTCGCCAAAATAGCGCCGGAATGTTACCGGATCGAATTTAAGGTGGAGCCTGACCAGGATTTTCCTTTCCATTTAATTCAGGGCGGCAAATCATATAAATGGAATAGCCAGCAAATGGACGAGTATTTTTATTACTACGGGGAGTATGTCATTTGGGGATTAACCGCCGGTATTTTGAAAAATTTTATGGATATTTTGGGCGCAGACAAGGCTTGAACGGTGCCCGCGGCGGCTGTCCTGCTGCTCTTTTGAAAACCGGAAATGCCGACAGGATCCGGAAGCCGGGCGCCTGAATACCGGGTGTTTCCATCATGGCCTGGTGTGTAAGGCATAAAAAGCTGTTCAATTGCGGGAAATTATTATAAAATGTTGTTTATAATACAAAGCTTCCGTTGCGGAAACGGAGGTCATTTTTACAATCGAGGGAAAATGAGCGATGATACAGCATGGTCTGGTCAGAGATGCCACAGAAGAAGATCTGCAGGAGATCCTGGACATTTATAATGCCTGCATTGGCAACGGGATTATAACGGCTGACACGGTTCCGGTCACCGTAGAAGAAAGGCTGCCGTGGTTTAAAGCCCATCAGCCGGAAAGCCGGCCACTTTGGGTGTTGGAAGCAGACGGGGAGATTGCTGCCTGGATCAGTTTAAGCGATTTTTACGGAAGGCCTGCTTACCAGCCTACAGCCGAGGTAAGCATTTATGTCAGCGGAAAATGGAGAGGAAAAGGGGCCGGGAAGTACCTGCTCAGGAAAATGTTGGAAGCCTGCCCGAAGCTTGGGGTGGAAACACTGCTCGGCTTTATTTTCAGCGAAAACAAGGCCAGTTTAAAGTTATTTGCATCCTTCGGGTTTGAAACCTGGGGGCATTTGAAAGAAGTGGCTGTGCTTGACGGGCGCATGCACGATTTAATGATCACCGGCAAAAAAATTTAAAGGATTTTGAAAGGCTTAAGGAGCTATAAAGTTATGAAAATAGAATTATGGTCGGATTTTTCATCGGCGGATTCTTATCTTGCCTTTGTTAGGCTTGGCGAGGCACTGGAACAATTTGGCCACAGGGAAAGCATTCAACTGGAATTTCGCAGTTTCATGAAAAACCCCGAAAAAGAAGTACATATTGAAGGGAGCCATAAACTGCTGCACTTTGCAAAACAACACGGGAAGCAGTCGTTTATTGCCAAGGCCCTGTTTGAAACGTATGCCAGGCAGCCCTCACCAGGCAAAGGAGATTTATTACAGGCTGCCCAAATGGCCGGGCTGGATAAAGGCAAGGCTGAACAGGCCATTGTAACGGATGTTTACTTGGAGCATATCAAAAAAGACCAGGCAGAGGCAGATCTGTTGGGTGCGGATTTTGCCCCCTTTATGGTCATCAACCGGAAATATGCGATTTCGGGAGCCCGCCCGGTCGATTTCATTGTCCGGTCCATGCATGAAGCATGGCGGGAAGAAACCTATGTGGCGGCCATATAAACATGAAAAAAGCGCCCGGTCCGGGGCGCTTTTTTCCGATCTTGTGTTACGGCGGCTAAGGCTTGCACTCCACATTGTGCATTCCAAAAAGGTTGCCTTGCCGGCTTACGCAATTCAGCTCATCGCTATATCAATATAGCATGATTTTAAACGAAAAACAAGCGTTTCAGCGAATTTCCGTTTATTGCCACACCCAAAAAAGGCCGGTAATTATCCCGGCCTTTTTAGTATCCTCACCAGCGATGCGCTTTTGCATTGCTCCTCAAGATGATGGTGTTTTGTGTGACTTCCGTCTCGCCATTGACCTGGGAATTTGTATGTTTCCGCCGCGTCCAGTTGTGATGGAACAACCCCGAATGCGGATCCAGCTGGTCTTTGTAGCTCATACGATCACCTCTTGGAAGGATTTGGATACCGCTGATATTCATACCGAATATCAATTCTAGCTTGTGCAGAAAGGGCAAAATTACACATCCTGCATATTTGCATCGTCTCAAATAAAAACCAGTATCTGTAAGAAATGGAAGTTGAACAAGAAAATCCGGCTGAAAAGCAGAACGAATAAAAAGTAAAGACACAATGTGCTAAAAACACATAATCATTAGCCTATTTTTCAATCACCCCATAATTTAAATGATCCTGTTGTACATTGTGCTAATAACAAAAAATAAATAAGAATCAAGGGCACTGCAACGCCAAACCGGGGAACATGCCGCATCTAAATAATCAAATTACACTATGTGCTGATAACACAATAAAAATAAAACCAAAACAAACATTTAAGGGAATGGAACGGAAAAAACTCCGGGATGCCAGAATTTAAGCGGGCAGAAACGGGCAAAAAAATCGGGATTGATTAGGCTTTCTAAATAATCATCCAACAAATGCAGACATAATATATAAAAAACAACCGTCCAGGAAAAGAAACGGCCGGCAAATGGCAGCATCGCCGTTTGCCAAACCAGGGCTTTTCCCGCTTGAATGCATCTGCAAAAAGCAAAGATCTTCATGAAAGCGCTTTAAAACAGGGGAGTTATGTTGGAATGGTTATAAAAGGATCAGCGTCTTGCCAACACTAATGGTATGGATCAACTTTTTGGAGGTGAAGAATGATGAACATCGAGAAAGCTGTTGAGGTCATTGACCGGATGCGCCTGCCAAACGGTGCTTATACCGCCAGTTTGTCTTCCGACTACCATTATGTTTGGATCAGAGATGTCGTATATACCGTTTTGCCCTTTTTAGCCACGCCGTCCCCGTACTATGAAAAAGCATACCACGCATTGCTTGATCTGTTTATCCGTTATGAGTGGAAAATTGACATTCATACGAAGAAAAGGCCTCGGTATTTATACGAATATATTCACGCCCGCTATTCCACTGACCTCAAGGAACTCCCGCAAGAATGGGGCCATGCCCAAAATGATGCTATTGGGGCTTTTCTTTGGGGAGTAGGGGAAGGCATCCACCACGGCCAGAAAATCATCCGCAGCCAAAAAGATTTGGAGATTATCCAAAAACTGGTTGACTATCTCGAGTGCCTGGAGTATTG
The DNA here is from genome assembly GCF_038009125.1 of Weizmannia sp. FSL W8-0401. Classification (NCBI taxonomy): domain Bacteria; kingdom Bacillati; phylum Bacillota; class Bacilli; order Caryophanales; family Bacillaceae; genus Heyndrickxia; species Weizmannia sp. FSL W8-0401. The sequence goes on along the minus strand of NZ_JBBPAG010000001.1, from coordinate 1,589,551 downwards.
GCAGGCCGAAGATAACGGCATGTGGGAAGAGAATATGGAGGTGCATGCTTCAAGTGTCGGGGCATGCGTTGCCGGCTTAAAAGCAGTCAGGATGCTCGTGCATGTGAAGGATGGGCTGATTGAAAAAGGGGAAGAAACACTTTATAAACTGCTGCCGCGGGAGAGCGCAGGCAAACCGACCGACCTTGCCTTACTGTCGCTCATTTACCCTTACCGGATTGTCAGCCGCGGCATGGCGCTTCAAATACTGGAAGATGTCACCACTACGCTTGAACGGAAATATGGCGTGATCCGCTATGTCAACGACCAATACTATAACGAAGGCGCAGAAGCCGAATGGTGCTTTGGTTTTCCGTGGCTTGGTTTATGTTTCTATGAACTGGGTATGTATGATAAGGCAAATGGATATGTGGAAAAAACCAAGCGCATTATTACGGAAAATTGGGAAATCCCGGAACTTTATATCGGCGGCAAGTACGTGCCAAATGGAAATAAGCCGCTTGCCTGGTCTGTTTCTTTGGCATACCAGTTTTTCAAAACAATGGACGTCCGTTAAACAATTGAACAGTCAATTTTAAGCTGTTTTAAATCCGCAGCCCGCATATTCATTGCATGTCAAACCAATGCGGCACATTTAAAACAGCTTTTTTCTATTGGTAAACGGAATGGCGGATTTGAAAATAAAATCATTTTGTCTCCATTTCGACAAAATTAGACGGCTTTTTTTGCAGGATTCGTAAAATTCATAACGAATAGTAAAAGTATGATGAAATAGCGGAGGTGCGACATTGGAAAATTCAGTAAAAAATTCGCAACAAGTCCTGCCCACTGATTTCGAGCTTTATTTATTCCACGAAGGCACCCTTTACGAGAGCTATACTTTGTTCGGAGCACATGCCATGGAGTATGAAGGAAAAAAGGGCGTGCGGTTTGCAGTTTGGGCGCCGAATGCGCAAGCCGTTGCCGTAGCCGGCGATTTTAACGGCTGGGATGGCAGCAAACACCAAATGAAACGGCTCAAAGATTCCGGCATCTGGGTATTATTTATTCCGGATCTCGCGCCTGGTGAACTGTATAAATATGAAATTACAGGACCTTCAGGCAATACTTTTTTTAAAGCGGATCCATATGCGTTCTATTCGGAAGTACGCCCGAAAACGGCATCTGTCATTTATGATCCCGGCATGTATCAGTGGCATGATAGAAAGTGGATGAGCCATAAAGCAAAATCCGACCCATACCACGAGCCGATGCTGATTTATGAAATGCATTTCGGTTCATGGAAGAAAAAAGCCAATGGTGATTTTTACACCTACCGTGAAATGGCAGACGAACTGGTCCCATACGTTGCCGGCCATGGCTATACGCATATCGAGCTTATGCCGATGATGGAACATCCGTTTGACCGGTCATGGGGCTACCAGATTACCGGTTTCTATGCACCGACGAGCCGGTACGGGAAGCCGGAAGATTTCATGTATTTTATCGACAAATGCCATCAGAACGGCCTTGGGGTGATTTTAGACTGGGTTCCCGTCCATTTCTGCAAAGACGCCCACGGCCTTGGCCGGTTTGACGGAACACCGCTGTTCGAGCCTGCAGATCCTGACATGGCGGAACGGCCGATTTGGGGTACATACAATTTTGACTTTCAGAAACCTGAAATTTTCAGTTTTCTTATTTCCAATGCCCTTTTTTGGATGGACGTTTATCATATTGACGGCTTCCGGGTTGATGCAGTTTCTTCTCTTATTTATTTGAACCATGACAGGGGAGACGAAAAGAAATTGGCAAACCAATATGGCGGTGACGTCAATTTGGAAGCTGTCGAGTTTATCAAAAAGCTGAATGAAGCCGTTTTTAAAAAGTTTCCGCATGCCTTAATGATTGCAGAAGAAGCAACATCGTGGCCACTCGTGACAGCGCCGGTTTACGCGGGCGGGCTCGGCTTTAATTATAAATGGAACATGGGCTGGGTGCATGATGTGCTCACCTATATGCAGACACCGGAGGAAAAAAGGCCTGATGCCCACGATCTCCTCACCTTTTCCATGCACTATGCTTTTTCGGAAAACTATGTACTTCCTTTTTCGCATGATGAACTGGTTTACGGAAAAAAATCGCTGCTCAATAAAATGCCCGGGGATTTTCCACAAAAGTTTGCAAATTTACGCCTTCTTTATGCTTATTTTATGACCCATCCGGGTAAAAAATTATTATTCATGGGAAGCGAATTCGGACAGTTTGACGAGTGGAAAGACCTGACGCAGCTGGATTGGATGCTGCTGGATTTTGAAACGCACCGGACCTTCTTTCAGTTTACAAAAGCCATGAACACATTCTATCAAAACACAAGAAGCTTGTGGCGGCAGGACCATGACCCTGAAGGCTTTGAATGGATTGATCCGAATAATCGCAGGCAGAGCATCATAATTTTTATGAGAAGAGGAAAGCGGAAAGGGGATTATTGCATCGTCCTCTGCAATTTTTCAAAAAACAAATATGACAAATTCAGAATTGGCGTGCCTTCATTCGGAAAATATATTGAAATTTTCAATACGGATGATGAACAGTTCGGCGGCAGCGGTTTGTTGAACAAAAAAGCAATCCAAGTGGATAAGGAGCCTTTTCATAACCAGCCATACAGTATGGAAATCAGCATTCCCCCACTCAGTGCATTGATCTTTAAAAAGCAATCAACAAAACGGCAAAGGGGTGGCAAAAAATAATGGCAGAAAAGAAATGGATGGCAATGCTCTTAGCAGGCGGACAGGGAACAAGGCTCGGGGATTTGACATCCCAGCTGGCAAAACCGGCAGTGCCTTTTGGCGGCAAGTACAGAATTATTGATTTCTCGCTAAGCAACTGCATGCACTCGGGCATTGATACCGTCGGCGTGCTGACGCAATATGAACCCCATCTCTTAAATTCGTATGTCGGAAACGGGAAAGCGTGGGACCTGGATAAAAATTTCGGCGGTACAACCGTACTGCCGCCGTATGTAGGGAAAGACGGCGGCGAATGGTATAAGGGGACGGCCAATGCGGTTTACCAAAATATCCAGTATATTGACCACTACAATCCGGAATATGTTGTGATTCTTTCAGGCGATCATATTTATAAAATGGATTACCGGAAACTGTTAAAATCGCATGTGGAAGCAGGGGCGCAGGCGAGCATTGCCGTCATTGAAGTCCCGTGGCAGGAAGCAGGCCGCTTCGGCATTATGGTAACAAACGCGGAAGGAAGCATTGTTGAATTTGAAGAAAAACCGAAATTCCCAAAGAGCAATCTTGCCTCCATGGGCGTATATCTGTTTAATTGGAAGCATTTGCGCGAATATTTAATACAGGACGAGAAAAACAGCGCTTCCTCGCATGACTTCGGGAAAGACATTATTCCGAAAATGCTGAAGGATAAAAAGAAAATGTATGCTTATAAATTCCAAGGTTATTGGAAAGATGTCGGCACGGTCCAAAGCTTCTGGGAAGCACATATGGACCTGCTGGAAGAAAAACCGGCATTTGATCTGGATGACCCGGACTGGCGCATTTTCACCGGAGATGCGAACCATCCTCCGCAATACATTGCGCCCCAATCCAATATTAAAAACGCGCTCATCAACGAAGGCAGCTGGATTTATGGGGATGTTTTCCATTCCGTCATCTCGGATCATGTCTATATTGGCAAAAACAGCACGATCCGGGATTCCGTCATCATGCCGAGTGTCACGATCGGCAGCAATGTGACGATCGAACGCGCCATTATTGCGAGCGGCACCGTCATTGAAAACGGCAAAAAAATCACGCCTTCAAAGCCAAATGATATTCAGTTGTACAGCTGTCCGCAAAACGGAGAAGAAGCGGAAATAAAAGAAGTTTTATAAAAGGGACGGGTGAAACATGACGAACGTATTAGGAGTTATCAATTTGATCAACGAAAAGCCGATTTTAAAGGAGCTAACGAAACACCGCTGCCTTGCTTCCGTTCCGTTCGGCGCCAGATACCGCTTCATTGATTTTGCGCTTTCCAATCTCATTCATGCTGAAATTACCCAGGTTGCCGTTTTTACGAAAGACAACGGCAGATCGATCATAGACCATATTGGTTCAGGAAAGGAATGGGATTTGGACCGGTACGACGGCGGGCTGTTTATTCTGCCGCCGGTTGCCGATAATGCAAAATTGAAGGGGGATATCCAGGGCTTTTATGATCATCGCGAATTCTTTGAACGCGCCTCGGCAGACCTTGTCATCATCTCGCCGGGAAGCAACGTCAGCAAACTCGATATTTGCGAGCTGGTCGCATTCCATGAGAAAAGCCAGGCAGATATCACGGTTGTATACAGGAAATATGACGGGGAGCCGATCCAAAAACCGAACTATCATCAAGTGGTGGTAGATAAAGAGGACAACGTGCGGGACATCGAATTGTTTACCACTCCGCAAAAGGGCGACTTCGTCTGCCTGGAAACCTATGTGCTGTCAAAACTGTTGCTGATGGATCTCATCCAAACCTGTTCTGAAAACGGAGAATATGACTTTTTGCGGGATGCGATCAAAGCGAATGTCCATAAATTTAAAGTTAAGGGGTATCACCACCGCGGCAATATGATCTTTATCCACTCCATGGACAGTTACCACGCGGCAAACATGGCCATGCTCGACCCGGATACGATCCGCGCTTTCTTTTACAGCGACTGGGAAATTCTGACCAAGATCAAACATGAGCCGCCGGCAAAATACGGACAAACAGCGGACGTAAAAAATTCATTTATTGCAAACGGCTGTTTAATTGAAGGGACAGTGGAAAACAGTATTATTTTCCGCGGCGTGAAAATCAAAAAAGGGGCAGTCGTGAAAAACAGCATCATCATGCAAAAAACAGAAGTGGAAGAAGATGCGGTATTGGAAAATGTCATCGCAGACAAGCAGGTGGTCGTTACCCAGCATAAGGTGGTTGTCGGGACTCCGTCGCATCCAAAAGTATTATGCAAAAAAGAGATCATTTGATGGAGGGGACAAGATGAACGTATTATTCGCTGCTTCAGAATGCGCGCCATTTATTAAAACAGGGGGGCTGGGCGATGTTATCCAGGCATTGCCCAAAGCTTTGAAAAAAGCGGGGATCCATCCGGCAGTCATCCTGCCGAAATATGAAGATTTAAAACCCGAAGTAAAAGCGCGCCTCTCCTTTATGGGAAGCCTGACCGTGCCGGTTGGGTGGCGGAAGCAGTATTGCGGGATTGAAACATTGGAGGAAGGGGGGATCCGCTATTATTTTTTGGACAACGAGTATTATTTTAAACGGCACGGGAGTTACGGCTATTTCGATGATGGCGAACGGTTCTCCTTTTTTTCGCGTGCAGTGCTTGAATCTCTTCCTTATTTGAACGAGAAACCGGATGTCATCCATTGCCATGACTGGCAAACCGGGCCGATTCCCGTGCTGTTAAAAGCGCATTTTTCCAGCCATCCTTTCTACCAGGGCATCAAAACGATGTTTACGATTCATAATTTGCGCTACCAGGGCGTATTTCCAAAAAGTGTTCTGTCTGATCTTCTCGATTTAAGCGAATTGTATTTCCATGTGGATGGCCTTGAGTTTTATGGGAATGTCAGCTACTTAAAGGCGGGGATTGCTTATGCAGATGCCATTACAACCGTCAGCCCGACATACGCCCGGGAAATCCAGACGCCGTATTACGGGGAAAATCTTGACGGCTTTTTGCGGATGAAAAGCAACCGTTTCGAAGGCATTGTCAACGGGATTGATACGGATGCTTATAATCCCAAAACAGACGACGCGCTGTTTTTTACATATGAGGACTATCCGGGAAAATTAAAGAATAAAAAAGCCTTGCAGGAAGCTTTCCATTTGCAGCCGGATTCCGGCATTCCCGTTATATCGATGGTGACAAGGCTGGTGGAACAAAAAGGCATCGATCTGGTGCTACATGTAATACATGAGATGTTAAGTTTAAATGTCCAGTTTGTCCTTCTTGGCACAGGCGAGCATCAGTACGAGGAAGCATTCCGGCATCTTGAAAACCAGTATCCGGGCCGGGTATCCGTACATATTTATTTCGATGAAGCCCTTTCACATAAAATTTATGCGGGCAGTGACTTATTTTTAATGCCATCCAAATTTGAACCGTGCGGCATCGGGCAACTGATCGCCATGCGGTATGGCACATTGCCGCTTGTGCGTGAAACCGGCGGGCTGAAAGATACCGTAAAGCCATACAATGAATTCACAGGCGAAGGCAACGGTTTTTCGTTCGCAAACTATAACGCGCACGATATGCTTTACACAGTTGAAAGGGCCGTTTGGTTTTTCCGCTACCAGCCGAAAACATGGCAGTCGTTGTCTGAACGGGTGATGGGGCTTGATTTCAGCTGGGAGAATTCTGCAAAAGCATATATCCGGCTGTATGAAGGGATATGGCCGTAAAGAATAGGGAGCACTTATACAGAGTGGAAAAAGGCGCCTGCTTCGTACCGGCGCCTTTTTACTGATGCCCACGTTTGTTTCGCCGGCTGATGGCTTTTAAAATCGATAACTTGTCTTGGAGCGTTAACATATTCCAACTTCCGACTTTGATTTTCACTTTTCCCACCCCCCCGCATAAGGATTGGCGAACATCAATTATACTTGTATAATACCGCTTTTTTCTTCAATACAAACGCCAAATATTTATACAAAAATTGCGTATTTCTTGCCGCATTTTTTCTTTAACATTAGAATAAGAACAGAATATCCCTTTAAAGCTGATGGCTTTTAGGTGAATTTGTCTAAACATGGAGGCTTTTGTCATGAAGATAGGTTGGATTGGTTTAGGGCATATGGGATCTCCGATGGCCTGCCGCCTTTTAGATGCGCATTTCGATTTGTTTGTGTATAATCGCACAATTAAGAAAACGGAAAAACTGGCTGAAGCCGGCGCCGCCGTTTGCAAAACGCCGAAAGAAATCGCTGAAAATGCGGACGTCGCTGCGGTTTATAAAGCATTAAAACACCTGAACTTTTAAATGCAATGGAGGAGAAACCGGGGATGAAATTTGTTTCTTGGAATGTGAACGGGCTCCGCGCCTGTGTAAAAAAAGGGTTTCTTGCATTTTTTGCAGAAACCGGCGCCGACATTTTTTGCGTGCAGGAGACGAAACTGCAGGAAGGCCAGATCGCCCTTGATTTGGACGGCTATTATCAATATTGGAACTATGCCGAGCGGAAAGGGTATTCGGGCACGGCCGTTTTTACAAAAAAAGAACCGCTTTCCGTGCGCTACGGCGTCGGGGAAAATCGGACAGAACCGGAAGGCCGGATTTTGACACTCGAATATGAAGATTTTTATTTGGTCAATGTTTATACGCCGAATTCCCAGCGCGATCTTGCCCGCCTCGGTTACCGCCTCGAATGGGAAAACCGGATGCGGGCCTATTTAACGGATCTTGATAAAAAGAAGCCGGTCATTGTATGCGGCGATATGAACGTTGCCCATCAGGAAATTGATTTAAAAAATGCAAAAAGCAACATCGGCAATTCAGGGTTTACAGCGGAAGAGCGCGATAAAATGACCGGGCTGCTGAACAGCGGATTTATTGATTCGTTCCGATATTTTTATCCTGAGCGGGAAGGCGCATATACATGGTGGTCTTATATGAATAAAGTAAGGGAAAGGAATATCGGCTGGCGGATTGACTATTTTCTCGTATCCAAAAGACTTGCCGGCCGTTTAAAAGGTGCCGGCATGTATCCGGAAATAATGGGCAGTGACCACTGTCCGGTATTTTTAGAAACCAATTTTTAATTGGCAGGATCCGTTTCTGCCGATTGCCCTTTTGTGCTGTGCGCCGAAACTTAAAGCCCGGTACTCTTTCGGATTTAACAAACATCAAGCATCCGGTTTTTTCCGCCCGGGTGCTTGATTTATTTCAGGCACAGGTGGGGTTCTCTTTTGGTGTTTTGCAGCATAAGATAAAAAGCGGAACTTGTGCGCAATTTGCAAATCCAGGGAGGCTTAAAATGGCAGTCGTAAGGGCATCAAGTGCAGACATCGATTTACTGGCACGGCTTTTAAGGGCGGAAGCAGAAGGGGAGGGGCAGCTTGGCATGCTGCTTGTCGGCAATGTAGGCATAAACCGGATCAGGGCGAATTGTTCGGATTTTATCGGGATCCGGACCATTCCGCAAATGGTTTATCAGCCGCATGCTTTTGAAGCAGTGATACACGGGTATTTTTACCAGCGGGCACGGGAAAGCGAACGGCGGTTGGCCAGACGTGTGATTAACGGCGAAAGGCATTGGCCTGCCAAATACAGTTTATGGTATTTCAGGCCGCAAGGGGACTGCCCGCCCACATGGTATGACCAGCCGTTCGTTGCCCGGTATAAATTGCATTGTTTTTACGAACCGACAGCTGAAACATGCGAAAATGTATACACCACTTTTTAATTTGCGATCCTTTTTTCATTTGGCAAAAAGCAGGATATGACAGCGCCGATCATGGGCAAGAAAGATAAAATGGTAAATACTGTAGCAACCCCGAACATATCGGAAACGCCGCCCATGAAAACGGAACCGATTCCGCCGGCGCCGACCCCGAAACCAATTGACAGGCCGGAAGCAAGCGCGATATTTTTGGGCAACAGCTTTTGCATATAGATGACGCCGACAGAAAAGCTTGAAAGGACGCTGAAACCGAAACAGAGCAGATCGAGTACGGCCAGCCAGCCGCTTAAATGCGGCAACACAAGCGCAAAAGGCGTGGCAAGGAACATGGACACGACAAGCAGCCGTTTCATGCCGGCCCGGTCTGAAATAATGCCGCCAAAAAGCGTGCCCAGTGCCCCGGCGCCGACAAAGACAAAGTTCAACAGTTCGCTTGTTTCCAAACTTGCATGTTTCATGTAAAACGGAAGAAAAATAACAACCCCGACCTGGCACCAGGAACGCAAAATAATGACCAGAACAAGCAGGATGACGCCGGGAATATGGTTTTTTCCGGCGATTTCTTTTTTCCGGCGCTGGATATTTTGCACTTTGCTGTTCATCCAGCCAAGCAGGGGGGCTGTTAAAATAAGGGATAAAAGAGCAACCGGCAGCAGCCAGATCAGGCCGTGTATGCCGGTATGCACCAAAAAGAGCGGGATCATAAGCGGCCCGAAAGCCTGCCCGGCATTTCCGCCAACCTGGAATATTGCCTGTGCCAATCCTTTTTTATACCCGGACGCAAAATGGGTGCCGCGTGATGCTTCCGGATGAAAGACGCCCGACCCGAATCCGGAAAGCGCAATAAAAACCAAAAGCCATGGGAGAGATGGCGCAATGGCGGTTAGGCTCAGGCCGGCAATCGATAAGAAGACACCGAGCGAAAAAAGCCAGACCCGCGGTTTCCGGTCCGTCAGCATGCCAAAAACCGGCTGTGTTACCGATGAAGTAAAATAAGAAACCAGTACAATTAAAGTGGATTGCGTATAATTCAAATGGAGCGCATGCTTGTACATGACAACAAGGGCAGGAACCATGCCGGTTGTCACCAGGTCATTTAAAAAATGCGCACCGCTGAACGTAAACAGCGCACGGCGAAAAAAAGGGTTTTCTGCCTCTAACGGCGCTGATGTAAATGATTGACTTCCCATACATACTCCCACTTTCTCGTAATTTCTTTCAAACCGCCCCGGACAGGGACAAAGACAGACGGATCAAAAACGAGAGCTGTATGAATATTGTAACATAATTTTCCACAAAAATGACAAAATGAACCTTTTGTGTAAAGTCTATTTGCATAGCGTTTTGGATTGCCACTTTTTTCGTGCGGGCAGAGATGAAATGAACAAGAATACTCCGGTTCAAAAGGGCCTCCCCCTTTTGAACCGGAAAGGGGGGAGAAGGGGTGTACGGAAATTTTTCCAACACTTCAAGAGCAGCAAGTTTGAGCATCCAAGAAAGTTATTTGAAAGAAGCATAGCCGTCATCAAGCATGACAACGCTTCCGTTAATAGCATCTGCTTCTTCAAGCGTTAACAGATAAACCGCATTTGCGATCGTTTCCGGGCGGATCAGTTTTTTGCGCATTTGCTGTTCTGTCATTTTTTGCGTCATTCCGGCATCTTTATAAGCTTGTATAATCGGGGTATCCACACAACCCGGCGCAATGCCGACGACGCGAATGCCGTATTGTGCCAGTTCGAGCGCGGCATTTTGCGTCATCATCCGGACAGCGCCTTTTGCAGCCTGATATGGGAAAGTACCGAAATTTGCCAAATAACCGAATACGGAAGCCGTGTTGATAATGACGCCTTTTACATCCAGCTCGCGCATTTTTCTGCCTGCAGCAATGATCCCGTATGCCACGCCGTGCTGATTGATATCAATGACACGCAAGTAATCTTCTATTTTCATACTCAGGATATGCCCGAGCGTTCCGATTCCGGCGTTGTTGAACATCACGTCAATCGTCCCGTATATTTCAACTGCCTGATTGACAAGTGATTCGACTTCTTCAAATTTGGAAACATCCGTCTTGGCAAAAACAGCATCTCCGCCTTCTTGTTTGATCAATTCCACCGTTTCAAGCCCTTTTTCTTCATCAATATCGGCAACCACAACGGAATCGCCTTTACGTGCAAAAGTTAAACTTGTTTCCCGGCCAATCCCGCTGCCGGCCCCTGTAATCACTGCAACTCTGCCTGACATGATGCATGCCTCCTGATGGATATATTCATAGAAAAAGTAAGCGTTTACTTTTCTTTACAATTTTTAGTGTATCACCGCAAGAAAAGGTTTACAATAAAAGGAAAGAACAGTTCGAAAAATTGACTTACCTCAATAGACAGTTTTAAAACCATCAAAAAAGTATAAACGTTTGCAGTTACTTTGAAGAAAAAGCAGGCGTAAAATCAAACCGATGCGGAATGCTCATTAAAGCACAAAAACAGGGAAATCAGCCAGAAGAAAAATTTTAAAGCAAAAAGAGTGTGCTGGTATTGTAAGTAAAAGAATAAGCCAAAATTTAGGGCGATTCAATGAAAGAATGTGAAAAAATGTAGATGAAAATGCAATAACGCTGAGTGATGGAATAAACCCGGAACGATCAATGACCGCGACCGCATACGGATAAACCGAAATCCCGTCCTGATGAGATGAAAAGATGCAATAAAGGATTGTATTTCACAAAAAATCGTTTTTGTCTCAATGTTTAAAGTAATCTTCTTTTTTGAGATAAAATTTCATTTTACTCCTCAACTAGTTATAATATATATTATGTTAACTAACTTATTTTTTTCGTATGGGGCTTTATCCCCCTCTTATGTTAACAAATGCCGAATAGTGATGAGAGGTTCACTATCCGGCATTCATCTAATTAAAACATTCTACCTCGATACAATCCTCAACATAAATCCATTCACATCATTCTCCAGCTCTTCAAAAACAATATCTGCATGGATGGCTTCAAAAAAATGGTTGAAAACGAAACGGCTGCATCCGATTGTTTTGGCAATAGGATTTCCTGTTTTTTTGTTGGGCATATGCGGAATTTGTAGGCTTTGTTGATCAGCACGGTTTCCACCTCTTTCAGGAGGTAGAAGCGGCCAACAGTTCCTTTGGCTTGAAGAATGACGGCCATTCCCCCTCCCTTCTCTTGGCCGTCCTTCTCTGAAAAACGGTTCCCCCAACCAATCAGAACGAATGAAATCACAGTGCAATTCATATGTTTAGAAAAACGGGTTAAGGGGGGGTTCAGATGAAAACCGTACATTACTATGAAAATCAGCAACATATACTGAGCCAGCTGGTGAACAGGGTTCCAGTTTGCGGCCAGGATATCAGAATCAAAGGCAGAAATGGAAAAATAAAAGATATATTGGAAATCACAGAAAACGTTTATCGTGTGCAAGTTCAGTTCGAACCGGCTGCCAAAAAGCGGACCATTACAGTTGACAACAAAAAGAAAAGGCGCTGATGCAAAAAACTTTTCATGCAGAAGGAAGGTTCTTTTTTATCCTAACACTTTTTCAAATTTTCTTAGCTTCTCGTCCGGGCCGAAAACAATGACAATATCATTTGCCAATAATGGCTCAAAAGGTTCAGGATTGTTGATAATTTTCTCGCCCCGTTTTAACGCCAGAACCGTCACCCCGTACATTTCACGGATCCGAGAATGTTTCAGGGACCGGCCGGATAACGGTGATTGCCCGCCGACAATGATTTCTTCAACACTGTAAAAGGCGTCCTCATTTTGCAGTACATTTTCAACCAGTTCAACGCTGACCGGACGGAGCACTGACACGCAATACGATGGCCGCCAATGCTTGCCGTATTAATCACTTTATCGGCGCCCGCACTGTATAGTTTTCTCTCTGACTCGTGTTTTTCCGCGCGCGTAACGATCCATATATCCGGGTTCATTCCTTTTACCGTCAGCGTAATAAATACATTGTCCGAATCTTTTGGGAGCGCCAGCACAAGGCAGTCAGCCCGTTTGATGCCGGCAGAAATCAGGACATCGTCATCTGTTGCATCCTCGGTAATATATAATAAATTTGAAGTGTTTTCCAGTTCCTGACTGTTTTTTTCAATGACGACGAGGGGCTTCCCTTCTTTTTCCAGCTGGCTGATCACTTGTTTTCCGACCCTGCTGTATCCGCATACAATGATATGTGGATGGAGCCTATTGATTTTTGCATTCATCTTTCTCCTTTTCACCTCGCTCGTAAATTTCCCTTCAATTAAAGCGGCAGCAAATTGTGCCAGTATGTATGTAACCAGCCCGATCGCGATTGGGATAAGAATAAGCGTGAAAATTTTTCCTGTAAACGTAACCGGATACATATCCCGTACCCAATTGTTAAGATGGACACAACTGTCAGCCAAAGCGCATTAAAAAAAGACAGGTGCTCCGTCCACTCGTAACCGGCAGTGCCGATGATGATCATCAAAATAAACATCAAACCGGCAATGAGAATTTTACGGATATTCATCCTTGTTCCTCCCGTTTGGATTTCCCTATTATTGTACACGATGTATCCATAAGCACGCAGTAAAATCATTTTTTGCTGAAGGATGGGGATGCCCTCATTTTTGTTCTTTTCAGCGTTGTGGAGACAATGAAAAAGCCGCCTCGTCCATTGTTGGCCGGGCAGCTTTTTTGCTATTTTTAAAGATCGTTGAAATCACTTTATTGTAACGCATTATGCTGTCCGCGACGTAAGTGCCCGGGCGGAGACGATGCTCAACACCCTTCTTTTCTTCATGCCCTTTTACACCTTTCAGGTCAAGCCCGAATATACGATTTTCCGGTTTTTACCGATGCCATTGTATGCTGGATCGATTTTGCCGATTCGTGCAGCCAGGATGTTTCCTGTTCGTCGAGTTCAATTTCAAGCTGTTGTTCGATCCCGCCCCGGCCGATGACACTTGGTATGCTTAAAGCGACATCACCGTTATATCCGTACTGACCGTGCAAAGTGGCGGAAACCGGATAAATGCTTTTTTCATCCAGCATTACTGCTTTTGCCAATGTGACTGCAGCCTCAGCGACACCGGCATTGGTCCATCCTTTCCCATTCAGGACATCAAAAGCGGTTTTCACCACCTTTTGTCTGAACGTTTCTCTGTCCAACGGTTCTTTTCCTTTAAACACGCTATCCAGTTCTTTTTCGCGGAATCCCTGTACATTTAAACGGCTGAAAACCGGAAATGCGGTAAACCCATGCTCGCCCATCATATACCCCGTTACACTTTTCGGATCAATGCCGTAATTTTCGGCAACAATCTGGCGGAGGCGGGCCGAGTCAAGCATGGTGCCTGTTCCGAATATCCGCCCTTTCGGATAGCCAAATTCATTTTCAGCAATATAGACAATCGTATCAAGCGGATTTGTAATAAAAATGATGACAGCTTCTTTTGTATATTTCGTAATCCCTGCCATGACTTCCCGAACCACGGCGGCATTCGTCCTGGCAAGCCCTGACCGGTCCGGCATTTCGTCTTTTTCCGATGGAATTACGCTTGGCCCTGCTGCACAAATAATGACGTCCGCATCGGCGCATTCCGAGTAATCCCCTGCTTTCACGCTTGTGTTTGGCATATATGTAAGTGCTGTGGCATGCCTCCAATCGAGCGCTTCCCCGAATGCGACCCCTTCCTTTTTATCCAGTACAGCAATTTCCGAAAAAAGGCCCAGTTTCATCGCATTTGCAAGCACATACGAACCGACATGCCCGACGCCTGCAACCACCAATTTCGTCTTTCTCACTGTTGTCTCCCCTCCTTGTTTTCTTTATTTTAACATTTAAAATCATACTATTGAAGAGAAAATTTCGTAAACCGGAAATACTGCATAAAAAAAGCTGCCCGGTCCGCAGTACGGTAGGCAGCTTAAGATGCATGATTATTTTTTAAAAATGGTTGAAATCACTTTATCGTAACTCATCGTGCTGTCCACGACATAAGTGCCCGGGCGGAGATGGTTCTCAATGCCCTTCTTTTCGACGTCTTTACTGAATTTAAATGCATCATCCACGATATTTGCTTTCTCAAGCAATCTGCCGACATCAATGCTGGTCATCCCATCCGTTACCTGGAATACAACCCGGTTGACGGTTTTGGTATTTGCAGATTTTTCGGCGGATGACTTCGCATCGGCCAGATCTTTGTCATATGCAGCCTTGGTTTGAACGACATATCCTGCTTGCTCCAGTTTGTCCTTCATCTGGCTGTTGGAGAGCTTTGCAGTTTCAGCCGTATTGGTTTTTTTCGCCGTATTGTCCGCTGCTTTGCCTGTTCCGGAAAAATAAACGGCGCCTGTTACAGCCGTGGCGAGCAAAATCCCTGCGGCAAAGCTGCTCAATTTATTCATTCCCACCGGCAACCTTGCTCCTTTCGTTTTTCGCCGCCATAAACGGGGCCAAGATTTCCTCAATTTCGGCTTGCGTCACTTGTTTTTTTCCTGCAATGCTTTCAATAGAGTAGTTGCGTTTATATAAATCCAGCACTTCAAGCCTGAACTGTTTATCAAAGGCAGAAAGCTGGATACCGGCTTCTTTTTCAAGAATTTCCATTTCCAGTTCAAGCGTCTGGATGCCGTCTTTCAGATGATTGATTTCATCCATAAGTGCCAAATGCACCGTTTCCAATTCCTGCTGTTCCTCTTTCGCAAGGTTCCGCGTTTTAAAGATGGAAATGATCAGCAACACAACGGATACCGCAAATAAAATTGCTAATGTCCAGACCATCAAATATGTATCCCTCCTTCAAAAACTCTTCTTCCTGTTCTCTATTATTATACATGTCCGGCCCTTTATTTTCGATAAAAAACAAGAATTTATGACAAAAGTTACATTGAAAAACACCAACCGGGCCGGCGGTTGGTGCAGTGTTGTTTAATAATACGGCGCCATCATCAAGTAAACGATAACGCCGGTGAGGCTGACATAAAGCCAGATTGGCATCGCCCAGCGGACAATTTTTTTATGCTTTTTCACCTGCATCGTCCATCCCCACACAAGCGCGAACAAGGCAAGCGGAACAATGATGGCCGCGAGAAAACTGTGGGTAATGAGGATAAAGAAATAGATGGCCCGGATTGCCCCTTCCCCGCCGTATCTTGCCGTTTCAGGCGAAAGATAATGGAACGTCAAGTAAGAAAGCAAAAACAAAAACGTTGACGCGAAAGCAGCCAGAACAAATCCTCTGTGCACATTGATATTTTTCCGTTTAATGGCAATGAGCGCGCAGACCAGAAAAATAAACGTAAAGCTGTTAAAAACGGCGTTCAGCCTCGGCAAAATATAAATATCAAATCCTACTTTTCCCTTGTAACCGATGTTCGTAAAAAAGAGCAGTAAAATGATGATATTTACTATAAGGGAAACGGTGATAATCAGCGCCGTAAAATTCTTATCACTTTTCGGTTGGTAAGATGGACTGTTCCCTTTATTCATGTTTTCAAGCACCCCGTCATTTTTATATTCTGTAACCATATGCTTCCATGATA
This sequence comes from Weizmannia sp. FSL W8-0401, assembly GCF_038009125.1. Lineage (NCBI taxonomy): Bacteria > Bacillati > Bacillota > Bacilli > Caryophanales > Bacillaceae > Heyndrickxia > Weizmannia sp. FSL W8-0401. The sequence goes on along the minus strand of NZ_JBBPAG010000001.1, from coordinate 1,573,551 downwards.
GCATGAAGATTGGCAGACAAACAACAATAGCGAAGTTTTTTTCACATTCATTTTTATTTGTGGTAGAGTAAAAGTGAAAAATCATACATACTGGAGCGAAATGATGGGACACTATGAAGCACTTTTTTTAGATGTGGACGGAACGATTTTGACACCGGAAGATACGATCCAGCCTTCAACAAAGCAGGCTGTGGCCAAGGCAAAAAGGTACGGAATGGAAGTCTTTCTGGCAACCGGGAGGCCGCTTCATGAAATTTCGTGGCTGATGGACGAACTGGATATTCAATCCGCAATCGGCTATAATGGCACGCTTGCTGTTTATAAAGGAAAAAACCTTTTTAAAACGGTAATGGATCCAAAAATTGTGGACAAATTTATTGCCATTGCTGAAAAGCACGGCCATGAAGTCGTTTTGTATACGGACCGGCAAAACTTTATCACTTCTTTTGATGTGCCTGAAGTGGAAAGTTTTATAAAAAAAATCCACCTTCGCCAAAACGCCCCTTTTACACCGGAAGCACATGATCAAATATTGGGCATTACGCTTGTAAATGTCCGGGGAAACGGCGCGGCATTGTATGCGGATTTGGCCGGCCTGCATTTATCCCAGGTCAACATTGACGGATTCAGGCATTGTTACGACGTCATTCTTGATAAAGTGAATAAAGGAATGGCTGTAGCCAAAACTCTTGATATCCTTGGCATTCCAAAAGAAAAAGCCGTTGCGTTCGGGGACGGCATGAACGATAAAGAAATGCTGCAGGTGGTCGGCGAAAGTTTTGCGATGGCAAACAGCAACCCCGGACTGTTTGCTTATGCAAAACACCGGACGACAAGCGTTACCGAATCCGGCATTTACCATGGTTTGGAAATGCTCGGGGTGATCGATCAAGTATAAGGGGCGTCCGTTTTAACAGTGAATTAAAAAAGCCGGAACACCCGGCTTTTTTTTATGAAAAATTATCCCGGAGCGCTTTTTGCAAAAGCTGCTCGCACCGTTCCAAATCAGCCTTGACAAGTTTTTTGTACGCTTTTGCTTTTTCCATGTCTTTAATTTTGTATACAACAACCTCTTTTCTTTTTGCTCCGTCCGGTTTTACTTTTATTTTGGTTAAAATTTGCTCCTCATCTTCCAGTTCATGAAGCGCCCGGTAGATTTCGGAATGCTGCGGCTCGAAACCGAGCGGCTTAAATTCTTTTTTCAGTTCATCCAAAAGCTGCAGCCCGTACCAGCGCCCGTTTTCAATATTGGTGATCATATAAAGTTTCAAAAAGGCGCGCTGTTTGATTAAAAAGCCGGTACTCTCCCTTTGCCGCTTTTCCGCCATGCTGCTCACCCCTTTTTCTTTCATTATAGTAAAATGTGCCGGCAGCACACAAAAAATAACGCTCGAACGTATGTTATTTTAATTGCAGGTTTTTTGTTTTATTGTGTTTTTAGCACACTGTGTATTTTGATTTGTCCCAAAACACTTTCATTTTCTATAAAATGGAAATGCGTTTTATATCCATCCGCGTATCCGGCTATTTTTTTACAGCTGGCAATAGAATGGTGAACATTTAAACAATTGGTTGAAATGAAAAATTTATTTATCTTTTAGCACATAGTGTTATTAAAACAAATTACGCAAAAAAATACCGGCGAATTGCCAGCATTCCGCTTTTCCCAAACGGCATGGGCGCCTTTTCTCAAAATGGGGATTTTTTGCTGCCGTACTGTTTGCCTTATACCCCGGAGATTTGTTTTCGCAAAACGTGTTTTAAAACTTTTCCGCTCGCATTTCGTGGAAGTGCTTGTAAAAATTCCATTTCGGCCGGCCATTTATATTTTGCAAGTTTCCCCGAACAATGGGCGAGCACTTTTTCTTCTGTCAGTGTTTCGCCTTTTTTCACGACAATATAGGCTTTTGGCACTTCCCCGTATATTTCATGCGGAATGCCGACCACTGCCGCTTCCAAAATTTCCGGCATTTCATATAGCACTTCCTCCACTTCCACCGGATAAACATTTTCTCCCCCGCGGATTAACATATCTTTTTTACGGTCAACTAAATAGAGAAAACCGGCTTCATCGAAACGGCCCAAATCCCCGCTGTAAAGCCAGCCGTTTTGCAATACCCTCCGCGTTTCTTCTTCATTTTTCAAATATCCTTTCATGACTTGCGGCCCTTTAACAATGATTTCGCCTACTTCCCCGGCGGGAACAGGTGAACCGCCCGCATCTACCACTTGAATTTCCGTTTGCGGCAATGCTTTGCCAACCGAACCGGCCTTTTCCAAAGCAAAACGGTCAATTAATGTTGAAGCGGCCGGTGCATTTTCGGTCTGCCCGTATAAATTTTGCACTTTTACTTTCGGAAAACGCGTTTTTAACTGGCGCACACGTTCATACGGCATCGGAGACGCGCCATAACAGAACAATCGCAAATAAGAAAGGTCAACTTGAGCCATTTTCGGCGTATTGAGAAGGATACTGTACATTGCCGGCACCCCGAAGAAAACAGTAACTTTTTCTTTTTCCATTGTTTCAAGCGTTTTCTCAGGGGAAAATTGTTCTTCTATGATCATGGTGCCGCCACGGTAGATGGATGGAATGCTAAAGACATGGCATGCCGCGCAATGGAATAACGGAGTTACAATATGCACGCGGTCTTCCCTGTTTAAATCCATTGCCTCAGACCAGATTTGCGCCGCTGCCCGGACATTTGCGGCAGACAGCATGACGCCTTTTGGCCTGCCGGTTGTGCCGGATGTATAAAAAACGACAGCAGTATCATCTGCCTCTATTTGGGGAGTCATAAAAGCATCAGTATTTTCTCCGGCAACAGCCCGGAATATGTCTTCCCCGCCAACCACCAGGCGGTATTGGAACTGATGGAACTCGCGCGGAATTTCATGCAGTATATGAAGCAAGCGGGAATCATAGATGAGGGCTTTTGCTTCTGAGTGCTGAAAAATATACTGCACTTCGGGCGGCGCCAATTTTGTATTGACAGGCATGGCTGTAAAACCACCCAGTTGGCAGGCATAATAGGCAATGAGCAGCGCATCGGAATTATGGAGAAAAAGGGCAATCATGTCCCCTTTGTTGTATCCCTTTTTTTGGAAAAAAGCGGCGACATTTACCGACTGCCAGTAAAATTGGGCATAAGTCGTTTTCTTTCCCCGGTAAGACGTGATGATATGGTCCGGTTGATGAATGGCATGCCATTTAAGCTGTTGCCCTACAAACATTTTTACTCCTCCTGTTCGAAAAACCCGGTTTTTCCGTTTGCCGCAGTAAAGCGCCGGCTGCGGCGGTCCTTTCCTGCCTGCAGCCGGAGACAACATGTTTTTAATCCAATCGCTCAATAATCGTCGCGTTTGCCATCCCATAACCTTCGCACATGGTTTGCAAGCCGTAACGATCGTTTGTTCGTTCCAGTTCGTGCACCATCGTTGTCATAAGCCGCGCCCCGCTTGCGCCAAGCGGATGGCCAAGCGCAATCGCACCGCCGTTCGGGTTCAGTTTTTCCGGACTGGCGCCGGTTTCTAAAAGCCAGGCAAGCGGTACGGAAGCAAATGCCTCGTTCACTTCAAATACATCTATATCATCAATCGAAAGGCCCGCCTGGTGCAGCACTTTTTCCGTAGCCGGGATCACCCCCGTCAGCATCAGTGTCGGATCGGACCCGACAACGGCCCGGGCGAGAATACGGAATCGCGGCTTCAGGCCGAGTGACTCTGCTTTTGTGCGGGACATGATTAAAACGGCAGCTGCCCCGTCGCTAATCTGGCTCGCATTGCCTGCCGTGATACGCCCGTCTTCCTGAAAAGCCGGTTTCAGCGCGGCCAATTTTTGAACCGATGTATCTGCACGCGGGCCTTCGTCTTTCACAACCGATACGGCTATGCCATCCGGCTGTTCCGCTTCAACCGGCATGATCTCCCTGTCAAAACGCCCTTCTTTTTGCGCTTGCAATGCACGCCTATGGCTTTCCAACGCATAATGGTCCATCTTTTCACGGCTGATGCCCCACTTTTCCGCAATCAAATCCGCGGACAGCCCTTGATGGATCATGTTGTATTTTGCTGTGAGTACCTTGCTAAATTGTACGCCGCTCCTGTTGGACCCGATCGGAACGCGTGACATGCTCTCAACCCCGCCTGCAATCACCACATCCATATCGCCGGAAAGAACCGCCTGGGCTGCAAAATGCACCGCCTGCTGGCTGGATCCGCACTGGCGGTCAATAGTAACACCGGGCACTTCAATCGGAAATCCGGCGATCAGCGCTGCCTGCCGCGCAATATCAGACGCCTGTTCCCCGACCTGGGAAACGCAGCCCATGATCACATCTTCCACCAAATCCGGGGATATCCCCGTTCGTTTAACCACTTCCTGCAAAACTTTCGCCGCCAGTTCTTCCGCCCGGATCCCGCTTAATAATCCGTTCCGCTTTCCAACGGGTGTCCGAACCGCCTCTACAATGACCGCTTCCCGCATCCGAATTCCCCTCACCATAAAAATTTTCCACTCCGCTTACACCCTGCGTTTTCCAAACCTGCGATTCCGTTTGTAAACCCGCATTTGCACGGGCCTTTTTGAAAAATGGTGCCCGGCCCGGACGAATGCTTTGAAAATCTTATTTATCGGCACGTTAAGCAAACGTCCAATCCGCCGGGCACGTGCGGTTTCAGATATGTTTCCCGCATCTGCCTACCGGCGGATTTTTCCAGCGCCAGCTCACACCCATTACTTCGGCTGCATCCGGATCGCACCGTCAAGGCGGATCGTTTCCCCGTTCAGCATCGGGTTCAGGACAATGCTTTGGACAAGCTGCGCATACTCCGCCGGCCGTCCGAGACGGGGAGGAAACGGCGTCATTTTGCCAAGCGCATCCCTTGCTTTTTCCGGCAAAGAAGCAAAAAGCGGCGTTTCAAATACACCCGGTGCAATCGTGACAACACGGATGCCAAGCCCGGCAAGATCCCTGGCAACCGGAAGTGTCATCCCGACAATGCCGCCTTTTGACGCGCTGTACGCCGCCTGCCCGATCTGCCCTTCAAAAGCGGCAACCGAGGCTGTATTGATGATCAGCCCTCTTTCCCCTTCCTCGTTCGGGCTGTTCTGTGCCATTTTTTCAGCGGCAAGCCGGATCACATTAAAAGTGCCAATCAGGTTCACCTCAATCACTTTCCGGAAAGAGGCAAGATCATGGGCGCCGCTTTTGCCGTATGTTTTTTTCGCCGCTCCGATGCCGGCACAATTCACCAGAATGTTAACGCTTTCAATTTGTTCCAGGGCATATTGGACACTTTTCTCGTCGGTTACATCCGTTTGGAAAAAGCGGACACGGCCTTTTAGTTCCTGCTCCAATTTTGCCCCTTTTTTCTGCTGAAGGTCAAAAACAACCGCCTCTGCGCCGCTTTCCACCAATTTTCTCACCGTTGCTTCCCCGAGTCCTGATGCCCCGCCGGTTACAATGGCTGTGCTGTTTTCCAGATTCATTTGGCCAAACCCCTCTCCCGTGAAAATCCGTTCATATCTAAAATTCTAAATGTTTGTATTTTCGCTGTCAACCGAAAAAAACCGCTCAAAAGCGGTTTTAATGTTCCAGCAAAAAGTTGACGGGAACGCTCATTTTTTTATCCGGATGGTCAAGGGTATGCACCGTTGCCGTTTCTTCCTGCCGGTCAACGTGCTCGATGTAAATCCTTTCCCCGTTCAAGGTGACCGTCACCATTTCCGGCACGTTCATAATTTCCTGCGCACGTCTTGCATCCATATCAAAACCTCCGTTTCTTTTTATAATTAAAGTATGGATAGGGGGGTATGAAACTATACCGGCATTTAAACATCCGCCTCTTCCTGTGCTAAAATAAAACAAAGAACAGAAACGGAGATGATGGGGATGAAGTCTTTTAAAATCGTGCTTGGCGATATTACAAAAGCCAAAACGGACGCCATCGTGAATGCGGCGAATACAACACTGCTTGGCGGCGGCGGAGTGGACGGGGCCATCCACAAGGCAGCAGGGCCCGGGCTCCTGGAGGAATGCCGGAAATTGAACGGATGCCCGACCGGCGAAGCAAAGATAACGAAAGGATACCGGCTCCCGGCAAAATACGTCATTCATACGCCCGGCCCCGTCTGGCAGGGAGGCGGCCATCATGAAGCCGAATTATTGGAAAACAGTTACCAAAACAGCCTGCGCCTCGCTGAATCGAAAGGGCTGCGGACGGTTGCCTTTCCTTCCATCAGCACCGGCGTTTACCATTACCCGGTGGATGCGGCTGCCCGGATCGCTGTCCGCACCATTTGCACATTCCTTGAAACTTCCGGCTCCGTCCAGGAAGTTTGGATGGTTTGCTTTGACGAACGGACAAAACAAGCGTATGAAAAAGCAGCAACAGAATGGGAAAGGATTTCACATAATGGCGAAAAATCCGGCAAAACTGTGGCGATCCTGGTGAATTGAGTCAATCAATTGCTTTTGCCAGCATGCCAGCTTTTTTTGCCCGGGCCGGCACGTGCCGGAAAAGCGGAAAAGAAGACATTTTCACAGGTGTTTCGCAGCTGCCGCCGTTTGTATGAAATCATTTTGCCCTCCTTTCGCTTCTTTTGCTTCCATCACGAAGCGTTATATGCCAACAAAACGTCCTGCAGCCGCAAAGCCAGCCCCATATCCCCTTTCAGCCGGAGTTTGCCGGTTAAAAAAGCCGTCGTGCCGTTCATTTTGCCTTGCACCAGTTTTTTAAAGTCAGCGGATGACAGAGAGAGCGTACAATTCGGATCCTCCGCTTCCCCCGCCCCGGCGTAACTGCCTTCCGGGCGCATAACGACATGGTAAGCCCCTTCTTCTTCCCCGCTTAAGTTAAACTGGTATACCGCGTTCATTCCTTGTGACCGGGAAGGATCTTTCTTCAAGGCAGCATCAATGGTTTGAAAAATTTCGTCAACGGTTTCCATGCGGTTCCTCCTCGTATAATAAGTTTAAATCCAAAGTGGATGTCAATTTCCAGTTCATTCTGCTGCTCATTGACAAGTGAATATAAGATTTTGTATTCCGGGCGAGCCCGGAATACAAGTTCGGACTTGGACGCTTCGCGATGTTCCCGGATAATGGTCTTAGGATCGTTTGGGTCAATGCTTCCCCTCCTTGTAGCCTGACTACTCGAAAAGTCTGCATCCCCAGGTTCTTGCTTGAACGTCTAACCCGTAGGCCGTTCCTCCGGATCTCCGTGCTGGAAATGAGCAGTTCCAGGCAGCCCACGGCCCGGATGAGTTCTCATACGCGAGGCTGACAGATCGGCAAGCCATCTGGGGATATCCCGAAGCGTCCGATTCCATCGATCCCAATACAGAGAGGAGGAAATCATATGCCCTTATTTGTCGGTATTGACGTGAGCTCCAAAAACCTCGATGCCTGCCTGATGGATGGAATGGGGGAAACGTTGGCCACCCAAACGGTGACAAACAATCTTCCCGGTGCCTCTGAGTTAAGAGACACCATCCTCCAACATGCGGAGGCGGATGACACCATCCAGATCGCCATGGAGGCCACATCTGTGTATAGTTGGCACCCGGCAATGTTTTTCCATGAAGATCCCGAGCTGAAACAGCGTCGTACAAAGGTGTTTACCCTGAATCCGAAGCTGGTGAGAAATTTCAAAAAGGCTTATGCCGAGATGGACAAGACCGATCCCAAAGATGCCTGGGTAATTGCGGACCGCTTGCGTTTCGGGAGATTGCCGAAATCCGTGATTCAGTCAGAACAATACCTTGCCCTTCAACGGTTAACACGGATGCGCTATCACCTGATTCAAAGTTTAACCCGGGAACAACAGGTATTTTTGAATCATCTGTTTTTCAAATTCAGTGCCTTTAACCTTGAAGTGGATACATCGGTCTTCGGCCATGCCATAACGGAATTTTTGCTTGAGGCCTATAGCCTCGATGAAATTGCCCAAATGCCTCTGGAGGACTTAGCGATGTATCTCCAGACCAAAGGCCATGGCCGCTTTAGCGATCCCGAGGATTTGGCCGCATCCATCCAAAAAGCTGCCCGGTCCTCTTACCGGCTTTCTAAATGTGTGGAGGATTCGATTGACTTGGTCCTGGGCAGTTCTATTGAGATCATCCGGCATCTTAAACGCCAAATCAAGGATTTGGATAAGGCGATTGCCCGCGTTCTTGATGGAATCCCGAATACCCTCCAGACCATTCCGGGAATAGGCCCGGTGAGCTGTGCTGGGATTCTCGCTGAAATCGGCGACATTGAGCGCTTTGACGACCAAGCCGCGATCGCAAAATTTGCCGGATTGTTCTGGCCCCGCCACCAATCGGGTGATTTTGAGGCTGATGACAAAATGCTTGCGCGTACAGGCAATCGTTATCTCCGGTATTACCTGGTTGAGGCTGCCAATCTGGTCCGGCGACACGAACCTGAGTACCGCGCCTTTTACCAAAAGAAATATCGTGAGGTGCATAAGCACTCACACAAACGCGCCCTCGTCTTAACGGCAAGAAAACTGGTGCGCCTGATCGATGCGCTGCTCCGCAACGATCAAATTTATGCGCCGAAAAAGAAGGTGACGCGATGAGGTAACCAGGTAACCATCATCGATAGCCTGAACTTGAAAACTTCCAGATTATTCCAATTATCTGGAGGCTTAGTTCAGTATTGCCATTTTTATGACATAGAGCCAACAAAATTTCCAATTCACTTGTTTTTAACCCTTGACATCACACCGTAGGACTTTTTGTAAAGATAGCTTTCACAACTGATTATATATTCCGAACCTTCCAAGGCCAATTCCTATATATGTAGGGAAAACGTCAGCCCGGTTTGCCGCTTGCCCTATATTTATCGCCCGCCTAAAGCCTTGCCGATACGCAAATCCGCGCATCCGGTTTCGGTTTGCCTGCTGCACGCCTGTTCCTTCGTCGCAAAAAAATCATCTGCTTCTTAAACTGAAGCAGATGCGGGCATATCAGGGCAAAAAATATAAAATTTTACCATTCTCCAGCCGGCTCGAAATTTTCCCGGCGGATTCCAGATAAAGGCATCTTGTAATCGTTGCCATAAACGGCGCAAAAAATTGCTTTAATGCGACATCGCCGTAAGTATCCCGGCAGATTTGCGCCGCTGTTTTCTCCCCTTCCTGAAGCGACATGGTCATTTGCTTGAGCCTGTGCTCATGGCGCATCCGGATGCTTTCCGCCCGCGCCTTTACATCGCCGATCAGCCCGCCGTGCCCCGGAAGCGCCACTTTGGCAGGGAGGTCTTTAATCCGGTCGAGCGAATCAAAATAATCCCCAAGCGGGTTTTTGTCGTTTTCAGACCAGGCGGCAACAATGGGGGACAAGTCTTTTAACACATGGTCTCCGAGCACCAGTATTTGCTCTTTGCGATTGTAAAAACAAAAATGGTCCGGCGCATGGCCCGGCGTCCGGATCGCTTCGTAAGGATCATCCCCGAGCAGGACCTGTTCGCCATTTTTAAAAAGCCCGTCCGGTTCAAAATCATATTTCGGGATCTCCCGAGCAAAATTCCGTTTCGGCAAAGCCGGCCCGCCATGTTTTTGCAAAACCGCTTCGTATTTATCATGTGAAGCGGCAAAACGGGCCTTTGTTTCCTGCATGGCCTGAAAGCTTAAATCGGACATGAAAACAGGCACGCTGTATTTTTCTTTCAGCCATTTCGCAAGCCCGAGATGGTCGGGATGCGAATGTGTCAGCACAATTTTTTCAATGGGAAAAACCGATGCCAGCACTTTGTTCCATGTTTCCTTCGCCGTTTCATGGCAGTCCCCTGTGTCCACAATGGTGTACCCTTTTTCCCCTTTAAAAAGATAGCAATTGACCTCCCGCATGCCAAACGGAAAACGGACGACCAGTTTCCACACATTTTCCGCCACTTTCGTGAAGTCGCACGAATCCTTTTTTTCCGTAAAACTTGCCAAATCCATCCCCTCCTTCTATAAGGATAACTTTTCGGAGGGGCGGGGGCAAATTTTTTCACTTTTTTTAATCATACGCATAATGCCGCCAATAAGGCAGATGGCGCAAAAAGTGCCTGCTTTTTTGGGTTGGCCTCAACTGTCCCGCAAAATCACCTGTTCGATCGGTTCTTTTGCAAATTCAATGCCGTTTTCGCGGAACAGCCGGACGATCACATGGCGCATTTCATTTTCAATCCCGTCTTTCTGGCTGCCCGGCAAAAGCGGGATCTCTACAAGAAAATCAAAGCTATGGTTCCGCAGCCGGATCAGCTTTACAGACGCAGTCGTATCCGGCGCCAGACTGTGATCTGCTTCTTTCACTATTTCAAAAGCCTGGTGCAGCAGCTTTTCCACCTTTTTTGTATCCATTCCGGAACTGACGCTGACCTGGATGGAGGCAGAAGGCTTTTCCGTCGTCCGGTTTTTAATGACCTGTTCAATAAAATATTGATTCGGGACAATCAGCGTGCCGCTTTTATCGAGCCGGACCGTCGTGGCACGGAGATTGATTTTTTCCACTCTGCCGGTTTCCTCATTGATTTCAACCGTTTCCCCGACTTCAATCGGACGTTCAAATAAAATGATGATCCCGGATACGAAGTTTGCCGCGATGTTGCGCATGCCGAAGCCGAGCCCGATCCCGATTACGCCTAAAACCGCCCCGAGTGCGGACAGGTCAAGGCCGACCGTTGTAAAGCTGATACAAAGTGCAGCAATCATGACGGTATAATAAATGAGGCGGTTAAATGTATACCCGAGCCCGCGGTCAACGTGGTAATGGTCATAAACGGTTGAAAGCACATATTTTGTCAGAAGCTTCACAAGCCGGTGCGCGAGTGTGACAATCATTAAAGCGACAATCAGCAAAAACGGCGTGACATCAAGCCCGCCTTTGGAATAAAGCGGGTAAAACAACCACCTGTTATTGGAGAAATCAAACAGGAAAATCATCAGCACACCGTATAAACAAGCCCAGTTTGTAATCGAATAAACCGCCGGCACTACCGTTTTTTGCAGCCGGCGGTTCCTTTTGGCTGCAACCGATACCGTCCACTTCAGCAGCTTGCCGGCAACAAGCAGCACTGCCGTACCCAGCGCAAAACGAAAAAGATGAATGTCCGAGAATGCTTTCCATACGGTATCCAACAACATAACCACCCGGTTCCAAGATGATATTTTTTCTATACCCTGAAACCTAGCATTCAATCGTTACAAGCCGTATTTCCGCAGTTTCCTGTAAAATGTGCTGCGCGGAATATCCAGCATTTTCGCCGCTGCCGCCGCATTTCCTTTCGTATGTTTCAAAGCTTCAAGGATCATATCGCGCTCAATCGCTTCCCGCGGGGTCAGCGGCGCGTCCTGTTTTTCCTTGCCGCAAAGCCCGGTCTGCCCGGAAACATATTCGTCCACATACCGTTCCACTTCTTCTTCACCGGCCAGTGCAAGCAGCCGCACATTTTCGATCACATTCATCAGTTCGCGGATATTGCCGGGCCAATGATAATCCTGCATTTTTTTCAAAACCGCCGGCGGGATTTCGAAGTCTTGATTTTTTTTCCTGCCGATATACTGAATCAAAGCAGGCAAGTCTTCTTTTCTTTCGCGCAAGGCAGGAAGGCGGACGGGAAAAACATACAGGCGGTAAAACAAATCTTCACGGAACTTCCCTTCTTTGACGAGCTTCGGCAAATCCTTGTGGGTCGCGGCAATGATCCGGACGTCCACAGCCACTTCTTTTGTGGCACCGACCGGCACAACTTTTCTATCCTGCAGGACGCGGAGCAGCGCCGTTTGCATGGCAGGCGGCAGCTCGGCCACTTCGTCAAGAAATAAGGTTCCGCCATGGGCCTGCTCGAATTTTCCTTTATGGCCGCCCCGTTTTGCGCCGGTAAACGCCCCGTCGGCATAACCGAAAAACTCGCTTTCCATTAATTCTTTCGGCACAGCCCCGCAATTGACGGCAATAAACGGGCCGTTTTTCCGGCTACTGTTTTCATGGATGGCACGTGCGACCAGCTCCTTTCCTGTCCCGGTCTCACCCGTGATAAAACAAGTGGTATCAGAAAGGGAGGCAATCCGGGCTTTGCGCAACGTTTCCTGAAAACTTTTGCTTATGCCGGTGACGCCGCGGAAGACGAACCTTTCTTTTGGAAGAAGGGTTCCAGACAGATTTTTATTTTCAGATAAAAAGAAACAAGTGCCGATTTTTTCCCGGCTGGAAGGCAATGGAATGGATTGGTTTACAATGGTATCCGTTTGGGAGGTCAATTCTTCAATCGTTCTGCCAAAATAATCCGGCAATTTCTTCCGGAGCGGCCGGCTTGCCGCCACGGTTTTTCCTTCTTCATCCGTAATGGCGAGTAACCGGTCCCCGTACTGGTCCGAAAGTTCAACAGCCTTTTGGATGAAACGTTCATGCCGGCTTTTTGCCATGCGTACCATTTCCTGCTCTGCTGTATAAGCGAGCGATGAAACCATGGCGAGCATGAAAGGGTGGGATTCGGTATACGGGCATGTTAAGTCCATGACGCCAACAAGATTCCTTTGGCTGTCGTAAACCGGCGCAGCCGCACAGCTCCACTGGTGGGAGGCAACCGAGAAATGCTCAGGGCCGTTCACCATCACGGCTTCCCCCGTCTCAAGCGCAGTGCCGATCGCATTCGTGCCGACCCGCTCTTCCGTCCAACAAACCCCTTCGACAAAATTAATTTTTTGTGCTTCAAAAATGGTTTTCCGGTTTCCTGATACGGACAGCACATGCCCGCAAGGATCAATCAGGAGCGCCATCATGCCAGCTTCCTGAAACACAGGCTCCATCTTTTTCACATGGCGTTCGGCAATATTCAAAAAATCTTTATGCCGTTCCCGGTGTGCCAATAGTTTTTCAACCGGTAGGATATGCTGCCCTTTCCGCAAATAGGGGTTAACATCCCGTTTTTTACAGCGGTACCACGATTCAGCGATCCGGTTGTTGATTCTCCCAGAATCCAATATCCCTTCCTGGACAAACTTTTTCCACGTATTCCAATAACATACAGCCATCTTTCATCCCTCCGACTCATCATAGAAAATTGCGCATCAGGAAGAAAGTCGTGATGTTCTTTTCTATTATAATCGAATGTGGAAAGCGTTTTCAATATAGAATGAATATGCCCGGCAGTCCCAAACTGCCGGGCATGGTTATACGTGCACCGGATGGCCCTGTGCGTTTAAAACGGCTTCGTGGATGGCTTCTGAGACGGTCGGATGGGCGGCAATCAAGCGTTCAAGCAGATCAGCCGTCATTTCCCCGTTCAGCATCAATACCCCCTGCCCGACCAGTTCGGTTGCATGCGGGCCGCAAATGGACAGGCCGACCACCTCTTCGTATTCCGGTTCGATGATGACTTTCACTTTCCCGGCCTGTTCCCCGCTGATCATCGCCTTTCCGTTTGCCGAAAACGGATATTCGCCGATCCGGACAGCACCGTACACTTCTTTCGCCTGCTTTTCGGTGAGGCCGGTTGCGGCAATTTCCGGAAACGTATAAATGCAGCGGGGAACGGCCTTATAATCCGCACTTGCCTCGATTCCCGATGCATTGAGCGCAGCCACTTTTCCTTCATGGAAAGCGACATGCGCAAGCTGGATGCCGCCAATACAATCCCCGCAGGCATAAATATGGGGGATGTTCGTCTGCATCTTTTCATTGACTTTAATGCCCGATTTTTCATACGCCACCTCGGCATTTTCGAGTCCGATCCCGTTGACAGACGGTTTCCGGCCGATTGCAACCAGCACATGCGCCCCGTAAATCTCGCGCGTGTTCCCTCCCTGCTCAATCAGCGCACATTTCTTGTCACGGTCCAGTTTTTTAACGGCAGCCGATGTATAAATATCCACCCCGTCTTTTTCAAGCTGCTCTTTTAAAATACCCGCGATATCCGCATCTTCCCCCGGCAAAATATGCGCGGCCATCTCTATGATCGATACTTTTGCCCCAAGCCGGCTGTAAATGCTCGCAAACTCACAGCCGATTACCCCACCGCCAATGACCACGAGCGATGGAGGCACGCTGGGAAGAGACATGGCCTGCGTGCTGTCGATGATCCAGTTTCCGTCAAACAGCGCAAACGGGAGGGCTGCCGGTTCAGACCCTGTTGCGATGATGAACTGGTCCGCTTTTATTTCAACCGTGCCGTCCAGCGTTTCTGCAAGGACAACATGGGGTGACTGGAATGCCGCTTTTCCCTGCACGATTTTGATTTTGTTTTTTTTCATTAAGTAATGGATGCCCTGCACAAGCCGGGAAACGATTGCATTTTTCCTTTCAAGCAGGGCGGGCCAGTCAATGGACACCGCTTCCTTGTTCACCCGGATCCCAAATTTGTCCGCTTCCCGGATGTCCCGGTAGCGCCTTGCACTTTCCAAAAGCGTCTTGGTCGGCATGCACCCTTCATTTAAGCATGTGCCGCCTAAGTTTGCCTGTTCAAATAAAATGACATCCGCACCCTGCTGTGCTGCTGTAATGGCAGCGACGTAGCCCGCAGGCCCGCCGCCTAAAATCCCGATGGTTCCCATCCTGATCCCTTCTTTCCTACAAAAGCATCGTAACTGGTTCTTCCAAATATTGCTTGACCGTTTGCAGGAAGGCTGCTGCCGGCGCCCCGTCGAGCACGCGGTGGTCAAACGTCAGGCTGAGCGGCAGCCGGCTCCGTTTTTCAATTTTGTCCCCGATAAAAACAGCTTCATCCGAAACGGCACCGACACCCAATATCCCGGCTTCCGGCGGGTTCAAAATAGGCGTGAAAAATTCGACGCCGCTTGCACCCAGGCTTGAAATGGTGAAAGTGGACCCTTGCATCTCATCTGCCGGAAGTTTCCCGGCTCTTGCTGCCGCTGCTTTTTCTTTGATTTCTTTTGCCAGATCGATCAGCGATTTGCTTTCGGCATGGCGGATGACCGGGACAACAAGCCCTTTTTCAACCGCCGTTGCAATGCCCAAATGGATTTCCAGGTAAGTGACGATGGTGTTATCCATAAACGCACTGTTCATTTCCGGATGGTTTTCGAGAGCAAGGATGGCAGCCCTTGCTGCAAAATCCGTGATCGTCAGTTTGCTGCCGTACCGTTTTGCAATTGTCTCTTTCACTTGCGTTTGCAGCGCCAATAGTTCCGTGACATCCGCTTTCATCGTGATCGTCAGCTGTGCAGCCGATTGCAGGCTTAAATGCATGCGTTCTGCGATCACTTTGCGCATGCCGGATACCGGTATGCGCTGCGGTTCTTCTGCCACCGCCTGGACGGGGATGTCCTGTTTGCGGCTTTCTTTTGCCGACGCAATGGCCTGTTCCACATCTTCTTTTGTAATCCTGCCCCCCGGGCCGGTCCCTATTATATCTTCCGGTTTGATGCCTGATGCTTCCGCCATTTTCCGCGCGACCGGGGAAATTTTCACGCGCGCTTTTCCCGGCTTTTTCGGGGGCGGTGCGGGATGTGCCGCCTGTATTTCTTCTTTTTGGCCTTTTTCTTCCTGCACCGGGGCTGCTGTTGCCGCCACTTCTTCATCCGGATTTCCGATATAGCAAATCACCGTTCCCGGCGGCACTCCCTTTCCTTCCGGCACATTGATTTTTAATACACTGCCGTCCGCAGGGGACTCGATTTCCATTTCTATTTTTTCTGAACTGATGCTGGCGATCGGGTCGCCTTTTTTAACGGCTTCTCCTTCTGTTTTATTCCACTGTGAAACGGTTCCTTCTTTCATTGCCATCCCAAGTTTGGGCATAATGACTTCAACCGGCATGCCAACCACTCCTTTCTATCTGTCTGTTATTGCCCGACCGGTTCTCCCAAGAGCTCTGATACCGCCTGCACAATTTTCCCGGCGGACGGCAAATACAAATCTTCAAGCGGCGGCGAGAACGGAACCGGCGTGTGCGGTGCCGTGATCCGTTTGATCGGGGCATCCAGATCATCAAATCCTTTATCGGCAACAAGCGCCGCAATATCGGTTGCCACATTGCACCGCGGGTTCGCTTCATCGACGACAACGAGCCGGTTTGTTTTTGCGACCGACTGGAGAATCGCCCCTTCATCGAGCGGCGATAAACTGCGCGGATCAATCACTTCCGCTTCAATGCCATCTTTGGCAAGCCGGTCTGCCGCTTCAAGTGCGGTCTGTACCTGTTTGCCGACCGCAACAATGGTGATGTCGCTTCCTTCACGTTTCGTGTCCGCCTTGCCGAGCGGAATCGTATAGTAATCTTCGGGCACTTCCCCTTTTATGTTGTAAAGCGTTTTATCTTCAAAAAAGATAACCGGGTCATTGTCTTCGATCGCAGCCAAAAGCAGCCCTTTCGCATCATATGGCGTTGACGGCACGGCGACTTTTAATCCCGGAATCGATGTAAACAGCGCATATAGGCTTTGCGAGTGCTGGGCCGCCGCCCGGAAACCGGCGCCGTGCATCGTCCGGACCGTCACCGGCACTTGCGCCTTTCCGCCAAACATGTACCGGAATTTCGCGCCCTGGTTAAGCACTTCGTCCAGACAGCTGCCGATAAAATCGTTGAACATGAGCTCTGCAATCGGCCGCAATCCTGTTGAAGCGGCAGCCATCGCAGCCCCCATATAGCCCGCTTCCGTAATCGGCGTATCAAGAATCCGCCCGCGGCCGAATTCCTGGACAAGGCCTTTCGTCACGCCAAGCACGCCGCCCCATGCTTCTTCATCCTGCAGATGGTCGACTTCCGCGCCGCCGGCAACGTCTTCCCCCATCAAAATCACGTTTTCATCTCTTCTCATCGCCAGTTTCATCGCTTCGTTAATGGCCTGCGAAAAAGAAATTTGTCTTCCCATTGGAAAAGCCTCCTTTTTTCATGGATTAGTAGGATACATAAACATCCTTCAAAAGTTCGGTAGGGTCCGGATACGGGCTGTCTTCGCCGAATTTCACGGCTTCTTCGATCTCCTGTTCCACTTTTTGTTCCAGGCTGTTGATGTCTGCTTCGCTGAGCAGGTTTTGTTCAAGCACAAATTTTTTAAATTGGACGATCGCATCTTTTTCATTCAGCTGCTTCGCCTTTTCTGCTTCCGCTTTATAAGTCTGGGCATCCCCTTCAAAATGTCCGTAGTTCCGGTACGTCACGCATTCGATCAGCGACGGGCCTTCCCCGTTGCGGGCGCGTTCCACCGCTTCTTTTGCCGCCTGGTACACCGCAACAATATCTTTCCCGTCGACACGGACACCCGGAATATCGTAAGCAACGGCGCGGTCGGCAATCGTTTTGCAGCTTGATGCATAATGGAATGGCGTCGCTTCCCCGTAGCCGTTATTTTCCGCCACAAAGATGACCGGAAGTTTCCATACGGCTGCCAGATTGATGCCTTCGTGAAACGTACCGTGGTTATTTGCGCCGTCCCCAAAGAAGCAAACGCTTACATTATTTGTCTTTTTATATTTCGCTGTCAATGCCGCGCCGCAAGCCAGCGGGAACCCGCCGCCGACAATCCCGTTTGCGCCGAGCATGCCTTTGTCGAGGTCGGCAATATGCATGGAACCGCCTTTTCCTTTGCACAGGCCTGTCGCTTTCCCGTAAATTTCCGCCATCATCCCTTTTAAATCGCAGCCTTTCGCGATACAGTGGCCGTGGCCGCGGTGTGTGCTTGTGATCATATCCTGGTCATCTAAGTGGGCGCAAACGCCGACCGCAACCGCTTCCTCGCCGGCATACAAGTGGACAAAACCCGGTAAAATGCCGGTCGCAAACACTTCATGCACTTTGTCTTCAAACTTGCGGATTTCAAACATTTTTTGCAACATCCACTGCGCTTTTTCCTTCGTGATCTGCAGTTCGCCCGCTTTTACTGTTTCCATTTATCCATCCTCCTTATCGTCACCTTTCACTTTGTAAATAAGCAAGAAGTGTGCCAACTGAAAACCCCGCTTTCATCCCGTTTCTTCCAGGCGGCACATAAAAAAATGAGACAAACCGGGACAGCTGTCTCATTTTGTCTCATTTTTTCCCATATTTTCTTATCCGCTGATTTCTGACTTTTTCATCCTCCATGCAGCCGGCGCAACCGTTTTTCGTGACATCAGGCTGTGCAGCACCATGCCGGCAGCAACCGTGAGGATGCCGAACCGGGACAACAGCGATGGCGCCGCAACCGGTAAAATGGCCATCTCCCCGAACAGCGCAAACAGCACTTCCAATGACTGGGTCGCTTCCACAAGCGATAATTTTTGCATGTCACCGCGGACAAGATCGGTTGCCCGGAAAAACAATACCGTGGCAATCACCCCGGAAAAGACCGCAACCACGCCTGATTGCACGATTTGGTTTCCGGACGGCGGGCCGGACGCCTTTAAACCGTACAATGACAGGATAAACCAGAACGGCAGGCTGGCAAGCGTCATGCCGAGCACACGCTGGAATGTATCGAGCCGGCCTTCGCACAATTCCATCATTTTCCGGTTGCCCAAAGGATAAGCAAAAGTCGCCACAATGACTGGAAGGACACCCAGTATCATTTCCCGGAAGCTGATCCGGCCGGCCTGCTCAAGCTGCATCATCAAAACGCCGAGCAAAATCACAAGCGACCAGCGCAAGCCGCGGAACGGGATGGGCTCCCGGATTTTTAGCAGGCCCTTTGGCGTCTCCACCGTTTTAAAAAAGAACGGGGCAAGCAGCGAACCGGATAAAATCGTGATCTGCCAGGTGGCGGCCACGAGCCATCCGGGCGCATAAGCTGCCGAAAAACATAACGGCGCATAAAAAAGAACAAAACCGGTAAAGCTCCACAATAACCACCCGGCCGGATGCTTTTTCATTTCCGCCCATAAGGCTTTAAAATTTTTCCTGGCAAGCACGATCACAAGCAAAAACGGAACCATCAAAATGTACCGGAGGGAGGCGCTCCAAATCCAGCTGCCGCCCGACAGTTCCATCGACCGGTTTAAAACAAATGTCACCGCGAAAAAGAAGGCGGCACATACCCCCAATAAGACCGGACGCAACATCTCCCACATCCTTTTTAAAGCGTTTTAAAGAAATCCCGCATGCGGGGCATTCCTCCATATCTTATGAAAGCGGCCATGTTTTGAGCTCGTTCCAATACGTGCAAATGGTCTGGATGCCTTTATCAAAATTTTCAAGATGGAAATGTTCGTTCGGCGCATGGGCATTTTCCGACGAAAGGGCAAATCCCATCAGTACGACCGGAATTTTTAAAATGCGATCAAATTCTGCGACAATCGGGATCGACCCGCCGCCCCTTGTATAAGTAACCGGCACGCCGTACACTTTTTCATACGCTTTTCCGCAAAGCTGGATGGCAGGATGCTTGCGCGGCGTGACATACGGGTAACCTTTGTCAAATTCGGTTACAGAAATGGTTACGCCTTTTGGGGCATGGGCTTCAATATGTTTTTTCACTAACGACAGAATTTCGTACGGATCCTGGTTTGGCACAAGGCGGCAGGTCACTTTCGCAAAGGCTTCAGACGGCAAAACGGTTTTCAGGCCTTCCCCGGTAAAACCGCTTTGTAAGCCGTTGATCTCAAGCGTCGGCCGGACGGATGTTCTTTCTGCGTACGAGTAGCCTTTTTCCCCGAACAATACAGGCACGCCAAGCTGCGCCTGTATTTGGCTTTCATATGCCGCCTGTTTTGCGAACGCTTCTTTTTCTTCCGGCGTGCTTGCTTCCACTTTGTCATAAAAGCCTTCCACCAAAACCCTGCCGTCCTGGCCATGGAAGGATGCCAGCAATTCAACCAGCGCAGTGGCAGCATTTTGCACCCCGCCGCCGTATTCGCCGGAATGAAGATCGCTTGATGCGCCTTTTACATAGATTTCAAGGCCGCATAAGCCGCGCAGCCCGTAGCAGATCGTCGGTTTTCCCAATTCCGGCATGCCGGTATCGGAAACGACGATCAAATCCGCTTTTAAAAGTTCCTGATGCGCTTCTGCAAATGGCGCAAGATTCGGGCTGCCGATTTCCTCTTCCCCTTCAAACAACACTTTGATATTGACAGGCAGTTCCCCTTCCGTTTCCATCAGCGCCTCGATCGCTTTGATATGCATAAACACCTGCCCTTTATCATCGCTCACGCCGCGGGCAAAAATTTTGCCATCGCGGATCTCCGGTTTGAACGGATCGCTTTTCCAGAGGTTCAGCGGGTCAACCGGCTGGACGTCGTAATGCCCGTAAATCAGGACGGTCGGCCTCCCGTCTGCGTGAAGCCAGTCGCCGTATACAACCGGGTTTCCTTTCGTTTCCATCACTGCGGTATGTTCGAGGCCTGTTTTCCCAAGCTCCGCTTTCAGCCATTCCGCTGCTTTTCTCACATCTGTTTGATGTTCGGATAAGGAACTGACACTCGGGATTTGGAGAAAATCAAACAGTTCTTTTAAATGCTGCTCATGGTGTTCCTTTAAATATTGCTGATAGGTTTGTGGCATTCCTATACCTCCTTGTCATGCTTTCTCTTTATTGTAAGACAAGTTTCATTAATTTTCCAATTTATTTTGAAAGGCGGCAAACGAAAAAAAGAAAGCAGGAGCCCCTTTTTTGGCAGCTCCTGCTTTTTTTATTCCTCCGTTTGATTCGCAAATTTCGCCATGGCTGCGGCCATAAACGTTGCAAGCCCTTCGCCAAATTGATCAATGTTTTTTGTAAACCGGCTGTCTTCTATATACATTTGGCCAAGCCCTTTAAAGGCTTCCGGCGTATAATTCCCGAAATGGCGGTTTAAAAAATCAAACCATTTCCGGATCGCTGTCTGCGCTCCTTGTGCGCGCGGGTCCGTATGGCGGATGGCGGCAAGCTCACGGTAAATTTCGTTCATCTCATCAGCCAAAGCCAATTTTTCATCCCCGCCAAGCGTCGCCATTTTCGCTTCCGCTGCATCTACTGCCTGATCCCCCCATTTTTCGCGTGCCTCACGCTCATACGGATTGTTGTCAAAGCGGAAACCGGCAAATTTTTCTTCACTGGACATTTCCATTCCCTCTTTCTCTGATTGGATTGTTTTTTCGATCAAGGCAATCATTTTCGCGAGCCGCTTCTGTTTTTCAATCAGCAAATGGCGCTGGAGCTCGAGCGCCCCGAGCCTGTCAAACGAAGGGCTTTCCATGATTTCCTTGATCTTTTGCAAAGGGAAGCCCAATTCCTTGAAAAATAAGATTTGCTGGAGCGTTTTTAGGTTTTCTTCCGAATAGTGCCGGTAACCGGACGGTGAAACTTCAGCCGGTTTTAGCAGCCCGATGTCGTCATAATGGCGCAATGTCCGGATGCTGACGCCGGCCAGCTCTGCAACTTCTTTAATTCTCATCGTGCAGCCCCCCTTCCTTTTTTACTGTAAGGGGTGACGCAGCGTGAGGGTCAAGACATTTTTTCAAGTTTTTCCTGGAGGGCAAACAGCACTTCGTAAATTTTTACGAAAGCTTCCATGAGCGGCATTTCTTCCTTGAAACCGGGCACATCGTTCAACGGAAAGTTCACATCCCAGATGCCTTCATTGCCATCAAAAACGATTTCCCCTTTCCCGTCTCCTTCGAGCAGTTCAGACAACCCCGTTTGAATCGCCGGCCCGTATTTCTTCTGCACTTTGAGCCCGAGCATGCAATTGTAATGGCCGAAGACATCATCCAGCTCAAGGGCAATCCCGTCGATGCCGATGATGCCAAACCAGTGTGACGCGATGTAAACATATTCTTTCCTATGCTTTTTCAAATAGAGGACAGGTTCATTTAAAAACACCGCCGTTTCCACTGCAAGCGTCTCATCGGTTTCCTTGCTGCACCGTTCAATAGATGCATCGGCAAAACGGGCGGTACCCTCTTTTTCAACAATTTCTTTTTCCCTGACAGCATCTTTGAAAAAATCCTTATAGCGCTCCAAATACGCTATTTCTTGTTTACATAATATTATTATAGTATCCTTTTGGTTTTCGATATATGTTTTTAAATTTTTTCCCAGCATGGCAACCATCCTTTATGAGGTATTCTGCTAAACAGTATGTCCCAATTGGAAGCTTTTGTAAAGAAACAAAAAACTGTGCCCGGAGAATAAAATCCTTCTAGGCACAGTTTGTAAAATTATTTATTCACCGCTGCCGGTTTATGAAAATCACGTCCGTCACGGATCGCTTCTACAATTCCGGCGCGGATGACGAAATCCCCGAAATGTTCGCCTTCCTGCCGTTCTTTTGCATATTGCAAAAGAATCGGGCGCAGTGACGAGAGGATCTCTTCTTCCCCGATATTTTCCTTATAAAGGCAAGCAAGCCTGTCGCCGGTGAAGCTGCCACCCAAATACAAATTGTATTTTCCGGGGCCCTTTCCGATAAAAGCCATTTCCGCAAGCGCCGGCCTTGAACATCCGTTCGGGCAGCCCGACATCCGGATGACGATTTCTTCTTCGCGCAGCCCCGCTTCGTCCAAAATCTCCTCGATTTTTCCGAGCAGTTCCGGCAAGTACCGTTCTGCTTCCGCCATCGCAAGGCCGCAAGTCGGGAATGCGACACAGGACATCGAGTTTCTTCTGAGGGCGGAAGCATGCTTGCCGTCCGTCAGATGGTATTTTTCAACCAGTTCGTCAATCTTTCCTTTCATTTCGTCGGTTACATTGGAAATGATGACATTCTGATTCGGGGTCAGGCGGAACTCGCCCTGATGGATTTTTGCAATTTCGCGCAGCCCGGTCATCAAAGGATAGCCGTCAAAATCTTTGATCCTGCCGCTTTGGACAAATAACGTCAAATGCCATTTGCCATCGCCTTTGATCCAGCCGTAACGGTCGCCGTTATGGTCAAAATGGAACGGGCGGGCCTCCCCGAGATCCCAGCCGAGCCGTTCATTCAGTTCCGCCTTGATCCATTCAAGCCCCCGCGCGTCAATGGTGTACTTGAAACGCGCATTTTTCCGGTTCGCGCGGTTGCCGTAGTCGCGCTGGATCGACACCACTTTTTCCGCCACTTCAATCACCTGGTTCGGCGTGCAAAAACCGATGATCCGGGCAAGCTGCGGATATGTTTTCGGATCGCCATGGGTCATGCCCATCCCGCCGCCAACCGCGACATTAAACCCTTCAAGCTTCCCTTCATTCAAAATGGCGATAAACCCTAAATCCTGTGAAAAAATATCGACATCATTGGAAGGCGGCACAGCAAACCCGATTTTAAACTTCCGCGGCAAATACTTCGGGCCGTACAGCGGTTCGGAATCTTCCTGCTCTTTTGTATCAATGATTTTTTCATCTTCCAGCCAGATTTCATGATACGCGGAAGTCCGCGGCAACAAGTGGTCGCTCGTTTTTTTCGCCCATTCATACACCTCGGCATGCACATCCGACTGGTACGGGTTCGGGTTGCACATCACATTCCGGTTCACATCCCCGCACGCAGCAAGCGTCGTCATGAGCGCATCGTTCATTTCGCGGATGGCCTGCTTTAAATTCCATTTTAAAATGCCATGCATCTGGAATGTCTGCCGGGTCGTCATACGCAGCGTTCCGTTCCCGTATTTTTGCGCCAGTTCATCCATCACAAGCCACTGTTCCGGGGTCGCAACGCCGCCCGGAATGCGGACACGCACCATAAACTGGTAAGCCGGCTCCAGTTTCTTTTTGCGCCGCTCGTTGCGGATATCCCGGTCGTCCTGCTGGTAGCTGCCATGAAATTTCAACAGTTTATTATCGTCCTCGGATATCGCACCGGTCAGCGGATCTTTGAGTCCTTCCGCAATCGTTCCTCTTAAAAATCGGCTTTTTTCTTTTATCGTTTCAAGCGGATCAAGTTTTTTATCAGCCATCTTCCTGCCCCTCTCTGTTAATACACATCACGCTGGTATCGTTTTGCCCGTCGCATTTCCTGTAAATAATCCTCTGCCTCTTCCCTCGCCATATTGCCTTCTGTTTCAAGAATGTGAAGCAGCGTTTCCTGGACGTCGCGGGCCATGTGCTTCTCATCACCGCACACATACACACAGGCGCCTTTTTCAAGCCATGCATAAAAATCTTTGCTTTTTTCAAGCATCCGGTGCTGGACGTATATTTTTTCTGCCTGGTCGCGCGAAAAAGCCACATCCATCCGTTCGAGCACGCCATTTTTCAGCCAGTTTTGCCAGTCAAGCTGATACAGAAAATCCGTCGCAAAATGCTGGTCCCCGTAAAACAGCCATGTTCGGCCGGTGATCCCTTCCGCTTCCCTTTCTTCCAGGAAAGAACGGAACGGCGCCACGCCTGTTCCCGGCCCGATCATGATCACCGGCACATCCGGGTCAGCCGGAAGTTTGAAATTCGGATTGCGGTGGACATAAACCGGCAGCTTGTCTCCCGGTTTTATCCTGCCTGCGACTTGCCCGGAGCAAACTCCTTCGCGCACCCTTCCGTTTGCTGTATAGCAGTCCAGTGCAATGACAAGATGGACTTCATCGGGGTTCGCTTTCCAACTGCTTGCGATCGAATAAAGCCGCGGCGGCATTTTCCGGAGCATTTGTACAAAAGCTTGCACTTCCACTTTTTCCGGCGGATATTCCTCGACAAGATCGATCAGGCCCCGTCCTTCAAGGTATGCCTTTGCCTCCGCTTCATTTTCAAGCAAAGCCGTAAGCCCTTTGTTTCCGAAAAGCACGGCTGCCTGCTGAAGCAGTGGTTTTGTTAATCTCGTAATTTCATAATGTCTGAGCAATGCTTCCCTGGCCGGCAGTACTTCCCCTTTTTTATTGATCGGAACCGGTTCTTTTGGATCCCAGCCGAGCTTTTCGATCAGCCGTTCCACGAGTTCCGGGTCATTTTCCGGGTAAATCCCGATGCTGTCCCCCGGTTCAAATGTAAAACCGGAACCTTCAAGGGATAATTCGATATGGTGCGTTTCTTTATTGGACCCTTCCCAGTTCAAATTGATATTTTCCAGCACTTCCGCCTGGAACGGGTTGGATTTGGAATAATCGGTGTTTGCAGGCCGGGTGGCATCGGCAGCGGTTGAAGGCGGCAAGGCAGATGACTGGAGCACGCCTGTAACCCCTTCAAACCATTCCTGGGCGTCTTCTTCATAATCCACATCGCAATCCACTCGCGGATAGAGCCGTTCCCCGCCCAACTCTTCCAGCCTCTTGTCGATCTCTTTTCCGACCTTGCAAAAAAACTCATATGTCTGGTCCCCAAGCGCCAAAACGGAAAAAGGGACCCCGTCCAGTTTTGGGGCTTTTCTGCTGTGGATCAGCTCATAGAAAGACAATGCGTTGTCGGGCGGGTCCCCTTCCCCTTGTGTGCTTGTAATGATGAGCAGATACCCTGCATTTTTTAAATCTTTCGGCTTGGCCGCATCGAGTGCCGAAAAAGATACGGCAAACTGCATTTCTTTTAATCTGGCGGCGAATGCTTCGGCAAGCGCCTGGGCATTGCCTGTCTCGGAACCAAACAGCAGCGTAACCGTTTTGGTTGCCGTCTGTACCGGCTTTTCAGCAACAGCTGTACTTCCCGGGGGATTCGTTCCTTGTTCGGCAAACGGATAGGTTAAATATCCGCTCAGCCATAATTTTTGCTGATCCGTTAACATTTGCAGCAGTTCATTTAACTTTTCCGCCTGTTCTTTACTAAACGGGCTGTTTTGTACACTTAACGGCAAATCTTCCACCTCGCAATGTTTGCATGCACTTTTCATTTGTTTATTTATGTATGACATCCTAATCCAAATAGACATAGAAGTTTACTTGGATTTTAATCCGCTTCTTTCCATGAGAAGCACCTTCGAAAAAAGCTCTTCTTACAAAGATAAGAAGAGCCGGCGCACAATGGTCAACTTCTCTTATCTTTCAGACGATTGTCTGCAGGAATTGGCACAGTGTTTTTCAACCTGTTGCCGAGGCTTCAAAGGGCCTTTCCCTCCACCTCTCTGGATAAGAAGAACGAATCATTATTTAGAAATCATTGAAAACATTATACAATCAAATGCGGCGGGAGTCAATTCTTTTTTGAACAGACGGGGGCGATAAAAAAAGAAAAGGGTGGCAAGTTCCGCATCAAGCGTCCCTCCAATATACTTTATGTATCTTTTGCACAGAATGAGGGGGGAATGGATGAACATCCACATTTACCAGGGGAATGAGATCACGCCGGAAGACGGGGATGCCAATATTGTGATCGATGTGATCCGCGCGTTTACGGTTGCCCACCATGCCTTTTTGGGCGGCGTAAAAGAGATATGGCTGGCAGACTCAAAAGAAGCGGCTTTTTGTATCAAAGACAAATACCCGCATGTCTTGCTCACGGGCGAAGGGAACGGGCTTCCGATACCGGGATTTGATTTGGGCCATTCACCGGCCGCCATCGCCAAACAGCCGTTAGCCGGCAAAACGCTGGTGCAAACATCCACAAACGGGGTAAAAGCAGCCTTCCGCGCCCTTTGTGCAAAGGAAGTCTATGTTACCGGCTTTTCGAATGCAAAAATGACGGCAAAATGGGTCCTGCGCAAATGGAAAGGCAAAGACAACGCCCGCATCAACATGATCGCTTCCCATCCGACGGGGGAAGATGACCTGGCATGCGCATTATACATGGAAAGCATCCTTACCGGCTCCGGCACGATAAAGCCGGAATCAGTGATCAAGGAGATTGTAAATGCCAGTGTTGCAAAGAAATTTCTTGATCCCGGACAGCCTGCATTTAACCCGGCTGACCTAGAATTTTGCATCAACGAAAGAGACTGCGGGTTTGTTATGAAAATTGATCCAACAGGAGAATTTCCAACGATCGTGAGGGTTGAAGATGAATGACCATGGTTTGACACTGCCTTTACGCAATGAGAAACCGCGGGATTGCGGAATCACCATCTTAATTGACAATGGCATTCCGCTGAACTTTTTTAAAGATACCATGAACAGTGCAGCCCCTTATATTGATTTCGTCAAATTCGGCTGGGGAACATCGGTGGTTTCGCGCCATTTGGAAGAAAAAATAGATCACCTGAGGCAAAACGGCATTGCCTTCTTTTTCGGCGGCACTTTATTTGAAAAGTTTGCCAGCCAGGGAAAGACGGATCGGTACGTTCAATACTGCCGGCGGTTTGCATGCGAATATGTTGAAATCTCAAATGGCACCCTGCCGCTGTCCAATCCGGAAAAGTGCCATTATATTGCGGAATTTTCAAAGGAGTTTAAAGTGTTAAGTGAAGTTGGCTCAAAAGATACTGCCAAATCAATAGCCGACACGCCGGCGTTATGGCTGGAATCGATTAGCCGGGATTTAGAAGCAGGCGCATATAAAGTGATGACAGAGGCAGGGTGCCATTTGGAAGAAAAAATAGATCACCTGAGGCAAAACGGCATTGCCTTCTTTTTCGGCGGCACTTTATTTGAAAAGTTTGCCAGCCAGGGAAAGACGGATCGGTACGTTCAATACTGCCGGCGGTTTGCATGCGAATATGTTGAAATCTCAAATGGCACCCTGCCGCTGTCCAATCCGGAAAAATGCCGCTATATTGCGGAGTTTTCAAAGGAGTTTAAAGTGTTAAGTGAAGTCGGCTCAAAAGATACTGCCAAATCAATAGCCGATACGCCCGCGTTATGGCTGGAATCGATTAGCCGGGATTTAGAAGCAGGCGCATATAAAGTGATGACAGAGGCAAGGGAAAGCGGCACGAGCGGCATTTGCAACGGGGACGGGGAAATACGGGAGGAGATGTTTGCGGCCATCCTGGACTCGGGGATTCCCCGCGATGCTTTCATTTTCGAAGCACCCAACAAGCAGCTCCAGGCTTTTTTTATCCAACAGCTCGGCCCGGATGCCAATCTGGCCAACATCCCTTTTTCGGATGCCCTTGCGCTTGAAACATTAAGGCTCGGTTTGCGATCAGATACTTTTTTATTGGAGGAGATTCCCATGAGAGAAACGGATAAAATTTTTCATTTGGCGATCCCGTGCAAAGATCTTGATGAAACAGCCGATTTCTATCAGAAATTAGGCTGTAAGGTGGCGCGCCGGTATGATGACCGGGTCACTTTCAATTTTTTCGGGGACCAGCTTGTCTGCCATCTGAGCCCTGAAAAAATAGACCCCAACCCGAAAATGTATCCCCGCCATTTCGGCATTACTTTTTTGGATAAAGCAGCATTTGAGGAAACCCTCCAATCTGCAAAGAAAAACCGCTTGGCATTTTTCCAGGAGAAAATGGTCCGGTTTGGGGGCAGGCAAGAGGAACTTGGACATTTTTCCTCCAAGATCCCTCCAACAACTTGCTCGAATTTAAATATTACCACGATGAAAGCATGGTGTATTAACCAGTCCCATTCATTGCTCAAAGCATGCGATGCGGCTTTTTCCGGAAAGAGCCGCATCGCATGCTTTGCCATTTGGGCCAGGCGATAAGCGTTTTTTCCTGGCCCGAGACGTTTGATCGTTATGTTCAGCAGGATGGCAAAGCCCCGGAGGCCCTTTTTAGGCTTAACATGCAAACCGCAGGCATACAGCTGCGGTTTTTTTGCGGCTTCCCGCAGGAACATGCAGCGCTTGAAGCGAATAACATACTCTGCATGTTCCGCCACCCGGTTTTGTGATCCCATGCTGGCGGAAGCCAAAGCGATTTGGCTTCCAGAATGCTCCTTATTTATTTTCTAAATGGACAAAAGCTTTTGCGGCATTGACATGTGTTTTTGTGATCTTTGTCTGGTACAGCCAATCCGAAACGTCTTGCCATTTTTTCAGGCCCTGATCGGCAATCGTTTTATTTTTTTCGCTCATCAGCGGCAGCAAAATGTGCAGGCTCTTCGTTTCCACATTTTTATCCAGCGGTGAAGAGGCATCTTCATGTTTTAACAAAATGGCAAGCGCCTTTTCCGGATGTTTTTTGACATATTGCTGGCCTTTTTCGGCGGCAGCAAGAAATTTTTTAAAAATGTCTGGCTGCTGTTTCAGCTTATTTTCGTTTGCGATGAAAACGAGTTCGGCATAATCCGGAACACCGTATTTTGCCGGATTGAATGCTCTAACGGGTACGCCTTCCTTTTCCAGCAGCAACTGTTCATGATTAACAAAACCGCCGACGATCGCATCAGTTTTACGGGCTGTCAGAGCAGGGATTAAATCATAGCCAACATCCACTGTTTTCACCTTGTCCGGATCGCCCCCGTCTGCTTTGACCATTGTCCGAACGACTGCTTCTTCCAGCGGAATGGAAGAATAGCCGACCGTTTTGCCCGCCAGGTCTTTCGGTGAGCGGATACCACTTGAAGCTGGCACCATCACACGGTTCAGCGTATGGCGGACGACGGTGCCAAAAGATTGGACCGGAATATTCTCATCGCGCGCGATTAACACTTGGGGTTGATAACTTAATGCAATATCAATTCGATTCGCAGCCGCAAGTTTTAACGGGTCATTTGTGTCAGAAGGCATTTTGATGCTGACATCAAGGCCCTGCGCTTTAAAATAGCCTTTTTCCTTGGCTACATAAAGAAAAGAATGAACCGCATTTGGATACCAATCCAGCATGATCGTTACTTTTTGCGCATGTTTCGTTGCTTGCTGCGAATGATTGCTGCAGGCACCTAGCATACACGCCAGTACAGCGACCATTACCCATCGTTTCTTCATTGAACATCCCCCTAAATTTTTGTTCTGTTTTTCAATAAGCTTTTTTCCATCCCATAAATAAGCAAAAATAATCCCATGCCGAGTGCAGCCAAAAGAAAAACGGCCGAAAAAACAGCGCCCGACTGCAAATACCCAGACATTCGCTTGCTAAAAAAGCCAAGCCCCGCAGTTGCGCCAAGCCACTCCCCGATCGCTGCCCCGCTGACACAATATACAACCGATAATTTCAAGCCGGATAAAAATTGGGGAAGGGCCATCGGGACAGAAAGTTTTCGGAAAATATCCCAACGGCTGGCGCCCATTGTCCGAAACAAATTCAGATAGGCGGGATCGACGGTTTTTAATCCGTCAAAAGTGCTGATTACAATCGGAAAGATAGCCGTTAACACAATAATCGCTACCTTGCTCCAAACTGAATAGCCGAACCACATCATAAAAACAGGTGATACGGCGACAAGCGGGATCGTTTGCGAAATAACAAGAAACGGATAAAAGATTTTTTCAGCCGTTTTGGAGACATACATGATGACACCGATCATCACTCCACCCGCAACAGATAAAAGAAAACCGATGCCGACTTCCTCCACTGTCGCAGGCAAATGCACATTTATTAGTTGCCTGTGATTTTCTATGAAAGATGCATAGATTTGGGTAGGGGACGGCAAAATGAAAGACGGGATCACCCCTTTCTGTATGACCCACTGCCAGCCGGCTATCAAGACCAGCATCGTAACGCAAAAAAGTCCGTAATCCCCCAGCCATTTTCGCCACTTCATTTAGGAAACCTCCTTTCATCCGAACTTCCAATATGTACAAGCTGCAAACCGTTCCAAAGCCCGTTCAACCATTTGAATTTTTTCCTGCTATAGCAATCTTCCACCTACTTTTTGTTTTTATTTCTTCCTGCCCGTCGTCATTGACGAGGTTTTTCCGGTTACCGCCCTAAAAGCAGCTATTTTCCCTCCCTTCCAACAGAAAAAAGCCAGGCCTGTAAAAGACCTGACTTTAATAAGCAAGAAAATTTCCCAAAATCCCTACTTTCCTACGCCGGCATGATCCGGATCAGGTCCAAAGGGTTGAAAAACCAAATGTTTTTCTCTCAGCCCGCCAATCCGGGCACCCCTAGTAGTCTGAAATATTCACTTTCTTCCATTATAGGCTTTCTATTTGCCTGTGTAAAGTGGTGCAGGCTTTTTTTAATTCAATTTTCTTTCTTCCCTTTCTGCCCTCCTGCTGTTTGGAATAAAGGAGCCAACATTACAGGCCCCGGTAAAAAGAGATCCTGAACATCGGGAAAAGTTCGCGCTAACTGAAGGATTCCGCTTTCTCTCCGGCTTTCCCGTTTTAAAAATGGGCCTGATCGTTTTTTGTACCATGATACTGGCCTTGCAAATTTCCGATTCCCAGGCCATGATATTAATAACTAAAACTTGAAAGTACGAAAATCGTGCAAACTCCTTGTCGCCACTGCGGTTATCCCGTCTAATTTAGAGCTAAGCTGCTTTAATTAGGTGTTTTTGATAGCTGACAGATAACTTTTTTTAAATTGCTCAAAGTAGTATTTAGTACTTCTTCACAAAGGATATACTCATCCTTAAAAGCTTCTTTAAATAAATCAATCAATTGTTGAATCGCTTCTGCGAAGGTGATGTCAGTAAGTTCATCAACCATGAGATAAAACAACTCACCCAGGGTCCGATCATCTACCTGTTCACGGTGTTGGACTGCAAGGATTGAGTAACCAATTGCGACAAGAGCGGTATGTGCAAAGATACCGTCATAAGACAATCCTTGATATTTTGCCAGGCGGAGGTACTATTTACACATCTTGAAGTATACTTCAATCGACCAGCGCTTTCCGTAAAGCTGAATAACTTCATCTTCAGAGAGCCGGGTGTCCGTTGTCGCCAAGACAAGGTAATCATTTCGTTTATTGCGGTTGCGGATATAAACGAGTTTGACTGGCACCGACGTTTCCCCGTCAACTGCTTCAACAAGAACGGATAACAGATAGCGTGAACGTCCGCGACGTTTCTTCTGGGTGTTAAAGATCGTTTTCACATCCATCAGTCCACCGTTGAACTGGTAATAAACTTTCTTAGAACGTTTCACCATGGCTACTCCATGAAGTCCCATTTCACGCAACTGATGAAACATCTTAGGGCTAGAAAACCAGGAATCAAACAAGACGTAGGAAGCATTCACTCCTTGAGACAAGGCTGATGATAACAATTCCAACACTACATTGGTTGCTTTGCGCTGTGCCTGAATCTTACGCTTTCCTGAAAATGTACGGCCGTCAATGGATTTTGGGCTGCACACTTGATTCTTGCCAGAAAGCAAGGAAAAGTTAACAGGAAGGAATGTATTGCCGTCACTCCAACCGAGTTGAAGAAACCGAAAGCCACGGGTATGTTTGTGTTTCGCATGGTCAAACTGAAACGCCGCAAGTTCAACATACTTTGCGCTGGCTCGCTCATACATGGAATCATCCACAATGAATACATTCCGGCGTGTTGGTTCGGTCAAGGGTTCGATGAACACAATGATACGGCGGCAGAGCAAAACCAAGAACTTTTGCCAATTGATTTTGCCGTTATTCAGCAGATTACGGAAGGTCTTATCTGAGAATCCGAGCTGATCTTGATGCTTCAAATAATCACGGTATGCAGATCTGTTTGAGAAAAGTGTACTGATCAAATAACAGAACAGCGTTCGAAATGGAACACCTTTTGTCTTTACAGCGTTTGAAACCTTCGCAATTTGAGATAAGCGAAAACGCAAAAAAAAAATGCTTCGATTGAAGATAAAACTTCAAGAGACTGATGGTCGTTTTGTGTTATAATTTTCATAACATGAACACTCCTCGATTAATTGTTAGTTAGCACTTCAATTATACCGAGTTTCCAGTGTTCATGCTTTTATTTTTGCTCTAAACCCTTGTAAGACAAGTAATGAGAATGAATTTTAGTGTTTCAAGTTTTAGACGATAATCTATAAAGCCCAAACCTGTTTCTAATTAAAGCGGGTTTGGGAAACTTGATTACTATTTTTTGTAAAGTTCCCCTACCGCACACTTCATTTTTGTTTAACAAGACGATGAATCATAATAAAAAGCCGCAGATTATAATCTGCGGCTTACTTTGGCCCGGCAACGTCCTACTCTCGCAGGGGGAAACCCCCAACTACCATCGGCGCTGGAAAGCTTAACTTCCGAGTTCGGGATGTATTCGGGTGTGGCCTTTCCGCCATCATCACCGGACCTGTATAATTTTGGGATGTGTTCCCTGAAAACCGGATGGGAGAAAAAACTGTAAACGGAGAATAGCTTTGGTTTCTAACTTTGAAAATTGTCTAGCTCCAGCGCCTATCGGCTAGCGTATTTCTGCGCTTTCTCCCTACGATAAGCGGGCATCGACTCGCCTTTAGGGGCTCGCCGTGTTTCCTTTATCTCAGTCGAAAGCTCCGAAATCCGTACGCCGATGACCAAGGCGCTTCCGCTTTTCTATTGTCCAGCTCCGGTGCCTAGCCCCTCGAGGTCGAATAACCTGCCCGTCACGGAGCCAAAAGACGGCTCCATGCCGGTCAGAACATTCGCTTGTCGGGGCTAAACAAGGCACCTTCGCTTTTCTATTTGGTTAAGTCCTCGATCGATTAGTATCCGTCAGCTGCACGCGTCACCGCGCTTCCACCCCGGACCTATCAACCTGATCATCTTTCAGGGATCTTACCAGTTAAACTGTGGGAAATCTCATCTTGAGGGGGGCTTCATGCTTAGATGCTTTCAGCACTTATCCCTTCCGCACATAGCTACCCAGCGATGCCTTTGGCAAGACAACTGGTACACCAGCGGTGCGTCCATCCCGGTCCTCTCGTACTAAGGACAGCTCCTCTCAAATTTCCTGCGCCCGCGACGGATAGGGACCGAACTGTCTCACGACGTTCTGAACCCAGCTCGCGTACCGCTTTAATGGGCGAACAGCCCAACCCTTGGGACCGACTACAGCCCCAGGATGCGATGAGCCGACATCGAGGTGCCAAACCTCCCCGTCGATGTGGACTCTTGGGGGAGATCAGCCTGTTATCCCCAGGGTAGCTTTTATCCGTTGAGCGATGGCCCTTCCATGCGGAACCACCGGATCACTAAGCCCGACTTTCGTCCCTGCCCGACTTGTAAGTCTCGCAGTCAAGCTCCCTTATGCCTTTACACTCTGCGAATGATTTCCAACCATTCTGAGGGAACCTTTGGGCGCCTCCGTTACCTTTTAGGAGGCGACCGCCCCAGTCAAACTGCCTGCCTGACACTGTCTCCCACCCCGGTAAGGGGTGCGGGTTAGAATTTCAATACAGCCAGGGTAGTATCCCACCGATGCCTCCGCCGAAGCTGGCGCTCCGGTTTCCAAGGCTCCTACCTATCCTGTACAAGCTGTACCAAAATTCAATATCAGGCTGCAGTAAAGCTCCATGGGGTCTTTCCGTCCTGTCGCGGGTAACCTGCATCTTCACAGGTACTATAATTTCACCGAGTCTCTCGTTGAGACAGTGCCCAGATCGTTACACCTTTCGTGCGGGTCAGAACTTACCTGACAAGGAATTTCGCTACCTTAGGACCGTTATAGTTACGGCCGCCGTTTACTGGGGCTTCAGTTCAGAGCTTCGCCTTGCGGCTAACCCCTCTCCTTAACCTTCCAGCACCGGGCAGGTGTCAGCCCCTATACTTCGCCTTGCGGCTTCGCAGAGACCTGTGTTTTTGCTAAACAGTCGCCTGGGCCTATTCACTGCGGCTTCCCGGGGCATACACCCCAAAAAGCACCCCTTCTCCCGAAGTTACGGGGTCATTTTGCCGAGTTCCTTAACGAGAGTTCTCTCGCTCACCTTAGGATTCTCTCCTCGCCTACCTGTGTCGGTTTGCGGTACGGGCGCCTTTCACCTCACTAGAGGCTTTTCTTGGCAGTGTGGAATCAGGAACTTCGGTACTTTAATTTCCCTCGCCATCACAGCTCCGCCTTGGCGCGAAGGATTTGCCTCCGCACCGGCCTAACTGCTTGGACGCGATCAACCAGTGTCGCGCTTGCCCTATCCTCCTGCGTCCCCCCATCGTTCAAACGGTGAAGAGGCGGTACAGGAATATCAACCTGTTGTCCATCGCCTACGCCTTTCGGCCTCGGCTTAGGCCCCGACTAACCCTGAGCGGACGAGCCTTCCTCAGGAAACCTTAGGCATTCGGTGGAAGGGATTCTCACCCTTCTTTCGCTACTCATACCGGCATTCTCACTTCTAAGCGCTCCACCGGTCCTTCCGGTCCGGCTTCAACGCCCTTAGAACGCTCTCCTACCACGGACACCAAACGGTGTCCATCCGCAGCTTCGGTGATACGTTTAGCCCCGGTACATTTTCGGCGCAGCGTCACTCGACCAGTGAGCTATTACGCACTCTTTGAATGATGGCTGCTTCTAAGCCAACATCCTGGTTGTCTAAGCAACGCCACATCCTTTTCCACTTAACGTATACTTTGGGACCTTAGCTGGCGGTCTGGGCTGTTTCCCTTTCGACCATGGATCTTATCACTCACAGTCTGACTCCCAAGCATAAGTTTTTGGCATTCGGAGTTTGTCTGAATTCGGTAACCCGATGAGGGCCCCTCGTCCAAACAGTGCTCTACCTCCAAAACTCTCCGCTTGAGGCTAGCCCTAAAGCTATTTCGGAGAGAACCAGCTATCTCCAAGTTCGATTGGAATTTCTCCGCTACCCACACCTCATCCCCGCACTTTTCAACGTGCGTGGGTTCGGGCCTCCAGCAAGTGTTACCTTGCCTTCACCCTGGACATGGGTAGATCACCTGGTTTCGGGTCTGCGGCCTCATACTCTTTCGCCCTGTTCAGACTCGCTTTCGCTGCGGCTCCGCTTCTTCAGCTTAACCTTGCATGAGACCGTAACTCGCCGGTTCATTCTACAAAAGGCACGCCATCACCCGTTAACGGGCTCTGACTACTTGTAGGCACACGGTTTCAGGATCTCTTTCACTCCCCTCCCGGGGTGCTTTTCACCTTTCCCTCACGGTACTGGTTCACTATCGGTCACTAGGGAGTATTTAGCCTTGGGAGATGGTCCTCCCGGATTCCGGCGGGATTCCTCGTGTCCCGCCGTACTCAGGATCCACTCGGGAGAGAACGAAGTTTCAGTTACAGGGCTTTTACCTTCTCCGGCAGGCCTTTCCAGGCCGCTTCACTTACCCCGTTCTTTTGTAACTCCCATATGAGTGTCCTACAACCCCGGAAGGCAAGCCTTCCGGTTTGGGCTGTTTCCTGTTCGCTCGCCGCTACTTGGGAAATCGCAATTGCTTTCTCTTCCTCCGGGTACTGAGATGTTTCAGTTCCCCGGGTGTGCCCTTCCTGCCCTATGGATTCAGGCAGGAATCCTGTCCGATTAAAGACAGGGGGTTTCCCCATTCGGAAATCTCCGGATCAAAGCTTACGTACAGCTCCCCGGAGCATATCGGTGTTTGTACCGTCCTTCATCGGCTCCTAGTGCCAAGGCATCCGCCGTGCGCCCTTTCTAACTTAACCATAAAAGGTTTAAATCCAAAAATAAGCGATTCTCGGTTTACTTGGTTTATTTCTCCTATCCGGTTTTCAAAGAACACATACTGAAGGATTGGACCTTCAAAACTGAACAAAACGGAAACGCCAAACTTAATTTCGGAAAACCGAAGGTTTTCCTTTTATGTCTAGCTCCGGGCGCTATCGGCTAGCGTATTTCTACGTCTTCTCCCTACGATAAGCGGGCATCGATTCGCCTTTAAGGCTCATCGTGTTTCCTTTATCTCAGTCGAAGACTTCGAAATCCGTACGCCGATGAACGAGCGCCCTACGCTTTTCCCCTTAGAAAGGAGGTGATCCAGCCGCACCTTCCGATACGGCTACCTTGTTACGACTTCACCCCAATCATCTGTCCCACCTTCGGCGGCTGGCTCCGTAAAGGTTACCTCACCGACTTCGGGTGTTACAAACTCTCGTGGTGTGACGGGCGGTGTGTACAAGGCCCGGGAACGTATTCACCGCGGCATGCTGATCCGCGATTACTAGCGATTCCGGCTTCATGCAGGCGGGTTGCAGCCTGCAATCCGAACTGGGAATGGTTTTCTGGGATTGGCTTAACC
This sequence comes from Weizmannia sp. FSL W8-0401, assembly GCF_038009125.1. Taxonomy (NCBI): domain Bacteria; kingdom Bacillati; phylum Bacillota; class Bacilli; order Caryophanales; family Bacillaceae; genus Heyndrickxia; species Weizmannia sp. FSL W8-0401. Next base: position 1,536,830 of record NZ_JBBPAG010000001.1, on the reverse strand, counting down.
TCGCGGTCTCGCAGCCCTTTGTACCATCCATTGTAGCACGTGTGTAGCCCAGGTCATAAGGGGCATGATGATTTGACGTCATCCCCACCTTCCTCCGGTTTGTCACCGGCAGTCACCTTAGAGTGCCCAACTCAATGCTGGCAACTAAGGTCAAGGGTTGCGCTCGTTGCGGGACTTAACCCAACATCTCACGACACGAGCTGACGACAACCATGCACCACCTGTCACTCTGTCCCCCGAAGGGGAAGGCCCTGTCTCCAGGGAGGTCAGAGGATGTCAAGACCTGGTAAGGTTCTTCGCGTTGCTTCGAATTAAACCACATGCTCCACCGCTTGTGCGGGCCCCCGTCAATTCCTTTGAGTTTCAGCCTTGCGGCCGTACTCCCCAGGCGGAGTGCTTAATGCGTTAGCTGCAGCACTAAAGGGCGGAAACCCTCTAACACTTAGCACTCATCGTTTACGGCGTGGACTACCAGGGTATCTAATCCTGTTTGCTCCCCACGCTTTCGCGCCTCAGCGTCAGTTACAGACCAGAGAGCCGCCTTCGCCACTGGTGTTCCTCCACATCTCTACGCATTTCACCGCTACACGTGGAATTCCACTCTCCTCTTCTGCACTCAAGCCTCCCAGTTTCCAATGACCGCTTGCGGTTGAGCCGCAAGATTTCACATCAGACTTAAGAAGCCGCCTGCGCGCGCTTTACGCCCAATAATTCCGGACAACGCTTGCCACCTACGTATTACCGCGGCTGCTGGCACGTAGTTAGCCGTGGCTTTCTGGCCGGGTACCGTCAAGGCGCCGCCCTGTTCGAACGGCACTTGTTCTTCCCCGGCAACAGAGTTTTACGACCCGAAGGCCTTCTTCACTCACGCGGCGTTGCTCCGTCAGACTTTCGTCCATTGCGGAAGATTCCCTACTGCTGCCTCCCGTAGGAGTTTGGGCCGTGTCTCAGTCCCAATGTGGCCGATCACCCTCTCAGGTCGGCTACGCATCGTTGCCTTGGTGGGCCATTACCCCGCCAACTAGCTAATGCGCCGCGGGCCCATCTGTAAGTGGCAGCCGAAGCCGCCTTTCCTTTTTCCTCCATGCGGAGGAAAAAACTATCCGGTATTAGCCCCGGTTTCCCGGCGTTATCCCAGTCTTACAGGCAGGTTGCCCACGTGTTACTCACCCGTCCGCCGCTAACCTTTTAAAAGCAAGCTTTTAAAAGGTCCGCACGACTTGCATGTATTAGGCACGCCGCCAGCGTTCGTCCTGAGCCAGGATCAAACTCTCAGTAAAGATGTTTGATAAAAGCTCAAAAAGAATTTGACATTTCGTTTTGTCCAGTTTTCAAGGAACAATCTTTGCTGTTCTTAACAGCGACTTAATTATTATATCAAAATATCAATTCGCTGTCAACATCTTTTTTTAACCCCGTTGTTTATCCACCTAACGGGTCAGCTCATTTATCATAACATTTATCCGTAACTTAAGTCAATAAGATAGAGCAAGGTAATGTTTTCCATCTTTTTTTAAGATCCCTGCTCCTTAATATAATGAAGAAACAGGGATCTATGCTACAAGTTAAGATGGCGGAACAGCATTGAGCTTCCTCTGTTACATACGTACAGGTCGTTTTCAGGGAACCGCAGTACTCCTGTCACAGCAGCCGTTTCTTTTATCCATTCCCTTTTTTCAGCCATAATTTCCGGAATGGTTTTTGCCAGTCACTGGCAAGCACCTTTACACTTAAAATTTCTTCTATCGCATCAAAATTTGTTCTATCATGGTATCTGATGTTATTGATATGCAGGATGGAAAGCTGTTTTTCCCCTTTTTCAAGCAGGTTAAAGCTGTCATTTTTCCGGACAAAGCCTTCTTCAAGCACACGCATATAGAAGCCGAACCAGCCGGTTTCCACAATGTCAGCAGGAAAACTGTCCAATCCGTGTTTCGCAGCAATTTTATAGCAAGGCTCCCGCGGCTGTGATACCTGCACAACCGCTTCCCCCATTTGAAAAACATCGCCGATATGGATATCTGCTTCCGAACATCCCGAGAGCGTAATATTTTCGCCAAATGCCCCCGGCTCAAAAGTCCGGTTAAATTTCTTCCCCCATACTGGAAAATGATCAGCGGCATACACGCAGACTGCTTTATCCGCTCCGCCATGATGCACAAGGTCCGCCTGCTTGTCCCCTTCAAAATTATCTTTTGCCAGATATACCGGGCCCTCCTGCGGTGTTTTAAAAATGCCGCTCTGCACCACTTTTTGTTTATAGGCAAGCGCCTTTGGTTTGCCTGTATTTACCGAAACAACAACACCGTCTGCCATCATGCCTGCTCCTTTCCCAAATTGCTATCTAAATTTTACCATCATTTGCGTAAACTTTGAAAAACATTTTAAGAAAATCCCGCATGTCTCCCGTTTGACTTTCCGGATTCGCTGTTTTCAATCCTTTTGCAAAAAGGTTTCTAAAAGTTTTACCGCTTCATTATATTTTAGCGTAACTTTTCTTGTTGCCGCTGCCGGAATAATAGCAATTTCGCCCAGGTGCTTCAAACATTTCGTCTGGCCTTGTTCTGCCGGTAAATGAAAGGTGTAGTCTTCCAGCTGAATGAGCAGCAATTTCTTTCCATTCTGAGTATGATAGCCGATCATTTCAGCCTTATTTTCATCAAGCAACTTGCGGAGGACAGCATCTTTTAATGCATACAGTTTTAATTGCCGTGTTTTTGCTCTGTTGACCACACCATAATTCCTGTCAAAATAGTTTATCTTTTTTGTATCCCTGCTTTTTTTAGCTGACTTGTTGATAATATATAGAGATTCAGCGATGTTATGAATCGTCATTTCGAGTTTGGATATGTCCGTTTGTCTTTGTTTCACGACCTGTGTTTCGTTTATATCGTACAAAGGATATTTTTTTCCGCGATAGCCGATTTTCATCGCTTTGGGTTCCCCGACAGGCTTCCGTTTTAATGCTTTCAGCTGTGTTTTTGTTTTCAGATTTTCCGGTACATCCTCCCATTTTCTGTAATTTTCCACTGCCTCTCCCCCTTATTCGCATAAACCATTCTCTGCGCCTTGCCAGCACAAAAAACAACAAATGATGAGAGGTTATCTGGTTTTAACAGCCCTCACCTTCCCTTCCACCGGAATGTTTGTTTGTATTTTATCACAAGAACAAACGTTTTATCAACCAAGATATTGAAAAATTCTCGCAAAAAATTCACCGCCATTCAGCCTGCTTGGCACCAAAAAAGCCAGGCTCCTACACCCGGCTTATCTTGATTCCATTTTTAAACTGTCAAAAGGCGCAGGGCTTTACGCCTTCATTATAAAGCGAGCTCCCTTTTCAACAGGACAGCTGCCGCTTCTGCATCTTCCGCGCCTGCGATCGCAGAAATGACGGAAACGCCGTCTGCGCCCGCTTCTATGACGCTTTTTGCATTGCCCGGCCCTATGCCGCCAATTCCGACAATTGGAATCCGGATGCCATTTTGGCGGATTTCGCGAATGACGGTTGTCCCTTTCGCCGCTTTCGCATCTTCTTTCGATTTCGTCGGAAAAATGGGGCCAACGCCAAGATAATCCGCGCCTCCGTTTGCTGCCTGCCTGGCTTCCTCCAACGTATAGGCCGAGACGCCGATGATCTTATCCCCCAACTTTTCTCGTACGGATGCCAGCGGTTCATCTTCCTGCCCGACATGCACACCATCAGCATCCAGTTCCAACGCAAGTGCAATATCATCATTTACAAGAAAAGGAATCCCGTTTTTTTGGCATATCCACTTCAATTTTTCACCAAGCGCTTTCTTTTCTTCGCCTTTTCGTGCACCGTTCCCTTTTTCACGGAATTGAAAAAGGGTGACGCCGCCCCTGATGGCCTTTTCCAGCACTTGTTCCGGCGGCAGCGTGCAGTTCGGGCTACCCATAATAAAATACAGTTTCAATGCGCCACGCAAATATTCGGCTGTCATCCGTTTTTCATTCTCCTTTTTTGGTACGCCCAATGGTTTGTCGGCCCGTGCCCGTGTCCAATTTGAATGCCGTCTTCGATCGCGGCGGAAATGAATGCTTTTGCTGTCGACACTGCAGCAAATATATCCGCGCCTTTTGCCAATTCCGCCGTAATCGCCGAAGAAAACGTACAGCCGGTGCCGTGCGTATTTTTTGTTGCGTACCTTTTCGCTGTATATTCGTAAAAATTCACCCCGTCAAAAAGCAAGTCGCTCGAAACCGGGGAAGATGCGTTATGGCCGCCTTTAATAAGGACATACCGGGGGCCGCAATCCGCAATGATGCGTGCCGCTTCCTTCCGATCCCCGGCATTTCGGATGGGCATTCCTGCCAGTTCCTCTGCTTCCGGAAGATTCGGCGTCACAATGAAGGCGAGCGGAAGCAGCTTGCTTTTTAAGGCTTGAACCGCTTCCTTTTGCAAAAGGGTTTCCCCGCCTTTTGCAATGATCACCGGGTCCACAACGAGTTTTTCCCAGCGGTAGGTTTTGATTTTTTCCGCGGCCACTTCGATGATGCCGGAATCAAACAACATGCCGGTTTTTAGCGCATCCGTCCCCATATCTCCGGCAATGGACTCCAATTGGCGGGAGACGGCTTCGGGTCCGAGCGGAAATACCCCCTGGACGCCGCGTGTATTTTGCGCTGTCACCGCGGTAATCACGGACATGCCGTATACTTCCAATTCCTGAAATGTTTTCAAGTCCGCCTGGATGCCGGCACCGCCCCCGGAATCAGAACCGGCAATCGTGAGTGCTTTTTTCATGATGTTCACCCTTCTTTCTTTTCAAAAGAGGCATATTTTTGGATTTCTTCAGCCCCTATTTCTGCCAGCTGGTCTAAAAATGCCATTTGAAAACTGCCCGGCAAATCCCCGCCTGTTTTTTCTCTTGCGATTTCCGCAGCAGCGCCGTAAATCGCAAGCGCCGAAACGGATGCCTGAACCGGATCTTCCTCAACAGCGAGAAAGGCGCCGCAAACTGCGGACAAAAGGCAGCCTGTCCCGGTGACTTTTGTTAAAAGCGGGTGGCCGTTATGTACGAGATAGAGTTCGGAACCGTTTGACACCGCATCCGTCTTGCCACTTACCACGACCGTAGTATGAAGCGTTTTTGCCGCTTTTAAAGCGAGTTCGCCCGTATCCAGGCTGGTATCTCCTGCATCGACGCCTTTAACTTTGGCATCTATTCCGACCAGATTGGCGATTTCTCCGGCATTTCCCCTGATGGATGTGAAGCGGATTTCTTTCAGCAATTTTTTTGCCGTTTCTGTCCGGTAACGGGTTGAACCGGCAGCTACCGGATCAAGGACGACCGGAACGCCATTTTCATTTGCAGACTTTCCCGCCAAAATCATGGCTTCGACGGCTTTTTCATTCAAAGTGCCGATATTTAATACGACCGCATTTGCCGCTTTCGCCATATCGGCAACTTCTTCCACCGCATCGGCCATTACCGGAGATGCGCCAAGTGCCAGCAGCCCGTTTGCTGTGAAATTAGCCACCACAATATTCGTGATATTATGGATAAGCGGATTGGCTTCCCTGATTTTTTCAAGCAGTTCAATTGGTTTTTCCTTTTCCATTTTCATTCCCTCCTAATCCATTACAAGTCCGCCGTCAACGACGAGGTTTTGCCCGGTTACCGCCCTGGCCCATGGCGATGCAAAAAACAACACGGCATCCGCAACGTCTTCCGGTTCTGTCACCCTTTGCAGCGGGGTTGTTGCCTGAATCAATTGAAAAACCTCTTCAGATGTGGCCGCACTTGCATCCGTCGTTTTCAGAAGGCCGCCGGATACCATATTAACGGTAATGCCATATTGCCCCAGATCTTTCGCCATGCTCCGGGTGAAGCCGAGGAGCGCAGCCTTGCTCGTATTGTAATCATGGTAGGCGACAACCGGATTTTGAAACAGGTTTGTGCCAATATTGATCACCCTGCCGAAATGCAGCCGTTTCATTCCCGCAAGGCCGGCCTGGATGGTATTTAATGCGCCGCGAACCGCACCTTCCATCTGCAGGCTGTATTCCTCCCACGAAATCCGGGAAGCATCGTGCCGGGATTCCGGATCAAAGCGGAAATGCACAAGGGCATTATTTACAATCGTCGTGACAGGCCTGGAAAAATAAGCTTCGGCCTGCCGGAACATCTTTCTTACCTGGACCGGATCCCTTACATCCGCCTTCAGGGCAACCGCTTTTTCGCCTAAAATATGCTGAAGGTCCTTTGCCTTCCCCTCACTCTCAAAATAGTTGATGACAACGCCCGCCCCCTCTCTTGCAAAAGCTTTTACAAGCGCCTTGCCCAACCCCCTGCTTCCGCCGGTGACGGCAACCACCTGCTCATCGAGTTTCATTTGTCCCACCCCTTTCCATGCAAAAAAGCCAGGCCCGAAAAGACCTGACTTTATCAGCAAGAAATTTTTTACAAATTCCTACTTTCCTACGCCGGTATGATCCGGATCAGGTCCAAAGGGTTGAAAAACGCCGGTTTTTCTCTCAGCCCGCCAGATCCGGGCACCCCTAGTAGTTTGAAAGATTATTTTTTAGCTATTATATCCCTTTCCAACGAAGATGTAAAGTTTACAATCTTTTTAAAAAAACATAACTGACTTTATCATAATCCATTTTTTCTTCATAAAACCGGTGTGCGTCTTTTCTCTGCAGGCCGGATGACAGGGATACAATGCCGTATCCGTTTTCGCCGGCCTGTTTTTCCACATGCGCCAAAAGCCTGGCGCCGTACCCTTTTGATCTGTGCGCTTCATCCGTCACCAGGTCGCATACCCAAATAAACCGCCCGTTGTACAAGGTAATCATCGGCATATAGCCGGTTACCGCCACAATGTTTCCGTCATCTATTACTGCGGCCATCTTGTAATCCGATTTTTCTGCCGCCTCTTCCACCAGCTGGAGATAGTGTTCTTCGTCCAAATGTTTACGCAGCTGTTTCATCACCGGAAACGCTGCTTTCCACTCTTCCCGGTTTGCAAGTTCTTTTATTTCCATCTGTATATCCCTTCTTTGCCTAAATGGTAATGCATAATAATCAATTCGCCTTTTTTTCCAAACATCCTGCCCCCTTCATCCACAAACCCGGCTTGTCTGTACAAATTTTGGGCAGCAACATTTTCCGTATTCACCCCAAGAACCATCTGCTCTATTTCCGGAAAATGGGTACGGACAAAATGGGGCAGCTGTTTTAAACATTGCCTGGCGTATCCTTTTCCCTGCTGGTGGAAATCGGTTGAAAACGTCCGCAGCAATATGGCATGCGGATGACTTGTATATGGCCTGGCGCCATTTTTTTCATGAAGCACAAAAAAGTTTGTGATCATGTTATGGCGGACTGCAACAACAGGGTGCCGTTCCGGATCATCTTTTGCAAGGGCAATGGCTTCATCCGGATGGCCGGTGAAACGGAGCTGATCATCCGTTATTGTATAGTTGTCCAATTGCTGCTTGAAATCATCATTGTAAAAGACCAGTTCCAATTCCATTACCCCTTGCATGTCGTTTCTACCAAATCGAGGGATAACCGTACCATATCCCGGCAGCGAATCCCGTTTTCATATATCGTTTCAGCATAATGCCTGACGAAAAAGCCTCTGTCCACCCCGGAGATCCGGAAACCGCATTTTTGATACAAGGCCAGCTGGCTGATGCTGGAATTGCCGGTGCCTACTTCGATCGTTTTAAATCCTCTTTTTCCTGCCCTCCGGATGGCATCCAGCACAAGCCGTTTTCCAAAGCCTTTCCCTTGATGTTCTTTTGCAACCGCCACATTCGCCAATTCCACGATTCCCGGCCTCGCCGGTAGCAGGATGTAAACGCCGATCACCTTTTCTTCAATTTCCGCCACATAGCATTCTCCGCGGTTGGCATAAGCCATCACCATTTCGCGTGACGGGTCGGCAAGGAGCAGTAAATCCATCGGAAGTTTTTCCTTGCCGCCCAGCCGCCGGATGTTTAACGCATTTTTTGCTTCCAAAACTGCCAGCTCCCCATCCATATTTTGTTAAATTCTAACATATCTTTCTTTATCAGTCTATGATCCTAGGAACATTTCATCAATTCTGCCTTTTATGCAGGAATGCAAACAAAAGTTCCCCTTTTTATGATAAAATAATGGCAGACAGTACTTTTCGGGAATATAGGGAGGCGGAGATTTGGAAACGCTGTTTTTTAAAACTTTTGTTTGGCTTTGTTTTGCCGGTCTCGTGATCTATACTTACCTGTATGGAAAAAATGAAGAAAAGATAGATGCAAAAGTTTTTCTGATCCGGAAAATCTGGTATTTGGTTTATTTATTCGGTGCGCTGGTTTACTGGACGATCCATCCGGCGAGCATTTTCATGAATTTTAAAAACTATGCCATCACCGCGCTTATTTTTGCAGCAATCGACGGTTTTATTTTTTTAAATATGTATTTCCGCAAAGCCGGAAAATATGAATTGGAAAGATTTACGAAAACCGTTTCTGCAAATGAGTCTCTGATCCAGGACAATCTGTTAATGGCTAAAAATATGCTCGACATCTTGAATGATGAGGGCATCGTAGGGTATTATGGTAGTAAAGAAGGATATCTGTTAGGTTTAAAAGAAGTACTGTCATCTTATGCGGAAAAAGCGGATATGAGCGTTAATATTTTGCCGTTTACAACACCGTTAGAGAAAGATCAGGCATTGTATCGTTACAAAAATCCCGGTTCCGTCCGCGCAAAATTGGACAGGCTGGAGACGGTGTATCATGTCGATGGAAACGATGCGCTCCATCCGATTTATCTTTTTCATGATGCATTGTATCTATTAAAAATATCCGGTTCCAGAGCCATTACAGAAATGGATTGTATCCTGTTTGTCATCATGGCCCATGTTTATGATTTTGCGGCTCCGCCGGACGACATGGATTGAAAAACAAGGCGGTGACAAAAATGAAAAAAAACAGCGCGCTCCTGGCACAGAGAAATGAAACCGGAAATATCCGGAGAACTTTCAGAAGAAAATCAAGAGTCCGTGTTCCTTCGGTTGGCACAAGCCCGACGACTTTAAAAATCATGAAAGAAAACGAACAGATCCTGAAAAAGTACGGCAAAAAATCTTCAGGGCAATAACAAACCGGTTATTGCCCTTCATATTTTTTCGCAGCTTTGCATACACTATTGCAGATAATCAGCTGAGGTGATCATGTGAAAAAGTTCCATAAAGAAACAAGCGTTTACTCTCCGCCCCCTTCCGCTTCCCCAATGGAAAAAAACAGAAAAAAACAGACAGCGGAACTCCTCAGCTTTATGGATAAGCTGAAAAATAAGCGGGCAACATGAAATCAGATTAGCACCCGCAGATTTTTTGTTCTTGCAAATGGGATATGTAACATACCTCTCTTACGGCATTGAGCGGACAGTAAGGGTAATGAGAACCGTCAAAACCGCTAAACCGCAAAGCAGGACAGCGGAACCGAGTGCAAGCCGGCTGAAGACCATCACCATTTTTTCTCCGGAACTCAACTTTTTTAAGATCATATATAAAAGCAATCCTGACAAAAAGGCTATTCCCCAGCCCACCATACCGGGAATCGTTGCAAGTTTTTGCCATTTGGCAAGCCATATATACAAAATAGTAGCATCAGCAGCCAGTAAAAATACAGTCAGCACCAATAAGCATTTTTTTAACATCCAGTTGCCCCCTCATCTCCAGCGCTTTTTTATGTCAACTTGGCGATGTACTCCCCATTCGGCTCAAAACAACCGCAGGACGCCATCTTTTCGCGTTTTTCATCATCTTTCTTAATGCGTTGTGATCATGATGACACCCATCACAATACAGAATGCTGAAAGGTACATCAACCAGGTTGACAGGATGGGGACACCCGATAATACATCGAATATTTCAATCAGCACAAATACCTTTTGGGTTTTCGGGGAAAATTTCCGGTAGGCTTTCCATTCTTTTTTAAACTGCAAAATGCCAAACGGAAGAAGAATCACACCGATAACCACAAAAATCACGCCAGCCATTTTCAAAAAAATCATCCCCTGTCTGCAAGCGATACATCTAATATTAACTATTGTGGGCACACATGCAAAATTCCTTCTTGTAAATTGAATATTTTCATTTGTAGCAAAATGATAATCTCCAATATGGCAAAGCAGAGAAGCCGGACATTGATAACCGGATCAAAAGCAGGCAAACCGGTGTTAAGGCTTTTTTCAGTAATACGAAAATAACAATCCCACCAGCGCCACGGTTAAAACCAGGGCATTTATTTTCCTCGGGTATTACAACCATTTTATCACGCGGGATCTGCTCTTGGAAACGAATTCATGTGCCGGGCAGCAACCGCAATCCGGAAAAATAAAATTTTACAATCCTCATTTCCTTTTGATGTATGATATATTTTATTTAAACCCATATTATTTTTACTTTTCAGCAAAATAGAGAAGGAGAATCCGTAATGAAGCCAGCAGACAATTGGAATGCCGAATTGTATGATACCAAACACAAATTTGTATCGGAATACGGAAACACCCTGATCGGGCTGCTCTCTCCGCAACCCAGCGAAAACATTCTCGACCTCGGCTGCGGAACCGGCGATTTATCTTATAAAATCGGGGAAAGCGGCGCACATATTGTTGGCATCGATCAGTCGGAAAATATGATCCGGCAGGCTTCAAGCAAATATCCAGACATCGCTTTTGATGTACAGAATGCGGCAAAACTGCCCTATACGAACCAATTTGATGCTGTTTTTTCAAATGCTGTCCTCCATTGGATCAAGGAACCGGGCGCCGCATTGGAAGGTGTGTTCCGGAGCCTGAAACAAGGCGGCCGATTTGTCGCAGAATTTGGCGGCAAAGGTAATGTAGAATTGATCACGTCTTCGCTCATCCAGCAAATCACAGAAACCGGGTTCGAGTTCTCTCCGGAACAGTTTCCCTGGTACTATCCCAGCATTGGCGAGTATACCGCTTTGATGGAAAAAGCCGGATTTTATGTTACGTTCGCTATGCATTTTGACCGGCCGACACCGTTGGAGAGAGAAGACGGCCTGAAAAACTGGATCCGAATGTTTTGTACGCAGTTGCTGGAAGGCATCCCGGAACAGGAAACAGAAATGATCATTGCGAATACAGAAAAACAACTGAAAGGCAGTTTGTGGAAAAACGGGCACTGGATCGCAGACTATAAACGCATCCGGGTGATTGGAATCAAACCATCTGCACTTACATGGGGAGGAAAGATGAGCAAGTACCATGAATCGCAAAAGCCGGAAGATCAATAACAGATGGTCGAAAATAGAGACAAAATTATTCTCGCCTATTGAGGATTACGTCAAAATACAAAGCGGCGGATTATGGTACAAAAAAACTTTCAATTAGGCGGCGCGCCCAAAGGGATTACTGGGTGGGTATCCGGCTTGGCTTTATCATCATCCCTGCAATAATTTCTATTATCAACGCCATTTTTCAAAATGAAGAAGGAACCGGATCAGAAATGGATCCGGTTGGGTTTGTCCAAAATGCCAGACGTTTATTTTGTTTAATCCAAAAGGTTTCCAAATAACCCCTGCTGGCAGATTGCAGTCTCCGGTTGATCTCTTCCTTCCCCTTTTCTCACGCCCGGCCTCTGGCCATGAGAAATCAGGGCATTTTTCCGCCGGAAGTGGGACTGCTTGATCTTTGGCAACAATATTTTAAACCTTTATCTGATTTTTATAAAATGCTAAAATAATAGAAAAGGGACAAAGTAATTTTAGAAATTCAGCCCCGATGATCCATTGAACACTTCCCCAATACGGCTGTCCTTCCTGTAAGTCAAGATGATCACCAGGCACCCCCTTCGATTTTTTAAAACAGTTGAGAGGAGTTTGAAAGATGACAACGTATAAATTAGGTGTATTATATGGCGACGGGATCGGGCCTGAGATTGTAAGCGCTACTGTTAAAGTGTTGAAAGCTGCAGCTTCAAAAGCAGCAAACGGAACCGAATTTGTTTTCATAGAGCTTCCAATGGGCTGGGAAGGAATTAAAAAATACAATGATCCTATGCCGGACGTGACAAAACAAGGGCTGAAAGAAACCGATGGCTGGTTGATGGGGCCGCATGATTCCTCCGCATATCCGGATGAACACCGTTTATTCAAAAGAAATCCAAGCGGCGAGTTACGGCATTGCTTTGATTTATTTGCCAATATTCGCCCAAGTCGGACTTTTCCCGGGACAAAAAGTGTCGCCGGGTTTAGCGACCTGATAATTTTACGCGAAAACTCCGAAGGCTTTTTATCCGATCGGAATATGTACATCGGTACCGGAGAGTGTATGGTTACACCGGATGTAGCACTTGTAACCGGCGTTTTTACCAGAAAATCAATTGAAAGAATTGCCCATGAAGCATTTAAGCTGGCTATGTCCCGGAGAAAGAAGGTCACGATTGTCCACAAAGCCAATGTCATTAGATTGGCATTCGGGTTATTCCGCGATATTTGCTATGAAACCGGCAAAAAATATTATCCTGAAGTCAAAGTGGAAGATGTCCTTATTGATGCAATGGCAGCACGCCTCGTGCGCAGGGCCGGTGACTTTGATGTCATTGTGACAGAAAACTTATTCGGTGATATCTTGTCGGACCTGGCCGGTGAATTGGCGGGAAGCTTGGGATTATCCCCTTCCTTAAACACAAACGGGAAACAGGCAATGGCCCAGGCGGCACACGGTTCAGCACCGGACATTGCCGGACAGGATCTTGCAAATCCAACAAGCATGCTGCTGTCAGCTGTCATGCTGTTGCAATGGTTAAGTGCACATCACCGCGATCCCCGCCTGAATGAAATTGCGAAAAAAATGGAAGATGCATGTTTGGGTACCATTGCAGATGGGACCGTTACCCATGATTTGGGGGGCTCTGCTTCCACAACAGCTTTTACAGATGCTGTGATCAAAAAAATTTACCAGCTCTCATGATTTGTGCGAATTGCCTAAAGACTGTTGAACGGGCATTTTTACAGCTTTCCGAGATCCCGCGGACGGCGGATGATTCCGCAATTTCCCGCCGCCTTGAATGGCACAAATCGCTCCTGTGCCCCATCTCTTATGTTTATAACATGGAAATGTTGCATATTATTAAACAATATAAAGGATTTCCTGTCTTTCTGGAAGAATAGAATACGATGAAGATATGCATGGGAGCTGGTCAAATGAGCAAAGGGATAAAAACCTTGTTAAAATCATTCATATTTGCCATTCTGCTTGTTGCGGTCATCAGGGGATTTTTCATTGCCCCTTATATGGTTGAAGGGGAATCAATGGAGCCGACACTTCATAACCACGATAAAATTCTCGTTTATAAAGTCCATTCTGCTGCCGATTACCAAAGAGGCGATATCATCATCATCAAGGGAGAAACGGAAAACTATGTAAAGCGGATTATCGGCCTTCCCGGAGATACCATTCTAGTCAAAAATGACCATCTCTACATTAATGGGAAGTTGCACAAAGAGCCTTACCTTGCAAAAAACCTGAAAGCAGCACGTAAAAAAGGCAGCAAGTTGACGAATAACTTCGGGCCTCTCACCGTACCAAGAAATAAATATTTCGTAATGGGCGATAACCGGATGTACAGCGAAGACAGCAGAAACGGGCTCGGCCTTATTCCGAAGAAAGAACTGGCGGGAAAAACCGAAGCGGTATTTTACCCGCTCTCGCAAATCCGGGAAGTCCGTTAACTATTCTTGCGGGCAGAGCCGGTATCTATTAATAAAAAGCAGGGGGGGAATTTCCTTGAAACACGCTTTAGTGGCAGGCAGAACCGGCATGCTTCCCGCTTTACATCAATGAATTTCAAATTTCTTCCCCTAATGCTTTTAAAATATTGCTCCAATCAACAAGAAAATAATGCTTGCTAATAAGAAAGCTGAAGGAACACCTATTAAGCCTCTATTTAGATATAACTTAAATCCATCATACTTTGTATTAAACGATAATCTGGGGATATAATACGAAATCAAGATAATCACTGATACCACAATAAAGATAGCTGTAATACTGTCCATCGTTTTCATCACCTCTTCATAAGATTATCGTGCCCATTAATTTCCATTTTTTCTATCCTGAAAAATTGCACCGGCTGATTTTCATTCGTCTGCTGGTGCCGCGTTCACTGCGGCATGGGTGTCTAAATCCAAATAGTTTGCCACTCTTTATATTTGCACTCAGAAGAGCAAATATGGCTCCTAATATGGTTTCTGCTACAGTCCAGGCAATGACTGGACTTAACGCTACAGGTGGTGCCTTGATACCTCGTTTCATTGCCGGTAAAAATCTATAGGGATTGAGGCATTTTGCCCATGATTTCTTCAGCTTCTTTTATGACATGGTCAATCAATGCTTTTGCCGTTTGATGTTTTGCGAGCCGCGGGCTTTGGCCGGACCAAAGTGACATAAACTCACGGTTGTTCTGCTTTCCGGCAGCCTTTCTGATATCCTGTGTGAGCGCATTTTGCACGGGATAATCCGGAAAAAGCGCTTCATGCGGCTTCATTTCCGAGATAAACGCATTTTTTACGCCTCTTGCCCATTTTCCGGAAAATGACCGGGTGAGGACAAGCTCATCTTCTTTCGCATGGAGAACGGCTTCCTTATGGGCCTGATGTGCGCCGCTTTCCTTACAGGCCAGGAAGGCGGTTCCCATTTGCACGCCTTTCGCCCCCAAGCAAAGCGCTGCTGCAAGCCCCCTGCCATCCATCACGCCGCCTGCCGCAATGACGGGAATCCGGACATTGTCGGCAACCTGGGGAACCAGTGACATCAGGCCAATCATGCTTTCCTCATGGTCTTTCAAAAAGTTTCCCCGGTGGCCCCCCGCTTCACTGCCTTGCGCAACCACCATGTCCATCCCGGCCTGCTCCACTTCAACCGCTTCATCGACGGTTGTTGCCGTTCCAATAAGGAGGATCCCGTTTTGTTTCAGCCTTTCGATCACTTTCCCGGAAGGTATTCCAAAAGTGAATGAACAAACAGGCACTTTCTCTTCGATGGCCACTTGCACCTGTGCCAAAAATTGATCTTGTACGCTATATAAATCAGGAACTTCTATTTCCGCTTTTGCCTCTATTTTTAACTGTTTGCGGACCCGATTTAAAATGTCATTTGCGGCTGTTATTTTTTCATTTGCCGCTTCAAACCCGCCGGGAACAAAAAAATTGATGCCAAAAGGGTTTCCGGTTAACTGTTTGATTTCCCGGATTTGTTCTTTTGTTTGAGCAGCGGTTAAGTACCCCGCCCCGATCATGCCCAGCCCGCCGGCGTTTGACACCGCAGCCACCAACTCTGGTGTTGTGATGCCCCCTGCCATCGGAGCCTGAATCAACGGGTACCGTGTTTTCAGCCGTTTGGCCAAATCGTTTTTCAACATCCAAATTCCTCCCTTTTGCCTTTCCCCCATTGTAACAGGTTTCCATATTGTTTTAAACGTTTTCAAAATAACGAAAACATTATTTGGAGGAGGCAACCGTTCCTTGGTGAAAAACCATTTTCCAGCTCCTGTCCGTATATTTCCAAATGGAACTGCGCAAGGTTTGCTGCTTTCTTGTTCGGTCGTCCACCCTGCAGGTTGCAAGGACCACGCCATCAGCCAATGGATGCATTTCAAAATCTGTAAGCGCCATCTCCCTCACCCCAATGCCGCCCGGTCCGGTATATTTCCGTTTATGCCAGATGTTTCCCGATGAGCCGAATTCAAAAAAAGATTCCGCCAGCAATGCGCCCAATTTTGCCGGATCCGAACGTGTCGAAGGTTCAAGCAGCGATTTTTCCAATTGGAGGATATGTTCTTTAAGTGAGAAGATTTTGCATCCTTTCTTCTTTAAGATTTGTTTACTATGCTACATAAAGCGAACGAAATTTTGCCATTCTGTTGCCTGTCCAAATGAATGATGTGATTTTTATTAGTTTTAAAGCAGAGCTTTTCAAAATATGGGCAGAAAAAAACTTTTCCGTATCAATATGTTGTATTTACGTTGTTTTTCTGTTATAATTTTATAAGTGTAAAGCCCGAGTCCCGCAAAAAATTCCTGCGCACGACGGATAACATGAAACTGCCCGCTGCAATATTTTTACTACTAACTGCATCTTCAACTACTAACAAACTTTCCGAACGAAGCATATGTTTTAAAAAAAGAACAATGGGTAAACAAAGAAGAGGTGATAACATATGAGAAACAGAATTTTCAACTTCATTATTGACGGACGATTGATTACGGTAAAAGGAAAGTCCGTTAAAGAAGCAAAGCGCCATGCACAACAAATTGCGCGAAGTATGAAAGCGGAAGAAAACATGGGCAACCAGTCAGCCATCTGATTGGCTGCCTTTTCCATTTTTCCGGGTAAACAGGCATCTCAGCGGTAAAGAAATGTTTAGTTTTTTATAACATTATTATGTAAACTAGTTCCCGTTTTTTGGAGCGTGGCTGTCCCGTTCTTTTGAAAAATGGCGTGTATTCCACACGCCATTTTTTTAGTGCCGGTTTGTCGGCAGCTTTTCACTCGGGCTTCCGTTCCCCTGCCGTTTTTTATTTTGTTCCTGCTTCTTTTGCTGTTCATTCAGCTTCTGCACATATTCATTCGTGTTGTCCATGTTTATACCTCCTTCCGTCCTTGTTACTTTAACCAAGACCCGGGCAGGCATGCACGCATTTTGGATTTCCAGACGGATTTGCTTTCATGATTGCGCAATTTTACAGTGATATTGCCAATTTCTCATTTCACCATTTTGCACGTTTTTTTACTTGCTCTTCCATTCTAAAAATTCGAGCCGGTTTCCGAATGGATCAGTTGCGTAAATACGCGCTGCTCCTGGAAGCTTGCCGTCTTCTGCCCACTTAACTTGATAGCGGGCAAACCTGTCTTTCAAGCTTTCGAGATTTCTGACTTCAAATGCAGGATGCGCTTTTTTGGCGGGTAAAAAAGGTTCTTCAATGCCGATATGGATTTGTATTTTTCCGTTTTGAAACCAGCAGCCGCCGCGTTTTTTCAATTCTGCCGGTTTTCAAACTTCCGTAAATCCGAGGATTTCCGCGTAAAACTTTTTGGCTGTCTGTTCACTGCCACGTGGAGCAGCAAGCTGGACATGGTCGATTGCGATAAAATGAAATGCCACCCTCATCCCTCCTCCCCTTAATCTTACATTCCTTCTTTTATCATTATAAATAATGGCTTTTTCATCTTAATTGATATGTTTTACTTATGAGTTAGCACGCCCCGGCATGCTTTTTTCATGAGCCTGCCAGAAAAAAAGCACACGGGGGGGTAACCCGCCGTGCGCTTTGTAAAAAATGATTTATTTTGCAGCGACTGTCACTTTACCGGTGTCTTCTTTTTTGTTCCGGATGGTGGCCTGTGCAGCGGCGAGCCTTGCGAGCGGTACGCGGTAAGGCGAGCAGCTGACGTAGTTCAGGCCCGTTTTGTAGCAGAATTCGATCGAGCTTTTTTCACCGCCGTGTTCGCCGCAAATGCCGGTTTTCAAGCCCGGTTTTGTCTGGCGGCCGAGTTTGACGCCGGTTTCGACAAGTTTGCCGACGCCTTCCTGGTCAAGGACGGCAAACGGATTTTCCGGCAGCACTTTTTGCTCGATATACTGCTGCAAAAATTTTCCTTCCGCATCGTCGCGGCTGAAGCCGAATGTCGTTTGCGTTAAGTCATTCGTGCCAAACGAGAAGAAATCGGCTTCTTCTGCAATTTGGTCTGCGGTAAGGGCGGCGCGCGGTATTTCGATCATCGTGCCGACTGTATAATCGAATTTCAAGCCCTTTTCCTCCATGACCTGATTCGCCATATCCGTCACGAGCGCGCGCATCCGTTTCAGCTCATTCACATGGCCGACAAGCGGAATCATAATTTCCGGCTGGACTTTTATTCCCTTTTGCAGGACGGCAGCGGCAGCGTAAAAAATTGCTTTGACCTGCATTTCGTAGATTTCAGGGAAAATCATGCCGAGCCGGCAGCCGCGGTGGCCGAGCATCGGATTGAATTCAGCAAGATGCTGGACTTTTTTCAGCAAGTATTCTTTTTCTTCCAGTTCTTTTGAGCCTGGTGCCGTAAGCTGCAGTTTTGTTACTTCTACTAGCAGTTCTTCCTTATCCGGCAAAAATTCGTGCATTGGCGGATCGAGCAGGCGGATCGTCACCGGATGGCCGGCCATTTCCTCAAAGATGCCTTCAAAATCGCCCTGCTGCATCGGAAGCAGTTTATCCAAAGCTTTTTCGCGCTCTTCCAAAGTCTCGGCGAGGATCATTTCCTGAACGATCGGCACGCGCTTAATGTCCATAAACATATGCTCCGTCCGGCAAAGGCCGATGCCGTCTGCACCGAATTCGAGCGATTTTTTCGCGTCCGCCGGGTTGTCGGCATTGGCGCGCACGCCGAGATCGCGCACCTCATCCGCCCATTCAAGCAGCGTTTTGAATTCGCCGGAAAGCTCAGGGTCGATCATCGGGACTTCGCCGAGCATCACTTCACCTGTCGAACCGTCGATCGTGATGACATCCCCGTAACGGACAACCGTATCGCCGACCGTAAATTGTTCCGCTTTCAAATCAATTTTCAAAGATTCGCAGCCGCAGATGCATGCTTTCCCCATCCCGCGCGCGACAACCGCCGCATGGCTCGTCATCCCGCCGCGGCTTGTCACAACCGCCTGGGATGCAATAATGCCGTGAATATCATCCGGTGTCGTTTCGGGGCGGACTAAAATCACTTTTTTCCCTTCCTTGCCGAGCCGTTCCGCTTCATCAGCATCAAATACAACGGCGCCGGTTGCAGCTCCCGGGGATGCCGGCAGCCCTTTTGCAAGATGGTTTTTGGCCGCGACATCATCAATACGGCGGTGCAGGAGCTGATTCAACTGTTCCGGATCAACCCTTAAAAGCGCTGTCTTTTTATCGAGAATGCCTTCTTTCACCATTTCAACGGCTATGCGGATTGCAGCCTGCGCCGTCCGTTTGCCGTTCCGGGTTTGCAAAAGGTACAGTTTGCCGCGTTCCACCGTAAATTCAATGTCCTGCATGTCTTTGTAGTGTTCTTCCAGTAATTTGCTTGTTTTTACAAACTGGCGGTACACTTCCGGCATGTCTTTTGCCAGCACCTGGATCGGCTGCGGGGTGCGGATGCCGGCGACGACATCCTCGCCTTGGGCATTGATTAAATATTCGCCGTACAGCACGCGTTCGCCTGTTGACGGGTTCCGTGTAAAAGCGACGCCGGTTCCGGAATCATCCCCCATATTTCCGAATACCATGCTTTGGATATTGACGGCGGTCCCGAGATGGTCCGGAATTTTATTCAGGCGGCGGTATACAATGGCACGCTGGTTATTCCACGAATCGAAAACGGCATTTACGGCAAGGTACAGTTGCGTTTTCGGGTCTTGCGGGAAATCCTGTTTCGTATGTTTTTTAACGATTTTTTTATAGCCGGCTATGATGTCTTTCCAGTCTTCCGCAGTCATTTCCGGATCAGCTGTATACCCTTTTTGTTCCCGGGTTTGTTCAAGCAAGTGTTCGAAATGGTATACATCAATGCCGAGCACCACGTCAGAAAACATTTGGATAAACCGGCGGTACGAATCGTAAGCAAAGCGCGGATTGCCGGTCAGTCCTGCGACAGCTTCCACGGTCTCGTCGTTCATGCCGAGGTTCAGTACCGTATCCATCATCCCTGGCATCGAAAACACAGAGCCGGAGCGGACGGAGACGAGCAGCGGGTTCTCCTTGCCGCCCAGTTTTTTGCCGGTTTTTTCTTCCAGTGTCAAAAGCGCTTCTTCAATTTGCGTTTCGACTGTGCTCGAAATTTTTTTGCCGTTTGCATAATAGTCATTGCATGCCTCGGTTGTAATTGTGAAACCGAACGGCACCGGCAGGCCGATGTTTGTCATTTCCGCTAGATTGGCCCCTTTGCCGCCGAGCAGGTCGCGCATATGGCTGTTGCCTTCGTTGAACAAGTAGACAAATTTTGTCATTTGAGCAGCTCCTCCCTGTTTTTGAACATTTCAATAATAAGGCTTGCTGTTTCCTCCACCGCTTTATTCGAAACATCAATGACCGGGCATCTGAGTCTCCGCATGATGTTCTCCGCGTAAACGAGTTCTTCATAAATCCGTTCAAAGCTCGCATAATTGGCGTCCGATTTTAAACCCATTGCCCTGATCCGTTCTTTCCGGATTTCATTCAGTTTCTCGGGCGAAATCATCAGCCCGATGCACTTTTCCCGCGGGATGGAAAACAATTCATCAGGCGGCGCGATTTCCGGCACGATCGGGACATTCGCCACTTTAAAGCTGTGGTGCGCCAAATACATGGACAACGGCGTTTTCGACGTCCGGGAGACGCCGAGCAGGACAATGTCCGCTTTTTTCAGCCCGGTTGGATCGCGCCCGTCATCATATTTCACGGCAAATTCAATGGCTTCGATTTTTTTAAAGTATTCCTGATCCAGCTTGCGCATTAATTTCGGGCGATGGTACGGCTCCTTGTGAAACTTTTTCATAAAAGCTTCCATCAACGGATTCATCAGGTCGACCGCAATAACCCCCTCTTCGCCGGCGCGGCGGTCAATGTATGCTTTCAAAGGGGTAACGACAATCGTGTAAGCAATGATGGCATTTTGTTTTTTTGCCGCCTCAATTACCGGTTCGATATCGTCTGTTTCTTCCACATGCGGGTGCCGCCTGATTTCAATGTGGCCGCCGTTAAACTGCGCAGCAACCGCTTTTACAACAAATTCAGCCGTTTCTCCGACCGAGTCCGAGATGATATGCACTATTTCTTTTTGTTCCATGTATCGTTCCCATCCTTTTCGAACCGGAAAATGGCTCCGTATGTATGTGGTTTCTTTTCACTGCCCCTCCCGTATGCCACCAGTATATGCACTGTTTGACAAATGTGTTATACTTTTCGTTCATTAGTATAACACATTTAAAAGGATACGTGAACCATTTTACCGGTTTTTTTAAAAATTTTTATTATCATTCAAACGGGCAGCTGCTGTGCGCCGTTTCCCGGATCATCACCGTCCCGAGCACGCCAAAAAGCGAAAAGAACGCCGGGATTAAAAAGCCGTAATGGTAACCGGCCGCATCAGCAGCATTGAAATGGTCCAGCACTTTCCCAAACAAGCTCGGCAAGAGCACCGCGCTTAAAAAGCCGCCGGTATTGGCAAATCCGGAAACCGATCCGACTTCCCTCACGTCAAAGGAGTGGCGGACTTTCGCATGCGCATGTGCTCCCCCTTCCCGTTTTTGCGGCAGCCGGATAAGCACGGCATTACAGCATCACCGTACTTGCAAGCAGCAGGATGCCGGTTACAAAAAACGGCAGGCGCCATCCTGAAGCTGATATTCAGGCTGTCAGCGGAACGGTTGCGAGCAAAGAACCCACGCTTCCGCCCATGCCGGCATAACCGATCAGCCCGACAAACTCTTTCGCATAAAACCACTGGCTTAAGATCAGGACAAGATTAATCAAATGGCCGCATCCCCCATGCCGGCGAGCACCCGGGATATGAGCAGGCACGCTTCATTCGGCGAGATGCTGTATAAGAACGTGCCGATGCCGCTAAATAAAGTGCCTGTAACCAGAAAAATATTCGGCCCGAACCGGTCGGAAAACATCCCAATCGGAATTTGCAGCCCCGCATAAGCGAGAAACTGCACACCTGTCAACAAACCGATGACGGACGCTGTCAAATGAAACTCGCTCATCAGTTTATCCGGAATCAAGCCCGGTGCCGTTCGCTGGCTGACAATCACCATATAGGAAAACAGCACCGCGAAAAAAACAATCCATCTGTACTTGCTTTTTTGTCTGTCCAATCTGCTCTACCCCTGTTTTATTTGTAATTTATTACTATTATAATCTATTTTTGCGCAAAAACATTTTCAATTTTCAAATCCGCATAAAAAAACTCCCAGCGCGGGAGTTTTTTTATGCATTTGCCGGCTGCCATTTGGCACGGACCAGGATCCATTTGCCGTCTTCAAAATACCATGTTGCCTTGACATCGCCCAGTTTATCTGCATGATAGGCGCCGCTTATTTGCTGGTAACCTTCGAGCCCGCATCCTTTTTTGCCTTTTATTTTCACCGGTTTGTAAACCGCCACCGGATCGATCATCAGTTCAAACGGCTCATTGAGCATTCCATCCTTTTGGTAAATGCCGAGCCGGATATAATCTTTTTTCCGTTTTCTTAAATCAATCAGGAATGTTTCGTTCGTATTTTCAATGTTAAGCCTTGCCGACAGGGCATTTTCAAATTTGCCGCTAAGCTTTAACACGGGCGGCATCGGCAAATATTTTAAAATGCCGCCTTTCAGCGTATCGAGGCGGTACTGGTTTATGCCCCCGCTTCCGCCGCTATTGCTTGATCCGAGCATGTCCTTTACACCGTCATGGTTGAGGTCTTTGAACCGGATTTCCGGTTCATACCCGGGCTCATACGGCAGTTTATATTTCTTTCCTTCCGACGCGGCAATCCGCGCCCAAATCTTTTTCATATACGGGCTGCCAGCAGCAAACGGGATGCCTTCCAGTATAATCGCATCCTTTTTTCCGTCCCCGGTTACATCCGCCTCATACCGGTGAATCACCATTTTGCCGGCTTTCGTCTTCCCGCCCGCGTCCGCGATCACAACCGTGCCGGCTGCCATAAACCATAATGCGAGCAGTGCAAGCATGTATTCTTTTTTCATCTTCTCACCCCGCATCCGTTTTCCTTTAGGATACGCCGCAAGAATAGAATTATGTAAAACTTGCCTGAAGATGGAAAAAGTGTTTGCCGAAAACGGCAAACACTTTTTTCAATCGTTTTCTTCCGCGGCAGCCTCTTCCGGTTCCTGCTTCCATACTTCTGCCACTGTCCCGTTTTCTTCTTCATCAATGGCAAATGAGCCATTTGAATAACGGTCATGGTCGCGCAAGTCATGGAGTGGAATGTCTTCCTGATGCCCTTTTTCCGTTACGACCGAGACGGTTTCCCCATTGCCTGCAATCACGGCCCCGGCGATCCGGTGCGGATGGGCTTTTAATTCGCGCAGCATGAGGACGCCGCGTTTGGCCCGGCTTGTTTTGTCAAATTCGGACACTTTCATCTTCTTGACGGCGCCTCTTTGGGTCGCAATGAAAACTTTATCTTTTTCCGGATCTTCAATGATTTTCCCGCTAACGAGCCGGTCGCCTTCTTTCAGGTTCATGCCTTTTACCCCTGCTGCCCGCTGGCCGACAACGCTGATTTCCGCTTCATCAAACCGGAGCCCGTAACCGAGGCGGGAAGCGAGGAAGACTTCTTTCGAGCCGTCTGTCAGGTGGACATCGACCACTTCATCATCGCCCTTTAAGTTTATTGCGACAAGGGCTTTCGAATAGCGCTGTGCCTGGTACTGCTGCAATTCCGTTTTCTTCGCCATGCCGTTTTTCGTAAAAAACAAAATAAACTGCGGCTGGTTGAAATCTTCAATCGGGAGCACTTTGATGATGCTTTCATCGCGCTCAAGCGCCACAAGATTGGAAACATGCTGCCCGAGATCTTTCCAGCGGATATCCGGCAGTTCATGGACCGGCAAATAGATATAGCTCCCTTTATTTGTGAAAAGCAGCACCGTCTGGACGGTATTGAGCTGCCGTTTAAAGAGCAGGCGGTCGCTGTCTTTAATAGCAAGGTCCCGGCCGTTTGAAGCGGTGTAAGAACGGATGCTTGTCCGTTTAATATAACCATCTTTCGTAATGGTGACCATCACATCTTCATTCGGGATCATTGCTTCCAGATTGATTTTTAGTTCCTGTATTTCCGCTTCAATCGTTGTCCTTCTGTTATCGGCGTATTTTTTCCGGATTTCTCTCAGTTCTTTTTTGATTACCGTGAACAGTTTTTTCTCGCTGGATAAAATCGCGAGATAGGTCTCAATTTTTTTCTCAAGGTCTTCCGCTTCATTCTGCAGCGTCGTAATATCCGTATTGGTCAGGCGGTAGAGCTGGAGCGTGACGATCGCTTCAGCCTGGGGCTCGGTAAAATCAAACTTTGCGATTAAGTTCGCTTTGGCATCTTTTTTATCTTTGGATGCCCGAATCGCCGCAATGACTTTATCGAGAATGGAAAGTGCCTTCATCAGGCCGTCGACAATATGCTTGCGGTCACGTGCTTTTTTGAGATCGAATGCCGTCCTTCTTGTGACCACTTCTTTCTGGTGTTCAATATAAGCATCAAGCAATTCGCGGAGTCCCATCAGCTGCGGGCGGCGGTTATGGATGGCCACCATATTGAAATTGTAGGAAACCTGGAGATCGGTGTTTTTAAATAAATAATTCAGGACGCTGTCTGCATCCGCATCTTTTTTCAGTTCGATCACAATCCGGAGCCCGGTCCGGTCGGTTTCATCACGGACTTCGGAAATGCCTTCCACTTTCCGGTCAATCCGGAGCTCGTCGATTTTTTTGACAAGATTGGCTTTATTGACTTCATAAGGAATCTCTGCGATGACAATCTGCTTCCGCCCGCCGCGGATCTCTTCAATCGATGTCCTGCCTCTTACGACCATTTTGCCTTTGCCAGTTTCATATGCTTTTTTAATCCCGTCAATTCCCTGGACAATGCCGCCTGTTGGAAAATCAGGGCCTTTTATGACCGCCATCAGGTCGTCCACCGTGCAATCCGGGTTTTCCATCCGCATGATGGCCCCGTCAATGATCTCCCCGAGGTGGTGCGGCGGAATTTCGGTTGCATATCCGGCCGAGATGCCGGTCGAGCCGTTCACCAGCAGGTTGGGAAACCGGGCGGGCAGCACAACCGGCTCATTTGCGGTATCATCGAAATTCGGGATAAATTTAACCGTTTCTTTATCAATATCATGAAGGAGTTCGGATGCAATCGGGGCGAGCCTTGCTTCCGTATACCGCATGGCCGCGGCCGGGTCGCCGTCAATGCTCCCGTTATTGCCGTGCATCTCGATGAGCACATTTCGCAGCTTCCAGTCCTGGCTCATCCGCACCATCGCTTCATAAACGGAAGAATCCCCGTGCGGATGGTAGTTGCCGATGACGTTGCCGACCGTTTTTGCCGATTTCCGGAAATGCTTGTCAGCGGTGTTCCCCTCTACATGCATCGCATACAGAATCCGCCGCTGCACCGGCTTCAGGCCGTCCCGCGCATCCGGAAGGGCACGATCCTGGATAATATATTTGCTGTACCGGCCGAAGCGGTCGCCCAGCACCTCTTCCAAAGGCAAATCTTGAAAACGTTCAGCCGTCTTCATCCGTTCATGTCCCCTTCCTCAATCATCAAATTCTCATTGTCTAAAATATTGGTATCGTCTTCAAGACCGAATTCCACATGATTTTCAATCCATTGCCGGCGCGGTTCGACCTTATCGCCCATGAGCGTGGTCACCCGCCGTTCGGCACGGGCCGCATCATCAATGCGGACACGGATCAAAGTCCGCGTTTCCGGATTCATCGTCGTTTCCCAAAGCTGGTCGGCATTCATTTCGCCGAGCCCTTTGTAACGCTGCAGGATATAGCCGCGTCCGACTTTTTTGATCGTTTCATCCAATTCTTTTTCGGTCCACGCATATTCCACGATTTCTTTCCTGCCGGTGCCTTTGCTGACTTTATAAAGCGGCGGCAGCGCGATGTAAACTTTTCCCGCTTCGATCAAAGGCCGCATATAGCGGTAAAAGAACGTGAGAAGCAGCACCTGGATGTGGGCACCGTCCGTGTCGGCATCGGTCATGATAATGACTTTGTCGTAATTGACGTCTTCCAAATTGAATTCAGGGCCGACACCGGCACCGATCGTATAAATAATGGTATTGATTTCTTCATTTTTAAAAATATCCGCAAGCTTTGCTTTTTCCGTGTTGATGACTTTTCCGCGCAGCGGCAAAACAGCCTGGAATTTCCGGTCGCGCCCCTGTTTCGCAGAACCGCCCGCCGAATCCCCTTCAACCAGATACAATTCATTCCGCTGCGGATTGCGGCTTTGCGCCGGCGTCAGCTTTCCGGATAAAGTCGTTTCCGATTTCTTCCGTTTTTTGCCGCTTCTGGCTTCTTCCCGCGCTTTCCTCGCTGCTTCCCTTGCCTGCGACGCCTTGATGGCTTTCCGGATCAAAAGATTGCTTGTATCCGGGTTTTCTTCAAGAAAATAAGACAGGTGCTCCGAAACAATCGTATCAACTGCAGAGCGGGCTTCGCTTGTGCCAAGTTTTCCTTTCGTCTGCCCTTCAAATTGGAGCAGCTCTTCCGGAATGCGGACGGAAATAATGGCGGACAGCCCTTCGCGGATATCCGTCCCTTCGAGGTTTTTATCTTTTTCTTTTAACAGTCCGGTTTTTCTTGCATAATCGTTCACGACGCGCGTCAAGGCCGTTTTTGCCCCAGCCTCGTGCGTGCCGCCGTCTTTCGTGCGCACGTTGTTCACGAAGGATAAAATGTTTTCCGAAAAGCCGTCGTTAAACTGAAAGGCAAATTCCGCTTCGATTCCGTTTGTTTCCCCTTCGATAAACACAACCGGATGGAGCACTTCTTTTCCTTCGTTCAAGTACTGGACAAAGGCTTCAATGCCGTTTTCGTAGTGGAACAGATCATGCCGCCCGAAACGTTCATCGGTGATTTCAATTTTTAACCCTTTTAAAAGAAAGGCCGATTCGCGCAACCGTTCGCATAATGTATCGTAATTAAAAGTGATGGTGCTGAAAATGGACGGGTCGGGTTTAAAGTGTATCGTTGTGCCGGTCTTATTGGTTTTCCCGGTTTTCTCAAGCGTTGTTTCCGGTTTGCCGCCGTCACGGAAACGCTGTTCATACACATAACCGTCGCGGTGTATCGTAACAACCAGCCATTCCGACAGGGCATTCACGACGGACGCGCCTACACCGTGCAGGCCGCCGCTCGTTTTATAGCCGCCCTGCCCGAACTTTCCGCCGGCGTGCAAAATCGTCAAGATCACTTCCGTTGTCGGTTTGCCGAGCTTGTGCATCCCGACCGGCATGCCGCGCCCAAAATCCTGGACGCTGATGCTGTTATCTTTGTGAATGTTGACGATGATATGGTTTCCGTACCCAGACAGCGCCTCATCCACCGCATTGTCGACGATTTCATAGACAAGATGGTGCAAACCGCGCGCATCGGTCGACCCGATGTACATGCCCGGTCTTTTCCTTACTGCCTCCAGCCCTTCCAGCACCTGGATCGCATCATCGTTATATTCCAATATATTTTGTTTCTTCGCCACATCTATTCCCCTTTCAATTGCAAAGCACGTGCATCCGCCGTTCATAGGAACAAATATTCGTTCTCATTATAACATCATTTGCCGTTTTTATCATACTCATTTTATCGATAAAACGGAATTTGTAAAGGGTATGCGGAAATAACGCAGGGGCAAAGCAACGGTTATGGAACTTCTCCGGCAAACGGCCGCTTGATTGGGCAAATATAAAGAAAGCAAGCGCCCTTTAAGCTGGCGCCTGCATGAAAAAGCCTATTTTGTCAGGGCATGTTCCACTTTAATGCAGCGGTTCATCACTACCGTATAGCCTTTTTCTTTTAAAAACCGGTACGCTTCTTCGTTTTCGATGCCAAGTTGCGCCCAGAAAACATCCGCATCGATTTCATCAAACTCCCGTGCCAGCTCCGGCAAATATTCGGGCCGCCTGAAAATATCGACAATGTCCACATGGCCTTCGATATCTTTTAAAGACGGAACAGCCTTTTCCCCGAGAATTTCCGTTGCTTTCGGATTGACCGGAATAATCTCATAACCGGCATCCTGCATGGCTTTGGCTACCATATAAGATGTTTTTTCCGGGTTATTGCTCAATCCTACCACTGCAATCCGTTTTGCTTTTTGTAAAATTTCCCTGATTTCTTCCCTGCTCGGATTTTCTATTGCCATTTGATCAACCCCTCTCCTTTCTTGTACTTTCGCCAGTCCGGTCCCATCTTAAACATTCGCTTGATCTTTTCTAATTCCTGCCTGGCGCGAAAATCTGCACGGAATCGACAAAAAATATTCCTCTTTCCTTTAAGAACATGCTACAATAAGCATAGATTTTTTCCAAGGAGTTTTGCACATGACTATTGCCCTGATGGTCCTTTTGGCTTACCTGCTCGGCTCAATCCCGACAGGCCTGATCGTTGGTAAGCTTTTTTACGGGATAGACATCCGCGAGCACGGCAGCGGGAATCTCGGCGCGACCAATACGTTCCGTGTTCTCGGGTTCAAAGCCGGCAGTGTCGTAACAGTGGTGGATATTCTGAAAGGGACAGTCGCCACTTTATTGCCCCACTTTTTTGGCCTGGAGCATACGGTTCACCCGCTTTTAATCGGGCTGATTGCGGTGATCGGCCATATGCTTCCGGTATTTGCCAAATTTAAAGGCGGCAAAGCTGTGGCCACTTCTGCAGGCGTTGTCCTTGCCTACCAATGGCCCTTGTTTGTTATGGTGATTATCGTCTTTTTGGTTACTTTAAAAATAAGCAAATATGTTTCGCTTTCTTCCATCATGGCGGCTTTTTTTGGCATCCTGTATACGCTCATTTATATGATCGTGACGCATGACTGGCCGCTGTTTGTCATCGTTCTGGCGCTCGCCTCTTTCATTATTTACCGCCATAAAGCCAATATTAAGCGGATTAAAAATAAGACCGAGCCGAAAGTCAAATGGATGTAAGGCAGCCATTTTTTCTAAAACCGGATATTTCCTGCAAACCCGGAACCGGTCCAGAGGCAAAAGGTTAGGGGAAAAGCGTGCTTTGGTCTATAATGAAAATGCAAAAGGCAGTTGGAAGGAAGTGGCGGCATGAAAATTCACATTACAGATGAGGCGGTAAACTGGTTTAAAAGGGAACTGGAACTGGATGACGGCGAATCCGTCCGCTTTTTTGCCAAATATGGCGGTTCCACGCCTATCCAGCACGGATTTTCACTTGGCGTTCAAAAGGACATTCCCGACGATCCGGCGGCGGCCGTTGAACGGAACGGCAATGCCTTTTTCATTGAAAGCACGGACGAATGGTATTTTGACGGCCATGATTTGTATATCGGGTACGACCCGGAACGGGATGAACCGGTATACGAATATAAAAAAGGTTAAAACCGGGATCATCCGGCAGCTGCTCTTTTGCTGCCAGTGATGCCGGTTTTTTATTTTAAAAATTTTTTTGCTTCCGCAAGGCGCCCTTCTTTTTGCAAAATCTCCCGCTGTTTTTGGCCAAGCAGGTCAAAATGGCTGTAACCGTCTTTGCGGACATGGATCCATTCTTTTTTCAGCTGGTAGCGCGCTCCCCATGCAGCGAGTTTCTCAAGATCTTTACAGCCGACTTTTGTGACCGATTTTGCGCTGGGGAAACGGTCGTCCAGCCAAAAATGCGTTAAAAACGCAATTTCCCCGTGGTCAATCGCCGCTTTCCACGCTTTGACCTGGTTGCGGTGTATGCCAAAAGCCAAAATTCATCCCCCGCTTTATGATTTTTTTGCTTTTTCATATGCTTCATGCCATTTTGGGTAGAGGCGGCGGAACGCAACCGGGCGGAAACTGTCTTTTTTTACGCAGACATGCGTTGAACTCGCGGCCACGGCAAGGTCGCCGGTTTCTGTGTAAACCTCATAGCCGTACTTTACGCGCAGCCCGTCATATGCATCGACCCATGTCTTTACGGTCACCGTTTCCCCGTAACGGGCCGGTTTTTTGTATGAAATTTGAATATCGATGACCGGCGACAAAATCCCGTCTTTTTCCATATCTGCATAGCGGAAGCCAAGGTCTTCGATTAATTTCGTCCGCCCCACTTCCATCCAGACAAGATAATTAGCATGGTACACAACCCCCATTTGGTCTGTTTCCGCATATCGCACTTTGATTTCTGCTTCTGATACAAACATCCCGGACACCTCTTTCATATGTACAGTCAACATCTTTATTTTAGCATAAAGAAAATTCCCCCTCCTAAAAGGATGCCTGATACAGGGCCGGGAAAAGGTTCGCATGCACGCATGGCCGCAGCAAAAAGGGAGAAAAAACGGCCTTTCCGAGAGGGAAAAGGCGTGGTTCCAAAGAAACGCTGCTGTTTTCCGTCGAAAGGCCGTTTTCGTTTATTGCTGCTGTTTGTATGCGGCTTCGTCTTTTACCTCGGTTCTCATCGCTTCGAGGCTTTCACGGCGCCGCTCATTTTTTCCTTTATTTGTTGGATTTGCGTTTCATCACTTGTAACAGCAAGCGATTCTTCCGCGCTTTCCATGTTTTCGATCGTATTGTGGATCTTGTTTTGCAGTTTTTCCACATTATCGCTGCGGTCGTCCGGTTTCGGCCGGTTATGCGCCATTGTGTTCTCCTCCTTCGGCTGTTGAAGCTACTCCCCTTTTGTCTGTATCACCTGTGCATGCTGTCCCGAACGGTCCTGCATCTTCTTCCCCTTATTGCCGGAAAATCCGCGCGGCTGCGTGCCAAGATGATCGGGAACGAAATATTTGCTTTTCTTGTTTGGATTGCTCATCACATCTCCCCCCTCCTCATACATTTTCCCCCGGAGGAAAGCGGATTATGATCCACAAACAGTGGCTTATTCTGCTAATTTCATCTCGTGTTTCCGGTCCAGCCGTTCTTCTATCCGCATCAGCGCATCCCTGTCGCGCAACAGTTCCTGTTTATTTTCGGCAACAAGATCCGAAAAGGTCTTTTTATGGGTTTTTCTCATATTTGCCCACTCCTTACAAGTATTTTTACTTAGTATGGGCAATTATGGGAAAAATTATAAATTTGGTTCAAAAAAAAGCTGCGGCTTCTGCCGCAGCTTTTTTAAACATTATGATTTTGATTGCACTTCATTTTTGGACTGCTGCAGTTTTTCGCGCAGCACCATTTGCAGGATGCCGCCGTGGCGGTAATAGTCAATTTCTACGTCGGAATCGAACCGGACAAGCGCTTCAAATTCCGTTTTCTTCCCGTTTTCGTCAGTTGCCGTAACCTTTACCCAGTCATGCGGTTTAACATTTTCGTCAATATGGACATCAAATGTTTCTTTGCCAGTTAAGCCGAGCGTGTCGGCATTTTCGCCTTTTTTGAACTGCAGCGGCAGCACGCCCATGAGAACGAGGTTGGAACGGTGGATCCGTTCAAAGCTTTCCGCAATCACGGTTTTAATGCCGAGCAGGTATGTGCCTTTTGCCGCCCAGTCGCGCGATGAGCCCATGCCGTAATCTTTGCCGGCGAGAACCACAAGGCCGGTGCCGTTTTCTTTATAACGCATGGCAGCATCATAAATCGACGTCACTTCATTCGTCGGCCAGTAAGTCGTATAGCCGCCTTCCGTACCCGGTGCAATCTGGTTGCGGATGCGGATGTTGGCGAATGTTCCGCGCATCATGACTTCATGGTTGCCGCGGCGGGAACCATAAGAGTTAAAGTCACGCGGTTCGACTCCTTTTGACAACAGATATTTTCCGGCAGGTGTGTCTTTACCGATCGCACCCGCAGGCGAGATATGGTCGGTTGTCACCGAATCGCCGAATTTGCCGATGACACGCATGCCTGAAAGCGGCTGTACTTCGCCCGGTTCAGGCGAGAGATTTTCAAAGAACGGCGGATTTTGGATGTAAGTCGATTCCGCATCCCATGTATACAGCGGTTCGTCGCTCGTTTCGATCGCATTCCACCGTTCATTGTCGGTAAAGACGTTTTCATATTGTTTGCGGAACAGTTCCGGCGTGACGACTTTTTGGACATTTTCTTTGATTTCATCCGCTTGCGGCCAAATATCCTTCAGGTAGACGTCTTGGCCGTTTTTGTCTTTGCCGATCGGGTCATGGTTTAAATCGATATTCACCGTTCCTGCGAGCGCATAAGCAACCACAAGCGGCGGCGAAGCCAGATAGTTGGCTTTAACAAGCGGATGGATCCGGCCTTCAAAGTTCCGGTTCCCGGAAAGGACACTCGTTACGAGCAGATCATTGTCCATGATGGTTTTTTCAATTTCTTCCTTCAACGGGCCGGAGTTACCGATACAGGTCGTGCAGCCGTAACCGACCAGGTTAAAGCCGAGCTGTTCGAGGTACGGCATTAAACCGGCGTCTTTTAGGTAGCCGGTCACGACTTTTGATCCCGGCGCGAGCGAAGTTTTCACATATTTCGGCACTTCCAGCCCTTTTTCAACCGCTTTTTTCGCAAGCAGGCCGGCCCCGAGCATAACGTAAGGGTTTGAAGTGTTTGTGCAGCTTGTAATCGCTGCAATGGCGACTGCGCCGGTTTTTATCACGGCTGTTTCGCCGTTGTTAAAATGGATAACAGCCTCTTTATCGAGCTCTTTTTCATCCAGTCCGAAACCCTGGTTGCCGGCAGGCGCCGTAATCGCTTTTTGGAAAGCGGACTGCATTTGCGATAACGGAATCAAATCCTGCGGGCGTTTCGGGCCGGAAAGGTTGGCTTCAATTTCAGAAAGGTTCAGTTCAAGCACATCCGTATAAACCGGGTCTTCTTTGTCCGGCGTAAAGAACATGCCGTTTTCTTTCAAGTAAGTTTCCACAACTTTTACATGTTCTTCGCTGCGGCCGGTTAAGCGCAAATAGGCAAGCGACTCATCATCAACCGGGAAGAAACCGCAAGTTGCCCCGTATTCAGGCGCCATATTTGCAATGGTCGCACGGTCTGCAAGCGGCAGCGTCGAGACGCCCGGGCCAAAGAATTCGACAAATTTGCCGACCACGCCTTTTTGGCGCAAAAGCTGGGTGACTTTTAACGCAAGGTCGGTTGCGGTTGCCCCGTTCGGAAGCGATCCGGTCAGTTTTACGCCGATGACTTCCGGAATTGGGAAATACGAAGGCTGTCCGAGCATGCCGGCTTCCGCTTCAATGCCGCCGAC
Organism: Weizmannia sp. FSL W8-0401; assembly: GCF_038009125.1. NCBI lineage: Bacteria > Bacillati > Bacillota > Bacilli > Caryophanales > Bacillaceae > Heyndrickxia > Weizmannia sp. FSL W8-0401. Next base: position 1,503,936 of record NZ_JBBPAG010000001.1, on the reverse strand, counting down.
ACCCCATCCGAGCACACCGAGGCCGTTGACCATTGTCGTATGGGAGTCGGTCCCGACGAGGGTATCCGGATACGTTTCATATTCGCCGTTTTCCAGTTCTTTTTCATGGACGACACTTGCCAGATACTCAAGGTTTACCTGGTGGACAATCCCCGTTGCAGGCGGAACGGCACGGTAATTGTCAAACGCTTTTTGTGCCCAGTTTAAAAATTTATAGCGTTCGGCATTGCGTTTGAATTCAAAATCCATATTCACCTGAAGGGCATCCGGCGCGCCGTATTTGTCAACCTGAACCGAGTGGTCGATCACAAGGTCAACCGGCACTTCCGGATTGATTTTATCCGCGTTTCCGCCCAAATCAGCCATCGCTTTGCGGAGGGAAGCAAGATCAACAACAACCGGGACACCGGTAAAATCCTGCAAAATAACGCGCGACGGTTTAAACGGGACTTCTTTGTCCTTTACTTCATCCGATCCCCATTTCGCCAAGTCTTCAACATGTTCTTTCGTAATCGCGCGGCCGTCCATTTGGCGGAGCACCGATTCAAGCAGCACTTTAATCGAATAAGGCAGGCGCGCAACATTGGCGACTCCTGCGTCCTCTAGCGCTGTCAGGCGGTAATAGTGATAGCGTTTCCCATTTACTTCAAAAACGGTACGCGCTTTAAAGACATCATTGGACATGTCTTTTCCCCCTTTGTCATGATTCGTATTTTCATCAATTAAAAGATTAACAGAATGATTCGTAAAAAACGCCCCACAGCTTCATCATATTACAATAAATGACATAAGTAAATAACAATAATATTATTGTCCGTGATAAGTTTTAATTATATCGCCTGCCATTTGGTTTGCAAAAAATTTATCGACAAGGTATGATTTTCCCTTTATTCAACATACTGAAACTGTGGCCAGGGAGGTGAGCCTTGTGACAAGACAAAAAGCAAACCATATCCGGCCGGGCATGAATGCGGCAAAAGCGCAAGGGAAAGGCGCCGGATACAATGAAGAATTTTCAAACGAGCCTTTAACGGAAAAAGAAAGGCAGTTTAACAAAAAACGCAAGAAAAACCAGTAGCATGGCAAAGAAATCAGCTTGACAAGCTGATTTCTTTGTTTTGTCCATTGAGAATTTTTATCAATATAATATTGATGTTTTTCTTTAGATGGCCCAGTCCCCATTGCGGAAAACCGGAACAACGGTTCCATCCTGTTTGATGCCGTCAATATTCATATCAGCAGAGCCGATCATAAAGTCAACGTGGACATTGGAGACGTTCATGCCGTGTTTTAACAGTTCTTCTTCGCTCATTTTCGTGCCGCCCTGGATCGTTGTCGGATAGGCTGCGCCAATGGCCAGGTGGTTTGAGGCATTCTCGTCAAACAATGTATTGAAAAATGTAATGCCGGACTGGGAAATCGGCGACGGATCCGGTACAAGCGCAACTTCCCCGAGCCCTGTTGCACCTTCGTTTTCAAATACGAGTTTTTTGATCGCTTCTTCGCCTTTTTCAGCAGAAATATCGACAATTTTCCCGTCTTTGAAATGGACAACAATGCCTTCGATTAAAGTGCCTGCATAACTTAAAGGTTTTGTGCTGCGCACGACGCCTTCCATCCTGTGCGTATCCGGTGCAGTAAACACTTCCTCTGTCGGCATATTAGCAATGAATTCTTCGCCTTTCGGGTTCACGCTGCCCGCACTGGCCCAAATATGGTTTTTTGGAAGGCCGAGTGTAAGGTCCGTCCCCGGCGCCGTATAATGAAGGGCATCGAATTGAATGCCGTTTAGCTTCGCCGCTTTTTCATTTAACTTCTGTTTATGTTGTTCCCAGGCGGCAACCGGGTCGTCCGCGTAGACACGGCATGTTTTAAAAATCTGGTCCCAAAGCGCATCGACCTGTGCTTCTTCGGTTTCTAAATCCGAAAATACTGCTTTTGCCCATCCGGCCCCCGCCGCTGCAGCAACCGTCCATTTGATATCGTCATTTTGCGTTGCAACCCGCTGCGCTTTGAAAGCTTTCGCCGCTGTATTTTGATAAGCGGCCACTTTGTGCGGATCGACCTCATTGAGCAGGCCGGGGTCGCTAGAAAGAATAGACAGCCGGCTCACTTTATGGTTAAGCACATGGTCTTCCGTCTCGGCAATTTTGTAATCCGGAATATGCGTCAGCACTTCCTGCGGCTGGTTCAGGTAATGCTGTTTTGTAATTTCATCATCCGACCATTCGACGATTACTTTTTCCGCTCCCAGTGCATACGCTTCTTTTACGACAAGGCGCGCAAGTTTTGCCTGGTCGACTGCAATATATACTTTTACCCAGTCGCCCTGTTTCACATTGATGCCTTTTGCCACGAGCAATTTCGCATATTTTTGTAAATTCTGTTCAAAATTTGGCAAAGCCATTTTGATTCCCTCCTGTTCATTGCTTTTCATTATGTATAAACCTTCCCGTCGCAGGCCTGATACAATTCTATATTATACCAGATCCGGGCGCAGATGAAAAAAAGCAGGGATCTTTCTCCCCGCTTTAATGCAAACCTGTATGTTTTACGATTTTATCCAAATCGCGCCGGAACTGTTCCAATTGCACCCGTTGCGTTTCGCTCGCCACTTCGAGCGCATTTTCGATCTCCTGGTACGTTTCGTTGATTTCTTCTTTCAAATGGGCGAGCTGGTGCCCGGCATCTTCACTGCCCATGTCCAAATTCTGCAGGATGTCTTCCGCCAGGGCCATGTGCTGCCCGGCCGCTTGAAACGCCTGCTGTTTGTCTTTATGGTAAGGCATTGTCATCTCTCCTTCAAAAGATAGTATGTTCAATTTTTTTCATGATATGCTGTATAACCGCTTTGCAAAAAGCAAATTGTATAGTTGGAGGGATGAAAATGGTGAATAAAAACGACGGAAATGATATCCGCAGAAACCAGCCAAAAACAAACAACAGCGGGCAGCCGGAACCGTTAAGCGGCTCAAAAAAGGTTAAAAACCGGAACCATTCAAGGCAAAAGCACAATCCCGGGCATGATATGTAAACTTTAAACCAAAGGATTGCCGGCTTTCCCCTTTCCCCTGAAAAGTTCCACATATTTGTCTTTTTAGATGTTTTGGAATATTACTGCCCATGTTTAGCCCGGTACAAAAAAGGCAATAAGTACAACGAGTTCGATAAAACAAGATATGAAACTTAAGTTAACAGGAGGAATGTGAAAATGTCGTTTATTCTATATTTGATCGTAGGCGGGATTATTGGATGGCTTGCAGGATTGATCATGGGACGGGACATCCCGGGCGGTATCATCGGGAACATTATTGCCGGGATTGTCGGTGCATGGCTTGGCGGCGCGATTTTCGGAAACTGGGGGCCGCATATCGCAGGGATGGCGATCATACCGGCTTTAATCGGGGCGATCATTCTCGTCTTTGTATTAAGCTTTATTTTAAGAATAGCAAGAAAAGCATAACAGTAAAAAAGGGCGGCCGGAACCGCCCTTTTTTATTTGCTTGCTTTTTCTAAACCTTCTTTTTGATAAAGGCGTACATAGTACATCACTTCGGACACGTATTTGCGGCTGTGATTATACGCAAAAACCGCTTTTTGAATCTGCCCGTTTGCTGCCCCGTTTTTCGACAAATAATTTGCCGCGCTGAAAATCGCGTCTTTATCGTTAAACGGGTCTGCTTTCCCGTCCCCGTCCGCATCGACGCCGTATCCTCCGTATTTTTTTATGACAGCTGGGTCCGTTTCTTCCCTTTCCGGGATGTCTCCTTTTCCAAGGCCGCTGCATGACGGGTGCTTCCAGCCGACAAATGTGCACGGCATAAATTGCATCGGGCCTTGGGCCCCGGTCGGCGAGACCATCGGCTTCATCGTTGAAAACCTGGTTTCCACCCGGTGATGGGCGGCAAGCACATACCAAGGAACCCCGTATTTTTTCTCTGCTTCCAGATAAATGGGCAAGTATTTTTCAGGGATTTGGGGATTCGTTTTTTTCTGGATGTTCTCTTCGAAAATAAAATAGGCGCTTAACACGATGACCGGAATAAGCAGGACGATCCACGTTTTACCCCGGTTCCGCTTCTTTTTCTTCCATGTTTTGGGCATTTCCATTTGAATCCTTTCGTCATTCCGTTAAAACCTCTCCCCTTTATATTATCGAATGAAAAAGCCGAAATCCATAGGAAGATTCCGGCTTTTTCCCACATGCATTACTGCACGCCTGCATAATGGTCCTGCAGCTGTTCTCGCAATGCCCGTTTTAAAAACTTGCCGACGGACGTTTTCGGGATTTCTTTCATAAACAAAATGTCGTCCGGGACCCACCATGAGGCAAATTGGGTTTTTAAATAATCTTTTAGTTCCGCGGCCGTGATTTTGTTTTCATATCCGCTTTTTAAAACCACACAGCCGAGCGGGCGTTCCTGCCATTTCGGGTGGGGAACGGCAATGACGGCTGCTTCAAAGACCGCTTCATGCGACATGAGAGCGTTTTCAATTTCCACAGAAGAAATCCATTCGCCGCCGCTTTTAATCAGATCTTTTGTCCGGTCGGTAATCTTTAGGTACCCATCCTGGTCCACGACCGCAATATCCCCGGTATACAGCCAGCCGTCCCTGAATGCTTCCTGCGTACGCTCGTCATTGTAATATTCATCCGCAATCCACGGCCCTCTTACGATCAGTTCTCCCATTGTTTTTCCGTCCCATGGCACTTCCCCGTTCTCATTGACGACTTTTACCTCAACACCGGGAACAGGCAGCCCGGTTTTTCCTCTCACATCCACAATTTCGTCCACGGTAAATGAGTCCATACTGCTTTTTAACGTGGCCAGCGAAACAACCGGGGTCGTTTCCGTCATCCCGTAGCCGGTCATAAACGGCACTTTGTACGTTTCCTCGTAAGCACGGATCAATCCCTTAGGCGATGCCGCACCCCCGCTTACGATCAGGCGGAGGCTGCTGATATCATACGGCTTTTCCTGCAGCACTTTCAGCATGCCGATCCAAATCGTCGGGACGCCTGCTGTCATCGTGACTTTTTCTTTTTCAATGAGCTGTGCGAGAATTTCCGGTGTAAAAGAAGGCCCCGGCAGCACCTGGGTTGCCCCGAACCAGGTGGCTGCATAGGGAAGGCCCCAGGCATTGACATGAAACATCGGAACGACCGTCATGGCGACGTCGCGTTCCTGAACGCTGAGCTGGTCACTAAGCCCGAGCGCCATGCTGTGCAAATAAAGGCCGCGGTGGGAATAGACAACCCCTTTCGGATAGCCGGTCGTTGCCGACGTGTAGCACATCGCGGCTGGCGCATGTTCATCAAGGTCGTGTAAAAACGGATAACGCTCATCGCCTTCTTCCAGGATGGCTTCATAAGAGGAGACAGGAAACAAGGTAGTTTCCGGAATCGCCTTCTCATCGCTCATAATGATAAAATGCTCGACCGTTTTCAGGCGATCCCGGATTTTTTCAATCACCGGAACGAGATCTACATCAATAAGCAAAATTTTATCTTCCGCATGGTTAATGACATGGGTGAGGTGGTCTTCTGACAAACGGATGTTAACCATATGAAGGACAGCCCCACGGCATGGCACGGCAAAATAGGCCTCTAAATGGCGGTGGTGGTTCCATGCAAACGTACCAACCCGGTCTCCTTTTTTCATCCCGAGTTTTTCCAGCGCACTGGCAAGCCGGCGTGTCCGTTTTGCAATTTCACGATACGGAATCCGCTGAATCCCGGTGTGTGTCCGTGAAATAACATATTTTTCGGGAAAATAGCGTTCAGCCCTCTCGATCATAGTAGAAAGCAGAAGCGGCGTCTTCATCATCAGTATCTACCCCTTTAGCTGTAATATATATTTATCCCGGTTTAGAACAACCATGGCAGGATAAAAGAAGTTAAAATGGCGGCCATCCCCATTGCCACCCCTGATACGGCACCTTGCAGCTCCCCTTCCTTCACGGCTTCCCCCGTTCCGATCCCATGGGAAATCGTGCCGAGCGCAAGGCCCCGCGATACCGGGTCGTGGACGCGCGCCAAAGATAAGAGCTTCAGGCCGAACATGGCGCCGATCATCCCGGTAATCATCACAAACCCGGCGACCAGCACCTCATTGCCGCCGATGATTTTTGCTACCTCGCTTGCAACCGGCACGGTGACGGATTTCACGGCAAGGGAAGCAAAAATATTGTGCGACAGCTGAAAAACTTTGGCCAGGGCGAGGGCGGTCCCGACAGTCAGCATGCTGCCTGAAAGAATGCCGCCGACAACCGGCAGAAAATAGCGCGCAAGAATCGCCCTGTTTTTATAAAGCGGCACAGCCAACGCAACGGTGGCCGGGCCGAGAAAATAGGTCATGACCCCTTTTGCGGGAAGATACGCTTTATAGGATATATGGCTTGAGGCCAATAGCACGATCAATACCACCGTACTGAAAAATACAGGCGTTGTGAACGGGGAAGGAAACCTTCTCGATAACCGCAACGACAGCAGGTAAACGAAAACGGTGATGAAAATGCTATAAAGTGTCACGGCGTAACTGCTGCTCATGGCTTGCCTCACGCCCCCTTGCCAAAAGCTGGGCGGACATCCCCGTCCCTACAATGCCGGCTACCGCGCTGACAGCCAGTATCACGATCAGCACCACGCCATTATGGAGGAAAAATGAACCGAGCGACATCAGCCCGACGGAAATCGGAATAAAAAAGAAGGATAAATGTTTTAAAATCCATGTTGCGCCCGTATCGATCCACTGCAGTTTCAAAATGCCCGTGATCAATAAAAGAAACAGCACCAACATGCCAAATACATTCCCCGGTACCGGCAAATGCAGGATTTTGACTGCTTCCAGCCCGATTTCGTAAATGACCCAGAGCAACCCGATCTGCAATGCACCAATTACTGCTTTTTTCACGTTGCATACTCCCTTTTTATTTGCTGTATTATTACAGTTCTTATTATACAAATATTCCATACAGATTTTAAATATCCTGTATGATTTTTTCAAAAAAAACATTTTTCGTTTTTTCTCCCCGGCGCATAAAGGCAGCTGGCCATCCGCATCCTATTAAGGGGAGGGAATCCGCATGCCAAAACGAAAAAGAAAACCGCTTATCGCAGAATCAAGAAGCGCGCTTGACCGGTTCAAAACCGAAGTGATGGCCAAAGAAGGATATCGTACCGATACGGACCACCCGGACGATATCAAATACGAGGTGGCCAGTGAACGCGGCATTCCGCTTCAAAAAGGCTATAACGGCAAACTGACGGCTGAACAGGCCGGGAAAGTCGGCGGGCCGATCGGCGGAAACATGGTGAAAGAACTGGTCCGGATAGCCCAGGAACAATTAAAGAAAAAATAAAACGGGCAGAGAATTTCCCTGCCCGTTTGTTATAGTACAGATTTCGCTTCGCCTTGCCGGATTTATCCGGCTGCTTCCGTTCCGCCTGAATGCTGCATTTGGTACATTTGATAATACTTCCCTTTTCTTTCCATCAGCTCTTCATGGCTTCCGCGCTCCACAATCCGGCCGCGGTCCAACACCAAAATTTGGTCGGCATTTTTGATGGTGGAAAGCCGGTGGGCAATGATAAACGTGGTCCTTCCTTTTTTCAGGACATCCATGGCATGCTGGATGGCCAATTCCGTTTCCGTATCAATATTGGACGTCGCCTCATCAAGAATTAAGATAGCCGGGTCAAAAGCAAGTGCGCGGGCAAACGAGATGAGCTGGCGCTGCCCGCTCGATAAAGTGCTCCCCTTTTCAAAGACCGGTTCATCGAGCCCTTCTTCCAGATTTCCGATCACTTGATCGGCGCCGACCGCTTTTAACACGGCAGCCGCTTTTTCTCTTGTAATCCGCGGGTCCCCGAGGCTGACATTTGAATAAATCGTGCCGGTAAACAAATACGGGTCCTGCAGCACGATCGCCATATGTTCACGGACGGCCTGCCGCGGAAGCGACCGGATATCCGTCCCGTCAATCCGGATTTCTCCTTCATTACAGTCGTAAAAACGGAACAGCACATTCATAATGGAACTTTTCCCGGATCCGGTATGGCCGACAAGCGCGACCGTTTCACCCGGCTTTGCCTCAAAGTCAATGTCTTTCAGCACATATTCGTTTTCTTTGTAGCCGAAAAAGACGTGCCGGAACTCCACATGCCCTTTAAAGCGCGGTACGGATTTCGCCTCCGCATCCTCGCCTTTTTCGTCCAGCAGCCTGAAAACACGTTCGCCGGCAACAAGCGCCTGCTCAAGATTGCTGAACTGGTTGACAATATTGCTGATCGGGTTAAACAGCCGGTTAATATAGTCCACATAGGCATACAAAAGGCCGACGGAGAGCCCGGCTGACAAACCGGAAAGGGCGCTGTGCCCGAAATACCAGAGAAACGCCACAAGCACGAGATTTTTTAAAATGCCGGTTAAATTATGGGACGACAAGGCGTTTAACATCAGCATTTTGTTCTGGTATTTAAAATGCGTCCGATTCAGCTGTTCAAAGGTTTCCTTCGTTTGCTTTTCGCGCCGGAAAGCCTGAATGACCGGCATGCCCTGGATCGACTCATTGATCATGGCATTCATTTCGCTCACTTTCGAACGGATCATCCGGTTGTACTGCTGGGCAAACTTCCGGTATACCCGCATCCACAGCCATAAAATGGGCATTAACAACAGGCAGACAAGCGCAAGTTTCCAGTCGAGCAAAAACATCGCAATATAAATGCCGGCAATATAAACCAGGCCGCTGAAAAAGTTTGACAGCACGGCCACATACAATTCGTGGATGGCTTCCGTATCATTGGTGATGCGCGAGACAATCTTTCCGGCCGGCAGGTTGTCAAAAAATGGGATCGGCAATTTTTGCAAGTGGATAAAAAGGTCATTCCGCATTTTCTGGATAATCCGGTTTGCAGCTTTTTGCAAATAAAAATATTGCGTAAACTGGCCGAATCCCGACACAACATAAAGGCCGAAATACAAGATTAACAGTTTCAAAATATACGGGATTTCCGGGCTGTAAAAGCGGAGCACGCCCGCATAGGATATCTTTTCCGCCCGGTAAGAAGCCGTTTTGCCATTATAGGTCATATACAGTTTTCCGTCCCGGTACGTATTTTTCCCGCCGGTTTCAACACGGCCTTTTACGAAATAAAAGTTTCTTCCTGCCTGGACAATCGTCCGCTTCTTTCCTTTTTTCTCCTCAGCGGAAGCATAAACAAGCCGTTTGTAATGGCGGCCGTGATAAGAAACCGCCTGGCGGGCATCATGGGTCTCCACCCATACGCTTTCAATGCCGGTGATATGGCGGTCAATCATCGTTTTTGCCACGATCGGGCTGAACACATCCGCCCCAACGGCAACCATAAGGGCCGCGAGCGCAATCAAAATGGAACTTTTAAAGTTCATCGCATAGCGGAAAAGCCGTTTTGCAGCCATTATGCTTCCACCTCCTCACGGGACTTGAGCTGTTGGCGCATGTACTGTTCGTAATACCAGCCCTTGTTTTTCAACAGCTGTTCGTGCGTCCCTTCCTCTGTGATAAGGCCGTTATCGAGGACGACAATCCACTGGGCGTGTTCAATCGCCGACAGCCGGTGGGTCGCGATGATGGTCGTTTTATTTTTCCGCTCTTTCCGGATGTTCGCAATAATGGACGCCTCGGTCTTGGCATCGACAGCGGACAGCGCGTCATCCAGGATCAGAATTTCCGGATCTTTTATGACGGCCCGTGCAATCGAGATCCGCTGTTTCTGCCCGCCTGATAAAGCCACCCCTTTTTCGCCGACAAGCGTTTCAAGGCCGTCCGGGAGCATTTCAATATCTTTTTCAAGCGATGCGGTCCGGATTGCTTTCTGCAGTTCCGCTTCCCCAGCCGAATCGGTACCGAACAGAATGTTTTCTTTCACCGTTCTGGAGAAAAGCACATGGTCCTGCGGCACATACCCGATCCAGCCTAACACTTCTTCTTTGCTCAGTTGTTCAATCGGGACGCCGGACACAAGCAGCCGGCCGCTTCCAAGCGGGTATTCGCGCAACAGCTGTTTGATCAACGTTGTTTTTCCGCTGCCGGTTTTGCCGGTGATTCCGACCGTCTCCCCTTTTTTGATCTTTAAATGAATATGCTTCAGGTTCTCTTCCCGCGACTTCGGATAGTGGAAAGTATAATCGGCAAATTCTATGATATCCGGCTGTTCAACCGTTTTCGGGTTTTCCGGGTCTTTTACATCTTCCGCATACCGCAATGTTTCATTTACACGATCCAGCGAAGCATTGCCGCGCTGCATGACATTCATTAATTCCCCGATCGCAAACATCGGCCATGTCAGCATGCCCAAATAGACATTAAAGGAAACAAGATTTCCAAGTGTAATTTGCTGGTGAAAAACGAGATAAGTGCCGTAAGCAAGGCCGATCGTGTAACTCATCCCGGTAATGATCTTTGTCAGCGGGTTAAAAAGCGCGTCAATTTTTTCGACCGCAATGTTTTTTTGATAAACGTCCTCCGTCATCGCCCGGAATCTTGATACGTCCGCTTTTTCCTGGTTATAAGCACGGATGACACGGACGCCGGCAACCGACTCCAGCACCCGGTTATTTAAATCCCCGAAGGCGTCCTGGGCGACTGTAAAGCGTTTATGGATTTTCTCTCCCAGCACTTTAATGCCGGCTGCCAGAAACGGAAGCGGCAAGATCGAAACGAGCGTTAACTTCCATGAGATCAGCACGGCCATGGTCAGAATAATGGTCAGCATATACATTGTTGAATCAACAAGCGTCAGAATCCCGAAACCCGCTGTCTGGGATACTGCCCGCAAATCATTCGTCGCCCGCGCCATAAGATCGCCCGTACGGTTCCGTTCAAAAAAAGGGGGCGCCATTTTTAAAAAATGGTTCATTAACCGGGACCGCAGCATTTTTTCCACGATAAACGCCCCGCCGAACAAGTTATACTGCCATATATAGGTCAGGCCGTAAAGGGCAGCTGCAATCGCCAGCATAACGCCGATATAGAGGGAAAAAATGTGCGCTGTCATCTCCCCGGTGAATATTTTATCAATGGAATCGCCGAGAATCATCGGCGGGAGCACTTCCAGCAAGTTGACAACCGAAAGTGCAAGCACTGCAATCGCATATCTTTTCCAATATGCTTTAAAAAACCAGCCTAATTTCCCCAGTACACTAAACAAACCGTCGTCCTCCTCCCGTCATTTCTGTCTCTACCCGCCTTCTTTCTCTCCGTAAGACAATAGCAAAACCGGATTATTCTTCATCCTCTTCATCCCCTTTTTCAAAATGTCCATAGCCTGGAAAAGCACAGCCCTTCAACATAAAGTTCAAAAAAATCAATGGTGATGGTGATGACCGTGTTCGCGTTCAATCCGCGGGTTTGTAATTACAAATTCTTCCTGCGGTACGTAAAAATACTGGATCCAGATGCCGTCCAAATACGGCTCGCGCGAATCAAGCAAAATATCAATGCCCTTATCCGTTTTGACAATTTCATCCTGTTCTCCCGGCGTATCCAGCGTAATATCGTAATGGGCATGGTCGCCGTGCATCTGGGCCACAAAGACGCGGATCATTTTTCCTTCCGCATCTCCTTCATCCAATATTTTTTTTAACATTTTTGCAGCATTCCGATTGATTTTAACGTTCATGTTCCTACCTCAATTCTTCTTGTTTTTGTTTCTTTATTATGACAGAAAAAACGGAAATCGCAAACCGGAATGCTTCGTGTGATGTGGCGAATATATACTCACAGGACAAACTGCTCTGTAATTAAGTTTACCAAGCGAACAGCCGGTGTTTTCCTGCAGTATTGGCTGAATTTATACGGCTTTAGAGGGCATGCCTGATGTGTTTCAGCTGCACTCCCGGGCCTGGCCAGATTCAGGCCGGGATACCGGATCTTCACTGGCATAATATTTGCACACCCGAAATATTTGTTGTATGATACTTCTGTTTTTGAACGGGCATGAAAGAAAATGAAAAGGATATTCTGTAGAAAGAAGTCTTTCATCTGAAGCGAGGGGGATTGTTATGGCTTTATCCAATAGAACGGTTTTTTTAACGGCCATCGCTTCCGGTACGATGCTGAACCCGCTGAATTCATCGATGATCTCGCTCGCCCTTCACAGCATCCAAAAAGATTTCCATTTGAGTTTTTCAACTGTGTCGTGGCTCATTTCATCCTTTTATTTGGCAAGCGCGGTTGCCCAGCCTGTAACCGGAAAAATCGGCGATATGATCGGGCGCAAAAAAATGTTTCTTGCAGGGCTGTTGCTTGTTGCCGTTTCGGCAATCGGCGCGCCGCTTGCACCGGCCTTTTTCGTGCTGCTTCTCATGCGGCTTTTCCAATCGATCGGTTCCAGTGCCATTTATCCGTCCGGTGTCGCACTGATTCGTACCCATATTCATGAAAACCAGGCCTCGGCGCTTGCTGTCCTTTCCATTTTTGCGTCGGCCATGACGGCACTCGGGCCGACTGCCGGCGGGATTTTAATCGGGATTGGCGGCTGGCCGTCGATTTTTCTCGTGAACTTTCCTTTTATCTTGATTAGTTTTCTGCTTGGCTGGTTTATCTTCCCGAAAGATCCGGAGAACAGGCATGCTTCTTTCAAAGATGTTGTGCACGAGCTCGACTGGACCGGCATTTTCCTGTTTGCTGCCGGGCTTGTGCTGCTTTTGTATTTTCTGCTGGAACTGGAATCATCTGTCCATATTTGGACCGGTGCGGCAGGCATTGTGCTGCTTGTCCTATTTGTGATCTATGAAACCAGAACGGACCGTCCGTTTATTGATGTCCGCTTTTTATACAAACACCGGTCCCTCTCTGTTGTGTATTTGCAATTTATCGTGTTGAATTTATTCAATTACTGTTTGTTCTTCGGGCTGCCGAGCTTCTACCAGGACGGGCTCCATTTCAGCGTGCACACCAGCGGGTTCATGATGCTCTTTATGTCCGGCGCAAGCATCCTCATTTCCCTCGTTTCGGGCAAATGGATCGACCATGCCGGAACCGCCGGGCCGATCCGTATCGGTGCTTTAACCATGATTGCCGGCGCCGTTTTCATGGCATTTTTCTTTATCCATGCCCCGGTCTGGCTGATGGGTGTGATTCTGTTTATCCTGGGCATCGGTTACGGGATCGGTAATGTTGCGCTGCAGGCGGCGATGCTGAACGAATCGCCCGAAACCATGGTCGGCACAAGCTCCGGCCTTTTCCAAACATGCCGGTATTTAGGCTCGATCCTGTCGTCCGTCGTGCTCGGCGTTGTGTTCGCAAGTGGCATGTCAACAGCCCGTTTTCTTATCCTGTCAGCTGTTTTAATTGCAGTGAGCGCATTTTTCTTTCTGCTCAGCTTAAAAACGGCGCGTGCCCGGGCAGTATAACAGAAAAAACGCGGCAAAAGGAAGCATGCCGCGTTTTTTCCTTACCGCCTCTTTTTTGCCAAAATAGAGAGCAAACCAATGCTCATCCAAATTAAAGAAAACAGAAACGCAATGCCTGAAAACGCCAAAATATATGAATTATAAGCCGAGATGCGCGCAATCAGGCCGCTTGTCCGGAATCCGAAGAGAAAACCGGCCACATTCAGGAAAACAAGAAAACCAAAAATTGACAGGCAGCCGTTCCATGCCCCTTTTAAATCCGCGGTGCTCAACGAAATATGCGAGGAAATGCAAATGCCGGCAATGGCAAAAATCCAAAAACGGGGGTTCATCAAGTTTTCGATTGAAAAAAGATAGCTGGCGAGTGCGCCGATAGAATGGCCAAAAAATGCAAAGAAACTTTCGAGGCCGGAATACGGATGAAGCCCTGTCCTGATTGCCTGCATGAACGGCCGGTATGTATCCGGCAATAAAACATACATGCCTAGCGACAAAATCAAAATGCCGATATACACCGGGGCAGTTCCAATGAAAAAATTTCCGATTTTCTGGTAAATGCTGCCCGGGTTGTATTGGTGGCTTACATACCCAAGCGTGCCATCACCGCTTTTCAGCTGGAGCCATTTGATCTCGACAATTTCATGCCTGAAAATGCCGCACATCAAGGCATGGCTAAATTCATGGACCGGCGTACCGAGCCATGCCGTCACCGCAATCCCCTTCCACCCGAAAACGTGGTAAATGAAGGCCGTTGCCCGCTTTTCCAAAAAACCGAGCACAAACCCGACCACAATGATCGTTCCAAGCAGGTTGACAAGTTCAACCATACTTAAAAGCAGAATATGTAAAAAGGTTTGCAAATCTCCACCTCTTTTTTCAAAAATCCGTTTTCCTATCCATTTTAATCCCGCAAATCATCCGCGTCCAGCAAGCACATTGTGGAAAACCGTTTTTTCAAGTAAAATAGTGCTCAGTGAAAAAAGAGAAACCGGGTGAAACGATTGGATTTTAACATCAATTTCCTTTCCTTTTATGTCATCCAGACAGACGGGGAGGGCGAACAAACGAGAAAACAGTTCAGGCACTTTCAAACTTTAGATCGCGAAAATTATGAGATAAGTAACGTAAAAGACTTTCTCGATGGCGAACTTGAAAAAATCGTAAAAAGGAAAGTGGATAAGCATCCGAAGTCCGAACAAGTACCGACGAAAATCGGCCGCTTTATTGTGGAACCGGGCTACGGCCTTGACTCCAACCCGAACTTCAATTTGTTTAACCGTGCGCGCATGGCCGGCACGATTGGTGATTTTCAAAAAGCAAGCGAAGCCTTTCTCGCCGCCTATCTGGACACCAATGCTGTCAGAGACGGCGCGTTTCTGATCGCAAATGCAACGATGCGGAAATACTTCGATGAACCGTTTGTTTTTTTGTTGAAATGCGATTTCGAACCGAAAGTCGCCGCGATTGCCGATGAATCCACATTGTTGAAAAAAGTGGAAATGGCGATTACCACAAAAGGCATGAAATCCATCCAGTATCCGCATATGCCGGAAGAAGGCATGATTGAAGAATCAGAGCTGAAAATTCACCAGGCATCCCACGCCCGTTATTTCGAAGAATTTTTAAAGTATGTGGAATATGGCGAATCGATGCCGGAAATCATGAAAGCGCAAGTGAAGACGATGGTGGAAGAACATTTTCAGGAAGTGCTGCATGAAGACAGCATCGAATACGAGCAATTGGAAAAAGAACTTGAGATTTGGGAAGCAAGCCCCAAGCGGGCGTTACAGGAGCGGTTGCCGGCGGAACAGGTCATTGAAGCCGCGGCCCAGATTGCCGAAACCGCTCCGGAAGCCGATTTGCAGATGAAACTGGACCATATTTCGGTGAATGCCCTCCTTTCTGATTTTGGTGAAACGGTCCATCTTGCCAAAATCGGAGACCGGTATATCACGATCGTCGAGTCTGAATCCATCCTCTTTGAAAAAGGGTTTTCGCCCGTTGAATTTCTGCAGCCGGACGAACTGGAGAAAGTGCTTGGACGGTTGAAGAAGAAAGCCGGAGCCGGGATAACGGACATCGTAAATGAACAAAAATAGCGTGCGCAAATCGCACGCTATTTTTGCCCATTATTGGGGGTGATCCAGTATCTTTTTCCCTTTGGATGCTGCAGGCTCCGCCGAACGGCCAATGCCGAAAACAAAATAGCAAACCGTAACAAGACCAAGAAAGACAATACCCGCAACAAGTGACATCCTCGTTTCATCATTAAACCACATGCCGATCAGGACAGCGATTAAAAATGCAATGGTTACATAGTTGGAAACAGGTGCAAACGGCATTTTAAACGGATGGTTTTTCATTTCAGCCTTTTTCATCTTTCTGAACTGGATCTGGCTGATTAAAATGACAAACCACGGCACCATCCCCGGCAGGACGCTTGCGCTGTATACATAGACGAACAGATTTTTCGGTGCGATATAGCTTAGCACCACACCAATCACGAGGCCGGCAAGCACACCGATTGTACCTAAAAGCGGGACGCCGTTGCCCGACACTTTCGTGAAAATCTTCGGCGCCTGGCCGTTTACGCCGAGCGTATACAGCATCCGGCCGGCGCTGTAGATGCCGCTGTTGCAACCGGATAAGGCGGCGGTGACGACAACAAAATTGATGATGCCGGCTGCGGCCGTAATGCCGATTTTTGCAAAAGTCGCCACAAACGGGCTGCCGATGGAATCCAGTTCATTCCACGGATAAAGCGTAACAATGACGAAAATGGCGCCAATATAGAAGATCAATATGCGCCAAATGATATTTTGGATCGCATTTTTCAATGTATGGCGGGGGTCTTTTGCTTCGCCCGCCGTAATCCCGATCAGCTCAACGCCCTGGTAGGCTGCCACTACCAAAGATAAGGCAAAGAAGAAACCTTTCAGCCCGCCGGTAAAGAAACCGCCATGCTCCCACAGATTGGAAAACCCGACGGCATGCCCCCCGTTGCCGATCCCGAATAAAATGATGGCAAGCCCGGCGATAATCATAAAAATAATCGTCACCACTTTAATCATTGCAAACCAGAACTCAAACTCCCCAAATGATTTTACAGATATGAGATTGGCCGTTCCGAGTATCACCATGGCTACAAACCCCGGAATCCATGCCGGCAGGTGCGGAAACCAAAATTGCATGTAAGATCCAACCGCAATGATTTCCGACATGCCGACAATCACCCACTGGAACCAGTTGCTCCAGGCTGTGAGAAAACCTGCGAGCGGATGGATGTATTGATGGCCGAATGTGGCAAAGGAACCCGTGCTTGGCTCAACGTAGAGCATTTCCCCCATTGCACGCATAATAAAAAAGATAAAAATACCGGCAATCGCATACGCGAGCAACACGGACGGACCTGTCCATTTAATGGTGCTGGCAGACCCCATAAACAACCCGACACCGATTGTGCCGCCAATCGCGATCATTTGAATATGCCGCGCATGCAACCCTCTGTTTAACTCTCTTCCTTCCACGCCATTCACTCCCGCTGTTTTTTTCAAACATGCTTAAAAAATAGAAAAATAGCATTGTCACAAATTACTTTTTAATTGTAATATGTTTTTACCCAGAATACAATTGTTTATATACAAGGAACAAATATTTTATTATCATAGAATAATTTAAACATTCCTTTTTTTCTTGTTTTAGAAAAAGACCGCCCCTGATGAAGAGAGCAGTCTTTTTCCGCCAATTCAAACCGTGCATCCGGTCTGGCTACCGGTTATTTTTTTCTCTTACATCATCATTCGGTGAATTTCCGGTTCCGTCTTTTGCTTTGCTGTTCGGCGTCCCGTATATTTGGTTGTCTTTCGTGACTTTCGCGCCTTCCAGAAAAGGATCTTTTTTCTTCATATGCATTCTCCTTCGAGGTTGATGGACGTTCAGCCGGGCCGCGCATGAGCAGGCTGCCCCGCCCTGCTTTCCCCGCTTATTTTACTATTTGCAGGCATGCGGCAAACATGCACGCCTTGTTTAAAAAAGCCCGGCGGATGCCAGCCGAGTAGGCATGCACAAAAGCGTGTCTGATGCGGCCGGCATCGGAATGGCACGCATCGTTTAAGATTTAAAATAATCCCGCAGCACCTGGAAATCTTCCGACAGATCTATTTCATTCGGTTCCGTCTGAAGCAGGCGGGCGATCAACGGTTCGAGTTCGTCTGGATCCTGCTTGTCCGTATACTGGATAAAATTCAATCCGGAAAGCCAGTCGGTATAGGAATGTTTTGCTTTCCCGTAGCTGTTGCCGAATACGAGGCACGGCGTTCTGGTGATAATCGAAAAAATCATCGCGTGCAGCCGGTCGGTAATGACAAGTTTGCGCGAGCCGATCCGGTGCAGCATTTTCATAAAATATTTTTCCCTGTCTGCGTAATCGATCGCGTCCACTTCCGATAACACGGTATCCGTGCGGTCAACAGGCCCGATGTTCGCAGCTCTTTCCATGAGCTCGGAAACAAAATTTTCATCTGTCACTTTTTCTTTATCGGCCCTTAACACAAAAAGCACGCCATCCCCTTCCAGATCCTGCGGCTCAATTTTTAACGACAGGACCATATCGGGGGTGTACAACACATTGGCACGAAAGGTTTCCTTGACGATTTGCAGGCTTTGCGATTCGCGGGCACATATGGTCAAATTCGGATTCATGCCATAGGCTTCCTGCGACTTCCTTTTCTCCCGCTGCCCTTTTTCGGTCGGTTCAAAATAAACGGATTGCGGCATAGAGATCGTTTTATAATTTTTAAAAGCCGAGATCACTTTTCGGCGGTCTTCTTCAATGTCCAGGTAGAGGCTGCCGAGATTGCCGCCACCGGTAAAGCAGACGATGTCATCTTTCCCGATGATGTTTTTTACAAATTCAATGCCGTCATCCGTCGCGTAGTCCATGATTTCAATGTATTCGTAATAAGGAAAATGGTTGCGGATAAATTTTTCCTCCGCATAGGCAATGGCCTGGTCCCCGATATTGGTGTAGCTTGGGGAACCAAAGAGGAAAATTTTTCTTTTATCATTGTATAAGGCATCGGATTCCACATTTGGGGCAATCCCCTTTGCCGGTTTTTTGCCATTTCGGATTTGTTCGCTCATACATTATCCCTCCGTCATCGTTACGTGATTATGCTTGCCGGATAATTTCTTGTACCCTTTTCTAAAGGGCAATACACTTGGATAAGCGAACAAATCTTAAAATTAGTTATTTTAATATATTATCTTTTTTTGTCTTTAAAAAGTTATGGTGTATTTGTAAACAGCAACGAGGGATTAAAAAGAACGGGGATTGAAAAAAGCTATAAAGGAACAACTACGGGCGTTAGCGATATCATCATAAAACCAGTTAGGTGAAAATAAATGACAGGCCATTTAGATATCACCATCCATCAGATATATGGTGCTTCAGGCTGATTCTGTATTTTGTAAGAGAATACCTGCAAATATAGCCTGCTGCCGCCTTTTCTTGTAAAATGGAGGGTAGCAAAAATAGAAAGAGTGGTCCGGTTGATAAAAATTCTAATCATTGAAGACGATGTGACGCTGTTTCGTGAGGTGAAAGAAAGGCTTTCGCAGTGGTCATTTGAAGTTGCGGGGATCCGCGATTTCGGGCATGTGATGGAGGAATTTGCGGAATTCCGGCCTGATCTGGTGGTCATTGACATCCAGCTTCCGAAATTTGACGGGTTCCACTGGTGCCGGCAGATTCGCGCACACTCCCATGTCCCGATCCTTTTCCTTTCTTCCCGCGACCATCCGACTGATATGGTGATGGCGATGCAGCTCGGTGCGGACGATTATGTGCAAAAGCCTTTTCATATCGACGTATTAATCGCCAAAATCCAGGCCATTTTGCGGCGGGTATATGCCTACACAAGCGAGCAGGCAGTTTTAAAAACATGGTGCGGGGCCACAATCGATTTGCAGAAAAACACGGTCGAAAACGAACATGGATGCATTGAACTGTCAAAAAACGAAATGTTTATTTTGAAAATTTTGGTGAACATGAAAAACCGGATTGTGAGCCGCACGCATCTGATCGAATGTTTATGGGACGATGAAAGGTTTGTGAGCGATAATACATTGACCGTGAACGTCAACCGCCTGCGGAAAAAACTTTCCACGATCGGGCTCGGTGACTGTATCGAAACAAAAGTGGGCCAGGGCTATATGGCGCTTGAAAAGGATGCCGGCCTATGATCCGGATGTTTCTTGTTGAACGAAAAAGCTGGGTAATATTTTTTGCCGCCTGCCAGCTGATGCTGCTTTTCATTGCCTGGCTTGATCCGCAAATCGCGCTTTCATCCGTTCTTTATATCGTTTTTTTAGAAACGATTGCTTTTCTTCTTTTCCTTTTCTTCCGCGCTCGGAAAGAAGTGAAATTTTATCAAAGCCTTTCAGAATGGGATGGGGATCTTGATACGAGCGAGATCACCCGCCCCGGAACCCCTTTTGAACAGATCGTGCATCAGGCTGTACAAGCGCAGGCGGAACATCTACGGGCGGAAACTGACCGGAACGCGTCCACGGTGCAGGAAGAACAGGATGAATTAACGGCATGGGTACATGAGGTCAAAACACCGATGACTGCCATGCAGCTCATCATTGACCGGCTTCAAGATGAAGAAGCAAAAGTGTCGCTCAATTATGAATGGCTGCGCATCCACCACCTGCTTGACAAACAGCTTCATGAAAAACGGATCGGCAATATGGAAAATGACGTTTATATGGAAAATGTTGACCTGAAACGCCTGATCTTCCAGGAAATCAAAGCGATTCAGCCATGGTGCATTCAAAAAGGCATCGGTTTTGACGTCTCACCGGGGGTTCCGGCAATTGTTACAGATGCAAAATGGCTGTCGTTTATCCTCCGGCAATTGCTGGTAAATGCGGTCCAGTACAGTTGCGGGACAGACATCTCCATTTCCGGAAAAATGGCAGACGGCCGCTTCCATTTATCGGTGGCAGACAAGGGGTGCGGCATTGACCCGAAAGATTTGCCGCGCATTTTTGAAAAGGGATTTACGTCTTCTGACCGCAGCCAAAACAGGGGGGCAACCGGCCTCGGCCTGTATCTTGCCAAAAGGGCGGCGGAAAAATTAAATATCCTGCTTACTGTCCAGTCGGTTCCCGGCGCCGGTTCGACCTTTACGCTCATCTTCCCGGAAAGAAATAGCTTGCAGCAAATTACAGGCATGTGACAAAACTGTCATATGCTTTTCTGTATTGTTAGCTGAAACGAAGGAAGAAGCATGCCGGCTTTTCTATAATGAAATCATATCAGAAAGGGGGAGCCAATCATGATCCTTGAAGCAAAAAATGTTTATAAAACGTACGGCAACAAGTGGAACAAACAAGAAGTTTTAAAAGGGATTGATTTAAATGTTGAAAAAGGAGAATTCACGAGCATTATGGGGCCGTCCGGATCAGGGAAAACGACATTGTTAAATGTCCTTTCCTCGATTGACCGGCCCAGCCGCGGTTCCATTGAAATCGAAGGCAAAGCGTTGACGAAAATGAAAGACAAGCAGCTGGCGGAGTTCCGGAAAAGGCATTTAGGCTTTATTTTCCAGGAATACCATTTGCTTGATACGTTAACGGTGAAGGAAAATATATTGCTGCCGCTGTCTGTGAAAAAAGTTTCAAAACGCGAGGCGGACGAAAAATTCCATGCGGTTGCGGAAGAACTTGGCATTATGGATATTCAGGACAAGTATCCGAATGAAATATCCGGCGGGCAGAAGCAGCGGACATCGGCAGCGCGGGCGTTTGTCCATGAACCGGGTCTTATTTTTGCCGACGAACCAACAGGTGCGCTCGATTCAAAGTCAGCATCCGACCTTTTGAATAAATTAAGCCGCCTGAACGAAAAAAGAAAAGCAACCATCTTAATGGTCACCCATGATGCGGCCGCAGCCAGCTATTCGGGCAGGGTCATTTTCATTAAAGACGGGCAGATTTATTCCCAACTGCATAAAGGCACCGAATCAAGACAGGATTTCTATCAGGCCATCCTGAAAACACAGGCCGTGCTGGGAGGTGTGCAGCATGACGATTAACGGTTTGATTTACCGCAATTTTAAAAAGAACCTTCCGCATTATGCGCTGTATATTTTCGCACTCGCCTTCAGTGCTGCATTATACTTTGCGTTTGTGACACTGCAATACGCCCCTTCTCTCGCCGAAGTAAAATCTTCCGTAAAAGGGCTGGCCGCGCTGAAGGTGGCGTCGGTTTTGCTGATCGTCATTGTGGCGGTGTTTCTCTTTTATGCCAACCATTTGTTTATGAAAAGGCGGAGCAAGGAAATCGGGCTTTTCCAGCTTGTCGGCATGACGAAAAAAGAAGTGTTCCGGATTTTAGGGACGGAGAATTTTTTGCTCTACTACGGCTCACTCTTTGCCGGCATCTTTTTCGGGTTTGCGGCATCCAGGCTGCTGATGATGCTGCTGCTTCGGATTATTCAGGTTAAAACAAAGGTCTCTCTTTATTTTTCGATCCAGGCTTTCGAGCAGACGATCCTTGTTTTTTCCATCATTTTCGTCCTGATCCTGCTCATCAACAGCATCTTTATCAAACGGCAAACAATCCTTTCCCTCTTCCGCACCGTTTCATCCACGGAAGACCGGGCCGCACGGATGTCAAAAGCGGGGCTGGTGCTCGGGATAACCGGATTTGTCTGCATCGGGGCAGGATACTATATTTCATCAAAATTATTCAATGGGGACTTTCGAACGGCGCGTGCCTTGTTTACCGCAATGGGAACCATTTTAGCCCTTGTCATTCTCGGGACCTACCTATTTTTTAAGACTTCTGTCCGCTTTGTCTTTTACCTTATCCGGAAAAAGAAAGGCGGGTATCTGAATATCCGGGATGTCATGTCCCTGTCCGCCATCATGTTTCGGATCCGTTCGAACGCAGTGCTGCTGACCATCATCACAACCGTGTCGGCACTTGCGATCGGCTTATTATCATTAAGCTACATTACCTTTTACTCTGCCGAAGATACAGCCCATAATGTAGCAGCTGCGGACTTTTCTTTTATCAAAACGAATGAGGCGAAACAATTTACAAAACGTTTAAATGAAAACCGCATCGCCTATGAAAAAGAAGAAATTGCAGTCGTACGGGTTACAGCTGATTTAAGCAGCCTGTTCGATAAAAAAACAAAAGATCCGAAGTTTGATACCGGCGCCGTGCCGATCGCAGTTGTCAGCGATGCGGCAGTGAAAAGATTTGATGTAAAACCCGGGCAGGCGGTCTTTTCCGGCTATCCCGATGCCCTGGCAAAATTTATGCCGATGAAATCGGAAGGGATGATTGACTTAACAGGCAAGCGGAAAACAGCCAGACTCCGCATCGTTGCGCTTCGCAAAGACCAGATTCTTTCCAATTATTTCTCTGGCAGCATGCCCGTTCTAGTGACGGATGATGCGTTCTTCCAAGATTTAAAAAAGGATACGGACCCGAAAATTCAATTGGATTCAAAGCGCTTTACCGGCATCAATCTGAAGAAGGAGGAAGATCTTGGCAAAGCAGACCGACTGTTCCAAAGTCTGCACTTCCCTTCAGATTCCTTTGCCTATTCCAGCCCTGAAATCTTCAAAGCACAAAAAGAAAACATGGGCGTTGCGATGTTTATTGTCGGATTTCTCGGGCTTACATTTCTGGTCACGTCCGGCTGCATTTTGTATTTCAAGCAGATGGAAGAAAGCGAGGAAGAAAAGCCGTCCTACACCATTTTGCGCAAGCTTGGCTTTACAACGCAGGATTTGACAAAGGGCATCCGGATCAAGCAGCTTTACAATTTCGGCATTCCGCTTTTGCTCGGCCTTTCGCACAGCTACTTTGCGGTAAAATCCGGTTGGTTCTTTTTCGGGTCCTCGCTGTGGACGCCGATGCTGATCGTGATGGTTCTATATACATTGCTTTATTCGGTATTTGCCCTGCTTTCTGTGGAAGGATTTAAAAAGGCAATACGCGATTCCTTATAATGATCACCCCTTGGGTATCCAAGGGGTGATTTTTCCATTTCCGGGATTGGAAAAAGACAAGATCATGATGGGCCGTCTCCGTGCGGGCGGCATCTCATTTGTTTCCGGATTCATCGTTTTAACTTGGTAATTTCTTCCGACACCACAAAAGCCAAATCGTCATTGCCGAATAAGGATAATACATTCAACACGGTCCCGCTGCTGATTTCTTCTGCTTCTTCTTTCGGCACCGTCAGGGCAAGCGCTTCTTCCAGCAAGACGTTTTTTGCCTGTTGCGGGTACGCCCTGCTGTATAGTTCTTCCGGATCTAGCCCATTATTCACGCACCATTGGGCAAAAATGAGCGCCATCATTTTCTCATCCATTTTGTATTGTTGTATGATTTTTTCTTCCATGTCTTTTTTATCCATATATACACCCCTTTCCGAGATCCGGCTGCTATCATGATAGCGCACTTTTCTTTCTTTTGGCGTGTTTTTTCGGTTTTCGTATACAATACGCAACAGACGGAAATGAAGGAGGAGACCCGATGGCAAATATTGAACAGGGTGAAGTGTTTACAATTACGGAAAACGGGCGTGAGCAGGAAGTGGAAATCATCGGTGTATTGTCGCTGGAAGGAACCGAATATGCCGCCGTTTCATTTGTTGAAGATTTAGAGGAACAGACAGGCCGGGACCTGGATGTGTTTTTCTTGAAAACAGACGAAGAAGGCGACCTGGACGCCCTCCATTCAGACGAAGAATACGAAAAAGTTTCTGCCGCTTTCAGCCGGGTGCTGGGCGGGGAAGATGCCCCACAACCTGACGGCCGGGATTAAAAAACAGAAAGGGGCAGGGCAAAGTGTTTTGAGGCCATCGCCACTGAACAATTCGTAAAGCCGGCATTTGCTTGCCCCACCTTCCTGCTCCGGAACGCACGGCTGCCCGGCCTTAAGCCGGCGTGCGCGGGGCCGTAAAGCCGCGGCAGATCGTTTATTTTACCGTCCGGGCACGTTCCCCCGCCAAACGGGAGGCAATATGCTTTGCTGCAGCAGCCCCCTGCCCGGCCGCCCCTGCAATACTGGAATAAAGCGGGCCGAGGCAGTTGTCCCCGATTGCATACAGCCATTCGCACTCGGTTTTCCCGTAACCGTCCGATACGATGTACCCGTCTGCATCCGTCCCGGCAACATGCTGAACGAGGCCGCTGTTCGGTTCCATCCCGATCCGGACGAAGACCGCGGATACCGGCAAAAAACAAGATTCTCCGCTTAAACGGACCAGTTCCACAGCTTCGGTTTGGTCTTCCCCGATAATGGCTTTCACACGCCTATTCGGCAAAATCCGGATGTTCTGATAAGATTGGGCCCGGCTGAGATAAGCCTGCCTGGCCCTGAAACGTTCCGAGCGGTGAATGAGGTAGACGTGCGCCCCTGCTTCTGCAAGCAAACAAGCGCCCTCAAAAGCACGGTCGCCGCCGCCGACAACTGCAACAGATTTCCCTTTAAACAAATGGCTGTCCTTCGTAGCTGAATACATTTCCCCGCGGGCGAACATCTCTTTTTCCCCCGGCACGCCAAGTTTTCTCCGTACGGCACCGGCAGCGTAAATCAGGTAGCGAAAACCGATCCTGGTCTTAAGCCCGCCTGTTTCCGCCACCGCAACTTTTCCGGCGCCATCTATTTTTACGGCGCGCGTATTCACCCGGTACCGGCACTGCAACGACTCGGCATGCCGGACAAAAAGGTTGCGCATTTCCTCCCCGTTTTCCGCTTGCAGGCCGGGATAATCAATAATGCGATTATGGATCAGCCTGAGCTGCCCGCCAAGCATTTCTTTTTCCTCAATGAGCAGATGGTCCATGCCAAGCCGGCTGCACCAGATCGCTGCTGAAATGCCGGCAGGGCCGCCCCCGATGATCAATATGTCCACATCCAGCATAAACACCATCCTTCTTTTTCTATTTGAGCAAGGATAAAAATTCGGCGCGCAAATCCGCCCGCCCTTCAAAAATGCCGCGGTAGGACATCGTTGTCGTGGACGCATCCGCCTTTTTCACGCCCCGCCCGCACATGCACATATGCTTGGCCTCTAAAACCACCATTGTGCCCTGCGGTTCAAGCACCTCTTCCACCGCATCCGCAATTTGTTTTGTCAGCCGTTCCTGGACCTGAAAACGCCTGGCGTAGCCGTCGACCATGCGCGCAATTTTCGACAGGCCGGTGATTTTTTCGTTTGGCAAATAGGCGACATGCGCGACGCCGAAAAATGGCGCGAAGTGGTGCTCGCATATGGAATAAAATTCGATATCTTTTACGAGTACGAGCTCCTTATGGTCGTGGTCGACGTCAAATGTTTTTGCCAAATGCAATTTCGGGTCTTCCCGGTACCCCTCTGTATATTCCAAAAAGGCCTTCAGCACCCGGTAAGGTGTTTCCTGCAATCCGTCGCGGTCCGGATCATCGCCGCATAAATCAATCAGGCTACGGACGGCTTCCATAAATTGGCCTGACTGCTCGAGTTTTTTGCTGATCACAGCAGGATGATCTATTTGATCTTTAAAAGTTTCTTCTATTAGTTGATGTTCCTTTTGTCCGGAAACAATCATGAATGGGTACAGCTCCTTTTGCAATAAAGTTTTCACTATCCGGCTATTTAAAAGTTTACAACGGCTGCCCGATTATATCAAATGTTGATGCCGCAAAGTGTACCAAGCTTTTTCCAAATGGACGCTTATGCCTGGGATGGATGCGGCAACAACGGGGATGAAAACCGGCCGGCGCATATTTTCAGGACAGATGGACCCAAAAAAAGCCGCAAATTTTTGCCTGCAAGTGAAAAAGGCGTTTAAAACCTGGGATTCTGGATATATTAAAAGCAAGAAAGGTTAAAAATTAGGAGGCATTAAACGTGGAACATGGTACAGTAAAATGGTTTAACAGTGAAAAAGGCTACGGTTTTATTGAACGGGAAGGCGGAGACGACGTGTTTGTCCATTTCTCGGCCATCCAGGGTGAAGGCTATAAAACGCTTGAAGAAGGCCAGAAAGTATCATTTGATGTGGAAGAAGGATCACGCGGCCCGCAGGCGGCAAATGTTCAAAAAGAAGACTAACGGTGCCCTTTGCGGCATCGTTTTTTTGCATAAAAAAGGACTCCTTTCCCTCCGCTTTTAAATGTCAAGCCTTGATCAATCCGGATTGTTCGGCGCCCGCTTTTCCCCCCAAAAAAAGAAACCCCGTGTCTACAGGGTTCATGCTGTGCGAACGATTATCCCGCTTTTCTATATGACGGATCGAATTCCGGATATTCATTCGGCAATTCTTTCCCTGACGCGCAAAGCATCAGCAAGTACGCCATTCCGAGCCCGTAGGTAATCAGTCCCCCTAGCAGAAAACCCCAAAACAAAATCAAAGACCAGTCCGTTGTGTGATCGCTTACAATAAAGTGAATGGCAAGAAACACCACACTCATCACCAGCTCAGCGGTTGCAAGCAGATAGTACCCCTTAAATTCCTTCATTTCACAACCCTCCCTTTTGTATATTATATTACTTCATGTTCACAAAATGTTCAAATTTTAAACGCATTTTTTAAAAAAATTGCATTTTAGTGGACAATACAAAAAAGATATGTTCTAAAACCCAAAACTGGGCAGATGCAACCGGAATTTTTTGATTTTTCCGCAGCAGGCCGGGCATTCTTTCTTGTCGTGGTGCGCAGGAAATGTTACGATTTAGAAAAAGAACCACCTTGGAGGAGAAGAAATGGCGGAACAATTTCAGAAAGCAACTTTTGCCGGCGGCTGTTTTTGGTGCATGGTCAAACCTTTCGACCAGTGGGACGGCATCGAAAAAGTCGTTTCCGGGTACACGGGGGGAACGGTCGAAAATCCTTCGTATGAACAGGTAAAGACCGGAACGACTGGCCATTACGAAGCCGTCCAAATTACATATGATCCCAAAGTTTTTCCGTACGAAAAACTGCTCGAAATCTTTTGGCAGCAAATCGATCCGACCGATGCCGGCGGCCAGTTCCAGGACCGCGGTTCTAACTACCGGGCGGCCATTTTTTACCATAATGAAGAACAAAAGCGGCTGGCGGAAGCTACAAAACAGCAGCTTGCAGAAAGCGGCAAATTCAAAAAGCCGATTGTAACTGAAATTTTGCCGGCGAAGCCCTTTTATCCTGCCGAAGACTACCACCAGGATTTTTATAAGAAAAACCCGAATGCCTATCACGAAGACCGGGCGAAGTCAGGCCGCGACACGTTTATTGCCTCCCATTGGGGAAAATAGCCCGTTAATTATCCGTTTTTACACACCTTTCCGTTTGTGATTCCGGCCGGATTGGGCTATGATTACATTAAGATAGAGGAGAAAGGAAGGAATTGGAAATGCGCGATAAAGTGAACCAATTGTTATCACTCGGCCTCGGCATGGCGGTGCTCAGCAAAGAACAAGTAGAAAAGGCAGTCAACCGCCTCGTGGAAAAAGGGAACCTGACAAAAGCAGAATCCACACAATTGATTGATGAACTGCTGGAAAAAGGGGAACAATCCAAACAAGAACTGAATCAGGCCTTGAAAGACCGGGTCAACGAGATCCTTTCTGAAATGAATGTTGCGACAAAAGATGAAATCAAGGCGCTGGAACTTCGCATCCAGCAGCTTGAAGAACGGTTGAACCCGTAAACCGGTTGGCCCTTTTTCCTGGGGCCGGCTGTTTTTTTGCATAAAACAAAACCGGGGGTGGTTGCTTGCTTTCCAGAAAGATGAAGCACGGAAAAAGATACCAGGAAATTGCCGGCGCTCTAATTAAAAACGGCCTCGGTTATTTGATCAACGATTGGGGCCTTTCGGATTTCTTTCCTTTTCCCTCGAAAAAAGCGGCTCCCCGCATCCCCCATCGCAGCACCGGGGAAAGGATCCGGCTGTTTTTGGAGGAATTGGGCCCGACATTCATTAAACTCGGGCAGCTGGCCAGCTCCCGCCGCGACATTTTGCCGGAATCGATGATTGCTGACCTGGAAAAATTGCAGGATAATGCCACGCCGTTTCCGTATGAAGACGTAAAAAAGATTATCAGGGACGAACTCGGGGCGGGCGTTGAGGAGCTGTTTGCTGAATTTGATCCGGAACCGCTCGCAACTGCATCGATCGGGCAGGTGCATAAAGCCAAATTACATACGGAAGAGCCGGTTGCGATCAAAATCCAGCGCCCAAATATCCGCCCGGTCATTGAAACCGATCTGGAAATATTGGAAAGCCTTTCCCTCTCCCTTGAGTCCCGTTTTGAATGGGCAAGGGCTTACCAATTGCGGGACATTGTCGAAGAATTTTCCCAGGCGCTGTTGTCCGAGCTTGATTATTACCATGAAGGCCGGAATGCGGAACGGATCGCCAAACAATTTGAAGGCGATGAAAACATCCGGATTCCGAAAATTTACTGGGACTTTTCCACAAAAAGAGTCCTGACAATGGAGTACATAAAGGGCAGGAAAATCAGCGGGTTTTTCAGTGAAACCGTCCCCGGGTACCGAAAAAAAGTCATTTCTGAACGGCTGATCCATTCGATGCTCCAGCAGATTTTTGTGGAAGGATTTTTCCACGGCGACCCGCATCCGGGAAACATTGTCGTTTTGCCCGGCGATGTGATTTGCTATATGGATTTCGGCATGGTCGGCCGGCTTACGGAAGAAACCAAGTACCATTGCGCTTCGCTCGTCATTGCGCTGATGCGGGCGGATACGAATGCCATTATGAAGTCGGTTGATGCGCTTGCGGAAATTCCGGAAGAAACCGATCTTCATCTGCTGAAGGAAGATGTCGAAGTTCTCCGCGAAAAATATTATGATCTGCCGCTCAGCCAGTTAAGCTTGCGGGAAGCGATCAATGATTTGTACCATCTCGCATTTAAATACCATATCCGCTTCCCTGCCGATCTGACGATACTCGGCAAATCGCTGATTACGGTGGAGGGCGTCGTGGAATCGCTTGACCCGGAATTCAGCCTGATCGAAGCTGCGCGCCCGTTCGGGGAAAGGCTGCTGCGGGATCGGTTGCGGCCGGGCAGGGTCGCGCGGAAAGGATGGAAAACGTTTTTGGACCAGGCGGAAATTTTGCTTGAGCTTCCGAAAAATTTGCGCGATATTTCCAAAACGATGCGAAAAGGCAAGTTCAGGATGGAGGTCGTGATACCAGATTTGCATTTATTTTTGGAAAAACTTGACAGGATCAGCAACCGGCTTTCCTTTGCGATCGTCCTGCTCGCCTTTAGTATCTTGATGGTCGGGCTGATGATCGGAACGTCCATCAGCGGCCAGTCGACAGTGATCTGGAAAAACCCGATCATTGAGATCGGATTCGGTGTTGCGACATTGATGCTTTTATGGCTGCTGTTGTCCATTTTTAAATCAGGAAAGTTTTAAAGGAGTTTAGAAAAAGATGGGTGATCAGAAAGAAAAAGTATTATCCGGGCTGCTTGTGGCAGGCGTTATATGTATTGCAGCCAACCTCAGGCCGGCAATCACTTCCGTCGGGCCGGTTATCGGCACGATCCGCCACAGCCTTCATATGTCAAATGCACAAGCGGGATTTATTACGACGCTCCCGCTTCTTGCCTTCGCACTGATTTCACCGCTTGCGCCCAAACTGGCAAGCCAGATTGGCCAGGAGTTGACATTGCTTCTTGGGATTGTCATTTTATTTATCGGCATTTTGGCCCGCACGGCCGGGAATGCCGCCATGCTTTATATCGGTACAGCTTTTGTCGGGACAGGCATTGCAATCGGGAATGTGCTGCTGCCTAGCCTCATTAAACACCGGGTGCCTGAAAAACTCGGGCTGATGACGAGTATTTATACAACCGTTATGGGCGGATTTGCTGCGCTCGCTTCCGGCGTCAGCGTCCCGATTGTGGACGGGTTGGGGCTCGGGTGGAAATGGGGGTTGCTCGTCTGGGGCATCCTCTCTGTACTGGCTGCTTTGGTATGGATTCCGCAATTGCGCAGGCACGCGAGGGTAAAGTTTTCTGCCCATCAGGAAACGCCCGGAAGATCCGTCTGGCTGTCCCCGCTCGCCTGGCAGGTGACGCTTTTTCTCGGCCTGCAGTCATTTCTGTTTTACAGCACCATCGCCTGGCTTGCGGAAATTATGGTCAGCCATGGGGCAAGCCTCGTAGCGGCCGGTTGGATGGTGTCAATCATGCAGTTCGTCAGCCTGCCCGCTACCTTTATGACGCCGATTTGGGCGGAGCGGATGAAAAACCAGATTCCCCTTGTTTTCGGGATCACGATTTTTTATTTGTGCGGGCTTACAGGCCTTCTGTACGGCGGGCATATGTTTTGGATGTGGATTTGCATCATTTTGATCGGCATCGCCCAGGGCGCCAGCATCAGCCTCGCGCTTGCGTTTATCGGCCTCCGTTCGAAAACGGCCACTGAAGCCGCCAATCTTTCCGGCATGAGCCAGTCAGCCGGTTACCTTGTGGCGGCGGCCGGCCCGTTTTTGATCGGCTGGCTGTACGACCGTGCGCACAATTGGCATATGCCGGTCGTCATCATGATGATCTGCGGCATCCTCATGCTTGCCACAGGAACCGGCGCAGGGCGGAACAAATATGTATCAAGATAGAGTAAAACAGCCCGGCAAAATGCCGGGCTGTTTCTTAATCCACGTATGCCACCATGCCATCTTGATCCTCAATTTCCAGGCGGATGCTGACGGCAAACGGGTCAATGCTATATGCTTCTTCTAAATATTTGCGGATGGCTTGAATCAGTTTCGGCTCAGTCAGCGGCTCGAGATCTCTGCCGTTCAGTTCGACATCTGCGCCGTAGCCGGTATCATCATCGTATGTGAGCACCGCCATCACATTTTCCGGATAAGCATAATGCTGGTCTGCCACATACATGCAGACCGCGTTAATCAAATCCTGCTCCGACAGTTTTAATGTTTCCATCTGTCATAGGCCTCGCGATCTTTTTTCCTGTTGCCAAATATGGATTGGAACAATTTGATGACAATGAGAATCAGCGCAATAAAGATTAAAATATTGACCATTGCCGTCAAAGCCGTCCCCAAACCGCCCAGATGGCTGAACATTGAGCCGAACAGCATGCCGCCAAGTCCGCCGAGCAGCATCCCCTTGACAAAGCTGCCTCTCGATGAAGACGACGCCGAATTGGCTTTATTGCCGGAAATCGGATTTGTATTTTGGTTCGTTTTTGACTGGTAATGGGACTGTTGTTTTGACGACGGTGTTGTCGTCTTTGGCACCGACTGGTAAGACCGTTTAACGGAACGGTATCCTCTTGCGTCAACCGGGTTTGAAAAGTGAATCCCGACCACTGAAAAGGTAAACGTAAATGCCAGGAGCAACGCAAAAAATTTCTTCAACTTTATTTCCCCTTTTCTATTTTTATACTAAGTTCCTATGAACCTATTATATGAACTTATCAATTAAAATGCAAGTCTTTTTCACAAAAGAATGTGATTCCCGGTTTCTATTTCCCCTTAAAAGCCGTCTTTAAACTTTTTTCAAAACCGGGACAGGGGCAAGTCTTCTTCCCGGAAGCATGGAAAGTTTCGCCTGAAGAATAAGGCATCCCCCGCAGTCCGGCACAGCGGGGAAAACTTGACACCCAATGATCATTGACTTTTCCATCCATCAATCTTACGATAAAAAGTAGCATGCCAATGTTTGGGAGGTGCTGTTAATGGAACTATTTCAAATGACACGCAGGGAAATGGCAGATCTGCTGCTTGCGCTGAAGGGATCAGGCCCCATGACGCCTGCAGCGTTTTTACAAGGCTTATGGGCAAAGAAAAATGGCGGAAAAGACCCGCACCGTCCCTTTGCAGCTGCTGTAATGCCCCCCATTTTCACAAAAATACTGAAGAAGAACACGGATGACTTCGGTTTTTCGTTAAATGAAATCGTGGCGCTCGGAAGCCAGATTGAAAATACAAATTTTACACTGACCGCGATTCAAAACTGGGTAAAGCGCGATATTAAAGAAATGATCGTGGCGCCGGAAAAAGGGAAAAAATATTCGATTGACCAGATGGCGCTGCTGTTTCTGGTGGAAGACTTAAAAACGGCGCTTGATTTCGATTCCATCCGCAAGCTGTTGCAATTGATCGTCAATGACCCCGAAGACGAGCATGATGATTTGATTAATCCGGTACAGCTGTATGCCACTTATTCCCAGCTTTTTGAGGAACTCAATTCCATGCGGGAAGTCGGGCGGTTCCCGGCCGGAAAACATGAACATATGATTTCGGCAATGGAGGGTATGATTACCGAAAAAGCAGAAGAGATGATATCAAAATACATATCGCCGGATGACCCGAAAAAAGAAGCCATCCGCAACACCATTGTCATCGCGACGCTTTCCGTTTTTACGGCATATTTTCAAATGCTCGCAAGGCGGTATTTAACCGCAACGATTTTTTTGCAAAATATGTAGGGGGCAGGAGACTTATCTCCCGGCAGGTAAGTGTTTTTCCGGCTCCCGCGCCGCACGCCCCGAATGGGAAGCACCGCCCCGGAACAGCGGCAGCCCCCCATTTCAACTTTAACGCAGCCGGAAAACGCCTCACCCCGCTAGTAAAATTTCCGGCGCAGCCTCTCCAAATCTTTTTCCGCACCGACTGTGAAAATGGTATCCCCCGGCTGAAAGATATAATCCGGTGCCGGGGAGACAACCGGCGTTTCTTCAGACTGGGAAGTGACCATTACAACAAGGGCTTTGTACCTGTTGCGGAAATCGAGTTCTGCCAGAGACTTTCCGATAAAATCTTCCGGCACTGTCATCTCAAGGCCGGAGCAATACGGCGACAGGCGGATATACTGCAAAATGCCCGGGTTTGCAATATGGTAGGCAACCCAGCGCCCCGTTTCTTCTTCAGGGAAAAACACGTCGGTCGCACCTGCCCCTTTCAAGCCCCTCCCCCGCTTTTGATCATTCGCCTTCGCATAAACCGTTTCACAGCCAAGATCTTTTAGAGCAAGCACCGTTAAAATGGCAGATTCAAAATCGTCTCCTATGCTGACGACCACCGCATCGAAATTGTCCACATTCAATTCTTCCAAAAAAGCGGTGCTGGTCACATCGCCTTCCGCAAGGTACGAAGCGGCGTCCTGCAGTTCCTCATCCTGAAGCACCTTTTCATTTTTATCGGCGCCGACAACATCATATCCGAGCCTCGCCAGTTCTTTCAGCACACTCGACCCGAAACGGCCGAGCCCGAGCACAAGAAAACTTTCTTTTAAATGTTTCACAATCCCACCCCTAACCGATTAAAATGGATTCTTTTGCATATTTGATTGTGGATTTTTTTTGATTCATAAAGGTATAGATCAAAATAATCACCCCGAGACGGCCAATTAGCATGAGGAAAGCCAGCCAGATTTTGCCGAACACCGTCAGCCCGGCCGTGATCCCGAGGGAAAAGCCGCATGTCGACAGCGCCGACATAATTTCAAATGCAAGCGGAAACGGCGCTGCTTTTTCCGTAAAAGACAATACAAAAAACGAGAAAAAGAACAAAAAAAGAAAAGCGAAAAAGACGAGAAAGGCTTTGTTTACGTCTTCGGCAAACAACGTCCTTCTGAACATATGCGTCTCATTTGAACCGCGGATGACAGACCACAATTTGGCAAGAATGACGGCGAATGTGGTCGTCCGGATCCCGCCGGCACAGCTGCTTGGCGACCCGCCGATAAACATAAGCACGATCATAAACAGCAAAGACGGGAAAGAAAAAACGTGCAAATCGAGCGATGCCAGACCCCCGCTTCTTGGCGCCGCACTGAAGAAAAAGGACTGGATGATTTTATCTGTAAAAGAAAGCCCCGGCATATGTATAAAATCTACAAAAAAGAAGAATAGAAAGCCGGCCAAAAGCAAAATGCCGTGCATCAAAACATTTACTTTGAAATAAAGGCTTTTCTTTTTCCGGCGCGACTGCAAAAACTCCATTACAACGGCGAACCCGAGGACGCCCAGAATGATCATACAGGTTAACACGGCGAGCACGAACGGTTCGCCTTTGAAGTCATCAAGCCCGTTTCCGGAAATTTCAAAGCCGGCGTTTGTAAATGTCGACACTGAAAGAAAAAAAGCGGCAAAAGAATGGCTGCCGTGATGCAGCGCAGCCGGCAGAATCAGCAGAAAGCCTGCCGCTTCGACGATCAATGTGTACGTTACAATAAAGGCCATCAGTTTTGATATCGAACGGCTGCTGTTCTGGTTCTGGTCAAAAATCATCAATGTTTGTGACGGAACAGGCGCATTCGTGCGCAATACGATCAAAAGCGCGCCGACCAAGGCCATGA
Organism: Weizmannia sp. FSL W8-0401; assembly: GCF_038009125.1. Lineage (NCBI taxonomy): Bacteria > Bacillati > Bacillota > Bacilli > Caryophanales > Bacillaceae > Heyndrickxia > Weizmannia sp. FSL W8-0401. Next base: position 1,469,180 of record NZ_JBBPAG010000001.1, on the reverse strand, counting down.
CGCCGATCCCGCCGATTTCCATCTGGATGAGCAGGATGATTTTTCCGGCCGTTGTAAGTGCCTGCGCAACGGTAACAGTGGACAGCCCTGTTGCACTGATGGCGCTTGCGGACAGAAAAAAAGCATCTGACGGCAGCAACGGCTGTTTGTGTGAAACCGGCAGCAAATACAAAATCGCAAAAATAACCGTGCCCAGCAAATACATGAAGAAAACCATTTTAAACGTTGCCGGGCGGAACTGGAACCTGGACATAAACCAATCTCCCTTATGCATCAATCATCCCTATTATACCTGAAATTTTCTATTCGAAAAAAGCCGGCCTGAAAATCATGACCTACTTTTGTTTTTGGATTTTCGGCAGACAAAAGCGGCGGGGCACAATCCTGGTTTCCCGCCGCTTCCATCGCATTTTTTGTGCCATTGTTCCGGCATGGGCTGCTGATTCAGGCAACTTCTTCCACATGGAATTTTTTCTTCGGCAAAAAGCCGGAAACGGAAAACACGACGAGCGCCAGCCAGATAAAAGCAAAGGACAGCAGCTGCACATGTGTAAAAGGTTCCTTGAAAAAGGCAATGCCCATAATCAGCGTCATCGTCGGCGTCAAGTATTGGAAAAAGCCGATCATTGTCAGGGAAATTCTCCTTGCTCCCTGCGCAAAGCAAATGAGCGGGATGGCTGTCACAACGCCGGTGCCGATCAGCAGTACAGTAACAGCCGGTGAAACTGTTGCAAACGATGCAGTGCCTTTTACCTGGATCATCGTTAAATAGATAAACGCAACCGGCATCATAAAGAAGGTTTCGAATGTCAGGCCGATAAAAGCATCAATATCCACTTTCTTTTTCACAAGGCCGTAAAACCCGAATGTGAGCGCAAGGCCGATGGCGATCCAGGGAACATGCCCGAAGCTGAACGTCTGGATTGCGACGCCGCATGCTGCCAGCAGGAAAGCAATCAGCTGCCACCTGTTCAGTTTTTCCTTCAAAAAGATCATGCCGAGCAGGATGCTGACAAGCGGGTTAATGTAATAGCCCATGCTTGTTTCAATGACATGCCCGTTGTTGACCGCCCATATGTAGATAAACCAATTCCCGCTCACAAGCACGGATGCAAGAAGCAGTAAAAGCGGCGTGCGCGGGTGGTGAACCCCTTCTTTTATGCTGGTTTTTAAATCCCCCATTTTCCTTAAAAAGGCTAAAAGCAGGATCATAAAAATAAAAGACCAGAATATGCGGTGCGCCAGAATTTCAAGGGCAGGCACCTGTTCAACCATTTTCCAGTAGATTGGAAAAATGCCCCACAAAAAATACGCAAAAAACGCGTAAAACATTCCGCTTTTTTGATTGTTTCCCATTTGTTGCGTCGCTTGTCCGGGTATTACGCCTTCCCCCGGGCCGCCTCCCTCCTTTCGCATAATATATTTCATTATTTTACCATTATTTTCAGATTTGAAAAAGCAAACCGCTCACAGCCTTTGCTTTTATCAATGTGCCGGCGGAAATCTCTGCTATAATAGGGAATGTATGATTTTTCATGAAGGAGGCTGGGAACGCATGCGTATATGGTTGGAAAAAGCCCATGAAAAGTGGTTCAGCGGGTTTTGGAATCCTTTTATTGTCTTACTGTTGGCAGGGGTATTTGCTGCTTTTTATTTTGGGCTAACCGGAACGCTCTGGGCCGTCACAGGCGAATTTACCCGTTGGGGAGGGAATTTACTGCAGCTGTTCGGCGTTGATACAGCTGATTGGGCGTATTTTAAAGCGATCAAACTGACCGGAGAGCCGCAGGACCGGACTGACGGATGGCTGGTCATCGGTATGCTGCTTGGCAGTTTGTTCAGTGCCCTTGCCAGCAAGAATTTCAAATGGAAGATTCCCCGCCTGAAACGACGCTGGGTGTGGGGGTTCTTTGGCGGCATCATCGCCGGATTCGGAACGCGCCTTGCGATGGGCTGCAATTTGGCTGCCTTTTTTACGGGGCTGCCGCAATTTTCTCTCCACGCCTGGCTCTTTATTGCCGGCACCGCGATCGGCACTTATTTTGGCGTCAAACTTGCCGTATTGCCTATTTTTAAAGGAAAACCAAAAATTTCGTTCAGCCGGCATGCTGCCAAAAGCACACAGCCGGATCCGCAACACGGGAACTACCAGCTTTATGCTGCTGTTTTGGTTCTGCTTTTCATCGCGCTGATTGCCGCCTGGTATCTCATATCCGGCAAAGTGATGCTCGGGCTTGCCGCGCTGTTCGGGGCGGCATTTGGGATACTGATCCAGCGCGGCCAAATTTGCTTTACTTCCGGGCTCAGGGATTTATGGCTGACCGGGCGGGGCACGCTCGGAAAAGCGATCATTGCCGGAATGGCGATCCAGACGGCAGGCACCGCCATTTTCATTTTTAAAGGCGAAGCCCCTGTTATCCACTGGGCAAGCCCGGGTGCCCTTTTCGGCGGCGTCCTGTTTGGCATTGGCATTGTCATTGCCGGGGGCTGTGAAACAGGGTGGATGTACCGCATTACGGAGGGCCAGGTGCAATTTTTTGCAGTCGGCGCCGGCAATATCGTTGGGGCAACCCTCCTGGCATACGGATGGGATCATTGGGGCATTTTCAATGTTTTTGTCAAAGGATGGCCGGAAGTCAATCTTGTAACGTCATTCGGATGGGGCGGTGCGCTCTTCGGTACGGGCGCTTTTCTGCTGGCCCTTTATCTTCTCATCGTATGGCGGGAAAATTGGTATACGAAGAAAATAAATGCAAAACGCACGTTATTCGAAAAGAAAACGTCTGCGTAATCAGGAGGCGGCAATAATGGCGGAAAATTTTACTGTGGATGCAACACTGGATGTCCGCGGCGAATCATGCCCGTATCCGGAGCTTTACACGCTTGAGGCAATCGAAAAATTAGAAGGCGGGGAAATATTGGAAGTGATCGCCGACTGCCCGCAATCTTTTATCAACGTGCCGGCGTCGTGCAAACGGCACGGGCATGAAGTGCTCTCGAAAGTGAAGGACGGAACGACGCTGTATTATTACATCCGGGTTTGTAAATGATTCCGCTGTGCCGGGCATTTACATGATGGAAAAGGGGCTGTCCAAAAAGTCATTCTTTATGGCCTTTTGGATGCCCTTTTTTACATGATTCCCACAAAAAATTGCCCTTTCCAGTAAATGTAAGTGGCCAAGCCAACACTACAGAAAGGGCGATTTTTTTATGCGCAATCAAATCATTACGCTACTGCAAATGATCCCATGTAAATGTCACTTTTTCCAGAGGAACAAGAAAGAAAACTCCTTTCCATTACCATTTCTCGATTTTTTTCCGGTCGCCTTTGCTGTTGCCTTTTTTGGCGGAACGGGCCCGCAGTTCGGCTTCCACTTCCGATAGTTTTACATTCTGGTTGGACAGCAGGACAAAGGTATGAAACAACAAATCCGCCGTTTCGTAAATGAGTTCTGATTTGCTGTTGTTTTTGGCGGCGATGACGACCTCGCCCGCTTCTTCAATAAATTTTTTCGCGATTTTATCGATGCCCTTCTCAAACAGATAATTGGTATAGGAATTTTCAACCGGCTTTATTTTCCGGCTCTCCACCTCGTCTTCCAGCACGTCAAAGATGCGCCGGTTGGAGGGGATCTCCGATTCCGCCGCTTCCCCGTTTTCATCGAGCCTTGTATAAAAGCATGTCCTTTCCCCCGTGTGGCAGGCAGGGCCCTCCGGATCAACACGGATTAAAAGCGTGTCGGCATCACAATCCGCCTGAAGCGATTTTACTTTTTGCGTGTTTCCGCTCGTTTCGCCTTTATGCCAAAGGCTGCCGCGGGACCGGGAATAAAACCAGGTTTCTTTCGTTTCAAGTGTTTTTTCGTACGCTTCTTCATTCATATAAGCCAGCATGAGCACATCCCCGGTCGCATCATCGACCACAATTGCCGGAATCAGCCCTTTCGAAAAATCAAGCTTCACGGATGTTCACCCCTTCTTTGCTGCAAATGTCCTTTACTTCCCGGATGGTAAACGTGCCGTCGTGAAAAATGGAGGCGGCAAGGGCAGCAGAAGCCCCCGTTTCTTTAAACACTTCGGCAAAATGCTCCGGTTTGCCGCAGCCGCCCGAGGCGATCACGGGAATTTTTACGGCGCCGGCAACCGCTTTTGTCAGCGGCAGGTCAAAGCCGTCTTTTACCCCGTCGGTATCAACGCTCGTCAATAAAATTTCCCCGGCGCCGAGCCGTTCTGCTTCCTTCGCCCATTCAATCGCATCGATTCCGGTATCGATGCGGCCGCCGTTTACAATGACATGCCATTTGCCGTCCGGCATTTTTTTCGCGTCAATTGCCACGACGACGCACTGCGCACCAAACCGGACGGACGCCTTTCGGACCAGTTCCGGGTTTTTGATCGCAGCCGAGTTCACCGACACTTTATCGGCGCCGGCCTTTAACAGGCGGGTCACGTCAAAAATCGTCCGTACGCCGCCGCCGACCGTAAACGGGATAAACACATTTTCAGCTGTCCTTTCAACCATATTGACGACCGTATCGCGCTGTTCGTGGGTTGCGGTAATGTCAAGAAAAACCAGTTCATCAGCGCCGCTTTCCGAATAAAATTTTGCCAGCTCAACGGGATCGCCGACATTGCGGAGCCCGGTAAAATTTGTCCCTTTTACGACCTGCCCGTCTTTCACATCGAGGCAAGGAATAATCCGTTTTGCGATCATCCTGCCGCCCCCTTGAGCCGGATTTTGCCTTCATAAACCGCTTTGCCGACAATCCCTTCCCTGATGCCGATTGCATCCAGGTTTTTCACGTCTTCTTCGCTTGTGATGCCGCCGGAAGCAATAATGTCACAGCTGACCGCTTCAATGAGCACTTTTAACGCATCAAGGTTCGGGCCTTTCATGGTGCCATCCCTCGATATATCGGTAAAGACGATGCGCCGCACGCCCAAGCTTTCTATTTCTTTTGCAAAACCGATGTAATCCATTTCGGTAACTGCAAGCCAGCCGTGTGCCGCGACTTTCCCATTTCTTGCGTCAATGCCGGCGACGATTTTCTCCGGGTATGCGGCGACCGCCGCTTTAAAAAAATCCCGGTCTTCAATGGCGGCCGTCCCGATCACAATCCGGGAAACGCCCATTTCCGCATATTTGCGGACGGTGTCCAAATTGCGGATGCCGCCGCCTACTTCAACCGGAACGGCGGCATGCCTGCACAAAGAGGCAATCAGTTCAAACTGTGCGGGCCGGCCGGCCTTTGCGCCGTCCAAATCGACAATATGGACCATTTCCGCCCCCATTTCAATAAAGCGTTCCAGCTGTGCCACCGGGTCTTTCGCCACTTCTGTCGTTCGGTTAAAATCCCCCTGGTAAAGCCTTACGCATTTTCCGCCAATTAAATCGATGGCCGGGATGATTCTCATGCCTGTACCTCCAAACTGCTTTCCTGCAAAAATGTTTTTAACAGTGCCATGCCGGTTTTGCCGCTTTTTTCGGGATGAAACTGCATTCCGTACACATGCCCGTTTTTGACAATGGCCGGAATTTCCGCCCCGTAATCGGTTGAAGCCACAATATAAGACGCCTTTGTTTTCGCCTGGTAGGAGTGGACGAAATACACATGCTGATGCTGAAACGGCGCAAAAGCCGGAAAACCCGGTTTCACATCGAGCGTATTCCAGCCGATATGCGGTAAAATTTCATTTGCCGGAATCCGTTCCACTGTCCCCGGGATCAAGCCGAGCCCTTCGGAAACGCCGTTTTCAAATCCCGTTTCAAATAACAGCTGCATCCCGAGGCAAATGCCGAGAAACGGCTTTTTCTTCCCAAGCTCCGTCAAAACCGGCCGCAGCCCGCGCTTTTCAATCTCGTCCACTGCTGCTTTAAATGCGCCGACGCCGGGCAGGATGATGTGGGTGGCGGCGCCGAGTTTTTCCGGGTCGTCCGTTACGGCAACCTTAAGCCCAAGCGTGCGGAAAGCGTTCGAGGCGCTTGCAATATTGCCCATGCCGTAGTCGACAATTGCGATCATTCTATCAGCCCCTTTGTCGAATTGACGCCTTTGATTTCCGGGTCAACTTCCACTGCCTGGTGAAACGCCCGCCCCAACGCCTTAAACAGCGACTCGATTTTGTGATGGGTGTTGGCGCCGTACAGTACCCTGGCATGGAGGGTAACCGCCGCCTGGAATGCAAACGCCTGGAAAAATTCGCGCACAAGCTCTGTGTCAAAATTGCCGAGCTTCGGGTTTTCAAATTCCGCTTCAAAATGCAGGAAAGGGCGGCCGCTGATGTCGAGGGCGACAAAGCCGAGCGCTTCATCCATCGGGACATAGGCGGAGCCGTAACGGGTGATGCCTTTTTTATCGCCGAGCGCTTCACGCACCAGCTGGCCGAGCACAATCCCGGTGTCTTCGACGGTGTGGTGGCTGTCAATGTACAAATCGCCGCTCGCTTTTACAACAAGCCCGATGCGCCCGTGCCGCGCAAACAGTTCGAGCATGTGGTCAAAAAATCCGACGCCCGTACTCACTTCAACTTCCGCCGGATCGTCCAGATTGACAGCAATTTCAATCAATGTTTCATTTGTTTTTCTGCTTTTTGCCGCTTTCCGCAACGCACTCACCCTTTCACCCGTTTTTGGACCGCCCGCGCATGCCCGGCGAGCCGCTCTTGTGCAGCAATCGCCATCACATCCGGCGCCGCTTGCTGTAAAGCTTTTTCACCATAATACAAATAGGTGATTTTTTTATAAAAATCATCAACAGACAAACCGGAAGAAAACCGCGCCGTTCCCGATGTCGGCAGGACGTGGTTCGGGCCGCCGTAATAATCGCCGATGGCTTCCGGCGTGTTTTCGCCGAGAAAAACGGAGCCGGCATTTTTCACTTTCGACAGCTGCAAGAGCGGGTTTTCCACCTGGATTTCCAAGTGTTCCGGGGCAAGCCGGTTTGAAAGCGCAAAAGCTTCGTCTATCGATGCAACAAGCACGGCTGCGCTTTGCATCTTGATGGACACTTCCGCGATGCCGCGACGCGGAAGGACAACAAGCTGTTTTTCAAGTTCCGCTTTTGTTTCATTTATCAGTTTCTGCGACGTCGTGAGGAGAAACGTTCTTGCGCGTTCGTCGTGTTCGGCCTGGGCGATCAGATCGGCCGCTATATATGCCGGGTTGGCATTTTCATCGGCAATGATGGCGACTTCCGACGGGCCTGCGATCATATCGATGCCGGCCGTGCCGTATACAAGCGATTTGGCGGCGGCGACATATGCGTTCCCGGGGCCGGCAATTTTATCGACTGCAGGAATCGTTTCCGTGCCGTATGCAAGCGCCCCGATCGCCTGGATGCCGCCAAGTTTGTAAATGGTGCCGACACCGGCAATATCGGCCGCTACGGACAAAACAGGGGCAATTTTCGTGCCGTTTCTGGCCGGTGTCGCCATGACCACTTCTTCTACGCCGGCAAGGACAGCGGGGATCGCGTTCATAAGGACGGATGACGGATAGCAGGCGGTCCCGCCCGGCACATAAATCCCGGCTTTTTCCACCGGCCGGAACAGCTGGCCTGAAATGATATTTTCATTCATTTCCATGATCCGGGAGTTTTGCAGCTGTTTCGCGTGGAAACGGCGGATATTTTCCGCTGCTTTTTGCAAGGCGGAAATCACATCCTGCGGAACTTCGCGCCATGCCTGTATGCGTTCTTCCGGAGAAACTTCCCACGGTTCCGGCACTTCCCCGTCAAATTGGGCGGCATATTTTTTCACGGCGGCATCCCCGTTTAAGCGGATGTCTTCCAGCACTTCCTTCGCGGTGCGGAGCACGTCTTCATCGTGCGCGCCGCTCTTGTTTTTCGATTGCAGAAACGTTTCGGCAAATGCTTTTTTTGTGTATTCCCGTATCATTTTGCGACCCCTTCTCCCTGTAGTTTTTCAATAAACGGCCGGATTGCCTGCTTTTTTATTTTTAACGCCGACCGGTTGGCGATCAGCCGCGCTGTGACCGGCCGGATCTCCTCTATGACGGCAAGCCCGTTTTCTCTCAATGTGTTACCCGTTTCCACGATGTCGACAATTGCATCAGCAAGGCCGACGATCGGCGCGAGTTCAACGGAGCCTTCGAGTTTCACGATGTCTACCGATTCCCCTTTTTCGCGGAAAAATTGCTCTGTTACATTCGGGTATTTGGTGGCGATCCGGCATTTCCGGTGATGGCGGACAGCCTCCGGTTTACCTGCAAGGGCAAACCGGCATTTTCCGAAGGGAAGCGGCATTAAGTCGAAAACATCGGGATGCGTTTCCGCCAAAATGTCCTCGCCGACAATGCCAAGATCGCAAATGCCGTACTCTACATATGTTGCAACATCAAAGCCTTTTACGAAAATGCAGGTGAATGCATCCGTTTCAACGAGGAGCTTTCTCCCTTTTTCAACGAGCGGTTCAACATGAAAGCCGCGCGACTTTAAATATTGCAAAAATTGTTTTTCCACTCTCCCTTTTGTAAGGGCAATGCTGATCGTCAAATTTCTTCCGCCTCCCAATGGCCGCCCACGTTTTTAAACTTGAGGACCTTACTGAATTCGCCTTCTGCAGGCGGCCCGAAACGGATATCCACGATTTTCCCGCCGTATGCAGCCCGCAGCTTTTCTGCTTCCGCAAGCGTTTCTTCCCCGGCAATGATACAGATTTTTTCCGGCTTTTCTTCCTGAACCAGTTCCTCTGCCAGAATATCGGCGTCAAAAGCAATGCCGACAGCTGTTGTTTGGCGGTGGAACTGTTCGTACAGCATGTCGTACCGCCCGCCGGAAAAGCAGGAAGCGCCGGTTTGTTTTAAAAATCCCCGGAACAAAATGCCGGTATAATAGGGCAGATTTTTCACCCGGCCAAGGTCAATCATGATGTCTTCCATTCCGACAGCCATGCAAATTTTGCCAAGCTTTTCGATATGGGCAAGCATATTGAAAAGTGCCGGGTCCGTTTTCCATCTTTCCTGGAATGTCCGGATCATTTCGAACGGGCCGTACGCATCCACAAGCCCCGCCAATTCCGCGGCCATCGCTGCATTGCCGCATAAACTTGCAATCTCGTATACTTCATCTTTCCGTTTATCGTGCATGGCCCCTCTTAACCGGTCAACCTGGCCTTCTTCCAGGTTGAGGCGTGCGACCAGTTCCTCAAAAATGCCGGCATGGCCGAGCTCCACCATCACCCCGGTAACACCAAGCCTGTTAAAAAAGGCATGGGCAAAAAACAGGCATTCGCCTTCGCCTAAAAGTTCCGGCAGTCCCACCATTTCGATCCCGACCTGTCGGCTCTCAAGGCCGGGGGTATCCATCCTGAACACCGAACCCTGGTAAGCCCATTTACACGCCCGGAACGGTTTTTGCGAAAGCGCCCTTGCGATGGATGTTGTCCAGTCCGGGCGCAAAACTTCAATCTGGCCGCGGCCGTCAAACCATTTCAGCATATTTTGAAGCTTCATGCCGACCTTTTCATTTGTAAACGTATCCGCGTACTCAACAAGCGGTGTCGAGATTTCCATATAATTCCGCTCCTTTGCCGTGTGACGGAACATTTCAAACACGGTTGCGCGGTTTTTGACAATCGTGCCCATTTCATCCTGGCTGCCTTCCGGTAAAAACATCGGTTTCACATCCTGTACTTTCTCTTTATTATGTTATCACTCTAATACGCTAAAGGATTGGATTGCATTTAAGATACCATATTTCAGAAAAGCGGTCAAGGTGAAAATTTCTGGCGAGCCGGCTTGTCTTGGCCGATTTGGAAATAGAGCGGATAATGGGCGGCGCATCCGGGGTTAAAAGGCGCGCCGCAATGCGGGCAAGCGCTTGCCCCCATATATTCCCGGATGGCCATTTCATGCTTGCAGACGCCGCAAAGAACCGCTTTTGTATCCCATTCCCGTTTTTCCCACCGCTCGGCCGGGTGGGCTTCTTCTTCCTCATGGCATTTATAACACGGATAATACTTTCCGCAACATTTAAAGCGGATGGCTACGACATCCAACGGGGAAGCATAATGGATGCAGCGCGTCTCTTCATCTACAACCGGGCCGTACACTTTCATTGGAACCGCTCCTTTTGAAATCTTTTCTTTGTTTTTAACATACAGGAATTTGGCTTTCACATCAATGAAACGGGCGCAAAAAAAAGCGGGCAGTCCCGCAGCCGGAAAAGGGCTATTTAGGGCTTGCTGAATAAGCAAAATTCCTAGATTTGGCAAGAATACTGACAGCTTTGGCAAAAATTTAGATGCAAGGGTTTTATAAAGAATACAGGGAAAAGCTTGCACTTGAAACGCATCCTATGTTAAGGAAGGCCACCAATTTTCCACGCTTTCTTAACGTAGACGGGCTCTATATGAAGGAAAAACCTCGTTTTTTCGCGCTTTCTTAACGTAGACGGGCTCTATGTGAAGGAAAGTCTTCGTTTTTCCGTACTTCCTTAACGTAGACGCGCTCTATGTGAAGAAAGGCCGTCATTTTTCCGCGCTTTCTTAACGTAGACGCGCTCTATGTGAAGGAAGAGCCTCGTTTTTTCGTGCTTCCTTAACGTAGATGCGCCCTATGTTAAGGAAGGCCACCAATTTTCCACGCTTCCTTAACATAGGGCTTGCTAAAATAACCAAAATTCCTAGATTTGGCAAGGATGCTGACAGCTTTGGCAAAAATTTAGATGCAAGGGTGTTATAAAAATCCAGAGAAAAGCTTTCACTTGAAAGCTGATTCAATGTATAGAGAAGACAGAATCGTATTTTTAAAGATGGATTCTTCTAGAACTTACTGACAAATTGGGTACAAACTCAGAATCGGATTCGTTCAGCAAGGGCTATTTAAATAATGATTTTTTCTTATTCCCTTTTAAAATATCGCCTGTCCATCCTTTCCGGTACAAATAGATATAAAGCAGGATGGTATTTACGACAATCAGGCCGAGCGCTGCAATATAGCCGTAGCGCCAGGAGAGTTCCGGCATGTTTTTAAAGTTCATGCCCCATAAGGCGCTCCAGGCGGAAATCGGGGTAAACAGCGTCGTTAAAACGGTCAGAGTTTTCATAATCGAATTTCCCCTGTGGCCTGAAACCACTTCTTCCACTTTGAGCAGCGTATCGATTTCCTGTTGGTAATCCTGCAAAAGCGCAAGGCATCTTTCGATTTTCATGACCCTTTGCCGGACTTGCGGGTATTCCAAAATATCAGTGCCAAATCCTTCCTGCATGCCGTATAATATCTCTTTCACCGGGATCATCAAATTCCGGCAGACGAGCAGTTCGTGGCGGCGTTCGTATATTTTATCAAGCGTGTCAATATTGTTCCTTTTCTGGATCTCCCAGATCAGTTCGTTTAATTTAATTTCAAATTCGTCTATTTTATCTAGGTAATTGTTTACGATCGCGCCGATGATAATAAAAAATGCCTCAATGGCATTGCGGGAATAGGCCATCTGCCCGATCACTTTTTCGATTTCCGTATTTTTCAGCTTGGAAAAATCAAGATCTACCGTCAACAGTGTCTGTTCGGTGATGTAAAAGTGAAACATATCATGTTCCTCACGGTTGATCGTGTGCTGGTCAAAAATAAGCGAACCTTCGACAAACGGCCGGTCATTTTGAGCCGTATCAATCGTTAAAGTGTTTGTATCATCATTTTTTATATTTTCAATCCATGTTTTGCATTCCTCGTTTTCATCAATAATCCGTGCAATTTCTTTCTCGTCTGCACTTTCCAGCTGATACCATTTCCAGTTGTTTTCCTTGTTTTTATACAGATGTAACAAACGTCTTCCCCCTTTCTCTTCCCTTCCTTATTCCCACTTGCCTGCTAGACCAAACGTTTCTCTACTTTGCCGGCTTCTTTCCTGCCGCCCCGCCTTGCTCTGTATTCGGGCCTGTAGAAGACAGAGCAGAAAGAAACATCCGGGACTTGTACATAAACCGGCCTGCTTTATCAAACAGTATGTAAGGTAAAGGAGGGAACCGGGATGGGTAACCAGAAGCAACCATCTAAAGCGACAAAAAACGGCAGCCTGGCGTGGTGGCAGCTTTCGCTTGTGGGTGTCGGCTGTACGATCGGAACCGGATATTTTCTCGGATCAGGTATCGGGATCAAAACGACCGGCCCTTCCATCGTATTGTCATTCCTGATTGCAGCCGCCGGTACATACATTGTTTTCCGCGCGCTTGCGAAAATGACGGCACGCGACCCGCACGAAGGCTCGTTTTGCTATTATGCAAAAAAAGCTTACGGCAACTGGGCAGGTTTCAGTTGCGGCTGGAATTACTGGTGTTCGAATGTGCTCATTATGGGGAGCCAGCTGACTGCATTGTCTATTTTAACAAAATTCTGGTTTCATACGGTGCCGTTATGGATACTGGCCGCCATTTACGCAGCCCTTTCCATTGCCGTTGTCCTGCTTGGCACAAAAGGTTTTGATAAGGTGGAAAACATTCTCGCTGTCATCAAAACGGCCGCCATCATCATGTTTATTGTGCTTGCCTTTTGTGCCCTTTTTGGCTGGATTGACGGCGGCAAGGGAACGGGCGGGCGCCTCCCTGATGGTCTCCGCGGCTATTTTCCCCATGGCATTGCGGGATTTTGGGCTTCGCTCATTTATGCGTTTTATGCGTTTGGCGGCATTGAAGTGATCGGGTTGATGGCGATGCAATTGAAAAACAAGGAAGATGCCCCGAAAGCCGGATCAATTATGCTGGCCGTTTTAACGATGATGTACATCGTCTCGCTCGGTCTTGCCGTCACAATGGAACACTACACGGCTTTTAATGATAAAGAAAGCCCGTTTGTCAAAGCAATGGCGGACTATCATCTCGCTTTTTTCCCCCACGTCTTTAACGGCGCCATTATCATTGCCGGATTTTCGACGATGACAGCTGCGCTGTTCGGGGTCACCAATTTGCTCGTAACCTTGTCGAATGACGGGGATGCGCCAAAATGGTTCGGAAAAAAAATGAAAAAATGGAAAAGCCTCCCGCTTCCTTCGCTCGGGCTTGCGGCTTGCGGCCTCGTTCTTTCCATTATTACGGCCCTTTTGCTGCCGGGGAAAATTTATGAATACATTACAACAGCAGCCGGGATTTTGCTGCTGATGAACTGGCTGTTTATTATCCTTTCGGCTTTCCGCGTCTTAAAACTAAACGGAGGCGGAAAAATCACGGCCGCAGCCGGCATCTTTTTCCTGCTGCTTGCGATCAGCGGGACACTGGCGGAAACAGAAATCCGCCCCGGGTTTTATGCCAGTTTTATCGTCATGGTGATCATTATTGCCATTGCCGTTTTCGTGAGTCGGAAGAAAAAACAGGCTCCGCACAAACCGGCCCTTGAATAATCAGCGGCCGGTTTGTTGCTTTGCAAAAATAAACCGGAGTTTCCCGTCCTCCCATTTCAATTTTGCATCGAAGGTTTTGCCATTTTTCCGGAATCCCCTGATCATGCTTGTTTCTTCGCCGGCCAGCAGTTTCCTTGCATTGGCTAGGCTGATTTTTTTGCCAAGGATCGATTTTGACAGCGTAAAGGCGCAGCCCGATTTCCGGTAGGCGCTGCAGCCGTAAAAATTGCCTTTGTCAACAATGTCGCCGCCGCATGTCGGGCATTTGCCCGCTTTTTTCCCGATTGTATATTTTGATCCCGGCCTTTTGATGCCATCCGTTTTTAAGCCAGAAAAATCCCATTCGGCCGCTGCCTGAACAGCATCTTGCACAATTTTTTCGGACAGCTTTTTCGTCTGTTCCATAAAAACGGCTGCTTCGGCCGCCCCTTTCCCGATTTCGCGGAGCCGTTTTTCCCATTTTGCGGTCATTTCCGGAGAGGCCAGAATTTTGCCGCCGATGGCACGGATGAGCACTTTCGCCTTATCGGTGGCATATACCTGGTTCTTTTTCACCTCAATATACTTCCGATCTTTTAAAATGGTAATGACGCCGGCCCTTGTTGCTTCCGTGCCGAGCCCTTCCACTTCCGCCATGACTTTTTCCAGTTCCCCGTCCTCAATATATTTTCCGGCCGTTTTCATCAGCGTGATGAGCTGGCCTTCCGTATACCGTTTCGGCGGCTGCGTTTTGCCTTCTTTTACGTTTGCATCTTTTACAATCCCTTTTTCCCCCTGCTTTACATCCGGCAAAACGCCGCCTTTTTCCTTCTCTTTTGAAAAAATGACTTTGCGCCAGCCTTCCGCTTCCATTTGCGTACCCTTGGAAAGAAAGACTGCACGGCTGTCCACGACCGTTTTCACCGTCGTGTAATGAAAAACGGCATTGCCGTAATGGGCGGCAATGAGGCGGCGGACGATCATATCATAAATTTTTTTCTCGCCGTCCGGAAGACTGCCTGGCGCCGCCACCTGTTCGGTCGGGATAATCGCGTAGTGGTCGGAAACCTTTTTCTCATTCACATAACGCTTATTTTGAAGGATGGAGCGCTTTGGAAGCGGGAAATACGGAGCATATTCCGGGAAGGCAGATAATTTTTCCAAAATACCGGGAAAAGTTTCGGCTTCCCCTTTTGTCACATACTGGGAATCAGAACGGGGATAGGAAACGATCCCTTTTTGGTAGAGGGATTGGACAAGATCAAGCGTTTTTTTCGGCGGAAATTGAAAAGCCCGGTTCGCGGTTGCCTGCAAAGATGATAAGTTAAACAACAGCGGGGGCTGGAATTCCTTTTTTTCTTTTTTCAATGCTGCAACTTCTGCCGGTTTTTGCCGGCAAAATGCGGCAATCCGCGCTGCCATGGCCGGGTCATTCAAACGCGATTCGCCATCTTTCACCCATTTGCCTTCGTATTGTTTGTCATCAAATTGAAACATTGCGGTGACTTCCCAAAACGGTTCGGGTTTGAAATGTTCAATTTCCAGCTCCCTTTTTACAATTAAAGCGAGCGTAGGCGTCTGGACGCGGCCGACGGAAAAGACATCACGCATGCCTTTTTGCCTTAAAAGCAGGCTGTAGACACGGGAGGCATTCATGCCGACCAGCCAGTCTGCACAGGCGCGGGCATATGCTTCGTCATATAATGGGCGGGTGTCTTCATCATGTAATAAATGGCGGAACCCTTCCCGGATCGACTGAGGGGTTAAAGACGAGATCCACAAGCGCCGTAGCGGTTTTTTGGCGCCGCACAAATGAAGGATGTTGCGGATGATCAGTTCTCCTTCGCGGCCGGCATCGCCTGCATGGATAATATTGGTCACGCGTGCGTCTTTCACCAGTTTTTTGACGATTTGAAATTGCTTGTATTTCGGCTTTGTCACTTCATATTTGAATTTTTTCGGGAGAATCGGCAGCGTTTCCAGTTTCCACTGCTTCCAGGCGGGATTGTAATGTTCCGGCGGGACGAGCTGGGTTAAATGGCCGATCGCCCACGTGCAGAAAGCGCCTTCCGGGAAGATCTCATTCGGCCGGATTTCAATATACCCCTCCCGTTTCACATGCGGAAAAACCGAGCAAAGGGTGCGCCCCTGGTCAGGCTTTTCGGCGATGATCAATGGAAAAGACAAACGGATCACTCCTTTCTTTTTCTAGCTCTACTTTACAATGTTTTTCACACGCTGCCAAGAAAAAATAAACGCCCGGCCGGGTAAATCCTTTTCCACTGGATTTACGCGGCCGGGCGGTGTTTCAAAATGCGATACTTCCCCCATCGTTCACGTCACTTCCTGAATGTTTTCTGTTTTGCCGTACCGGGTGCAAGTAACGGATCCCCATCTAATCCAGTACGGTGATTTGGATCGTACGGCGCCCCCAGTTGGCGGCTTTTCCTGAATCCGGGACGAGGACATCGATACGGTTTCCTTTGATGGCTCCGCCCGTATCGCCTGCAACAGCGGTCCCGTAACCTTCGACATATACTTTTGAACCGAGCGGAATTACATTCGGATCGACGGCAATCACTTTTGCATTCGGATTATTTTTAACATTGATGCCTGTCGCTGTAACGCCGGAGCAGCCTGGATCATTGGCTGTATAAGCGGTCGCGGTGACGGTCATCGTTTTTCCCTGCGGTTTTGGAGCCGCCTCTTTGGAAGATTCCACGTGCACGGTCGGCTTTTTCACGTCCACTTTTGCATTTTCCGTGTTTGTTTGCGGCTGGACGGAAACTTCCGCTGCACGTTCTTTTACTGTCACTTTGCTGTTCGGATTGGAACGAATCACGATTTGATCATGCGGGAAAATGACATCCGATGACAGATCGTTCCATTCTTTTATTTGTTCAACCGGCACGCCGTATTTTTTCGAGATATCCGACAGCGTGTCACCGGCTTTAACGACATAAACGTTTTTCGGGGAAATGGTTAACTTTTGTGAAGGATAAATCATTTCGGTGGAAAGTTGGTTATTTTGTTTTAATGTTTTAACGGATGTATTATATTTTTGAGAGATCCCCCAAAGTGTATCCCCCGGTTTTACGGTATAAGTATCCGGCGCTGCGGCTTGTGCATTGACAGCCATTACGCTTGTGATTGTCACCGCAGCTGCAAGTGCTGATACTGCTTTTTTCATAAATTGTAACCTCCTCTTTTTGCCGGCTTTTGTGCCAACACCGTAAATCCTAACACACGGATTTAACAGGCGGATAACGGCAAAATGTTGATTTGGTTACACAAAAACGCTTCTTTGTAATCCAGTGAAAAATTTGTAACATAGGCATAAAGTCACGAATTCGCGCATAGAAGCAGAAAAACACCGTCGAATTGCGGCGGTGTTTGCAGCACTTTAGTCCTGTTGATCGATTTTTTTCAGCGGTTCTTTCGCCGGCCCTTCTACCACTTCGCCTGTACAAGCAAACCGCGAACCGTGGCACGGGCAGTCCCATGTGCGGTCTCCCGAGTTCCATTTCACTTCACAGCCCATATGGGTACATGTCGTATCGACCAGATAGAGGTTCCCGTCCTAGTCTTTGTAGGCGCCTGCCCGCTTTCCGTTAATACGGACAACGGCCCCTTCGTCATTTTTTAACGCATCTAAAGATTGATCCCGCATGTCAAGTTTTCCTTTGACGAGCTGCCTGGCAACGTCGGTATTCGCAGGTGTGTACAGATGCAAATGTATTTGCACGTCATGGTATGCCCTTTTTCCGTTTTGATTTTTAATGGGCTGCCAAAATCGATATCTTTCGCAGTGGTTTGTTCAAAAATCGGGACATTTTTGTCCATTAAATATTCAATCAGTGCTTTTCAGTACGAAAGCGGATGGAACTGTGCCTGCCCGGCCATTTTCACCGCTTTTTTCCCGGGAATCCCGTCCGGCAGCGAACCGATCCATTCTCCCGGGATGCCGAGGGTTTCATACGCCTGCATTTCTTTTTCCAGTTTTTCAATATATGCATCGGAATTGGTATAGAGAAAGGCATCCTGCCGCGAAAAATCACAGCGGATCCCGTGCTTCAGGATCGTTTGTTCAATGAACGATGCAGCTGTTTCGTTTGCTTTGTAATAAAGGGATGCTTTTTCTTTTCCTATATGCTGGATCAATTCATCATAAATGAGCCCGTGCTGTGCGGTGATTTTTGCCGTCGTATGCCCGCTTGTGCCATTTGCAATGGATCCGGCATCAAACAGGATCGTTTTATACCCTTCGTTTGCCAGCAAATAGGTAGTTACAATCCCGGCCATTCCGGCACCCACAACGGCCACATCGGCTTCCATATCCTGCGTTAACGATGGAAATTGCGGCATCGTGACCGTTTTGCGCCACAACGGTTCAGGAGATTGCGGCATTGAAGTTCCGTTCATGATTTGACCTCCCCGAAAGACTGTTATGTATAGTCTTCCCCGGGGAGGCCGGTCTAAACATTGCGATTTAGCTGTTGAGCAATTTATCCGTAATCTGGCGCATGATATCGCCTCTTGAGATGACGCCGACAACACGCCCTGCCTGATTGACGACCGGAAGCTTTTTAAAATGGTGTTTTGCCAGAATCCTGAGCGCATTTTCAAAATCGTCTTCAGGCCTTACCGTATACAGTTCCCGCCGTTTCATAATCTTTTCCACCGGGAAGTCCAGGCTGTGCACCAATTTTTCATTAAAGTCTTCCTGCTCATTTACCACGATCGTAATATAAAAATCGTAAACGGTCCGTGCCTTTGGCTGCAAAAAGCGGATGACATCCCCGTCACTGACCATGCCGAGCAGCTTTCCTTCCGCATCCACGACCGGTACGCCGCCGATCCGGTGGTGGGCAAGCACCTTTAACAGTTCCCGGATCGTCGTCTCTTTTTTTACCGTAATGACATCGCGGATCATAAAATCTTTGACTTCCAATTTTCTCGCTCCTTTTTATCCATCCATTTACAAATTATTGTAAACCTTTGCGGGGAAGGAAGCAATGAAGAAACCGCCTATTGTGCGCCATCCACGTACTTCCCGTGATCCGGGAGCGCGATTTCATCAAATCCGGAGACAAGGGCCTCAAGCCCTTCCCGCAAGCCGGCGCCGGACATCGGGATCCCGTGGCCGCAAAGAGCAGTTTCCGGCTTTAAGGCAGCCAATTTTTCAACTGAGCGTTTTGCCGCCTTCCAGTCGTTTGTAAAATAGCGCGGCGGCCCGTTTACTTCCTGCTTTTGCACCAGCACTTTCCAAAATTCATCCTGTCTGACGGTGATAAATGCGTCCCCCGCGATCAACACGTTGTCTGCTTCCCTGAAGAACGATACATGCCCGTTCGAATGGCCGGGCGTATGGATCCATTTCCAGCCCGGCAGAAACGGGACCGTCCCGTCTTCGGGAAGGGGTTGGACAGCCTTGCCAAGATCAACTGGTTCATTCGGATATATCATGGAAATCTTCGCCAGCAGGCCGCCTTCAACAGTCGGATCGGGATCCGGATACGTTTCACGCCCGGTTAAATAGGGCAGCTCCAATGGATGTGCAAAAACCGGCACGTCCCATTTTTCCAATAATGGCGCAATCGCACCCACGTGGTCAAAATGGCCATGCGTTAGTAAAACCGCTTTTGGTTTTGCCTTTTCCCCGAAGCGTTCCCGCACGGCTGAAAATATCGCGCCGGCGGAACCCGGCATGCCGGCATCCACGAGGACAAATGTACCGGTTCCGGCCCTGCCGATCAGACACACATTTACAATTTGGATGGTAAAGCAATAGATATCCGGCAGCAATTCCCTGCCTGTTCCGCTTTCAATCGAAGTCATCGGGATGATCCGGCGGCCAAACGGGTGATGAATGTCTTTATCCATAAAATCCCCTTTCTTTCATTATTCCTTCTTTTTATCCTTTCCCGTTTCTTACGGCCATTACCCGTTCTGCCGGCCATGATCAACTGAAAAAGCGGTGAAACCGAACTCCGGCTTTACAAGGCGCCTGTTTCCATAAAGCCTCCTGCCTGAAGTGAAAACGGCAAGGCGCAGTTGCCTTGCCGTTTTCAAGTTGCTTTTACGCCGCATGCCTGTGCTGATTGCGGTATTTTGTCAGCAGCTGCGGGGCGGCATTAAAGAGGATCGCCGCAACAGCTGCGCATAAAATGCCATTGCCAATCATCGTGACGCCGTTCGTGATGAAAGAATAGAGAAACGCCGACTGCCCTTTAGGCGCATAGGAACCCCAGAAAAACACGCCGGCCACGAAATGCCAGAAATAGCGGGCGAAACTGCCGGCAAGAACAGAAAGGCATATCCAAAAAGTCATCGTGCCCCTTTTGGCATGGCGGCAGCTTCTTTCGATAAGCGGCCGAAAAAGCCCGGCAAACCCGATGAATGAAAAAGCGACCGGATATTCCATGATGCCCTGAATCGGGTTGAGAATATCATTTGCATCACCGGTGACGATCTGCAGCAAGCTCCAAATAAATCCCGAAGCAACACTTGCTTTAAATCCCCAGCGAAAAGCGACTACAAAAACCGGCAGCATGGCAAACGACAGAGAAATCGCGGACGTCACCTTAATGGACGGCAATAAGTCCAACACGAGCGCGAACGCCGCAAAAATAGCCGCTTCAATCATAGCCTGTAAACTTAATTTGCCCATAAAAAAATCCCCCTTTTGGTATGCATGAACATAACGAACCATGGGAGGACAAAAGAAATTCCACATCCCTACGCCGGCATTAACCGGACAGGTTCAAAGGGTCAGAACATGGCGTTCACTCTCAGCTTAACGCTCCCCCTGTGGTTACGTTCATGAAATTGTCACCTTTATGATAAACTTTTTGCCACAACATTTCAACAAAAAATTTAATTTTTTGGCAATAACAGCTCTGGAAAATTGTTTTTCGGCGAATTGACGCGTTCAGATACGGCATACATTTCCATTAGGTCTGCATCATACTGCGAAAGGAGTGGCAACAGCCGGCCCGCCTCAGTGACCGATGTGTCCAGCCATTTTTCTTCATCTTCCCTGCGTAAAATCACCGGCATCCGGTCGTGAATTTTTGCCATCATCCTGTTCGCCTTTGTCGTTAAAATCGTGCAAGTAAAGACCGGATTCCCTTCCTGGTCCATCCATTTTTCCCAAAGCCCGGCCATCGCAAAAATGCCCCTGTTCTTAAGACTGATCCGCATCGGCGCCCGGGTGCCGTCTTTTCGGTTCCACTCAAAAAAAGAATCGGCCGGAATGAGGCAGCGCCGCCTTTTCACTGCCTCCCGGAAACCCGGTTTCTGAAATACGGTTTCGCTTCTGGCATTGATCATCTTATGCCCGATTTTCGGATCTTTTGCCCAGGAAGGAATCAAGCCCCATTTTAAAAAACCGAGTCTGTACTGCCCATGGGCGCTGATCACGGCAGCCACCATTTGCGAAGGCGCGACATTATAACTTTTGGCATATTCACTGCTTGAAAAAGAAGCTTTGGCATGGAACCTTTTTTCCAATTCATTTACAGATGCCGTTAACGTGTACCTCCCGCACATCCAAATCCCGCCTTTCTTTCTATCCTGAAAATATTGCCCGCTGATTTTCATCCTCTGCCATACCGCGTATGAAGCGGCAAAGATGCCCATTTTTCCCCATTTTACACAAAAAACAGGCAGATAAAAAGGATTTGGCCCAGTTGCACCAAATCCTTTCTCTGTTCCGGAACGCACCGCTTGTTAACCCTGCCCCCGAGCTGGGATGTTTGCAGCAGTTCCCGGTTTTTCTTCTCTTTTTCACATTCCGCTCTTTAGGCCTTGTTTCTTTCAAGAAAATGCCGTTTCCGAAGCAAGGAATCGTTCCGGCAGGGAGCGAGCACGGTTTCCATCCCCTTTTTCACCATCCGCTTTCCGAATCGTAAGGTTAAAAGCCGCGCCGGTTACCGGTTTAACGCCGCGTCTTCTTCTTCGATCCGGCGCAGCCGTTCAGCTACTTTTTCCGGTGTAAGGCCGTGTTCTTTTACATATAAATTATTTGGCACGGTGCGGCATTCATGCGAGCAGCTCCGCATATATTTATGTTCATTTTCTTCCGAGCATAAAAATTGCTTGTTGCAGGCTGGGTTGGCGCAGTTGACATAACGTTCGCACGGTTCCCCCGTAAAATAATCCCGGCCGACAACGACATGTTCCTTTCGGTTGACCGGAACGGAAATCCGTTCGTCAAATACATACAGTTTGCCGTCCCACAGCTCTCCCTGCACTTCCGGATCCTTTCCGTATGTCACAATCCCGCCGTGCAGTTGGCCGACATCTTCAAACCCTTCTTCCAGCAGCCAGCCCGAAAATTTTTCACAACGGATGCCGCCGGTGCAATACGTCACAATTTTTTTGCCTTTTAATTGATCCTTATGTTCGCGCACCCATTCCGGCAGTTCGCGGAAAGTGCGGATATCCGGGCGCAATGCCCCGCGGAAATGCCCGAGATCATACTCATAGTCATTGCGCGCATCCAGTACGACGGTATCTTCAGCCAGCAGCGCCTCGCGAAATTCTTTCGGAGACAAATATTTCCCCGTTTTTTCATTCGGATTGATGTCTTTTTCAAGCCGCAGCGTAACAAGCTCCTTGCGCGGGCGGACGTGCATTTTTTTAAACGCATGGCCGTCTGCTTCATCTTCTTTGAAGACCATGTCCCGGAACCGGGGATCTGCGTGCATCTTTTCTTTATATTTGGTTGTTTGTTCAACCGTTCCGGAAACAGTGCCGTTGATCCCTTCTTTGGCAACGAGGATACGCCCCTTTAAACCGGTCTCTTTGCAAAACTGCAAATGTTCAGCTGCAAAGGCTTCCGGATTTTCAATTTCAACATACTTGTAATACAATAAGACTCTGTACGGCTTTGTTTGTTCCATTATCGATAACCACCTATCCAATTATATTTGCAAGATATAATGCAGGCTTTCAGGTTACACTGTCTCTTACAAAGCACCATTTTACCAAAAGCCCGTTTGCATTTCAAAATTTTCACTGTGAAAACAGAAGAAACGAAATCATTTATCAATCCTGTTTGATGCGTTATACTTGTTCAGACAGGAATAAAAGAAAGGTGTTATGCAATGAAATCGCTTGTACTCGCCGAAAAGCCGAGCGTCGGGCGCGAACTTGCGCGCGTCCTCGGCTGCACGGAAAATAAAAAACGTTATATTGAGGGGCCGCGCTATATCGTGACATGGGCGCTCGGCCATTTGATCGAACTGAAAATGCCGGAAGATTATCATCCGAAATATAAAGAATGGCGCATGGAAGACCTGCCGATTCTTCCGGATAAAATGGAAACCAAAACAATCCGGCAGACATATCCGCAATATAAAGTGATCGAACAGCTCGGCAAAAGAAGCGACATCAAAGACTGTATTATCGCAACCGATGCCGGGCGCGAAGGCGAACTTGTCGCACGCTGGATTCTGGAAAAAATGCGCTGGAAAAAACCGGTAAAACGGTTATGGATATCTTCCCAGACCGACAAAGCGATTAAAGACGGGTTCAAGCAATTAAAACCGGCAAAGCAGTATGACAATCTGTACCGCTCCGCCGTCTGCCGCAGCGAAGCAGACTGGCTGATCGGGTTGAACGTGTCCCGCGCTTTAACCGTGAAATACAACGACCCGCTCTCCGCCGGGCGCGTGCAGACGCCGACATTGGCGATGGTGCTCGAGCGCGAACGGGAAATCCAGTCTTTTGTGCCGAAAAAATACTGGACCATTGAAGCGCTCGCCGGAAAACTCGAAGTATCGTATGACCATAACGGTGAGAAACGGATATTTGACGAGCAAAAAGCAAATGCCATACATGCGGCTTTATCCGGGCAGACTGCCGTTGTAACACAAGTGATCCGCAAACAGAAGCAAGAGCAGCAGCCGCTCCCTTACGACTTGACGGAACTGCAACGCGACGCCAACCACCGCTTCGGTTTTACAGCAAAGAAAACATTGAACGTGCTGCAAAACTTATATGAACAGCATAAACTCGTTACCTATCCGCGCACCGATTCGAAATATTTGACGAAAGATATGGAAAACACGATGTACGACCGGCTGCTTGCGGTGAAAGATGCGTACAAAGAAGAAGTTCAGCCGGTCCTTTCCCGGAAAGGCAACATACTGGCCAAACGTGTCATCAATGATGCAAAGGTGACGGACCACCATGCGATTATTCCAACGGATGAACGCCCGGCCTTGCCGGATTTATCTGCCGATGAACGGAAAATCTATGATCTGATCGTAAAACGGTTCCTTGCGCTGTTCTACCCGGTTTATGAATATGAAACCGTCCAATTTAAGCTTCAAGCAGGCGGAAAAACCCTGGCCGGGCGGACAATGGCCGTGAAAAATGCCGGGTTTACCGCTGTTTTGCACCATGAACAGGAACGGGAAAATACGGCGCTGCTTTCGATCAAAGAAGGAAAAACATTTAAGCTGGAACAAATCCGGCTCAGCCAGCATCTAACCGAAGCGCCGAAACGGTATTCCGAAGCGGATATTCTTTCCAGGATGGAAAAATACGGGCTCGGGACGCCGGCAACACGCGCCGATATCATTGAACGGCTCGTCTCCTCCGAAACGATCAGCCGTGAGTCCGGCCGCCTTGTGCCGACACCGAAAGGCAAGCAGCTGATCGACCTTGTAAATGACGAGTTGAAATCGCCGGAACTGACCGCAAAATGGGAAGAACAGCTTGAAGCGATTGCCCGCGGAAAAGGCAACCCGAAGCAGTTTTTGGAAACCATCCGCCGGGAAACCGTACGCCTCGTCCGTGAAATCCGGACGAGTGACAAAAAATACCGCGCCCACAATTTAACGGGAACGAAATGCCCGGAATGCGGTTCCCTTATGAAAGAAGTAAACGGCAAAGACGGGAAAAAGCTTGTCTGTTCAAACCGGGAATGCCGGTTTACAAAGCGGAAAAGCCCGAAACTTTCCAACCGACGCTGCCCGACCTGCCATAAAAAGATGGAGATTCATCACGGCAAATCCGGCGTGTATTTCCAATGCCGCCACTGCAATATTGTCCAAAAAGCGGACGAAAAGAAAAAAACTTTGTCAAAACATGAAGAAAAGAAATTGCTGCAAAAATACACAAAGAAAGAGGAAAGTTTCGGCAACAGCCTGGCAGATGCTTTAAAAGCCGCCTTGGAAAAAGAATAGATTGGATGTTTAAAAAAGCCCGGCCAAGCCGGGCTTTTTTATAAACATTTTCGCGGCCAATACGGGCAATTCGGCCCCTGAAAGCGCGCCATGCCCCATGTTTCAACACGGCCGGAAAAAATTTGAACAACATGGAAATGCATATTCATTCACTTTTTAACTTTCTTATAATATAATTAAATTATAGATGTTTGTACCGGTTTTTCTCCTCTGTTATAAAAACCCGCTTTTTCTCATCTGTTTGTATCGGGAGCGTCCTTCATTATAAATGTATTTTTCGTTCTCCGGTTCAGGGAAAATCCTAGGCTTTGGCAAACGCTGCTCTTAAAGGAACGGCTCATGTATGCGTATAATGTACATTTTTTCACAAAAATACTTGGAAAGGGGATAAAGTAAAGTATGGAAGAAACTGCAAAAACATATGCATCATTCAGGCAGAAGAAAAATAAGTGGGCGGTACTTGGCCAGCGTTTTATCTTTGTCAGCCTCGGCGCAATGATTATGGGGGTTGCCCTCGAGCTGTTCCTTGTCCCGAATCAGATTCTGGACGGCGGCATCACCGGCATCTCGATTATCCTCTCCCACCTTGCCGGCTGGAAACTGGGCCCTATTATTTTCATCTTAAACCTCCCATTCTTTTATATCGGGTACAAGCAAATCGGAAAAACTTTTGCCTTGACCACCCTTTACGGCATCTCCGTCATGTCGGTGACAACCGTCCTGTTGACCCCCGTAAAAGTGTTTACGGATGATTTGCTGCTGTGTACGGTTTTCGGCGGCATTATCCTTGGCATCGGCGTCGGCCTTGTAATCCGCTGGGGAGGCTGCCTTGACGGAACAGAAGCGCTTGCCATTCTATTAAACAAAAAGCTTCCTTTCTCTGTCGGTGAAATTATACTCGGCCTCAATCTCTTCATTTTTACCTGTGCCGGCTTTGTGTTCAGCTGGAAATATGCCATGTATTCGGTCATTACCTATTTTATCGCCACAAAAGCAATCGACGTGGTTGTACAGGGGCTGGATGAATCCAAATCGGTATGGATCATCAGCGACGAGATGTATGACATCGGCGAAGCCATTATGGCCCGCCTCGGACGCGGAGTAACCTATCTGAACGGGGAAGGCGCTTATACAGGAGACAATAAAAAAGTTATTTTCTGCGTCATCACCCGCCTTGAAGAAGCAAAATTGAAATCAATTGTAGAAGAATTTGACGAAAGCGCCTTTATTGCGGTTGGAAACATATCGGAAGTGCGCGGCGGCAGATTTAAGAAAAAAGATATTCACTAACGGCGTAAATGAGGACTGTCCATCCGGGCAGCCCTGTTTATATGCACATATAACTTTTTCCATTTTCACGCTGTCCGGCCATACTCCCCTTCCCTTAAATTAGGATTCTTTCGCAGTGTATGGTAAAATGATGATTACGATTGTAAAACAGATAAATTTAAAGTATACTTTGTACTGATCTCTTTAAAGTGAGTGAATAGCTTTGATTCAAAACATCATCGATTTTGTAAATGATCCGGCCGTCTGCACGCTGTCATTTTACGTACTGGCAGCAGGTTTTCTTTATCTCAGCCGGTTTGTGATCAGGCCGGCAGCGTTTGTTGAAGCAAGGCCCGCCGCCATCATGCAGGATTTTACTGTACACACCCGCCCGGCTGCGGAATGCCGGTGCAATTTCTTTACGGTTTGGATTTTAAGTTGTGTCAGAATACGGACATATCCTTCTGAGGATCCTGATCCGGAACCGGATTTAACGCCGGCCGGAGAGGGCAGGATTTGTGCAATATACTGAAGGAGGATATTTCATGAAAAGATTTTTCAGCTTCACATTGGTTTTAAGTGGTTTATTGTTCGTTTTGAGCGCATGTTCAAATACAAACGGCGGGCACAGCGGTGGATTTTTCCATCATTATTTTGTTGCCCCGTTTTCAATTGTCATTAAAGCAACGGCCCAGCTGCTTCATGGCGATTACGGGATTGCCATTATTGTTTTGACGTTAATCATCCGGCTGATTCTTATGCCTTTTATGCTGCATACATTCAAAAAAACGCAAATCATGCAGGATAAAATGAAAGTTTTGAAGCCGGAAATGGATAAGTTGCAGGCAAAAATCAAAACGGCAAAAACGAAAGAAGAACAGGCAAAGCTTCAGCAGGAAATGATGGGGCTGTACCAAAAGCACGGCGTTAACCCGCTGAATATGGGATGCCTGCCGATTATCATCCAAATGCCGATTTTAATGGGATTTTATTATGCGATCCGCGGCTCGAAAGAAATTGCGACCCACTCCTTTTTATGGTTCAATCTCGGACAAGTGGATATTCCGATGGCCATTCTCGCCGGTGTCATTTATTTCATCCAGGCCCAGATTTCCCTGATCGGGGTCCCTGAAGAACAGAAAAAGCAAATGAAATACATGATGCTCATGTCGCCGATCATGATCCTGTTTGTTTCTTTTTCAGCTCCGGCGGTTCTGCCGCTGTACTGGACGGTGAGCGGGCTGTTTATGATCGGGCAGACGCTGATTCAGAAAAAATTTTACCAGACCCACCCGCCGAAGGAAGAATCAAATTCATAATTGCATCTTGATCGTTTGGTAGTCACTAAAATACAAAAAAAGCGGCGGGGGCACAGTTAATGTGTTCCCGCCGCTTTTTGTTTTTCATCCCCGGATTTCCGGGGATTTTTTATGCCGGTTTACTTCTGTTCAGCAACTGCCTCGTTTTCCTCCGGCTCGTGTTCATTTTGTTCCATTTCCTGATGCGGTTCTTCCGTATTTGCTGTATCATTCACAAATTGATACAGCCCGCGGTCCGGTTTGCGGATGCGCGGATCGAGTTTTTCGACGGATTTCATAAAAGAGGTCATATTAGCGATTTTAAAGCCGGTTTTTTCTTCGATCATCCGCTGCAGTTCAGCCCCTCTGATCGGTTTCGAAACCTCTTTTAATATTTGGATGGCCTCTTCTCTCATCTTGCCCGACTTGCTTCTTCTTGACGGCCGCGATTTCCGCACCTTTCTTTCTTTCGTAAGGACTTCGCCGCCGGAGGTTTCCGGCGGGACGGACGCAAGCGTATTAAAAGATACATATTCCGGTTTGCCGGATGCTGCTTCTGCCTGCTGACCTTCTTTTTCATCCAGCTCCCTTAATCTTTTAAAAATATATTCCCGTTCTTTTTGAAATTCCTGTATAACCCGGATCTCAGCGTCTTCCAGCTGCTCCAGGCGGATTTTTAGTGCCATTCTCTCATTAATCGTCAATTTTATCCCTCGTTTCTTAAAATGTATGTATATATAGATTATAATATGAAACTAGTAAAATAAAAAGATAAAATAATTATTTTTTGTTAGAAAATTAGTAGCGAATAATTATTCATAAAGGAGCATGTCGAATTTTTGCGGTTTTCCACGAAATATATTCAAATTATTCGAATGATTTCTATTGCACCTATTTTTTAGATTTAGTATAATATTGATGTAAGCGCTGACAGACTGTCGCGCAAAGCAAGTGTATAAGGAGGCTTGTCTCCTTGAAATTAACATAAACGGAGGGGTTGAAATGGAACAATTAACCGTGCAGTTGGATGAAAGGGTTCAGCATTTCCTTCAGGGCAAAAAGAAGATGTTCATTAGCGGGCAATTTGTTGAAAGCGCATCCGGCAAAACATTTGACACGCCGAATCCGGCTACCGGCGAAACGCTGGCTACGGTCTATGAAGGGGATAAACAAGATATCGGCCTTGCCGTACAAGCCGCCAGAAAAGCATTTGATGAAGGCCCATGGCCGCGGATGAACCCTGCCGATAGAAGCCGGTTAATGTATAAATTGGCGGATCTGATGGAAGAGCACCGGGAAGCGCTGGCACAGCTCGAAACGCTCGACAACGGGAAACCGATCCGCGAAACGGCAAATGCCGATATTCCGCTTGCCATTGAACATATGCGGTATTATGCCGGCTGGACAACGAAAATCACCGGCCAGACCATTCCCGTAAACGGCC
The DNA here is from genome assembly GCF_038009125.1 of Weizmannia sp. FSL W8-0401. Classification (NCBI taxonomy): domain Bacteria; kingdom Bacillati; phylum Bacillota; class Bacilli; order Caryophanales; family Bacillaceae; genus Heyndrickxia; species Weizmannia sp. FSL W8-0401. The sequence goes on along the minus strand of NZ_JBBPAG010000001.1, from coordinate 1,440,640 downwards.
CTTACTTTAACTATACCCGCCATGAACCGGTCGGGGTTGTCGGGCAAATCATCCCTTGGAACTTCCCTCTTTTAATGGCAATGTGGAAAATGGGCGCCGCGCTTGCGACCGGCTGCACGATCATTTTAAAACCGGCTGAACAAACGCCGCTTTCCGCCCTTTATTTGGCGCAGCTGGTGAGCGAGGCCGGCTTCCCGGATGGCGTCATCAATATTGTGCCGGGCTTTGGGGAAACTGCCGGGGCCGCCCTTGTCGACCACCCGCTTGTGGATAAAATTGCCTTTACCGGTTCCACTGAAGTCGGGAAACTGATCATGGCCAATGCCTCGAAAACGCTAAAACGGGTCACGCTCGAACTTGGCGGAAAATCCCCGAACATTATTTTGCCGGATGCCGACTTATCGAAAGCGATTCCTGGCGCTTTAAACGGCGTAATGTTCAACCAGGGGCAAGTATGCTGCGCCGGTTCGCGCGTTTTCATTCAAAAGAAACATTTCGATAATGTCATTGCCGATATGGCCTCCCACGCCCAGTCAATTAAGCAGGGCTTCGGGCTGAATAAAGATACGGAAATGGGGCCGCTTGTTTCAGATGAGCAGCAAGCGCGCGTTTTGAATTATATTGAAAAAGGGCTTGATGAAGGGGCGGAAATTGTGACAGGCGGAAAAAAACCGCGTGAAGAAGGCTTCTTTGTTGAACCGACGATTTTTGCAGATGTCCGTGATGAGATGACGATCGCCAAAGAGGAAATTTTCGGCCCAGTCATTGCGGCAATGCCTTACGAATCCCTCGATGAAGTAATCAGCCGCGCCAACAACAGCGAGTACGGGCTTGCGGCAGGGGTTTGGACGGAAAATGTGGCCAATGCGCACTATATTGCAAACCGTCTCCGGGCGGGAACGGTTTGGGTCAACTGCTACAATGTGTTTGATGCTGCTTCCCCGTTTGGCGGTTATAAACAATCCGGCATCGGGCGCGAGATGGGTTCCTACGCGCTCCAAAACTATACGGAAGTCAAAAGCGTCTGGATCGCCAATCCTTAAAGGGCGGTTAAAAAGAAAAGCATCGGCAAAACCGATGCTTTTCTTTCATGCTTTTAAGATTCCAGCAGCAAATCTTCAGGATTTTCAATTAATGTTTTCACCGTTTTCAAGAAACCGACAGCATCTTTTCCGTCAATGACGCGGTGGTCATAGGAAAGCGCCACGTACATCATCGGGCGGATTTCAATCCGGTCCCCATCGACTGCAACCGGGCGTTTTTGAATGGTGTGCATGCCGAGGATGCCAACCTGTGTCCCGTTGATAATCGGCGTTGAGAACAACGAGCCAAAGACGCCGCCGTTTGTAATCGTAAAGGTTCCGCCCTGCAGATCGCTTAATGCAAGTTTATTATCACGTGCTTTTTGGGCAAATGCAGCAATATCCGCTTCAATTTCCGCGAACGATTTCCGGTCGCAATCCCGGACAACCGGCACGACAAGCCCTTCTTCCGTGGATACCGCAATGCCGATATCATAATATTTTTTCAAGAGCAGCTCATTGCCCTGAATTTCCGCATTGACATACGGATATTTCTTCAATGCCGCAACCACTGCTTTTGTAAAGAACGACATAAAGCCGAGACGGATGTCATGATCTTTAACGAACTGTTCTTTTTTTCGCTTTCTTAAATCCATGACGGCCGACATATCAATTTCGTTGAATGTCGTCAGCATCGCCGTTGTCTGTGTCACTTCAACGAGCCGTTTTGCGATCGTCTGGCGGCGGCGTGACATGCGGATTCTTTCAACCGGTTTGCCGGCTTCTTCTGCCACAGCTTTGCCGGCTGCAGGTTTTTCCGGTGCTGCCGGCGCTTTTGCCGCAGCTTGCGGATTGAAGGTTTCCACATCTTGTTTCCTTACCCTGCCAAGCGGATCCACTGTCGGCACTTGCGATAAGTCAATGCCTTTTTCACGTGCCAGTTTGCGGGCAGCCGGAGAAGCAACCGGGCGGCTTTCGCTTTCTTCCTGAGCCGGCTTTGGCTGCTCCGGGGCAGGCGCTTGTGTTTGCGCCAGCGCCTGTGCTTGTGCCGGTTGCGGTGCTTCCGCTTCTTTTGGCGGCGCGGAAGGCGTTGCGTTGTTTTCCCCTGTTCCTTCGCCGACAATCGCAATGACATCGCCGACTTGGACTGTGTCCCCTTCTTCAAAAAGGAGGGACTGGACGACGCCTTCTTCTTCCGAAATGACTTCTACATTTACTTTATCTGTCTCAAGTTCTACAATATATTCCCCTTTATCTACATGGTCCCCCGGATGTTTCAGCCATTGTGCAATGGTTCCTTCCGTGATGGATTCTGCCAGTTCAGGCACTTTAATTTCAGCCACAACACTTGTCCTCCCTTAAAAGTATCACTTTTTTTATATCAAAGCCTCCTCCTTCATCTTCCGAGCAGCGCGGGCTGCAGGATGAAGCGGGCAAAGCAACGGTTATTTTGCGCATAGGAAGCCCCCGCCCCTTGGGAAGGAGCGAGCCGCCGTTTAAGGGCGGGTAATGGCTTCAGTCAGAATTATGTTTTGTTCTTTTTTATGGACGACCGGGTCGCCTTCCGACGGGCTTGACCTTCTCGGCCGGCCGATGTATCGGATTTCTGCTCCCTGAGGCGCCAACTTTCTTAAATACGGTTCAACAAAAGACCAGGAACCCATATTCTCCGGCTCCTCCTGCATCCATACAATTTCTTTCGCGTTTTTAAAGCGCGCGAAGATTTCCTTCAATTCCTGTTCAGGGAAAGGATAGATTTGCTCGACCCTTACCGTATGCAGCCAGCTCATGTCCGCACCGTCCAGCTTTTCTTCCAAGTCTACAGCCACTTTCCCGCTGCAAAGCAGGATTCTTTCGACTGCACCCGTATTTTCCGTATCCGGGCCTTCCAGCACGGTGTGGAATTTGCCATCTACCAGTACAGACGGCTCTACAGATGCCAGCGGGTGGCGAAGCAGGCTTTTTGGCGTCATGAGAACGAGCGGGCGGATTTCTTCTTTTGCCAGCCATTTTGCCTGCCTTCTTAAAATATGGAAGTATTGGCCGGCTGTCGAGACATTCGCCACTGTCCAGTTGTTTTCCGCTGCCAGTTGCAGGAAGCGTTCCACCCTGCCGCTTGAATGTTCAGGGCCTTGCCCTTCGTATCCGTGCGGCAGCATCATGACAAGCCCTGATTTTTGCCCCCATTTTGCCCTGCCGGATGAAATGAACTGGTCAAACATGACCTGTGCCATGTTTGCAAAATCGCCGAACTGGGCTTCCCAAATGACGAGCGTATCCGGCGAAAAGACGTTATAGCCGTATTCAAACCCGACAACGCCGGCTTCGGTCAGCGGGCTGTTATAAATGGCAAATGAAGTTTGAACGCCGGACAGATGATGGTGCGGAATATATTCTTCCCCCGTCTGTTCGTCGTGCAGGACGAGATTGCGCTGTGCGAACGTGCCGCGCTGTGTATCCTGGCCGGTAAACCGGATCGGCACGCCATCTTTTAAAATGGCTGCAAACGCGAGCGCTTCCGCATGGGCCCAGTCAATTTTCCCTTTGCCGTCAAAAACGTGTTCGCGGCGTTTCAAAATCCGCGCCAGTTTTTTAAAGACGTGGAAGTTTTCAGGCCAGGCGAGCAATTCAGCATTCCAAGCCCTCAGTTCCTGTTCCGGCACCCCTGTTTTCATGCTCAAATAGCCTTTTTTCACATTTTCTGGGGGCTCCATGGCCGTATCGGGTTCTGCTTCGCCGTCTGGCACTTTTTCGTAAGCCGCCTGCAGTTTTTTCTGAACGGCTTCATCAATCGTTTTAACCTCTTCGGCTGTCAGGACGCCTTCTTTTACAAGCTGTTCACCGTAGATGGCCCTGACCGTCGGATGATTGTGCACCGCATGGTACATTACCGGGTTGGTTACCATCGGTTCATCCATTTCATTATGGCCGTAGCGGCGGTAGCCGACCAGGTCGATCACAAAGTCTTTATGGAATTTTTCGCGGTAAGCATAAGCAAACAGCGCCGCCTGTACGCATGCTTCCGGATCATCCGCATTCACATGGAGGATCGGCACTTCATAGCCTTTTGCCGGATCAGAAGCATATTTTGTTGACCTCGAGTCGTATGTTTCGGTCGTAAACCCGATATTGTTATTGGCGATGATATGGATGGTCCCGCCTGTCCCGTATCCGTTCAGCTTGCTCATATTCAGCGTTTCTGCGACAATGCCCTGCCCCGCAAATGCGGCATCCCCGTGGACAAGAATCGCAAATGCGCGGTCCGGATCGCGGTCCGGATAGCCCGCTTTGTTCCGGTTATCCTGCGCGGCACGTGTATACCCTTCGACAACAGGGTTGGCAACTTCCAGATGGCTTGGGTTGTTGGCAAGCACGATACGCGCGCCGATCGGACCGCCGTTTTGCCCTTTTCTGTCCGCGCCGAGATGGTATTTAACATCGCCGGTCCATCCGTACGTAATGCCGATCGATCCTTCGGAAGGGATTAAATCTTTATTGGAAGCATGCTTAAATTCCGCAAAAATGAGCTCGTATGGTTTTTCAAGAATATGGGCAAGCACATTGAGTCGGCCTCTGTGCGCCATGCCGATATTAACGGTTTTCACACCCGTTTTGACCGCTTCCATAATCATTTGTTCCATCAGCGGAACGAGCGCATCAAGCCCTTCAATGGAAAAACGCTTCTGCCCGACAAATGTCCGGTGAATAAATTTTTCAAATCCTTCCACATCTGAAAGGCGTTTTAAAATCCCGATTTTCTGTTCCCGGCCGAGTTCGCGGAAAAAGCTGCCCGATTCAACTGTCCGTTGCAGCCAGTGCTTTTCTTCCATGTCATGAATATGGTCAAACTCAAAGGCGACTTTTTGGGTGTACACTTCTTTTAAATAATTGATGGCATCAAGCCCGTTTTTGACCCTTTTGGGTGCATCCGGGCAAATAAAGGATGCCGGCACTTTTTTCAAATCTTCTTCGGTTAAATCAAATTCTCCCAGTTCAATTCTTCTGACATCCCCAACAGGTTTTTGGAGCGGGTTGATATCCGCTGCGAGATGGCCAAAAGTCCGGATATTGTCCGCCAATTTGACAGCAGCGACCATTTTGCTGAAAATCGTCGGGTTTGCCGGCAATTGGAAAGAAATATCCGCCTGCCCCTGTGTCGGGCTCCCGCCTTCGGAAACAGCGGGCGCGCCCCACTGGTCAAATACTTTTCTCGCCTCTTCGTCGATGCTGTCCGGATCTTCCAGGTATTGTTCATATAAATCCATGACATACCCAAGATTAGGCCCGGAAAAACTTTCCCAAAATCCCTTTGGTGTAGTTGCATTCATTTTGAAAAACCTCCAGCTCTTCGTCCCTTATTCACTTTCGTATGGTTTCGCCTGGCGGATGCCAAAACGGAACCAAGAAATTATGTAACGATAAAGAATTTTGAAAGCTGTAACGCTTACAAACTCAATTTTAGCACTGTAAGCGTAATAGATAAAGTTAAAAACTCTTATTTTTAAAAATTTGCATGAATAGTGATTCATTCTGTTTTTTCCCGGAAAGTGATGCTGCATTTGCCTCACCCGATTGTTTAAAACCGCATATTTTATGATATCCCCGTTGCAGAAAGGAGCAGAAAAATGTTCCCATGGAAAACGTTTCCGTTCACCGAAGAGATCTTCAAGATGATGAATATGCCGTTTCCGCCTGTACAGGAACATATAAACCAAGCCCTTTCTCAATGGGACGAATGGGGCGCTGCGTTCAAAAAGGGGGACGGGGCCGATGATCCGGCTCCCTCTTCCCCGGATACAGGCGCCCCGTCTATAGAGGTATTTGAAACACTGGATTTTATTTTTATCCGCGTCCCTGTCCAGGAGGAAAGCATGCTCACCGGCTTAAAAATCTTCCACACTTCTCTTCAGGTCATGTTAAAATCATTCCCAAAACCGGACGCGGAACAGGTGATACGGCTGCCTTCCCCGGTGCGCCGGAAAGGGACGACCGCAAAATACCGGGACGGCATCCTGGAAATCCGGCTCCTGAAAAAAAGTGAACATGAAATGACAGAAGTCGGCATAGATTTTTAACAGCCCGGCCCTCTGGATAAAACTTACAGTTGGTTCCATACGTATAGCTCCCGGTTATTTTGCGGATCAAAAAGGTTTATCCTTTTGGAAACGGGCGAAAGGCGGGCGCGGTTTCCAGGCACAGGCGAAACACGGCCCTCCCCTTTTCTTTAAAAGAAAAAGAACGTTTCATTTTTTCGAAACGCCCTCTTTTCCGCCTGTTTTTTGTTTTGCGGCAAGGGGGAATGTAAACCGGATTTCGGTCCCTTTGCCAACCTCGCTTGCTGCTTCTATCGTGCCGGAATATCCTTCTGTCAGTTGTTTGGCAATAGCAAGCCCGAGCCCGTTCCCGCCTTTTGCGCGGCTTCTTGCTTTATCCACCCGGTAAAAGCGGTGGAAAATTTGCGGCAAATCTTCTTTCGGGATCCCGATGCCGTAATCTTTTACCGTTAACACGGCCCTCCCCTTTTCCTGCTTGAGACGGATATCGACTTTGTAAATGCGGTCGGAATATTTTATCGCATTATCAAATACAATGATCAGCACCTGCTCAAGATGGTTCTCGCTCATCAGGATTTCATAGGCCTGTTTGGGATCATATTGAAAATTGAAATCGAATTGCTGGTGGATCATTTTAAAATTGCGGATCACCCTTTCTGTGACCGCCAAAAGATCTGCTTTTTCCTCATTGGCCAATATTTTGGCTTCTTCCACCCGGGAAAGATCGAGCAGTTCCTCCACCAGTTTTTTCATTCTGCTTAATTCCTGAAGCGAGGCCTGGAGCGACTCTTCAAGAATCGCAGGGTCATTTTTCCCCCAGCGGTTTAACAAATTTAAGTGCCCTTCCATTACTTGCACGGGGGTCCTTAATTCATGGGAAGCATCCTCGACAAACCGTTTCTGCTGCCGGAACGACTGTTCAATCTGGTCCATCATATCGTTAAAAATATTGGTCAGTTCCCCCATTTCGTCTTTGGAGGCGCTTGGCTCCATCCGTTCCTGGAATCCTTTTTTGCGGATGCTTTGCATGGTGGAAGAGAGTTTTTTCAACGGTTTGAGGAAATTTTTTGCCATCATAAACCCGAGAAAAGCACTCAAAAGCAAGCCCACACATCCGGCGACCATCATGACAAACAGAACATTCCGCATTAAATTTTCATACCGGTATAAAGGATAGATCACTTCAATATAGCCGTTGAACGACTGGGAGCGGAACGGGCTCCTTCCGACTAAAATTTGATGATTGCCCGCGCGGATCAGGCTGACCCGTTTTTCGTTCACCGGCATAAACGGCACTTTTGCATCGGTAGAATGAATGCTTTTTACGACAAGCATTTCCTTTCCTTCCGCATTGATGATCCGGATCGACTGGTCTTTTTCCAGCACCTGCTGAAAAAGCGTCCGGTTCGATAAAATGTCATCGATGTTTTCCCCCTTGTTGTTCAAATCATCCAGCGCCTCGGATACCGAAGTCGCTTCTTCATGCAATAGCCATCTACTGATTAGTGTATACTGGAAAAATCCGAAAATCAGAAACGTTAAAAAGATCGCTACACTTGCGCCGACGGACCATTTCACTTTCAAGGAACTTTTTTGCAGCCAGTGTTTTACCGCCCTCATTCGCGCATCACATATCCTGTTCCCCGCACTGTCTGGATATAGCTGTCTTCGCCTTCTGTATCAATTTTATTGCGCAAGTACCGGATGTACACATCGACGACATTCGTTTCGACCTCGGTTTCATATCCCCATACTTTGTTCAGGAGCGCTTCACGGGTCATGACAATATTTTTATTTTCCAAAAGCGTAAGCAGCAAATCGTATTCCCGCTTTGTCAATTCAATGGTTTTCCCTGCCTTTTTAACAAGCCGGCTTTCTTTTTCCAGCACAAGGTCACGAAACTTGTACGTTGTTAGCGCTGCTTTTTTGGGCTCGGCGTACTCCATCCTTCTGAAAATGGCTCTCAGCCTTGCGAGCAATTCTTCAATCGCAAATGGTTTGACAATATAATCATCCGCCCCATGGTCAAGCCCGGATACACGGTCCATAATGCTGTCCCGAGCGGTAATCATGATGACCGGTGTTTCTTTTTCCTGGCGCAGGCGGCGGCATACTTCAAGGCCGTTCAGTTTCGGCAGCATTAAATCAAGGAGAATCACATCCCACTCCTCCTCCAAAGCCGACTGCAGCCCTTCCCGCCCGTCATACGCCACTTTCACTTCGTATCCTTCATGCCTTAACTCCAGCTCAATAAAACGGGCCAGATTTTTTTCATCTTCCACCAATAATATCCGTTTCATGTTCATGATGATTCCCCCTCGAAGTTCTTTTGCCGGAACTCTTTCTTTTCCGCTGCCCTTATTATAGCCCCGGAAGGCGCATGATCAAGGAGAATCCGCTTTTACTTATATACTAACCGAATGAAAAGAAAAAGATATGAATGGTTTGTTAAAAAATGATGAGAAAGAAAACCCGTTTTTTCCATTCATAAATGTCTCCGGTTGGGCAGATAGTAAAGAAGAGTGTTGACATTGAAAAGAAGAAAGGAAAATACAGACAATGGATCATTTAACAACAAACACACCTTTATCCGATAAAAACAATGAAATCCATCAAAAAAGATGGGCGATTGTGGCATTATCGTCCATCCCCCTGATTATGACACTGGGGAATTCGATGCTGATCCCGGTCCTTCCCCTGATGGAGGACAAACTGGGCATCTCCAAAGTCCAATCCAGCTATATTATCACCTTTTATTCAATTGTCGCCATTTTCCTTATTCCGGTTGCCGGATTTTTATCGGACAGATACGGCCGAAAAATGGTCATTATCCCGTCACTTGTGATTACGGCTGCCGGAGGGGCGATTTCGGCATATGCTGCCTGGCAACTCGATCACCCGTATTCCCTTATTTTGGTCGGCCGGACTTTGCAGGGCGTCGGGACGGCCGGCGCGACACCGATCGTATTGCCGCTTGTCGGCGATATGTTCCGCCGCAACCGGGATGTGAGCACCACCCTCGGCATTATTGAAACGGCCAATACATTTGGAAAAGTATTGAGCCCGATTCTCGGATCCTTTCTGGCAGGGGTGATCTGGTTTTTGCCTTTTGCGGCCATCCCGGTCTTTTGCCTGATCTCTATCCTGTCTGTTTTGTTTCTTGTCAAAAGGCCGGCACACGAAAAACAGGGGCCGGGAATCAAAGCATTTATAGGGAATACGAAAAAGGTGTTCCGCCAGCACTGGCGCTGGCTGGCGTCCGTATTTGCGATCGGGGCCATCGTGATGTTTATTTTGTTTGCGGTGCTGTTTTATTTGTCGTCCAATCTGGAAGACCAGTACGGCTACCATGGCGTGAAGAAAGGGTTTATTTTGGCCGTCCCGCTCGCGGCATTGTGCCTTTCTTCCTTTATAACCGGGAAAATCATTAAAGAAAACATGGTACTGATGAAATGGATTATTTTCTCCAGTGTGCTCATTACCGGAGCCTCCGTGCTCGTGATCACTTTTTCGGACCGTTTTTTCTATTTAATCGGGACCTTTCTCATTTGCGGAATCGGAATCGGCGCCTCCCTTACGCCGTTGGATGCGCTGATTAATCAGTCGATTGAAAAAGAAGTCCGCGGGACGATCAGCGCCATTTACAGTTCTATGCGCTACATCGGCGTGGCGGCAGGTCCGTTATTTATGGCCAATTTTATGAAAGGGCGGGTTGAGATCAGCATGGTGATCATGGCCGGTTTCTGCCTGGTGGCGGCAGGACTTACATTTGCGGCGGTGAAACCGGACAAATCACGTGCTAAAGCCTCTTCCCCTGCTTAATTGCGGAGTCGTGCGATTTCAAGCATTTGTAGCGCCTTTTTGTTTCAGGTAAACTGATGATAAAGGAAGTGAAAGAAAGAAGGGAATGTCTTGGGTGAAAACAGACCATTTAATCGGTTAATTCATGAAAAATCGCCTTATTTGCTGCAGCACGCCCGTAATCCGGTTGACTGGTATCCGTGGGGCGAAGACGCTTTTGCGAAAGCGAAGCGGGAAAACAAGCCGGTTTTTGTTTCCATCGGCTATTCGACCTGCCACTGGTGCCATGTGATGGAGCGGGAGTCTTTTGAAAATGAAGAGGTGGCGCGGATCCTGAATGAGAAATTTGTGGCGATTAAGGTGGACAGGGAAGAGCGGCCGGATATTGATGCCATTTATATGCTTGTTTGCCAAATGATGACCGGGCAGGGCGGCTGGCCGTTGAGCGTATTTTTGACGCCGGAGAAGGTCCCTTTTTATGCCGGAACCTATTTTCCGCGGGAAAGCCGGTATGGGATGCCCGGTTTTAAAGAAGTGTTGCATTATTTATCCCAACAATACACCGAAAATCCGGACCGGATCAAGGATGTAGGCGCACAAGTCAAACAGGCGCTCAAGGCAAGCCGGAAAAAAGGGGGGCAAACGGCTTTAACGAAAGAAACGGCCGGGCGCGCTTTCCAAACTTACAAGCAGGCTTTTGATCCCCGCTATGGCGGTTTTGGCAGGGCGCCGAAATTTCCAATGCCGCATTCACTTGTATTTTTACTCATGTATGCCAAATTTTATGAAAACCGGGATGCGCTTGCGATGGCAACAAAAACATTGGACGGGCTGGCGCGCGGGGGAATTTATGACCATATTGGTTACGGTTTTTCCCGCTATTCCGTTGATGAAAAATTTTTGGTGCCCCACTTTGAAAAAATGCTTTATGACAATGCGCTGCTTGCACTGGCCTATACCGATGCTTTCCGGATGACGAAAAATGCCCGGTACAAAAAAATAACGGAAGAAATCATCAAGTATGTGCTGCGTGATATGGCCCATCCGGATGGCGGATTCTATTCCGCGGAAGATGCCGACTCGGAAGGCGAGGAAGGAAAGTTTTATGTGTGGACGCCTAAAGAAGTAAAAGATGTGCTGGGGGAACAGTTGGGCACGCTCTTTTGCCAGGCATACGGCATTACCGGGCAGGGAAATTTCGAAGGAAAAAATATTCCGAACCAGATTACAACCCATTTGGAAACAATTGCAAAAAAGGAAGGGTTTTCTCCTGCAGCGCTGGCGGAAAAATTAGAAACGGCACGGCAAAGCTTGTTCCAGCACCGGGAAAAACGGGTGCGCCCGTTCCGCGATGATAAAATTTTAACGGCATGGAACGGCTTAATGATTGCAGCACTCGCAAAAGCGGGGCGTGTTTTTTATCAACCATCTTATGTGCAGGCTGCAGAAAAAGCGGTTTCTTTTATAAGGGACAACTTGATCCAAAATGGCCGGGTAATGGTAAGATACCGCGATGGCGAAGTAAAAAACAAAGGTTTTATAGACGAATATGCCTTTCTCCTGTGGGGATATATGGAACTGTATGAGTCCACTTTTGCCCCTTTTTATTTGGCGGAAGCAAAAAGACTGGCCGGCAATATGATTGATTTATTTTGGGACGGACATGGAGGAGGCTTTTTCTTTAGCGGAAACGACGATGAGCCATTGCTCGTCAGGCAAAAGGCGTCTTATGACGGGGCACTGCCTTCCGGGAACAGTGTCGCAGCCTGCCAATTGTTAAGGCTGGCGAAACTGACCGGGGATTTTACGTTGGAAGAAAAAGTCCAGCAAATGTTTCAGGCCTTCAGCAAGGTTATCCATGATGATCCCAATGCCCACGCCATGATGATGCAGGCAGTGATGTACGCACAGCAGGCAACGAAGGAAGTGGTGATCGTTATGGATGATGAAACAGAAAAAGCTGTTGATTTTATCCGCCATATTCAGGAGAATTTTCACCCCGAAATTTCCTTCATGGCAGTAAAAAGGCGCGAAAAGAAGAAACTCTCCAAAATCGCCCCTTTTATTGAAGATTATGCCATGATAAACGGGCAACCAACCATTTATGTCTGTGAAAACTTCAGCTGCAATCAACCGACAAACGATTTTCAAACTGCCAGGGATTTGCTCTTTAAAAAATGATTGAAAACATGCCTGTTGAAAACCATAAAAGAAGCCGGAATGATGCATTCACGATATGCTTTTTCCTGGCACAAAAAACAAACCCCGGTTGCATTCCACCGGGGTTTGTTTTCTTTATTTATTCTTTTTGGCTGAATCCGGAATGGGGGTTTTCGGCAACCCGGCCATATCCGTCTGGTCAAAGGAATAGTCATACTTGTTCCGGTTCACCGGCGTAAAACCTTTTGGCGTATAGAAACGGAGCAGGTCGTCGTATACCACTTTATCAGACAGATTCAGCATCTCTTTTGCAATCTTTTCATCAGTTTTGCCTAGTTTTGGATTGACTTTTTCACCGGTCGCATTGTCGTAAAGCGTTCCGGATACTTGCGTGTACTTATTGGTGACAAAATCACCGTTACGGAATGGAACGACTTGGCGGTGCTGGCTGGACAAAAGATCAGACCCGAACTGGATGTAGTCTTTTGTATCAATGCCAAGCAAATGCATAACCGTCGGCATTACATCGACTTCACCGCCGTACGTATGCTTGATCCCGCCTTTTACGCCCGGAACATGGATAAACAGCGGCACCCTTTGCAGCTGTGCGTTCAAATATGGCGTAATTTCAGGAACGCCGAGCACTTTCGCCATCGCCGCATTGTGATTTTCCGAAATGCCATAATGGTCGCCGTACATGACAATCACCGTATGGTCATAAAGCCCGGATTCCTTCAAATAGGTGAAGAACTGCTGTATCGCTTCATCCAGATAATGGGCGGTTTGAAAATAGTTATCCACGGTTTTATCGCCGAAATCGCCCTTTGGGAAGTCTGCATCCTCTTCATCCAAAGGAAACGGAAAGTGGTTTGAAAGCGTAATAAACTTCGCATAGAAAGGCTGCGGCAATTTGGTCAAATACTGCATCGACTCATTAAACCAAGGTTTGTCCTTCATCCCGTAGTTTAACGTATTTTTGTCGTTCATATCGTAATACTTGGCGTCAAAGAAACGGTCATAGCCGAACGATTTGTACATTTCGTCACGGTTCCAGAAAGTCTTATAGTTTCCGTGGAAAACAGCCGATGTATAGCCTTTCTGGTCAAGAATAGCAGGTGCTGCCTGGTACGTATTTTGTGCTTTCGTTGTAAATACAGACCCCGTCGGCAGCGGGAACAGCGAGTTTTCCATCATAAATTCGGCATCAGACGTTTTCCCCTGGCCTGTCTGGTGGAAAAAGTTATCGAAATAAAAGGTGTTTTTGTCCTTTGTCAGCGAGTTTAAAAACGGTGTGACCTCTTTGCCGTCCAATTTGTAATTGATCAAAAAGTTCTGGAACGACTCAAGTGAAACGTAAATGACATTCATACCCTTTGCCGCGCCGAAATATTTGCTGTCCGGCTCGATATAGTTCGCTTTCACATAGTTTTCCACATCGCTCACGTCACTGCTATCAGCCATCGCCCGCTGCGCAGACGATTTTGTTGTCTGAACCGCATCATAAAGGGTGTAATTGTACATGCCGAGATATTTCACGATATAACTGCGGTCAAAAGTCCGCGTTAAAAGCTGCGGGCGGTCCGCTTCGGCAAGGCCGAGATTAAAAATGAAAAATGCAATTGCGGCAATCATCAGCCCGGCAAGCGAGCGGCGGCTGACCTTCTCTGCATTGGCCCTGACGGCTTTCGTTGCAATCAAGACAATGAGGATGATCGTATCAAAAAAGTAAAAAATATCATAAGGCTTCATTAATGCAGCGGCACTCCCACCGAGGTCGCCGAAGTTTTTCGTCTGCGACAGCACAGGCAGTGTAATGAAGTCATTAAAAAAACGGTAATAGCATACATTCGCGTACAGCAAAACAGACAAAAGCACGTCAATCACAGTTATTGCAATGATCCGGCCGCGTCCTTTAAAGAAAAGCGCAAGCGCAAAGAAGAACAGTGCCGAACTGATGGGATTGATGGCGAGCAAAAATTTCTGCATGCCGTTTTGCAGATCCAGATTGAATTCCGCTTTATAGACAATATAAGTTTTTACCCAGAACAAAAAAACCATGAGAAAGTACAGGGCGTATTTTTTATTTAGCAAACTTTTAATCTGGCTAAACGAGATCTTCATTCAGTATTCCCTCCCAATCGCCAAACTCTCCGGCAACAATTTCAGGACGCTTCTTCATTCATACCAACATATTGTAATACAATTTTTAAAAAAAGCAAGCGCTCATTAACGGCTTTTCCAGCACCGGGGCAGTCCTTTCCGGCTAAACGCGACTGCACGGTCCGAAAATCCGCATACCCACCGCCAAACATTTTTATTCCCACCATATTTTATTACAATTTCAATTTTGTTTCAAACAAGTTCAACGCAAGCGCAGATAAAATGACCCAAACAAGGCCGGCCGCATATCCGCCGGCAACGTCGCTCGGGTAGTGTACCCCTAAATAGATGCGGCTGATGCCGATGGCAAGCACCAGCAAGAGGGCAAACAGCGTCCCCGCGAACTTCACCCACCTGCGTTTTGTGATGCGGAACAGAATCAATACGAGGCAGCCGTATAAAATCATGGATCCCATCGAATGCCCGCTCGGGAAGCTGTAGCCCGTTTCCTGGACGATACGCATAATATCGGGGCGCTGGCGCTTGAATATGTATTTTAATATGGTGTTAAAAACCCCCGCTCCAAGCGCGACAGATACAGCGAGATAAAGGCCCAGTGTGCGGTATTTTTTGATCCAGAGCACAAGGGAAAGCACGAGGGTGACCACCGCCGCCCCTTTTACAGATCCGAGAAAGGTAACAGCCAGCATCACGCTCGTTAACCGGCCGGAAATATTCCCCTGGACAAATGAGATAATCGGAAGGTCAAAATGCCGGATCTCCCCCTGGTTGAAATGATCGGCGATTTCAAAAAAAATCCAGGTGCAGAGGGAAAGCACCAGTAAAACGAACAGCCATTGCACAATCGTCTGCCTTTTCATCATCAACCTCCAATATGAAATAATTTACCATATTGGAGGCTTTCCGGCAAATTTTCAGGCATTCCCCGCACCGGTATCCGCCGGTTTTTACGCTTCTTTTGCCTTTGTTTTAGCCGCTTTTTTTGGTTTCTTTGCCGGTTTTTTTGCCGGCTTTGCCCTGTCGATGGAAGCCTGGAGCGCCGCCATCAGGTCGGTCACATTATTTTCCGGTTCTTTCACTTTCGCCGTGACGAGTTTTTTCCCGGTCCGCTTCGATTCAATCAAAGCCATCAGGTTTGACCGGTATGCATCCGTATATTTTTCAGGCTCAAACGATGTCGTTAACTGGTCAATCAGCAAAATTGCCGTCTCAATTTCTTTTTTCGAGACTTCATCATCCTGCGGCACATTCGGAACGTCAGATGCCCTCCGGACTTCATCCGGGTAATGGATGGTTTCCATCAGCAGCGTATTTTCATACACGCGGATAACGGCGAGCTGCTCCTTTGAACGCATGACAATCCGGGCAAGCCCGACTTTCTCTGATTCGGTCAGCGCTTTCCGCAACAAGCCGTAAGCTTTTACACCCCCTTCATTCGGGGACATGTAGTAGCTCCGGTTAAAATAAACCGGGTCGATTTCCCGCATATCGAGAAAATCCATAATTTCCACTGCTTTTTCTTCTGTCTGTTTGCGCAGCTCTTCCAGTTCCTCCTCTTCCAGCACGACAAACTTCCCTTTCGCGATTTCGTATCCTTTTACAATTTCTTTCGCGTCCAATTCTTCCCCGCACACCGGACAAACCTTTTCATACCGGATCGGGGAATGACATTTTTTATGAAGGGAACGCAATTTGATATCTTTATCTTCCGTTGCGGCATGCAGTTTGATCGGGATATTGACGAGCCCAAAACTGATCGTGCCTTTCCACATCGTATGCATGAATGAAACGCCTCGCTTTTTGAAGATAATATATGTATGAATCCGCCCCGCTATGTACTTCAACTTTTGGAAAAAGAAAGGGTGCTCGAAATGAAACCGATGCTGCCGGTTTTAAAATGGTCTCTGCCTGATACAGGAAAGTGGGCATACGAAATCAAATATGACGGTTATCGCGCGATCCTCGACTGGACAAAAGGCGGCATGCGGTTATGGAGCCGCAACGGAAAAGATTTGCTGCCCCAGTTTCCGGAAATCCGCACCTTTTTGCAAACACTTGAAGGCCGCGTAAAAGGGCAGCTTCCGTTACGGCTTGACGGCGAACTTGTGCTGCTTGAAAATCCGTATAAAGCTGGCTTTAGGGAGCTGCAGCGCCGCGGGCGGATGAAAGCGAAGGCAGCTGCAGAGAAGGCTAAAGTGCGCCCCGCCCATTATCTCGTATTTGATTTGCTCATGCTTGGCGGGGAGGATATGGCCGGAAAACCGTATTTGCAGCGAAAAAAAGTATTGGAAAAGTTTTGTGAAACGCTTGCGCTGCCGCTCTCCCCCGCCCCGGGCGAAACGGCACGGGTCCAGCAGATCCCGTTTACCCGTGACGCGCCCGCCTTAAAGGAGACGGTGAAAAATTTTAACAGTGAAGGCATTGTCGCAAAACAAACGGACAGCAAGTGGGAAGCGGGAAAACGGGTTGAGACATGGATAAAAGTGAAAAATTGGAAAACAGCCGCCTGCTTTATTACAGCTTATGACGCGAAAAACGGGTATTTCGACGCAGCGGTGTTTAAAGATGGCGGCATTTTTCCAATCGGCCAGTTTCTTTTCAGCATGAATCCGGGCGAAAAACAAATCCTCGCAGAAGCAGTCAGGAAAAATGCCGCAAACGATGAAAACGGCGTCTATACGATCGATCCTTCGATTTGCGTCGAGTTATTTTATTTGGAATGGGACGGCGCCAACCTGCGAGAACCGCATTTCCACCGCTTCCGCTTTGATCTTTCCCCGGATGCCTGTACATTTGAAGATTTCAGGCTCCGTAACGCCGCCATTCCGGAAGAAGTGGAAGTGACGCATCCGGATAAACCGCTATGGAAAAAGCGCCATGTGACAAAGCTCGACTTTCTTACCTATATGCGGGAAATTTCCCCTTTTATGCTGCCGTTTCTTTCGGACAGGCTTTTGACCGTCATCCGTTACCCGCACGGCGTCTTCGGCGAGGCATTTTACCAGAAAAACTGCCCCGATTATGCGCCCGCTTTTGTGGATACGGCGATGCATGAAGACATCCGGTATATTGTCTGCAACCATTTAAAAACACTGATGTGGCTTGCGAACCAGCTGGCGGTGGAATACCATATCCCGTTTCAGACCGTAAACAGCCGTTTCGTCAGTGAGATTGTATTTGATTTTGACCCCCCTTCCCGGGATGCGTTTCAACTTGCAGTAGAAGCGGCTTTGCTGTTAAAACAGGTGACGGATGCCCTTCATTTGGAGAGCTTTGTCAAAATTTCCGGGAATAAAGGGCTGCAAGTCTACATTCCATTGCCGGACGGGCAGTTCTCATGGGAAGATACAAGGCTGTTCACGGAATTTGTGGCTGCTTATTTCATTTCTAAATCTCCTGAACATTTTACAATCGAACGGATGAAGAAAAAACGGGGCGGAAAATTATATGTTGATTTCGTCCAGCATGCGGAAGGAAAAACGATCATTGCACCTTATTCGATGCGCGGGCATGAGGATGCGCTTGTGGCGGCTCCGCTTTTCTGGGAAGAAGTAAACGCGTCGCTTTCGCCGTATGACTTTACTATTGAAACGGTCCTTTCGCGTGTGAACCGGTACGGCTGCCCGTTTGCGCGATTCTTTGCCTGCAAAAGCGGCCAGCCTTTTGCCCCGGTACTTGCATTTTTAAAGCAGAACAAAGGGCGCCCCATATAGTTTGGCGCAGCTTTCTAATCGAAAAAAATACGCCTCCCTTTTACAGGAGACGCAAATTTTAAGCCAATGCTTTCTCTACCGTTTCTTTTGCATGGGTTTCGAGCTTTTGATACAGCTTCTGTTCGCCGAAATCCTTTTTTTCCGCGATCCGGAACTGTTCCGGGTGCCCAACGTCAAAAGAAACAGTGGTTTCGTATAAATAGGTGGCATTACCGATCAGGTCAATCGTGTATGCCGGTTCCCCTTCTTTTTCAATTTTTTGGACAAAGCACCGTACTTTACCGCCATTATTGAACACGTCGATCATTTCACCGAACGGGCGCAATCTTAACAGGCAGGCCACAAGGCTTGAAGCGGACATCGCCGTTCCGCACGCATTTGTAAAACCGACGCCGCGTTCAAACGTGCGGACGTATAAGCCATTTTCACCAATCGGTTTGGCAAAGCTGACATTCACGCCGTCCGGAAAGATATCATTTGGTCCGTTCACATACTCGGACAATGTTTTTTGCGTATCAGACCGGAATCCTTCATTTTCGACAAAGGCGATCAGATGCGGATTCGGCACCGCAACTGCTGTAAACGACAAATCTTCCGACAAGGCCTTAACCGGTTCATTGATGAGCACTTCTTTATCAATATGCATCGGCAGTTTGTCCAAGTCAAAGGAGACAGGCGAGATTTCGACCCGGAACGTTGGGATGCCGTCCAATAGGGGCTCTGCTTTGCGGGCATATAGATTTGCTTTCATCGTTTCAATTAACAGATCGTCTTTCCCGCGTTTTTCGGATACGTACCGCGCAACACAGCGCAGGCCGTTCCCGCACATGGACGCCTCGGAACCGTCCGCATTGAATACCCGCATTTTTGCGTCTGCCTGCTGGCTTTCCGACACAAAGAGCAGGCCGTCCGCCCCGAGCCCGGCATCGCGCCGGCAAAATGACAGAGCCATTTTTTTGCGGATGTCGTCCGTTAATGGCGCAGAGATTTCCGTTTCATCGATCAGCAAAAAATCGTTGCCTGAGCCGTGGCATTTAATCAGTTTCACATGCATGATGGATTTCCTCTCTTTTTCTTTCTTTATTCTTACAAAAATTGTATCATCTCTTCTTTTTTTTTACACGAAATATTTATTATGCCTGTAAAAAAAGGCGAGCAGTGCGATGACGAGTACTTCGTCTTCTTCCGTCCCCCGTATAAAAGTAAGTACCGGTGCATTAAGCGGAAACTTCTGCTGCCAGCTGACCGGCATCACGCCGCGCGACACCACTGCTAAAAGTTGTTCGTCCCGGTAAAATTCCAAATCATGGTTTCCATTTTTCCGGATCGCGCAAGTCCGGCTGCCGTTTTCAAATATCATTTCTTTTCCTTTTGCTTCTTTTAATGAAAAGGCCAGTTCATATGCCGGAAATCTGATGCTGATTTCCCAGTTTTGCCGTTTGCGGACCGTGGCGCAAAATGTGGCGCCCGCTCCCCGTTCAAGGCGGAAATACCGGATTTGTTGTCTGAAAGCTTTTTCCTCAAGCAGCCACCCTAAGCGTCCGCTTCCGTCATAAAGCTGCACCGAGAGTTTTGCACCGGGAGGAAACTGGATCAAGTACTGCCCGCTGTCCGCTTGTCTTTCTTCCTCCCCTTTTTCTCCGGATATGTTTTCTTCTATCTTTTGATAGTAGAAATAGCGCGCAGCAAAGTAGAGAATGAACAGCCAGACGGCCAAAATCAGCCAGTTGAACATGCCGCCGCGCCCGATATACATCAGCGTGAGACAAAATGCGGAAAGGCCGCATGCAAGAATAACGGTTTGACACAGGTACATGTGAGACAACGTCGAATAGGTTTTTTTCAGCTCCATACAGAATCTCCCGTTTTTGTCTGGTCACTCTATTATATGAGACTTTTTATAAATCATGATGGTTTTACGGGTTTCCAAATCTTTCGCCGGGCATTTCCATTTTCATGGCAGGCTGTCCATGGCGGCCCGGAAAATGAATATGTTATAATTTTTTGGAGTCCGTGGAAAACAGTTGGGGGAATGAACATGAAACAAACTTTTACCTTAAAAGAAAAAATCGCACAGCTTTGGCATTTATTTCTGCCGATTCTCATCACCCAGCTTGCGATGCTGCTCATGAATTTTTTCGATACAACGATGTCCGGCCATTTTTCCAAAGCCGATCTGGCCGGTGTTGCGATCGGCGCATCCCTCTGGTTCCCCGTTTCAACCGGGCTGGGAACGGTTTTACAGGCGGTTACCCCGATCATTTCCCATTTGATCGGCAGCAAAAACACGGATGAAATCCCCCGTACATTTATCCAGAGCCTTTACGTCGCCGTCTGTATGGCCGTACTGGTGCTGTTTGCAGGCGGGCTGGTGATTGGGCCGGTCCTTGGCCGGATGGATTTAGCGCCGCATGTGGAGAGGGTCGCGCATCGGTTTTTATTTGCCCTGTCTTTCGGGCTGATTCCGTTGTTCTGTTACCAGGTTTGCCGCTCGCTGATTGATGCTACCGGGCTGACAAAAATATCAATGCTGATCACGCTGTTGGCGCTGCCCATCAATATTGGATTGAATGTTCTGTTCATCTTCGGGCATGCCGGATTTCCGCAGCTTGGCGGGGCAGGTGCCGGCGTTGCGAGCGCCATCACCTACTGGCTTATCTTGTTGATTGCAATCCTTGTGCTTATGCGTTTGCCACGTTTTGCTGAAATGCGGCTGTTCCGCACGTTTTACCCGGTTTCGATCCGCAGCTGGAAAGCGCTATTGTCGCTTGGGATCCCGATGGGGTTGTCGACTTTTTTTGAATCAAGCATTTTTTCGGTTGTGACATTGTTCATGAGCAAATTTGGCACTGACACGATCGCTTCCCATCAGGCTGCCATGAATTTTGAATCGCTTTTGTACATGCTTCCGCTCAGCATTTCGCTTGCGATGACGATTCTTGTCAGTTTTGAAGCAGGGGCCGGAAGATTTAAAGACGCCCGCCAGTACAGCACAATCGGGCTCATGACTGCTGTTGTGATCGCCACCTTGACCGGGCTGTTGCTCTACTTATTCCATGAACAAGTGGCAGCGTTTTACAGTGATGATCCGGCTGTCATCCGGTTAACCGGCCATTTTTTGCTGTATGCCATCTTTTTCCAATGGTCAGATGCGGTTCAGGCGCCGGTGCAAGGCGCGCTTAGAGGGTATAAAGATGTCCGGATTACGACCATTATGACGTTTGTTTCATATTGGGTCATTGGGCTTCCGCTCGGGTATTTGCTGGATGCCGCCACCGCCCTCGGCCCGTATGCCTACTGGATCGGGCTGATCACAGGCCTTGCTGTAGGTGCGGTAACACTTTTAGGGCGCTTGCATTATATCCAGCAAAAAGCCGGAGATTTGCTGAAAAAGAACGGATAAGGTTTGGCGCAAGCGGGGCTTATCCGGCAGATGGGTCAGCGTACAGGAAAGTGGACCCGTTTTCCGCAAGTGACGTTTCAAAAAGTGCGTACAAAAAAGCAGCCCCGTAAAAGAGGCTGCGATAAGCAATTTATTTTCCAATAAACTCTTGTGTCCAGTAGTGGCCGTTTTCAACATAGCCCACGCCGATATGGGTGAAGTTTTTATTTAAAATATTCGCCCTGTGGCCTTCGCTGTTCATCCATGCATTCATGACTTCCTGCGGTGTTTGCTGGCCCATTGCGATGTTTTCGCCGGCATATTGATACGAGATCCCGAATTGCTTCATCATATCGAACGGAGAGCCGTAAGTCGGGCTTGTATGGTCAAAATATTTATGGGTTGCCATATCATTCGATTTGACGCGCGCCATTTTGCTCAAAGCCGTATCAATTTTCAGCGCGCCTAGGCCGTTTTTCGCCCGTTCTTCGTTTACAAGGGTCACCACTTGTTTTTCATAGGCGTTTAACGTGTTGGCAGCCTGTGACTGCGTGCCGCCTGCCGGTTGCGTTGAAGTTTGTTTTGATGCCGATTGCTTTGGTGCTGCTGTTTGTTCCGGTGCCGATTGCTTTGGTGCTGCCGTTGTCTGGTAAGTTTTGCCCGCGTGGTTTGAAGCAGTTTGATGGGTTGCCGGTTTAAAAGAAAAACGGATGTTATGCTGCTTTAACCAGTTCTCCAATTCCTGCATGCTATGAAACTTGTATTCATGTTGAACAACCGTTTTCGGGCTGCAGTTTGTTTCGTTTGAGGCTGCCCCCGCCTTGCCGGAAACTGCCGGTGCAAGGATCAGTGCAAGTGCTGCTGCTGTTGTGAACATGGCCTTTTTCATCAATGATGTCCTCCCTCGTTTTCGTTGGTTTCTCTCTCGTACACAATAGCATCATAACATACGATTTTTGTAATATTTCTGGGAGAAAATAGAACAAGCAGCAAAGAAGGGGCCTGCTTGCAAACTGAAAATGAAAAAACCAGCTGTATCAAAGGTTCCGGCACATTGTGCGGATTTCCTATCATTTCACACATTGGTACCACCTTTTTAAATATCCAAAAAATGGAGGGAATTTGGGGTTGACAAGGCGGGAAACGGGCGGATATTGTTACATTTTTTTCTTGAATGTTGCATGCTGCCATATTTATTTAAAAAAAGCGCCCCGGGGCCGGGCTTACGGCTTCAGGGCGCTTTTTGTGCATATGGGCGCGTTTTCACATCAGTGCATTTGATTGAGGTGGTCTTCAAACTTCCGGAACAGCTTATACAATGTTTCCCGCTCTTCCTCCGTAAAAACGTCCAGCTGGTCTTTCAGAAACCGGGATTTGATTTCCTTCAACCTGCCGATTAACGATTTTCCCTTTTCCGTTAAAATTAAGTCGACCACACGTCTGTCTTTATTGGATCTTCTCCGTTCAATCAGCCCTTTTTCCACGAGCGAATCGGTTACAGAAGTAATATGGCTGGCGGACACTTGCAGCATTTTCGACAAATCGGATGAACGCATCGGGGATTCCGATAAAAGTTTTAACACCATAAATTCGTTAAGGGTTACATGCTCTTTTAACAAGCTATGCAGTTCTTCTTTAATTTTACGGTATACTCTGCGGAAGATGAATTCCAGATCGACTGTATCTTTTGTCTCCAACACTCCCATTCCTTTCCTTTCTTATAGGGGACAGGCGAATCTCCTGACTTTATTATATCATTTTTCGTGCATCGGATTGCACAAAATAAGCCGGGAGTAGATCTCCCGGCTTATTTTGCTATTTTTCTTTTTGGACAACTTCTTCCGCTTTTTTGAGCTGCGTATCGTGCTGCGTAATAAGATTGCTGACTTCAGACATCAGTTTTGTTGCCGTATCGCCATTGATGATGCCTGTCGGCTGCATTTTTTCATGCATTTGGAAAGCTTCGACAGCCGTTTTTGTATTCCAGTCGAAATACCCGTCAACCCTGCCCGGATTGTAACCGAGTGCTTTCAGCATTTTTTCCGCCGTCTTCACATCTTCCGAGACCGAATACAGTTTCAATTTCGCATCTGTTCCGATCACCGGAAGTTTGGCATAATCCGGAAGCGGCACTTTCTCATCCGGCTCAATCCCTTTTTTATGGATCCAGCTGCCATTTGGCGTCAGCCATTTTTGGACGGTGAATTTTAAAATCGATCCGTCGCTGAATTTTTCAGCAGACTGCACGGTGCCTTTGCCGTACGATTTTTCGCCGACAAGCGGAATGCCTGCCGATTCGTTCAGTGCGGCCGCCAAAATTTCAGAAGCGCTCGCGCTGCCGCCGTCGATCATCACAACCGCCGGGACCGTAATTTTCGTGCCACTTTCTGCCACATATTTCTCCCGGGAGCCGTTCCGGTCTTCCGTCTGCAGGATCGTACGCCCTTCCGGCACAAACATATTCGCAATTTTAATAGCCTGGTCAAGCAGTCCGCCCGGGTCCTGACGCACATCGACAATCATCGACTTCATGCCCTGCTTTTTCATGTTCTCAACGGCCGCCTTGAATTCTTTATATGTGCCGTCTGAAAATGTCGTAATCTGGATATGGGCAACCCCGTTTTTCAACATCTTCGCATAAACTGTATTGACCGGGATCGTGTCGCGTGTCAAGGTCACTTTCGTTTCGTCTTTCGATCCGACATGCTGGATCGTGAGTGTCACCTTTGTCCCTTTTTTGCCCCTGATCAACATGACCGCTTCATTGGCGCTCATGCCATGGACGCTTTTGCCGTCAACCGCGAGTATTTTATCGTTCGGCTTCAGGCCGGCTTTTTCGGCCGGAGAACCTTTAATCGGCGAAACAATCACAATATAGCCATCTTTTTCTTCCACTTCCGCACCGATTCCTTCAAAAGAAGAAGAAATGGTGTTATTGAAGTCTGATGCTTCGGTTTTTGACATATAATCAGAATACGGGTCATTGAGCGATTCCACCATTCCGTTAATGGCCCCGTCGACAAGCGTCTTCTGTTTTACTTTTGTGTAATATTTTTTCTGGATGCTGTCATATGCTTTATACAGTTTGTCAAACTCCGGCCGGTTGACAGTCGTCACGTTGACGGCTTTTTGGTCGCCGAACGCAAAGGCAGCGGTCGTAATGCCAGCTGTTATGAAAATCACGAAAAACAAAAGCATGACAAATTTAAATTTTTTCATACGGATATAACCGGTTTGTTCTTCCTGGCCGGATTCCGTCTGTTTCTTCTCATCGTCCAAAGGCTTCACCACTTTCATGCCGTTTTCCAAAAGTCATAGCTCCCGATTTCTAACTTCTTTATTCTACCAGCTTTTTCTTTTTAATAAAAGAGCCCAGGATTTATTCAGCCTTATGTACATGTTCGAAATACTCTTCAAGCGTCCAGCCGTGCTTGTAAATGACGGCTGCCGCCTCTTTTCCGACATACCGGAAATGCCAGGGCTCGTACTCATATTTCGTAATGTTCTCTTTGTTTTTCGGATACCTTAAAATAAACCCGTATTCATGTGCATGTTTTGCAAGCCAGATGCCTTCCTTCTGCTTCCCCATTTGCTGTGTGAGGAGAAAATGGGCGGTCTGGCTTGTAATATCAACGGCGAGACCGGTCTGATGTTCGCTCGACCCCGGGATGGCAACCGCCTGTTCTGCATGTTCTTCCCCCGAACTTTGCACTTCTGCCGCATACACAGCTTTCTGGCGGTTATACGACCGGTATGCGGAAGCGGCATATAATTCAATGCCGTCCTTTTCGGCGGCGGCAAACATTTTTTCAAGCGCCGCGGCTGCTTCTTTCCGCATATAGCTTTTTTCGATTCTTTCGTCGCCAAATGAAAAGCGGACATTCGGCCGGACGAGGTCTTTCGGTTTGTAATCCCCGAGAATATAGGTTTTATTGACAAGCGCCAAAATATTGTCCGGATTCTGGATCACTTTTTTCCCGTTAACCGTTTTGATTTTGTTAAAATATTTTGCATCAAGCACCAAACCGGAACCGGTTTTTTTTCCGGTATCCGTGTGGGCTGGTTTCGCCGGGGCGGTGCTTTTATGGGTGCCCGTTTCCGGCTCGTTTCCGTTTGTTACGCTGCAGCCGGCCAGCAAAATCGCGGCAAGGCCGGTATATACATATTTTCTCATGTTGTCACCTTTCTCTATCCTAAAAAATTTGTGCTTTTGATCCTTCTTCATGTGCCGCGTTCACTGCGGCATGGGCTTCTGTTCCAAAATGGATGCTGCTTCCCCATTCTGCAGCCGGTACTGCAAAAGAAGCGGCATGGATGCCCCATCCGGATCTTTCTGCGGCGGGAAAACCGGGCACATTCCCGTTAAGCGCACAACCGTCCGCATCCCGCTCTTTTGCCAAAACTTTTGCCAAAAAAAATCGCAGGTTTCTCCCCCTGCGATTTCTCTTTTTTTATTTTAAGGCAAATTCAAAGGGACATCAAGTGCCATTTCGTGCAGGACCGAAAAAAGACTGTCTCGGATACCGATGCTGCACCTTTCCCCATACGTCCTGCAAACAGGATCGCCTTACATGGAATCGTCTTCATATTCTTCGTCTATAATGCTTTTTGCAAGCAAGTATTCAAAAGTAATATCGGCAATTTCGTCCAGTTCTTCTTCACGGGGCGCAAATCCCCTTTTCACGAGCTCTTTAAAAAAGAATGCGGCGATTTCTTCTGTATCAATATAAACATCCATATTTTCCATTAAAAACGCCCCCTTTTTTCATCCCGCAGACACCCCGCGTTTCGTTCTGTTTGTTGATATAAATATGACCCCGTACGGCCTGATATGCCAAACCCGGCAAACTAATCCGGGCCGCCGTGCGCCGCAAGAACCCGGATTTGCATTTTGACCGCCTCAAGCATGGCCCTGTACGCCTCATCGCCAAACAGATTTAACAGCAGCGCATAATCATTGTACATATCGAGCAGTCGGTCGATTTTTTCCTGCGTTTTCAAATCGGAAGTGACAAGCTGGTACAGGGGGCTGCTTTTCATCGGGTAAAAAAATTGATAACGGCTGACAAACGAATCGGCCTGCCCGGCATCGGCGATCAACAACAGTTCGTCTTCATCCGCTTCAAGCCATTCGCCCTTTGGAATGCTGACCATTTCATAGATGACATCTTCCCATGCATCTTCTGCATACCGCCAAATCTCCGTGCGGAAACCGGCAATTTTAAAAAGGACGCCGCCGTAGCCTTTTACTTTTACAATATCCCCGATAAAAAATTTCAATTCTATATTGACTTCTTCTTTCTTGTACAGGATCCCGTCATATTCTTCCAGGCGGGCGAGGCTTTGTTCGGCAAGGAGGCCTTCCCGGCCGTTGACCACATAGAAATACCCTCCTTCCAGCTGTCTGACAGCCGTAATTTTTCCCACCGTTCCGTATACTTTTACGACAACTGTATCTCCAATTTGAAACTTCGGCGCTTTTGCATCCATTTTTCATGCTCCTTGAAAACGAAACACGTTTTACTTCATTCTATGCATGCGGCCCGGAAAAAGCGAACAGCACAATTTGCGGCCGGTTATTTGCTTTCGCCTTTATAAATCTCCCATGCCCGGTCAAAAACCGACATTGACGGGATATAATGCCCGTTTAATTCGAGATAGGAACTGATTTCATGATAATTGGCTGAATGCTTCGGAAAGCTGTGATCATTGTATGCCCCGTTGGCAAAAACCGTCAACTCATCACGGAGATGCGGATCCCTGTATCTCATTAAAAACTGGTAAAAAGATTTCATTGGTATCCCCCAAAATGATTTTTACTCCAATATAGCCGATCCGCTCCCCCGCGTAAAGTACGGAGGGCGGCATTACGGGAAGAGGGAATTTTTACAAAAAACTAGAAAAAGATAGAAAACATGTTTAAAATATAAATGATGATTTTGCGGTTCACAGGGTAAAAAGGAGGGGCTTTTGATTGAATAAAAAGAACATTTTTGCAAAAAGAAGACAAAAAAGCGAGAAACGGAAAAATTCCCGTCCGAACCGCCAGCTGCATCGACTTGCCCTTTATTATGTGCAGACGATCAGGGGGAAAATTGTGATTTCATTCGGGGTTTTAACCGCCTTGCTCATTGTATTAACCGTCACTTCATACATAAACATGCGCGAGCTGGAGAATGAAATCAATCATGTCGTCCAGCATGATCTCGCCGTACACGATCGTGTCCAAAGCCTGCTCAATCAGACCGGCGAAATCGAAACGGGCGCCCTGAACTACGCCATTTCCGGAAAGGAAGGTGCTTTGCGGCCGTATGACCAGGGGAAACAGGAAGCAAGCAGCACGTTAAGCCGCTTGCAAAAAATGCTGAAAGATAACCGGTTGCAGAGCAAAAAACTCGAAAAAATTTCAGAAGCCTATAATTTCTGGGTGGGCGCGGTTGACCGGGTTGTCGAAGCAAGACAGTACGGATCGGAACAAGAAGCGGTTGCACAAGTGAAAGATTCCCAGGCATCCGGCTATATGAAAAATTTGAAAAGCAGCATCAATGATTTGCTCGCAAGCACCACACAAGCATCGGAAAGCCGGATCGGCGAATTGCATCGTTCCGTCCTGATTGCGCGGATCGCAACCGTCACCCTTTCCTTGCTTGCAATCGTTCTGGCCGTCATGCTCAGCATCAGCCTAACGAAAAACATCAAATCGAGCACGAGAAAAATCAGCCGGTCGATTTTGGGAATCGCAAATGCCGGCGGGGATTTGACAAGGCGGATTGAAGTGACGTCCAATGACGAACTGGCAAAACTGGCAAGAGACACAAACCAGCTGATAGACGGCATTGCCCGGCTTGTAAAAGAAGTATCCGCGATGGCGGAAAGTGTCTCCGCCTCAAGCGAAGAGCTGCTCGCTTCTTCTGAAGAAACATCGAAAACGATCCAATCCATTGCGGAAACAGCCAATGAAATCGCGGCAGACAGTGAGCAAACTTCTGCCAAGATGGATACATCCTTGTCGAAAATGAAGTCGCTTGAAGAAGTGGTCGATACGCTTTTCCGGCAGGCGGAAACGGTAAAACAGGCTTCGCTCCATATGAAAGAATCCGCAGAAAAAGGCAGCCGATCCATTATGGAAACGTCCGGCAAAATGAAGAGCATTGAAGCGATCATGACAAATACGAGCAAAACGGTAGAGGCGCTCGGTGAAAAGTCGGATGATATTACAAAGATCATTATGACGATCACCGGGATTGCCAAACAAACCAATTTGCTTGCATTGAATGCGGCAATCGAGGCAGCCAGGGCCGGGGAGCACGGGCGCGGCTTTGCCGTTGTTGCAGATGAGGTCAGAAAACTGGCCGAACAATCCCAGTCCGCCGCCCAGGAAGTCACAAATATTGTGCGTGCGATCCAAAAAGAAATTAGCACCATTATCGGCCAGAATCAGGAAGGGGTAGAGGCGGTTACTTCCGGCGTGCAAATTTCCAATGAAACGATGCACTCGCTCGAAGTCATTCAAAAACAAACGAATGAAACGACAAATGTCATTATTGACATGGCCGCCCAAATTGAAAAAACGCAAAAACTTTCTGTCGATGTCGCCGATTCGTTCGATGCCGTCAGCAAGATTGCCATGAATACCGCGGCAAATACGGAAATGACCGCAGCAAGTACCGAGGAAGGGTCTGCATCGATGGAAGAAGTCACAGCCGCAGCCTCGGAGTTGTCAAAACAGGCAGAAAACCTGCGCAAGCTGATCGGAAACTTTAAAATATAAAAGACACACTGAAAAAGCCCAGGGCTATGCCCCGGGCCTTTTCCGTTTTTTAATTAGGGCCGATCCAGCATGCGCCGATAATGATCAGCAAAATAAACAGCACAACAATTAAAGCAAAGCCGTTTCTGTGCCCTGCATAGCCCCAGCCGTAACCGGAACCGTATCCATAACCGTATCCATAACCGTATCCGTAGCCGCAGCAGGAGTCATATGCAGGGTAAGCACCTTCATGGCCGTAATACATCCCATTCACTCCTCAAAAAAACTGTTTTTCTGTACAGTGCATCGTATGGGATACGGGCCCGTTTTGTATGTGCATCCGCCCAGTCGGCTTATTCTTTTTCTTCAAAGAGCGCAAGATACTCCCCATATCCTTCTTCCTCAAGCTTTTCTTTCGGAATAAAACGCATCGCGGCTGAATTCATGCAGTACCGGAGATGCGTGGGGCCCGGCCCATCCGGAAACACGTGGCCCAAATGCGCGTCAGACGCCTTGCTCCTCACTTCCGTACGAATCATGCCGTGGCTCGTATCAAGCTGTTCGTTGAGTTCACTGGCATCGATCGGCTTTGTAAAACTCGGCCAGCCGCAGCCTGCGTCATATTTATCTTTTGAACTGAACAACGGTTTTCCGGAAATAACATCGACATAAATGCCGTCGCGGAACTCGTTCCAGTATTCATTTTGAAACGGCGGTTCCGTTCCGTTTTTCCGCGTCACTTCATATTGTAAAGGGGTTAGTTCTTCATCCTTCATGTTCATCCCTCCAATGGTTGCTTAAATAAGCGGTTCTGCCTGAACCTTGCCGGTAAGCCTCGTAATGGGCTGGGTTTTTCCGGTAATAGTCCTGGTGGTAACTTTCCGCCGGATAAAAGGCGGAAGCCGGTTCAATTGTAACAGCAATCGGCTTTTTAAACCGCCCGCTCTCTTCTAGCCTTTTTTTTGAAGCTTCCGCCGCCTGCCGCTGGGCTTCGTTCCGATAGAAAATAACCGGCCGGTAAGAGGACCCCCTGTCGTAAAACTGCCCGCCTGCATCTGTCGGGTCGATTTGCCGCCAGTAAATGTCAAGCAGCTTTTCGTAAGGAAAAATTTCCGGATCAAACGTAATTTCAACAGCTTCTGTATGCCCGGTCGCACCGGAGCACACTTCCTCATATGTCGGGTTTGGTTTTGTTCCGCCCGTGTACCCGGAAACGACTTTTTGAATGCCGGGCAACTGGTCAAAAGGATGGACCATGCACCAGAAGCATCCGCCGGCAAAAATCGCGGTTTCCTCTGCCATGCGGATCCCCTCCTTTATCTATAGATTATTTTTATTTTACCTGTTGGTGTTGTTTTCATCCAGTTTCGTGACTGCAAGCCCCGATTTCATTATAATGGATCATAGCGGCGATTTTAACGGAAAGGGGTCTCATGATTGGAATTACCTGAAACCTTTATGGAAAAGATGGGGCAGCTGCTTGGAAAGGAAGCCGATGATTTTTTCCGCTCCTATGAGGAACCGCGGGCATCCGGATTGCGCCTGAATCCGGCAAAAGTGAGCGAAACGGAATGGCATGCGCACAACCCTTTCCATTTGGAAAAAATTCCTTTTGCCTCCGGTTATTATTTTGATGAAGAAAAAGACAAGCCTGGAAAACACCCGTACCATGCCGCCGGGCTCTATTATATCCAGGAGCCGAGCGCGATGTTTATCGCCGGGCAGCTCGGGCTTGAAAAAGGCGATAAAGTGCTTGATTTATGTGCCGCGCCGGGCGGCAAATCGACGCAAATTGCATCCGGAATCGGCGAGAACGGATTTCTGCTTGCAAATGAAATCCATCCGAAGCGGGCGCGCGCGCTTTCTGAAAATATCGAACGGCTTGGGTTCTCCAATACCGTTGTAACAAACGAAACGCCAGAAAAACTAAGCCGGCATTTCGAAAACTATTTCGATAAAATTTTGGTTGACGCCCCCTGCTCGGGGGAAGGCATGTTCAGAAAAGATCCCGAAGCAGCGCGTCTCTGGAGCCAGGAACATGTCGAAGCGTGCGCGGCAAAACAGCGCGCGATTTTGGAGCACGCCTGGAAGATGTTAAAGCCCGGAGGCACCCTTGTTTATTCGACCTGCACCTTTTCTCCGGAAGAAAACGAACAGACGATTGAAGCTTTTTTGGCGCGGCATGAAGACATGGCACTGGTGCCGATTCCCCATGAACACGGCGTCGGACCGGGAAAGCCGGAATGGGCAACGGAAAAGCGGAAAGATTTGTCCAATACGGCGCGTTTATGGCCGCACCGCTTAAAAGGCGAAGGCCATTTTGCCGCAAAAATGCGCAAACACCCGGGGGAAGCGGGGCAAACGGTGCCGCCTGAAAAGACAGCAAAGCTTTCAAAGCAACAGGAAAAAGACTGGGCAACCTTTGCAGAAAACAACCTCCAGCATTTTGATCCCGGCAGGCGCTCCTTTTTTCTGTATAAAAACGAGCTTTTCCTGCTGCCTTTTAGCTGCCCGCAGTTAAAAGGGCTCCGCCTTGTCCGGTGCGGCCTGCATCTCGGCGCTTTCAAAAAAAACCGGTTTGAACCGAATCACGCGCTCGCGCTTTCCCTGAAAGCCGGACAATGCAAACACCGGACAGACCTCGGCGCCGGAAGCAGCGAATGCATCCGCTATTTAAAAGGGGAGACACTGCCGGGAACAAGCGAGAATCGCGGCTGGGTCCTGATCACGGTGGACGGTTTTCCGCTCGGCTGGAGCAAAGAAGCGGGCGGCATTTTGAAAAACTTTTATCCGAAAGGGTTAAGGATCGTTTAAAACCCGTATAATGTGCACAGGCGGCGGCGAAACCTTCTGTGGCATATTGAAAAGCCGGCTTTTAAAGGCCGGCTTTTTGCGTTATTTTGGAAATCCAAGTGTAAACGAGATGTCATCATGCTGCAAATCAAATTCGTTGACTTTTACTTTGGCGCCGTTTTCCAGCTTCATATTTTGCAGCTGGACATACACTAGTTTTTCGCCCGGCTGGATGATCACCCATTTCGGCAGGTGGTAAGTCGTTTTGACGAATTTTAAAATATAGGATACCGGGAGATGGACGGAACCGAGGGATACAGATTTTTGCTTTAAAACGAGATCCCCATTCTTTAACGCTTTCGGCTTAAACGTCATCTTATACTGCATTTTTTCGGAAAAGACCCCGACAGTTCCATAGTAGACGACTTCATCATTTAAAAGCACTTTCCCTTTTATTTTTTCTTCCCGCAAATAACGGTTAATGAGCGCTGTTAAGTCCGCCTTGTTCGTCTCTACCCGCAAATCAATCGTTTTTCCGGTTTTTTCCGGTTTGGGCACGCGGCCATCCGGCACAAAAAGAAAGAAGGAAAGCACGAGTACAAAGGCCACAACCACTGAAGCCAGTGCAAAAAAAGCGATTTTCCATGGGTTTCTTTTCACGCAAGCATCATTCCTTTACCACTTTGCTATTTTGGAATCCCCAAAAAATTCCCTTTCAGGAGATACCGGTAAATCCGTTTCGACATCCGTTTATACCCTTCATCGTTCGGATGGAAATGATCGTCATAAAGCAATGCATCTTCGTTGTTCTCAAAAATATCTGCAACTGGGATAAAAATGGTATTTTTATAGCGCGATGCCACCTCTTTGCTGGCATCATTCCAGGCTGCAAGCATTTGGTCCACTTCTTTTATATCGGTCAGCCACTTCGAAAAAGGGTTATAGAGCCCGACGAGCGCAATCTTTACATCCGGATTGATCGCGCGGATGCGGCGGAAAATTTGATCGAGCCGTTGTTTGTACCCTGGAATGGCCGCCTCAAACTCCTGCTTGTTTAAATTGGAAATATTTTCACGGAGCACTTTCATCATATCATTGCCGCCGATGGTAATCATAACAACATCTGAATCCTTGATGGACTTCCGGATTTTTTCATCCTGGAGCCGGGCAAGCAATTGGTCGGTCCTGTTCCCTTTTACGCCATAATTGGCAATGGTGGTTTTTTTCACACCCTTTAAGGCGTCCAGTTCATTTTTCAAATAATAGGTGTAGCCGCCGCGCCCCTTGCTGTCGCCTACGCCTTCAGTCAGGGAGTCCCCGATCGAGACGATGTGCAGCGGAACGGGCACCATCTTTTTTTCGTTGCTTGCCGGTTTAAACAACAGGCCGGTAATGCCGTGTGAACAGCCCGATAAGGCAAGCGCAACGGAGATGAGAAGAGGAATGAACCATTTTTTCATGTTTGACACCACTTTTCAAGCCTTTCTGAATTTACAATGTACCCATTATAACATGAAAAACGGGATCTTCTGCTGATTTACGCATAAAATTGCACCCGCTTAAAGCGCAAGATGTTTCCATTGCAGATTTCCCCGCCAAACACTATAATTAAGAGAAGCCCATAGACAAAGGTGGTTTAAATTTTTGGCAACTTCAACACTGCTTTCATCCTGGAAACAGGAACTGGCCAATGCCGTTACGCATGGCATCGGTTTTCTGCTCAGCATTCCGGCGATGGTTATGCTCGTCGTTTTCGCCGCAGAAAAGAATAACCCGCTCTATCTAGGAAGTTTTCTTGTTTTCGGGGTTTCCATGCTGCTTTTGTATTTGTTTTCCACACTGCTGCACAGCTTTTACTGGACGAAAGTGAAAACATTTCTCGCCATTCTGGACCATTCTGCCATTTACATCTTAATTGCAGGGACCTACACGCCGATTGTGCTGATTACGCTGCATGGCACTTTGGGATGGGTGCTGTTTTCGGTCGTGTGGGGAGTGTCTGCCATTGGCATTGCCGGAAAATGTTTTCTCATTCACCGCTTTAAATTATTGTCCACGATGCTGTACTTAATCATGGGCTGGCTGATCCTTATTGCGATTGAGCCTTTGTATAAAGGGCTTTCGGCTCCGGGATTCTGGCTCCTTTTTTCAGGCGGAATCTGCTACTCGGTAGGCGCCGTGTTCTACACATGGAAAAACCTTCCTTATTCCCATGCGATCTGGCATATTTTTGTCATTGCCGGCAGCGCGTTTATGTACTTCACTATTTTATTTTATGTCTGATGGCACAGCGAAAAACCATGGGAATGTTTCCATGGTTTTTTACCTTTTCCGTACAAACACTTGAAATTCGTAGTCATAAGGATTTTTTTCGTTTTTTATCCCCTTCGTGCTGGAAGCCATTTCCCACTCCTCCCAGTCAACGGGCGGAAAATAAGTATCGCCTTCCATGTCAGCATGTATTTTCGTCCGGTACAATTTTTCCGCTTCTTCGAGCAGCAGGGCAAAAATCTCCGCGCCGCCGGTGACAAAAATCTCGCCGCCATGTGCATCCGCCCATTTTAACAATTCTGTTTTGCCGGCGACAACGACGCAGTCTTCCGCCTGAAAATCCGGGTCTCTCGTCATCACAATATTCGTTCTGCCGGGAAGCGGCTTTCCGATCGATTCAAACGTCCGCCTCCCCATGACGACCGGATGGCCCATTGTTACATTTTTAAAATACTTCAGGTCTTCGGGAAGATGCCACGGAAGCGCGTTGTTCTTTCCGATCACGCCTTTTTCATCTTCCGCCCATAAGAAGGAGATCATACACTCACCTTCCCCGGAATATGCGGATACGGATTGTAATCTTTTAATGTAAAATCTTCGTACCGGAAGGAGAAAATGTCTTTTACTTCAGGATTCAAAACCATTTTCGGCAGCTTGCGGGGCTCCCGTTCCAGCTGCAGCTTCACTTGTTCGATATGGTTCAAGTAAATATGGGCATCGCCAAGCGTATGGACAAAATCCCCTGGTTCCAGACCCGTGACTTGCGCAACCATCATCGTAAGCAGCGCGTAAGAAGCAATGTTAAACGGTACGCCGAGGAAAATATCGGCCGAACGCTGGTACAGCTGGCATGACAGCTTGCCGTTTGCCACATAGAACTGGAAAAAGCAATGGCACGGCGGCAGGGCCATCCTGTCAATCTCCCCGACATTCCAAGCGTTAACGATCAGGCGCCTGGAATCCGGATTGGTTTTAATTTGTTCAATGACCTGGGTGATCTGGTCAATTGTCCGCCCGTCCCGGGTTTGCCATGAACGCCATTGTTGCCCGTAAACCGGGCCGAGGTCGCCGTTTTCATCTGCCCACTCATTCCAAATGCGGACGCCGTTTTCCTGGAGGTACTTTACATTCGTATCTCCTTTCAGCATCCAGAGCAGTTCATAAATAATCGATTTCAAATGCAGTTTCTTTGTTGTCAGAAGCGGGAAACCGTCCTGCAAATGAAACCGCATTTGATGGCCGAAAACGCTGATCGTTCCGGTACCGGTCCGATCATCTTTTTTGACGCCGTTTTCAAGCACTTCGCGGCAAAGATCCAAATATTGTTTCATCATGATTCCATCCTTTGTCATTCAAATATCCGGGTTTCTATCCCGAAAAATTGCGCTGTAGAATATGAACCTCGGGGCAAAGCGATCCATTTGCATGATTATTCTTTGTTGCAGCCGGCAACAGAGCAGCCATATTTCGCTCATTTTATATCCTTCTGCTGGTGCTACATTCACTGCGTTTGCAAAAAGTGCATGGAATGTCCGCGTGGATGTTGGGGTTGCCCGTCTCCACCCTGCTTTAGCCTTTTATCCGTTAAGGCGTTGTTTGTTTCCAGCTGCTGCCGCGGCAGGCATTCATCCCGCCTTTACCCTTTCATCCATTGCGGCGGCATGTTTTTGCCCCAGTAAATGGTGCCAAGATGGCGGTGCGTTTGGAAATGGTCAAAGGCCACATGGTAATGGAAATTAAAATAGTAGCCGTCGCCGGGCGGATGGTCGCGCCGGACATGGAAACGGATAATGTCTTTATTTGTTTCCGTATTGTATATATGAAACATTTTTTCACCGGTTCCCGCACTCGGCTGGTCTGAAACAGCGAGCAGCGGCAGTTTGTCCTGCGGGTATTCCTGCAGCGTTTCCGCGATGGCGGTTTGAATATTTGGCAAAACGGCAGTACGGAACTCGTCTTCAATGACAGGCCTGATCCTTTCCCCGAATTTCAGATAAGCCCGTTTTTCTGCATCTTCAACGAACGACCGGACAAGCGCGGCACGGTCCATTTTGCGGCTTGTGGCAGCTGTCCGGTTGGAATAAGCAGCAGTCGTTTCCGCCGTTTCATTGCCAGTTTTATAGAGATGATTCCAGATTGCATGGGAAGGGGGGACAAGGCCGAATGTTAAAACAGAAACAAGGATGACCATTGATTTTTTCAGCCAGTTTTTCACGCGATCCCCTCCATATCCCGACAGTTCGAATATGTATTTATTATATAATATTTACACAGAAAAAACAGGCCCCATTTTGCACCCGGAATGATGCAAACGGGGCCGCTATTTTACGCGCAGTATTGGTCAAAAGCGGCATGCAGATTTTCGATGATTTCTTCGACTTCATGCCCTTCGATATCGCTCCTCGGGATAAAATGGGCTACTTCTTTTCCTTGAAGAAGCGCTACGGAAGGGGAGGATGGTTCGATGCCGGTAAAATATTCACGCATTTTTGTCGTTGCTTCTTTGTCCTGACCGGCAAATACCGTGACAAGATGGTCTGGCTT
The DNA here is from genome assembly GCF_038009125.1 of Weizmannia sp. FSL W8-0401. Lineage (NCBI taxonomy): Bacteria > Bacillati > Bacillota > Bacilli > Caryophanales > Bacillaceae > Heyndrickxia > Weizmannia sp. FSL W8-0401. The sequence continues at coordinate 1,404,029 of NZ_JBBPAG010000001.1, read as the reverse complement.
CTTTTCAGCCGTCCGGATCGCTTCGACAATTGCCGGACGCGCAAGCCCGGCTGCGCAGCCGCAAACCGAATTCACGACAACCAGCGTGGTGCCTTCCGCTTTTTCCATATAGGCCTCGACTTCTTCCGGTGTGCGCAGTTCCGTAAACCCGTTTGCCGTCAATTCTTCCCTCATCGGGGTAATAAGCGCCCGCATGTATTCTTCATATGCCATTGACATGTTGATGTCCTCCTTTAATTATGGCTGGATTTGCCTTGCTTCTGTCATCTGCTTCCAGACCGAGCCTTTTGCTTCTTCACCCTTTGTAATCCGCTCAATCGCCATTCTGACCTGGAGCCTGACTTCAAATTCAGGGTCGTTTTCCGCTTCCCTTAAGGCCGGGAGAGAAGCCTCGTCGCCCGCTTCGTATAAAAACATGGCGGCGCGCCACCTGACAATTTTGCTTTTATCTTTAAGCGCTTTTGCCATTTCCCCGCATGCCTCTTTGAACCCGAGGTCGCTAAGGCAGTCGCCTGCCGTCCGCCGCACGCTTGCATTCGGATCGTGCAGGCCGCGGTATAATAGCGGCAGCACCCGCTTGTCTTTCACCATGCCCAAATAAACAACGGCAAGCCGCCTGATCGATGGTTTTTCATCTTCCAGGGCTTTCTCCAGGACAGGCAGGTCGGAAAGATCAGGGTCTTCCATTTGTTCAAGGAGCCGGTACCTTTTGCGCCAGTCATCCGTTTCCAGCATGCCGGGCGTTAATTTCAGCCTTTTTTTGGCGGCTTGAACCTGCTCCGGATGCTGCGCTTCATTGACAAGCCGGTTTAGCCTTTCTTTCGGATAAGCGGCAATGATTTCTTCTGTGACTTCCGCACCGATTTCTTGCATCTCCCCGTACCGCACGCCGAAGTCTTTCCATTTTCGCAAGAAAACATAATTGTCGCCTTCCAATTGCGCAGCGGCAAGCGCCTCGGCAAAATAAGCCGGCAGCCCGAAACGTTTTTCCTGTTCCCCGTCCGCCAGTTTGACCTGGAGCGGAATGCCTTTAAACATCTGGACAAACACCTGGACTTCCCCGAAATGCTCATTGGCACGGGGGCTGTTTCCGGTTTCTGCTTCCGCTTCCCCGAACACCTCACGCACTTTCGGCAGAATGTCCTGCCAGTCCGTTTTGCCATGCCGCTCCACCGCGAGAAAGTCCGCAACATGGTATACGCCTTTCACGCCTTCGATATCGAGGATACGGCGGATCAGCGGCGGCACGCCTTCTTCCTGCCCTTTCTTATAATTGCTGCGGGCGCCGTCCGGCAGTGCTTCCGTCAATACGACTTTCATCGTATTCGGGCTCGGCGTTGGTTCAATCGCTTTAATTTTCATCTCCACACCGCCTTTCCCATCAAGTCTACTTGCATTTTAACATAATCACAGTGGATACACGAATGAGTTGATTCTTTTCGTAAATATCAAGCGTACCATGAAAATCAGAAACATCTTTCGTGCGTTCGCCGGCGCAACATTTTTTCCTTTCAAAAAACTTCCGGCTGCCGCCCATTCCTTCCCGTAGCCCGGAAAGCGGCGAGACATGCTACACTTCCGGGCAAAACGGGACTCCTTCCCCAAATATGTTTACTTGTCTTTTCCTTCCTGCAGCTCGGAAAGATAGCTCCAGCGTTCAATGAGGCCTTCCAGCCGTCCGTTTTCTTCCTCGAGCGCTTTTGAAATGTCCAAGGCCCTGACAAAATCGGAGCCGGCTTGTTCCAATTGTTCGTTCAGTGCGGCAATGGCTTGCTCGCACGCTTCAATCTTTTCGTCTATTTCTTCCCATTCCCGCTGCTCGTGGTAAGACAATTTTTTCCGTTTCGGTTCCCGTTTAGGCTTCGGCACATCCATTTTTTCCTCCTGTGCCGGCGTTTCATGCGCGATTTCGAGGTAGTCGCTGTAACGGCCGAAAAAGCGGCTGATTTTGCCGCCGCCTTCAAAAATGAGCAGCTGCTCCGCAGTTTTATCAAGAAAATAGCGGTCGTGTGAAACCGAGATGACGACGCCCGGAAACTCACCAATATAATCTTCAAGCACGGTAAGCGTCTCCGTATCGAGATCATTCGTCGGTTCGTCCAAAAGCAGGACATTCGGCCGCGACATCAGGAGCCTGAGCAAATACAGCCTGCGCTTTTCGCCGCCCGACAGTTTCCTGACCGGGGTGCCGTGCGTGTGCATGCCAAAAAGAAATCTTTCCAGCATTTGCGCGGCGGAAATCGTTTCCCCGTCTTTTGTTGTCACCGTCTCCCCCGCTTCCCGTATATATTCGATCATCCGCTTATTTTCATCCATGCCTGGTGTTTCCTGGCGGTAATACGCGATCTTGACGGTCTGCCCGGTGAGGCGTTCCCCGGAATCAAGCGGAATCCTGCCTGCGAGAATGTTCATCAAAGTGGATTTTCCGCTTCCGTTTTTCCCGACGATGCCGATCCGGTCACCCGGCTTTACGAGCAAATTGAAATCCTTTAAAATCGTCTCCGGTCCGAACGCCTTATTCGCATGCTGCAGTTCAAAAACCTGTTTGCCAAGGCGGCTTCCGGACAAAGCGATATCGGCTTCCTGCTGCCGGGGGCTTTTACTGAGGCTGGATTCCAGTTCTTCAAAACGCCCGATCCTTGCTTTTTGTTTTGTCGAACGCGCCTTTGCCCCGCGCTTCATCCAGGCAAGTTCCCGCCTGTACAAATTTTTCCGTTTTTCCTCCTGCTGCAGTTGCGCTTCTTCCCGCCGCGCTTTTGCTTCCATAAAATCCTGGTAATTCCCTATGTAACTGTACAGTTTTCCGCCGCTCAGCTCGAAAATCCGGTTTGCCGCCCGGTCGAGAAAATAGCGGTCATGCGTCACGAACAGGACAGAACGGGGATATTTTGCAATAAACTCTTCCAGCCACTTGACAGCCGGATAATCGAGATGGTTGGTCGGTTCATCCAAAATCAACAAATCGGGTGTTTCCATTAATACCCGGGCAAGGGCGACCCGTTTTTTCTGCCCGCCTGACAATCCCGAAATTTTTCTGTTCAAATCACGGATGCCGAGTTTGGAAAGGACCGTCTGCGCATTGGCGCCGGCTTCCCATGCACCGGCGGCATCCATTTCTTTTTGCAGCCGGAACAATCGATCCTGTTTGCCTGCATTTCCCGGATCCTTCCCGACTTCAAGCAGCGCCTCTTCATAGGAACGCAAAAGCGCCATAACCGGGGACCCGCTATTATACACCTGTTCAAGAACCGTAAAGGCCGGATCCAGTTCAGGCTCCTGCGGCAAATAACCAATGGTATAATCGTTCGGCGCGCTCAGTTCCCCGCTATCCGCTTCGTCCTGTCCCGCGATGATTTTGAGCAGGCTCGATTTTCCGGTGCCGTTGACGCCGACAAGGCCGATCCGTTCCTGTTCGCCGATATGGAAAGAAAGATTGTCAAACAGCACTTTTTCCCCGTAAGATTTTGTCAACCCTTGGGCTTGAAATATTTTCATGATTCAACATCCATTCTTTGAAAAATTGCCGTCCAAACTGAAGAATCGGCGTTCTCCTGCAAAGATAATCCCGCATAAGCGTTCCCTTCTTTGCCATTTTATCATGTTTTTGGACAAGGAAAGCCAAAAGCTGCACGGCGGGGCGTACAGCTTTTGTTAGAACCTCATCCGGCGCAAAGTCTTCACGGCATCTGCAGGCATCTCAAACAAATCATCCATTAAATCTTCCGTTATCAGCCGGGCAAAATCGATGGCAACTTCTTCGGTTACACCCGAGCGTGATGAATGGACAGTCCTTTCCTCGATGCGGCGCCGGTTGCCGTTTCCCCATGCGGAAAGGATAATCTGTTTATAATCAGCGGACCGCCTACTGTTTTTCCAGGAAAAAGTTACGGCGGCACTGGCACCCGCTTTGGCGCCGGGCGCGGGATCCAGTATTTCCGCCGCCAGCTGCCCGAGCGAAGCCGAAAGACAGATCATCACGCTTGCTTCCTGCCATTCCGGAAGCTGAAGCGTAATGCGGTATTCCCGGGACATTTCCGCCAGGTCGACCAGGTCTTTTCTTCCGGTGATGGATGCTTCCCCTCGTAAATCAAGCTCATAGGCAGCACCTTCGAATACAGTCTTCATATTTTCAAAAGCAGTTGGGTCAAACATCGCCTGTCCCCCGTGTGAACTACCCTCCACTTATCAACCTTACGGTTTGATTGAAGTGGGGGCTTCTCGACTTATCGTTGCTTTTACTATCCAACGAAAACTGACCGAGCTAACCCTCTTGTTCCAAGAGTTTTGTTACTTATGATAACGCGAATAAGCGTAATCCCTCATTTTTGATATTGATTGCAGAATTGTGATCGCGATCTAATACAAAGCCGCAAGAACATTTATATACACGTTCAGATAATGGCATTTCTTTTTCCTTGCCGCAACATGAACACTTCTTAGTGGAGGGAAACCACTTATCAATTTTCACAAGTTGTTTCCCCTGTTCTTTTAGCTTATACGCTAAGAAAGTAGTGAACATCCCCCAGCCGTTATCATGAACGCTTTTCCCAAAGTGAAGGGCTTGAGACATCCCTTTCATGTTCAAGTCCTCAATCACGACAGCATCAAAGTTAGAAGCTAATTCTTTTGACTTATGATGAAGAAAATTCATGCGTTGGTTCGCCACTTTCTCATGTAACTTAGCCACTACTAGTCGTTGCTTGTTCCAACGTGCAGAACCTTTCTTTCTTCGAGAAAGAATTCGTTGTGCTTTTGCTAATTTATCTAAGGCTTGCCGATAGTAACGTGGGTAATTGGCTTTCTTACCCTGTTCACTCTCGACATATAGACCATCCATAGCAAAATCCAAACCAACAACTTTCTGTATGTTAACTGGACGAATATCTTTCTCATATTCTGTCAAAATTGAAATGTAGTACTTGCCTGTCTTTGTTTTAGAAATAGTGCAAGATTTGATTTTATAATCAGCAGGTATCTCTCTATGCTGTTTCATTTTTATTGGCTTTTTGATTTTTGGCAGTTTGATATGACCATTTTCTAGCTTAATATTTCCGTTGACCATATTAGTTGTATAGGATTGTTTTGCTTTACGATTTTTGAACTTTGGAAAATCCGCATTTCCTTCAAAGAAATTCTTATAAGCAGTCTGTAAGTTCATTTGTGCATTTGCCAAAGCTAAAGAATCCACTTCTTTTAGGAATGGAAATTCACTTTTATATTTTGCAGGAGTCGGAAACTTTTGCTTTTTAAGCAATTCTTTATCATCCTTGAACTTTTCATACGTTTCTTTGCGTTCAGCTAACATCTTATTGTAGACAAAGCGAACACAACCAAATGTCTTAGCTAATAATGCGGATTGTTCTTTGTTTGGTAACAAACGAAACTTGAAAGCTTTGTTTTGCTTGGCCATATCAATTCACCTCACTTTGTGCGGAAAAATTTCGTATATATTGATTATATCGTAAAAAATCCGTACAATCAATATGAGGTGATAATCATGAGAGAAGAGAAAGAACGTGTAGAAATTCGTATGCCTAAGACGATATTAGAAAAATTGGAGCAATATCAAAAAGAAAATGGGATTCCAACTAGAACAGCCGCAATCTTAGAATTGTTGAGAAAAGGATTGGAAAAATAACTTTGGCTAAAGCCAACCGAAATTCATCTCCCACCTACTCATTGGTGCGATTCGCACCTTCACATTCCTTGAGGATGGGAGACTTCTTTCGGAAAAACGTTAAAAGAGCCCGGATGCGCGGCCGTCCGCATCAACATCCATCCGGTAAGCGGCCGGTTCTTTCGGAAGGCCCGGCATGGTCAGAACGTCTCCTGTCAGGGCAACAATAAACCCGGCGCCAAGCTTCGGAACGAGTTCGCGGACATGGATCGCAAAATCATGCGGGCGGCCCGTTTTGTGCGGGTCATCGGATAAGGAATACTGCGTTTTTGCAATGCAAACAGGGAGATGCCCCCATCCGAGCTGTTCAAATTCGCGGATTTGTTTTTGCGCTTTCGCGGAAAATTCGGCGCCGCGGCCACCATACACCTGGCGCACAATCGCCTCTATCTTTTCTTCAATGGTTGATTCAAGCGGGTAAACCGGCCTGAATGTATGCGGCTGTTTGGCGGCTTCCAGCAGTTTGGCCGCAAGATCCATGCCGCCTGCGCCCCCTTTTTCCCACACTTCCGTAAGCGACACGGGAATGCCGCGTTCACTGCACCAATGTTCTAAGACAGCGATTTCCGCATTGCTGTCCGATATAAACCGGTTGATGGCAACCACAAACGGCAAACCGAATGAAGCGATCGTTTCAACATGTTTTTGCAGGTTTAAAAGCCCGGCTTCAAGAGCCGCAATATTTTCTGCCGCCAAATCTTCCTTGCGCACCCCGCCGTGCATTTTCAAGGCTCGGATGGTGGCGACAATCACGACGCCGTCCGGTTTCAGGCCGGCCGCCCGCGCTTTAATGTCGAGAAATTTTTCAGCGCCGAGGTCGGCACCAAAGCCGGCTTCCGTGACGACATAATCGGCCAGTTTCAAAGCGGTTTTGGTCGCCATAACACTGTTGCAGCCGTGCGCAATATTGGCAAACGGGCCGCCGTGGACAAGGGCCGGCGTATGTTCGATCGTCTGGACAAGATTCGGTTTCAAGGCATCTTTCAGCAATAAGGCAATCGCGCCTTCGATCCCGAGGTCACCGACGGTTACGGGTTTCTTTTCGTAATTGTAGGCTACAACGATGTTCGCAATCCGCCTTTTTAAATCTTCGAGATCTTCCGCCAGGCATAAAACGGCCATCAGTTCAGAAGCCACGGTAATGTCAAATCCGTCTTCACGGGGCACGCCCTGGCCGGGACCGCCGAGGCCGACGACGACATGGCGCAGCGCCCGGTCATTTAAATCGACCGCCCGCTTCCAGACAATGCGGCGTGGGTCAATCTGCAATGGATTTCCCTGGTGGATATGGTTGTCCAGCAAAGCAGAAATGGCATTATTGGCAGCGGTAATCGCATGAAAATCGCCTGTGAAATGAAGATTGATCTCTTCCATCGGCAAGACTTGTGCATAACCGCCGCCCGTTGCGCCCCCTTTCAGCCCCATGACCGGCCCGAGCGATGGCTCCCTTAAGGCAATCATGGTTTTATGGCCCAGCTGTTTTAATGCATCGCCGAGCCCGATGGTGACGGTTGACTTGCCTTCCCCCGCCGGCGTCGGATTGATGGAAGTGACAAGAAATAATTTTCCGTCTTTTTTGGTTTGGAGCTGCTTGATTTTTTCATATGTAATTTTCGCCTTGTATTTCCCGTAATATTCCAGGTCTTCTTCTGCAAGCTGCACGGTTTCCGCAATTTCTTTGACCGGTTTCAGCGAAGCATGCTGCGCGATATCAATATCAGTCTTTCCAATCGAATGGCTTGGCAATGTCAAATCCTCCGCTTCATCAAAAATCTGCTTCCATCTTCTATTCTACATACCCCTGCAGCCCAATGCACCTGAAAAAAGCATTTTTCGCCCGCACCGGGAAATCGTTTGGCTTTATCCCTGATTTTCTACATGAAGGCTGCCATGCGGATTTTGTCTTCCGGCTGGCGGGGAAAAGCCCTGCTTGCATCATGCAGGGAGGACACTAAAATCCTGATGCGTGCCGGCAGACAGGCTTCCAGGCACCTATGCCCCATCATCCGGCAACAGCCGACGCATAAAAGGAATCAGCCCCATTTCATGGGCAGGCTGGCCGGAAAATTCAATCCTCGTTTTGTGCCTGCAGCCGGTTCAGGTCGTTCACCCGGCCCGGATCTTCCTCAAAGTACTGGACAAGGTCTCCGATCCGGTCAATGGAATTCCAGCTCAGGTGATGTTCAATCCCTTCTACATCTCTATAAATATTTTCTTCATCGACCCCGATGATCCTTAAAAACTGTTCAAGCAAATGATGGCGGTCGACAAGCCGTTTTCCAATTTTCTTGCCTTTTGGGGTGAGGACCAGTCCGCGGTATTTTTCATAAACAAGATAATCATCCTTATCCAGCTTCTGTACCATTTTCGTAACGGATGAAGGATGAACGGAAAGCGCTTCGGCAATATCCGAAACACGCGCATATCCTTTGCTTTCAATCAGAATAAAAATCTGTTCAATGTAGTCTTCCATACTAGGTGTCGGCATCCACGGGCCCCCATTCTTACAACAAATATTGAGTCTGCCGGTACAATACCATCAGTTTACTATAATCACGGATGATGTACAAGAATTCATAATAAATGTGCGCCGATTTTAAACCGCTTGCAAATTTAAGAATTCACAACAATTTTCCATCATTTTTGATTCCTTTGTCTTGACTATCCATACCGGTTGGAGTATATTAATTATAACATTAAACAAGTGATTTCCCAGACCTTGATGGCGGTTTTTCATCTGTTTAATGCAACACTTTTTGGCACGAACGTGCTTTTGATTTAGGAGGATTAAGAAATGCAAAACGGTAAAGTAAAATGGTTCAATAACGAAAAAGGCTACGGATTCATTGAAGTTGAGGGCGGAGACGATGTTTTCGTTCATTTCACCGCTATTCAAGGTGAAGGGTTCAAAACATTGGAAGAAGGCCAGGCTGTTTCTTTCGACATCGTTGAAGGCAACCGCGGACCTCAGGCAGCGAATGTAACAAAACTTTCATAAATCATAGAATGCAACCAGGCTGGCTTTTATGCCAGCCTTTTATTTTTGTGCAAACCGCCACAATACCGGGTTCCCCATTTTCCCCCGTTTTTGCATCACTAGGCATACTGTTTGCAGCCCGATGGCAATCATCAGCCGCCTGTTTCCCGGGACGGCATTGTTGCGGTTTAATACCGGCAAGACGAACAGCTTTCGGGTGCCGCCTGTTTCCTGGGACGGCATTGTTGCGGTTGTGAAAGCCGTCATGATAACCGGTCGCCGTATTTTTTCAGCTGTTCGCCTACCGTGCATTGCCGGATGCAAAACTGGTGGGCATATTTTTTCCCGCGTGTTTTCCGGAAATGCGATTTTAAAAAACAGCCTTCACAATACGTCTTTAATATTTTATCCACTTCCCGGATGAGTTGTTTTCTTTCCATTTTTATCCCTTCTTTCTCTCCGCCAGCTTTCCCATCCGCATTGCGCGTGCGTTTATTCCATTGGATACGCCGGGTTTGCCCGGGGATCATCCCTTTATCAAAATTTCCCCCGAATTGGGGCATGCTATAACAAGGGGTGATCAGGATGGCTAAAAAAGACAATACAAACCGCGGCAAAGCGGCAAATTCCGTTACGCCGCAAGGAATTGCACAGGATGCGGCATTCGCGCCGGATCCAAAGACAACCCTTGAAAACCGCGCGAAAAAATCCAATACAAAAATCTGACAATCGCAAAACGGAGAAGAAAAACAGCATTCTTATCCTGAATGCTGTTTTTCCGCTTTCCGTGCCGTTTAAACCGGGCAAAGCGATTAAGAAATGAAGCTTGCGTTTATCCGGGCTGTAACCAAATGGCGTTTTACCATTTTTAATTCCAGTTCCTCCATCAGTTCCATAAACGTTTCCGGAATCTGGCCAAACCGCGCTTTTTCCAAAGAAAAAGCCACCGGCACATCACAACGGATTTCGGCAAGTTTTCTGCTCAGATGTAGCATCTCCAGCCCCGCTTCGATTTTTTTCTGCTGCGACGGCGTGAGCTCCCCGAGATGCTCCAAAATGCCGCTGAGGTTTCCATACCGGCTGACGAGCTTAAACGCTGTTTTTTCACCGATCCCCTTCACGCCTGGATACCCGTCGCTTGCATCGCCCATCAGCGCTTTTACATCGATGAACTGCCGCGGCGTCACCCCGTATTCGTCCATAAATGCCGCTTTTGTATAGGTTTTATAATTTCCGAACCCTTTCTGGAGGAGATGGACTTCCACATGGTCATCCAAAAGCTGCAAAATGTCGCGGTCGCCGGTCAAAATGGAAATATCCGCCTCGTCTTTGAACCGGCAGCTAAGGGTGCCGAGACAGTCGTCCGCTTCATACCCGGCCACTCCGACATTTGGAATTTCAAAAGCTTCCACTGTTTCTTTCGCCAGACCAAATTGCGGAATCATCTCAACCGGCGGGACGTCCCGGTTTGCTTTATATTCACCGTACAAGTCGTTGCGGAACGTTTTGCTCCCCATATCCCAGCAAACGGCCACATGCGTCGGTTTTTTGTTCTCAGCCGCCAAAAGCAAATGGCGCAAAAAGCCCTGCACGCCGTTTGTCGGCATTCCTTTGGAATTCACCATAAACTGCCCCGTCACGGCGGTGGCATAAAACGCCCGGAAAAGAAGCGCCATCCCGTCAATTAAAAGCAAATGCGGCCTCTTATTCATGCGATCACCTCATCAAATATCATCCTGTTATTATAACACAACCGGCAAACCGGCCGCATTAGAAAAAGGCGTCCCTGCACGGGCGGAACATGGTGCCCGGTTAACATCCAGCCGGCCGTGGATCAAAGTAGGGAAAAATTCAATTGGGATCGACAAGGTTTTCTTCAATCAGCCGGTCGAGCGCGAGCAGGACGGCCATTTTGACATGCGCATACGTAAGGCCGCCCTGAACATAGGCGGTGTAAGGCGGGCGGAGCGGGCCGTCGGCGGAAAGCTCGATGCTTGCCCCCTGAATAAATGTGCCGGCTGCCATGATGACATCGTCCGCATAACCGGGCATATCACTCGGATATGGCGTCACATAAGAATTCACCGGTGAAGCAAACTGGATCGCCTGGCAAAAAGCGACCATGCTGTCCGGGTCGCCAAATTCAACGGACTGGATAAGGTCCGTCCTGGGCGCATCCCATTTCGGATAAGTATGCATCCCGGATTTTTCCAGGATTGCCGATGTAAACACCGCACCTTTTAATGCCTCTGCCACAACATGCGGCGCCAGAAAGAAGCCCTGGTACATCTCAAGAAGGCTGTAAAGCGATGCTCCTGCTTCCGCGCCGATTCCGGGGGATGTCATCCTGTAAGCGCAGCTTTCCACCCATTTTTTCTTCCCGCAAATGTAGCCGCCTGTTTTAGCAAGCCCGCCACCTGGATTTTTGATAAGCGAACCGGCCATTAAATCCGCGCCAACATGGCACGGCTCCTTCTCCTCTACAAATTCGCCGTAGCAGTTGTCGACAAACACAACTGTATCCGGCTTGATTTCTTTTACAAAGCGGATCATTTCCCCGATCTCATCCACTGTAAACGAAGGCCTTGACGCATACCCTTTTGAGCGCTGGATCGCAACCATTTTTGTATGGGGATGGATCGCTTTTCTCACCGCTTCAAAATCGACTGTGCCATCTTCCTTCAAGTTTACATAATTGTACATTATGTTAAACTCCTGCAGCGAACCGTTGCCGCTGCCGTGCGCCCCTGTAATTTCATCAAGCGTATCGTACGGCTTCCCGGTTATGTATAACAATTCATCCCCCGGGCGGAGGACGCCGAAAAGCGCAATCGTAATCGCATGTGTCCCGGAAATGATTTGCGGGCGGACAAGCCCAGCTTCCGCGCCGAAAACATCGGCATATATGCGCTCAAGTGTTTCCCTGCCGGCGTCATCATAGCCGTATCCGGTCGACGGATAAAAATGCGACTCGCTCACTTTATGCTTTTGAAAGCTTTGCAATACGCGGAACTGGTTCGTTTCCGCCCGTTTTTCTATTGCACTGTGGACCGGGCGGATTTGGCGCTCGGCCTCCTCTGCCATTTGCCTGAGTTTGGCACCGTGAGTCAAATACTGGTACATCTTCTACACCTTTCCGTTCAAAATGTCGGGTGCATGCAACAAGGGAACCCGCTGCATGCACCCGCGCACAAGATTTTTATTCAGCATATGGTTGTAACGCGCCCAAAACTGGATGGCCCGGAAGCGCATATCCCTTGCACTGGTATGCCTCATTTTCTTCTTTGAAAATCAGTTCTCTTAAAATGGTATCACTTTTTAAAACCGAAAGCAGCTTTCCTTCCGTTTGCGGGACAAGCGCGCTGTACGGCACCATTTCGGCCAGCACCTGTTTTTCAATTTCCAACAGCAGCCGGTGGATATCTTTTTCGTCTTTCGCGCTGATCATGATGCTGTTTTGTGCATTGGGCATGAAATGGCTGTCTTTTATATCCATTTTATTGTAAATGGCAAGCTGCGGCAGATGGTTCATTTCCAGTTCGGAAAGCAGGCGCTGCACCGTTTTTTGATGGTTGTCATAATCCGGGTTGGAACTGTCAATGACATGCAAAAGCAAATCGGCTTCCCGCACTTCTTCCAAGGTCGAGCGGAACGCCGCAATCAGCGTCGTCGGCAAGTCCTGGATAAATCCGACCGTATCCGTCAGCAAAGCCGTGTAACCGCTTGGCAGCACAACTTTTCTTGTCATCGGATCAAGCGTGGCAAACAGCTGGTTTTCTTCATAAGAATCTGCGGCAGACAGGCGGTTAAACAATGTCGATTTTCCGGCGTTAGTATAGCCGACAAGCGCAATTTGAAACACATGGTTCTTTTTCCGCCTTTCGCGGTAACGCTCCCGGTGGCGGACAACCGTTTCAAGCTGCGCCTTAATTTCAGAAATGCGGCGGCGGATATGACGGCGGTCCGTTTCAAGCTGGGTTTCCCCCGGCCCCCTCGTGCCGATTCCGCCACCGAGCCGTGACAGCTCCGTACCGCGCCCGCCAAGACGCGGCAGCAAATACTCAAGCTGCGCCAGTTCCACCTGGAGCTTCCCTTCTTTTGAGCGGGCACGCGTCGCAAAAATATCAAGGATAAGCTGTGTCCTGTCCAGCACGCGGCAATCCACTGCGGCCTGGAGATTGCGGAGCTGGCTCGGCGAAAGTTCCGCGTTAAAAACGATCAGATCGGCTTGCAATTCTGAAACAAGCGCCTTTAGTTCCGCCACCTTGCCTTTTCCGATATACGTGGCGGCATCTGCCCTGTCCCGTTTTTGTACGACTTCAAGCACCGCTTCCCCCTGCGCCGTTTCGACAAGCCGCCTCAGCTCCTCCATTGAATAAGCAAAACGGCTGTGGCTGCCGCCGCTCAATTCGCATCCGGCAAGAATCGCTCTTTCTTTATTATTTTCCATTTCATCACCTGTTCCGTCCAGTATACCTGTTATCTTACCAAAAAACGCACAAAGATAACATGTCCGGGCGCCTTTTTTTGGAAAACAGGGCATGGCTTCGTGCGATATGGCTTTTTTTCCGCCCGCATTAAAAAAGGCCGGGCGCTGTTATGCCCGGGCCCGCATGACTTGAAAATGTATCCCCAAGCTGCTTATTTTCCGGGCGAAACAGCTAGCCGGCAAAACCGGCTTAAGCTTTCGGACGGAAAATAAGCGCCTGCGGAAAACCGCAGAGGGCGCAGGGGCGTCAGTCCGGAAAAACAAGGTCACTGCTGTGCAGCGTGACCAGCTCATGGCGGTCATAGCAAGCCTGCATCAACAGCCGCATCGCCTGGGCGCGCACTGATTTTTCAATTACATTCCGCACATACCGGCCGTTTGAAAAACTGGCAGGGTTGCTCGTTGTTTTGACAAAAGCCAGATGGTCGCGAAGCTTCCGTTCTGCATCCAAACTGAGCGTATACTCTTTTTCAGTCAGCATCCTTTTCCCGATATCCATGAGCTCCTCTACCGAGTAATCGGGAAAGTTGAACACAATCGGGAACCGGGAATGCAGCCCCGGATTCAGGCTCAGGAAATAATCCATTTCGTTTGAATAGCCGGCCAAAATTAAAATAAATTCGTGCTGTTTGTCTTCCATATGCTTTACAAGCGTATCGATTGCTTCTTTCCCGAAATCTTTCTCGCCGCCGCGGCCAAGAGAGTACGCTTCATCAATAAACAAAATGCCGCCGATCGCTTTTTTAATCAAATCCCTTGTCTTTTGCGCCGTATGGCCGATGTATTCGCCGACAAGATCGGCCCTTTCCGCTTCAATCAAGTGGCCTTTTGACAATACATTCATTTTATGGAACAATTTCCCGATCAATCGGGCGACAGTTGTTTTGCCTGTGCCGGGATTGCCTTTAAACATCATATGGAGAGCCTGCTTTCCCGTTTTTAACCCGGCGGCTTCCCTTTTCTTGTTAATATAGATCCAGGCATAAACTTCTTTTACCATTTTTTTGATTTCTTCCATTCCGACAAGCGTGCCAAGTTCATCTTCAATTTCTTTTAAAATTTCATGTTCCGCTGATAAATCTTTTTTGCTGGTTTCTATTTTCGGCTGGGGAATAACGGCCTCCCTTTGGCCCGCATGGAGGACAATATTGATCTGGCCGTTATTTTTCATACGAATCGGTTGATCCATCACCGCCACCTCGCATTCTACAGACAATATACGCGGATTGGGCCGGGAGTGTGACAAATGCCCACGTACAAAAACTTGTTGTTCGGCATAAGAAAACCGGTTGTTTTTCAAATCCGCACCGGCCGAAAATCAGCATCATCCAAAATGGCGGGGGAATTTGTCGGTTTTTGCGCTTTCCCGAGAAATAATTATCTGTATTAGTTTATGTTTCGGGGTCGGATAACAGTACACCATATATGAACTACCCTCCACTTATCAACCTTACGGTTTGATTGAAGTGGGGGCTTCTCGACTTATCGTTGCTTTTACTAGCCAACGAAAACTGACCGAGCTAACCCTCTTGTTCCAAGAGTTTTGTTACTTATGATAACGCTAATAAGCGTATACCTTCATTTTTGATATTGATTGCTGAATTATAGTCGCGATCTGCCACATAACCGCACGAACAACGGTAGGTGCGTTCAGATAGTTTCACAGGTTTTTCTGCACCACAACAAGAACACTTCTTAGTGGAGGGAAACCACTTATCAATTTTCACAAGTTGTTTCCCTTGTTCTTTTAGCTTATACGCTAAGAAAGTAGTGAACATTCCCCAGCCGTTATCATGAACGCTTTTCCCAAAGTGAAGGGCTTGAGACATCCCTTTCATGTTCAAGTCCTCAATCACGACAGCATCAAAGTTAGAAGCTAATTCTTTTGACTTATGATGAAGAAAATTCATGCGTTGGTTCGCCACTTTCTCATGTAACTTAGCCACTACTAGTCGTTGCTTGTTCCAACGTGCAGAACCTTTCTTTCTTCGAGAAAGAATTCGTTGTGCTTTTGCTAATTTTTCTGACATCACACGATAATAACGAGGATAATTGGCTTTCTCATTCTCGCTACTCACGTATAATTCAGCCATAGCAAAATCTAGCCCAATGACATTTTCTATTGTTTTAGGCTGTATATCTTTTTCGTATTCTGTTAGTACGGAAACATAATATTTTCCTGACTTTGTTCTGGAAATGGTACAGGATTTCAATTTATAATCAGCAGGAATTTCTCTATGCTGTTTGATTTTTACAAGCTTTAGTTTAGGCAACTTGATATGACCATCTTTCCATTCGATGTTTCCATTGACTAAGTTAGTTGTATAGGATTGTTTTGCTTTACGATTTTTGAACTTTGGAAAATCCGCATTTCCTTCAAAGAAATTCTAATAAGCAGTCTGTAAGTTCATTTGTGCATTTGCCAAAGCTAAAGAATCCACTTCTTTTAGGAATGGAAATTCACTTTTATATTTTGCAGGAGTCGGAAACTTTTGCTTTTTAAGCGATTCTTTATCATCCTTGAACTTTTCATACGTTTCTTTGCGTTCAGCTAACATCTTATTGTAGACAAAGCGAACACAACCAAATGTCTTAGCTAATAATGCGGATTGTTCTTTGTTTGGTAACAAACGAAACTTGAAAGCTTTGTTTTGCTTGGCCATATCAATTCACCTCACTTTGTGCGGAAAAATTTCGTATATATTGATTATATCGTAAAAAATCCGTACAATCAATATGAGGTGATAATCATGAGAGAAGAGAAAGAACGTGTAGAAATTCGTATGCCTAAGACGATATTAGAAAAATTGGAGCAATATCAAAAAGAAAATGGGATTCCAACTAGAACAGCCGCAATCTTAGAATTGTTGAGAAAAGGATTGGAAAAATAACTTTGGCTAAAGCCAACCGAAATTCATCTCCCACCTACTCATTGGTGCGATTCGCACCTTCACATTCCTTGAGGATGGGAGACTTCTTTCGGAAAGCCGTTAAAATGCCCGGCAAGTTGCCGGACATTTTGTTTTAATTTTCCTCAAAATTGATTTGAACATTTTTTTGCGGCTGGAACGTTGAAATCGCATGTTTGAAAACGAGTTGCTGTTTGCCGTCTGTTTCAATCAGCACGGTGAAGTTATCAAAGCCTTTTACCTGGCCGCGAAGCTGGAAGCCGTTCATCAAAAAGACTGTGACAACCGTACCGTCTTTCCGCAATTGGTTTAAATACTGGTCCTGAATATTGATAGCTTTGTTCATTACAAATCCTCCTCTTTCTCTCTATTTTAACCTGCTCATGACTAAAGCCGCGAGATTCCTGCAAACGCCGGTGGATCTCCGGTGATTTTTGGCAGGCAGCCCCCGCAGTTTCTGCGGTTCGGTGCCCGGAGCATCTCATGACTGAAGTCACGCGTGTTCCCGGCTATACTCTATATTATAAACTATTCGATTTTAATTGTAGCTTTCCTGCTATGAAAGCGGAAATTTCTTCAATTTTTTTTTCCTTTTCTTCCTCTTTTGTCATGTCAAACCACTCTATTTCCAACTTATTGCGGAACCAGGTGAGCTGCCTTTTGGCAAAACGCCTTGTATTTTGTTTTAAGCGGGAAACAGCCTCATCAAGGGTCGTGCGCCCGTCAAAGTAATCGTACAGTTCTTTGTAGCCGATCGCCTGGATGGACTGGACACCGCGCAAATGTTTGTCATACAACTTTCTCGCTTCCTCGATTAAACCGCGTTCCATCATTTGATCGACCCGTTCGTTAATGCATTGATACAGCTTCTCCCTCTCCATCACAAGCCCCACCAGCGCCGCACAATAAAGCGGTTCATGCTGTTGCTGTTTCTGGTAGTCTTGCATCGTCCTGCCGGAAAAATGGCATACTTCCAGCGCCCGGATCACCCTTCTCACATTATGCGGATGAATCTTTGCGGCACTTTCCGGATCGGTTTTTTCCAGTAATTTGTAAAGCAGGCCGGGCCCTTCCCGCTTTGCGATCTTTTCAAGTTCCGCGCGGTATGCCGGGTCTCCGGCAATGTCCGAAAAACGGTAATCGTATAAGACAGATTGTATGTAAAGCCCCGTGCCGCCGACGATCATGGGCAACTTGCCGCGGGAAGCAATATCGCTTATTTTTTCCCGTACCAGTTGCTGGAATTCAGCAACCGAAAAAGACTCATCCGGATTTTTAATGTCGATCAGGTGATGGGGAACCCCTTCCATTTCATCCTGCGTAATTTTTGCTGTGCCGATATCCATGCCTCTGTATACTTGCATCGAATCGCCGCTGATAATTTCAGCATCGAATCTTTTCGCGAGGCGGATGCTAAGCGCCGTTTTTCCTGATGCTGTCGGGCCGATCAGTACGATCAGTTTTTGTTTTGCCATTCGTACCCTACCTTTTATGCTGGAGATTGCAGCATTCTTTAAATCCCCGGATTTTTCTGTCTCTATCGTACCATAAAACAGCAAACAGAACATCTATACAGTTTCCCTTTTTTCGGGATTTTATTCATCATTGAAAATTCGCTTACAAAAAAATATTTAAAAAATGCATATAGGTCTAAAGTCCTGCTTCACATCCAATCCATTTATACTATATAATAAGGATAATGATTATGATCCATGTAAGGCAGGTTTTTGGTATGGTCAAAAATGACGAGCGTTTCTTTTTTATTATTGAATTAGGGCGGCTTTTGGATGAATACCACAAATGCCCGTATAAGGCTGTGAAAAAAAGCATATATGAAGATATCGTATTGCTCAGGCATGCCATTGGCCCTGATTCAAATGATATGCCTGCCGGCTCCGCTAAAAGGCCATCTTAAGCACAACCGCCTCCGAAACACGCTTATGTTGCCTTTTCTTCAAAACTGTTTTTCTAATCTTCTTATATTTCTCCGAAAGGGATGTTTGCATGGAAAAAATGAATCAGTATCCCACACTTTCCTCTGCCCATCTGCCCCGTATTATTTTGATCCTCCGCGAACAATTGATGCAGTGTGCCAAACAAAATGGCATGAACCACCCGGAAACGATCCGCCAAAGCCAATTATTGGACAAACTGATTTATGAATACCAGCTGGGCATGCTCGCACAAAGCAAGGGCGGCTCATTCCGTGATTAAATCCTTCAGTCCGTTTTCTCTCTTTTCAACAATAATATGGAGTGTGAAACCAGTTTTTTGCACGCAATGATTGCGTTATAATAAAATGACAGACTGCGAAACAAGAACTGAAATCTGACGGGAAAACGGCGTTCCTTGATTGATTACTATAACACCAATTAAGGTGAACCAAAACAAATGGAAAGGAGATTGGCAATGGATCAGAGGCTGGACATTATTCTGGATAAATTAAACTCGTTGGAATCAGGCCAAGTGGAATTGAACAAAAAATTGGAAGTTATGGAATCAGGCCAAATAGAACTGAACAATAAATTGGAAATTATGGAATCAGGCCAAGTGGAATTGAACAATAAATTGGAAATTATGGAATCAGGCCAAGTGGAATTGAACAAAAAATTGGAAGTTATGGAATCAGGCCAAATAGAACTGAACAAAAAATTGGAAGTTATGGAATCAGGCCAAGTTGAACTGAACAATAAATTGGAAGCTATGGAATCAGGCCAAATAGAACTGAACAAAAAATTGGAAGTTATGGAATCAGGCCAAATAGAACTGAACAAAAAATTGGAAGTTATGAAATCCGGCCAGGATGAACTTTATCAAATGGTTCGGGCAATCCGCGACCGCCAGGAAGAAACCGATGCAAAGCTTGATGCCCTGTCAATGGATGTCCACCATGCCCATGGCGAAATTGCAGGTGTCAAGGACGCTGTTAAAGAACTGCGTGAAGGGGTTATTTTTGTAAACCGTAAAGTCGCCGATACGGAATATGAAGTCAATCTGCTAAAACAAAGAAAACAGTAATCCATTTTGCGAAGCGCTCCGAAAGAACAGCGTCCAGCAATAAATGTAGCCAAATTGTAGTCAAACATCCGTTAAAAAGAACGAAACCCCTTGTTTAACAAGGGGTTTCGTGATCGGGGATTACATGACACGTTTGAACATTTTTTCGAGTTCGTATACCGAATAGTGGATGATGATCGGGCGGCCGTGCGGGCATGTAAACGGGTCGGATGCCATCCGGAGCGCATCAAGCAGCGCCTGGATTTCGTCATTGCGCAAATGCCGGTTCGCCTTGATGGACCCTCTGCAGCTCATCATAATCGCCGCTTTTTCACGCAATTTTTTTACATCGACTTTTTTTATGGAAAGGACATGCTCGATCATTTCCTCAATGACTTCTTTTTCCTCATTTTTCGGGAACCATGTCGGATGGGAACGGACAATAAAGCTGTTATGCCCGAATGGTTCAAGGAAAACGCCGACCTCTTTCAGCGCTTCAAGGTTCTCCTGAATTTTAATCGCTTCATCCGTCGCGTATTCCAAAGTCAGCGGCACAAGCATTTCCTGCACCTCTTTTTTCACTTCGCCGACTTTTTCACGGAAAAATTCATACTTGACCCGCTCCTGGGCAGCGTGCTGGTCAATGATATACAGGCCGTTTTCATTTTGTGCAAAAATATACGTGCCGTGCATCTGGCCGATCGGATACATCGGCGGAATGCGGGATGCCGGCTGCTGTGCCGCCAGCTGCCCCTTTGCCTCTTTAACATCCAATGCAGCACGCACCGGTTCGCGGATCTCTTCCGGTAAAACGGGATCCGAATTTCCTCCTGAAAATGGCGGGAAATCGGCGGTCGGCTGTTCCGCATCCGGGCTTTTATAAGGCTGCCCCGTTTTCGCTTCCTCCGGCCGGGGCGATGGGTGCGGCGCAACCGGCGCAGAGAAAGCTTTCGGGGTTTCCGGTTTCGTTTTTTCCGGCAAATGGTCAAGCTGGAACGACACCTGTTCCTGTTTTAGCTTTTCTGCCTGCCGCACCATGCCGGACGGAATCAATTCCTGCTTTTTGAAAGCAGCTTTAATCGCGTCCGTAATCGCCCGGCACAGTTCCTTTTCTTTGCTGAACCGCACTTCCAGCTTGGCCGGGTGGACATTCGCATCGACTAACACCGGATCCATTTTCAGCGATAGCAGCACAATCGGGTAGCGGCCGATCGGGAGCAGTGTATGGAATCCTTCCAATATGGCTTTTACAAGCGCGTAATTTTTAATAAACCGGCCGTTTACCATCGTGGAAATATAATTGCGCGAAGCCCGCGTAATTTCCGGCAAAGCGATAAAACCGTTGATTTCAAAATCAAGCGTTTGGCTGTGTACCGGAATCATTTTTTTGGCAATGTTCACGCCGTAAATGGCGGCAAGCACCTGGCGCACATCGCCGTTCCCGCTTGTCTGAAGCAGCATCTTTCCGCCGTGGCGGAGGCGGAAAGACACCTCGGGATGGCTGAGCGCGAGGCGGTTCACCACATCGGTAATATTGCCGAGCTCGGTATGGATCGACTTCATATATTTTAACCGCGCAGGCGTGTTAAAAAATAAATCGGTGACCGTAATTTCGGTTCCTCTCCGGCTCGGCGCCTGTTCGCGGGCCACCCATTTCCCGCCTTCAATGACCGCTTTTGTCCCGGGCCCGTTTCCGGTTGAGGTGACCATCTCAACACGGGCAACAGCCGCAATGCTCGGCAGCGCTTCGCCGCGGAATCCGAGCGAACGGATCCGGAACAGATCATGTTCGTTTTTAATTTTGCTTGTGGCGTGGCGTGAGAAAGCAAGCTCAACATCTTCAGGCTCGATGCCGGTTCCATTATCAATCATACGGATTTTTTCCATACCGGCTTCCCAGACATCAATTTCGATGACCGTGCTTTCCGCGTCAATGGCATTTTCCGCCAGTTCCTTCACGACAGATGCCGGCCGTTCAACCACTTCACCGGCTGCAATCCTGTTCGAAAGCGACTCGTCCAGTTGTGCAATTTTTCCCATCGCGGACAACACCACCTATTTTTTTAATTTTTTCTGGATTTCATAGAGTGCATTCATGGCCGCAAGCGGCGTCATCTCAAGCAGATCGAGTTCCCTGATTTGCTTGAGCACCTTTCTTTCCTTTGCTTCAACGGTTTTCTGGCGCGGCGTTTCTGGCTCTTCAAAAAAGGACAGTTGCGCGGGTTCGCTGGTACCAGCCGCTTCCGGGGGGTTCATTTGCGTCTCGCCATTATCCTGGTTTTCAAGCGCATGGAGGATTTTTTCGGCGCGACGAATTACTTGTTCCGGCAGGCCGGCCAGTTTTGCCACATGGATCCCGTAACTTTTATCTGCAGGGCCTTCTTTGATTTTATGGAGGAAAACAACTTTGCCGTTTTGCTCCATGGCGGTGACATGGACGTTTTGCAGCTTGCCCAGATCTGCAGAAAGCGCCGTCAGCTCATGATAATGGGTGGAAAAAAGCGTTTTGGCCCCGATTTCATCATGGATGTATTCGATCATCGCCTGGGCAAGTGCCATCCCGTCATATGTAGACGTTCCGCGCCCGATTTCATCAAATAAAATCAGGCTTCGTTCCGTTGCGTTTGCAATCGCGTTTTTCGCTTCCAGCATTTCGACCATGAACGTACTCTGACCGGAAATGAGATCATCAGCTGCGCCAATCCGTGTAAAAATCCGGTCAAAAACCGGTAGCTCCGCCTCGCGTGCCGGCACAAAGCAGCCGATTTGCGCAAGGATTACCGTCAGTGCAATTTGCCGCATATACGTGCTTTTCCCGGACATGTTCGGCCCGGTAATCAGCAGAATCTCCCGGTTTTCATCCATCAGGCAGTCGTTTGGCACATAGCTTTGCGAATCGAGCACTTTTTCAACAACCGGATGGCGCCCTTCCGTAATCTTCAGCACGCCGTCTGTCCGGAATACCGGCTTTGTGTAGTGGCGTTTTTCGCTTACGACGGCAAAGCTTTGCAGCACATCAATCGTGCTGACCGCTTTTGCGAGGCGCTGCAGCCGCGGAATAAATTCTTTTACATGTGCCCGGATTTCCGTAAACAGCTCGTATTCCAGGTCGATCATTCTTTCTTCCGCCTGCAAAATAAGCGCTTCTTTTTCTTTCAATTCCGGTGTAATGAACCGCTCGGCATTCGCCAGCGTCTGTTTCCGTTCATACCGGCCTTCTTCGAGCAGGTGGAGGTTTGCCTTCGTCACTTCGATATAGTAGCCGAACACGCGGTTGTATCCGACTTTCAGCGACTTGATCCCGGTCCGCTCGCGCTCTTCGCGTTCGAGGCTTGCAATCCACTGCTTGCCGTTTTTGCTTGCGTCGCGGTAACGGTCCAGCTCTTCGTTATAGCCGTCACGGATCATCCCGCCTTCCTTCACGGAAACCGGGGGACTGTCCTCAATGGCGCGTTCGAGCAAATCTGTCAGTTCTTCGCACGGGTCAAGAAGCGCCGCCAGTTTTTTGCTTTCCGGGCTTTCCATGCTCTCCATGACCGCCCGGATGCCCGGGATTTGCTGCAGCGAACATTTCAGCTGGATCAGGTCGCGCGCATTCACATTGCCGAATGCCACCCGGCCGGCAAGCCTTTCGAGATCGTATACTTCCTTCAGGCGCCCGCGAATATCCTCCCGTTCAAAGTAATGGTTTAAAAAGGTTTCCACCATTTGAAGCCGCGCTTCAATTTTTTCTTGCTTAAGAAGCGGCCGGCCGATCCACTGTTTTAAAAGCCGTCCGCCCATGGCCGTCATCGTTTCATCGAGCAGCCATAAAAGCGATCCTTTTTTTCCTTGCCCGCGGATCGTCTCTGTCAGTTCGAGATTGCGCTTGGAATAATAATCGATGTTTAAAAACCGGCGGACTTCATACATTTCAACCGGCTGTAGATGGTCGAGGCTCCTTTTTTGCGTGCGGAATAAATAGTTTAACAGCCTTGCCGCAGCCAGCTGCAAAAGCTCCGGTTTAAGCTGGGGCAAAAGCTTTTCAAAGCCTTCCTTGACGGCGGTATCCGTTTCGAAGGAAATGGTGATATTTCCTGTATTTTTCATCAGCCGCGCGTACTCATCCGGAAATTCCGGATCTACCACAGCTTCTTTTGCGCCGATTGACGCCAGTTCATTCAGCACTTCTTCAAACGGGCCTTCCAACAGGCAACCCTTGCCCTCCCCTGTTGACAAATCAATATAGGCAATCGCGAAATGCCCGTCCGCCAGGGATGCAACAGACGCAATATAGTGGTTTTCTTTTTCTGCGAGCGATTTGCCCTCCATCAGGGTGCCGGGGGTAATCAGCTGGATGACTTCCCGCTTGACAACGCCCTTTGCCAGTTTCGGGTCTTCCATCTGTTCACATATTGCCACTTTATAGCCTTTATCAATCAGCTGTTCAATATAAGTGCTGGCGGAATGGTACGGTACCCCGCACATCGGGATTTTTTCGTCGCCGCCGCCGTCCCTGCTCGTTAATGTAATTTCAAGTTCCTGGGACGCTTTAATGGCATCTTCGAAAAACATTTCATAGAAATCGCCGAGGCGGAAAAATAAAAAGGCATCCTGATATTCCGCCTTCACTTGCAAATATTGCTGGATCATTGGGGTATACGCAGCCATTCTTACCAAATTCCTTTCCTGCTTATCAATCATTCTTCAATCCTGTTTATTATAACATATTTGCATAAAGGCCTTCATAAATTGAAATACGGATCATTTTACAAAAACCGGGCCTTGTCTGTTGATTTTCAATGCCTCCTCCGGGGTGCCGGGTTTTTTCTTTCCTGTGGCAAAGCCCGCTGTGGGGATCCGGGAAAAACTTTAATCGCATTCTAAGCGGCACAAGCGTTTTGGTGGTGAAATCCGCCGCGCCCAGAAAAAAACTAGGAGTGTATGCCTCCTAGTTTGCGGCTTCTATTCTTCTTCACTTCCCACTAAAAAGTCAGGGTTTAATTCTTCAAACTCGTCGCTGCTTTCTTCCCATTCATCATCATCGCTGCACCCTTCAGGCGAGATGGCAACACAAACTTTTGTTTCACCGATGACTTCCACGAGAAACTCTCTTTCGACACTGACAATGATTTTATTGCCGTTTGGCGAAATGACCGCTTCAATGCAATTCGGCTGCTGCAGGACGCTTGCGATGACTTCTTTGTCGTCCAGGCAATCCGGATCCCTGTAATGCAATTTAACGGTATCGGTATACTCGACTTTTTCCGTCATGACCGATGTCTTCGTATTGTCATTATGGGAGTACCAGATGTTCACATCATAAGAGCCGCGGATTTTAACTTCTTTATCTATTTTCCTGGCTTCGTACTTATGGTTGATAATCCAGCAGCCTAAAATGCTCGAAGGATGCTGCGGCGGGCAAATCGTATGATTGGACTGCGTAAATTTGCGCCCTTTCGCAACGACTGCTTTTGTAATGATTTCTCTATATTCTGCCATTCGAGCGAACCCTCCTCATCTATTTTCAATTCATCCTATGCTTTTACCCAGGCCGGTGTGCCAATTCTTTTTCCCGCCACCTCCGGGTAATCCTAACATATGCCGCGGCTCTGAAGGAGTGCCCGTACCCGGGAATGGATTTGCCTTGGGCGTGCAAAAAAAAAAAAAAAAAAAAAAAAAACGGTGTGCACCCGGGTGCACACCGTTTTTTTCAGTGGAGGGTGCCGGAAGAATATTTCACCTGGGATCCGGTTTGGCCTTTTAAAAGATCGCCGCCGGTGGATTTGATGATTTCATCCGTAACCGTATTGGAAATGGTGTTTGTTACAAGCTGGAGCAGGTCGTTTACGTCCGTCTGCGACTGCTTGAACTCCTGGACGACCGGGATGCCGTCCAGTTCTTCTTCCAGTTCGTCTATTTTGGCTTCCACTTGTTTTAACGCTTCTTTTTTTCCATAATGCTGCAAATTGACAGCCTGCTTTTGCAAAGCTTTGATATTGGCAATTAAATTGCGGACTCTCTCATTTTCATTGATTTGCGCTTCCGCCCGTTTAAAAAAATCCACTTCTTCCGTTTCCGCAATCATTTTCGCCAGTTCGGCAGCTTTTGCGACAATATCATCTTTTGTAAACTTCTGCATCACGCTTCCACCCCGGCCGGATCAAGCACAGCCACCATTTCCCCGTCCAGTGACCATGTTTTCGCCTTCGTAATTTTTACCTGCACGAGTTTTCCAATCGCTGATTTCGGGCCTTTGAAGTTGACAAGTTTGTTTTTGCGTGTGTAACCGGCTAAAATTTCCGGATTGTTTTTGCTTTCGCCTTCTACAAGCACTTCCACAACCTGGCCTTCGTATTTTTCCATGGCTGCTTTTGAATAGGCATTGACGAGTTCATTCAGGCGCTGCAGCCTTTCCTTTTTCACTTTCATCGGGATATTGTCTTTCATTCTCGCTGCCGGCGTGCCTTCGCGTGGGGAATAAATAAATGTATAGGCCGTTTCGAACCCGACTTCTTTATACAGGGACAATGTTTCTTCAAACTGCTCTTCGGTTTCGTTCGGGAAACCGACAATAATATCGGTGGACAGCGCCACATCCGGAATCGCGGCTTTGATTTTTCTGACGAGTTCCAAATATTGTTCCCGCGTATATTTGCGGCCCATAATTTTTAAAATTTCGCTTGAACCGGACTGGACCGGAAGATGGATATGCTCGACGAGGTTTCCTTTTTTCGCCAGCACTTCGATCAGGCGGTCGTCGAAATCGCGCGGATGGCTCGTGGTAAAGCGGATGCGCGGGATGTTGATTTTGCGCAGATCATCCATCAAATCACCAAGGCCGTATTCAAGGTCGTCAAAATCTTTTCCGTAGGCATTGACGTTCTGGCCGAGCAACGTGATTTCCTTGTAGCCTTTGGCGGCCAGTTCGCGCACTTCCTGGATGATGTCTTCCGGGCGCCTTGAACGCTCTTTTCCGCGCGTATACGGCACAATGCAGTACGTGCAGAATTTATCGCATCCGTACATGATGTTCACCCATGCCTTGATGTTGCCTTTGCGCACTTTCGGCAGGCTTTCGATCACGTCGCCTTCTTTGGACCATACTTCCACAACCATTGCCTTGGACATATACGCTTCTTTTAAAATGTACGGCAGGCGGTGAATGTTGTGGGTGCCGAAAACCATATCGACATGCGGGTGTTTTTGCAAAATTTTATTGACGACGGATTCTTCCTGCGACATACAGCCGCAAACCCCGATCAGCATGTCCGGTTTTTCCGTTTTCAACGGTTTCAGGTGGCCGATTTCGCCAAACACTTTATTTTCGGCGTTTTCACGGATGGCGCATGTATTCAGCAGAACCACATCCGCATCTTCCACCGTTTCGGTCGGCGTGTAGCCAAGCTGCATAAAAATGCCGGCCATCACTTCCGTGTCATGTTCGTTCATTTGGCAGCCGTAAGTCCGGATGTAAAATTTCAATCCGTCGCCCATGCCTTTTAAGTCTTCATCGATTTCAAAGTCTTTAAAATACTGGACCGGTTTCCGGCTGCGTTTTCTTGCTTCTTTTAAATTTGGCGGAATATAAACCGATTGGAAATATTTGCTGTAGTCCTTTTCGGATTTTTTGTCCGCAGGCTCTACAGGGTTCACTTGCTGCTGTTCCAAACGCTGTTTCTCGTTCATGGCAATCCCCTTTCTGTTTGCACCATGCCGCGCTATTGCGGCAACCATATAAACATCATGCGTATAACCAGTATAAATGGTTTTTTCTCCTATTACAACAAACCTCGTGCCCGGGTATGTGCCAAGTTTTTCACGATCTAGGAACAACCGGGCTTCAAATCCCGGTTGTTTAACCAATTAACACGGATCTGTTCGCGGTTTGTGCCGGAGTCGCATTTGGCAAAACGCCGGGGATTTGCGCTTTACCGGAAAAAAGGGGGCTTACCTCCGCGCCCGGCGCAAAAAGCCTCTTCCTGTATCAGGCAGAGGCTTTTTGCGTTTCTCATCCGTTTTGGATTTTATGCCTTTACTTGCGATAAAACATGTTTAAACGTGCGGATAACCTGGTCGACTTCTTCATAGCTGATCGTAAGCGCCGGTTCAAAGCGCAAGGTTTTTGAATTAATCAATGTTCCCGCAACAAGCACACCCCCGTCAAACATGCCTTTTGCCACTTCATAACCGAGTTCATCCGAGTGGAATTCTACTCCGATCATTAATCCTTTCCCGCGGACTTCCTGGACAATGTCTTCGTGGCCTTTTGCCGCCTCTTTTAAGCCGTTTAAAAAATATTCCCCGCAAGCAGCCGCGCGTTCCGGCAGTTTTCCCTCGATGAGGACGCCGATCGTGGCAATTGCCGCTGCACAGGCAAGCGGATTTCTGCCGAAAGTGGTGGTATGCATGAACGGATTCGGGAACCAGCTTTTGAACACTTCTTCTTTCGCGACCACCGCGCCGGCCGGCATCACCAGGTAAGAAAACACATCTTTTGCCGTTTTATAGCGCTTTTTCCGGAAGACAAAGAAGGCAATAACAGATAAATTGACGAATGTAAAAGCAATAAGAGCGCCAAAGTTGATAAACGAGGAAATGAGCTCCAGGCTGGGCGTGATCGCAAGCAGCGACACCAGGCCGACAAGGATTACATTCCAAGCGGGGGTCCGGAATTTTGGATGCACGTATCCAAACCATTGCTTCGGCAGGACGCCGTTTCTCCCCATCACATATAACAGCCGTGAAACACTGGCATGGGAAGCAAGGCCGGACGCAACCGTGGCGGCAAATGCACCGGAAATAAACAATAACTTAAACAGCGTTCCGCCCACGTACAATCCGATTTCGGGCAATGTGTCATCCGTGTTTTTAAAATGAGAAACGTCCGGAAACAAGGCTTGCGCGAAATAACTGGCGATAAAAAAGACCGCTCCGCCGATAAAAACCGTCAGCATGATCGCTTTCGGCATGATTTTGGGATCTTTCGCTTCCTCCGCATACATCGTCACCGCATCAAAGCCGATAAACGAGAAACATACGACTGTCGCACCCGTCAGGACCGCGCTCAAACGGACACCGGAGTGGTAAAGCGGATCGAAAGTGATAACCGTGCCTTTTCCCATCCCGTGCGAAAATTGTACAATGGCCAGCACAAGAAAAGCGGCGATCAGCACCAATTCAAAAGCAACAAGAATGGTGTTCATATTGGACGTTTTCCCCATGCTCCATACATTGATGCCCGTCACGCCGGCTACATACGCCACCACCCAGACCCAGGCGGGCACGTTTGGAAAGACGGATACCATATAAATCCGGATAATTAAAGCATTCACCATGGGCAACAGCAAATAGTCGAGCAACGCCGCCCATCCGACAAGGAACCCGAGATGGGGGTTCATCGTTTCCCTTGTATACGTGTAGGCAGATCCGGCGTTCGGGAAAACTTTTACCATCTTCCCGTAACTGATAGCGGTAAACAGCATGACAATCAAAGCTGTGATATAGGCAAGTGGCACCACCCCATTGGTTTCCTTTGATACGATGCCAAAAGTATCAAACACAATGGTAGGCGTCATATACCCTAACCCGAGTCCGACGATGGCCCATAAACCGAGTGAACGCTTTAATGTCACATTCTCCAATTTTATCATCCTCCCTCTCTATTCCACAAATCAAAGATGTTTGCTTTTTGGTACGCCAATAAGGCAGATCCGCTTCCATCCACGCGGAGGACTATTATTCTACATCTTTGCAATTTTCATACCAATTGCCAGAAAAACAAAGGGAGGATTTAAAAAACTCAGAATTTGGGAAAAGCAGCCGCGGGATTTCGGAGGGACAGGCGGGAAAAAGGAAAACTTCTTATGCAAAAATGCATAGCATAATCTATTTTGCATACCATTGGAAGGCAAATTAACGAAAGCCGTGGATGCAAAAAACGGCGGGGACATGTTTTGATATCCCGCCGTTTTGAGGTAAATTTTCATTCACTTGGAGCCTGTACAGGGAAGTTTGAAAAGCGCGCCGTACTCACCGGCATTTTGCGTATCCGCATCAAATCATAAGGTTTTACAGGATGGTCGGTGATCGTTTTCACGGTCATCAGCGCATTCGGGGCACGTTCAATGCATTTGCCGTCTTCATCCCAAAGCTTGCGGATGGTTTGTGTGAAACGGGAAAACCCCGGCCCGTAAAACTCCACTTCTTCCCCTGCCGCAAAATGGTTGCGCTGTTCAAGCGTGGCGATTTTTGTAGCCGGGTCGTAATCCAAAACGCGGGCAGCGAAAGTATATTTCGGGATTTTGCGGGGGCGCCCGAACAGTTGCTGGCGGGCATCCGGTTCCCCAAAGTAAAAACCGGTTGCCAGTTCCCGTTGTGCCACTTTCCAAATTTCTTCTTCCCACGCCGGGTCAAAAACAAAATGGCCTGGATCTTCGCAATAGGCATCGACAATCGCCCGGTACACATTCGCCACAGTCGAAACATAGTGGATCGACTTCATTCTGCCTTCAATTTTAAAACTTCCCACACCCGCTTCAATCAATTCCGGCACGTGATGGATCATCGTAAGGTCCACCGCACTCATGGAAAACGGCTCGCCGCCGGCTGTTAAGATGCCGGCCCCATCATTTTCAAACAAGTCATATTTCCAACGGCACGACTGGGCGCATCCGCCCCGGTTTGCGTCGCGGTTTGCCATATGGTTGGACAGCACGCAACGCCCGGAATACGAAATGCACATCGCCCCCTGTACAAACGCTTCTATTTCCATACCGGTATTTTTCCGGATTTCGCGGATTTCTTCAAGGCTGACTTCGCGGGCCAGAACCACCCTTTCGACCCCTTCCTGCTCCCAGAACTGAAGCGCTTTGTAATTTGTTGCAGAAGCCTGGGTCGACAAGTGGACGGCAAGTCCGGGCGCCTCTTCCATACAAATGGTGATAAAGCCCGGGTCGGAGATGATGACAGCGTCAATCCCGATCTCCTTTAGTGTGCGGAAAAAATCCCCTGCCCCTTCATCATCGCCTTCATGGCCGACCATATTTGCAGCTACATACACTTTTGCGCCGCGGGCATGCGCAAAGCGGACCCCTTCCTTCATCTCGCCGTACGTAAAATTGCCGGCTCTCGAACGCAAGCCGTAAGCCTGTCCGCCAATATATACGGCATCCGCGCCATAGCGGACGGCGATTTCCAGTTTTTCAAGATTTCCGGCCGGCGCAAGTACTTCCGGTTTTTTGATGATGTTTCGCATATTCTCCCTCCTACTGTACTTCATCCGGCTGCCGCAGGAAAAACCCCGTGCCAAGCTTCCGCGTTTCCGGCTGCAATTGCAAAAGCTCAGCTGAAAAACGCGCCGCATCAAATGTGCCGGACAGCACCGCTTCTTTTGCCCGGACATAAAGGGCGGCAATGTCCGTAAAGGTTTCCCCTTCGGCCAAAATGCCGTCGAGTTTCCACGTATCCAGCCCGGCCCTGTGCAGATCCGGCAAATACCGAATGAGCGCAATGTCTTCTGCGGAAAAAATATGGGTGCCATTTTCATCCTCAAAAAGCGGATACTGCTTTTCCCGGTCTTTCTTCTCGCTGATGCTGAGCCTGTCACGGACAGTTGTGCCGGCATCAAGATGCGCAAATTGGGTGTAATTCGAAAGCAAACGGCGCTTCGAATGGTGGATGCATGTCGGGCCGTATACTTGTACCTCGACGGGCTGCCTGATTTGCGCCTGTATTTCTTTTAATTCAATAAAAGTACATTCGCGTGCCGCCACGGCACCTATTGCCCCGCGTTTGAGCCAGAACTTTATCTGGTTTGCCGATGTGACAAGCGTCTGCGCATCGTAAATATAAGGCAGATTCAGTTTCATTTCTTTTAAGAGCTGTATCACGCCCGGATCCCCGGCAGTGATCGCATCCACTCCCGCTTTTTCAAGCGATGACAAATATTCCGGAAGCGCCTCTATATGTCCGTTGTGCATCAATCCGTTAACGGCTGTATACACTTTCCTGTTCTGCCGGTGTGCAAACTTTGTAATGTCGCCTATTTCTTCAAGCGTGATATGGCCGGGCATGCGCAGGCCGAAACGGTTCCCTCCGATATAGAGGGTATCCACTCCGGCCGCAATCAGCGCTTCAGCCTGCCCGGCCGATTCAGCGGTAGCAACGATATGGATCAACTTCCACCCCTCCTTCAGCCGCTTTTTCAGGCTGCAGTAAAAAAACCGCCAAAAAGGCGCAAAGATAAAGTGCGCCACGATTTTACTTTATCATGGGTACGGGTCTTTTTTGCCGGCAAAGTATGACAGTTTCCGCAAACCTTTTTTCCATGCAAAAAAAGCTGCCTGCTTCTGCAAACAGCGTTTCTTTCCAATCTATATCAGCGGGGTTCAACGATGAGTTTAATAGCGGTTCTTTCTTCTCCTTCAATCTGAATGTCCGTGAAAGCCGGGATGCAAATTAAATCCACACCGCTCGGGGCCACAAACCCTCTTGCAATGGCAACGGCTTTTACAGCCTGGTTAATGGCGCCCGCCCCGATCGCCTGGATTTCCGCCCCCCCTCTTTCACGAAGAACACCGGCAAGTGCACCAGCTACAGAATTAGGATTAGATTTTGCTGAAACTTTTAATATTTCCATTCCTTCTCCTCCTCGTATAATAAGTTTAAATCCAAAGTGGATGTCAATTTCCAGTTCATTCTGCTGCTCATTGACAAGTGAATATAAGATTTTGTATTCCGGGCGAGCCCGGAATACAAGTTCGGACTTGGACGCTTCGCGATGTTCCCGGATAATGGTCTTAGGATCGTTTGGGTCAATGCTTCCCCTCCTTGTAGCCTGACTACTCGAAAAGTCTGCATCCCCAGGTTCTTGCTTGAACGTCTAACCCGTAGGCCGTTCCTCCGGATCTCCGTGCTGGAAATGAGCAGTTCCAGGCAGCCCACGGCCCGGATGAGTTCTCATACGCGAGGCTGACAGATCGGCAAGCCATCTGGGGATATCCCGAAGCGTCCGATTCCATCGATCCCAATACAGAGAGGAGGAAATCATATGCCCTTATTTGTCGGTATTGACGTGAGCTCCAAAAACCTCGATGCCTGCCTGATGGATGGAATGGGGGAAACGTTGGCCACCCAAACGGTGACAAACAATCTTCCCGGTGCCTCTGAGTTAAGAGACACCATCCTCCAACATGCGGAGGCGGATGACACCATCCAGATCGCCATGGAGGCCACATCTGTGTATAGTTGGCACCCGGCAATGTTTTTCCATGAAGATCCCGAGCTGAAACAGCGTCGTACAAAGGTGTTTACCCTGAATCCGAAGCTGGTGAGAAATTTCAAAAAGGCTTATGCCGAGATGGACAAGACCGATCCCAAAGATGCCTGGGTAATTGCGGACCGCTTGCGTTTCGGGAGATTGCCGAAATCCGTGATTCAGTCAGAACAATACCTTGCCCTTCAACGGTTAACACGGATGCGCTATCACCTGATTCAAAGTTTAACCCGGGAACAACAGGTATTTTTGAATCATCTGTTTTTCAAATTCAGTGCCTTTAACCTTGAAGTGGATACATCGGTCTTCGGCCATGCCATAACGGAATTTTTGCTTGAGGCCTATAGCCTCGATGAAATTGCCCAAATGCCTCTGGAGGACTTAGCGATGTATCTCCAGACCAAAGGCCATGGCCGCTTTAGCGATCCCGAGGATTTGGCCGCATCCATCCAAAAAGCTGCCCGGTCCTCTTACCGGCTTTCTAAATGTGTGGAGGATTCGATTGACTTGGTCCTGGGCAGTTCTATTGAGATCATCCGGCATCTTAAACGCCAAATCAAGGATTTGGATAAGGCGATTGCCCGCGTTCTTGATGGAATCCCGAATACCCTCCAGACCATTCCGGGAATAGGCCCGGTGAGCTGTGCTGGGATTCTCGCTGAAATCGGCGACATTGAGCGCTTTGACGACCAAGCCGCGATCGCAAAATTTGCCGGATTGTTCTGGCCCCGCCACCAATCGGGTGATTTTGAGGCTGATGACAAAATGCTTGCGCGTACAGGCAATCGTTATCTCCGGTATTACCTGGTTGAGGCTGCCAATCTGGTCCGGCGACACGAACCTGAGTACCGCGCCTTTTACCAAAAGAAATATCGTGAGGTGCATAAGCACTCACACAAACGCGCCCTCGTCTTAACGGCAAGAAAACTGGTGCGCCTGATCGATGCGCTGCTCCGCAACGATCAAATTTATGCGCCGAAAAAGAAGGTGACGCGATGAGGTAACCAGGTAACCATCATCGATAGCCTGAACTTGAAAACTTCCAGATTATTCCAATTATCTGGAGGCTTAGTTCAGTATTGCCATTTTTATGACATAGAGCCAACAAAATTTCCAATTCACTTGTTTTTAACCCTTGACATCACACCGTAGGACTTGTCTCCTTCCGTTAACCGAATGTCCGTTCAGAGTGACGATTCATGTTCGAACGTGAAGTATCTCTTGCCCGTTTCCAGCCCGGCCTTTTGCAGCTTCGCTGGAAATGGGGCGGCTGCCTTAAAATCCGGCAGCCGCCCCGCATATCAGGCTGCTGATTCTCCTGCTTGTCGTGCGGGCTTTCATGAACGTCTCTTGCTCAAAAAACTCCGGGGAGCTGCCCCCGCACAGCGGGAAAAATCATTTCACTGCTACTATATTCCTTTGTTTTGCGAGTTATGCCATCCTTCATAAGCGCCGGTACATAAAAAGAGGCGCTCTTCTGCCCGGCATCCATCCGGAAACAGAAAAAACCCGTTTATTCAGAGATAAACGGGCGGTCTTCATTGATTAAAATATTTTGGATTGTTGCAGCTTTGCCTGTTTTTTTATCAAGGCTGATGATGCATCCGCTTAATATTTTCCTTCCCGACTTTGGTACTTCGAAACGGACGGGAAGCGAAGTCAGAAATTTTTTCATTACTGCTTCTTTGTCCATACCGAGAATGGCATCGTACGGACCGGTCATGCCGGCATCGGTCAGATAGGCAGTACCGTTTGGCAAAATTCTTGCATCGGCGGTTTGCACATGCGTATGGGTCCCGATCACGGCCGACACTTTGCCGTCCAGAAACCAGCCCATTGCCTGTTTTTCGCTTGTCGTTTCGGCATGGAAATCAACAAAGATAAAATGGGTTCTTTTTCTTGCCAGCGCCACCATCTCTTCTGCTTTCCGGAACGGGTCATCGAGCGCATTCATAAACGTTCTGCCCTGCAGGTTGATGACTGCAAACTCCGTTCCTTCCGCTTTGATCAGCGCCATCCCTTTTCCTGGGGTCCCGTCCGGAAAATTGGCCGGACGCACCATCCATTTTGCTTCCTCAATAAAGTCAAAAATCTCTTTGTTGTCCCATGCATGGTTTCCGAGCGTGATGATATCCGCACCTGCATCCAGCAGACCACGGTAAATGTTTTTGGTAATCCCGCGCCCGCCGGCTGCATTTTCCCCGTTTACGATGGTCAAATGCGGCCTGTATTTCGCCTTTAACTTCGGCAAATATTCGTTCACCATCTCACGCCCTAATGACCCGACAACATCCCCTATAAATAGAATCTCCATGCAATAAATCCTTTCTTTGCTTTATAAAACCATCTTCATTTTCTTTCAAAACGTTTAAAGAAAATAAGCGGTGAACACGTCACCGCTTATTTTGCATATTCAACAGCCCGCGTTTCCCGAATGACCGTTACTTTAATATGGCCCGGATAATCCAGCTCATTTTCAATTTTTTTGCGGATATCACGTGCCAGGCGGTGGGCTTCCAGGTCGTCGATCTGTTCCGGTTTCACCATAATGCGTACTTCTCTCCCCGCCTGGATAGCGAACGATTTTTCAACGCCTTCATACGATTCGGCGATTTCCTCCAGCTTTTCAAGCCGCCTGATGTAATGTTCAAGCGTTTCGCTGCGCGCCCCAGGCCGTGCAGCGGATAAAGCATCAGCGGCAGCGACAAGCACCGCGATAATAGAGGTCGGTTCCGTATCGCCATGGTGGGAAGCAATACTGTTAATGACCACCGGATGTTCCTTGTATTTGGTTGCGAGTTCGACGCCAATTTGCACATGGCTTCCTTCTACTTCATGGTCTACCGCTTTTCCGATATCATGAAGCAGGCCGGCACGGCGGGCAAGGATTTCATCTTCCCCGAGTTCGGCAGCCAGCAATCCGGAAAGGAATGCGACTTCTATCGAGTGCTTGAGGACATTTTGCCCGTAGCTCGTGCGGAATTTTAACCGGCCAAGAATTTTGATTAAGTCCGGATGAAGGCCATGGACACCGACTTCAAAAGTGGTTTGTTCCCCCACTTCGCGTATATGTTCATCCACTTCCCGCCTTGCTTTTTCAACCATTTCTTCAATGCGGGCCGGATGGATGCGGCCGTCTTGAACCAGTTTTTCCAGTGCAATGCGTGCCGTTTCCCGGCGCACCGGATCGAATCCCGAAAGAATCACCGCTTCCGGCGTATCATCGATGATCAGGTCAATCCCGGTCAGCGTTTCAAGCGTCCGGATATTGCGCCCTTCCCTTCCGATGATGCGGCCTTTCATTTCATCATTCGGCAAATTGACAACCGATACCGTTGTTTCAGCAACATGCTCGGCTGCACACCGCTGAATGGCTAGCGAAAGAATGCTTTTCGCCTTTTTGTCGGCTTCTTCTTTTGCCCTTGTTTCCGCTTCCTTTACCTTAACGGCAATGTCATGGGAAAGCTCGTTTTCCAGTTTTTCAATAATGATGGCTTTCGCCTGTTCGCGATTGAGGCCCGAGATTCTTTCCAGCTCAGACTCCTGCTCGTTAACCATCTCCTCCAATTTGCTTTCCATCTCTTCAATATGTTGTTGTCTCAGGTTTAAAGAATCCTCTTTCTTTTCAAGCATCGATTCACGCTTATCGAGCGATTCATCTTTGCGGTCGAGGTTCTCTTCCTTTTGCAATAAGCGGTTTTCCTGTCTTTGCAATTCATTTCTTCGTTCACGCAATTCCCGTTCCATATCCGTACGAAGTTTATGATTTTCATCCTTCGCTTCAAGCAGGGCTTCTTTTTTCAGGCGGTCAGCTTCGCGTTTTGCTTCATCGACGATCTGATCCGCCGCATTTTTCGCCCCTGCAATTTTTGCTTCATAAATTGATCTCCGGATGAAATAGCCAACAACTACACCGACGATAAGGACAAGCAAAAGGGAGATGATCCATATGAGAGACTCCATCAATCTCACCTCCTCTTGCTATGAACTTCTTCCACGTTAAAAAATGTCGGCTGTTACATTAATCCTTAGGTTTACAGTATACAGCGCCTGGCTTAAAAAGTAAAACGTCGATCCCGGGGCAATCCCCTCCGGTGTATAGGCATGAAAACATCATGCGTTTCGTCCCGGTCCGGCTGAAGACAAGGATGTTCTGTCAGCCGTACGCGGAAAAGCTGCCGGATTAAAAACCGGCTCCCTTCCGGAAACTTCCGGGAGGGTTTGCTTTCCGTACAGGAGAAAGTCGTTTTTAGAAAAATAAAATATACATATTAATTTTAAAGGTGGGAATTTTTATTGTCAAGTGAAGCGGAAAGATTGCCATCATAATTTGTGTTGATCCCTTTCAGCCATGCAGCTTTTGCGGCGCAAAAAAGCCCGGTGGAAAAGGACGGCAAAAAGCGCCTGGATGCGGTCAGCATTTCAGGCGCTTATAGGTTACTCCAAATTCAATTCTTCCTGTCCTTCCACAGCTTCCTTTTCATCTGCAGCATTTTCGGTTTCATGGGAACCGGCATCTTCCGCCAGGTCGTAATGTTCCCGGATTTTTGCGGCAATCTCGTTTTTCAAATCCGCATTTTCCTTTAAAAACTGTTTCGCATTTTCACGCCCCTGGCCGAGCCGCTCGCCGTTATAAGCATACCAGGCCCCGCTTTTTTGGATGATGTCAAGGTCGCTTCCCATATCGACGATCTCGCCTTCTTTTGAGATCCCTTCTCCGTACATAATATCCACTTCTGCCGTTTTAAACGGAGGCGCTACTTTGTTTTTGACAACCTTGATTTTCGTTTTGTTGCCGACAATGTCGCTCCCTTGTTTGATCTGTTCGGCACGGCGCACTTCAAGGCGTACGGACGAGTAAAACTTGAGCGCGCGTCCGCCCGGTGTGACTTCAGGATTGCCGAACATCACGCCGACTTTTTCCCGGATTTGGTTAATGAAAATCGCAATCGTGTTTGATTTGTTGATCGCACCCGATAATTTCCGCAGCGCCTGGGACATTAGCCGTGCCTGGAGGCCGACATGGGAATCGCCCATTTCTCCTTCAATTTCCGCTCGCGGCACAAGCGCAGCAACAGAGTCAACGACAATAATGTCCACTGCGCCGCTGCGGACGAGCGCTTCTGCAATTTCCAGCGCCTGTTCGCCCGTATCCGGCTGGGACAGGAGCAGTTCATCAATGTTGACACCGAGCTTTTGGGCATAAACCGGGTCAAGTGCGTGTTCCGCATCAATAAAGGCAGCCTGTCCGCCCTGTGCCTGGACTTCCGCAATCGCATGCAGGGCAACCGTTGTTTTACCGGAACTTTCAGGGCCGTATATTTCAATGACGCGGCCGCGCGGGTAGCCGCCGACACCAAGGGCAATATCAAGCGCAAGCGAACCGGTCGGGATCGTGGAGACAACCCGGTCGGTCTGCTCGCCCAGCCGCATAATGGAACCCTTGCCAAATTGCTTTTCTATTTGTTTCAGAGCCTGGTCTAAGGCTTGTTGACGATCATTCACAAAATTTCCTCCTTTTATTCATCACGGACTCTTGAAAGCAATAAATCTATATCTATACTATACCCGTTTTTTCCGTGTTTGCCAAGCAAAATGTCGAACGCCTATTCGTCTCTTTTTTGCAAAAATCCGGCAAAAAAATGGGGTTTTTCCCCTGCAAAAATGGAAATTTCCCCGGCAAAAAGAGCCGAAAATTGAATTTTTGGCAAACAAATTTTTTCGTAAAAAGGCCGCTTCCGCCATTTGCAATGAGCAGAAGCGGCTTTCGGACTAAAGCAGTTTCAGCAAATGCCAGCAGCCGTATTTCACCGATCTCGTGCGGACGTTGTTCCGGGATCCGGAAAGTTCCAACAGATAGGCGGCCGTTTCTTTCCCTTTTATGGCAATGCCAATCCACACGGTTCCCGGCGGATGGCCTTCAAGGGGGTCCGGGCCGGCCACACCTGTAAAACTGATGCCAATGTCGGCATCCATGATGCTGCGGATATTTTCCGCCAGTTCTTTTGCACACTGGCTGCTGACGGCGCCGTACTTGTCAAGTGTTTCTTTTTTCACTTTGGCAAGCTTCATCTTCGCTTCGTTCGAATAGACAACAACGCCGCCTTTCAGCATCGTGCTGACACCCTGGATGGACGCCATTTCCGCTGCAAATTTGCCGGCAGTCAGGCTTTCCGCGCAGGCCAGCGTCAGCTGTTTTTCTGAAAGTTTTTCAAGCAGGGCCTCCATTAACGTCGTATCGTTATAACCGTAAAAATACGATCCGGCAATTTGCAAAATCTCTTTTTCCACTTGATCGATCATTTGGTTCGCCGTTGCCACCGACTGGTGTTTCGCCGTAATCCTGAGTGTCACTTCCCCTTCTTTCGCAAGCGGAGCAACAGTCGGATTGCTCTGGGTTTCCAATATTTGGCGGATTTCTGTTTCCAGTTGGGATTCGCCGATCCCGAAGAAACGGAGAACGCGCGATTCGATTTTTTCGATCGTTTCCAGTTCATCCTGGATCGCGGGACTGGCATAATGGATAAACATCGGTTCCAGTTCATGCGGCGGGCCGGGGAGCAGCATGTAATAGTGGTTTCGGCTTTTGGCCAGCATGCCCGGCGCCATGCCGTGGTCATTCGGAAACACTTTCGAGCCTTCAATGACAAGCGCCTGCTTTTTGTTGTTTTCCGTCATTTTTCGTTTTGTACGGATAAAAAACTGTTCGATGGAACGCATGGCATCTTCGTCTGTGACCAGTTTTTTTCCGATATGCGATGCAATCGTTTCTTTTGTTAAATCATCCTTTGTCGGACCGAGCCCGCCAGTAAAAATCAATAAATCGGCGCGGCCCTCCGCTGTACGGATTGCCGCTTCGAGCCGCTCTGCGTTATCGCCGACAACGGTCTGATAGTACACATCCACGCCGATTTCCGCCAATTGCGCGGCAATAAATGTGGCGTTTGTATTGGTGATCTGGCCAAGCAAAAGTTCCGAACCGACTGCAATTATTTCGGCATTCACTTTCCATTCCTCCCTTTCTTTTAAAGCAAAAAACGAACACATGGCGGCACCAATCCAGGAGACCGGAAATTCGCCCCGCAATGCCGCC
The DNA here is from genome assembly GCF_038009125.1 of Weizmannia sp. FSL W8-0401. Lineage (NCBI taxonomy): Bacteria > Bacillati > Bacillota > Bacilli > Caryophanales > Bacillaceae > Heyndrickxia > Weizmannia sp. FSL W8-0401. Next base: position 1,364,632 of record NZ_JBBPAG010000001.1, on the reverse strand, counting down.
TTTTCCCGGAAATCCTGCGGCCCGTGCCGGGTTAGCATCAGCGCCGGCGGGCAAAAAAGCAGTGAGAGGCTCTCACTGCTTGGTTATTTCGAGCGGGCAAATACGCCCCGGTTTAAATAGAAATAATCAGCGCCTGACCAGATGGTAAAGATGAGCGCCACCCACAAGGCGACCAGATCCATGCGGAATGAGAGTGCCGAAAACGGGAAGTTATGCAACAGCAATAAAAGGATGGCAATGATTTGCGTCCATGTTTTGATTTTTCCAAGCATATTGGCTGCTGCAACTTCCCCGCCCTCTGCCAAAATTAGCCGCAAACCCGTCACGGCAAACTCGCGGGCAATGATCACGACAACAATCCATGCCGGCGCCAGCTTGAGCCCGACGAGCAAAATAAACGCCGTTGAAACAAGCAGTTTGTCCGCAAGCGGATCGAGGAATTTCCCGAAGTTGGTAACGAGATTGTATTTGCGGGCATAATGGCCGTCGATCCAGTCTGTCATGGATGCAACTGCAAAAATCACCGCACCGGCAAAATGGGTGACCGGAATTTCGGCTCCCAGCCATTCAAAGGTGCCCCAATCGAACGGCACCGCCATGATGAGTAAAAAAACAGGGATTAAACATACGCGTGATACAGTAATTTTATTCGGCAAATTCACTGGATTTTCCTCCAACTGTCCATATATTTTCCAAAGAAAAAGCCTTAAACAAGGCTTATTCCGTTTGTGGCCCGTTAAACTGGATGATCATATCCTGGCGTACTTCTTTGGATGCCGGAATATGGTATTTTAGTTTTTTGCCATTGATATACACTTCCGTATTGACGGTGTTTCCGACCGTAATCGTGACTTGTTTTTGTTTTGACAGATCCGCTGTCCGGCTGTCCCCATCATTCAGCAATTGTTGAAAGTTGGTTGAACCGTCGCTGTTTTTCACCTGTACCCATGATCGGCCGCCGTTTGCTTTCAGTTCAAGTTTGAACTGGCTGGTGCCGGCCAGTTTATAGGTGGTCGTGTACCCGCTTGAAGACACGGTTTCCAGTTTTTGGGCTGTTTTCTTCGTTTCCGATGCCGGTTTTTTTGGCGTTTTCGCCGCATTTTTTTCGGAAGAGCTGCCGGTGTTTTTGCCGGATGATACCTTTTCAGCCGATTTTATGCTTTCTTTTTGCACGCTTACATTGCCCGAAGCCCCGCTGTTTAATTTTTCCTTCGTGTTATGGCCGGCAAACTTATACACAATAAACCAAAGCAAGAATAAAATCGCGATGATGGCGGCGACGACAAGGATCCTCGGCAGCACGTTCATCATCTTGACGGTATCCGGTGCAGCCCTTTTGGCCGTCTGCACCCGCGAAAGTTGCTCGGGAAATTCTTCCTGTTCCGTACGGGGGATGTCACTTTCATACTCTTCAAATAAAGTTTCCGGGTCAAGCCCGACTGCCTCGGCATACTGCTTAATAAATGCCCGGACGTAAAATTTTCCAGGCATTGAATCATAATTTCCTTCTTCAATGTTTTTCAAATATCTTTTTTGGATCTTGGTCATCTCCTGCAAATCATCCAGGCTGATGCCCTTTTCTTTCCTCGCTTCTTTTAAACGATTCCCTAATTCCGTCATGGTAACACCTGCCAATCTAGTAATCAAATCCTCCAAATCCGCCTTGAAACATCCGGTTTTGCTGGAGCAAGTCGTATGTAATTTCCTGTGACGGGTCTTCTCTCAACTCAATAATGTAATCAAAATCATCGAGCGTATATTCCGAACGCTGCACGAAAATATCCGGGTGTTCCACCACTTTTACAGCCGGGAGCCGCATGATTTCACGGATCATCTGCCAGTGCCGTTCGTTTCCCCTCTCAGCGGATACGATGCCATCCAGGATAAAAATATTGTTTGGATTATATTCATCCTCAATCAGGCTGCTTCTCACCGTCTGTTTGATCATCGTGGAGGAAAGAAAAATCCACTTTTTATTGGCACACACGCTTGCCGCCACAATTGACTCTGTTTTTCCGACGCGCGGCATCCCGCGAATGCCAATCAGCTTATGGCCTTCCTGTTTAAAATGCTCGGCCATAAAATCGACCAGAATCCCGAGATCATCGCGCACAAAGCGGAATGTTTTCCGGTCGTCATGATCGCGCTGGATATACCTTCCGTGCCGGACCGCAAGTCTGTCCCTGAGCTTGGATTCCCTGATTTTCGTTACTTTTATCGTTTCCACTGTTTGCAATATCGATTCGAGCCGGCCGATCTGTTCTTCATTTTTGACAAGCAGCAGCAAGCCCCGTTTTTTATGGTCAACGCCGTTAATGCTTCTGATATTGATCGCTAACATGCCCAAGAGGGAGGAAACATCACCCAAAAGCCCCGGCCGGTTGATCGTGATTTCATATTCCAAGTACCACTCTTTCCTGTCATCCACTCAAAACCCCTCCCGAAATCCGGATCCCAACGAACATATCTAGGTTATATGATATATGATTTTTCAGCAATAAGGAAGTGAAAGCTCTAAAAATCGTGAATTTTGTCGGGACATGAAAAAAACCGGCGGCATCACCAAACAGCCGGCTTTTAAAAAGCCGCCAATTGTTATTGTGATGCGCCGGTATTTCTTTATGACTGGGTACCGTTATTTTGAACGAGTTTTACCATTACATTGGCAATGGCTTGCTGCTCTTCCTGCGATGCCACTGACCATAAATCGGCAAGAACGCGTTCCTGTTCATTTTTCGGATCTACTTGTGCGGCCAAATAATCGCCGACCTGCTCAGCAAGTTTGTTAATCGTTTCCTGGGGCATCCCCTGTTGCTTTGCCTGGTTGAGGCGGTCCCCCAAAAAGTTTTTCCACTGGTCCCAGTTTTCAAATACGTTCATGTCACAGCCTACTATCAAGTTGTTCAACCTTAGTTTGTGACCTGGCTTGGAAGGCTATGCATGGAAAATGGAACCCGTGCTTCTTTCAAGGCACCGGCCGGGCGGAACGGTGCTGCGGTTGGCAAATTTGCCCGTTTTTTGGTTAACCCGCGTGAAAAAACAATGCGGATTCCTTTGCATCTTTTGCCGGGCGGGGCTACATATACCAGCCCCCGTTGACGCCAATCGTCTGGCCGGTGATGTAAATGCTTTTTCCCGAGAGCAGGAAAGAAACTGCGCCGGCAATTTCTTCCGGTTTGGCAAGCCGGCCAAGCGGGATGTCCGCTTCGAGATCTGAAATTTCTTCCGGCGCAAACCTGGCAAGCATGTTGGTGCCAACCGCCCCGGGTGCGACTGCATTCACGCGTACGCCGCTTCTTGCCGTTTCTTTGGCGAGCGCTTTTACAAATGCGATCTGTGCGCCTTTCATCGCCGAATATACGGCCTCGCACGCCGCGCCTGCCTGCCCCCAGATTGAACTGACAAGCACAATGTGCGAAACCTCATTTTGCCGCAATTTGGGCAACAGCTGCCTGATAATCAGAAGCGGCGCCTTTACATGAATCCGGTAAAGCTTGTCAATGGCTTCGTCATCGATATCCGAAAGTAGCCCGTAGTGGGAAATGCCGGCCGCATGGATGATCGCATCGAGATGAAAAACATTTTCTGCTATCGTTTTCACGGTGCCGTCTGTTGTGAGGTCGGCGCGGATCGGGATCGCTTCTGCCCCGAATTGCCGGCAGATGGAAAGCAGTTCTTTGATCGCCGCTTCATTTTGGTGGTAATGCAAATACAGATTCCATCCTTCTTTTGCCAGCATTTCAGCTGTGGCCTTTCCGATTCCGCCGCTCGCACCCGTAATCAACGCAAACTTTTTCAATTTTCTCCCCCATTTAAAAACCCGGGGCTACCCCGGGTTATTTCGGTAAAACCTGGCAAACGGTAAACCGTTCTTCATCAAAAAAAGCTTCCGCCGTTTCCAGCACATCGCTGAACCGGATTTGTTCAAGCACAGGGACGACGTCAAATAAATTCATATCATTAAACGCGTATCTTGTAAACTGGTTGGCGATAAATTCAGGTGAATTCAGCTGGCGCAGAAATCCCCCGATCTTTTTCTTTTTCGTCCGTTCAAGCGCTTCTTCTGCCAACCCTTTTCCTTCTTTTGCCCCAACCATCACCTCTTTCAGCCGCTTTGCCAAAAGATCCGGATCTTTCGTATCCCCTCCGGCCATCGCAAATCCGAATCCCTGCTCCTGGGAATAGTCAAAAGAAAAACTGGTGTCGATCAGGCCGTCATTGTACAACGCATTGTACGCATCTGAACTGCGGCCGAACAGCATGTCAAGGAGAAGATTGACCACCAGTTCGTTCTTTTGCATTTCAGCGCCGCGCTGGCTCGTATGAAGCGCCTTTACGCCAACAAGGCATTTTGGTATCTGCACATTCATATGCAATTTTTGCTCTTTTTCGGCCGCCTGTGCCGGTTCTTCCGGAAAACGCCTTTTAATCTCCGGTGCTTTTTCGTACTTTTTCTTCGCCTGGTTTTCTCTCATAAAAGAAAGCACCTCATCCGGCGATACATTTCCGACGGCAAACAGCAGCATATTGCTCGGATGATAAAATGTATGGTAACACTCGTATAATTGCGCTGCGGTGATTTTTGCGATCGAGTCAACCGTGCCGGCAATGTCAATTTTTACCGGGTGGTTTGCATATAAATTTTCAATCAGGCCGTAATACAGCCGCCAGTCCGGGTTGTCATTGTACATCATGATTTCCTGGCCGATAATCCCCTTTTCTTTTTCAACCGTCTGTGCGGTAAAATACGGCGTTTGCACCATATCCACCAGCGTTTCCAGGTTTTTCATCACCTGATCGGTGCTTGAAAACAGGTAGGCCGTCCGGTTAAAACTCGTGAAAGCATTGGCCGATGCGCCCTGCCGGCTGAATTGCTGAAACACATCCCCGTCTTCTTTTTCAAACATTTTATGTTCAAGAAAATGGGCAATGCCATCCGGGACCCGCACAAAATCGCTTTTCCCAAGCGGGACAAACGTGTTGTCAACTGAACCGTATTTTGTCGTAAACGTAACAAATGTTTTGTTAAACCCGCGCTTCGGGAGCACATATACTTTTAATCCGTTATCAAGTGTTTCACCGTAAAGCGTTTCGCCAAGCTGACTGAATTGTTGGGTTTCCATTTATTTCCCCTCCATTCCGGACAAGAAGTAGATCGTATCGGGTTCAATTTTTGCGGCCACTTTCACAATTTCCCCTTTTTCGACTGCCTTGATTTCCCTTATCCAATCTTCCACGCCGGTTTCGGTGCCGGCAATGACGTTATGGTACAAAATTTCAACGAGGCCGCGGGATGTATCCGTTGACTCAAGCAGCTGGTTGCGGATAACGGCTTTCGTTTGCCCGATTTCCTGTTCGCTGAAATCGCCGTTTTTCATTGCTTCCAGCTGTTTTTCAATAATGGAGACGGCCTTGTCAAAATTCGCGGATTCGATGCCGCTCATCACCATCATCAGCCCTTTATGGCTCTCGATCTGGCTCGCGACATAATAGCAAAGGCTTTCTTTCTCCCGTACATTCAGGAAAAGCTTGGAGTGGGAAAAACCGCCGAAAATGCCGTTAAACATCTGAAGCGGAAAATAATCGCTGTCTCCGAACGTAATATTGGTGCGGTAGCCGATATTGAGCTTGCCCTGGCGGATATCCTGGGATTCCTTGATTTTTTTGACGCCGGAGACCTTTTGGAGCGTTCTTGAGGCAGCCCGTTTCGGCTCGCGGTCCGGAAAACGCAGGCATTCGCAAATGGCCGCAAGCCGGTCTTCATCGACATCGCCCGTCACAAACAAGTCCAGTTCATCTTCCCGGATCGCTTTTTGATAATATTGATAAAGCGAAGCGGGCGTGATGGCGTCCACATCATCAAGAACGCCGTTTGCCTGCAGTGCGTACGGCTCTTCTTTGCACATTTCTTCAATCAGCCGCATGCTTGCATACCGCATTTTATCATCGTATACAGACTGGATCCGCTGTTTCAGCACCCGTTTTTCCTTCTCCACCGTTTGGCTGTCAAACTGCCCGCCGTCTGCATGCGGGTTCAGCAAAACTTCCGCCAAAAATTCAACTCCCCGCTGGAGCAGCGGTTCTGCATCCTGCAAAAATTTTTCGTTCGCAATTTCAATCGTAAAGGTCAGAATATGGTATTCCCCTTTTTTGGCCGTATCGACATAAAAATGAGCGCCGTACAAATCATCGAGATACGCCCTTAATTTTGCGGTCGTCTTCAATCGCCCCGTGCTGCTTTGAAGAACATTCGGGAGCAGAGCCCGCAGCGTAACCGTGTCTTTTTCAAGTGGCGCTTTCATTTTCCATACAAGCGTATTCGTTTTGTATTTGTCCGTTTTGATGGTATGTAGTGTGTACCCTTTCATTTTGCGAACCGTCTCTTTTGAAATGGCCATATGGATCCTCCTTTTTCAACGAGCTTCGTGCCAATAGTAAAAGTATGCCTGACTGCGGGGTTGTTTAACCTGTAAATGCATTAATTTTACTATACAGGGGAGACAGGTGTCCCGGCAAGTTTTACGGCACATAAAAAGAACCGGCACCAGACGGGGAAAGCAGCCTGATGCCGGATGGAATAAATTAGCGTTCACCCTTGATATAAGGGACACCGTCCGCTTTCGGGGCTTCCGCACGCCCGATGAACCCGGCAAGTGCCAGAATGGTCAGGACATACGGCGCAATGAGCAAATAAACGTTCGGAATTTCTTTCAAATACGGAATGCTGTTGCCGACGATGCTGAGGCTCTGCGCAAATCCGAAAAATAAAGCGGCCCCCATCGCGCCAAGCGGATTCCATTTGCCGAAAATCATCGCAGCGAGCGCCATATACCCTTGCCCTGAAATCGTCGAGGAACTGAAATTCAGGGTGATCGACTGCGCGTACACGGCCCCGCCGATCCCGCCGAATACACCGGATAAAAAGACGGCAAAGTAACGCATTTTTACAACATTGATGCCCATCGTATCGGCCGCCATCGGATGTTCCCCGACCGAGCGGAGGCGCAGGCCGAACGGCGTTTTATAAAGGATAAACCAGACGAGAATCGCAATCAGGATGGCGATGTATGAAGGGTATGTGATCCCCTGGAAAAACAGTTTGCCGATCCCGGGAATATGGCTGAGGCCGGGAACATCCACCTGTTGGAAATATTCGCTGATCGTATTGGTCTGGCCTTTTCCGTAAATGTTTTTGATGAGAAACATGGCGACGCCGAGCGCAAGAAAGTTGATCGCGACGCCGCTGACTGTCTGGTCGGCGCGGAAAGAAATGGATGCAGCCGCATGGATCAGGGCAAATAATCCGCCGACAAGCATCGCCACCAGCACCGCGATCCACGGCGTCCAGGCGCCTAGGGCATGCGAAAACGTTAAGTTAAAGACAATCGATATAAAAGCCCCCATGATCATTAGCCCTTCAAGGCCGATGTTCACCACGCCGGAACGTTCGGAGAAAACGCCTCCCAAAGCAGTAAAAATAAGTGGCGCTGCAGATAGTAAAGATGCCGAAATCATGATTTCCAAAGCGGTCATAAAATGCATTTTATTTCGCCTCCCTTTTCAAACGGGCCAGAGACCATTTGATGATATAGCCGGATGCGACAAAAAGAATAATCAAAGCAATGACAATGTTGACCAGCTCATTCGGCACATTGGCATCGACCGGCATGTTCAGCGAGCCGACTTTTAAAGCACCGAATAAAACAGCTGCGATCAAAACGCCGGGCGCCGTATTCCCGCCGAGCAGTGCCACCGCAATGCCGTCAAACCCGATGCCGGAGAAAGAAGATTGCAAAAAGGCAAAGCCGTAATTCCCGAGCCCCTCCATTGCGCCGCCGAGCCCGGCAAAAGCGCCGGAGATGACCATGGAAAGGATAATGCTGCGATTCACACTCATGCCGGCGTATTCGGATGCGCTCTGGTTAAACCCGACCGATTTCAGTTCAAAGCCGAGCGTGGTCTTTTCAATGATAAACCACATCACCACAACAGCAACCAAAGCAAGGTAAATGCCATTGTGCAAGGTGGAAAAGTCGGTAATCTTCTGAAAAAAAGGAGACGAAAGGGATGCCGAATGATGAATATGCGGTGTCGTATCCTGCTGCTTTGAAAGCACATTCCGGATTAAATAGTTGGATGTGTGCAGCGCAATATAATTCATCATAATGGTCACAATGACTTCGTGCACCCTGAGCCGCGCTTTCAAAAGGCCGGGAATGAATCCCCAAAATGCCCCGGCGCAGCAGGCGGCAAGTATTGCGAGCGGCAAGTGGATTACTTTTGGCAGATCAAAAGCAACGCCGACCCAGACAGCCGCAATCCATCCGACGATCAGCTGGCCTTCAGCCCCGATATTAAACAACCCGGTCCGGAATGCAAATGCAATCGCAAGCCCCGTAAAAATATAGGGCGTTGCAAGCCGCAGCGTTTCGCCGACGTAAAAAACCTGGCCGAAAGCGCCGTTCCAGAGTGCAATATATCCATTCACCGGGTTATAGCCGCTGACAAGCATAATCAATGCGCCTGCCAAAAGGCCGAGAATGACAGACACGACAGGGATCAGAAGGTTCAATGTTCGGTTAGACATTGGTTTGTTCACCTTCCCTTTCTTTTTTGGAACCGGCCATCAAGAGCCCAAGCTCCTGTTCTGTCGTCTGCTTCGGATCGACAATATCAATGATGGCCCCTTCATAGATGACGGCAATCCGGTCACTTAAGTTCATAATTTCATCCAGTTCAAACGATACAAGCAGGACAGCCTTTCCGTGGTCCCGCTGTTCAATCAGCCGCCTGTGGATAAACTCAATTGCCCCGACATCAAGCCCGCGGGTCGGCTGTGCCGCAATCAAAAGATCCGGATCGCGGTCCACTTCACGCCCGATGATCGCTTTCTGCTGGTTTCCCCCTGAGAGCGCCCGCGCTTTTGTAAATTCGCTCGGGGTGCGCACATCGAATTCTGCAATGATCGATTTTGCCTTTTTATAAATTTCTTTGTAATTTAAGATGCCGTTACGGGACATCGGCTTTTTGTAATACGTTTGCAGCACCATGTTTTCCCCGATCGTATAATCGAGTACAAGCCCGTATTTATGCCTGTCCTCGGGAATATGGGCGACGCCCGCTTCCGTTACTTTGCGCGTCCTTAAGTTCGTAATGTTTTTGCCGTTCAGGCGGACTGTGCCGCTGTCCGCTTTTCTGAGCCCTGTAATCGCTTCAATCAGCTCTGACTGCCCATTACCGTCCACACCGGCAATGCCGACAATTTCACCGGCTCTGACGGTTAAATCCAGCCCTCTGACCGCTTCCACCCCGCGTGAATCTTTCACATGCAGTTGCTCGATTTCAAGCACATTTTGCCCCGGGTGGCCCTCCGTTTTTTCCGTCTTGAAAAGAACATCCCGCCCGACCATTAAATGGGCGAGTTCCTGCGGGTTTGTATCTTGGACATTAAGCGTCCCGATGCCCTTCCCTTTGCGGATGACGGTGACCCGGTCGCATACTTCCATAATTTCTTTCAATTTGTGGGTAATTAAAATGATGGATTTTCCTTCCCGGATTAGCGTCTTCATAATGCCGATCAGTTCATGGATCTCCTGCGGCGTAAGCACGGCCGTCGGTTCGTCAAAAATAAGGATTTCTGCGCCCCGGTACAGCGTTTTTAAAATTTCCACCCGCTGCTGCATGCCGACGGAAATATCTGAAATTTTCGCTTGCGGATCCACATCCAGCCCGTAACGGTCGGAAATTTCCCGGACTTGCTGTTCCGCTTTTTTGACATCGATGGTAACGGATTTTTTCGGTTCCTTGCCGAGTATAATATTTTCAGTCACCGTAAACTTATCAATGAGCATAAAATGCTGATGAACCATGCCGATGCCGAGATCATTTGCCACATTCGGATCTGTAATGTTCACTTTCTGGCCGTTTACACGGATTTCTCCCTTTTCCGGCTGATACAGCCCGAAAAGTACATTCATTAACGTCGACTTTCCGGCGCCGTTTTCTCCAAGCAGCGCGTGGATTTCTCCTTTTTTTACCTGCAGGGTGATGTCATCGTTCGCAACAATTCCCGGAAATTCTTTGCGAATATGGAGCATTTCAATTACGTAATCCACCCTTTATCACTCCTTACCATTGGGGTCTAAAGAAAGCAATCGTCATGGCGTCTTCAGACGGCAGCTTCGGGGAATCCGCCCTGCCTTTGTGGATGGCTAAAATTGTTTCATTTTTTAAACATTTTTAACACGGGACCGGCAAAAACCAGTCCCGTGAGATGGATCGATTATTTTAATTTTGACGGAATGTTCACTTTCCCGTTTATGATCTTTTGTTTCCAGTCTTTCACGGCCGATTTCATTTCAGGCGTTAAATTGTCCTGTGTCGGCGCAATCCCGATGGCATCTTCTTTCAAGCCGTAAACAATGTTTTTCCCGCCCGGAAATTTGCCGTCTTTCGCTTTGGTCGATAAATCGATGACTGCCTTATCAACCCGTTTGACCATTGAAGTCAGTGTTACATTGTATTCCTTTCCTTTAACCGTTACCTTTCCTTCATCTGCCTGGTCGCGGTCCACACCGATGACCCAGACGTTTTTGTTTGGATCATTCTGTTTAATATTTTTCGCTTCTGTAAAGACGCCTTTCCCGCTGCCGCCGGCTGCATGGTAAATCACGTCGATGCCGGATTTATACATTGCTGAAGCCATCGACTGCCCTTTGCTTGCATCATCAAACGAGCCGACATACTGGATTTGCACATTTGCTTTCGGATTAGCAGCTTTGACGCCCGCACGGAACCCGGCTGCGAATTTATTGATCAAATCGCTGTCTGTCCCGCCGATAAATCCGATTTTATTGGTTTTTGTCGCCATACCTGCCACGACCCCGACAAGGAAGGAACCTTCTTGTTCTTTAAACGTAATGCTCGCCACATTTTTCTTTCCGGTAATGACATCGTCAATGATTGCGAAATTGGTATTTTTACGCTGATCCGCAATTTTTTCAATGGCCGGCTTCAGCTTGTAGCCGACACCGTAAACGAGGTCAAACTGTTTCCGGACGGCCGTGTTCAGATTCGTTGTGTAATCTGCATCCGATTTGGATTGCAGATAGTCAAAGCCGTCTTTGCCTTTTGACAAGTGATTGTCCTTCCCGAACTGCTGCAAGCCTTCCCATGCCGACTGGTTAAAAGAACGATCGTCAATTCCGCCCGTATCGGTTACGAGTGCAACGGTAAACTTGTCCTTACCTTTGCTGCCGGAATTGTCGCTCTTTGTGCCGCATGCGCCGAGAAGCGTCCCTGCTGCCAGGACAGCGGCAAGAGCCAAACCAAATTTACGCTTTTTCACTTTTGTTCCCCCCGGGAAAGTTATTTTTGGATAACGGCTTTTCAAAAGAAACCGAATCCAGCTTACCGTCATAAATATATCATTTTTTAATTGCGAAAGAAACATAAATTTATATTTTTGTCGAAAATAGTAAAAACTGCGCATCGCGGCGTTTTGCGGCCGCTGCGGTGCGCGCAAGCTTGCGGGGCGTACTACGAGCTCTGTTCTTCAGACGGTTTCGGGATCAAAACCGCACGCGGCTTGCTGCCTTCATACGGCCCGACAACCCCTCTTGCTTCCATTGCATCAATTAGCCGCGCCGCCCTTGTATAGCCAATCCGGAAACGGCGCTGCAACATGGAGACGGAAGCAGTCTGCATTTCCGAGATTAAGAGAACTGCTTCATCATATAATTCGTCGTCGAAATCCGGCTGGTCCTGGGGCTCTTCCGGAATCATCTCTTCCTGGTACTGGGCTTTTTGCTGGGAAATGACGAAATCAACGACTTCTTCCACTTCTTCATCGGAAAGATAAGCGCCCTGGACGCGGACCGGTTTGGAAGCCCCGACCGGCAAAAACAGCATGTCCCCCCGGCCAAGCAGTTTTTCCGCGCCGCCCGTATCCAAAATCGTTCTCGAGTCAGTCGCCGAAGATACGGCAAAAGCGATTCTTGACGGGATGTTGGCTTTAATGACACCGGTAATGACATCAACGGACGGCCGCTGCGTGGCAATGATCAGATGAATGCCTGCCGCCCGCGCCATTTGCGACAGCCGCGTAATGGAATCTTCCACATCGCCGCTTGCCACCATCATTAAATCGGCAAGCTCATCAATAATGACAACGATATAAGGCAAAAGCGGCTGCTTGTCCCCTGTTTCGATATTGCTTTTTTTAATATGGTCGTTGTATCCTTCGATATTGCGCGTGCCGGTATGGGAAAAAAGCTCATACCTCCGTTCCATCTCATTCACGACTTTTTTCAGCGCCTGGGAAGCTTTTTTCGGATTGGTCACAACCGGCGCAAGCAAATGCGGGACACCGTTATAAACATTCAATTCGACCATTTTCGGGTCAATCATCATCATTTTCACTTCATGCGGTTTGGCGCGCATTAAGATGCTCGTAATGATGCCGTTAATGCACACGCTTTTCCCGCTCCCCGTTGCGCCGGCCACAAGCAGGTGAGGCATTTTATTCAGCTCCGCGAGCACTGCCTGCCCTGTAATATCCCGGCCAAGCCCGATCTGCAGTTTTGCCTGCGGGTTATTTTCCTTTCCTTCGAGCACTTCCCTGAGCGATACGACCGCGATTTCCTTATTCGGGACTTCGATGCCGATCGCTGATTTCCCCGGGATCGGCGCTTCCATCCGGATATCTTTCGCCGCCAGCGCAAGGGCAATGTCGTCACTTAAACTGACAATCTTGCTGACTTTCACGCCGACATCGGGGTGCACTTCGTATTTTGTAACGGCAGGCCCTAAATGCACCTGTGTCACACGTGCCTTGACCCCGAAGCTTTGGAAAGTCCGTTCAAGTTTTGCCGCATTGGCATGGATCGCTTTATATTCGCTGCTCTGGTCCGCTGCCCGCGGCCTTTTTAACAGCGTCAGGGGCGGCAATTGATAATCTTCATTTTCATATTCCGTAAACTGGATCGGAGGCGTATGGTCCTCTTCCGCTTCTGTATCCGGCGTTTCCGGCTGCGCCTCTTCCGCTTGCGGAGCCGCGCCGGCATATTGCTCCGTAAAGCTGGAAATAATCGGGGGAGGCGTTTCCCCGCTTGCCGGCCCGGCATCCCCGTCATGGCCTTCCCCATCTGCGGAGGCGGATTGCGGCTGCAACGGCGCTTTCTGCCGTTTCTTTTCCTGTTTTTCTTTTTTGGCTTCCCGCCATGCCCCAAACTCTGTTTTCATCTGGTTCCATTGCTTTTTTAAAAACAGCCAGAGCCCTTCCAGTGCCTTTTCCACATACGGGCTTACGGGCTTGCCCGTTAAAAGCATCAGGGCGATGAGCGCGAGTAAAACGCAAATGATTTTCGTACCCGCCGAGTCAAATAAAAAATGGGAAGCCGCATATAAAACCGCACCTGCCATGCCGCCGCCGATCTGCGTGCTGAAAATATTGCCGTGCACATCCCCCCCGAGCACAAGCTTCCACCAGATCTGCTCCTCCTGATGCCAGATCCTGATCGTATTGACGACCGCACTGTTGCCGGACAGTTCATGCGCTTTTGCCAATGACCCGATAAGCCGCTCATGGCAGTAAAGGAGGGCGCTCGCAAATAAAAGATAAAATCCGGTCATGCGGACAGTGAAAAATGCAGGCCATGCCCGTTTGATCATGAGAAACACGCTGAGCACGACCAGAGAGGCAACCGCAACCCAGTACAGCCGGCCGAAGAAAAACCGGAAGAACAGAATCAGGGTTGTGCCCGTTTTGCCGATATGGTAAAGGGTAAAAATGCCGAGCGTAAGCAGGATAATGCCGAGCAACTCAAACTTTAAATCTATCTTAATTTGTTCAGCAGCTTTTTTTCTTCTGCGCCGCTTTTTTTTCGCCATATAACCACCTTCGATAGTGAAAACGTATTTTTCAGCTTTGCCTGCCGGAACGGGATGCAAGAAAGCAGCCTGTGTGGCTGCTTGTTTTAACATATTATAGCATATTTGCGGCCCGGGTGGTTTACGGCCCGAAATGGCGGATCACATTTCCGGGTGCAAGCTCCGGGTTCAGATAGTCAAAAGGATTGGAGCTGAGAATACGGGTAATCCGGTATCCTTCATCAAGCTGCTCCGCCAGTACCGGCACGCCTTTTACGTTTAACATTTCAATTTTATTCCAGGCGTTTGCATCTTCAGGAAAAATCAGCTCCTGCGGCATCATCGTGTAGAGAATCATTGGATCAGCCCCTCTTTCCCTTTTTCATCCCGGTATTTTTCAATGAGGCTGTTTAATTTGCCAAGCGCTTTGCCAATCCCGCCCACTTCATCAATCAAACCGTACTCAACGGCTTCCTGGCCAACAATATTGGTGCCGATATCCCTTGTCAAATTCCCTTTCGCAAACATTAAGTCTTTAAAAACCTCTTCTTCTACATGCGAATGCCGTGTCACAAACTTGATCACCCGTTCCTGCATTTTATCCAGATATTCAAATGTTTGCGGGACGCCAATGACAAGGCCTGTGAGCCGGATCGGGTGAATCGTCATCGTCGCGGTTTCAGCAATAAAGGAATACGAACAGGATACAGCGATCGGCACGCCGATAGAATGCCCCCCGCCGAGCACAATCGAAACAGTGGGTTTGGAAAGGGATGCAAGCATTTCGGAAATGGCAAGCCCGGCTTCCACATCCCCTCCGACCGTGTTCAGAATGACGAGCACCCCTTCAATTTTCGGATTTTGTTCAATCGCGACAAGCTGGGGGATCATATGCTCATACTTTGTCGTTTTATTTTGGGGCGGCAGCTGCAGATGCCCTTCAATCTGGCCGACGATGGCCAGGCAGTGGATATTGGAGTCCTGCGCGAGCTGCGGCACATTTGTTTGGCCGAGCTGCTGGATTTTCTCTACAAGCGCGGATGCCGCATTTCCTTCTTTCGGTTCTTCTTTATTCGGTTGCTGGTCGCTCATTTTTCTAAAACCCCTTTTGCCTGTAATGTAAGGGCTTAACGCCTTTACGCCTTATTATTTGCACGGAAGGGGTTTTCATACGGAAGCCCCGCGGTTTCCGGAACCGGAAGCGGGGCTTTGCCTTGCATTTTTAATGGTGCACCAGGCGGGCCTTGTGCCACAAAGAGGGCGGGCACGCGGGAACCCCCGCCCCGCCCTCTGTCCGGCATGGGCATCAAACTTCCATAATAATTGGCAGGATCATCGGGCGCCTTTTCGTCTGCTCATATAAAAAGGAGCTGAGATGGTCGCGGATCCCCTGTTTAATACTCGTCCAGTCAAAAGCATCTTGTGACGTGTTCTGTTCCACCACTTCTTTTACGATGTTGGATGAATGGCTGATCAACTTTTCGGATTCGCGGACATAGACAAACCCGCGCGAGATAATTTCAGGACCGGCAGCCAGTTTTTTATGCTTTTTATCAAGCGTGACGACGACAACCAATATTCCGTCCTGGCTTAAAAGTTTGCGGTCCCGCAACACAATATTGCCGACATCGCCAACGCCGATTCCGTCAATGAGAATATTGCCGGAAGCAACCCGGCCGCTCGCCTGGAATTTGCCGTGCTTGTATTCCAATACTTCCCCGTTGCTTGAGATGATGACCGATTCTTTCGGCATCCCCGTTTTGTACGCCAGTTTTGCATGGGCATACAGGCTCCTGTATTCCCCCTGGATCGGGACAAAGTATTTTGGCCTCATTAAATCAAGCATCAGCTTTAAATCTTCCTGGCAGCCGTGGCCGGTCACGTGGATTTTCCGGTTGCCCGCGTAAACATCGGCTCCTGCACGGTAAAGCATGTCAATCGTTTTCGCCATGAACAGTTCCAGCCCCGGAGACGGCGTTGTGGCAAGGATGACCGTATCCCCTTTTTGAATATTGACCTGCTTATGGTTCTTTTTCGCCATTTTTTGAAGGACGAGAAACGGTTCCCCCTGACTCCCTGTTGTCAAAATCGCCAGTTCTTCGTCCCGGTATTTTGAAATTTGCTGCAGCGGGATAATGAGGTCATCTGTCCGGGCCTGCAAGTATCCCAATTTTAATGCAATTTTATATACTTTTTCAAGATAATTTCCGACAAACGCAACTTTGCGGCCGGTAGTAGAAGCCGCATCGAGCACTTGCTGCACTCTGATTAAGTTCGAGGCAAAGCTCGCGATAATAATCCGGCCCTTTGCATCGTAGAAAGCATCCGTAATTTCTTCCGCCACAACAGACTCATGGGTCGTATATCCCGGATGTTCCGCTTCCGTGCTGTCGGATAGTAACAGGAGCACGCCTTCTTCGCCGATTTTCGACATTTTTCCGATTTCCGAACGATAATGCCCGCCCATTTCCTGGTCAAATTTAAAATCGCCGGTATACACAATATTGCCTTCCGATGTGGAAATGCAAATGCCGACCGAGTCGGGAATGCTGTGTGTTGTTTTGAAAAAGTAAATATCTGCAGCATCAAAATGGAGAACCGTATCGGCATCAATTTCTTTAAAGCGGATATGCTTTTTCACTTTTAGTTCCTTCAACTTTTCTTTCGCCAGCGCGATGGTAAACTTTGTGGCAAACACCGGCACGTTGAGTTTCATCAGGATATATGGCAGGGCGCCGATCGCGTCCTCATGCCCGTGTGTCAAGAAAATTCCCTTTATCCGCTGCCTGTTTTCCATTAAATAAGTAAAATCCGGGATGACAATATCGATCCCGAGCATTTCGTCTTCCGGCAGCATCAGCCCGGCATCAAGCACAAACAGGTCTTCTCCGGTTTCCACCACGTACATATTCTTTCCGATTTCACCAATTCCTCCTAAAGGAATGACCTTAATGGTTTCGTTTTTTTCCTTACGCAAAATTCTTTTCCTCCTGTGTTGTTTGAAATTCTAGAGCAGGAATCACGTTTCTTTTTGATAGATCGCAAGGGGTTGCCGGATTCCATCCGATACGGCCTTACGCATATCCAAGTTCCCGGCATAAAAAATAAGCGGCCGGCTCTTCCGCCGCATCCCTTTTAAAACGCCATGCCTGGCACCAGGCGCCCGCACGTCCACTTGCACCGTCCCGGTTCTATCGAAAAAGACTTTCCGAGCCTGTAAAAATAAATTGCTGTCCGTTCCTTTCTCTTATGTATAGCTTAACCGAAAAGGGTATATCCGGTCAATGAAGAGAGCGTGATATTTCCATCGACAAATGCTGCCTATTTCCGCCAATCTGCTGTTTGCCAGCAGATTGGCGGGAGAGGGCCTGCTTTTTTTCCTGGAGCCGGCATGGGGGCTTTCTTCAAAACCCGCTTAAGCAAAAAAACGACCCTGTCCGTTTTTCCGGAAGGGCCGTTTTTTTTGCTTAAAGATCGCCAAGCAGGTGGTGAATGGTTTCCCGTTCTTCTTTTGTCAACGGAACGAGTGGGAGGCGGACGCCGCCGGCATCCATCCCTTTTAATTGCAAAGCGGTTTTGACCGGTGCCGGATTAGGCGCCATAAACAAACCGCGCATTAATGGAAGCAGCTTTTGGTGCAGCCTTGCCGCTTTTGTTACATCCCCAGCAAAAAAGGCTTGCACCATTTCCTGTATGGCCGGGCCGGCAACATGGGAAGCAACCGAAATCACACCCGCCCCGCCGATTGAAAGCACGGGAATCGTCAGGCCGTCATCCCCGCAGTATAATTCAAAATCATCCGGCGTACGGGCAATGATTTGCGCCATCGCATCCAAATTCCCGCTTGCTTCTTTTACCGCAACAATATTCGGGATTTTGGAAAGTTCGATGATCGTTTCCGGTTCAATATTGACAGCCGACCGGCCCGGGATATTATAAATGACAACCGGGAGGCTGGTGAATTCCGCAATCGCCTTGAAATGGGCATACATGCCGGCCTGGTTCGGTTTGTTGTAATACGGACCGACAGCCATGACGGCATCAACGCCGCATGATTCCGCACGCTTCGTCAATTCGATCGAAGCATACGTGTTATTGCTCCCTGTTCCAGCAATGACCGGCACCCGCCCGTTTGACGTTTTCACAACCTGCTTGAACAGCGCGGTTTTTTCTTCAGGCGAAAGTGTCGGGGATTCCCCCGTTGTTCCCGCAACGACCAAAGATTCTGTCCCGTTTTCAATTAAATAATCAACCAGCTTTGCCACCTTTTGCAAATCTAGATTCCCTTTATGGTCAAAAGGCGTCACCATTGCCGTTGAAACTTTTCCGAAACGACTCATACTTACACTCCTCATCCTGCCGGGTTTTGCAAGATGAAAAATAAAAACACCCGGCAGAAAATCTTTCATTTTTTACGCATGAATATCATACGTTTCCGTTTCGCTTTCTAAACTAAAGGCATCATGAAGGGCATTGACCGCTGTAACGAGATCTTCCTGCTTCACCAGCACCCAGATGGTCGTGTGGCTGTCAGCAGACTGTAAAATCCGGATCCCTTTTTCGGAAAGCGCCGACACGATTTTATACGTAATGCCCGGCACGCCCGCAATCCCGGCGCCGACAATTGATACTTTGGCGCAGTTCCGTTCAATTGCCGGTTCATGCCCCAGTTTTTTCAGCACTGCTTCAGCCCGGTTTGCCACTTCTCCGGAAACCGTGTAGACAACGCTTGTCGGGGAAATATTGATAAAATCGACACTGATATTTTCAGCTGCCATCGCTTTAAACACAACCGTCTGCAAATCATACTGCCCGTCTTTTGCATATACTTTGATCTGCGAAACATTCGGTACATGCGCAATCCCGGTAACGGTGCGTTCTTTTATATCGGTCCCGAGTTTCTGGCGGTGGCTTAAAGATGTGACAAGCGTACCGATATCGTCGGAATAAGTGGACCGGATGCGGATTGGCACTTTTGACTGCATCGCGATTTCAACGGCGCGCGGGTGGATCACTTTTGCACCCTGGTAAGCCATATTGCAGACCTCGTTATACGTGACCACCTGAAGCTTCCGCGCATTTTCGGCAATCCGCGGGTCAGCTGTCATGATGCCTTCCACATCGGTAAAAATATCAATCCACTCCGCTTGAAGCGCAGCACCGAGCGCTGCAGCGGATGTGTCGCTGCCCCCGCGCCCGAGCGTGGTTACGTCCCCGTTTTTTGCGGCCCCCTGAAATCCTGCAACCACGACAACATCGTGCAGTTTCAGTTCACGCAGGACGCGGTCGCACTTCATGTCCGTAATTTTCGCATTGGTATGCTCCGCGTTCGTGCGGAAACCGGCTTGCGCGCCGGTCAGGGCGCAAGCGCTGATGCCGTGCGCGTTTAACATATTGGCAAACACAAGGCTGGAGATAATTTCGCCGGTTGACAACAGCAAATCCTGCTCGCGTCTGCTTAAACAGGTTTCGGACCCACCAACGAGCGACAGGAGCGTATCGGTTGCATACGGTTCCCCTTTGCGACCCATCGCCGAAACGACGGCAACCACCTTATAGCCTTCTTCCAGTGCTTTTTCTACATGATGTTTGGCATGCATTCTTGCATCATGATCCCGTACGGATGTGCCGCCGAATTTTTGGACAACGATTTTCAATGAAGAACACCTCTGTTATAAACTAATAAATAAGAACAGTGATTCCGGTAACGAGCGGGCTTTGCCGGCCGGTTTTTTGCCAAAGCCATGTTTAAAGGGCCGGCCGTTTTTAAACCGTTCCCTTCCCGGCCGGAAAAAGCCGCGGCATATTTTTTGGCATACGTGTCCATAAAATATATCGGGAAATGGAACCTTCTCCGATTACCGGATTCCGGCATAAACTTCGCTTTCCCTATATCTTATCACCAATATTGCAAAAAGGTCAGCCTAAATTGCCCCCTCAATCAGATGAGCCCCATCCTAATCAGGCTTTCCGCAATCTGGATGGAATTTGAGGCAGCGCCTTTCAGCAAATTATCGGAAACAACCCACATATGGAATCCGTTGTCTTCATCCGGGTCTTTGCGGATCCGCCCGACAAAAGTGTCATACTTGCCGACCGCATTGACAGCCATCGGGTAAATCTGTTCTTCGGGGCGATCTTCCAGCACAACACCGGGCGCAGACGCGAGCACTTCCCGGATCTGCCCGGCACTTGTGCCGCCCTTTTCGGTTTCAAAATAAACAGATTCCGAGTGGCCGGTTGCAACAGGAATCCGGACGCATGTGGCGGAAACTTTTAATTCCGGCATATGCATGATTTTTTTCGTTTCATTGATCATTTTCATTTCTTCAAATGTAAAGCCGTTGTCCGTAAACACATCGATTTGCGGGATGGCATTAAACGCAATCTGGTAATGCTTCTTGTCGCCCTTTACCGGCAGTACCTGCGGCTCGTAAGCCCGCCCTTCAATGAGCGCCTTCGTCTCGTCGTTCAGCTCCCGGATGGCAGCCGCGCCCGAACCGGAGACAGCCTGGTATGTGGAAACGAGCACCCGCTTCAGGCCGAAATTTTTGCGGACGGGTTCCAACGCAACAACCATCTGGATCGTCGAACAGTTCGGATTGGCGATAATGCCGTTATGTTTTTGAATGTCTTCTTCGTTTACTTCCGGGACCACAAGCGGCACTTCCGGGTCCATGCGGAAGGCGCTCGTATTATCGATTACAATTGCCCCGCGTTTCACCGCTTCCGGCACAAACTTTTTCGACACGCCCCCGCCTGCGCTGAAAAGGGCGATATCCACGCCTTCAAAGCTTTCCGGCACCGCTTCCCGGACCGTGATTTCTTCCCCGTTTACCGTTATTTTTTTGCCGGCGGAACGCGAAGATGACAGCAGCGTCAATTTGTTATACGGAAATTTGCGGTTTACCAAAGTTTTAATCATTTGCTGGCCGACAGCGCCGGTTGCCCCGACAACGGCTACGTGATAACCTGATGTGTTTGCCATTGGCGTATTCCCCTTCCAATTCCAAAACCAAATTCATTTTTATAGCTATTATTGTATCACAAGTCTTCCGGCACCGTGTGTATTTTTTTAATTTTAAATCGTTTTCAAGGCGATTTTCCGTCGCGGAAACGTTCGACAATGACAGGCTGGATTTGTTTCCCCTCGAGTGCAAGCGAAACCGTATCGGCAAGGGCAGTCATTCTCGCCACCATTGAATTTGGTTTGTTGTCCGGGTCGTCCTGCCCGTACGGAATAAAATAAATGTTTTTTGTTGCCATCAGCCGCATCAAATTCACGCCGTTTAATCCGAGCGCATCATTGGTCGAAATGCCGAGCACAACCGGTTTCAAATTGCGGAGCGTCGCTTTGGCGGCCATCAGCACCGGGGAATCCGTGAGCGCGTTCGCCAGTTTGCTCATCGTAAATCCGGTCAGGGGCGCAATCACCATGCAGTCAAGCGGGAGGGTTGGCCCGAGCGGCTCGGCCTCGACAATCGAATCAATCGCTTTTTGCCCGGTGCATTTTTCAATTTTTTCCACCCATTCTGAGCCTTTGCCGAATCTTGTATCCGTCGTTTTCACCGTGTGCGTGACCACCGGGATGACTTCCGCCCCCAATGCCACGAGCTTTTCGATTTCAGGAAAAACGGCCGCATAAGTGCAATGGGAGCCGGTTAAGCCGAAGCCGATTCTTTTTCCCTTTACATCCATGGCGATGACCCCTTTCTTTTTAAAACGTCTTCTTCAATCAGCCGGCCGAGCACATTCCCGAGTATCCGCCCGGCTGTTTTCGGCGCGACAATGCCAGGCAGGCTCGGCGCCAGCATCGCTTTAATGCCGCGCTTTTCGGCATACCGGAAATCCGTTCCGCCCGGTTTGGAAGCAATATCCAGAATGAGCGTATGCGAAGGCATCTTTTGGATAACGGATGCGTTCACAATCAGGTGCGGAACCGTATTAATGCAGATGTCAATGTCTTTTACTTCCTGTTCAAGATCGTTTAAATGAAAAGGCACAAGCCCCATCTCCGTTATCCTCGCAAGATGTTCGCTTTTTCTCGCGCCGACTTTCACCTTCGCGCCGAGATGGCGGAAAGCCCGGGCAACGCTCATTCCCACCCTGCCAAGGCCGAGGACGGCAACATTTGAGCCGTGAATCGTAAATTCCGTGTTCTGAATGGCCATCATGATCGTTCCTTCGACGGTCGGAATCGAATTATAGATTGCCACATCGTCCCGCTCGAATAGTTTCACAAGGCGGCGGCCCGCTTTTTTAGCAATTTGTTCCAAATACGGATTGCTGATGCCGGTATAGATCGTAAAATAAGGCGGCGTTTCAGCCAGCATATCACCGGTCAGCACAACTTCTTCGTTCGAAAAAATCAAATCGATTTTCCCGTCGTCCGCTGTCCCGGTAATCGGCAAAATGACGCAATCCATTTCCGAAAACCGGATATCTTTAAATTTTTCTTTCGTGACGCCGGAATACACAAAATCGAGCTGTTCAAATCCGATCAATGAAATTTTCGCATCGAGATCCGCAAGTTTCCGGATCACTTCCAGCTGGCGTGCATCTCCGCCTATGATGGCAATTTGGACGCCGGTCAACAAATGCCTCACCTTCTTTTCCATGTGCATGGGGGATTCCCCATATCTTATGGCGGCAGCATGTTTTTTGTGAAAAAAGGCAAAGAAAAATGCCGGGGCACCCGGCATGCTTCTTTGCCTTTTTAATAGCTGTACTGGTTTTCAGGCACTTCCAAAATCATCATATCGGCACCAATCGTTCTGATCCGGTTCCACGGGACACGGATCTCGTTCGCCTGTTTTTTAAACCGCCTTCCGACCGGGATGATCAGGGCCTCCACTTTTCCGCTCGCTTCATCAATTTCAAGGTCCGTGGAGCCCAATACCCCGAGCCGTTCCGCTTTTTTAAAATCGACCATTTCTTTTCCGCTGAGTTCGCTGAGCCGCATATTCCCCCTTCTTTCTCTCATGGACTGATTCCATTTTATGCGGGGGATGGAAAAGATATGCCGTTTTTAAGACAACCGCTCCGGCAATTTTCCGTCCGGGCTGATTAAAGAGGCCGAATACGGTTTGGAGAAAATCTCCCGCGCACAGGCATTGACTTTTTCCACGGTGACGCGGTCGATTTCCTCGAGCATTTCATCAAGCGAACGGTGCTTCTTTAACAGCAGTTCGTTCTTTCCGTTCCGGCTCATGCGGCTGTTTGTGCTCTCCAGGCTGAGCATGAGGCTCCCTTTTAACTGTTCTTTGCAGTTTCGCACTTCTTTTTCTGTTACCCCTTTTGCTTTCAGCGTCTGCAGCGTCTCCTGTACCGTCTCAAACAGCTCGTCCAATTGGGAGGCGCCCGTTCCGCCGTAAATCGTTAAAATGCCGCTGTCCTTATAGGCGGTATGGTAGGAATACACCGAATATGCAAGCCCCCGCTGTTCCCGCACATTTTGGAAAAGGCGGGAGGACATGCTGCCGCCTAATATATTATTCAGGACAATCAGCTCATAAATATTGTCACTGCCGATTTTCTTCCCCTCAAATCCGAGGCAGAGATGGGCCTGTTCTGTTTCTTTTTTGCGTGCAAGGTCATTCTTATGAAAAACGGCCGTTTCGCCGCCCGTCTCTGCCTTCCCGCCTTCATAGGAGCCGAACAAGGCTTCAATCTCCCTTACGAAAGACGGCGGCACATTGCCGGCAACGGAGACGACAACGCGGTCAGGGGTATACATATCATATACATACTGATGGAGATCGTCGCTCGTAAACGATGCAAGCGTTTCTTCCGTCCCTAAAATCGGATAGCCGAGCGGATGGTTTTCATAAATGGCCTTGCCAAGCAAATCGTGGACAATATCGTCCGGCGTATCTTCATACATTTTGATTTCTTCATTGACAACGCTTTTTTCCCGTTCCATTTCTTCTTCTGAAAAAGTGGAGTGGAAAAACATGTCCGACAGAATGTCAAGCGCGAGCGGCGCGTGCGTGTCGAGCACTTTCGCATAAAAGCATGTATATTCTTTCGACGTAAAAGCATTCACCTGGCCGCCAATGGCATCAAAGGCCTCGGCAATGTCTTTTGCGCTCCTTTTTTCTGTCCCTTTGAAAAACATATGCTCAAGAAAATGGGAAATGCCGTTGTTTTTTTCATTTTCATTTCTCGAACCGGTGCCGATCCAAATGCCGATCGCAACCGAACGGACAGTTGGAATTTCTTCCAGTACAATCCTTAAGCCGTTATTGCAAGTATATTTTTGTATCATGTTGTGCCTCCTCGAAAGTCTCATTTCACTCTGTGCCGTCTTTTGTATCAGCGGGATCCTTTTCGCTGTCTAAAAACGTTCCGTCCTCATTTTTAATGATTCTTTCCTCATCGAGCAATTTTGAAACGGTCCCGATTTGTAAATTTTTCTTTTCCAGCCTGACAATCAACGGTTCCAATGCTTTTGCTGTGGAAGCGGTCGGATGCATTAAAATAAGCGAACCGCCCTGTGCTTTTGCGATTACGCGCTCTACAATCGCCCCTGGGGAGGGGTTCTGCCAGTCGACCGTATCGACCGTCCACATGATCGTTTCCATTCCCATTGATTTTGCGATGCTTACCGCTTCATCCCGGTAACTGCCGCTCGGCGGGGCAAACCACTTCACTTTTTCTTCCGTAATCGCTTCAAGCACCCGGTTTGTCTTCACCAGCTGGCTTTTGATCTTTGATTCCGGCAAAGTGCTAAAATCGGGGTGGGTATAGGAATGGTTCCCGGTTTCATGCCCGCCGCTTACAATCATGCGGGCAAGCTCAGGGTTTTCTTTTGCCCATCGCCCCTCTAAGAAAAAGGTAGCATGAAGATGATGTTTTTTTAAAGTTTTTAGCATATCCGGCAAATATTCATTTCCCCATGCGACATTGATTAAAAAAGCAACCATTGGTTTATCCGGATTTCCCGTATAGACAGGGGCCGGATCCAGATCTCCAAGGTGGACGGCAGGGGGAATTTGTTTAAACACCAGTTTGCGTTCGTCATAACGGCCGTCCTGTTTCATTTTCAAGTAAGAAGCTTTTTGATCCACTTCCACCCCATTGTAGCCGGGGACCGCCTTCCAAACCCTGTCAATCCGGGCATTTTCCGGCGGGCGGTAAAATCGTTTTGCAGCCTGTTCAATTTTTTCCTGAAGCTCGTTCTCTTGTGTGCTAAAAGCGGCCCGCTCCCTTAAATACCGGGCGGAAAGCGGATTTCCCGCAAGCAACAATGCTAGAATAGCAATCAAGCCAAGCGCAATCAAGCGTTTTGCTTTATTCACGTTATTTTCCCCCTTCTTTAAAAAAAGTATGAAATGGGGAAGGGGCATAGAACGGGCGCGCGGGACAAATAAAAAAAGCCAGGACTCCCTGACTTTCATCACGATTTATTTTCTTTTTTTTGCTGCTCCTTTAAAACGGCTTTGCGGGAAAGGTTGATGCGCCCGTGGCTGTCAATATCCGTCACCTTGACCAGAATTTCATCGCCGATCTTGACAACATCTTCGACTTTCCGGACGCGTTCTTCGGCGAGCTCGGAAATGTGGACGAGGCCGTCTTTGCCGTTAAAGATTTCCACAAAAGCGCCGAATTTTTCGATCCGTTTGACTTTGCCGAGGTAAACCTTGCCGACTTCGACTTCCCGGACGATATCTTCAATCAATTGCTTCGCTTTGTTGTTTGCGTCTTCGTCCGTCGAAGAAATAAAGATGGTGCCGTCCTGTTCAATGTCAATTTTCACGCCGGTTTCGTCAATGATTTTATTGATTTGTTTGCCGCTTGGCCCGATGACGTCGCGGATTTTATCCGGATGGATTGTCATGGTTAAAATCTTCGGCGCATAAACGGACAAATGGTCGCGTGTTTTCGAAATCGTCGACATCATATGGTCGAGAATCTGCATTCTGCCCTTTCTCGCCTGCTGCAGCGCCTCTTCCAGTATCTCCCTCGACAGCCCTGCAATTTTAATATCCATTTGCAGCGCGGTGACGCCTTTGGATGTGCCGGCCACTTTAAAGTCCATATCGCCGAGATGGTCTTCCATGCCCTGGATATCGGTTAAAATCGTATAATGTTCACCGGATTTCACAAGTCCCATCGCAATCCCGGCAACCGGCGCTTTAATCGGAATGCCGGCATCCATCATCGCAAGGGTGGAAGCGCAAATGCTTGCCTGTGAAGTGGATCCGTTCGATTCGAGCACCTCGGATACAAGTCGGATCGTGTACGGAAATTCTTTTTCATCCGGAATGACCGGTTCCAGCGCACGCTCGCCCAGTGCCCCGTGCCCGATTTCGCGGCGGCCCGGCCCTCTCATCGGCCCGGTTTCCCCGACGCTGAACGAAGGGAAATTGTAATGGTGCATAAACCGTTTCGACTCTTCAATGCCGAGCCCGTCCAAAATTTGCACATCGCCTAAAGCGCCTAACGTACAAATGCTTAAAGCCTGTGTTTGCCCGCGGGTAAACAACCCGGAACCGTGCGTGCGTGGCAAAACCCCGACTTCGGAGGAAAGCGGCCGGATTTCATCGATTTTGCGGCCGTCCGGGCGGATTTTATCGACTGTAATCAGCTTGCGGACTTCTTCTTTTTCAATATCGTGCAAAATTTGTTTAACCTGCTTGACCGTTTCTTCATCGGCTTCTTCCGCTTCAAACCGGGTGAGCACCTCATCGCCCACTTTTCTGATCGCTTCTTCGCGCGCTTTCTTTTCATGGACCTGGATGGCTTCGATCATCTCATCCCGGCACATGCCGCTGACTTTTTCCACCAGTTCTTCGTCGAGTTCGAACAATTCGACAGCCATTTTCTCTTTCCCGATCTCAGCCACAATTTTTTCCTGGAAAGCAATCAGGCGCTTGATTTCCTCATGCCCGAACATAATCGCTTCAAGCATCACTTCTTCCGGCACTTCTTTCGCGCCCGCTTCGACCATATTAATGGCGTCTTTTGTGCCTGCGACGGTTAAATGGATATCGCTTTTTTCCATCTGTTCCACAGTCGGGTTAATGAGGAACTTGCCGTCCACCCTTCCGACGATGACGCCGGCAATCGGGCCTTCAAACGGAATATCGGAGACGGAAAGCGCAAGCGAAGACCCGAGCATTGCTGCCATTTCCGGCGTGCAGTCCTGGTCGACGCTCATGACCATGCTGACGACCTGCACTTCATTGCGGAAGCCGTCGGCAAAGAGCGGGCGGATCGGCCTGTCAATCAGCCGGCTTGACAAAATGGCTTTTTCGCTCGGGCGCCCTTCTCTTTTGATAAAACCGCCCGGAATTTTCCCGACAGCGTAAAGCCGTTCCTCATAATTTACGGTCAGTGGAAAAAAGTCCACATTTTTCGGTTCTTTAGAAGCGGTTGCTGTACTGAGGACAGCCGTTTCGCCGTAACGGACGAGCGCAGCACCGTTTGCCTGTTTTGCGAGCTGACCGATTTCCACGGTGAGCGGGCGGCCGGCCCAATCTATCGTATAGGTATGTTTATCCTGTACCATACAGATCAAAATCTCCTTTCTTTTTGCATATATTGTTTCACATTCATGAAAAGATAAGCGCGGGTAATGATTCAAAAACGAACCAACCGTTTGCTATGTATGTACAAGCCGCGCCGGGGCAGTACGGGAAACCCGGCGGCAATTTGAAATACATCTGTCCCAAAATTTGAGGGAAGAAAAACACATTGCAAAAAAGCGGGAATACTCCCGCTTTTTGCATTCTGCATTTTTTTATCGGCGCAAGCCCAGCCGGTTAATCAATTCACGGTAACGATGCACATCTTTATTGCGCAGATAGGTCAACAAATTACGCCGTTTCCCTACCATTTTCATCAAGCCGCGGCGTGAATGGTGGTCTTTTTTATGGACACGCAAATGATCGTTCAATTTGTTGATTTCTTCTGTCAATACAGCAATTTGCACTTCCGGAGAACCGGTATCGTTCTCGTGGATTTTAAATTGGTTGATGATTTCATTTTTACGTTCTTTTGAAATCGCCATCCTGTTCACCTCCTCTGTTTCCTATCCCCTGTTGCCGAGCAGGCGTCGGTGAGTCGCGCTGCCAAGCACAGGTTCCGGTACTGTAATAGAATACTACTTTTTCGCATAAAACTCAAGTGGCAGTTCCCTGTTTTTCAAAGTAACGCCTTGCCGCCGTTTCATCCCGTTTCATTTCTTCAATCAAGTCCTCAACGCGGGCGAACTTTTTCTCTTCGCGGATGCGCGCAAGCCATTTGACAACTACTTCTTCCCCGTAAATGGTGTCGGAAAAATCAAGCAGATATACTTCTGTCGTTTTTTCATATTCTTCCGGATTTTTAAACGTAGGATTGTAGCCGACGCTGCATAAGCCGTTATGCCATGTATCTGCGACTTTCATTTGCACAATGTATACCCCGTTCGGCGGCAGCATATACGGCGCGGTGAGCTGTAGATTTGCCGTCGGGAATCCGAGCTGCCGGCCCCGTTTTTCGCCATGGACGACGATGCCTTTGATCTCGTAATCGCGCCCGAGCAGCGGCTTCACTTCCCCGACTTTTCCTTCCCTGATTTTTGACCGGATCAGGGTGGAGCTGACTTTTTCCCCGGTATTTTCAAGGGCCAGTTTTTCGATCACCGTAATCCCGAACCTGCCGTTTGCATATTCAGGGAGATTCTCCATATTGCCTTTCCCAAATTTGCCGTATGTATAATCGAAACCGGCAACAACATGTTTCACGCCGAGTGCGGCCAGATACTGGTCGACAAATTGCTGCGGCAAAAGAGATGCAAAACGGGAGGTAAAACGGACGACAAACAGGTAATCGACGCCCAGTTTTTCGATTAGCTTGATCTTGTCTTCAAGCGGTGTAATCAGTTCAATGCCATCCTTTTTCTTTCCCAGTACAACGGAAGGATGGGGTTCAAATGTCATGACGGCACTCTTCCATCCGTTTTTTTCAGCGATCCCGCGGGCTGTTTTGATCACTTTCTGATGCCCGAGATGGATGCCGTCAAAATAACCCAATGCGATGGCAAGCGGCGGAAAATCGCCGGGCTTAAAGGAATGGGGATGATGGACCGTTATAGTTTTCAAAATTTCTCACCTTTTCCCTTTTACAAATTGAAGCAGCCGCCTTCCCGTTTTATACCCGGAAGGCTTTTTACAACACTTTCGCCGGTTTGATAAAGCCGGGCCGGCCGGGATACGCCACGTATACCGCGAGCATTTTTCCGCGGAAAAAGACAGCAAGCCTGTCTCCCGTTTCCGGCCAAGTCTCCGGTTTTTTCAACACGGCACCGTTCTTTACTTTCTCTGCTAATGTATCACTAATTTCCCATTTCGGCAAATGGCGGATCCCGGCCTCCAGCGGGAAGAGCAGGCTTTCCTTGATGCCTGTTTCCACGGCTTTTTCGATCTCCTGAAATGTGGCGCATTGTTCCTTTGAAAAACCGCCGGCTTCCGTTCTTGTAAGATTGGACATATGTGCGGGATAGCCGAGCTTTTCCCCGATCATAACAGCAAGCGTGCGGATATACGTCCCTTTGCTGCATGAAGCGCGGAAACGGAACGATACAACCGGCCCTTCAAAACATTCCCGCCCGTCCAATAGTTCAAGGCTGTAGATTTCCACATCCCTTTTAGGGCGTTCCACTTCGATGCCCGCCCGCGCATATTCATACAGCCTTCTCCCGTTCACTTTGACGGCGGAAAACATCGGCGGGATTTGGGTAATATGCCCGGTAAGCGAAGCGAGTGCGGCTAAAATTTCTTCCCGGCTGATCGGCCGGCCAATTTCTTTTTTTTCAATGATGTCGCCGGAAGCATCCTCTGTCGTCGTTGAAACCCCGATCGTTGCTTCGCCTTCGTAAGTTTTGCCGGCATCCTGAAGATATTCGGCAATCTTTGTCGCACGCCCGATGCAAACCGGGAGCACCCCTTCCACATCCGGATCAAGCGTGCCGGTATGGCCTGCTTTTTTTGTGCCGAAAAGCTTCCGGATTTTAAAAACACAGTCATGGGAGGTCATCCCCGCCGGTTTCCAGAGCGGTAAAATACCATCCATGGCGCCACTTCCTTTCGCAAATCCAATAAAATCACCCTAAAAAAGGAAACTGACCGGACCGTGTCCCGGCCCCGATCAGTTTCCTGAAACATTCATTCATCCGTGTCATGGATTTTTTTTATCAGCGTCTCAATGCGGTTGCCGTATTCGATGGATTCATCGATTTCAAAAATCAGTTCAGGTGTTTTGCGGAGCCGGATTCTTTTGCCAACTTCCGAGCGGATAAAGCCTTTCGCTTTTTCCAGGCCGTCAAGAGTGTCTTTCTTTTGTTCCTCATCGCCAAGGACGGTCAGATACACTTTTGCCTGCTGAAGATCGCCTGTTACTTCCACATCGGTTACAGTGACAAAGCCGACACGCGGATCTTTCAGTTTTCGTCCGATAATGTCGCTCAGCTCTTTTTTCATTTGCTCGCCAACCCTGTTTGCACGAAGATTCATCACTCACACCTCATTTATAGCCATTCAATATTTGTTTCAAGCCGTTCCCATTCAGGAAAGGAATCCAGAAACTGAATTGCCCGCTGCAATTCTCTTTCAGCCGCCGCCCGGCTCGAAGCAACGGTCACGACTTCAACGAGGGTCCGCTGCCAGATATCCTGGAAATCCATTTCACCGGCTGCAACATTATATTTTTGCTTCAGCCGCGTCAATATTCTTTGCAGCACTGCCCTTTTTTCTTTCAATGAACGGGCATCGTAAATGCGGAATTCGCAACGGGCGCTCCCAATCATGCTCTTTCAATTTCCTCCATGATAAAGGACTCAATGACATCTCCTTCTTTGATGTCATTAAAGTTTTTAATCGTAATCCCGCATTCATATCCCTGGTTGACTTCTTTCACGTCATCTTTATAGCGTTTCAGCGTATCAATTACACCTTCATAAATGACCACGCCGTCACGGATGACGCGCACACCGCTGTCACGGGTGATTTTTCCGTCTGTGACATAGCCGCCCGCAATCGTGCCGATCCGTGATACTTTAAATGTCTGCCGCACTTCAACCTGGCCGATGATTTTTTCTTTGTATTCCGGATCAAGCATGCCTTTCATCGCAGATTCAATTTCTTCGATCGCTTTATAGATGATGCGGTGCAGGCGGATATCCACTTTTTCCGTTTCGGCTGCGCGTTTGGCGTTGTTATCCGGGCGGACGTTAAAGCCGATAATAATCGCATTGGAAGCGGAAGCAAGCGTCACATCGGATTCATTAATGGCGCCGACGCCTGTATGGATGACGTTAATGTTGACGCCCTCCACATCAATCTTTTGCAAAGCGTCGGTCAATGCTTCCACGGAACCTTGCACATCCGCTTTGACAATCACATTTAATTCTTTCATTTCCCCGTGCTTCATTTGCTCAAACAGCGTGTCGAGGCTGACACGCGCGGTTTCGTTGCGGTGCGCCTGGACAGCCTGTTGTTTCCGTGCTTCCCCGACCTGGCGGGCTGTTTTCTCATCTTCAAAGACAACAAAACGGTCGCCGGCTTCCGGCACATCATTTAAACCGGTAATTTCAACAGGCGTGGACGGCCCTGCTTCTTTTACGCGGCGGCCAAGATCATTGACCATCGCACGGACGCGCCCGTAAGTGTGGCCGACGACAATCGGGTCGCCGATGCGCAAGGTGCCGTTTTGCACGAGCAAAGTGGCAACCGGGCCCCTGCCCTTATCGAGGCGCGCTTCAATGACCGAGCCGAGTGCGCGGCGGTTCGGGTTTGCTTTCAGTTCTTCCACTTCGCTGACAAGCAAAATCATTTCAAGCAGATTGTCAATCCCTTCGCCGGTTAGCGCGGAAATCGGGACAAAAATCGTATCCCCACCCCAGTCTTCCGGAACCAGATTGTATTCCGTCAGTTCCTGCATGACCCGTTCGGGGTTCGCTGTCGGTTTATCAATTTTATTGACCGCAACAATGATCGGCACGCCGGCTGCTTTTGCGTGGTTAATGGCTTCCACTGTTTGCGGCTTCACGCCGTCATCCGCCGCGACAACAAGCACGGTAATGTCCGTCACCTGCGCCCCCCGCGCACGCATCGTTGTAAATGCTTCATGCCCCGGGGTGTCTAAAAATGTAATCTTTTTGCCGCCTACTTTCACCTGGTATGCACCGATATGCTGGGTAATCCCGCCTGCTTCTCCGGCGGTGACTTTTGTATGGCGGATGAAATCGAGCGTTGTCGTTTTCCCATGGTCAACATGGCCCATAATGGTGACAACCGGCGGGCGGACTTCGAGGTCTTCTTCACGGTCTTCCGTAAAATACGTTTCCAGATCCGTCTGGTCAACGATCACTTCTTCTTCCACTTCAACACCGTATTCCGAAGCAATCAGTTCAATGGCATCTTTGTCAAGCTGCTGGTTGATCGTTGCCACAACGCCGAGCAGGAACAGTTTTTTAATGATTTCGGAAGGTTCCCTGTAGAGCTTCTTCGCAAGTTCCGCAACGGTCAGCGATTCTGTGAACGTAATTTTTTCAGGCAGTTCTTTTACCTTTTGGACCGGTTGCGGCTGCGGTTTGAAGTTTTTATTTTTCCGGTTATTTTTCTTTTGTTTGTTGAACGGCCGTCCATTGTTGCCGCGGTTTCCGTTGCCGCCGTTTCGGTTATTCCCGTTGCTCCGGCTGTTTCCGCTGTTCCCGCTATTCCGGTTGTTGCTTGCGGCCTGGCTGTTTCCGTTATTCCGGTTATTACTTGCGGCCTGGCCGTTCCCGTTATTCCGGTTGTTGCCGCCCTTGCGGTTATTGCCGCCCGTTCCGCTCCTCCCATCGCTGCGGTTGCTGCCGCCAGCACGGTTATTGCTATTATTTCTGCTGTTTCCACTGTTCCCTTGGTTTTTGCTGTTTTGGCCGTTTCCGTTTGCCCGGTTCTCGCCGGTTCCGCGATTTTGCTTCTGGTTTTCGTGCCGGGTGCGGTTTTCAGGTTTGTTTCCTTGCTGGTCCCCATTTGCGGTCCTGGTACTTCTTTCTTTTCCGGACGGACCGTTTTGCCCGTTTTTCTTGCCATCTTGCTGTTTGTTGCCGCTGTAAACCGAATCCAGCTTCCTTACTGTTTCCCCATCGATCATTGACATATGATTGGATACCTCTATATTCATTTGTTTTAGTTTCGTGATAATTTCCTTGCTTGATGTATGATGAGCTTTCGCATATTCGTAAACACGTATTTTGCTCATGTCGTCACCCCCACCTATGATTCATCGAGCAGTTCAGCAAGTTTTTCCGCAAATCCGCGGTCACTTACTGCAACTGCGACTCTCGCCTCTTTCCCAATGGCTTTTCCTAGCATTTCCCTCGTCTCTATCCACCGGACAGGCACATGATAGAAACGGCATTTGTCTAACATCTTTTTTGACGTATTGGATGAGGCATCTTTTGAAAGCAATACAAGTTTTGCCTGGCCTGCCCGGATTTCTTTCAGGACAGGCTCCTCTCCCGAAACAATCTTTCCTGCCTTGAACGCAAGGCCTAAAAGGGACATTGCCTGCTTCCCGTTCATGATTTTTGTTTATTCTCCTTTTTTTCCTTTTGAATAAACGCCATGATTTCATCGTAAAAAGCATCGTCTATAGCGGCACCAAGATGGGATGAGAGAATATCTTTTTTCTTTGCCAAAAGCACCGCTTCCTCGTCTTTTGAAAGATAGGCGCCTCTTCCTGACTTTTTCCCGGTCGGGTCAATCGAAACATCGCCTTCCTTGGAACGGACGATACGGACCATTTCTTTTTTTGGTTTCATTTCTCCCGTTGCCACGCATTTTCTCATTGGAATTTTCTTACGTGTCGCCATCAGCCCCACTCCTTATTCGATCTCTTCATCTTTCCCGCCGTTTTCAGGCAGATCCGCTTCTTTCGCATCCGGTACGGCCAGTGCTTCGGGAGTACGGCCTGGATCGCCATCTTCAAAAAGCTCCGGTCCTTCTCCGTCGATATCACCGGCAGTTTCAGAACGAGGATAAATGCCTAAACCCCTTGCATCCGTTTCGCTCTTAATATCAATTTTCCAGCCTGTGAGTTTCGCGGCAAGCCGGGCGTTTTGGCCGCGTTTCCCGATTGCAAGCGACAACTGGTAATCCGGAACGATGACCGTTGTAGCCTTATTATTTTCATCAACAAGCACATCAAGCACTTTTGCAGGGCTTAACGCGTTTGCTACAAATTTAGACGGATCATCCGACCATTTTACAATATCAATCTTTTCCCCGTGTAGTTCATTTACAATCGCCTGGACGCGTTGCCCTTTAGGCCCGACGCATGCGCCGACAGGATCAACTTCCGGGCGGTCAGTGTAAACCGAAATTTTCGAACGGTCCCCTGCTTCGCGGGCGATCGAACGGATTTCCACGATGCCATCGTATATTTCCGGCACTTCAAGTTCAAACAGCCGTTTTAAAAGGCCGGGATGGGTGCGCGAGACAAAAATTTGCGGCCCCTTTGTTGTCCGTTCCACTTTTGTAATGTAGACCTTAATCCGGTCATGCGGGTTATACGTTTCATTCGGGGATTGTTCCCCCGGCGGTAGCAGCGCTTCTGTTTTTCCGAGGCTGACATACGTAAAACGCGGATCTTTCCGCTGCACAATCCCGGTCATGACCTCGTCTTCACGGTCGATGAATTCATTGTAAATGATTCCCCGTTCCGCTTCCCGGACGCGCTGCGTGACAACCTGTTTCGCTGTCTGTGCGGCGATCCGGCCAAAATCTTTCGGCGTGACTTCCAATTCGACAACATCGCCGATTTCATAAGACGGATTGATTTTCTGGGCATCTTCAAGCGAGATTTCAAGGCGCGGGTCAAATACTTCCTCAACCACGTCTTTGCGTGCGAATACACGGATCGTCCCGTTCGCCAGATTTAAATCCGTCCTTACATTCTGTGCCTGGTTAAAATTGCGGCGGTATGCCGATACAAGCGCGGCTTCGATGGCTTCAACGAGCACATCCCGCGAAATTCCTTTTTCTTTTTCGAGTATCGTAAGCGCATCTACCAGTTCTGAGCTCATGGAAATTGGATCCCCCTTCATTTTTTGAAAAATGATGCATTTTTAAAATTCAACGGCAAGCCGTGCGTTGGCAACTTTGTCATACGGAATTTCCTTCTCGATTTTCTTCGTTTTCACTTTACATTCTAATGTTAAGTACCCGTTGTGAAAAGCAATCAATTTTCCCTGGAACGTTTTCTCCCCGTCAAGCGGTTCATACGTTTTCACGAGGACGGTCCGGCCGACAGCACGTTCAAAATCACGCGCTTTTTTTAACGGGCGTTCCGCACCCGGAGAGGAAACCTCAAGGAAATAATTATGGGGAATCGGGTCCGCTTCATCGAGCTTTTCCCCGAGCCGTTCGCTGACGAGCCCGCATTCTTCGATATCGACCCCGTTTTCCTTGTCAATATACACGCGAAGAAACCAGTTTTTTCCTTCTTTGACGTATTCGATATCAACAAGTTCAAGGCCGAGCCCTTCCACAACCGGGGATGCCAGTTGTTCCACCACTTCAACGACTTTACTCATGCTGACCTCCTCAAAAATCCGATTTAAAACACGAAAGAGCGGGGTGATGGCCCCACTCTTTCGCACGAGCGTTTATCCGTAGTATTTCCATAAAAAACTATACCATAACAGGCAAAAAAAAGCAAACAGCGGGCTTTAACCCGTATTTAGAAAAGCGACAGCTGGTTCTGCTCCGGCAGCGACTCGAGGCAGCCGTGCCCGTCAAGGTATTCCATAATCGTTTTGGAGACTTTTCCGCGGCGCTGCAAGTCTTCTTTTGAAAGGAATTCGCCTTCTTCGCGCGCTTTGACGATATTGACCGCAGCGTTTGTGCCAAGCCCCGGAATCGCATTAAACGGCGGGATGAGCGAATCGCCGTCAATGACAAACTTGTCTGCTTCCGACCGGTACAAATCAATCGGCTGGAAGCGGAAGCCGCGCGCCGTCATTTCAAGCGCCAGTTCCAGCACGGTCAGCAAACTTTTCTCTTTCGCCGATGCGTCCATCCCTTTTGCATTAATTTCACTGATTTTTGCCTTGATGGAATTCGAGCCGTGGATCATTACATCCAGATCGAAATCCTCCGCGCGCACCGTAAAATACGTCGCATAGTAGATCAGCGGATGGTACACCTTGAAGTAAGCGATCCTTACCGCCATCAGCACATAGGCGGTGGCGTGGGCTTTCGGGAACATGTATTTAATCTTTTTGCACGATTCAATATACCATTTCGGCACGTTTTGCTTGATCATTTCCTCTTCCATTTCAGGCGTGAGCCCTTTCCCCTTCCGTACCGATTCCATAATTTTAAAAGCAAGGGACGGCTCTAAGCCCTGATAGATTAAATAAACCATAATATCGTCGCGGCAGCCGATCACTTCAGGCAGGGTGCAGGTGCCGTTTTGGATCAGTTCCTGGGCGTTGCCGAGCCATACGTCCGTCCCGTGCGAAAGCCCTGAAATCTGAACCAGTTCCGCAAAAGTCGTCGGTTTTGTATCTTCCAGCATCTGGCGCACAAACTTTGTGCCAAATTCCGGGATGCCAAGCGTACCGGTTTTGCACATAATTTGCTCTTCCGTAACCCCGAGCGGTTCCGGCCCGCTGAAAATTTTCATCACTTCCGGGTCATCGGTCGGGATCGTTTTCGGGTCAATCCCGCTTAAGTCCTGGAGCATGCGGATGACGGTCGGATCATCGTGCCCGAGTATATCAAGCTTCAAAATATTATCGTGGATCGAGTGGAAATCAAAATGCGTTGTCCGCCATTCCGAATTGTGATCGTCCGCCGGATACTGGATCGGCGTAAAATCGTATATATCCATATAATCCGGCACGACAATAATGCCGCCCGGATGCTGGCCGGTCGTCCGTTTTACCCCGGTGCAGCCCTGGACAAGCCGGTCAATTTCCGCGCTCCGGAATGTCAAATTGTGGTCCTGGGCATACCCTTTTACATAGCCGTAAGCCGTTTTTTCCGCAACTGTGCCAATCGTGCCGGCGCGGTATACATACTCTTCGCCGAACAGCACTTTTGTATAGGCGTGGGCGCGCGGCTGGTAATCGCCGGAGAAGTTCAGGTCAATATCCGGCACCTTGTCCCCTTTAAATCCAAGGAACGTTTCAAACGGAATATCATGGCCGTCCTTTTTGTATTTTGCCCCGCATTCCGGGCAGTTTTTATCCGGCAGGTCAAAACCGGAACCGACCGAACCGTCATTGAAAAACTCGGAATGCTTGCAGTTCGGGCACACATAATGCGGCGGGAGCGGGTTGACTTCGGTGATTTCCGTCATCGTTGCGACAAGCGAAGAACCGACAGACCCCCGCGAACCGACAAGGTAACCGTCATTCAATGATTTCTTGACAAGTTTATGGGCAATCAGATAAATGACCGCAAATCCGTGGCCGATAATGCTTTTCAGCTCTTTTTCAAGCCGTGCTTCGACAATTTCGGGAAGCGGGTCCCCGTAAATCATCTTCGCGCGCTTATAGCTTTGCTCGCGGATTTCTTCTTCCGCCCCTTCAATTTTCGGCGTGTACAGCTCGTCTTTTACCGGCTTGACGTCCTCGATTAAGCCGGCAATTTTATTTGTGTTTTCAACCACAATTTCTTTTGCCTTTTCGTCGCCTAAAAACGAGAAGCATGCAAGCATTTCATCCGTTGTGCGGAAATGCACGTCAGGCAGCCGGTGCCGATTCAGCGGATTGGCGCCGCCCTGGGAGCTGATCAGGATTTTCCGGTAAATTTTGTCTTCGGGGTTTAAATAATGGACATTGCCTGTTGCGACAACCGGCAGATTCAATTTTTCCCCGAGCCGGACGATTTTCGTAATGATTTCTTCAAGCGCCTTTTCGTCCCTTACCAGTTCCTGGTCGATCAGCGGGGCGTACACTTCTTTCGGATGAACTTCAAGGTAATCATAAAAGCGGGCCATCTCCTCTACTTCCGCCGGATCTTTCTGCATCATGCCTTCAAATACTTCGCCTTTGTCACAGCCGGACCCGACGAGAATGCCTTCCCGGTACTTTTGCAGCTCGGAACGCGGAATGCGCGGCACACGGTAAAAGTAATCGATATGGGACAGGGAAATCAGTTTAAATAAATTTTTCAGGCCTTCCTGCGTCCGGACAAGCAACGTACAGTGCGACGGGCGTGCCCGCTTGTACGCGCCGCCTTCGCCCATATACTGGTTCAGTTCGTCATGGTATGTGATCCCCCGGTTGCGGGCGTCATTCAGCATTTTTAAAAAGATATGTCCTGTTGCTTCCGTGTCATAGATCGCGCGGTGGTGCTGGGTCAGTTCCACATTGAACTTTTTCGCGAGCGTGTTCAGCCGGTAGTTTTTGAAATCCGGATATAAAAACCGCCCGAGTTCAAGCGTATCAATGACGGGATTATTGGATTTCGGCAGCCCGGCTTTTTTCAGGCCGACATTTAAAAACCCGGTGTCGAACGAAGCATTGTGGGCAACAAGCACCGCGTCGCCAATCCATTCAATGTATTCTTTCAACACTTCGGAAATGTCCGGCGCATCTTTCAACATATCGTCGGTAATATGGGTCAGCTCAATAATCGTATTGGACAGCGGGTGCCCGGGATTGGCAAACCGTTCAAACGTATCGACCACTTCGCCGTCCCGGATTTTAACCGCGGCGATTTCGATGATCGTATCATAAACAGCAGATAATCCCGTTGTTTCGACGTCAAAGACGACATAAGTCGCTTCATCAAGATGGACGTGCGCATCATTATAGGCAATCGGCACCCCGTCGTCGACAAGATTGGCTTCAACACCGAAGATAACTTTTATGCCATTCTTTTTGCCGGCGCTGTATGCTTCCGGAAAACTTTGCGCAACGGCGTGGTCTGTAATCGCAATCGCCGGATGGCCCCATTTTTTCGCCTGGGCGACAAGGGCAGACGCAGAAGTGACCGCATCCATCTGGCTCATCGGCGTATGGAGATGGAGTTCGACCCGCTTCTCATTTTCCGGCGCATGGTCTTTCCGGACGCGCGGAGCCACTTCAGAAAGATCGTTAGCGATCATGACCAGATCACGGACAAACGTATCATTCTGGATGCTGCCGCGCGCACGGAGCCACATCCCTTTTTTCACGCGGGCAAATTGTGCGGCATCTTCCTTATCCCGCGAAAACATCTTCACGAGAATGGAGCTTGTATAATCGGTGATTTTTAACGTCAAAAGCGTCCGCCCGCTGCGCAGTTCTTTCGTTTCGACATCAAACACATAGCCTTCCACCGTAATCCGCCGTTCTTCATCGACAATCTCGGAAAGGCGGCGGATATCATCATCGGGCGGAATTCTCAGCCCGATCATAAGCGGTCCTGCATCGTGCGTTTCTTCCCCGCCCTGTTGCTCATTCACGTGCTTCTGCATTTCGAGAACGGCCTGTTTTGCCCGTTCTTCATCTTCTTTTTTCTTTTCTTCCATAAATTTGGCGTATGCTTCGCTTGCTTCAGGCGCCGTCGAAATTTCCGTGTCAAACATCAATTTCGGAAAACCGGCCCGTTCGTAAAAACGGATAATCCATTCCCCGTATTTTTGTTTTAATGCTGCTGCTTCCGGTTCATTGCGGCCGGTTACCACCAGCTTATTGCCGGAAAGTGACGGAACCTGATCCGCAAGCAGGGACAAAAGCATCGGCGACATGCCTTCCAGTTCTCCAAGGCAAGTTTTCCAGTAATCGGCAATCAGTGCCGGCCCAAAAGAAGGGTCTTTCGCCCGGATTGAAAAACGGACGTCGGCAATATGCTGAAAAGCCTGGCGCAAACGGGTTGTAAATGTCAGATATACCTCAAAAGGAAGAATTTTTTCGAGCAAAAAATAAAAATGCCATCGCCTTGACTGGCGTTCCACAACAAGTTTTTCAATTTCCCCATATTTAAAATGCTCGTAAAACCTGTCATCCAGCAGTTCCAGCTGCCGGAGCAAAATCTGGAACCTTTCTTTCTTTCCGGCGGGATTTTCAATCATCTTGTCCTCTCCCATCCTTTTTCATTCAATCTATCTTTATCTTAAAAAACAAGCGTCCTGAATGCAATCTTTCCGGGATTTTTCCTGGTAGTGTTGAAAGGTTCGAGTGCCGGGATTTTCCAAATAAAACATTTTCTGCCTCTTTTTTGCAGGAAAAGAAGAGAAGCACCGGCCGGTCAGCCGATGCCCCTGTCATGAAGCAAGTTCTGCTAAAATATTGGAAAGTGTTTCAGCCAAATCCTCTTTTTTCACTTCGAGCACTTCCCCGGTTTTTCTGATTTTCACTTCGACGATTGCCTCAGCCGCTTTTTTCCCGACGGTTACCCGGACAGGCAGGCCAATCAGGTCGGAATCTGCAAATTTCACACCCGGGCGCTCGTTTCTGTCATCCATCAAGACGGTAAACCGTTTTTCAAGTTCCGCATGGAGCGTTTCTGCAAGGGCAGCTTGTTGGGCATCCTTCATATTTACCGGCACGAGATGCACGTCAAACGGCGCCAGATTGACAGGCCAAACGAGCCCTTTATCATCGTTATGCTGTTCGCACACTGCCGTTAAAGTGCGGGAGACGCCGATCCCGTAACAGCCCATCAGCATGACCTGTTCCCTGCCGTTTTCGTCTAAAAAGGCGGCGTGCATTGCCTCGCTGTATTTTGTGCCGAGTTTGAAAATATGCCCGACTTCTATGCCGCGCGCAAACCGGATCGTTCCCTTTCCGTCTGGGGACGGGTCGCCTTCCTGAATATTGCGGAGATCCCCGTATAAATCGACGCGGTAATCCCTCCCCGGATTCGCATTCACATAGTGGAAGTCATTCTCATTGGCGCCGCAAATGCCGTTTACCACATAACGGACGGCGTTATCGGCCAAAATCCGGATCTTCTCCGGCGCGCCGACAGGGCCGAGCGAACCGGGATCCGCCCCCATGATCGACTTGATGGCTTCCGGATCTGCCATTTCAATCGTTTCAGAACCGAGAAGGTGTTTGACCTTGACTTCATTTACGTCATGATCGCCCCTGACCAGCACGATTACATATTCGTCGTCCGCTTTCAGCACGAGGGTTTTCAGGCATTTTTCAGGATCTGCCTGCAGGAAGTCCGCAATTTGCGCGATCGTTCTTTGCCCAGGGGTCGGAATTTTTTCGAGCGGTTTTTCCGCTTCATCCGGCTTTGTGTAAACGGTCTTCACTTCCGCCATTTCAATATTCGCCGCATAATCGGATGAATCGGAATACGCAATGGTGTCTTCCCCGATTTCAGACAGCACCATGAACTCCTGCGTATCTTTCCCGCCGATCGCGCCCGAGTCCGCCAATACGGCACGAAAATCCAGTTTGCACCGCGAGAAAATATTGGTATAGGCCCGGTACATATCCTTATACGTCTCATCGAGGCTCTCTTGATTGGCGTGGAAAGAATACGCGTCTTTCATGATGAATTCCCGCCCGCGCAGCAAGCCGAAACGCGGGCGCTTTTCATCCCGGAATTTCGTTTGGATTTGGTATAAAGAAAGCGGCAGGCGTTTATACGATTTTACTTCGTTCCGGATTAAACTTGTGATCACTTCTTCATGCGTCGGCCCGAGCGCAAAGTCTCGTTCATGCCGGTCCCTAAGGCGCATCAGATCCGGTCCGTAAGAATACCAGCGCCCCGATTCCTGCCACAATTCCGCCGGCTGGAGGGACGGCATCAGCAATTCCATGGAACCGATGGCTTCCAATTCTTCACGGATAATCGCTTCAATTTTATGTAAGACTTTTTTCGCGAGC
The DNA here is from genome assembly GCF_038009125.1 of Weizmannia sp. FSL W8-0401. Classification (NCBI taxonomy): domain Bacteria; kingdom Bacillati; phylum Bacillota; class Bacilli; order Caryophanales; family Bacillaceae; genus Heyndrickxia; species Weizmannia sp. FSL W8-0401. The sequence goes on along the minus strand of NZ_JBBPAG010000001.1, from coordinate 1,322,949 downwards.
GGCAAATACGTATAAACGCCGCTTGCAATTTGCCGTATGTACCCGGCACGGAGCAGCAGCTGATGGCTTTTCACCTCGGCTTCGGCCGGTACGTCCCGCAATGTCGGAATAAACAATTTGCTCTGTTTCATACATCGCACTCCCGTATTCTTTTATTATAGATCAGTTGAGTTTGTAACGTTTATTTGTTTCTATTCCCCGATTCAGCAAACCAGGCCCGGGGTTGGATGATGAGAGATTGTAAATGAAAAGCCAGGCCAGGGTGCGTAAAAATGCAGATTTTAAAAGTAATCCAGCCGCTACAAATTGAACGAAGATTTGGCGCTGCTTGTGAAAACGGGCGGGCCAAACCGGGCTGATGGTGGACCAGCAATTCAAGTCCATTTTATAACCACATCCGTAAAGCAAACAAATTTACGGAGGAAGCAGGCCCTTTTGCAACAGGGCCCGCCGGAACCCCCTGCAAACCGGAAGCTTTACAAGAAAAATCTTTGGATATCATTCCAGGTGACAATGATCATCAACAGCATCAGGAGCGCAAAACCGATAAAATGGACGATGCCTTCTTTTTGCCGGTCAATCGGTTTGCCCCGCAATGCTTCGATTCCGAAAAACAGCAGCCTGCCTCCGTCTAAAGCCGGCAGCGGGAGCAGGTTCATAATCCCGATGTTGATGCTCAACAATCCTGCCCATTTAAACAAATAGATGATGCCCGACTTGGCGACGGTCTCTGTTGATTTATAAATGCCGACAGGGCCTGACAGCATATCAATGGAAAAGCCGCCGCTGATCAGGTGGCCAAGCAGTTTAAAAATTTCCACCGTCCAGACGTATGTCTGTGTAATGCCGTACGTGGCAACTTTCAGCGGGGAATGGTCAACCGGGCTGTTCACGCCGATTCTCCCGAATGTTTTCCCGTCCTCTGAAATGCTTTTTGGCGTCACCGGAATGTCCATTGTTTTGCCGTTCCGTTCCACTGTAAACGTGATTTTTTCATCAGGGTGTTTTTGGATGACGTCGACAATGTCATTCCACGTCGAGATTTCCGCACCGTCAATGCTGATCACCGTATCCCCTTTATGGAGCCCGGCCTTTGCCGCAGCACTGTCCTTTACAACGGTTCCGAGCACTGGATCGGTCATCGGCACCCCCTGCACCACCGCCATAAGGGTAAAGACAAGGGCTGCCAGGACGAAATTCATGAGTGGCCCGGCAAAAATCGTGAGCGCCCGCTTCCCGAGCGATTTGGAGGCAAACTGGCGGTCCCACGGCGCGATTTGCATTTCCATCCGGTCTTCGACAAGCACGGCATCCCTTTTCACTTTAAACGTCCGGAGGTGTTCATCATCGCCTTCTTCATAGCCTTTGATTACAAGCGCACGTTCCAGATCTGCAGATTCCGTTTCAATCATGCGCAATCCAGTATACCGGTCTTTTCCGTTCACCACGATTTTTTCAACGGCTTCGTTTTCATCGAAAAGCAGCCCAACCCGCTGGCCTGGCTTCAACTCCGGCATATCCGGGTCTTCCCCCGCCATCCGCACGTATCCGCCGATCGGAAGCAGGCGGATGGTATACTGCGTTTCGTTTTTCTTAAACGAAAGAATCTTCGGGCCGAATCCGATCGCAAATTCGCGGCATAAAATCCCGGCTTTTTTTGCAACAAAGAAATGCCCGGCTTCATGGAAAATGACTAGCGAACCAAAAATCAAAATAAAGGCTATAACTGTCGTCAAATGAATACCACCTTACTTTAAAATAGTCTCCGCCTTTTTCAGGAACTCCGGGGAAGCCCCCCGCTTACATGAGCGAGGCCACATAGTCCCGCGTCTCACGGTCAACGGCCCGGATCGTTTCCAAATCAGGGTGTATAATTACATTATGCCTTGCAAGCGCCTTTTCAATCAACTGATCAATTTGCAAAAACGCGATTTTTTCCTGCAAAAAGGCATGGACCGCCGCTTCATTGGCCGCATTCAGCACGGCCGGCATCGATCCGCCGGCTTTTCCGGCTTCATAGGCAAGTTTCAGGCAGTAAAATCGTTCTTCATCCATTTTTTCAAAATGAAGCCGGCCGATTTCCGCCAAATGGAGCCGCTTTGCATCCGGAAGCGGCAGCCTTTTTGGAAACCCGAGCGCATATTGGATCGGGATGCGCATATCGGGCATTCCAAGCTGCGCCTTCACACTGCCGTCACGGAATTCCACGAGAGAGTGGATGATGCTTTCGCGGTGCAGGATCGTATCAATTTTTTCAAAGGGAAGGCCGAACAGCCAATGTGCTTCAATGACCTCGAGCCCTTTATTCATCATCGTTGCCGAATCAACCGTGATCTTGGCACCCATCGACCAGTTCGGATGGTTCAGCGCATCTTTTACAGTGACAGTTTCAAGCTGCTCCCTTGTATAATCACGGAAGCTGCCGCCGGATGCGGTAATGATGAGCCGTTCGATTTCATTCCGGTTTTCCCCTTGCAAACATTGAAAAATGGCGGAATGTTCACTGTCAATTGGAAGAATGGCAGTGCCGGCGCGCTTTGCTGCATCCATAACGAGATGTCCAGCTGTGACGAGCGTTTCTTTATTGGCGATTGCCACGGTTTTCCCCGCCCGGATCGCCTCCAAAGTCGGCAACAGCCCGACACTGCCAAGCACCGCATTGACCAAAATATCCGATTCGGCATATACTGCCGTTTCGACCATCCCTTTTTCCCCGCAGAGTACAACCGGGCTGTCCCCGAATTCAGTTTTCAGCCGGGCACAGTCCTCTTTGTCAGCGACAGAGACAAGCGCCGGATGAAACTCCGAAATGATTTTCCTCGTTAAGTTAAGATTTCTCCCTGCTGAAAAAGCAGCGAGCCGGAATACTTCCGGATGGTTCCGGATCACATCCAGCGTTTGCGTGCCGATGGAGCCCGTCGCCCCTAACAGGCTGATTCGCTTCAATGTTTTCCACCTCTTTTTCTATCCCGCCATCATTTTTAAAAAATGGATAAGCGGGAGGACAAACAATAAACTGTCGAAGCGGTCCAAGATGCCGCCGTGACCGGGCAGGATCTTTCCTGCATCTTTTACCCCGTAATGCCGTTTATAGGCGGATTCCACCAAATCCCCGATCTGGCCGAAAACGGAGAGGACGACCGTGGACATCATGAGCCGCCAGAGCCCGAGGCCGATATTGGAGAAGAAAAAAAACAGCACAGCAACAACGGCAGCACACAGCACGCCGCCAAGCGCGCCTTCAACCGTTTTATTCGGGCTGATCTCCGGCCACAGCTTATGCTTTCCAAAAGCCCGCCCGATGAAATAAGCGCCGGAATCCGTAGCCCAAATGAGAAACAGGGCGTAAAGAATATAGGTAATGCCCACATCCGGCGCATTTCTCGTTTCAATAAAATAATAAAAACCGATGCCAACATAGATGGCGGACAAAATGTGGAAACTCGCCTGTTCAAATGTAAACCGGTTTTTCGTCACCACCATATAGGCGAGAAAAAGCAGCACGATCATATACACCAATTCAAGCTTGGAAAAGCCTGTTTGTGCGATGACATGCATATACTTTGATGGAAATAAAATCAGCCAGAGCAGCAGGACGGAAAGGATGCCGCCAAAGGAAAACAATGGCTGTTTTCCCATCCGCAACAGCTCGTACAGCGCGACGGTCGCCATGGCATACACGAGCAGGACAAACGGCCATTTCCCGTATATCACAAAAGGAATAAAAAAAGCTGCTGCCACGATGGCTGTGATGATTCTTTGTTTCATTCAGACTTCTCCTCACTTTTTAAACCGCCGTATCTTCGGGAACGTTTTTGATACTCTTCAATTGCACTTAAAAAATGTTCCTCATCAAAATCCGGCCATAACACATCTGTAAATACAAACTCCGTATATGCCAGCTGCCATAACATAAAATTGCTGAGCCGGATTTCCCCGCTCGTCCGGATTAAAAGGTCGGGGTCCTGCAGGCCGTGCGTCATTAAGTACTGGTGGAACACTTCCTCTGTCAGCTCGTTTTCATTCATTATACCATTTTTTACATCCATTAAAATATTTTTCACGGCGCGCATAATTTCATCCCTGCTCCCGTAATTCAACGCAAAATTGAGAATCAGCCCGTCGTTTTGCGCCGTTTCACTGATCGCTTTATTGATGGCCCTTTGGGTATGGGGCGGAATTTTTTCTTTGCACCCCATCATCTGCACTTTCACATTTTCCGCTTTCAGCTCGGGAAGATAAGTGGATAAAAATTCTTCCGGCAGCTTCATTAAGTATTCCACTTCCAATTTTGGCCTTTTCCAGTTTTCTGTTGAAAAAGCATAAAGCGTCAATACTTTGATCCCGAGCCGGTTGGCGGTACGGGTAATTTTCCGGACGGTTTTCATGCCTTCGTGATGGCCGGCCACCCGCGGCAAATGGCGTTTTTTCGCCCATCTTCCGTTGCCGTCCATGATGATGGCGACGTGTTCCGGGATGGCGGCAGCTTTCACTTTTTCGCCGCGGGCGATCGTGCCGCGGCCTTCTTTATCGAAAGATTTCCATCTTTTTAAATTCATATGCACATTTGCCCTCCAAATGGTATCCGCCTGCATCTCCATGCACGGTACCGCGGCCATACGGTGTTCAGTCGTTTCCGGCAAAAGTGGTATGGCCTTTATATTCCATTTGCCAACCTCTATTATAGAGAAAATGGATGCGTTTGTGTAGTTCTGTTTTTAAATGGTCCGGCCATTTGGTTTTGTGGCGTATGGAAAACCGGCTTTGTATCCCATTTTAAAGCGCGTGTGAAGCCCGTTTTCCCGGCAGTATGGCAAAGGTCTTTTGGAGCCGGAACTTTCCATGCTCCCGTGAAAACGCGCATTCCTGTTAACATAAAAAAACTTCCATTGGCCGCTTGCCAACGGAAGTTTTTTGTCCGGCAGTCAGACTTCCATGATTTCCTGCTCTTTTGTTTTTGTCATTTTATCGATTTTTTGGATGTGCTGGTCGGTGATTTTCTGGACGTCTTCCGCAAAGCCGCGGTGCTCGTCTTCAGTAATCTCGCCGTTTTTTTCCTGCTTTTTCAGCTCATCATTGGCATCGCGGCGCACATTGCGGATCGCAACTTTTGCTTCTTCTGCTTCTTTTTTGATGAGCTTCACCAGTTCTTTTCTCCGTTCTTCCGTTAAAGGCGGGATGGAAAGGCGGATCACGGATCCGTCATTATTCGGCGTAAGGCCGAGATCCGATTTTAAAATGGCCTTTTCAATTTCACCCAGCACCGTTTTATCATACGGCTGGATCACCATAAGGCGCGCTTCCGGCACGGAAATGGACGCAAGCTGGTTTACAGGTGTCCTGGCGCCGTAGTAATCTATCGTGATTTTATCGAGCAGGGCCGCGTTTGCACGCCCCGCCCGGATGGAGCCGAGTTCGCGCTGAAAAGCTTGGATTGCTTTTGCCATTTTATCTTTTGCAGTGTCAATGACCTGATTTGCCATCATATTTTCCCCCTAACGATTGTCCCAATGGTTTCGCCCAAGACGGCGCGTTTGATGTTTCCTTCCTCCATAATTGAGAATACTATAAGCGGGATGTCATTGTCCATACATAAAGAGGACGCAGTGGAGTCCATGACAGCGAGGCCATCTTTGATGACATCCAGATATGAAAGCTCTTCATATTTAACAGCGTCTTTGTCCAGTTTCGGATCAGCAGAATAAACACCATCCACATTATTTTTTGCCATCAAAATGACATCGGCTTCAATTTCTGCTGCACGCAGCGCGGCGGTCGTATCGGTGGAGAAAAACGGATTGCCGGTGCCGGCGGCAAAAATAACGACACGCCCTTTTTCCAGATGGCGGATGGCCCGCCTTCTGATATAAGGCTCTGCCACCTGGCGCATATCAATGGAAGTCTGCACGCGTGTTTCCACGCCGCTCTGTTCCAGGCTGTCCTGAAGGGCCATTGCATTCATGACAGTGGCGAGCATGCCCATATAATCGGCTGTTGCCCTGTCCATTCCCATCTGGCTGCCGATCTTGCCACGCCAAATATTGCCGCCGCCGACGACAATCGCCACTTCAACGCCAAGCTCGACAATTTCTTTTACTTGCCGTGCGACGGACTGGATGACCGTCGGATGGATCCCAAAGCCCTGCTCTCCGGCCAATGCCTCGCCACTTAGTTTCAATACGACACGTTTATATTTAGGGGTGTCCATTTTGAACCTCCAATATGGTTATGTAAAATTTCCCCGGTCCATCTTTGCCAGTAAACGGGGCATTTTTTTGCAAGGTTAAAATCCTGCTCCTGCCTTCTTTTAAAAAGAGGAACACACTGTGTTCCCCTTTTTAAAACTAGTTTTTCTTCACTTGATTCATGACTTCTTCAGCAAAGTTTTCCTGGCGTTTTTCAATGCCTTCGCCGACTTCATAACGGACAAAATCTGCCACTTTTGCGTTATGGGAAGCGACAAACTGCCCAACCGTTTGATCCGGGTTTTTGACAAACGCCTGGTCTGCCACACAAATTTCCTCGAAGTATTTCTTCAAGCGCCCTTCCACCATTTTTTCCACAATCTTTTCCGGTTTGCCTTCGTTCAGCGCCTGTTGTTTTAATACTTCGCGTTCATGGGACACTTCTGCTTCCGAAACCTGGTCGCGGGAGATGTATTTCGGATTCATCGCTGCCACGTGAAGGGCTACGTCTTTTGCAACAGAAGCATCGGTTGTGCCTTCAAGAACGGTGAGCACGCCGATGCGGCCGCCCATGTGAAGGTATTCGCCGAATGCGCCGTTATCTGTTTTCGTTTTCAGGGCAAAACGGCGGAGCGAAATTTTTTCACCGATTTTGGAAATCGCCTGTGTAATAAAATCATTGACAGTCGATCCGTTTGCCATTGTTGATTGTAAAGCGGTATCCAGATCGGCCGGTTTGCTTTTGAGCAAATGTTCAGCGATTTCTTTTACAAGGTTTTGGAATTCTGCATTTTTTGCAACAAAGTCTGTTTCAGCATTGACTTCGAGAATAACGGCGTGGTTGCCTTCGCTTAATACGTAAGTGGTTCCTTCTGCAGCAACGCGGTCTGCCTTTTTCGCCGCTTTTGCAATCCCTTTTTCACGAAGATAGTCCACTGCTTTTTCCATATCGCCGTTCGTTTCTGTCAGTGCTTTTTTGCAGTCCATCATACCTGCGCCGGTTTTTTCACGCAGTTCTTTCACCATTTGAGCTGTAATTGCCATCGGATTTCCTCCTTCAGGTTATGTACGTCTCCCTAAAAAAGGTGATAAGCACAAACCTTCTTATCACCTTTTTTCATTGGGATATTTTTGGTAAGGTGCGGTGCTGTCAAACCCCGGCCGGAAAACGGATCAGGCTTCGACAGTCGTTTCTTCCGTGCCCGCTGCTTCGCCGGATTCAGCCGAAACTTCAGCAGCGCCTTCTTCACCCTGTTTTGCTTCCACAATGGCATCCGCCATTTTGCTGGTCAAAAGTTTGACTGCACGGATCGCATCATCGTTTGCCGGAATGACATAGTCAATTTCATCCGGATCGCAGTTTGTATCCACAATCCCGATAATCGGAATGTTTAATTTTCTTGCTTCCGCCACCGCGATGCGTTCTTTGCGCGGGTCGATCACAAACAAAGCATCCGGCAGGTTCCGCATATCTTTAATGCCGCCAAGGAATTTCACCAAACGGTCGTGTTCTTTTTTCAACTGGACGACTTCTTTTTTCGGAAGGACATCGAACGTGCCGTCTTCTTCCATTTTTTCGATTTGTTTCAAACGGTCAATCCGTTTTTGGATCGTTTCAAAGTTGGTTAAAGTTCCGCCAAGCCAGCGGTGGTTCACGTAAAACATGCCGGAACGTTCTGCTTCATCTTTAACGGATTCCTGGGCCTGTTTTTTCGTGCCGACGAACAGAATATTTCCACCGTTTCCTGCAAGTTCTTTTACAAAGTTGTAAGCTTCTTCCACTTTTTTGACCGTTTTTTGCAGGTCAATAATATAGATGCCGTTCCGCTCCGTGAAAATGTATTTTTTCATTTTCGGATTCCAGCGGCGCGTCTGGTGGCCGAAATGGACACCGGCTTCGAGCAGCTGTTTCATTGAGATCACTGACATTTTATTTCCTCCTATGGTTTTTTTCCTCCGCCCCAATCCTTTTCAAAAGGAGACCGCTTAAAAGCAGCACCGTCCTTTAAATCATGAAGCGTGTGTGATAACACCAACGATTACTATAACATAAAAAAAAATGCGAATCAAGCATTATCCGCGTCCTGTCTGAAATTTTAGAAGCAGCTCGATTTCCGTGCGGCCTTTATTTAATTTTTGGGCAATTTCATCAACAGTATACCCGTTTTGTTGCAAATCATTCACTTTTTGCAAAAGGCTTTTTTCTTCCTGAAGCTGCCCTTCGCTTTGTTCCCCTGAAATTTGCCGGGCCGCATTCCGGTACGCCCGGTTTGCGGACGTCCGGATGAGCGCGTCCGGCTTCGGTCCCGCTGTTTCTCCTGTTTCAGGCGGCTTTTTTGTTTCTGGAGCCGGCTGTTCCGTTTCCGGCCCTGCTTTTTCCGCCGGCCCGGTCTCCTTCATCCTGCCTGCTTTCATTTTTTTGATAAAAGCATCGTTTTCTTCTTTTAGCTCCATCAGGTATACGGAAAAGATGTCTTCGATTTCCTTTACCATTTTATTGACGTTCTGTTCTGCCCGAGCAAAGCGGTTTTGCCGTAAATAGAGCAGGATGATGGCAAAAATGGAGAGCGCATTAAATAGGAAAGAAAGAATGAGGAAAAAAATAACCGTTTGATTCACCCCCTCTGATTACAGCAACCGTTTTTCCAAAATATTCCGCAGTTTATAAATGGCCTTCGAATGGATCTGGGAAATGCGGGAAGTGGAAAGCCCCATCACTTCGCCGATTTCTGTCAGCGTGCATTCTTCCTGATAAAAGAGGCCCAGCACAAGCTGCTCTTTTTCCGACAGGGCACGGATGGCCTCTGCCAGTTCCTTTACGGTTTCCTTCTTTTCCAGTTCGGATTCTGGCTGGCCATTATTCCGTTCCCCGGACACGAGCCGGGATGCCGCTTCCGGTTCATCATTGTCGGTGCCCGTTTCTTCTATTGACAGGACATTGGCAAAAAACTGTTCATTCATCGTTGTGCAGACTTCCGTTTCTTCCATGCCAAGCTCCAAAGCGACTTCTTTCGGAGAAACGGCGCGCAAGTATTTCTGCTCCAGCTTTTCAATGGCACTTTCAATTTTTTTCGCTTTTTCTCTCGTGCCCCTTGACAGCCAGTCTTCTTTCCGCAGGCCGTCCAAAATCGCGCCGCGGATCCGAAAAGAAGCATATGTATCAAATCTCAGTTCGCGGGACGGATCAAATTTGTTTAATGAATCCAAAAGCCCGAACATGCCGAGGCTTTTTAAATCCTCTTTCGATACGTTGCGGGGAAGCCCGGCGGCAATTCTTTGGACATGGAAAGAAACAAGCGGCATATATCTTTTCACAAGGGCATTCCCGGCTTCCGGATCACGGGATTTAAGCCACAAATCCCAGTCTTTCTGCTCTTCACCCTGTATTGGCTCCTCCGCCATATCGCATCCCTCCTTGTTGCCATTGCCTTTTCCCGAAAACAAAGGGGCGGCCCCTATTATATTTCGACAGATCCCTGGTTGACCGTTCTCACGGTCAGCACGGCATTTTCCGGGTTAAATTCAATCGTGCGGCCGCTTTTCCCCCCGGTATCTTCGGCCACCAATTGAATGCGGTACTTTTTCAGTTCGTGTTTTACAGCCTCGACATTGCGCGGCCCAATCCGCATTGCTTCATTCATGGAAGAAAAAGAAAACATTTCGGCTCCGCCGGCGATTTTTGCCAACAGCCTGCTCTGGTGGCAGCCTACGCTTTTCAGGATGCCGATCAGCTCAAAAATGGCGGTATCCGCAAATTTTGCTTTATTCATATGCTCCCCGTTCTTCGCAATGAAGGATGAAGGCAGCATCACATGGGCAAGCCCGGCTGTTTTGGCCGGCAAATCGTACAGGACGACGCCAACGCATGATCCAAGCCCGGTGGTCCTGATCAGGCCGGGAGAAGTGACAATCTTCATTTCCGCAATGCCCACTTTGACGATGTTCATTTCGCTATCCATTTAATTCAACCCTTAGCGCACGGAACAGGATTTCATAAGAATCCGGATCCGGAAAGAGGAAAAAATGCCCCTTCATATCGGAATTTTCCGCCTGCTCATCGCTCAGCACCGTATCAATCACGATGGCATAATCGCTGACCTGGGACAGTTCAATCAAACCGTAGCTGATAATGGATCCGAACATATCAATGCTGAGCGCCGGGACGGAAGGCAGCATATCCAGCTTCGTAAAATTGGAAAGCGCCGTTAAATAAGACCCCGACAAAATATTGCCCAGCTCCAGCATCGCCGACAGCCCGAGCTCCGGATAAGGCGGTTTTTCAAAAGAAAACGACGGATCTCCGATCATTTCTTTAATGAATCGTTCGCCCTGGGCAACCGGCACGATGAAAAAAATATTGCCGGGTGCATCGCCTTGAATCCGTAAAAACACGCTCACCACAACGAGCTCAGCACCGCCGATCAGATCCATGATTTCTTCAAAAGAAGCAATATGGACATCCGGAACCGTCATTTTGATTTTTTTATGCAGCAATTTGGAAAGTGCCGTTGCGGCATGCCCCGCTCCGATATTCCCGATTTCTTTTAAGACATCAAGGTGAAGATTTGTGATTTTATTTTTAATATCCATTTAAAATACCCCTATTGTAATGGCGTTAAAGTTTTTTCTAAATCAAGCAGCAGCAAAAGCCTCTGGTTTATATTCGCCACACCGGAAATAAAGTCCTCTTTGCCCGCGTTTACCACTTCCGGCTCGGGTTCCACTTTTTTTTCGTCGATATCCAGGACATCCGTCGCCTCGTCCACAAGCAGGCCCGTTTCAATCTCTCCAAACCGGACGATGATCAGCTTGCGTTCCTCCGTATCAGCGCCCGTGTCATCCTCCATGCCAAACCGTTTTTTCAGATCAATGACCGGGATAATGACACCGCGCAAATTCATCACGCCAAGTATAAAAGGAGCGGTAAGCGGCACTCTTGTAATATGCTGCAGCTTTTCAATGGCCAAAACCTGCGTAACCGGCAGGGCATACTCTTTATCATTTAACTGAAATACGATCACTTTCTCCAACGATCTCAACCTCTTTCCTGGGCAATGAAGTGGGCGGCAAGCACCCTGTTTTCTATTTAATCAGCGCATTGCTGTCGATGATAAGGGCAACCTGGCCGTTTCCAAGAATGGTGGCCCCGGAAATGGCAAATACATTCGTTAAATAATTCCCTAAAGATTTTAATACGATTTCCTGCTGGCCGATAAAGGCGTCCACCACAAACGCAGCCAGTTTTTCCCCTTTCCGCACAATCAGTACGGAGACATATTCATCATTTTGCTTTGCGTCCGGAACTTCAAATATTTCATTTAAAAAGACAAGCGGCACCACTTTGCCCCGGAAATCGATCACTTTTTGGTGATGCGCTTTTAATATTTCGCCCTTCTTAATAATGGCCGTCTCTACAATAGAGGATAACGGGACAGCATATTTTTCCGTCCCGATTTCCACGAGCATGACGGAAATGATCGACAGGGTAAGCGGCAGCTGAATCGTAAAGACGGATCCGCGCCCTTCTGCGGAATGGACAGAAATCGAGCCGCCCAATGATTGAATAGTTGATTTCACCACATCCAGCCCGACACCACGGCCGGAAATATCAGATACATGGTCAGCGGTTGAAAAACCGGATTCAAAAATCAGGTTATAAATCTGGCTGTCTGTTAAACTGCCGGCTTCCTCCTTTTTGACAATGCCTTTTTCAATGGCTTTTTCCAGCACTTTTTCACGGTTAATGCCGGCGCCGTCGTCTTCGATTTCAATAAACACATGGTTGCCGCTGTGGTAAGCTTTTAACGTAATGGTCCCTGTTTCCGGCTTTCCTGCCCGCTTTCTTTCTTCCGGTTGTTCAATGCCGTGGTCGCACGAATTCCGGATCAGATGGACAAGCGGGTCGCCGATTTCATCAATGACGGTGCGGTCCAGTTCTGTTTCGGCACCGATAATGTCGAGATCCATTTTTTTGTGCAATTCTCTTGCCAGCTGGCGGACAAGCCGCGGAAAACGGTTAAACACCGTTTCGACCGGCACCATCCGCATGTTCAAAATGATCGTTTGCAAGTCGCCGGAAATTCTGGACATCCTTTCAACGGTTTCATTGAGCTCCGGATGGTTCACTTCTTTTGCAATTTGTTCGAGGCGCCCGCGGTCAATGACCAGCTCTTCAAATAGATTCAGCAGATTATCCAGCCGCTCGATGTTCACACGGATCGTCTTCGTTGTATGTTTCTGTTTTTGCGGATGCTTTTTCGCCGGTTTTTGCGGCTGCTTTTCCGCTATGTCCGGTGCAGCCTGTTTTTTCTCTTCTGCTGCCGGTTTCTCGGGTTCTGTCGTTTCCAGGTGTTGTCCGCTCTCCGGTTTTGAGAGGGTCACGGTGCTTGCTTTGACATCTTCAATCTCTGATACTTTACAGATTTTTTGGCGGATCTCTTCCCTGTCCTCTTTTGAGATCAGCGTCACCTTAAATTCATTGTCGAACTGCTCTTCTTCCAGCTGGTCGGCCGGCGGATCGGAATGGATAATCTCGCCGCATTTTTCAAGGATATCAAATACCATGAATACCCGCGCCGCTTTTAAAAGGCAATCGCTGCGCAATGTTACCGTGAACTGGTAACAGCTGTACCCTTGTTCTTCTGATTGAACAATCACGGCCTGTTCATACTGGTCAAATTCGTCTTCCTCTGTTTCCGCCTTTTCCGCTGTGGCGGCCGAAGCTTCTTTCTCCGCCTTCTTCTCTCCGGCCGAACCCTGTTCTGCCGCTTCCAGGCGGGCGATTGTCCCGCTCACATCCATTTTGCCGTCCCCGCCGTTTGCAACCGATTCCATCATCGCTTCCAGATGGTCCACCGCAGTAAAAATCACATCGATAATGTCCGGTGTTACAGACAGCTTCCCGTTCCGAATGGCATCAAGCACATTTTCCATCTTATGAGTCAGGTTGGCGAGGTCTTCATACCCCATTGTTGCCGACATCCCTTTCAATGTGTGGGCGGAACGGAAAATTTCATTGACAATTTGCAAGTCATCCGGGCTTTTTTCAAGCAGCAGCACATTTTCGTTTAACGACTGGATATGTTCCCTGCTTTCTTCAATAAACACTTCCAAGTACTGGCTCATTTCCATCTATACCACACCCTAATCACTAATAAATTTCATGATTGCCTCCGCAATTTTTTCCAGCGGCAAAACTTCATCCACCACTTTCGCGGCAATGGCACTTCTCGGCATGCCGTAAACGATGCAGCTTTCTTCCGCTTCGACAATCGCTCTTACATGCCCGCGATTCTTTAACGCGATCAAACCTTTTGTTCCGTCTGAACCCATCCCGGTCATGATGACGGCAAGTGTTTCATAGTTTTTCAGCATGCTCACCGATTCAAATGTTTTATCCACAGCCGGCCTGTGCCCGTTAACCGGCGCGGATTGCTCAAGCCGGATAAAGAGATGTGCGCCGCGCGCCTCCACGCCCATATGGAAGTCCCCGGGCGCCATATAAACCGCCCCCGGCTTGAGCATTTCGCCATCCTCGGCTTCTTTCACCCTGATGTTTGAAATGGCATTCAGCCGGCTGGCAAGCGACTTTGTAAATCCGCTTGGCATATGCTGGACAACCAGAACAGGCGCTTCCAAATTCCCGGGCAGGGAAGAAAGGACGGTTTGCAGGGCGCGCGGTCCTCCGGTCGATGTTCCGATGCAAACCAATTTTTTCCGTGCTATCCGTCCGCTTTGAACAGGATCGGACAAAGGTTGCGTGTTTTTTTCCGGTTCGCTTCCTTTACGTTTTTCCCATTTCACAAATCTGCCCCCTGTTTTTCAAAACTGTCATTCATTGCCCTGTTATTGCCATGCATGTTTAATGTTTCAGCAAAAGCCCCTTCAGTTTCCGCATAAATACCGGGGCGCGCGGGCCGAGCCCGTCCGGATTGCCAGATACATAACGGTTAAGCAATTCATCGATTCTTCTTGCAGCCGCTGAATGCGGAAATGCACTGTAAAACGGCAGCTGCCTTGATACGGCTTTTTTTACATGCGGATCTTCCGGCACAACGCCGAGAATGTTTACTTCTTTTCCTAAAAATTTCCTGACTGTAAATTGAAGCCTGTTTAACGTCAACATCCCGTCTTTTTCTTTTTCCGCCCGGTTGCAAATTAAATATAGGGAGGTGCTGAATTGCTGCATGTAAATATATTTCATCATCGAATAAGCATCGGTAATCGCAGTCGGCTCAGGAGTTGTGACAATAAAAATATCATCAGCCGAAAGCAATACTTTAAGGCTTGAAGGCGCGGCGCCGGCACCCATATCGAAAATGATGTAATCAAAATCATACTGGAGCAGTTCGAGCTCTGTGACAAGCCTGCTTACAGCAGCTTCTTCCATCTCGACAATTTGAGCAAACCCGTTGCCGGCTGAAATATAGGAAATGCCGGCCGGCCCGCCGCATATAATTTGGGCAAGCGGGATATTCCGGTTGATAAAGTCCGAGATCGTATACGACGCATCAAGCCCGAGCAGAACATGGATATTGCCCATGCCGACATCCAGGTCAAATAAAAGGACTTTTTTCCCCTTTCCCGCAAGTGCCATTGCCAAATTAACCGAAATATTGGACTTCCCGACCCCGCCCTTTCCGCTTGCGACGGCGAGCGTTTTTGCCGGGACCCCGTGTTGCATTTTTAACTTTGCGCGCAGCTGTTCTGCCTGGTCTCTCATTTGCCGTTCTCCCCAAATACGTATTCGGCAAAAATACCGGGGGTTGCCTCGAGCATATCATCCGGGACATCCTGGCCGTTTGTCACATACGCACAGCCTTTTCCATACTGCTCCATTAAATTGACCGCAGCGCCGTAAGTGGATGTCTCATCCAGCTTGGTGAAGATAAACCGGTCAATCCTGATGCTTTGAAAACTGTCAACAACTTCTTTCATATCTTTCTCTTTCATCGTTAAAGACAGCGTCAGAAAGGTGTCCATTTCCGCTTGAAAATCGATAAGCCCAGAAAGTTCACGGACATATTGCCGCTCCCTGTAATTCCGGCCGGCGGTATCGATAAAAATGCGGTCAAAATCGGAAAATTTATCGATCGCTTTTTTGAAATCGGACAATTTATAGATTACTTCAAGCGGAACATTCAGCAGGTTTGCATACGTTTTTAATTGTTCAATCGCTGCAATCCGGTACGTATCCGTTGTAATGAAAGCAATTTTTTCTTTTCTTTCGAGCACGGCCCGGGCAGCCATTTTGGCGAGTGTCGTCGTTTTTCCGACACCGGTTGGCCCGATCAGGTTCACGTACTTTCTCCGGCTTCCCCCGTAAGTAAAACGGGACAGCTTTTTTTGAAGCAGTGCCTTCGCTTGTTTTAAAATTTCTTCTTCCGCCAGATTGCCGTTTGCTTTCTCCCATTCTTCATACAGGGCATCCCCGATCTCAAGCAGCAACGATTCATCCAGCCCTTGCTGCGAACCTGAGTTTAATCGTTTTTGAACCGGCAGCGGATACTTTTGGTAAGCGGGATTGGCAAATTTCGACACTTCACGGACCACTTTTTTCAGCTCTGCGATTTCTTTTTGCAGGCTTTCTTTTTCGGAACGGGCGGAAGCATCCGGCGCGCGCGCGGGTTTTTCACCCCGTTCGGTTTTCAGGCTATAGGCGGGGGCCGTTTGTACCGTGCCATTTTTTCCGGCATCCGGATCAACAGCTGCAATCACTTCGATGTTGCGCTTTTTCATAAATCCGAGAAAGCCTTTGCGCTGGACCACTTTTGAATTTAAAATGACGGCCTGGTCCCCGAGCTCAAGGCGGATCTGTTTCATTGCTTCAGACATATTGGGCGCCATAAACTTTTTGATTTTCATTCTATGTTCACCAGCCCTGTGCTTTGTACCTCAACGTTTGCTTCCAGTTCATTATAGGAAAGAACCGGCACCTGGGGAAAGAACCGTTCAATCATTTGCCGCAAATACATGCGGATGGCAGGCGAACAAAGGATGACCGCGGAACTGCCGGTCAGCGATACCCTCTCAACCTGCTGTGAAACGGATTCCACAATTTTTTGCGACACGGACGGATCCAGAGAAAGATAGTTGCCGTGCTCCGTGCGCTGGATGCCGTCCGCAATCAATTTTTCCACTTTTCCCGAAACGGTGATGACTTTTAATTGCCCGTCTTGCGCATATTGCGCTGTAATTTGCCGCGCAAGGCTTTGGCGGGCGTATTCCGTCAGCAAATCAGTATCTGTTGTTAATTTACCATAGTCGGCTAACGTTTCAAAGATAATCGGCAGTTTTCGGATGGAAACATTTTCTTTCAAAAGATTCGCCAGCACTTTCTGGATATCGCCGACGGACAACGGGTTCGGTGTCACCTCTTCCACAAGCACCGGGTACGACTCTTTCAAATGGTCAATCAATGCTTTTGTTTCCTGCCTTCCGAGCAGCATATACGCGTTTTGACGGATCATTTCCGTAATATGGGTCGAGACAACCGTCGGAGGATCCACGACCGTATAGCCCATCATTTCCGCCTGTTCTTTTTGTTCTTCCGTGACCCATTTTGCCGGCATTCCAAAAGCCGGCTCGACCGTCTCAATGCCTTCAACGGAGCCGTCATCTTCGCCGGGTGCCATCGCCAAATAGTGGTCGAGAAGAAGCTCGCCTTTGGCAAGTTCATTCCCGTTTATTTTCAACCGGTACTCATTCGGCTCAAGCTGGATATTATCGCGGATCCGGACAACCGGAATGACAACGCCGAGTTCGATGGCGAGCTGCCTGCGGATCATGACAATCCTGTCAAGCAAATCGCCTCCCTGGTTGGCATCAACAAGCGGGATCAGGCCGTAGCCGAATTCGAATTCGATCGGGTCAATATCGAGCAGGCTCATGACGCTTTCCGGGCTTTTCAATTCTTCAGGCTGGAGTTCTTCCGCTTTCTCCGCGCTTTCCTGTTCCGTTTTTTTCGGGACTTGCTGAAGCCGGAAACCACCGATGAAAAGAGCCGCTGCCACCGTCATAGTTAAAAAATCATTAATCGGCGTAAACAGGCCAAGCAAAAAAATCGTGCCTCCCGCGATATACAGCATTTTTGGATAAGACAACATCTGCGCCATTACGTCCTGGCCAAGATTGCCGTCTGATGCCGCCCTCGTGACCACGATCCCGGTTGCTGTGGAAATGAGCAGCGCCGGCACCTGGCTGACAATGCCGTCCCCGACGGTCATCAGCGAAAACTGGCTCGCGGCATCACTGATGGAGAGGCCGAGCTGGGTCATGCCGATAATGATCCCGAAAATAAGATTAATGAGAACGATAATGATGCTGGCAATCGCATCGCCTTTGACAAATTTGCTGGCACCGTCCATCGCGCCGTAAAAATCCGCTTCCCGGCTGACTTTTTCCCGGCGGGCGCGCGCTTCCTGGTCGGATATCATGCCGGCATTCAAGTCCGCATCAATGCTCATTTGCTTGCCCGGCATCGCATCGAGCGTGAACCGGGCTGCCACTTCAGCCACCCGTTCAGCGCCTTTTGTAATCACAATAAATTGGATAATAATCAAAATCGTAAAGACGACAAGCCCAACGACGATGTTGCCGCCGACAACGAACGATCCGAACGTCTCAATGACCCCGCCGGCATTGCCGGTGGAAAGGATCGAGCGGGTGGTTGAGATATTCAGTCCGAGCCGGAATAAGGTTAAAATGAGCAGCAACGACGGAAAGACGGAAAACTGGAGCGGCTCTTTCATATTCATTGAGATTAAAAGCACCATTAATGCAAGAGAAATATTACATATAATTAAAAAGCTCAATGCCCATGTCGGAAACGGGATAATCAGCATGGTGACGATTAAAATGACACCTGCGATCACGGGAATATCTCTCAAATCTCTTGCACTCATACGGTTTCTCTCCTAACTTGCATGAAAAAGCTTAAATTTTATGCTTGATTTTGTATACGTACGCCAAAATTTCCGCTACTGCTTTGAAAAACTGTTCCGGAATGCGTCCGCCAACTTCCACCTGCTCATAAAGTGCCCTCGCCAGCGGCCGGTTTTCCAGCATCACAATGTCATGCTCTTTTGCGACCGACTTAATTTTTTGAGCAAGGAAATCCGCCCCTTTTGCCACAACAATGGGCGCATCACTCTTTGCTTCATCATACCGGAGGCAGACGGCAAAATGCGTCGGGTTGGTAATGACGACATCGGCATTCGGCACTTCCTGCATCATTCTCTGCATGGCCATTTCCCGTTGTTTTTGCCTGATTTTTGATTTAATCAGCGGGTCGCCCTCCATGTTTTTAAATTCTTCCTTGATTTCCTGTTTGGACATCCGGATATTTTTTTCAAAGTCAAAACGCTGGTACAAATAATCAAGAACGGCGAGCACAAACAGCGCAACGGAGGCGCTGATGCCGGTTATGACAGCGAGATGCCCGACTGCACCCAGCGTATCGCCCGCGCTTTTAAACGGCAGGCCTGAAATATCCTGGATGTTGGTCCAAATAACGTAAAAAGCGACGGCACCGACCACTGCCATTTTTAAAACGGATTTTAACAATTCCACAAGCGCCCGGATCGAAAAAATCCGTTTTAATCCGGCGACGGGATTGATTTTGTTTATATTCGGTTTCAGCCCTTCGCCGGTAAAAAGGAGGCCGGTTTGGGCCACATTGCCGATCACGCCGGCCAAAAGGGCAACGGCCATGACTGGCAAAAGCATCGAAGCCAGCTGTTTCATGACGCCGGTCATCAATTTGCCAACGCTTTGCTCCGTGACATCCTGCAGCATGTATTTTGAAAAGGCCTGGCGGAAGAGCGCCATCATCGGGCTTCCGATCGAGGAGGCCCCGAAATACAAGAACAGAAACACCGCCAGAAGCATGACGGCCGTTACGATATCCTGGCTTTTGGCCGTCTGCCCCTTTTTGCGGGCATCACGCCGTTTTTTCGGCGTTGCCTTTTCTGTTTTCTCCCCTGCGAAAAACTGCAAATCGAGTGAGAGGTGCTTCAAACGGATCCCCCCAACAGTGCCATACAATTCCGCATCGCAACAAACATCCATTCAAACAGATGTTCAACTGCAATATAAAGCGTGCCCATTGCCACCGCCAGCGCGATCAAACTAACGGCAATTTTGACCGGAAAGCCGACTACAAAAATATTAAGCTGTGGCACGGTCCGGGCGATGATGCCGAGCGCAATGTCCGTTAAAAACAGGACGGCGACAACGGGTGCCGACATTTGAAAAGCGACGAGAAACACACGGGCCAAAAGTGTTGCCAAATATTTTGCAAGATTGAAAGACCCGAGATGGATCCACGCCTGATCGAGCGGGATAAACGAATAGCTGTAATAAATCCCGTCCAAAAGCAGGTGGTGCCCGTTCAGGGAAAGCAATAAAAGCAGCGCAAAACTGTACAAATATTCCCCGGTAAGCGGCGTTTGCGCCCCTGATTGCGGATCAATCACATTGGCCATGGAAAACCCTGCCTGAAAGTCGATAAACGTGCCGGCCAATTGCACGGCCGACAAAATGAAATAGGCTGTAAAGCCAAGCAGCAGGCCGACAAGTGCTTCCTTGATCATCAGCAAAAAATAGGCACCGTCCATGGTGAACGGTTTGGCATGGATTGTGTACGTCACAAGGACGGACAAAAAGAAACCAAGGCCGATCCGGAACCGGGCCGGTACGCTCCTGTGGGAAAACAACGGCATCATGATAAAAAAAGTTGTGACCCTGATGAAAACGAGTAAAAATATGCTGAATGACGGAATCAGTTCATCCATGTGTTAACCTATATATTGTGTTAAATTGGATAAAATTTCTTTTGTGTATGTAAGCATGTGGCTCAGCATCCACGGGCCAAGCAGTACGAGGCCGAGCAGCACCGCAACAATTTTCGGGACAAATGCCAGCGTCTGTTCCTGGATTTGCGTTGCAGCCTGGAAGATGCTAACAATCATGCCGACGACAAGCGCAATCAACAAAAGCGGGCCGCAGACCATAAAGGTCACCATGATGCCTTTTTCGGCCAGTGAAATGACCATTTCCTCACTCAATCCATTCACCTTCTTTAAAAACTTTCAAGCAGCGACTTCACAACAAGATACCATCCGTCCACGAGCACAAACAATAAGATTTTAAAAGGCAGCGAGATCATCACAGGCGGCAGCATCATCATCCCCATGGACATCAGGACGCTTGCCACGACCATATCGATGACAAGAAAAGGAATGAAAATCATAAAGCCCATTTGAAAAGCCGTCTTTAATTCGCTGATCGTAAATGCCGGAACAAGCGTTGTCATTGGAATATCCTGCACTGACTTTGGCTGCTTTTTATGGGCATAATCTAAAAACAGCTGCAAGTCTTTCTGCCGGGTCTGTTTCGCCATAAATTCCTTAAACGGCTTCTGGGCTTTGTCATAAGCCTCTTCCAGCGTCACTTTATCATGGAACAACGGCGTGAGCGCCTGTTTGTTTACCTGTTGAAACGTCGGGGCCATGATAAAAAACGTCAGAAACAGCGCAAGCCCTACGATCACCTGATTCGGCGGGGCTGTCTGCGTGCCGAGCGAAGTCCGGACAAAAGACAGGACAATGACAATCCGCGTAAAAGAAGTCAGCAGGATTAAAATACTCGGGGCCAATGAAAGAACGGTCATAAGCAAAAGGATTTTGACCGAAAGGGAAACCGTATCGCCGGATGTGCTGCTTAATGTATTCAACAACTCATTCATCGTTCTGTTTCTCCTTCTCCCTTTGTTCCAGTTCTTTCATCGCCTGCGCCCGCTCCTCCCTGATCGCGCTGATTTGCGATTTCAGCAAATGCCCGAACGGGGTTGCTTCTGTTTTTGCCCCGGTTTCCCTGTTTTTCACAGCTTTTATGAGCCTTGTCGCAATATCGCGCGGTTCCAGTTGCTGCTCGAGCTTTTTATTGTACTGGTCAACGAACTGCCTGACCTCTTCCTCGTCATCAATTTCTTTGACAAGCTGCACATCGTCCCCGACACCTAAAATAAGAATCCTGTCCCCCGCTTTTACAATTTGCAGCGACTTGTTCCCGCCCAAAGGCGTGCCGCCGAAATTCTGTATCATTTTACTGCTTTGATAGGCACGGCTTCTTTTGTTGACAAATTTTAAAACAAAGTATAGTAAACAAATCACGAAAATAAGTGCGAGGATCATCCGCGCAATATCCCCGAAGGTTACCGCCGGATTTGCCGTTTCCGATTGTTTAGCCCCACTTTCGGATTTTCCGTCCGATTGTTTTTGGCACTGTTTCGGATGGTCGATGCATTCTTTCACATTCCCGTTAAAAGAAGCCGCAAGGGCATTGCCGGGTGCCGGAAACCCGTACAACAGGTAAAGCAGAATTCCAAGCAGCACCAGCCCCTTCGTCACTTGGCTTTGCAAATCACTGTCACCTTCCTGGCATCGTCAGCCGAGCGTTTTTTGGATGGCCTCGATCACACGGTCAGCCTGGAACGGTTTGACGATAAAATCTTTTGCGCCGGCCTGGATGGCATCAATAACCATCGCCTGCTGGCCCATTGCCGAGCACATGATGACTTTTGCATCCGGGTCGATTTTTTTAATCTCCTTCAGTGCGCTGATCCCGTCCACTTCCGGCATTGTAATATCCATTGTCACAAGATCCGGCCGGTGTTCCTTATATTTTTCGATTGCTTGTGCGCCGTCTGCCGCTTCAGCGACAACGTCATATCCGTTTTTTGTCAGAATGTCTTTAATCATCATGCGCATAAACGCAGCGTCATCTACAATCAAAATTTTCTTTGCCATTTGGATCTTCCCCCATTATCTCAGTTTTTTCAGCCGGTCTTTCTGGCTCACAATATCTGTCACACGCACACCGAAGTTCTCATCAATCACAACCACTTCCCCGATGGCGATTAACTGATGGTTGATGAGAATATCCACGGGTTCTCCGGCAAGCTTGTCCAGTTCTACAATGGAGCCTGCGCCCATTTCAAGAATTTCCCTTACTGTTTTCGATGTCCTGCCCAATTCAACGGTCACTTCAAGCGGAATGTCAAGGAGCATGTCCAGATTTTTCGTTTCCACGCGCGGCGCTGTTTCTTCAAAACTCGTAAAAACAGCCGGCTGCACATTTTGGTGCGTCTCTTGTTTTGCAGCATTTTGAGCAGGCTCAGCCGGTTTTTCCGCAGCATGGCCTCGTACATTTTGATCCGGCTGCTTTTCCCCCTCTTTTTTCCCGGCTTCCGCGGGTTGTTCCGGATGGATGAGATCACTAACCAGTTTTTTTGCAAACGAAAGCGGCAACAGCTGCATGATCTGCGAATCGATTAATGACCCGATCATAATCCGGAACGAGACTTTTACAAGCAAATCCTGGTCCGGGAGCTTATCCGTGCCTTCTCCTTCCAAAATATTTAAAAGTGAAACGGCCGGCGGAGAAATATCGATTCTTTTATTAAAAATCGTAGACATCGAGGTGGCGGCAGACCCCATCATCTGATTCATCGCTTCCTGTACCGCGCTCAAATGGATCTCATCCAGTTCGCTGCTCGGATTTTCGCCGGTTCCACCCAGCATCAAGTCGGCAATAATGGCGGCATCAGATTGTTTGATGACGAGCACATTCACGCCGGAAAAGCCCTCTGTGTATTTCACCTGAATGGCCACGTAGGGATGTGGAAATTCATCCGCCAGTTTGTCGTGCCGGACAATGCTGACCTCAGGCGTTGTAATTTCAACTTTTTGTGAAAGCAGGGTGGACAATGCCGTCGCAGAGCTCCCGAACGAAATATTTCCAATTTCCCCAAGCGCATCCCTTTCCATGGAATCGAGATAATCTTCCACATGGAGGGCATCTTTGGCGCTTGCGTCTTCCAGATTTGCAGTGCCGTTAAGAAGGGCATCAATTTCTTCTTGCGACAGCATATCATCGCTCATACTTTTCTTCTTCCCCTTCCTCTATGATATCCAGGATTTGGACAGCCATTTTAGTGCCTTGCTTGCCTGGCTGCCCGATGAATTTCGGAATTTTATCCACCTTGACAACCAACGGCTCTTCAATGGTTTGGTTCAGCCGTATACAGTCGCCAATTTCTAAATTCAGAAAGTCTTCAATTTTTATCGTTGCCGTCCCCAGTTCGGCGGTGAGCGGCACTTTTGCCTCCTTGATGCCTTCTTCGAGCAGGCGGATATTGTCCGGATCCGGTTCCTTTCCGGCGTGCTGCATCCAATAATGCCCGGACAATTTCGGCATCATCGGGTCAAGCACCACTTGCGGCAGGCATAAATTGATCATGCCGCTTGTATCGCCGATGGTCGTGTTGAGAGAAATAACGACTACGGTTTCATTCGGAGAAATCATCTGCAGAAACTGCGGATTGACTTCCAGTTCAGTCAGAAAGGGATTGATCTCGATGATCTCACTCCACGCTTCCTTTAACTGGTCGATGGTCTGGTCAAAAATTCTCGTCATGATTTTCTTTTCAATCTCAGTGAGTTTGTCAATTTTATTGATGCTTTCCCCGTACCCTCCCAGCACTCGATCCATCATCGTGTAGGCAATGTTCGGGTTAATTTCCATAATAATATTCCCGTCAAGCGGGGGAACTTCATAAACCGTCAGAAGGGTCATTTTCGGTATCGAACGGATAAATTCCTCATACGGAATCTGGTCAGCCGATGCAACCGAAATCTGCACGTAAGTCCGGAGCTGGGCAGATAAAAAGGTTGTGAGAATCCTTGAGAAGTTTTCATGAATTCTTGTCAGGCTTCTGATCTGGTCTTTTGAAAACCGGAGCGCCCGCTTGAAATCATATACTTTGACTTTCCGGGTTTCCTCTTTTTTTATTTCCTCCGCATTCATTTCCCCCGTTGACAGGGCGGATAGCAGCGCATCAATTTCAGACTGCGATAAAATATCTTCCGGCAACTTTATCCACCCCCTTTGTATACATACAGGCACAGGGGCCGGACTGCCTGCTGCGGCACTGCCTTTTTGCTGCAATCTGCCCTTGATCCGGCAGGCGGCATACTTTTATTGGATAACAAAGGAAGTAATATATACATTTACAACTTCGCCGTCCTGCATCATTTTATTTAATCGGTTTTTTATGTCTGTTTTAAACTTTTGCTTCCCCTGCTCAGATTGCAAATCCCGCATGTTCATATTTGACAGCTCGTCAATCATGATGTCTTTGATTTGGAAATCTCTTTTTGTCAGTTCTTCTTTTGCTTTCTTATCGTTTCCTTCAATTTTGATGGCAATCTGGACAATGTGGTTGTCTTTCAGATTGGTTGTCATCGTGTCAATGTCAACGGAAGAGTCGACAACTTCATCTATATTTGGCCCTGTTGCGTTTGTTGCTTCGTTCGACTTATAAATGACGCCAATGGTGATGATGCCGGCCAGTAAAATGACGGAAATCATCACAAGCATGATCCGCACCATTTTATTCATTCCGGCCCCTCCTCCCCGGCATTTCTTCCAAGCAAAGAAACAGCCCGGAAAAAGGCGGTCACTTTTTGCTCGATTTCTTTGCTCGACTCCCTGACAATATAGGCGTGGCCGTTTGTCAGGATGATTCTTGTATCCGGCATGCTTTCCACCGTTTCAATATGAATGGCGTTAATCCAGAATGCCCTGCCGTTTAATTTTGTCACTTCAATCACATTGTGCGGGCCGGGCGAAAAGCCCTGGCCCCCTTCCCCCTATCGTTTCAGATTGACAAGTTCCTGCAGAATTTCATCGGATGTCGTGATAATTCTTGTATTCGCCTGAAACCCGCGTTCTGCTACGATCATATTCGTCAACTCTTCCGACAGGTCGACATTGGACATTTCAAGATAGCCGGATTTGATTGTGCCATTGCTGCCGGAACCTGGAGTAATATTCGTATTTGGATTACCTGAGTTTATACTTTGCCTAAATAAGTTTCCGCCTACCCTTGTCAAACCGGCCGGGTTCGGAAAAGTTGCAATGCTAATGGTCCCAATTGTAGCACCGTTTTGATCTGTGATTGTTCCGTCAGATGCGATCGAAAAATTTGAAACTGTTGACGAATTGATTTGTATTGGATTCCCATTTGTCCCTAACACGCTGTAACCATCGGAATTAACAATATTACCATTGCTATCCAAATAGAAATTTCCGGCACGTGTGTAATAAATCTGCCCATCGTTGCCTCTGACTCTAAAATACCCGTCCCCGCTGATTGCCAAGTCGAGCGTACGGCCGGTCGATTCAAAGCTTGTTTCCGTATCGATTGTATCTATGGAACCGATTTGGGAACCAAGCCCTACCTGCTGGGCGCTTGTTCGGGCCGTTGCACCTTGCAGCGTCTGGCTGATCGCATCTTTAAACGTGACGCGGCTTTTTTTGTAGCCGTACGTGTTTACATTAGCGATGTTATTGCCGATCGTATCCAATTTCGTTTGGAAATTTTTCATTCCGCTAACGCCTGAGTATAATGAACGTAACATAAGATAACCCCTCTCATTTTTTGATTTAGCTGCTTCCGTCATTCGGCAGCTGCGGCTTCCATTACGGTCCAGCCTATGATTCTAAAATAATCGCCCCGTTAATATTGCTGAATATTTGGGAACCTGCTTCATTTCGGCCCATTGCAGTAATGACGGTCGAATTTTTCGCGCTGACAATCAATGCTGCATCATTTACAAGAACAAGCGTTTCATTCAATCCTTTTTGTTTTGCTTCCGCTACTTTACTGCCGATTTGCTTCCATGTTGAAGCATCCAATTTAATTCCGCGCTCTTGCAGCCTTTCGCTTGCATGTTTACTAATTTTCAAAGAAACAGGATTGGATGGTTCCATCAGCGCCTGCTGCAAATACCCTGAAAAGCCGCTTGCCTGATTCTGATTCTGCGCGGTTCGGCTTGTTCGACTAAAAGAACGAAAAGGCTCGGATTGCTGCAGTGGAATGGATGGATGCCATTTATCCATTCAATCACTTCCTAGTTTGCAATTTTCGTAAGCTGCCCGCTTGCGGCTTTTTTCCCGTTGTCAAGTGTAAAAACCAGGCTGCCGTTTTGGATGGCAACGGTACTGACCGAAGCTGTTTCTTCTTCTCCTGCATCATTTGTATAGGTCACTTTTTTCCCAATTAAATAGCTTGCCTGAATCAGTGCTGCTTCATTTGAAGTGCTGCTGTCTATCCCTGTCATATCGGAAAAACTGATTTTCGTCCCGTCATCCAGGGTGAAGGTGGCCGCATTGTCATCACCGAATGAAATGCCGGTAATCGTCCCGGTTCCCGACTTAACGGATGCCGTCCCGTCATCAGCTGTTTCGGTTTTTTTCCAGGAAACCGTTCTCCCGATATATTGTGTATACGCAATTTGCTGCGATTGCTGCGAAAGTTTGATCAGGTTGTCGATATCGTCTTTCAAATTCGTCATTTGCTCCAATGAGGAGAACTGCGCCATTTGCGATACAAATTGCGTGTCGTCCATCGGGTTGGTCGGGTCCTGGTTTTGAAGCTGGGCAATCAATATTTTCAAAAAAGCATTTTTATCCAGCGTCTTGCTTCCCGTACGCGTGCCGGAAGCTGTATTTTGATTGCTCAACAGCAGGCTCGGGTCAATAGAAGTCATGTCATTCACCTACGCTTCCGCATCAATCATATTGTTTTCCAACATGGCTGAAAAATGTCCCGCTTCCAGGTTTTCCCGCCGCTTTTGCTGCTGTTGCCGTTGTTCGCGGCCCCCGCTGTCCCCGGGCTGGCCGTGGGCTGTTTGCGCCGCTGTATCGCGGTATTCAACATCCATTTTTGTTAATTGGACCTGCTGGCCTGCCAAAGCATGTTTAAGCTGCTGCAGCTGGGAATCAAGCAAATCTTTTGCCGCACCGGTGTCTGTCAGGATTTTTGCTGCCAGTTTTCCATCCTGCTCAAGCAATTCAACGCGCAAAGAACCGAGGTTTTCAGGTTCAAGGCGGATCAACAGCCTGCTTGCGCCTTTATGGCTGGAATAGGCTGCCTTTTGGATGATATTGGCAAATTCCTGGACGAACTGCCGGTACGAAACCGGGTTGTGTTTTTCGCCGGTGTAAAGGACGAACTGTTCCACTTTGCCAGAGAGTGAAAATGCCGGGGCCGTATTGCCGTTCCCGTTTATTTCTTCTGCTGGTTGAAGATGGGTGCTGTTATGCGCAACGGGGCTTCGTTTACCGGTTTCCCATCCGTTTGCCATCCCATCTCCGGTACTATCGTTTCCGGATTGCCCTGTTTGCTGGATTTCCCGGGAAAAATTCGGCACGACATGCCGGCTGCTGTCTCCCGGTTTTCCGTTTTCCTGCTGGAGATCCGTATGCTGGCCCGGCACAGCAGCCTGCACCTCATCAACCGGTGTTTTTAGTAGCGTCTTGGGCCCACTGTCACTGCCAGGCTGCCCGGTATTTGCCTGCAGATGGGCGGCGCTCGTTTGCACAACAGGCCCATTATTTTGTAATGGCCCGCCTGTCCCGTTTTCATTTGGCGTATTGCCCTGGGTAACTGCTTTGCCATTTTGGGCATCCGCTCCTGAAGCACCCGCCTGCACCGGTTTTGCGGCCGGATACCCGGTGTTTTCATTCACGGCCACGGCTTCCTCTGCCATGCTGAACGGCGACCCTTCCTGCCGGCGGGACAAGCGGCCATCCTTTGATAAGGCTTCCGCCAGTCCATTTTTATCCGTTTGCAGCGGCGCTGTTCCGGCGGTGCCCGTACCTGGAGCAGCCGGGTCGCTTTCTTCATTTGCCGGCGATGCCGCTTCCGTCATCTCCGGAACCGCCCTGTTTGCAGAAAACAGCCCGGTTTGAAGCAGCGCCCGGTTGCTTTCCTGCCCATTTTGCGCTGGCTTGGTACTATCCGGTCCGGAAGCCATTTCCTGCGCAGCGGCATTTGGGGATAAAGGAAGAGCAGGCGCCTTTTTTAGCAGGGACGAATCCGCTTTTTCGTCGGTTAAATGCAAATAAGCCGTTTTTAATATTTCTTCTTTTACGGCAACGCCCGGCTGTTGCGGCCCGCTTGAAACCGTCTGCCCCCCGTTTGCATCATCTGCTGAAACCGCCTTTAGAAAGCGGCCGATTTTTTCGGACAACCGGGATAATTGTTCCGTTGTCTGCATCATTTTGATTCCTACCGCTGTATTCCTGGGATACGTTTTTAGAACAGCACCTGCCTGTCCAAGCAATGTTTTCGCATCTTCAAGGCCGAGCTTTATTAAAGACGGGACCGGCAAGGAGGCGAGCATTTGCGCCATATTCATGATAGCCGCCGCGGCATCGCCCGTTTCGATGGCCGTTTTTGTTTCTTGTATCTTTTTTTTGCTGTTTTCGTCTTCAGCGCCGGCAAACCGCACAATCCGGTTGAAAAGGGCGGAAACGGCCTGCATATCAGCCCTTTCTTCCTGGCTTCCATCTTCTGCAGCCTGTTCCGTTGCCCCAGCCTTTTCCGTTAAAACCGCGACAATCCTTTGTTGAAGCTTTTGGCAAACATGCACTGCCTCCTCGTTCTCCGGCATCCGGCCGCTGTCCTGGCCGGCAAGGCTCAATTGCTGAAAAAACCCGGATGGCTGCGTCTGCAGTTGCGCGCCAGACGTTTGCGTACCCGGCGGAGAAAATGGTACAGCTGGAAGAGCCGAATTTACATTCATGTTTTCACCTCCTTTCAAGTTTGCCGGACGGCTTATGATCCTGTACGCCCGAGCATTTGGGTGTATTTTGCTGCTTTATCGGCACTCATTTTTTCAAGGACGTTCGCCAGTGTTTCCGAACTGAGCTGGGAAAGGATTCCCGTTGCTTCCTGATCGCTCATTTTTTGAATAATGGCAGCCGCATTTTCCGGATTCATATTTTCATAGGTGCTTGCGATTTCTTTTAATTTTTTCTGATTGGCTGCCTGTTGTTGCTGGGCTTTCTTCAATTGCTGCTTCAGATCAGAGACGGTTTGTTTCATTTTCAAATTGTTCTGTTGGCTTTTGTCCAGTTCGGATTGCAGCTTGCTGATTTCTTTGTCTTTTTCTGACGCCTGTTTTTGTAAAGAACGGATCTGGCTTTTATACTGTGTTTCACTGAACGTGCCGCTTTGCTTCTCCCCTTTTTCGTTCCCGCCTGTGCCAAACATCCCGGTCACCTGATGGGCGAGGCCCGATGCTTTACTGATCACATTGACACCCGAGATAGTAGCGATAATGATCGCCATCGCGGTGGCAAACAGTAGCGGAATCAGGATCACGTAAAAAAACCACTGCAGTTTACCGCCTTTTTTTTCTTCTGCTGCTGTCTCGATTTCTTCCATTTGTTTGCGCATAACATCACCCGGTTTTCAGGCTTTAGTGATAAAAAGTCTGGGTTGAAATTTCATCTGCCTGCTTTTCTTCCTGTATTTTCAGTTTCATCAGAAAACGGCCATAATCTTTGTCTTTCAGTTTTTCGTATTTTTTGACTTCTATATTTTTCTCCTGCAGTTTCTGCTGATGCCAGTTCATCCGGTTTCGTGCATTCATGACGAGGCTCTGATAATAATGGATTGATTTTTCAATATCATCAATAAACCGCCGGTAATGCCGGATTTCCTGGACGGAAAGGCCCGCTTTCATTTTTTCAGCCTGGTGGGCTTCCAGGTCTTCTTTCTTTTTCAAAAGCGCGTACAGCTCCCGGGCCACATTTTCAAATGCCTGTACCGCATTTTTGTATGCACTGAGCGCCTCGTCTTTTTCCTTTTCTCTGACATCAAGGATTTTCTCGAATTTATAATGATAATTCATGCCCACTCACCCGTTTCCGCAAGCCCGATTAAAGCCCTGATGCTGCTTTCCATGCTGCAGGTTTCGTCGGTGCTTTGCTTGATAAAAGAAACAATTTTCGGATAGCGTTCGATCGCTTCATCAATTTCTTTTGATGCACCCGGTTTATAAGCGCCGATATTGATCAGGTCTTCCGAATTCAAATAAGTGCTTAACTGTTCGCGGATCTTTTCCGCGGCTTTTTTGTGCGCGGGGCTTGCAAGCTGGCTCATCAGCCGGCTGACGCTTTTTAAAATATTGATTGCCGGGTACTGCCCTTTATTTGCCAAATCCCTGTCCAGGACAAAATGCCCGTCTAAAATGCCGCGCACTGTATCGGCAATCGGTTCATTCATATCATCCCCGTCGACAAGCACGGTGTAAATGCCGGTAATCGTGCCGGATTCATTTGTACCGGTCCTTTCCAAAAGCTTCGGCAAAATCGCGAAAACGGAAGGGGTATATCCTTTTGTAGCCGGCGGTTCCCCCGTTGCCAGCCCGACTTCTCGCTGGGCCATCGCGACCCGGGTAACCGAGTCCATCATAAACATGACATTAAGGCCCCGGTCTCTGAAATATTCCGCAATCGCTGTTGCCGTATAGGCGCCTTTAATCCGCATCAATGCCGGCTGGTCGCTTGTTGCCACGACAACAATGGACTTTTTTAAACCTTCCGGGCCGAGGTCGTGCTCAATAAATTCCCTTACTTCCCTGCCCCGCTCCCCGATCAGGGCGATCACATTCAGGTCGGCATTTGTGTTGCGTGCAATCATGCCGAGCAGGGTGCTTTTGCCGACGCCGCTTCCGGCAAAAATGCCGATCCGCTGGCCTTTTCCAACCGTCAGCAAACTGTCGATCGCGCGGACGCCGAGCTCAATCGGTTCCCTGATCGGTGGGCGCTTGAGCGGGTTGGGCGGCGTCCGGTCGATCGGAATCGGTTTTAGGCCGGCGGGAAGCGGGGAATGGTCGAGCGGCATGCCCAGAGGGTCAATGACTTTTCCCAACAGCCGCGGGCCTGCTTTTACCTGCATGGGTTTCCCCGTTGCTTCCACAAGGCTGCCGGGAGAGATTTCCTGGATGTTCGTATAAGGCATTAAAATGACATTCCCGTCACGGAATCCGACAACTTCGGCAATGATTTTTTTCGCATTTTTTTTGTTGTCCACATGAATATAACAGATATCGCCGATGGAACTTTCCGGTCCGAGTGATTCGATCATTAACCCGATCACTCTTTTTACTTTTCCGTAATGTTTAAATGTCCCGATTGCGGGTATATAATCTATGAGACCGGCTGCCTTCATTCCGCATCCTCCCCGATCAGTTCCAAAAGCTTTGCCTTAAGTTCCGACAGCTGGATGTCAATGCTTGCGTCAATCCTACCGCTGCCGCTTTCGATATAGACCTGGTACGGTTTAAGCGAATCATCCGGGTAGACATAGCATTTTGTATCGTTCGGGAAGAGGGCATCAAGTTCTTCCTTGTTATCCATCACAAAGGCGTATTGCCCCGGATGGATATGGAGATCGACTTCTTTATACCCGGCCGCTTCTTTTAACACGTTTTTTACGATGGAAAGCATTTTTTCGGGGGATGTTTCAAGCGTGTCATGCAAAATTTTTCCTGCTGCTTTCATCGCGAGTTCCAAAATATCTTTTTCCGATGCTGCCAAATGTTTTTTAAACGCCTCTTTGGAACGGTTGACGATGTCAATTGACTCGTTTAAATGGTTGCGGATGCTTTCAAACCCTTCCTTGCGGCCATCGGCATAACCGGCTTCAAACCCTTGGCGCTGTGCTTCTTCGGTGAGCTTTGCTTTTTCCTGCTCCCACTGTTTTTTTTCTTCGACAACTTGCCGGCGTACTGCTTCTGCTTCTTTTTGGCTGTCCAAAAGCAGGCGCTCTGCCTCGGTTTGGTATTTTGCGAAAATATCCTCTTTCACAGCGGTTGCATCTCCCGTTTTTTCGGGCAAAGCAGGGAGCCGGCGCACGCTGATCACGCGCATTTTGGAAACAACACCTGCATTGTGCTTTGTTTTAATAATATTAGACAATGATGTCGTCGCCTCCGTTCCTCGCGATGATGATTTCACCGCTGTCTTCCAGCCTGCGGATAATGGACACAATTCTCGACTGGGCTTCTTCGACTTCACGCAGCCGTACCGGGCCCATATACTCCATTTCTTCTTTCATGGAATCGGCCATCCGTTGCGACATATTGCGGAAAATAATTTCTTTCACTTCGTCGCTTGAGACTTTCAGCGCAAGAAGCAGATCTTCATTTTCACATTCGCGGATGACGCGCTGAATGGAACGGTTGTCCAAGGTGACGATATCTTCGAATACAAACATCCGTTTCTTGATCTCTTCGGCAAGTTCGGGATCTTTCTGTTCCAGCGAGTCAAGGATCGTTTTCTCCGTCGTACGGTCGACCCCGTTCAGCACTTCGACAACGGATTCCACCCCGCCTGTCTTCGTATAATCCTGCGTCACCGTCGCGGACAGCTTCCTTTCCAAAATCGCTTCCACTTCGTTGATAATTTCAGGGGATGTGCCTTCCATTAAGGCAATTCTTCTGGCAATGTCCCCCTGCATTTCAGGCGGAAGCTCTGAAAGGATCTGCCCGGCTTTTTCCGGATCCAGGTAGGACAAAATCAAGGCGATCGTCTGCGGGTGTTCATCCTGGATAAAATTCAGAATCTGGGCCGCATCTGCTTTTCTGGCAAAATCAAAAGGGCGCACCTGCAGCGATGAAGTCAGCCGGTTGATGATGGATGTCGCCTGTTCCGGGCCAAGCGCTTTTTCGAGAACCATTTTGGCGTAACCGATCCCGCCCTGGGTAATATAGTCCTGTGCCAAAGCAATATGGTGAAATTCGGTCAGCACTCTTTCCTTCGTTTCATTGTCGACTTTTCTGACGCCTGAGATTTCCAGCGTCAGTTTTTCGATTTCTTCTTCCGTTAAGTGTTTGTAGACGGATGCCGATACGTCCGGGCCGAGAGAAATTAGGAGAACGGCTGCTTTTTCTTTGCCGGATAATGTTTTTTCTTTACTTGCCATCTTGTCTCCCTCCTATTCTTCGGAAAGCCATGACCGCAATAGTTTCGCAAACTCATCCGGTTTTTCCTTTGCCATTTTTTCAAGCTGTTTCCGCCTTGCTGAAGCGTCGGTTTCCTGTTCCTCATTTACGTCCGGAATGCGGGGCGGTGCCGGTTTTTCCGGCGTTTCTTCCGCCATCTCTTCTTCAGCCTCCGAAGCGGCCCGCCGTCTGTTCCGGATCATGAGGAAGATGAGCACGGCAATCACGAGAAGCAAACCTCCGCCAATCGCGTATACCCACCACGGAATCGAAGCTTTTTTCGCCTTCTCCGGCGCATTGGCTGCAAATGGCTGGACGGAAACTGCGATTTTATCGGCAACCGTTTGATTGGTCAGCCTTGTGCCGCTTGACTTGTCAATCGACGTTCTGACAATCGTAGAAAGCATCGATTTAATATCTTTTAACCGGGAAGCGGGCAAGGAAGACCGTTTTGTTCTGACCGGCGGCTCGACCATGACTTCTATGCCGAGATCGCGGATTTTGTACGGGCTCTCTGTAATTTTCCGTTTAATCCGGTTTACTTCGTAGTTGATCGTGTCACTTGTTTTGGAATACGTCCCGTTCCCGTTCGACCCGGATACATACGAAGAGCCGACAGAATCCGTGCTGCCAGATGGCGTTCCGGCTGCTGCGCCTGTACCCTGGTATGTTTCCTGGATTTTTTTGGCGCTGATTTCAATGCCTTTCATATTCGTCTTATCAACCGGTTCAACGAGATCTTCCTCGCGTTTTTCCTGCGTAAAATCGATATCCGCTGTAACGGTGACAACCGCTTTTCCTGCACCCATCAGTGTGGAAAGCATCGTTTGCACCTGCTGCTGAATATCCCGTTCAATTTGTTTTTTGATCGCCTGCTGCTGTGTATAAGCATTTCCGGAAGAATTTGAAGAATTTAAGTCATAGTACTCAAAATTCTGGTTCATAATGACGATATTATCGGTAGGAAGATTCGGAACGCTTTTTGAAACAAGATTGTAAACGGCTTTTATCTGGTTTTGGTCCAATTCATAACCGGGTTTTAACGTCAGGACAACCGATGCGGAAGCTTTTGCCTGGCTGTCGGCTACGAAGACGCTTTGGTTCGGAAGATTGATCATCACCTTTGCTTTTTCGACGCCGTCCATCTGCTCAATCAGATTTTCCAGTTCCGTCTGCATCGCATCGAGCTTTACGACGTTAAATTCATTGTCTGTCATCCCGAATTTTGCATTCTGGCCGAAAAAGGAATAGTCGATGCTGCCAGTCTTTGGCAGCCCTTTTGCAGCCAATGTGACTTTCAAATCGTCCACCCGGTCTTCAGGCACTTCGATCGTTTTGCCGCCGTCCGTAATTTTGGACGGAACGCCTTCCTGGTCTAGTTCATCCTTGATGGATCCTGTTTCGGAGACATCCAGCCCGCTGTAGAGCGGCGCGTATTTTGTTTTCGTCATAAAATAAGTGATTCCGGCAGCAAGTACCAGCATAAGGGCAACGGCGGATATGCCGATTGTTTTCTGCTTCTTGCTCCTGCTTTTCCAAAACCCTTTCAGGTTTTGAAAAGATTGTTTTAACTTTTCATTCATCATTATCCCCCGGGATAAAAAATTCACGGTGTTTCATAAATAGAATAATTGGACAGCAAACAACGAACGTTCCGGCATCCTTTCCGCCTGATGGCAGGTGGAAAGGATCCGGGCGCTATGACCGGGAAACGGCTTTATGTGTACCGGATCAGAACGTTATACTTGCATCTGCATCATTTCTTTATAGCCTTCGACTGCTTTGTTTCTGACTTCCAGTGCCGCCTGCATCGAAAGGTTTGCTTTTTGCACGGCGACCATCACCTGGTACAGGTCCACATTTTCGCCGTTCGATAGTTTTGTGATCATATTGTCGGAATTGTTCTGCTGTTTGTTCAGTTCATTGACAGACTGCTTCAGCAAGTCCGAAAATGAAACGGAGCCGTTCGCGGACGGAGCGGTGCCCGCCGGTTTTGGCGACAGCCCGCTAAAACTTGCGGACGGCGCCTGGCTGATTTGTTGGATAGCCACATCATTCGCCTCCTTTCACGCGCGGAATTTTCCCTGTTACTGCCCGAGTTCGAGCGTCTTCATCAGCATCGCTTTGGAAGCATTCAGCGCTGTGACATTGGCTTCATACGAACGGGTGGCGCTGATCATATCAGTCATTTCCGTTACGAGATCCACATTTGGTTTTGTCACATATCCGTTCGCATCTGCATCCGGATCATCCGGATTGTATTCTTTTTTAAAATCGCTGTTATCTTCGACAATGCCGGCCACCTGGACGCCGGAACCGGCACCCTGCATTCCGAGTTTCGAACGAAATATGGAGGCAAAAGAACCGCCTCCTGCAGCAAGCACCACTTCTTTCCGGCGGTATGGCTGCCATTTCCCGTTTACATATGTATCTCTTGTTGTATCGGCGTTCGCAATATTGGAAGAGATGACATCCATCCGTAAACGCTGTGCCGATAAGGCTTCAGAAGAAATGTTCATTCCGGTGAACATGGACATCTTACTGACCTCCTCTCACGACATTTAATAAGGATGAAAGCTTTCCTTTTTCCAGCTCAATCAGAGCCTCGTAATAAATCTGGTTGCTGGCAAGGTTCGCCATTTCGGTATCGATGTCAACACTGTTGCCGTTGCTGTTGTAAGTGGTGCCGGATTCCGTCACGATTTCCGGGCTTGAATCCCCGGCGGAAAAGCGGAAGTGCCGGGGGTCTGTCCGGTTTGCTGATAGGGCATTGACCGAATCCTCCAGCACATTTTTGAAACTGACATCCTGCGCCTTATAATTCGGTGTGTCCGCATTGGCAATATTGTTTGAAATCACTTTCTGCCGGAGCGAAGCATACTGCAATGCATGCTCAAGCGACCGTAACGCAGTGGAAGAGAGACTCATCAATGGACACCTCATTACATAAACTTGACATTTTTTCTTTTATACGACAAATTGTTTGCTATTTTTCATTTTAATTGTTTCATAACGGGCTGTAAATGAACATATTTTTAAATCACAAAAAATTTTTTTGAAAGTGGGACTTTCGCATTAATCCATTCTTCCCACCTTGTGAAAAAGGCGCAAAAAAATTTTTCAAGTGCCTTGATGCGCCCGGGGTTGCAAAAATTTACAATTACTGGGAAACACTATTGGCAGGCCGGATTTCCTTAAACTTTATAAATATCCAGATATTAGTATTTGTTCGTTTTTCTGGTAAATTAAACAGCAATAAAAAAAGGATACGAATCGTATCCTTTTTTGACGCAAATTCCGGAAAGCTTATCCGTCAGTTGGAACGGACTTTTTCAAGTTCAACGAGGAATTTGTTATTCAATACTTTGATATAGGTCCCTTTCATGCCAAGGGAACGGGATTCAATGACGCCTGCGCTCTCCAGTTTACGTAGCGCGTTCACGATGACAGAGCGGGTAATGCCAACGCGGTCCGCAATTTTGGACGCGACAAGCAAGCCTTCCTTCCCGTTTAATTCTTCAAAGATATGTTCAATGGCTTCCAGCTCGCTGTAGGACAAAGAACTGATGGCCATTTGCACGACTGCTTTGCTGCGCGCTTCTTCTTCAATTTCTTCTGTTTTTTCACGGAGGATTTCCATGCCGACAACCGTCGCGCTGTATTCTGCCAGGACAAGATCTTCTTCGTCGAATTCCCGCTCAAGACGGGCCAGAATTAACGTACCGATTCTTTCCCCGCCGCCGACGATTGGAACAATCGTTGTCAGGCCTTTTTCAAACAGGTCTTTGTTTTCAATCGGAAATGCCGTGTACTCACTTTCAATTGTCAAATTGGATGAGGTTTCCGTAATGTTAAACAGGCTGTTCGTGTATTCTTCCGGAAACTGGCGGTCTTCAAACATTTGTTTCATCCGCTCGTTTTCAATTTTCTGATTGATGGCCAGGCCGAGTAATTTCCCGCGGCGGCTGACGATGTAAATATTGGCTTCAATCACATCGCTCAGCGTTTCCGCCATTTCTTTAAAATTCACCGGACGTCCGGCTGCTTTTTGCAACATCGAATTAATTTTCCTTGTTTTATCTAACAAACTCATTTCCATTCCTCCTAGATTGATTCGGTATTTGAACTGCATTGAATTGCCGGGACCTGCCGCAAAATGAGCAAAAAGCCTTCATCACACGTCTACCCTTATCCGATTTTTCAAAACGGTTATAAAATATACTGGCTTAAATCTTTGTTCTGTGAGATCGCGCCGAGCTTTTCGTCCACATACTGCGGGGTGATGGACACCTTTTCCAAATGAATGTCCGGTGCTTCGAAAGAAAGATCTTCGAGCAGTTTTTCCATGATGGTATGAAGTCTTCTCGCCCCGATATTATCGGTATTTTGGTTCACTTCAAAAGCAATTTCAGCAATTCTGGTAATAGCTTCGTCAGAAAATTCTATTTGTATACCTTCTGTTTCCAATAATGCAATATATTGTTTCACCAGGGCATTATCCGGTTCGACAAGAATTTTGACAAAGTCCTCAACAGTCAGTTTTTCAAGCTCCACTCTGATCGGAAAACGCCCTTGCAGTTCGGGGATCAGATCGGACGGTTTTGCCATATGGAAAGCGCCGGCAGCAATAAACAAAATATAATCCGTTTTAATGGAGCCGTATTTTGTGACAACCGTCGAACCTTCGACAATCGGCAGAATATCCCGCTGGACGCCTTCCCTCGATACATCCGCCTGGGATCCGCTCCCATTTTTGGAGGCGATTTTGTCGATTTCATCAATGAAGATAATGCCGGTTTGTTCCGCCCGGAAAATGGCTTCCTGGGTCACTTCGTCCATGTCGATCAGTTTCTGTGCCTCATCCTGCGCAAGCACTTTTCTTGCTTCCCTGACCGGCAATTTCCGCCGTTTCGTTTTTTTCGGCAGCAGATTGCCAAGCGCGTCCTGCACACTCATGCCCATTTGTTCCATGCCGGAACCCTGGAACAAATCAAACATGGACGGGGCCTGCTCTTCCACTTCCACGGTAACCGGCTCACCTTCCAGTTCACCGTTTAAGAGTTTTTCCCGTATACGCTGTTTCTGCTCCCTTTTGGAGTACTCCTCCTCCTCTTCATCCGGTGCCGTGTCCTGCTGCCCGCCGCCGCCAAAAATCATTTCAAACGGGTTTTTGAAATTCCCCTGCTTCTTCCGCGACGGGACAAGCAAATCGACGAGGCGCTCATTTGCATTTTTCTCCGCCTGATCGCGCACGCCGTTCATTTTTTCTTCTTTTACAAGCCGGACAGCCGTCTCGACAAGGTCGCGTACCATCGACTCCACATCCCGGCCGACATATCCGACTTCCGTAAACTTCGTGGCTTCCACTTTGACGAACGGGGCACCGACAAGCCGCGCCATTCTTCTTGCGATTTCCGTCTTTCCGACACCGGTCGGCCCGATCATCAAAATGTTTTTAGGAATAATTTCTTCCCGCATTTTTTCAGACAACAGACTTCTTCTGTAACGGTTCCTGAGCGCCACGGCAACTGCCCGCTTCGCTTCTTTCTGGCCGACAATATACTGGTCCAGGCGCTCAACAATCTGCCTTGGTGTCAAACTGTTTGTTTTTCTAAACGTGTTGGCCAATCCGCTCACTCCTTTATGGAAATATACCGGTATCGGCTGCCCATTCCGCTTATAACTCTTCCACGATAATGTTTGAATTTGTAAATACACAAATTTCAGATGCGATTTCAAGGGAAGCCCGCGCAATTTCTTTTGCGGTAAAGTTTTCTGCCGCATGCCGTTTCAGTGCGCGGCCGGCAGCGAGCGCGTAATTGCCGCCCGAGCCGATGGCGAGGATGCCGTCATCCGGTTCAATGACTTCCCCCGTTCCCGAGACAAGCAGTAAATTGTTTTCATCCATGACAATCAGCATCGCTTCGAGCTTTCGGAGCACTTTATCGCTTCTCCACATTTTGGCCAGTTCCACTGCTGCACGCGTCAGGTTGCCATTATATTCCTGCAGTTTTCCTTCAAACATCTCGGAAAGCGTAAAAGCATCCGCAACTGAGCCCGCAAAACCGGCCAGCACTTTTCCGTTAAACAGCCGGCGGACTTTTTTGGCCGTGTTTTTCATCACGACGGCGTTTCCGAGCGTCACCTGCCCGTCCCCTGCCATTGCGCTTTTCCCGTTATGGCGGATGGCAAATATTGTGGTTGCGTGAAAATCACCCATATCAGCACCTCCTATGTAATCAAAGCGAACCGCCTTGCATTGCTATGCTCTCGGGTGGTAAGCCATATAGGTTTTCCGCAAATGCTCCTTGGTTACATGTGTGTAGACTTGCGTGGAAGACAAGCTTTCATGCCCAAGAAGGTCTTGTACTGTGCGCAAATCAGCCCCGTGGTTCAGCAAATGGGTTGCAAATGTGTGCCGCAACATATGGGGATGAATTTTTCCGGTCAGTGCCGCTTTTTTGATCATTTCATTTAAAATATAGCGGACACCTTTATCGGTCAATGCGCCGCCGCGTGCATTTACAAATAAATAGGAATGGTCTTCTTTGCCGCGCATCAACGTTTTCCGTGCATGCGCCATATAATCCGAAACGGCTTCCCCTGCAAAATGGCCGAACAGCACGATCCGTTCTTTTTTTCCTTTCCCTTTTACATGGATCGTCTCGAATTCAAAATCAATATCCTGCAACCGGATATTGACGCACTCGCTCACGCGGATGCCGGTCGCATACAGGATTTCGAGCAAAGCGCGGTTGCGCCGGGACAATGCATCATCCCCTTCACATGCCGCAAATAGTTGCTCCATTTCTTCCTCATAAAAAAATTTGGGCAGACGCTTATGTTGTTTCGGCTGTGATAAAAGTGCGAAGGGATTTTCCTTGACAATCTGCTCCCGCATCAGGAATTTGAAAAAACTGCGAATGCTGGATATTTTCCGTGCTACCGTGGCGCGGCTGTACCCATGTTCATGCAACGTTGTCAAATACAGCCTCCCTGCCGGATACCCCACCTCGTCTAGCGAGGCGATCCCCTGTGCGGTTAAAAACACAAAAAAATCCTCCAGATCCAGACGGTAAAATTTGATTGTATATGCGGAATAGTTTTTTTCCACTTGCATGTATTCCATAAAAGAAAGCAAATAGCCGGACAGTTCGCCGTTCATCTGTTTAACACCTCACATGTGCGGGGAAACGGGCCTGCTTTACTCCACCCTTCACGTTGATGGATCACAGGGGCTTTCCGGGTTATTGCCATTTTTTCCGGCCCGGCAAAGCGGCCCGGACAAACCCGCCAGCCGGCATTTTTGCGCCGGGCCGGGTGTCCGTCATCCCCGGCTTGTGCCAACCGAATGCCGTCTCCCGCCGGCTCATATGCTTCGAAGCCAAGAGACGGCATTCGGAAATCCGGTTAAATCATAACACATTTCCGGATCGGATTGCAACGAATGTTACATATTTTTCATAAATTTTTGAATTGTCCTCTTGACTGGCGCTTCCTACCCGTGAAAAGCCGGGAATGCCGTTTACTGAAAAGCTTTTGGACGGTGCCGCCAACGATTCGGGAAATCTGTCGTTTTTTGTCGCAACTGCCCTTTAAGCATTTTACACCAGCTGCTGCAAGAAGTAAAAGAATAAGTTGTATTTTCTCGTAAAAATGTAAATATTCATTTTCATCAGCCCGAACTTTGCCGCCCGCTCCGCGCAAGGCTGTAAAGTTCCGGCATGGCCCAATCATTATTCCACCGACTGCTCTTTATAATCACAATGCACGCACTGGATTTGCGTCCCTTTTTTCAGTTTTTTCTCAACAAGCATGTCGCCGCACTTCGGGCACTTCCTGCCAACCGGCTTATCCCATGAGACAAAATCGCATTCCGGATAACGGTCGCACCCGTAGAAAATGCGGTTTTTCTTTGTTTTCCGCTCAATGATTTCGCCTTTGCCGCATTTCGGGCAAGTGACGCCGATTTTTTTAACGATTGGTTTCGTATTGCGGCAGTCAGGAAAATTGCTGCAAGCCATAAACTTGCCGTAACGCCCCATTTTATACACCATCGGGCTTCCGCACAGCTCGCACATTTCCCCCGTTTCTTCATCTTTGATCTCGATTTTCTCCATTTCGTTTTCCGCTTTTTTCAGGCGGGCTTCGAAATTTTGATAAAACGCATCAATGACTTGGACCCATGGCACTTTTCCTTCTTCAATTTCATCCAGGTCTTTTTCCATATCAGCGGTGAATTCGACATCTATGATTTCGGGGAAAAATTCCCGGATCAGTTCGAGCACGATTTCGCCGAGCTCTGTCGGGACAAACCGCTTATTTTCAAGTGCCACATAGCCGCGCTTTTGGATTGTATCCAATGTCGGCGCATAGGTGGACGGCCTCCCGATTCCAAGTTCTTCCAGTGTTTTGACAAGCCGGGCTTCGGTATAGCGTGGCGGCGGCTGGGTGAAATGCTGTTTCGGTTCGATCGACTCGGAGTGGACAACATCCCCTTCTTCGAGATGCGGCAAATAACGTTCGCCTTCTTCCTGCTGGTCGTCGGAACCTTCCACATACACTTTCATAAAGCCCGGAAACTGGATTTTTGAACCGGAAGCCCGGAACAAGACTGTGCCGTTTGCCAGCGTGGCACTCATCGTATCCAGTATCGCAGGGGCCATCTGGCTGGCCATAAAGCGTTCCCAAATCAATTTGTACAGCTTATACTGGTCTCTACTTAAAAAGGACTTGAGCGAACCCGGGTCCCGGAAAATGCTTGTTGGCCGGATCCCTTCGTGCGCATCCTGGGCATTTGCCTGCTTTTTCTCTTTTCTTTCTTCCTGGCGCAAATAGTTTTCCCCGAATTTTTCCTGAATATATTGATTGGCTTCTGTTTTTGCGACATCCGAAATCCGGGTCGAGTCTGTTCTCATATACGTGATCAGCCCGACAGTGCCTTCTTTTCCAAGGTCGATGCCTTCATACAGCTGCTGGGCCACCATCATTGTTTTTTTCGCCCTGAAGTTCAGTTTCCGGGCGGCTTCCTGTTGCAGGGAAGAAGTCGTAAACGGCGGTGCCGGATTCCGTTTCTTCTCTTTGTGCGTGACGGAAGAAACCTGGAACTTGTCGCTTTTCAGCAGGCCGGTAATTTTTTTCACATCCGCTTCTGACTTCAGCTGCATTTTTTTTCCGTCCACACCGTAAAAAGATGCCTGGAACGTGTCTTTCCCTTTTTTAAAGGATCCCGCAATTGTCCAGTACTCTTCCGGCACAAACGATTTGATTTCATTTTCCCGGTCAATGATGAGGCGGACGGCAACGGACTGTACCCTGCCCGCACTCAAACCTTTTTTCACTTTCTTCCATAAAAGCGGGCTGATGTTATAACCGACGAGGCGGTCCAAAATCCGCCTTGCCTGCTGGGCGTCGACAAGGTCCATATTGATCGGGCGCGGATGTTTAAATGATTCTTTGATC
Organism: Weizmannia sp. FSL W8-0401; assembly: GCF_038009125.1. NCBI lineage: Bacteria > Bacillati > Bacillota > Bacilli > Caryophanales > Bacillaceae > Heyndrickxia > Weizmannia sp. FSL W8-0401. The sequence goes on along the minus strand of NZ_JBBPAG010000001.1, from coordinate 1,280,438 downwards.
GCGTCCTTTGTAATTTCATTAAATACGACGCGGCAGTCCGAATGCACATCCAGATTCAGACTGTTGGCGAGATGCCAGGCAATCGCTTCCCCTTCGCGGTCAGGGTCGGCGGCAAGATAGACTTTTTTAGCTTTTTTGGCCGCGTTTTTCAAATCTTTTAAGACTGGCCCCTTGCCCCTGATTGTAATGTACTTCGGTGTAAAATGGTCGTCCACATCCACCCCCATTTGGCTTTTCGGCAAGTCGCGCACATGCCCCATGGAAGCTTTCACTCTATATTTTTTTCCCAAATATTTTTCAATCGTTTTCGCTTTTGCAGGTGATTCTACAATCACTAAGTAGTCTGACATTCAAAAATCCTCCCTGGAGAGCTTATACCCTCTCTTTGCAGCAACTTTGCTTTCATTTTCCAAACAAAATCATCTGTAATTATGGGCATGGATACCCGCATTTGTCAATTGTAACAGCACGGATGATGAAAAATCAACACAGCAAACGATTTCATTTTGAAAATTTTATCTATTCTTTCTCTATTTTATATACATTTTATCCAAAAATCATGCGTTTTTTCACAAAATCGGAAAATCGCTCCCCATTTATGAATTTTCCCTGACAATTTTACCTTGCCGGAAGCAGTTCTTCCAAAATGTCCGCGCTGCACGTCACCAGTTTTGCGCCCTGCTGGATGAGATGGTTCGTTCCTGCCGACAGGCTGTCCAGAACGTTTCCCGGCACGCTGAAAACTTCCCGCCCTTCCTGGAGGGCGTAATCTGCCGTGATCAAAGAGCCGCTCCGTTTTTCCGCCTGAAGCACGAGCACACCTTCCGAAATGCCGCTGATGATCCGGTTGCGTTCCGGAAAACGCCATTTTTCAGGGCGCGTAAACGGCGGATATTCCGACAGGAGTAAATGGCCCTGTTTTATTTTCTCCGCCATCCCTGTATTTTCCCGCGGATAAATATGAAAAAATCCGCTTCCGAGCACCGCAATCGTCTTTCCCCCAAATTTCATGGCAGCACGGTGGGCAATCGCATCCGCCCCTCTCGCCAGCCCGCTGACAATGGTAAACTGTTTTTCGATCAGGGGCGGCAGCAAATGATCGGCGGCTTTTTCCGCATAGGAACCGGCCTTTCTTGATCCGACAACGGCCAGCGCACGTTTTTTCAGCAATGATATATTTCCGATTGAATAGAGTATGGCAGGAGGCTGGTACGTTTCTTTCAGAAGCGGCGGATATTCCGGTTCAAAACGGGCTGTCATCCGGATCTGTTTTTCCCGGTAGAGGGTTAAATAGGGGTTGATGTCAAGATGAAGGAGGTCTTCATAAAATCGTTCAAACGTTTCCTTTTGCATCTGAAGCATGGCGCGCAGTGTTTCAGGGGGAATCCGACAGATTTTTTCAAGCAGCGGATCAAATTCGAGGATTTTCATTTTTTGCCCACGGGAAATCCCCCTGCAATGGTCCAAATGAATGTATTTGATTTTTAACGGTTCCATTGTTTTCCTCGCTTTCAGACCGTATTTCATTGAAAAAAACAAAATATTTAGGACCCGGCTGCACGCTTAAAATGGCAGCCGGATCCGGGCAGTTTCACCAAGCTGCCCCGGAAAATGCGGGTTCCGGGACGGCCGGTGCCGCAACTTAAAGGTTTTTACATTTCTCGTAAAGGCCTTTTTCCTTCAGGACACGGATCAGCGTTTCCCCAATGACCGCCGGCGTTTCAGCCACCTGGATGCCGCATTCGTTCATCGTGCGGATTTTTTCGGCTGCAGTTCCTTTGCCGCCTGAAATGATAGCGCCGGCGTGGCCCATCCGTTTTCCAGGAGGCGCTGTGACACCGCCGATAAATCCGACAACCGGTTTCTTCATGTTTGCCTGAACCCATTTGGCAGCTTCTTCTTCCGCCGTCCCGCCGATTTCACCGATCATAATGACCGCTTCTGTTTCCGGATCATTGTTAAATTCTTTTAATACATCAATAAAGTTGGTGCCGTTCACAGGGTCACCGCCAATGCCGATCGCTCCTGTCTGGCCGATGCCGGCGCGCGTCAGCTGATGGACGGCTTCATAAGTCAGCGTGCCGGAACGGGAAACGACCCCGACATGGCCTTTTTTATGGATATAACCCGGCATAATGCCGATTTTGCATTCATCTGGCGTGATGATGCCCGGGCAATTCGGCCCGATCAGGCGCGTTTTTTTCCCTTCCATATAACGTTTCACTTTGACCATATCCAACACCGGGATATGCTCAGTAATGCAGATAACAAGATCGAGTTCTGCATCGACCGCTTCCATAATCGCATCTGCCGCAAACGGAGCTGGCACGAAGATAACCGAAACGGTTGCGCCCGTTGTTTTAACGGCTTCTTCCACCGTATTAAAGACCGGCACGCCTTCTACTTCAGTCCCGCCTTTGCCAGGGCTTGTGCCGCCGACAATTTTCGTTCCGTATTCCAAGCATTGTTTTGTATGGAAAAGCGCCGTTTTCCCGGTAATCCCCTGGACAATGACTTTCGTGTCTTTATTTACATAAATGCTCACTTTTTTCCCCTGCCTTCTTCATTCAAGAATATTTGTTCGCATTTGGCCCGAATGAACAGCTGCTGTTAGCTGACCAGTTCGACAATTTTTTGTGCGCCGTCTGCCATCGATTCAGCTGCCACAATTTTCAACCCGGATTCGTTTAAAATTTTCTTCCCGAGTTCCACATTGGTCCCTTCAAGACGGACAACGAGCGGAATGTCGAGCCCGACCTGTTTTGTGGCTGCAACCACGCCGGAAGCAATGACATCGCATTTCATAATGCCGCCGAAAATGTTGACAAAAATGCCTTTGACTTTTTCGTCCGATAAAATAATTTTAAACGCTTCCGTTACTTTTTCTTCCGTTGCGCCGCCCCCGACATCAAGGAAGTTGGCCGGATCGCCGCCGTAATATTTAATAATGTCCATTGTCGCCATCGCAAGGCCGGCGCCGTTTACCATGCAGCCGATATTGCCGTCAAGGGCGACATAGCTCAAATCGTATTTCGACGCTTCAATTTCTTTCGGGTCTTCTTCTTCGAGATCGCGGTATGCCAGAATATCCTGCTGGCGGAACAAGCCGTTCGAATCAAAATTCAATTTGGCATCGAGCGCCATCACTTTTCCGTCGCCGGTTACAACAAGCGGATTGATTTCCGCGATCGAGCAGTCTTTTTCCACAAATACTTGATAAAGGCCTGTCATAAATTTAACAGCCTGATTTACAAGTTTAGCAGGAATATTGATGTTGAATGCAATGCGGCGCGCCTGGAACGGCAACAGGCCGACTGCCGGGTCAATGCTTTCTTTGAAAATCTTTTCCGGTGTTTTGGCCGCCACTTCTTCAATTTCCGTGCCGCCTTCTTCAGAAGCCATCAGCACAACCCGGCTTGTCGCACGGTCCAAAACAAGGCCGACATAGTATTCTTTTTGAATGTCACACCCTTCTTCAATCAAGAGGCGCTTCACTTCTTTGCCTTCAGGGCCTGTCTGATGCGTCACAAGCGTTTTGCCAAGCAGTTCCTGCGCGTATGTACGAACCTCATCCAAATTTTTTGCCACTTTGACGCCGCCTGCTTTTCCGCGGCCGCCGGCATGAATTTGCGCTTTTACCACACATACATCTGTTCCGAGCGATTTCGCCGCTTCCACCGCTTCATCCACGGTGAAGGCCACTTTCCCGTTCGGCACAGCGACCCCGTATTTTCTCAGGATCTCTTTGCCCTGATACTCGTGAATATTCATGTTCCATCCTCCTATCAAACTGTTCAAAAAATTAACTGCGCTTTCATTTTAATAAACATCGGAAAAGATGTCTACCATAATGAACTAAAATGGCTATTATTATTCAAAAATATTTTTTGCAGTATAAAATGGACGGAATTTCACCGTTCGTTTGCCTGCTGTGAATCGCAATCTTTATTCAAATGGGCGCCTAGGCCTGATGTAAAACTTTCGTTCATTTGATATCCTTGTTTTTTAGCGACTGGTCGAGGCGGTAAATCATGGCAAACACCTCGGCCACAGCCGCATACAGTTCTTCCGGGATCGCTTCGTTGATATCGAGCCGGCCGAGCAGCGCGGCAAGATCCGGGTCCTGCTGGATCGGGACATTCGCTTTTTTTGCCTCTTCGATAATCCGCCTGGCCGTGTCCCCTTTGCCTTTTGCCTTCACGACAGGGGCGGAATGCGCATCCGGGCTGTACTGGAGCGCGACCGCTTCTTTTATGTCTTTTTGTGGATCCTTCATATCCTAAGGTCAACCCCTTTCCCGGAAACGTCCGGCCGGCTGAGCGCGGCACGCACAGCACCCGGCTGGAATTCCCCGAACCGGACATCAGACAATGTGTAACCGGTTTTGGAAAGGCCTTCCTTTAAGGCCGGCAAAAAAGGCTTTACGGCTTCCTGGAGGCCCTTTTTCAAACTGGAAATGCGGATGGAAACGATCCGGTTTTGCACATTCATCTCGACCAATGTTTCTTTCATAAACTGAAGATTTAAGTAAAAAATGATTTTACAATAGTTACTGTCTATTTTTCCGTCTTTTTTCCGCCTGCCTGACCATTGCACAACGGCATTCGTTTGAAAGCGCGCGAAAGAAAGCGGAATTTCCATCCAAATGTGCTGCACCGCCCCGCCGGGAAGCGAAAGCAGTTGCTGGCCGTTCAGTTTCTGCACGATTTCGTCTGCTGCATCCCGGGCTGCTTTTGTTCCCCCGCCTTTTTGCAGCAACTCAACAAGCAACGCTTTTAAAGGCAGCCCGCCCTTGTCCGCGGTTTTATCCCCATGCAAAAGCCCCGCCTCATAAAAAAGCCCCATTTTTTGAATCTTCTCTTTGATTTGCAGGCGCAGCGCCTCTCCTGTCACCTGCCCGTTGCCCGCCCCAAGTTCCCTGATAAGCGCAAGCAATTGCCTGGTTTCCGGCGTCTGTTCCCCCTGCTGAAGCGCCTGCTGCAGCCGGTTTAAAAGCTGATCTACCGGTGTGTTTTGCACGAAGGTACGGAGAGAAGTGAACACGCCCTCCGTCACAGGAAAGCCTTCTTGCAGCATGAGGGCAGCCGTTTCCAGCCCGTTTGCAAGATCCGGCACATGCTTCAGCCATGCGCCGATTGCGGCAATGTCATTTTTTGTAAACGGAATCCCCCGTTCAGCCAAGTACGAGACAAGGGACTGGAACGTTTTCCCCGGCGGCAGCTGCATTTGCGGGAGCAAAGCTTTGCCGGCATTGCCGTTTGCATCGGCTTCCGAGAGCATTTTCAGCCGGACTTCACCATCGACCAAAACCGTTTGAAACCAGTAGTTTTTTCCGGCTTCAAGCGGCACTTCGAGTTTCGCGGCAAACGCACGCCCGCCTGCCCGGATAAGTGCGGTGTCATTTGGAAACAGTTTTTGGATGGCGCCGGAAAAAATCTGCCCCGTTTGAAAAGAAAACGTGCGGATATTTGAGCCGGCTTTAATAAATGGTTGTTTGCCAAAAGAAATTTGCATGCTTACCCCCCCGCCCTGTTTCTTCCTTCTTGCTTATTTATCGGCGGATTGCCGGCCTGTCTTTAATCGGCGCAAACGATTTTCTATGGATCGGGCATGGGCCAAGCTTCATGATCGCTTCCAGATGTTTTTTCGTCCCGTAGCCCTTATGTATGGCGAAACCGTACCCGGGATATTTTTCATCCATTTCCCGCATATACCGGTCTCTCGTTACTTTTGCAATCACGGAAGCCGCGGCAATTGAAATACTTTTCGCATCCCCTTTTACAATCGAAGTTTGCGGGTACGGGGCCGGAATTTCCATCGCATCGATCAGCAAATGGTCCGGAGAAGCGGGCAAATGGCCCAAAGCCGCAAGCATCGCCTTTTTGGCCGCCTCGTAAACATTCATCCGGTCAATTTCTTCTGCACTGGCAAAGCCGACGCCGACAAGGGCTTCCTCCTGAATGTGCGCAAAAAAGGCCTCCCGCTGTTTTTCGGAAAGCTGTTTGGAATCGTTCAGTCCGGGCAGGCAAAAATCTTCCGGAAGAATGACGCAAGCGGCTACAACCGGACCGGCAAGCGGCCCCCTGCCTGCCTCGTCAATTCCGGCGATCAGGCGGCAGCCGTGGCGGCGCAGGGCGTCTTCAAACCGGGACATCTCCCGGAATTTTTCAAGCTGTTCACGCTCTTTTTCTAATTTTCTCATCCATTTTTCCAGCGCTTTTTGTGCCCCTTTCCGTTCATCCCGGCGCAACTTCTGGACGAACGGATCGGACGGATTTGTCATTTCTGAAAGCCGCGCTTCAATATCACTGATTTTCAATGTTTCCCCTCCTATGAAAAATAAGCGCCCCTTTTACGGAGGCGCTTATCCCAAATCAAATGTCAGAGGCCCCAGTTTCATGCCGCGGATATCACGGATAATCACCTCAGCCGTTTTGTCGTAATCGATTTCCCCTCCCGCCCGCAAACAGCCGCGCAAGCGCCCAATATGGTCAAAAAGGGGTACGATGTCCGGGATATCCCCGAGCTTATACCGGGCTTTTAATGCGTCGGGATAATGTTTTTCAAGAAAACGCAGGCCAAATACGGAAACGTCCTGCAGGTTGAGGATCGTGTCTTTAATTGCGCCGGTTAAGGCGAGCTTATAGCCGGTTTCCTTGTCTTCGAATTTCGGCCAGAGGATTCCGGGCGTATCGAGGAGTTCCATCGTTTTCCCGACTTTTATCCATGCCTGCGCTTTTGTCACGCCCGGCGTATTGCCGGTTTTGGCGATATTTTTCCCGGCAAGCCGGTTAATGAGCGTCGATTTGCCGACGTTCGGTATCCCGACAATCATCGCCCGTATCGCACGCGGACGGATGCCTTTTGCCCGCAGTCTCTCCCATTTTGGCTGCAAAATCTGTTCAGCCAGTTTCACCATTTTGTCGAGCCCTTTTCCGCTTTGCGCGTCAATGGCAAGGACATGCGTATTGCCGCCGGATAATATTTCAAGCCAGCGGGCTGTAGCAGCCGGATCCGCCATATCCGCCTTGTTCAACAATTTGATCCGCGGCTTTTGCTGAATCAGTTCATCCAGCATCGGATTGGCGGAGGAAACCGGGATCCTTGCATCCAGCAGTTCAAAAACGATATCGACCAGTTTTAATTTTTCGGTCACTTCTCTCCTTGCCTTCGCCATATGGCCCGGAAACCATTGTATTGCCATCATGCGTCAACTCCATCACGGTTACTTTTTTCCGTAAAATGTGCAGCTGCCGGGCGCTTATTTATTGATCATATGGGCATCTTTCACCGGCCAGTATACAAAGTTTGTCTCCCCGACCACCTTGCTAAGCGGAATGGTCCCGATCTGGCGGCTGTCTTTGCTGTACCGGCGGTTATCGCCCATCACAAAAATCTGCCCTTTTGGCACCGTGTCGCGCCCGATATAATCTTTTAAGGTAAAATCTTCCGTAAGCGGTCCGTCGGCAACGGCTTTTTTATATTTATCGAGATAAGGCTCTTTATACGCTTTCCCGTTAATATACAGGACGTCATTTTTATACTCGATCCGGTCGCCCGGCAGCCCGATGACCCTTTTGATATAATCTTTGCCTTCCGGGGCGTGGAAAACGACGATGTCGAACCGTTTCGGGGTCCCGATTTTATTTACAATCATCCGGTCGCCGTTTTTCAAAGTCGGCATCATGGAAGAACCGTCGACCACGATCGGGGCGAAGAAAAAATAGCGCAAAATGCCGGCCAGTGCCACAGCGATCAGCAGCGCTTTCACCCATTCGAACAGTTCATTTTTTGGTTTTTTCTGTTTTTCCATTTATTTACACCGCCTCATTCCATGTATCCATTAAGTGTATATTCCCTGATATTTTGCATTATAACAGGATTGGTTGCCGATTGAAAACCTCAGACGGCACCCGGGTTATTTATGTATAAGTATGAAGAAAAGGGGCCATGATAGCCCCTTTTCGAACAGCCGTTGCAGCAAATTAGCGGATTTCTTTAATACGGGCGGCTTTACCGCGCAGATTACGCAGGTAGTAAAGTTTCGCACGGCGAACTTTACCGCGACGCACGACTTCAAGCTTCGCAATTTTCGGTGTATGGAGCGGAAATGTACGCTCAACGCCGACGCCGTAAGAAACTTTCCGGACTGTAAACGTTTCGCTGATCCCGCCGCCGCGGCGTTTAATGACCACACCTTCAAAAACCTGGATACGTTCGCGTGAACCTTCGACAACTTTTACATGGACGCGGACCGTATCCCCCGGGCGGAAAGCAGGCAGATCAGTGCGAAGTTGATCTTTTGTAATTTCGTCAATAATATTGTGCATCGTATTCAACTCCTTCCAACAAATGCTCTTGCAAATCTTCCATCTTATTTGCAGCGGAACATCGTTTTACGGTGGCCTGCCTTGTTTTCAAGCAAACCACAAATGCAATCTTAGCATAAACGCATGCCGATTGCAACAGCTATCCGTGCATTTCTTCCCATTCTTTCAGCCACGCTTTTTGCTTTTCGGAGAGCGTCACGCCGTGCAAAAGGTCCGGCCTCCTCGTATAGGTGCGGTACAGCGACTCTTTTTCGCGCCATTCTTCAATCAGCCGGTGATTTCCGGATAATAACACGTCCGGCACCTTCATCCCGCGGAAATCCGCCGGACGCGTATAATGCGGATGTTCCAGCAGCCCGGTTGAAAAAGAATCGGTAACAGGCGAAGTTTCATTGCCCAAAACACCGGGAAGCAGGCGGACGATGCTGTCGATCATGACCATTGCGCCCAGCTCGCCGCCCGTTAACACATAGTCCCCGATTGAAATTTCATCGCTTACAAGTGTACGGATCCGTTCATCATACCCTTCGTAGTGGCCGCAAATAAAGATCAGATGTTCTTCTTTCGCAAACGCTTCCGCTTTTTGCTGCGTATACGTTTCTCCCTGGGGGCAGAGCAAAATGATGCGCGGCTTTTTTTTGCTCCCCTCAAGCAGGTCTTCTACTGCATCGAACACCGGCTGGGGCTTTAACACCATGCCCGCCCCGCCGCCGTACGGGTAGTCATCGACGGTTTTATGCTTGTTGTCGCTGTATTTGCGGAAATTGACCAGATGGTAATGGACGATCCCTTTTTCTTCTGCTTTTTTTAAAATAGAAGATCCGAGAACGCCTTCAAACATTTCCGGGAACAAAGTCAATATATCCATTTTCATGGCAAAAGCCCTTCCATCGGTTCAATTACAATTCTTTTTTCTTTTTTGTCGACTTTTTTGACGACGTCTTCAATATACGGAATTAGCGCCTCTTTCTGCTGCGCTGTTTTCACCACCCAGACGTCATTTGCCCCGGGCGTTAAAATCTCTTTTACCGTCCCGACTTTCTCGCCTGCGGTTGTCACGACTTCGCAGCCGATGATTTCATGAAAATAAAACTCATTTTCGCCAAGCTCATCCAGCTGTTCTTCGGAAACTTTCAGCATGCCGCCTTTCCATTTCTCGGCTTCCCCAATCGAATCAAAGCCCTCAAACTTCAGCAAATCAAACTGCTTATGCACCCGGTGAGATTCAATCGTAAGCGCAACCGGTTCATTGCAGCCGGGAAGAAACAAGTAAAGCGTATTGCCCGGTTTATACCGTTCCGCTTTGAAATCCGTTTTGGAAATGACCCGCACTTCTCCGCGGATGCCGTGTGTATTGACGATTTTGCCGACATTAAACCATTGTGTCATATTCTCACCTCTCGCGAATTTCATGGATGATGCCGTCTTTTATAATAATCGATTTCTCTTTTGTCACCGCACTCCAGTCGTCGCCTTCCCGGACGTCAACAATAGCGTGCATTTCTTTTTCTTTTAATTCCGTCCCGATCGGAAGCAAAAGCAGTTGTTCAATTTGAAACTCCACCAGTTTGATTTTCTCCTGCCGGCTTTCAATTTCTTTTTCAAAATGCATTTTTAAATTGGTTCCCGAAAACTTTTTTTGTTTTTCCAGTTTTTTCGTTTCAAACCGGAGCTGCTCACATTCTTTTTGAAGTTGTTGTTTCTTTTGCCGGTATGTATCCAAAAGCATTTCTTTGCTCTTTTCGGTCAGGATTTGCTTGACCATCACTTTTTGAAGGATTTTCAAGATGCCCTGCCCTCCTTTTCGCCATTTATTAGCAACCCAAATAAAAGCAGCCGGAAAAAGCGGATGTCGGTTAAGATGAGGGGAAAGCCCGAAAGATGTATGTAAAAAGGGAGGTGTGCGCCTCCCTTTCTCTGGTGTTCTATCCATCGTTGTCCGTTATTCGGCAATTTCAAGACGGATTTTTTTATGCCCGTGCACGCCGGCCGCAGCATAAACGACCGTACGGATGGCCTTTGCGGTACGCCCTTTTTTGCCAATAACCATGCCGGCATCATCCGGATGGACAATCAGGCGGTAGAGCGTTCCGGATTCTTGTTCATCCCGCTCTACTCGCACCTCATCCGGATGGCCGACAATCGGCTTGACGATCGAAAGGATTAAATCATCCATCTGTTGGTCCATGATTATTTGCCGTGTTTTTCGTTATGGTATTTTTCCATAATGCCTTGTTTTGAAAACAAGTTGCGTACCGTGTCAGACGGTTGGGCGCCGTTTTTCAGCCATTGGAGCGCGGCTTCCTCGTTGATTTTGACTTCTGCAGGATCTACAACAGGATTGTAAGTTCCTACTGTTTCAATAAAACGTCCATCACGCGGTGAACGGGAATCTGCCACAACAATGCGGTAAAACGGGGATTTTTTTGTGCCCATGCGTTTCAAGCGGATTTTTACTGCCATTTTAATCATACACCTCCAAAAAAGTTTCTCACAAGACTGTATCATATCAGAAAATCATGATGGTGTAAAGTCTTTTCTCTTAACACCCTTGCTTTTTTACATAAAAGGGAATTTAAAGCCTTTTTTTCGGCCTTTTTGATTCATGCCTTGCAGTTGTTTCATCATTTTCTTCATTTCTTCAAATTGTTTCAAAAGCCGGTTGACTTCCTGCACCGGGCGGCCGGAACCTTTCGCAATCCGTTTTTTCCGGCTTGCATTGATAATGTCCGGGCGGATTTTTTCCTGCTTTGTCATCGACTGGATAATCGCTTCGACATGCGCAATTTGCTTCTCATCAATTTGCAGATTATCCATCCCTTTCATCCGGTTGGCCCCCGGGATCATTTTCAAAATGTCACCGAGCGGCCCCATTTTCCGGACCTGGCCGAGCTGCTCAAGGAAATCTTCAAACGTAAACGACTGATCCCGCATTTTCTTTTCGAGCGCGCGCGCTTTTTCTTCATCAACGGTTTCCTGCGCTTTCTCAATCAGCGACAGGATATCGCCCATGCCGAGAATGCGGGAAGCCATCCTTTCCGGGTGAAACGGTTCGAGTGCATCCATTTTCTCGCCCATCCCGGCAAATTTAATCGGCTTTTCGGTTACGGCCCGGATGGATAAAGCCGCCCCGCCGCGCGTGTCGCCGTCAAGCTTCGTCAGGATGACGCCGGTGATGCCGAGCTGGTCATTAAAACTTTGCGCGACATTTACGGCATCCTGGCCTGTCATCGCATCGACGACAAGAAAAATTTCATCCGGATGCGCAAGTTCCTTGATTTCCTTCAATTCATTCATCAGCTCGCTGTCAATATGGAGGCGGCCGGCCGTATCGATGATGACGGTATCGTGATGTTCTTCTTTTGCTTTTTCAATCGCTTGCCTGGCAATTTCCACCGGGCTGATTTTGTCGCCAAGCGAAAATACCGGCATGCCGAGTTGTTTTCCGAGCGTTTCCAGCTGCTTGATTGCAGCGGGGCGGTAAATATCGGCCGCAACGAGCAGCGGGGTCCGGTTGTATTTTTTTCGCAGCAGGTTGGCCAGTTTCCCCGATGTCGTCGTTTTCCCGGCACCCTGCAGGCCGACCATCATGATGACGGTCGGCGGGCGCTTTGCAACGGCAATCTTGCTCTGGGATCCGCCCATAAGATTGGTCAGCTCTTCCTGGACAATTTTAATGACCTGCTGCCCGGGTGTCAGGCTTTTCAGCACCTCCTGGCCGACCGCGCGTTCGCTCACTTTTTTTACAAAATCTTTTACCACTTTGAAGTTGACGTCAGCTTCCAGAAGGGCAAGGCGGACTTCCCGCATCATTTCTTTGACGTCGCTTTCCGTGACCTTGCCTTTTCCGCGGATTTTCTGCATCGTGCCCTGCAGGCGTTCTGCGAGTCCTTCAAATGCCATTTTTCCGCCCCCTATTCCAATTTTTCAAGCGCATCGACAAGCCGCGCCAGTTCCGGATTGGCATTATGCGCCAAAAGATTGCGCATCGACCGGAAGATTCGTGTGCGCGCTTGAAACTTTTCCAATAAACCAAGCTTTTTTTCATAGTCTTCGAGCATTTGTTCGGTGCGTTTGATATTATCGTAAACCGCCTGGCGGCTCACACCATATTGTTCGGCGATTTCACCAAGCGACAAGTCGTCGAGATAATAGAGGGACATATAGCTGCGCTGCTTTGGAGTCAACAACGATTGGTAAAAATCGTACAAATCATTCATTCGCGTTGTTTTCTCCAGCATGGCTTCTTCCCCCTGTTAAGTGAAAATGCTTTACATAAACTCAGAATACAAAGATTCTTGTTTTTTGTCAATGAAAACAAGTCCGTTTACCCGCAATCGCCCCGCGCTTTGAAGGGCTCCCTGCCATACGTAATACCGCGGGCTTGCGCGCTTTATTATGATTCGCAGTGCGGCCCGCACGCAGTCAGGCTTGTTCTTCCGGCACTTCATCGATCAGATCGGAAAACAACCCGTACACGTATTTTTCTGCATCGAACGGCTGGAGGTCATCCATTTTCTCGCCGAGGCCGACGAATTTGACGGGAATATGGAGTTCGTTCCGGATCGCGAGCACAATCCCGCCTTTTGCCGTGCCATCCAATTTTGTCAGCACGATCCCGGTTACGTCCGTAGCTTCTTTAAACGTCTTTGCCTGCACCATCGCATTTTGCCCGGTGGTGGCATCCAGAACGAGCAAGACTTCATGCGGCGCCCCCGGGATTTCCCGTTCGATGACGCGTTTTACTTTTTCCAGTTCCTTCATCAAATTGACTTTGTTTTGCAGGCGGCCCGCCGTATCACAAAGCAGGACATCCGCATTTCTTGCTTTCGCTGCCTGGACGGCGTCAAACATAACAGCGGCCGGATCGGATCCTTCCGAATGTTTGATCACTTCCACACCGACCCTTTCTCCCCAGACTTCAAGCTGTTCAATGGCGCCGGCGCGGAATGTATCGCCGGCTGCCATCATCACTTTTTTTCCCTGCTGTTTCAGCATATGGGCGAGCTTGCCGATCGTTGTCGTTTTACCGACGCCGTTTACGCCGACAAACAAAATAACAGTCAGGGCGCCGTCCTGGATGTTAAGCCGGTTCGGGGCTTCTTCTCCGCCTGAATAAATGTCAACCAGTTTTTCGGAAATCACGGACTGGACTTCAGAAGGGGCTTTGATGTTTTTCCGTTTCACTTCCATTTTCAACTCATCGATCAGTTCCATCACCGTCTGGAAGCCGACATCCGCCTGAATTAAAATTTCTTCCAGTTCTTCGAAAAAGTCTTCGTCGATTTTCCGGTAACGCGCGACAAGATTGTTGACTTTGCTCGAGAAATTATCGCGCGTTTTTGCAAGGCCGGTTTTAAATTTATCGGTTACCGTATCGGCCTGCCGGGTGAATTTGTCTTTTAATGATTTAAAAAAACTCATTTGTCCACTTCCTTTGGCTCTCCTGAATTTGCGTGTCAGTTTGTGCGGGATAAAAGCTGCCCGGGCGGTCCTGGAAATGAACGCCGCCCTGATTTTTATCCCGCCGGCCCGCTCTGGCACGGGCGCTACTTTTTAAACCCGGCGCTGATTCGCCCTGTTTAAGACGTTTGAAAAGCGAGATCGGTTGACTCTTCCAGTTTGACCGACACAAGTTTCGATACCCCGGATTCCTGCATCGTCACCCCGTAAAGGACGTCCGCTTCTTCCATTGTTCCTTTCCGGTGGGTGATGACAATAAACTGGGTTTCCGCACTGAATTGTTTCAAATATTTGCTGAACCGGTATACATTGGCTTCATCCAGCGCGGCTTCCACTTCATCGAGAATGCAAAACGGCACAGGGCGCACACGCAAAATCGCAAACAAAAGCGCGATCGCGGTCAGCGCTCTTTCGCCGCCTGAAAGCAGCCCGAGATTTTGCAGTTTTTTCCCCGGCGGCTGCGCGAAAATTTCCACGCCTGTCGTAAGCAAATCTTTCGGGTCCGTCAGCCTCAAGTCCGCTCTCCCGCCGCCGAAAAGCTCCCGGAAAACCGGTTCGAATTCGTTCCGGATGGCATTAAACGTCTCATCGAAACGGCGGACCATTTCGCCGTCCATTTCCGTAATTACCTGGTCAAGGGTGTCTTTTGCTTCAAGCAGGTCGGTCTCCTGTTCTTTTAAAAACCGGTAGCGTTCCGATACGCGCTCATATTCTTCGATCGCGCCGAGATTGACGGCGCCAAGCTCATCAATCGACAGTTTGATCAACTTCACTTTTTTGCGCGCTTCCTCCAGGGAAACATTGAGCGGGCGGGCTTCTTTCGCGGCTTCAAAGGTGAGCGTGTATTCTTCGCGGAGCCTTTGAAGCCGGTTCTCAAGTTCCACATCCAGCCGGTTTGCTTTGACTTCTTCATCCTGAATGGCCTGCTGGAGCCCTTTTTGCTGCCGTTTCCATTCTTTCAGGCCGCGTTCCAGGTCTTCCATCTCTGCTGTCAGCCGGGCCCGTTCTTCCCTGCGCACGGCGATAAAGGCGAGCGTATCATTTTTGTCGCGCGCTTTTTGTTCAGCCGCTTCCGCCAGTTCGCTTTCCGACATGTGGTGCTTCTCCGATTCGTCCGTAAGAAAGTGGTACTGCTCCTCATAACGCGCTTTACGTGCCGCCCACTCCTTGATTTCGCGGTCCAGCCGCGCAAGTTCTTCTCGGTCGCGCGCCGCCTGCTCCATCTTTACGGCAAGCGTTGATTTTAAATCGCTGAGTTCGCCCTGGAGCCGGCTTTTTGCCGTCGAATCATCGTTTTTCTTTACGGTCAGGGCTTCAATTTGCGCTTCCAATTCCTGCGCTTTTTCGCCAGTACGCGCCAGCATGTTTTCCAGTTCGCCGACCCGTTTGCGGGCTTCATCCTGCTGTTTTTCCGCCTCTTGTTTTTCCATATCGTAGACGAGCAGGTGCTCATCCAGATTTTTTTCTTCAACCGCAAGCCGTTCCAGTTCCGCTTTCGCCTGCTGTTCCCCAAGCCTCAGCGCTTCGCCGTTTTTCCTCGCTTCATCCAGCTCCTGTTGCACGCGGGAAACTTCGGCTTTTAATGCTTTGACTTCCGTTTCAAGCGCCATCGTTGTTTTTTCCATCCCGGCAAGCTTTTCTTTTAGTGCTTCCAGTTCGCTTTTTCTCGAAAGGAGCGACACGCTGTTTTGTTTCGAAGCCCCGCCTGTCATCGAGCCGCCCGGATTGACGACATCCCCGTCAAGCGTCACGATGCGGTAGCGGTACCCGAGCATTTTGGCGATTTTGTTTGCACTTTTTAAATCACGGACAACAAGGACATGGCCGAGCAGATTGGACACAATGGATTGGTAGCGGCTTTCAAAGCGGACAAGCTCCGCGCACACGCCGACGTATGCCTCTTCATTGCGGAGCGGTTTGAGGCTTGCTTCCGGAATGGCCCGGGGCTTGATAATATCGAGCGGCAAAAAAGTCGCCCGCCCGGCCTTCCGCTCTTTTAAAAATGCAATGGCACAGCGTGCATGCCGTTCCGTTTTTGTCACAATATGCTGCATCGAAGCACCCAGTGCAGTTTCAACCGCTTTTTCGTAAGGCGCGGGCACCCGGACCAGCTCGGCCACAGCGCCTTCAATGCCTTCCAGCTGTTTGCCACGGGCTTTCAAAATTTCGCGCACGCCCTGGTAAAAGCCGGTATAATCCTCTTCCATCTCTTCAAGCGTTTCTTTGCGTGATTTCGCTTTTTGCAAATATTGGTATGCCTGATACAGATTGGACTCCTGTTTTTGATACCGGCTGTTGACGGACTCCAGCTGCCTTTGTTTTTCCATATAGGCACCGGCAGCCGCTTCCAGCTCCTGTTTGATTTCTGCAAGGCGGCCGGCCGCCATTTTTTTCTTTTCCCGCACCTTTTCCCGTTCTTCGACATATTTCCGGTTGTCGGCTTCAAGCCGGCTGAGGCGGTTTAACGACGTTTGCATCTGCTGCACGAGCATGCGCTTTTCATTTTTTCCGCTTGCCTGCTCGTTCAGCAGTTCAATATAGTCGCTTTTTAAAGACTCAATTTTTTCCTCCAGATTCGTGCTGAGGCGGAAAAGGCCCGCTTCCTTCTCTTTCACGCTTTCTTTCAGGGCCGATAAGGCTTGTTCATTTTCCGCCGCCGTTTGCAAAATCTTTTCCTTTTGGGCTTCCAGTTCTTTTAAGGTGTTCTCCGCTTCTTTTATATTTTTTTCAAGCTGGGCTTTGTTCTCGCTGACATTTTTTTTGCGTTCTTTCAGCACTTCTTTTTGCCCTTCGAGTTTTTCCAGCTCTTCTGTCGCTGCAAGCAGCACATTCTGCAAATCTTGAATCGATTCATCGAGCGCATCCAGCTGATTGCGCTTTTCTTCCAGCTGCGCTTCCTGTTTGCGGATTTCGGAAGAGAGCCCCGCTTCTTTGTCCCGGTGCGCTTCAAGCTGCGACTTAAGCGATTCCCACTCGCCATGCAGCGATTCTATCTCATACGCCAAAACGGCAATTTCATAATTTTTCAATGTTTCCTTTTGTTCCAGATAATCTTTTGCGACCGATGCCTGCATTTTCAGCGGCTCAAGCTGGCTTTCCAGTTCATAGAGAATGTCGCTGACACGGTTTAAGTTATCCTGCGTTTCGGCAAGCTTCACTTCCGCCTTTTTCTTGCGCGTCTTATATTTTAAAACGCCGGCTGCCTCTTCAAAAATGCTGCGGCGTTCTTCCGCTTTGCTGTTTAAAATTTCTTCCACTTTTCCCTGGCTGATGATGGAAAAAGCTTCTTTGCCAAGGCCGGAATCCATAAACAATTCCACGATATCCTTCAACCGGCACTGCTGTTTATTGATGTAAAACTCGCTTTCCCCTGAACGGTATACCCGCCTTGTCACGCTCACTTCCTGGTAATCGATCGGAAGGGCGCGGCCTTCGTTTTCAAGCGTTAACGTCACTTCTGCAAAATTCAACGGTTTTCTTGTATCGCTGCCGGCAAAGATGACATCTTCCATCTTTCCGCCGCGCAGGCTTTTCGCTGATTGTTCACCGAGCACCCAGCGGACGGCGTCGATCACATTGCTTTTGCCGCTGCCGTTCGGGCCGACAACCGCTGTCACGCCTGGGACAAATTCTATGGAAATCCGGTCCGCAAATGACTTAAATCCGATCACGTCGAGACGTTTCAGAAACAATCCATTCCCCCTCCATTCCTCACGGCTTCTTTTTTTCTTCTTTCTGCAAATTGGATAAAGCCGTTTGCGCAGCCTGCTGTTCCGCTTCTTTTTTGGAGCGGCCTTTTCCTGTCCCGAGCGCCTTGCTGTTCAGCGACACTCTGGAGACGAACTCCTTGTCATGCGCAGGGCCGCGTTCATCGAGAATCGTGTATTCCAACACACCGGATGTTCTTTTTTGGACGTACTCCTGCAACTTGCTTTTATAATCCGCCGTGCTGCTGAAGAGCCCTTCGTCTATTTTCGGGAATACGACTTTTTCAAGGAGGGAAACAACAGCCTTTAACCCCTTGTCCAAATAAAGCGCGCCGATAAACGCTTCAAACACATCGGCTAAAAGGGCCGGGCGCGTTCTGCCGCCGGTCATTTCCTCGCCTTTGCCGAGCAGGATATACTCGCCAAAGTGCAGCTCATTGGCAAAAATGACAAGAGACGGCTCACAGACGACGGACGCCCGCAATTTCGTCATTTCCCCTTCGTTCATCGACGGGAACCGCTTAAATAAATAATGGGAAACGGTCAATTCCAGGACGGCATCGCCTAAAAATTCAAGCCTTTCATTGTCGTGCCTGCGCTTTTCCGGATGCTCGTTCACATAGGAGGAATGCGTAAAGGCCTGTTTCAGCAGGTTTCCGTCTTGAAAATGAATCCCAAGCTGTTCCTGCAGCTTGCCAAATTTGTTTACTATATGCTCTTCATCTGATTTTATTTTTTTTACCATCGTTCATCCACCCGATATCTTGATGTAGTTTCACTTAACTTAAATATATAGAAAAATACTGCTGAACGCAAAGGCATCTTCGGGACCCGGGCGGTCGTAAATAGGCAAAAAGGGGTTGCATTTTTTGCCCATTTACCATCCTCAGGCCGGATTAGAGAAAAATGTCCCGCTTATGGGGCGGGACATTTTACATGAAGACGATTACTGCTGATTTTGTATGTAATTTACAGCGTCACCCACTGTTACAATCTTCTCAGCATCCTCGTCGGAAATTTCCATTCCGAATTCATCTTCCAATTCCATCACCAATTCCACTACATCAAGGGAATCAGCGCCAAGATCTTCTTTGAATTTCGCTTCCAGTGTAACTTTGGATTCTTCGACACCAAGGCGGTCAACGATGATCTTTGTCACACGCTCTAATACGTCTGCCATGCGGTTCACCTCCCCTCAAGGTATTATAGAGGATTTTTTATAATTAATAAAGCGAAAGTTAAAATCAAGCTTTGCTGCAAACGTTACATCACCATTCCGCCGTCAACGTGGATCGTTTGCCCAGTAATGTAGTCGGAACTGCTGCTTGCCAAAAACAGGGCAGTCTTTGCCACATCTTCTGGCTTGCCGAAACGGGAAAGCGGGATTTGGCCCAGCATGCCTTCTTTGATGTCTTCCGGCAGTTTATCCGTCATATCCGTCTCAATCATGCCCGGGGCAATGGCATTTACGGTAATGCCGCGGCTTGCCAGTTCACGCGCCGCCGTTTTCGTTAGCCCGATGGCACCGGCTTTGGCAGCGGTATAATTGGCCTGGCCGGGGTTGCCGCTGATGCCGACAACCGAGGCAATATTAATGATCTTGCCGCTCCGCTGCTTCATCATCGGCCGCGCCGCCGCTTTTGTGCACAGGAAGACCCCTTTCAAATTGGTATCGATGACGGCATCCCATTCTGCTTCTTTCATCCTCATCAAAAGGTTATCCCTGGTGATGCCGGCGTTATTCACCAATATATCAAGTTTGCCGAATTTTTCCAGCACCTGCCTGAACATTTCCTGTACTTCCGTTTCATTCGAAACATCTGCCCGGATGGCAAAAGCTTCCACACCGAAAGAACGGACGGCGTTTGCCACTTCTTCCGCTTTTTCAGCATTTCCTGCATAATTGACCGCAATATGCGCGCCGGAAGCGGCAAACGCAAGCGCGATTTCACGGCCGATGCCACGTGACGCGCCGGTCACAAGCGCAACTTTGTCTTTTAAAAGCATTCGGTCTCCTCCTCCATTATTTTTGCAGCGCGCCAACCGCAGCTTCCAGGGTTTCCATATCCTGGACGGCATATGTTTTTACGCTGCGGTCAATTTTCCGGATTAATCCGGATAGCACTTTGCCCGGCCCGACTTCAATAAAGGTATCAACGCCGAGGCTGATCATTTTTTTAACGGAATCTTCCCATAAAACAGGGGAATAGAGCTGGCGGATTAATTTTGCTTTGATGTCCACAGCGCCCGTTTCCACTTCGGCATCGACATTGGCGATCACAGGAACCGCCGCATCCCGGATTGCAATTCCGTCAAGAACCGCCTTAAACTTTTCCGCTGCCGGCTCCATCAATTTGGAGTGGAATGGCCCGCTTACCTGAAGCGGGAGGACGCGTTTCGCCCCTCTTTCCTTTGCAAGGGCGCCCGCTTTTTCAATTCCGGCCGCTGTCCCGGAAATAACAATCTGTCCGGGACAGTTCAAATTCGCGAGCTGGACCGTTTCCCCTTCACTGCTCACTTCTTCTGCGACTTCCTGCAGCACGCCGCGGCCGAGCCCGAGCACGGCGGACATTGCCCCGGCACCGTTCGGGAATGCTTCATCCATGTATTCCCCGCGTTTGCGCACCGCATATACGGCATCTTCGAAGGACAAAGCGCCGGCTGCCACAAGCGCCGAATACTCGCCAAGGCTGTGCCCGGCTGTGAAATCTGCATGGATGCCCGCTTCCTGAAGCACCTGTAAAATGGCAGTGCTTACCGATAAAAGCGCCGGCTGGGCATTTTCGGTACGGGTCAGTTTGTCCAGCGGGCCGTTTTGAATGAGCCCGGATAAGTCCATCCCGAGCTTTTCGTCTGCTTTTTGAAAAACAGCCGCCGCTTTTTCATTTGCACCGGCGACCGACTGCCCCATGCCAACCGTCTGGGATCCCTGCCCCGGGAAGACAAACGCTATTTTCCCCATCTTTTTTCCTCCATCCTTACTTTTGTTCAAGTTGTTGAATTGCGTGTTTGATTTTGCCGATGACGTCAGACTGCACCATTTCACGCGCCTGCCGCACTGCATTGTAAATTGCATTGGCGTTTGAGGAACCGTGCGCTTTGATGACCGGCGCATTCAGCCCCATTAAGCCCGATCCCCCGTATTCCGAGTAATCCATGATATTTTTCAGGCCCGACAGTTCTGATTTGATCATTGCAGCGGCCAATTTTGTCTTCAAATTGTGCATGAACACTTTTTTGATCATGGAAAACAAGGATCCGGCCGTGCCTTCAATCGTTTTTAACACCATATTGCCGGTAAACCCGTCTGTGACGACGACATCCGCCACCCCCTCGAGCAGATCGCGGGCTTCGACATTGCCGGTAAAATTCAAATCGGTTTCTTTTAAAAGTTGAAATGCTTTTTTTGTTAATTCATTGCCTTTCTTTTCTTCCGTCCCGATATTTAAGAGGCCGACGCGCGGATTTTTTAAGCCTCTTACCTTTTCGGCATACAGCGAGCCCATGATGGCAAACTGCAGCAAATGTTCCGGCTTGGCTTCCGCGTTTGCACCAAGATCGAGCATGATAAAACCGCGCCCGTCCGTTGTCGGGAGCACCGGGGCAAGGGCCGGCCTTTCAATCCCTTCAATCCTGCCGACCACAAAGAGGCCGGATGCCATTAAAGCGCCCGTATTTCCGGCCGAGATGCACGCATCCGCTTCCCCGTCTTTCACGGCCTGGGCCATGCGCACCATGGAAGAATTTTTTTTGCGGCGGACGGCCCGCACCGGCTCGTCTGTCCCGGATATTACCTCATCGGTATGGACAACGACAACGCGGCTGGACGTTTCCAGTTCCTTCCTGACTTGCGTTTCATCCCCGAACAGGATAAACTCTGTGTCCGGAAATGCGTTTACAGCCTTGTTAATGCCCAGTACAATTTCTTTTGGGGCATAATCCCCGCCCATTGCGTCAATTGCTAATTTCATTCTATTCAGCCCCGTTTCTAAATCAAGCTTTTCCCGTGTGAAAGTTTTCCCGGCCGTGCGGCAACCGGGGTTGCCGGTCCCTGGGAAAATGGTTCACCTGTCCGCGTGAAGCGGCATTAAGCATTCTCTTCTTTTCCGGCATGATCCCGGTACATTTCAAATTCGCCTTTAAAGACGAGGTCACGGCCGACATAACTTTCAACAAACACCGTCGTTCTGCCGTTTTCCTGATTGACGTTCGCCACTTTTGCCTTGGCAATGACGCGGTCGCCGATTTTCACGGACCGCAAAAACCGGATGGTGGCTTTCGCCGTGAGGGCAAGTTCATCATCAATGACGGCAACGGCAAGCGAGTTGGCCTGTGCAAACAGATGATGCCCGCGGGCGATGGCGTTTCGCTTAAAAACGTGTTCTTTTTTGACATCAAAAATAGAGATGGCGCTGTGATCCAGTTCGATATCGATCACTTCCCCGATGACTTCTTCAATCGGCAGCGCTCTTACTTCATTTGCGAACCGCTTTTCAGCAACGTTTTTGATCCTTTCCCGCAGTTCCGGAATGGAAAGTTCCAGCCGGTCAAGGCGGATCGTCTGCACGCTGACATGATATTTATCCGCCAGTTCTTCATCTGTAATAAAAGGATTCCGCCTAATGGTTTCCTGCAAACTTTGCTGCCGGTCCTTTTTTTTCATTTTCATGGGTGACACCATCCGAAATTTTAGGACTTGGTACTAATCGTAGTATATAGAAAGAATAGGAAGTTTGCAAGAATTGCCAATAGCTGCCCTGGCAAAACGCAAACTTCCTTTAGTCCAGTTTTTCCCCTTCCAGCACACCTGATGCTTCAAGCTGGTTCCGCAAATGCGAAAAGGCCGGGCCATGCCAGAATGCATCGGAACTGATCAATTGCTGTGCATCCTGCCTGGCTGTTTCAAGCGCCCGGAAATCATGGACCATATCGGCCACTTTAAACTCCGGCAGCCCGCTTTGTTTTTTTCCGAAAAAATCGCCGGGCCCGCGAAGCTCGAGGTCTTTTTCGCTCAAAACAAAGCCGTTGTCCGTTTCCGTCATAATTTTCATCCGCTCTTTGCCGATTTCCGTTTTCGGGTCAGCGAGCAAAATACAATACGATTGCGCATCGCCCCTGCCGACGCGGCCGCGCAACTGGTGAAGCTGGGCAAGGCCGAACCGTTCGGCATCATAAATGACCATAATGGTCGCATTCGGCACATTGACGCCGACTTCGACAACCGTTGTTGACACAAGCACCTGGATTTCGTTGCGGCTGAACGCTTTCATGACCGCTTCCTTTTCATCGCCCGGCAGCCTGCCATGCATCAGCCCGGCTATATACCGGCCATTAAAATATTGGTTTAAAATGGCATACACATCAATCGCGTTCTGGACGTCAAGCTTATCGGATTCCTCGATGAGCGGACAGATGACATACGCCTGTCTACCTTTTTTGAGCTCTTTTTCGATAAAGCTGAGCACCCTTTCGAACTGATTGTTCTTCACCCAGTACGTTTCAATCTTTTTGCGGCCGGCCGGCATCTGGTCAATAACAGAAACATCCATTTCGCCAAACACGGTGATGGCAAGCGTCCGCGGAATGGGCGTTGCCGTCATAAAAAGCACATCCGGATTCATCCCTTTTTCGCGGAGGATCCGTCTTTGCTCAACCCCGAACCGGTGCTGTTCATCCGTGATCACAAGGCCGAGCCGGGAAAATGCCACATCTTCCTGGATTAAAGCATGCGTGCCGATTAAAATATCGACGCCGCCTGTACCGAGCTGTTCCAAAAGCGCTTTTCTCCGTTTCCCTTTTACAGTGCTCGTCAGTAAAGCGACCCGGACGCCGTGCGGTTCGAGCAGCTGGCAAAGCGATTCGGCATGCTGCTCGGCAAGAATTTCCGTCGGTACCATCAACGCCCCCTGAAATCCCGCCGTCACCGCAGCGTATAGTGCTATCGCAGCGACGACCGTTTTCCCGGAGCCGACATCCCCCTGGAGCAGACGGTTCATACGGAACGGCGACTTCATGTCCGCGCAAATTTCGTTTACCACTCTTTTCTGGGCGTCCGTCAATGGAAACGGCAAGGAGCCGATAAAATTTCTTAATTTCCGCACATCATAGCGGATGGCCCGGCCGTTTGAATGTTCGCGCTCGAATTTCCTTAACGCCTGCATCTTCAGCTGAAAAGCCAAAAACTCTTCGTATACAATGGTCCTTCTTGCCATTTTCACTTCCTGTTCCGATTTTGGGAAGTGCATCGCATACATGGCCTGCTTTTTCGGCATTAATTTATATTTTGCAAGCATTTCTGCCGGCAGAACTTCTTCGATTTCGCCGCCAAACGCGCGAAAAGCAGACTCGATGTATTTTCGTAACGTTTTTACCGTCATTTTTCCTTTCACAGCATAGATCGGCCCGAATCCGGACGTTTGATCGGCCGTGCCTGTTTTTAAGGATTGGGCCGTAATCGTCTGCCGGTGCATGTCCCATTTTCCGGTAACCGTAATTTCATCATGAATATGGATTTTCTTTTTCAGATACGGCCGGTTAAAACAGACAACCGTAATGAGAAAATCGCCTGCGAACACTTTCATCGACAGGCGTGACCGTTTTTTTGAATAATAGATGAGGGAGGGTTCGCTATGCACCCTCCCCGTCACCGTCACCCGTTCATCATGCCGGACTTCACGCAAATCTTTGAGCCGGTCATCTTCATACCGGAAAGGGAAATAAGTAAGCAGGTCATAAATGGTGAAAATCCCCATCTGCCCGAGACTTGCTTCCGTTTCTTCGCCGATCCCTTTTAAGACGGTTACCGACTGATCAAGCGGGCTATTCATGCAGATCAAGCGGCATACCGAAAATTTTTGCTTCCAGTTTCCGGGCGGTCGGCGTATCCGCCAGGCCTCCACGCGCCGTTTCTTTGAGCGCAGTCGGCATCTGCTGCCCGACGCGGTACATCGCATCAATCACTTCATCGCAAGGGATCCGGCTTTTAATGCCGGCAAGCGCCATATCTGCCGCAACCATCGCATTGGCTGCTCCCATTGCATTCCGTTTCACGCATGGCACTTCCACAAGGCCGGCCACAGGATCGCACACCAGGCCGATCATATTTTTCAAAGTAATGGCCATTGCATGGGCGCATTGTTCCGGTGTGCCGCCCGCCATCTCGACAATGGCCGCGGCAGCCATCCCGGCAGCTGATCCGACTTCTGCCTGGCAGCCGCCTGCTGCGCCGGAAATAAACGCATTATTGGCCACCACAAATCCGAATGCGCCGGATGTAAATAAGAAACGGACCATTTCTTCACGCGTCGGGTGCAACTTGTTTTTGACCGCAAAGAGCGTTCCCGGCACAACGCCGGCAGAACCGGCCGTCGGCGTTGCGCAAATCGTTCCCATTGCCGCGTTCACTTCATTTGTCGCAACGGCTTTGCTGACGGCATCCAAAATGGTTGCGCCAGATAAGAAATTGCCTTTTTCAATATATTTTTGCAGCAGCACGGCATCGCCGCCCGTAAGCCCCGAGTGGGAGCGGACACCGGCAATTCCTTTTTCAACTGCTTTTTCCATAACAGCCAGATTTTCATCCATCTTTTTTATGATGGCTTCCCTGGATTTTCCGGTTACTTCCATTTCCTGCTCTATCATAATTTCCGAAATTTTTTTATTTTTCTGTTCGGCCAGTTCTACAAGCTCAGCAACATTCCGAAACATCATTACCCTCCTTCAATATCCATGCTGCTTCTCCTGGCACAGGCAAGGATGCACGCACATTTCAAAAGACAGCCAAAAGAAAGCGCCGCCTGCTTAGCAGCTGCGCCTTTTTCTCACATCTAATCTACAACTCTTGCAACCTGGGTAATGTTCGGGAGCCGCTTGATTTCTTCAATGACGGCATCATCGAGATTCTGGTCCACTTCGATGGCCATCAATGCCATCTTTCCGGCTTCTTTGCGCGACACTTCCATATGGCCGATATTGATTTCATGTGCCGATAAAATATTGGATACGGCCGCAATCGCCCCGTAGCGATCCTGGTGGACGACGAGCACGGCCGGATGGTGGCCGGATAAGTGTAGCTCAAAGCCGTTCAGTTCTGTTACTTCAATTTTTCCGCCGCCGATTGAGATACCGGTCAGTTCCATATCTCCCGATGCGTCGCCCATCCGGATCTTTACCGTGTTCGGGTGGTCCGGGACGGCACTTTCCACGAGAAACTTCACCGTAAGCCCGAACTGTTCCGCAATCTGAAGAGAAGATTTGATCCGTTCATCATCCGTGTCAAAATCGAGCAGGCCGCCGACAATGGCAACGTCTGTACCGTGCCCTTTATAGGTGGTCGCGAACGATCCGTAAAAATGGATGTCTGCCCATTTTGGCTGCCTGCCGAATAAGCTTCTCGCCACCCGGCCGATGCGCGCGGCACCTGCCGTATGGGAGCTTGAGGGCCCGATCATAACCGGGCCGATAATATCAAAAACACTTTTATATTTCATTGCGCATCACACCCACATTATTGTGCTTTTTCCGTAATTTCAATTGCCGGCGGGCGCGCGCCGTTTTTCAGGCCGCACCCGCCGTTGTGCTGATTTTAAAGCTTGCCGGGCAAAACCGGATGTTGGTTTGGCCGGTTCGCCAGGCATCCTAAGCCTTTTTACAACAATGGAGCAAAAGATGGGTGAAAGCTTTGCACTTTTAAAAGCGCTGCAACAGATGAAAACAAACGGCAGCAAATGGTGCACTTTTTCGTATTCAGCAAGCTCTCTTTATAGTATGCAGGCAAGCACCCCTATTCCACTGCAAAAATAAAGGAATATAACGGCTGCCTGCCTTCATGGACTTCAATTTCCATCTCCGGCCAGTTGGTTTCGATATAGGAAACGAGTTCGCCAACCTGCTCCTTGCTGACATCTTTTCCGTATATGACGGTGGCAATTTCATCTTCTGCGCCGATCATGTGCGAAAGCAGCTGCCCGGATGCTTCCAACAGGGCAGGGCTCGTTTTGACGATTTTCCCTTCATAAATGCCCATATAATCCCCTTTTTTGATGGAGATGCCGTCAATATTCGTATCCCTGACCGCATTGGTGACCTGGCCGGATTTCACGCGGCCGAGCGCTTCTTCCATTGCTTGGACGTTTTTGTCAAGCGGCTGCCCGGGGTTAAATGCGAGCAGCGCCGCCATTCCCTGCGGCACGGTTTTAGACGGGACAATGGCTACTTTTTCTTCCGCCAGTTCAGCTGCCTGCTCGCTTGCCATGATGATATTTTTATTGTTCGGCAAAATGATGATTTGTTTTGCGTTCGCCTCTTCAATGGCTTTCAATATGTCCTCGGTGCTCGGGTTCATCGTCTGGCCGCCTTCAATGACAACATCGGCGCCGATGCTTTTAAACAGCGCAGCGATTCCGTCCCCCATGGCAACCGTAATCACACCGTAGTCTTTCTTTTCTTTTTTCTCCCGTTCCGCTCCGTTTTCGCCAACAAGCGCATGATGCGTTTCGCCGACGATCGCGCTGTGCTGCTCACGCATATTGTCCACTTTTAATTTAATGAGGCTGCCGTATTGCTGTCCATAGTTCAAAACATCCCCCGGGCGCTCAGTGTGGACATGGACTTTAACGATATCATCATCCGAAATGACAAGGAGGGAATCCCCGAAGCGGCTCATATCACTGCGGAACCGCTCCTCTGAGAATGCCTTGGCGGACGGTTTCGAGCGGTCGAGCCTGACCATGATTTCCGTGCAGTACCCATATTTGATATCCTCCGTACGCATAAAGTCCTGCACATGCTTATGGTGTTCGGCGTTTACGAGCTCGTCCATTGACGGGATGACGGACGGTGTATCCGGCAGCTCTTCCCCTTTTAACTCGGCAAGAAAACCTTCATAAATAAAAACAAGCCCCTGGCCGCCGCTGTCGACCACGCCGACTTCTTTTAACACCGGCAACATGTCCGGCGTCCGGCTCAGCGTCGTTTTCGCTTCCCCGAGGATCGCTTCCATGACTACCGTCAGATCTTTTTCGGTTTTCGCCGTTTGCACACCTTTTTTGGCCGCTTCCCTTGCAACCGTGAGAATCGTTCCTTCAACCGGCTTCATGATTGCCTTAAAAGCGCTCTCGACCCCGGCCTGAAAAGCCGCTGCAAACTCTTTTGCGGAGATATGCGCTTTTGTTTCAATCGATTTGGAGAAGCCGCGGAACAGCTGGGACAGAATCACGCCCGAATTTCCCCGCGCGCCCATCAGCAGCCCTTTTGCAAAGCTTGCGGCAACCGCACCGATATGCGCCTGGACATTTTTTTGCACTTCCTTTGCACCGGAAGTCATCGTTAAATTCATATTTGTTCCCGTATCGCCATCAGGGACAGGGAATACATTCAGGGCGTCAACCGTCTTGGCGTTTGCCGCAAGATGGTTCGCCCCTTGTATGACCATTTCTGCAAAACGCTTTCCATCCAGTGATGTAACCACAAAATTTCCTCCTCGTTACGGGTTCGCGACACGCACGCCCTGAACGTAAATATTAATGGCGTCAACTGATAAGCCGACTGTTTGATTCAGCGTATATTTTACTTTTTGCTGGACGTTGCGGGCGATTTCGGAAATTTTTGTCCCGTAGCCCACAATAATATACATGTCAATTTCCACTCTTTCATCCTGTTGACGCACAATGACGCCCCTCGAGAAGTTTTCTTTGCGCAGGATTTCTGTAATGCCGTCTTTAATTTGATTTTTCGAGGCCATTCCGACAATGCCGAAGCAGTCAATGGCGGCACCTCCCGCAATTGTGGCGACGACTTCATTCGATATATCAATTTGTCCGTAATGCGTATTTATTTCAATCGGCATAAATCGCTCCCCCTTATCTTCACTGTTTCCAAACCGGATTTTACCTGCTACCGCCATTGTACTATAAGACAGGGTACATGGAAAGCAGAGCAGGCCTGCATTGTTATAGTTTACCACAAAACAGGGTGCCCTGCATGTATGCACTCTGGCAGGACTTGCATTGTGCCTTCCAATATGATAAATTATTATAGTGAATTTTTAACGAAAAATGAAGAGATGAAAGCATAAATATGTTCTATTTCTGCTTCGCAACAGGAGGAGGGAATACAATGCCGAAAAAATGTGCAATTACAGGACGTAAAACGGTATCCGGCAATAAACGTTCTCACGCCATGAACGCAAACAAACGCACCTGGAAAGCGAACTTGCAAAAAGTGCGCATTCTGGTGGACGGCAAACCGCAACGCGTCTGGGTTTCCGCCCGCGCTTTGAAATCCGGAAAAGTCGAACGTGTATAATGCAAAAACAGGAAACCGGGTATCCGGTTTCCTGTTTTTTTGTAATTTGCGGCAAAAAAAACCGGCGCGCCGCCGATTTTCCCGCTGTATAAAATGAACTGCCCCTTCTAACCGCCATGCGTCGATTTTATCTCTTACCCTTTTTTAAAAGTCCCCAGCATGGCCCTTACAATACCGCCCAAAAATTTAGGCAGTTTAATCGTATAAAATTTCATGTATGTCCCTCCCCATTCAAATACAATCCGGGTCTCCCGCACATTATATTCATGCGTAAGCGAAAAGGATACAGCCTGCTTGTTCATGAAATATCATTAATCATGGCTTCTTACCATCATTAATATGCCGCTTGAAAAAGAAAAAGTACCAAAATCCCGGATTAGTTCATTGCTGACACAAAGGGTGGTGCCCCTTACAATATGCCGATTTTCAAGCGGATACTTAAATCCGGTTAATGAGATCCCTTCTACTTCTTCCGTCAACGGGAGAAAGGAAACATACGGATACGCCTCGATTTTTTCAATCGTATAAGTTCCGGGCAAAAACATTTCCACGCGGTTCTGCCTGTCGATCATCTCTATTTTCCCTTTAAATTGCAAAACTTTTTCATGCACAAGTAAAAGGACATTGGTAAAAGCATGGTCGAGCCGCCCGCCGGTAGCGCCGAAAATGCGGATCACTTCCGGGTTCCGGCTGATGGCCCACATCAAGGCCAGCTCCATATCGGTCTCATCTTTTTCGGGCTGGAATTTCCGGATATGCTGAAGTTTCCGGTTGATCCAGCCCCATTCTTCCTGATTGACGGAATCAAAGTCGCCAAAGGCCATTTCCGGGATGATCCCTTGTTTAAGCAAATGCAGCACGCCCCTGTCCACACCTGCCCATGCCGCCCGTTTGTCCTCCGCATATGGCGCAAGATCCGGCACATTTTCGGGCGGGCCGCCTGCTAAAATATAGATTTTCTTTTCCATGCCTCATTCCCCTTTTATACGATGGATTTAAGACAATCTTTGTCCGCTCCCCGCAGGCTTTTCATGCGGAAAAAGCCGGATGAACCCCGGCTGTTGTTTTACTGCCCGTATTTTAATGCCCGGATCGCTTGTTTCCGGTTCTTGCTTTTAAAAATATTGGAGCCCGCAACCAGCACCGTTGCACCGGCCTGTTTGCATTTTTGCGCTGTTTCCGGATCGATGCCGCCGTCAACTTCAATGTCAAATGCAAGCCCCTGTTCTTCTTTTAAACGGTACAGTTTCTCAATTTTCGGGACAACGGATTCAATAAAAGCCTGTCCGCCAAACCCGGGATTGACCGTCATCAGCAATACAAGGCTGACATCCCCCAGGATTGGCGCAATCCATTCGATGGGTGTTGCGGGATTTAAGACAACGCCCGGATTTACCCCAAGAGACCGGATTTCCTGGATCGTCCGGTGGAGATGCCTGCACGCTTCCACATGGACAGAAATCGTGTCTGCCCCTGCTTTCGCAAAAGCTTCCAAATACTGGTCCGGATTTTCAATCATCAAATGGACGTCGAGCGGAAGCTTTGTGACCGGCCGCACCGCCCCGACAACAAGCGGCCCCATCGTAATGTTCGGCACAAAATGGCCGTCCATCACATCAATATGGATCCAGTCCGCTCCGCCTTCCTCCACATCTTTAATTTCCTCTCCCAATTTCGCAAAATTTGCAGACAAAATAGAGGGTGCGATTTTTACCATCGTCAATACCTCGGCTTTCTGTTTTTAATTTCCTGAAGAAACTTGATGTAATGGCTGTACCGGAATGAAGCGATCTCCCCTTCGGCCAAAGCAGCTTTTACCGCACAATGCGGCTCGTTTTCATGCAGGCAGCCGCGGAACTTGCAGCCGGCCGATTTTTCACTGATTTCAGGAAAATAGTCCCCGAGCTCGGACAATTCCACACCAGTGAAGTCCAGTGAGCTGAAACCCGGCGTATCCGCCACGAGCCCGCCTCCGACCGGCAGCAGTTCAACATGGCGGGTGGTGTGCTTCCCCCTGCCCAGATGCGTGGAGATTTCATTTGTTTTTAAATCCAAAGCAGGGTCCAGACGGTTGAGAATGGACGTTTTCCCCACTCCAGACTGACCGCAAAAGACGGTGATGTTTCCTTTCAATGCCGAAAGCAAAGCATCTATCCCTTCGCCTGTTTTCGCCGATGAGAAAATAACCGGGTAACCGATTTGCCGGTATACTTCAAGCGTACCGTGCAGCCTTTCTCTTTCCTCCGCGCCCAGGAGATCGCATTTTGTGATCAGAATAAGCGGGCGGATCAGGTTCTTTTCAATTGGGACTAAAAAACGGTCCAAAAGCAGCGTATGAAAGTCCGGTTCTTTTGCGGAAAAAACCAAAACAGCCTGATCCACATTGGCAATCGGCGGGCGCACGAGTTCATTCTTTCTTTCGCCGATGTCCAAAATATAACCTTCCCGGCCGTTTTCTTTTTGGAATTCGACATGGTCCCCGACGAGCGGGGTGATTTTCTTTTTCCGGAAGACGCCTCTGCCCCTGCATTGGTAAATTTCGCCGTCTTCACGATTTTTCACATAGTAAAATCCGCTTAAAGCCTTGATGATTTTTCCTTCTGCCATACATCCACCTCCATCTCTCCGGCACTTTCAAATCGGGGAGGCGCCGGGGTAAGGCCCGGCGCTTTCTCAGTTTGGATACGGAACGGTCTCTTCGGCGATGACTTTGCCGTCCCTCATGATTTTATATGTTGCCTCTTTCCCGTACTCAATGGTAAACTCCAGCTGCTTTTTCACCGTTTTCGTAATCTCAAACGTTTGAACAGGTGCGGACATCGAATGGTTCATGTCTTCAATATAAATTTGCACTTCCTGTTTCGGGTCTTCTTGTGCAGTTGCATCTGTTTTGCTGCCGGCATCATTTCCGCTTGATTGCCCGTTGCTGTCACCGGGCTGGCTGTTTCCGTCCGAACCGGAACTTTCGCTGTGGTTTTCATTTGTGCTCCCGGCGGAATCCGTATCCGGCTCATACGGGATCGTTACTTCTTTTGTAACCGTCTTTGGCGGCATTTCTTTCTGTCCTTTGCTGATGGTCACTTTTACTACCGAGCCCTTCTTCAGCTCGGTTCCCGGCTGCGGGGATTGCGAAATGACATGGTCCTTTTTCACGGTATCCGAATAATCTTTTCCGGCATATTCAATGGAAAAACCGGATGTTTTTTCATATGCGTCCAACTGTTTTTTTGAAAACCCGGTTAAATCCCCAATTGCATAAGTTTCCGGGCCTTTGCTCACAGTAAAGGTAAGCACCGTGCTTTCCGGCACCACTTTTTTATTGGGCGCGGGATCCTGCGACAAAATGGTCCCTTGTGCACTGTCATCGTACACTTCTTCTTTATCGATGTCTTTAAAATGTTCCCCGCTCAATAAATTCACGACGTCGTCAAACTGCCTGCCGGTATAATCGGACAGGGCAAATGTTTCTTTTCCCGTGCTAATGTAAAGGGAAACTTTTGTCCCCTCTTTGATTTTTTCCCCGGCTTCGGGATCCGTTTTGATGACCTGCCCCTTTGGTACCGTTTCGCTTGTTGTTTTAATCTTCTCCCCGGTTTTCAGGCCGTGCGCCGTAAGCACGGCGGCGGCAGCATCAGCCGTTTTGCCTGATACTGCCGGGACGCTGACGGTTTTCGGGCCGAGCAGGGACGGCAGCAGCAAGGCGGCAAGGCCGGCAAGCACGAGCAGAAAGGCGAGAGCGCCGGCAACGAACGGCCATTTTTTTCGCCATTTTTTCTCTTTTTTGTCCCGCTTTGTGTCCGGTTTCTTTTCTTTTTCATTTTCTCCGGCCGGATTTGCGATAATGGTTTCTTCATTCCGGTCGGGGCCGGCAGCCACTTCGGAAATCACCGGCATAATTTTCGTCTGATCTTCGTCTTCCGGAATCACAAATTTCGGTTCATTGAGCCTTTCCGGCAGGAGTGCGGTCCGGATATCCTCCCCCATTTCTTCGGTGCTGTTATAACGGTAAAACGGATCTTTCGCCGTTGCTTTTAAAACAATATTTTCAACACTTTGGGGAATATCGGGATTCCACCTTTTCGGCGACGGCGTCTCGCTTTGCAAATGTTTTAAAGCAATGGAAACGGCAGATTCCCCCGAAAAAGGAAGCCTTCCCGTTAAAAGCTCGAACATCACGATGCCGAGTGCGTATATATCCGATTTATATGTGGCAACACCGCCCCTTGCCTGCTCGGGGGAAAGATAATGGACCGAACCGAGCACGGCATTTGTCCGGGTGATCGAAGTAGCGGATAGAGCCATGGCAATCCCGAAGTCCGTAATTTTCACAACACCGTCATGGCTGATTAAAATATTTTGAGGCTTAATGTCACGGTGGATAATATGGTTGTCATGGGCATGTGCGATCGCCGCCGCAAGCTGCCCCATAATGTCCAGCGTTTTCTCAACGGAAACCGGGCCGTTTTGCTGTATGTATTGTTTTAGCGTCATGCCCTCGACATTTTCCATGACGATATAATTTAAATCATCCTCTTCGCCGATATCATAAATACTGACAATATTCGGATGGACCAGGCTCGTTGCCGATTGGGCCTCCCTGTGAAAACGCTGGATAAACTCCGGCTCATCTGCAAAATCCGGGCGCAGCACCTTGACGGCCACATCACGGTCCAAAATCATATCGCGGGCCAGATAGACGTTTGCCGTGCCGCCGCCGCCGATCAGGCTTTTGACTTTGTAGCGGCCGCTGATCCGTCTTCCGATTAGCATGAATGGCACCCGCCTTTATTGCGGCCGGACGCCAGAAGCACAATCGTAATATTGTCTTCCCCGCCGTTTTCATTGGCATAATCCACAAGCATTTCCGCTTTCTTCCCGAGCGGCAGATCTTTTTCAAGCACTTCTTTCATCACTTCCGTCGGCACTTTATTCGACAGGCCGTCTGAACAAAGCAGCAAAGTATCATTTTCTTCAAATACAATCGTTTTTAAGTCGGGCGAGATCGAATCTTCCGTCCCAAGCGCCTTCAGAATCACATTTTTATGCGGGTGATTTTCGGCATCTTCTTTTGAAATCTGGCCGGTTTTGACGAGTTCATTGACCAGCGAATGATCTTCCGTCAGCTGTTGGAAGCCGTTTTCATTAAAAATATAGCCGCGGCTGTCTCCGATATTGGCGATGGAAATAAAGCGCTCGGTGCAGACCGCTGCAACCAGTGTGGTGCCCATTCCTTCGCATTCAGGGTGATGGGCGGCATGATCAAATAAACGGGCATTCACCTCGCGGATCGTCTCAGAAAGCCACGCCTCTGCGGATTCCGCATCGGCAACCGGGCCGAATTTTTCAAACGCTTCTTTAAAACATTGCACCGTCATGCCGCTCGCAATGTCACCCGCACGATGGCCGCCCATGCCATCTGCAACAATCGCAAGGAGATCGCCGCCGGCATTTTCAAAGACTCCCCCATTGTCTTCGTTATGCTGCCTTACTCTGCCCTTATCCGTTTTATAGACAGATTCCATTATACCCCCACCTTCATACTCTTTGACGTGTTTATCATCGGGCAAGCCTATGCTTTACCGGCCTTTTTGCGGATACTAGCGATGAAAAAACCGTCCCCGCCGAAGTCCTGCGGAAAAATCTGCATCCGGTATCCGTCAACTAAAGATTCCATTGCTTCAGGGACGTGCAGCGGATACGGTTCAAATTCCGGATGTTCCTGCAAAAATGTTTCAATCGTCCCTTCATTTTCTTCCCGGTCGACGGTGCAGGTGCTGAAAACTAAGATGCCGTCCGGTTTTAACAGTCCCGACACGCCCGATAAAATTGAAAGCTGGACCTGCTTTAGCGCATGGATATCGTCAACGGTTTTCGCATATTTGATATCCGGTTTCCGCCGCAGAACCCCAAAACCTGTGCACGGCGCATCGACAAGAATGCGGTCAAAAGTGTTTTTTTCAAAATGGGCGCCTGCATCCCGACTGTCCATCGCAACCGCTTCGACCTGTCCGGTACCGAGCCTCTCTGCGTTTTCCCGGACCAGTTTGGCCTTATGGGGATGGAGATCGAGCGCGATTACTTCCCCCGTTCCTTCCAACTTTTCCGCAATATGGGTGGTTTTGCCGCCCGGTGCCGCACAAGCGTCCAAAATCCGCTGGCCTTCCTGGATGCAAAGCGCATAGGCAACCGCCATCGAACTTTCATCCTGGATGGTGAAGAGCCCTTCTTTAAAGCATGCCGAACGGGCAAGATTACCTTTTCGCGACCGGACAGCTTCCGGAATAACCGGGCTCCGCTCAACGGTAAACCCTTCCCGTACCAGTTTTTCGATGACTTCTTCCACGGATGCCCGGTTCAGGTTCACCCTTGCTGTCTGTAACGGCGGAATCAGGTTTGCTTCACACATTTCTTTCGTTGTTTTATAGCCGTAAGCTTCCGCCCATCTTGCCACAAGCCAGTGCGGATGGCTCGTTGCCACCGATAATCTTTCAAGCGGGTCTTCTATTTCCTCTAAACTTCTGAGCCCCCCGCGCTGGATGGCGCGCAAAACGCCGTTGACCATTCCGGAAATCCCGCGGTGGCCGCGTTTTTTGGCGATTTCCACCGCTTCAAAAATAATCGCGCGGTCAGGGATTTTATCTAAGTATACCATTTGATATATAGACAAGCGCAACAAAATCCGCACCCAATTTTCAATTTTTTTGCGCAAAAACGGGGCGAGAAAATAGTCCAGTGTCTGCTTTCTCTGCAACGTGCCATAAGTGATTTCCGTAAGCAACGCCCGGTCAGGGCCGTGGAACCGGTATTTTTCAATATAGCGGTCAAGCAGCAAATTGCTGTACGACTCGTTTTTCTCCACTGCCTCCAAAAGTTCAAGCGCTGCTTCGCGAACATTTTTCCGGTCTTTACTCATCTTCATCTCCAAATTTCATCCCGGGTGCAAGGCCGCCCGCTGAACCGTTTAAAAATTCCGCAACCGCCATCCGTTTCTTCCCGGCAGGCTGCAGTTCCGTAATTTTAATGCCAGTTGTGCTGCCCGTTGCGACCACGATCCCGTCTTTTTTTATCGTGACGATGGTGCCCGGTTCCGCATGAACGGAAAGCGGCACTTTTTCGCTCTTCCATATTTTAAACGTTTTTCCGCCATGTACGGTATAGGCACCCGGCCACGGGCACAGGCCCCTGATTTGGTTGTAAATGGATTCCCCCGGTTTTTTCCAATCGATTTTTTCCTGGCTGCGCGTAATATTATGGGCAAACGTCGCCTTCTGTTCATCCTGCGGCACCGGCACAATTTCTTTTGCCAGGATTTTCGGAAGCGTTTCGGATAAAAGCATAGCACCCGCTTTGCTCAGCTTGTCATGGAGGGTGCCGGCATCATCGGTTTCTTCAATTTCGACTTCCCGCTGGCTGAAGATGTCGCCGGCATCGAGTTTTTCCGCCATATACATAATGGTTACGCCGGTCTTTTTCTTCCCTTGTAAAATGGCTGTATGGATCGGCGCCCCGCCGCGCAGTTCCGGAAGCAGTGACGCATGGACATTAATGCAGCCGAACGGGGGCGCATCAAGCAATGCTTTCGGCAAAATCTGCCCGTACGCGCATGTAACCACAACATCCGGCTTGAGTGCCAAAATGCGGGCGAGGCTTTCCGGCTGGCGCAATTTTTCCGGCTGAAAAACCGGAATGCCGTGCTTTTCCGCCTCCCGTTTTACAGGCGGGGGCGTTAAGATCTGTTTTCTGCCAACCGGCCTGTCCGGCTGTGTCACAACCCCAATGACCTCGTACCCGTCGCGGATCAGCGTCTGTAAAACCGGCACGGCAAATTCCGGCGTCCCTATAAACACCACTTTCGTCATTCGGTATCATCCTCCTCAAAAACCAAGTCTTCCTCATCCACATAATCGATGATTTTGGACGTAAACAAAACGCCGTGCAGATGGTCGATTTCATGCTGCAAAGCGCGGGCAAGGAAATCTTCCGCTTCAATCGTGAACGCCTTTCCGTTTGCGTCCTGTGCTTTTACTTTCACATAACGGGCGCGTTGAACCGTGCCGTAAACGCCGGGAAAGCTCAGGCAGCCTTCGACATCGGTCTGTTCCCCGCGCCTTGTTACGATTTTTGGATTGATGAGGTCAATCCGGCCTGCCCCATCGCCGGTATCGACAACGGCGATTTGCTGGCTGATGCCGACTTGCGGAGCGGCAAGTCCGACCCCGTCCGCTTCAAGCATCGTTTCATACATTTCATCCAGTACCGCTTTTAAAGACGGGCCGAATGCCGTGACCCGTTTGCATTTTTCCTCCAAAACAGCGGCAGGATATTTTACAATCTCCATCATTTCGAATCACTCGTTCCTGTTACATCATCATATTAGGATTGACATCGACCGCGATGCTTAATCCTTCCGAGGCAATCTGGTGCTGGAAATGTTCCAGCAAAACAGATAATGTTTCATTGAGCCGCGGTTCCCGTTTGTATTTTATCAGACATTGGTAACGATATCTATTTTTCACACGGGGGACCGGGCATGCCGAAGGGCCTAAAATCACACTTCCGCCCGACACCCGATTCCGCATAAAGCCTGCGATTTTTTCGGATGCGGACATGGCTTCCATCACATTTTCATGGCTGACCGTAATCAGGGTGAGATAGTAAAAAGGAGGGTAGGCGCCCACTTTCCGCATTCTCATTTCCTGGCGGTAAAAGCGTTCATAGTCCTGCTCCCCTGCAAATTGGATGCTGTAATGTTCGGGGGTATATGTCTGGACAACAACCTCGCCTTCCAGCTGGTGCCGCCCCGCGCGCCCGCTTACTTGTGTTAAAAGCTGAAACGTTTTTTCGGACGCCCTGAAATCGGGCAAATGGAGCATCGTGTCCGCATTCAGCACGCCGACAAGCGTAATATTCGGAAAATCGAGCCCTTTTGCAATCATCTGCGTGCCGAGCAAAATATCGGCCTCCCCGTTTGCAAAGCTTTGAAGCATCCGTTCATGCGCCCCTTTCCGGCCGGTTGTATCGACATCCATCCGGATCACGCGCGCTTCAGGCAGCAGCCGCCCGAGCTCCTCTTCCACTTTCTGCGTCCCTGTCCCGAAATAGCGGATATGGGAACTCCCGCATTCCGGGCATGTTGCGGGCACAAACGTCTCGTAACCGCAGTAATGGCATTTCATTTCGTTTGTGGAGCGGTGATAGGTAAGCGAAATATCGCAGTTCGGGCATTGCTGCACATACCCGCAGTCCCGGCACATGACAAAGGAGGAATATCCCCTTTTATTTAGCAGCAGCACGGTTTGCTGTTTTTTCTCCAGGCGGTCTTTCAGTTTTTCAAAAAGCTCTCTTGAGAACATGGAACGGTTGCCTGCGCGCAATTCTTCGCGCATGTCGACAATCGAAACTTCGGGAAGCGGGTGGTTGTTCATCCGTTTTTCCATTTTCAGCAACGTATAGACCCCTTTTTGCGCGCGGGCAAATGATTCAAGCGACGGGGTGGCGCTGCCGAGGATAACCGGGCAATGGTGGTTTTTGCTCCGGAAAAGGGCGACGTCCCTCGCGTGGTAGCGCGGGTTGTCTTCCTGCTTGTAGCTATTTTCATGCTCTTCATCAATAATAATGATGCCAAGATTTTCAAACGGGGCAAAAATCGCCGACCGCGCCCCGACCACCACTTTCGCTTCTTTGCGAGTAATTTTCCGCCATTCATCGTATTTTTCACCGACCGATAAGCCACTGTGCAAAACCGCCACATCTTTGCCGAAACGGCTTTTAAAACGGTTCACCATTTGCGGCGTTAGAGAAATTTCCGGGACAAGGACAATCGCCTCTTTCCCCTGGTTCAGCACTTCCTGTATCGACTGGAGATAAATTTCCGTTTTTCCGCTGCCGGTTACGCCAAAAAGCAAAAACGTTTCGTTTCTGTTTTCGCGGACCGCGGAAAGGACCGGGCCGATTGCCTGTTTCTGTTCCGCAGTCAAAGCATGCGGCACGCTCTTTTGAAATTGGCGGCCGGCATACGGGTCGCGGTACGATTCTTCCTGTGTTTCTGCCAGCCATCCTTTTTCAAGCAATGTTTTGATAACCGCCCGCGATACGCCGGCTGTTTCCGCCAGTTCGGGAGAAGGCATCTTTGCATCCGGATTTTCCAGGAAAAATTGCAGCACCTGCTTTTGTTTCGGGGCATTTTTCGGCACTTTTTCCATCCGTTTTTCGAGCTCGCCTTTGGAACTCGGGCAGAAAATGAGCCGGACCGTTTTCTTGTTGGCTTTGCTTTTGACTTCATATACGACTTCCACCGATCCGTTTTTCGCTTCTTTTTGCAGAAACGGCAGAAAGCCCTTTTGCTGCGCTTCTTTCCAGCCGATTTCGCCGCTATCCCCGAACACTTCGTCAAGAAAAGGGTTGGCGCCCCCGTCCTGCCTTTTGATGCGTTTTTCGTATTTTGCCTTCATCGCGGCCGGCAGCATCGCCTGGTAAGCAGAGATTTTCAGGCAAAGCGTTTCCTTCGCAAGCCAGTCCCCGAGCGCAAGCAGCTCCGCATTCAAAACCGGGGCCAAATCCTGCGGCGCAATGATTTCACGCAAGTTCTTCACTTCCGAACGGTCTTTTATGCCCGCAACAAATCCCTGGATCGTGCGCGGGCCGAACGGGACAATGACGCGCATTCCCGGTTGGATGGCCGTTCCCCATTTTTCTGGGATCCGGTAATCAAAATATTTATCCGTCTGCATTGCCGGTATATCGACAATCACACTTGCAATCTTCATTTCTTTTCGTCCTTTTCGATCTCGCGGCAGATTTCGCGCAAAATTTCCCTTGCCGCCTCATGCTTGGAAAGCAGCGGGAGTTCCCGTTTCGAGCCGTCGCGTTTAAAAATGGTCACGATATTCGTATCGCCGGCAAATCCGGCGCCTTCCCGGCTCACATCATTGGCGACAATCATATCCGCACGCTTCCGTTCCATTTTGCCGCGCGCATAGTTTTCGAGATGATCAGTTTCCGCGGCAAAGCCGACGAGAAAAGGCTTGTCCAGCCTTTCGCCAAGTTCTTTTAAAATATCTTTTGTCCGTTTCAGTTCTAGCGTCAGGTTGCCCGGCTGCTTTTTCATTTTTTTATCGAAGACACGGACCGGCGTGTAGTCTGCCACGGCCGCGCTTTTAATGATGATATCCGCTTCCTTGTAGCGGCCCATGACCGCATGATACATCTCCTCTGCGCTCTCCACTTTGATGATTTCCGTTCCGGCGGGCGGTGCCAGCGTGTCCACGCTTGTGACAAGCAAAACGTTTGCCCCCATATTGGCCGCTTCTTCGGCAAGCGCAAATCCCATTTTTCCGGACGAACGGTTTGAAAGAAAGCGGACGGGATCAATTTTTTCAATCGTCGGGCCGGCTGTCACTAAAACCGTTTTCCCGGACAGCGGTTTCGGCCCGCCGCTGAAAAAATCTTTCAAAAGCGCCACGATGTTCTCCGGTTCTTCCAATCTTCCTTTTCCGGTATAGCCGCATGCGAGATGCCCGTCCGCAGGCTCGATCAGCCGGTAGCCGAAGCCTTTGAGCGTTTCCAGGTTCCGCCGGACAGCCGGGTGGCCGTACATATGGACATTCATTGCCGGCGCCACCCATACCGGCGCAGTCGTGGCGAGGATCGTAGTCGAGACCATATCATCCGCTATTCCGTTCGCCAATTTTCCAATCATATTCGCGGTGGCCGGCGCAATGAGGACAAGATCCGCCCAGTCTGCAAGATCAATATGGGCGATTTTCTCCGGGTGTTTCTCATCAAATGTATCGGTGTACACTTCATTCCGGGAAAGCGCCTGAAACGTTAACGGCGCCACAAACTTGCAGGCGGATTCCGTCATGATGACTTTCACATGTGCGCCGGACTGCGCCAGCTTGCTTGTGAGCGCAGCCGCTTTAAAAACGGCAATCCCTCCGGTTACGCACAATAATATATTTTTCCCAAGCATCCGTATGCCCCCTGTAAAGTCTCAGTCAATATCCTTACGACCATTCTAACAAAAAAGCAAATATAAGAAAAAGGGCTGACGCCATATCCGCCAGTCCCTGCTCTGTGATTTTCCGTATAACCGTACCAAGATAACTTAAGAAGCCGTTCCATCGTGTTTGATCCGGAGGACGCCGGCATAAATTTCTTCAAGCGCCTTGCCGACATTTTTATCGGAAACATATTTTTCAAGCACTTCGTTATGCTGGTCCTGCAGCTGGCGGGCACGTTTTGCCGCGATCGTGACAAGGGAATATTTCGAATCGATAATTTTCAACAGTTCATCAATGGAAGGATAAAGCATCTTATTCAACCTCCAGAATTTTTTTATACAGCTTCGCAACGCGTGCCGTCCGGCAATGTTCCGCGACGACAATGGCTTTGATTTTTTCGCAGGCGTTTTCTATTGTATCATTTTCCACAACGTAATCATATAAATTCATCATTTCAATTTCTTTGCGGGCTTTTTCCATCCGGTCGCGGATCCTTTCGGCAGATTCCGTCCCGCGCTGCGTGATCCTCGATTCCAGTTCGGACAAACTCGGCGGCGCAAGAAAAATAAATAAGCCGTCCGGAAATTTTTCGCGGACCTGCCGCGCGCCCTGCACTTCTATTTCGAGAAAAACATCTTTTCCCGCTTCCAATGTTTCCTTCACATAATCGACCGGCGTCCCGTAATAATTGCCGACATATTCCGCGTACTCCAGCAGTTTTCCCTGCCTGATCAGTTCTTCAAATTCTTCGCGTTCTTTGAAAAAATAATCCACCCCGTCGATTTCGCCTTCCCGCGGTTTTCTCGTCGTCATCGAGATGGAATATTCAAATTTCGTATCCGGCTGCGAAAAAATGGCTTTCCGTACGGTCCCTTTCCCGACACCGGACGGACCGGATAACACAATGAGTAATCCTTTTTTCTTCAACGCTATACCTCCTCGCCATCTGTTTCCCCGTCCGTGACACGGTGCGCCACTGTTTCCGGCTGAACTGCGGAGAGAATCACATGGCCGCTGTCCATCATTATCACTGCCCGGGTTTTTCTGCCGTAAGTCGCATCAATTAAAGTGCCGCGCTCGCGTGCATCCTGGATGAGCCGCTTAATCGGCGCTGATTCCGGGCTTACAATGGAAATGATGCGGTTTGCCGAAATGATATTTCCAAAGCCGATATTAATGAGTTTCACCACCTGCATCCTCTCCCGCTCGCATACAATTGACTTTGCGCGAATCATTCTATATTCTGCACTTGCTCGCGCATCTTCTCAAGGACCGTTTTGAGCTCAACAACGGCTGTTGAAATACCGGAAGCATTTGCTTTCGATCCAATCGTGTTCACTTCCCTGTTCATCTCCTGGATCATGAAATCCAGTTTTCTGCCGATTGGCTCATCAAGCGCCAACGTTTCGCCAAATTGAATCAAGTGGCTTTCAAGCCTTGTCACTTCTTCATGAATATCGGATTTGTCGGCAAACAGCGCCGCTTCCTGGACGAGCCTCGCTTCATCCAGCCGGCCGCCTGATAGCTCCTGCATCCGCTTTTCAAGTTTGAATCGGTATGTAGAAACGAGCGACTGCGCTTCTGTTTTGATATGATCCACCTGCTTTGAAATCGTTTGGAGGTGTTTTTCCAAATCAGTTTTGAGCAGGGAACCTTCTTTTTCGCGCATAAGCCGCAACTGCCCGGCCGCCTCTTTGCAGGCTTCCAGGACAAGGGTGAGGATTTCTTCATTATCTTCCTCTATTTCTTCTATTGTAACTAAATCTTCGCGGTTTAATAACTCGCGAATGCCAAAACCTGATTCAATTCCGTATTGCTCACG
Source organism: Weizmannia sp. FSL W8-0401 (assembly GCF_038009125.1). Classification (NCBI taxonomy): domain Bacteria; kingdom Bacillati; phylum Bacillota; class Bacilli; order Caryophanales; family Bacillaceae; genus Heyndrickxia; species Weizmannia sp. FSL W8-0401. The sequence goes on along the minus strand of NZ_JBBPAG010000001.1, from coordinate 1,237,810 downwards.
GATCCGGCTTAAAAACCGGTGGTATTCGTCCAGCAAATCCCAGTCGACCCGCAGCCGGCGTTTGACAAGCCCTTCACCGGCAATGGTGACAAACACGTCAATACGGCCGCGCTGCACATAGTTCCCGATGATTTTTTTCAACTCTTCTTCCACTTTGACAAGCTGCTTCGGCATCCTGATCTGATATTCGCAAAAGCGATGGTTGACAGACTTGATCTCCACCGTCACACTGAACTGCCGCGTCTCCCGGCGGCCTCTGCCATAGCCCGTCATGCTTAAGACCATCTTCTCACGCCCAATCTCTTCTTACATCTACCATCACGCCGGTTTTAACCTTCACGACTTTCATCGCGCCTGTCCCCGGCCCGGTGATAATAGCTTTTACGGAGATTATACCGCGCCCCGCCCATTTAGGAAAGGAAATCTTAACCGGAGCGCCTGGGGAAATTTCGCCAAAAGAAAAAGTAATAGAGGATCCCCTATTACTTTTAAGATTATAGCATAATTCAAGGTTTTTTTCTTAAATAATATGTCCCCGCAAGCAAAAATGTCGGAATTGCACTCATGCAGAGGACGAGCAGCCAGTCTTTCGGCAATATCGGTAGCGTATGGAAAACCGGCTGGAGGGCCGGAACATAAATCACGGCAAGCATAAGCAAAACCGATGACAAAACAGCAAGCACAAGATAGACATTTCCAAACGGGTTGCGCGCGAGCACCGAGCGTTCGCTGCGGCAGTCAAACACATGGATCAGCTGGGCAAGGACAAGTGTTGCAAATGCAATCGTTTGTGCATAAGCAAGCCGGTCGGGGTGCTGGTAATATACGGTTACAAAAGCGGCAAGTGTCGCGGACCCGATCAGAAAACCGCGCGAAATCACTTTCCAGCCGAGCCCGCGCGCAAACACCCCTTCACGCGGATGGCGCGGATTCCGCTTCATCACATCTTCTTCCGGCTGGTCGAGGCCGAGCGCCATCGCCGGCAGCCCATCCGTCACGAGATTGACCCAAAGAATTTGGATGGGAACGACCGGAAGCGGCAGGGACAAAAGCATTGCAAACAGCATCACAAGGATTTCACCGACATTGGAGGCGAGCAGATAACGGATAAATTTCCGGATATTTTCATAAATATTGCGGCCTTCCTGGATCGCCGCTTTAATCGTCGCGAAATTATCATCGAGCAAAATGAGCGAGGAGGCTTCTTTTGCGACATCGGTTCCGGTAATGCCCATCGAGATGCCGATATCGGCTGTTTTAATGGCCGGTGCGTCATTGATGCCGTCCCCTGTCATGGCAACGACTGCCCCGCGGTTTTGGAAAGCTTTAACGATTTTCAGTTTATGGTCCGGCGATACGCGCGCAAACACGGAAACTTCGTCAATCACGTCTTCCAGCTCATCCACCGTCAGTTCGTTCAGCATCGTGCCGTCCACCACTTTTTCACGGCTTGTGCGCAAAATCCCGAGCTGCCTCGCAATTGCTTTTGCGGTCACAGCATGGTCGCCTGTAATCATCACCGTCCGGATGCCCGCTTCCTTACATTCTTTAATGGCCTGTCTGACTTCTGGCCGCGGCGGATCGATCATCCCCTGGACGCCGATAAATATCAAATTTGTCTCCGCCTCTTGTTCACTTTTTGCCGTTTCTCCTGCTGCAAGCGGCTTGAACGCGATGGCGATCGTCCGGAGTGCCTGGGCAGCCAAAGATTCGACCGCTTTCTCTACTTTCCTTCGTGTTTCCAGATCAAACGATTGTTCCCTTCCGTTCCAGAGCACCGACCGGCTTACCCCGAGCAGCACATCCGGCGCGCCTTTTGTGATCACAAACCGTTTGCCGTGTTTGTCACGGATTACCATGCTCATCATTTTCCGCGTTGAATCAAACGGAAATTCCTGTTCAATTGTAAAATCTTTCAGCAGTAATTCCCTCGTTAAACCGGCCTTCAGGGCGGAAACGAGGAGCGCGCCTTCCGTCGGGTCACCGTCTATCACATATTCTTTGTTTTTCACTTTCAATTCGGCATGGTTGCATAATAGCCCGAACGTCAAAAGCTGGTAGACGCTTTTTTCCTTTAAAGGGTGGATTTCCGTTCCATTGTCCGTAAAAATCCCTTTCGGCTCATAGCCCGTCCCGGACACTTTCCACGTCTTTCCGCCGCTCCATAAATGGGTGACTGTCATTTTGTTTTGCGTCATGGTGCCGGTTTTATCCGAGCAGATGACTGACGCACAGCCGAGCGTTTCCACCGCCGGCAGTTTCCGGACGATCGCGTTTTTCCGGATCATGCGCTGGACGCCGAGCGATAACGCAATTGTCACAATCGCCGGCAGGCCTTCCGGAATCGCCGCAACCGCGAGCGAAACTCCCGCCAGAAACATGGAATACAAGTCATGCCCGTGCCAGACGCCGACAAGGACGACAAGGAGGGTTAAAAGCAGCGCCACCACGATTAAAATTTTTCCCAGCTGCTCGAGCCTTCTTTGCAAAGGGGTCGCCATCGATTCGGCGTTTTGAATCATATCGGCAATTTCCCCCATTGCCGTCTGCATCCCGATCGCGGTGACGATGCCGATGCCGTTGCCGCGCGTTACCATCGTCCCCATAAACGCCATATTATGCAAATCGCCGAGGCCCGCATTTTCCACAGGAATCGGTTCCGTTGATTTCGGGGAAGGGATGGATTCTCCCGTCAGCGCCGACTCTTCAATTTCAAGATTATTAGCCTTTACAATCCGGACATCGGCGCCAACCCGGTCCCCGCTTTCAAATTTTAAAATATCGCCAAGCGCCACTTCTTTCGAAGGGATTTTTACCCATCGCCCGTTTCTTTGCACATTGACTTGCGGTGCGGAAAGTTCTTTTAATGCTTCAAGCGATTTCTCGGCCCGCCGCTCCTGAAAAAAGCCGAGAAACCCGTTAATCAATACAATGGCGATGATCGCGACCGCGTCGACATATTCGCCTAAAAATCCGGAAATCACGGTTGCGGCAAGCAGGACGAGCGTCATAAAATCTTTAAACTGGCTGAGAAAGAGCATAAGGGCAGATTCTTTTTCCGCCTCTTCCAGTTCATTAAAGCCGTACTGCCTGACTCTTTTTTCCGCTTCTTTTTCGGTGAGCCCTTTTTCCAGATCAGTTCCGAATTCCTGTTCTACTTCTTTTTCACTCATTTCGTGAAACATCATGAAAATACACTCTCCCCTGCTTCTGCCCATTATTGTCTTAATAGCAACATATTCAGCCCTGTCCAAAAAAATGATATAATTTAACATGCCAACGACCGGCGCAATGCTTAAAACATTGCGCGAAAGAATTGAGGAATGCGATATGTCATTTGACGGATTATTTACAAGAGCGATGGTAAAAGAACTTGTTGATACGATAAAAGGTGGGCGGATGAACAGAATCCACCAGCCGTACCAGAATGAACTGGTCCTTGTGGTGCGTGCAAACGGAAAAAACAGGCGGCTGCTTTTGTCAGCACACCCGGCCTATGCGCGCATTCAGCTGACGGATGAACCGTTTGACAACCCGCAGGACCCGCCGATGTTTTGCATGCTTTTAAGAAAACATCTGGAAGGTGCCGTGATCGAGGATATTCACCAGGCCGGCCTTGACCGTGTTGTTGTCTTTGACATCAAAAGCCGGAACGAAATCGGGGATATTTCCTTTAAACAGCTGTACGTGGAAATCATGGGCCGCCACAGCAATATCATCTTGGTCGACAAAGAGCGGAACCTGATCATGGACAGCATCAAACATGTCCCGCCGGCTGTTAATACGTACCGGACGATTCTCCCCGGGCATGAATATGTTATGCCCCCTGAGCAGCACAAACGGAATCCGCTTGAAGCAACAAAAGAGGATGTCATCGCAGCGCTCGACTGGAACAGCGGGAAAATGGACAAGCAGATTGTCGCGCAATTCGCCGGGGTCTCCCCTCTTTTGGCAAAAGAGATCATGCACCGGGCGAAATTTTCGAATCCGGAAACGGTGACGGACGCGTTCTTGTCCGTTATGGAGCCGATTAAAAAGTTTGACCTCCAGCCGGTGATGATCATGGGCGCACAAAAAGAATCATTTTACATGATCCCGCTTGCGTCCCTTGAGGGCGAAACCAAAACTTTCCCGACTTTAAGCGCGCTGCTTGACCGTTTTTATGCCGGGAAAGCCGAACGTGACCGCGTCAAGCAAAAAGGCCATGATCTTGAGCGGTTTGTGAAAAATGAACTGGAGAAAAACGAAAGCAAAATCAAAAAGCTGGAAGCCACGCTTGAGGAGGCGCAAAATGCCGAACAGTTCCAGCTGTACGGCGAACTTTTGACAGCAAATTTGTATGCCGTGAAAAAAGGAATGGACAAAGTGAAAGTGCAAAACTATTACGATGAGAACGGGGCAATGGTTGAGATTCCGCTTGATCCACTGAAAACCCCTGCGGAAAATGCGCAAAGCTATTTTTCCCGCTACCAGAAAGCGAAGCATGCGCAAGTCGCAGTGCGTGAACAGATCAAAAAAGCCCGGGATGAAGTGCTGTATTTTGAAAACCTCCTCCAGCAGCTTGAAACAGCCTCACCGAAAGATATCGGGGAAATCCGCGAAGAGCTGGAAGAAGAAGGCTATTTGAAAAAACGGCACAGCCGCGCCCGGCGGAAAAATGCAAACAAAATCGCTCTCGAAAAATACGAGGCTTCGGACGGCACGGAAATTCTTGTCGGAAAGAACAACAAGCAAAACGATTATTTGACAAACCGGGTAGCCGCCCGCGATGAAATCTGGCTGCACACAAAAGACATTCCCGGGTCGCATGTTGTCATCCGCAGCAAAAACCCGGCGCCGGAAACGATTTTGGAAGCCGCATCACTCGCCGCCTATTTTAGCAAAGCGCGCCAGTCCGCTTCCGTCCCGGTCGATTATACGAAAGTGCGCTACGTGAAAAAACCGAACGGCGCAAAACCCGGATTTGTCATTTACGAGAACCAGCAAACCGTTTATGTCACACCGGATACCGACAAAGTGCTGGCCATGAAAAAAACGAAGGATGCATGAAAAACACGGAATATGTTGTAAACAGCGCAGGCCCAGGCATTGCGCTGTTTTTTTTGGTAAAAAAATGTTTTCGGAAACGAATGATCTAAATAAATCCCAAAATATTGAAATGGCTGCCTTGATTTATTTTGTCAGATATTCTATCATTTTAGAAAACAATTTATATTTGGAGGTCTTCACATGGCAACTTTAGAAAAAATCAGCGCGTTTGCAGGGAAAACGTTCACCGTATGGGTGCTGATTTTTGCAGTCATCGCTTATTTTTTGCCCCAGCATTTTGCGTGGATCGGGAATTATATCGTACCGTTATTGGGCATTGTCATGTTTGGGATGGGGCTGACGCTTGAATTATCAGATTTCAAAGAAGTTTTCAAAAAGCCGCTTGAGGTGGCGCTCGGCGTCATCGGCCATTTTGTCATCATGCCGCTTATTGCTTTTCTGCTTGCAGTCGGGCTCAACTTGCCGAAAGATATTGCTATCGGCGTCATTCTTGTCGGCTGCTGCCCGAGCGGAACGGCTTCGAACGTGATGGTGTTTCTCGCGCGCGGAAATGTGGCGCTTGCTGTTGCGATCGCCTCCGTGTCCACGATTCTTGCGCCGATTGTCACACCGCTGTTAATCCTGCTGTTTGCCAGCAAATGGGTGCATGTCAGTGTATGGTCTTTATTCCTTTCGGTTGTGCAAGTGATCATTGTGCCGCTTTTGCTCGGATTTATCGCGAAAAGGTTTTTCGGCAAACAGGCGCGCGCCGGCGCAAAAGCGATGCCGCTTGTCTCGGTTGTGGCAATTGTGCTGATTGTAGCGGGAGTGGTCGCCGGAAGCGCCGAAAAAATCGCACAAACGGCTTTACTCGTTTTTGCTGTCGTTATTTTGCATAACTTGCTTGGCTTTATCATCGGCTTTTTCTTCGCCCGTTTGTGCGGGATGGACCTTGCCAAGCAAAAAGCGGTTTCGATGGAAGTCGGCATGCAAAATTCCGGGCTCGGGGTAGCGCTTGCTACCGCGCATTTTTCCCCGCTTGCCGCCGTCCCGAGCGCGATTTTCAGCGTCTGGCACAATTTGTCCGGTTCGTTGCTCGCAAACATCTACAGCCGGATGAAAGATAAAAAGGCAGTAAAACCCGACGCGAACCCGGCCGCAAGCCAGCATGTGTGAGAAAAAGAGGGAACGGCCAGCGAACAGGTAAAGTGGTACCGATGACAAGGACACATGATGAAAAGCGAAAGCAACAAGAAGAGGATGACGCATTCTATGTTAAGAAGGGACTTTGTTTTTCTGCGGTTTCTTAACATAGGCGGGGGCTATGTAAAGGAAGGACTTCGTTTTTGCTTGCTTCCTTAACGTAGACAGGCTCTAGGTGAAGGAAGGACTTTGTTTTTTCACGCTTCCTTAACGTAGACGGGCTCTAGGTGAAGGAAGGACTTTGTTTTTGCTTGCTTCCTTAACGTAGACGTCCTCTAGGTGAAAAAAGGCCGTCTTTTTTCCGCACTTCCTTAACGTAGACGTCCTCTAGGTGAAGAAAGGACTTCGTTTTTTCACGCTTACTTAATATAGATGCATTCTATGTTAAGGAAGGCCTTCGTTTTTGCTTGCTTTCTTAACGTAGACAGGCTCTAGGTTAAGGAAGGACTTTCTTTTTCCGCGACTCCTTAACATTTGAATGAAGCCGCTGACAAAAAAACGGCGAGACACCGCCATTAATCGTGTCTCACCGTTTTTTTGCATCCTATAATAAAAATAACATCTTTTTTATACGCCCCGCTTGTTCCCCCACACCAATGCATGCAGCTGCGGAAGGACATAAGCATCATTCATTTCTTCTGCCTGCAAGGTTAGATTCACCAGCCATTCGTATCTTCCGATCAGCATTTTCGCTAACGCATCCCGGTCGGGCAAAGCAATATCCGGATTGCCGACTTGTAAATAGAAGGGAACAGCAGGATAGCGTTTATGGATCTTTTTGGCGTAATCAAAATCCTTCTCGTCGAAAACGACAACTTTTAAGCAAAAATGGCTTCCCGCCAGTGTTAACTGTTCAATCATCCTATCCAAAGTCTCAAAATCTGTATGCATGCCGGAACTCGGCGGCTTTGGCGAAATGGTCACATCATCAACGTCCGAAAGCCAATTTTGCCAGCGTGATCCCTGTGTCTCAACTGCTGTACGGATTTGATGGGTTTTAAGCAAATGAACCAGTTCACCAAGGCCTTTCAACAAAAGTGGATTGCCTCCCGAAATTGTGACATGGCTAAAGTTTTCTCCTCCTGTTTCTTTCAGCTTCTGGAAGATCTCCTCTGCCGTCATCAGCGCAATCCGGCCTTTTTCCTCCCCGTTCCAGGTAAAAGCAGAATCGCACCAGCTACAGGCATAGTCACACCCGGCCGTGCGGACAAACATGGTTTTCTTTCCGATGACCATTCCTTCCCCTTGTATCGTTGGACCAAATATTTCGATCACCGGAATTTTACTTACCATCTGTTTCTTCCTCCATCCATTCCCGTTTCATCGTTGCATAACTTTTTGGTGTTTCATAGAGTACCAGTTCTTCCAATCTCGCTCCCCGGTCTTTGTAATCTTTTTGCCGGTTAAGCCGGTTTTCAATCTCTTCCCACATCCAGACTACCATATTTTCCGCAGTGGTGTTCATGGGCGGAAGGACGTTGTTCAAATATTGGTGATCCAGTTTTTCCTCAACCGCTTCCTGAAATATCTTTTTCAGATCGCCAAAGTCTATGCTGATGCCAATTTCATTTAAGTACGCACTGCATGTTATTTTTACTTTGTATGTATGGCCGTGCAGGCTTTTGCATTTTCCTTCATACAAATGTAAATGATGGGCAGCATCGAAAGTAAATTCCTTTGTTACAGCTGTTCTCTTATGATGATACTTCAATTGCTCTTTCCGAATATCTTTTCCAAATATCTGGACCTTCTCCGGAATGTGATATTCACTCAACGTTAACATCCTCTCCTGATCATTGCTTATTTCTCTATTATAATGGTATTCTGGAAAACCAGAAAGATTTTGGAATTCACCTTTGTCTTTTTCTAAGCTCGGAAACCATAGACTAGTCTGCGCATTTTTTTGCCGGGTGTACTTCAGTGTTTCATACTTGGCGTCGTAGTGTCATAACGATAAGAATATTTTTATCAAAGCCCTCTGATTCCGGCTTTGTACGCAATTACGAATTGGTTCCCATACAAGTAAACCTTTATATGGTCTGATAGAAGAAAGCCACAGTTTAGTTTAAAAGCAATATCTTCATTAGCTGTTTCACAAGGTCTTTGATCGTTGGGATTCGTTCAACACTCCGAATAAAAACAGAGATCACCACGGCTGCATAGTTTAATTCTTCAGGGGCGCCAAGATTGGATTTCTTAGAGATGGCATGGCAGATTTTATCCAAATTTATATCTGAAAAAATGGCATCGTAACGATGGGTAGGCTCCATTTCATATAATTCCTGGATGCCAAAAAAACTTATTTGTCGTATAATGGTCAAAGGGAAGTCCCTCCTGTCTTTTTGGTTTTCTCGACAATTACCATTAAACAAGACTTGGGGAGGTACTTCCTTTTTTGTGTTCTGAAACCCTTGGAGCGTAGGGACTTTAAACTATAAAATTCATTCAATTTCGTATAGTATTAATGCACAGTAAAACCATTTATATCGAAGAAGGAGGATTTACAATTAAAGCATTTTTGATATTTTTAACCTCTATATCATTAATAATGCTAATGACAAATGGATGTACTACCTCTAAACTAAAGACGGGTAGTATTGGCAGTGGTCAATCAAAAACTGAAGGTTCTTTTCCTGAATTCACTTTAAAAGTAAAAATCATTAATCATGCAACAGATCAAAATAGGTTTTTGTTAGGTATAGATAGATATGGATTTGAAAACTCTAAAATCGCTGTCTTTCCATCAGCATCCACCCAAATTGTAGACGATAAGTTTAATATCCGGGTCAAAGATGGTATCAAATATACATTAAGCGTTTGGCCTACAAATATGATGTTCGCAGCCATGCCTAATGTCGCTATCGCAAGGGGTTTTGACATTTATTTTGGCGGGAGATATTTTAAAAAAGAGCCGTCAGCTCTATTGGCCATGGTATAATGGTCAATAGAGCTGACGGCTCTTAAACTAGAAAAGGAAAAGGTTACTTGCTCCTCCTGTGCTTGGCGGCCGGAGAACAAATAACCCTCCCAATACAATGCCTATTTTACTAGAATGTCCCCTTTCTATCAAGAGATATATAAAATTTGTTGAAACCTTCAATGATGAGGTCTTTTGTCCGTGTTGTGGAAGAAAACTCAGAAAGCACGGTAAGTATAACAAGACCATTCACTTCAAACACCGGTCCTTTCGTATACCCATCATGCGCAGAAGGTGCCCGGATTGTAGAAAAACCTTTTCATTAATGCCTTGCTTTACTTCCCCATGGGCACGGTTCGCGAATCATATTTATGAATTTTTGGGGAGGTGGCTGATGGAAGGTGTGCCTATTGGCCAGTTGGCCCAAAGGCTGACGACTCCTTCTGTTTCAGAGGTCTCTTTAAAAACATTATACCGTTGGAAACACCGATTTCTGGAATTTTGGGGGAAATGGTGGATTGATCAACGGAAGAAATGGGCATCCGAATTTCAAGAAGGGGAAAGTTTTCTATCCCTTTACCGAGAAGGAATCCGTTCTGATGAGGAAATTCAGCTTCTTCTTTCCTTCTTTTTTGCGGAAATTGGATCTGTCCCCTCTAAGGGGAGGCTATTTTCTACGATCAATCTCCGCCAGCCCTTCTACCACAATTAAGGTCAAAGGCCATGTCGGACCATTTACATATTAGTTCCTTATTTTCCATTTTCTTGCTCCACAAAATCTGTCTCTATCCCCGAGGTTAAAAGTCGGGGAAAATGGAGGTTGTTTTCTATTTTATGGAATGAGAGGAGAAAATGAGATGAATGAGACGCTGCGAAATGAAGTGGCTGCCTTTCGATTTGGGTTAATTGCCCCAATCGTTCAACGGCAGCTGAAGCCCGGGGAGAGGTATGCCCTTTTGAGGGAAATTGCTGGCCAACGGTACACGATTCCGGGCAGTGAAAGGACAACGGTGAGTATCCGATCCCTTGAGAGGTATCTCCAAGCTTATGAAGAAAATGGATTTGAAGGCTTGAAGCCACAGGAGCGGAAAAGTCAGGGCAGTCTTCGGAATCAGGATCCGGAAGTGCTCAAGCGGGCGATTGACCTGCGGAAGGAATTGCCCAGCCGAAGTGTGGAACAGGTGATCCGAATTCTTGAGCTGGAGAAGAGAGCCCCGATTGGGGCCATCAAACCAAGGACCCTGTCGCGTTACTTTCAGGAGATGGGGTGGAGTAAAAGGGATATCTACTCCAAAGTTAGAAAGGAATTCCGACAATTTGAACATGATCTGCCCAATGACTGCTGGCAGGCAGATACACAGCACACTCTCTATCTGCCCGACCCTAAAAATCCGGAAAAGCGAAAAAAGGTCTATCTTATCGCGATCATCGATGACCATAGCCGGAGAATCATGCATGCCGAGTTTTTCTTGGAGGAAAGATATCCGCGCCTGGAACGCTGTGTTCAAAAAGCTGTGTTGAAGTTTGGCGTTCCGAATCTGTTCTTCTGTGACAATGGATCCGTTTATAGTGCCAAGCAGTTTCAGATTATGTGCGCAAGAATGGGAACGAAGCTCATTCATGCAAAACCTTACTCTCCAGAATCAAAAGGAAAAATTGAGAAGTTTTTCCAATTTGTAGACAGTAGCTTTACCGAGGAGGCCAACCTGTTAATTAACCAGGAGAAGCTCACGACATTGAAACAGTTAAATGAGTACTTAAGGTCTTGGCTGGAGGCATATGATAACCGCATCCATCGCAGTACGAAACAAACGCCTAAAAAGCGATATGAAGCGAAGGAAGATCATACCCGTCACCTGCCCGCCGAATTGTTAAAGAATATTTTCCTTTGGGAAGAAGAAAGAACGGTTCGAAAAACGGCCATTATTGAACTGGAAGGAAATCAATATGATGTGGACTCCTCCTTGCGAGGGAAACGAATTCAGATACGCTATAATCCTTTTGATTTATCCACAATTCAAATATGGAAGGACGACGAGCGCTTTGATGATGCGAAGCCTGCGGTACTCCACAATCAAAGCCATTCCAAATTGCCGGACGATGCGGACCATGACCGTACTCCCGCGGGAGTTTCCAGTTTCTTGGAACAGTTAAAGAAACAGCAGGAGGAAGAAAAACGAAAACAAGTGGGCACGACCAGTTTTGCGAGATTAAAAGAGAAACAGACAGGAGGAGAATAACGGATGCTGGATTTTTTTGAAATGAAAGGAGTTCCTTTCACCCGTGAAATTGCGCCTGATGTCCTGTTTGCTTCCTCCAGCCATAAGGAAGCTGCCGCACGGTTGGAATATGCTGTCCAGAATCGCCAGTTTTGCCTACTGACAGGGGAAGCTGGCATGGGGAAATCTACGGCCATTCGCTCATTGGTTCATCACCTGGACCCTATTCATTATCATTATCTTTATATATGTGACTCTTCTTTGACACCAAAGCTTTTTTACCGTGAAGTGCTGCAGAACTTCGGAATACAGCCTGCTTTTCGGTCAAATGATGTGAAACGGCAGTATCAGTCCTTGATGCTGGATATATATGAAAATGAAAAAAAGCAAATTGTCATTGTTTTGGATGAGGCTCACCACTTCTCTGACTCTATGTTGCAGGAATTGCGCTTCATCCTCAATTTTAGGGAAGACTCCATGTCTCCATTATCCCTGATTGTGGCAGGACAGCCCAGCCTGCGGAATCTATTGAAAGTAAAGCATCTGGAAGCGATTGACCAACGGATCCAGATGCGCTGCCAAATGAGTAGCCTGACAGAAAGAGAAACAGCCGATTATATCGGGCATCAATTGAGGGTGGTGGAAACACCGCATGAGGTCTTTTCGGAAGAGGCGATTCAGGCAATCTATAACTTCAGCCAGGGAGTTCCGAGAAAGGTAAACACACTTTGTAGCCAAAGCTTGCTGGATGCCTTTATACAGGGAAATAAGGTCGTGGGTGAATCTCATATTCACCGGGTGATCAATGAGCTGTAAAGAGTGTACCCAGTATTATGAACAGTGGGGAAATGGTATTGATGAGATGGAAGCTACGATTGAAGGGTTAAGAAAGGAAATAAGCGAATTATTAGAGATGAAAAATGCTTTAAATCAATTGAATGCCTTGCTTAAAAAGGAATTGAGGGAATTACTCGGGGATCATCCGTTTTAGATCTCCGACATTCATTTGTCTTTTCCAAATGCCAGTGGCATTGTGGGTGGCCGATAGACAGTTGCCCCGTCACTGCCACTGGCCATACAACCGACATTGAAGGTGGCTGCGGACAATATGACTCGTAAGGATTATAGAAAGAATTTGCAGAATAAAGATAAGCTGGCTGGAAAATCAAGTAACAATGCTCAAATAGAAAAAAGCATTACATTCGTTGCTTCAAAGAAAAAGCCCACTTTAACCATCATAATAAATAAGAGGGATCTAAATGAAGACAATCAAAAATAGGAATTTTATTAGATGCCATACAACGAGAAATCCTTTTAAGCACGAACAAAGACTGGCTGCGGAGAAAGTTAATAGTTAATATATGCAGGCAAACAACCATCCAATGGTGTAGCTGTTATGGCGGTAGGAACCTGGGCTGCGGTAAAGCGGAAAGCGAAAAAAATCTTTCTTAAAAAAACAATGCACAAGAAGCTTTTGCAACCTCTTGAGCATTGTTTTAGTCCTCTGTGCAACTGTTCAGTTTACTTGTCCGTCTTTACAAGATGTATGACGTCATATGCGCGTTCACCATCTTCATCTACATAGGAAAACTTCCTTCCAGTTTCATTACAACGGTATATTCTTCATCTTGTTGGTCTTTTATTGGGGCACGCAAGTAGACAAGTTTTGTCCGAGTTGCGGTAAACCGGTGGAGCCCGGGCAAACACAGCCATCGCAGCACGCAACTGCATCGGTTACCAAACTTTTGCAGAAATTAAATAAAAAGGTTGCCTTAATTGTAGCAGCAACTGTGGTCTTGATGCATGGATCACAGTTGTATCAAGAAACGTAATCTCTGCGTCCTCTTGTTTGACTAATAGCCCAATTTCCGTACAGCCCAAAATAATGCATTCCACCCCTAATTTTGCGGGCTTTAAATCACTTTTTTCGTCTTCTGCAATTCACCAACACAGAGCGCTTCATAAATGATTCGGTTGACTTCCGCACGGTCCAGTTTATCCGGCAACAAGATTTGAATGTCATTCGCTTCTATTCTCGATGTGTAAAAAATTTCGTCCATGGGATACTTTGTGCCAAGCAGACCCACCTTGCTCATTTTGGACTGTTTGTTTCCTTCGCAGTTTCTTTAGCGTAAGCCTTAAACCGTCGTTTTTAAAGACTCTATATCTAATTTTACTTTTTCCACATTTTTACTTTCAAAATAGTATACAACTGTTAAAAGTAGGACAACGCTTATTCCCATAATCCCAAACAAAGCGCCGGAATGATTATTTCCTATCCATTCAAGGGGAATAGCAAGAATTAAAGGAGTGGCCGCTTTAGTAATTTGTAATACAAGAGTTGACCGACCAGTCCAAACGACGGTTTCTTCTTTTATAAAAATGTGATCAAACATAATTTGTCTTTGAAATATTCGAGAACGATTAAATACAAACCCAAGACATAATGCACACAGGATAGATATAAACCATGAGTTAACAAAACCAAGAGACAAGTCAATAAGAGCAAGTAATAAGAATATATAAGTAGGAATATACTTTTCGTATTTTCCAATTAAAGTGGCAAGCAACGCTCCTACCCCCGCTGCCGAACTTACCATACCATATTCCGAGGGATCCCACTTATGAACATCGTGATAAATAATTGGAATAAGAAAGTTAAATGAGGCTAACTGGACAGTGAGTATCCCTATCGCAACGATCGTCAATGTTAATACTAGAGTATTACTTTTTAAATTAGTTATTGGCGTTCTCTCAATATGTAATTGTTGTTTTTCACCATTGTCATTCTGATTGTTCTCTAATCTCTTTGTAAAGAAAGAAACAAATATACCGATGCCAAGAGAAAAAATTAATGCACAAAGAATATAAGTAAATCCACCCATATTTAGCAAAAACCCTGCAATAGCGTTCCCTCCAAAAGCACCAAATTGGATTGAAGTTTGAAGTAAATTGGATGCTTTTTTAGATGTTATTTTTCCTTTTAAAACTAATTGAGACATGAATGTTTCTAGGCTCTGAGTAGATAAAAATAGTATGACGGAAAAAATGCCAGCAAATATATATAGACTGTTAACGCCAATATGTTTAGCGTTAAACAGACTATACAAAGCTACAATAATACCGATCCCCCTACATATGCTAAAAATTAGAAGTGGAGAGTTCTCTATTAACTTTCTCAATTTCGAGAAATATTTTTGTAGAATAAACGGTAATATACTCATTAGAGCTAAAATAATACCAAGTTGGGTTACAGATCCTCCTCTGTCTAATATTGTCCAAGTAAGAGTAACGGTCAGCATTCCTTCTCCACTTAAAGTAAGGGCTAAAACAATGATAAACGGAATATTTTTAATATACAAATGTCTCACCTTCCTCCTTTTCAGCTACCACCTCTAAATCAAGTTCTTTTTCCATATTTTTGGCTATTTCAATCACTTTCAATCTATCCTCTGGAGAGCTGTACTTATATCTCACTGAGAGTAAACCTGTAATATCAAATCCATTCGGAGCACAAGAAATGGTTTGACCGACTGAGGCTGTTGGATAATAAGCCCGAAAATAGGGAGAGTCTCCAGCTTTCCCAACATTGTTCTTTTTAACAAGCCCATTTTTATAAATAAATTTAATACAGGTACTAGCTTTCGGAGAGTTTAAGCGTCTACTGAATAGATGAATACCTTGATTATCATCGAATATACTTGAAATATGTGATCCAACTAAATCAATGTTGTATACATCTCTGATATTCCGATATACATGGCCCCCACTAATTCTTACGCTAAATTCTACTATTTTAAAACGACCCTCATTGTCTTTTCTCAATTCTACATTTAATAAAGTTTCCCTTAGGTTCAGAAATTTTGTTATCCTTTTTAGAATAGTAACAATTTCCTTTTCGCTTTCAGCGGTCCCCGCAAAAGGAAGTGTATATTCGTCTTCTTCGAAATATGGACCTTCCATTCTCTTTTTATTGTGTATACCTCCCAAATGGAATTCTCCATTTATCACGACTCCGTCAACTGTGACTTCATCTCCCGATAAAAATTCCTCAATTAAAGCGAGTGACTCTGAATTTTTGTTATAATAAAAGCCTCTTTTAGTTTGCCTAAGATTTTCTAGATCTTTAAAAGCCTCTTTTAATTGTTGTTCACTTTTTATTAAAGAAACGTTTGAACTAGATGCTGCCAAAGTAGGCTTTAATATAAATGGAAATTTAATTTTTTTTGATACTAATATAGCATCCTCTAAGGTATCCACTTTATAATAATACGGTGTGGGTAGATTGTACTTTGACATGAATGCCCTTTGCTTTGATTTGTCTCTGCAGATTTTAGCGGCATCAGCAGGGATAAATTGATTTCCAAAACGTTCATTGAGTTGTGCAGTAAGAACAATATCCGTTTCTTGAAATGTGACAAATTTGCTTACACCATATTGTTTTGCAACTTTATATATTTCTTCTAATAAAACTTCTTGATCCTCTTCTTCGATGAGATGCACATATTGAAATCTGGGGTCATCTAAAGCATTGTGAATAGAAGTCCATATGTGAATTTCTTCTACCAAACGTCCTAATGTTTCAATGTGATCTTCTTGGATCTTATATCCCTTACGCATCATCAACCCTATTTTTCGTCCGTTCATGCTTCAATTCCTCCTTTTGAAGTGAGTAAACCCATCTTGTCAAAAACCTATCTTGGTTGAAAAGGAATTATAAAAGTACCACTATGGCGACTTTTTCTTAATGAATGTGCCGGAGCTTGGCACACAACAAAATACTATGTTAATTAAATTCTTTACATATAATTATAAATAAAACATCTAAACTTTGGTATTTCATATGTAAGCCATTTACATAGGATAGTTAACATTTAAAATAAAGTCAATAAGAAATGCTTTTCGTTTGAAAATTGATGGAATTGACAAATAAATATTAAGTGTACTAAACTATTTACATATGATATTTAACATTTAGCATAAAATAGATAGGAGGCTCTTTTCATTTGAAAATTGATGAAATTGACAAAGAAATATTAAATGTACTAAAGAACGATTCTAGACTATCTATGCGAGAAATCTCAAAACGTATTCACCTTTCTGCACCTTCTGTAGCTGAGCGAGTAAAGAAATTAGAATCTTTCGGTATTATTAAAAATTATACTATTGAATTAGATTATAAGAAATTAGGATATGAAATTGAATGTTTTGTAGAAGTAACTTTAAGGTATGGGGATTACAAAAAATTTAAAGAGTTCATCTCTGATTATCCTACGGCAGAATTCTGCTATCGAATTGCAGGAAGTGCTTGTTACATAGTAAAACTGCGATTAAAACATTTGTCTGATGCAGAGGAGTTTATTAATGCAGTAACAACTTATGCTGGAACAGTTACGCATATTGTGCTATCCGAACTTGAAACTAACGGAGATTTTTTAAGTGCTGGCAATAAAGGCTGAAGGGAAAAATCTCACGTCAATGCAGGAGACGGCCCAATATTGCTGTCGTGAGTGCGATCGCCGAGCATCTTTCCCCATTCTCCTGGGCCTTTGGCTGTAAACCGGAATCATTTACTGTTCAATCACAGGGTTTGGGGAAACGGGTCCGTACAAAGATTTGCCTGGCTATGACTTTATCATCCAAGCGATGTACGGGCTGATGATCATCACTGGGGATAGATTAGCTGATTCGAGTGATCATAAAACTAATGATTTAGGAGGCTGAGCCCATGAATTTTGACCTGACAGAAAAACAAGAATTATTGAAAAATGCCTTACATCGGTGAGTGGGACAAAAATTATTAAATCATTCGCGCTGTAGGCTTTCATGCATACCCCCTCTCAAAACCCCACTATCCGCTCTTATGTGTTTAAACTCATTTTCTTCCTGTTGAAACTATAAAAAAGAAACCTGTCAGACATAGATTCTGCTGTAACAGGTTTCTTTTTTACATTGGACACATTTACTGCATTAATATGATACAGATAATGCACCCATTGAGGTCGGGAACCAACTTATTTTAAGTTTCCCGGTATGGATTTCATAATTCTGCCGGATGCAGCATTTTCAACAGGAGATTTTGCAGGACGAATCACTTTCATTCTTTCTCACCACCTTTCACCGCTTCAGATGAGACGGAACTTGCCGGAACACTGTATGATGTTTCTTGTAAACTATCCTTCCAAATCAGAGATAATACTTTTCTAATATTTTTCTTTTCGTATGGACAAGGTTTTTCTCCGGTTAACATCCGGTAGTACGGGCAGTGGTTTCCCTGGCATGCCGGCCGGAAAAAGCATGACTGACAGCCGGAGTCGGTTTCTTCTCCTGATGTTACCCACGTGGCAAGTTTGTCAAAATCAATTGCTAAGCTGCCATCTTCATGGAGTTTGCCCACTTTATTGATCTCCTCATCAAGGCAGGTCGTACATTTATATAATTGTCCGTCAGCACCGATCACAAATGAATTTGGTTTGGCTGCATAGCAGACGGAAGCAGTTGGCATCATGGATCCTGATATAAGGGAACTCATGCCAAGCCCTCCATCGACAGCTTCTTCGGTAAATTCCCAAATCTTTTGATTGGAAATAATGTGGTTGCAAATCGGAAGTTCATCATCATGCTCCCCTCCCCATCTGCCCACCGGATTGATGCTAGTATAGTTTCATGGACACCCTTTAGTGAAATATAATATTAACGAAGGGATGTGTCCTGATATGGGTAACACAAGCGAAAAACGTAAAAGTTATCATGCTGAATTTAAGGAAATGGTGGTTGAGCTTTATCAAACTGGAACACCAGTAAAACAGATCTGCAGCGAATATGGCCTGTCTGAAACGACAATCTACAAATGGATCAGAAAACAAAAACCGGTTAAGCTGGATGACGGGAGCTCTTTTACCCCGGAAGAATTTCTGAACCTGCAAAAAGAATTGCACCGGCTGAAAGAGGAAAACGAAATCTTAAAAAAAGCTATGGCCATATTCGCAAAGAAGTAGATCAAACCACTGTTATATCCATGATTGACGAGATAAGAGCCAAACACCATTATGACCTTAAAACCATGTGTACGGTCCTTGGCGTGCCGAGAAGTACCTACTATCAATCCAAACAAAAAAAAGAGTCAAAAACAAAACGGGAAAACCGGGAGTTGACAGACAGAATACGAAAAATCCATACGGAAAGCAAGCAGAGGTACGGAGCGCCGAAGATCCGCCATATGCTTGAAAAAGAAGGGCTCAAAGTCAGCCTGAAACGGGTTCAGCGTTTGATGAAGGCTGCAGGCATTTATTCCATTATCAGAAAAAAGTACCGTCCCCATTCCAATAAGGGCAAGATGGAAGAACACGATAACCTGCTGAACCAGGACTTCTCAACGACAACCATCAACGAGAAATGGGTTACGGATATTACGTACATTCATACTTTGAGAGACGGTTGGTGCTACCTGGCTTCCGTAATGGATTTACATTCCAGAAAGATTGTCGGTTACGCTTTTGACCGCCACATGACGACTGAACTGGCTTTAAAGGCAGTAGAAAACGCTTATCAGGCACAACGTCCAGGTCCGGGATTGATCTTGCATTCTGATTTGGGATCCCAGTATACAAGCGAGAAATTTGCAGAATACATGGAAAAGAAGCAGTTCAAACACTCCTTCAGTAAAAAAGGTTGCCCATACGATAACGCCTGCATTGAGTCTTTCCATGCAATTCTGAAAAAGGAAGAGATCTATAGAATCAACTATTTGAACTTTCAAGCTGCCAGAAGAGCCTTATTCGAATTTATAGAAGGCTGGTACAATCGGAAACGGATTCATAGCTGCCTGGGCTATATGACGCCACAAGAAACAGAAGACAGTATCAAAGGGGCAGCGTAGTGCTCTTCACAATTTTACAAGCATCCGCTTTACATGGAGTGGCGGGGCGTGGTAGGCTTGTTTGCCATGCGAAAGAAATCATTGCCCCTTTCGCCCTTCGCATAACACCACGCCCGCAGAGGCTCCATGTCAAGCGACCAGCAGTCATGAAAAATATGGCATGAGATCAAAATTAAATTTCACTTATTGGTGTCCAAAATATTGACTTAAATCCAGATGGAAAAAGAGGCCAAAGCGCTTATCATGTGCAAAGTAGGCTTTTAAGCAGGCAATCAGATTGCTGACTTCCTTTATATTTTCCTGGTCGAAATTCACGCGGATCGTGAAATCAAAATCCGCACTACATTCTTTTACCGCCCTCAGGTTTTCGATAATTTGATCAAAAGTACCGCCGCCGCCAGCCAGATGCCGGGTCCGGTCATGCATTTCACCAACACCGTCAATGGTCACCATGAACTGCCGGACATTCCAGGAAAGCAATTTTTCAAATGCTTCTTTTGTTAAAAAATAGCCATTCGTGACAACATCGGCAGAATACTGAATCTGGTTTTCCTGCGCAATGGATAAAAACGTATGGGACAAGTCCTCAATTAAAGGCATTTGCAACAGCGGTTCACCGCCGAACCAGCTGATATGTAAGTTTGACAATGTGCCGGCCCTGTCTTTTACGAGTGCTTTTACACCATTAACAATCCCGGGTTTCATTTTCCCGCGCTCAAATTTTTCATAACAGTATGTACAGCGGAAATTGCAGGCTTCCGTTACCAACAGAATCAGGTGCATCATATCTGTTCGGTGCATGGATTCATGCAGGAACAATGCCCTCCGTTTTTGATCCACATGGCCGGGAACGATAAAACCATGATCATATAAAGACTTTTTAACATCCGAATCCAATTCCGTAATCCCGGCCCTTTTCAGACAAGCCATGACTTCGGGCTTTTCGTCTTCTGAAAAACTGACAATAGCTCCTGTATAACTATTGTATAAAATCATGCCATGATCATCCGTACAAGATAATACGTTAAATCTTGATGGAACATAATGTGTGTCCAAAATGTGATGAACCTTCTTTCTATATGAATACTCCCCGCTTACCAACATATACCAAGGCTAATGGTATTTTTTAAAAAAAAATAGCAATATCCTTTCTGCTCTCCTTTTCTACAATTTAATGAAAAAAACAAGCTCCATTTATCAAAACGATCTCGATGAAAAGATCAAGCGGTTCCGCCCTTGTGCAGTTCTGAAGAGTAAATTCATCAATTTTTAGATGTTTTATGATAAAATGACTTATCCACATTTAGAAAATTTTTCCATCTATTTTTTCTGCTTTCAAAGTCAAAAAGAGCCGAATTTGCAAATTTCTTTTTTAAAATTGTGGATAACTTCAAAAAAACCTTTTTTTACATCACATCCTTTGCTATAATATAACCATTAAGTAAACCTTACTTGTATTGGCTTACTTAAATGGGTGAAATCCTCGTCTGTTAAAATGCGTGTCCGAAACGATTCCAACAGATTTGAGGATTTTTCTTTTGCCGTTTTTTTGAGTGCTTTTAAGATTGACGAACCTTTTTCAAACAGCTGTCTAATAATATCTGTTATTTGAACTAATAAATAATGATTTTTCATGGCTGTGTAGTTTTGGCTATTGGCATGTTCTATATTGTAACGATTATTTTTTTGTTCGTTAAATCCTTGATTTTCAATCTTCCAGCGGCTTCTTCCTGCAGCGATGAGTCGTTCCACGTTCTTTTTCGTGATTTTAATATCCGTTATAAATACATACTCTTTCGATTTCCCATCCTCTGTTTTCATTGTGGCCTCCATCAGATTGACCGTTCTGTCTTTGTAGGCAATATCATTCACCCAAACTAATGAATTCTGATCCTTACTTTGTTCCAGCTCTTTTATTGCCTTAAACTCCGTCGAGATACTTTTAATTCTCCCTTCCTTAAATCTGCATATATATTTCCATTTGTGCGCCCTGCACAGATTAAATACCGTTTCACATGCATAGAGACTATCTCCCAAGATACAAATCGGTAGTCTTTTAAATATTTTTTTTATTTTCTTTGCCAGCCTGTCGAAGGCTTTTAATTCACAATCTTGCTTAGAAACATTTTCTGATTCATTTTCGATAAATTCGGAGGCAATACTGAAGACCATATCCCCCACGACAAGCTTGGCTTCAAGTACATGGTGCATATAAAGTACGTTCGTTTCTCCTGTTTCTTTATTTGTATATGCCCGTCTCAGGCAGTGTTTACAATGTTTCTCATGAAAGGTGTGTAATCCAGTTCCATCAATGATGACACCCCAGTACTTTCCTTCAATTCGATAAGACTCGAGAGACCTTTTTTTCAATAATTCTTTAATCATATACGTTCTAATTTTTTCTAATTCATTTACATCTAAGCCAGATAAAAAGTCGTTAATTGTATCATAATGTGGAAGTTCTTCAAGAGAATCTAAGCCTAACACCTTCCCTACATTTTTAATACATTCTTCTTTATTAAAACTCTCACTCATGTTTCTCATGGATTTTAGGCCGGTCATATTTTTCAACATCATCGTAAATAAAAGGACCTCTGGACCATAAGTGATATAGCTTTGATGTCGGTGGTCTGCTACCTTTTTTAGGTTATTCATCAGGTCTTTGAAAAAATGCTTCTGAATTTTAAGGAACTCGAAAAAATAATTTGCTTCTTTTTCACGATTTCTTTTTTCTTTTCTAGTAACCAAAATAAAAACCCCCTCAAAACAGCCAAGTTTAATTAGGGCTTGCTGAACGAATCAAATTTTAGCTTGTATTCGACTTGTCACTAAGCCATGCCAAAATATTCGTCCAGCAAGCTCTAATTATTTAAATTATTACATATTTAGCCGCATTTTTGGGGGGGAATAGTTAAATTATCACGAAAAATTTTTACTCCTCAGAGCTGAAAATATTCGTCCAGCAAGCTCTAATTATTTAAATTATTACATATTTAGCCGCATTTTTGGAGGGGAATAGTTAAATTATCACGAAAAATTTTTACTCCTCAGAGCTGGCCCTTGTGCAATCAGCATCCTGTTCTTGCACGATTGAATGTTTGAAAGGCATTCAACCTTTCCGTTATCCGGCATATATTATGAACGACTAATATTGGGGAGGGCCTTCATTGTCAGATTATCGAGCGTCATTAAAACAGTGGAGTGAAGAGATCGAAAAGACTTTTCATAAATCCGAAGATGTATTGCGGGAAAACGTCCAGAAAGAAAGGTTGGATGAATGGCAGGAAAATCTCCGTGAATTCCAAAAATTTCTTTCAACCAAAGAACCTTTGCAGGATGCAGATATTTACAACCGGGCGAACAAATTGTATACGCAATTCAATTCTTTTTGGGGAAAAAGCAGTGCTGCTAAGTCGGATGGAAATGGCGGTGCAGCGGCCCTGCAGGATGTGGTACCAATTGGCGGGCACACCCTTCCGCCGCTTCCGTACACTTATGATGCATTGGAACCCTATGTCGCGCGTGAAATAATGAGGCTGCATCATGATAAACATCATCAAAGCTATGTGGATGGTTTAAATAGAGCAGAAAAAGAAATGCAAAAAGCCCGGGCAACCAATAACTACGGGCTCCTTAGAGCCTCTGCCAAAATAAAAATATACCCTTGAGCGAGGCTCTGGAAAATTAATTATCCCGATTTTTTTTGCCTTTTCATCCAGATTTTCAATTTACATCCAGATTTTTAATTCAATAGAAGTAAAACGGTCATTTTTCTTCAAAAAAAGGGCATACGTATCCCGCCTTCACAAAATGGTTTTTTTCACTACCCTTTGTGGAAAGAAAACGTTCATTTGAGTTATTCACATATCCACCTGTGAATAACTTAATTTGCTCTTTGCAGCCGATTGCGTGTCCATCCACAATTGGCCTTTCCTGTCTGATGGTACGCCATATTTGCCATGATATGCATAGATATCATGCATCGATCTACATGAGCTTCAACTGCCTGCTTCCCACGCTTGTGAACACGACGGAGACTGTATCCGTCTTTTAGAATGCCAAAGATTCTTTCGATGATCGTCCTGGCACTATATAACACTTCAAATGTGCGACCATGTTGCGGCAACTCGACATCTACTTGAGGCGTTTGATCAAAGTCTATCCTAAATACTCTTCCTTGTGCTGCCCCATTACAACATTCCGCGTGATTCGCTAGCGGGCAGGTGAGACCTTCTTGCTTGGCATTTGGATGAAATACAGGACAAGTGTAAATATATTGCCCCTTTTCCCGATCAGATCCTCTAAGTTCCATTTTATGTCCACTGATACAGATGGGAGTGCCGTACCGGTTGATTTTTTCAATCCCTCGGGCGGTAGTTGGTTTATCTTTACGGTTCCGTGGATTGATCGGTGCCACCAATTTCGCCTGTAATACATCCTTTGTCACTTTTTGATTTTCCGGCGTTTGGTAGATTCCATCTGCCAGGATAAAGCTCAACTGCTCAGCCATCTCGGGGTGCTCTGCCTTAAACGTTTCCAATGTCGGTTCTAATGTTTTCCCATCGGGTGTATTTCCTTTAAATACTTCCCGCGTCAAAGGCAAACCGGATCTCACCCCGCATACCATTGATAATTTATGCGCAATATAGGAGACTGCATTACTTTTACGCATTACCCCTACATTGTCGTCCGTAAGGACTCTGGGGCAATCGCAATTACCCTCACAAGAACACGTCTTCCTTGTTTTATTCAAGGTTGCTTCTGCCTCTATATGCGATGTATCCACGGCGGCTGCTTCCTCATTCGTTTCAACCACGCCTTCCCCTTTATTATATTCAACAACCAATAGCCGGGCTTTTTCCCAAAGACCATTTGTTGTCATGATTTGATCAAAACGAGCAAAGGAACGGTAGCTCGGAATTTTCTCCGTAAATCCACACATGGTGGCAAATAGCGGGTTTGATTTCACTTGCAAATAGACACTCTCCACCATCACTTCAATATACTGTAAAGAGGCCAGTTCAAAAGCACGAAAAAAGGGCATGAAAGGATGCGGTTTTCTCCCAGTGGAAGGGAGATGAAATAATGAAGACGCAGACTTGTCTTCTTCCTCCGTTATTGAAAATAGTGCCGGTTGTATTTCATTAGAAGGATCATGTGCTCTTTCATTTTTTAGGTGCAAATATAAAAGGGTGTAGTATTCTCGTTCAATCGGCTTAAAAATCTCCCATGGGAAACACATGGCTGGAATGACAAATGGTATATCGGCATAGTCTTGCCAATTGTGGGGAATCAAATTTTGTTGTATTGAAAAGTCTCTGGTTTGTGTTAGAATAGAAATAGTCATGAAATCACTCCCTGGATATTTGGTCGTACTTATATCTTAACAAAGGAGTGGCTTTCATGGCTCTTTTTTTTTTCAAAAAAATCATCCTTTTCCGTTTTACAATATTTACCACAGGAATGAGTAGCTTAATCTATTGAAACCCGCCCAAAATGGAAAAATTTAGACACTTATAATAAATAAATTTACCCTATGAGCCTCTGCCAAAATAAAAAATTACCCTTGAACGAGGCTCTAGAGAATTAATGATCCTGTTTTTTTCTTTTCTTCCAGGTTTTCAAATTCAGCAGAAATAAAATGGGCATTTTTTTCTCCAAAAAAGGGCATACGTATCCTGCCTTCACAAAATGGGTTTTTCAATGCCCTTTGTGGAAAGGAGACGCTTCATTGGACTTATTCACATATCCACCTGTGAATAACTTAATTTGCTCTTTGTAGTCGATGGCGTGTCCATCCACAATTGGCCTTTCCTGTTTGATGGTACGCCATATTTGCCATGATATGCATAGATATCATACATCGATCTACATGCGCTTCAACTGCCTGTTTTCCACGCTTGTGAACACGACGGAGACTGTATCCGTCTTTTAGAATGCCAAAGATTCGTTCGATGATCGTTCTGGCACTATATAACACTTTAAATTTCCGCCCATGTTGGGGCAACTCGACGTCTACTTGAGGCGTTTGATCAAAGTCCATCCGAAATACTCTTCCTTGTGCTGCTCCATTACAACATTCCACGTGATTCGCCAGAGGGCAGGTGAGTCCTTTTTGCTTGGCATTTGGATGAAATACAGGACAAGTGTAAATATATTGCCCCTTTTCCAAATCAGATCCTCTAAGTTCCATTTTATGTTCACTGATACAGACGGGGATGCCGTACCGATTGATTTTTTCAATTCCCCGGGCGGCAGTTGGTTTATCTTTACGACTCCGTGGGTTGATGGGTGACACCAATTTCGCCTGTAATACGTCCTTTGTCACTTTTTGATTTTCCGGCGTTTGGTAGATTCCATCTGCCAAGATAAAGTCTAACTGCTCAACCATTTCGGGGTTCTCCGCCTTAAACGTCTCCAATGTCGTTTCTAATGTTTTCCCATCAGGTGTATTTCCTTTGAATACTTCCCGTGTCAAAGGCAAGCCGGATTTCACTCCGCATACCATTGATAATTTATGCGCAATATAGGAGACTGCAGTACTTTTACGCATCACCCCTGCGTTATCATCCGTAAGGATTCTAGGGCAATCACAATCTCCTTCGCAAGAACACGTTTTCATTGTTTTATTCAACGTTGCTTCTGCCTCTATATGTGATGTATCCACGGCGGCTGCTTCCTCAACCGTTTCAACCACGCCTTCCCCTTTATTATATTCAACCACCAATAGTCGAGCTTTTTCCCAAAGATCATTTGTTGTCATGATTTGATCAAAGCGAGCAAAGGAACGGTAACTCGGAATTTTCTCCGTAAATCCACACATGGCGGCAAATAGCGGGTTTGATTTCACTTGTAAATAGACACTCTCAACCATCACTTCAATATATTGTAAAGGGGCCAGTTCAAAAGCACGAAAAAAGGGCATGAAAGGATGCGGTTTTCTCCCTGCGGGAGAGGGATGAAATAATAGAGACGCAGACTTATCTTCTTCCTCGGGTATTGAAAATAGTGCTGGCTGGATTTCATCGGAATGATCATGTGCTCTTTCATTTTTTAAGTGCAAGTATAAAAGGGTATAGTAATCTCGTTCAACCGGTTTAAAAATCTCCCATGGAAAACACACGGCTGGAATGACAAAGGGTATATCAGCGTAGTCTTGCCAATTGTGGGGAATCAAATTTTTTTGTATTGATAAATCTCTGGTTTGTGTTAGACTAGAAATAGTCATGAAATCACTCCTAGGATACTTGGATATTTGGTAGTACTTATATCTTAGCAAAGGAGTGGCTTTCATGGCTCTTTTTTTTTCAAAAAAAAATCATTCTTTTCCGTTTTACAATATTTACCATGGGAATGAGTAGCCTAATCTATTAAAACTAGTCTAAAACTGACCGAAATTAAAAAATTTAGATGTTGGTAATAAGCGAATTAATCCATTGAAATCAAAACTCGCCATTTCTTTTTTATATTTATCATAATTTTCTTACCAATATCTGTTTTCTTTAGTGGAATAAATCCACGATCTTTAATTGTCTGACTGCCTACTGCTTCAGGGGGTATAGCATTTTGGCAAAGGCTCTTAAGCATGGGAAAGAGAAGCTGCTTTTCACGGTGCCGGCCATTATTTGCACACCCTTTTTTGGAATATAATGAGCCCCAATGGCGGAGGGGAGCCGAAGGGAGATTTAGAGAGAAAAATTCAACAAACGTTTGGTGGCTTTGTTCCATTTAAAAAACATTTTTCAGAGGCAGCAAATCAGGTGGAAGGTGTCGGATGGGCCATATTGGTCTGGTCCCCACGTGCAAGGCGGCTTGAAATTCTGCAGGCTGAAAAACATCAAAATCTCAGCCAATGGGATGTCATACCGCTACTTGTTCTGGATGTGTGGGAACACGCCTACTACCTCCAATACAAAAACGAAAGAAAGAAATACATTGAAAACTGGTGGCATGTTGTCAATTGGCAAGAGGTGGAGAATCGTTTCAAAGAAGCAGTGAAATTAAAGTGGCAGCCTTTTTAAATTAAATGGATGGCGTTTCGGTCTTTTTTTACGGAGATTCAACATTTAATTACCCATTATCTTCGAAAAAATGATTTCCTGCTTATGTTTAGCAGCGCTTTGATTCCATAAGGGTGGGGAATTTTTATGGTAAATGTAGACAAACGCTCTATAGTATTGGAACTTCAGTTAGAGAACAAAAAAATGGTAAGACATGACCACAATTCACGTCTTACCGCGATTTTTTTGCAATCAAAAAAGGAGATATCCCCGAATTTCTTTCACGATCAAAATCATATTTTAGTAAGCTGCTTTAAAGATATCAATTATATCTTGCGCGTTTCCTTGAATGGGGTTACTAAGTGCATTCCCATCTTCAAGGGATAATTTTGCCATTAATTTGAAGTCTTTCTCCTTTACTCCTAATTCCCGCAGATTAGAAGGAATATGAATGTCTTCAGATAATTTTCTAATTGCATCAATGGCTTTATCTGCGGCGTCACGAATGGAAATCCCTTCTATATTTTCACCCATAAATTTAGCGATATCAGCAAATTTGCGGGGATTAGAGATAATATTAAACTTTTCAACATGCGGTAACAATACTGCATTTGCAACGCCATGCGGAATATCATATAAACCGCCTAATTGATGGGCCATCGCGTGTATGTAACCTAAACCTGCGTTATTAAATGCCATTCCAGCCAACAGAGAAGCACTTGCCATATTCTCACGTGCTTCAATATTTTTACCGTAAGCGACTGCTTGGCGCAAATTTTCCGATATCAATTGAATCGCTTGAATGGCTTGAGCATCTGTTACTGGATTTGCACCAAGTGATACATAGGCTTCAACCGCATGAGTTAGGGCATCCATTCCTGTTGCTGCAGTTAAGGCTGCTGGTTTTCCTACCATTAATTCCGGATCATTAATAGATACTAACGGCGTGTTCCTCCAGCTAACAATAACAAATTTAATCTTTTTCTCCGTATTCGTCAGCACACAGTGGCGTGTTACTTCACTTGCTGTTCCTGCGGTTGTGTTTACAGCAATAATAGGAGGCAGAGGATGTGTTAATTTTTCAATTCCGGCATAGTTCTCATATAAATCTCCTTCGTGAGTGGCAGCAATACCAATTCCCTTCCCGCAGTCATGTGCACTGCCGCCCCCAACGGTTAAAATGAGGTTGCAATGATTTTCCTGATATACCTTTAGTCCATCTGCTACATTCGTATCTTTTGGATTGGGTTCAACTCCATCATAAATCACATAATCAATCATCGCTTCCTTTAATGTTGCGATGACTTTTTCTACCGGCCCGCCATCTAATTTGTTCAAAAATCGATCCGTTACAATGAAAGCTTTTTTGGCTCCAAGAATTTTACAACGTTCCCCGGTTACTTTTACGGCACCGCGACCAAAATAGTTAACATTCGGCATAAAAAAATCGTACATGTCATAACCTCCAGTTTGGTTTATCCCACCTCTTATCGGACAATAAGGCTTCCACCTAAAGATTAAAGGTATGAAAAAATAGGTGGGAGATCAACTGCCTGTAAAGTCCGATTGGTTCAACTAACGATCAGTGGGGGAAGTTTCACTTTATTCATGTCTCCCAAGGAAAGGGTGTTCAAAATGGCTGTCCTGTCCCTTCGCTATTTCACTTTTAGCGGATCCAGCTGTGCAAGAACAGCCTCCACATCCGCATCAGCTTGGATCAGCGCGGCGGCAGTATAAGCACTTTCTACGAAGGCGGTATCCATGAGCCGGATATTTTTGTCCGACGTTTCTATAGCCATTTCCAAGTTCATTTTCGCGCTGCCGAGGTCGTAAAACCCGAATAGATCATCGGCTTCGTTTTCCGCAATCGCTGCCGAGATTTTTTCAAAGCTGGTGCCCACTTTACCCTCATCTGTACCGCCCGCATACGTAATCGAAACATCCTTGGCTGCTTCGCCCAGTAAACGGGCAACCCCTGCTGCCAATTCCGGAATATGGGAAACGACAACAATGCCACAAGCTTTTTTACGCATGAAGTACCCCGCCTTTCAGGAGTGCTTCAAATAAATAACCGCTCGATACAGCGCCCGGATCCAGGTGTCCGACAGACCGTTCGCCAAGATAAGAAGCCCGGCCCTTTGTCGCTTTCATGTCTTTGGTGCGGGCGACGGCGCTTTGGATTACTTCTTTTGACAAGTTCCCTGAGTCGAGTGCTTCACAGACCGGGATCCAGACATCAACCATTGTCTTTTCGCCCTGCTCTGCCTTCCCGCGTTTTTGGATGCCGGCAAGGCCTGCTTTTACGATACCCGCTACATCTGTTTCCGTTTCACCGGCTTGTTTGGCCATCGCGATCAACGCCGATCCGTAAAGTGGTCCGGATGCGCCGCCAATTTTGCTCAACAGCGCCATCGCAGCTGTTTTGAATACATCCTGGACGGTTTTAAAACCGCCCTCCTCCAGTTTTTCCGCCATCGCTTTCGTGCCGCGTGCCATATTACTCCCATGGTCACCGTCCCCGATTGCGGAATCCAAATCGCTCAAATATGCTTTTTGTTCTTCCACTTGGGCCGCAAAGGTTTTCAGCCAATCAACGGCAGTATCTACTGTTAACATCCCGGTAACTCCTCCTTTTTACACCCATGCCGGCGTTTCTACAGGCTGTTTTAAATCGTCCGCCCAAGACGCGTCTTCCAATCTTAAAAGGGTCAGCGAGAGGCCTGCCATATCAATGGACGTCATCAAATTCCCGGCTTTTTTAAAATCGACAACCAGCCCCTCTTTTTCCAGTATGGCCTGCACATCATGGATAAAAATATATTGTTCCATCAGCGGCGTTGCACCCAGCCCGTTGACAAGGCAAGCGAAATGGTCGCCTTTTTGCCAATCAAATGCTTTTTTCAGCTGGGTAACCAGTTCATGTGCAATTTCTTTTGACGGCTTGATTTTTTCGCGCCGGTAACCCGGTTCGCCGTGGATCCCGACACCGTACTCCATTTCATCTGCCCCCAATTCAAAACCCGGTTTGCCGACTTCCGGGACAGTTGCCGGAGAAATCGCGACACCGATCGTTTTAATAGCTGGCACTAAGCGGTCTGCCAATGTTTTGATATTTTCCAGAGAATAGCCGGATGCAGCCGCGGCCCCGAGAATTTTATGGACTAGCACAGTTCCTGCAACTCCGCGTTTTCCTGCTGTATAGGTGCTGTCTTCCACGGCAATATCATCATCAACAATCACTTTTTTGACTTTGATGTCCTCCATTTCAGCCAGTTCCTCGGCCATCTCAAAATTCATCACATCACCCGTATAATTCTTTACAATTAAAAATACGCCGGCACCCTGGTCCGCTTTTTTTATCGCTTCAAAAATCTGATCCGGCGTTGGCGAAGTAAACACTTCCCCGCAGACAGCCGCACTCAGCATGCCTTTTCCTACAAAACCGGCATGGCTCGGTTCATGGCCGCTGCCTCCGCCACTCACCAGCCCGACCTTACCTTCATCTTTATACTTGCGGTAGATGACGCCGGTTCCTTCTATTCGTCCGACCTTGTCTTCATTTGCATACACAAAGCCTTGCAGCATTTCATCAAGCACATTTTTCGGGTCATTCAAAA
Source organism: Weizmannia sp. FSL W8-0401 (assembly GCF_038009125.1). Classification (NCBI taxonomy): domain Bacteria; kingdom Bacillati; phylum Bacillota; class Bacilli; order Caryophanales; family Bacillaceae; genus Heyndrickxia; species Weizmannia sp. FSL W8-0401. The sequence goes on along the minus strand of NZ_JBBPAG010000001.1, from coordinate 1,206,947 downwards.
TTTTTTTCATGGCTGCTCCCCCGTCTCTTTATATGTAAAATGGAACATTTTAAGCACAGGCGGGCATGCATGCTTCAGGCATGCATGCTTATATTGCCTGGCTGATATTTTTAAAGTTTTTCCTTATTGATCACGCTTTCTGCAATTTTTCAGCTTTATAATCGCTTCCGATTTTGTCAGCCGCAATGATTGCTGCTGCTACTGACTCTGGTGTAACAGGAAATGGCATAGAATAGATGGATTCTTCCGGGATACAAGTTTTATTGGCAACCTCCATTAACTCTTCTTGCGTAATATGGTCTACTCCAATATCAGCAAGACAAACCGGCAACCCTACTGCCAAACAGAAATTTAATACTTCTTCAATTTCCTGTTTTGGTGCGTCCTCCAGTACTAACTGTGCCAATGTACCGAAAGCTACTTTTTCACCATGATAATACGCATGCGCTCCTTCTAAAATTGTTAGACCATCATGAATCGCATGTGCGCCTGCCAATCCGCCACTTTCAAAACCTAATCCTGATAATAAAATATTGGTTTCAATTATATTTTCCAAGGCTGGCGTTACGGTATTACAATCGCTCGCAGCTTTCGCTTTCAGCCCATCTTCTAACAATGTCTGATAACAATGTGTGGCTAACGCCAATGCTGCATTTGTTCCTTTTGCTGGCGGACATAAGCCTTCCCTGACGCCACAAGGTAAACCTGCATTCACATTAGAAAAAGAGCGTGCTGTTGCTCTTGCTTCAAAATAAGTGGACAACGCATCCCCCATTCCGGAAACCAGGAATCTGGTTGGCGCATGGGCAATTACCGTCGTATCAATTAAGATGACACTCGGGCTTTGTTTAAAATATGCGTAATCATCAAAAGCCCCCTCCGGTGTATACATAACTGCAGAATGGCTGGTTGGCGCATCTGTAGCTGCAATCGTCGGCACAATGATTAATGCATCTCCCTCTGCCACACATTTTGATGTGTCAAGCGCCTTCCCGCCGCCTAAACCGATTGTACAGTCACATTTGTTTTCTTTCGCCACTTCTTTTAATCTGGCAATTTCTTGTCGCGAACATTCGCCATTGAATCCGCTTTCTATAAATGTAATGCCAAATTTTTCTGCCGTTGCATCCAATTTTTCCCTTACCCGTTTTGCATCATCTGGATGTGCGATTAATAATGCTGAGGTACCGTATGTTTTCACAAAATAACCTAAGTTTAAAATTTCATCTTCGCCTTGGACATATTTGGTAGGACTAATAAATGCTTTTCTCATGGATATTCCCTCCAAATCAAATTTTGTAATCCCTTACACAAATTAAGCTTACCATCCTTCCCCCGGGAAAACATTGGACTTAAATAACGACTTTTTACAATTATTCATAGTATTATTTTGCTTTTCCTATTAAAGTGGTATTATTTTGATATAGAGACTGGTTATATATCATTTCAATCTTATGATGTACGTTCTGATATTCGGGCAATTTTGTAATATTTAACTTCATGTTCAGCGGATGATCTCTGTCTTCGAACACAAACCTGTTTTTCCATTAAAAATAAGAGAGGGAGAAACACGATGAATACGAGTTACATGAATTTGGATAAAATACTGGATTTAAAAAAGTGGAAAAAACTTCAAGATTCTCTTTCCATTGTTACAAAACTGGCGATCATCACCGTTGACTATAAAGGAACACCCATTACGCATCATAGTGATGTTCGCCCTTTCTGTAAAATGATGCGTGACAATCCAAATACAGCAAAGCTTTGTGAAAAATGTGATGCCAGAGGAGGCCTGGAAGCTGTCAGAACAAATGCTCCTTATATCTATTTATGTCATTGGAATATTATCGACATGGCCATCCCGATTATTGTTGATGATCAATATGTAGGCGCTATCATGGCGGGAGAAGTGAGGCTCGCTGACAGCGGAGAACAGCAAACGCTTGAACAAATGCTAACCGTTCCGGCAAAAAGACTTGCACAAGTTGATCAGAAAGAAGAGATAAATCGATTATACGATTCAATCCCGATTCTCTCTTATTCCGAAATTAAAGAAGCTGCTCAAATGCTCTATCGCCTGTCCAACTATATCGTCGAGGAGGCGATGAATAAAAATTTAATTTTAGAAGCGTATAAGAAAATAGCTCCGCTTAAAGAAAAAGCTGCAATGGATGACGTTGCAACCGGATATTCTTTAGATAATATTCAACATATAAAAAAAGAATTGGCAAATACGGTTACGAGCGCTTATGTAAAAACAGCGCTCAATGATCACCTTGTTTGTAAAAACAAAACATTACAACCTGCCTTTGACTATATCTTCAAAAATAAAGGCGAAAAATTTTCGCAACAAATGTTAGCCGGTTTATGCCACATCAGCACCGGTTATTTCAGCCGGTTATTTGTGAAAGAAACGGGAATTAATTTTTCTACTTTTATATCCCTTCAAAAAATAGAATGGTCTAAACCATTGTTAGAGAAAACAGACCTATCTATTGCACAAATTAGTGATGAATTGGGATTCAACGAACCAGGATACTACATTAAGACATTTAAAAAATATGAAAATATTACCCCTAACGTATACAGGAAATACTATCAAGAAAAGTAAACAGGGCTTGCTGAATAAGCAAAAACTTCAAGTTTGACAAGGATTTCTGCTACTTTTGATTCTTTGATGACTCGATTTAGAAAGCGTTTGAATGCAAAAATCATCAACGAACTGAATGAGTGGATCGTTCCAGAAGAACAAAAACGCCAATTGGAAGAAGCATCTAAGGGAAAGGGCAACGATGATGATCATTATGATGTTTAAAAACGCATCCCTTGGCATTTAAAATGGACAAGGGATGCCCAAGCCGTTAGAGAAAAGGCAGAAAATACAGACATGAATCTGGCCGCAAGCCGGCATGTGTAGGAAAACAAAGAGCCAGCTTTTGTTGAAAATACTCCCCAAATTGACCTTCAACCTGCATTACCTGCTATTCATCTCCGCCACGATTTCTTTATATTTCTTTTCCGTCAAGCGGTAGAAAAAGCCGAAGACAACAATCGTTAAAATGGACAGTGCTGCCGGATAGATAAACATAAGCGCTTTGATACCAAAAATGGCGCTTGCGGACTGGACGGCATTCGGCACATATCCGGAAATGCTCAGCACAAACCCGGGAATAAACCCGGCGACAGCCTGTGACAATTTGCGAAAGAATGTAAAAAAGGAGTAGACAATACCTTCCGTCCGCTTTCCGGTTTTCCATTCTCCGTATTCCACGCAGTCGGAAATCAATGCCCAGTTCAGGCTGTTGACAAAAGCGTTTCCGAAAAAGGCGAGGCAGGCAAATACAATAAACAGAACGGCATTATGGGCAAAAAACAAAGCAAGCAGATCGGCAACTGCCCAAATGGCGCAACCGAACATATACGTGTACTTCTTCCCTATTTTTCGTTGAACAAAAGGAGCGAGGGCAATCCCGAAAAATGCGCAGCCCATACTGAAAAATCCCATATAGGAAACGATCGTGACATTATGCAAGACATACTGGCAGTAATACACCTGGACAGCCAGTTTCACATTATAAGCTGAAATGGTAAATAAATTGACCAGACTGACAATGAAAAGGGGCCCGTTTTTAACAAGCGCCTTGTAGCTGTCTTTTATCGTATGGCTTGTTTTTTTCGGTTCCAGTTCGACATGGCGCTCTTTTATATGCTTATAAGAATAGATTTGCAGCAATATGCCGGCCGTTGCAAAAATCGCAGCCGCTGCCGGATATCCGATTTTCGGATTATCAAACAGGAGGACGACCGGCATAAAACCGACTGTCGTAATGAGCAATCCAAGATTAGCGCCGGCCTGCCTAAAGGCGGACAATTCAGCCCGTTCGTTAGGATTTTTCGTCATTGCCGGAGCCATTGAACCGTATGGTATGCTGGAAATGCTGTAGATGGTGCCGAAAGCCATGTATGTAGCAAAGGCCCAAATCACTTTTCCGTTTAATGAAAAATCCGGTGAAAGAAAGTTCGTCACCGTCATGAGCGCCAGCGGAACTGCGGTATACAGAATGAAGGGCCGGAATTTCCCCTTTGGCCCGATTTTTTTCCGGTGGTCCACAACCGTGCCGATGGTAAAATCCGAAAAAGCATCCCAAATTTTCGTCACTAAAAATACCATTCCTGCAATAGAGGCCGGGAGCCCGAGCGTATCCGTATAGAATTTGAGCAAATAGATTTGCCCGAGGTCAAACAGAAAATTATACCCGATATCCCCAGCACCGTATGCGATTTTTTCCTTCCGCTGCAATTCTCCTGTTTGCGTTACCGGCTTTTGGATCCCGGCATAATCGCCCGGCCGGCCGTCCTTCCTGTGAAAAGGCAGCCGCCCAGAAATGTTCCTTCAATGGACCTGTAGCCATGGACACCGCCGCCGCCAAATCCGGAAACCTCCCCCGCTGCATACAACCCGGGTATAGCATGGCCTGCGGAATCCAGTACTCTTCCGGATAAATCGGTTTGCAGGCCGCCTAATGTTTTTCTGCTTATAATATGAAGGCGCACGGCGATGAGCGGACCATTTTTATGATCGAGTATTTTATGCGGCGGGGCAACGCGAATCCACTTATCACCCAAATAATTCTGATGGCCCTGGATTGCCGTTGTAAAGTATTTCATCGATGCGGGTACCTTCAGCCGGCAAAAAGGAGACACCTTTCTTCTTCCAGCCGGCATAACATTGATGCTAACATTCGACACGAAATCGGAATATCCTATTTAAATTAAGATAGAAAAACAACAGGCGATAAAAAAAACTCTCCGGCCAACGCGCCCGGCGCAGACCGGGAAGGGGAAAGCGGAGTGTGAAAAGGCTACCCGGCTATGTGATAAATGTATTCCAACAAACAAAGGATTCAGCTGTATCTTGTTTTACAAATTATAAAACGCTTTCATCACAAACAACAAAAGAAAGAGCAAGATGACAGCTCCGTAAAGGATCCCTCCGCTGAATCCAATTCTCATTGTTTTTCTCCCTAAAAGGGAATAGAAGCCGAAAACCTCACTTCTATTCCCGCAATTATCATTCGGACGGCAGCCCAATGTTTCATCTTTTCGTGCAAAGAACTTCCGTCTCCATCCGGGTGATTATACAGTACCGCTCCTGTTTGTTTCCTCCACTCCCGCTGGTGTTTGCAGCCGTTTTTGCACCTGGTCGCTCAGCAGCTTATACAATGTTGCGGCAACCGGCACACCGAAAAGCATGCCAACAACCCCGCCAAGGCCGCCCCCGATGATGACCGCCGCCAGGACCCATAAACCCGGCAGCCCGATCGACGACCCTACTACCCGCGGATAAATGATGTTGCCTTCCACTTGCTGAAGCACAACAATGAACACCAAAAAGAACAGCGCCTTCATCGGATCCACCGTTAAAATCATAAATGCGCCGAATGCCGCACCCAAATACGCGCCGACAACCGGAATCAAGGCCGTTGCACTGATAAATGCCCCGACCATGGCAGCATATGGAAAATGTAAAAGAAACATGCCTGCCGTACATAAGCAGCCTAAAATCACGGCCTCTACACATTGCCCGACAATAAAGCTTGAAAAAGTCCGGTTTGCCACCTTGAGCACATAATACAATCTGTCCGCCGTCTGCTTTTTCAAAAAAGCACGGACCACTTTATCCGCCTGAATAGCCAGCTTCTCCTTTGCCGCCAAAATATAGATGGCAAAAATAATGGCAATGACCAGGTTCATTACGCCGCTTGTTAAGGCGCCGGCGATGGAAAACGTCGAATTCAAAATGCCGGTCACCACTTTGGAAAGAGATGCGGTCAATTTTTTTGTGACTGCATCCAGATCGACCTGCAGGCTGGAGATGAACTTTCCGAGACTGGAGTACTTGCCGCTGTTTGACTGGAAATAGTCCAAGCTTTTCGTGTAAACGCGCGGAATGGCATCAATCAACACTGTAAAAGCCTGGATCAATTGCGGCACAATGATCAAAACCAGAATGGAAACAATGCCGAAAATCACCACAAACGAAAAAAGAATGCTGACGCCCCTCCGCGTTGCACGGATAAATTTGTTTTGCGCGTTCGGAAAATAAACGCGTTCCACTTTTTTCATTAAAATATTGAGCACATAGGCAATCGCAGCCCCGAGCACAAGCGGGAATGCAACATGCCAAACCGCCCCGAGCGCGCCCAGAATCGTGCTGAAATATTTTACAACAAGCACGGCCACAACCGCCAGCAGTATGTATTTGATCCATAAACTGAGTTTTATTTCTTTCATTTAATCCCTCCGTCTGATGCGTCCGTTTGTTTTATAATCCATTTAACTTGATTATACTTGAAAATAAAGGATTGCAGCAGACCAATTTTTATCATTTTTTCTGTGTTATACATGATGAGGCCTGATCAGATGGTTCCAGCACGTGAAATTCTCTTGGGTGGGAAAATGAAAAATGAATAAAACAGGGGATGGCATATGTTATTTACGAAAAATTACTTTAAAATTGGCGCTTTTCTATTGCTGATTGTATTACTGCTTTCAGGCTGCTCAGGAAGACGGGCAGGAGAAGCCAAAAGTCCGGGCCAGGCCAAGTGCTGCCAAAGGAGAGCAGGTTAAGTGACCAGGTTTCCCCAAACAGTGAACTGCCGGTAAATTTTGTTTGTATCCCGGGGCCTCCGGCTGCGTCAAAACTACCCTTCTGAACGTGATTGCCGGTTTTCAGGCGCCGGATTCAGGGAAAGTGATTATTGTTGGAAACAGGCATGCTAAAACGAGCCCGGATGTTGGCGCCGTTTCAGCAACCAAATTTATCCCTGGCTGTCAAATGAAAACAAACAGGCGATTTTTTCCATCCGGCAATTGCGAATGGAAAAGCCGATGCTGAATGTGCGTGCCTTCCAGCATAAAATGTTCACCATTGGCACGCTGATGATTATGATCGTCTTCAGTATTATCATGTCATCCATGCTTTTGCTGCCGATGTACTGGCAGAGCGGAAAACTGGTAGCTGTCGCGCTTACCGGCATCCTTCTTTTGCCAGGGGGCATTGTAAACGGGATTGTGTCAGCTATCTCGGGCAAGTTTTATGATATATACGGCGCAAAATGGCTTGTCAGAATCGGCTTTCTGATCTGCATCGCAGCTGGTGCAATGTTTATCTGTGTCCAAACAACATCTTCTTTTCTTTTTGTGATTGCAGCGAATCTTTTGCTCATGGTCGGCGCGCCGCTTGTTATGTCCCCGGCGCAAACGAACGGGCTGAACGCATTGCCGAAAGAGATGTCCCCTGACGGCAGCGCGATTATGAATACCGCCCAGCAAGTGAGCGGCGCGATTGCCACTCCCTTGTCTGCCACATTGCTGGCTGCAGGCGAACACGCTTATACAGGGGCAGGCGGGCAAAGTGCCGCAGCGGCCTTAACAAACGGCGTCCAGTACGGTTTTATGTTCACGCTCATCCTGGCAGTCATCGGATTTGCCCTTTCCTTTACCGTCCAAACCGTTGGTGTATTGGAAAAGCCGCAGGACCAGCAAAGGAAAATGCAGTTAAAAAAAGAAACGGACTCCCCCTGTTGAGGAGCAGAAAACCCGTTTTAGCCTGATAAGCTAAGACGGGTTTATTAAGGTTTGCTGATTAAATCCGATTTGCCGGCAAGCTCTGCCTCAATATTACCAAATCATGGATCTGCGAAAGATCCTGTTTTCGAGTAAAACGTGAAGTTCGCCCAGAGCTGCCAGATCCCCTGCCAGGCACCGGCTGATTCAGCAAGCCCTATTGATTTTCTGCTGTTTTTCCGCTTTCACCCGCATTATTATGAATCAGAAAAGAAGTTAAAAAGGCCAAAATGCTGCCGCAAAAGCCGAACAGGAACAAATGGTGAATGCCCTGCATATAAGTAGACCCGCTTGTCAGAAAGGCGCCCATTACGGTCACGCCGATCGCCGTTCCCATGTTCCGGCAAAACATGAAAAAGGAAGTAGCTATCCCTTTTTCGTGGGCGCTCACCATTTGCTGGGAACCGATAATTCCAACCGTCGAAAGCAGCCCGAACGCAGCGCCATGGACAATCATGACGAGAAAGACGTACCAGAACCCGTGGCCCGGATTTAAAAAGATCCAGCATAAACCCGAAACAAGCAAAAGCCCGTTCCCGATTAAAAGCAGCCGCCGGTAGCCATACCGCAATATCCATTTTCCGGCGGGGACTGCAGCGGCCATCCAGCCGATCGACGACCCAAGCAGCGCAACCCCGCTCATGAGCAGTGACAGCCCTGTTACTTTCTGCAAAAACAGCGGTACATAGCTGGAAGCACCAAACAACGCCACTGTCCCGATAAAGGAGTTGACATTCATCCGGGCAAATGTCTTATTTTTAAACATCGAAAGCGGCACAATCGGGGAATCCTGCCTTTTTTCATAAAAATAAAAAAGGAGAAGAAAAAGGATTCCGGCTGCCGCAAACAACCAGTAGTTGCGGTGTACGACCGTGACCAAAAGCAAGAGTGTGATCGCAACCGCAAATAATGCAGCACCTATGTAATCGACACGCGCTTTTTTCGGCGCGTAATGTTCGCTATAAGGCAAAAGCGTTAAAAATGAAATGAGGCAGACAGGCAGGTTGACAAAGAAAATCCATCTCCACGTTAAATACGTTACAAAAAACGAGCCTAAAAGTGGCGCCAGGACAGCGGATAATCCCCACATGCCAGTAAACAATGCCTGGATTTTTCCGCGGTTTTCAACAGAAAACAGGTCTCCTGCGATAATGGCCGGGAACGGGACCATAAAACCTGCCCCAATGCCCTGAATAGCCCGAAAGACAATCAGTTCAATCATCCCGGATGACATGCCGCATAAAAGTGACCCGGCGAAAAAAAGCACGATCCCGGACCCGAACACTTTTTTCCTCCCGAACAAGTCGGACAACCGGCCCGCAACCGGGGATAAAATAGTACTGGTGATCATATAGGAAGCAAATGCCCATGCGTACAAGTCAAAGCGGCCGAGTTCTTTTGCAATGACAGGCATTGTGGTGTTCATAATCGTTGCGTCAATCGATGACACAAGCATTGCCAGGACAATACTGACCATGACAAACGTTCTGCTCTTCATAAAATCCCTCCATTCCCTTTTAACATTCCGGTTTCCGTCACGATTTGCCGGACCGGAATATCATAAGATTCGTTGGGGACATGCTCCTTCAATTGGTACGAGTGGACCAAAGACACGGTCTGATTAGGAAAACCGGCAAGAAACCGGTCATAATAACCGCCGCCAAAACCGATGCGAAAGCCTTTTTTGTCAAAAACAAGGCCAGGAACGATGAGCAGGTCTATCGCCTGCTTCTCGATTTTTGCTGTTTCTTCCGGTTTCGGCTCGAGCAGGTTAAAAAAGCTTTTTTCCAATTGCGCGAAATCATCCAGCCTGTAAAAAACGAGCTCTTTTTCTTTTGGCACGCATTTTGGAACACAAATCGTTTTCCCCTGCGCCCACCCGGTTTCAATGATCCGCTTCGTATCCCATTCGAAATGTTGGGAGACCGTCACGCCAACCGTTCCGGCATTTTTCCACAAACCGGAGGAAAATAAAATTTGTTGCAGTTTTTCTTCTATGGCCTGCTTTTCACTAAAATCCAGCCGCTTTAACCAGCCGATCATTTCTCTTCGTATTTCCGCCTTGTCCATTTTCTTCACCCCGGAACACCCATCAAAATTTGCGCTTTTCCATCTTACCATGTTTGGGCTGAAGTGGAAACGAAAATGCCCCCCGGGTGTATGAGACCAGAGGGGATTTTCTGATTCGCTCCCTTGGGAATGGCAAGTACTTTTTTCACTTTTTAGAATTCCCCGGTTATCCACGCCAAAGTGATTCGAGATTATTGTTGAATTCCACTTTCAACGGGTGCAAGAGGCAGCTTTTCCGGGATACCGGAGCTCCTGAACCCCGCTGGCAATGACAGTTGCTTAGCATCCTTTGCTGCAACAGAAAAAGCCCCCAAGCTGCATACGGCATGGGGGCTTTTTCTTATCTTTTTCCTGCATTTAGTTGTGCCATTTCTCCGAGATAGCGCCCGCTTTCCTTTATCATACGTTCCTGCGTTTTTTGGTTTACGGCAATCAGGCCGAATTTCATAGAATAGCCGGATTGCCATTGTGATCAAATGTTGACTAGTTGCAGCAAACTGATGCCTGACTTCTCCCCTTTTTTCACCACCCGGACTGCAGGGAAACATTAATGGCCCCGTTCTATTTCCCGCTGGATTTTTTGATTTCTTCAAGCGGATAATCGAGCATATCTGCGATCGTTTCGGGTGCGGTGCCTTTGCTCAGCATTTTTTTGATTGCTATTTGTACCCCTTCTTCGATTCCTTTTTGCCTGCCTTCTTCAATCCCTTTTTGTATCCCTTCTTTGAGCCCTTCCTCTCTTTCCCCGCGGATATTCGCAAGCTGGTCGCGCAAAAATTTCAGCCGGGCTTCGTACAATACTTTGTTTTCCCGATTGGTACTTAAATTTTCCCACTCTTTGATTGCGTCAAGCACTTCCTGCTCGTTCATCGCCCATTTCTCCGGTTCGGGGAAACCTCTTTCGGTGCCGGCAGGTTTTTTCGATTTGACCCTGCCCTTAGAACGGCCCGCTCGTCATTCTGCCGCCCGCATTTTCGTAGTATTCGCGGCGGTTCCGTTCAATGTATTTGCTGAACCGCTTTCCTGCTATTCCCGGATAGCCCCCTTTCACTCTATCCAGGAACGCATCAGGGGCTAACATCCATTTATCCCAGCCTGTGCCTGGCATTCCAATCCAATGACGGGGGAACCAAAAGGATTCCCAAAATGCGGAAATCCTAATTTTCCTTCACCGGAAGCTGGCATGGAATATGGCGGAAATTCTTATTCCCCCTTGTTCTTCTTCTCCTTTTCATGCACAATCATGCGCCAGTTTAAATCGCCGCGCATTAAGCCCTGGACGAGCAGTTCAGCTGTACCCATGTTGGTGGCAAGCGGAATCGAATAGACATCGCAAAGACGGAGTAAAGCGGTAATGTCCGGTTCGTGCGGCTGGGCCGTGAGCGGATCACGGAAAAAGAAAACGAGATCCATTTCATTTTTGGCAATCATTGCGCCGATTTCCTGGTCGCCGCCGAGCGGGCCAGAATTGAAGCGGGTAATTTTCAAATTGGTTTTTTCCATAATCCTCTTGCCGGTTGTGCCGGTCGAGTACAATTCATGGCCGTCGAATACCGGCTCATAGGCAACCGCAAAGTTTACAATTTCCTCTTTCTTTTTATCATGGGCAATAAAAGCAATTTTCAACTGGAAAACTCCCTTCTCCAAAAAATAACGTTACTACTATAATACGATAATATTATAAAAAAAACGAATGGCCCGTTTTCCAGGACCACCCGTTTTTTACCCTAGGCTTTCACTGGGATCATGCAGCATGGATTTGTACAATGCTTCGATTTCTTCCACGCTTATGCCGCGCGGGTTGCCGCCCGTATACACATCTGCATACACAACTTTTGCGAGATTCGGGATGTCTTCTTCTTTGACACCGAGTTATCAAGCAATTGGAATGCCGGCATTTTCATTTCATCATATAATTTTTTAAGAGAATGGCACGAAACTGTTGCGGACAAGTTCCCTGCCGATTGCCGCCAATTCATCATCCATGATGACGACATGGTCACTGTCCCAGCGCACCGGGCGGCTGACATGGAGCATAAGCCCTTTGCTAAAGAGAGAAAGGGCGCTTAGTTTATTGGAAATCACTTCTGTCGGATGGAAGTGGCCGGCATCAAGGCAGACCAGTTTGTTTCTTGAGATGCCATAGCCCATATAGAACTCATGGGAACCGGCTGTATAGGCTTCCGCACCGAGACCGAGCAATTTGCTTTCCACCGCATCTTCCGTATAAGCCGGATTGAGCGGTTCCGCAAAAATTTCATCGAGCGCTTCCATTAAACGCCGGCGCGGACCGAGCGTATCTACCGGATTGTCTTTATAACCGTCCGGAATCCAGAAATTATTGATGCTCGTTTGCCCTGTTTCTTTTCCGAAATACTCGGCAATTTTCCGCGTCCTTTTCCCGTGTTCCACCCAGAAATCCCGCACTGTTTTGTCAGGGGAGGCGAGCGTAAAACCGTCTTTATACATCGGATGCGAGAAAAATGTCGGGTTAAAATCAAGGCCGAGCCCCTGTTCTTTTGCCCAGTCCACCCACGAAGCAAAATGTTTCGGTTCAATGGTGTCAAGGTCGATTTTTTCATCCGTGTCCGCATAAATGGCATGCAGATTCAATTTATGCTTGCCCGGTATCAGAGAAAATGTTTTTTCCAGGTCTTTGCGCAGCTCGGAAGGCGTGTGTGCCGCCCCCGGGTAGTTGCCGGTTGCCATAATGCCGCCGGTCAGGTCGCCATCCGGATTTAAAAAGCCGCGGACATCGTCACCCTGCCAGCAGTGCAGCGAGATTTTAATCTTTTGCAAGTTTTCAAGCGCCGCATCTGTATCCACGCCGATTTCGGCATACCGCTGTTTTGCGGTTTCATAATTTCGGATGATCGCTTCTTTTTTTGCCATTCAATTACCCTAAAGGATTTGGAACGGGTGTGCCGCCTGAACAAGTACCAGCTCAGCAAGGAATTCACGCACTACATCGGCATCCCCCCCGATTGAGTACTTAATCCATTTCCGGATCAACACCGCGAAAAGGCTGCTCCGCTACTCCAATAAAAGCGTAAAAGAAATTGCCCTTGACGTCGGCATTGCGGATACCCCCTATTTCAACCGGCTGTTCAAACGGAAAACGGAGATGACGCCGCTTGCTTACAGGCGGAACGGGTGACGGATCCCTGCTGTTTGCGTTGTCGTAATACTGGTTGGATTGCACAATGTCAGCGGACGGGGATTCATTTTAATTGCGCTATCGACAAGTGTTCCTTTTTGCAGTTTGAATGGCACAACGCTGGTGGGATGGGATTTCCCTTGCTGTTTGCGCTGTATAACGGATGGTGCCTGAACGCAGAGCCCACTCCCGCCCTTATATTCATGCAGGCGTGACGTGGAACATTCTAATGGCATTCAAGTGAAACAGGGAGAAGTTTGTGGCCCGCTCCATTTTTCCATCGCAATGGCCGGGCCTGAGGAACGGCAAGAAAATGCTATTAGACGCCCATGCCGCAATGAATGCGGTACCAGCAGAAGAGTGAAAGTCAGCCGGCGCATATTTTCAGGATAGAAAATGCTATTCTTCCACTTCTTTAATCACCATGTTTGGCAGTTCCCTGATCGCATCACGGATTCGTTTTGCTCGGATTTTCCCCTGGCTGGCAAAGCGGAGCAGGTTGTAAGCATATATGCCAAAATGCAGGGCAAGCGCATTCGTTTTTTTATTCCGGGAAGGCGGCTGTTTAAAACCAAGATCAAACATAAATTCCCGTCTCAGTGATTTACAGGCTTTCAGGTGTTCGCCGTAAAGCCTTGGCACAGCTTCCGGCGGGGTATCGAGCGTTGTCATGTACACATCTGCTTCATACTCTGGAATCAGAAGGATTTGCCCGTTTTTATCAATGGTTGTTTCAATGAGTTTAAAAACATAATAGGCTGGTTTTTTTGCCCCGGCTGCCGTAATGGGTTCCGCAACAGACCCAAAGTAAACGTTTTTTCCTTCCCGTTCGGTTGAGCATGTGCCGTATTTCCGTGCAGTTTCCATCCAGGTGCCGGCATCTGTCTGCAGTTTGATCACAAAATCAATGTTACGGTCCAACAATTTTTCCATCATTTCGGATCCTTCTTTTGCCTCGAGCCGCCAAAGGAAAGGCCCTTCCGCCAATTGTTCAGCAGCACGGACCGTCACGCTCGTTTCTTGTCCAAAGGAAAGGCAGTACCCTTCCTTTCCAATAAAAGCAAACGGCGTTGAAACATCTACCGGGATAAAACTTTTGCCTTGTATGGTCACCGGGTTGATAGGTGCACCAGCCTTGCGAAGCAGGTGAAGAGATTCATCAAGGATGATCTGTTTCCATTCTTCTGATAAAGCTGCTTCATCCAGGCGGTGCTCAAGGACAGCCGGCGAGGGAACTCTTTCCAATTTTAAAAAGGTACGGAAATTACAATCGCTCCGCAACGGTTCAATTTCAGCAAACTTATTTTTCCCAAGGCAAAGCAGCCCGATATAAGACTTCGCGATGTCCCCGTTTGAATAGCCGGGATTCCTTTTAATCGTTTCTGACTTGGCACTGTTCAGCCTTGATGCGAGATGCGTCTGGCTGATAAGAAATTCTACGATGCCCATTCCGAATTGATCGCTTATTCTTTCACTTGTTTGCTCAATCCGTAAATTTTTCATCTGCTCACCTGCGAAAATTGATATTTATATTATACAAAAAGTTGCTTATAATGGGTATGAAGTCTGAATTTTAGAAAGGATGTGAACGATGCTTTTCAAGGAAAGGAAAACTTCACTTGAGTATGCTCTTTTAAAGTCGCTGAGCAGCCGGATGAAACTCCATGAAAAAGACCTTCAGTATCTACGGAATTTGGAAAAAGGTGACGAAGGCGAGCGGTATTTTGACTCTTTAACAGGAGCGCTTACATGTGATTGTTTTGTACTGAATGATTTGCGCCTTTCCTGCAACAATGCTACGTTCCAGATTGATGCCCTCATGATTACCGGCGAAACCATTTACCTGTTTGAAGTGAAAAATTATGAAGGGGATTTTTATTACGAGCGGGACAGGATTTTTACAAAAAATAATAAGTCTGAAATCAACAACCCACTGCTTCAGGTCAAACGTTGCGAATCGCTTTTCCGGCAGCTGATTCTCTCGCTCGGTTTCAATATGCCGGTCTCGGCTTCCGTTGTTTTTGTAAACCCCGAATTTACCCTGTACCAGGCACCCCTAAGTGCGCCATTTATTTTTCCGAATCAGTTAAAACGGTATATGAAAGATTTGAATGCAATTTCTGCAAAGCTGAGCGGAAAGCATAGAAGGCTGGCAGAAAAGCTATCTTCGCTGCATATAGAAGAATCGTCTTTTCTTCATTTGCCGAAATATGAGTATGATCAATTGCGGAAAGGCATTGTGTGCGACACTTGTAGTTCTTTTTCCTGTGCGGTAAAAGGGCGTTCAATGATTTGTGAGGATTGTGGACATGCTGAATCTGTTGAGGCCGCGGTCCTCCGCAGTGTCAGAGAATTTCGGATGCTGTTTCCAGAGCGGAAGATTACAACAAATGATATTTTTGACTGGTGCAGGATTGTGGACTCGAAAAAAAGGGTGAGCAGGATACTGGCAAAAAATTTTAATAAGTTCAGAGGTGGAAGGTGGTCTTACTATGAGTAATTGATGATCACAAACTTATGAATTACAAATTCTACCGGGGGAAAAGCATTTGGTATTTTAACACTTCAAAAAGACCAAATATGCTCTGTTCCCCCGTTATTTTTGTCCTTTTGAACACTCCAAAAGGACACTTTGTTCCGGTCAATGGCTCCTTTTGTCCTTTTGAATGCTCCAAAAGGACGATTGCTCCGGTCTACGGGCTCCTTTTGTCTTTTTGAATGCTCTAAAAGGACAATTTGCTCCGGTCCACGAGTTCTTTTGTCCTTTTGAATACTCCAAAAAGACATTTTGCTCCGGTTCATGGCTCCTTTTGTCCTTTTGAATGCTCCAAAAGAACAATTTGCTCCGGTTCACGAGTTCTTTTGTCCTTTTGAATACTCCAAAAGGACATTTTGCTCCGGTTTACGGCTCCTTTTGTCCTTTTGAATGCTCCAAAAGGACAATTGCTCCAGTCCCATGACTCCATTTGTTCTTTTAAATGCCTCTCTGAAACAACAGTAAGCTTACTTTTGCCATATTTTAATAGCAAACCAAAGTATCTTGTTCAGCCCTTTTTGGATTTCCCCCATTTTTCCGGTTCCCGTCGCCATTCCTCGAGTGTCGCCAAGTCTTCTTCCCGGATCAGCCCTTTTTCCACGCCAACTTTAAGCAGCGTGGAGTAATTCGATAAGGAGTAAGCGGTGATGCCTTCTTTCGCAAAATTTGCAGCCCCGGCCGGAAGTTCATACGTAAAAATCGAGACAACGCCGAGCACTTCGCAGCCGGCTTCCCGCAATGCGCGGACAACGGTGAGCACGCTGCCGCCAGTTGAAATTAAATCTTCGACAACGACAACTTTTTGCCCGGTGGAAACCCGACCTTCGATCTGGTTGCCCTTGCCGTGTGTTTTTGCACTCGAACGGACGTATACCATTGGCAAATTCATCAGGTCACTGACAAAAGCGGCGTGGGCAATCCCGGCAGTTGCCGTGCCTGCTACTACTTCCGTTTCCGAGAAGTGTGCTTCGATCAGCTTTTTCAGTCCGATGGCGATTTCTTTCCGCAGATTCGGATAGGACAATGTAATGCGATTATCGCAGTAAATTGGCGATTTGATTCCGGATGACCATGTAAAAGGTTCACCGGGTTTTAAAAAAACAGCTTCAATGTCAAGCAATTGTCCGGCAATGTATTTTTCCATTATTCGTTCCCCCATTGTTGTTTCACTTTTACATAAGCTTCGTACGGATCGGGCGCTTTCGTAATCGAACGCCCGACGACAATTGCGGTCGAACCGAGTTCCCTCGCTTTCGCCGGTGTAACGACGCGTTTCTGGTCGGAAGCATCATCCCCGGCCAGCCGGATGCCCGGCACCACTTTCAAAAACGCCCCGCCGAGCCGCGCCGTAATATCAGGGACTTCAAAAGCGGAGCAGACAACGCCGTCAAGCCCCGCATCATAAGCAAGCACAGCGTAATCCAGCACTGATTCGCGCAGCGGTTTTAAAATACCTTGTTCTTTTTGCATTTGCGTTTCCGAAGTACTTGTTAGCTGTGTTACCGCGACAATCGCCGGGCGCTTTTTCCATGCAGGGGTGCCGGCTTCCAAACCATCCAAAGCGGCTTTCATCATTTCCGAACCGCCGGCGGCATGGACGTTCACCATATCCGCTCCAAGCCGGGCTAGCCCTTTCATTGCCCGCCTCACTGTATTCGGAATGTCATGCAGCTTTAAATCAAGAAAAATGTCATGCCCCATTTCTTTCAGGGCAGCAATCAAATAAGGGCCGGCCTGGTAAAACAATTCCATTCCTACCTTGACATAGAGCGGCTCGCTGCCAAACTGCTGTAAAAAAACGAGCGCTTCTTCTTCCGACGAGAAATCAAGGGCGATGATCGGTTTATGCATGCTGCTTGTGGCTCCTTCCAATCAGGTCTTGAATGCTTCCGGCGCCGAGCTGTTCCATCACCGCCGGCAGTTCGCGGATGATGCGCGGGCAGGCAAGCGGGTCAATAAAATTCGCGGTGCCGATTGCGACTGCACTAGCGCCGGCGTATAAAAATTCCACTGCATCTTCCGCCGTCATGATGCCGCCCATGCCGATAATCGGGATATCCACTTCCCGGCTCACCTCGTAAACCATCCGGACGGCAACCGGTTTGACGGCCGGCCCGGAAAGCCCCCCTGTTTCATTGGCGAGAACCGGGCGCGCCGTTTTCAAATCGATTTTCATGCCGAGGAGTGTGTTGATCATCGTGAGCCCGTCGGCACCGCCGGATGCTGCTGCCTTGGCAATCGCCACAATATCAGTGACATTCGGGGAAAGTTTCACATACACCGGCACTTCCGAGACAGCTTTTACTTGCCGTGTCAGTTCAAACGCCATCTCCGGATCGGTGCCGAACGCGATGCCGCCGGATTTCACGTTCGGACAGGAAATGTTGAGTTCAAGCGCGTGCACATTCGGCGCTTTTGAAAGATGGTCTGAAACGTAGACATAATCTTCAAAAGTGGAGCCGGCAACATTTGCAATGACCGGGACATCATATGCCTGTAAAAACGGGAGCTCTTCCGCAAGCACACTTGCCAGCCCCGGATTTTGCAGGCCGATTGCATTCAGCATGCCGGATTCTGTTTCCGCAATCCGCGGGACCGGGTTGCCGAAGCGCGGTTCCCTTGTTGTCGCTTTAATCATGATTGCGCCCAGTTCGCTCAAATCATACCAACGGCTGTACTCACGCCCGAAACCGAAGCAGCCCGATGCCGGCATGACCGGATTTTTCAAGGACAAGCCCGGCAGTTCGACGCGCAAATCCGGGAGAACACGGCGCTTTATGCCCCGTCTTTCGGGATGGTGTTCAGGTAATTCGGTCATATTATGATCTCCCCCATTTCAAATACAGGTCCGTCGCTGCATACTTTTTTCGAAGCGGTGCCGGCCGGGTCATTTTTCGGGCGGCAAACGCAACCGTAGCAAGCACCGGTTCCGCATGCCATCCGTTCTTCAAGCGAGAAAAAGCCGTGCCGCGCCGGGTATGCCGCTTCCAATGCGCGCAGCATCGCAGCCGGGCCGCATGCGTACAAACAGTCAAACGCCCAATTCTCCGCTGCCAGTACATCCGTTACAAACCCTTTCGTCCCCCATGAACCATCCACTGTTGCGACAGATGTCGGGGCAAGCGCTGAAAACTTCTCCACGTAAAAAGCGTGGGCTGCCGATTCAAATCCGAGCACGTGGCGGACTTCAACGCCGCCTGCTTTAAGTTGCCGGGACAGCTCGTACAGCGGCGGGGCCCCGATGCCGCCGCCGACAAGGAGCGCTTTTTGCCCGGGGCGAAGCGCGTCCACCGGGAACCCGTTGCCAAGGGGGCCGAGCACATCGAGCCGTGCGCCGGGTGCGATTTCTGCCATCAGGCGCGTTCCTTTTCCCTGTACCCGGTACAACAAGGTGAGCGCGCCGTTTTTGCGGTCCACCGCCGCGATGCTGATCGGGCGGCGCAGGAGCGGGTCAAACCCGCTTCCCGCTTTGACATGAACAAACTGGCCGGGGCGGGCGATTTGCCGGACCAAACTGCCGGCAAGCACCATTTCCCAAATATCCTGTGCAATCAGCCGGTTGCTTTTCACGGTCATATATTCCTGGATCATGCGTGCACCGCCTGCTTTGCCCCCTGCACCATCGGCATGATCGAAAAACTCATCGATTCCAAAATGGACACGATGGCCGCTGCCGTATCAAGCGAAGTCAGGCACGGGATGCCGCATTCGACCGCTTCCCTGCGGATCCGGAACCCGTCACGTTCGTATTGCCGGCCTTTTGTGATCGTGTTCAGGACAAATTGCACATCGCCCCTCCGGATCGAGTCGAGCACGGTCTCCCCGTCGCCGCCGATTTTTGCTACTTCTTCGACAGCCAGGCCGTTTTCCCTTAAAAATTTTGCCGTCCCCGCCGTTGCTTTTAAAGTAAAACCGATCTCGACAAAGCGCTTTGCAAGCGGCAGGGCTTCCGGTTTGTCTTTATCGGCAACCGTAAACAGGATGCTGCCATCCGGCGAAAGCTTCATGCCTGCTGCAACGAGTCCTTTGTACAGCGCTTTTTCAAATGTACGGTCGCAACCCATCACTTCTCCCGTCGATTTCATTTCCGGGCCGAGTGTCGGTTCCACCCGCTTCAATTTTGCAAAAGAGAAAACCGGCACTTTCACGAACACTTCCGCTTTTTCCGGCCTCAGGCCAGTGCCATAGCCGAGGTTTTCAAGCGATTCGCCCAAAATCACTTTCATCGCAAGTTTTGCCATCGGGACATCGGTAATTTTGCTTAAAAACGGAACCGTCCGGCTTGAGCGCGGGTTCACTTCAATAACAAAGAGTTCATTGTGCGAGACGATAAACTGGATGTTCATCAACCCTTTGATTTCAAGCTCTGAAGCAAGCTTGCGGCACGTCTCCGCCATTTCCGCTTTTAATGCATCGGAAAGCCGCTGCGGCGGATAGACTGCGATCGAGTCGCCGGAGTGTACGCCGGCCCGTTCAATATGCTCGACGATGCCCGGGATTAAAATGTCCCGGCCGTCCGCGATCACATCGACTTCAAACTCCTGCCCTGTCACATAGCGGTCAATCAAAACGGGCTGGTTCGGGCTGACTTTCACCGCATGTTTCATATACTGGCGCAAGTCTTCTTCATGGTAGACGATTTCCATCGCCCGTCCGCCGAGCACAAACGACGGGCGCACGAGCACCGGATAGCCGATTTCAGCCGCAATTCGGGCGGCTTCTTCCGCCGAAGTGCCGGTTTTTCCGAGCGGGCGTTTGATGCCGAGCCGGTTTAACAAATGGTCGAACTTGTCGCGGTCTTCGGCACGCTCAAGATTTTCAAGCGAAGTGCCGAGAATGCGCACGCCGCGTGTTGCGAGCTGTTCCGCGAGATTGATCGCCGTCTGGCCGCCGAACTGGACAACAACCCCTTCCGGCTGTTCCAAATCGATGATATGCATGACATCTTCAATCGTCAGCGGTTCAAAATAGAGCTTGTCCGAGATGCTGAAGTCGGTGGAGACGGTTTCCGGGTTGTTGTTAATGATGATCGCTTCGTACCCGGCTTCCTGGATTGCCCAAACCGCATGGACAGTTGCATAGTCAAACTCGATTCCCTGGCCGATCCGGATCGGGCCGGAGCCGAGGACAATGATGCTTTTTCTGTTTGTCACAACCGATTCGTTTTCTTCTTCATATGTGCCGTAAAAATACGGCGTTTCTGATGCGAATTCGCCGGCACATGTATCGACCATTTTATAGACCGGCAAAATGCCGTTTTCTTTGCGCCATGCGTACACGTTTTCTTCTGCCGCTTTCCACAGCCTGGCAATCATCTTATCGGCAAAGCCCATTTCTTTTGCTTTCCGGGCCGCCTCTTTGTCCCATCGCGCCTCCCGTAGCGTGTTTTCAAAGCGGATGATGTTTTCCAGCTTATGAAGGAAAAACAAGTCGATTTTGCTCCAGTCATGCAGCTGCCCGACCGTGACACCCTTTCTTAGCGCTTCTGCGATGTAAAAAAGGCGTTCGTCGCCGGCGTTTTTGATCCGTTTTTCCATCACGTCCATACCGGATGCTTCCCCGAGTTCCAAATGATGGACGCCGATTTCAAGCGACCGTACCGCTTTTAACAACGATTCTTCAAAAGTGCGGCCGATCGCCATCACTTCGCCCGTTGCTTTCATTTGCGTGCCGAGCCTGCGGTATGCCTGTTCAAACTTATCGAACGGGAAACGCGGAATTTTTGTGACAACATAATCAAGCGCCGGTTCAAAATTGGCGTAAGAAGTGCCGGTGACCGGGTTTTTCATCTCGGCCAGCGTGAGCCCGACTGCAATTTTTGCTGACAGTTTCGCAATCGGGTATCCGGTTGCTTTCGAAGCGAGCGCGGATGAACGGCTGACGCGCGGATTGACTTCGATTACATAATATTGAAAACTGTCCGGGTCAAGCGCGAGCTGCACATTGCAGCCGCCTTCGATGCCGAGGGCGCGGATGATTTTCAATGATACATTGCGCAGCATCTGATACTCTTTGTCGCTTAACGTCTGGCTCGGGGCGACGACAATCGAATCGCCGGTGTGGACGCCGACCGGGTCAATGTTTTCCATGTTGCAGACGACGATGGCATGGTCTTCGCTGTCGCGCATCACTTCGTATTCGATTTCTTTAAAACCGGCAATGCTTTTTTCAAGCAGGCACTGGTGGACGGGGCTCTGGCGCAATCCGCCTGACACGGTTTCGATCAGCTCTTCTTCGTTACAGCAGATGCCGCCGCCCGTTCCGCCCAGCGTGTAAGCTGGTCGGACGATGACCGGGTAGCCCGTTTTTTCGATAAACCGGTAAGCTTCTTCAAGTGTATGGATGATCATGCTGTCCGGTACCGGTTCGCCAAGTTTTCCCATCAGTTCGCGGAACGCTTCCCGGTCTTCCGCCTGCTCAATGGCGCCAAGCCTTGTTCCGAGCACTTCGACGCCGTACTCGTCAAGGATGCCGGATTTCGCCAGTTCCATTGCAATGTTGAGACCGGTTTGGCCGCCAAGCGTCGGCAGGAGGGCATCCGGGCGTTCTTTGCGGATGATGCGGGCGACAAATGCCGGCGTGAGCGGTTCGATATAGATTTTATCCGCCATTTCCGTATCGGTCATAATCGTTGCCGGATTGGAATTGACCAAAACGACATGATACCCTTCTTCTTTTAAAGCAAGGCAGGCCTGCGTGCCAGCGTAATCAAATTCAGCAGCCTGGCCGATCACGATCGGGCCGGATCCGATCACAAGAATTTTTTCGATATCAGTGCGTTTTGGCATAGGTTTGTTCCTCCTTTTGTTTTTCAACCATGGTTAAAAATTTGTCGAATAACGGGTTCGAATCGTGCGGGCCCGGCGATGCTTCCGGATGGTACTGGACAGTAAAAGCAGGGTATTTGCGATGTGCCAGCCCTTCAATCGTGCCGTCGTTCAACGCCCGTTCCGTTACGATAAGGCCTGTTCCGGCAAGCGACTTTTCATCGACTGCATAGCCGTGGTTCTGCGAGGTGATCACCGTTTTCCCCGTTTGGATGTCCTGCACAGGATGGTTCGCCCCGCGGTGGCCGAATTTTAATTTGAACGTATCGGCGCCGCATGCTAACGCAAACAGCTGGTGCCCGAGACAAATCCCGAAAAGCGGCACTTTCCCGAGTATTCCTTTTACCATATCAACCGCACAGGACACATCTTTCGGGTTACCGGGGCCATTTGACAACATCACCCCGTCCGGCTGAAGCTGTAAAATGTCCGCCGTCGTTGTATCATACGGCAGCACGGTAACGCGGCAGTTTCGTTTTGAAAGTTCGGTTAAAATGCTTTTTTTCGCGCCGAAATCGACAAGGGCAATATGTTTGCCGGGCCCTTCCATTTCGTAACGCTTCTTTGTGGATACTCTTGCAACGGCATCATGAACGGCACGTTTGGCTTGAAGGTGTTTGACAACAGCTGCCGGGTCTTCGTTTTCGGCACACAGGGCGGCCCTGAGCGTACCGAAAGCGCGGATTTGTCTTGTCAGTTTGCGGGTATCAATGCCGGATATGCCGGGAATATCTTTTTCTTTTAAAAAGGTATCGAGCGTTAAAGTGCTCCGCCAGTTTGACGGGTACGAAGCCGCTTCTTTCACCACGACCCCTTTCACATACGGCTTAGCTGCTTCAAAATCGTTCCAATTGATGCCGTAGTTCCCGATGAGCGGGTAGGTGAAAGTGACGATCTGGCCGTAAAAAGACGGGTCGGTTAATGTCTCCTGGTAGCCGGTCATCCCGGTTGTAAAAACGATTTCCCCGTAAGCCTCTTTTGCACTGCCAAAACCTTCCCCTCTAAAAACAGTGCCGTCTTCCAAGATCAGTTGCCTTTTCATTTCAATGCCAGCTCCTTTTCCCATACCAGTTTTCCGCTTCCCCATGTGGCTTGCGGGAAGCCTTTGCATACACGCCCCAAAAAAGGGGTATTTTTTCCTTTCGATAAAAAGCGATCCGGGTCAATTGTTTTTTCTTCCCCCAGGTCAACTGCCGTGATATCGGCGGGTGCCCCGGTTTTCATCGTCCCGTATGGAAGTCCGAACACGCTAGCCGGCTTTATTGTCATCCAGTCAACAAGCTGTTTTAGCGTAAATATGCCGGTTTCAACAAAATGTGTATATAAAAGCGGAAAAGCTGTTTCAAATCCGGTGATGCCAAATGGCGCCTGTTCAATGCCTTTTGCTTTTTCCTCCGCGGTATGCGGGGCGTGGTCAGTGGCGATAAAATCAATCGTGCCGTCCAAAAGGCCTTCAATAAGGGCATCGCGGTCTCTTTTCGACCGGAGCGGCGGGTTCATTTTCCAGTTGGCATCAGGGCCCGGGATGTCGTCTTCAGAAAGGAGCAAATGGTGCGGTGTTACTTCCGCTGTCACCGGAATGCCGGCCCGTTTTGCGTCACGGACAACCCGGACGGATTCTTTCGTGCTGATATGGCAGACATGGTAATGGCATCCTGTATGTTCTGCAAGCAGCACGTCGCGGGCGATCTGCACCGACTCGCATACGGAAGGGATCCCTTTTAACCCGTGCGCCGCCGCAAAAGATCCGGCATGCACGCACCCGCCCCGGGTAAGCGAATTGTCTTCACAATGGGCAACGACCGCCATGCCGAGTGCTTTTGCCCGCTCCATCGCAGCCAGCATCTGCCCCGCTTCCTGCACGCCGACGCCGTCATCCGTGAACGCGAAGGCGCCTGCTGCTTTTAAGCCGGCAAAATCCACGAGTTCGCCGCCTTTTTCATCAAGGGTAATTGCAGCATAAGGAAGGACGCGCACAACCGCATCCCGGCTGATTTTTTCCTGCAGGGATAAAAGGCGCGCCGGCCGGTCGGTAACCGGTTTGGTGTTTGGCATCGCAGCTATCGTTGTAAACCCGCCTTTTGCCGCGGCCATTGTCCCGGTGCGGATCGTTTCTTTCTGTTCAAACCCCGGTTCCCGCAAATGCACATGCAAGTCGACAAACCCGGGGAGAACCGTGAGCCCGGTTGCATCATATACCTGCTCGCCCGCTTCTTTCAGTTCCGGACCGGTTTCCGCGATTTTTCCATCTTTGATCCGGATATCCCGCTTTGCCGGTTTTCCCTTTTCATCTAAAACCATTCCGCCTTTAATCAACCAGTCCACTTGGCAAACCACCTTTTCTTTTTTGTTAAAATCCCGCTCCATAGCAACCTTCATTTTTCAAGCTGTCTGGAAAACCGCTTTTTCTTTCTGTAAAATCGTTTTTAAAATCGCCATCCGGGCAAACACGCCGTTTTCCATTTGTTTGAAAATCCGCGACCGGCTGCACTCCACAAGGCTGCTTGCAATCTCGACATCGCGGTTGACCGGCGCCGGGTGCATAATAATGCTGCCCGGTTTCATCATCCGTTCCCGTTCCACCGTCAGGCCGAATGCACGGTGGTACGCTTCTTTTGTCAGATGGGCGGTTTCTTTATGGCGTTCATGCTGGATGCGGAGCAGCATGACGACATCCGCCTCCGCTACGCCGTCATCGACCGGGACGTACCGGAGATGCATGGTCGGGTCAAACCATTCTGTAGGCCCCGAACAAGTGACGGTGGCACCGAGCTTTTTCAATGCTTCGGCGTTTGATCTGGCAACACGGCTGTGGACGATATCGCCGATGATACACACCTTTAAACCGCGGAAGCCGCCGAATTCCTGTTTGATCGTCAGCAGATCGAGGAGGCTCTGGGACGGATGCTGGCCGCTGCCGTCTCCCGCATTGACAATCGAAAGCGCCATATTTCCGGCGAACTGCTTGTAATATTCATCTTCCTGGTGGCGGATCACAACAAGTTTGACGCCGATCGACTGCAATGTTTTCACGGTGTCGTACAATGTCTCACCCTTTTGCACGCTTGAAGCCCCGACTTCAAACGGAAGCAGCTCAAGGCCAATCCGCCGTTCTGCCACTTCAAAGCTGCATTTTGTCCGCGTGCTCGGCTCGTAAAACAAATTGGCTGCAAAAACCGGCTCCGGTGCTTTCCATACGGCCCCTTTTGAAAAGGCATCGGCTTCATCCAGAAGTTCCAAAATTTCCTCATTGCCCAAATCGGATATCGTCAGAAAATGCTGCATTTTCCATCCTCCTTTGTTTTTAACCCAAAAAAGCACCCTGCTGATGGCAGGGTGCGTGAAATGGCACGCACGGCATGTCAAAAGCCTTGCGCGGCCGGCACCCTTCCAAGCCTCTCCGGACTTGCAGTTAAAAGGTGTTCCGTATTCATTTCAATGGAAAAGCCCCTTTGCCGCGAGAGTGCAAAGGGGCTTTCAAAACTCCTTTGCAAACCTCACAGGGCTTGCTTAAAAGGATTACACATCATGGATTGTGACCAGGTCCCGCCCGTCCACATCCGTCAATTGTACAACGATTCTTTCCGACTGGCTCGTCGGGATATTTTTCCCGATAAAATCGGGGCGGATCGGCAATTCCCGGTGGCCGCGGTCAACGAGCACCGCGAGCTGGATCCGGCTCGGGCGGCCGATATCCATCAGCGCGTCCATCGCCGCGCGCACTGTCCTGCCTGTATAGAGCACATCATCGACAAGCACGATCTTTTTACCGGTGATGCTGGATGGCAGGTTCGCGCCCTTCACTTCCGGTTCGCCGTCTGCCGTTTTTTTCGATAAATCATCGCGGTACAGCGTGATGTCCAGCTCGCCGACTTCGACTTTGCGCCCTTCGATTCTCTCAATCCTTTCCGCCAGGCGATCAGCGAGATAAATGCCGCGCGTTTTAATCCCGATGAGCATCGTGTCTTCAATGCCTTTATTCCGTTCAATGATTTCGTGGGCGATCCGCGTCAACGCCCTGCGGATCATGATTTCATCCATTACTACCGCTTTTTGGGCCATGGTGTCTCCTCCCGGGAAAAATCAAAGCCTTCCGCACCGAAGGCAGGAAGGCTTTGTAAAATGAACGTTCCCTTGCCAGCCTCACGGGACTGTTTTTAAAAGGCTTATGAAGTTATTTTTACCTTACCCGTTTTTCATCCGTTTGTCAATATTTTTTATACCGTGATGTTCACAAACCGCGCCTCATTGTGTTTAAAAGATGCGCGAAATCATCCGGCAGCGGCGCTTCAAATGTGAGCGTTTCGCCGGTGCGCGGGTGGCAAAAACCGAGTACCCCGGCGTGGAGCGCCTGGCCGCCGAAATCAATCGTTTTTTTCGGCCCGTATTTCGGGTCGCCTGCCAAAGGATGGCCGATATACTTCATATGGACGCGGATCTGGTGGGTGCGCCCCGTTTCAAGCCGGCATTCGATAAATGTATACCGGTCAAACCGTTCCAGCACGTGGAAATGGGTCACCGCGTCTTTTCCGTTATCGACCACGGCCATCCGCTGGCGGTCAGCCGGGTCCCTTCCGATCGGGGCGTCAATGGTGCCGGCTTCATGCGGAATATTGCCGTGGACAAGCGCAAAATATTTGCGGGTCACCGTTTTTTCACTGAGCTGTGCCGCCAGCTTTTCGTGCGCGTAATCATTTTTGGCCACCATTAACAGCCCGGATGTGTCCTTGTCGATCCGGTGGACAATCCCAGGGCGGAGCACGCCGTTAATGCCCGATAGATCTTTGCAGTGGTACATCAGGCCGTTTACAAGCGTCCCTGTAAAATGCCCGTTTGACGGATGGACAACCATGCCTTTTGGTTTATTAACGACAAGCACATCGGCATCTTCATAATATATATCAAGATGCAAGTCTTCCGGTTCAATATCCGGCAATTCCGGCTCCGGCACCTCAATTTCAACCAGGTCCCCTGCCTGGCATCTGTAATTTGCTTTTTCTTTTTTGCCGTTTACGGTAATATCGCCCTCTTTAATCCATTGCTGGACTTGTGATCTCGACCATTCTTCCCGGATGGATGAGACAATTTTATCAAGCCGTTCATTTGCTTCGTGTTCAAGAATGGTGTGATCCATTTTTTCCATCGGTTTTCTCCTTTGTCTTTCTGTCTTCCAAAAGCATTGAAATCAGCAACAGTACAACGCCAATCGTTAAACTGGCGTCCGCCACGTTAAAAATGGCAAAATCGTAGCTGCCGAAACGCAAATGGACAAAATCAACAACTTCGCCGCGGAACAGGCGGTCAATAAAGTTGCCGATTGCCCCCCCTAATATGAGGCCGAGGCTCGTGCCAAGCAGCGTCCTGTTTTTTGCGTATTTTTGTATGTAATAAAGAATGCCGGCAATGACAACCAGGGTGATGAGATAAAACAGCCACATCTGCCCTTCCAGTATGCTGAAGGCAGCGCCTGTATTGCGCGTCGATGTGAGAAAAAAGAAACCCGGAATCACTTCAATGCTTTCCCCGAGCGCCATCCCTTTTAAAACGAGCCATTTTGCCAGCTGGTCCAGGATGACCACAATGAGTGCAACCGCATAATAAAAAATAACCAATCGCTTTTCCTCCGCCTGTGTTTACGGCAGGCGCAAAATGCCGCCTGGCCCGGAATATATTTCTTCCTGCATTTTAGCATAAACAGCAGACAGTGAAAAGAACGGACGGCCGGATCCCGGTCCGCCCGTTCCTGCCTGCTTTTTCAGGCGGATTCTTGCTGATTGAAGTTGCGCAAAAGCAATGCCCTTTTCTAGTGAATAAGATCATACGGGACGGTTACTTTGCCGTATGACAGGATGGTTTGCCGGTCCGCAGGCAACAGGGAAGGGATTTCCGCAAGGCCCGGGGCAACTTTCCGGGTGCCGTGGAACCCGTCCAATGCCGCCTCAATCTCTTTCAGTTCCTCCTGAACCAGATGTTGCACAAGCTCATGTTTCGCCTCGTACACGGATAATTCAGCCCGTAGCGATTGCAGCCAAATTTTCGGATCTTTACGCATCTTCCAACAGCCTCCCCGCTTCTTTGTTGGTTTTAGCATTCCCGCAGGCAAGGCTTGTTTGCGGGAAAACGATTTCTAAAAGTAACAAAATCATGCAGCGGCAAACGGTTTTTGCCAGTTAAAAATCCAGCGCCGGCAATGGCCTTAAAAAAGCCGGCGCTGCATGTCTTCATGCAAGCCCCGGCTTAAAGCTTCACACTTCCCGCATCAATGTTTTCACAACTTGTGCACAGCGCGGGCAGAGCGTCGGATGGTCATGGTCCAGGCCGACTTCCGGCGTTACAACCCAGCACCGTTCGCATGTTTCGCCTTCCGCTTTTTCGACGACAATAGCCGCGTGTTCAAGCTTCAGCGCATTTTCCGGCGCGTCTTCAATGGCGCCTGCCACTTCAAATCCCGATACAATGAACAATTGCTTTTTGCTTTCCGAAATGCTGTCAAGCAGTGCTTTCGTCTCCTCATTCACATACAAGGTTACTTTTGCCGTCAGCGATTTCCCGATTACTTTTGCATTTCGCGCTTCTTCCAATGCTTTTAAAACGTCTCCCCGGAGCGCCATAAACGCATTCCATTTTTCTTCAAGCGCACTAGCATCCGGCAAATCCACATATTCCGGCATATCGGTCAGCTGGACGCTTTCTTCCGCGACACCCGGAATATACTGCCAGACTTCATCAGCTGTATGCGGCAAAATCGGCGACAACAGCTTGGTTAAGGCAACAAGGCATTCATACAAAACGGTTTGCATCGCACGGCGTTCCGGATTGTCTGCAAGTTCGATGTACAGCACGTCTTTTGCAAAATCCATATAGAACGAACTGAGGTCTGTGGCGCAGAAATTGTTCACCGCATGGTAAATCGTGGCAAACTCGTACCGTTCATAAGCTTCCCGCACTTCT
The DNA here is from genome assembly GCF_038009125.1 of Weizmannia sp. FSL W8-0401. Taxonomy (NCBI): domain Bacteria; kingdom Bacillati; phylum Bacillota; class Bacilli; order Caryophanales; family Bacillaceae; genus Heyndrickxia; species Weizmannia sp. FSL W8-0401. The sequence continues at coordinate 1,177,777 of NZ_JBBPAG010000001.1, read as the reverse complement.
TTTACAAGCTTGTTCAATTTGACAAGCATAAACCGGTCGACCTCGCGCAACTCTTCATAGGCAACTTGGTGCCGGGCCGGGTCGAAGTCGTTCAGATTGCCCAGCATAAACCGGAACGTATTTCGGATTTTCCGGTAGACTTCGGACACTTGTTTTAAAATTTCATTGGAAACCCGGACATCTGCCTGATAGTCAACGGAAGCGACCCACAAGCGGATGATGTCAGCCCCCAGCTGTTCAACCACTTTGCCAGGCAAAATCGTATTGCCGAGCGATTTGCTCATCTTCCGGCCTTCGCCGTCCAGCACAAACCCGTGGCTTAAAACGCCGTCGTACGGGGCGCGCCCTGTTACCGCCACACTGGTAATGAGCGACGAGTTAAACCAGCCGCGGTACTGGTCGGAACCTTCAAGGTACAAATCAGCCGGCCGTTTCAAGCCTTCTTGTGCAGCCAGCACGCCCTGATGGGAAGAACCGGAATCGAACCAGACGTCCATAATATCCGTTTCTTTTTTAAATACACCGTTCGGGCTCGCCGGGTGCGTAAAGCCTTCCGGAAGCAGGTCTTTCGCTTCCCGTTCAAACCAGACGTTTGATCCGTGTTTGCGGAACAGGTCGGACACATGCCGGATGGTTTCTTCCGTGATGATCGCTTCGCCGTTTTCCGCGTAAAAAACAGGGATCGGCACGCCCCATGCACGCTGGCGGGAGATGCACCAGTCGCCGCGGTCGCGGATCATGTTATGCATCCGGAGTTCGCCCCAAACAGGCGTCCAGTTGACCTCTTCAACGGCTTTCAAAATGTCATCGCGGAACATGTCAACCGATGCGAACCATTGCGATGTTGCCCGGAAAATTACCGGTTTTTTCGTCCGCCAGTCATGCGGGTACGAGTGCGTTAAAAACTTCAGTTTCAAAAGCGCACCTGCCTGATCCAGTGCTTCACAGATCGGTTTGTTGGCTTTGTCGTAAAACAGCCCTTCAAAACCGGGCGCGTCTTTTGTCATCATGCCTTTGTCATCTACAGCACAAATCACATCAAGCCCGTATTTTTTGCCGATGAGAAAGTCATCTTCCCCGTGTCCAGGTGAGGTGTGGACGCAGCCGGTCCCGCTGTCGGTTGTGACGTGGTCTCCGAGCATAACGAGCGAATCGCGACCGTACAGCGGATGTTTTGCAACAATGTACTCCAGCTTTTTCCCCGGAACCGTTTGAACGACTTCCGCGTTTTCCCATTCCAAAACGCTGCTTACTTCTTCAAGCAGGGCTTCGGCAACCAGATATTTGTTGCCGTCCGTTTTTACGACCACATAGTTGATCTCCGGATTGACGGCAATGCCGAGGTTTGACGGAATGGTCCAAGGGGTCGTCGTCCAGATGACAATTTTTGTGTCCGTGTCAAGCACGCCTTTTCCGTCTTTTACGTCGAACGCAACATAAATCGATGGCGATTTAATGTCTTTGTACTCAATTTCTGCATCCGCAAGCGCGGATTCGCTGGAAGGGGACCAGTATACCGGCTTCAGGCCTTTGTAAATATAGCCTTTTTTCGCCATTTCCCCGAATACTTTGATTTGCTCGGCTTCATATGCGGGCCGGAGCGTTAAATACGGATTTTCCCAGTCGCCGCGCACGCCGAGCCGTTTAAACGCTGTCCGCTGGCGATCGATTTGCTCATGGGCATATTTTTCGCACAGTTTCCTGAATTCGGCAACCGACATTGATTTCCGGTCTACGCCTTTTTTTGTCAGTTCCTGCTCAATAGGTAGCCCGTGCGTATCCCAGCCCGGTACATAAGGGGCATGGTAACCCGTCATCGATTTGAACCGGTTGATGATGTCTTTCAATGTTTTATTCAGGGCGTGGCCCATATGGAGATCGCCGTTTGCATACGGAGGCCCGTCGTGGAGCACAAACAGCGGCCTTCCTTCCGTGCGTTTCATCACCTTATGATAAATATCCATTTCTTCCCATTTTGCCTGGATTTTCGGTTCTTTTTTCGGCAAATTTCCACGCATCGGAAAATCCGTTTTCGGCATTAAAAGTGTATCTTTGTAATCCATGCTGATCCTCCTGCCTTTTGCATATTGTATTTTGAATTTTTCGTTATGTTCAGCCTTGCCAAAAATCCAATAAAAAAACCTTCCCATCCCCAAAATAGGGACGAGAAGGTTCCCGCGGTACCACCCTAGTAGGCATCCAATATGCCCGCTCGACATCCGTAACGTGGAAGGTCCCGCTTAACTCTACTGGCCTTTTCGGCGTTCAAGGCAAGAACTCAAGGGGGATGTTCAGGTTGCGCGCTTTGCCGGGCTCGCACTGTCCCCGGTTCGCTTGGAAAGCTTTCACAACCCTACTGCCCTGTCATCGTTTTTTCGTATACAGTATTGAATGTACTCTATTATAGTGGACCGTTTTCGGATTCGTCAAGTTTGATTTGCTTCTTCTTCTTCCAGTTCAAACTCCGTAGTATCGACTTCAAATTCCATCAGCTTTTCCCAGTCATCGCTATCAATCAGGTCAAGCTGCGCCTCAATCAGCATTTTAAAGCGCGTCCGGAAGACTTTCGACTGTTTTTTCAGCTCTTCGATTTCGAGCGCAATTTTCCTTGCTTTCGAAAGGGCTTCATTGACAATCCGGTCTGCATTTTTTTCCGCCTCGCGGATGATCAGCTTCGCTTCTTTCTGGGCATTGCCCTTTACTTCTTCCGCCGCTTCCTGGGCAACAACAATCGATTTATTTAAAGTTTCCTCAATGGAAGTAAAATGGCTCAGCCGTTCGTTTAACGACGCCACTTTATCTTCCAGGTTTTTCTTTTCGCGGATCAGCATTTCATAATCTTTTATCAGCTGGTCAAGGAATTCATTTACTTCATCTTCATCATAGCCGCGAAACCCTTTGCTGAACTCCTTATTATGTATATCTAAAGGCGTTAAAGGCATGTGGCCACCTCCTGTTCAATTTGACTTTCGATTGCAAGATTCCCCTTCTTTTTTATATTATAATGGAATTCGACGATTTTTTGGGAAAATCCTGCTAATCAATCAAATTATTTTAAAATCCCTGCCACCATTCGCCATTTTTCTTTCTTCGTTTTGCCTTCCACCCGGATGAGCCGGCTTCTCCCGTATCCCCTGGTTGAAAAAGTATCGCCTTCCCCGCACTGGAATGACGGGTCTTCCACTGTTTTCCAGTTCACTTTCACAAGCCCGTGCTCAATCAGCATCCGCGTTTTCTGCCTTGAAATGTTATAAACGGCGGACAAAATCGCGTCAAGGCGGAGCGAACTGACGGTGGCCTGTTTTTCAAGCCAGTGTTGTTGCTGCCGGATGGCCTGATCCAACTGCATTTTCGTAAGGGTGACCGGCGTTTTTCCGATCTGCCGGAATTCCATTTGAATAAAGTCCGCAAGTTCGGCCGCAGCGAAAAACTGAATGCGCCCTTCCCCGATTAAAATATCCCCGAATTTTTCGCGTTTCAGGCCGAGCGCCATCAGCGAACCAAGCACATGTTTATGTTCAAAGGAAACAAATTTGGCAGGGTAATGTACTTCGAATAAGGCAAGATGGAAGTCGTCCTCATCCGGAGAAAAATAGTCAGGAAAAAGCAGTATTCTTTTCCGCTCGCTCTCTTTGTATCCGCCAAAAGCCCGGACGGAGACCGCGCCGTGATTTCCGGTCACCGTGTTGACAATCTGCTGCATCCGCGGATCCAAAAAATCCGTCAGTTCAGGGGCATACGCATCTTCCACGTATTGTTTCCAGGCCAGCACCTGGTCAATAAATTCCTTTTCATCCGGCCGGAAATGCTGGTAAATCGAATCCATTTGTCTTTGCTCCTTTTAAAAAAAGGAACTGCACAGTCCCTTTTTCTGAAAATGGCTTTTTTACATGAACCAAGAAAAAATTTGCGCAATGCCGGCTCTTGCCAAATCCAGGACAAAAAAAGCGACGATCGGAGAAATATCAATCATGCCGATCGGCGGAATGATTCTGCGGAAAGGGTCAAGATAAGGTTCCGAAACGCGCGCAAACAAACGCCCGATGTCGGTGTCCCTGAGATTAAACCACGACATAAAGATATAAATCAGGAGAATGTAAGAGTAAATTCTCATGAGAAGCAGAATGATGTTTAAAATTGAGACTAAAATTGGATCCATCCGGTTTATGGCCACCTCGTATCGTCATATTCCTGCCCCTGCAGGAATTCAGAAATTTTTCCGGAAACTTCCACGTTATCCGGCGTACAAAGAAAAATATTGCTGCCGACTCTCTGGATATCGCCTGCAATGGCGTACACCGTCCCGCTCAGAAAATCGACAATCCGCTTCGCCTGGTCATGCGGCATGCTTTGCAAATTGACGACCACCGCGCGCCGGTTTTTCAAATGGTCGGCAATTTCCTGTGCATCGGCATAAACCCGCGGTTCCACCAGAATGACTTTTGAAGACTTTTGGACGCTTTGCAGGCTGACCACATTTTGCCGCGCATGCCGGACCGGTTTCTCAGCGGGCTGCTCGGGTTCTTCATACTCTTTTTCCATCATTTCTTCTTCCTGGTCTTCGTATTCATCATCAAGCAAAAAGAATGACTTAAATTTCGTTTTCAGTCCCATTCCATTACACCTCCGTTTGTTTTCCCTTATCCGACAAGCGCAGTGCCGATTCTGACAAAAGTCGCCCCTTCTTCTACTGCAATTTCAAAGTCATTGGACATTCCCATCGACAATTCACGGCACGGAGCGTAATCCAAATGCAGCGATTCAATATCCCGCTGCAAAGTTTTCAGCCCGCGGAATGTGCGCCGGATGACGTCCTGATCTTCCGTAAGCGGCGCCATCGTCATCAAGCCCGCAACGCAAATATGCGGAAAATCCTTCAGTTTACGGACAAAATCAACCACTTGCCCGGGCGCCATCCCGTGTTTCGATTCTTCCCCGGAAACATTCACCTGAATAAAGCATTTGATTTCTTTATCCAATTTTGCCGCCCTTTTTTCGATTTCCTCCGCAAGGCTCAGTCGGTCCAAAGAGTGTATGTAGCTGACTTTATCAATAATGTTTTTAACTTTTCTTGTCTGCAGCGTCCCGATAAAATGCCAGACGGGGCGGTTTCCGAGCGCCTCGTATTTTGCCAGAAGGCCGTCGTCTCGGTTCTCGCCAAGATGCCGAATGCCTGCTTCCAGTGCCTCTTTTGCCCTTTCTGTTGTGACATATTTCGTTACTGCAATGATTTCCACATCCCCGCGGCTTCTTCCTGCCCTTTGGCACGCTTTTTCAATTTTTTCGTTGATGTGCGCGAGGTTTTCCGATACTTTCATCTCTCCGGTGCTCCTTTTATACCAATAAAGCCAAGCATTCTCCCGGCAGAGCCGTGATCACGCCGGTGCGAAAAAAAGTCTTCTTCACAACAACTTGTGCACAGGCTGCTGACTGCGATCCGGCTTTCCGGAATGCCTGCCTGCTGTAATATGATTTTATTTAACTGCTTTAAATCGAGCGCATACTGGCCGGGTGATTTTTCCACGTACGGCAATTTTTCTCCTTTGCCGGTCCAGGGGCGGACAGCCTGGATGACACGGTCATCGACAAGATAGCACTTGCCGCAAATGGACGGTCCGATGACGGCTTCTATTTCATCAAGCGGCACCCCATCCTTTACCCATTTTTCAACCATTTTAGCCGCAATCCCGCGGGTGGTTCCTTTCCACCCGGCATGTGCGATCCCGACGCGGCCGTACTTCGATGCGAAAAAGAAAACCGGCACACAGTCCGCAAACGCCAGCACAAGCAAGATTTCTTTTTCATCGGTGTACAATCCGTCCGTATGCGGAAAAGAGGAACGGTATTCAGCCGCCCCCTTGCCGGCATCTTTGCGCGTAACTCGTTCAACATGGTCTTCGTGCGTCTGTTCGGCGCCGATCCAGTTTGATAAAGGGAATCCGGTTGCACTTGCAACGATCTCCCGGTTTTTCCTGACCGATTCAGGATCGTCGTCCACATGGAAAGCAAGGTTTAAACTGCCGGGAAAATTTATGCTTGTGCCGCCGTTTTTCACTGTAAATCCGGCACATATCCCGTTTTTTTGCCAGGCGCCGACAGCATAATACAATGCCTGTGTTTTTACAAACGGTTCTCTCATCACACCCTCACCCGGTTTCTCTTTTGTACTATTATACCTTTTTATCCATGCGTCTTCTATACATTTTCGCATTGAATGCGTTTTTTTCCGTACTGATTTTATTTATAGCAAATTTCATCAAAATTCTCTACTTTTTAGCTTAAAAACGGGTATCATCCGGAAATTTCCCGGATGTAACGGGTTTGTAACGAAACTAATAAATGGCTGTTACTTTTCTGTTATATTAAACTGCTACTCTATTGATAATAAATCACTTACATAGAAGAGGTAATGAATTTGAAGAAAACTTTGGTATCATTACTGACTGTATGTATGTTGTCAATTGGAACGGGACACGCATTTGCGGTAACAACTTCTTCTTACCGCACGATGACGGTGAAAGCAACGGCTTACACAGCGGGTTCCGGCGGCGGGATTACGGCCACCGGCATCAACTTGAAAAGGCATCCTTCCGCAAAAGTGATTGCGGTCGATCCAAAGGTGATCCGGCTCGGTTCGAAAGTGTACGTTCCGGGTTACGGTATGGCGGTTGCCGGTGATACCGGCGGGGCTATCAAAGGGAAAAAAATTGATGTATTTATTTCAAGTAAAAAGAAAGCCCTGCAATGGGGCCGCAAAACAGTGACAATTAAAGTGTATAAGTAAAAAACGGCTGCGCGGCCGTTTTTTTTCTTTTCCAGGCCGCGCTTATTTTTTCGGTTCCTGCAGCTGCTGCTGTGTATAGGCCGACTCTTTAAACCTGACGAGGATAACGTCGGTGCCGATTTTTACGATGTTGCTCCACGGGATGACCACTTCGTCCTCTTTTCCAAATAAGCCGAACATTTTCCCCGATGAGCCGCCGACAATGATACTTTCAATTGTGCCATTATCCAGGTTGATATCAATATCTTCCACGTTTCCGAGTTTTCTGCCGTCCGATATGCTGACAACATCCTTCACTTGAAAATCCGAAATCCGGACCATCTGCTCTCCCCCCCTGCTGTCTTTCCGCCATGTAATACAAGTTTATGCACGGGAGGAGCATTTTACGAATAGAAAAGCAGCGAGCGTTATCGGCTAGCGGATTTTCCGGCCTCTCCCCTACGGTAAGCGGGCATCGGCTCGTTCCTCGCCGTGTTTCCTTTATCCCACATTAACGGGCAGTAAGACCCCCGCCATGGGCACTCAGAAATTACATCCTAGTAAGTTAGACGGTGGCAACTGCCCGTAAATGTCCGATTGGTTCAACTTGCAATCATCAGGGCAATGGCCCTGATGATTGCAGTTTCACTCAATCTCAGTCAGAGGCCTAATAAAATCCGTACGCCGATAATCAAACGCCCTCCGCTTTTCTTATTGTCCAGCTCCGGCTCCTAGCGGCTAGCGGATTTTTACGTCTTCTCCTTTCGATAAGCGGGCATCGATTCACCTGTCGGCTCATCGTGTTTCCTTTATCTCGGTCGAAGACTACAAAATCCGTACGCCGCTGTACAGTCGCCTCCGCTTTTCTTTGTCCAGCTGCGGGCGCTGTCGGCTAGTGAATTTCCAGTCCCCTCCCCTACGATAAGTCAACATCGGCTCGTTCCTCGCCGTGTTTCCTTTATCTCAGTTCGGGGACTATGAAATTCATACGCCGACGAGCAAGCGCCCTCCGCTTTTCTTACTACTGTATATTTTTGTTCATTTGTTTGATGGCTGCTTTTTCGAGGCGGGAGACTTGGGCTTGGGAGATGCCGATTTCTTCTGCGACTTCCATCTGTGTTTTTCCTTGGAAAAACCGTTTGCGGATGATCATTTTCTCCCGCTCGTTCAGGCGCCGCATCCCTTCCTGCAAGGCGATTTCTTCAATCCATTGCGAATCTTTGTTTTTTTCGTCACTCACCTGGTCCATGACATAAATCGGATCCCCGCCGTCGTTATAAATCGGTTCAAACAACGATACGGGATCCTGTATGGCATCAAGTGCAAATACAATATCTTCGTGCGGAACATCCAGCTCTCTGGCGATTTCTTCTGTTGTCGGTTCATTCGAAGTGGCGCTCATCAGCTTTTCCCTTACTTGCAGGGCTTTATAAGCAATATCCCTCAAGGAGCGCGATACGCGGATCGGATTATTATCCCGTAAATAACGCCGGATTTCGCCGATAATCATCGGCACGGCGTACGTTGAAAAGCGGACATTTTGATTCAGATCAAAATTATCGATGGATTTCATGAGTCCGATACAGCCGACTTGAAACAGGTCGTCCACATATTCGCCGCGGTTGTTAAAGCGCTGAATGACGCTTAACACAAGGCGCAAATTGCCATTGACCAGCTTTTCTCTTGCAGACGTATCGCCGGCATGCATTTTCTTTAAAAGATCCCTCATTTCCTCATTTTTCAAAACGGGAAGCTTGGAGGTATCCACCCCGCAAATTTCCACTTTGTTGCGCTTCAAATCTTTTCCCCCCTTCAGGACTCAGGAGCTGCTGTTCAAAAAACAGTATCTCCCCGGGTGGGAAATTTATGCACTGCGCAAAAAGCGGGAATTGCCTGCGGAAGATGCCCGGACATTGCCGTTCCTGCTTCCCGCCCGCCTGCAAATTTTCCTGCTATACCATTTTATTGAATTCTTTACGCAATCTTTTAATTATTCTTTTCTCAAGCCGTGAAATATAGGACTGGGAAATGCCGAGCATATCGGCGACATCTTTTTGTGTTTTCTCTTCCTGCCCTTTAAGGCCGAAACGCAATTCCATAATCTGCTTTTCCCGGTCCGACAAACGGTGCAGGGCGCTGTAAAGCAATTTTTTATCGACATTTGCTTCAAGGTCCCTTGTGATGATATCATCGTCTGTGCCGAGCACATCCGAAAGCAGCAGTTCATTGCCGTCCCAATCGATATTTAGCGGTTCATCAAACGAAACTTCGGACCGGAGCTTATTGTTCCGCCTTAAATACATCAAAATCTCATTTTCAATACAGCGGGAAGCGTATGTCGCCAGTTTGATCTTCTTTTCCGGATTAAACGTATTCACGGCTTTAATGAGGCCGATTGTGCCGATGCTGATTAAATCTTCAATATTGATGCCGGTGTTTTCAAATTTGCGCGCAATGTAAACGACAAGGCGCAAGTTGCGTTCAATGAGGAGCGAACGTGCTGCCTTATCCCCTGCCGGCAGTTTTTTTAACAGCATTTCTTCTTCTTCTTTGGAAAGCGGGGGCGGCAGGGCTTCATTCCCGCCGATATAATACACTTCATCCGCTTTCAGCCCGAGCTTGAACAGGAGTTTGTACCAAAAATAAGAGAGTTTCAACCGTAAATGTTTCACATTCATCCTCCTTTAAAGTCACCATCAGGCGGATTGCGCAGCTTCTGCCATCATTTGCGGGTGGACAATGCAGCTGAATGCATCATCGCCGGATAAACGTTGTGCCGAAAAAGAAACCAGCACTTTTTTTACAGGCCATGTCCGGTTTCCGCTCGTCAGTTGCACCTCATCCGGCTTGTACGCCAAAAGAATCGATTGTTTCCCGACCGTTTTTGCCGGAACGAACCGGATGCGGCCGGCCCATTCGTCAGGAAGTGCAATACTTCCGTCCAGCAGACGGGTCGCATCTTCCGCAAGCGCCGCAATTTCTTCGGGGAGATGCTCACGGACGGGCAGGATGGAAAGGATCATCACCGGCAGCTTTGTCAGCGGATCATATAACTGGTTGCCGCTGTCCACCAGCCCTTTTACTGTAAAATCACTTTCCCCGATGCGGATATAAACATCGACAAGCTGGTCATACTTGATTTTCGCCATTTCAAGCCCCTGAATCCGGTTCTTTGAAAACAGCCATGCTGCCGGAAGACCAAGCGCAACAAACGCCCAGCTGACCGGATCGCCGAATCCCCCCGCCGCAGCTTTCAGCATTTTCACCTGCATGTCAAAACGAAAGCTTAAAAAGTAGTGGGCCCCCATTAAAATGCCGCCCATCAGAAACGTGGCAAAATAAAAGGTTAAGAGATTTGAAAAAAAATAGCGCCACCTCTTATAGCCGAAAACCGCAAACACCATGGCGCCGGAAAAAAGCAACTTTACGGCCGGGTTGCCGGCGTAATAAGAGAGCTGCGGCATAAAGCCCATGATGATGATCACTGAACCGATAAGCCCGCCTGAAAGAATCCGGAGCAGGCGGGCCGGCCGTTTTAAGGCAATGCTTGTCAGCCATAACAGCAGGCTGTCGGCGAGAAAATTCAAAAGCCAGATGGCATCCATATATACAACCAAACGCATCCCCCCTGTCTCCGCCTCAAATGAACCTGCCCCCCCAAAACAGCCGCTTCTGCCCGGGCCGCGCGCCCGAAGCCTGCGGAATGCTGCCGCAATGCATGCTGTGTCGGTTTTCGTGCACCAACCCGGTGACGTTGTTGAAGGGTACATCCACTAAGGCTTTAGGATCTCCAACCCGGTGACTGTGGCTGAAAGGTACATCTGCTGCGGCCTTAAGGGCTCCCATCCGGTGAATGAATCATGGCACAAACCGGCCGTCGCAGTTCCGGCATACCCCGGCTGCCAGGCGGGCCGCTTTGCGCAATTGCTGCATCTGCCCTTCTTAATTTGATTTATGGCTAGTATAACGCACCTGGAGCATCAAAGTGTGTCAGTTTCTGCTGGCAAAAAAACAGAACTTTTCATTTTTTTAACCGAAAAGTGTCAGGCGTGCTTTCCGGGTAGTCCTGTAGTCACGTCGGTATGCATCCGAAAAGAAAAAACCCGGCTGGATAAGCAGGCACCCTCTGCGAATCCAAACCGGGTTTGAAAAGTATTCAAGCGCAAAAAAGCCCGTCTTTGCTTTCAGGCGATGGCCTGGAAAACAGAGACGGGCTCTTTCATTATTTTCTTCTGTTCCGGTTCCGCAAAAAAGTCGGAATGTCGAGTGTATCTTCACTGTACTGAACGGTGCGCTGCGGTTCAGACTGGGGTTCTTCACGCTTTGTTTCGCGCTTTGTTTGCTGATTCAGCGCCGGCCTCGACTGTCCGAGCGGCGGGCGCTGCTTGCCCTGGGCCTGTGCTTCTTCATTAAAGCCGGTTGCAATGACCGTGACCACAATTTCATCCTTCAGGCTTTCATTGATGACGGATCCGAAAATCATATTGACTTCCTGGTCTGATGCGGACGCGACAATATCGGCCGCTTCCTGCACTTCATACAAACTTAAATTCGCGCTGCCGGTGATGTTCATCAGCACGCCTTGTGCACCGTCAATGGACGTTTCAAGCAGCGGTGATGAAATGGCTTTTTTTGCCGCCTCTGTCGCACGGTTTTCCCCGGAAGCGATCCCGATTCCCATGAGCGCCGAACCTTTATTGGTCATAATTGTTTTGACATCCGCAAAATCCAGGTTGATCAAACCCGGCACCGCGATCAGGTCGGAAATCCCTTGTACGCCCTGGCGCAGCACATTATCCGCTTCCCGGAATGCTTCCAGCATTGGTGTGCTTTTATCCACAATTTCCAGCAGGCGGTCATTCGGGATAACAATCAGCGTATCGACCGCCTCTTTCATGGCACTGATGCCGCCGGCCGCCTGGTTTGCCCGTTTGCGACCTTCAAATGTGAACGGCCTTGTGACCACCCCGACCGTCAGCGCCCCGAGTTCCTTTGCGATATGGGCAATGACCGGCGCCGCCCCTGTTCCGGTGCCGCCGCCCATCCCGGCTGTCACGAACACCATATCCGCACCCTTTAACGCTTCTTCAATTTGTTCTTTGCTTTCTTCGGCCGCTTTCCGCCCTACTTCCGGATTTGCGCCGGCACCGAGGCCGCGCGTTAACTTTGCGCCAATTTGCATTTTAATTTCAGCTTTGGAAAGGTTTAATGCCTGGGCATCCGTGTTTACGGCAATAAATTCAACGCCCTGCAGATTATGTTCAATCATGCGGTTCACGGCATTGTTGCCGCCGCCGCCAACGCCGATAACTTTTATCGTTGCCAAAGCGTCTACATTGGTATCGAACTCTAACATTCACTAATCCTCCTAATTCGTATTGCGTATCTTATCCCGGTCCTGCTGCCGGACGGGCTCCGGTTTTCCGCACATGATGCCGGCAGGCTATTCGAAAAACAAACCAAAGAATTTTTTCATTTTCGATGAAATTTTTTCTTCCTGGCCGGATGCTTGTTTCGGTTTGGACTGCGGTTTTTTCGCCGGTTTCGGTTCCGCATGCTCCATTCCGGCTGCCACCAGGCGGGAACTGACATTTTTCCCTTCCAGCCGCGCATTTTTCGCGGCGTACTGGATCAGGCCGACCGCCGTCGTGTATTGCGGCTCACGGACGCCGATATAATCCGGAATGGCGACTCTTACGCGGTTTTGAAAGACCGTTTCTGCAAGCTCCGGTACACCGGGCATATTTGCAGTGCCCCCTGTCAGCACAATCCCACCCGGCAAATCATGAATGCCGATTTTCCTGAGTTCCTGCTGGATAAACAAAAAGATTTCTTCTAATCTAGCTTCTATAATATCAGAAATTTGTAATTGGTTAAATTGTTCTTTTTGTTCGCTGCCGATGATCTGCACATCAAAAACATCGTCTTCGAGCGCATCCTCGCTGAACGCGTGCCCGTGTTTCAGTTTGATTTTTTCCGCATCTTCCGTTGAAGCCCTCAGACAGATGGACAAATCTTTTGTGATATGGTCTCCGCCGACGGGCAGCACGCTCGTTGTCCGGATATGGCCGTTTTCAAAAACAGCCAGCGTCGTCGACCCGCCGCCGATGTCAACGAGTGCCGTCCCGAGTTCCATTTCATCTTTTGACAGTGCAATGGTGCCGGCTGCAAGCGGCATGAGGACAATTTCCGCAATGGTCAGACCAGCCTTTTCCACACAGCGCAATGTATTATGTAAGATCGTTTTGGAAGTCGTGACAATGATGCCTTCCATTTCCAATCTGACACCGATCATCCCGCGAGGATCATGTATTTCATCTAAACCGTCCACAATGAATTGCTTCGGAATGACATTCACAATCTCTCTTTCGGGAGGAATAGAAAGCACTTGCGCCGCATCCATCACTCTTTGTACATCCCCGTCCGTGATTTCACGGTTTTCGCTCTGGACCGCCACCACCCCGTGGCACGACTGCAGCATCACATGATTGCTGGCAATGCCGACGATCACGTGGTCAATTTTCATGCCGACCATTCTTTCCGCTTGCTCAATTGCCCGCCTGATGGACAGTACGGTTTCATCTATATCTACAATCGATCCTTTTTTAATGCCTTCGGACCTGACATTGCCAACCCCAATAATATTTAATGAATCATTGCCCATTTCGGCAATGATGACTTTCGTGGCAGATGTACCGATGTCAAGACTCACATATATTTCACTGCTGTTCATACTGCGGCACCTCCCTTTGCCTTTCGATCAAACGCAATCCGCCTATGTTAAAGCCCCATTTTTCCAATTCGTCTCTTCTGAGGCGGGCTCTTTTTGCCGTTCCGTCCGTGAGCCCGCCTGAAGCCTCCATTTAAAAAGGTGAGTATAAAGAAAGTATTCTTCGTCATGGTGAAATTCCCTTTTTTTCAATCGGACTTTTTTCATTTTCTTTTGGTTATCAAAATATTTCCAGCCTCAAAATATAGCAATTCCTAAAATTTGGTTTCATCATAAGTCTACACTAAGATGGACACGGAGAAAAGCGAAATTTTTTCATGTTCACTTCGAATCGTAAGCTTTAAAATACGAACCGACTTCAAGGTCAATCACACCTTTTTTCTTCGGGTCAAGCTGGCTGATGATCGAAGGGTAATGCGCCATCTTTTCTGCGAATGACGGAATGCTGGCGCGTACTTCAAAACCGTTATTCATGTACAGGGTGACAAGGTCACGGTCAACGTTTGAAGGGGTATAGCGGACTTCCGAAATGGCATTTGTGATCGAATCCGGCAATTTTTGCATCTGGCGGATCATTTCATGCAAATGCGTATCCTGTTTGAAGCCGGTAAATATCAGGCTTGCGGCCGGAATTTCTTTCACCGTTCTTTTGACGACCGAACCGTTGTCCAAAACCGGCAAAAAACCATTTTTCTGCTGTAAATATCCGATTTTTTGATGCTCTTTCACTTTTATGTAAAGCGTATTCGGCAAGGAAATGCCCATTTTCACCGAATCAATTTCAGGGATGGATGCGATTCTTTTCCGGACTGCGCCTTTACGGATATTCCATATATTCTCACCTGTTGCAATGCCGCTTTTTTTCAGGATGTACGGCTTGCTGACCGCCTCATTCCCCTCTATCTGAATGCGATGGACGCGGCTCAGCGGGGACTCAAGGTAGATGATCAGCATCACCAGCATAAAAAAAACCGTCAGCAGCATGATGAGCCGCCGGTTCGTTTTTCGGCGGCGCTGCTGCTTTAATTTCGGGATCCGGTCTTCCAGCGAAACGATGTTTTTGTCAGACCGCGCCATTTTGTTCCTCCCTTTTTATTTGCCGCATCATGATTTGGCTTTTGCGGCCAGATTTTCCATCACTTCATAAAGCCGCCACGAAGCGTCACGAATGCCGAGCTTGCGGGCGGCCGCCTGCATTTTCTCCATTTGTTCCCGATCCAGTAAAATTTTATCGATCAGGGACACGAGCTTCGCGGAAGATAAATCTTTTTCAAGCAGCATAAAAGCTGCACCGTTTTCCAAGAGTGTTTTCGCGTTTTTTTCCTGGTGATTATTTGTCACATAAGGGCTCGGAATTAAAATACTAGGCAGGCCGAGCGCCGTCAGTTCGGCCAATGTGGTTGCGCCCGCCCTTGAGACGACAAGATCCACCGCACGCAGCACTTCCGGCATATTGTGGATAAACGGCACCACTTTGATATTTCCCTTTTCGCCGATCAGTGCAATTTCTTTTTTGACGGCCTCATAATGCACATCCCCTGTCGCATAAATGACCTGGTAATTTTTTTGTGCAAAATTGGAAAAAGATTTCACAACCGCTTCATTAATCGGGCGTGCCCCGCGGCTCCCGCCGAAAATGAGAACGGTTGGAAGCGTAGTTTTCAGGCCGAAACCGGAAAGGACGTCGCGCCTTTTCTCCCCGATCACTTCCGATGCGCGCGGATTGCCTGTCAGTACTACTTTTTTCTCATCAAAAAAAGATTTTGCGGATTCAAAGCAAATGGCCACTTTGTCAACGTACCGGCTTAAAAACTTATTCGTCAGCCCCGGCACGCTGTTTTGTTCGTGGATAATGGTCGGGATGTGCAGTTTGGCGGCGGCGTAGACAACCGGCCCGCATACATACCCGCCTGTGCCGATGACAACATCCGGCTTGAATTCCCGGATGATTTTTTTGCACCGACTCACGCCCTTTAGAAAGCGGGCAACCGTTTTGACATTTTCAAACGAAAGGGAGCGTTTAAACCCCGTAATATGAATCGATTTGAACGGAATGCTTTCCCGCGGCACAAGCCGGGATTCGAGCCCTTTTTCCGTGCCGATATACAAACATTCCGTGTCAGGATGTTTCTGTTTGATCGTTCTGATCAATGCCAGGGCCGGATAAATATGCCCGCCTGTTCCGCCCCCGCTGACAATGATTTTCATTTTTTCCACCTCAGGACGCCGTGCTGGGTTGCACGGGTATCAATATATGATGTTTGAACCATTCATTTTCCTATATTACTATATTTTAAACGACAATGGGTACACAGTAAAACGATTATTATCAAAATGTTAACTAGTTGTCAAACGAAAAAAGAACCCCTTTATGAGGTTCTCCTTCCGTTACAGCCGGGAATGGCGGCTGATGTTTAAGAGCACGCCGACTGCGACAAGCATCAACGTCAAAGAAGAGCCGCCGTAACTGATGAACGGAAGCGTAATGCCTGTAACCGGGATTAGGCCAATGACGACGCTGATATTGATCATCACCTGGATCGCGATCATGGAAATAATGCCGACTGCGAGCAGGCTTCCGTACAGATCGGGTGCGCCAAGCGCGATCCGGATTCCGCGCCAAAGCAGCAGCGCAAACAAAATCAGGACAAAAGTCCCGCCGATAAAACCGAGCTCCTCGGAAAGAATGGCAAAAATAAAATCATTTTGCGGTTCCGGCAGATAGTGGAATTTTTGCTTGCTCTCCCCAAGCCCCATGCCGAACAGGCCACCCGGGCCGATCGCAAGAAGCGACTGGATAATTTGAAATCCTTTCCCCTGCGGATCGGACCATGGATCAAGGAAAGAGGTAATCCGTGCGATCCGGTATGGAGCCGATAAAACAAGAGCGACAAAACCGCCCACACCAAGGAGCCCGAGCATGGCAAAATGGGCAATGCGGGCGCCGGAAACAAAAATCATGATGATGCATGTCCCAAGCATCACCGTTCCCGTTCCAAGGTCCGGCTGTAGCATAATCATCCCAAAAGCAACAAAAACGAGCGCCAAGGCCGGGAGCATGCCTTTTTTAAAAGTCGTAATGTATTTCTGGTTTTCCGATAAAAATTTTGCCAAATACGCGATCAACGCCATTTTAATGAATTCAGAAGGCTGGATGGAAAATGCGCCGACCCCGATCCAGCTCCGCGACCCGTTCCGTTCAAGCCCGATGCCGGGAATCAACACAAGGACGAGCAGCACAAAACAAATGACCAGGATGGTTTTCGCCCATGCCCGCCACGTCCAGTAATCAATGCGCATCACGAAAAACATCGCTGCCACGCCGAGCCCGGCAAAAAGCAGCTGCCGCTTCAAAAAATAAAATGCATCGTTAAATTTGTACTCCGCCACGATCTCACTCGCGCTGAACACCATCAGGAGCCCGGTTGCAAGCAGCGCCAGGGTCACAATGATTAATAAAAAGTCGGGATTCGTTTTTTTCGACGGCATCCGCGCCCACCCCAGAAAAGATTTAGAGCTTCCCGCAAAAACCGGCAAACCGCACCGGTAAAAAAGCGGTCCAAGCCCTTATCTTAACTTATGCACGGCGTCGATGAAAATATCACCACGAATTTCAAAAGATTTGTACTGGTCCCAGCTGGCGCATGCCGGCGACAGCAAAATGCAATCGCCCGGTTCGGATAATGCCCACGCGGCCGGGACGGCTTCTTCCACGTTTTCCACCGTGCGGATGACCGGAATGCCTGCTTTTTTCGCGGTGCTTTCCAGTTTCGGCGCGGTTTCCCCAAAAGTAATCAATGCTTTGACGTACTTCAAAGCCGGGATCAGTTCATCAAAGCCGTTGCCGCGGTCGAGCCCTCCGGCAAGCAGAATGACCGGCTGATGGAAAGCAGCGAGTGCGGCTTTGCAGGCCAGGATATTGGTCGCTTTTGAATCGTTGTAAAATTTCCGCCCTTTGATTTCACCAATATATTGCGTCCGGTGCTTGACGCCTTTGAACGTTGCGAGCACGCCGCGGATAGCA
This sequence comes from Weizmannia sp. FSL W8-0401, assembly GCF_038009125.1. Lineage (NCBI taxonomy): Bacteria > Bacillati > Bacillota > Bacilli > Caryophanales > Bacillaceae > Heyndrickxia > Weizmannia sp. FSL W8-0401. The sequence continues at coordinate 1,160,260 of NZ_JBBPAG010000001.1, read as the reverse complement.
TCATTACTTGCCCCCATCAGCTTGGCAGCGGCGACAGCGGCTAAAATATTTTCCAGATTATGGTCTCCCGGCAGCACAATTTCAGCGCGGTCCATGATTTTTTCGCCTTTCCACATGATGCTGCCGTCTTTTACCGATGCGCCGTCTTCAACATATTCCTTCGTTGAAAAAGGAATAATTTTTGCTTTTGTGAAGGAGACCAGATCCCACAGTTCCGGCTGGGCATGGTTCAGAATCAGGAAATCATCCTCTGTCTGGTTCCGGGTAATATTTGATTTTGCTTTTGCATAAGCTTCTTTTGTCCCGTGATAATCGAGATGGGCTTCATAAATATTCGTGATGATGGCAATATGCGGCCTGAACGTTTGCACGCCCATCAGCTGGAAAGAAGACAGCTCCACCACCATCTGCTGGCCCGCGCTTGCTTTTTGCGCCACCGTGGAAGCCACTTTGCCGATATTTCCGGCAATTAACGGATCAAAATGCGGATCCGCCTGGAAAATTTCATAAATCAAAGTGGTGGTCGTCGTTTTCCCGTTCGTTCCCGTAATGCCGACCATAGGGCATTCTGCAATTTTATAGGCCAGCTCGATTTCGGTAATGACCGGGATCCCTTTTTCAAGCGCCCCTGCAACAAGCGGGTTCGAATAAGGGATGCCCGGATTTTTCACAATCAGTTCAAAGCCTTCATCCAGCAGTTCGATCGGATGGCTGCCGCAAATGACTTTGATGCCCTGTTCCAAAAGCCCCTGCGCCTCCGGGTTCTCTTCAAGCGGTTTATAATCATTCACCGTTACAAACGCCCCGAGCCGGTGCAACAGGGAAGCCGCGCTCACCCCGCTTTTTGCCAGCCCGAGCACCAATACTTTTTTATGTTCATATTCCGTGATATTTTTCATGTTACATCCACACCTCGATATAAATTCCTAAAATCGCACACAAAAGGCCTACCGCCCAGAACGTCACGACAACACGCCATTCCGACCAGCCCGCCAGCTCATAATGGTGGTGCAGCGGGCTCATCCTGAAAATTCTTTTTCCTGTTGTCTTAAATGATATCACCTGGAGAATGACAGACAAAGTCTCGATGACAAAAACACCGCCAATCACAATTAAAAGAATCTCAAGATTGGTCAGAATCGAAATGGCGGCAATCGCCCCGCCCAATGCAAGCGATCCAGTGTCCCCCATGAAAACTTTTGCCGGATGGGCATTAAAGACGAGAAAACCGAGCACGGCCCCAACTACGGCAACCGAAAACAGGGCGACATCCGCCTGTGACTGGTTCCATGCCAAAACGGCGAATGCCCCGAAAGCAATCGCTGCCGTCCCGGATACAAGGCCGTCAAGCCCGTCCGTCAGATTGACCGCATTGGAAAACCCGACAAGCCAGAGAAGAATGATGACAAAGTAAAACCAGCCGAAATCAACCGATTTGTCCGTAAACGGAATCGAGACTTCCGAAGATAAATGGAAGTGGCGGAAAACGACATAAAAAATGACGGCAACGAGAATCTGGCCAAGCAGTTTCTGCTTCGATGTAAGACCAAGATTCCGCTTCATCACCACTTTTATAAAGTCATCCAAAAATCCGAGCAGCCCGAATCCGATCGTAACAAGCAGCAGCAGGTAAATTCTGACAGTCGGTTCAGCGAATTTACCGGCCATGACCAGCGTGGATGCAATGATCGATACCAAAATAATCAAGCCGCCCATTGTCGGCGTCCCGGATTTTTTCTGGTGCGATTTCGGGCCTTCTTCCCGGATGCTCTGGCCGAATTTCAGTCTCCTTAAAAAAGGGATAAAAACGGGCGAAAGCAGCACGGAAATTAAAAAAGCCATCAGCGTTGTAAAAAAAATTACCTGCTCGATCATGCTTTTTCCCTCCCGTGGCGCCTGCATGCACAAAGCAGCCGCTTCCTGTTTTCCGCATCCGCCAAATCATATGTATGAGGGTTTTTGTCCCGCAATTCCGGGCCATAAAAAATAAAAGTTGTCTTCATATCCAAATCCTTGCTTTCCATTTTTTTTAGATAAAACTGTACCAGTTGTGTAAAAGCAAAAGAAACATCTTCTGCCATAAACAGCGGAAAATCATTCGGTATATAGCGGGGCACGGGCGCATCTTTTTTCCAAAGCGCCGCGATTGCCCCGTGTGCAATTGCCCGGTTAATGTCCGGTTCAGAAAAAGGGACGTATAATCCCTTTGGCTGGTTTACATCTGCAAACACGCTGACTGTTGCAAATTCGAGCGCCATCTCCATGCCGCGGCCCAAACTGAAAAGGCGGGCTGTATCCCCGAATGATAACATATGCTTCACCGCTCCTTTATCATTTCCAGTGCAACTTCCCTGTCATCAAAATGATGCACTTCATTTCCAATGATTTGATAAGTTTCATGGCCTTTTCCGGCAATCAGGACAACATCCCCCGCCTTTGCACGGAAAATGGCTGTTTTGATTGCTTCCCTCCGGTCGGGGATGCATGCATACCGCTCGCCTTCTACCCCTTTTTCCATCTCGCGCAAAATGGCAAGCGGATCTTCGCTGCGCGGATTATCCGATGTAAAAATCGGATAATCCGCATATTTACAGGCAATTTGCGCCATCACCGGCCGCTTTGTTTTATCGCGGTCGCCGCCGCAGCCAACAACGACAAAGATTTTTTTCTTGGCAAACTGCCGGACCGTTTTCAGGACATTTTCCAGACTGTCGGGCGTGTGCGCATAATCGACAATCACGGAAAAATCCTGGCCGCCGTTTACGAGCTCAAACCGGCCGCGCACGCCTTCCATCGCTTCCGCCGTTTTAATGATCGAATCAAGCGGCACCCCGGAAACAACCCCGGTTGCGATCGCTGCGAGCATATTATAGACGCTGAACTTCCCGACAAGCTGCAGACGGACTTCCCGTTTTTCAAACGGCGTCACAAGCGTGAATGTCGTCCCACGGGCGTGCATGTCAATGTTTTCGGCCATAAAATCCGCATCGCGGTCGATCCCGTACGTTATGACAGGCACCGCTGTTACTTGTTCAAATTCTTTTGATGCGGCGTCATCTGCATTTAAAATGGCATATTTCGGCTTATCCTGCGGGCAGGAGTTCCCGAGCTGCGAAAACAATAAACTTTTAGCGCGCCGGTATTCTGCCATTGTTTTATGGTAATCGAGATGATCCTGCGTGAGATTTGTGAAAACGGCAATATCATAGTCGCAGCCGTGCACCCGGCCTTCAACAAGCGAATGCGAAGAAACTTCCATCACACAGTCGGTGACGCCGCGCGCGTTCATTTCATGAAATATTTTTTGCAATGTCAGGCTGTCCGGCGTTGTGTTTTTCGTTTCCAGCGTTTCATCGCCAATTTTCATATACATCGTGCCAATCAGGCCGGTCGTTCTGCCTGCATCCCGGTATATTTTTTCGATAATATGGCTCGTTGTTGTTTTTCCGTTTGTGCCGGTAATCCCGACAAGGCGGAGCTTGCGGGACGGCTGCCCGTAAAACCGGTCTGCAAGGAGCGCCATTGCCCGTTTTGTATTGCGGACGATAATGACCGGTACATCCACATCGACCGGCTTTTCGGCTAAAATGGCTGCTGCGCCCCGTTTTGCCGCATCAACGGCAAACTTGTGCCCGTCAACCGTATAGCCTTTGATGCAAATAAACAGACTGTTTTTCGTGACAAGCCGGCTATCCTGGACAAGTTCCGTAATTTCCGGATTCACAGCAGGCATTTTCACAAACGACAATGCCTCTAACAATGTATGTAACTTCATTTGCTTCCAACCCTTCCTGTTCCAAACCCTTGTTGCTGCATCTTTTTTGTGTATACATGTAAATACAGTCCTTTTCTATTGTACAAAAAAAACGGCCATTAAGCTATGAAGTCCTGCTGATTTTTAAAATGTAAGCCGGAGCAGCCCTGTTTTATGCCCCTTGAAACAAAAACACGGGCGGCCGGACATACGGCGCCGCCCTGTTTTCCTGCATGCAAATCCGGATTGTCGGGCCTGGCGGGGCCCAAGTAAATAAGGAAATGGAAAGTCTGTTTTACTGCATGTAAACCCGGATCGTTGAGCCTTCTTCCACTTTCACGCCTGGTTCAGGGGACTGCCGGATCACCTTGTTTCCGGATCCGCTGACGTCAAGTTTGAGATTGTATTGGTCGTTCATCATCTCTTTTTTCGTCTCCCCGATTAAATTTGGCACTTTCACCGTTGGCGTTTCAAAATAACTTTTTTCTTTTTCCGCCTGGTTTTTCACCGGCTTGACGCCCATGGCACGCAGGCTGTCGCCGATGATCGTGCCCGCGATCGGGGCTGCCACCTGGCCGCCGAATTGGATCGTATTTTTCGGATTATCGACCGCCAAGTAGACGACGATTTTTGGATCATTGGCCGGGGCGAAACCGATAAAGGATAAAACATAATTGTTTTCGAGATAGCGGCCGTTTTTGGCTTTTTGCGCCGTCCCGGTTTTCCCGCCGACCGGATAACCGTCCACATAAGCATTTTTTCCGCTCCCCTGTGTGACAACTGTTTCAAGCGCATGGCGGATTTGTTTTGACGTGTTTTCCGAGATCACCCTTCTTTTGGCAACCGGGTTTTTTCGCATGACCGTTTCCCCAGTTTCAGGGTCGACGAGTTCCTTTGCAATATACGGTTTGTAGAGGATCCCGCCGTTTACGGCAGCCGAGACCGCCGCCACCTGCTGGATCGGCGTAACAGAAACCCCCTGCCCGAAAGCCGTTGTCGCTAGTTCAACCGGCCCGACGCGATCAAGGTTGAACAAAATGCCGGAAGCTTCGCCGGATAGATCCACGCCGGTTTTTGTGCCAAACCCGAAATTGCGGATGTATTTGAACAATGTATTTTTCCCGAGCCTTTCACCGAGTTCGACAAAACCCGGGTTGCATGAATTTTGGACAACCTCAAGGAACGTTTCGCTGCCGTGCCCGCCCCTTTTCCAGCAGTGCAGCGTCGAACCTCCGACTTCAACCGCGCCGGAATCGTAAAATTTGTCTTTTGTCAAATTCACTTTCTTTTCTTCAAGGGCGGCGGCAAGTGTGATAATTTTAAATGTCGATCCCGGTTCGTATGTGCTCCAGATCGGCAGGTTCCGGTTATACACTTCCTGCGGCACATTTTTATAATTGTCAGGCGTATAGCTCGGCCTGCTTGACATCCCGAGAATTTCCCCGGTGTCCGGGTCCATGGCGATCGCAATCAGCCCGTCCGGATGATATTTTTTTTCAGCATTATCGAGTTCGCGCTCAATGACCGTCTGGACTTTTGTATCAACCGTTAGCTTCAGGTCAAGCCCGTTTTTTGGCGCTTCATATTCATCCGCCATATCCTTCATCTTTTTCTTCCCTTTTGCGTCCGTATAAAACTCGACTGCCCCTTTTTTTCCGCTCAGCGCATCATCATAATACAGTTCGAGCCCGGTCAGCCCCTGATTGTCGGCGCCGGTGAATCCGAGTACATGCGAAAGGTAGCGGCCGAACGGATAATACCGCTTGGAATCTTCCGCGATATAGACCCCCGAAAGCCCGAGGCGGCGTACGTCATTTGCCTTTTCATTGCTGATTTTCCGCCCTTCTTTTATTCTGACAATCGATCTGACCTGTGTAATCTCTTTATAGATCTTTTCTTTGTCTGCATCAAGGGCGTTCCCCAGTTTTTCTGCCGTTTTCGCCGGGTCCTTGACCTGCCTCGGAATGATGAAAATCGTCGGGGCGCTTTGGTTGGAGGCAATCGGCACGCCGTTTCTGTCTTCGATTTTTCCCCGCTCCCCTTCAAAAGGGATACTTCTGCTCCATAGCGCTTTTGCCCTGTCCGTCAGCATATCCCCGAGCCCGAACTGGACATAACCGAGCCGCACATCTATAATGCTGAAAATGACAATCCCGCAAAGCAATATAAAAACAAGCCGCTTTCTCACCGTAACATTGGATACACGTTTCACGAGCGCGCCTCCTTTATTTAAATCTCAAAGCAGCAGACTCCACGGCGCAGGAAAGATGAAAAGTTTCAGCCCTGCAGGCTTTCTGAAATCCTGCAAATCCGCTCCGGGCGAAACAAGCCCTTTGTTGCCTTTACACCCATTTATATGCTTGTACGCATCCGGCTAGTACCTTTTCACGCGCATGAAAAAAAGCAAGCCTTGTGCTTGCTTTTTTTTCGGCATCCCTTCTGTCGCCCGCCTATGGATTCTTAAATTTTACAGTAAGGGCCTGCCCGGATTTCACCTTTGACTTTGCCGGAATGCTTTGTGATACGGCATAGCCTTCCCCGCTTATGGCCAGGCGGAGGCCGAGCAGTTTGGCAGCGCCCGCCACGTCACGTTTCGAAAAGCCGCGTATATCCGGCATTACCCTATTGCCATTTGTTTTCAAAAATACTTTTGCGCCCGGCAGTAGTTTTTCCTGTGCCTCGGGTTCCTGGGCTGTCACGGTATCGCCATCGCCGAGCACAACAGGGGTAAGCCCCAGTGCTCTTACGGCAGATGATGCTTCTGTCCGGCTGTCACCCGTAAAATCAGGAAGCTTGGCAAGGCGTACGGCCTTCCCTTTTGCCGGTTTAATATTTAAATATTGCAGGCTGTTCTTCATAATCGGGTTAAACAGCGCTTTAACCGGTTCGCCACCAAGCTCGCCTGCTTTTAAATGCGGCTGCTGGACAACGGCGTAAACGATTAATTTCGGATTGTCTTTCGGCGCCATGCCGAGAAAAGAAAAGATATAGTTATCGGTACCGGTTAAATATCCGCCGCCGTTCGGATTCGGGATCTGGGCGGTACCGGTTTTGCCGGTCACCTCATAGCCCGGAATGTTATAGGCCGTGCCGGTCCCGGTTTTTTTATTCGTCACAACCGTCCGCAAATAATCCCGGACTTTTTTCGCGGTGTCCGCGCTGATCGGGTTGCCGGCAACGGTTGGTTTTGTTTTTTCCGTTTTTCCGGTTGTGGGATTGACCACTTTGTCGACTACATACGGCTTCATCATTTTCCCGTCATTGGCAACCGCTGTTGCCGCCTGAATCATCTGCATTGCGGTAACGGTTGTGCCCTGACCGAATGTCGTCGTATACCGTTCGACCGGATAATCGTATAAAATTTTGCCGGAAGCTTCATTTGGCAAGCCGACTTTCGTCTTTTTCCCGAACCCGAACGCTTCCAAATATTGCTTAAGTTTATCCTGCTTAATATAATCAAGCAATGTGGCAAATGCGACATTCGAAGAACGCTGCAGCCCTTCCAGAAAGGTGATCCTGCCCCAGCCGACCCCGCCGTTATGGTCTTTAATCGGGTTTGGCACATTTTTTACATGGAATTCCCCTGACTTATAGGTCGCATACGGGTGAAAAGCGCCTTCCTGGACGGCCGCCGCCAAGGTAAAAATTTTCATCGTCGAGCCCGGTTCATAAGCGGTTTCGACTGCTTCGTTCTGCCAGACGCTCAAACCTTTCCGCGTTTCCGGGTCAAATGTCGGTCGCTGCCCCATCGCCAGTATCCTACCCGTTTTCGGATCTGCCACGACAACAAACGCTTTTTTCGGATTGTATTGCTTCTGGACTTTGCCAAGCGCATCTTCAACGAAAGACTGGATTTTCTTGTCAATCGTTAAATAGACATCTTCCCCGTTTTTCGGTTTGGTGACTTTTTTATGCGCGTTTGGCAAAATATATCCCCAAAAGTCGCCTTCATAACTGATTTTTCCGTCTTTCCCTTCCAAAGCGGCATTCATGCTTTTTTCGATTCCCATTACGCCTGCCATTTGGCCGCCCGTCTCATTTTTCTGCGCATAACCGACCAGATGGGAGGCAAACGAACCGTTCGGATACGTGCGTTTCGGCACCGCTTCGAACTGGATGCCCGGCAGGTTCAGTTTTTGAATTTCATTTTTTGTTTGATAGGGAATATCCTGCCCCGCTTTCCCGAATTCCACTTGAAACCGCCCTTTTTGTGTCAGAAGCGAATAGATTTTTGATTCGGGCATGTCAATATATTTTGCAAGGGCCTGGGCGGTTTTCCGGGGGTTGACAACATGTTTCGGATGTTCCGGATCAATCGTGGCTTTCGGGTCCAAAATAGCAACCAGATTGTACGAAACAACATTTTCGGCGATCACTTCCCCGCTTGCATCGTAAATATTGCCGCGGGAAGCGGGAATGGTGCTTGTCCGCAAATACTTTTTCGCCGCTTTTGCCGCGAGCACTTTCCCGTCTGCCTGCCCTGTGATTTCAATCGTCAAAAACCTTACGGCGATAATAAAAAAGGACAGACCGAATATGATAAATAATATCGCTGCCCCCCTGTTTGTATTCAGTTTTCTAGACTTCATTTATTTTCAACAACCTTGACATTATTCTCGTCCAATTTCAAGCCGAGTTTTTTTGCCTTTTCGTAAATACGGTCGTAGCGGCTTAATTCGCTTACTTGCATTTTCAAATCATCGGTCACCTTGTTTTTGTTCTGGATCGCGGTTTTCGTATCTTCAATCGACCGGTTGGCATTATAAATCGCAGCTTCCGTTGATACGATCTTCACGGCCATAATCAGAACGAACAAAGCAAAAAGGCTTGCGATAATCTTTTCCCCTAAAGTGATCTGCGCGCGTCTTGTGACCGGGGCTACTCTTTTTTCAACCTGTTGCTGTTGTTCCGGCGCACGTTTCGGCTGCCTTGCTAAATTACTCAAAAAACTCCCTCCTCTATTTTCTTAGCGTTTTTCCGCAATGCGCAGTTTAGCCGACCTTGACCGGTTGTTCCCGCCCACTTCCTCATCATCCGGGATAATGGGTTTTTTCGTAATGAGTTTTAATACGGGCTCGTATTCTTTTGGGATGACAGGCAGCCCATGCGGCAAATCTCCTGCACTGCTGAATTCTTTCAATATATTTTTACAAATGCGGTCTTCCAGGGAATGAAAGGTAATGACAGAGACCCGCCCGCCCGGTTTTAAAAGCGAAATGGCATCCGTTAAAGAAGTTTCAAAAGCGGATAATTCATCATTCACGGCAATCCGGATCGCCTGAAAGACCCTTTTTGCCGGATGCCCGCCTTTTCTTCGTGCGGGTGCGGGAATCGCTTCTTTAATTAGATCGGCCAGTTCACCGGTTGTTTCTATCGGTTTTTTGGCACGGGACGCCTCGATTTTGCGGGCGATTTGTTTTGAAAACTTTTCTTCCCCGTAACGGAAAAAGATCCGGACCAGTTTTTCATACGGCCATTCATTGACGACTTCATATGCGGTAAGCGGAGCATCGAGGTCCATCCGCATATCGAGCGGCGCATCATGCTGGTAGCTGAATCCCCGTTCCGGTGTATCAAGCTGCGGGGATGAGACGCCCAAATCATACAAGATGCCGTCGACAGCCTGCACACCGCGCGCTTTCAGTTCAGATTTTAAATAGCGGAAATTGCTTTTAATAAAAGTGATCCTGTTTTGGTCATGGGCAAGCTTTTCTTTGGCATGCTGAATCGCCGTTTCATCCTGGTCAAAAGCGTATAAATGCCCGCCGGTAAGCTGCTTAAGTAAATAGGCGCTGTGACCCCCGCCGCCGAGCGTGCAGTCAACATAAATCCCGTCCGGTTTGATATGTAGCCCGTCAACGGTTTCTTTCAGCAAAACAGTCTTGTGTTGAAACATACTGAATCTCCTATCCAATCGAACATGTTAAAGGTCAAAATCGATGAGGTTTTCCGCAATATCGGCAAAAGAGGCCTCCGATTCCTGAAAATATTCTTCCCATAAATCTTTGCTCCAAATCTCAATTCGATTGGAAACGCCGAGCACCACGCATTCTTTTTCGAGTTTCGCGTAGGAAAGGAGCGGTGCGGGAATCAGAATGCGCCCTTGCTTATCCCGCTCGCATTCGGTCGCCCCCGAAAAGAAAAATCGTGTGAATGCGCGGGCATCTTTTTTCGTTAACGGAAGGGACTTCAGTTTTTCTTCCACCTGTTTCCATTCATCCGCAGGGTAACCGAAAATGCAACGGTCAAGCCCGCGGGTAATGACAAACGTATCGCCAAGCTGTTCACGGAATTTGGCCGGTACAATCAAACGGCCTTTTACATCGATATTGTGCCGGTATTCTCCCATGAACATTGGCGCGTGCCCCCCGCTTCCCACTTCATATTAATAATTTACCACAATCCCCCACCTTTCACCACTTTAATTTTTATATTCTCCCCGCGCGCTTGATTTCCTGCTTTTTGCAAGAAAAAATCAATTGAAAACTTGCCGGCCGTAAAACCCGATTCCAGCATGGCCAGACCCCGGCAGCCCGCTTTTTCACTTCGCAAACCAACGCCCCTTCTCCCCTGTTTTTTTGCACAAAAAAAGCCGGCCGCTGTCAGCCGGTTAAATTTTAACGAGTTTATGGGTGCCGTCAAATGCGAACGGCAGGGCGGCAAGGGTGTGGATAAAGTCTGTCCCGTATTTGTTAAGGAAATAAAAAAGGTTCCAAACCCTTTCTTGGGGATTGCCGTCCGGGCGCAAAGCACGTTCGACCCGTGCGTATTTTTCAAGGACGGCATCATGTTTTCCCGCAATCTCTTCATCCACTTTCCGCTGCAAAAACGCAAGCTGCCCGAGGTGAAAATCGAGATTTTTGCGGGCAAGCGGTTGCAGCCCCTTTCCAATTGCGGCGAAAATTTTATCGTATTGCATTTTCAGCATTTTTTCTGTTTCTGCAATGAGTGCGTCCATATTCTCATCTTTTGCGGCATTCCAATATTTTTCCCGCTCTTTCCGGGTCCCGTATTTTAATACATGCCCGATATCGAGTTCCAGTTCCTCGATATCCCTTTGGACCGCTCGCTCAAGCAGCGTAATGTTGAGCCGCGGCACAAGAGGCGGCATAAGAATCCCCAATTCTTCAAACACCCGCTTCAGCTCGGCCCAGTACGCAATTTCGCCCGGCCCGCCGATAAACGCGAGGGTTGGGAAGAGCCATTCCTGCATGAGCGGTCGTGTGACAACATTATTGCTCAGCCGTTCAGGGCTTTTCGCACAAAGCGCGAGCAACGCTTCCTCCGTAAAAAAGGGGCTGCCGCCTTTCCCGGTAAATCCGCCGTGCTCCGGACTGTACGCAAGCAAAATCCGTTCCTTCCCGTCATAATAAAAAAGATTCAGCGCCCGGCTCGAAATGTCAATCGCTTTTGGAAACCCAAACCGCGCAATTTCCTGCTGCTGCCAGAGGACCGCTTCCGTAATCGTGCCATAATCCCGGATCATCCGTTCAAAAAACGGCGCCTCGATCTTCCGCAAGTGCGCATCAGCCGAATCGATGAGCAGCACCCCGTACGCCTTGAAAAGATCGTGGATCATGCAGGCAAACAGGTCAGAAAGGCTTTGCGCCCTGTCTGCAAACGCCTCCAGCCGGGAAAGAAGGGCATTGGTATGTTCGGTTTCGCCAAATGCTTCAAAAACTTTATGTATCCATTTCTTTAAATGGGCAGGATCCGGTTTGGTGTCAGAGATCATTTTTTTCTCAAGCGGCCCTTCAGCATAACTGAATTTTTTTAAACGCCTTTCCTGTTCAGCATAAATATGGTTCACTTCCAAATAGTCATGGTCCTCGCCCGCTATCCAGAAAACAGGCACAACCGGAATTTGAAGGACTTCTTCCTGCTCACTGGCAAGCCGGATAATGGAAATCAGTTTATGGATGGTATAAAGCGGCCCTGTTAAAAGCCCTGCCTGCTGGCCGCCGATCACAACAGCAGCGTCCGGCTGCCTTAATTTTTCCAAGGAACGGGCCGTCTCCGGAGAAATCCCAAATTTTTCCATATAGTGCCCGATACAATCTGCCAGCCCTTCCCGGTTAAAAGCCCGTTTTTTTAAATCTTCCACTCTTTTATGGAAAACAGAAGCATCCGTTATGTCATAATGAAAAAAATCCTTTACAGGAGATTTTTGCGCAAGATAGAGGGAAGCGAACCGATTCGTTGCTGGAATTGAAAAGTTTTCCAGTTCCATCAAATGATTCTTCCTTTCTCGTTTTCATTGATTTTCTCATTGAGTATAGCATTTTTGTGAAAAAAAGAAAAAAAGCCTGCCTGCCCGTTTCAAGGATGCCCGTTTCAAAAACAGAAGGCCTGTTTCCGGCCGCTGCAGGCACGGCGGCAACACCCGGAACGTGCCTCACCCCTTATCCTCCATCCCTTTCACCATTTCATAAAGGGCGGACGCAAGCGGAACCTGACTGTTTTGACGGGCAGCCGTTTCCAGCATGTAACCGAGAATCGCGTCAATCTCGGTCCGCGCTCCTTTTTTCACATCTTTCAGCATGGATGATTCATTTTCGCATGTATTTTTGCAAATGCCGGTGACTTCCTCCCACATCTTTTCCCGCGAAAGTTTCGGGAAAAGCGCCGCCAGTTCTTCAAATACGACGCGGAACACACGGGCATAATGCGGGTTTTTGACCAGTTCCCCGTTCTTTGCCTTTAAAATGGCTGTGAGCGGATTGATGACGGCATTGGCGAAACATTTGCGCAAAAGCATCAGCTCATAATCCGGCTGCATCGTGAACGGGAATGCATCTGTATGCAGCTGCACGCTTTCGTCCCATTTTCCGCGGTAGACGGCGATATTCGTTTTGCCGTGCCCGTTATGCTTCACCGTTGTGCCGTCAAGCCGGGATGCACCGTGCTCCACCGTGCCAACAAGGATCGTTTTTTGCGGCAATTTTTCAAGAAGAGCCAGATGGCCCATGCCGTTTTGCAAAAACAAGGCCGGCACCCCACCATCTTCGTGTTTTAAAACGGCTGCAACAGCGGGAAGGTCATATTGCTTGACGGCAACAATCACCAAATCCTGGGAGGAAAGTGAAGAGAACGTGCCATCCGCTTTGACAATCGTCCTGAACGAAGATGCGCTGTCTTTTACGGTAATCCCTTTTTCATTCAGCTGCCCGGCCTGTGCCTTCGTCCTTGGAAACAGGGTCACTTCATGCAACTTTCCAAGCCAGCCCCCGTATAATAAACCGATCGCGCCAGCGCCAATAATCCCGATTTTCATTTTGCCCGCCCCTTTCCATTTTCTTTGCTCCATTTTAACAGGCAATAAGGGAATGGAAAAGAAAATTCCGGACAAAAAATGAGGTGCGACCGCTTACACGTATTTCTTTCATTCTTCCAATTGTTTGTTATATAATGATAATATCAACCGGTTTTATGCAAGAATCGCCGCCATGCTGCCGCGACACAGCACTATAAAGAGGGATGGGGGAATTGATATGGCTTACCAAGTGAAAAGGCTGAAAGTGAACTACAAAACGCTCGAAGAATTCAAACAGTTTAAAGAGTACGGGCAGCAGGAACTGTCCATGCTCGAAGATTTGCAAGACAATATTATTGAAGACAACGCCGACTCGCCATTTTACGGCATCTATTTTGCCGATAAACTCGTTGCGCGCATGAGCCTTTACGAACGGGATGCAAAATATGATCTCTATTTTGACCCTCCGCAAACATTTTTGGAACTTTGGAAACTGGAAGTGCTCCCGAACTATCAATATAAGAATTACGGCCGGGCGCTTGTTGATTTTGCCAAAAGCTTCGGGTTGCCGATTAAAACAAACGCCCGCCTGAAGTCGCGGGGATTTTGGGAAAAAATGGGGTTCAAACCCGTTCCTTATAATGTTGAGCGTGATTTGAGCGAAAATCCGTTTGTCTGGCTGCCGCACGGCGTGAAGCTGAAAGACGCAAAACAGGACAAAAAAACGACCTCTTCTTAAAGAACCGGATTCCGGTTCTTTTTTTGCCTTTTACGAACAAAAAATGTCCCCTGCCTTTTAAGGTCCAGGGGATGTGCCGCCGCTTTAATCTTGTTCAGACAACTGCCGTGCTTTTTCCATAATGGAAAGGAGCGCACTGTATTCTTTTTGCAGCTGCTCATGCTTTTCCTTTTCTTCAAGATACTTTTGAAGCAGCGCCTCATATTTGCTTTTCCATTCCTCTGTACCGCGCCGGGATGCGGACAACTGCCCACTCTCGTGCCTGCTTTTTTCCGCAAGCTGCTGAAGGATACGGATGGCATCAAACAGCGTCGCTTCTGCCTGCGGCCCTTCTTCAGCAGGCGCTCTCCCGGAATCCCGGACAAGCTGTTTTCTTTCCTTTCTTTCTTTTTTTGCGGCCTCAATTTCGGAGGCGTACTGCTTTCTCACATAAGAATTCCACCTAAACCCGCATGCCGCTGCGGTCCGGTTCATCCGCTTCCCTGCCTCTTCAAACGCCCGGAGCTGCGTGCTGCCTTCGCGGATATGGCGCAACACAATGTCCGATAGCAACAAATCTTCTTCCTTTGTCCAGGCATCCTGTCTGACTGCCGGCATATCTTTCCCCCCATCCTTTTTAATACTATTCATATGCCGTTAATAGAAAAGATAGACGAAAAGCCGCTGCAAAATTTCGAGGAAAAAGGGAAGAACAGGCAGGGGCTTATGGCGGGAAGGGATCGCGTTTTTTAGGCAAATAAAAAAGCACGGGTTTGCGCCGTGCTCTTTTATTATTTATTTACCACAACTTTGTCTTTGTAAAAACCGCAAGATGGGCATACGCGGTGCGCCATTTTCATTTCACCGCATCTCGGGCATTCAACCATGCCGGGAACTTGCAATTTAAAATGTGTGCGGCGTTTTCTTTTTGCCGTTTTAGAAGTTCTTCTAAAAGGTACAGCCATTCTTCCCACCTCCTTATAAGAGATCAGCATATCATTTTAGCCGAAGATGGCGGTTATTCAGAATCCTGGTCAAAAAATTTCGCAAGGCCGGCCATACGCGGGTCTACCGCTTTTTCCGCCTTCTGCTCCATTTCCAAATACTCGTCCTCCGTCAGCACCTGCCAGTTGTCCGTATGCGGCAGTTCGCCTTTTTTAGCTTCCTCGCTGAAAACTTGCATGGGAATGTCGAGCAAAATCAATTCTTTCATAACCGGTATCAAATCAATGACCTCATTTTCGGCAACATGCACTTCTTCATCTTCAGCGCCTTCATAATCGGAAGGCTCAAGAAGAAACGTTTCTGTCGATTTCAAGTCTACCGGGTAATGTACATCAACAAGCGTCCGGGCACAAGGCAGCACAAGCGTCCCTTCAACGTGAAGGTCAAACGTCACCCTGCCCCGCGCAACGCTCCCCGTTCCCGTTACGTGGAAAGGCGAGGCCCCGCGGATCTCGGAATCAGTTTCCATTAAATCTTTTGTAATATCAACCGACCCATCTATCTCAAAGCGCTTGTCCCGAAATTTTTGCAATTGAATGGCAGACCATTTCACTTTCATCACCCCAAGACAACAAAGGTAATTATAGCTTCCTTCATACCTTTTGTCAATATTTTTTGCTTTACAACCATGATGTCCAAAACGAAAATTTTTCTTCAAAACAGAAACCGGCCTAAACTTTTTAGGCGCATCCTTTTTACGCTTTTGTCTCAAGTCTCCCCGTTTTTTTCAAAAAATTTTGCAGCCGGCAGGATTGCTTTTTTTGCCGGTTATGTTAAAAATAACTTATCCCAAACGGATTTCTTTAAACATTCAAATCTTCCGGAAAGGGGAATCACAATTTGAAAAGTACCGGCATCATTGTGGAGTACAATCCTTTTCATAATGGCCATCTGCACCATCTTAGCGAGACGCGGCGGATGACAGGCGCAGAGTGCATCATTGCCGTTATGAGCGGCTATTTTACGCAGCGGGGCGAGCCGGCGCTTGTTTCAAAATGGACGCGGGCGGAGATGGCCGTATTATCGGGCGCGGATCTCGTTGTCGAACTGCCGTATGCATTTGCCGTGCAGCCTGCCGAAACATTTGCGGCAGGCGGGATTGCCGTTTTGGACGCTTTGCAGTGCAAAAGCTTCTGCTTCGGCAGCGAATCCGGCGACATCGAAGCATTCCGCCAGGCGGCCGCCGCCCTGCTTCAAAACGAGGCGGCATTTAACGCATCCGTCAAGCGCGAGGTCAAAAAAGGCATCAGCTATCCGGCTGCGCTATCAAACAGCTTTCAAAAGCTCGCCCCAGGCAGTGCGCTCGATTTACGTTCGCCCAATAATATTCTCGGCTTTCATTATATGCTCGCGGCAGCCAGGCAAAACCCGGCGATGGAGGCTTTTACCGTCCAAAGAAAAGCAGCCGGGCATCATGACGCCGCGATAACCAGTGAAATTGCAAGTGCGAGCGCCATCAGAAAAACCATCCTGCAAAGCGAAGATCTGCACGCTGCCCGCCCGGCAATACCGGAACCAGCGTTTCATGTACTGAGCCGGCACCGCAACAACAACGGGCACTTCCACCATTGGGCGCTTTACTGGCCTTTTTTGCACTACCGGCTGCTTTCCTCTTCCGAAGAGGAATTGCGCGCCATTTATGAAGTGGAAGAAGGCATTGAATACCGTTTAAAAAAAGCCGCGGTATCCGCCAACAGTTTTCCCGATTTCATGAGAAAAGTGAAAACAAAACGATACACATGGACAAGGCTACAGCGAATTTGCACCCATTTGTTAACCAATGCCAAAAAAACAGAAATCAAAAGGCATGCGGCAAAACCGGCGTATATCCGGCTGCTCGCCATGAACGAAACGGGAAGGCGCTATTTGAACAGCGTGAAAAAAACGGTACCGGTTCCCGTTATTTCAAAGTTTTCGCTGCAAACTGCCCCGCTGCTTGCACCGGACATAAGGGCCGCGCGGATATATGCCCTCCCGCTTCCGGCAAATGAACGGGAAAGCCTGATGGCGCGGGAATTCAGCAAGCCGCCTTTTTTCGCAGACGAAAAAACGGATGGCGCGTGAATCTGCAGGCTGCCTTTTTACAGGCGGAAAGCTTCGGGCATGGAGCTGGGAATAACCGGATGAAACGCAAGATGATGAGGACGGCTTTTTGCAGGGGAAAAAGCTGCATGCGTGCAGGCTGGCACCTTTTTTGAAAGCGAACAAGCCGGATCACACATTACATGCCGGCTTATAGGTAAAACCCGGAATGCGTGACGGCCTTCCCCTTATTAGGGAAAAGCCGCTAAAACAAGCGGCTTTCCGGTTATTTCTGTTTCAGGGCGTTTAAATAGGCGAGTGCATCATCCAGTGTTTTGACCGGTACAATTTTCATGTTCGTCCCGATTTCTTTCGCGGCCGCTCTTGCCTCTTCGTAATTCGGCTTGATGCCAGGGTCGGCTTTTTTCATTTCGGGTGGAATCGTATCATCCGGGGCAAAGAAAATGTCCGCCCCCGCTTTGTCCGCTGCAATCACTTTTTTATCAATTCCGCCGATGCGGCCAACCTCCCCGTTTGGCGAAATGGTTCCGGTTCCGGCAATTTTATAGCCTTTTGTAATGTCCTGTTTGGTCAGCTGGTTGTAGATTTCCAATGTGAACATCAGCCCGGCGGAAGGGCCGCCGATTTTTTCAGTATCCATTTTCACGGCCGGGTCGGATTTGATGGTCCGGTCATCGACAAGGCTGATCCCGATTCCCGTTTTATGGTGGTTTTCCTTAAATTTTGCAAGCGCAACGGTTGCCGTCTTCGCCTTTTTCTGGCGCACATAGGTCAATTCCACTTTGTCCCCGGCTTTTTTCTTTGCGACATAGTGCATAAACTGTTTGGAAGACTTGAATGCATGGCCATCCACTTTTGTAATTCTGTCTCCGGCTTTGAGCACTTTTGCGGCCGGCATCCCGTCATATACATTCAGGACATAAATCCCTTCATAACGGGAGCTAAACGGCCTTTTCGCCTTCTTAAAAGCAGCCTGGATAGCATTATGTTTTGCTGATTCCATTAAATAAAGCTGATAGACATTGTATTCCTCGTCCGTCATATTTTTATCCATAATTTCACGAACCGGCACGACATCCTCGTGTTTTCTCACTTTTGCCCAAAGATACGTATACGGATTCGCGCGGCCCATACGGACAGTCGTCAGCATCAACTGGCCTTTTTCAGGATAGCCACCTTTTACTTTGATCAGCGGGGCAAGCTGCATGGCGCTCCCCGGCATTTCAATATAATAAGGCAGCGGCACAAACGACAGGAGGGCAAGGATCAGCACTGCCGCAATCAGTATGCGCCGCCGGATGTTTCGGTGTTTCATTTGTCGAGCTCCTTCCATTTTTCCAGCAATTGCTGTATTTCAATTACGGATTGTTTTGCGGCTTCTTCCCCTATCTTAATGATTTGTCCGGCATTTGTAAAAGCCATTGAACTGTACATCGAGACATCGGGGCGGATCGAAACATGGGCTTCCGTTTTCCGGCTTTCGGCCAGTTCCATCTGCATGATATCGATGCTTTGCATAATAACATCATAAATATGGCGGATTTCCGCTTCTTTTTTCATGGCGGAAACATCCACCCCGACCAAAAGCTCCGCCCCCATTTCCTTTACAACAGACACCGGGACGCGGTCCGCCACGCCGCCGTCCACAAAGAGATGGCCCTTGATTTTTTTCGGGACAAAAATGCCGGGGATGGAAATGCTGGCGCGTACCGCTTCTGCAACCGGCCCTTTTCTGAACACCGTTTTTTCGCCGTTTGAAAGATTTGCGGCGACAACGGCGACAGGCGGGTTCAATTCTTCAAGTTTTTTCCCGTGAACGAGCAAGCGGATCAGATCTTCAATTCTTTTTCCTGAAATCAGGCCCATCTTGCCAATTTTAAAGTCCAAATAATATTTGCGTTTAAATGCGCCGGAAAGCAGCTCCATCTCGCGGACAGTCCGCCCCGCCCCATACAGCGCCGCAACCAGCGCCCCAATGCTGCTGCCGGAAATCATATCCACCGGAATGCCTTCCTCTTCGAAAACTTTCAATACACCGATATGCGCAAAACCTCTGGCGCCTCCCGAGCCGAGCGCCAATCCGATTTTCGGGCGGCCCGCCATCGTCCCCCTCCTCGTGCTTCTCTTTCGTACAGTTTATGGTCTAATTTACAGACCTATGAGTATATTTGATTTATAAGGACAAGCGAGCAAGTGCTGCGTATTGAAAGACAGGGGAGGAACACAGATTGTACCAGTCTAAACTCAAAAGCGCCATTTTGGCCTTCAGCGTTTCGATAATGGCGATTTCCATGATTGTATTGCCAGATGAATCTTTTAAAGCCTCCATTCAGGGTTTAAATATGTGGTGGGAAGTCGTTTTCCCTTCACTTTTTCCTTTTTTTGTCATTTCCGAACTGCTGATCGGCTTCGGAGTTGTCCGCTTCGTCGGTGTCCTCCTGGAGCCTTTAATGCGGCCATTGTTCCGTGTTCCGGGTGTTGGCGGGTTTACCTGGGCCATGGGGCTTGCTTCCGGCAATCCTTCAGGGGCAAAATTGACCGCACGTCTCCGCCAGGAAAAACAGATTGACCGGATTGAAGCAGAACGGCTTGTAGCGTTTACCAGTTCTTCCAGCCCCCTTTTTATTTTTGGAGCGGTCGCTGTCGGCTTTTTCCATAATCCTTCTCTCGGCATTTTGTTTGCCGCGGCGCATTATGCGGGCAATATTATTGTCGGCCTGGTGATGCGTTTTTACGGAACTGGCGAGGATACAAAAAGGCCGAAAAAGAAACATACCTTTCTTTTAAAAGAAGCGCTTATCGTTTTGCATGCGACAAGAATTAAAAACAGCAAGCCGATCGGGAAGCTGCTCGGGGACGCGGTAATGTCCGCCATCCAGACGCTCTTAATGATCGGCGGATTTATCATCCTGTTTTCAGTCTTTAATAAATTGCTTCTGTATATGCATGTCACATCCGTATTAGGCACGCTTGTCTCCCAGCTACTTCACCTCGCGCATTTTTCGGAAAAACTGAGCATCCCGCTCATTTCCGGCCTTTTCGAAGTGACGCTCGGGATCCAAATGATCAGTGAAGTCCAGGAATCCCCCCTGCTTCAGCAGGTCATCGCCGCAAGCTTTATCCTCGGCTTTGGCGGGTTCAGCATCCAGGCGCAGGTGGCCAGTATTCTTGCCCAGACGGATATCCGTTTCCGGCCGTTTGTTCTTGCCCGCGTGCTGCACGGCTTTCTGTCAGCTATGATCATCCGGCTCATTTGGAATCCGGTATACTTACGCTTTTTTGCCGAAAAAAGCGCGTGGCAGGAAGCTTTCAGCATGCCGGGTGGAGGCCGCAGCTTGTACGCGCGTTTGACAAATTGGCTTGAAATTTACGGGCCGCTGTTCACCCTGTCCTGTCTTGTGCTGTACATTTTCCTTTATTACCGATCCTGCCGGGCGGACCGGGCCTGACAGAGGCGCAAAAAAGCGGGGAGCATTCCCGCTTTTTCTGATGCCTTCGCAAATTTTCCGGTACACAGACCGGTACCCCGGGTCGGCCCTGTTTTTTTAGGGATTTTTAGTGCCGTGTATGAACGCGGCATACCCGGTTTTAGGGAGCCTTATTGGCCGGCGCTTTAAGTGCAAAACCGGCCCCGCCCGGGATTTTCCCGTCGCTTTATGTATAGCCGGCATGTCCGGTCCCCGGTCGCTTTTTCTATTGCCCCTGAAATTTCTTTTTCAATGCTTTATGCACAACCGGCGGTACAAGTTCAGCAATATTGCCGTGGTATTTGGCGATTTCTTTCACAATGCTTGAGCTGAGAAAAGAATATTGGTTGTTTGTCATGATAAAAAAGGTTTCAATTCTGTCATTCAGCACACGGTTCATGGACGTCAGCTGCAATTCATATTCAAAATCCGAAACAGCCCGTAAGCCCCGGATAATTACATCCACTTTTTTGGATTCCGCATATTCCATTAAAAGCCCCTGGAAGGAATCGACTTCCACATTCGGGATATCTTTTGTCACTTCCCGAATCAGCGCTTTTCTTTCTTCAATATCGAACAGCGGCTGTTTTGAAATATTATTCAGCACTGCCACATAAACTTTGTCAAATACTTTTGCCCCTCTTTTAATAATATCCAGATGCCCGTTTGTAATCGGATCAAAGCTGCCCGGGCATATCGCGGTCTTCCCCACGGGTTTCATCCCCCTTTTTCGTGTAAATCGTGATGCCGGTGATGCCGTACTGTGCTGTTTTATATGTATGAAGATTGCCCGCTTTTTCAGGCAAGGCCAGCCCGGCGTCGTGCTCGCAAACGGCGTAACCGTTTTCACGGAGAAGGCCGTTTGCCGAGATAAATTCCAGCATCGCGGTTAATTTTTGCTTTTTGTAAGGCGGGTCGAGGAATACCGCATCAAAGGCAAGCCCCCGTTTCGCCAGCACTTTCAATGCACGGCCGGCATCGTTCCGGTACACTTCACTCCTGCCTTCAAACCCGCATTTTGCCAGGTTGGCCCGGACGGTTT
The DNA here is from genome assembly GCF_038009125.1 of Weizmannia sp. FSL W8-0401. Taxonomy (NCBI): domain Bacteria; kingdom Bacillati; phylum Bacillota; class Bacilli; order Caryophanales; family Bacillaceae; genus Heyndrickxia; species Weizmannia sp. FSL W8-0401. The sequence continues at coordinate 1,138,978 of NZ_JBBPAG010000001.1, read as the reverse complement.
GCAGCGCCTGGATGTCCTTATCCACAAAAATGACTTTCTCCATGCCCCTGCTTAAGGCTTCAATCCCGAGCCCGCCGCTTCCTGCATATAAATCGAGGCCCAGGCCTTTTTCAAAATACGGGCCGATCATATTAAAAATCGCTTCTTTTACTTTATCTGTCGTAGGCCTCGTCCCCATTCCCGGAACGGCTTTTAAAACAGTGCCTTTTTGGCTGCCTGAAATGACTCTCATGCTGGTCACCACGTATCATCAGATTTCCATCTTATCCTACCATATTTTCCGGACGGGTGGAAAAGTTTTTCACCAAAATTTAAAGCAAAAGTATAATTCAGGAAAAGTTGGCCATAATGATACCAGCAGCATCAAAAGATGTTGCTGCCAACCGCGGAGAAGACTTACGTTTCCCCATAAGTTCTTCCTCCGGTTTCTCCTCTCCCTTTGCCTTCTGTCCGGAATAAGGATATAGAAGGGCCCTGCAGTATTGGCTGCAGGGTTTTTTATTTTCCGCATCTAGAGTGGGCACGTCGTTTCAAAAAGCCGGGCCGGCATTTCGCCCGGTTTATTTTGCAGAAATACTTTCCGAATAAAAAGAAGTGCAGTAGAATAGAAACAGCAAATTTGTTTGTAAGCGAGGAATAGAGGATGCAGCAAAGATTTATTGAACTGGGGAACGGATATACAGATTTATTTGAACTGATCGAACTGGCAAAAGCAAACCGGCACCGGCTGCACGGCATGCTTGCCCTTCATACCATCGTTGCGGATCAAGCCGTCACTTCGCCCGTGCTCATTTTAAAACCGACCGATCCGGGGGAATTTCAGGCGCTATACGTTTGCCTTGAAGGGATTCCGGATCCGCGGGTGCAGCCGAATAAACGGTACAGCCTGTTTGCCGAAACCGCAGCCGCTTTAGGAGCGGACATTGTGGAACTCGAAGTCCGGCCGTCTTCGTCTTTTTCCGACAAAACCCTTTTTTATCAATATTTAATCGGCATATTAAGAATGAACCGGCTGATTGCGCCGCTGCAATAAATATTTCGGCCAGAGTGCAGCCGGATGTGCTTGATTTAAAATGCGCGGGACGGAGCTTCCGGGCAGCAACGCTTTTTTGGGCACGGCGGATTTGCTGATTCACACGCAGCAGGGAATGCCGGCATGCAAACCCGGGCGCCTTTATAACCCTATTTTATAGTCGTATTCTTTTGCTTTGTCCGGTTTTGCGTTTTCATATTCCGTTTTTAAAAACGGCTTCATGGAATAATCCACTTTCCTTACAAACGGAAGACTTTCAATTTTCGCTTTTACTTGTTCTATCTCTTTGCGGTCACAATAAAGGACGGCATACTTCATCCTTTTCGACGCATAATGGACATTGCCGAATCTTCGTAAATGTTTCGTATGCTTCATCTGATACAGCCAAATGATGAGGCCCTGCCGATCTGATAACATAGCGTTTCCCCTTCGTGCTTTTTTAATGAGTGTATCATACCTTTTTTCACGGAACAATAAGGAAAGGCCGCAGATTGCGGCCTTATCGCGGTTATTATGCAGAACAGCTGCAGCTGCCGCCGGTTCCGCAGCCGCCGGAACAAGATGCATCAAAAAACGGATTTCCGGTCGGCACTTTTATATGTTCAGAAACAGATTTGCCAATCAGCAGGCTGATTTGGTCGAGCAGGTCCTGGAGGGCATTTTCCGCCCGCCTGAATCTGGCGACATTTTCATCCAGATCCATTTCCCTCTTGGCTTCCCTTGTTTCTTTGTTGATGCGTTTATAATCAGGGTGATACCTGCCAAAGCGCTGGACTTCCTCAAACTGCTCTTTCAGGCGCGCAAATTTCCGGATTTTCTGCTGTGTGGCGGGATCATGATACATCTTGCTATAGCAGTCCCGGTAATTTTCGGCAATATCCGAGGCAATGACCATTTTCGCCAGTGCTTCGGCTTGGGACAAAATTTCCGCGCTTTCCAATGTTGCAAGCAAAAAGCTCACCTCCACATGATGATTTTACCATGTTTCCGCAAGCTTTGCGAATTTGCCCGGTCAGCTGACAGAAATATAAAACTGCCTGTGAATGCCTAAGCGGGCGCCTGTGTTTTTGTCCACCACTTCCAGCTGCACGGTATGTACCCCTTTATCAAGCCCTTTTACAACAAATGCAGCCGTATTGTACTCGCCTTTCCATACACCATCCACATAAACTTTGATTTTTGCCGGTTTGGCATGCCGGCTGCCTGAAAAAGTGACGCTTGGAATCATGCATTCCACAAATAAATCCTGGTCCTTTACAAAATACCGGACGGATGCCTGATTTTCTGCCGCAGAAGCAGCATCCGCTTCCCGCTGCTCTTTACGCGGCATGTGCCCGCTGCAGCCGGCACACAGCAAACATACAGCAAGGAATCCTGCAACCATTTTCATTTCGATCACTCCTTGCGGTTATTTTCCGCAAGAAAGCGCTGATTTACTCAAAAAAGGCAAATTTTTTTGGAAATCATCCTTGTTCATAGATGGACTGCATCATATGCATCATCATTTGTGCCATTTGCAACCCGTTTGCAAACTTTTCAACCCGCTGAGGGATCGTTTTCTGGTAATAATGGAGCGCGGCAATTTGAAACTGTTCCAGTTCCCCGGGATGCCTTGACAATTTCCGGTACCACACCGGCTGCTCCCTTAAAAAGGTTTTCCATTCATTCGACCGCCGGATGACTTCCATCACTTCGTTCCGCATATGTGCAGCCCCTTTCTAGTCTTTTCTGAATGAAAACGGGCCCTTCGGCTGGGGAGCCCGCGATTGCGGCGCCTGTTGCGGTCCTGTAAACTGCGTGATCACATTTTGGACGGCGGCAATCGCTTCCGTCAAATGCTGCAAGTGGCCCTGGACCTGTGCTGTATCCAGGTTCTCGAGCATCGTGCCAAGCTGGTTCAGCCAGCTGCTTTTCCCGCCCGTTTTTTCCTTCGGTCCACTGCCTTCTGCCACGTACTTTTCCCAGACCGGGTCATCTTCGCCCAGTATATACCATTCTTCAAAGAAATCCTGTAAAGATTTTTTTCCGCCCCGGACTTCTTTTAAAATCAGAGGATGGGTTTTTGTAAATGCTTTAAACTTTTCTACGGAAGGATGCAATTTTTTCGTTCCCATTTCCGCTCACCCCGCGAGAAGACATTTTTTTCGAACCTTGGCTTTCTGTTACGTTCACATACCTTCCTCATTTCCAGCATATGCCCGCAGCAAGCAGGTGTGAAGGTTTTCATTTCCCGTGAATTTTGATACGATATGGGTATGCTTTTTAAAAAAACGCGTTAAAAGAGGTATCAGGAGATGAAAGAAGAAATACGCCATACTTTTGAAAAAGTGGTCCAAGCGGCAACGGAAGAAGACTTAATCGTATTGCAGCAAATGTTAAACGGGCTTTCCAATAAGCAGGCCGGGAACGAGCGTACATATTTCAAAGATCTTTTTCTGATGGAAGCGGATTACGGCGGGGAAGAATGCGAGGTGGACATTCCGGTTACGCCGTTACTCTACAATCATTTTTCCATCGTTCACGGCGGGGTAACAGCAACCTTGCTTGATACAGCAATGGGCGTGATGGCAAACAGCCTGTTGCCGGCGGGCCAGCAGGCTGTTACGTCCAGTCTCACCATTCATTATATTGCCCCTGGGACGGGAAGCCGCTTAAAAGCGAAGGCAAAGGTGATCCACCGCGGCACACAAACGATGGTGCTGGAAGGCACTGCCTTTCGGGACGACGGGACAAAGATTGCCCATTGCACGGGTTCTTTTTTCATTTTGAAATGAGAAGCCGGAAATACCGCTGTTTACCCTTTCAAAAGCCCCGGGCAGCCCGCCTGCCTTTTTTAACCATCCTTCAGCCGGACCCTCTCCAGCTTCGGCTGGAACGGTATCCGGCTATGGTGCCTTAATGAAATCCTGGGTATAGTATTTCTGGTACACCCCGACGCCAAGATGGGTAAAGTCTTTCTCCAGCAATGTTTTCCGGTGGCCCTCTGAATTAAGCCATCCCTCCACCGCAGCTGGGCCGTCCGTATAATGGGCGGCAATATTTTCCCCGGCCGCAGCATAAGAAACATGCCCATCCTTTAATCTTTCTTTTAAGTCTCCATATTTGGGGGAGACATGCGAAAAATAATGGCCGTCAGCCATGTCTTCGCTGTGACTGTATGCCACTTCGGAAAGGGCTGTATTCCAGGCCAGTTTTTTTAACCCGAATCGCTCCCTGACGATGTTTGTAAGGTCAAAAATTTGCCTGGCGTTCGCCTTTTCTACGTCAACCCATTTCGGGTCATCCTCCGGGACGGATTGGGGCAGTACTCCGCGGTACACCATTTCATAAGGATGCAGCATCGTCAGTGTGTTTTTATCCATAAAACGGATAAAAAGCAATTTGCCGCTGAACTTATCAAGCGCCAGCTGGGCATAAATGTCTCCAAGACGGACAAGCGGGCGGATATTCAGATCTTCTTCCGACAATTCAAAGCGGTATGTGCCTTCATTTGTTTGCACCGTCATATCCGTATCCATTAAAATGGAACTGTAAATTTTTTCTACATTTTCTCCAATCTCAAACGGGGCTACGTCTAAACGGGTTCCGACAGCGTAAATGGTCGTAACCTTGCCGTTTTTGACGCCTGCCTGAAAGTAACCGGCCGATTTTTTCTTATAAACCCACCAATCATAACCATATGGAGACGGATCCACTCTTTGCGGTTTTCCGAAATGTGCGGTTAACGTTTTTACGGGTTTTCCGATATATACCGACATGCCATGATCCGGGCGGCTGTACGTTTGATTCTTGCTGTGGTCATGAATGTCAGAACTGTTATCCATTTTCTTGTTAGAGGAATGGTTTTGCAGTACGCCGTTTTCAGGACGAAGCTGGACATAAAGCCCGATCAGAAATATGATGACAAGGATCGCGGCTGTTTTTAAAAAGGTACGCAGGTGACTTCACCTCTCTTGATGTTCCGTAAATTTTTTCTCCTTTAATTCATTTTATTATATATTTTACAGTTTTAAGCAGAAAAGCACCAATTTTTTTCAACCGCCTCCGGGAAGGGCAGCTGCTGCGGCCGGCTTTTTTCGGCAATGAATATTTGCATTGCATAAATGTTTGTATTCAGATAAGATAAAATTGAAAGATTTTAATTGCGCGGACGGGAGGGGTATTCTTGCGGTTTGATGACACGGGTTTGGAAAATATGAAAGTGGATTTGACGCGGCTGGACGATGTAATGGAACGGCACAAGATGGTACGTGCCGGGCAATGGGATTACGAACGCGTCACATACGATAGAAAATTTACGATTCAGGAAGGCACCTATTATCTTCGCGTGCAGGGAGTTGCAACCGAGGGGGATGTGGATTCGTTTGATGCCGTGATTCAGTTAAAGGCGCCTATTTTGGGAAAATATTATTATCCGCATGGTGTGGAATACGGTGAGGACGAATATTTTCCGCACGATCTCGTCAAGTATTGCAGAAAAATTTTGGAAGCGCTTAAAAAAGACTTGGCTATATTTGCAGAATAAATTGCGCCGCTCCTGTGGCCCCTGAAAACGGCTGGCCATAGAGAGCGGCCTTTTTTAATGCTGTTCCATTAGCCTCTGCTGTTCTCCTGCAACCGGATTCGTTTCCGGGCTGCCATCTCCCTGTTCTGTCTTTGCCCATTGGAAAAAGATGCGGGCAAGCATGATGCCGTAGACGATTTCCTGCATGATTTTCATCACCACACCGCCAAGCTGCTGGTCCTGCAGTACAGGAAGCGGCGAGAAAAGCGCCGGGGAGCCGTAACGCGCGAGTCCGGAGAGCATGTCAGCAGGCACACATAAATGCATGGACGAAAGCCACATCGTTCCGTCGGAAAAGCTCCTGTAAACCGGATGATTGGCGAACATGATTAAGGCGCATGCAGGGGTTAAAAGCATGGCGCTTGCAAATAAATAAGCGATTTTTTTCAGGCCGCCCAGCGCATATTGCCCGGGCAATGGCGACAAAATCGGCCACCACATCGCTACGGCTAAAAGAAACAGCACGATGGTATAGAGGCTGTGGAGAAACGGATTGACCTTTACCTGATCGAAAACGGCCGGAATGTGGTACAGGGAAAATATAATATTAAAGGTGACAACGGCAAGCACCGGATTTGTAAAGAACCGGACAACGGGCGCCACAACCGGAAGCTGCATCCCCTTTTCCAATATCCACACCGGCATCCCGCGCAAAAACAGCGGCGCCACGATGAAAAAAAGGACAGACATTTGCAGCATATGGACGGAAAACATGATATGCCCGATAAGATCGACAGGAGAGCCTTTGACGATGTAAAGTAGCGCCATCGCTGTGCAAAAAGAAGCGGACTGCGCCGGCCCCGGCGGCGTTGCGTTCAAATAAGACCTTTTGCATAAGGACGCAAGCAGAAAATAAAGAACAACAAACAGTAAGATCGTGATAAAAAAATAAGGGCTCCACAGTGCACGAAATCCGAATATTTCAAGCGGCACCATTTCCACTCCTTTCCGCACCCATTGCAAATGGATTTAAAGCAGGGGCGCCTAAAAAGCGCCCTCCGCTTTTCTTTGTCCAGCTGCGGGCGCTGTCGGCTAGTGAATTTCCAGTCCCCTCCCCTACGATAAGTCAGCATCGGTTCGCCTGCGGCTCACCGTGCTTCCTTTACCCCACATTAACGGGCAGTAAGACCCCCTACTACTGGTATGATGAAAATATGGCACAATAGGCTGAGCGGGGGTCAACTGCCCGTAAATGTCCGATTGGTTCAACTTGCAATCATCAGGTAAAGGCTCTGATGATTGCAGTTTCACTCAATCTCAGTTCGGGGACTGTGAAATTCATACGCCGACGGGCAAGCGCCCTCCGCTTTTCTTTGTCCAGCTGCGGGCGCTGTCGGCTAGTGAATTTCCAGTCCCCTCCCCTACGATAAGTCAGCATCGGTTCGCCTGCGGCTCACCGTGCTTCCTTTATCTCAGTTCGGGGACTATGAAATTCATACGCCGACGGGCAAGCGCCCTCCGCTTTTCTATTCACCACCAGATGATGGTGAGGAATGCCAGTACTGTGAGAAAGGCAACGAATGCGCCGCCAAAGATGAAAAGTTTTGGGCCTTCATGGTGCTTATGGTTCATATGCATGAAATAAAACAACTGAAATACGACCTGGATCGCAGCCAAAAGCAGGATCACCGGAATGGTAAACCATTTGGACAAATGGGCATGGACGGCCCAGAATGCAATAATGGTCAAAAACATCATTAAGATAAAACTAACGACCTGGTACTTCATTTCCTCCGCGCTTTTGCGGCGCCGGTATTCATATTCAACATGGCGTCTGTCCATTTGTGCATTGTGTTCCATTGTCTATCCCACCATCCCCATCAAATATACAACCGTAAAGATAAACACCCAGACGACATCAATAAAGTGCCAATACAGGCTTGCCACATAAAATTTCGGCGCATTGTACAAATTCAAGCCCCGTTTAGCGTTCCGCACCATCAGTGCCGTAATCCATAACAGCCCGAACGCCACGTGGCCGCCGTGGAACCCGACAAGCGTATAAAACGCGGAACCGAATGCGCTGCTTGTAAATGTATGATGGTATTCCGCCACATAATGATGGAATTCATATACTTCAAGCCCAAGAAAACAAGCGCCAAGCAAAACGGTAATCAAGAACCAGGCCTGCATTTTTTTAAAAGCAAAATTTTTCATATGATAAATGGCATACACACTTGTAATGGAACTTGTCAACAGAAAAACCGTGGCCAAAAAGGTCAGCGGCAGTTCAAATAAGTCTTTTGCATGCACCATCGATGCCGGACCCTTGTCTTTCAGCGCCAGGTAGGTGGCAAACAAGGAAGCAAAAAGGACCGTCTCGCCGCCTAAAAACAGCCAAAAACCGAGAAATTTATTCCTGCCTTCAAGCGTCGCCCGCTCCGGGGACTCAGGCCATGTTTTCGCCGTGAAATTTTGTTCTATTTCCATTACGCCCCGGCCCCCCTTTCTTCGCGTTCCATTAAGGCTTCCTTCTTAATATGGTACCCCGTATCATCTTTTACCGACCGGATCAGCATCGATGCAAGGGTAATCGCCAAGCCGATAACAAGGATGGTGGTCCCGGTTTTGGTGTGGGTTGCATGGTACAGCGCGCCGAAAGCGGCAATAAATAGGCCGAATGCCATAAACAATGGCAGGATGGACGGGTTCGGCATATGGATGTCTTTGATCGGCTCTGCCGGTGTCACCTGCTTTTTCCCTTCCATTTTTTCGAGCCACCAGGTGTCAATTCCCCTGACAAGCGGTGTTTGCGCAAAGTTGTATTCCGGCGGCGGAGAAGAAATCGACCATTCGAGCGTCCTGCCAAACTCCCACGGATCGTTTCCGACTTTCCGGTTCTGGACGGCCGTTACAACAATATTGGCCACGAGGATAAGCACACCTGCCGCCATCAGCACCGCGCCGGATGAACTGACGAGGTTATCCGTATCCCAGCCTTGATCCGGCAGATATGTCCACTGCCTTCTCGGCATTCCGAGCAATCCGAGCCAGTGCTGGATCATAAAGGTTAAATGAAAACCGATGAAAAACAGCCAGAATGTGATTTTCCCCATTGTCTCATTCAGCATCGTGCCGAACATTTTTGGCCAGTAATAATGCAGTGCCGAAAGCAGCCCGAACACAACACCGCCGACAATGACATAGTGGAAGTGGGCTACAACAAAATAGCTGTCATGATATTGGTAATCAGCAGGTGCAGCCGCGAGCATCACCCCGGTAACCCCGCCCAATGTAAAGGAAGGGATGAAAGCGGCCGCATAAAGCATCGGCGTTGTAAACCGGATGCTCCCGCCCCACATCGTAAGCAGCCAGTTGAAAATTTTAATGCCCGTCGGCACCGCAATGGTCATCGTGGAGACAGCAAAAATGGCGTTGGCTACGTTGCCCAGGCCGGTTGTAAACATATGGTGGGCCCACACCATAAAGCCTAAAAATCCAATTAAAATGACGGCGAATACCATGGAAGAGTATCCGAATAATCGCTTTTTAGAAAAATGTGCAAAAACTTCAGAGAAAATGCCAAATGCCGGCAAAATGAGAATGTAGACTTCCGGATGCCCGAAAATCCAGAAAAGATGTTCCCAAATGATGGTATTTCCCCCGAAAGCCACGTCAAAAAACTTCGCGCCGAACATCCGGTCAAAAGTCAGCAAAAACAAACCGACCGTCAGCGGCGGAAAAGCAAACAGAATAAGGGCGGACACAACAAAAGTCGTCCATGTGAACATTGGCATGCGCATATACGTCATCCCCGGCGCCCGCATGTTCATAATCGTCACAAGGAAATTCACCCCAGCAATGAGCGTACCGAAACCTGAAACTTGCAGCCCGAGTGAATAAAAATCAATCCCGTGTCCGCCAGATGCGAGGGACAGTGAAGCGTAGGAAGTCCACCCCGCATCGGGCGCGCCCCCAAGAAACCAGGATAAATTCAAGAAAATACCGCCAAAGAAAAACAACCAGAACCCCAATGCATTTAAAAACGGAAAAGCCACATCACGGGCACCGATCTGAAGCGGGACAATCGCATTCATAAAACCAAACAAGAGCGGCATGGCCGCAAGAAAGATCATGGTCGTGCCGTGCATCGTCATGACTTGATTGTACGTATCCGCGCCGACAAAATGATTGTTCGGCACCGCCAGCTGAATGCGGATCATCAGCGCTTCAATCCCGCCGATGATGAAAAATAATCCCCCTGTAATCAAATACAAAATGCCGATTTTTTTATGATCCACTGTTGTGAGATATTCATAGACAGTGGCGCCAAAACCTGCCTTTTTTGTTCCTACGCTCACTTTAACCTCCCCTTTGCTTTCGAATATCCCCTTGTTTTATTCACCAGCTTTCAGTTGCATCAGATAAGCCGCAAGCGCATCGATTTGCCGGTCGGAAAGCTTATCCCCGAAGGCGGGCATTTTTGTCCCCGGTTTGTATTTTCCCGGATCTTTTATCCAGTTTTTGAGATTGGCCTCATCACGGTCCAAAATGCCGGCGACTTTTTCCCTTTCGCCAAAGGTTGCCAGATTGGGAGCTGTCCGTGCCTGTTCCGGGCGTGTGTCATTCGGCGTGACCGCGTGGCAGCTGATACAGCTTTTTTTGAATACATCCTGCCCTTCCTGTGCGAGAGCGGACGCCGGTTTTGTTTCTTTTGCGTTTTTCATATTGCTGATCCACGCCTTAAATTCATCCTGTGGCACCGCTTTCACTCGGAAGTCCATTAAGGCATGGGAAGGGCCGCATAATTCGGCGCATTTTCCATAAAACACATTTCCGGCATCCTCTGCCTTCTTATCATCAATTTCAAGCCAGAATTTGTTGATATTATCTGTGTTGGCATCCATTTTCCCGCCAACGGACGGTATCCAAAAGGAGTGTTTCACATCTGAGGCTTTAACTTGGAAGTAGACTTTCTGGTTTGTCGGGACAACGAGTTCCTGGCTCGTCACCACACCGTAACCCGGGTATTCAAATTCCCACCAATAAAGGCTGGCGCGAACTTTAACGATAAGCGCCCCCTGCTTGGCGTCCTTTTTCTTATCCATCGCTTTTGTATCTCCGAGGCTGAAGACCTGGCTGATGGTTGGAATGGCAATTAAAATCAATAAAACAATCGGAATAATGGTCCATAAGATTTCAAGCTTATGATTCCCCGCTACCTGTTTTGGAATGGATTCGTCCCCTTTTTTCCGCCTGAACCGTATGAGAACGGCAAGGAAAACGGCGAATACGACAACCATGACGAACACCATAATCCAAACGCTCCACATCATCAAATCATACTGCTTCCGGGCCACTTCACCGGCAGGATCAAGCGCCGACAAATATGGCTTGCCGCAGCCCGAAAGCGCGGCCATAAACAAAGTGACAATAAAAAGCAAACTCCCCTTTTGCAGCCGCTGTTTCATCGCTCTACCAATCCCCTCTTTCCTGTATCTTTCTGTCAGAACAAGGATGCAATCTATTGGATTTCTTTTGCAAGAAAGAACTCCCTTTAGAAAAGCGTAGCGATCACCATTGCTACAAACAAGATCGTTAAATAGTTCAGCGAATAAATGAACATCCATTTCGCCCATTTTAAATCATTCTTCATCTTAAAACCGGACAAGCTTAATGCCAGCCAGCCCAGATTAAACAATGTCGCAAGGATGATAAAACCAATGCCGAGCGGTTTCAGGAAAAACGGCACCGGAATAAGCAGCGCCACCCATATAAGCATATGCCATTTCGTGATTTGAAACCCTTTGACAACCGGAAGCATCGGAATGCCCGCTGCCCGGTATTCTTCGCATTTTTTCATCGCAATCGCATAAAAATGCGGCGGTTGCCAGATAAACATAAGCAAAAACAGCATCCACGGCACAATCCCGAGATGCGGGTCAACAGCCGCCCAGCCGATCAGTGGGGGAACAGCGCCGGCGAAACTGCCGATCACGGTATTGCTGACAAGGGTTCGTTTTGACCACATTGTATACAGCACAACATAGCTGAATGCGCCAAACAGGCCGATCAGACCCGCCATTGGGGTGGTCAAAAACAATAGCAGCGTGCCGAAAGCCACAAATCCGAGGCCGATTGCAAGCACTTTCGCGTTTGAAAATCTGCCCGTAACCGTCGGCCTGAAATTTTTGCTTTTCATAATCGCATCAATATCCTGGTCATACCAGTTGTTCAGGCTGCACGACCCGGCGACAATCAGTGCAGTTCCCGCCATCGCGAGGAACATAATGTCCAGCGACTGCAAAAAATGCCTGTTTGTCAGTTCCAGCGCAAGCCACATTCCGGTAAATGCCGTAATTAAATTTGAGTTTACAATTCCAATTTTAATCAAAGATAAAAAATCTTTAAACGCAGAGGCGTCTGCAGCTTTCACCCTTGTTGTCGTATTCATCGTCCGACTATCTGCCACGATAGCCCCTCCTTCCAATTGTTCAAAACCCTTCAAAAAAAATGCCCTTACACGCTGCCTGCGGATTCCCTTTGCAAATGTTTTTACGATGCCAATAAGGAAAACGGTATACTACAACTATAATCCATCTTTTCCTTTTTGGCTATTAATCAAAACTGTATGTAACGGTATTGCCCTGCTAAGATCATTTATAAGTTTTCCAGCATGCAAATATGTGGAATTCCGGAATATACCTGCCTACATAATATTTAATCATAAATTGCCACGAAGGTGTGATATTTTCGACACATTTTTATGGCAAATTTGTGTCATGGGAAATAAATATTTTTCCTTCAGGCTGTTTTACGATAAGATGATAGTTGGAAGTACCTTGCCGAACGGATTTTCTACTATATGAACGGTTGCAATAATGCGGGACTGTATGTTGCATTTGCGGCTGCTGATACATGTTTACAAATGAGATTAAAGAAGGTGGAACAATTGCGCACAACTTTAAAATGGCTCGGGGTAGTGACAACTTTATCGATGATGGTGGTTTTAATTGGCGGGGCACTTGTCACCAATACCGGTTCAAGCCTTGGCTGCGGCCGCCAATGGCCGCTTTGCAACGGCAAAATTTTTCCTGATCCGCTCACTGTCGAGTCGCTGATCGAGTGGCTGCACAGATTTTGTACGGGCATCGCATCGTTTCTTGTCTTTGCGCTTGCCATTTGGTCATGGTTTGCAATCGGCCATAAAAAAGAAACGAAATTTTTATCCATTATTTCCGTCATTTTTCTGCTTTTGCAGGCATTTCTCGGCATGGCGGCAGTCGTCTGGGGTTCATCCGATCTTGTGATGGCGCTCCATTTCGGCGTCTCTCTCATTTCGTTTGCGTCCGTGCTGATGCTGACTTTGATGGTATTTGAATGGGACCAGAAATTTGACGCAGGCAGGCTTGTCCTTGAAAAAAGCATGAAACGGCATACGATCGGCGTGACCGTTTACAGCTTTATCGTCGTCTATATGGGCGCGCTTGTCCGCCATATGAACGCAAGCCTTGTTTGCCGGGATTTCCCATTTTGTGTGAACAGCGACCCTTCCCTGCCCGGAAACCGGTACGAATGGGTGCAGATGGGCCACCGGACGGCGGCACTCCTCATCTTTGTCTGGATTGCTTATATCACCTTTAGAGCCGTAAGACATTATCAAAACCAGCGTGTCATTTACTGGGGATGGATCATTTCGTTCGTGCTTGTCTGCCTGCAGGCTGTGTCAGGCGCCATGGTCGTTTTTACGAGGATGGATCTTACTTTCACCCTCCTGCACGCATTTTTCATTTCCTGCCTGTTCGGCGTGTTATGTTATTTGAACCTTGTTGTCGGGAGAGTAAAACAATTTGCCAAAAGCAAAGACAGCCTTCTGCTGAAAAAAGCCCGGGTCCGCTGAGTTCCGAAAAAACAATAGTGCCGCCTGTTGCGGCCTGAAAAATAAAAAAGCTGTCCTGTTGCAAAACAAGGCAGAAAAGGGCTTACGCAAGATAAGCAGAAAAGGCGCAAGGCATAAAACCTTGCGCCTTTTATTTTAGCCTCTGCTTTATCTCTGCCGCGCGCCTGTTTTTTTCGTTACGGCCTTGAATAGACCTGATACGGCCTCCGGTTTGCATCGTCCGCTTCCTGCGGCTTTTCCTGTTTGTGTTTATACTTTTCCTCATACTTTGTAAACATGCCCACATTAACCAGAATGCCGAGTGAAAGGGACAAAATCAGAAGCGATGAACCGCCGTAGCTGATAAACGGCAATGTCACCCCCGTAATTGGAATCAGGCCGCAGACGCCGCCCAGATTGATAAATGTTTGGATGGCAATCATGCCGGAAATTCCGATGGCAAGCAGGCTTCCGAACTGGTCTTTTGAATGGATGCCAATATATATGCCACGCAGCACAAGGTAGCAAAGCCCACCGATTACAAACAGGACGCCAAAAGCCCCGAGTTCTTCGGCAATAATGGCCATAATAAAATCGGTATGGGGCTCCGGAAGATAACCGAGTTTTTGGATGCTTTCCCCGAGCCCCTGCCCTTTCAGCCCGCCAGACCCGATCGCAATATAGGAATTTACGAGCTGAAGGCCTTCCCCGCCTTCGTTCTGAAAAGGATTCAAATAGCCTGTAAACCGTGCGATCTTAACCGGCGTAAAGATTTTGTCCTTTTCCAAAAAAAGAAACGGCGACAGCAGGACGGCAAATGCAAGACCAAGCCCAGCCAGCTTCAGCATGGTTTTCAGGCGCATGCCGGATGCAATGATGATCGTGCAGCCAATCCCAAAAATAATGGTCGCCGTCCCGATATCCGGCTGGATCGCAACCAGGAAACAAACAACGATGAGAAAGATAAGCGGCGGGACAACCCCCTTGTTGAAAATGTCAATGTATGCCTGCTTCTTGGCATACACGGCGGACAGATAAATAATAATCGCAACCTTAACAAATTCTGACGGCTGCAGGGAACTGGAACCGAGCCGGAACCAACTTTGTGCGTTGTTCGATGTATGGCCGAAAATAAACAGCGCCAAAAGCCCGAACATCGACCCGCACATCAGCAACGCAAGGAATTTTTTGCTCGCGTATAGTTTATACGGGAGAAAAGCCGTGACGGTAAACGCAAGGAGAGCAAGGGCCAAATTGATTTTCTGCTTGTTGTAAAAATAGGCGCTGTCCATCCCGTAACGCTGCACTGCAATCACCATGCTGGAACTGTAAATCATTACCAAACCGAATAAGCAAAGAAGCAGGTAGACAATGATGACCGAGTAGTCGAATGATTTTAAGATTTTTTTCAGCATAGAAACCTTCCAATCCGTAAAAACTGCAACATTCTTGATAAAAAATATTCTACCGTTTTAAAAAAACTCCTGCCGTTATTTTTAAATTATAACATCTTTTTCGCCGGCCGCCATTGCCTGGCCCTTTTTCAAAAAATAAAAAACTCAAACAACCGGAACATCGTTTGAGTTTTCAACATCATTTTTTTATATATGCATCATGCAAAAGGGACAGTTCCTGTTCAAGCGAATCAAGAAGCCGCTTTCCGTCACCGGCATCCACTAAGCCGAGCCGGACCGCAAAATCTATTTCACGGGATAAACCAAACATTTGTGTATCCAACACTTCCTCATATAAAGGGCATTGGGGCATCGTTAAGTTATCCATTTGAACCTGAATTAATTTTAATATCTTTTCTGCGTCCGCCTTGAGCAGGCTGTATGCTTTTTCCCGGTGGTTCACCTTTGTTTCAGACGCCAAATTGATCCCCCCGTTCATATATCAATCTAATTAAAAATTGTACCTTTAAAACCGTGATTTTGCAAGTTATACGAAATGCGGAGGGCGCTTGCCCGTCGGCGTATGAATTTCATAGTCCCCGAACTGAGATAAAGGAAGCACGGTGAGCCGCAGGCGAACCGATGCTGACTTATCGTAGGGGAGGGGACTGGAAATTCATTAGCCGACAGCGCCCGCAGCTGGACAAAGAAATGCGGAGGGCGCTTGCCCGTCGGCGTATGAATTTCATAGTCCCCGAACTGAGATTGAGTGAAACTGCAATCATCAAGGCCAAGGCCTTGATGATTGCAAGTTGAACCAATCGGACATTTACGGGCAGTTGACCCCAGCTTAGCCAATTGTGCCATATTTTCATTATACTTGTGGCGGGGGGCTTACTGCCCGTTAATGTGGGATAAAGGAAGCACGGTGAGCCGCAGGCGAACCGATGCTGACTTATCGTAGGGGAAGGGACTGGAAATTCATTAGCCGACAGCGCCCGCAGCTGGACAAAGAAATGCGGAGGGCGCTTGTTCGTCGGCCGGGCTGTTTTTATACGCTTTCAAGTGACACGGGCAGCCGTAAAAGGTATAATGCTGTATAGACGGACAGAAAGGGGCTACAATGATGATTATGCAAATAAAGGGAAAAGTGAAGTTTCCGATTACACTTGATGTCGGCACTTGGATATTTGATGACCGGAAAATCGATCTTGATACATATTTCGACGAAGAAAAGCAGGAAACCAGCCAGGAAGAAGCCTACTTAAAGAAAACCGGCAAATATTTTGATAAAGCCATGGCAGAAGGGGCTGATCCGCAGGCTGCTGTAAGGACAAAGCCAAAGTTTAAACGGCACCATCTAAAAACCGGGACATTTGGCATTCCGGTCGGCCTGTTCATCCAAAATGCGGAGCCGCTGGAAGATGCGGAAAAAATCGTGTTTGAAACAAAGAACGGGCCTGTCGCTTATCCGCTTGAAATGGCCGGCCATTTAATTGCTGCCTTTTCTTTTAAAGGAGAAGCGCTGAAAGAAGACGGCCCGCTTCACATTTTATTGGATGACGGTTCAAACCGGGAAAACCCGGTCAAATATGTAACCGGTATCCGCATTGAATAATCCCGGATGCCGGGGGCAGCGCTAAAACATCCTGAGGCGTCTGCTCCCGGTTTTTTCATGCCCTTACAACAGGTCTGCCGCGATTTGCGCGAGTTTTGAGCGCTCGCCCTTTAGCAGCTTCACATGTCCGGCAAGCGGCACATCTTTAAACTTCTCAACGACGTACGTCAGCCCGTTATTGTAAGCATCCAAATACGGATGGTCAATTTGTTCCGGATCCCCCATTAACACGATTTTACTCTGCTCCCCTACCCTTGTTAAAATCGTCTTTACTTCATGCTTGGATAAATTTTGCGCCTCATCAATAATGATATATTGCCCCGGGATGCTGCGCCCGCGGATATAAGTTAGCGCCTCTACCTCAATCGAACTCATGCCGGAGAGAATCCCGTCAATTTCCCCTGCTTTCTTCGTATTAAACAAAAACTCAAGATTATCGTAGATGGGCTGCATCCACGGCCGCAGCTTTTCCTGCTTTTCTCCCGGCAAATAGCCGATATCTTTGCCAAACGGGACAATCGGCCGCGCGACCAAAAGCTTTTTATAATCATGCAAATCTTCCGTCTGCATCAGGCCTGCAGCAAGGGCAAGCAATGTTTTGCCCGTTCCCGCTTTCCCGGTCAGGGTGACAAGCGGAATATCAGGGCGCAGCAAAAGTTCCATCGCCATCCACTGCTGGGCGTTTCTCGGCTTGATTCCCCAGACAGCATCCTGCACGTTAAAAAGTTTCCTCACCGTCTTCCCGGCTTGGTCCACAATGCCGATGGCGGAAGCCGAGCTGCCGAGCGCATCTTTCAAAATCAAAAATTGGTTCGAATAGAACGGATGATTGGCAATTTCACTCAGTGCCAGTTCCTGCTTTTCATAAAACCGTTTCAATAAATCGGGGCTGATATACATTTCCATTTGCCCGGTATAAAGATGGTCGAGGCTTACGACACGGTCGTTTAAAAAATCCTCCGCCAACAGGCCGAGCGCGTCCGCCTTCACCCGGACGAGTGCATCTTTGCTGACAAGAATTACCGGGCGGCCATTTTCTTTTCTCTCTTCTTCCAGCGATAAATTTTTCGCAACCGCGAGGATCCGGTTGTCATTTGTTTTTTCCACGAAAATATCCTGCAGCTGGTGAAATGAGCGGTGATTCAGCTCAATTCTGAGCACGCCGCCGTTTTCAAGCGGGATTTTTTCATGTAATTTTCCGGCTTGCCGGAAACCGTCCATTAATTTGGATACCTGGCGCGCATTTCTGCCGATTTCGTCCATATTTCTTTTTTTGGAATCCACTTCTTCCAGTACAACAGCCGGTATGACAATTTCATTATCTTCAAAAGAAAAGATGGCATATGGATCCTGGAGCAATACATTGGTATCCAAGACGTATATTTTCTTCAAATCGATGCCCCCTGCTTCACTTGGATTATGTTAGTTTATGTGAGCGCGGTGTGACCTGTTCATCGCTGGGATTGGACAAAGGACCAGGCACTGCTAAAGTATATGTACGGGCAAGTCCGGTTAGAATCATTGCACGCGTCCGGGGCTTTTTGCGGCGCAAAAAAAAGCTTCCGGGGCCGGAAGCGTGCTACATTGGAAAACGTTCCTTTTTTTCAGTTTTTTTATGCTGGTACAGGCGGATTTTGTAAACGCCAAGCACAACAGCCGCTAAACAGAGTGATTCCCCTACAGGCAAAAAGATTGCAAAAAACGTGAGCAGCGTGC
The DNA here is from genome assembly GCF_038009125.1 of Weizmannia sp. FSL W8-0401. NCBI lineage: Bacteria > Bacillati > Bacillota > Bacilli > Caryophanales > Bacillaceae > Heyndrickxia > Weizmannia sp. FSL W8-0401. The sequence goes on along the minus strand of NZ_JBBPAG010000001.1, from coordinate 1,120,834 downwards.
ATCCCATAAGGAGCAGCACATAAATGACAGCAGATTTCAGAACCGGCAATTTTCTCGCAAATCCGAGCCGGTAGACAATGACCGAGAGAACGACGATGGTGAGATACAAGAGCCACATCCCCGGTTCCGGGTTTTCATCCACTTTGTACAATGCCGCAAAAAATGACAATTGGTGGTGAACCGCCTCGCTTGTCATCCTATCTCCCCTTTTCCCCTTTGAATAGATGAAAGAACAGGGTCATGCCGGCCCTATTCTTTGTTTATGCATTTTCTGCTGCTTTTGCCCGTTTCTGCGCTTTTTCGCGCTCGCTCTTATTCAGGATTTTTTTGCGCAGCCGGATCGATTCCGGCGTCACTTCGCAATATTCGTCATCGTTCAGGTATTCGAGCGCCTGTTCCAGCGACATAATGCGCGGCTTTTTGATGACCGCCGTCTGGTCTTTTGTTGCTGAACGGACGTTTGTCGCGTGTTTTGCTTTCGTAATATTGACGGCAATATCATTTTCACGGGAGTTTTCCCCGACGATCATGCCTTCATAAATGTCCGTGCCTGGCTCAACAAACAGCGTGCCGCGGTCTTCCACCTGCATCATGCCGTATGTCGTGGCTTTGCCCGTTTCCATGGAGACGAGAACGCCGTTTCTGCGGCCGCCGACACGTCCTGGCTGCATCGGCTGGTAGGAATCAAACGTATGGTTTAAAATGCCGTAGCCTCTTGTGAGCGTCATAAATTCGGTCGTATAGCCGATCAATCCGCGGGCCGGGACATTGAAAATCAGGCGGACTTGTCCATTGCCGTTATTGATCATATCGAGCATTTCGCCTTTCCGGGAACCGAGCGACTCAATAATCGAACCGGTATATTCTTCCGGCGTATCGATTTGGACGCGTTCCACCGGTTCGCATTTGACGCCGTCGATTTCTTTAATGATCACTTTCGGCTTTGAAACCTGCAGTTCAAACCCTTCGCGGCGCATATTTTCAATTAAAATGGATAAATGCAGTTCCCCCCGCCCGGACACAACCCATGCATCCGGAGAGTCGGTGTTTTCAACGCGCAAGCTGACATCCGTCTGCAGCTGCGAACGGAGCCGTTCTTCAATTTTCCGCGCCGTCACAAATTTTCCTTCACGGCCGGCAAACGGGCTGTTATTGACGAGGAAAGTCATTTGCAAAGTCGGCTCATCAATGCGGAGCGGCGTCAGCGCTTCCTGGTGTTCAACCGGGCAGACCGTTTCCCCGACATTGATGTCTTCCATTCCGGACACCGCAATCAAATCCCCGGCATATGCTTCCTCGATTTCTTCCCGTTTCAGCCCGAAGAAACCGAACATTTTGGTGACACGGAACTGCTTGACGCTGCCGTCCAGCTTCATCAATGCCACCTGCTGGCCGACATGCATTTTCCCGCGGAAAACGCGGCCGATGCCGATCCGCCCGACATAATCGTTGTAATCAAGCAGCGCAACCTGGAACTGGAGCGGTTCTTCGCGGTTGTCGACAGGCGCCGGAATATGTTCGATAATCGTATCAAACAGCACCTTCATATTTCCTTCCTGTTTGGCCGGATCCGGATCGAGGCTTGCCGTACCGTTGATGGCGGAAGCATACACAACTGGAAACTCCAGCTGTTCATCATTGGCATCCAGTTCAATAAATAATTCAAGCACTTCATCGACCACTTCTTCAGGGCGTGCAAAATCGCGGTCAATTTTGTTTACGACCACAATCGGCGTCAGGTTTTGTTCCAGCGCTTTTTTCAGCACGAAACGCGTCTGCGGCATGCAGCCTTCATAGGCATCCACCACAAGCAAGACCCCGTCCACCATTTTCATAATCCGTTCGACTTCGCCGCCAAAGTCGGCATGTCCCGGAGTATCCAAAATATTGATTTTCTTATCTTTATAATGAACTGCCGTGTTTTTGGCAAGAATCGTAATGCCTCTTTCCCGTTCCAGATCATTGGAGTCCATTGCACGTTCTTCAACATGCTCATTGGCACGGAAAGCACCGGACTGCTTCAGCAGCTGGTCCACAAGCGTCGTCTTCCCATGGTCTACGTGCGCGATAATGGCAATGTTGCGTAAATCTTCTCTTCTTTTCAAAAACATTTCCTCCTGCCTAAACGCAAATCTATGTTAGTCTATACCTTTAACTAAAATATTATAACACAATGCTGGCTTTATTAAAACATTTTCGGTAAAATAAGGGGAAAGGGAGGTTCACCGTATGCGGGAAATCAAATGGGTATTTGTGTTCTTTTCACTGGCCGCATTCCTTTCGATGTGCGGCATCGGCGTTGCGATCGGCGCCCAAAGCGTTGCCGGGATTCTCGGCTGCACCGCGCTTCTCATTGCCATTATGGGGTTCGGCTTTAAAACAAAGAAAAAAATGCGTGAAGAGGGGAAACTGTGAGCCCCTCTTTTCTTATTCCCGCCCTTTTAAATACCGCTTCAAAATTTCCTCATGCAGCCCGGGCCTGCCGGCAAACACGGAACTGTTTCCGAGCATATCGAGCGGGCGCCCGTAAACGTCCGTCACAACGCCGCCCACTTCTTCCACGATCACTTTCCCGGCGGCAAAATCCCAAGGTGACAAGCGCATCGTAATATAAGCATCAAGCCTTCCCATTGCTACATAAGCAAGCTCAAGCGCTGCCGACCCGTAACTCCTTGTGCCGCGCACATCCCTGACCAGCGCCGCCAGACGGGCCGGGTCGATACCCCTGTTTTCCACCATACAATACGGGTTCAGTGCAAGGATCGTATCCTCGAGCCTGTTTTGCGCAAGCAGCGGAATCCGTTCCCCGTTGAAATAAGCCCCCTTGCCCTTTTCTGCAAAATACATTTCTTTCCGGACGACATCATAAATATAGCCTAGTTTGCCTTCTCCGTTCTCGTAGACCCCAATTGAAATCATGAAATTGACTTTTTGGTGGACAAAATTGACCGTCCCGTCAATCGGATCCACAATCCAGACGATGCCTTCCATATTCCGGATGTCTTCGCCGAAGCCTTCTTCACCCAAAATGTGGTGATCCGGGAAGGTTGTCCGGATTTTGCCGATTAAAAATTGTTCTGTTTCCTTATCAATATTGGTCACCAGATCATTGCGGTCCGATTTTGTTTCAATTTGAAGCGGTTTTTGCGAAGCAAGAATCCGCTCGCCCGCTTCCCTGATCCACCGGACGGCATATGTATTGATTTCTTCCCATCTGTCCATAGCCGGACCCTCCATCTTTCCAAATCATTTCCCTTAAGCGTAAAGGAAATGAAGATAATTATCAAGTTTTGGGAACGCATTCGGCATCGTTTTCCGGCAGCGGGTTTTGCCTGCAAACATGGACCTCTGCTGCACAAAAACGAACCCCCATCTGTCCGATACAGGGAGTCCGCTTTTTACGACATCCTGCCTTTTTGTTTTCCATTACATGGCTTTCATTTTCAGCAGTTCTTCACGGATTTTTTCCAGACGCTTAATCGACTGTCCTTTTTGCTCTTCATCTTTCATTTCCATCGCTTCATACAACGTAGCCAGTTCGTAATCCAGTTCCATGCGCAAGACTGCAATCCGTTTTCTTTCATAAGGTTTTCTTTTCACCGAAGGGATTACTTGTTTCATTTTTCTTCACATCCTCCTGGGGTAATGATATGAATTTTCTGATATTATCTTTATATATATTATGTTCAATCATCACTGATGTAACAAAATTGTGTGTATACCTATTTTTACCCTCCGGCTTTTATTTGTTAAACCTCCCTTATGGATGATAAAATATGAATATCCATCCCCATGGTTCATACAGAACGGAGGTGAACAAATGGGCATCACCGCTTTTACCGGACAGGATTTTGACGTTTTCCGGATTGAGGGCCTCGATCAGCGGATGGAACAGCTGAAATCAACCGTCCGCCCGAAACTTGAAACATTGGGGGAATACTTTTCGCCGGTTTTGTCAGTTTTGACCGGTGAAGAAATATTTTATCATGTTGCCAAACACGCCCGCCGTACCGTCAATCCGCCGAAAGATACGTGGGTGGCTTTTTCCCCCGGCAAGCGCGGCTACAAAATGCTTCCCCATTTTCAAATTGGGCTGTGGGAAGACCGGCTCTTCATCGTCACGGCCATCATGAATGAGTGCCCGCAAAAAGCGTCCATCGGAAAAAAACTCGAAAAGAAAATTGATCCGATTTTAGAAAATATGCCTGGCCATTACATTTGGTCGGATGATCATACAAAACCGGGCGGCATCCGCACTGACCGTATGAATCACCATACGCTAAAGGAGTTTTTCAGACGGATGCAGGTTGTAAAAAAAGCCGAATTGCTTTGCGGGCTGGATATCCCGCGGGAAGAAGCAGCCGGCATGTCCCCGGATGAACTGGCCAAAACGATCGAGGACGTCTTTGTACATGTATTACCCATCTACAAAATGGCCTAAACAGAACGCGGAAAGGGAAAAGCGCGCCGGAACACGGCGCGCTTTTTCTCCTGTGCCAAGTCGTATTTGCAGGCAACTTAAAAGCAGCATCAGCAGGTGATGCTGCTATCTTTCCGTCCCGCTAACCGCGCGATCCGGTTTCATGCATTTTAATGACCGGGCCCTGTTCTTCCTTCATTTTCTTGACGGCCCGGTACGGGGAGTAGCCGCTCGCTTCTTCAAATTCATTGCATATATTCCGCTCATCGGCTTTCCCGGGGACGATTTCTTTAAAACGGCGGTACCTGGCAAGCAGCACGTCCCGGTTGACCCCTTTTTCATATGCTTCTTCCACCGCTTCGAAAAATTGGACGGCATCGATGACTTCCTGTGTCGACCAGTCAGCTGAAATCGGATATGGATATTCCATCCAAACCACCTCGCTTTTCTTCAGTATACCCGTTCTATTTTACCTGAATCGCTTCCGCCCGGGCAATCATGCCGCAATCCGCCGGAATACAAGGGGGCTGCTATCCGTTTTAAAGAACGGTTTGCCCACGGCTTTCTTCCGCCTGTACACTCACCGTCTAGCTTCCCCTCATTTCTCCATGCTTTATGCGCTTTATCTTTTTCCATCGCCCGCTTCCGGCTTGTTTTTTCCCTGTGCAAAGAAAAACTATTTAAAAACCGCGGCTGGAATGCTATAATCCATCTTGTTTTTCTTCAAAAGCCAGTAATGAGATAAAGAGGTGGAATGATTGTCACAGTATCACACGCCGTTATACACCGGGCTACTCCGGCATATTGAACGAAATCCCGTCCAATTCCATATTCCCGGCCATAAAACCGGGCGCGGGATGGATCCTGATTTTCGCAAATTCATCGGCGACAATGTATTAAAACTGGATTTAATTAATATCGAGCCGCTCGATGATCTTCACCAGCCCCACGGCATGATCGAGGAGGCGCAGAAGCTTGCCGCGGAAGCATTCGGGGCGGATGCTACGTTTTTTTCCGTACAAGGGACGAGCGGCGCAATTATGGCCATGGTGATGAGCGTCTGCGGGCCGGGCGATAAAATCATCGTGCCGCGCAATGTCCATAAATCGGTGATGTCTGCGATTGTGTTTTCCGGCGCCGTGCCCGTTTTTATCCACCCGGAAGTGGATCAGGTGCTTGGCATTTCACACGGCATTACACCGGCATCCGTTTCCAAAGCGCTCAAGCAACATCCCGATGCAAAAGCCGTCCTGGTCATTAATCCGACCTATTACGGCATTTCCGCTGATTTGAAAAGTATTGTGGATATATCCCATGCCTATCATGTCCCGGTGCTGGTGGACGAGGCACACGGCGTCCATATTCATTTTGACGATGAACTGCCGGTTTCCGCCATGCAGGCCGGCGCGGATATGGCCGCAACGAGCGTCCACAAGCTTGGCGGATCGCTGACACAAAGTTCGATCTTGAATCTGAAAGAAGAGCTTGTATCGAAGAAACGTGTTCAAAGCATTTTCAGCATGCTGACGACCACGTCCACTTCCTACATTTTACTGGCTTCGCTCGATGTCGCCCGAAAAAGGATTGCAACAGAGGGAAGCACGATCATCAAGGAAACAACCCGCCTTGCGCAAAAAACACGGGAGCGTATAAACGAAATCGATCATTTGTATTGCGCCGGAAGCGAGATTCTCCAAACGAAAGCGACTTATGATTACGATCCGGCGAAGCTGATCATCTCTGTAAAAGATTTGGGGATCACCGGCCACGATGCGGAAAAATGGCTGCGTGAAACCTACCATATAGAAGTGGAACTCTCTGATTTGTATAATATTCTTTGCATTGTGACGCCCGGGGATACAGAAACGGAACTGGATTTGCTCGTTGAGGCTTTACACAGCTTGTCCGAAACCTTCTCGCATTTGTCCGGCAAAGTGGGGGTGAAAGTGATGCTTCCCGAAATCCCATCGCTTGCCCTCTCGCCGCGTGATGCCTTTTATGCCGAGACGGAATCCGTTCCGCTTTCCAGTTCTGCCGGCAGGATTATTGCCGAGTTTGTCATGGTCTATCCGCCGGGCATTCCGATTTTTATCCCAGGGGAAATCATTACGGAAGAAAACATTGCCTATATCCGGAAAAACATCGAAGCCGGCCTTCCCGTACAGGGGCCTGAAGACGAAACATTGCAAACGATCCGCGTCATTAAAGAACATCATGCCATTCAATAAGTTTGAAAAAGCAGGCGGGGCCTCCCCGCCTGCTTTTTTATCCCATAACGCAAAAAAAAGCCGGGCAACAAGCCGGCTGAGAGAAAATGGACGCATGCATTGAAAAATCAAGTGCTACACTTCAGGACTATTCTTCTTCGTGTTTACATTGGTCACACGTTGAGTAAAGCACGGATACTTTTTCTTCCTCAACGTGGTCAATCATGGCATCGCATGATTGGCAAACAATGATTCCCATCCGATTTTCCTCCCCTTTGCGAGTTTTGTAACCGCTTGTAACATTATAATATGTCATACTGGAGAAAAAATCAAGGATTTTGTATAACATAATTTAAATTGTGTTATACAATTGAAAGTGGGATCATTTTGTGGTTGTTTTAGAAAATCAGTTTTGAAAAAGATATTTCCGCAAGCCCGTATGCAGCGAGACTCAACGCCGTTACCCCAGATGCAGCCCGGAGCGAATGCACAATTGATTTTGCCAAGGCAAAGGCAATGAATAAAAAGATAATGAACAGGGCGGCGGTAAAAATAGCCGGATCGTGTCCGGACAGCCACGCTGCCAGTTTAAAACCGCTCCATATCATGATCTGGAATAAAAATGCCACCGTACATTTCATTGTCCCACCTGCACCTTTCATTATAATTCAAAATATGCACGCGGTTTCGCCGTTATAACCTTGTCTTTCAAAGCGGAAAACTGTCCGCATATGCAGCTGTTACTGTTATAGCCTTAAAGCGGCGCTTTCAAACGGAAAAAGGCTTCACGCCGGGGCAGCCTTCCCGGTGTGAAGCCTTTAAAATCATTATTTTAAAATATGGATCGGGGTGCCGAGTGCCGCTTCGGCCGCTTCCATCGTAATTTCCCCTAATGTCGGGTGGGCATGGATCGTCAGCGCGATATCTTCCGCTGTCATGCCCGCTTCGATTGCAAGGCCGATTTCCGAAATAATATCAGAAGCGCTGATCCCGACGATTTGGCCACCGATCAACAGCCCGTCTTCTTTGCGTGTAATCAGTTTGACGAAACCTTCGCCGGCTTCAAGGGCAAGTGCCCGCCCGTTCGCGCCGTACGGGAATTTGCCGACTGCATAATCAATGCCTTCTTCTTTTGCCTGCTGTTCTGTATAGCCGACCGTTGCCAGTTCCGGATCAGAAAAGACAATGACCGGAATGCCGAGGTAATCCACTTCGGCCGGCTGCCCGGAAATGGCTTCGGCCGCAATCTTCCCTTCATAGGAGGCTTTGTGGGCAAGCTGCGGGCCCGGGACAATATCACCGATGGCATAAATATTCGGCACGCTTGTCCGGCACTGTTTATCCACTTCGATAATGCCTCTGTCTGTCATCTTTAAATTCAACTGTTCAAGGCCGAGTTCATCTGTGTTTGGACGGCGCCCGACCGTAACCAGCACATAATCGCCTTCCACTTTTTGTTCCTGGCCTTTTGCTTCATACGTGACAACTACGCCGTTTTCCTTCTCTTCCACGCCTTTTGCCATCGCTTCCGTGATAATTTCGACACCCCGTTTTTTCAGCTTGCGGACAACGAGGGAAGTCATTTGTTTTTCAAACGCGCCGCCGATAATGTCTTTTGCCCCTTCCAAAATCGTTACTTTCGTCCCGAATTTTGCATAGGTTGTCCCGAGTTCCATTCCGATGACGCCGCCGCCGATAATGACGAGTTTTTCCGGAATTTCCTTCAAACTCAGCGCGCCAGTTGAATCAATGACGCGTTCTGAAAATTTGAAAGAAGGGATTTCAATCGGTCGCGAACCGGTTGCGAGAATCGCATTTTTAAACGTATAGGTTTGCGCTGATTTCTCGTCCATTACACGAAGCGTATGGTCATCGACAAAATAGGCTTCCCCGCGGACGATGTCAATTTTGTTGCCTTTTAACAGGCTTTCTACGCCTCCGGTCAGTTTTTTCACGACGCCGGATTTCCATTCCTGCATTTTCCCAAAATCAATTTTTGCATTTTCAACGGCAATGCCGAGCGCCTCGGATTCCGTTGCGTATTCATAGCGGTGCGCCGCCGAAATGAGCGCTTTTGAAGGAATGCATCCTACATTTAAGCAAACCCCGCCGATAAACTGCTTTTCAACGATCGTCACTTTTTGGCCGAGCTGGGCTGCCCGGATGGCCGCGACATATCCACCAGGCCCTGCGCCGATTACAATTGTGTCGGTTTCAATTGGAAAATCTCCTACAACCATCAGATTACGCCTCCATTAATAAAAGTTCTGGATCATGCAACAAACGTTTGATATGATTTAACGCATTTTGTGCGGTGGCACCATCGATGATACGGTGGTCAAAACTGAGCGACAACGCCAGTACAGGCGCTGCAACAATTTCACCGTTTTTAACGACCGGCTTTTCTGCAATCCGGCCGATTCCTAAAATAGCCACTTCCGGACGGTTGATAACCGGTGTAAACCATTGCCCGCCGGCGGAACCGATATTGGAAATCGTAATGGAAGCGCCTTTCATTTCGTTCGGGGCAAGCTTTCCATCTCTTGCTTTTTCAGCCAGTTCATTAATTTCTTTGGAAACCGCAAATACCGGTTTGCGGTCGGCGTGTTTGACGACCGGCACAAGCAAGCCGCGCTCCGTATCAGCGGCAATCCCGATATTGTAATAATGCTTATGGATGATTTCATTCGTTTCATCATCAATCGAACTATTTAAAACCGGGTATTCCCGCAGCGTGCTGACGAGCGCTTTTACGACATATGGCAGGAAAGTCAGTTTGATGCCTTTTTCTGCCGCGATCTCTTTGAATTTTTTCCGGTGCGCGACCAGTGCCGTCACATCGACATCATCCATCAGCGTAACATGCGGCGCGGTTTGTTTCGAGTTGACCATCGCTTTTGCAATCGCTTTGCGGATGCCGCTCATCGGTTCGCGTGTTTCAGGGAATTCCCCTTCAGGCACAGCATCTTGGGAATCAGGCGCCTGTGCTTCGGTTTTGCCGGCTTCCGTTTCCGTCTGCTGCGGCCCGTTCACATACGCATCGATATCTTCGCGGAGCACGCGGCCGTTTTTTCCGGTTCCGGACACAAGCCGGATATCGACGCCTTTTTCACGGGCATATTTCCGCACGGATGGCATCGCGATCACGCGGCGATCCGCGGATTCGGATCCGTGTTCTGCTTCTTTTTCAGCAGGCTTGGCAGTTTCAGCTGTTTCCTGTTTTGCCGGTTCCGATTTTGCACTTTCTGCTGCTTCTTCTTTCTGATCGTGCCCATGGTCCCCTTTAAATTGAAGATTTTCATATCCGGGCGCATCGAATTTTACAAGGACATCACCGACAACTGCGACGCTTCCTTCGTCAATAAGAATTTCTTCAACGGTCCCTTCCACAGGGGACGGAATTTCGACAACCGATTTGTCATTTTGCACTTCACAGAGCACGTCGTCTTCCGAAACTTTATCGCCCGGTTTAATAAACCATTTTACAATTTCGCCTTCATGGATCCCTTCGCCGATATCCGGCAGCCTGAATTCAAATGACAAGGTGTTCACGCTCCTTTTTTCAAAATGCGCCCCATTCAAGGTGCAGCAAAAACTCGATTGGAATGTATCCCGGTTCAGCGCGCCGCCATAACCCTCTTACGGCAAAAACCGGTTTAGAATGTCAATGCCTCTTTTGCTTTTTCCAAAATATCTTTATAGGTCGGAATCCAAACGCCTTCCGCCTGCGAGAACGGATAAACGGTATCCGGGGCCGTTACACGCAATACCGGCGCTTCCAGGCTCAAAATCGCGCGTTCGTTGATTTCCGCAACGACGTTTGCCGCAACGCCGGCCTGGCGCTGTGCTTCCTGGACGACAATGGCGCGGTTTGTTTTTTCCACAGACGCCACAATCGTTTCCACATCAAGCGGGCTGACTGTGCGGAGATCAACCACTTCTGCGGAGTATCCTTCTTTTCCAAGTTCATCCGCTGCTTTCAATGATTCATGGACCATTGCGCCGTAAGCGATAATCGAAATATCTTTTCCTTCCCGTTTTACATCTGCTTTTCCGAGCGGAATCGTATATTCTTCTTCCGGCACTTCTTCCCGGAAAGAACGGTACAGTTTCATATGTTCGAGGAAAACGACCGGGTCATTGTCCCGGATCGCGGAGATCAGCAGCCCTTTCGCATCATAAGGCGTGGACGGAATCACAACTTTGATGCCCGGTGTTTGCGCCATGAGTCCTTCGAGGCTGTCCGCATGCATTTCCGGCGTATGCACGCCCCCGCCGAAAGGAGCGCGTATTGTAATCGGCATTTTCAAATCCCCGCCGGTGCGGAACCGGTATCTCGCCATCTGGCCGTGGATTGAATCCATGGTTTCAAAAACAAAACCGAAAAACTGGATTTCAGGAACCGGCCGGAAACCCTGGAGCGCAAGCCCGATGGCAAGCCCGTTGATGCCGGATTCGGCGAGCGGCGTATCAAAGACGCGGTCTTTGCCGAACTCTTTTTGCAGCCCTTCCGTTGCCCGGAAGACGCCGCCGTTTACGCCGACATCTTCACCGAATACCAAAACATTTTCATCATTTTTTAACTCGGTCCTGAGCGCATCCGTAATTGCCTGTATCATCGTTAATTGGGCCATGGCTTATTTCGACTCCTTTACTTGGTAAAATTCGTATTGTTCCTTTAAGGTTTGCGGAAGTTCTTCGTACATCACGGAGATCAGATCCGTCACTTTCTGTTTCGGCGCGCTATCCGCTTTCTTAATGGCAGCTTTAATATCTTCTTTCGCCTGTTCGATTGTTCCATTTTCCTGCTCTTCGCTCCACAGGTTTTTCTGTTCCAGAAACTTGCGGAAACGGACAAGTGGATCTTTTCTCGCCCATTCATTGTCAAGGTCTTCCGTACGGTAACGTGTCGGGTCGTCCCCGCTCATTGTATGCGGGCCGAAACGGTAGCAGATCGTTTCAATCAGGGAAGGCCCTTCGCCAGCGAGAGCGCGTTCGCGTGCGCGTTTTACCGCCGCATATACACTAAGCGGGTCCATACCGTCCACCACAATTCCCGGGATGCCTGCAGCCACCGCTTTTTGCGCCAGTGTTTTGGCCGCGGTTTGCACGGAGCGCGGCGTTGAAATCGCGAACTGGTTGTTTTGGACAATAAAAACAGCCGGGGCTTTAAAGGCGCCCGCAAAGTTGATGCCTTCGTAAAAGTCCCCTTGTGAACTGCCGCCGTCCCCTGTATACGTCACTGCAACGGCCTTTTTGCCGCGTTTTTTAATGCCGAGCGCAACGCCGGCAGTCTGCACATACTGGGCGCCGATAATGATTTGCGGCGGGAGGATGTTCAATTTTTCAATGCCTTTCATCCCGTCCACATGCCCGCGCGACCATAAAAATGCCTGTTCAAGCGGAAGGCCATGCCAAATCAGCTGCGGCACATCGCGGTATCCCGGGAGAATGAAGTCCTCTTTTTCAAGTGCAAAATGGGAAGCAATCTGGGAAGCTTCCTGGCCGGCAGTCGGTGCGTAAAACCCGAGGCGGCCCTGGCGGTTCAGGGAGATGGACCGCTGATCAAGAATGCGGGTATATACCATTCTCCGCATCATTTCCTGAAGCTGTTCATCCGTTAAATCAGGCATGAGGGAATCGTTTACAATTTTCCCTTCTTCATTTAAAATTTGGACTGTTTCAAATCTTTCTTCAATGTCATGAAGCGTCTTTACTTCATCAAACTTTGTGCGTGAAGCCATCCCGTTCACCAATCCTTTCTTTATCCGCATATATGAAGATACAATTTCGCCGATTTTAAAAAATGTGTGTTTACAGCAGAAACCGACAATTCCTTCAAGTAACCGCAATCATTTTTGACCTGCCAAAAATGCGCTGTATCAATGAAAAAGCGGAAGTGACTAATACAACACTATATTCAACATATATAGAGTACATGAAAAATAAAAAAGCGTCAATTATAAACGCTTTTTCTATCCAATATTTTTCTAATATACCGAATCATTCTGTTTGGAAAAACTGTATCAATGTGTATTTAAATCTGTACTATAAAAGCGGAAACGTTGCTGGAGAAGGTTTTCAGGAAAACCGGTTCCGCCGGGCCCGGGCGTTGTTGCAAACGCTACCATTTTTTGCGCAATTTTTCCCGGCCTGCCGGAAATTGTCATATTTTGGCGTGACGCTTCCGCCTTTTCCCTACATATAATAAAGGACAAGAATGAGCCGCACGCCTTTACAATATCCAAATTAATATTACAATAGAAGTAGGGAGTTGATCCACAATGTTAAAAAAGCTGAGGAAGAAGCTTTTAAAACAGTGGAAAGATATGCTGCGCAAAAAGTTAATCGCCTGAACTTTTGAATCCCTCTTTTCCAGGAGGGATTATTCTTTTCTTTATGAAAAAAGGCCATGAAAAAGTTGTGATATGCGCCATGATTTATATATAATAGAAAAAGTTACAATTGAAAACGGAGCAAGGAGAGATTAATCATGATTTACAAAGTGTATTACCAGGAAAATCCTGAAGAAATTCCTGTCCGGGAAAACACGAAGACGTTCTATATTGAAGCCGGATCGGAAAGGGAAGTACGCCAAAAGTTGAAAGACCGCCGAATCAACATTGAATACATCCAGCTGCTTGAGGGAAAATATCTTGAATACGAAAAGCAGCAGGATAATTTTAAATTAACGGAGTAACTGTATGAAATTTGTTAAAAATGATCAGACAGCGGTTTTCGCCCTCGGCGGATTGGGCGAAATCGGAAAAAACACTTATGGCGTACAATTTCAAGATGAAATGATTTTAATTGATGCAGGCATCAAATTTCCCGAAGATGAACTGCTCGGAATCGACTATGTCATCCCGGATTACACCTACCTCGTGAAAAACGCGGACAAAATCAAGGGCCTGTTTATCACGCACGGGCATGAAGACCATATCGGCGGCATTCCGTATTTGCTGCGCCAGATCAATGTCCCGATTTACGGCGGGAAGCTTGCACTCGGCCTTATTCGGAACAAGCTGGAAGAGCACGGCCTTCTCCGGCAGACAAAGCTGATTGAAATCAAAGAAGACGATGTGATTAAATTCCGGAAAACATCTGTCGCATTTTTCCGGACGACACACAGCATCCCGGATTCTTACGGCATTGTCGTCAAAACGCCGCCGGGTAATATCGTGCACACTGGCGACTTCAAGTTTGACTTTACACCGGTGGGCGAGCCGGCTAACTTAACGAAAATGGCCGAAATCGGAAAAGAAGGCGTGCTTTGCCTTTTGTCCGACAGCACGAACAGCGAAGTGCCGCATTTTACGATGTCAGAACGGCGTGTTGGGGAAAGCATCCAGGATATTTTCCGGAAAGTGGACGGGCGGATTATTTTTGCCACGTTTGCCTCCAATATTCACCGCCTTCAGCAGGTGACGGAAGCGGCTGTTCTGGCAGGGCGGAAAATTGCCGTGTTCGGGCGCAGCATGGAAGCGGCGATTGAAATTGGCCATGATCTGGGCTATATTCGCGCCCCGAAAGATACGTTTATTGACACACAGCAATTGAACCGCCTGCCGGCCAACCGGGTGACCATTCTTTGCACCGGCACCCAGGGCGAACCGATGGCGGCGCTGTCCAGAATTGCAAACGGCACGCACCGGCAGATCCAGATCCAGCCCGGCGATACCGTCGTCTTTTCTTCCTCCCCGATTCCGGGCAATACGACGAGCATTAACCGGACGATTAATTTGCTGTACCGCGCCGGCGCCGACGTTATCAGCGGCTCGCTGAACAATGTGCACACATCAGGCCATGGCGGGCAGGAAGAACAGAAGCTGATGCTGCGGCTGATCAAACCGAAGTATTTTATGCCGATCCACGGGGAATACCGGATGCTCAGGACGCATGCCAAGCTTGCCATTGACTGCGACGTCCCGGAAGAAAACTGCTTTATCATGGATAATGGCGAAGTGCTGGCGCTCGGCCATGACACCGCAGAAATTGCCGGCAAAATCCCGTCCGGCTCTGTCTATATCGATGGGAGCGGCATCGGCGATATCGGCAATATCGTTTTGCGCGACCGCCGCATCCTCTCTGAAGAAGGGCTCGTCATTGTCGTTGTGGCCATCAATATGAACGAGTTTAAAATTGCATCCGGCCCTGATATTATTTCAAGGGGCTTTGTGTACATGCGTGAATCCGGCGATTTGATCAACGAAGCGCAAACAATCATCACAAAGCACTTGAATAAAGTAATGGAACGAAAAACGACGCAATGGGCAGAAATCAAAAACGAAATAACAGATACGCTGGCGCCGTTTTTATACGAAAAAACGAAACGCCGGCCGATGATTATGCCGATTATTATGGAAGTTTAAAAAAGGGGCATTCTGCTAGGAAGCCGCCAGAAAGTCCAAACGAAAACAAAAAACGGCGGGGCACCACCATTCAGCGTGTCCCGCTGTTTTTTTGCATCTTTAAAACACACTTTTTCAGCGCCTCCGTTATCGAGGTGCTTTTTTGTATGCCTGTTTGAAAGGCCCGGCATTTTGCAGGGGAAAATGCTTCCCGAATTTTTTCCTCCCGCCTGAAAAGAATTTTTTATTTTTTTGCAAAAAGGACTGTACAAAACAAATTTCAGGGTATATACTGTATTATAACAGAAAGATAAATGTTTTGTTGTTATAAAACATACTTTTTTTGCCGCGACAGCCCGGGCCCGACATTGCGGCATCATCGATGGTTTTATAACAGCCGATATGATTCCAAACACGAAAAAGGAGATGGATGAAAAATGATGATGAGCCCAGTTGAATTTTTCAAAACATTGCCTGCGAAACAATGCCCTGAATGCGGCCAGCCGATTGAAGAACAAGCAGAATCGTACATGCTGGAATGCGACCATTGCCTTTCCAAAAAAGAGGAATAGCGCCGCAAAAAAAGAAGGGGTGCCCCCCTTCTTTTTTACTGCAACGATAAAATATAGGATACCATCAAATCGGCAGCGGTCCTGAGCGCACGTTCATCCGGCGCAAATTTGGCATGATGCAGCCCGTATGGCGACCCGACCCCGAGCCAGAACATAAAGCCGGGGATTTCTTTCAGCATATAGCCGAAATCCTCCCCTGTCAAAGCTTCCTTGCATTCATGCAGGTGCGCTCCGCCGTAGCTTCGGACAAAATCCATAAAGCGGGCGGTCTCTTCCGGATGATTGAACACCTGGTAATAATTGCAGCCGTAATCAATTTCCGCCCGGCACTCAAAACCAGCCGAAAGCCCGCTTGTGATTGCTTCAATCCTGTGCTTCACTTTTTCCATGGCTTCGCTTGATAACGTGCGGATCGTCCCTTCAAGGCGCGCATGTTCCGCGATTGCATTTTGAACCGTGCCGCCAGTGATTTTCCCGATGGTCACCACTGCGCTGTCGAGCGGGTCGATATTGCGTGAGATAATGGACTGGAGCTGGGTCACCAGATGGGCCGCCGCCACCACCATATCCTTTGTATGCTGCGGATAGGCCGCATGCCCGCCCTTTCCTTCCAGGTCAATATACAGTTCGGATGTATTGGCAAACAGCAGCCCCTTTTTTACCGCTACCGTGCCGGCCGGGTATTCCGGCGCAACATGAAGCGCCATCACAAGGTCCGGCCGCCATTCATTGCGCAGCACTTCTTCTAGCATCGCTTCCGCCCCTCCAGGCCCTTCCTCTGCCGGCTGAAAAATAAAGATCAGATCATCCTTAACGGGCCGGCTTGCAAAATGCGATAAAATCCCGAGTGCGATCGCCATATGAAAATCGTGGCCACACGCATGCATGTTTCCTTCGTGTTCCGATTGAAACGGGAAGCCTGTCTCTTCTTTGATCGGCAGGCCGTCTATATCCGTCCGGTAACCGATCTTTTTTTTGGGGCGGGTCCCCTTTACTTTTACAAGCACCCCGGTTTTCCATGTTTTCACTTCAAGATGGCCTTTCGGCAAACGCGAAATAAAATCAAGGATGTACCGCTGTGTTTTATGCTCCTGATATCCGAGCTCGGGAATCCGATGCAGATCCCGCCTGATGGCAATCAAATTCGTTTCCATATCCAGCCCTTCCTTTCCGGTATGGCAAAAAAGGCCGGGCACCGTTTTTTGGCACCCGTCCTTCCGGCTTACAAATTTCTAAGATCTTTCATGATTTCGGTTTTGGATTTTGTTTTTTCGTCAATTTCTTTGATCACTTTTGCCGGAATGCCTGCAACAACGGTATGCGGTGGCACATCTTGCGTGACGACCGCACCGGCTGCCACAACCGCCCCTTTTCCGACGCGTACGCCTTCCAGGATCACAGCATTCGCTCCGATTAATACATCATCCTCAATGACAACCGGATTTGCAGAAGGCGGTTCAATGACCCCGGCAAGCACGGCGCCGGCTCCGATATGGCAGTTCTTCCCGACTGTTGCCCGGCCGCCTAAAACGGCGTTCATGTCGATCATCGTGCCTTCTCCAATAACGGCACCAATATTGATCACGGCCCCCATCATAATGACGGCATTATTGCCGATTTCAACACGGTCACGGATCGTGACGCCAGGTTCAATACGGGCGTTGATTCCTTTTAAATCGAGAAGCGGAATGGCCGAGTTGCGGCGGTCATTTTCCACGACATAATCCGCGATTTTGCCACGGTTTGCTTCCAGCACGGCCGAAATCTCTTCCCATTCGCCAAAGATGACAGCCATGCCGCCGCCTGCGAAAACGCGGGCTGACTCACCGAAATCAAGACCATCGACATTTCCCTTCACATATACTTTTACAGGTGTTGATTTTTTGCTGTTTGCTATGAATGAAATGATCTCATTTGCATCCATCATGTCCATATGTATGCCTCCTGACAGCTGATTCGCCGATAAATGTGATAGTTTGCGCATATGTTCATTTTAAAGGATATGGGGCTGTGCCGCAATAAATTCACGCACCACTTTTACAAAAGCGCGGACCTGCTTCAATTGAAACGCGGCGTCATAACCGAGGAGCCATGTGTCGCGTTTCAGCGGCTCCCCGCCTTCCCCTTTGAGCGGAATTTTGTGCAGATGGCGGATTTCCGCCCCGTCCAGCGTGATCGCAGGCAAAATCGCATAACCGATGCCGTTAAAAACCATTTGCTTGCACGTTTCGATCTGGTCCACTACGATTGTTTGTTTCGGGGAAGTTTGAAACTCGCGGTGCCACCAGTCCATCATTTCCTGATAATAATTTGAATCGCTTTTAAACTGGATAAACGGCCGGTCGGCAGCCGGCAGCTTTTCAAGGGTGTCAATTTCCTGGTCCACGAGAAAGAGCGGGTCTTCAAACAAATGGATTTTCGTGCTTTTCCATTCATTCAAACCGCGGACAATGCCGATATGGACTTCATCTTCGTAAATGGACCGCAAAATTTCACTGCTCCAGCCCGTGACAAGCGAGATTTTTGCATCCGGATATTTTTCAACGAATGTTTTCAGCACTTTCGGCAGCCAGTTTTGGCCGACGATCGTGGCGCAGGCGATTTTTAATGTCCCGTGCACTTTTGAGTCGAGCGTGCGGATGGCTTCCCGCACATTTTCTTCCTTTTCGAGCATTTCATTGGCGAGCTGGATGACCAGTTCCCCCTCAGGCGTTATGATCAACCCTTTTTGCGTGCGGAGAAACAATTGCGCCCCCCACTGCCTTTCAACCGACTGCAGCCTTTGCGACAAGGCCGGCTGCGATACAAACAGGCGTTCAGCTGCCTTCCGCATATTTAACTCCTGTGCTAAAACAGACAGTAACTGGCACTCCGAAAAATTCATGTTAACCCCAATCCGTTTTCTTTGGTTTATGGAAAAACGGACCGCGCAGCCATTTGCGCGGTGCCGCCGCTAAAAATGATTCAATTTATGAATATGATGGTTCAATTCTTTCAGAAGCGAGCGCCTTGTAAAAATGCCAGCAAAAAATCCTTCATCGTCTTCGACACATAAAAAATTGTGGTCAACAAGCCAACGCAACGCTTTTTCAAAATTGTCATGCACATTTAGCCGCGGAATGTCCGCCTTCATGACCTGTTCCACCTTAATCTCGCCCAGTTTTTCAAATTCAATCCGTTCCAGCCCCAAAATGGAATCGGTGATCATCGCGGAACTGATCAGGCCGTGCAGCCGGTAGCTGGCGTCCAAAACCGGAACAGCGGCATACCCGCTTTTCGTCAGCACGAGCAAAGCATGTTCCAGGCTGTTTCCAACCTGCACATGGGCCACTTTTTCAGACGGGATCATAAAATCCATGATTTTCGGTTCAAGAAATTCCTGGCTCTGCAATGAAATCATCTTGCAAAAATCTCCTTTTCTTCCGTATTTTCAGGTACAAAACCTTCAAGAGGAGATGCTTATTTCGTTTGCCGTTGATGCATGATGAATCACTACTATTTTATCATAAACAGGGCTTGATTGACGAAAGAAAAACGCCCGGCTTTATGCCGAGCGAAAAAATTTTTTAACTATCAGAGCCTTCCTGGACGATATCAAAAATTTCGATGGCGGCAATATCCAGGTCGTCAAACTGGTACTTGCTGGCGTGTTTCTGCCCGTCGAATACTTCCAGTTCAAACGTTCCGGTTTGTGGAAAAAATTTCACCTGGCAGAGCGCCTTGCCGTTCACTTCAAAACGCCGTTGCTGGACTTCCCCTGTATCTTTTGCTTCCTGCATCGCCTGCAGCCTTTGGATAATACCTAATAATTGAGACATAATGGACTCCTTTCGACGAACGTGAGTGCCGGTTTTGAATGACGGCATTCACCCTTTTATTCACACAAATGATAACCTGTCCCATTCGAATTTTACAGTAAAACCTTCGCTTAGAAAAGGGAGCGGCGGCAAATTTTTTCATTTTGTGCCGTTTCTGTCCTTATTTTATCCGAAATCGGGGAAGACCTTGTACCATTTTTTCGATTTGTCCCGCAGAAAAACCCCCTGCTTTAAAAGAAGCCGCTGAAAAGGCCAAAAGAAAACATAAAAACGGCGAGACACCGCCATTTAGTGCCTTACCGTTTCTTGAATACTTTTCCAGTGCCCTGCATTTAAAGCAGCGGGCCCGGCGCGAACAAATCGGGCAAAACAGCTTTCGGCACGGCTATTCTGACCGTCACAAGCGGATTTACAATCTGGCTGATTTCAAGGGAGCATGTGGCGCTCAAAAGCCTGTAGGCATCATTAAACCCGAGCCCGAATGCAGCCCGGAACCTGTTTGCAGCCGCTCGCATCCCTTTTTTCGCCGCCGCTTCCACGGTTTCTGCCGATGAAATCAAAAACCATGCGCGGTCGGTTTCAACGACCGGCATGCCGATGGCGGGAGCGCCGGCCAGTTTCGTGCATTGCAGGGTGACTTTACCGCCAATTTCCACGCCTGAACCATCCAGTTCCCCGTCCCCCATTGCGGCGTGAAGATCGCCGAGCGCAAGCAGGGCGCCGTCATGGAAAACGGGGAGGTACAATTTCGACCCCGCCGTGATCCATCTCGTATCCATATTGCCGCCATGGTCTCCGGGTATTTCACAAAGCACTGCGCCTTTTTCCGGGGCAACGCCGATGACGCCGATCATCGGGGCAGCCGGAAAGTGAAGGCGGCTGTTAAACTGGATGTTACCGTCCTTTACGCGGATGATGCGCGTATCGGTTTCTTTTACCTCTTCGCCGAGTGCCCCCATCCCGGGGTAAAGCACCATGACACCGGCTTCATCCAGCTCAATATTTTGAATGCCGACACAAAGGATGTCGCCTTTTTTCACGCCTTCGATCTCAATCGGGCCGGTCGCCGGGTTTATAAATGGAATGTCCACTTCCGTCCTGAGCTGGCTTTCCGAGGTGATTTTTCCGCCGTAGCAATCAAACGTCTCCACGGCAAACGTTTCGTCCAGCCGGACTTTGTAAGCCGGCTTGTTTTCCGCTGAAAAATGGGTAATAAAATGTTCTTTTTTTAGTTGCTGCATAATCCGCTCCTTTCGCGGCCGTTTAAAAAGGATGCTGATTCAGCCACTGGCCGCCGTCCATTGTAACCACTTCTCCATTGATATATGCGGCATGGGGCGAAAACAGGAAAAAAGCAAGTTCGGCAATTTCTTCCGGCGTTCCGAGCCGCCCGAGCGGGACACTGTTTAATGTCCTTTGGGCCGCTTCTTCCGATTCCCACAGCTTGCCCGCCCCGCCTGTTCTTTCAATCGGGCCGGGCGCGATCGCATTCACGCGGATGCCGTATTTTTTTCCCCATTCCACCGCAAGCGTACGTGTTAAGGATAACACACCCGCTTTTGCCGCTGCTGAATGGGCAACGCCAGCTCCTGCCCCCCAGGCATAAGTCGCGACCATATTGAGGATGCTCCCTTTGATCTTTTTTTCTATCCAGTAGTTTCCAACTGCCCGGGAACAATAGAATGTCCCGTTTAAAACAATATTGATGACCGCATGCCAGCCGTTTACCGATAATTTTTCCGCCGGACAGATAAAGTTTCCGGCGGCATTGTTGACAAGAAAATCAATGTGCCCGAATTTTTTGTCTGTCTCTTCCACCATTCTCTCTACATCTTCCGGCTTTCGGACGTCCATTTGCACCGTGAAGATATCGGAATGGTAACGGAGCAATTCCGCTTTTGTAGCCCTTAATTTTTCTTCATCTCTTCCTGTAATGACAACTTTTGCTTCCGACTGCGCAAATTTAACCGCCATTGCCTTCCCCATTCCGCTTGAACCGCCTGTTACGATGACAACTTTTTCTTTCATTAACCTTCTCCCCTTCCATGAATGAGCAGCCATTCATTTTATATAAAAAAATTCAACGGCTTCGGCAAACTTCCGGATACCGTCGCAAACTATCCCGGCGCCCCGGCCAAGGTGCTTCCATGGCGTATGAACCTAAGAATCTTTTTTTAATTTTAATAAGGACTCATGCAGCTTCGTTAATGCCCGGATGATCGTTTTCTTGCGGTTATAGCCTTTTACCACAACCGTCAGGCCGTTATATTCCGCAAACGCCTGCCCCCAGGCACTGTCACGCAAAAATCCGAAAACGTAAATTTTAATATATCCAGCCTCAGCCGGGATAAAAATCATGTCCATTCTTTCGCTCATTTTGAACGCTCCTTCCGTGTCCAAAAATGCGGCCCGGATTCCGGCTGGCACCGAAAACGATAGAAAGAGCCGTCTTGGTGAAGTACTTTTTTCTATACTATACCATACCATACCATACAATGTACCATTAGTCAGGGGAAAAGAAAATACGTTTTGACAATTTAACCGGACGGATTTTACACAAACAGCTGCTTTTCCACTTCTTCGGCGGGGACAGGCCGGCTGAAGAAATATCCTTGCGCTTTCTGGCAGCGGGCCGATTGCAAAAACTTCACCTGCCCTTGTTCCTCCACCCCTTCCGCGACGACTTCAAGCCCGAGCTGGTGGGCGAGATGGATGATCGTTCTTGTAATGGCCGCGTCTTTTTGGCTGTTTTCCAGTTCCCGGACAAAAGACTGGTCAATTTTTAAACGTCGGCCCATTTTCCACTTTCAAAACACTGACCGTCTCGGAAAGCTTGGAAAGAAAATCCCGGCTGAAAAAAATATCAATTGGCAGTTCCTGGAGTTTCTTTGTTTGTCCTTCAGCTTTCGAATTGTCCATAATATCATCCTTTTTCTCATCAAGAAAATGCTTGCTGATGCTGAAAATTCAGGTAAAAAGTATATTTCTATTTTACAGGGAAATGTACGAAAAGCATAGTTGAAATACAAAAAAACGGGGCGGAAAGTGCGGGCGGGAAATCCGGGCCCGTTCCTTTCCGCCTGGCCGGCCATCCATTTGCCGGGTCCCGCAGCCGTTCGCTTGCCTTTCATGCGCTTCATTACCGGAAGTGATCCGCCCATCCGCCCCTTTTTACTCCTGATTTGCGATAAAGGGCCACCAATTTGCCTTGCCAAGCATTTTTACAAGCACCGGCACAAACAAAGGCAGCATGATCAAAGCATAAAACAGAAGACCAGTAAGTGTAAGGGTGGCAATTTGCAGCAACGATAAAACGCCGGACGGCATCATTGCCGCAAAAGTGCCGGAAAGAATGACTTCTGCGGAAAGAATAACGGTTCCCATCTTTTTCATCGCAAGCAAAATTGCTTCTTTTGCAGGCAAATGCTGGTATTCATTGAACCGTTCCATCAAAAAGATGGAGTAGTCGGTGCCAAGCGCGATTAAAATAACAAAACCGAAGAACGGCACCGCCCAGCTGATACCCGGGTAGCCAAGCAGATGGACAAAAATGGCCTCCGTCAAACCGGCGGATGCAAAATAGGTGATAAGAAGGGATGCCAGCAGATAGAGCGGCATGACGATTGACCGTAAGAAAATCATCAGCACGGCAGCCACCCCGATCAGCATAAAAGTGACAGTACGCGCGTAATCCGCTTTTGACATCTTACCCAAATCGCGATTGATGCTTGACACGCCGCCGATCCCGATATGGGCATTTTCCAATTTTGTCCCCTTTACAGCGTCTTTTAACGCCCGGTTGATATGGCCAATATCCGCCATTGCCCTGTTGGAATACGGGTTTTCAGTTAATATCAGATGAAAAGTCACCATTTTTCCGTCTTTCGAAATATAATGGCCCAGCGCTTTCTGATAATCCGCATTTGAAAGCAGGGCATCCGGAATATAAATGCCGGACTGTTCCATACTTGTTTCATCCGCCAAATCATTCAGATAAGAACCGGCATCGTACAACCCGGATTCGATTTTCCCGAGTCCTGCCGCGCTTTTATCAAGGCCGGCGGAAAGCTCATTCATATGGGTTCCGAACGTACTGAGGCCGGTTTTCAGCTGTGCCTGGCCGTCCGTGATCCCCTGAATCCCTTTTTGCAGCGCCGGGATTTTCCGGATCACTTCGTTCTGGCCTGCTGCAGTCTGGTTCAAACCGGTTTCAAGCTGATCAAGCCCGTTGATGATCGGCGTAAACCCGTCAGCAAAGCGGCCAAGCCCGGCGGAAATAGCTGAAAGTTTTGCGTCCACGCTTTCCAAAGTTGCTGTGACGGTGTCAATCTGGCGGTACAGGCTGGCAATTGTATCATTGCCATTGCCGGTGCCGAGCCCGAGCTCATTCATCGCCTGCTGCACTTTTTGGAATTGCGGGTCGTGCGCCGCTTCAGGATTGTCTTTTAAAAACGCCCGGTAAGCCGCTTGCAGGGAGCCGATCTGCTCCGGAACATCAGCTGGCAACTGGTCCGTTTGGCTGATAAACTGGCGGATGCCGGACTGGACGAGTTGGTATTTTTCATACAGCTGGTTAAAGCCGGACTGCAGTTCCCTTGCCTGCTGCTGGGCGTTTTTTACCCCGCTTTTCAGTTCGTCCGCGCCCGCGGAACCGTTCCGGATGCCTTCTTCAATCCGGCTTAGCGAGTTTGACAAATTCCCCATGCCGGCTGAGATTTTTTCGGAACCGGCCTCCAGCTCCCCGATCCCGTCGGTTGCTTCTTTAAACTTTGATTTGGCGTTTTCCAGAGAACCGGATGCCCCCGTTAATCCTGATTTGATTTTCTGAATGCCGTTATGGCTTTTTTCCAGCCCTTCGCCCAATGTTTTGGCTTGGTTTTTGACATAAATTTCTTTCATCACCGAACCGTCCGGCCTTGTCGCGCTTTGAACTTGTGCAACATGCGGGACTTTATCCAGATCCGCGCTGATTTTCTCGATTAAAGCGAGATAGTCTTTTGATTTGACAGACTCGTCATTTTCGAGGACGACTTCGACCGGTATCGCTTTCCCGGCGCCGAAACTGGCGGCAATGATGTTGAACGCTTTTACGGAATCGTAGTTGTCCCCGAGTTCATCAAGTGAATTGAAAGACAGCTTGCCGTTATAGCTGATCAATAGCGGAACCATGATCACCGCCACAATCGCAAGGGAAAGAAACGGCCTTGCCAGCGCAAAAAGGCCGGCCCGTTCCCAAATTTTGCTTTCATGTTGGGAAATGTCCCCGCGCACAGGCCAGAACAGCCCTTTCTTTAACACAGCCATAAAAAACGGCACAATTGAAAACAAGGCAAGCAGCAAAACGGCTACCCCGACCGCAACGGCGGAAGCGGATTGGTACAGTTTAGAACTGGCAAGCCCGATCGAGGCAAAACCGATCAGAACGGCAATACCGCTGAACAGCACCGTTTTCCCGGCCGAACGGTAAGTCGCAAGAATGGCCGCAACTGTTTCTTTGCCATCCGCCAGTTCTTCCTTAAAGCGGCTGAGCAGCAAAATACAATAATCCGTGCCAATCCCGAACAAAACGGCAACGAGAAAAATTTGCGTAAAATTTGAAACCGGAAAATCCAGCTTGTCGACGAGTATCGCAACGATAAACTGGCTGACAAGATAAGAAAGCCCAACCGTTAAAAGCGGAATGAGCGGCGCGACGATTGAACGGTACACCAGCACAAGGACGGCCAGGATGAATACAATCGTAATCGCTTCTGTTCTTTTCAAGCCCGCCTGCGAGCTGTCCGTGACATCCTCATTGATCAGCCTGTTGCCGGTCATCATCACCTCGACGCCCGGCGTTTTTACCGCTTTCTGCAAAGCCGCGCGCACTGTTTTAAAAGACTTTCCGCCCGGATCCACGCTGGCAATGGCCATCACCGTTTTTCCGTCTTTGGAGACAAGCTCACTTTTAAGGGCCGGCTCGTGAAAATGAGTTGTCAGCCCCATAATCGCATATTGTTTTTTATTTTTTTCCAGCCGTTCAAGCGTGCCCCGGATACGCCCCATCTCATGGCCGGATATTTTCACCCGGTCATGGAACACGATGATGACGCTTGTACCGTGGTTTTCTGTCTGCTGGTGCCGGCTTTTGATTTCAGCCGCCCGTTGCGAGGCATAGCCTTCCGGAACCTTAATCTGGCCTTTTTCCCTGAGTAATGGTTCCATTGCCGGCGCTTTCCATGCCAATAAAATGCTGATCATTGCCCATACTAAAACAACAATCCATTTCAACTGCACCAATCGCTTCATGAACTGGTTTCCTCCCAGACTTGTGATCGCATAACTCTTGAACCATTATAAAACAAACGGCTGCAGAAGTATGTAAAAAAATGGGCATTTTTATGTTGCTTTCTTTCCAAAATAAACGAAAAGTAGTATAATTGACTAAAAAGTAACATGATTAAAAACGAAAGGAGTTCTCTATTTGAATTCGCATAAACCTGCTCCATTACAACCTACAATCGAAAACCTCTCTTATGCTGTATTCACGGTCAATCGCCATGCGAAAACCGCAACCAACCCAAAATTTCTGTACCTGTTAAAGAAAAAAGCGCTCGAAAAAATGGTCCGGGAAGGGAAAGCGCTGAAAGTCGGGCTCCACTTTTCCGAGCATCCGAAGTACAGCCAGCAACAGTCTGATGTGCTTGTAAAGTGCGGTGATTATACGTTTCATATTCCGCCGTCAAAAGACGATTTTAAAAACCTCCCCCATCTCGGCTACCTGGACCATAAAACAAGGAACCCGAAATGCCGCATGCCTTTAAGCCAGGCAAAGCAACTGCTTGAACGGTATACCGGGCTCACGGAAAAACAGCAGCAACCGGGGCAGCCCCGCACCGGCAGGAAAAATTGCAAACCGGTTTTCAAAAAACTGGGCGACTCCTTTTTCTAAAGGATGGCCGCAGCAAGTGCAAGCCAAATAATGGAAAAGCCCCAAACCGGGTAAAGACCCCGCCCGGGATGAATAATGATACGCAACCATGCAGGAAAGCCCTCCGCGATTGGCCGGGGGCTTTTCTGCGTTACAGCACTTTTTCGTCCATCGCAAGGATCAGCTGGTTGATTTCAGGCTTGCTGATTTGGGCATCGGCGCCGACCATTTCCCCTTTATGCCTCAAGGCATCCGTGATCAGCGATGAGAAAATGATCACCGGCAGCACTTTTAAGGCAGGGTCTTCTTTTATTTTTTTCGTTAAATGGTGCCCGTCCATTTGCGGCATTTCAATATCCGTAATCACAAGCTGGACTTCATCCTTTATCTCTTTTCCGCTTTCTGCAATCCCGGATAAATATTCGTATGCATCTTTCCCGTTTTCAAAAAACGCAATTTGTTCATACCCGGCTTCAAGCAGCGTATCGCGGAGCAATTCCCTGAGCAGGCCGGAATCTTCCGCAATCACAATCCGTTTATTGTTCCGCTCCCGCTTTCCAAGCTTTTTGACTTCTTCCACCCGGATCGTTGCTTCCGGGTTGATTTCCGCAATCATTTTTTCAAAATCAAGCAGTAAAATCATCGTGTCTTCTTTCTTTACTACGCCGATCACCTGTGTATCGGTGCCTGCATACATCCCGGACGGTTTTTCAATTTGATCCCAGGAAAACCGGTGGATTTTTGAAACATTGTCCACATGAAAGACGATTTTTTGCTGGTTGAACTCCGTCACGATAAATTTGTCATCCTCGCCCGTTTCCGGCGGATGCCCAAGTACTTTGCGCAAATTGACAACCGGCAGTATTTCCCCGCGCAGCTGGATAATCCCTTCAATATTTGGATGGGCGTGCGGAATGGTGGTGACCGCAGCCGGCATGATAATTTCCTTCACTTTAATGACATTGATGCCGTAATGATTTTGTGCGACAGAAAATTCTACAATCTCAACTTCATTTGTGCCGCTTTCCAGTAAAATATCGTGCTCCAGACTCATCATTTTTTGCCCCCTCGTTCTAAAACGTATGAAAATCCGGCGCAGAGCATTTTTGCACTGCCCGGTTTTCAATATTTGCCCACATGAATTATATCGGCAGATGGACCGGAATTTTTCACCTGAAAAAGGGCAAACGGAAAAGATTGCTTTTTCACAAATGTTTAAGCGTGGTAAGATTAAGAAGAACAGGACATACATATTTGATGAAAAGCAATCCGTTAAAGGGGAGGAAACCGGTTTTGGAACATTTACTGAACCCGCATGTACAGGAGATTGAAATATCCGGCATCCGCAAGTTTTCAAACATGGTTGCCGGAATCGAAGACATGGTCTCATTTACAATCGGCCAGCCCGATTTTAAAACGCCGGAACATGTCAAGCAAGCAGGGATCCGTGCCATTGAAGAAAACAGGACAACCTATACCCACAATGCCGGCGACCTTGCTTTGCGCAAGGCTGCAGCACAATTTGTCAAAACGAAATACAACCTGTCTTATAAACCGGAAACGGAAGTCATAGTCACAATCGGCGCCAGCGAGGCGATCGATATTACGCTCAGAACCGTATTGACGCCCGGTTCCGAAGTTATCCTCCCCGGGCCTGTTTACCCGGGGTATGAACCAGCCATCCGCCTGTGCGGAGCCGTTCCGGTGCATGTAGACACAAGGGCAAACCGGTTTAAGCTAACCGCAGATCTCATCCGCCAGGCTATTACAGCCAACACGAAATGCATCATTTTGCCGTACCCTTCCAATCCGACTGGGGTGACGCTCGAAAAGGCGGAATTGCAGGAAATCGCAGACCTGATCCGCGGCCGTGATATTTTTATTCTTGCCGATGAAATTTACAGCGAGTTAACGTACAATCTGCAGCACGCCTCGATCGCTTCGTTTTTGCCGGAGCAGACCATTGTCATTAACGGCGTCTCAAAGTCCCACTCGATGACCGGCTGGCGGATCGGCTTCGTGTTTGCGCCGGAATGGCTCACAAAGCATGTTTTAAAAGTCCACCAGTATAATGTGTCGTGCGCGCCTTCCATTTCCCAGATGGCGGCGCTTGAAGCGCTGACAGCCGGCATCGATGACGCACACGCCATGAAAAAGGAATATGAAAAACGGAGAGACTATGTATGCAAGAGGCTGGATGAGATCGGCATCGGGTATGTGAAACCGGACGGGGCTTTTTACGTATTCGCGAAGGTGCCGGAAGCGTTGAAGCGGTCCTCTTTCGATTTTGCGGTCGATCTGGCAAAACAGCAAAAAGTCGCGGTTGTCCCAGGCAGCGCTTTTTCAAAGTACGGCGAAGGCTGGTTCCGGATGTCCTACGCATGCAGCATGGATCAGCTCGAAAAAGGGCTTGCGCGCATGGAAAAGTTTGTTGCAAACCTATCCTGAAACGATGCGCCGGCTGATTCTCATTTTTCCCGCTGGTGCCGCATTCAAGCGCAATGGGTATCATACTAAAAATGAAATATATTTTCATTCCTTTGCTGGCGCCGCGTTCGCCTAAGGAATAGAAGCCTGCGTTAAACCATACTGGCTTCCCGCCCGCATAAAACTAAAACAGCCCGCCGGCATATGCCGGCGGGCAAACTTTACTTGGACCAATATTTAATCAATGCTTGTGTGCCGCTGTTTTCTTCGCCTTTTGCGGCCAGTTCTTCATATAATTTTTTGCTGAGTGCAAGCCCCGGCAGGTCAAGCCCCATTTTTTCCGCTTCATGAAGGGCGATTTTCATATCTTTAATAAAATGCTTGATAAAAAAGCCCGGAGAATAATCGCCCGCAAGCATCCGCGGAACAAGATTGGACATTGACCAGCTTCCGGCTGCCCCGGCGCTGATGGATTTGAGCACTTTTTCCGGATCGAGCCCTGCTTTTTGCGCATACACAACCGACTCCGTCACGCCGATCATATTGGAGGCTATGGCAATCTGGTTGCACATTTTTGTATGCTGGCCGGATCCCGGGCCGCCCTGCAGCACGATATTTTCCCCGAGTACGTGAAAAACCGGTTTTACTTCTTCAAATACCGATTTGTCGCCGCCTGCCATAATCGTCAAATTGCCTTTTTGCGCCCCAATATCGCCGCCGGAAACCGGTGCATCGAGCGCCTTCACCTGTCTTGCTTTCGCCGCTTCATAAATCTTTTTGGCAAGGGTCGGCGTGGAAGTGGTCATATCGATCAGGATTGTTCCTTCTTTCGCCGCGCCAAGCAGTCCGTTTTCACCGAAATACACTTCTTCCACATCGTGCGGATAGCCGACCATCGTAATGACGATATCTGATTTTGCAGCCGTTTCCGCCGGCGTGCTGCACCATTCGGCTCCCGCTTTGAGAAGCGGCTCCGCCTTTTCTTTTGTACGGTTATAGACAAAAAGCGGATACCCTGCATTCCGCAAATTTTGCGCCATGTTCCGGCCCATTACGCCTAACCCGATAAATCCGATCTTTTTCATCCTAGCTCCCCTTTTTTCGCAAATAAACAAAAAAACCTGCATCACAGCAGGCCAAAAGCAAACATGGGGGTTCAAGGAAGAAAACAATCTTTCCTCTAATTTATACCCCGCATGCCCTGCTTTAAACCTGACAGATTAAATCGATTTGACTTTTCCGCCGTCGATCAGGAAGCTGCTTCCGGTAACGTAGGAATTGGCTTCTGAAGCCAGAAACGCAACAAACCTCCCGAATTCGTCCGGTTCGCCGTATCTGCCGAGCGGAATCGACTCCAGTTCCTTTGCCTGGACTTCTTCCATCGATTTTCCGGTTTTCTCCGCTGTCACTTTGTCAAGATGTACAATCCGGTCCGTTGCAATTCTGCCCGGGCCGACCGTATTCACAAGGATTTGGTACGGGGCAAATTCTTCCGCCAGCGTTTTCGAAAGTCCCACAATGCCCGTCCGGAACGTATTCGACAAAATCAGCCCCGGGATCGGCTCCTTAATGGATGAAGAGGCAATGTTGATAATCCGGCCGCCGTTTTTCTTTAAAAGCGGCAATGCTTCCCTGATGATGCGTATGTACGAAAGCAGATTCAGTTCGAATGATTTTTGCCAGTCTTCATCCGCCATATCTTCAAAACTTCCGGCCGGCGGTCCCCCTGCATTGTTGACCAGTATATCCAGCCTGCCGAATGTATCCCGTGCTTTTTGCACCATGGCGCGGATATCTTCCGGATGGGTAATGTCTGCCCGGATATACGCCACTTTCCCGGTGCCGCAAGCGGATAATTCTTCTTTTGCCGCCTGCAGTTTTTCTTCATTCCGGCTTGTAATGAGGACATCTGCGCCTTCCATTACAAGTTGTTTGGCCACCGCTTTCCCGAGCCCTTGGCTGGAAGCGGCAACAAGGGCGGCTTTGCCTTTCAACCCTAAATCCATTCAAAATCCCTCCCTGTATCTTTATGTTCACAAAAGCCTGTCTTCATTATAAACGATTTTTCCCCGTCCATGCACGATAAAGCTTCAAACCGTATGTGTCAAGTTTTTCTCGACAAGGTTTAAATATCGGGTATTCCAAGACACTCTTTTTGTACACTTTCGGCTACCGTGCTTTACTTGCTCGGTGTAATTTTCGGAAAAGATGTAATATTTCCGTATAAAGATGGATAACGGGGATGTTGAGGCGCGCGAAATTCACTCGCTTTCCGCGGGCGGCCGGCGAGCCTCCTCGCTCGTACCTCGCTGCGGGGTCTCTCCTGGCTCGCTTTTCCCGCAGGAGTCTCGTAAATTTCGCGCGCCTCAACGATCAGTCCCCACTGAGCCAAGCTTAAAACGAAAGCTCTAATATTTTGCTTAAATGTCCCATTGCCGATGAACTGCTTGAATGCAGGGCAACTGATCCGTGCTTTACGCCCACTGACGGGCGTACAGGCTGCTTGAGTAGTTGAGACATCCTGATTAATTGTTTCAAGTTCCGTTGCTTTCTCTCGCTTCTTGAACGGTGTTTCAGATAGACTTCTCTCAATGTCCCATTGAGTATGCCTTGTTTGATTTTCACCATGGCTTCTGCGCCAAGTTCACTCCAATGCATGCCCCTTTTTTTCATCCTGAAGGAGATATGCCTTTGATTCGATTCCATCGCTCCTAGGCCTCTCGCACCTTCCGGCACGTTTTTCACCCTGTCTCTCCAGTCAAAAATGCGGTCCCAGTTTTTCAAGATATACGAACGGAATTCCTTGATTTTCTTGAGAGCCTTTTTATCCGTCAAGGTGCTTTCGTGCGTATCCAAATATAACGTGAATTGGTCCAGGTCATGCGTTCTAATCGCTTTTCTAATTTGCTCCTTGATCTCGCTCTTTCCGCCCCCAAATGTCCTTATGATGGCTTGTGCAACGTGGTAGGTATCCAGCTGGTTGAGCACCGGAAATTCCGACTGTGAGAAAGCTGTTTGAAACCGTTCAGCTGTGTATCCCGCACCTCCATCACTGTTTGTAATGACATGCGTTTTTTCGAGGGAGTAGGTGTTGGCAGCTGTGGCTTGGACTTCATCCCAAAATGTCTGAATGTCTTCCGTCGTCATGATGACTGTGGGCTGACGCAGGGAGACCCTTTTACCATTGGTTTCCCATCCCTCATAGAGAATGGCGTGGTGGACTTCCATACTCTGTTTCTTTTTTAGTCCCCGAACGAATACACCATCTGCTTCAGAAAACAGGTAGTCTACCTTCTTCCCCTCAGGCAGGGAAACAGCTATTTCTAGCTCTTCTACAAGTGCCTTATCGGCTTCCGCCTGAGTTTTCCCTACGTGTTTTACCATGTTCCCTACAGTTGTGTGACTAAGACTCACTGCTGTCCACTCTTTTAAAATATCAGCTACTTCCCGATAGGTGTTCTCACTTGCCAACTCTGCCACCTTTAATTCCACTAACGGGCTGTATCGTTGGTGTGGTACCAGCCCTAACCATTCATCCAGAGGATAATGGGAATTTCCTCTCTTGTCATGCATTAATGAGCGTTTAAAGGTCACACTTCCAAATAGAAACTGAATGTTTCTGTTATCACTCCGGCAGTACACCCAGCCCTCCTCTAACTTCTCCTGTTTAATTGTTTTATCTAACTCTTCAAATATTTCCCCAACCCATTGTGTAAAAGCCTTCTGCATCAGAAGTTTAAGCTGTTCTTCAAATTCGATAAGACTCTTTGTATCCTTTAATAATCCAGCAATTATTGATATAATATCCATGGGAAGACCTCTCTCTCTAGATGTTCATCTTGAAGTGTACAATTAGATGATAGAGCGTCTTCCCATTTTTTTCCACTCATTTGCCCCTTCGAGTAAAATTTTACACATACCTTCAAACCGGGTTCCCCTTCATTTTCCCGCAAAAAAGAACATCCGGCGTTTTGATGTGCGGTCCGCCAAAGCCCAATTCAAAAAAAAGCCGAATGGCAAAAGCCACTCGGCAAAAATAGGGGGAAAAATGAGAAAGAAACGATATACATCCGGTATTGTGACAATACTGGATACCAATACTACCCTTAATGCTTGGGCTGGTTTATATATACCCGCTTCCTTCACACCTAAACCTGTTTTTGAAAAAATTTTTTATGCTTTTGAAAGAACTTTTTTCACGTGTTCCTTTACTTCTTCATTCGTTGTGAAGTTCAAAACGTCTTCTGCAAGTTTCTCCATATCCACCTTATTCAGGTTCCTGATTTGAGAACGGGCCCTTAAAATCGAAGAAGCGCTCATTGAAAATTCATCAAGGCCGAGGCCGAGCAGAATCGGAATGGCGAGTTCGTCTCCGGCCATTTCGCCGCACATGCCGGCCCATTTGCCTTCTTTGTGCGCCGCATCAATGACGCGTTTCACAAGGCGTAATATGGCCGGGTTATACGGCTGGTACAAATACGAAATATGTTCGTTCATACGGTCTGCAGCCATCGTGTACTGGATCAGATCGTTTGTGCCGACACTGAAGAAATCGACTTCTTTTGCAAACAAATCAGCCATTACGGCAGTGGAAGGAATTTCAACCATAATGCCGACTTCGATATGATCTGCAACCTGCACGCCTTCCTGGATAAGCTTTTCTTTTTCTTCCAAAAGAATCGCTTTTGCTTTTCGGAATTCATCCAGATTGGAAATCATCGGGAACATAATTTTCAGGTTGCCGTATGCGCTCGCGCGGAGCAACGCACGCAGCTGGGTGCGGAAAATATCCTGTCTGTCCAGGCACAAGCGAATCGCACGGAAGCCGAGGAACGGGTTCATTTCTTCCGGAAGCGGCAAGTACGGCAGTTTTTTGTCGCCGCCGATATCAAGCGTACGGACCACAACCGGCTTGCCTTTTAAGCCTTCAAGCACCGCTTTATAGGCTTCAAACTGCACTTCTTCTGACGGAAGCTCGTCCCTGCCCATATAGAGGAACTCTGTACGGTACAGGCCGACGCCTTCCCCGCCGTTCCGGATCACGCCGTCGAGATCGTTCGGGGTGCCGATATTGGCAACCAGTTCAACCGTATGGCCGTCTTTCGAAACGGATTTTTCATTGACCAGCTTCGCCCATTCGGCTTTTTGCCGTTCAAACTGTTCCTGCTTTTGTTTGTATTCATCGACAATTTCAGGTGTCGGATTGACATAGACATCGCCGCTGTTGCCGTCCACGATGACAAGGTCGCCATTTTGGATATCCTGGATCGCCGTTTTCGTCCCGACGACTGCCGGAATTTCCAAAGAACGCGCCATAATCGCAGAGTGGGACGTACGCCCACCGACATTTGTTGCAAACCCTTTTACATACTGGCGGTTCAACTGCGCCGTATCAGAAGGGGTCAAGTCTTCAGCAATGACAATGACTTCTTCCGAGATCATGCTCGGATTCGGAATTTCCACCTTCAGCAGATGGGCCAGAATCCGTTTTGTCACGTCGCGGATATCCGCCGCACGTTCGCGCATATATTCGTTATCCATTTGTTCGAACATGGTCACGAACATATCAGCAACTTCTTTCAATGCGTATTCCGCATTGACCTGGTCATCCCTGATTTTATCCTGGACCGGCATCAACAGTTCCGGATCTTCCAAAACGAGCAAATGCGCATCAAAGATCGCTGCTTTGTCCGCCCCCAGCGCCTTCATTGCATGCTCCCTGATCGCCTGCAGTTCAGACTTGGATTCAGACACAGCAGCATTAAAGCGTTTCACTTCATCTGAAACATTCTGGACAGGCCTTTTTTCAAAAGACAAATCCGGTTCTACCAGACGATATGCTTTTGCGATGGCAATCCCGTTGGATGCTGCTATACCTTTTAAAATGGTTGACATTATTCGCCCAGACCCTCTTTTTTCATTAATTCAGCCAGAGCGTTCAATGCATCTTGTGCATCGTTGCCTTCTGCAGAAATGGTAATATCGGCGCCTTTGCCGATTCCAAGGGACATAACCCCCATGATCGATTTCAGGTTCACTTTCTTATCCTTATACTGCAATTGGATATCTGAATCGAATTTGCTTGCCGTTTGTACGAGCAATGTAGCAGGACGTGCGTGGATTCCTGTATCTGCTGTTACTTTAAATTGTTTTTCAGCCATGGGTAGAACGACTCCTTTTCTATAATATAATATAGTTCTAAAAATAATGCACTGTACATTTTTCGTCAATATTATCAACCATCTTCATACAAATGACAAATTTTGCAAACGGGGGGGTTGAAAAAAGCCGCAGCGATGCCGGGACTCCTGCAAACACCGTTCATCCCCGGCTATTCAGCAGGCTGCTCCCTCAAAGTCTGCGCGGCCCATCCGTGCCAAAAACATGCCTCGCCCGAAACCGGGAACACGCATGTCCCCGGCCGGAGCAAAAAATGACAAATTTTGCACAGTGCGGGAAAAACAAAATCCCCGTAATAGAATAACATGCCTTTCCAAATAAAACAATCATTAGAGTTGACTTCATTTTGCTTAAAAATGCACAAAATTATGCATGCCCCGGTCAGATTTCCGGCTCATCCAAATAAATATAGCGGACATGACCGCCGCGCAGTGCAATGCCCCTAAAATGCTTAAAGTCTTCCTCGGCAACAAGCACTTTCCAGAAGTCCATAAAATCTTCACGGCTGACGAATAATTCTTCGATTTCCCTGTTGCGAAGCCGGTTGATTTCCTGTCTGAATTCTTCTTCCGACATACGACCACCCCACCCAGTATTGTACCACATTCTTCCTGCCGCCTTCTTGTTTGCTTCCGGGATTTTTTTAAAGAGGCCCGATTTGTATTTTTCCGTTCTTTTCGCCTTGAACTTTTCAGAAAAATAGTGCAAACTGGTTACAATACTTTCTTACGGGGGGACCGCAATGAAAAAAGCACAAATTGGTGACATCATTGAATTTAAAGACGGGCTTCAAGGGATTGTCGAAAAGGTGAACGAGAACTCGGTCATCGTGGATTTAACCTATATGGAAAACTATCAGGAACTGGAACTTGATGAAAAAACAGTGGTAAACCATAAAAATTATCAGGTTATCCATTCGGCTTTGCGTTAATTTAAACGCTTACCGCGCAGTAAAAAAACCGGCACATGCCGGTTTTTTTACTTCCATTTCCATGATTGTGAATTTTTTAACATTATTTTCCCGGATACCTTTTTCCCCGTTTCTCTGCTAAAATATTCAATGTATTTTTGTTTGGCCCAATGCCGCGAAGGCCGGACTGCGGGGCCGGATCTCTTTTTTGGCCCTTCCCGGCTTTTTGGCCGGCGGTTTTCGAACTTAAGAAAGGAGCGCATTGGCGGTGGCAAAAAACATGGTGGATACAAAGCTTCTCGGAAGTATCTTGATCGCCCACCTTCTGCTATATATTACGTTCCGGGATATCTCTGTTTTTTGGTATTTATATTCCGGAGCGATGCTGTTTTTGATCAGTTACACGGTTTTCCTTGGAAAATCAGAAAAACACGAAAAGCTTCCGTACCTTCAATTGCTGCTGTATGGCATCTTTTCGGGTTTTCTTCTCTATATTATTTTCAGAATTGGCAATACGGTTCTCGGTTTTTTGCCGGGCGGGCTTGACAACGAAGTCGCCCGCGCATACAGGCGCTTTTCGCCCGAAACTTTCTGGCATTACTTAGCACTTGTCCTGATCCTCATTCCCGGGGAAGAAATTTTTTGGCGTTCGTTTGTTCAGACCCGGCTCATGAAAAGAATGGAAGCAAAATATGCCATTTTGATTTCCGCCGTATTGAACGCATCCGTTTATTTTTACTGCGGATTAAAAATCATGGTCATTGCCGCTTTTGCCGGTTCGATTTTCTGGGGGCTGCTGTATGCAAAGAAACGGAGCCTGCCCGCGCAAATTTTGTCGCATCTTACCTTTGATTTGCTGCTTGTCGTCTTCCTGCCGATTTTTTAAGCAGGGGACGGCTTTTTTTCTGCATTTCTCCGCCATAAATAGTTGTTGCGCTGCACAACAACCGCGCAAAGCTGTTTTTATGGCGTTCACCTGTCACCCCCGGATCGTCTTTATCCCGAGCGCCATCATAAAAACAAGGCTGAAATAACCGAACAACGGATATAAAACCGAGAGCAGCGGGCCGTAATGCAAGCTGCTGATCAGCAGAATGGCGGAAAAAATCAACCCGTACAGCAAACCGCTTTTCATCGGCATATATTTTTGCATTTGCCGCTCAAGCCCGTAGGCATCCCCGATAATAGAAGTGAAAATTTCCCCGAAAATCAGCAGAACATAAATAAAGTAAATGCCCGGAAAACTCGCTTTCACAATATGCGCCATCGGAATCTCCACTTTGGCAACGTCTGGCAGCGTAACCAGTGACAAATGGCTGGAAATCAGGATGAGCGTTAAAAACAGCCCACCCAGTATCCCGCCTGCACGGACGACTTCCTTATCTTTCACTTCCGCCGCAACCGGGACAAGCACCGCCTGCGCGAGCGCCAAATTCAAAGCCGCATAGGAAAGGGCACGGAGAAGGGCACGGGGCATATCAACACTTTCCGGCCGGGCCATAAGCGCCTGAATAAATCCGGGTGACTGGACGGACTGCGACAAAAGGAGAAAATTAAACAAAAGCATCAAAGGCACGACAAACGTGTTGACGCCAAGCAGCCCCTTGATGCCAAAGCACATGACAAAAAAGGCGAGCAGCACCGTCAATAAAATCCCTGTCCCCCTGCCAACACGGAGCTGTTCCTCGAAAACAGCACCCGCACCGGACAGCATGACGCCACAGACCCCGAATAGCATGGCCATCATCATCACATTCACGAAACCGGCCGCTTTTTTGCCAAATAAATACCGGTTTAAGGTTTCATAGGAATCCGCATGTAAATCGATCGCTTTTTCCATCATTTTTGTGCCAAAGAAAATAAATAAAAACCCTGAAAGGCAGATGGCAAGCAATCCATACAGCCCAAACTGTGTAAAAAAAACGGTAATTTCTTTCCCTGTTGCAAACCCTGCCCCGATCACCGTTCCAATATATACGGCTGCGATTTGGACAGCAAAGCCCCACTTATTCAACGCCTGCACCCCTTTAAGAAAAAATAAGACAACCTACCGTCTCCGTTACTATCCTATGTTCCGCTTTCTTAAAATAGCCCGACCGGTTCATTTCCGCCGCTAAAAAATTGGTCAAAAAAAGTCAAAAAAACCCTTTACAAACAAAAAAAGTTGTCATATACTATAGGCAAAGGTCAAAGTTAGTCAATTATAAGATGGTGCCATTGGCCGATAGCGCAAATGACAAATGCAGATCTTTTGATTTTCGGGCCGCGCAGTTGTATCATGATATTAGAAAGGTCAAAAATAGTCAAAAGGTGACTCGCAGATGCCGTTTCCTATTTTCAGCACAAGACAAATGACTTTGCCTTTCTACTGTAATGGCCAAAATGCATCAAAGGGGTGCATGCAAAAGATTTGCATCTTGTGAAATTTTGAGCTATACTGATTTCCAATTAAGGTCAAAGCAAATCAAAGCGCTTTGATTGTTTTTCAATCTCATTAGTCAAAGATAGTCAAAATCAAACCGATCAAAGGAGGAATGTTTGATGTTATGTGACAAATGCCATCAAAACGAAGCGACGATCGGGATGCATATAAATGTGAACGGAAACCAAAAAACATTGAATCTGTGCCAGTCCTGCTACCAAAAAGAACGGGCAAAATTCGAAAACAACTGGGGAGGCATGTTTATGAATAACGGATTTGGAAACTTCGGATTCGGAGGATTCAACGACCTCTTTAACCAAATGAATGCCAACGGGTTCCAGCCAAACGGCGTGAAACAAACCGTACAAACGCAAACACAAGGCGGCGGCAGCGGACTACTTGACCAGTTTGGCCGCAACCTGACCGCTGCTGCACGGGCCGGGCAAATTGACCCTGTCATCGGCCGTGATGAAGAAATCGCCCGCGTCATTGAAATCTTAAACCGGCGCAATAAAAACAACCCGGTGTTAATCGGCGAACCGGGCGTCGGGAAAACCGCCATTGCAGAAGGGCTCGCTTTAAAAATTGCCGAAAAACAGGTTCCGGCAAAACTGCGGCATAAAGAAGTTTACTTGCTCGATGTGGCTTCGCTTGTCGCAAACACGGGAATCCGCGGCCAATTTGAAGAACGGATGAAAAAATTGATTGCCGAACTGGAACAACGGAAAAACGTGCTTCTGTTTATTGACGAAATTCACCTGCTTGTCGGCGCAGGTTCTGCAGAAGGTTCGATGGACGCAGGCAATATTTTGAAACCGGCGCTTGCCCGCGGCGAAATCCAGGTTATCGGCGCGACCACTTTGAAAGAATACCGGCAAATTGAAAAAGATGCCGCACTTGAACGGCGTTTCCAACCGGTACAGGTCAATGAACCAAGCCCCGAAGAAACCGTCATGATTTTGCGCGGCTTAAAAGACCGGTATGAAAACTACCACCACGTTTCCTATACCGATGAAGCGATTGAAGCTTGTGCGAAGTTGTCGCACCGCTACATCCAAGACCGCTTCCTGCCGGATAAGGCGATCGACCTGATGGATGAAGCCGGTTCGAAATTGAACCTGACGATTGCGGTTCCGAGCAAAGAAGATATTCAAAAACGGCTTGCTGAAATTGCGCAGGAAAAACAAGCTGCGCTTGCAACGGAAAACTATGAAAAGGCAGCCGAACTGAAAAAAGAAGAACAAAAACTGAACGAGCTGGCTGCTTCCGGACAAACCGAAGCCAAACCGGTTGTCGATGTCACGCAAATTCAGGAAATCGTCGAAAAGAAAACGGGTATTCCGGTCGGCAAACTCGAAGCGGATGAAGCGAAAAAACTGCAGCATCTGGAAGAAAACCTCGCTAAAAAAGTGATCGGCCAGGATGAAGCGGTCCGGAAAGTGGCAAAAGCAATCCGCCGTTCGCGTGCCGGCCTGAAAGCGAAAAGCCGCCCGATCGGTTCGTTCCTGTTCGTCGGCCCGACCGGCGTCGGAAAAACGGAACTGACAAAACGGCTCGCGGAAGAACTGTTCGGCACGAAAGATGCGATGATCCGGCTTGACATGAGCGAATATATGGAAAAACACAGCGTCTCGAAACTGATCGGGGCACCTGCCGGCTATGTCGGTTATGAAGATGCCGGCCAACTGACGGAAAAAGTGCGCCGCAACCCGTACAGCATTATTTTGCTCGACGAAATTGAAAAAGCGCACCCGGATGTTTTGAATATGTTTCTGCAAATTCTTGATGACGGGCGCTTAACCGATGCCCAAGGGCGGACGGTCAGCTTCAAAGATACCGTCATCATTATGACGAGCAACGCCGGCACCCAATTTAAGCATAAAACAGTCGGGTTCGCTAAAAGTGAAGCGATCAAAGAATCGAATATTCTCGATTCACTCGGCGACTTCTTCAAACCGGAGTTTCTGAACCGTTTCGACAGCATTATCGAATTTAAACCACTTGAAAAAGAACATTTGGTTAAAATTGTTGACCTGATGCTCGGCGAACTGAATGAAACGCTGAACGAACAAGCGATTACGCTTGACGTGACAGCAGAAGCGAAAGAAAAAATCGCCGAACTCGGTTATGACCCGGCATTTGGGGCCCGCCCGATCCGCCGCGTTATCCAGGAAAAAATTGAAGACCGGATTGCCGACTTTATCCTCGACCATCCGGAAAGCAAAAACTTAAAAGCGGAAGTCCGCGAAGGTGACATTGCCATCGCGGAAAAATAAAGCAAAAACCGGCATGCGGACATAGCCCATGCCGGTTTTTGCATTCCGGCAGATGGACAGCACGGGCCATCTGCCGGGTTTTTTATGTTTGTAAAAAGATCGAACGCAGTCCAAACCCGGCTGTTGTAAATCAATCAGAAGAAAGCCGGGTTTTATTACCCGGCCAAAACCAGTCCAAACAAAAAGGCGGGCGGGAAACATATTCATCCGGAATATTGATCAGGATTCATCCGCACTCAAAGGAGAAAAACCAAGATGCAAAGGTTGGAAGCAGTTCCCCTGTTTGTTAAACAAGCTGCATGGCTTTATACGTTTTTCTCGCTTCAGCCAGATTGAGCCGCTGCACTTTTTCATACAATATGAATGACATTTCCCGGATAATCACCATTTCGGATGACCGGGCGTTGTGCTGCTTTCGATAGGCTTCATACTCATTCATGAGCGAATCCAGCTGCTGGCTGCACCGGACCGTTTTCTCATGCGTCAGGCCCAGTTTTTTCCCAAGCTCTATCATTTCCTGACGTTTTTTCTGAATTCTGTAAAGATACTTGTTCTCATCTAACATGTGCGTGTCCACTTTCAAATTCTCCTTTAGTTCTCTTTTTCTATTGAATGATTGTTATCCCCCGATTATGCTTCAAAAAATGTGAGGTGTTACACATGAAAAATGGCGGACTATTCTGCCGGTTTTCCGCATGATGGCATCGTGGCAAAAGTTCTCTGCAAGCCGGAAAGGCGCAAAAGCCCTGCCCCCACCCTGCTTATTTTACCATTACTAAAGTAGTATCGCAGGTCTTGACAGA
This sequence comes from Weizmannia sp. FSL W8-0401, assembly GCF_038009125.1. Classification (NCBI taxonomy): domain Bacteria; kingdom Bacillati; phylum Bacillota; class Bacilli; order Caryophanales; family Bacillaceae; genus Heyndrickxia; species Weizmannia sp. FSL W8-0401. The sequence continues at coordinate 1,079,538 of NZ_JBBPAG010000001.1, read as the reverse complement.
AATGTAAATATAATCGCAATATTAGACAAAATTTTCGCCAAAAATTTTCACATCTCCCGAAAAAACCACCCGTTTTTCACCGCTCCATGTTTTTTTTGGTCACGCAGTGGAAAAATAAAAGAGAAAAAGACATGAAAGAAGTGAAGCAGATGGCAAAAAATTTTCTGCTGGCCAAAGCAGCCAGATGGTTATTTCGTTCAAAAGCAAAACAGTATTTAAACGACCGGAAAAAAACCGGCGATCTGGTTAACCGCGCGGAGAAAAAAGCACTCTCCAACAAAATCACGCTTGCCAATATGTGGAGTAAAATCCGCGTCCTTTTCCAGCTTGTCAGGGCATGGGCAAAAGGCGAATACCGCACCGTTCCGTACCGGACGATTCTCATGATTGTAATCGGCCTTATTTATTTCGTATCTCCCATTGACATCATCCCTGATTTTCTTGCCGGCGCAGGCCTTGTTGACGACACCGCCGTGCTTGCTTTTCTCCTGACGCAAGTGACCCCGGATTTGGAAAAATTTTTACAATGGAAAAACAAAAGAGATAAAAGTTGAACCTTGGTCCGAGCGGGATTTCAAAACTTTGCCCCTTTTAGATCATCGTCCCTTCAAGATGGAGCAGGAATGCCTTTTGATCGATCCGGCTCCCGGCATAGCCTGTTAACGACTTGTCTTTTCCGATCACGCGGTGGCAGGGGATCAGGATCGGAACAGGGTTTTTCCGGTTCGCCTGCCCGACGGCCCGCACGGCTTTCGGGTTCCCGACAGCCTCAGCGATGTCTTTATACGAGCACGTTTCTCCATACGGAATTTTTTTGAGCGCTTCCCAAACCACCATTTGAAAGGGAGTGCCGGAGACAGAAACCGGCACATCAAAACGGGTTCTTTTCTTTGCAAAATACGCTTCCAGTTCACTGGCTGCGCGCAAAAGCAGCGGGTGGCGGGGTTCCGGCATACCCTCTTCATCTGTTTTGCCGAAAGAAACGGCCGTAATGCCTTTTTCATCAGCCCTTACTGTTAAAGGTCCGATTGGGCTTTCCAGCCAAATAAAAGCCATTTTCATCACCTGCTTCCTGCTGCACGGGAAGAAAGATATGAAAAGTTGTGCCTTCCCGTACTTTGCTTTGGACTTGAATGAAGCCTTTATGCTCCTTTATGATTTTATAACTGATCATCAAACCAAGTCCGGTTCCTCTTTCTTTTGTCGTATAGAACGGCTCGCCCAGCTTTTCAATTTTATCGTCCGGGATGCCTTCCCCTTCATCGCGAATGCTTGTATGGACCAGCCCTCTTTCCTTTTCGTAACAAATCTTGATATCTATTTTTCCTCCGTCCGGCATGACTTCTATTGCATTTTTAATGATATTGATAAAGACCTGCTTAAGCTAGTTGCCTTCGCAATAAACATCCGGAAGCCCATCGTCAAAGCGGCAGGAAATCTGGATATTGTGCATCAGCGCTTGCGCATTCAGCAAACCAATCGTATCGCGCATGATTTTCCGGATATCATGATTTTGGAACTGGATTGCCTGCGGCTTTGCCAGCACCAGAAAGTCGGTAATAATTGTTTCAATCCGCGCCAGTTCCGATGTAATCACGTTAAAATATAATGAATGCTCTTCCTCTTTCATGCTGTTTTGCAGCAGCTGGATAAAACCTTTCAAAGCTGTCATCGGATTGCGGATTTCGTGGGCAATGCCGGCCGCGAGCTCCCCGACAATATTCAGGGTATCCGATTTGCGGAGCTGCTCCTGCATCGCCCTTCTTTCGGTAATATCCCGGATGACCGTTAAATTCATATTCGATGTCAGGTTCCCTTTTGACGTGATCTCATAATATTTCGTTTCATTGGCTTTTGAAACATTAAACAAATAATCTGCCGTCCCGTTCTCTTTCAACTGAAAAAGATGGCGGAGAAAATCTTTTTGCACTTTTTCGTCATTGGTAAGCAATAAATTTTGGATTTTCTTCCCGATCGCATCTTCCCGGCTGCAGTCGAAATCGTTCGCGGCTGCAGGGTTAATATCGACAATTTTCAAATCCCAGTTCCATAAGACCATCCCGTCGATCGATCCTTCGAACACTTTCCGGAGCCGTTCCTCGCTGTCCCGCAGCGTCTGTTCCATCTTGTAACGGCTGCTGACATTGCGGAAAATGGTCACATGGTAATTTTCTGCGCTGATATACCGGGATGTAAACTCGAGATGCTTCAGCTGCCCGTTCGGCATTTTAAAGAGCAATTCTTCGCGGGCTGCCGGGATGTGGTCCAGCCTGTCGAACTCCCGGCAATTCCCGCCGTTTTCGACATAAACAAAATCGCTCAGCTTTTTCCCGATAAACTCCTCCATCGTGCACTCGAAAATTTTTAAAGCGGCTTCGTTTGCCAACAGGATCCGGCCGTTTTGATCCCAAAATACAATCGCATCCATTGCTTCCAAAAAAAGGGTCCTGCAAAGCTGTGCATGATCTCTTAACACAAGTCCCCTTTTCTTTTGGCTCATAAACCGATCTGTTCCCAAATTTGTTCTCCCCTTCTCCATAAGAAGCATGCCCCTGGATTCATTATCATTTCAGTTTTCAGCAAATGCCCAGAAAAGGTCTGCTGCATAAGGGTTTCCGGCTGCTATTTAAGAACATATTCTTTTTGAGAAGATATGTCAAATGAAATTGCAAGATGGATGATATGGTGGTAATTCGTGATCAAACGGGGGAATTTCTCCTGCCATTTCCGCAAAAAAGGATGGCGGCCGCCATCCTCATTCTTTATTTTTTTTTGCATTTTTTCTTTTTTTTGCCGGTTCCTCTTTGAGCCATGATTTCATATATCTTCCCGGCATTGATGTCCCCGAATTCCAGCCCCGCTTCTTCCCGGACATTTTGTTTTCTGCGGTTCATGAACGCCCTTTCCTGCCTTTTTTTGAATTGCGGTTTGCCCCTTTCACCGCTTCTTCCCCGCGGGCAAATTCTGCGGAGAATTCTGTTTCGGCCAGATTTTCTTTCGGGGTTTTGTTATGTTTTGCGGCTGCATCAAATTCAGCTTTTCGTTTGGCCATGCCGTCCCCTCCATTATTTCAGGTTGCCTGCTTCATTAGCATGCCCGCGCATCAACGCTTTATGGCCGCAATATCTGTCAAATCCGGCTCCGGGTGCATGCAAATACAACTGTTTCCAAACATAATTATTTTCTGGAGGATGATACTATTCATAAAGGCTGATGCCGCAATACGGGCGGCAGAAAGAGGAGCCAATTTAAAAAAAGGAGAATGATGATGGCGAGAAACAGCAATAAATTGTTGGTACCGGGCATTGAGGCATACATGGACCAAGTAAAGTATGAAATTGCCCAGGAATTTGGCGTGCAGCTCGGATCGGATACCGTATCACGGGCAAACGGATCGGTAGGCGGAGAAATGACAAAACGACTCGTGCGAGAGGCCCAATCCCGCCTTTCCGGGCAAAACCCGGAATAAAAGAAAAACCGGCAAAGCGGGACTCGCCTGCTTTGCCGGTTTCTTTACATCTGTTGCTGCTTTTTACCCGATTTCCCGCCGGAATGCGCCTCCTTGTTGCTATTTTTTTTGCGGACGGAGAAAAAATAGCCGCCCGCTGCGATCGCAAGCATAACTGCCCAGAAGATCAGTTTCCACAAAGCGGACTCCGGGAAATGTTCATCAATCAGCCCGACGCCCGGATGCGAAAGCGTAAAAACGAGCAATTTTACCCCGACCCAGCCGACAATCAGAAAAGCGGCATCTTCAAGGCCCGGATATTTTTCCAGCAGGCGGACAAACCGGTTGGCAGCAAAACGGATCAGCACGAGCCCAATCACCCCGCCTAAAAACATCACGATGAACTGCCCGCCGTTAATGCCCCCGATTTGAAACGAACCGGCCGGGCGCAGCGTCACAGCCATGGCCACAGCTGCAAGCATGGAATCAATTGCAAACGCAATGTCGGCGAGTTCCACTTTAAAAACCGTCATCCAGAAAGAAACCGGCTTCGATGCGGCTTCTGCAAGTTTCGGGCCGTTTTCCTGGCGCTTTTTTACAAAATGGTGGATCATAATAAAAAACAAGTAAGCGGAACCGACAGCCTGAATTTGCCATATGTTTGCAAGAAACGAAATGAGAAACAGGGCGGTGAACCGGAATACAAACGCGCCCAGAAGCCCGTAAAAGAGCGCTTTTTTCTGCTGGGCGTGCGGCAGGTGCTTGACCATTACCGCCATCACGACTGCATTATCTGCAGCTAAAATCCCTTCCAGTCCGACCAATACGCATAACACCCATGCATATTCAAGCAGCATTGTAAAATCCATTCCACATAGTCCTCCTTTGCCGGCACCCGGGACCATTGCCCTTACAGATCAAAAAGCGGCATTCCGGCCCAGGCGCGTCCGGCGTGATAAGTAAAGTGCCACTTTTGACAATTTCCTGTAAAGACAAAAAGCAAGACCTTTACCTGTACAGGCAAAGGTCTTGCTGGACATCCGGACGGTGCCAACAAAGCCGATGACCGCCGAAACGGATCATGTAATGACGACTTTGTTTTAAGTGTGCCATGCACACTTAACGCTACTCCCCTTTGACAATTGTCAAAAGTATTATGTTATTTTGATTATATGGGATACATCCATTTCCGTCAACTGTTTTCATGCAATTTTCGCGTTAAAATTTTTCGGAGCAGCCCGCCGGCCAAAAGTCCGGGGATGGCACAAAACATCGGGAAAAACACGGGCCCGGGCATTTTTTCCCGGACGATAACCGCAGGGGAGAGCATTAATCCGATCGTCACAAAGTAAGCAGCAAACACAAAAGGCAGATAACTATACGGCTTAAGATTGCCGCAGGCCATTTTATACGCATCCCACATGGCAAAAAAGTATAGACAAGGATAAAACATCAGCCATCCGTAATCGATGATGTTTCCGGCTTCCATTGTTTTTCCGAGAAAACTGAGCATGATCGCTTCGTTAAAACGGCTGTTCACATTAATCAGAAACTCCATAAAAATAAACGCGATGCCCTTCACATAACGGCCCGCCAAAAGCTGGGCAAAACCCGGCAAGGCAATGTTCCAAACAATCGCCTCAAGCGGTGCTAATTTTTTCATGCGCATGCCCCTTTAAAACTGAAGTTGGCAAGTCGCCATATTCTCCCGTTTTCATGTGTTCTTATCATGCCCCGGATAAAAGCAAAAAACACTGTACGGCAAAGCCGCACAGTGTTTTTTTATTCCATCGGATTATACAGTTTAATGCCGGGATGCTTGTCCGTGAACCAGCGCAATGCAAAATCATTTTCAAACAAAAACAACGGTTTCCCGAAACGGTCTTTTACAAGCAGGCTGCGCGAACTGGACAGGGATTCGTCCACCGTATCCCCCTCAATCCAGCGCGGAATTTTGGAACCGATCGATTCCATCACGACATCGGAGTTATACTCATTTTTCATGCGGTGTTCAAACACTTCAAACTGCAGCTGCCCGACCGCCCCTAAAATATAGTCTTCCGTATGCCATGTGCGGTAAAGCTGGATCGCGCCTTCCTGAACGAGCTGGTTGATCCCTTTATGGAAACTTTTTTGTTTCATGACGTTTTTCGCCGACACTTTTACAAACAGTTCCGGTGTAAATTGCGGCAGCTTTTCAAATTGGACCGGCTGCTTCCCGGAGTAGATCGTGTCGCCAATCTGGTATGTGCCGGTATCATACAGGCCGAGAATATCGCCGCTGACTGCTTCTTCAACAGTGCTCCTGTCATCCGCAAGAAACTGAGTTGACTGGGACAGTTTCATTTGTTTTCCGGTCCTCGCAAGCGTGACGGACATGCCGCGTTCAAATTTTCCCGAACATATGCGGATAAACGCAATCCGGTCGCGGTGGGCTGGATTCATATTCGCCTGGATTTTGAACACAAAACCCGAAAATTGTTCGCTTAACGGATCCACCACCCCTTCGTCCGTCTTTCTTCCTTGCGGGGGCGGCGCAAATTGAAGATACGTTTCCAGAAATGTCTGCACGCCGAAATTTGTCAGGGCACTGCCGAAAAAGACCGGCGTCAGCGTGCCGTTTGCAATCCGTTCCTCCGAAAATTCATTGCCCGCTTCATCGAGGAGCATGATTTCTTCCAGCGCCTGGCCATACAGCGCGTTTTCTTTGATCGGGGCATCCCCTTCCACTTCGCCCGCTTCATTCAACGCCAGAAACCGGTCTCCTTCTTCCACGCGGAACTGCTCGATGCGGCGGTGATAACGGTCATAAATGCCGAGAAATTCTTTTCCCATGCCAATCGGCCAGTTCATCGGATACGATTCAATGCCGAGGATTTCCTCCAGTTCAGCCAGCAGCTCAAGCGGCGGCCTCCCTTGGCGGTCCAGTTTATTGATAAATGTAAAAATCGGAATCCCCCGCATCCGGCACACTTTAAACAGTTTAATCGTCTGTGCCTCAATCCCTTTAGCAGCATCAATGATCATGACGGCGCTGTCGACGGCCATCAGTGTCCGGTATGTGTCTTCACTGAAATCCTGGTGGCCGGGCGTATCCAAAATATTGATCCTTTTTCCCGCATATTCAAACTGCATAACGGAAGAAGTAACGGAAATGCCCCGCTGCTTCTCGATTTCCATCCAGTCGGAAGTCGCAAATTTCCCGGTTTTTTTGCCTTTGACCGTCCCGGCGGCGCGGATGGCCCCGCCAAACAGAAGCAGCTTCTCCGTCAATGTTGTTTTCCCGGCATCCGGGTGGGAAATAATCGCAAAAGTCCTTCTTGATAACACTTCATCTTTAAATCCTGCCATATGTCAGTTCCTTTCAATCATGTAGAGTAGGCTTGTTTTTGCATCGTTTTTTTTTACATCGGCCCTCACCTTCCTAATAAACAGTGCACAAATCATCCGGCCATTGGAGACTGTACATAAGCATACAACAGTTTTTCCCTATTCTCAATAGAAGAAATCTGCCGGAAAGGCCGGGTTCTTCTTGGCTTCACAGATTGCCGGATGCTTTGAGACGCGCATCAAAAACTGCCAGATGCCTCCTGTTCCCCGTCCGGCCCCGCCCAGGGCAGAACCACGGTGAAAACAGTGCCTTCCCCGGGTTTGCTCTCTATGGAAATGTCCCCGTTATGCTCTCTTACAATCTGGTAACAAACCATTAAACCAAGCCCGTTGCCGCGCTCTTTTGTCGTATAAAAAGGCTGGCCGATTTTTTCCAATTTTTCCGGCGGGATCCCGATTCCCTCATCCCGGATCGCAACGGCTGCACGTTCCCCGGCCACTGAAAGTTCAACGGTCAGCGTTCCCCCCTCTTCCATTGCCTCCAGGCCATTTTTGATTAAATTCACAAATACCTGCTTCATTTTCGAATCATCACAGCAAATAAAAATAGGCTGCGACGGAAAAACCGTTTCAATTTGGATGTTTTTTCCGTACGATTGCGTCTCCATTAAAACAAGCACTTCATCAAGCAATGTTTGCAGGCAGCAAACTTTCATATCCGATGCTTTCGGCCTGCCGAGAAAAAGCAGCTCGCTTGAAATCATTTCAATCCGTTCAATTTCATTTTGCATAATATCAAGATAATGTCCTGTATCAATTACGCCGGCCTGCATCAGCTGCAAAAATCCTTTAATCGCGGTGAGCGGATTCCGGATTTCATGCGCAATGCCCGCGGCAAGCTGCCCGACCATGGACAACTGTTCAGATGATACAAGATAATCGTATAATTCCTTGACAACCGTCATGTCTTTCGTCAGCAAATGGATATGGGGCTTTTCGCCATATTTTAGATCTTTAAAGACCGCATAAGTGGACTCCACCCATTTGTAATCACCGTTTTTCGATTTCATCCTGTACATGAAAAGGCCCATTTCTTCTTCCTCTCCATTTAGAATGCCTGCCCATTTGTTGCGGTCATCGTGGTGCATCAAAGCAGAAAAAGGCCTTCCCACCCAATCGCCGGCATCAAAACCCGTTACAGTCTGCATATCAGAGGAAATGCTTTTTAAAATACCATCCATTCCGACAACAGCAGAAAAAAGATGAAAGCGGAGCGGGAGATCCATAAATTCATAATGTATTTTTCCGACACCCATATTTTTGCACCTGCCTATCTTTCTATCAATCCGTTTTTCAAGCTTTTTTGAAATGAACTTTCATGCTCAATATATGTCTGAAGAAGACCGGGCATTCCTGTGATTATGTATATATATTTCAACTATATATCTTTTTCAACAAAAATATCCATTTATTTATAAAATTTTATGTCGAATCCTCACTGTTTATCAACCGTTTCGACATGTGATACAATGAACATATCAAGATAAAATGAGAAAAGGAAGCGATGCTATGCGTTTTGCAACTGTTGGAACAAGCTGGATTACCTCTGCTTTTATTGAAGCAGCAAAATTATCCGGAAAATTAACCCTTGAAGCCGTTTACTCGCGCAGAAAAGAAAGCGCTGAACAAATGGCGGCAAAACATGGCGCACCGAATGTGTTTACGGATCTTGAAGAAATGGCAAAAGACGGGAACATTGATGCTGTTTATATCGCGTCGCCAAATGCGCTCCATTTTGAAAACGCGCTTGTTTTTCTGAAAAACAAAAAACATGTTATTTGCGAAAAACCGATTTTTTCAAATACGGAAGAATTTAAGGAAGCTTTTCGTGTTGCCGATCTAAATGGTGTATTTTTATTTGAGGCCATCCGGAATATCCATTATCCGAATACCGCCCTTTTAAAAGAAAAATTAAAAGATCTTGGCCAGATCAGAAGCGGAATTTTCCAATATGTGCAATACTCTTCCCGCTACGACAAATTTCTTGCCGGCGAAGAGCCGAACGTGTTCTCGCGGAACTTCTCCGGCGGGGCATTAATGGATCTTGGCGTCTACCCGCTTTCGCTTGCGGTCTGGTTATTTGGCACACCGAAAGACAGCCGGTACTTCCCAGTCCTTTTGCGGAACGGCATTGATGGGGCAGGCACCCTTGTCCTCGAATACGAAGGGTTTAACATTACCGTTATCTGCTCGAAAATTTCCCATTCTTATATTCCGAGCGAAATCCACGGCGAAAAAGGCAGCATTATCATTGAAGGCATCTCAGAATTGGAAAAGATGAAATTTGCCGATGTGCGGACAAAGAAGCCGGTCCTCTTCTCGCGGGAGCAGGAAGCGCAAAATATGATGTATGAAATCAATGATTTCGCCGATATCATCGCGCAAAATGACAGGAAAACGTATGAAACCTTGCGCCAGTCCAGTTATGAAGTCCTTTCGGTTATCGAAAAATCGCGGAAGCAAAACGGGATTATCTTTAAAACCGACAGAAACTAAAACCGGGCCGAAAAAAAGATTCCGGATCGTACCGTGAGCTTAAGCGCAAAAACCGGGCAACAGGCCGCGCGAAATTTGAAAACAGACGGCATGGGCAAGAAGCGAATCTCCTTGTCCCTGCCTTTGCGTTTTTAAAACCGGAGAAAACTGGAACGGCCGGGAGAATGCCGCCTGGTGCTATCGTTATTAAACCAGATAAAGCCGGGAAAGTTACCACCATTCGCAACATGTTTATAATTATTATTATTTAATATTGACTTTTAAATGATATAAATTATAATAAAAGTATAGCAAGACCAAAACTGGGGAGGAATGAAAATGTATATTGAAACAGCGTTAAACGAGCAAGTTGCAAACTGGAGCGTCCTGTATACAAAACTGCACCACTACCACTGGTATGTAAAAGGCCCGCTGTTTTTCACGCTGCACGTAAAATTTGAAGAACTGTACAACGAAGCTGCTACGGTGGTCGATGATTTTGCAGAACGCATCCTTGCGATCGGCGGAAAGCCGGCTGCTTCTTTCAAAGAATTCCTTGAACTTGCAACCATTGAAGAAGCAAAATCCGGCTTAACCGCTGAACAAATGGTGGAATCTCTTGTAAAAGACTACAAACAGATCGCCGTCGAACTGAAAAAATTGATCGCACTTGCCGAAGACAATCAGGATTATGGCACGGCTGACATGGCGACAACGCTCGTGGAAAACGTTGAAAAAAACATCTGGATGCTGAGCGCGCTGCTCGCTGTACCGGTTACGCAATAAACCCCTAAAACGGCCCTGTTCTTCAAGAATGGAGCCGTTTTTTTTCATGCTGCAAAATGGGCGCCGCTTTTTCGATCTGGCCTTTAGAATGCTGATAACCGCCTTTTCATTGTTCTGATTTAATACATCAAGTCCCGGCACCCATTGCATGATGGCGGCTTTACAGGCAAAAGAGTGATCATATTTTATGGCTCACCGCACATCCCGCGGACGCAAACGCTGGATCGCGCCCTCTTAAAAACCGGCAGCGTGACAAGGCCTGCAGTTCCGGATAAAATGGAAGCAGTACAGCGCGAAAGAAGGCTTTTCCATGCATGTTTCCATTTTGATTACAATGTTTTTAACCGGACTTATTTTAGGATTTATCGGCGCAGGCGGTGCGGGCTTTATCATTTCCCTGCTGACAATTTTATTCGGCGTTTCGATCCATACCGCGCTTGCGACTGCTTTAACAGCCATGATCTTTTCTTCATTTTCCGGGGCGGTAAGCCATTACCGAGAAGGCAATGTCTCCATTAAAGCAGGCATTACAACCGGCATCATAGGCGCTGCCGGAGCCTGGGCCGGATCCCATGTCTCCGCGCATATTGCAAGCGGCGAACTAAAATGGCTCACCGCCGGCATGCTCATGTTCTCAGCCTTTCTGCTTTGGCTCAGAATGTTTTTGCTGCAAAAGCAATCCATCCAGGCAAAAAGCATTCCGTCCGGGCCCCGTTTTGTGGCCCGCTCGCTTTTGATCGGCATCGTAACCGGGGCGCTCTCAGGGATGTTCGGGATCGGCTCGACGCCATTTATCCAGCTTGGCTTAATGATCCTTCTCGGCTTATCTGTCCGCCAGGCTGCCGGCACAACCATGATGGTCATTATCCCGATTGCAATAGGCGGCGGACTCGCCAGCTTCCAGCAAGGGACACTGGATCTCGGGCTGCTCGTGGAAGTCGTCATCGGCACAATGTCCGGCGCATACATCGGCGCCAAATTTACAAACCGCGCCCCCGTCCCGCTGCTCAAGTCTTCGATGATTGCCGTTCCAATTGTCGCAAGCTTGCTGCTGATTTTTTGAAAAAGGGGCTCCCAAAAACCGTTAAACGATTGATGGGATCCCCTTCATTTTGAAAGGATGATCCAGTTTGGTGTTTATGATGGTGAAATTCAGCCACTATTCCCGCAAGCGTTTCATGAATTTCAACGATCATCAGCGCACGAGCCAAAATGGGACAGCCCCTTTTTCCCGCTTTAAAAACGCGAGGATTTATCCTCTCTTGAAAATCCGCTGTCCCGTCCAAAAAGTTGCTGGTTCTGGCCGAAAACGATGTCCCGGCATGAAAAAATGAGCCTTTCACTCTTCCCCCCGCTCGTTTAAACGGCTGCAGCCGGAGCCAGTTCGATTGCCGGCCCAAAAAATTCATAGCGGATATTTTCTTTGGCCACGCCAAGCTCAGTTAAAATTTGCACCGTATTTTTCAAAAATGGGACCGGACCGCAAATATAACAAACCGTTTGCGCAGTTACCACCTTTTCCAAAAATGCTTTGGAAAGATGGCCTGTGAAATCGCAGCCGCTGTTTTCATAAAGGGGATGCCCGTACCCGAAATAATAATGCCCGTTTTCAAGCTTTTCAATATGGTGTTTTGCTTCCGCTTTAAAAGCATGGAAATCTTCATTGCGGGCAGCATGAATAAAATGGATTTCGCGTTTAGAGCCGGCATCCGCTAAAGCTTCCAGCATGCTCATCAGCGGCGTCAGGCCGACCCCGCCGCTGATCAGGGCAACCGGTGCTGGTTCATCGGCAAGTGTGAAGACGCCGGCCGGTACGCTGATCTCAAGCTCATTCCCCACTTTGACTTGATCATGTAAATACGTTGACACCTTTCCATTCGGTTCATGATCTGCTTCCCGTTTCACCGAAATCCGGAAGTACTCATGTCCCGGCCCGCATGAAAGGCTGTACTGGCGGTTAAACAAGTATGTCTCACCCGGAATTTTTACTCTCAGCGTAAGATACTGCCCCGGAAGATAGGACGGCACCGGGCCCCCGTCCGCCGGTTTTAAATAAAAGGACGTAATGGCATTGCTTTCTTTTACTTTTTTTACAACTGTGAACGGTTTAAAGCCTTCCCATCCTCCTCTTTTGGTTTCCGCTTCCCGGTACATTTTTTTCTCTACTTGAATGAAAACGTCGGCAATGGCCCCATATGCTTCAGCCCATGCCTGCAAAACCTCTTCCGTGGCCGCATCTCCTAATACAGCTTTAATGGCTTTCAGTAGAAATTCCCCGACAATTGGATATTGCTCCGGTTGAATGCCCAGGCTCCGGTGTTTGTGCGCAATTTGTTCCACAACCGGCAAGATCGTTTCCAAATGGTCAATATAAGAAGCAGCCGCTAATACAGCATTGGCAAGTGCTGTTTGCTGCCTTCCCTGTGACTGATTCGTTTGATTAAAAATATTCAGCAGCTCGGGGTGTGCGGCAAACATCGTTTTATAGAAGTATGTAGTAATGTCCGTCCCCTGTGTTTTTAATACGGGCACAGTTGATTTTACGATCTCAATGGTTTTCTGCGATAACATGATTTTCACTCTCCAAATAGTAGTATTTAAAATATATCTTTAAGATAGTGCTTCTTCGTTTTTAAAGCAATATTTTAAATATATCTTTAATAATGTTGTCACATTTTCCGGAAAGGAAAAAAATGAACGCCATTTTCGGCGGGAACAGGTATAATGGGGTTGGCAGGTGATATCAATGCGTTTAACCCATTACTCTGATTATGCTTTGCGCGAATTAATCTATCTCGCTTCATTGGAGGAAGGAAAATTAGCCAGCATCAAAGAAATCGCGGATGCCTACAACATTTCAAAAAATCATTTAATGAAAATCACATACGAGTTAAGCCAGCTCGGGCTGGTGAAAACAGTACGCGGAAGGGGAGGCGGCATATGCCTGAACAAACATCCCCGCGAAATTAATGTTGGAAAACTGATCCGCATAACAGAAGATGATTTTAAACTAGTGGAATGTATGGAAGATGGAGCCTCTGCCTGTATCATCTCCCCTGTTTGCGGATTAAAGCATGTTTTAAACGAAGCCCTCAACGCTTATCTCCGGGTGCTCGACAAATATACACTGGAAGATTTAGTAAAAGACCCCCTGTCCTACCGGCAGCTGCTTGCACACTAACAACCAGGGCCGCACTTTTGAAATGCCCGGCCCTGGTTAAACCGGAATTTTTAACGTTTCCTTCCCCACTATGCTTAAGTCCCCCCTCTCCCTCTTTATTTCTCTCTTATTCCGAAAAATGCCCATTCCAAAAAAATTTTGTCTATCGCTCCCAAAAAGTGTTAAAATGATAGATAAATTATATAAATATAAAAATTTTGGTGAAGGTGGTTTGGCGATGTTAAAGGAAGCTTTTTTAAATACTTTGTATGATGCTTACAAAAATGGAAAAGCGCTGAACAAGGATATTTTTCCGTCAGGCATCGATTTAGATGAGGCTTACCGGATGCAGCATGCTTTTACTGCAGCAAAAAAAGAAAACCATGAAACGTTAAAAGGTTATAAGATCAGCATGACAAGCCCTGAAACACAGGCATTATTCGATGCACGCGAACCATTGTACGGCGAGTTGACAGATCAACAAGTGGCAAACCATATATCCCTGAGCAAAGATACGCTTCATCCATTGATCGAATTGGAATTGGTTTTTCTTGTAAAGGAGCGACTTACGGCAGACGCGTCTGAAGCAGAAATCATCCAAAAGACACAAGTTGCGCCGGGATTGGAAATTCCTGATTCCCGATTCAAGGACTGGTTCCCTAAAATGCCAAAAGAACAAGTTTGCGCAGACGGGGCTGTCGGCGGAAAAGTGGCTTTTGGGGAAGCCAAAGATTATACATATCGCGATATTGATGATATCCATGGCCAATTGCTCCTTAACGGTAAAGTGCTCGATGAAGGCAAATCTTCAGCTGTCATGGGGCATCCGCTTCATGCCGTAAAATGGCTGCTGAAAAAACTGGGCGAACACCAGGCAGCGCTTGAACCGGGCATGTTTGTCTCATCCGGCACATTTGTCCTGCCGAAGCCGCTGGAAGCCGGAACATACAGCGGAAAATTTGAAGGAATTGGCACGGTGAAGTTGGCGGTCACAGAATAGGAATGAAGCACCCGCACAGATAATGAACGGCAAAAAACATCTCCGGCAATGCCAACAGGAGATGTTTTACAGGCACGTGTTTAAAATTAACCGCGTTTGCAGATTTCCCCCGCCACTTAAAATGGATGGCTTTCAAAATCGGCCGGGGTTCCCAGTCCATGCCGCACAGACAGGCAAAATGGGTTTTCAAAAAGAGAAAGGGATCATATAACCGGCCAGTTGATCCATGGTTTTACAAAATTATATTCCTTCCGGACGGTACAATGGGCAGTGCATCCATATTAACGGCAGCATGGCAATGTCATCCTGATTGTAAAAAAACTGCAGAAAATCTTTTCTGCAGTTTTTTAACGCTTCCAGCCAAATATTAAGGGCCTTGGCCAACAGAAAAAGCGCCAAATTTTTTGGCGCTTTTTCTGTTTAAAGGCTGAGCCGGGACCCGGAAAAAGCCGGCATGCCCTGCCATCTCCGGCAAATAAAGTAATGCAAATTCCCTACAGCCGTTTAATTGTACAGGTGCTTATTTTCTTCTTGTTTTTTCCATCAGCCACCACAATGAATGCCTTGGATTTTCTACAGCTTCTTTATACTCCGTCTTCGTCGCCACCGTTGGGTACGAACCCTTTAGAGATTTTCCGGAAGTACTGCGGAATAAGAATAGTATGACGAAAAAGCCGATAAAGCTAAAGATTGTCAGATAGAAAGCAGGCGCCAAGGCATTGCCGGTTTGGTGGACCAGCCATGTTGAGATGAGCGGGGTAGTGCCGCCAAATAATGATACAGAAACATTAAACGTCACAGCCAGTGTTCTGTACCGAATATCCGTGTAGAACATTGTTGGCAAAGTACCAGGCATCGTACCTTCATAAGTTGAAAGCAGGATACCCAAAATGAGAATGCCGAAAAAGATGAATATAATTGACTTCATATTGATGAAGTAAAATGCAAGGACAGATAATAATGTTAACCCGCCCAAGCCCATGATTAAAACCGTCTTGTTTCCAATTTTGTCGCTGAGCTTCCCAAACAATAAGGCAAGCGGGACCATAATCACCATAATCAGCGTAATCAATACCGTCCCTGCTGTACCGGATAAACCAATAACCTCATCTAAATACGATGGCATGTAGGATAATAACATATAGTTTGTAACATTAAAGAATGCGACAGATACGAAACATACCAGAATGTCCTTTTTATGGTTTTTTAAAATCGAAAGGAAGCTTTCCTCCTGGATACCTTCCTCGGAAAGTTCATTTTCAAAAATGGGTGTTTCCTCTAAATGGGCTCTCAAGTAAAACCCAACCAGCCCTAAAGGCAAGCCAAGCAAAAATGGAATTCGCCAGCCCCATGTGACCATCTGCTGGTCAGTTAGCGTGATGAAGAGCGCACTGGCAAGGAGTGAAGCTAATATATAGCCGGCAAGCGTACCGATTTCCAGTCCGCTTCCAAGCACATTACGCTTATTGTCCGGGGAAGATTCTGCAATATAGACCATGGCGCCGGCATATTCGCCGCCAGTTGAAAAGCCCTGAATAATTCTGGCTACTAATAAGAACACCGGGGCCCATATTCCAATTTGATCATACGTAGGTAATAAACCGATTAGGAGTGTGGAAAAGGCCATCAAAATAATCGTGATGGTTAAAACGACTTTTCTTCCATATTTATCTCCGATTCTGCCGAATATAATCCCGCCTAAAGGGCGCATTAAAAAGGCAATCGCAAATGTGGCAAATGTAAAGATTAATTTCAGCTCGTCATTCTCCACGGCACTAAAAAAGTTCTGGCTGATAATGACCGCTAAATAAGAATACAAGCCAAAATCAAACCATTCCATCGCGTTTCCTACTCCCGTAGCAAACACACTTTTTTTCGTTTGTCGAATATTAACGATGTTAATTTTTTTCTTGTTAAATACCATTTTTCAAATCTACTCCTTATATGATAGTTTTCGGCATCTGTCTTCCCTTCTATAAAGATTCGTTTTTTTGATACTTGCATTGATAAAAGATTTTTTCATCTTCCGGCATTTGTTTTGGTTTTCTTTTTCAAAAACCCGCAGACGAATGCAATGGGAATCATCATTGAAATTCAAAAACCACTCGTCGATACTTCGGCATTTCTGCTAATATTTCCAGAAAAACCACCGAATAGATGGCAGGCATATGAAGTGCAAGAAATTGATAAACAACTCGAAGATAGCGGGCAAGTGTGCAGTAAGCAAAGTGAAAAAGGGCTTAAGATGGACTGTGGCGGACGGGAAACGGAGGCTTAAGGCGCCTCTAAAGATTTTTACAGGCAACTGGTTTCCCCACCTATCTTCTTTATACCTTAAATAGTGAAAGTGGGTTATAATGCCGTTAAAGACGGGACACATCACGGATGAGTAACCGGACAGCGCTCAACAGCTTTTTTGAACGATTTATTAATTAGTTTACCATAATCGAAAAATTAACGCAAAAAATCAGCTTACCCCCATTATTTCAACGGATCAGGCCAACAACAATGCTGTAAAATGGTCATTCAATATGTGCTTAAATACTTCTATTTTTGTCTCACAATTATAAAAAAGCTGCTTATGTTCTTCATACTTTTATCTCCCACCTGCTCTTCCCCGTCTCCATAAAGGATACAAGCGATGTAAGCGCCATCTCCACCATATCGCTAACCGCCTGATCGGTGTAAAACGCAGTGTGCGGTGTGACGATCACATTGGGAAAAGATCTCAGAACGGCCAGCTGACGGTGGTCCAAAATATCCGTGCGGCGGTCATAATGAAAAATTCCTTCCTCATCCTCCAGCACATCAATCCCGGCAGCGCCGGCTTTCCCCGCCTCAATCCCGGCGATGAGCGCATACGTATCCACTTCAGCACCATGGGAACAATTGATGATGCATACGCCGTCCTTTATTTTTGCAATACGATCCTGGTTAATCATATGGTATGTACTTTCAAACAAGGGGGTGTGGATGGTAATCACA
Source organism: Weizmannia sp. FSL W8-0401 (assembly GCF_038009125.1). Taxonomy (NCBI): domain Bacteria; kingdom Bacillati; phylum Bacillota; class Bacilli; order Caryophanales; family Bacillaceae; genus Heyndrickxia; species Weizmannia sp. FSL W8-0401. Next base: position 1,062,294 of record NZ_JBBPAG010000001.1, on the reverse strand, counting down.
TCGCTTTCCTCCAGCAGTTCATCCAACGATACATATTTCAGGATGCCGCGCAATTCATCCCTTTCAACAGTATCGTGTGCAATGAGGTTGCAGCCAAAACCGGACAAATTTTTTGCAACAATGCTGCCGATTCTGCCGGCGCCAATAATCCCGATCGTTAAGTTGCGCATTTCCCTGCCCTGAATCCCTTCCACAGAAAAATCCTGTGCCTCGACACGGCTTAAGATCTGGTTTGCTTTCCGCACACACATCAAAATCAGCATCGTTGCAAAATCGGCCACGCAATAAGGCGAATACGCCACATTCGAAAAACGGATGCCATATGCTTTTGCGGCTTCCTGATCGATATGATTATATCCTGCAGTCCTCAGGCCGATATACTTCACGCCGACATCCCTTAAAGCCTTGAAAGTCCCGGAGCCGACCGGATAATTCCCAAGGATCGTCACGCTTCAGCGCCTTTTGCTTCCATTGCCGTTTCAGGGGTTAACACATCATCAATATACTTGATGTCCAAATCAAATTTTCTCGCGAATTTTTGAAATAAGGGGAACTCATCCGCCCTCATCTCATAGACAACAACTTTCCTCATATATAAAATAAACCCAAATTACGAAAGTGCAGCGATTTGATAGCTAAAATCCACACACGTGGAAGTAAATGTAAAATATGGAATCAAATCTATAATTTCAGGTGGTTGAAGGTATATTTTCCCCTCCCCCCCCTTTGCGGGCTTTTTAATTTCCAGTATTCAGTTCCTGTCTCTCAATCAATCATGCGCACACTTTGAATCATTTTCCGGAATGCCCATTTGTGGGCATATGTCTCACAAATGTTCAATGAGACCCTCCGGCTGTGAGACGTCAGCACGCCGGCCGAATAAATAAACTCTCTTCGAAACCGCCTGATGGTATAGGACTTGAACGCAGCCGGGCAATGGTCCTTTTTAAAGATCTCGAATAAATTGTACGCCAGTAATTTAATCAGAAGATCCATATGATTTGCCCCGAAAGAATCTGTTGGAATCTTGTCCATCGAAAAACCATATTTAGGGCTTGCTGAACGAATCAAATTTGGTCAGATACAAGCCAAATTCCGATTATCAAAATATAAAATAGTGTTATGTAAAAATTTCAAAAAAAGAACCCTGAGCTTGCGCTCCAGATTCAGTATGAGGAATTGAAGGGCTACTACTGTTTCGCTGGTCTCCTGAAGGCGTGCTCGAATAAGGCCCAGCCCATACTTGCGCTTGCCTTCGCCAAATTTGCCTTCAACGGCATTACGTTCAGAGGCATCCTGCCTTGCGACGCGTTCCAAGGTTTTGTCTTCCGTTCTGGATGGGCGTCCTAACCTTGGCCCACTCAGACGAATGCCAAGAGATTTGCAGTATGCCAGATTATTACGGTTTCGGTAAATTTTATCTGCCAAGATCGCTTCCGGATAAAATCCGAACCGGTTGTAGTAGTTTTCAACAGATTCCTTGAGAGTGGTCCCTTCATTGTAATTTTCCCAGTCGAGGTGCTCAATCAAGGCATAACCATCTACGACACTGATGGCGACTTTTGAACCGAACTCCACGTTCGCTTTTGCCTTGCCGCGCACAATTGGACGGACATGTGGCTGGGAAATGCTTACAATCCGGTGGTCAACCCGGTGTGTTTTCTTTTTGTACATTTCTGCCTGTTGGCGGTAAAGTTCATGAATCACGAGAAGTTGCCTGTATTCATCTTTGCTTAAAAGAGACAGAGAGCTTTGGGAAACAAGATTTTTAATGATCTCCAGATCTCGTTTCACATATCCGAGCTGTTTGCCTACAGCTTTCCGGATTTTCCGGGCGCCAGCTTTACGTTGCTTAGCGACAGAAAGATAGTCCTTGCGGGCTCTTTTTCTGTAGGTCCGTGGCTTACGTAATTTCCCTTTGTGTGGTTCATGCAGGACATCAATGATATGTTCCAATTTCTCACGGGCTTCGTTCAACAACCCGAGGTCTGTAGGGTAAGCAATATCAGCCGGTGCACAGGTTGCGTCCAAAATGAGCTTTCCTCTGTTCTTCGTTTTGGGAGAAGCCGATTCAGTTGAATGCTTTTCTGAATCGGAACCGGGAGGCTGAAGATCGCCACGATCATGATCATGATCATGATCATTACGATCTTCATTATCATGATCGTCATCGTCGTGATCCTGATCATCATTGTTGTCGTTTTCCTTAGATGCTTCTTCCAATTGGCGTTTTTGTTCTTCCAGAACGATCCATTCATTCAGTTCGTTGATGATATTTGCGCCCAAACGTTTTCTAAAACGAGTCATCAGAGAATGGTCGAATGGGGCTTTTTCCTGGAATTCAGGCAAGCCGATAAAATACTGAAGATACGGGTTTTCTGTGATCTGTTCGACTGTTTCCCGGTCAGACAGCCCAAGCCGTTCTTTGATATAAAGAGCCCCAAGAGCGATTCTGACAGAATAAGCCTTTTCGCCTTTGAATTTCTTCTTGAAGGACTTGGCATACTTTTCTTCGGCCATCCACCAAGGAATCATTTCAGCAAGACGGACCCAGCGATTTTCTTTATTTCATTTCCCACCGAATGGTAGAAAAAAATCATCTACAAAAGTTAATTGATGTTCGGTCTTTTTGTACATCGTAACAGCCTCCAAGTGCAAGGTTTTTTACGTGTTTCCTTTGAAATCCTTACACTTTATATTCGACAAAAGTAGCCAAAATCCTTGTCAAATCTGGAATTTTTGCTTATTCAGCAAGCCCGAATTAAATATCTCCACAGCTTTTCGCTCTTTCCTTATCTTCTTTCTTTGGCTTTCTCATTTTTTGTACCAAAAGAAATAGCTTGTGTTTGGCTGTTCAAAGACTATCCTATTCCTACATACAAATGATAGGCGAATTTTATCTGCATTGTCAGGATGCTGCCTTCAAATTAGATTCTTTGCCTGTTTTCGTTTTTTCGAACCCATTGCGATGCCTTTCAGGGAGTTTAAACGGGTTGAACTAAGTTATATAGGATATGAAAGGAATTTAATCCACAAGTATCTTTATATATGGATAAAATTGGAAAGCATAAAAAAAGATCTTTTTTATCATTCTAAAAGTGTAACTTAAATTGAAGGAGGAATCACCCATGACTATCATCAGTCAAGTGAAACAAACTCTAGCCGGATTAAAAAGTGCACAAGCGAGCTTCGAAACCTTTGCACTAGGAACCGATAATCAACAAGCTAAACAACTTTATCAAGTTGCTGCCAAACAAACACAGCAACTAGTTGACAGCCTTTCTGCTCGTGTTCAACAAATTGAACAAGAAGAACCTCAATACAAACAACAATAATGTACAAATTAGATAAAAAGGTTGGTTGGATCAACCAACCTTTTTTACACCTTTAAACGAAACGTAATGAGTACATGTATCTAAACGGCAAAACAACAATTGATATAGTTTAGGATATACCGAATATCTGAATCAGATAAAAAGACCAGTACTGAAAAACTGTAATGAAGCTTGCCTTATCGGGCAGGCTATTCCAATGTTTATGATCATGATTCTTAATAAAGCGAGGTGGTTTTTGATGTTGACGGGGCATCGTACTTGGGTTTTCGATCAAAAGCCCGCCATTATTTCTACTGGTACAGTTGGTGGACCTTTTGAAGCGAACGGAATGCTGGCGTTAGATTTTGATCTGCTCCATTCCGATTTATGGCTAGGTCAAGATTCTTATGAAAAAGCCCACAAGATCCTTTTAGAAGAAGCCTGTCAAAAAGCCATCGAAAAAGCCGGTCTTCAAAAAGAGCAAATTCAGTTTTTCCTGGGGGGAGACTTGATTAATCAGCTTACCCCTACCAGTTTTGCTATGCGCACGCTAGGAGTGCCTTTTCTCGGTTTGTTCGGAGCCTGTTCAACATCGATGGAGGGACTGGCTCTTGGTGCTTATATTGTTAATAACAAAGGAGCCGACTATTTGTTAACAGGTGCTTCTAGTCATAATGCAGCGGTTGAAAAGCAGTTCCGTTATCCAACGGAATACGGTGGACAAAAACCGCCCACTGCACAATGGACGGTAACGGGTGCTGGAGCTGCTTTGTTAAGCAGTGCTGGTGACGGTCCTAGGGTTACGTCTGCTACGATTGGTCGTGTTATTGATATGGGGATGACCGATCCGCTGAATATGGGAGGGGCAATGGCTCCGGCAGCTGTGGATACGATAGAAGCACATTTAAAAGAACGAAATGTTGACCCCTCTTACTATGATTTAATAGTGACAGGAGACCTTGGTCAAATTGGACATGATATTTCACTTGAACTATTTCATAAACACGGCACCCCTATTCGCGAAGAACAGTATCAAGATTGCGGGCTCATGATCTACCGGGAAGAACAGCCGGTCTTATCTGGAGCGAGTGGTGCAGGATGTTCCGCGACCGTCGTTTACGGCCATTTGTTAAACCGAATGAAAAAAGGGGAGTTAAAACGAATGCTAGTGGTCGCAACGGGTGCTTTGTTATCACCCTTATCCTTTCAGCAAAACGAAACCATTCCTTGTATCGCACATGCTGTGTCGATTGAATACGAAAACGGGCCATAAATGGCATTTTTCTTATCTGAAGAAGCTTTTTTATTATATTGACTTCTTTGGACAAAAAAGCTGTCAATAAACGGCTGCGACACCAAAATCTCAATTTTTGTATGGGAAATCATTTTTCGGTTTTTAGAAAATTTTCTCTGTTCATATGTAAATAGGAGATGCCTAAAACTAAAAGGTGTAAGGAGAGGATACGATGACCATTGCATCGGCAGTGAAACAATGTATGGCCAGCCTTAAAGGGGTAGAAGCTAGCCTGTCCAGTTTAGCATTGCGCACCCAAGATGACGAATCAAAACGTACATTACATGAAACGATGATGATCGTCCATGAAGTGGTGGAAGATATCAAAAACCGTGTTGGAGAGTTGGAACGAGAAGAAACTCAGTACAAAGGGTTTTAAGATCACCTATTCTTTTGATGGAGGTGTTGCGTTGTGCCCAATTGGTTAGATGTTGTGATACGGTCCATATTGTTTATGATTATTCTTTTTTTAATCACAAAATGGCTGGGGAAAAAACAAATATCTCAACTTTCTTTTTTTGAATATGTAAATGGTATCACCATCGGGAGTATAGGAGCAGAGGTTGTGACTGGACTTGAGCAAAAAATCTCATTGGGGATCATAGCGATCATCACTTGTGCGGCTATCCCTTTTTTGGCGGGCCTGTTATCGTTAAAGAGCAAAGGGTTCCGCGGCTTTATTGAAGGAAAAGGGTCGATTTTTATCAAAGATGGAAAAATCATGGAAGACAATTTAAAAAAGGAAAGATACTCGACAGATGAGTTGTTGGAATTGCTTAGAAAGAAAAACGTTTTTCAGGTGTCGGATGTGGAATTTGCCGTTTTAGAGCCAACGGGAGATTTATCTGTCTTATTGAAGAAAGAAAATCAACCTTTGACGGCAAAAGATTTGAATATGTCGGTTGCTACGGTGAAGGAGCCTCAGACGGTTATTATGGACGGAAAAATACTGGATGAGCCGCTCACCACGATTGGCCGAAGCAGGAGATGGCTAATCACGGAACTGGAAAAACTGGGAGTGACTATCGATAATGTTTTTCTTGGACAGGTCAATTCCTATGGCGAATTAACGGTCGATCTTTATGATGATAAGCTTAAAGTTCCATCTCCGCAAGAAAGACCATTGATTCTCGCCACTATGAAAAAATGCCAGGCCGATTTAGAGTCATTTGCCCTTGGAACCGAAAATAAAGAAGCTAAGGAACTATACAGGAAAAATAGCGAAAAATTGCAAAAAGCAATTGAGAAAGTATCCCCTATATTAAGAAATTAGAACGTGTGTGAATGCTAAACTAAAGTAGACCATTCCTGCTAGATAAAAATGAACACTTTTACTGAGTGGATTTAAGTCAATATTTTGGACACCAATAAGTGAAATTTAATTTTGATCTCATGCCATATTTTTCATGACATCGCTGGTCGCTTGACATGGAGCCTCTGCGGGCGTGGTGTTATGCGAAGGGCGAAAGGGGCAATGATTTCTTTCGCATGGCAAACAAGCCTACCACGCCCCGCCACTCCATGTAAAGCGGATGCTTGTAAAATTGTGAAGAGCACTACGCTGCCCCTTTGATACTGTCTTCTGTTTCTTGTGGCGTCATATAGCCCAAGCAGCTATGAATCCGTTTCCGATTGTACCAGCCTTCTATAAATTCGAATAAGGCTCTTCTGGCAGCTTGAAAGTTCAAATAGTTGACTCTGTAGATCTCTTCCTTTTTCAGAATTGCATGGAAAGACTCAATGCAGGCGTTATCGTATGGGCAACCTTTTTTACTGAAGGAGTGTTTGAACTGCTTCTTTTCCATGTATTCTGCAAATTTCTCGCTTGTATACTGGGATCCCAAATCAGAATGCAAGATCAATCCCGGACCTGGACGTTGTGCCTGATAAGCGTTTTCTACTGCCTTTAAAGCCAGTTCAGTCGTCATGTGGCGGTCAAAAGCGTAACCGACAATCTTTCTGGAATGTAAATCCATTACGGAAGCCAGGTAGCACCAACCGTCTCTCAAAGTATGAATGTACGTAATATCCGTAACCCATTTCTCGTTGATGGTTGTCGTTGAGAAGTCCTGGTTCAGCAGGTTATCGTGTTCTTCCATCTTGCCCTTATTGGAATGGGGACGGTACTTTTTTCTGATAATGGAATAAATGCCTGCAGCCTTCATCAAACGCTGAACCCGTTTCAGGCTGACTTTGAGCCCTTCTTTTTCAAGCATATGGCGGATCTTCGGCGCTCCGTACCTCTGCTTGCTTTCCGTATGGATTTTTCGTATTCTGTCTGTCAACTCCCGGTTTTCCCGTTTTGTTTTTGACTCTTTTTTTTGTTTGGATTGATAGTAGGTACTTCTCGGCACGCCAAGGACCGTACACATGGTTTTAAGGTCATAATGGTGTTTGGCTCTTATCTCGTCAATCATGGATATAACAGTGGTTTGATCTACTTCTTTGCGAATATGGCCATAGCTTTTTTTAAGATTTCGTTTTCCTCTTTCAGCCGGTGCAATTCTTTTTGCAGGTTCAGAAATTCTTCCGGGGTAAAAGAGCTCCCGTCATCCAGCTTAACCGGTTTTTGTTTTCTGATCCATTTGTAGATTGTCGTTTCAGACAGGCCATATTCGCTGCAGATCTGTTTTACTGGTGTTCCAGTTTGATAAAGCTCAACCACCATTTCCTTAAATTCAGCATGATAACTTTTACGTTTTTCGCTTGTGTTACCCATATCCGGACACATCCCTTCGTTAATATTATATTTCACTAAAGGGTGTCCATGAAACTATACTAGCATCAATGCTTTCCTGCTCCGAAATATAGGCATGGAGCTGTGAAGCTATCCGTGACAAAGATTGTTCACCCGAATCAATGACCATAATTTGCTTCTTATTTTTTATAAGTGACAAATTTTTCGTGACTGATTCTCTCAATCGGCTCAATTCATCCAGCCGGTCGCTCATCAAGAGAAAGGGACCGCTGGCATTCGTGTCAATCGCAATGGGTGTTACATTTTCAAACTCCAGCCCAATTGGAATCCATCCTTTTTCAGCATATTCCTTTGCAGCCGGATTTGCTGCAAACTGCGGAAATTCAAGCACTTCTGGCATCACCGGAATTGGGGCAGGCCGCTTTCCGCTCCAGAAACGGTCCATTTCCTTTGCTTCTTTTTGAATATTTTCTATGATCGCAAGGGTATCCGTTCCGCTCGCTGGCAATGCGGTTTGGAACAATATCGGATTATCCAACTTTACGATCCCTCTTCCCGGTATTTCCTCAATTTCAATATCTGTTTTCCCTACAATGGCACGGACATCTGTACGGTCTATTAAATACAACGGAATTTGTATTTTAATATTTGATAATACTTGCATTTGCATTGCGTTTTGCCGGCTGGCGCTAATAACAAGATGCAGGCCGATACTTGCTCCTTCCCTGGCAATTTGTGTAATCATTTTCTCAAAAGCATCCGAATCATCCGCTTCCCTGACAGCGTCATAATTATCTATGACAAAAAGCAGGTTAGGAACATGTTCTTTGCTTGCTTTCTCGTACATTTTCAGGTTTGCAACCCCGTACTGGCTAAGCCGCCTTTTCCGCTTTTTAATCTCCGATGAAGTAAGCCGGATCAGTTTTGAGATCTTTTCCGTTTCATCAATCATGATCGTATCAGCAACATGCGGAAGTTCCTTTAACGGGAGCAAGCCGTTTGTACCGAAATCAAGTAAATATATATGCAAGTTTCCCGGGTTGTTCACTCTGGCCAGATCCATTACCGCTGTTTGAAGGAAGGTCGATTTTCCATACCCCGGGCTTGAATAAATCAAAATGTGCCCATCTTTCGCCATATTGAGCTGCAGTACTCTTTGCTCTTGCATTGCAGGCAAATCCGCAAAACCAATTACCGGCTTAAGATCTGTTTTTTCATTTTTCCAAGCTTCCCTAAACTCCACCCCATGCAATTCCAGCAGATAGATCCGCTCTTCAAGCGGCGGCAGCCACGGTTTTGGTAGTTGGGCGATGCCGAGTTTTTTGGCGCGGGCATGGATCCAATCGACGACGGCCTCGAGTTCGGTCGGGACTTTGGTGATTTCTTTCTGGTTGGCAAGTCCGCTTAAGTCTGCAGAAATAGGTTCGTACTGGCCAAGGTCGTTGATCGCATAAATCGTGGTGTCCAACATGTCCTGGTCGTCCTGGTCCGGGACGTAGTTGGCGCCGCTCCATGCGCTTTGGAACAACTCATAGACTTCATTGTTGCCGACCTGCAAGTAGGCGCGTCCCGGCAAGGTGATCTCTGCAGCATCCGGCGTTTTTAAAATTTCCATGGAATCGCTTGTGTTTTGGACTTTGAGCGCCAGTTTGAATTTCGAGTTGGACCAGATTTGGTCGTCGACAACCCCGCTCGGTTTTTGTGTTGCCAAAATCAAATGGATGCCGAGCGACCGGCCGATGCGGGCAGTCGACACGAGTTCTTTCATAAAATCGGGCTGTTCCGATTTCAGTTCGGCAAATTCGTCCGAAATCAGAAACAAATGCGGCATCGGTTCTTTTGCTTCCCCCGATTTATACAGTTTTTGATACTGGTTAATATGGTTCACATTGTATTCCCCGAACAGGCGCTGGCGTTTCTCAAGTTCCGCTTTAATGGAAGCAAGCGCCCTCATTGACTGTGCACCGTCGAGGTTTGTGATCGTGCCGGCAAGATGCGGCAGTTTCCGGAATAAATTCTCCATCCCGCCGCCTTTATAGTCAATCAGCAGGAAGGCGACTTCATGTGGATGAAAGTTCACAGCAAGCGAGAGAATATAAGATTGAATGATTTCGGATTTCCCGGATCCCGTTGTGCCGGCGATCAGCCCGTGCGGCCCGTGCGCTTTTTCATGGAGGTTCAGCTGAACAATATCTTCCTTCCCGCGCAGCCCAAGCGGCACAGCCAGGCTTTTGTATGTTTCATTCCGGGCCCAGCGCGCTTCCATTTCAAGATCTTCCACTTTTTCCACGCCGTACATTTCAAGGAATGTGACGCTTTCCGGAATGGCGTTTTTCAGGTTTTGCAGGTGGTTTAATGGCGCAAGTGCCCGCGAAATATCTTCTTTATGAAAGCCTGCAGGGAAATGGTCGGGCTTAAACCGTTTGTTAACAAGTTCCCCGTTTTCAATCATGATATTGCCGTATTGTGCATCACGGATATCAATGACCGTTTTCACATGTTCCGGCAAAGACTGCAAAACATCTTCGACAAATACGAGCGAAACCCCGATTTCCGTCGGATCTTCATTTAAATATTCCATAATGATGTGATCCAGAACCAGCTTTTCATCAGTGATAAAAATGACAAAATGCGGTGAAAAATATATTTTTTCGTTTTTATTTCCTTTTTCTTCGATGCTTAGTTTTCTGTCTTTTAAAATCTGGTAAAGCGAATTGAGCACCTGGTCACGGGACCGTTCGTGATAGACAAAACCGCGCACGTTCATCTCGCGCAAACCGGCATGCGGCAGCCAGCGCATCCAGTCCCATTTTTCTTTTTCTTCTTCCGGAAAAATGGCGACAAACTGGACATCATGGTAGCTGTGAAACAAGGCTATTTGCGCCGCCAAGAGCTGCAGCTGTTCGAGGACAAGATGGCGCTGCCCGATGTAGCCGACAGGGCATTCAGCAAGCGTGGCGGTTACCGGCACATTTTCAAGCGTCAGATACTGCGACCAAATTTTACGGGCTTCTTCCACAAGCTCATCTTTCTCCTGGGTGAATTCTTCAAGATTAAATTCAATCGGAAAACTCGATTTGACATCTCCTGTGCCCACCCTGAACATCAGAAAATCATGGTGAAACATTGTTTTTTCATAAATCCGCGGGTCAACCCGGAGCGCCATATCGCGGATTTTCCCAATATCCGGGTAATGGTAGAACAAAGCATGGCGTTGCTCTTCCGCCGCTCTATGCAGTTCGTGCGATTTTTCTTTTAAATAGGCCCTGTAAGATTCGTCCCGCTCTTTAATATTTGCACGGTACTGCCGCAAATTTTTCAAATAAGAGGTGATGGCAAAAATCACCGTAACGACGGTCATCGACAGCATGATAATCAGGTAAAAGCCGTTGCGCTGAAAAATGGAAACGACGACAAATGCCGCGATCATGACAAGCGGCGGGACAATGACCCGTGCCAGTTGTTCGCTCGGTTTGGCCGGCTTTACAGGCGGTTTTGCAATTTTGCGTTTTTCCGCCGGCTCCCTGTAAATGATTCTTGGCGAGCGGTGGTAATCCGGATATTCATCCGGCAACCGGTTTTCGCTCCTGTACAAAGGAGCCAGGGCCGTGTGAAAAGTATCCGGCGGAGCGAGCATTTCCAGTTCATGTTCCCCGATATTGAGAATCATGCCTTCTATAAACAACTGGTCGCCCGGCTCGATTTCGGCGCCGTCGCCTGCAAGCGCAAAGTTATGGAACATTTGCCCCTTGTTCAACTGAAGCCGGAAGCTTGCGCCCTCACGCAACAGCACAAAATCCGCATCGATATGGAGCAGGCGGACATCATCCCCGCCGCCCGTTCCGAAAGTCACAGCCTGCTTTGCGGAAATCTCATATAAATTCCCGGCCTTTTCCACACCCAAGTACAACCGGACAGCCCCGTTTTTTGTCCTGATTTCCAACGGTTTGCCCGCTTCGAGCACTTCCCCGCCCAGCCGGCATGCGCGGCCGTCCCATTGGATCAGGAGCGGTTCCGCGAGCCCGTGAAAATGGATGTGTGCCTCCTGCAAATCCCCGATTTTGACCGTTTTCGGTTCCTTTTCTTTCAAATGGCATTTATGCAATTCGTTTCCGTATGCCGCATACAAAATCCGTTGTGCCATTTTTCTCCCTCCGCTCATTTTCCGGCCGAATCTTTTTTGTCATTCCCGGTATCCTTTGCATCCTTTTTAGAATCCTGTTTTTTATCTTTTGCTGCCGGTTCCTCTTTGCTGGCAGCATCTGCCGGCTGGGCGGATGCATCTGTCCCGGTTGCCGCGCCATCCGTTTCCGCCGTGCCGGTGCCGTTTTCCGATGCGGCATCGCCCGTATTGATCGGAATGCCGTATTTTTTTGCATAGGATTGGGCTTTTTCTTCGTATTGCGCCACTTTTGCTTCCCTTTCCGCACCGCTTAAATGGGGATCATTCTGGGCCTGTTCCTCTTTTTTAAGATAAGCATAGACGATCAGGACCGGGTCATTCATATAAAGTGCGAGATCCAATGACTTGTTTAAATTGCCGCGCCCGTTGTATATCCAGTACAGCAGATAATCCGGATCGCTTTTCAGGCTGATGTTGTTCATCACATTGGTTTTCGCCTCATCATCCATGTTTTCCGTTTTCACATAGGAATAGGCCAAAACATATTTCCCGGCAGCAGGCAGTTTTTCCGGATTCATGTCGTTTAAATCGCTGATGACACCCGAATAATTTTCGGAAAGAAAATCATGGTGCGCCGCGAGAAGATGCTGCTAGAACGGGAATTTCATAAATGCGAAATACAAAAGCGGAATGGCAAGCAGGATGCAGGCTGCCATCATCGCATAGGACAACCGTTTGAAAAGGCGGAACTGCTTTTTCGGCACAGTTTGCAATGTGCGCTCCGCTGTTTTCTTTTCCAGGAGGTACTGCTCATAAAGAAATGCGGCAAGCTCCCTGGCATCCTCCATCCCGGCAACCCGGCGTTCAAATTCCGTTTCTTTGACATGTTCCAAAGAACCCGCATACAGCTCGTCATATGTGTATTTTTTGGAGAACAATGCAACTGCGAGGCATTTATACCGGTACAAAAATTCATCCCCATCCTGTTCGTACGGCGGCAGCACACCGCGGATCCCCCTGTACAAGCAAAACGGCATCAGATTTTCATCAAATACAAGATTTTGAGGATGGAAAAAGCAGATGAATCTCGTATCAAAGCATTTCCGGAACCGCGCCAAATTGTGTAGCAGGCGGAGTTTTTCACTGCGGCTTAAACGAATGGCTTTCTCCCATGGGGTAAGGCCTTCTGTCCGGAATGAAAAAGTGAAAACATCTTCCCCCTCTTCCACCGTAACCGGGAGAAACAAGTCCATCGTTTCTTCCAAAAGGCCTAACTGCCGGGCATCTTTCACACGCGTCTGCGATTTTGCCATTTCGAGCTTCCACACGCCGCCATCCATGCTGTATTTTATTTCTGCGGCATTCAACTTTACAAGTTTTTCCTCCATCTGTCCGGCTCCCCTTTTCAAACAAATATGTAAACATTACAAAACAACCAGAATATCCCCGTTTGCAACCGGGAAGTCCCAAAGCCTGTCGTCATCCGATATGACGAGTTTTTTAGCCGGGATTTTTACTGCAAACGGGCGGGTTTCTCCGGCGTCCAGCCCAAGGGCATCCATTAGCTGGGAAAGCAGCTGGCGGACAGGCTGATGGGCGGGAATCCGCACATCATACCTTCCTTTTTGCCATTTTTGAAAATCAACGGTTACATTTAAATGTGTTCCGGCCGGCATCCCGTCACCCTCCTTCAAACTGCTGATGTGAAAATTCAACTGTCTTTCCGCAATACGGCATAAGCGCCGCCTGCCAGCAGACAGACAGCGCCGAAAAGCGAGCCGGCGAGGATTCCTGCATGCCCGCCTTCCTGCCTGTTGTTTATTTCCGGCCTGTCTGCAGCATCGGTTTTGTAGTCTTTTGAAAAAAGGGATGAGGCCACTTTGGCTGCAGTCGTTTGTTTCGTGCCGGTCTTTTCCGTAAACAAAGTCTTTTTCAATTGTTTGCCGATTTTCGCTTCCGCCTGTTGCTTTGCTTTTACGGTTTCGACCGTTTGCTTTTTAAAAAGATCGGGAGCGATTTTTTCCTGCGCGGTTTCCACTTCCTGTTGGTCCCCGCTGCTTTCCCCGATACGGCCCGATTCAATCTGCAGCTTTCCGCTGTGCTCCAGGCTGTCTGATGCAAAAGCCGGCACAGCATGGAAGGCAAGCGCGGCAAACAAAGCCGCGATTGCCGTATTAAAGTGCCTGGTGGACATTGTCCTCTTCCGCCTCCCCTGCTTTTGTAAAGCGGTTCAGAACAAACAGCTGGCCGATTTCTGCCAGTAAGCCAACAGAAACGAGTACAATCAGGTAGCGCACGGAATCCACATTGTGACTGTCAAACCCAGCAAGCAAGTTCTGGATATACTGTAAAGGCGAAACCCGCTGCCACATTGCAGCTGCCGAGGCCGGATCAAAGTGGATGCCGAGCGTATCCGTGAGAAACAAATACAGGCAAAGCACCATCAACAGAAGAAACATGCCGGCCATCTTCAGTTGCCGCAACAAGTATACGGCAACAGCCACCATTGAAAAACTGATGGCAACGGACAATCCGATCCATGGCAGATATTTATCCTCTGCGATATGCAAATAGGCGGCTGAAATTGCGCCAATCAGCAGGCCTTCCGCAATTCCTGTGCCGGCTGTAAGAAAAGCCGCCGGCATATTGGCCGCATACAACGGCTTTTCTTCTTCAAAAGAACTGCCGGAGGCGCGCCGTTTTTCTATCGTTGAAAGGACATAAGCCGTAAACAGTGCGGAAACGAAGAAAATCAGCACGAGATAGTACGGCACAAAACTGTCTTTTGCAACGATCGTCCCGCTGTTTTTCGTCTGTACCGGATTGGACAAAAAGTTCAGCAAATCTTCATTCGGACGGTTGCCGATACGACTGTTTGCCAATACACCTGCGAAATTTTTCGCAAATTTCTCATCGCCCGAAAGCTTGTTGAGCAGATTGTCAGAAAGTGAATTGGCTCGTTTAACCAAAGTCTGCCCGCTCGTTTTGATGTCCCCGGCCTGCTTGTCAATTTCATCAAAGGTTGTAAAAACGGTGTCCGCAGCATGCAGGTTATGCTCGGATACTTCTTTTAATGATTCGCTTGTTGCAAGCAGCGTTGTCAGACGGTCCCCGAGGGAAACGGCCATTGTTCCTTCTTTCCCCATGCTTTCAGCCATTTGCTCGTTGTCTTTTTGAAGATTTAGCGACGTTTGCCGCCAATCATCCAGCTGCTGGAGCGTTGCTGCAATGGCGGTATTCATATTTTCTGCTTGTGCCGTGGCAGCCTGGGTTTGCGATGCCATTTGATCGGCATGGCGTTGTGTTTCTTCCACAAGCTGCAGCCAGCCGTCCGTTTTGTTTTTCAATACTGCCGTCTGTGCGCGGACATCCTCTGAAATCTGCCCGGCAATATAAGCGGCAAGCACATCCGCGATATTCTGCTTGTTGAACAGGTAATACAGCGAGCCTTCCGTCGCAGCATCTTTTAAGCTGCCCGCACCCGCCAAATCATCTGCATTTTTTCCGAAGTACAGTTCATACAGCATTGCGGTTTTCTGATATTCCCGTATCGTTTCATTTTTTTAGGGTGGGGATAGGGACGGGAGCTCATCGCTTTTGATTTTTGAATTTTTTGTAAATAACTTTTTGGCTGGCGCACGGCCCCCTTCTTGAACTTTTGCTTGCAGTGTATGCCCCCTGTGCGGAAACACAAAACAATTGAACTTCAATTGGCACATTCCTTTGCCAAAAAGCAGTTTACTTTTCTTCCTTTTTTTGCTATCATTCTAAATATTTACAAGAAAGGGGAGGATACAATTGGCAAAAGCAATACCGCCATTCCGCGCCGATCATGTCGGGAGTCTGCTCAGGCCGGAAAAGTTGAAACAGGCCCGCCGCCGGCAAGAATCAGGCGAAATCACAAAAGAAGCGCTGCGTGAAATAGAAAATGAGGAAATCAAAAGGATTGTGGCAAAGCAGAAAGAAATCGGCCTGCAGTCGGTAACGGACGGGGAATTTCGCCGGGCTTACTGGCATTTTGATTTTCTCGAAAATCTTACTGGTGTGGAAGGATACGAATCCGGGGGCGGCATCCAGTTTAAAGAAAAGCAGACGAAATCGCATTCCATCCGGATAATCGGAGATTTAGATTTTTCCGGCCATCCGATGATTGATGATTATAAATTTTTACATAGCGTTGCCGGGGACCATTTGCCCAAAATGACCATTCCAAGCCCGAGCATGCTGCATTTCCGCGGCAAGATTGCATACGGGCGTTACCGGGCGGATGAAGATTTGTTTTTCCACGATCTCGGAAAAGCTTATAAAAAAGCGATTGCCGCTTTTTACGATGCCGGCTGCCGCTATTTGCAGCTCGATGATACAGCATGGGCATACCTTTGCTCCGATGAACAAAAAGAACAGTTGAAAGCCCGCGGGGTGAATCCGGGCCATCTGGAAAAACTTTATGCCCGCACCATAAATGAAGCAGTCAGCGGACGGCCCGATGATTTGACAGTTACGATGCACATTTGCCGGGGCAATTTCCGTTCGACATGGATTGCTTCCGGCGGCTATGAACCGGTCGCCGAAACGCTATTTAACGGCCTCAATATTGACGGCTTTTTCCTGGAATATGACAGCGACCGCGCCGGCGGATTCGAACCTTTGCGCCATGTGCAAAGGAAAGACCTGCAAATTGTACTCGGCCTTGTCACTTCCAAATTCGGCGACCTCGAAAATGCGGACGATGTGAAGCGCCGGATTGGCGAAGCTTCCAAGTATGTCCCGCTTGAACAGCTTTGTCTCAGCCCGCAATGCGGTTTCGCCTCCACAGAAGAAGGCAATCTGCTCACTGAGGAAGAACAATGGGCAAAACTATCGCATGTAGTGAAGATTGCCGGGGAAGTTTGGGGATAGGCAGCAGGCCCAGGCTATTTTCCGGCAAAAAAAGGACGATGCGCCGATCGATTTCCCGCATCGTCCTTTTTGAATCACTGCTTTTTCAGACCCTCACGATTTGTTTTTCGGTCAAACGCGCGGCTTGCCCTTCACTTAAGCGCCAGGTATCCCGTGCAATCATCAATTCTTCGTTTGCCGGAATGACCAGTAAAGACACTTTTGAATCAGGGGTATGAATATACGGCCCGTTTTCTTCGTTTGACTGGAAATCCAATTTTGCCCCAAGATAGGCTAAATTGGACACCACTGCTTGCCGGACGGAGGCAGAATGTTCCCCGATCCCTGCCGTGAACACAATGGCATCCACCCCGCCCATCAATGCAACATAACCGCCGACACATTCTGTCACACGATTCACAAACATTTTGATTGCCAATTCCGCCTGCTCATTATGGGCTTTTGCTGCCAGCTCCACGTCGCGGAAATCATTTGAAATCTCGGAAATGCCGAGCAAGCCGGACTCTCTATTGAACATATCCATCATTTCATCAATGGTGTGCCCTGTTTTTTTCATGATAAATGGAAGGATGGAAGGATCTATTGTACCGGAACGCGTTCCCATCATCAATCCGGCCAGCGGGGTAAAGCCCATTGAAGTATTGACAGACTTTCCGCCTTGAATTGCGCAAATGCTGGAACCGTTCCCTAAATGGCAGGAAATGATTTTCAAATCTTTCAATGGTTTTTCAAGAAGCAGGGCCGCTTCACTGGCAACATACTGATGATTGGTTCCATGGAAGCCGTATTTCCGGATATGATATTGGTTGTATAATTTCAAAGGCACCGGATACAAATACGTTTCAGGTGCAAGCGTTTGATGGAAAGCGGTATCGAACACGGCTACGGCACAAGCTTTCGGAAGCCTTTTCATAAAAGCCCTGATTCCGAGCAACCCAGCCGGATTATGCAAAGGTGCCAGTTCGCACAGATTTTCAATTTTTTGAATCACTGTACGGTCCAGTACGGCAGAATCCGAAAAGTCAGAACCGCCATGTGTGATCCGGTGGCCGACAGCTGAAATTTCATTTAAATCATCGACAATACGGTTTTCTAAAAGAATTTCAATCAAATAATCCGCAGCGTCACGGTGGTCGTGGATCGGCGGTTTTTCTTTTTGGCGGAAACCGTTGATTTTATATGAAACCTCAGGCGCGTCGAATCCGATTCGTTCAAACACCCCTTCAATTAAAATACTTTCATCCGGCATATTGAAGACTTTAAATTTTAATGAAGAACTGCCTGCATTAATGGCCATTATTTTTTTCATATTATATCCCTCCGAAATCACAAACTTATCATTCATGTGATTTATTTCACAAATATTTATATGCGTTTCCTTATAATACAAGTATAAAGAAACCCTTTGTCACAAATTTGCCTATTCCGGCATCAAATTCTGTTGAAAATACGGAAAATGATATTTTTTTGTTGCGCTTTCATTTATAATGAGGCTAGAAATCAATGTTTGCGCTTTCCCGCCTTTTTGCATGGCAAATGATTCATTTGTATTTTTTTGTTCAGCTTTGAACAAAATTTTGCAACCGCTTAAATGATTGCTTTTTTGAAAACGGGGGTTTTGTGAAATGGCAAACAAACAACAGATCGAAAAGTAATGGAAATGTTTTCTTCTGCGACCGGCCTCACAGCGGTTTATGTGGATATTGACGGAAAAGAAATTTCGGATGATGATCAATTCCCGCCTGTCTGCCAAATCATGCGGCAAGTTCCGCATCTCCGGAAACACTGCCAAAAATGCGCGAAATGCGGCGGCTTTGAAACAATGAAAAACGGGCAGCCGTGTATTTACAGGTGCCATGCGGGCCTCGCGGATTTTGCAGTTCCGGTAAAAAGCCGGGAAAACACGCTTTATGGTTTTATCATTAGCGGGCAGGTACGCCTGGAAGATGATGAAAATCAAGTGAAAGAGTTTTTGCAGCAAAAACCGCTTGATCTGTCTTCCCGCCATGATTTTGCGGCCGCCTACAGCAAACTACCGGTTTTTTCTTTAGAAAAGTTATCTGCTTCTGCCGAAGTGTTAAGTACTTTGTCAGCATACTATTTGCCATCCATTTTAAATGAAGAAGAAGCAAAACCGGCGAAAGAACCAGCGGCCCAAGCCAAAAAACATGCCCGGTCCAAGAAAGAAATAAAGCAAGCCCTGAAATATATCCAGAAACACATTCACCAGCCTGTCACTTTGGAAGAAGTCGCCGGTCATGTGTATTTAAGCCCGTACTATTTCAGCAAACTTTTCAAAAAGGAAACCGGCGAAACATTTGTTTCTTTTGTCAACCGCAAAAAAATGAATCTAGCGAAAGATATGCTTGTCAACGATGACTTGCCGGTTTCTTATATTGCGCACAGCCTGGGCTTTCGGGAGATCAGTTATTTCAGCAAAGTGTTCAAAAGGCATTACCAAACCACCCCGACCAGCTACAGGGCGATGTCCCGTAAGAAAGGATGACAATAAGCATGAAGGAGCCCCCCTTTTTTCAGGCAGGATTTCTATTCTTTTTTTAAAAGTATGTGTAAAATTTTACTCGAAGGGCAGATGGGTGGAAAAAAATGGGAAGACGCTCTATCATTTAAATGTACGCTTGTGGGCGAATACATTTAGAAAGAGGTCTTCCTATGGATATTATATCAATAATTGCTAGATTATTAAAGGATACAAAAAGTCTTATTGAATTTGAAGAACAAGTTAAAATTCTGATCCAGAATGCCTTTACGCAATGGGTTGGGGAAATATTTGAGACGTTAGATAAAACAATTAAGCAAAAAAAGCTGGAGGATGGCTGGGAGTACTGCCGGAGTGATAACAGAAGCATTCAGTTTTTATTTGGAAATGTGACCTTTAAACGTTCACTAATGCATGACCAGAAAGGGAATTCACATTATCCTCTGGATGAATGGTTAGGGCTTTTACCATACCAACGATACAGCCCGTTAGTGGAATTAAAGGTGGCAGAGTTGGCAAGTGAGAACACCTATCGGGAAGTAGCTGATATTTTAAAAGAGTGGACAGCAGTGAGTCTTAGTCACACAACTGTAGGGAACATGGTAAAACACGTAGAGCCCTTGCCAAAATGCTATATCCCCTGAAACTGTAAGCATTCAGACAATTAAAGTTCGTTGATTTATTCCACTAAAGAAAAAAGACGTTTGTAGAAACATTATGACAAATATAAAAAGAAATTGTGAGTTTTTGATTTTAATAGGATAAATTTGCTTATTATAAGTGCCAGAATTTTATCACTTTTTGAGGCTTTGGGCGAGTTTCAATAGATTAGGCTACTCATTCCTGTGGAAAATATTGTAAAACGGAAAAGGATGATTTTTTTTGAAAAAAAAGAGCCATGAAAGCCACTCCTTTGCTAAGATATAAGTACGAGCAAATATCCAGGGAGTGATTTCATGACTATTTCTATTCTAACACAAACCAGAGACTTTTCAATACAACAAAATTTGATTCCCCACAATTGGCAAGACTATGCCGATATACCATTTGTCATTCCAGCCATGTGTTTCCCTTGGGAGATTTTTAAGCCGATTGAACGAGAATACTACACCCTTTTATATTTGCACCTAAAAAATGAAAGAGCACATGATCATTCTAATGAAATACAACCGGCACTATTTCCAATAACGGAGGAAGAAGACAAGTCTGCGTCTTCATTATTTCATCTCCCTTCCACTGGGAGAAAACCGCATCCTTTCATGCCCTTTTTTCGTGCTTTTGAACTGGCCTCTTTACAGTATATTGAAGTGATGGTGGAGAGTGTCTATTTGCAAGTGAAATCAAACCCGCTATTTGCCACCATGTGTGGATTTACGGAGAAAATTCCGAGCTACCGTTCCTTTGCTCGTTTTGATCAAATCATGACAACAAATGGTCTTTGGGAAAAAGCCCGGCTATTGGTTGTTGAATATAATAAAGGGGAAGGCGTGGTTGAAACGAATGAGGAAGCAGCCGCCGTGGATACATCGCATATAGAGGCAGAAGCAACCTTGAATAAAACAAGGAAGACGTGTTCTTGTGAGGGTGATTGCGATTGCCCCAAAGTCCTTACGGACGACAATGTAGGGGTAATGCGTAAAAGTAATGCAGTCTCCTATATTGCGCATAAATTATCAATGGTGTGCGGGGTGAGATCCGGTTTGCCTTTGACGCGGGAAGTATTTAAAGGAAATACACCCGATGGGAAAACATTAGAACCGACATTGGAAACGTTTAAGGCAGAGCACCCCGAGATGGCTGAGCAGTTGAGCTTTATCCTGGCAGATGGAATCTACCAAACGCCGGAAAATCAAAAAGTGACAAAGGATGTATTACAGGCGAAATTGGTGGCACCGATCAATCCACGGAACCGTAAAGATAAACCAACTACCGCCCGGGGGATTGAAAAAATCAACCGGTACGGCACTCCCATCTGTATCAGTGGACATAAAATGGAACTTAGAGGATCTGATCGGGAAAAGGGGCAATATATTTACACTTGTCCTGTATTTCATCCAAATGCCAAGCAAGAAGGTCTCACCTGCCCGCTAGCGAATCACGCGGAATGTTGTAATGGGGCAGCACAAGGAAGAGTATTTAGGATGGACTTTGATCAAACGCCTCAAGTAGATGTCGAGTTGCCTCAACATGGTCGCACATTTGAAGTGTTATATAGTGCCAGGACGATCATCGAAAGAATCTTTGGCATTTTAAAAGACGGATACAGTCTCCGTCGTGTTCACAAGCGTGGGAAACAGGCAGTTGAAGCTCATGTAGATCGATGCATGATATCTATGCACATCATGGCAAATATGGCGTACCATCAGACAGGAAAGGCCAATTGTGGATGGACACGCAATCGGCTGCAAAGAGCAAATTAAGTTATTCACAGGTGGATATGTGAATAAGTAAAATGAGCGTTTCCTTTCCACAAAGGGTAGTGAAAAAAACCCATTTTGTGAAGGCGGGATACGTATGCCCTTTTTTTGAAGGAAAATGACCGTTTTACTTCTATTGAATTGAAAATCTGGATGAAAAGGCAAAAAAATCGGGATAATTAGGGCTTGCTGAACGAATCCGATTATGGCTTGTATCTGATTTGTCAGCAAGCTCTACCTCAATATCATAGGAGAATGCATCTGCGAAAATGCTTTATTCTGTCCTCTCTGTATGTTGAATCAGCTTTAGAGTGCAAAGTTTTTCCTGCATTTTTTATAAAACCCTTGCATTTAAAGTTCGGCCAAAGCTGTCAGTATCCTTACCAAGTCTAGGACTTTTGCTTATTCAGCAAGCCCTAATTAATTTTCCAGAGCCTCGCTCAAGGGTATATTTTTATTTTGGCAGAGGCTCGTAGGGAAAACTCAGGCGGAAGCCGATAAGGCACTTGTAGAAGAGCTAGAAATAGCTGTTTCCCTGCCTGAGGGGAAGAAGGTAGACTACCTGTTTTCTGAAGCAGATGGTGTATTCGTTCGGGGACTAAAAAAGAAACAGAGTATGGAAGTCCACCACGCCATTCTCTATGAGGGATGGCAAACCAATGGTAAAAGGGTCTCCCTGCGTCAGCCCACAGTCATCATGACAACGGAAGCCATCCAGACATTTTGGGATGAAGTCCAAGCCACAGCTGCCAACACCTACTCCCTCGAAAAAACGCATGTCATTACAAACAGTGATGGAGGTGCGGGATACACAGCTGAACGGTTTCAAACAGCTTTCTCACAGTCGGAATTTCCGGTGCTCAACCAGCTGGATACCTACCACGTTGCACAAGCCATCATAAGGACATTTGGGGGCGGAAAGAGCGAGATCAAGGAGCAAATTAGAAAAGCGATTAGAACGCATGACCTGGACCAATTCACGTTATATTTGGATACGCACGAAAGCACCTTGACGGATAAAAAGGCTCTCAAGAAAATCAAGGAATTCCGTTCGTATATCTTGAAAAACTGGGACCGCATTTTTGACTGGAGAGACAGGGTGAAAAACGTGCCGGAAGGTGCGAGAGGCCTAGGAGCGATGGAATCGAATCAAAGGCATATCTCCTTCAGGATGAAAAAAAGGGGCATGCATTGGAGTGAACTTGGCGCAGAAGCCATGGTGAAAATCAAACAAGGCATACTCAATGGGACATTGAGAGAAGTCTATCTGAAACACCGTTCAAGAAGCGAGAGAAAGCAACGGAACTTGAAACAATTAATCAGGATGTCTCAACTACTCAAGCAGCCTGTACGCCCGTCAGTGGGCGTAAAGCACGGATCAGTTGCCCTGCATTCAAGCAGTTCATCGGCAATGGGACATTTAAGCAAAATATTAGAGCTTTCGTTTTAAGCTTGGCTCAGTGGGGACTGATCGTTGAGGCGCGCGAAATTTACGAGACTCCTGCGGGAAAAGCGAGCCAGGAGAGACCCCGCAGCGAGGTACGAGCGAGGAGGCTCGCCGGCCGCCCGCGGAAAGCGAGTGAATTTCGCGCGCCTCAACATCCCCGTTATCCATCTTTATACGGAAATATTACATCTTTTCCGAAAATTACACCGAGCAAGTAAAGCACGGTAGCCGAAAGTGTACAAAAAGAGTGTCTTGGAATACCCGATATTTAAACCTTGTCGAGAAAAACTTGACACATACTTTTTAAAAAAACTGATTGACAACACAACCCGTTCCTTATATACTAAATATTGTCCGACAGAGATGAATACGATTCCGTAGCTCAGCTGGGAGAGCGCCACCTTGACAGGGTGGAGGTCGCTGGTTCGAGACCAGTCGGAATCATCCTGCTAGCGTCAATCCGTACGTATCAACGGTTTGGCGCTTTTTTCATGACCGCTGACATAGTCGGTGACTTGTCCGAACGGTTACGGTTACCGTCACCCGGTATGTTACACGCTTCATTTAGGAGGCGTGTTTTTGATGCGTAAAAATAACCGCAAAACAGATGATCGCAAGATGGCAACAAACCTCGATAACCTGTTCGAAATTTTCTACACGATTAAAACTGCGGAAAGCCGCGCGCCTGGCACGTTAAAACAATACTGCGAGAATTACCAATATTTTGCTGTTTTTTTGGACAAACGCGGTATTCCTCGTAACATTACCGATATCACCCGTAATACCATACGCGACTATATCCGTTACATGCAAACGGAAGTCATTAAATACGAAGGCCACCGGTTCAAGACGGCAGCACAACAAACAGCAGGGCTTTCGCCTAGCTCGATAAACACACGGTTGAAAACGCTTCGAGTGTTCTTCCGCTGCCTTGTCAGCGAAGGTTTACTCGACACCAACCCGACCCACGGCGTTACTAACGTACCGGAGCCGCAGGAAAAAATCACAATCTTAACACCGGAAGAAATGAAGCGTTTGACGTTCCGAATAAAAGGAGATTCACAGACTTCCGCGACTATGTACTGGGTCTGTCCCAATTGCTAAATCTGTGCACCCGGCTGCTGCAGCGGCTGCGGAACCGCTGGATGATCCTCAGGGAATACGATCTTTCAGAACAGGATTGGCCGGAGTGCCGTAGTGAACATTTTCTCCCTTTCAAAACGGCTTTTTCATTTTGTCATTCATTTTGTAAAATGGATTGTATTTCGTTCGCAGTTTCAGTATATTAATACATATAGATACTTATAGATAAGAATGGCTTACATTTTGAAATAAAGGAGAGGGGTCTATGCCCAGGCAATATGATGGTGCCGCCGTTCAGCTGGATGAAATTGACCGCCAAATTATCCAGCTCTTAAACGGAAATGGCAGAATATCGTTTACAGATTTGGCAAAGGAAATCAAACTTTCCCGTGTGGCTGTTCAATCACGCGTCCATTCCCTGGTTGAAGATGGTGTGATTGAATGTTTTACCGCCGTCGTGAACCCTGAAAAAATCGGCCTTCACCAGTCCGCTTTTTTTAATGTTGAAGTAGAGCCGAAACATTTACAGGAAGTGGCCGAAACATTGGCCAAAGATCCGTCGGTTTCAAGTCTTTATCATATGTCAGGCCCCAGCAAACTTCATATGCACGGCTTATTTAAAGACAACCAGGAAATGGAACTGTTTCTTAAAGAGCGGTTATATCCGCTGCCCGGAATTATGAGTGTCGATTGCCAGATTTTACTCAAACGTTATAAAAGCCGGATTGGAATGAAACTGTAAGGGGGTTACATTGTGGAAAAACAGCAAAATACTTATGCCCAGCTTGCCATGGCAATGCTTAGGACCGGCATTCTCGGCTATGGCGGCGGCCCGTCTGTCATGCCACTTTTCCGGTATGAGGCAGTGACAAGGTACAAATGGCTGGATGACGACGAATTCGGGGAAACATTGGCAATTGCAAACGCGCTGCCGGGCCCGATTGCGACAAAAATGGCCGCTTACCTCGGGTACAAGTTGAAAAAGACAACCGGCGCCGTGTTCGCCATTTTACTCCATATTCTTCCGAGCAGCATCGCCATGATTGCGTTGCTGTCGCTTGTATCGGTACTAAGCCATTCCAAGATTGTGGCCGGAATGATTGCAGGGGTCATGCCGGTTGTTGCCGTCATGCTTGGCCAGATGGCTTACGACTTTGGGGAAAAAACGGTCAAGGGGCTTGGAAAGGTTTTCGGAATCGCCATGTTTGTTATTTCCTTTCTCCTGCTTGAGACGATCCATCTCCACCCGGCTATTGTCATTCTGATTTTTCTTGCGTACGGAAGCATCCACTTTCGTCTCGTTGCAAAATGGAGGAAAAATGAAAAAAAGAAGAAAAGGGATGAAGCGGGATGATCTGGTTCCAGTTAATGCTTGGTTTTTTTATTGCAAATATCCTCGGCTACGGCGGGGGGCCGTCCTCCATTCCGTTGATGTACCATGAAATTGTTACGCATTACGGATGGCTGAATGACAGCGAATTTTCCAATATGCTGGCACTCGGCAATGCGCTCCCGGGCCCGATCGCAACCAAAATTGCCGCATTCGTCGGCTACGGGGCCGGCGGGTGGACAGGGCTGTTAGCGGCTCTTGCCGGAACGATATTGCCGTCTGCCGTGGCGTTAATTGTGTTGCTGAAAGTATTGCACAAATACCGCCAGTCTCCTGTTGTGAAAGGGATGTCCCTGCTTGTGCAGCCGGTCATTACCATCATGATGGTGGTGCTGACATGGCAGATGGCAAAAAGTTCTTTCAGCCAAATCGGCATCTGGCAGTCACTTGGCATCGCCGCCGTCGCTTTCTGGGCCATGAATATCCGGAAAGTTCACCCTGCCCTTGTGATTTGCGCGGCATTCATCTATGGCGGCATTGTGCTTCAGCATATAGTGTAACGGGATAGAAGGAGAAAGTTCCCACACATTTTTCTTTAAAAAACCTGGATGCCTGCTTCATCAGGCATCCAGGTTTTTTACTATGTTCACTTTTCCCGGCCGTTTAGCATTCACAGCTTTTCATGCTGTCCATAAAGGGCTGGAAACGACAGAAGATGTGGCGATGAACGCTGTGGATGCAACTTCAAATGCAGTCAACAATGTGACGGGCGGATCGCAAAACAATAAAAAATAAAAAGTGCCGGGAAATGGGCGCTTTTTGCAAATGTAAAAGGCCGGGGGTATCCCGGCCTTTTACATTCTGCTCGCCACTTCTTTTACAATATCTTCAGCAGACATGCCTTTTGCATCAATGACAGGCGCCTTTGTCATCGTGTCATTGATCCCCATTGCGTTCATCTCGCTGCCGGTTACAACACAGCAGTCACAACCTTGTACATCTTGTTCGTTCTTAATGGTTTTCACTTCATATCCTTTATCGCGCAGCGCTTCCTGGACATTTGTCAAAGCCTCTTCTACACCGATTATTACAGCCATGGTTAACACCTCCCTCTTTTTTATCGTACCCATCTGATTTTAGAAAAAACATGTTTTTTCCCCGGCCGCAGACGGATGCTTTTTATTTTTTAATGGTGCTGAGAATCCGGTTGATTTCTGTATCATGTCTCCCGGTTTTACTGAAATAGCCGATATCTTTTTGGCACACGTCAATTCCCGTGCGGCGGCAGCAAAAATATTTTTGTGTTCTTCCGCTTTTCATTTGTATATTTAAAAATCCTCTCCGCATTTTTGAATACATTCATCATGCCCCGTATTGAAAAGCCGCACAGTTTTGCCTACTGTGCGGCTTTTTTGGCGTGCGCCTTTACTTGCCGAGCAATTCGTCCGAAAGTCGGATAAATTCGCGGGCATCTTCTGCCATAAGGTTAATGCCGGCTGCCCAGAAGTCCGGTTTTGTCAGATCAACGCCAAGATGTTTTTTGGCAAGATCTTCCACCTTCATCCGGCCGGTATCGCGCAAAAGGGCAATATATTTGTCTTCAAAGCCATCTGGATTCTTCAAAAATTCGGTGTAAATGCCAAGGCTGAATAAATAACCGAATGTGTACGGAAAGTTGTAGAACGGCACATCGTCAATAAAGAAGTGGAGCTTGCTGCACCAGAAATGCGGGTGGTAGCCGGACAAGCTGCCGGCATACGCTTCTTTTTGTGCCTTTTCCATCAGTTCATTGAGCCTTTGTTCGGACACAATGCCTTTTGAACGCTCTTCGTAAAAACTTTTTTCAAACAGGAAGCGGGCATGGATGTTTAAAAACATAGCCGTTGCATTTTCAAGCTTTGCATTTAATAAAGAAACTTTTTCTTCCTTTGACTTTGCATTGGCGACAGTCGCATTGCCGATGATCGTTTCTGCAAAGGTGCTCGCCGTTTCGGCCACGTTCATCGCGTATTCGCGGTTCAAACGCGGCAAATCGCGCATGACATGGCTGTGGAAGGCGTGGCCAAGTTCGTGCGCCAACGTGCTTGCATCATTTGTGGAGCCGGTAAATGTCATAAAAATCCGCGACTCTTCAAACTCCGGCAGACTGGTACAATAGCCGCCCGGGCGTTTATTCGGCCGGTCTTCCGCCTCTACCCAGCGGTTTTCAAGGGCGTGTTTCGCAAATGCAGACAGTTTCGGCCCGAAAGAAGCAAAATGTTGGATGACAAAATCGCACGCTTCATCATATGTAAATCGGGCCGGTTTCATATCGCCGAGTGCAACCGGCGCATCAACATCCTGCCAGCCGAGTTTTTCCATCCCGAAAATTTTTGCTTTTTGGTTGAGAAAGTCGACAAACGGCTGCTTGTTTTCAGAAACGGCTTTCCACATCGCATGAAGCGTGTCTTCAGACATCCGGTTGTATTCAAGCGGCTCTTCGAGAAAAGACTTCCTGCCATGGGCTTTTTGCAGCGTAATCCGGTACCCGTCCAGGTGGTTGAGCGTATCGGCAAAAACCGGCGCATATTTTTCCCATGCCGCTTCCCAGTTTTCGAACAGCTGTTTGCGCACTTCCGGATCCGGGTCGGCATACATCCGGTTCATCGCCTGGCCGACGGATAAGGATACCGTCTTGCCTTCTTTGTCCGTAAACGGGATTGTCATAACGGAAACAGCTGTGTCATACAATCTGCTCCAGCCGGCCAGCCCGTCCTGGTTGAGATCGGCAATCAGCTTTTCCTCTTCTTCCGACAAGAGCCGTTTTCCTTCATCGCGCGTTTCATTGAGGGCAAAGGAGACTTCGCTCAATTCCTTGTCCTGTAAAAACTTTTTCCAGTCTTCGTCCGAAATGGCCACCAGTTTTTTCTGAAAAGTGGTCCCGAGCTTTTGCATCTCGCTGTACAAATCCATGATTTGGCCCATCACGACATTTGCATAGTCATCATCCATATAGGCATCATGCCACATTTGCACAAATGTCGCAGACTGGCTGAGCCCTTTTTCGATCTCTTCCTGTTTTTTCAGGATGGCTTTAAACGGCTCCGGAGACGGGTCTTTCGAAAATGCCCATCCGTCGAGTCGGCTTTTATACTGCCCGATTTCTTCTTTCAGCCCGCGCAGTTTTTCCTGCAATTCCGGCGATTTTGTGCCGCCCGGAATAACGGCATCCAGATCCCAAGTATTCTTATATTTCATATTTGCAACTCCTTTCTTTCTTCCATTTTACAGGGTACCGCACAAAATACCAATATATTTACAATCACGGTAAAAAATTTCAGGGCCGGATCTTTTTTTGGGGGAATGTTTTGCATTTTTAAAACGCCAAGTGGACATTTGCATACTTAAAAGGCGCGGCTATATCAACCGCGCTTTTTTGTTTAATGCATCCAGGCAAGAGACCCCATCGGATCCCAAGGTTTCAGGGCGATCGGATCTTGTTCCCATGCTTTTTGCAATTCCTCCGGCAAATATTTTTTGTCAATGACGATTTGGTACGTATATTCATCCATCCAGGCGTCACTCATGACAAAATAACCGTCTTTGCCCACTTTTTCACCCCAGCTGTTTTCCACTTTCCATCTGTCCGGTTTGCCGTCAACGAGGTTGACACCGGTCAGTACCATTGCATGCGTCATCACACTGTCTTTATAATCGAGGCGTTCTGCTTTGGTCATTCCGAACGAGAATCCGAAAGCTTTTTCCAAATCAAAAAGGCCGGTATCCATGATGCCTTCATTCCGGTCTGATGATGCCGCAACATCACAGCCGAACCAGACGCTGCGGTTATCCTTCAGCTGTTTTACGGCCAGCGATTTAAAGGTTTCGATATCGACATTTAAATATTTGACCGGTTTGCCGCCAACCACATTGCCCAAATACTGCACCGTATACGTTTTGCCGTACGGTTTGTCGCTTGTCGGCGCATTGATAATGCTAATGTAATTGTCGAGGTCAAACCCGACGTATTTCTCAAAAAATGCCTGCGGGGTGATATTTTGCTCGCGATGGAACAATTTGTCGGTATCGCGGAATTCAAAATCAAAGGTCTTCGGCGGCTCACCGAGTGCAAAGGCAAGCAATTTGTAAACTTCTGCAAGCATACCTTCTTTCGCTTGCCGCAATTCTTCTTCCGGCTGCCCTGCTGCGTGCAATTTTCTCAGTTTCACCGCGTTTTCGCGGAGTTTGGCATTCAAAAGCGAATTAAGTTCGCGCGAGTTGCTGCTGTTATACGTTTCCGGCATGACCTGTTTCGGCACAACGCCGTATTTTTTAATGAGCGCGACGAGCATATCCCACTGTCCGCCGTCCTGCTGCGGGGTTTCAAGCAGCCAGGAAATGAGCCGTCCTTCCACAGGTTCGTCTGCGGTTTCCATCATTGTTTCCAGGAAGTAATTGGCTTTTTCAAATTTGTCCCAGAAAAACGTATAGTTTTGTGAAAGCTCAAAGTCTTTCAATCTGAATTTGGCATTCAACTTATGCGTAAACGTGTTTAAGGCGGCAAACATCCAGCAGCGCCCGCTTTGTTTCTGGTTTGATACTTTCCCCGTTTCAATTTCGTGGGAGAATACGTGATTCATAGAAACAACAGCATCATTGTTGATTGCCGCGGCCTTTATCCCGTTTTTCATCATTGCATTTTGAATCACTTTGTTTTGCGGCAGTTCGCGGATTTGTCGGGAAAACCGCTCCGCCATTTCCCGTGTAATGTCTTTTGCCATTTAAATCTTCCTCTCCATTAAGTTCTTTTTTATTATACGCCTTTTTCAATCAGATAAGACAATTTTGCGTTTTTGAAAAGCCTGCAATTCTGAAACGGGACACAATTGGGCGATATTTCCTTTTCACTTTTCCACTTGTTCGTCCCGCTGTTCGGTGAGGAAGGCTTTTTCGTCTGTTCCTTTCACACATTTTTTTAAATTATGGTATGCTGTTTTACGAGAAAGACTCAAACGGGGTGATGGCAGATGAGTGAAGAAAAAGATTATGAAACAAAAGGTTATGATACAAGCATTGTTTATGATTATAAAGAGATGCCCGACGTCCACCCAGGGCGCTGTGACAATTGCGGTTACAGCCACTTTAAGTCATCGGTCAAACATGGCGTGTTCCTGCGTGAATGCCGGAGATGCGGGATGAAAAAGAGTATCTAACGTTTCAATAAAGCGGATTTCCTGCAAATGGAAAATCCGCTTTTATTCAGTTGGAAGGATATTTCAGCCGGCAGCCGATGCCGCGAAACATCCGGACTGGGCCTTGTGCAAGCAGAAGCGCCTGTCCGTACCGGTGCGTATCAAGCAAAATATGTTTATAAACATTTTCCAGACAATCCGCCTTGCGCGAGCTTTGCCACCAGGGCATAAAAAATCCGGGGTAGCCCCCGGACCTTCATCGCAAATCTATGTAATGCAGCTTTATTTGCTGAACCAAATAAAGTAACCGGCAAGCACCATGACGACAAGAAAAAGCACAATGGTACCAAAGAC
The DNA here is from genome assembly GCF_038009125.1 of Weizmannia sp. FSL W8-0401. Taxonomy (NCBI): domain Bacteria; kingdom Bacillati; phylum Bacillota; class Bacilli; order Caryophanales; family Bacillaceae; genus Heyndrickxia; species Weizmannia sp. FSL W8-0401. The sequence goes on along the minus strand of NZ_JBBPAG010000001.1, from coordinate 1,031,664 downwards.
GACTCTTTTTGATTTCAAAATAAAACGCTCCCCTCTGACGGACTTTCTGTTACATTCAGTTTATCCAACGAGGGGAGAATTCAAACTGGCAGGATTAGGCTTCTTTTGACATTTGCAGCGCCTTCAGAATGGTTTTCAACGAATTGCTTTTGCCGTAAAGCAGCACGCCGCCGCGGTAGATGCGCGCACCTGCTATCGCCATGAAAACAATCGTGACAACCATAACCGCCACGCCCGAAAGCCCTGCCCATACTGGCAAGTCGAGCATGCCGACCCGCAAAAACATCAGCATCGGCGTAAAAAACGGAATGTACGAAAGAACGGTAATATAGCCGGCAGAAGGGTTTCCAAGCCCTGCCATCGCAAGGAAAAAACCGATCATCACAAGAAACGTCATTGGCATCATCATCTGCTGGGCATCTTCAATCCGGCTGACAAGCGAGCCGAGAAAAGCCGCTAACGTGGCATACAGCAAATACCCGAGCAGGAAAAACACCACGGCATACACAATCGTTGAAACCTTTATATCCGAAAATCCAAACACAGAAAAAAAGCCGCCCGTCAAGTGATTGATATTTTGTTTGATCGTGGCGTAAGCGGCGGCAAGGAGCACCGCCATCTGTGTCAAACCGAGCAGGGCGCCGCTGATGATTTTCGCAAACATCTGCTGCACAGGCGGCACGCTCGAAATTAAGATTTCCATCACGCGTGAAGCTTTTTCAGTCGCCACTTCCATCCCGACCGCACTGGCGTAAAAAATGACCGCAAAATAAATCGCAAACAGCAAAATATAGACAAGCCCCCTCGCCTGTGCCAGTTCTGCTTCGGATTTTGCATCCCGCTCCAGATTGACACTTTTAAAGGATACGGGGCTGTTTAAAAGCGAAAGCCCGGCAGGCGAAAGCTTCAATTTTCCTGCCGCCATATTGCTTTTTACAGCCTGCAGCGCCTGCTCAAGACTGTCCGTGGTCCCGGTATCGGCAAGATTAGGGGCTTTATAGACCGCTTTCGGCATGCCGGCTGCGTCAAGCGATAAAACAACATACCCTTGATATTTTTCCTTTAATACTTCTTTCCGCAACGCACTTTCGCTTTTTTCGGCCTGCACAAGCCGGATATCTTTATCAACGGTTTTTAATTGCTGCTTAAGCGGCCCGTACAGCGTGTTTGTCTCATCCAGAACCGCAACCTTTTTCTGCTCGCTGCCGGCAAACATATCAATCATCCGGTTTATGTTCCCCATCAGAAGGACAGCGACGAGCAAAATGGCCGTCGTGATCACGAAGGATTTGGTTCTTAGTTTTGTCATATAGGCATGGCCGATTAAAATGCCGAACCTATTCATAGGAAGCCCCCACCTTTTCTATGAAAATATCGTTAAGAGATGGTTCTTCAAGCGCAAACTTGCGGATGAAACCTTTTCCGTTGATTTCATCCAAAATTTTTTGCGCCGCTTCCATCCGGTCAATTTGCAGTTCCGCCCCGAGCGCCGTTTTCTTAAATCGTACGACACCCGGAAAGGCACGTAAAAATGCCAGATCAAAATCAGCATGGATCACAACATTTTGTTTCCCGAATGCACGTTTGACCTCTCTCAGTTCACCGTGCACAACCGGGCTGCCATGATGCATAATGCACAAATGCTCGCAAAGTTCTTCAACATGTTCCATCCGGTGGCTTGAAAACACAATGGTCGCGCCCTGATCCCGCAGTTCTGCGACCGCTGTTTTTAACGTTTCCACATTGACCGGGTCAAGGCCGCTGAAAGGCTCATCTAAAATCAGCAGCTTCGGCTTATGTAGGACAGCAGCGATAAACTGGATCTTCTGCTGGTTTCCTTTTGACAGCTCTTCCACCCGTTTATCCAAATATTCTTCAACACGGAAACGGCCGAGCCAGTATTTCAGTTCTTTCACCGCATCCTGTTTGCCCATCCCGCGCAGCCGTGCAAGGTAAACAAGCTGGTCTTTTACTTTTAATTTTGGATACAGCCCGCGTTCTTCCGGCAAATACCCGATTTCCGGGCTCAATGTGTAATCCATTTTGCGCCCGTTCCAGGTGATGTTTCCTTCATTCGGTTTTAATAAACCAAGGATCATCCGGAAAGTCGTCGTTTTTCCGGCTCCGTTTGCCCCTAAGAAACCGAACAGCTCCTTTTCCGGGATCATTAACGACAAATCGTTTACCGCTGTAAACGCTCCAAATTTTTTCGTCACATGTTCCAGTATCAAGGACATGATTCCCCCTCCTCTGTTCGTACGTACGCAAACCAGCCGGAAAGGTTTCAAAAAATTTTTTAGTTCCCCCCTGATGATCCATACATTCAAAAAACAGCAGCCTTTTCAATGGCTTGCTGCCGCCCCTTTGGTGGATGCATTTTTACAATTTTCCAGCTAACTCATTTCGTTCATTTAGCAAACAATCTTTTCAAAAAAGCAGCGGGTTTTTCTATATTTTCCCGCTGCTCTTTTTAAGCTTAATAAGCCGTCCACCCGGCATCTGCCGTAATCACTGCGCCATTTACGAAGGAAGCATCGTCTGAAGCAAGGAACAGGGCGACAGTTGCAATTTCTTCCGGTTTTCCGGTCCTCGGGTTGTTTGCCGACCCGGACATTGCCCGCTCAAGCCCGAAAGCATTCGGTTCGCTCATTGTTGTGCCGATATTCGTTTCCACCCCGCCTGGCGCAATCGCATTGCAGCGGATCCCTTTCAGTGCGTATTGAAATCCGACATTTTTCGTCAACCCAATCACCGCGTGTTTGGATGCCGTATAAGCGGCGCCGGCCCGCGACCCGTTCAGCCCGCCGACAGAAGCGACATTGATAATGACGCCGTTTCCTTTTTCAATAAAGATCGGGAGTGATTTGCGGATCGTACGCATCGGCCCGGTTGTGTTGACAGCAAACACCCTTTCCCACAGGGCGTCTGTCAGATCCCCCGCCGGCACCATATTATCCATGATCCCCGCATTGTTGACAAGAATATCGAGCGTTCCATACTCTTTCACAGCGGTATCCATCAAATGTTGCACATCTTCTTCGCTCGCCACATTGGCTTGGACTGCCAGAGCCGTGCCGCCTGCAGCTTCTATTTCAGCAACCGTCTGCTGCACACCTTCCAAATTGAGGTCGGATGCCACCACCTTTGCTCCTTCTTTTGCGTAAAGATCTGCAATCGCCTTGCCCATACCGGAGGCAGCACCTGTTACAACCGCAACTTTTCCATCCAGTTTTGCCATCATTCCCGCTCCTTTATGAATGCGCTTCCATTTATTCGTGAAGGCGCTCACAAATATTATATCCTATCGTTTCAAAAAGGCAATCGTGATATTTTTCCGGCTCGGGTGGCCGAAAAGCTGTTTGAACATAAAGTCCATTTTGAGGTCAAGGTATTCTTTTGTCATGAAGATCCTTCCTTTCGGGGTTTTTTGCGAGGGTTTAATAGAATAAAACTATTAATTGATATTATCTGAAATTATTTCCGGTGTCAATAGGATTTTTTACAAAGTTCCTACAAAAAGTGCCGGCCACTCCCCCAATTGATATCGAATCCATTCGAAAAATTGGAGAAGCGGCCGGCACTCAGCTAAATTTTGTATTATCATTTGCTTGTTTCATATGCCTGTTTTCCGAGCAAAATCGCCCCTGTAATGCCGGCGTCGTTGCCAAGGCCCGGGGACGTAATATATTCGGACAGCGGTTCAGGCAGCTTGATATAACCGTTGATCAGCTCATCCAGCCTTTTGTAGATCAGCGGGAACAATTGCTGTTGGTGCATTACCCCGCCGCCCATGATGATTTTTTTCGGCGACACAATTAAAACGTATTGCATGAGCGCCTGTGCCAGATAATCTGCTTCCATTTCCCAGACTTCCGGGCGGTCTGAGAGCTCTTTTCCTTTCTGCCCCCACCGCGCTTCGATTGCCGGACCGGCTGCGAGTCCTTCGAGGCAGTCATGATGGTAAGGGCATGCCCCTTCATAATGGTCATCCGGATGGCGGCGCACCAATATATGCCCCATTTCCGGGTGCGACCATCCTTCAAGAAGATTGCCTTTTACAACGGCTCCAGCCCCGATGCCGGTACCAACTGTAATGTACAGGCAGCTGTCCAGCCCTTTCGCCGCGCCAAGCACCGACTCCCCGAGTGCAGCCCCGTTCACATCTGTCGTAAAGCCGGCCGGAACGCCCAATGCTTTCTCTATCGTTTGTTTAATGGGATAATTTTGCCAGGCCGTTTTCGGTGTTGTTGTAATGTATCCATATGTATCGCTTTCCGGATTGACGTCAATCGGCCCAAATGAGGCAATGCCGATTGCTTTTGTCTCAAACTTTGAAAAAAATCCGATTACATCTTTCACCGTTTCTTCCGGATCGCGCGTCGGGAGCTCAACTCTTTCCTGAATTTTCCCGGTTTCATCTCCCGTTGCGCAAACAAATTTTGTACCGCCTGCTTCCACTCCGCCAAAAAGCATGGTGATTCCCCCTCAATAGAATTGGTTTAATGAGCCTCTCCGTTCATAACGGAAAGGTAAATATCTCTCATTCTAGTATACCGTTTTCTTCAATTGGGTTAAGTGTTTATGATCGGAACCCGCATAAATTGTGACAAATTTGTTTCTCATTTTTTTCTCATTTTTTCTTCATGGCTTTTTAGTGTAAGAGGGTTATATTGTAGCTGTAGCAAGGAAAAAGCAACAAACCCTTAAGTTTCTAGATACCCCCCTTAATGTCTAGAAAAAACTCCCCTTAAAAACCGGCATTGTGCCGGTTTTTTTTCGCAATAAAGCCGGCGCAATCAGATGCCCCGGCCCGTAAACCTGCTTTATATCTCCTCGTCGTCCTCTTCATCCCAGCCGTCTTCCAAATTTTCATCGTCCAGATCCCAATCTTCCCAATCCCCTGCTGTGTCCAGTTTGAACAAATCTAACAGGCGCTTGAACATTTGCGGTGTCTCCCTTCTTTTTCCTTATAGGATTTACAGGTTAAAACCAATTTATACGGTATAAGAAAGAGGTCGGGCAAAAAAATATACATAGAAGCAAACCCGGGGGTGACGATATGGAAACCTGGTTTTATCTCCATGTGATTAACACGTTATACTTTGTATTTTTTATGTTTGTAGTGCCGCCTGCCATCGCAGCCATGTTTTGCAGGCCCGAAATCAAAAAATATTTGGAAAAGAGGAAAGAAGGAAAGCCATGAAAAACGATGGTAAAAGAACTTCTGAAGGGTTAAACGAATGGTTTGAAATGATCAACGCAAAAGGGGATAAAGGAGAAATCGCGCAGATCGTGGAAAAATACAAGGCACAGGCCGGGGACAGCAACGATGCTGCCCCTCAAGACAAGGAGTAGGATTTCAACAAAAATCGACAATTCTCATCAAAAACTTATTTTTCTTTCATGATCTTTTAGGAAAAAACCCGTACTATTATACCTGTAGCAAGGACAAGTTACAAAACCCTATACCAACTAGACAACCCCCCCCTTTTTGTTGTCTAGCAATACCCCCTTAAAGACCGGCTTTTGCCGGTCTTTTTATTTTTGGCTACAATCAAAATGAAACGAAGGGAGTGAGAACCATTAAAGCGGTGGTGAAGTTTTGCCTGACTCTCGTATTGGCGTATTTGATCAACCAACTGATATCCCGGTTGTTTGCCTACTATCTCCCGGACGAAGGCGCTGGCGCGATCTTTATCCCGATTCTGATCTTTTCATTCGATCTGTTAGCCGGATATGTCATTACATGCTATATTTTTAAGATTGCTGCAAAAAAATAGTCCGGGGCACCGTTATTCGGCATCCCGGACAAGGACATAGCGATCTTCAATCGTTTTCGGCGATACCAGATTGCCGGTGCCGAGCATAATGCTTTCGTTTTGGACTGCGACCACCATGGCAAGTGTTTCATGCTGCTTTTCTTTATATACTTGTCCGATTTTGATTTCCATGGAGCCCCACCTCTATTACAAGTGCGTACGGCGTTTTTTCTGTTCTTGTATCACTTTATTCCGCTCGCCGCCGTCTGAAAGTTCTTCGTATTGAAATTCTGTCTCATCGCTTTGTGCTGCAAGCAAATCAGCGGACGCCTGATGGTTGTTTGGTGCCGCTTGTTCATTCCATTTCACACGGATCGCCTCCTTTCTTTTAATATGCGTCCGCTTCCGAAAAAAATGCGCGCCGGATTGCCGTTTCCATTTTTTGTGGAAAACAGCGTCCCTGGCTTTTTGGAGGATTCTCCTCAGCATGCGGCCGGGTATTACATATTCCTGCAGCTAAATAGGGCTTGCTGAACGAATTAGAATTTGGCATTTTATGGATTTGACAGACCAAGTGGACGCACAACTCCTGTATTGTCCCCGCAGCCATGCCTAACGTCGCTGTAGCAAGGGGGGTGATAAATGAGTCCCCCAAAAATTGGATGTGGGGGTTAAAAGATGGATTTTTGAAGTTTTTAAAAACGGCTCAAAAAGATTTTATCTTATTGAGGGTGGAATACCAGAAAATGATGGACGATACCCGTTAGAAAAAGTGACATTGAAAAAATAACTGATGTGTCCCCTAAATAAACCGAATTGACAGCAAGATATTTCCTCTAATCAGGTTGCTTTTTATTTTGGCGGAATGGGGATGCGGACTCTCTTTATCTCACCCTGATCAAGGCGTTAAAAAGAGTCTTTATGTTTAAAGGCGTTAAAAAACAATCGTGAAATAAAAGCTGCTGCAACCAAAAAGCAGAGGAATGATTATAACGTAATCGGTCAATCTCACCTTATAAAAATGGTCATGATTTAGAAGGATTTAATGACGAGGAGCAAGAAGTATTATTTAAACGTAATACAGCTTATAAAATCTTATCCAGTCAATTTATGAATGGTAGAGTTATATTCGAATTGGAGGAAATCCTATGGATAAAAATAATAAACCATATTCCGACCGTCGTTGGACGGATCCAATTGGAATAACAGAAGATGGGGAAATCAGCGCTATTTCCATAGGAACCAAACATTATGCATCAGAAGAAGAAAGACAAAGAGATATCGAAGAAGGTAAGAAGATTCGAAAAGAATTTTTGAAAATGCTAAAAGAACGCCATAAAAACAATAAATAGAATTTGTCGTTGGAATATTATGATCCATTCCATGGATTCCAACGACATATTAAAAACCAAAATTACTTTTAAAGAATATATATCTTTGAAGGATAGAATGATGCTGCCCAATCGGTAGAGATTTGAAAGGAATTAATGATCAGGAGGCCGAAGTATTTTTTAAGAGGTAGTCAATTTAAAATCTTAAATCAAAAGTTTCAATCCGGTAAAATTTTGTTTGAGTTGGAGGAAATGTAAATGAGCAGCAAAAAACTATTTTCTGACAAACGATGGACAGAACCACCAGGAATGACATCCGATGGTAAATTCACTGCTATTGTAAGCGGAACTAAGCATTATGTTTCTGAAGAAGAACGATAGAAAGATATTGAAACGACAAGACTTATACGCAAAATGTTGAAAAAGAGAATGAAGGAAAACAATAAAAATTTTTAAGTAGGGCTTACTGAATAAGCAAAATTCCTAGATTTGGCAAGGATGCAGACAGGTTCGGCAAAAAATTAATGAGAATTTTTCTTCATATAAAATGAGCTTCGTTTTTCCCACCCGAATGGATATCGCATTCAAATTTAGGATCGCCCCCACGTCTTCATTTTTCCAAATTTATCCATGATGTAACCAGCTCTCTTCATCAAAGACGCTTGCTTTATCTATTTCAGGCGTTGCGTATGTGTAAAATTTTACTCGAAGGGCAGATGAGTGGAAAAAAATGGGAAGACGCTCTATCATTTAAATGTACGCTTGTGGGCGAATACATTTAGAAAGAGGTCTTCCTATGGATATTATATCAATAATTGCTAGATTATTAAAGGATACAAAAAGTCTTATTGAATTTGAAGAACAAGTTAAAATTCTGATCCAGAATGCCTTTACGCAATGGGTTGGGGAAATATTTGAGACGTTAGATAAAACAATTAAGCAAAAAAAGCTGGAGGATGGCTGGGAGTACTGCCGGAGTGATAACAGAAGCATTCAGTTTTTATTTGGAAATGTGACCTTTAAACGTTCACTAATGCATGACCAGAAAGGGAATTCACATTATCCTCTGGATGAATGGTTAGGGCTTTTACCATACCAACGATACAGCCCGTTAGTGGAGTTAAAGGTGGCAGAGTTGGCAAGTGAGAACACCTATCGGGAGGTAGCTGATATTTTAAAAGAATGGACAGCAGTGAGCCTTAGTCACACAACTGTAGGGAACATGGTGAAACACGTAGGGAAAACGCAAGCTGAAGCCGACAAGGCACTTGTAGAAGAGCTAGAAATAGCTGATTCACTACCTGAGGGAAAGAAGGTAGATTACCTGTTTTCCGAAGCTGATGGTATATTCGTCCGGGGACTAGAAAAGAAACAGGGTTTGGAAGTCCACCACGCCATTCTCTATGAAGGATGGGAAACCAATGGCAAAAGAGTCTCTCTACACCATCCCGTTGTTATCATGACGACGAAATCCATCCAGACATTTTGGGATGAAGTCCAAGCTGTAGCAGCCAACACCTATTCCCTAGAAAAAGCTCGTGTCATTACAAATAGTGATGGAGGTGCGGGGTACACAGCTGAACGGTTTCAAACAGCATTCTCACAGTCGGAATTTCCGGTGCTCAACCAGCTGGATACCTACCACGTTGCACAAGCCATCGTAAGGACATTCGGGGGCGGAAAGAGCGAGATCAAAGAGCAAATTAGAAAAGCGATTAGAACGCATGACCTAGACCAATTCACATTGTATTTGGATACGCATGAAAGCACATTGACGGATGAAAAGAGCCTTAAGAAAGTCAAGGAGTTTCGTTCGTACATCCTAAAAAACTGGGACCGCATTTTTGACTGGAGGGACAAGGTAGAGAACGTACCGGAAGGTGCGAGAGGCCTGGGGGCAATGGAATCAAATCAAAGGCATATCTCATTCAGAATGAAGAAAAGGGGGATGCATTGGAGTAAAGCTGGCGCCGAAGCCATGGTAAAGGTGAAACAGGGCATGCTTAACGGGACATTGCAGGAAACCTATCTGAAACACCGTTCAAGAAGCGCGAGAAAGCAACGGAGCTTGCAACAATCCATCAGGATGTCTCAACTATTCAAGCAGCCTGTACGCCCGTCAGTGGGCGTAAAGCACGGATCAGTTGCCCTGCATTCAAGCAGTTCATCGGCAATGGGACATTTAAGCAAAATATTAGAGCTTTCGTTTTAAGCTTGGCTCAGTGGGGACTGATCGTTGAGGCGCGCGAAATTTACGAGACTCCTGCGGGAAAAGCGAGCCAGGAGAGACCCCGCAGCGAGGTACGAGCGAGGAGGCTCGCCGGCCGCCCGCGGAAAGCGAGTGAATTTCGCGCGCCTCAACATCCCCGTTATCCATCTTTATACGGAAATATTACATCTTTTCCGAAAATTACACCGAGCAAGTAAAGCACTGTAGCCGAAAGTGTACAAAAAGAGTGTCTTGGAATACCCGATATTTAAACCTTGTCGAGAAAAACTTGACACATACAGGCGTTGCCGGATTCTGGATGTTTTTCGCATAGGCTGGTAAACTGAATTTACAGGCAGCGGGGTGTGTAAATTTTTTCCTAAATGCAGGCGAGGCAACCCCATCTTGAGAAGGAGGTTTTCATCATATGGAAATTGAAAGAGGCACGATTAAAGATATCCCGTTTGAAAGCAGGGAGCTCGGGGAAACGCTCAATCTCTGGGTATACTTGCCGGCGCGTTTTTCCCCGCTTTATCAATATGCCGTATGCATATGCCAGGACGGAAAAGACTTCTTCCAGCTCGGCCGGATTGCACGTGCCGCGGATGAACTGCTTGCAAAAGGCGAAATTGAAAACTTGATTATTGTCGGGATCCCTTATGCGGATATCCCAGACAGGCGCCGGAAATACCATCCTGACGGCGAGCAACATGCCGCTTATATCCGGTTCTTGGCGCATGAACTTGCCCCTTTCCTTGACCGTGAGTTTCCGACTGCACAAATGGCATCGGGCCGGGCGCTGGCAGGAGACTCACTGGCGGCAACCGTCTCGCTCATGGCGGCATTCAAGTACCCCCATACATTTGGAAAAGCCGCATTAATGTCGCCGCTCGTGAATGAAAAAGTGATGGAAGCTGCTAAACAATGTACGGATCCAAAGCTGATGGACATTTACCATATTGCCGGAAAAGAGGAGACGGAAGTAAAAACGACCGACGGCAAGATCCAGAATTTTATCACGCCGAACCGAACCCTGCATCAAATCCTGGAAGAAAAAGGGGTCCCCGGATTTTATGACGAATTTGACGGCGGCCACTCCTGGAAGTACTGGCAAAAAGATTTGCCGCGTGCACTCAGGTACCTGTTTAAAAAAGATTAATTTTCGGCCATTTTTCTGATAAAATTGTATCATAACGGCTTAATATCCAGAAAAAGTCCTACGGTGTGATGTCAAGGGTTAAAAACAAGTGAATTGGAAATTTTGTTGGCTCTATGTCATAAAAATGGCAATACTGAACTAAGCCTCCAGATAATTGGAATAATCTGGAAGTTTTCAAGTTCAGGCTATCGATGATGGTTACCTGGTTACCTCATCGCGTCACCTTCTTTTTCGGCGCATAAATTTGATCGTTGCGGAGCAGCGCATCGATCAGGCGCACCAGTTTTCTTGCCGTTAAGACGAGGGCGCGTTTGTGTGAGTGCTTATGCACCTCACGATATTTCTTTTGGTAAAAGGCGCGGTACTCAGGTTCGTGTCGCCGGACCAGATTGGCAGCCTCAACCAGGTAATACCGGAGATAACGATTGCCTGTACGCGCAAGCATTTTGTCATCAGCCTCAAAATCACCCGATTGGTGGCGGGGCCAGAACAATCCGGCAAATTTTGCGATCGCGGCTTGGTCGTCAAAGCGCTCAATGTCGCCGATTTCAGCGAGAATCCCAGCACAGCTCACCGGGCCTATTCCCGGAATGGTCTGGAGGGTATTCGGGATTCCATCAAGAACGCGGGCAATCGCCTTATCCAAATCCTTGATTTGGCGTTTAAGATGCCGGATGATCTCAATAGAACTGCCCAGGACCAAGTCAATCGAATCCTCCACACATTTAGAAAGCCGGTAAGAGGACCGGGCAGCTTTTTGGATGGATGCGGCCAAATCCTCGGGATCGCTAAAGCGGCCATGGCCTTTGGTCTGGAGATACATCGCTAAGTCCTCCAGAGGCATTTGGGCAATTTCATCGAGGCTATAGGCCTCAAGCAAAAATTCCGTTATGGCATGGCCGAAGACCGATGTATCCACTTCAAGGTTAAAGGCACTGAATTTGAAAAACAGATGATTCAAAAATACCTGTTGTTCCCGGGTTAAACTTTGAATCAGGTGATAGCGCATCCGTGTTAACCGTTGAAGGGCAAGGTATTGTTCTGACTGAATCACGGATTTCGGCAATCTCCCGAAACGCAAGCGGTCCGCAATTACCCAGGCATCTTTGGGATCGGTCTTGTCCATCTCGGCATAAGCCTTTTTGAAATTTCTCACCAGCTTCGGATTCAGGGTAAACACCTTTGTACGACGCTGTTTCAGCTCGGGATCTTCATGGAAAAACATTGCCGGGTGCCAACTATACACAGATGTGGCCTCCATGGCGATCTGGATGGTGTCATCCGCCTCCGCATGTTGGAGGATGGTGTCTCTTAACTCAGAGGCACCGGGAAGATTGTTTGTCACCGTTTGGGTGGCCAACGTTTCCCCCATTCCATCCATCAGGCAGGCATCGAGGTTTTTGGAGCTCACGTCAATACCGACAAATAAGGGCATATGATTTCCTCCTCTCTGTATTGGGATCGATGGAATCGGACGCTTCGGGATATCCCCAGATGGCTTGCCGATCTGTCAGCCTCGCGTATGAGAACTCATCCGGGCCGTGGGCTGCCTGGAACTGCTCATTTCCAGCACGGAGATCCGGAGGAACGGCCTACGGGTTAGACGTTCAAGCAAGAACCTGGGGATGCAGACTTTTCGAGTAGTCAGGCTACAAGGAGGGGAAGCATTGACCCAAACGATCCTAAGACCATTATCCGGGAACATCGCGAAGCGTCCAAGTCCGAACTTGTATTCCGGGCTCGCCCGGAATACAAAATCTTATATTCACTTGTCAATGAGCAGCAGAATGAACTGGAAATTGACATCCACTTTGGATTTAAACTTATTATACGAGGAGGCATTTTATGAAGTATGCGCTTGTTGTCTTTCCGTCAAAAAAACTGCAGGACCTTGCCAACTCCTACCGGAAACGTTACGACCCGAAGTACGCGCTGATCCCGCCGCATATTACGCTCAAAGCGGCGTTTGAGGCATCCGAAGAAGAGGCGGAAGTTTTTCGCGGGCAACTGAAAGAAATTGCCAAAAAATACAACCCATTTTTGCTGAAAGTGACAAAAGTGAAATCTTTTGAACCCGTCAGCAATACAATTTATTTTAAAGTTGAACCGGCGCCGGAATTGGAAGGGCTTTTCGCAGATTTCAGAGACCGTCTGCCGGGCGGGCCGCCTCCGTACCCGTTTGTGCCGCATATTACCATCGGGCAGGAGTTGTCTAAAGAAGAACATGCCGATGTGTTCCGCCAGCTGGAAATGGTTGGCATTGACCACGAAGAAAAGGTAAACCGGTTCCATCTTTTATATCAGCTTGAAAACGGGATATGGACTGTTTATGAGACCTATCATCTCGGAAAGGACTAACAAATGTGGACGTATTAACTGTAAAAAATGAAGAACAACTGGAGACGGCTTTTCAAATCCGGAAAAAAGTATTTGTAGAAGAGCAGCACGTCCCGGTTGAAGAAGAAATTGACGCATTGGAACAGGACTGCACGCATTTTCTGCTGTACGATGATGAAGGGAGACCCGCAGGCGCCGGGCGTTTTCGGATGGTGGACGGGTACGGGAAAGTGGAACGCATCTGCATCCTTCCGTCCGTGCGCGGCAAAGGGGCCGGCCGGGAACTGATGCTGGCAATTGAACATTATGCCGCAGAACAAGGCGTGCAAAAATGCAAATTAAACGCACAGACACACGCGATTCCTTTTTACGAAAAACTCGGATACCGTGTTGTTTCCGGTGAATTTCTCGATGCCGGCATTCCGCATAAAGCAATGGAGAAAACGATCAAATAGCATCCGGAAACTGGGGCTGCAGAATCCGTGACAAAGCGGCGAGAAGGAGTTGTGTCTCGCCGCTTTGTCTATAGAATGGCCTTATTTTTTTGCACCAATTTTGTTTATTTTATATAATCGCTTTTTCAACCTTGCTGCTTATCTTGTGAAAAAATCCACAATTCAGCGGGAAAGATTTAAACCGAAAGATCAATATATTGCCCCAGGCCGGTGATTTTTGCGATGATCCGGCTTTTTGCCGGTTTTCTTCCCGGTTGTTCATTTGCTTTAAAATGGTATTCTGTTCCGCCCGTGACGCCGTTTTGCCGCTTAACAGGATAAGCCCTCGAAACGGCATCTGCTTTTTCCACTTCAAGCTGGCGTAAGGACATTCCGTCATAAAGCCGGTACTGGCTTGCCTGATAGTCTGGAATTGGAGCGATCAAACTCATGGCAGTCACCCCTTTAAATGATTTCTATATTCTTTTCCCTCTCTTCTTTCATTTTAAACAGAAAAATGCGGACTTGCATCTGATTTGCAAGCCCGCTTTGGTTACTTTCCGTTGTTCATCATTTTGTTGATCGTGTTAAAATCGAGCTTTTTTCCATCTTTGACAATTGATTCAACAATTTTATCTTCCAGCTCTTTCGGTACCCGTTTGTTTGCAATTTGCGAGACGCGCTGGATGATGCCACGGACGGTATTTTCATCTTTAAAATTCGCGTTCTGCAGGGAATTTGCAAGCTGGAAAATGTCATTCATATTAACGCCTGTCTTCTTTTCGATATTCTTGAAAAACTGATGATCCACCTTCGTCGCTCCTCTCTTCAAGCTGTTTTATCGTATGAAAAAAGAAGCCGGATTGACAGTACAAAAGTGGATTTTCAATTGAAAACGTGTTAGCCGGAATTTTTCATTGCAAAAAAGTGCATTTTCCCGGTGCACAAGCTTGATTTACAGCCAGTGCTTTGATGAAGGACAGTTTGATGTTTCATGGCACTTGTTTTGTCTTTCATCAACCTGGTGAAGGACAGTTTGGCGTTTTTCGGCCTGGGTTTTGTCCTTCATTACCCTGATGAAGGACATTTCTGCATTTCCCGACCTGAGTTTTGTCCTTCATCACCTCGATGAAGGACATTTCGGCGTTATCCGCCCGGTGTTTTGTCTTTCATCACCTCGATGAAAGACAATTTGACTTTGCCAGGCCAGTGTTTTGTCCTTCATCACCTCGATGAAGGACAATTGGGCTTTGCCAGACCTGGGTTTTGTCTTTCATCACCTCGATGAAGGACAATTTGGTATTTTTCAGCCGGTGTTTTGTCCTTCATCATCTCGATGAAGGACATTTCGGCTTTGCCAGGCCTGGGGTTTGTCTTTCATTGAAGTTGCCAAAAGGAAAAACAAGCTGCATCTGGATCCGAAATGTCCTTTTGAAGCCGTCAAAAGGACAAAACACGATGTATCCGGGCCCGAAATGTCCTTTTGTAACCGTCAAAAGGACAAAACACGCTGCATCCGGGCCCGAAATGTCTTTTTGAAGCCGTCAAAAGGACAAAACACGATGTATCCGGGCCCGAAATGTCCTTTTGTAACCGTCAAAAGGACAAAACACGCTGTTTCCGGGTCCGAAATGTCTTTTTGAACCTGCCAAAAGGACAAAACACGTTTCATCCGAGCTCGAAATGTCTTTTTGAAGCCGTCAAAAGGACAAAACACGTTACGTCTGGATCCGAAATGTCCTTTTGAAGCCGTCAAAAGGACAAAACACGCTGCTTCCGGGTCCAAAATGTCTTTTTGAACCTGCCAAAAGGACAAAACACGTTACGTCTGGATCCGAAATGTCCCTTTGAACCTGCCAAAAGGACAAAAAAAGGATCGCGTTTGGGCCCAAATATCCTTTTGAACCTGTCAAAAGGACAAAAGGAGTCGCGACTGGATCAAAATGTCTTTTTGAAGTTGCCACACGGACAAAACAAAACATTACTCCGATGAAGGACAATTTGACGGTTCACTTTTGTCTATCCTGAAAAATATGCGCCAGCTGATTTTCATTCTACTGTTGGTGCGCGTTCACTGCAGCATGGGCGTCTAATTGGATCTTCCAATTAGACAAAACACGCTCGGGTATTGGGGCTTTTGTCCAATTAGAGGCGGCTCGGTCATCGTTCCCTATGAAGAACAGTTCGCCGATTCCCGGCCTCGCATTTTGTGCCCGTTCCCCTCGTACGAGCGTTTTCTCTCCCGCTATAAAAAAAGGCGGGGAATCCTCCCCGCAACTTGTCAGCAGAAGCTTGCACCGACAATAATTAACAGAATGAACAAAACAACGATCAATACAAACGTGCTGCCGTAGCCGTAACCACCGCCGTAACCACCGCCGTAACCGCAGCCGCCGCCATAACCGTATCCAAACATGTTTTTCACCTCACTTCTTGTATTACACTATACAATATGTAAGGTGCAGGCATTCGGTATAGGCGTGTGTCAGGGACGGCATGATTATCCTTTTGGCTTAAAGAGGAGTGAGCCGATAAATCCGAAAATAATCGCAGCCGAAATGCCGGAAGATGTGACTTCAAACATGCCAGTCAATACCCCGACAATGCCGTGCCTTTGCACTTCCTGCATGGCGCCGGTTGCAAGCGAATTGCCAAAACTTGTAATGGGAATGGTTGCCCCGGCACCGGCAAAATTTACAAGCGGTTCATAAAGGCCGAGGCCTGATAAAACCGCGCCGGCCGTCACGAGGACACTCATCGTATGTCCCGGCGATAATTTTGCGACATCAAACAGCAACTGGCCAATCACACAAATCAGCCCGCCAACCACAAAGGCCCAGAAAAACATTGCAAGCATTACGCATCCTTCCTTTCTTACAAATACTCGATGGCGCAGGCGTGCGCGATGCACGGGATGGTTTCGCCCTGCTGATAAGACAAAGGCGACAATAGTGCGCCGGTTGCGACGAGCAAAATTTTTTGGTATCGGCCTTTTTTCATTTCGTTTAGCAAATGGCCATACAGGACAATCGCTGAACATCCGGCACCGCTTGCCCCGGCCTGGACGGGCTGGGACTTGTCATATACCATCAGGCCGCAATCCTGGAACTGTTCGCTGCGAATGTCAAGATTCTTCTGTTTGAAAAGATCGAGCGCGATGGAACGGCCGATTTTCGCCAAATCGCCGGTCACAATCAAGTCATAGTAAGATGGATCACGGCCGGTTTCCCGGAGATGCTGTTCAATCGTATCGACCGCTGCCGGCGCCATTGCAGCGCCCATATTAAACGGATCGGAAATGCCAAGGTCCAGTACTTTTCCGATCGTGGCCGATGTAATCCGCGGCGCAGGCCCGTTTTCTTCCGTACCGACCACCGCGAATCCCGCCCCTGTCACTGTCCATTGTGCAGTCGGCGGTTTCTGCCCGCCGTATTCGGTCGGATAGCGGAATTGCTTCTCTGTTGTTGCATTGTGGCTCGAAGCCCCTGCCAGCACTTTTTCCGCCCCGCCGTGATTAATGATGAAAGCGGCAAGCGCCAGGCTTTCCATCGAAGTGGCACAGGCGCTAAAAAGGCCCAGGTAAGGAATCGCATTTGTCCTTGCCGCAAAACTTGTCGGCGTGATTTGGTTAATCAAATCACCAGCGAGAAAAAACTGAATATCGGTTTCCTTAAGGTTTCGCTTTTTCAGGGCAATGCTAACTGCTTCCTCGATCAGTTTGCGCTGGGCTTTTTCATATGAATCCTCGCCGATCCACAAATCTTCAAAAAACCGGTCGAAATCGCCTGCTATCCGCCCCTTTTTTTCAAACGGGCCCCCGACAACACCGGTTGAAAGAATGGCCGGACGGTTCGTGAAAGTCCATGTTTGCGATTTTGCGGCCATTACGATCCCCCCCACATCATGACCACGGTCCGAATCAGGACGACAACAAACGCGGAAAACACACCAAATACAATGACGGTGCCGGCCAGTTTGAAGATATTCCCGCCGACGCCAAGCACATAGCCTTCCGTCCGGTGTTCAATCGCAGCGGAAACGACGGAATTGCCAAAGCCCGTTACCGGCACCGCGCTCCCTGCACCGGCGTACTGCCCGATATGGTCATAAATGCCGAAGCCGGTCAACAGCATGGATAAAAACACCATTGTGGCGGTTGTCGGGTTGCCGGCCGTTTTTTCGGTGAAATTAAACATGTATATATAGAAGTAAGTAAGGGCCTGCCCAACCAGACAAAAACAGCCGCCTACCCAAAATGCACGGATGCAGTTTTTTAACACCGGCCTTTTCATCTCATGCTTTTTTTCGAACTGATCATACGCTTTTTGTTCGGGTGTTTTGTTTTGATTTTTGTTTGCCATTGTCTCAGCCCTTTTCCTATGTTAATTCCTGTTTCAGCTTGATGATGTCTTTAAAACGTTTTTTTGCCTTGCCGACTGAAATTCTGTGCTTGTCCATATCTTCCTTGAGGCGGACGGTTTCCAGGAAAATTTTATAGTCGCTGGAAGTGATAAATTTGCGCCCGGGGTAGCGTTTCTTTAAAAAGGCGTTGAGCTGTTTTTCGATTTTCTTCATTTTAAAACGGTGCAGATGCCTGACTTTGTAGGCAACCAATGTTTCTTTCGGCCCTTCAATGATGGCCACATCGTAAATGCTGTCAAAGCCGAGGACATCTTTTTTCAATTGCCCTGAAACGGCCTTATTCCCGGTGTTAGTGAGTCTCACCGGCGACGGTTGTGTTTTTTTCACAAGCGCCATTTTGCTGTCCTTGTGTTCCGGCCCGTTAAAACCGCAGCCGGAGAGCAAACATACTGAAGCTAAAACATACATGATTTTTTTCATACTCATCCCTCTGCGCTTTCAACTTTTACCTCTCTATTTTTCGCGCAAGCGCAGATTTTATAATTAGAAATTCTTGCCGCATCCTGGAAAATGGGGAAAACAAAAGCGGAAGTGCAATCCTGCCTTCCGCCTTAGCTTTATCGCGTTTTTTTGCCACCGCAGCCGCATCCGCCTTTTTTGACTTTTTTCTGGTTGTTTTTATACGCCGGGACGGATGAAGGGGTGACCGGAATTTTGATGCGTGGTTTGCCCATAATCTTACCATCCTTTCCTCAAGATTCGCGCTTCCTTTTTTATCGTATGCGGCATTTTTATGGTTGTTCACTTCATTCGTCCATGATCCGCGAAAGGACGGTCTCGAGGAAGCTTGCCAAGCCGGCGATTGCAAGGATCATGACAACAGGCGATCCGATTTGCGGAAAAAGCACCCAACCCCCGTACAGGATGGCGGCGGACCAGACGCCGGTGCACCAGTGGCAACTTAATAATTCGCCAATCCATTTTCTGATCCCTGTTCCTTTAATTTCAATATATTCCTTTACTGTGCCATCAGGCGCTATTTCTGTTATTTCTTTATGGAACGGTTTTCGTAAAAAGGCCGTAATTTTATCATAAACCAATAAGCGCGTCAGCCTGAAACTGGCCAGTGCAAGCAGGACGAAATCAAGCCAATAGGAAACCATTTCCTGCCTCCTTCCCCGGAAGGATCCGGATGCAAAATGCCCCATGCAAGTTGTTTGCCTATTTTTGCAAAAACGCGGGGACATTCGTAACAAAAAAAGCACCGAGACAATATTCTATAGTGTACTGAAACTAAACCATTGAAGGAGTTGAAAAATGAATGAGCAGTAAATCCCATGAATATTCCCGTACTTGCGTTTGTGATGTCGTACAATTCATCAACGATTTGCAGGATGCTGCGGTGGAAGACAGCAGCTGCCCGACCAACTGCTTGAATCCCGTGCTCGGTGCCAACAGGGAAAAACATTCACATGTCAACACACGTCCATTCATTCTATATACAAAAGACGGTTGTGCTTTTGAACCATTTTACAAAAATCACCACTTTGACAGCTGCGACGACTTCTGCGAAAAATCGAAATTTTTAAGAGTCGAAAATGTGGAAGGATGCTGTGCTGTTGTACGGGTTTTAAAATGTGTCTGCGAACATCACGACGGCCATTCAAGGGTCCATTTTGAAGTAACCGATACGTGCATCACGCTTGATTTAACCGACTTCATTGCCATTCAATGTCTCGAAGATACATTTGTCAATTTGTAATGTATGAAAGTCGATAAGTTGCCGCTTATCGACTTTTTTTCCGGAGCTTTACTGGACCAGCAATTTAATGTCCGTGATCTCATCCAGATTGATCCAGACCGTTTCCATGGAAGAAAAAGGCATGACGGACAATTGGTCTTCCATCCGTTCAAGGATCACGGCACGATAGGCGGTGCTGTTCGTTTGGATCATGACGGGGATTTCCGGCAGAAACCGCGGCTTATGGATTAAATAGTCAATTTTTTCATGGACTGTCATTTCTTTAAACCGTTTCCTCGATGGCGGTTGGACGGTTTCTTGTTCCGGCAAAGTGCCGGTTGTGCCAGCGCCGTCCGTTTCAAAAGCCGTTTCCGCTTCCACCGCTTCGGCGGGTTCCGCAGCATTTGCCGCCTGTTGCTGTTCCGCGGCATTCGACGCTCCCTCGTGTTCCAAACTATTTGCCGCCTTTGCCATGGCCGGAACAATTACGGCTCCCCCGCGTTCCGCAGCTCCTTCTGTTTTTTCCTGTTCTGACGTTTTATTTGGTATGGGCTGTCCCTGTTCTGCTTTTTCCTCCTGTGCCGCTGTATTGTTTTTCTCTTCGGCATGCCCTGTATCGCCGCCGGCAGGCATTGGTTCCGCGATCGTCCCATGGACGGCATGTTCAGGTTTTTCGCTAACCACATTTCTGTACACTTTCTGCATTTTGATCGCGAGCGGAACATTTTTCGGCTGGATAATATAAAGAAGCGGTTTTTGGCTGCTGTACTGGCTCTCCTCCATGTTTCCAAAATCCCTCCTCTGATTTCTGGCTCGCTTTATAACTATGCGCGGAAATAAGAAATGTGCCTAGGGGCTTGGAATCTCCCAATCATTTGATATTTCTGCCTTATCGTATGTTTTGGGGACAAGGAACGGAACAGAGGTTTCCACAGCATATTGGCACAAATTGATAAAGCAAAAAAATGTGCTTTTATAAGCTACCATCCGTCTATTCCAAAAATATGCGGATGAGTAGAATATATGAACAAAACGAAGGGAGGCATTTAAATGTCTTATTATGACTCAAACGGCAGCTGCTATGATGATCATCGCCGCCACAAACGGCAAGACGAGGAAGAACGGGGTCTTCTTTCGGAATTCGATGTGGATCAGTCGCCGTCCGTACCTGTACCTGTGACAGGCGTCTTTAACATGGCAAACGCCATTGCGGAAGTAGATGTAAAAGTAGATGATTATGATGACCGCGTTTCATTGCTCGCAACTGTCGAATGGTCGCCGGCAGACCTGCCGCTTGGTGTAACACTTGCAGCCTTAATTGGAGCCGTTACAGGAGCAGGAACAGGGATCGTCATTCCGTTAACCATTCCGGCAACCTTCAGAATCTGGAGAAGAAATTCTTCCGGTACAACACTCATCTCTCAAAAAACGGATGAAAGCGTGGTTTCCGGCATCGCCATTCTTGCAGCCGGAGGGCTTGTTACCCTGCTTTTTGAAAACGTGACAACTACGGTTCACGCCGTGGATACCGATCCGTCCAAAGGGAAAAATGAATACTTCTTAACCATTGAACTCGGTACTTTTGCTCCAGATACAACGATTCCAGGGGCTGCACCTACACTGCTTGGAACCATTACACTGACGCCTCAAAATGTCGTCAGCTACACATTCTCTGCTGCAGAAATTGAAGATAACGACCAATATCATGATGACAACAAAAAAGGCCATAAAAAAGATTACAGAGACTGATGCCATGCCAAAAAAGCCAGGAAGATTTCACTTCCCGGCTTTTTTCACTTACGCTCCGGACAAACTGTTTTCATCTCACGTTAGCCCATAATATGATAGCCGGCATCCACATGGATATTTTCGCCCGTGATCGCGCGCGACAGGTCACTAAAGAGAAACAGCGCGGTATCACCGACTTCACTCGTATCAACACCACGGTGAAGCGGCGCCCTTTCTTCCATCACTTTCAAAATGCTGTTGAAGTCGCTGACCCCTTTTGCCGACAGTGTGCGGATCGGGCCGGCCGAGATCGAGTTGACGCGGATGTTGAGCTTCCCGAGGTCATATGCCAAATAGCGGACGCTTGCATCGAGGGAAGCTTTCGCAACGCCCATCACATTGTAATTTTCCATGACGCGTTCACCGCCGAGGTAGGTAAGGGTGACAATGCTGCCCCCGTTTGGCATGAGTTCCAGTTCTTTCACCGCTTTGGCAACGGCCGACAGCGAATAGGAACTGATATTATGGGCCAGTAAAAATCCTTCACGCGTCACGTTTGTGTAGTCACCTTTTAATTCTTCCCTGCGGGCAAACGCAACACAGTGGGCAATGCCGTCAATCGTGCCGGCTTCATTTTTGATCGTTTGAAAGCATGACTGGATTTGCTCGTCGCTTTCCACGTCACATTGAAGGATCAGATAATCCTTTCGGTTCAGCGTTTCAGCAAGTTCGCGGATGCTTTTTTCATTCCGGTCGAGCGCATAGGTAAAAATAATCCTTGCGCCTGCTGCATCAAGCGATTGGGCAATTCCCCAGGCAATACTGCGCTTATTTGCAACTCCCATCACAACAAATGTTTTATTTTCCAAAGATAAATGCATCGTGTTAACTCCTTTATTCACAATTTATATGCGATTTTTAGTACCTGATACCAATTCTACATGAACTTTTCGGGTTTGAAAAGCACTTGCGTTTTATTTGTTTCGCGATGAACGTGCCGGGGCTCCGGGGAAAATCAAACTTTTTTCAGCTGCCGGCATTTGTTCAGGCGCGCCGGACAACATAAAATAGAGATGGAAGGAGCGCTAAGCATTGACCCAAACGATCCTAAGACCATTATCCGGGAACATCGCGAAGCGTCCAAGTCCGAACTTGTATTCCGGGCTCGCCCGGAATATAAAATCTTATACTCACTTGTCAATGAGCAGAATGAACTGGAAATTGACATCCACTTTGGATTTAAACTTATTATACAAGGAGCGAATGTCGTGAAAATCGATATCATTGGGGATATACACGGCTGCATGGCGGAATTCAGGAAGCTCACGGAAAAAATGGACTATCAATGGGAAAACGGCATTCCCGTTCATCCGGCGGGCCGGCTGCTTGGTTTTGTCGGCGATCTGACAGA
This sequence comes from Weizmannia sp. FSL W8-0401, assembly GCF_038009125.1. Taxonomy (NCBI): domain Bacteria; kingdom Bacillati; phylum Bacillota; class Bacilli; order Caryophanales; family Bacillaceae; genus Heyndrickxia; species Weizmannia sp. FSL W8-0401. The sequence goes on along the minus strand of NZ_JBBPAG010000001.1, from coordinate 1,009,193 downwards.
CCGTGGGCCGGCATCTTTGGAAGTGGCCGATACTGTCTATCGATTGTGGAAAAAGAAGCTTGGCCTGTACGTCCCCGGCAACCACTGCAACAAGCTGTACCGTTATTTTTTGGGGAGAAATGTCCAGCAGAAGCACGGCCTTGAAACAACGGTGGCGGAACTGGAGGTGCTCCCCGTAAAAGAGCGGGAACGGCATAGCAAACAATTTATGGAATTGTATGAGAAGTCCCCGCTTTATCTTGTTCTGGACGGCGGCAAGCTTGTCATCGCCCATGCCGGCATCCGGCGCAAGGATATTGGTAAGATGAACAAACCGGTGCAGACTTTTGTGCTTTACGGTGATATTACCGGGGAAACCAATCCGGACGGGACACCAGTGCGCCGCGACTGGGCGAAAAATGACGAGGGGGAAGGCTGGATTGTGTACGGGCATACGCCGGTGAAAGAACCGCGATTTAGCGGCCACACGGTCAACATTGATACCGGCTGCGTATTCGGCGGCAAACTGACGGCACTCCGGTATCCGGAAATTGAAACCGTCTCCGTCCCTTCTTTGATGCCATATGTGGGAGAAAAATTCAGGACGTTCGCCTGAATTTTAAAAACATCCATAAGGGCATAAGCGGAAGCATGAAAATCTTCCGGGTACCATTAAAGGAGATCCAAAAAGGGCGGTTTAGAAAGAAAATGCATTTCTTTCCCTGAAACCGGGTGCTGAAATGAAAGCTCACTGCAATGGAGCGCCTGACGGGTGAAGCGGCTCGTGTTTCCGCCGTACAGGCCGTCACCGAGAAGCGGGTGGCCAATATAAGAAAGATGGACACGGATCTGGTGCGTCCTGCCGGTGTCAAGCCGGAGACGCACATGTGCATATGCCGGAAATTGCCGGACAACTTCATAACGGGTGCGCGCAAACTGGCCGCCATCCCGGACTTCGCGTTCTATAATGCTCGTCTCTTTTCTCCCGATCGGGGCTTCAATCGTGCCGCTTTTTTCAGTAAAAACCCCTTCCGCGAGCGCCTCATACGTCCGGAAAATTTCATGTTTCTGCTGCATCAGGCTGCATAAATGGTGGATATAACGGTTTTTTGCAACCAGGACAAGCCCGGATGTGTTCCGGTCAAGCCGGGTCACAACATGGATTGCGGATTCGGTCCCTTTTTTCCGGTAATGGCCGAGCACTGCATTTGCAAGGCTTGCGGACGGGTGCTCGCGGGAAGGGATCGTATTCATAAACGCCGGCTTATCCGCAACAAGCACGCTTTCATCTTCATAAATAAGGCCAAACGGAATATTTTCGGGCGTAAGATTGGGGCTCGGGGTTTCTTTTGGAAAAACAATTGCGGCCGTATCATTCGGCTGCAATCGATAACGGACCGTTACTTCGCGGCCGTTCACAAGGATCAGCCCGCCGCGGAATTTAATATCCGCAAGCGCCCGTTTCGAGATATGGCGCGCTTTTAAAAATTCTTTCAGTTCCTGATGTGCCTCAGCTTCTGTAATTGTCCACGATAATGTCAACATGTTTTCACCTAATCCGAAATAAAAGAATCATGCACCCTCTTCCAGAAAGGAAAAGGCCTGAAACGGGCAAACCGGATCTTTTCTTTTGCCACACGGTACTGGATGGACCGGACTTCCTTATGGAGTAGCGTTAAATGGTCAACTGTTACCAAAAAATCTTTCTGCCGGACCGGGCGCAACACACAAGTATGGTGCCCCGGCAAAATAAGCGGCGAGCCGATTGTCCGGAACACTTTATTGTTAATGGATGCCATCTCGGTGAGCTGGATCGATTGCAGGGAAGGGTGGACAATAGCCCCGCCGAGCGCCTTATTATAAGCCGTACTGCCACTTGGTGTGGCAAGGCATAATCCGTCGCCGCGGAAACGCTCAAAATGCCGGCCATTGATCTCAACATCGATGACAAAGGTGCCGTCCACGCATTTGACCGTTGACTCATTTAACGCAAGGTAACGCGTTTCGTGGCCGCCGTGCTCATACGCAATCATCGCTTCAAGAAGCGGGTAGTCCACCGTAGTGTAAGTTTTATGGGCGATCGCATCGACCAGCTCCTCAATTTCATCCGGCACCCAGTCGGCATAAAAGCCGAGATGGCCGGTATGCACCCCGACAAAAGCCGTCCGGTCAAGCCGGGAACTGTAGCGGTGAAAAGCATACAAAAGCGTGCCGTCCCCGCCGACCGAGATGACGATATCCGGTTGTGCTTCATCGTAAACAAGCCCGAAATCCTGCAAATAAGAACGGATTTTATGCATCCATATATTGGATTCCGTATCCCCTTTAGAAGTGATGGCAAATTTCAAGCTGCTTCCCCTCCCCTTCTTTTTTGCCACCGGTTTCATGGCTTTTTTTGTTCCGCGCGCTCTTTGTTTTTTGAAAAATACATTTGGGCTTCCTGAATTTCTTCACGGATCTCGGACATTTCTTCATCAAGGCGGAAAGCGGCTTCGGCAGCCCGCTTCAGCCGTATATTAATTTCTTCGGGAAATCTGCCTTTATACTTATAGTTTAAAGAATGTTCAATCGTTGCCCAAAAATTCATCGCCAGCGTCCGGATCTGGATCTCCGCAAGAATTTTCTTTTCCCCGCGGATCGTCTGCACCGGATATTCAATAATGACATGATAAGACCGGTAGCCGCTCGGTTTTTTATTCGAAATATAGTCTTTTTCTTCGACAATCCGGAAATCGTTTCGGCGCCTGAGAAGCCCGACAACCAGTTTAATATCATCCACAAACTGGCACATCATTCTGAGCCCGGCGATATCCTGCATTTCCGCCTCCAGCCGGCTAAGCGGGATGCCTTTTATGTTTGCTTTTTCTATAATGCTTGCTACCGGCTTTACACGCCCTGTTACAAACTCAATCGGGCAATGGGTATGCTCTTTTTCAAATTGGGTGCGCATCCCCTTTAACTTCACTTTTAATTCATCAACAGCCTGTTTATACGGGGTTAAAAATTCCTCCCAATCCACTGCCTGATCACCTCTTCGGATCTCATTCCAATGCAAAAACGGCCTCTACCTTATCCAGCATCTTTTTTCCGTAATTGCTGTTGCCCCGGATATTATCGAGCAAAAAATGAAGTTCCTCATCAAGCCCTGTAAGCTCCAATTTTCCATCTTTTGAAACAGCAACCACTTTTTTATGTTCAAATGCCGCCGTCCGAATCTCTTTCCAAACCGGAACAGGCAAATATAAATATGTATAATCCTCACAGCCGTCGTCTTCAGCCAGATAGATAAACGAACAGGCATCCGAATCGACGATCATTTGCCCTGCCGGCTTCAGGCTCCGCATGGAAACATCCGGGCGCTCAGCATACAGTTCGAGAATCCCGTCTTTCCATTCAGGCTGCCCCAGTTCAATAATCTTTCGCAATCCGTTTTCCCTCCCTCTCCTTCCCATCGGAGAACAAGTTTCAATCCCATTTTATTTTACCATATCTCCACAGAGAATAGACACTTTAAGGAAAGGATTCGCTTTAGTATAATGATGATGGAAGTGAGGGCTTATCATGAGCAAAGAAATTGAAATTGAATGTAAAAATATGGTCACCCGCCGTGATTTCTGCCGCCTTGCCCGGGCTTTTGGCATCGCGGAACATGATTTTAAACAGCAGAAAAACTTTTATTTTGATACGCCTGATTTTGCTTTAAAGCGTAGAAAATCGGCCCTGCGTGTCCGGAAAAAGACAGGACGCTTCCAGCTCACCCTGAAAACGCCGGAAAAAACCGGGCTGCTGGAAACAAGCCAGATGATCGGCGAAAAAGTTTTTCAAAAGCTCAAAAACGAGGGCTGGTTTCCGGAAGGCGAAGTCATGGAAAAATTAGTGGAACTGCAGGTGGCACCAAGTAAATTGGTGTATTTTGGAAAGCTTGTAACGAAGCGGGCTGAAATTGCATATGAAGGCGGGCTGCTCGTGTTTGACCATAATTTTTATTTAAACAAGGAAGATTTTGAGATAGAATATGAAGTAAGTGAACTGGAAACAGGCACAAAACAATTTTTAAAATTGCTGGAAACATACGGCATCCCGCACCATCCGGCAAAAAACAAGGTTCTCCGCTTTTATGAGGCAAAAAGGAGCAATGAGAGATGAGTACAATCAGCCAAATCGCGTTTTTAATGGAACTGGAGGCGCTGCAGTCGCTTTCTCCCGGCAGCAATGCTGCTCAAACGGGCAACAGCACCTCTCTTTTTCAGGAGATGCTGTCAAGCTTTATGGAAAATGCCACGGCTTCTGGCGGAAGCGGTAAAGACGCGTCCGGATCGTTATCGGCCCTGGCAGCAGCTTTCAACCTGGCGTTCAATCCATTTTCTTCTTTAACGGGGGAAAATCCGGCGCTTGACACGTTGCCTGCCTCAACGGGATTCGGCACGCTGTCGGGTAAGGAAACGCCAGCTGCGGCGCAGACAGGGACCGCGGCCCTTTCGGCTTCTGCCCAAAGCTCAGCTTCAGAAAGCACGCAGACAACAGCCGCTTCCGTCAGTGGCGGAATCCCGGCGAAAATCAGCCAGGCGATCCAGCATGCATCCGCAAAATACGGTGTCCCGGAAAAGCTCATTCAAGCTGTCATCAAACAGGAATCCGGTTATCGTCCGGATGCAGTCAGTCCGGCTGGCGCAGCAGGCTTGATGCAGCTGATGCCGGAAACAGCGGCCTCGCTCGGTGTAAGCAATGTACTTGACCCGGAACAAAACGTGGACGCCGGCACAAAGTATTTAAAATCTTTGCTGGGAAAATACGATCACAATGTCCGGCTTGCATTGGCCGCCTATAATGCAGGCCCCGGCAATGTCGACCGGTGCGGCGGTATTCCGCCATTCAAAGAAACACAGCAATACGTCTCATCGATTATGAATCATTTGGCATAACGATTGAAACCCGCCGCCCTGTGCGGCATTTTTTTTACGGGGAAATTTCTGAAGCTGATGAGGGGCATTGCCCGGTCAAGGCTCCACTTTTTTGTCTTTGTCTTTCATTTGCCGTATGAAGGACATTTTAATATTTTGGGGCATATGTTTTGTCTTTCATCATCCCGATGAAGGACATTTAATGGTTGGCGGCCCGTGTTTTATCTTTCATCTGCCCTATGAAAGACATTTTCATGGTCTCGGGCTCGCGTTTTGTCCTTCATTGGCCCGATGAAGGACGTTTCAACGGTTTCGGGCATGCGTTTTGTCCTTCATCAACCCAGTGAAGGACATTTGGCTGTCTGACGATTTATGTTTTGTCCTTCATCACCCCGATGAAGGACATTTCCCCGGTCTCGGGCTCGTGTTTTTTTCCCTTTTACAGATTCAAAAGAACATTTCGGGCCTGTATGCAGCGTGTTCTGTCCTTTTGACAAGTTCAAAAAGACATTTCGGGCCTGGGTGGAAGTCAATTTGTCCTTTTGACGGTTTCAAAAGGACATTTTGGACCCAATCGTTACTCCTTTTGTTCTTTTGACAGCTTTAAAAAGACAGTTCGGGTCCCAACGCCACTCCTTTTGTCCTTTTGGCGGCTTCAAAAAGACAGTTTGAGCCCGGATGCAGCCTGTTTTGTTCTTTTGACAAGTTTAAAAAGACAGTTCGGGCCCAATCGCTACTCCTTTTATCCTTTTAGCGGCTTTAAAAAGACAGTTGGGGCCCGGGTGCAGCCTGTTTTGTCCTTTTGACGGTTTCAAAAGGACATTTTGGACCCAATCGTCACTCCTTTTGTTCTTTTGACAGCTTTAAAAAGACAGTTCGGGTCCCAACGCCACTCCTTTTGTCCTTTTGACGGCTTCAAAAAGACATTTCGGGCCCAAGCGAAGGTCAATTTGTCCTTTTGAACCCTTCAAAAAGGTATTTCGTATCGGGCGCAACCTGTTTTGGTCTTTTGTCATCTTCAAAAAAACAGTTTGCCGTCATACACGCATACGTTTTGTCCTTCATCACCCCAATGAAGGACATTTACCACGTTTACAGCCCTATGAATTGTCTCCCATCAAACCGGTCGCGCAGGTTTTCCAAATGAATATTATAACTAACGCCTGTTTCAGCAAGTCTTAGGAAGTTATGAAAGTTTGCCAAATAAAGCGGATTGTTTGAGTTATTGCGGCCCCCTTGATAAAATAAAAAACAAATGGCAGATATGTCGACAAAAATTTTAATGAGCAAACCTTTCCGTCGATTTCAAATATACGCAAGATAAAAACGAGATAAAGGAGCAGTTATTCTATGGTGGAAAAGAAAACTGTGCCATATGAGATCATTGGGGGAGAAAAACTTGGCCGGCTTGTTGATGCATTTTACAAGCGGGTCGCTAAACATCCGGATTTAATCCCGATTTTTCCTGATGATTTAACGGAAGTTGCCAGGAAGCAGAAGCAGTTTTTAACGCAGTTTTTGGGCGGCCCCCCGTTGTACACGGAAGAGCACGGGCATCCGATGCTGCGGGCACGGCACCTTCCTCATGAAATCACGCCTAAACGTGCAAAGGCATGGCTGTCCTGCATGAGCGCCGCAATGGACGAAACAGGGATTGACGGCGAATTCCGCGACTTCTTTTTTCAAAGACTTGTCCTGACCGCACAGCATATGGTCAATACTCCGGATGATGTGCCAGGTGACGCAAATTGAAAAATATGATTGATTTGATGAAACATTCCAGCTGTTTTTCAAAAAAGCCGCTGGAAATCTATGTTTTTATCGATCCGCTTTGCCCGGAATGCTGGGCGCTGGAACCGGTTTTAAAAAAGCTGCGCCTCGAGTACGGCGTCTATTTCCGCCTCCGCCATGTACTGATCGGAAAATTATCCAATCTGAACGACATTCCGAAAAAACGGGAAGCCGTTGCGGATTACTGGGAAAAAACGGCGAGCCGCACCGGCATGTCCTGCGACGGCAGTTTATGGATCGAAAACCCGATTACGTCGCCTTATATCGTGTCGATTGCAATAAAAGCGGCCGAACTGCAAGGAAAAAAACAGGGGTTGCGCTTTTTGCGGAAAGTGCAGGAACTCGTCTTTCTTGAAAAACGAAACATATCGGATATCCAAATTTTAGTGGATTGTGCAAAAGGCGCTTCCCTCGATGTGGACGAATTTTTGCAAGACATCCATTCCGAAAGCGCAGCGAAGGCTTTTCAGTGCGATTTGAAAATTACTTCGGAAATGGAAGTAACTGAAAGCCCGTCGCTTGTTTTCTTTAATGAACATATTGAAGATGAAGGATTAAAAATTTCTGGACTTTATTCTTATGACATTTATGTACAAGTTCTTCAGGAGATGCTGGGCAAAGAGCCTTCCCCATTGCCGCTTCCCCCATTGGAGGAATTTCTGAAGTATTTCGGGTTTGTGGCATCAAAGGAAATTGCGGTGGTGTACGATATGCCGGTCCATGAAGCCGAAAAAGAATTGAAAAAGCTCGTTCTTCAGCAAAAGGTTCGGAAAATCGAAGGAAAGCACGGCTCATTCTGGAAATATATCAACTGACCCTTGTCTCTGGCAGGGGATTTTTATATGTAAAAATAGGAAAGAGGCCTTGCGTTTGCAAGGCCTCTTTCAACACGAACAAAGGGGATGGGAGAAATTTTTCACGGTCAAACAAAGGGGTATGTTTGCTTGTGATCAACTTCACATCTATATAATAGCACCCCCCTATACGGAATGCAAGTACTTGTTAAAGTGTTCACATATCTGTCAAATTTAAATTTTGCATACCGCGGCAGCCTGTTCATAAAATAGCACTGAACCTGTATAAACTTGATGAAAGGAGACTGGATATGAAAAAATGCAAACTTACGGCCCTTGCCGCCGGTTTCTTCGCTTTGTTCTGCCTGAATCTGCTCGGGCTGATGAAGCTTCTCCCCCTTTTTCTCACGTCCCCGCTTTTGTTCGCGGCCATCTTCGCGCTGCTTTTGTATGTTAACCGCCGTAACCGTTTTAAAGGATTTAACAACAGGCGCCACTTGTAGTGGCTTAAAAAACAGCGCTGCGGGCCTACATCTATAAAAAGTGTCCCATTTTCATTTATTTCCGGTCCCCTACAGCCATGCGGCGGCGGAAACAGTGCTGCCGCCATTTAATCGACCCATAATCGTAATGGCGCCGCCATTCTTTTATCCAGCAAGCAAATTTTCCATATCCTCATTTTTTCAAAGCACACCATCCGGCGCAGAAACTGTACCGCCGCCCGCCTATCATATGAAAGGCAGCCCCGTTCTTAGAATGCCGGCAAATAGATTTTCCATACCCGCCAACTTTTTTTCAAAAAATGCGACGGAAACAGTGCAAAATTTCCGCTGGCTTCTTTCGAAAAAAGGCCCCATACGTCAAACAGCGGCAGAAAAATTCCGCCGCTGTTTCTTTATCCGAGCAAGTTTTCCATTTCCGTTAATTTTTCTTCAAATACTTTTAACGCATCTTCGACCGGCTGGGGCGATGCCATATCGACGCCTGCTTTTTTCAATACTTCAATCGGATATTCCGAGCTGCCGGCGCTTAAATAGCCGATGTAACGTTTGACAGCCGGTTCCCCTTCTTCGAGGATTTGTTTGCTTAACGCGGTCGCGGCGCTGAAGCCGGTCGCATACTGATATACATAATAATTGTAATAAAAATGCGGAATGCGTGCCCACTCAAATCCGATTTCCTGATCGATGGCGATATCCGTGCCAAAGTATTTTTGGTTCAGCTTATAATACTCATCTGTCAAAAGTTCCGCTGTCAGCGCTTCGCCATGTTGCGCTTTTTGATGGATCAGATGCTCAAATTCGGCAAACATCGTCTGGCGGAAGACCGTCCCGCGGAAACCTTCCAGATAATGATTCAATAAGTAAATCCGCTGTTTCTCGTCTTTGATCGTTTTTAACAAATAATCGTTCAACAGCGCCTCATTGCACGTGGAAGCCACTTCCGCCACAAAAATGGAATAATCCCCGTACGGATACGGCTGGTTCTTCCGCGTGTAATAGCTGTGGACGCTGTGGCCGAGCTCATGCGCGAGGGTGAACACATTGTCAATATTGTCCTGCCAGTTCAGCAAAATGTACGGATTGGTCCCGTAAGCGCCCGAAGAATAGGCCCCGCTCCGCTTGCCTTTGTTTTCCACCACGTCAATCCAGCGGTTTTCAAACGCCTGCTGTAAAATGCCCTGGTATTCCCCGCCGAGCGGATGGAGTCCGTCAAGCACGATCTCTTTCGCTTTTTCATATGTCACTTCCATATCGACGTCCTGGACAAGCGGCGTATACAGATCGTACATATGCACTTCATCAAGCTGCAGCACTTTTTTGCGCAAAGCAACATACCGCTGCAGCAAACCGAGATTTCGGTTCACCGTCTCCACGAGCTGGTCGTACACTTTTTCCGGAATGTGGTTTGCCGCAAGGGCAGCTTCACGCGCCGAATGGTAATGGCGGATTTGCGCTACAACATTGTTCTTTTTCACCTGGCCGCTGAGCGTGCTCGCAAACGTGTTGGTGAATTTTTTGTAGGTCGCGTACAATTTTTGGAATGCCTCTTTGCGCACGCGGCGGTCTTTGCTTTCCAGCAGGCGTGTAAAGCGGCCGTGCGTGATCTGCACTTCATTGCCGTTTTCATCGATTACTGTCGGGAACTCAAGGTCTGCATTGTTGAGCATGCCGAAAGTGGTGCTGGAAGTATTCAGCACTTCCGAAACCTGTGCGAGCAATGCTTCTTCTTCCTTAGATAAAATATGCGGGCGCATTTCATTAATTTCTTCCAATGCATGCCGGTACAGCTGAAGCGGCACATAAGCTTCCAGGAATTGGTTCAGTTTCGCTTCCTCAATCGACAGAATTTCCGGCACCACAAACGCAAACGCGCTCCCAACCTGGGCGGCAAGGCTTTTCGCTTTGCTGTCCATCCCCTGGTAAAAGGCATTCGTTGTGTCCTGGTCATAACGCATATGCGCGTATGTATACAGCTTGCCGAACCTTTCCGTCACTTCATCCTGGAACTGGAGCGCATGATAAAGCTGTTCCGCGCTTTCGCCAAGTTTCCCCTGATAAGAAGCGGCACCGGCCAGCTTTTCTTTTACTGCTTCATATTCTTTATTCCAGTCATCGTCACTCGGAAAAATATCCTCAAGCCTCCAGGTTAATTCGTCAGGGACCTCGTTCCGGCTTGGCAACGCGTGTACTTTTTTCCCGTTTTCCATCAATTTTCCTCCATTCTTCTCAAAAAATTCCTTCTTTTTTCATTTTAGCGTAACTCCCCCAATCCCGCTACTGTTCTGCTTTCCCATTTGAAACATCCGCCCGCAATGCTGACGACAGATGGCGCTCCATATGTTCAAGTTCTTCTGTATTTTTTGGCGCAAAAACATTTTTATTCATATGGTAACCTGCTTTTCCTTTTGACCAGAGCCCCAATTGTACGAGCAGCTGCGCATACTCATAAATCATCGCCTTTGCCGCGTTCCTTTCGCGCACATACGGTGATTTTCTGAATTCAATTTCCTTTTTTTCCATCCTCACCGTAAACAGCCGCAGCAGTTCATCCAGTGAAACCGCCGCATTTGTCCGCAATGCGAAAAGGGCATCCAGCCATACATAAAATTGCCACTCGACCGGGTGCTGTTTACAGGCGGCCATGTGCAAAAGCGGCAGGCCGATAAACGGCGGCAGGGACACAGGGTGCATTCCCGCTTCATAAACGTGCCGCAAAAATGGGTCTTGAAAGGCTTTTCCAAACTGGATCTTCAGGCCGATCCAGCGCCGCCTTTCCACAAACCATTCAGGGAGCGGGACAGGGGCGGAAACAAGTGAAAACTGATCATCTGTAAACGGAAAAGAAAAGGCAGACAACGGCTTTTCCGCGTAACATGCGCGGAATGTTTTGGCAGATACGGGCATCATGTGGGATAAGAGGCAGACCTTTCTTTTGCCGGGAGCGTAGCTGAATAAATAAAAGTGGTGCCGGGTATGGCGCAAAAAAGACAATTGAAAATCACTGCAACGGTACACTCTTTCCGCCTCTTTCCCTGGGGACCGGAAAGGCATGCCGCCCAGTATCCAAACAGGCAAAATGCCGAGGCGCCTGTACCCTGCCGTCCTCTCCATCAGCCGCCCGAACGGGATCGGGGAACACTGGTATTCAATGGCAAAAAGCTGCCGGTATTTGCGCACCACAAGATCCGCCCTTTGCCGGATAGAAGGAAAATATTGTTCGAGGGAAACATCGAGGCCCTGCCCCCTCAACCATAAAAACAGGTCTTTCTTGCCTTGCAAATGCATCGGGCTTTCCGGTTCGGAAAATGTGGCACAAGTGGAATGGCGGTAATGGGAAAAATGGGGGGGTGACATGGCTGCCAATTTTTAAAATGAGGGGTTCACGGCAATCCTGGCAGTAAAACGTATGGGAGGTTTTTAACTGCTGGAGATTCAATCTTGTAAAGCGTTCCGTCAGCATGATCAGCTCCCCCCGCTCGTTCAGCGCAGAAAGCAACAGCATCCTCTCCTTTTTTAACGTATCGGGGCCCGTTTTAAACACCATCCCCGCTTTTGTTGGGCCGGCGGCATTCGGCCGTATGCAGTTGCCGGCCTCTCTGCAAGCCCCATATTGGCCGGCCTGTATCTCCGGGCCCTTATGGCAACCGCTGTATAAACGCAATGCACAGCCGTATTGAATACATTCACCGCTCGGGGCGAAAAATCCTGTTTGCCCGGACGGCATTTTTCCGGATAAACAAAAAAATCGATGCGTTTGCGGCACCGATTTTTTATCGATTAAAAGTACGAGTTTAATTTCGCAAATACATTGCTGTTAATGATCAGCTTTCCGTATTCCAGGAGACGGTGGCTTGTGACAGAGGAAAGGTCGGAATACTCCAGCAGCTGGCTTAACTTAAAGTCATTGGCTTCTTCCGTTTCCTCTTCCGGGAAGCGGACATACAGATAATATTTGCCTTCAAAGGCGTACAGCTTCGTGCTGACGTCTTCCATCCGAACGTTTTTGGCCAGCGCCAGCAAATCTTCAAAGTCCTTGAAATACAAGACCTGTTCGAGCGGATCGCCGTCCGTGAAAACCTGCTGCATCGGCGTTTGGAAGTTCTCACTGAAGAATTCTTCAAGCTGGTCGCCGATTGGCAGTTCTTTCAGCTTTTCGTCCGGAATCGGCAGCTCAAAACGCTGTCCGTCTTTCGACAACTGCGCTTTTGTGACAAGCACTTCTAGCCCTTTTTCGAGCGCCTGCACCTGTATCCAAAGCGGGCCTTCCGGGTCAAATACATCGTCATCCGTGTGAATCTCATCCATCATTTCCCAGAACAATTCTTCGCTTCTTTCCCGATCATACCAGATTTCTTCACGATTAAACCCGCGTTTCTCTATATCAACGTACGAAATATAAAACTTCACCGTGTTCTCATTGATTCTTTCGATTTCCATACATCAGCTCTCCCTTCTTGCAGGTGTAGTGAAGGGACATGTTCCCCCATTCAGGTATAGGTAACCTTGTACTTTTATTTTATGATAAAATACTGGCAAATGGAAATAAAAAAACTTTCCTTTTTAAAATTCCACGCCGGCCCATTTCTTAAACATCCGGCAAAAAAAGATCATTTGCATCTTTTTTTGTATTGTATCCGATTTGCTGCAGAAATTAAAGGCAAAATTTTTCTAAATACATATTCATTATTTGACAATTTTATGACAAAAAGGTGAAGAAAACCTCCCGGGCCGGAACCTGGGAGGTGATTTGCCGGTTTAGGATTCGTATGAAAGGCATCCGGCAAAAGAAATGATAAAAGTTGTCAATTCACAAGCCTTTGTGCTTCCCTGAGCTGGAATGTCCGCACTTTCCGCGGCAGGAAGCGGCGGATTTCATCTTCGTTATAGCCGACCTGCAGCCGTTTTTCGTCCACGATAATCGGCCGTCTTAATAAACCGGGGTTTTGCTGGATCAAAGTGTATAATTCCTGCAGCGGCAGGGCATCCAGATCAACGTTTAATTTTTGGAATGTTTTCGAACGGGTGGAAATAATTTCGTCCGTCCCGTCTTCCGTCATCCGCAATATCCCTTTAATTTCATCCAGTGAAAGCGGTTCAGAAAAAATGTTGCGCTCTTTATACTCAATATGGTTTTCTTCAAGCCAGTTCCGTGCTTTTCTGCATGATGTGCAACTTGGTGAAGTGTATAATGTGACCATCTAGCATTCACACTCCTAAATTTTTATATTTGGATTCCCATTTGATTCTCACATTAAAATAAGTTTAATCAAACAATCTCTATTATGTATTATACACTATATCCGCGTTATTGAATATATTTTTTTGAAAAATAGTTTGTTGTATTTTTCCCCGGTTTAATAGTCTTCTTTTTCCCCAATTCTCTCTATTTAAACCCTTATTCTTCATTTATTTATAGAAAAGCGAAAAGAAGAACGCACTTCAACTGACATGCGTTCTTCTTCCCACTTGAGAATGGTCAGCCATTATAAGCTTTTTTGTACTGCTCGAATTCCCTTTCCGAACAGTAGACAAAATGGTGCGGCGCCACTTCGCGCATTTTTACTTCTTCGCCTTCCTTATATTGATGGACGGACGGGTCGTAAATTTTCCGTTGCCGTGTCCGTTCATAGTCAGGGTCCGGAAGCGGGATGGCGGATAGCAAGGACTGCGTGTACGGATGAAGCGGATGGTTATACAAATCATCGGCATCGGCCAGTTCCACAAGCTTGCCGAAATACATGACGCCGATCCGGTCGCTGATATATTTCACCATCGACAAATCGTGGGCAATGAACAGATACGTTAAATGATGTTCTTTCTGCAGTTTTTTCAACAGGTTCACAACTTGCGCCTGAATTGAGACGTCCAGCGCTGAAATCGGTTCGTCAGCAATAATAAATTCAGGATCGACCGCAAGTGCCCTGGCGATCCCGATCCGCTGCCGCTGCCCGCCCGAGAATTCGTGCGGATAACGGTTGGCGTGTTCTTTGCTTAAGCCGACCGTTTCCAACAGTTCATAAACCCGGTGCATCCGTTCTTCATTTGATTTTGCAAGCCCGTGGATATCAATTCCTTCCGCAATGACATCGGCCACTTTCAAGCGCGGATTGAGCGAAGCATACGGATCCTGGAAAATCATTTGCATTTTCCGGCGGAACTGTTTCAGCTCTTTATGGGACATTTTGTCATGGACATTTTTGCCGCCATACAAAACTTCCCCTGCCGTTGCATTGTAAAGGCGGATAATCGTCCGCCCGGTTGTCGATTTGCCGCAGCCGGATTCGCCGACAAGCCCGAGGGTTTCGCCTTTGTAAATATCAAATGTGAGATCATCGACAGCACGGACTTCATTTGCCCTTCCAACATTGAAATATTGTTTTAAATGTTTGACTTCGATCAGTTTTTCTTTCACTGCCATTTTACTTCCCCTCCTCAGCCGGTACCGGGCGCACGTTCCCTTTAAACTTGTACATCCGCTTTTTCACGGCTTCCGGCGGCTCCACTTTTGGGGCGTACGGATGCAGAAGCCATGTTGCGGCATAATGCGTATCCGACACTTTAAACATCGGCGGCTCCTGCTCCAAATCGATTTTAAGTGCGTACGGATTGCGCGGCGCAAAGGCATCCCCTTTTGGAGGGTTCAATAAATCCGGAGGGGTGCCCGGTATCGCGTACAGTTCTTCATCCCTGACATCGAGGCTCGGCATCGAACTAATCAGCCCCCATGTATACGGATGTTTTGGATTATAAAAAATTTCATCCACTGTTCCGATTTCGACAATTTTCCCGCCGTACATGACAGCAACACGGTCTGCCACATTGGCAACCACGCCCAAATCGTGCGTAATAAAAATAATGGAGGTATCAATTTTGGACTGCAGTTTTTTCATCAGTTCCAGAATTTGCGCCTGAATCGTAACATCAAGCGCCGTTGTCGGTTCATCCGCAATTAAAATTTTCGGGTTGCACGCCAAGGCAATGGCAATGACGACCCTTTGCCGCATCCCGCCGGAAAACTGGTGGGGATACTGTTTGATACGGATCTCCGCATTCGGGATGCCGACCAGTTTTAACAGTTCGATTGCGCGTTTTTTCGCTTCATTTTTATGCATTTTCTGGTGTTTCAAAAGCGGCTCCATAATCTGCTTCCCGATTGTCATGGTCGGATTTAAAGAAGTCATCGGATCCTGGAAAATCATCGAAATCTCTTTCCCGCGGATCGACTGCATCTTTCTTTCTGACACTTTGGCAATGTCGACGTCGCCGAACAGGATTTGCCCCGACTTGATTTCCGAATTGTTCGGGGGCAACAGCCGCATAATCGATTTCGTCGTCACCGATTTCCCTGAACCGGATTCCCCTACGATTGCCAATGTTTCCCCTTTATATAAATCAAAACTCACACCGCGGATCGCTTTTACTTCACCGGCAAAAGTGTGAAAGGATATATTCAGGTCTTTCACTTGCAAAATCTTTTCCATTCGGCTTCACCTCATTTCTTAATCGCGCATTTTCGGGTCAAATGCATCACGCAAACCGTCAGCCAGCAGGTTGAAGGCAACGAGCAACAGACAAATAATCGTGCCCGGCACTGCCATCAAATACGGCAGGAACTGAAATGTCTTATAACCGTCTTCAATCAATGTCCCAAGCGATGCAGCCGGGGACTGGAGCCCGATCCCGATGAAACTTAAAAAGGCTTCGAAGAAAATCGCACTTGGAATGGTGAACATTGTATTGATAATAATCACCCCGGTTAAATTCGGGAGCAGATGTTTAAATAAAATCCGCATGTTCGAAGCGCCAAGTGTCTTTGCTGCCAATACGTACTCCATATTTTTCAGCTTTAACACCTGGCCGCGGACGACCCGCGCCATATTCAGCCAGCCGGTGATCACCATGGCAATCGTGATTGAAAGGATCCCCGGTTTGAAAATCAGCAGCATTAAGATAACGACAATCAAGTTCGGGATGCCGGACAAAACTTCAATAATCCGCTGCATCACGTTATCGACCTGCCCGCCTTTATATCCGGATATGAGGCCGTAAGAAACGCCGATGATCATATCGATCAACGCCGCAAGGAAGGCGATATATAAGGAAATTCTCGTCCCCTGCCATGCCCTTGCAAACAAGTCGCGGCCGAGAGCATCCGTGCCGAACCAGTAATACGTTTTAATATGGTTTTGTTCGTACATGTTCACTTTTTGCCCGCCAACCGTCTGGGACCCGTCAAAAATGCCGAGCTTCTCAATCACAGGGATTCTTGGCGGCAAATTTGCCCTTGATGAATTTTGTTCATACGGGCCCGATTTGGAAAGATGCGGCCCGATGATCGCCATCAGAATTAAAATAATGATAATAAACAAACTGACAACTGCGCCTTTGTTTTTGCGGATGCGCATCCATGCATCCTGCATAAAGGACAGTTGCGGTTTGGCAATCAATTCACTTTGGTCGCGATCCGGCGCTGCGGGTTCAAATAATTCTTTCGGCAATGCCTCTATGTTGTTGTTCATGATTTATTCCCCCCGGCCAATCGAATTCTCGGATCAATGATACCGTATAAAATGTCGACAACTAATGTAATCAGGACTAACAGGAATGAGAAAAAGAGGGTTGTCCCCATAATAATCGGGTAATCATTCATTTGAATGGATTTAACAAATTGTTCGCCAATCCCGGGAACAGCAAAAATTTGTTCGACAACCATCGATCCGGTCATCAAGTTAACGGCAAGCGGCCCAAGCACCGTAATAAGCGGAATCAGCGCGTTCCGGATCGCGTGCTTAAAGGCGATTTGCCCGTAAGAATTCCCTTTTGCTCTCGCCAGTGTAATGTAATCGGAACCAAACACTTCAATCAGCTCCGTTCTCATAAACCGTGCAGCTGTGGCAACCGGAAAAATAGCGAGCGCAATGGTGGGCAATATGGAAGAAGCGAACCCATCCCAAGCTGCAACCGGCAGCCATTGCAGTTTCACACCTATCACATATTGCAGGACTGCGGCAAATACAAACGAGGGAATGGATATACCGAGGACCGAAAGAAATGTGCTTCCGTAGTCAATCCATGTGTTTTGAAACATTGCCGCCAGTACACCTAGTAATATACCAATTAACGTGCCGACAATCATGGCCTGAATCCCCAACTGCAAGGACGGCTCCATCCTATCCGCAATCAGCTGTGCAACCGGCTGGTTGTCAAACTGGAAAGAAACGCCGAGATCCCCTTTCAGCAAATTCACCATATAGTTTTTATACTGGACAGGCAAAGATTCATTCAGTCCATATTTCTGGTTCAGGATATGAACCTGTTCCGGTGATAATTTTTGCTGGTTCCGGAACGGGGTCCCCGGCAAAAATTTCATCAGGAAAAACGTAAAAGAAGCAATAATAAATAAGGTAATGCACAAATAAATAATCCTTTGCACAATATACTTCGTCACACGTGACACCTCCCAAAGAAAAGGAATGTTTAAATTTTTCACATAAAAATCCGCTTAACGGTGAAAAGAGAGTATTTCGGAAAGAAAATACTCTCTTTTACCTTTTTAATTGAAGTCATGCAGTTTTCTTACTTTTGAACATATGCATCTTTAAATGTGTATTCCGGCCCGAATATATGGTATTCGATTCCTTTTACATACGGTTTAACAAGGCGTAATGTAGCACGTTGATAAATCGGCCCGATTGCCGCATCATCCATCAGCACTTTTTCAGCTTGCAGCATGATTTGCCAACGTTTTTCCGGATCGTTGCCGTATTTGTTCTTCGCTTCATCAATCAGCTTATCGTATTCTTTATTCGAGTAGCCGGAATTGTTGTTATCCCCGTTTGTGACAAACAAGTCGAGGAAGGTCATCGGGTCTTTGTAGTCAGGACTCCAACCGGCAACCTGGATGTCATAATCTTGGTTTGTATCCAATTGCAAACGGTTTTTGAATGGTACGTTTTTCAGTTTGATCGTTAACCCAGGAAGATTCTTTTCCAATTGGTTTTGGAAGAATTCGCCTGTTGTTTTTGCGTTATCTGTATCATCACCGAGAATTTCAAGCGTTAAGTTCTTCTTGCCGAGTTCTTTCAACCCTTTTTCCCAATATTTCTTTGCTTCTGTCGGATTATATTGGAGGTAAGAACCGGATTCCGTACGGAAATCTTTGCCATTTTTCGGATCTTTTGCAAAGTCTTTTGGTACTAAGCCGTTTGCAGGGAAAGACCCGTTAGATAGCACTGTATTAACAAATGCTTTTTTATCATAAGCCATTGAAAGCGCCATCCGGATATTTTTGTTTGCCAAAGCGGTTTTCTGGCCGTTTCTGACTTCATTGTATTTGAAGTAGAAAACATTTGATTCCGGAACTGTCACAGCTTCTTTGTTCTTTTTATATTGTTTCGCATATTCGGCGCTCAAAACAGTCCGGTCGATTTTGCCCGTATTGTACAAGTTGACCCCGGTACTTGGCGATTTCACAACCTGGACATTGATCTGTTTCAGTTTCACATGTTTCTTGTCATAGTAATTCGGGTTTTTCACGTATTTCCATGTCAGGCCTGTGCCGTTCCAGTCTTTCAACACGAACGGGCCGTTGAACAACATATTGTCGCTATTTGTCCCGAACTTGCTGCCTTTTGACTCAACAAATTTTTGGTTGAGCGGCAGATACGTGCCGAAAGCCAGCAATGATTTTAAGTAAGGGACCGGTTTTTCAAGCTGGACTTGCAATGTGTGATCGTCAATCGCTTTTACCCCTAAAGTGCTTGGATCTTTTTTGCCGGCAATGATATCTGAGGCGTTTTTAATGACACCTCCGAAAATATAGGCATATTGTGAGCCTGTCTTCGGATTCACGGCCCTTTGCCAGGAGTAAACAAAGTCTTTTGCCGTAACCGGATCGCCGTTGGACCATTTCGCGTCTTCGCGGAGCTTAAACGTATACGTTTTGCCGTCTTTGCTGACTGTCGGTTCTGCTTTCGCAATCCCGAGCTTCAGCTCATCGTTTTTCCCAACGACATAAAGGCCTTCCATTGTATTACCGAAAACGGTAAAACTTGCGACATCCGTTGCAAGTGTCGGATCCCCTGTCGGAAGTTCAGCCGATTCATCCATATTCAGCACTTGCTTGGTTTTGGATGAGCCGCCGCTTGAGCCTGAACTGCTGTTTTTGCTTCCGCCGCCGCATGCGCCGAGGACGAGCGACAGAGCAAAAGCCAGCATCATAAACACATAAAATTTTGACTTCTTCATCAGCTAACCACCCTTTTTTTATTTTTCTGAAAAGCGAGCGACTTTTCGAATTTAATTATACTAACATTTCACGGGCTTGTACATATTTTTTTAATCTTTTTTAATTACGTAAAAAGGCTAATAAACCAAAAAGGTGTTGACATTTCAATATTGTAAACCCTTACAAAAGGTTGAAAAAATTTTAAATAAAACTATAATAACGAAAAAACTTTGGTAGGTTTTTTAACAACATTTTTTAATTTGGAAGCGCTGCCAACCGCTTAACTTCCGCGTTTCGTTGTATTTATAATTTTTAAATTAATTTTAATAAATTTAATTTAATTTTAATTTAGGTTTAGATTTTCCGCTATTTCATCTTTTCTTTTGTTCCTGTATAATGAATGAAAATCATTTTGTAGGTGAGCGTATGTTCAAAAAGCTTGTCTGTTGGTTGCTGGCCTCCCAGTTACTTGTTTTACTTTTTTCTTTTTTGGTGTATAAGCGAATCGATTTGCTTAGCTATATTAATACTTCGTTTACGATCGGGGCGCTTTTGATTCTTTTTGCCGCGTCGGTTTTAATGGCGCGGACCGGTTTTTTTGATGCGTTTATTTACGGGTTTCAAAGAATGTCTTCCAAATTTAACGAGGGGGACGTCCGCCCGCTGTCGAAGCTGGTTACCCTGCGTGTTTCCGTGCCTCTTCTTACCGGGGTCTTCATGATGGTACTGATGGCGATCGCCCTTTTTCTGCAAAGTTCGTCCTGAAATGCCGGACATATAAAGGCTGAGTCTTGCATACAAACGGGCACTCTAGCGGACAGCGGTTTTTGACATTTTTCCTTCTTTTCATTATAATGAAACTGGTATATAGAAGCGATGAGAAAGAAGAGTACATCTGTTTATGGCATTTCAGAGAGTTTGTGGCTGGTGGGAACAAACATGCCTGCAGATGGAATGGGCTTTCGAGCTCCGGAGATGAACGGGCGACTACCTCATTAGTTTCCGGCGTACGCCTTGCGTTAACCAGGCTCCAATTGGCATTGGAACTAAGCGGCCCATACCAGGGCACTTAGGGTGGCACCGCGGATTTATCCCATTCGTCCCTAATTTTGGATGAATGGTTTTTTTATTTTCCGGAAAAATATCAGTGTTCGAGGAGGAAGAAAGAAAATGAGGACGATTTTTTCAGGCATTCAGCCGAGTGGAACGATCCACATCGGGAACTATCTTGGGGCAATGAAGCAGTTTGTGGAATTGCAGAACAGCTTTAATTGCTATTTTTGCATTGTTGACGAGCATGCCATTACCGTGCCGCAGGACCGCCTTGAACTCCGCAAAAACATCAGGAGCCTTGCCGCTTTTTATTTGGCAGTCGGCATTGATCCGGACAAAGCAACGCTCTTTATCCAGTCGGAAGTGCCGGCGCACGCCCAGGCCGGATGGATGCTCCAATGCGTTGCCTATGTCGGCGAATTGGAAAGAATGACGCAGTTTAAAGACAAATCTGCAGGAAAAGAAAGCGTATCAGCCGGGCTTCTCACATATCCGCCGCTCATGGCCGCCGATATTCTGCTGTACAGCACGGATCTTGTGCCGGTCGGCGAGGACCAGAAACAGCATCTCGAACTGACGAGGGATTTGGCGGAAAGGTTCAATAAACGTTATCTTGAAATTTTTACGCTGCCGGACATCAAGCTTTCCAACTCCGGAGCAAGGATTATGTCGCTGCAGGATCCGACGAAAAAAATGAGCAAATCCGATCCGAATCAAAAGGCATTTATCTCGCTGCTTGACGACCCGAAACTGGTCGACAAAAAGATTAAAAGCGCGGTTACGGATTCAGAAGGCGTAGTCAAATACGACAAAGAACGGAAACCGGGCATTTCCAATTTGCTCGACATCTATTCCAACTTCAGCGGCCTGTCCATTGAAGAGCTGGAACGGAAATATGACGGCGCCGGCTACGGTGCGTTTAAAGCGGATCTCGTTGATGTGGTGAATGAAGGGCTTGCCCCGATCCAAAAACGGTATTATGAACTGATTGAATCGGAGGAACTGGACCGGATCCTGGATAAAGGCGCGGAAAAGGCCAATATTGTAGCCGGAAAAATGCTGAGGAAAATGGAAAACGCGATGGGGCTGGGCAGAAAAAACCGCCACTAAAAAAAGCGAGTTGCGGATCGTTTCGCAACTCGTTTTTACATCAGTTCGCTTTTTTCATTGTGTTCCAGTTCCCATAGCTTTTCAAAAAAGGGCTGCCCTTTGATCATGTTTTCGCACAACTGTTCATGCTTTTTGGACCAGCCTGTTTTTGTTTCTGCATAAAGCCGCTCCCATGCATCTTCAAATGGCATAAACTGGATGTGTTCATACTGCTCCGGACGCCATTCTGTATACCAGTACCGCACTTCCGCCGTATTTTTCGAGGAATAAAGCTGATCGAGCGCCATAAATAACAACTGCTTTAATTGCCGTTCCCTTCTTGTCAGCCCCTGCATGCATTCCGGCGACGGGGATAAAATATGATGTTCTTTCGGATGGCTGCGGTTTTCAAACGGATAGGACACTGGTTCATGCCCTTCAATCATTTCATAGACAAGTTGTTCCTGCCTCGGAATCAGCCTGCTTTTGCGGATCGGCAGCGTATAGCCGATCGTATCAACCGCCAAAATCCCTTTTCCGTCCGTCACGACAAAACAATATTCCAGCTGGATTCGTTCATGGTTTTTGCGCAAAACCGCCTTCTGGAAAACATCATTCAGCAAAGTTTGCGGCAGTTCAGCCAAATCATTTTCAATGTACTCGTATAAAAGCGTGTCCACAAATAAAAGCGGCACCTGGTCCAGCAGTTCGATCACATCGTCCCTCCGCCACTCATGGAACGGACAGACATTATAACTGTTTTCCTCCCCCTCGAACCAGTTGACCCATATATCGTGAAGATACAGCATGGATAACCCCCCGTATACTCTGTTTGTCATTCAGTATAGGCAGGGGGCAGTTAAATTATTCCTTCTTTTCCGGATTCCGCTGTGTAGAAAATGAAGATTGCGCTTCGCTCGTAAAAAGAAGAACCCCAATCCCACCGCGTCGAAAAGGAAGAAGGCCTGCTTTAAAAGACGCTTCGTTTTCCCACCCCCGGCGAGTCGGAAAGGATAAAGGCCCTGTTTTAAAAAGACGCCCTGCTCTCCCTCCCCCGGTGAGTCGGAAAGGATAAAGGCTCTGCTTTAAAAAGACGCTCTGCTCTCCCGATCCCGGTAAGCCGGAAAGGAAAAGGCCCTGCCAAAGACAGGGCCTTTATGGATTATTCCTGGGTGTCCGCTTTTTCGGATGTGAGGCTTACCTTGCTCCAATCCGTACCTGTCTCATCCGGGTATACGGACAAGTTTTTCACGCGGTTGTTCACTGCATATAATTGATAGCGGTAAAGGGTCGGAATGACTGCCGCTTCCTCATTCATATACTTCTGCCATTCATTGTAAACCTTTTTGCGGTATGCTGTGTCAAAAGCTTTCGGAGAATGCCCTTTTTCCAGCAATTCATCATTTTTCTTGCTGACAAAGCGGGTGTAGTTAAACATGACGTTCCGTCCGTACAAGCCATACGGATCCACATCTGTACCTGTTCCCCAGGCACCTGAATAGATATCCACTTTCGGGTCATCTTTTTTCACCATGTCATAGAAAGAGTTGAACTCAGCAAGGCGGCCGTTTACAAGCTTCACATTTAAGCCGACATCTTTCCAGCATTGCATATAGAATTTTGCCAGCGGCTCGGCTGTATCCCCGCCACTCATGGAAAGAAAGTTAATGACGAATTTTTTGCCGTCCGGATCTTCGCGGTACCCGTCTTTGTCCACATCTTTATAACCGGCTTCATCAAGCAGTTTCTTTGCTTTTTTCGGATCATATTTGTACCCTTTCGCGGACTTGTCATGCCATTCCGGGAAAGATGGCGGAATTAAAGTGGTCGCCGGAAAACGCAACCCGTGGTAGATTTTCTCGCCGACAGACTTGTTATCGAGCGCATACGCCATCGCCTGGCGCAGTTTTTTATTTTGGAATTTCGGGTTATCCATGACGTTTTCCTGTTTCTTTGCATCCCAGTGGCCAAGCTTAAATCCGATATAGCTGTAAGCCAGATCGATCGTGCCAAGCAGCTGGAAGTTTTTCGCGCTTTTAGCGGATTCGTATTGGTCTACCGGGAAGGCAGCATAGTCAATCTCGCCTTTTTTCAAGGCTTCCAATACCACTTTCGGATTGACCACTTTGATGACGACACCTTTCAGTTTCGGTTTTCCTGCCCAGTAATGGTCGTTTCTGACAAGTTCAACAGACTCGCCCGGAACCACTTTTTTCACTTTAAACGGACCGAAGCCTAAGGGATGTAACCGAATTTTATCCGACTGCGCCATTTTTGCGATCGGCACATCTTTTAAATAGTGTTTTGGAAGCGGTGTTGTCCAGACGCCCGTTTTTTCGGAAGGGTTGGCGCTCTTCCAGGTAATGGAAATTGTTTTATCATCGATCACTTTAACACCGGAAATGTTCTTGGCTTTTCCTTTATGGTATTCATCCATGCCGACGATGTTTTGAAACAGAGGATCGCCATAGCGCACGCCGGTATAGTCTTTATTGCCGATGACCAGGTATGCAAATTCGAGATCTTCCGCGGTTACCGGCTTTCCATCAGACCAGTTGACATTGTCTTTGATTTTAATCGTCATTGTCTTGTTATCATTGGACAATTTGTACGTGGCGGCGCCGCCATTCGTAATTTCATAGTTTCTGTCTGTTTTTAACAGCGAATCATCTAAAAATTTAATGACTTCAAAATCCGGCTGCCCTTCGTAGAAAGCAAGGTTGAATGTTCCTTCTATCGGCGTATCGGAAACGATGCCGTAATTCAGAACCCCGCCGTCAATGGCTTTTTTATTGTTTTTGACGGTAGTCGGAAACTTGCTTGCTAAATCTTCCGTCTTCACTGCCTTGTCTTCTTTGCTTCCGCTGCTCGATGAATTGTTGCAGGCTGACAGCACCAATACGAGCATCACCAGCAAACTGAATACGCTTGACCATTTTCTTTTCCTCATTGCTAAGCCCCCTCTTTTTTATCCTTGTCTTTGTCTTGCATCAGCTGCGCGTTTTAACGCCTGGCCGATAAAATTTATACACAGCATCATCACCAGAATCAGGAGCGATGCAGGTAACCAAATCCACCATTTATGCTGGAGCACATCCGGGTTTGTGGCGTAACTGACCAACGTCCCAAGGCTCGGTGTGCTTTCCGGCAACCCGAAGCCGAGATAGGTCAGGCTCGATTCAATGCCAATATTGCTTGCCAGATTAATCGTCAAGTTTACGATAATAATCGAGCTCAAATTCGGCAGGACCTGGAAAAGGATAATTTTCCAGTCCGGCGTGCCGAGCGTCTTGGAAGCACTGACATAGTCTAGTTCCCTTTCCGCCAGTGTCTTGGAGCGAATCAACCTCGCTTTTCCGACCCAAAGGAATGCACTCATAATGAGAATAAAAGAAAACACATTATATTTCGGCACGATTGTCACGAGGACAATGATCAGCATTAAAAACGGCAGGACAAGAATAAAGTCAATGATTCTCATGATGATATTGTCAATGACCCCGCCGAAGTAACCGGCAATTAATCCGACCGCAAGCCCGATCGCACCGGTAATCAATGTGATCGCAAGCCCGATTGTAAACGAATTTTTTGCACCGATAATCAGTTGTCCGAATATATCCCGGCCGCCGTAATCGGTGCCGAGCCAGTGTTCAGCTGAGGGCGGAGCGTAAATGGATAAAAGGTCAACCTTTACAATCTCATTTTCGTTTAAAATCAATGACATGCCGTAAACTGTAACTAGAATCAGCCCCAGCACGATCATGGAGATAACGGCCATTTTATCTTTGATCAGTTCCCGCCAGATAATCGAAAATCCGGACGGGCTTTTTTCTGTTTCGGCAGTTGCGGGCTGTTGTGTTGAAATGACTGCTTTCATCCTCTCACCCCCCGTTACTCAATCCGGATACGCGGATCCACAGCGCTTAAAATAATATCTGATAATAATGTGCCGAACAAAGTCGCCACGCCGGAAATCATCACGAGCGCCGTGACCACGCTGTAATCGCGCTGCATAATGGATTGCAAAAACAGCTGCCCGATCCCCGGATAACCGAATATCGATTCCAAAATGACGGACCCGCCGATTAATCCGGTAATCTCATAACCGAAAAAAGTGGCGATCGGTAAAAGCGAGTTTCTCAAAATATGGCGCGTATACACTTTGGACTCAGGCACGCCTTTTGCCCGCGCTGTTTTTACAAAATCTTTGATTTTTGTATCGATGATTTCATTCCGCAAATACTGGATCGTGCCCACCGTTGCGAGCAGGGATCCGGATAAGGCCGGCAAAATCAGATGGTAAGCCTTGCTCATGTAATATTCAAACGTGCCGTCACGGGCCTGGATATTGACGCTACCGCTTGTCGGAAACCATGACAGGACAAAACCGAACACAAACAGCATAATCAATGCAAAGATAAACAACGGGGTTGCATAACTGAGATAGTTATAACCGGTTATCAGCTTATCCGCCCATGAATCCGTCCATCTCCCGGCCACGATCCCAAGCGGAATGGCGATCAAATACGTCAGGATCAGAATCACCGCCGACAGCAAAATCGTGTTCCATAACCGTCCGGCAAGCAGTTCTGTTACAGGCTGCTGGTGGATGTAAGAGATGCCGAGATCGCCTTTGAAGAGATTTTTCACCCAGCGGGCGTACTGCACATAAGCCGGATCATTCAGCCCCAACTTGTCTTTCATTTCATGGAGCGTCTGGACATCCATTTTCGGATTGCTCGCCAGCCGGCCGGTCAGCGCATCGCCGGGCATGGCCTTTGCAAGCATGAAAATTAAAATACTCAAAATAATTAATTGAGGGATCATGATGAGAATTCTGCGCAATATAAATTTAATCATAACTGTGCCCCCTCTTTACGGCAGTGCAACGGAATGGGTCGGCGAAACCGGCTTGAGATGGTACGGCTTCCCTTCCTCGTCAAAATAATCCCTGAAAGCCTGCCGGAATTCATTGTTGATTTTTTCCCGATACTGTTTTTGTGCTGTTCTTTTTTCCGGATCTCCGTTTGGAATCGCGGACAGCAGCCGTTTTGTGTAGATATGTTGCGGATTCTCGTAAATTTCATCGCTCGTCCCTTCTTCCACAAAACGCCCCCGGTACATGATGCCGATCCGGTCGCACATATGACGGATAATGCCAAGGTCATGGCTGATAAACAGGTAGGTGAGCCCGAATTCTTTTTGGATGTCTTTCATAAAATTGAGCACCTGGGCCTGGACAGAAACATCAAGGGCGGAGACCGGCTCATCCGCAATAATCAGTTTCGGGTTCAATGTCAGCGCCCGGGCAATTCCGATCCGCTGGCGCTGCCCGCCTGAAAATTCATGCGGGTATTTAAACATGGAGTCCGGGCTCAGGCCGACTTTTTCCATGACTTCGCGGACTTTTTCCCGCTCTTGTTCGCGGGGCAGTTTCTCAAAATTGCGAATCGGTTCGGCAATAATATCCGCCACGCGCTTTTTCGGATTCAGGGAAGAATACGGATCCTGGAAGACCATTTGGATATCTTTCCGGTAATGTTGAAATTCCTTGCGGCTGAGCCGCGCCAAATCGGTGCCTTCAAACACAATTTTGCCCTCAGTTGCCCTGTTAAGCCCGACGATCGTCCTGCCCGTTGTCGTTTTGCCGCAGCCCGATTCCCCGACAAGCCCGTACGTTTCTCCAGGCTGCAGTTCGAAACTGATATCATGGACCGCTTTTACATGGTCGACCACCCGGCGGAAAAACCCGCCCCGTACCGGATAATAGACTTTCAGATTTTCAACCTTAAGAAGTGGCATGATACATATCCCCTGTCTCCGTGTTCTTTTCGTCCGGGAAATAAAAATGTTTATAACAGGTACAGCGCACCCAGTGTCCGTTTTCCACTTCGCGGAGAACCGGATTTTCTTCATGCGCCGCGTCGCTGATCCAGCCAATCCTTGACTTAAAGCGGCATCCCGAGCGCGGCAGGTTCTTCAGTGAAGGAACGATGCCCTGGATGACATGCAGCCTTTCTTTCGATTCCGTTGCGGACGGGATTGAATTCAGCAAAGAACGGGTATAAGGATGTAACGGATTTTTGAAGAGTGTTGTAACATCCGCAATTTCGACAATTTCGCCTGCATACATGACAGCCACTCTGTCGGCCATTTCAGCAACGACGCCAAGATCGTGGGTAATTAAAATAATGCCCGTCTTCATCTGGCGCTGCAAATCTTTCAGTAAATCCATAATTTGTGCCTGGATCGTGACATCGAGCGCTGTTGTCGGTTCATCCGCAATGACAAGCGACGGCTGGCAGGCAATGGCAATGGCAATCACCACCCGCTGCCTCATGCCGCCGGAAAGCTCATGCGGGTATTGCTTATATGTCCTTTCGGGATAAGGGATCCCGACCCGGCTTAACAATTCAAGCGTCCGCTTTTTCTTTTCGGAACCGGATAGCCTGGTATGGTAATCCATGCTTTCCTCTATTTGCCGCCCGACCGTCATCAGCGGATTAAGCGCGGTCAATGGATCCTGGAAAATAATGCCCATTTCCGCGCCGCGGATTTCATTCAGTTTCCCTGTCTCGAGCGGCGCGAGATCCTGCCCTTTAAAGAGAATGCGGCCTTCAATTTTTGTCTTTTCTTCCGGATGCAGCCCCATCACCGCCAGGGCAAGCGCGCTTTTTCCGCAGCCGGACTCCCCGACAATCGCCACCACTTCATTTTCCTTGACGGTTAAGGAAACGTGATCGACCGCCGGATAGTATGTATCCTGGATTTGGAAAGAAACAGTCAAATCCTCAATTTGCAAAAGCGGCGGTTTTTCCAATATGCAAACCTCCCTTCTTAAAAGTAGAAAACATCGAAAATAGATTAAAATCTTATTAATCTATTGCTTAATATAATATTACAAAACTAAAAGAAACGCAATGGCTTTTTCAATTAAAATTATATTTGTATTTTTTTGGCACTTTATGGATTCAGGATTCCGCCGGGTTGGTAAACATTCCTTCTGCAAATATTTCGGAACGGCGGCCGAGATTTGCTATTGTAGAAAAGGAATGGGCCGTTTTATATCTCTCTATCAAAAGGTATCCGAGCGCATACCCCATCATCGGCGGGACGTATTTTCTGCCGAAAAGAAGGTCATCATGGATTTTTTCTTCTTTTCCGGCTGCAAGATTTTTTTTGAAAAACTGTTGCCATGCATGTTTTTTCTGTTTTTCAGAATAACGTGTTGAGGTTTCCGATACATATGCTTCCCCGACATACTCGAGCACAGCATGTTCGGCGAGGCCTTCAAATACGAGGGAATCGAGCAGCGTGTAGTCGCGCGGCGGTTTTTTCAGCCTGCCCATTCTTGCCGCATGATGGTATTCATGGACAAACAGCGCTTCCCATTCTTTCCGGTCCCGCACCGGCGCAAGAAACAAAAAAACGGCATCCGGCAGTGCCACACCCGATTTTCCGCGGCTGCGGCCAAAGTTGAAACCGTTTCCATTCCGGGCTGGAAAAATATAAATGTCCGGATCTGGCCCGTTCCAAAGCTTTTTGTATTTTGCGTGATACTCCCCGATTTCCTCCCAGGCGCCCGCTTTTTTTAATCCGGCAAAAACCTGTTCCGCCTGCCTTGAAGGGCGGTACATGCCAAAACGCTGCAAATAACGGTAAAAATCTTCGGGATCTTCCCTTCCCTGTTTAATGTTTTGTAAAAACAGCTCCGGTTTTGAGAAAGCTTCTTCCATCCACGCATCCGTCCGAATAACCCCCATCGCCGTTTCCCCCCTCCCGTTTGCTTTATTTTATTGCGGGAGGCCTGATTTTAGAAAATAAATTTTTTCAAAAGCCTGAGCAGACTGCCGCACGTCCCGGAACGCGTTTTTTCAACTGTTAAATCCATCTTTCCGCATGCAAAAAAGCATCCCCGAACTACTCAGACAATGCCAAAACCGATGGAATGGCATTCGATGCAGCCGGTTTGATCCCCATGCAAAAAACAAAACGGGGTCCCTTTTCAGAGGCACTTGTTATTTTTAATAACATTTTCGCCACAGCGTTCACTTAATAAGTGATTTCACAGTAGCGGGTTTCATTTCAATGCAAAAAGGGTACCCCCCATTTAACCGGGGATACCCTTTTAGATCAGGCTTCGTATTTTTTAAAAGCAAGGGTTGCGTTATGCCCGCCGAAACCGAACGAATTGCTGATCGCTGCGTTCAGCTCCTGTTTGCGCGCTTTATCCGGGACATAATCCAAATCGCATTCCGGATCAGGCGTTTGAATATTGATGGTTGGCGGAACAATGCCTTCTTTGATCGCAAGCACAGTAAAGATGGCTTCCACGCTGCCTGCTGCCCCGAGCAGATGGCCTGTCATCGATTTTGTCGAGCTGACGGCCAGTTTGTAAGCATGGTCGCCGAAAACCTCTTTAACCGCCATTGTCTCGTATTTATCATTATACGGCGTGCTTGTCCCATGGGCATTAATATAGCCGACTTCATCCGGGGCAAGGCCGGCGTCATCAAGCGCCATTTGCATTGAGCGCGCGCCGCCTTCCCCGCCGGGCGCAGGCGCGGTAATATGATAGGCATCCCCGGTTGACCCGTAGCCAACCACTTCCGCATAAATTTTAGCTCCGCGTTTTAAAGCATGCTCTAAGTCTTCAAGCACCAAAATGCCTGCGCCTTCGCCGATGACAAACCCGTCCCGGTTTAAATCAAACGGGCGGCTTGCCGTTTCCGGATCCGGATTGGTGGACAGCGCTGTATTGGCACAAAATCCTGCAAATGCCATTCTTGTAATCGGCGCTTCCGTCCCCCCAGCAATCATGGCATCGCAATCGCCGCGCTGGATCGCTTTAAATGCGTCACCGATGGAGTTTGTCCCTGTTGCACACGCGGTGACGGTACAGGAGTTAATCCCTTTTGCGCCAAGAATGATCGAAACCTGGCCTGCTGCCATATCTGGAATCATCATTGGCACAAAAAAAGGGCTTACACGCCGATATCCGCGTTTTTGGAATACTTCAAACTGGTTTTCGAACGTTTCCATGCCGCCGATACCGGAACCGATCCAGACGCCGACACGGGTTGCATTTTCTTCGTTGATCGTAAGTCCGGCATCTTTTACCGCCATCAGTGCAGCTGCGACCGCATAATGGGTAAAACGGTCCATTTTGCGGGCTTCTCTCCGTTCAATAAATTCTTCGATGTTAAAGTCTCTCACTTCAGCTGCCACTTTTGCCGGAAACTGGTCCGCATCCAGCCTTGTCAGCGGACCGATGCCGGATTTGCCGTCCAGCACCGTATCCCAGGCTGTCCGCGCGTCATTTCCGACCGGCGTGACAGCCCCGATTCCCGTAACAACCACTCTTCTTTTTTCCATTATGCCATCTCCTTTTCCTGGTATAAGAAGACCGTGTTTCTTACAATCTGTATGCTGCATAAGAGCGTTATCTTCCCCACCTGACCAGTACGGCTCCCCAGGTCAGTCCGCCGCCGAAGCCGACCATCAGGATGAGGTCATCCTCTTTGATCTTTCCTTCTTCCAGTTCATCCACCAATGAAATCGGTATCGATGCTGCCGAAGTATTCCCGTATTTGTGGATCGTTTTCGACATTTTTTCCACCGGCAGGCCGAGCCTTTCCCTTGCAGATTCCATGATCCGGATATTGGCCTGGTGCGGAATTAAGAAATCGACGTCTTCTTTCCTGACGCCGGCCTTTTCGATCACGCGCACGCTCGATTCGCCCATTTGGCGGACGGCAAATTTAAACACTTCACGGCCGTTCATGACAAGATGCCCGTCTTTATCCTCATACAAATATTTTCCGCCTGAACCGTCGGAACCGAGTTCAAAAGCAAGGATGCCCCTGCCTTCCGATACCGGGCCGACAACCGCTGCGCCCGCCCCGTCGCCGAACAGCACCGCCGTACTGCGGTCTTCCCAGTTCGTGATCTTGGATAATTTCTCAACACCTACAATTAAAACATATTTATACGTTTTCGTCTCAATAAATTGCTTGGCCGTCGCAAGCCCGTACATAAAACCGGAACAGGCCGCACTGATATCCATCGCGGCAGCTTTTTTTGCACCGAGGCGGTCCTGCAAAATATTGGAGACCGTCGGAAACGGCTGGTCCGGCGTCACGGTCGCAACAAGGATGAGGTCGAGTTCTTCCGCGGAAATGCCTGCATGTTTCACCGCTTTTACAGCCGCCTCATATGCC
Organism: Weizmannia sp. FSL W8-0401; assembly: GCF_038009125.1. NCBI lineage: Bacteria > Bacillati > Bacillota > Bacilli > Caryophanales > Bacillaceae > Heyndrickxia > Weizmannia sp. FSL W8-0401. The sequence continues at coordinate 977,636 of NZ_JBBPAG010000001.1, read as the reverse complement.
ATATCGGAAGTCTCCATATCATCCGCTGCAATCCGCCGTTCTTCAATCCCGGTCCTCGTCCGGATCCATTCATCCGACGTGTCCATCATTTTTTCAAAGTCCGCATTTGTTAAAACCTTTTCAGGATTATATTTTCCGACACCGATAATGCCAGCATTCATTTTGCATTCCTTCTTTCACTAAAATAGTCAAAGCGGCACAATTCCTTATCGCACAATATTATGACCTGCTCCTAATTATAACAAAGCACTGTTTGCTTGTCACGAATAGGGGAAAATGCTGCACATGCCCACAATGGCGGGAGGAAAAAACGCGCTGCCAAAAGGGCCGGGCCGCGCGGATCACATAGTGCAGTTTTCCTCCGGGAGCGATTCGGGCCATTGATGCAAGCCGATGCGTTTTTCTATCATATGCTGATAATAGATCCTGACCGCCCCCATCCTGACAAAAAAGGAAGAAAGGAAGTGAAAAAATGGAAGAACATGAAAAAATCCACCCTTTTGACCGGATGTTTTTCCCGCAAAAGCGGCAAGAGCCGCACGGGCCCGGGCAGGAAGAAGCAGATGAAGAAATAAGCGGCGGCCTGTTTGACCTTGCTTTTTTCCGGAATGTGGATATTGAAGCATTGCTGGACCAAGCTGACAAAGTCGTTGGCGTTTTCGAGGAGTTTAAGCCGTTGTTCCGGAAAATCACGCCGGTTTTTGAGAAGTGGCTTTCCCATTTTGAAAAGGAAGATTAGCCTTCTTTAGCTGTTCTTCCGTTGGCAGGCGATTTGCTGTTGAATTGCGGCCTGCCAGGAAACGGACGGCCGGACGATCATCGGTTCCAGTTCACCTTTTGCCTCAAGCCTGCACGAAGGAAGCGGGCGGCTGCCTGTATCCTGCGTTAAAAACCGGGCGATAGGCTCCCATCCGTTTCCGTCAGGGCTTTTTAAATAAAAGACTTTCCCCGTTTCCCTTTTTTCAAGCCCGGAGACAATGGCCCCTGCGGCATCTGCTGCAAAAAGGGCATCGCGGTCGTCATATTTTAAGTCCGGTTCCGGATTCCCGTTGATCATTTGGGAAAAAGCAAGGCTCCCGGGCTGGCCGGGGCCGAACAGTGCCGGGACAAAAAAGGTAACGCGCGCACAATCGCCTAGCACGCCGGGAACCCATTCTGTTTGTTCCGCACCAGCCAGATGGTTTGGAAGAATGAGCGCCACACATTCGATTTGCGCTTTAAACGGCTCTAAAAAGCGGCACGCATCCTGTAAATCTTCACGGGCATCCCGGACATAATAATCGTATACCGGAATGCAGCATGTGCATTTTTCCGGCGACAACCGGCTCAGAGGCTGGTATTCCAAATTGGCATTCCTGCCGATTTCCATCCATCTTTCTTCCAGCAAAAAACCGGGATCCGTTTCTTGATCAGCCGCTGTAACCGGATATCCCGCATCAAGCAGTGCCTTGCACAGCTCAAATCCGAAGAACGCCCCGGCACCGATGACAAGTGCTTGATTCATGGCCGGCCCTCCATTCATCTTTATTCAAGCATATGCTTTTCCCGCCGTAAAGATACTTCCGGACGATCCGAAACGGGCAAAAAGGCCGCTGTGCCCATTTTCCCGGAATCCGTTCCATCCTTCGGGAAAAATTTCACCCGCGGCAACCGGGTTTCCCTTTTCCAATGGCTGCGGCTGTGGTAAGATAAAGGATGATTTAAAAAGAGTTTTTTCAATCGGGGTGAAAAAATGAAATACATCGTTACGATTTTTTGGGTGTTTTTACTGAGCCAAATGCTCGGCTACGTTGGCAGTGCCATGTCAAATTCAGAATACAGCATGAAAACGATGGCCGTTATGTCGCTTGTCCTTTCTGTCATTGCATTTATTGTCCATGCAGCATTGCCGAAAAATACAAGTGCCGGACAATAAATCAAAACACCCCTCACCGGAAACCGGGAGGCGCTGCTGGCACAGTGCCTCCCGGTTTTTTCATCTATTATCCGGTTGTCACTTGAAGCGCCCCGCCTTTCACATCAAGTGTGACGGTTTGATGCGGCTTGACCTTTCCCGCGATGATTTCTTTTGCAAGCCTCGTTTCAATTTGGTGCTGGATAAACCGTTTCAGCGGCCGTGCCCCGTACACCGGATCATAGGCCGATTCTGCAATCCATTTTTTCGCCTCGTCGGACAGCTGAAGCCCGACCGATTGTTCAGCGAGGCGTGCAGCCAATTCATGCACCATTTTATCAACGATGCCCATCATATTTTCCAGCGTGAGCGGCTTGAATAAAATGATATCGTCAATCCGGTTTAAAAATTCGGGCCGGAACGATGCGCGTAACTGTGCCATTACTTTATTTTTCGTCTCTTCACTAATTTCCTCGCCTTTAATATCGAGCAAATAGGACGACCCGATATTCGAAGTCATGATAATGATCGTATTTTTAAAATCAACCGTCCGTCCCTGCGAATCGGTGATACGGCCGTCATCGAGCACCTGGAGTAAAATATTGAACACTTCCGGGTGGGCTTTTTCAATTTCATCCAGCAAAATGACGGAATACGGTTTCCGCCGCACCGCTTCAGTGAGCTGGCCGCCTTCTTCATAGCCGACATATCCCGGCGGCGCCCCGATCAGCCGCGAGACCGCAAATTTTTCCATATATTCACTCATGTCAATCCGGATCATATGATTTTCACTGTCAAATAAATGCTGTGCCAGCGCTTTGGCAAGTTCCGTCTTCCCGACGCCGGTAGGGCCGAGAAAAATAAAGGATCCGATCGGGCGGTTCGGGTCTTTCAAGCCGGCCCGGGCTCTTAAAACCGCGTCGCTGACAAGGCGGACAGCTTCGTCCTGGCCGATGACGCGTTCATGCAAAATGCTTTCCAGCTTCAGCAGTTTTTCGCGTTCGCTTTGCACAAGTTTTGCGACGGGGATCCCCGTCCAGCGCGCGACAATCGCTGCAATTTCTTCCTCCGTGACCTCTTCGCGCAATATCCGGCCGCTCCCTTCTTTTTCCGCCATTTGCTGTTCAAGCTGTTTTAATTCTTTTTCAACGGCCGGAATCCTGCCGTGCCGGAGTTCGGCCGCTTTGTTCAAATCATACCGGTTTTCCGCTTCTTCAAGGTCGCGCCGGTATTTTTCAAGCAATTCCCGTTTTTCCTGTATTTTTTGCAATTCCGCTTTTTCAGCCTGCCATTTGGCGCGCATCCGGTCCGCTTCTTCTTTCAAATCGGCAAGCTCTTTTTGCAAAATATCGAGGCGCGCAATGCTTGCTTCATCCGTTTCTTTTTGCAGGGCGGCTTCTTCAATTTCCAGCTGCATGACGCGCCTTGTCACTTCGTCGAGCTCCGTGGGCATGGAATCCATTTCCACACGGATGTTGGCGCAGGCTTCATCGACAAGATCAATCGCTTTATCCGGCAAAAAGCGGTCGGTAATATAGCGGTTTGATAAGGTGGCCGCGGCGACGAGCGCTTTGTCATGGATGCGGACGCCGTGGTGAATTTCAAAACGTTCCCTTAACCCTCTTAAAATCGAAATCGTATCCTCCACATCCGGCTCTTGGACGAGCACCTGCTGGAAACGGCGTTCGAGGGCCGCATCTTTTTCAATATACTGCCGGTATTCGTTCAGGGTCGTCGCGCCGATACAGTGCAGTTCACCGCGGGCAAGCATCGGTTTCAGCATATTGCCGGCGTCCATTGCCCCTTCCGTTTTGCCGGCGCCGACAATCGTGTGCAGTTCATCGATAAACAGCAAAATCTTCCCGTTGCTTTTTTTGATTTCCTGCAATACCGCCTTCAGCCGTTCTTCAAATTCCCCCCTGAACTTGGCACCTGCAACAAGCGCCCCGAGGTCGAGCGAAAAAATGGTTTTGTCTTTTAAGCCTTCCGGGACATCTTTCCTGACGATCCGCTGGGCAAGCCCTTCGACAATGGCCGTTTTGCCAACGCCGGGTTCGCCGATCAGGACAGGGTTGTTTTTTGTCTTCCGGGATAAAATCCGGATGACGTTCCGGATTTCCGCATCCCGGCCGATAACAGGATCGAGCTTTCCGGCTTTAACGGCTTCAACAAGGTCGGTGCCGTATTTTTTTAAAACGTTGTAGGTTGCTTCCGGGTTTTGCGAGGCCACTTTTTGATTCCCCCTTATGTTTTTGATCGCCTGAAGCAGTTGCTGTTTTGTGGTCCTGCTTTTCAAATAGCGAGACAGGTCATCATGTTCAACATCCATTACAGCCAGGGCCAAATGTTCAACCGAAATGTACTCGTCCTTTAGCGCGCGCATTTCTTCTTCCGCGAGCCGGAACAGTTCCAAAAGCGCCGCGGACAAATACGGGGCGCTTTGCCCGGCCACTTCCGGTTTTTTCGCGAGAATCTCATCTGCAATTTTTCCAATTTCTTCCTTACTTAACCCAAGGCCGTTATATATCTCGGGAAGTAGGCTGTCCGGCTTTTCCATCAACGTTTTCCATAAATGGGCAATATCCAGTTCCGGGTGATGTTTTTGGGAGGCCAGCTGCTGGGCTTCCACCAAACCTTCCTGTACCGTAAAAGTCATGCGGTTGATATCCATCCATTCCACCTCCGCTATGGCGCGTGCCGTTTATCGCAGCGCGGGCGCCTATCCTTATTTTACCGTTTTCCTTTGACGGCAGCAAAAAAAAAAAAACGAGGATTTCTCCCCGTTTGGATTTTAAGGTTTGCGTTTGCGCCTCCAATGGCGGGCATCGTTCGTTGTTTCCGGAAAGCGGTCGCCTCTGTGGAGATGGGCGCTTTTCGGGTTTACGACCGGGTCGCCATTTTCGCCAACTTCTACATACACCCCGTTATTCGGTGCTTTGCTTCCGGGGTGAAACAGGTTGCTTTGCCCCAAAGTAACGCCCCCTTTTTTCATCGTCAGCATTAGTTTGGGCTAATCTTTTTAAAGCATGAGCGCTTATTTTTGCCAGCCAAAAAATGAAAACGGCAAAGAGGGGAGCGCTGGATCAGTTAATCCCGAGCGCAATTTTGGCATAACGCGACATGCGGTCTTTTGTCCACGGCGGGTTCCAGACGATATTGACATGGGTGTCCTTTACTTCCGGAATGTCCTGTACCGCCATTTGCACCTGGTCAACGAGAATTCCCGCGAGCGGGCAGCCCATTGCGGTCAGGGTCATGGTCACCGTCAGGCAGCCTTCCTCATCCAGGTCAAGATCATAAACAAGACCGAGGTTTACAATATCTATGCCAATTTCCGGGTCAATCACTTGTTCAAGCGCGCCCATAATATTTTCTTTCAAAGCTTCATCCATGGTTTTCAAACCTCCCCGATAACTATCATAACAAAACGGCATACAAGATAAAAATGCTTTACAGCAGGTTTTTAAGCTGTGAAAATGTTATATTATTAGTATAATGGATCGTCACGAAAATTGCATGTAAACTGAATCATTTTGAGAAAAAGGAGAAAAGCCAAATGCCTCAACCTTATTTAATTGCATTGGATCTTGACGGCACATTGTTAAATGATGAAAAGACCATTTCCCCGAAAACAAAATCCGTTCTGCAAAAAACAATCAACGCCGGCCATAAGGTCATCATTTCCACCGGCCGCCCTTTCCGCTCCAGCCAGCCGTATTATGAAGAACTTGGACTCGATACGCCGATTGTCAATTTCAACGGCGCATTTGTCCACCATCCGAAAAATACGGGCTTTGGCATCTACCATGAACCGATGCCGCTTCAAGTGGCAAAATCGATCGTTGAAACATGCGGCGATTTCCGGCTGTATAATATTGTAGCAGAAGTGAAAGATGAGGTGTACCTCCATTATCACGACGAAAAACTGCTCGGCATTTTTCAAATTGGAAACCCGCAGGTCACAACCGGAAATTTAATGCGCTTTTTAAGAGATGAACCGACGTCCATGCTGATCCATGCAGCAAAGGAAGACGTGCCGTCGATCCGCAGCTACTTAAGCGACGTCCATGCCGAAGTGATCGACCACAGGCGTTGGGGGGCTCCGTGGCATATCATCGAGATCATTAAAGCCGGGCTGAATAAAGCGGCCGGCGTGAAAAAAGTCGCCGACGCATACGGGATTCCGAAAGAAAGGATCATTGCCTTCGGGGATGAAGACAACGACCTGGAAATGATTGAATACGCGGGGACGGGGGTTGCGATGGGAAATGCCATTCCGGCCTTAAAAACAATCGCAAATGAAATCACCCTTTCCAATACGGAAGACGGCATTGGCATTTTTCTTGAAGAAGCGCTGAATTTGAAAGCCATCTCATGAAAAACGCATAATCAGCGCCGGGAATTCCAACACTATAAACGGGCGCGGCACCCCCGTGCACCCTTCCCGTAAAGGCGGTGTTTCGTTTGGGCAGAAGCAGCAAATCGAAACGTTTTGTCCATCAGGGAAAAGATGCAGTGAAGAAGTATAGCGAGCGTTTCCCATATCACTCCACATTGGCCGAAGCAGAAGCGAACAGGAGCGAAGAAGGCATTCCGGGAGGCATTTTATAATGGCGAACCGACTGTTTCAAGAGGCCAGGCAATTTGTCGAACTGGCGAAAGAGACGGCTGCTTTCGGAACGGAACAAGAAAAGAATGAAATGGTTCAAAAAGCGAAAAATGCTTTATCCAGTGCATATGCCAACACGACACTTGCAGAAAAAGCACAGCTGCGCGATATGCAACAGGAACTTGGAAAATTGGAATAGCTGCCGAAACCCGGCAGCTATTTTCTTTTGGAAATTGTGCAAAACGAGGAAAATCGGTAAACTAAAGACAGAACTGATTGTGAGGGTGAAAACGATGGGCATTCAAATTTTTGCTGACAGTGCCAGCGACTTGCCGCTGTCTTTTTTCAAAGAAAACCATGTACACTTGATTCCGTTGACCGTTTATGTAGAGGACAAATCCTATGACGACCTAGTCGGCATTGACCCCAAAGAAGTGTTCCGTTTGATCCGTGCGGGGGTGGTTACAAAAACTTCGCAACCGTCACCGCAATATTTTGAAAAACTTTTTACCGATCTTGCCAAATCGGGGGACACCGGCATTTACCTGGCTTTTTCGTCCGAGCTGTCCGGAACGTACCAAACCGCGGCCATGATCGCCGAACAAGTGAAAGAAGCCTGTCCCGATCTTGATTTAACGGTACTCGATACGAAATGTGCTTCGATCGGTTACGGCCTCGTTGTAAAAGCAGCCGCCGATTTACGAAAAAACGGGGCAGGAAAAGAGGAAATCGTCCGTGATGCCGCATTCCGCAGCAAGCATATGGAGCATATTTTCACAGTCGCCGATCTTGATTTTCTTGCCAGAGGCGGCAGGCTATCGAAAACAAGCGCATTTTTCGGCGGCCTGCTGAATATTAAACCGATCCTCGATGTAGAAGACGGGAAGCTCATTCCGATTGAAAAAATCCGCGGGCGGAAAAAACTGCTGCACCGTATGCTCGATATCATGGAAGAACGCGGCACGGACCTTGAACACCAGCTGGTCGGCATCTGCCACGGCGATGATGAAGCGGCTGCGGAAGAAATGAAACAGCTGATTGAAGCGCGTTTCGGCACAAAACAATTTTTAATCAACACGATCGGCGCCGTGATCGGGTCGCACGCCGGGCCGGGCACATTATCCGTCTTTTTCCTGAATGAGCTGCCGTAACGCCTTCCAAATTTTTTTCCGGGCATACCGGTTAATAGAAATTTTGGACGGGTATAGACGAATGGTGATGGCCAGCCAATCCAAATTCCGGATTGCCGTTCCGTTTAAAAATTGAACGAGGAGTGGTAAAAGTGGCGAACGAACAAAATGCTTCCAAGAAAACTTTGCCCGCCCAGCACCAGAACAGGCAGCCCGGCACAGAAACGGAAATGAACCCGCAGCCGGAAATCTTGCATCCGACGACTCAAGCTATGTGACCGGGCAGGTCATCCACGTAAACGGCAGCACCGTGATCAACGGGTGACGCGCACCGGAAAGGCACAGCCCTTTCCGGTTTTCTTTTTGCTTAAAACAGAGCACACGGCACCGGGGCACGTGTTTCCGGCCCAAAGCCTGCCGGTTATCACAAATTCTTTTGCTTAAAACGGATGCAAAGTCCAAGGGGGTAACCGGGATGGTGCAGATGTTTACCGCCTAAACCAAAAGCTTCGGGCCCTGTTTTCTTTCTGCTTAAAAAGGTATGAAAACCCCTCCCCTTGTCAAAAACAAATAAGGAAATGATGCTCGGGAAGGAGGACCGCAAATGGACGGACAGTTCAGATTAAAAATCATGGAATGCCAGTCCCGCGCTTTTTTAACCGGTTCAATCGAGAAGCTGAATGAAGAATGGGTATTTTTTGATGATATATCTGATGAGGCATCGATGCTCGAGGAGTTTGTTGGCCAAAAAATTGAAATCTTCCATTCCGGGCGTTGGAAAAAAGGCATATTAACAGAAGATCAAACCGTCATGTCGGATGGGGAAATGCTTCTTCTTGAAGAAAAAGCAAGCTTGCGGATTCCGAAGCCGGTCAATTTTTCGCTTGAGATGCTGCTCGGAGAATGGGAGGACGGCCTGTTTCACCACTTCGTCTCTTTCTTAAACGGGGCAGGCTTTTCTATTTATGATTGTATCTACTGTCATAACGTATTGTCATGCCTCGTCAACCTGGAGAAAAAAGAAGGCGTGAATTTCATGCTGTTTGATAACGGGGAGGCCATTTTATCTGTCCACCACCATTTCCGGCTGGGCGAAACGGCGGACGAATGGTTCGATTGCACATGGAGTGACGGAAGGCGTATGCTTTTGAAAAAAATGTAAAAAGGAAGGCAAGACAACCCTTGCCTCCCATTTACATTCTAATAAAAAGGATGCCATCCCATCGGCAGGCGCAGCCCGAGATACAGGACGGCGGCGAAAAAGAGGATCAGCAAAACCCAGAGCATCCCCGTCCTTTTTCTTTTAGCAAGCCGCAGCGTAATCATTTCCATCATCCCGATCACGAGAATCCCGCCGAGCAGTTTAAGGCCGTACAGGGCAGGATCGAGGCGCTGGTTATGGAAAAAGAGCAGCGCACCTGTGACGATGACGAGTATGTAAAACAGCCTTAAAACCATCTGGACCGTTTTAAACGCCTTTTCTCTTCCTGCGCGATGGAGGAACAAGGCCAAAATAAACAAAAGGATCGCAATGACCCATGTTGTGACATGCGCATCTGTGCGGGTTAACATCGTTCGATCTTCTCCTTTGCTTCTTTATCTGTCTTATACCCATCTTACTTTATTTGATGGTGTTTCGCAAAGTCCCCACCTTTTCAACCGTAATTTCAACCTCATCACCCGGATTCAAGAAACGCGGCGGATGAAACCCGTTGCCAACGCCGGCTGGGGTGCCCGTTGCAATGATATCCCCGGGTAAAAGCGTCATCCCTTTCGACAATTCGGACAGGATCTCCTCAACTGGGAAAATAAAGGAGGATGTATTGGACTGCTGGCGGACTTCCCCGTTAACTTTTGTCACGATATCAAGCGCATTCGGAGTTTCAATTTCGGAACGGTCGACAATCCACGGGCCAACCGGGCAGGATCCGTCCAGGCTTTTCCCGATAAAATATTGTTTATGCTTCCGTTGAAGATCCCTCGCTGTGATATCGTTTAAAATGGTATATCCGAACACATGGGAAAGGGCATTTTCTTTTGCAATCTGCTTCCCTTCCCTCCCGATCACGACTGCCAGCTCCCCTTCGTAATCCAATTCGCGGGTAACCGCCCGGTGCGAATCAACCGGCGCTTCATGTGCATTGACAGTTGTCGTCGCTTTTGTAAACACGATAATATGTTCAGGAATATCTTCCGCGCTCCCCATTTCAATCGCATGTTCCCGGTAATTTTTGCCGACACACAACATGTTTCTCACCGGGTCCGGAATCGGGGGAAGATAGGAAACCTCGCGAAGCGGAACGAGTGCGCCTTCAAGGGTTGCTTCCGGTTTTTTCAATTCTTCCCGGACACGGCCGGTAAACGCCTCGCCCGCCCGGATGCCTTCAAGCAAAGATGGCGGAAAATCATTATCCAAAGCCCGTAAATTTAAAATCGTTGTTTCATTATAAAGCACACCGTATTGTACCTGGTCTTGCCAAACAAAGCTCATGAATTTCATCGTATACACCTCATCCTTTTTTGTCATTTCGATAACTGAGTTGCCGCCAGCCCCATTCAAGCGGCCCGTAGCGGAAGCGATGCAGCCAAATGTCGGAAACCAGCACTTGAATAAGAAAAAACAAAACAACAAGCAATACCCCGCTTGGCACAGACAACTTTCCGTAAAGCCCGAGTCCATAAGCGTAAAAGATCAAAGAGCCTAAACCAGACTGGCTGATGTAATTGGAAAGCGGCATCCTCCCGGCCATTGCAACCGGCCTGAGAAAATCCGCCAGCCGGTGCTTCACACAGAGCTCAACGAGTGCAACATAAGCACCGCTTAAAACGGCGCCGCCGATCGTCTCCCGGATATACAGAAAAGGCAGGATGGGGGCGGCAATAAGCGGCAACAGTTTGCAAAACAGGCCAAAAACAAAGCAGCAGCAAAAAAACAGCAGCCATTTTTTTGCCGGAATCCTCCCCTTTGTAAGCCAGCCTTCCCTGCAAACGCCCGCCCCCGCCATCATCAGCGGAAAAACTGACAGAAAAGCATGCCATGTGCCGGGAGGGCCGTATACCGCATACCAGTCCAGCCACCTTCTTTTCGTAATGTCCATAAAGCTCCCGTTTGCATACACCTGCAATGAAGCGGCGGCATTGCGCCAGTCGGTATACAGGAGTGAAGCGTCCGGCGACCGGATGGCCATCACCATCAGATAAAAGCTTATGAGTAAATGCGGGATAAAAAAGAGGGCAGCCCCGCCAAAAATCAAAGTTTTCCCTCCCTGTTTCAGAAAGGGCAAAAGCATCATGCCAAAGACCGCATAAGCCGCTAAAATGTCCCCCGGCCAGATGAACCATGCATGGGCAAGGCCGAGAACGAGCAAAACGGTAAGGCGCCGGAAAAGAAACTTATAAACCTCGACCCCTGCCCTTTCCGCCCGCTGTTTCTGCACCATCAGCCCATATCCGAAAAGAAACGCAAAAACGGGATAAAAACTGGACTGGAAAAATACCTCAATCCATGTCACGATTGCCCGATCCTCCGCTTTGAACCAGTCATACGGATTTATATAAAGATAAGGGGACAGAAAAGAAAGCATATTTACCATAAGAATGCCAAAAAGGGAAAATCCCCTCAATATGTCAATTGCAGAATTCCGCCGTTTTTCATGGATTGGCGCCCATTCAGCCATTGCAACGCTCCTTTTTTGTTTTTGCCCGTTAGGCGGATGAATCACCCTTTTTTCGTTTTTTTCATACAATGAAGCATGAAAAAGTCAATTGCCACTGACCAAGGAAGGATGTGCGCGCCATGCCCGGTTTTGTCGGCGCCGTCCAAATTATCAGTATCGGATCAAGCGGCGTCTTTAATGTCGGTGACGTATTCCTGATTCAGCCGGTTGCCAGTTCCAAAACGTTTGCCGGGGCGGGGTCCTTTAACACGGGTGAAAACCTGTCCATTACAAACTGCCAGTCAAATACAAATACGTATGATTTTGATGCCATTGACCAGGGAAACTATTTTAATTTGTAACGGGTGAAAACATATGAATCTCTACGTGCAGCAAAGCATCCACATCCGCATGATCAAGATCGGCGGCATTACAAATTCTTCCGTCTTTCAAATCGGCACGTCCGGCATCATCAAGCCGGCAGCTTATTTGTATAATACCGGGAATTTTTCCGCGCCGGCTCCTTCTGCCGCTGCAGACCAGCCTTATAATCCGAATGTGACAGTTTCCATGCAGTCCGGCGCTGCCGCTTCAAGCTCAAGATAGAAAGCGCGGTCCCGGTTTTCCCGACGTTATGCTGAAACCGGTATTTCTTTCCGGCCACATTTAGACGGCAGCAACTTCAGGTATGTACACGTGTGCTGAACCTGCATGTTCTTTCCGGACCCTGCGTTAGGTTCAGCATTGACGCTGCACACCGATGCTTTGCTTTAAGCTCAGGTTTCGTTCCGATCCAAGCCGGCGGTCACTGTCGGGCTTTAAGCCAGAAGGGGGTTTTTGAATGCCAGACCTTTTTGCCGAACTCCGGCAGCTTTACCAATACTTTCAACACCATGAAGCGAAGTTGGCGAAAATGGAAAAGACGCTTGCCTCCCTCATGGAGGAGATTGAGCAGCTGAAAGCAAGGCCGCCTGTCCGGGTGGACCGGATCGAATATGCATTTGACCAGCTGAAAATCGAAACACTGGATGGCACCTTGAATATCGGCATTAATCCGTCTGACCTGTCCAGCATAGAGGATGCCGCCATCCCCCAAACGCAGGGCATCCCCCATGCCAACAATGAACACCGTGCTGCTTTAAAACAGGCGCTTACCGAAAAACTGGTGGAATATTTGGAAAAAGAACTCCCAACAACGATCACCGACAATGAGCGGCAATTCAAAGTCCGTCTAAATCAAGAATATCATAATTTTATAAAAAATGACTTAAAAAACCAACTTCCGCAGCGCATTGATTATTATATCAACCAGATCAATCCGACCGGGCCCGTTGAAGGCGAATGGTTTGACAAATTGCTCGGGCAAATCAAGGCGGATATGGCGCATGCCGTACAAGTGTTTATTTCCCATCTGCCGCCGCAAATGAACGGAGGTGCCAGCGATGGAACTGAACGTCACAAACCGTGAAATCTGTGTGGATTATGTCCAAATTATCGGAATTTCAAGTGCCTCGGTTTTCCTCATTGGCGATACGGAAACGATTCAGCAGGGAGCGGCCTTTGATACGCCGCCGGAATCCCTGATTATCAGCCCGTACGTGCCGTTTGTGCCGAGGGGATAGCAGAATGCAAAGAAACTCCTTTGTGGATACGCTCCGGGTCAAAACCGTCATATTTGGATCGAACGTTATTGTTGGAGACTCCGAGCGGATCCAGATGTCTGCCACCGTCCTTGCGATCCAGCGCCAGCAGGAATTGTACTACGGATTTGAAGCGCCGTTTCAAACTTTTCCCATTTTCAGCCTGGCCGTTCCGATTCCGCCGGTAACAGAACAAATCCGGTTTCAGGTTTACCAAGAAAATCCGGTCATAAAAGTTTCGAATGTAGATATCATCGGGATGTCGACTTCAACCGTCATGCAAATCGGAAGCACTAAATCAATCGCCCTTGAATCAAGGGTCCACCATACCCGTCAGCTAGACCCAAATATTCTGAAGCTTGGCGGCCGAGTTCTCCCGCGCACCGTTGCCGTCAGCCAGGAAAGCAATGTTATGCCAGATTAATCCGGAAAGCAGGTGATCAAAATGCCGGCCATTGTAGGCCCGTTACAAATCTATAATGTTGGAAGCGGCATTGTCCATTTTGGAGACACAGCTGTTATCTCACCGAAAACAAGTTCAAAAACATCTACCGGCTCCGGTTCTCTTTCCACTTCCGCATTTGTCATTACAAACAACGCGCTCAGTGCAAACAATACGGCTAACGGCAGTGTTGTCGACCAGCCATCTGCAGGAAACCATTAAGAAGGCGGAAAGGGCAGGCAAATTTGCCGCTGCTTCGTTGCCTTTATATGTTGCATTAGCGATAGCAAAAATGGGTCCCCCTTAAAGGGGGGCCCATTCTTGATTAAATTTGAAGAAGATGCCCGCCATCAAAGAAATACAAGTATTGTTCTTTTACCTTTTTCTTTAAAATGGTTTCCAGCGCCCTTGAGTAAAGGGCAAGCTGGACTTCATAACGTTTGCGCAGGACAGGCTCTGCTTCTTCAAATCCGCCTTTAAACCTGCCGTGGATATTGTCTGTCTTAAAATCGAGCAATACGAGGCCGTCTTTTTCCTCTGCCACGCAATCAAATATGCCCTGGATAAGGACATGTTCTTCCGCAAGGGATGGATCTCGGTAAATTTCCGCAGCGGGAACGGATAAACTGAACGGCATTTCCCGCATCACCCGGCCGGCTGCAAGGACACGGCGGCCAATATCCGTTTCAAAAAAGCGGACAAGCTGTTCAGCCGCAATGGCATCCGCCTGTTCTTCCGTGAGCAGCTCCTGTTTCACCATCTCTTCAACCAGTGCTTCAACGGAAGCATAAGTCGGCGGCGCATCAAACGGGATATGCTGCATCACCATATGCATCGCTGTCCCGCGTTCGGCCGGCGTGGTCGATTTTTCCTGCATAAAACGGGGGCGGTCAAAGATATGTTTTTCCGCATTCGGAATAAACCGGGTGTCATTCGTTTCATCATGCTCTTCATGCATCCGTTTCAATTCCGATACCGATTGTTTGGCACGCCGGAATGTTGCCGGCTCATTGCGGTACCGGAAACTTAAGCGCCCGAAAACTTGCGCTTTATATGCGGACTCCGCCGCAACCGGGAGGCCGGCTTTCACTTGATGCTGCCAGTCTGCTTCCCCAACTTGTTCTGGTTCCGGCATATCGGCAAACTGTTCTTTCGGCAAAACGGCGATCTGCCATTTGGACGGATCATCCAGCACCACCCGGCCGGCATCCCCGAAAAGCGCTGTTCCGTCCGCATGCCTGCTAAGCGAAGGGATGATCCAGTCCAAATAAGTGCCGGCCGCTGCGCGCAGATGGTCTGGCATCAGCCAGCCTTCCTGCCGCCTCGTTTTCCCCCATTTTTCCAGGCGCTTGCCCAGATTTTTCACCGTCCCGACCAAATACAGTTTTTCTTTTGCCCTTGTGAGCGCGACATACAAGACGCGCATTTCTTCAGCCAGCATTTCCAGCTTTTTCTTTCTTTTAAAGGCAAGCTGCGGCAAGGACGGGTATGTGATCCGTTTTTCCGGATGAATGTACTTTGAGGCGAACCCGAAATCTTTATCAAGAAGAAATGCCTGGCTGATATCGCGCATATTAAATTTCCTGTTGAGGCCTGCCACGAACACGACCGGGAACTCGAGCCCTTTGCTTGCATGGATGGTCATCAGGCGGACAACATCTTCCTGTTCACTCAATGCCCTCGCTGTTCCGAGGTCATCCCCGCGCTCCTGCATGCGTTCGATAAAACGCAAAAACCGGAACAGCCCCCTGAAAGACGTTTCTTCATATTGCCGGGCCCGGTCATACAAAGCCCGCAAATTGGCCTGCCGCTGCTTTCCTCCGGGCAGTCCGCCGGCAAAATCATAAAACTGCGTATCCCGGTACAGCTGCCAAATGAGGGAGGACAAATCCCCCTGCCTTGCAATAGACCGCCACACCGACAATTTTTCCATGAATCTGGACACTTTCTCATGCGCTTCTTCTTCCTCAGGATCCGGCCGGTCTGCTATAAATTTTTTCACCGCTTCATAATACGGACCCCGCTTTTCATGGATGCGGATAAGGGCAAGCGCTTCTTCATCGAGCCCGACAATCGGGGAACGGAGCACGACTGCAAGCGGAATGTCCTGATACGGGTTGTCAATTACTTTTAATAAAGAAAGCATGATGGATACTTCCGTCGCGTCAAAATAACCGGTTGAAAGTTCCGTGTACAACGGGATGCCCGCCTGTTTCAACTCTTCCATTATGGTCGGCGCCCATGCCATGGAACGCATCAGGATAACGATATCTTTGTACCGGATCGGGCGGGATGTGCCGGTTTTCGGATTGTAAACCTGTTCTTCGCCGATCAGTTTTTTTATTTCACGGGCAAGGTAACGGGCTTCAAGCTGGGATTGTTCCAATTCGGCCCGGTCCAGCGTTTCTTCATCCGGTGCGTCTTCCTCCTCGATGGCTTCATCGGCCTGGTCAATCAATGCCACTTTGACCGGATGATCCCCTTCCGGATAAGATGCGCCTGCCACAAGTGCAGCCTGGCCGTCATAGACAATCTCGCCCACCTTTAGGCCCATGATTTGTTTAAAAATAAAATTCGTGCCGTCGAGAATTTCTTTGCGGCTGCGGAAGTTTTTCGACAAGTCGATTCTGAGGCCTGCATCCCGGCCTTCCGGATCAAAATCCCGGTACTTTTTTAAAAACAGGTTCGGCTCAGCAAGCCGGAACCGGTAGATGCTTTGTTTTACGTCTCCGACCATAAACCGGTTGCCGTCAAATCCCGCCCCTTTTGCCACAAGATTCATGATCGTTTCCTGCACCATATTACAATCCTGATATTCGTCAATCAGCACTTCTTTAAATTGCTGCCGGTAAGCTTTGGCCGCTTCTGATGGGATGAGGGCGCCGTCTTCATTTTTTTTAGCAAGAATGTCCAGGCAAAAATGCTCCAAGTCCGAAAAATCGACGATCCCTTTTTCTGCTTTTACCGCGCCGTATGCGTCCGCAAATTTTTTCACGAGCGTTCTAAGTTCCGCAATCACCGGCCGCATTTCCTGCATGTCTTTCAGGAAAGACGCCGGCTTCCTTGAGAAAAAGTCTTTTTTTAAACCTTCAAGTGTTTTCTTTGCAGATTTCCGCAAATCATCGGCCGCTTTAACGAGTTCCTCTTCATATGCCTCCCCTTTGCACGCTTTGGCGCGTGTAAAGTGCCATGCATTCATTTCTTCATAAAGCCCCTGCCAGGGACCGTGAATGGCCGCAAGCAATCTGTCTGCAATTTTTATGTCATCTAGATAATTTTCCGCCCTTGGCGCAGGCCCGCCCGGCTCTAAAGCAAGCCCATACGCTTCCTCCAGCATGTCTTTTGCAGCCTGCAGCTGGAGGTGGATATCTTCTTTCACCGCTGCCATAAACGGAAGGCTGTCCACCTCTTCCACATCCCCGGCATCATACATTTCGACCATTTTATCAAGCCATGCAGACGGATCCGGATGGGAACGGGAAAAGTCGTAAAGCTTCCGGATCAGATGCTGGAGCTCGTCATCACTGCGGTCGTTTGAAAATGTATCCACTGTGCGGTAAAACAGGTCATTTCCCTCTTTCGCATACTCCGCTTCAAAGAGGTCATCCAGCACTTCATCGCGCAGAAGTTCGGCTTCTGTATCATCGGCGATCCTGAATCCGGGGTCGATGTCAATCAAATAATAATATTTTCGGATCACTTCAAGGCAGAAGGCGTGCAGCGTGGAAATCGGCGCTTTATTCAGCAGGCTCAGCTGTTTCCGCAAATGATGCGAATCCGGGCGGCTGCTGATCGCCTCCTCGATCGCTTTACCGATGCGGTGGCGCATTTCCGCAGCCGCGGCATTGGTAAAAGTGACAATGAGCAGTTCATCAATGTCGAGCGGATCGTGATCATCCAATATTTTTTGGATAATTCTTTCCACGAGCACGGCTGTTTTTCCTGAACCGGCAGCCGCCGCGACGAGGATGTCCTGCCCTTTTGCCATGACGGCTTTCCATTGGTCATCCGTCCAGACGGCATTCGCCGGTTTATCCGGAATGGCTGTTTTCATCTGTTCTGCGCTCCTTTCTCATTTTGGCGAGGATTTCTTCCGGTTTTTCCGGGTGAATGAGGCGGTAATTGTTCTCTTCCATCGACTGGTCAAACTGGCAGACTGAACGGAACGGGCAGAATGTGCACGCCGCCTGTTTTTTTATTTTATAAGGCGCGATATCCGTCGTGCCGGACAGGATCGCATTGCCGGCCTCTGTGTAAATGTTGCGCACATAGCTGCGGATCGCTTCAAAGTCTTCTTTGCTTGCCACTTCGGACCGGGCCGTTAATTGGCCGTCCTTTTTCAAACCTGCCGACACAATCGCACTGTTGCCGGATTCAAGCGACTGGTCCATCAATGTGATCACTTCCGGGCTGTCCAGCAACAGCCCCCGCATCCGGAAGTCTTTTAAAATTTCTTCTTCAATTTCTTCAGCCGTCAGCATTTTTTCCGCCGAAATCAGCGGATCATGAAGATGGAAATACAAAACGCCCGCCGGAATCGTTTCTTCACCTGTCAGCTGTTTCGAATACGTCATAATGAGATCCAGATAGGTGAGCATTTGCAGGTCAAGGCCGTAATACACATTTGTCAAATCAAGCTTGTGCGCGCTTGATTTGTAATCGATGATCCTGACGTACACACCGTTTTCGCTTTCTGCCTTGTCGACACGGTCAATCCGGCCCTGCAGCTCCATTTTCGCCCCGTTTTTCAATGTAAATGAAAGCGGCGGAAGCTCTTTTTTCGGCCCGAAAGCGAGTTCCATCGCGACCGGTTCAAAGCCGCTTCGTTTCGCATGGACGCTTAAAATATAAGAAGCCCTTCCGACAACCTGTTCCAGTTTCCTTTTAATATATTGGTAGCGTTTCGAACTGAGCAGGATTTGATGCTGCAATTTTGGGGCAAGGTCGTCCACTGCCGCTTTTGCAAGCTCCATGCTTTGCTGCTTTGTCATCTCTGACCACGGAATGCCTTCGCGCTGCAGGGTATCGGAAATCCATTTCAATGCGCCGTGGAAAAGATCCCCGATATTCGGCGCATCAAGGCGGAACACATCCCGTTCCCGCAGCCTCAGCCCGTATGTCGAAAAATGGGAAAACGGGCAGGCGAAAAACTGCTCCATTCTCGATACGCTGGCAAGGATATGGTCGCCGTACAGTTCCCGGCTCGTTTTTTCGGAGAGCTTCCGGGCTTTGTTTTGGTAAAACAAACTGGAAAAAGCATGGGCTGCCCGATTTTTCCATTCCGGGTTCTCCATATAAAAGTTATACGTATCCCACCAGAAGTCGGCCATGGGATACCCTCTTTTTTTCAGCTGCAGCTGCGAAGTGACAAAAGCAATAGCAGCCGCCGGATGGGAAATGTATGCGGCTTGCTGTTTCTCTTCCAGTTCCGCCGGGTCATTTACCCATAATCCGCCGCCGCGGGCCGGGAACATGTCCTCTATCCGGTTGATGAACGGGGACGGCAGCAATGCTTTCCCTTCCTCATCGGCAAGCGGAAAAGAGAGAACCAGTTTTTCAGACGGCGTCGTCAATGCCCGGTAGAAAATAAATTCTTCGTCCAGCAGGCGCCTTTTGCTGCCGGGCATGATTTCAAGCCCTTCCAGCCGCAAATATTCACGCTCTTCATCATTTAAAACGCCATCTTCGGAAATTTTCGCCGGCATGATCCCGTCATTGGCCCCGATAATAAACGCCAGTTTGACATCGGACAGCCGGGACTGTTCCAGATTCGCCACGAGCACCTGGTCCAAAGCCGGTGGAACAATGGAAAATTTTAATGACTCAAGCCCGGTTTCCATAATGGCAGAGAATTTCCCAACATCAGCAGGTCCATCGCCAAGGATTTCAACATACTGGTCCAAAACGCCCATGACTTCATCCCATGCCTGGTCGTGTTCCCTGGCAGCAACAAGATCCCCCGCTTCTTCCTTTTCAAGCCGGAGCGCTTCCAGTTTTTCCGGAATCTCCAATTCTTCGAGATAAAGATACAACGCTTCGCAAAGCGCTTTTCCGGTGCGGGCGCGCTTCAAACGCCGCGACAGGCGCAAAATCGGCGCTGTGACCAGAAGCCTGAGTTCATTCAGTTCCTGTTCGATTTTTCTTTCCTCATCCGTTTGCGGAAGGTTTTCCAGTTCGAGGCCTCGGATCCGCCTATATTCCCATCTTTTTCTGCTCGTCCAGCGTTCTCCCTGGATGCCGTAAGCCAGGCAATAGTTTTCAAGCCGGTCCATTTTTTCACGCAACGTGCGGGCATCTCCAGGCGGAAACAGCAATTCTGTTTTGATGGCACGGAAAACCGGTTCATAACGCCAGTTGCCGCGGATGATTTCCAAAGTCGAACGGATCAGTTCAATGAGCGGATGGTTCAGCATCGGCCGTTTTCTGTCGATAAAATACGGCACATCATAATCGTAAAAAACCGTTTCGATTAAATCCTGATAGGCCTCCCCGTTGCGGACAAGGATGGCAATATCACGGTAACGGCAGCTGCCTTCCATGACGGCTTCACGGATAGAACGGGCAACGCCTTCGATTTCCGCCCGCCGGTTGTTCGCCTGCCAGATCTCGATGCTGCTTTCCCCCGGAAAAGAAGGAAACGGCAGTTCTTCAAACCGGGACTGCAAAAAGCGCAAACTTTCATGCCTGAAACGGGCCGGTTCATACAGCGCCACGTCTTCTTCCGTTTCAATTTGAAAGGCGCGCGCCAGTTCATAGATATGTGCATAGGCTTCTCCCGGCATCCGGAACAAGTATAAATCATCCGGCTGCCTCCCGCGGAAAGCCCGGTCCGTTGTGAGCGCAACCGTAACGCGGCGGCATTTTTTCAAGAGTTCCCCGATCACCAGGTATTCCTGCGGGTTAAAAGTATGGAACCCGTCTATATAAATTTCCGCATCTTGGAGATAGCGCGATTTTTCAATGGCAGAAGCAAGCAGCCTTAAGTAATCTTCTGAATCAATGTATTTGCCTTCCAGCTTTTGCTCATATGCCTGATATACGCGTTCCAAATCGTGCAGCTTGTCGGAAAGCACTCTTCCCCCGTCCGCTTCCCCGATTGAGGCGCGTTTTTCCTGAAGCTGTGCGGGCGAGACGCAAAACCGTTTGAACTCAGTCAGAATGCGTTCGACATTGTCAATAAAGCCCGTCTTATCCGCCGCCCGCGTGAAAACCGACAGTTCTTCTTTTTGGTCTTCCAAAATTTTCCGAATGAGCATATTTAATCCGCTGCTCGATACATGGGTACGGCTGATCCCGCCGACTTCCTGCAATATTTTCCAGGCAAGGCGCGTAAAACTGTACACCTGGGCACGGATCATCCCGCCCAGTTCAGGTTCATGCGCAAGCCGTGTTTCCGATAAAAAAGTCATTTGCTCCGGAACAAGGTAAATGAGCGGTGCCCCGCCCGGATCGCCAAGCAGTTTCTGCCTGATTTCACGTTGGATGAAAGTTGTCTTTCCTGTCCCGGGGCGCCCGGTAATAAATCGAAGGGACAATTGGTTCACTTCCTTTTGATGAGCTCATTGGCCCCCATATCCGGAAAGATGCCGGACAAGGAACATTTGTTCTTTTATTGTAACGGATATTGTGCTATGAATCAAGCATTTTTGCCTAAAAAATATGCTTCCTGTTTTTTTCTGCCGGGGGATGCCCGCTTCCACGTAAAACACTGCCTGTTCCCGCCCCCGGAAAAATCCTTCCTATCCAATCCGGATGCCCTTCCCGTCCGGACGGGGCCGCGAACCGCCATCAGGGCGCGCTCCTGCTTCCAGACGTATAATGCCGAAAAAAAAGCACTGCCTGTTCCGGGAAACGTCCCGCAAAATGCAGTGCTTTTACACCTCTTAATCCCCGTCAAACAAATTAAACAAGCCTTTTGCCATGCTGCCTTCATCTTTCGAACCGCCCGCTGCCGGCATTGCGGCAAATACGCGGCTAGCCAGGCGGCTGAATGGCAGCGACTGCACCCAGACCGACCCCGGCCCGCGCAAAGTGGCAAAGAACAGGCCCTCTCCCCCAAAAAGGGCTGTTTTGATCCCTTTGACAAATTCAATGTCATAATCTACCGTCTTTGACATGGCGACAAGACAGCCTGTATCCACCCTCAATATTTCGCCGGGTGCGAGCTCGCGTTTCTGGATCGTGCCGCCAGCGTGGATAAAGGCAAAGCCGTCTCCCTCAAGCTTCTGCATGATAAACCCTTCCCCGCCGAAAAATCCGGTTCCGAGTTTCCGCTGAAATTCAATGCCGACTGAGACCCCTTTTGCCGCTGCCAAAAATGCATCTTTCTGGCAAATGATTTTCCCGCCCAGTTCGCTTAAATCAATCGGCACAATCTTGCCCGGATACGGCGCTGCAAACGCTGCATGCTTTTTATCACGGGCTTCGTTTGTAAAGGCGGTCATAAACAGGCTCTCACCGGTGATCAGCCGTTTTCCTGCAGAGAACAGTTTTCCCATAATGCCGCCGCCCTGGCCGCCCGAGCCGTCGCCAAAAATCGTTTCCATCCGGATGCCGTCTTCCATCATCATCAAGCTGCCGGCCTCGGCAATGACGGTCTCCTGCGGGTCGAGTTCTACTTCAACAAACTGCATGTCGTCCCCGACCAGTTTAAAATCAATATCGTGGTTGTTCATTTCCCTACCTCCTCAAAATGCACTCCCCCTGTATACGGACTTGCAGTTCGCAATGTTTCATTTTTATTTCCCGTGCAGCGTTCGTTTTATTGGACGAAAAGGCAGGGACCCCCCTTCCCTGCCAGGCTTAAATCCAATACAGCCCGCTGTCTTCCATCGCCCTGTATCCCTGTTGTTTCAAGAATTGCATCCGGGAGCGTCGGATGTTGATTTCATATGCAACCTGCAAAGCAGCCGCTTTATGGTACTGATTGATAAACGATCCATAGCTGATTGGCAACACGAGTGATTGATTGTTTGAAAAAACCACTTCAGTTTTTTTGCCTTCTGGGGTGTGGTCTTTAATATGCCCGGAGATCAGCCAAATACAATCCGGCTGGCTGGGCGATTTTGTTGGAAAAAGTATGGTAGCTGTATGGGGATCGACGAGGATCGGCGGCTTGTGCCGGACATGAATCAGGCTTTTTGTCGCATTTTTTCTTCCTTCGTAATCGCTTCCAAAGTATTTGCAGCTTTTTTTCACGATATTCAGGGGAAGTTCCGGCACAAATCGTTCCCGATCCACTTCCAATATTTTGGTCCCTTTTTCTCCCCCCTCCTGACAAGGAATCAGCGCAATCGTGTTTGGATGAATGTCCAATTGTCCATGTTGCATAATGCATTCCCCCATTTTATTTTTCTCATGATCCACTCTCTATTATAGTACAATCTTCCTACATTTCTAGTACTTTTTTTAAAAATATGCATTTTTTTCTTTGTTAATCGTTTCAGAAAAATTCAATTTTTACATTGCTTTTTATTGAAATGCTCTGTATAATAAAAAAAAGCGAAAAAGGTGATCATACATGGAAAACAAAAAATCTTTCTCTGACGTGCCGAAAGAAAGCCCGAAGTCCCGGATTCAGATGGAGAAATTTGTGGAACACATTTACACGGACATGTTGCTGAATGAGATCCTGCTGAACAAAAAAAGAGAAGAGTTATTAAGAAAAATTGACCATGTACTTGATCTCCGCGATGAGGAGCAGTTCATGCATTTAACGAACGAACTTAAAAAAATCAACCTGCAATTTGGATAAATACAGGCCATGCAAACAGGCCCGGCCCGTTTGCATGGCTTTTCTTTTGCATAAAAATGGCAGGTGCAGGGCGCGGCCAAAAGATTTTTGCCCGGAACAGGCCGCGCCTGCTGCACTTTCAGTATTCCTTATTCTTCCAGCATGCGGATCCGCTCCAGTATTGTCGGATGGTCATAGCGAAATATTTTGACGAGAAGCGGCGGATTGACTTCGCTTAAACCCGCTTTTGTTAAAATTTGGAACGTTTCAATGCCGGACTTTTTATCATGCGTCATCTGTACGGCATAACGGTCCGCCCGCATTTCCTGGTAGCGCGATGCCCAGTTGTCAAGCGGGCTCGACGCAAAGAGCAGAACCGAGGAAATAAGCAGAAATAAAGGCAGCGAGCTGATACTGGAAACCCCGGACATCCACCGCCCGCTTCCTTTCCAACGCCCAACCGCATTCATCCACCTGGCAACCAGCCACAGCCCGATGAGCATCATCAACATATAGCCCGCGATGCCGAAATATATATGTTTTTCCACATAATGCCCCATCTCGTGTGCCATCACGAATAAAATTTCTTTATCATCCATACGGTTGAGGGTCGTGTCCCAGAGCACGATTCTTGAGTTGGAGCCGATGCCGGTGACGTAAGCATTCAGGGCGTTTGTTTTTTCCGACATATTCACTTCGTACACATGGTCAGCGGGAATTTGCGCTTTTTCCGCAAGCGCCAGAATTTTCGCCTCCAGCGCCTTATCTTTTAACGGATAAAAATCGTTATACAGCGGGTCAATCACGACCGGCTGGATAAACATCATAAACACCGTAAAAGGAATGGAAAGCAGCCAGGCCGGGAGCCACCATTTCCGCCGGAATTTTTTCATCAGGGCGTACAATACTGCGACGACAGCAAACATGATGGCAAAATTCACCCAGAAATCGGTCAGTTCATCTTTCATCCATCCTGCAAAATTTTGGGCGGAAATGCCGTACGCTTTTGAAAAACGATGGGACAAATAATCGAACGGAAAGGTAAACAAAAAGGCTGCAAGCGAAAACCAAAAGAAATAAACCGCGGTTTGAATCAGGCGGATATGTGAAACTGCCGCCGCCCATTTTTCAAACATTTTGGAAATACCAAGCACAAGCACCAAAAAATAAAACAACCACTCATATGGCACGGACAGGAAAAAAAGCAGATTCCTGATTTTTGAGTATTCTTCGCTTAGAAACAATTGGCGGCCGCTCATAAAAGTAGCGGGATCTGCGGCTGTCCCTTTATATTGGGCGGGAAGAGCAGCATCGGCGTAATAAAACAAATACCAGTACATCAAAAGGCCGAACAAAACGTATGCCGCAATCGCCCGCAGCGCCCACTTCATCTTCACTCCACATGCACTCCTTCCTTGTCCTCTTCTATATATGTAGCCAAGGAAAAAGGCATTTAGAACAGCCAATACGGCTTTGCCTTAAAACAGAAAAGAATAAAAGCTCAACACCGCAATCGCCCCGAGCACGACAATGATGACATTCGCGCCGATGAACGCGAGGAGGATGGCCGTTCCCGCGCCGATTACCCCGAACAGCGGATCTTTTTGGATCAAAAACACTTTTGGAAAAATCAAGGCGCCTAAAATCGCGTACGGAACATTTTTTAAAATGCCTTCCAAAAAGGGCGGCAGCGTTTTGTTTTGCAAAAGGACGAGCGGCAGCATCCGCGGCAAAAACGTCACGATGCCCATGCCGATAATCACGAGGAGGATGGTGCTCATTTTTCTTTCACCCGCTTTTTCCGTTTGTATGTTTCCGCCATTTCGACCAAAACAGCCGACAACAAAGTGGATACGATGATGGACCAGCCTTCCTCCATGACGCCGTACCCGGTAAAAATGCTGTTGAACACTGCTGAAAGGGCGGCAAGGAAAAGGACTTTCACACTTTTTTTCAAAGACGGGACAAGGAGGCCAATAAACATCGCATATAAGGCAACCGTCATGCTTGCCTGCAAAAATTGCGGCAGATTGGCTCCGATTACATACCCGATCCCGGAGCTCACGACCCAGCTGGCATAAGCGATAAAAGTGACGCCAAATCCGTAGCCGAGCGGTATTTTTCCGTTCCGTGTGGCGAGCACCGAGAAAGTTTCATCCGTAATGCCGAACGCAAACAATCCGCGTTTCCATTTGCTTGGTTCTTCCACTTTTTGGCTCAAAGCGGCAGTCATGAGAAAATGGCGGATGTTGACGACAAAGGTGGTCAGGATAATGACAAACGGGCTTGTGCCGGCAGCAATCAAACTTAAACCCATATACTGGCTGGCGCCGGCATAAACAATCAGGCTCATCAGCACAGTCTCTATCAGCGTCAGGCCGGTTGTTTTAGACAACAGGCCGAATGTGAGGGCAATGGGAAAGTATCCGATCGCAATGCTTGCGCCTGCCTGCAGCCCGGGTTTAAAACTGCCTGTTTTTTCCTCCGCCATGGATGCTGCTTCCAACTTTTATCCCCCCAGCTTTGAAATGATTATCAATATTCTTATATTTTCCTATTATACGCCTTGTCTGTTTTTCTAACAAGATGCCAAAAATCTGGCTTTTCGTTCAGAAGGGCACTGAAAAAGTGTTGTTTATCAAGAAAGATGCAATAAAAAAACGGCGGGACACGATGGATGGTGGTGTCCCGCCGTTTCTTTCGGGCTTTCGAACGGCTTCCCGCTCCGAGAGCGGATTTTATCTGATTGGCTTTCAAGCGTTCTTTGCCGGTTACTGCCGGTTTTTTAAAGGGTTTTTGCAATCCCTGCTTCCATATTGCAATTTTTCTAGGAAACCATGCGCCCGGTTTTCTAATCTTTGGCTTTTCCGTATCCCGATTTTTTATAGCCGGGCCGATTGTTTTTGCAGCTGTTCTTTTAAAGACCTGCGCAAAATTTTTCCGGTTGTGTTTTTCGGAAGCTCATCCAGAAATTCAATTTCTTTCGGGACTTTGTATTTGGCAAGCCGTTCTTTGCAGTAATCGAGCAATTCCTGTTCCGTCAGATTTTTGTTTTTCGATACGACGTATACTTTCACGGCTTCCCCCTGATTTGGGTCAGGGATGCCCACTGCAGCTACCTCCACGACATCCGGATGGTCGTAAAGCACTTCTTCCACTTCGCGCGGATACACATTAAAACCGCCGACAATAACCATATCTTTCTTGCGGTCCACGATATAAAAGTAACCCTCTTCATCCATCTTCGCCATGTCGCCGGTATGCAGCCAGCCGTTCCGGATCGCAGCCGCCGTTTCTTCCGGCATTTTATAGTACCCTTTCATCACGTTCGGACCGCGTACTACGAGTTCGCCGACTTCGCCGACAGGCACCTCATTTCCAAGCTCATCCACGACTTTATTTTCAACATGGACAATATTGGTGCCGATCGATCCCGGTTTGCGCGGGCGGTCAAGCGGATTGAAGCAGGTAACCGGGGAGGCTTCCGACAATCCGTATCCTTCCGAAATGAGCACATTGAATTTTTTTTCAAAGTTTTTCAGAAGCGCAACCGGCATCGAAGCGCCGCCGGATATACACAGCCTGAGCGTGGCGAAGTCTTTCGGATCCCCGCCTTCATATTGGAACAAATAATTGTACATCGTCGGCACGCCGGCAAATATCGTTGCTTTGTACCGGCTTGCCACCCGGAACACTTCTTTCGGGCTGAACTTCGGCAATATGAGCAGCGTTGCCCCGCTGATGAGCGGCGCATTCACGGCAACCGTCAGGCAGAAAACGTGAAACATCGGCAACGCCGTAATGACCCGGTCATCCGCGCTCATTTTCAAATAGGAGCCGATATCGCTCGCATTCGAATATAAATTTTTATGTGTGAGCATCGCCCCCTTCGGCTTTCCGGTCGTTCCGGACGTATACAAAATAACCGCCGTATCCTCTTCAGAAAGCGGCACTTCATCGACGGACGGCGAACTTTCTGCCAGTATTTGTGAAAACGATTTCAATTTTGGGTGCGTATATTTGCCCGCTTTTGCCGGATCGGTTTCACAAATGATGTAATGCTCCACTTTCGGCAGCCGGGCATCGATCTTATCCACATACGGTGCAAATAAATCAAGCGCCACAACTGCTTTCACATCGCCGTTATCCAATATGTAGCGGATTTCCTCCGGCGTGTAAATCGGGTTGACCGGTATCGTGGTCACGCCGGCCCGCATCGCCCCGTACAAGGCAATAATAAATTGCGGTGAATTACCAAGCAGAAGAGCCATATGATCCCCTTTTTTGAGCCCGAGTTTTTTCAGCCCGTCCGCAAACTTTGAAACGGCCGTGTCAAGCTCCTTGTACGTAACAGGCTGGTCCATAAAAATATAAGCTGTTTTGTCCGCGTTTGTTTCCGCCGTCTTTTTTAAACTGGACGGTAAATTCAATTTCTCCCTCCCCTTTCTGAGTGAACAATCATTCATTCTACCCGTTTATTATATAAAAACAATTAAAATATTTCAATACAAATTTCCGGATTGCCGATTGGAACCCGGGAATTTGTGTGTTCTTAATAGATGAGGCTGATAAAGTCTTCTTTCGTTATGTTGCCAAAATAATGCCGGATATCTGTGCCTTCCAACGCTTTTTCAATGCCGGCGCGCTCATAACGGCAGCCGGCCAGCTTTTCTTCTATATCCTTTACTTCCCCGATGCCGAAAAAATCGCCGTAAATTTTGCAGTTTTCGATGATCCCTTTGTTCACTTCAAGGCGCACATCGACCGTTCCCGCCGGAAAACGCCGGGAATGGCGGAGATTGAATTTTGGCGATTTTCCATAGTTCCATTCCCATGTCTGGTACCGCTCTTTTGAAATTTGGCGGATTTTTTCCCAATCCTTTTCGGTCAGCTTATATTCCGGTATGTCCTTGCCGCCGAAAATGTTTTCCAAAAGCAATTGCCTGAATGCCGGCATGGAGATCGGGCGGTCGAGAAATTCGGAGATGTTGGCGACGCGGCTCCTCACTGACTTGATCCCTTTTGATTCGATTTTTTCTTTTTTGACCTTTAAAGCCTGTGCGACTTTATCAAGTTCTGAATTGAGCATCAGGGTGCCGTGGCTGAACATGCGCCCGTTTGTGGAAAACTGCGCGTTCCCCGAAATTTTCCGGTTGCCGACCTGAATGTCATTGCGCCCGCTCAATTCTGCGTTTACACCGAGTTTGCGCAATGCCTGCACAACCGGGTCGGTAAATTTGCGGAAATTGCTGAAGGACTCGCCGTCATCTTTTGTGATGAAACTGAAATTGATGTTGCCGAGATCATGGTACACCGCGCCACCGCCGGAAAGCCTGCGGACGACGATGACACCGTTTTTGTCCACGTAATCCGTGTTGATTTCTTCGATGGTGTTTTGGTTGCGGCCGATAATAATCGACGGCTGGTTTATGTAAAAAAGCAAATAAGTTTCATTGATATCGAGATTTTTCAAGGCATACTCTTCGATAGCAAGGTTGATGCGCGGGTCGGTAATGCCCTGGTTATCAATAAACAGCATAGTGCCGCCTCCTTTATGCAAAATGTAAAGCAATCCCTTTCATTTTCATTATAGAACAAGGGATGCCCGTGGGCAATCTTTGATCTTTTCTCTATTTTTCTAAAAAATTCACCATTTCGCATTGACATTCGAAAACTGTTATAATACAATTAAAAACATAATAAACAGTTATATAACAAAGGAGTCGTGAAAATGGTACAAAATATTTTAGACTTTTTCAAAAACCTGCCTGATAAATATTGCACAGAATGCGGCGAAAAAATCGATGAGCAGTCGGAATGCTACGGCAATACATGCCCGAACTGCCTGCACGTGAAAAGCCATGAATAGCAAAAAGGGCAGCGCAAGGCATGAAAAAACGCCTTCACGCTGCCCGGTTTTTTTTAACGGCTTTCCGAAAGAAGTCTCCCATCCTCAAGGAATGTGAAGGTGCGAATCGCACCAATGATTAGCGTTATCATAAGTAACAAAACTCTTGGAACAAGAGGGTTAGCTCGGTCAGTTTTCGTTGGCTAGTAAAAGCAACGATAAGTCGAGAAGCCCCCACTTCAATTAGACCGCAAGGTCAATAAGTGGTGGGTAGTTCACTTTACGGATAAATCGGTTTTAGGCATGACATGCATTTTTCGCGCTGTCACATGCACCTGAACCGTATATGTGCCGGGTTCTTTAATGACCGTTTTTGCGGTATAAATGCCGTGCTGATCATGCTTCGCTTCCAGCATCGAGCTGTTTTTATCCGAATTTTCCTTCCAGATTTCAAACTTCACTTCGTCTGCATCGTCTACTTTTTCTTTCCCTTGTGTGACCACCGCCTTTAACGGGATGTTTGTGCCGGCGTCAGCCGTTTTGGGAACGATGAGCTGTACTTTTACCAATTTCGCCGGTTTTACAGCCGCCGTCTCCTGTTTTCCGCATCCCGCAAAGAGCGAGGCGGCCATCAGGAACAAGCCCGCCAGGATCCACTTTCTCACCATTTCCACCCTCTTTTTTCTGTTTTGACCGTTTATACTGAAAATACATGTTATAATGATCATACAAAATACCGCTTACATCCGTAAAGGGGGGGCTGATTTGAAGAGAAAGATGGCACTTTTCGTGTTGTTCGCATTTTTGCTTCCAGCGCTTTCCTCCTGTGCGCCAAAGGGGGATCCAGTTGAACACTTTCAATTTACGGATCAGAACGGGAAATTTTTTAGCCTGAGCGATTTAAAGGGGAAAGTGTGGGTGGCCGACTTTATTTTTACGAGCTGTAAAACGGTGTGCCCCCCGATGACGTTGCATATGAGCGAATTGCAGGAGAAAATCAAAAAAGCAGGTTACAAAGATGTGGAGCTTGTATCTTTCAGCATCGACCCCGAAGTGGATACGCCACAAAAGCTGAAACAATTTGCCAACCAATTTCACAGCGATTTTTCCATGTGGCATTTCCTTACCGGCTATTCGCAGAAAAAAATCGAAAAGTTTGCGATGAAAAATTTTAAAAACCCGGTCGCTAAATCGGACGGAAATGACCAGGTTGTCCACGGCACGAGTTTTTATGTCGTCAATAAAAACGGCGAGCTTATAAAAGACTTTGACGGGAGCGCGGACTTTGATGCTGACAAAATCATGAAAGAAATCGAAAGACTGCGATAATCAAAAACGCCGGCTGGTGGCCGGCGCTTTTGATTATTTATACTGTACATATACAACATGCGTTTGCAAGTATTCCTCAAGCCCGTGTTTGCCGTCTGCGCCGCCGACGCCCGATTTTCTCCACCCGGCGTGGAATCCCTGGATTGCTTCAAAGCTTTCACGGTTCACATACGTTTCGCCAAATTTTAATTCATTGCTGGCACGCATCATCGTGTCTACATTGGAAGTGAAAATGGCGGAAGTCAGGCCGTATTGGCAGTCATTTGCCAGTTCAATCGCCTCATCAAGCGTTTTAAACGTGGCAATCGGGAGAACCGGCCCGAAAATTTCCTCGCGCATGATTTCCATTGTGTTATCGACATTGACAAGCACGGTCGGCTCATAATAGTAGCCTTTGTCCCTTTCGGCCTGGTTTTGAAGGCTCAAGCCTTAATGGACTTTCCCGTTTCTCCGCAAACAAATCCATAAGGAAAACAGCAAAAATCAAAGGAAAAATAAGAAGAGGGGGGAAGGAAACGAATTCTTTAAGCGGCAGCCACCAATTTGTTCTATTGTTCACATAGTTGTCCTTTTCCTTATGAACGGAAGAGCATTATAATAGGAGATGGAATAAAATTGGAATAGGGGAAATTTGCCCTGCTTTTTTTGGTTGATCATCAGATGACCGGATAACCATTTAAACATTTTAATGAGATCGAGGTAATGAGCATGAAAAAAGGAATTTTGTACATTGTTTTGTCTGCTGTATTTTTCAGCACGATGGAAATTGCCATAAAAATGGTTGCCGGTACGTTTCATCCGATCCAATTGAACCTGCTTCGCTTTTTTATTGGCGCGGTTATATTGTCGCCATTGGCGTTTCAGCATATGAAAAAATATCATTTTCACATGACAAAGGACAGTTTTTTATTTTTTGTTGTAACCGGCTTTTTATGTGTTGTGATCAGCATGACATTTTACCAATTGGCCATTGTTTATACAAAAGCTTCCACCGTTGCGATTTTGTTCAGTTGCAACCCGCTGTTTGTTATTCCGCTCGCTTATTTTCTTTTAAAAGAGCGTCTTTCGAAGCGGACGCTGGTTGCATTGGGCATCAGCCTAGCCGGAATTTTGTTTATCGTCAACCCGTTTGAAATCCAAAGCCCTTTCGGCATTATTGTTGCGCTTCTTTCGGCGGTTACGTTTGCGCTTTACAGTGTTGTCGGCAGAAAGGGCAGCCAGCAATTTAAATGCGACGGCGTCATTTTAACCTGCCTGAGCTTTTTTACCGGCAGTATGGAAATCCTTGCGCTTGTATTGCTTTCGAAAATTGGATTTGTTGCGGGCTGGCTGCGTTCCATAGGCCTCAGCGTATTTGCAAATGTGCCCGTGTTCCGCGGAATTGCATGGCATACGCTGCCAAGCCTGATTTATATCGGCATTTTTGTCACCGGGCTCGGGTTTGCGTTTTACTTCCTTGCCATGGATGTAACGAGCGCCTCAACGGCTTCGATGGTTTTCTTTATTAAGCCGGCGCTGGCACCGGTTTTGGCGCTCATTTTTCTCAGAGAAGCGATTACGCCGGCTGTTGCGGCCGGGATTATCCTGATCGTCGCAGGTTCGCTGATGACGTTGCTGCCGGCTGGAAGCAAACAGCCCGAACTCAGGGTCAGCCGGGCAAAAAACAGATAATCTTTTCATTTAAAAAGGCACAAGTGTGATCCGCACTTGTGCCTTTTTTGTTTTACTGGTTCAGCTGTTCCGCCGGGGTTGCCGGTGAAACGGCTGGTTTTTCCCCGCCCCGGACGGTCCCGAACCGTTCTTTTTCAATTTCTTCCAGCGTTTTTCCTTGTGTAGACGGCGCGAGAACGATTCCGATGATACAGTGGATGACAAGGAATACGATCATCACAATTCCCGCTACTTTAAAACTGAGCGTGTCCATAATGGTTGGAAGCAGAAAAGACCAGATGGCAATCCCGAACCGGACGAGGAAATAAATAAACCCCTGTGCGCCCGCGCGGTACCGCGTCGGGAACAATTCACTCGCCCACAAGCCGTAAAATGCCTGGGCGCCAAATCCGGCAGCGCTTCCCCAGAGAATGACAAAAGGGAGAACCAATTCATCCCTGTAAAAGTCAAAATAAGCCATGCGGCAAGCCGCTTGAGATGCAAAGACCGGCATGCAGCTCTGTTTACAAATACAGCCATAAAAAAACAGCAGGACCGGCCAAAATGGCTTCGTCCTGCCGCTTTCACAGCAAATCTCTTATGCTTCCATCGGAGAGGCTGCCCCCTCCTTTTCTACCATCTTATGAAGGTGTCTAAATTTCACAACAAAGTAGAGAAGGGAAAGAAAGATAAACGCCGCAAAAAAGACCGAAAGCTTATCGGCATTTTGCCACATGAAACTGAAATCGCCGCTTGAAATCACCGCTTTAAACATTTGCAGCGAATATGTCATCGGCATCAGGTCATGGACAGCCTGAAGCGGCTTTGGAATCAATTCAAGCGGGAAGGTGCCTGCGCTTGTCGTCAGTTGCAAAATCAAAATGATGACCGCAATGTACCTGCCCGGGTTCGCGAATGCCGCAACCAAAAATTGGATGATCGCCATATAAGTCAGGCTCGTCATAATGGTTGCAAAGATAAACAGTGGCACACTTTGCACATGCAATTTCAGCAGATCAAGCAGAATGAAATCTGCCAAAAGCGATTGTAAGATGCCGATCAGTGCCATGACGCCGAATTTTCCAAGAAACCAGGTTACCCCGTTTTTCGGCATGATTGCCGGGGCTTTTACATTGTAGATAACTGTCAGCAATAATCCGCCGACAAAAAGCCCGAGCGATAAGAAATACGGAGCAAGGCCGGTACCATAGTTCGGCACTTTTGTCACAGCATCATGGTTCAGCCGGACCGGGCTGCTCATCATATTATAAGTGGCGTCGGTCGGATTGATGGCCCCGGCCTGGTCAGCCGCTTTGCCAAGTTTATTGCTCAGTTTATCTGCGCCGGCATTTAATTGGCCCGTGCCGGAAACAAGGTTGCCCGCACCGTTGTTCAACTGCTTACTTCCGCTTTGCAACTGGGCTGCGCCATTTAATAATTGGGACGTGCCTTTTACGAGCACGCTTGAGCCGTTCGCAAGTGATTGTGTACCGTTCGTCAATTCATTTGAACCTTCTGCCAGTTTTCCGGTCCCTTCTGCAAGCGCGCTTGAACCGTTTGCCAGTTGTTTCGTTCCGTTTACGAGCTGGCCTGAACCGCCGGAAAGCTGCCCGAGCCCGGATGCAACCGCCGTTGCCCCGGATTCGAGGCTGTTTGCGCCGGATGCAGCTTGTTGCAGTTTTTCATTAAAAATGGTTGCGTTTTTGACGAATGCATTTTGGCCGCTTGCAAGTTGCTGTGCGCCGTCATTCAAACGATTGGCGCCTTTGGCGAGTTCGCCAATACCGGTTTGCAATTGTTGCTGCCCGCTGCTTACCTCTGTAAGCCCTTTGTTCAGATCAGAAAAGTACGGAGCAATCGCCTGTTGAATTTGGCTTTGCAAAGCGGCTTGCGTAGATGCAGACCCGCTGGTTAACGAGGCCAAAAGCTGCTTTTTGACCTGCTCTCGGAATGCTTTCTGGAATGTTTGTTTCTTTTCAGGTGTATAATTACTTAAGATTTGGTCGGAAACCGTCTTATATGTTTCGGCCGGCAGCACTTGTTCTAACTGGCTGAGCAGGTTTTTCGCCTGGGTCTTTTGCTGTTCAAACATGCTACCGCTCATCTCATCGATTTGCGACTGAAGGCCGGTAAGCCTGGTCTCCATGTTTTCATCCATCTTGCTTGTAATGCCCGCTGCAAGCTTTTCAGGCAGCTGTTGTTGCAGCTCTTTCACGCCGTTTTGCACTTGGTCGGTGCCGCTCGTTAACGCCGGAAGCTGGCTGTTGACCCTATTTAATCCGTTACTTAATTTGTCGCTCCCGTCTGCCACCTTGCCGGCTCCCGTTTGAAGCTGTTTCGACGCATCAAGCAACTGGCCGCTTGCCGAGGCAAGCTGGTTCATACCCGAGGCCAGCGTTTTTGAACCATTTGCTACCTTATCCGCACCCGATTTTGCCTCCGACAGCCCGTTTGAAAAAGTAACCGAGCTTGCCGCCAATTGGGCCAAATGGTTTTTCAAGGAAACGGCGCCGCTGTCAACCTGGGCGATCCCTTCGCCGAGCGTGCGTGAACCGTTATACAGTTTCAAAGCGCCCTTGTTTAAATCAGCCGCCCCGTTATGGACCCGGCCGATGCCGTCATTCAGGGCGGTAGCGCCGGTCAACAAATTTTCCGTTCCTTTTCTTAAGACAACAGCGCCGTCTTTTAGTTTGCCGCTTCCTTTGGCAAGGCTTTTTGCCCCGTTTCCGGCAGACCGGTAGCCGTTTGCCATCTCTTTCACTTTGCCGAATACTTCTTCCGCATACGTTTTTGTCACCTGTTCTGCAACGCTCGATTTTATTTTTGTCATTGCAGATTCTTCAATTTTGGAAGAAATATAGTTCATTGCCTGGTTTTGAATATAGTTCAGCTGCAATTTTTGTGGGTTTTTATCCAGTAAAGTGGTTGCGTTTTTAGAGAAATCTTCAGGGATCTCTATAATCATATAATATTGGTTATCTTTCAGTTTTTTCTCCGCCGTTTGCTGATCGACAAAGTGAAAATTAAAGGTGTCCTTTTCTTTTAAATTTTTGACGAGCTTATCCCCGAGGGCGAGATGTTCCCCCTCCATTTGTGCCCCTTTGTCTTTATTTACAACGGCAACCGGCAATTTTTCGATATGCCCGTACGGATCCCAAAGAGACCAGATAAACATGCCGGCATATAAAATTGGCACAAGAATAATGGCTGCCGTTTCAATCAGCTTTTTCGGCGAACGTAAAATACTCCGTATTTCCGCGAACCATAAATTGTCCATCTAAAATACCTCCTTTTCCAGCCGAAAAATCAGTTCTGCAGCCCTTTTAACAAATACAGTTCAAACGCCTCCGCAATTTCTTCCTTCGACAGAGAATCATGGTGTTTTTCCCAGTCAAAAATAATGGCGACATACAGTTTAAACATGATAAAAGCGGTCAACTCCGGATTGCACGGTTTGATTTTCCCCGCCTGTATCGCCCGTTCCAGCATTCCTTTCAGGTAGTCAATGATCTTCTCTTCAATTTTCTCGACCATGTCATTGACGGCCGGCGTTCCCATTTCTTTCTGCTCTTCGAATAATTTAAGCGTCAGCTGATGGGTTTTGCGGAATTCAAGAATGCTGAACAGGGCGGAATGCAGATTGGCATAAAAAGAAGCTTCCGGATCCATTGACGCTTCCGCCACCTGCTCCATTTCATCAATCAGGCGGGCAATGATTTCATGGAATAATTCTTCTTTATTGCGAAAAAAATTGTAAATGGTCCCCTTTCCGACGTTGCCCATTTTGGCGATCAAATCCATTGTTGTCGCTTTATAACCATACTGGGCAAAAGATTTTGTAGCAGCGTTTAATATTTGCAGCCTGCGGTCCGTTTCCAAGCTTTCCACCTCCCGTTAGAACGAGTGACTGATTTGGTTTTTTGGTCATTTTCGTACAAAAAGTAATATACCACGTTTCCTCCTGAACATCAAGTATTTGTTATCCGGGAACCATGATGCTTCCGGCCAAGTCTCTGCAGTGCTTTTCATTGGCGCATTTTTCATTCGTTTCTTCAAGTAAAAGCATTCCTTCGTTGGGAATGATCTCCCGCCGCTGCGCCATACTTGCATGGCAACGCGCCGGAAAAGATTTTACACATCCCTCATTCCCGTTTCCGTGACAATAAAAACGGCAGGTGCCAGCCGAATGCACCATGCCGCTTTCTTCATCACCTATTAAAATTCAGCCCGAAGCCGGAAGTACCGGAGCATCTCGCCAACCGCCGCCCTTCCCTGGGAGATGCAGTCCGGCACGCCGACCCCGTTAAACGAGCTGCCGGCAAAAGAAATGCCCGGCAATTCGTTTTTGGCTGCCGCTAAAATTTTCCCGATTCTTGCTTTATGGCCCACCGTATATTGCGGCATCGCATATTTCCAGCGGGAAACAACAGTAAACTCCGGTTCTGCTGTTATTTCCATGATTTTATTTAAATCTTCCAGCACGATTTTCTGAATCCTGTCATCCGCGAGATCGACGACTGCGGATTCCGCTGACCGGCCGATATAGCAGCGGAGCAACGCCTTTCCTTCCGGTGCTGTATGCGGCCATTTTTTATGCGTCCAGGTGCAGGCGGTAATTGTATAATCACTGTTTCTCGTCACCACAAAGCCTGTCCCGTCAATGTCTTTTTTCACCGCGCTCTCCGGAAACGCCATCGAGACTGTTGCAACAGATGTGGATGGCACCTTTTCAAGCGGCGCAAAAAAAGCATACTTTGAAAAAATATGGGGGAGCGAAAAATGAGGAAGGGCCGAGATAATATAATCCGCTGTGATGCGGGTTCCATTTGTCAGTGTGATCCTGTAATCCCCGCCGCCCGTACTCATTTCAACCGTATCCACTGTCACGCCCTTCATGACCGCCTCAGCGCCGATTTTTTCCTCAAGTGCTTCAACGAGCGTTTCGAGGCCGTTTTGAAAGGTTAAAAAAGCCCCCTTATTCCGGGTTGGCCTGGAGTCTTGCGCAAATTCCGCCGCTACTTTTTTCATGCCGAGGATCAGGCTTCGGTGTTTTTGGACAGCCTCGAAAAATTGAGGCTGCGTTGCCAGCACGCTCAGCTCGTCGACATCTCCGGCATACACCCCGAACAATAATGGTTCGACAAGGTTTTCCAGCACTTCTTCACCGAGCCGGTAGCGGACAAAATCCCCGACTGACCGGTCTTCGCCGGTATTTTTCCGGGGCAGGATCAAATCGCAGAGCGCCCGGATTTTGCCGGTAACAGAAAACAAAGGAGAAGCAAAAAAAGGCGCCAATCTTGTCGGAATGCCCATCACAGAACCTCTTGGCACCGGATAGAGCTGTTGGTTTAATAAAATATAAGATTTGCCTGTCGCATTGGATACGAGGGAAGGCGACAGCCCAAGATCTTGTGCCAGATGCAAAGCGCTTTGCTTTCTTGCCAGAAAAGAATCCGGCCCGCGTTCAATGACAAATCCGTCCCGCCTGACCGTCTGGATTTTTCCGCCAAGCCGGCGCCCTTTTTCCAACAATATCACATCAAACGGCAGCTGTTGGTCCTCAACAAGGCGCCGCAAATAATAAGCAGCTGTCAAGCCGGTGATTCCGCCGCCAAGCACAGCTACTTTTTTTCTGTTTCCGGCCATTGTCAGCACCTTCTTTGGCAATAATGTCATGCTTTATGGAAATCCGTTAAAAAATCTCAGGCGGCTGCCTATTCTTGCGGCAGCAACCCTGATTTTGTTTTTTTCAAAACAGCCTCAGCCAGCGAATCAATAAAAGCCGGGTTGTCATTCGGCATTTCCGGGCGGTAATACGATGCGCCAACTGAATCGCAAACTGCCTTGCACTCATAATCATTATCATATAAAACTTCCAGATGTTCCGCAACGAACCCGACCGGCGCATAAATGAAGGCTTTATAATGATGTTTTTCATACAGCGTTCTTGTAAGGTCTTGCACATCGGGGCCGAGCCACGGATCCGGCGTATTGCCTGCGCTTTGCCAGCCGACTGCATACGTCTGCACGCCCGCTGCCTCCGCAATCAGATCAGCGGTTTCCCGGATTTGTTCCGGATACGGATCGCCGTACTGCAGAATTTTTTCCGGAAGGCTGTGGGCGGATACAATCAAGCAGGAAGACGTGCGTTCTTCTTCACTCATTGTAGCATACGTTTTCTTCAATTGATGTGCCCAAAAATCGACAAATTTCGGTTCATCATACCAGCTTTCGACCGATTGGATGGCGGGTCCGCCCAGTTTTGCCGCTGCTTCTTTCGCCCTTTCGTTGTATGATTTCACGCTAAAAGCCGAGTAATGTGGCGCAAGCACGATCGATACCGCTTCTTCAATGCCGTCATCATGCATTTGTTTGACGGCATCTTCAATAAAAGGTTCAATATGTTTTAAGCCAATATAAGCTTTAAATTCCGCTCCGTCCGTCCGTTCATTCAGCCTCGCTTCAAGCGCATATGCCTGGTTTTCTGTTATTTTGGCGAGCGGGGACAGACCTCCGATTGCTTTATACCGGCGCTTCAAATCTTCCAGCATCTCATCCTGGGGCCTTCTCCCGTGCCGGATATGGGTATAGTAACGCTCAATATCTTCTTCTTTATACGGCGTGCCGTACGCCATCACGAGCAGTCCGATTTTTTTCTTTTCCATTATGCTCCCTCCTGTTGTTTTCTTTCGCTGTATTCATGAATAAACGTTGTCAGCCTTTTTAATGTTTCCGGACGGACATCAGGGGTGACACCATGCCCGAGGTTAAAGATGTAACCCGGCTGCGCCATGCCTTCGTCCAGTATGGCGGCCGCCTTTTCTTGAATAACTTCCCACGGGGCCAAGAGCACGGCGGGGTCAAGATTCCCCTGGATTGCTTTTGTCACGCCGAGCGCGCGCGCTTTTTGGATCGACAGCCGCCAGTCGAGGCCAACCACATCAATTGGCAGGCTGTTCCATTCCAACGCCAGATGCCCGGCCCCGACACCGAACAGGATGAACGGGGTATTTTCTGTTCGCAATGCGGTAAATATCCGTTCCATCACAGGTTTCATATAATTGCGGTAATCCGCTGCATTTAAAGCGCCCGCCCATGAATCAAATATTTGGATGGCGCTCGCACCGGCTTTGATTTGCGCTTTTACATACACAATGATCATATCAGCCAGTTTTTCCATCAGCGCAAACCACGCTTTTGGTTCCGTATACATAAACGCTTTTGTTTTTCGATAATCTTTTGAAGGCCCGCCTTCAATCATATAACTGGCCAAGGTAAAAGGCGCGCCGGAAAATCCGATCAACGGAACCGCCAACTGTTCCTCCGTCAACAGCCGGATCGTCTCCAGTACATAGGGAACATCTTCTTCCGGATGCAACTCCCCCAATTTTTCCACATCTTTTAACGAAGAAACCGGGTTATGTATGACAGGGCCTGCTCCTTTGAGGATTTCAACTTCCACACCGAGGGCGGGGAGCGGTGTCATGATATCTTTATAAAGAATGGCGGCATCCACATCATAATGCTCTACCGGCAGCCTTGTCACATATGCGCAAAGTTCCGGCTGATGCGTGATGTCGAACAGAGAATACTTTTCTTTCAGTTTACGGTACTCGGGCTGGGATCTGCCGGCCTGCCGCATATACCAGACGGGGACGCGGCCTGCCTGTTCTCCCCTTGCCGCTTTTAAAAGGGAATCGTTTAAGATCTTTTTCTTCAAATGTTATCCTCCTCACGCCACACAGTCACCATTTATTTTATAATAATTCTTTTCAAATAAAAACTATTTTATCCTGAGAGGGCAATATCTTTTTTACTATAATCGTTTCAAAAAGCATTGTGCAGCCAGCTCTTCCAACTGTCACAAATTTGCCGTATTTTGCTTTTCCTTATGGTTGTACGCGAATACAGGCTATGTCCGATTTTTGCCCGGTTTTTTCATTATTATTCCATTTTGTGCCGCTTCCTTCCCCCATCGCCTCTCCGGCACAGACAGAAAAGATGAAAAGGCGTGAGCCGCTTCCTATTTCTATTCGCTTTCGGCCGCCGTCTTTATTTTGCAAAACTTTACAAATTGAACAGCGGAAAGATATAGGTTAAACTGGAAGCAGAGAGGGGTGATCAAAATGAATGTCTACGTCACAACGGGTACTTATGCTTTTCTCTTAAAAATAAAGGAAAAGTATCCCGATGAAAAGATGGTGCTGTTGCAAAACCCGGAACATGCGCTGTTGTTGCACGAAACGGAGGGGAAAACCGTTTTTGCCTCGCCACGCCGTTATCAGCTGGCTGCCTCCAGCGGAAATTTGGAAGACGGCATATTCTTCATTTTTACCCATCTTCCGATTCCGGATGAAGGAAAACCGGTTTACGAATTCCACTTCAAAAAAAACACCCCGACCATAGAAAGCAAGCCCGGCTTTGCAGCATACCGGCTCCTCCGCCCGGTAAAAGGGGATACGTATATCGCCATTACCGGCTGGAAAGACGAAGAGAGTTTCGAAAAGTGGAAGCGTTCCATTGATTATTTGCTCGTCCACAGCCTGGATCTGACAGAAATTGGCGCAAACAAGAGCACGTATGACGCCCCTGCTTTTACAAAAGAATATGTCATTCCGCAAGATGAAGAGGAAGGATAAACAGATCCCGGCCGCCTGCTCAGGCAGCCGGGATCTGTTGCTGTAACCGCCCGTTAAGCAGGCTGCCGGCCGGCCCCTCGATATACACGGACCATTTCAGGAACCGGAAGAATGGGCGATTGGAAAAATTCCAGAGCGGGAAAGTGGGAGTGCCAATCGGGAAAAAAATTTAGTCCGCAGCCTGTCTTTCCGCGCCCGGCCTGCAAATCAGCCGCGAAAAAGGCAGGCCAGTACAGAGATTCAAAAACTAGGTACACTGATTTGCAAAGGTTCCGGAACAGGATAGGCAGGTAAAACCGTGCCTGCACGCCCCGCAGATGGCCTGCGGCATGATCCGGAGGGTGGCAGGCATTATCGTGACAGTCACCCATTTCTTGCCCCCGCCATATGCTGCATCAAGAAGGGGGCAATGGAAATGGGCATTGATTTGACTGCCATTCACTTTGTATATTTGATGTTTATTCTTTTCATTATCCTGATGATGGTCCTGAAAAAGGATACGTCCCTTGTATGTATTGCCGGTATTTTCATCATTGCATGGATTGCAACCGGATCGTTCACTGCGTCTGTCAGCGGTATTTTTACGAGTTTTGTATTTGCGATCAAAGAATTGCTGCCCATCATTCTTGTCATTTCCATTATCGTCTCGATGAGCAGGAGCATGCTTGATACCGGAATCAATGATGTGATGGTGGCCCCGTTCGCAAAACTGATAAAAGGGCCGAATCTTGCTTTTTGGATCATCGGCTTTTTAATGCTGTTTATCTCGACTTTCTTTTGGCCATCCCCTGCTGTCGCGCTGATGGGGGCTGTGCTTTTGCCGGTTGCGATCCGGGTCGGGCTGCCGGCGATCGGCGTGGCTGTTGCCATGAACTTGTTCGGGCACGGGATCGCCCTCTCCGGCGACTATGTCATCCAAGGGGCGCCGAAACTGACGGCTGACGGCGCCGGCATTCCTGTATCGTCCGTCATAGAAGCAAGCGTCCCACTCGTCATTGTGATGGGCGTGGTGACGACCGTTACCGCTTTTTTGCTGCTTAAACGCGATATGAAAAAAGGCTTGCTTGCTGCCGGAGAGAAACCGGCCGAGAGCACTGCACCGCCTGATGCAAAAGTCCCCGGGCTCAAGCCGGTATACAAAAAACTTTTTGCTTTTTTTATTCCTGTGTTTTTCATCCTTGACATCGTTGCCATGGTTCTTTTTCATTTGCAGGGGGATGCGGCAACCGCACTCGTTGGCGGCACCTCGATCATGATCTTGCTTCTCATTACAATGGCCGGTTCCCGTAAAAGCGGCTTTGAAAAAGTGACAAAATATTTGATAGACGGCCTGCAGTTCGGTTTCCAGGTGTTCGGCCCCGTCATTCCGATTGCCGCATTTTTCTATCTTGGCGGCGATGGTTTCCATACGATGATCGGCGCCGATCTGCCGGGCGCTTCACAGGGGATTGTAAATGATCTCGGCAGCGCCCTGGCATCGGTTATGCCGGTCTCAAAAGAAATCGGCGCACTGACAACAGCCGGAGTCGGCGTCATTACCGGCCTTGACGGTTCGGGATTTTCCGGCATTTCGCTCGCCGGCTCAATTGCAGCGCTGTTTGCCCATGCAATCGGTTCGGGAGCCGCCACCCTGACCGCGCTTGGGCAAATTGCCGCAATTTTTGTCGGCGGGGGAACGATCATTCCGTGGGCATTAATTCCGGCTGCTGCCATTTGCAATGTCGACCCGTTTGAACTGGCAAGGCGCAATTTAATCCCTGTCATCACCGGCCTCATTGTGACAACAATTGTCGCGATGTTTCTAATCTGACCGCAGAGCAGGCTGGAAACGGGGCGGCTGAAGCTATGGTCTCTCCATTCGCGCAGGCCAACAGCGGCCCGTTTAGACACGGTGCTGTAAATGGATGGAGTAAGGCGCCCGCCCTTTCACATATGCCAACAGCGGCAGCCTGCATCCGCAGGTGCCGCTTCCTTTTAGCTGTTACCGCGATAAAGCAGCAGACTTTTTCACAATTATGGTATAATAGTAAAAATAACAGGTTGGGGGAATCGCAGATGACAGTGTTGGAAAAATTACATAAAAAACTGGACGGTTTTTACCCGGAAATGGTGGAGACAAGAAGATATCTCCATATGCACCCGGAACTGTCCTTTAAAGAAGTGGAAACAGCCCGCTATATTTCTGATTTTTACAGAAGCCTCGGCATCCGGCCGCGCGAACATGTCGGCGGAAACGGTGTCGTCGCCCGTATAAAAGGCGCAAAGCCGGGAAAAACGATCGCGCTCCGGGCCGATTTTGACGCGCTGCCGATTCAGGAAGAAAATGATGTACCCTATCAATCACAGGTGCCGGGTGTGATGCACGCATGCGGACACGACGGGCATACGGCGGCACTGCTGATGCTCGCCAAAGCCATACATGAAGTGAAAAGCGAATTGGAAGGCGAGTATGTTTTCATCCATCAACATGCCGAAGAATACGCGCCGGGCGGGGCAAAAGCCATGATCGAAGACGGCTGTCTCGAAGGCGTGGACGCCATTTTCGGCACGCATTTATGGGCAACGGTCCCGGTTGGCCACATCCAGTACCGGAAAGGGCCGTTCATGGCGGCTGCCG
The DNA here is from genome assembly GCF_038009125.1 of Weizmannia sp. FSL W8-0401. Taxonomy (NCBI): domain Bacteria; kingdom Bacillati; phylum Bacillota; class Bacilli; order Caryophanales; family Bacillaceae; genus Heyndrickxia; species Weizmannia sp. FSL W8-0401. The sequence continues at coordinate 934,449 of NZ_JBBPAG010000001.1, read as the reverse complement.
ACCGGTTTGAAGTGACGATCCAGGGCCATGGCGGGCATGGCGCCCAGCCCCATCTTTCGAAAGATGCAGTCGTGGCCGGGGCGCAACTTGTCACGAATCTCCAGCAAGTCATCAGCCGCCGGATTAATCCGATCCGGTCCGCGGTTTTAACGGTCGGGTCCTTTTCTTCCGGCGATGCTTTCAATATCATTGCCGATACGGCGAAAATCACGGGCACGGTCCGGACATTTGACGAAGATGTGCGGGACAGGGTGGAAAAAGAAATCGAAAGGATCATCCAAGGCACATGCCTGGCCGCGGACTGCACATATGATTATGACTATTTCCGCGGATATCCGCCGGTTGTGAACCATGAGGCTGAAACAGCATTTTTGGCGGACTGCGCAAAAGAAATCGAAGGCGTCACCCAAGTGGAAGAAGTCGACCCGTCGATGATCGGGGAAGATTTTGCCTATTACTTACAGCATGTAAAAGGCGCCTTTTTCTTTACAGGGGCGGACCCGGAAAAAGCCGACCCGGCCTATCCGCATCACCATCCGCGCTTTGACATTCATGAAAAAGCGATGCTCATTGCCGCCAAAACTTTGGGCGCAGCAGCCATCCGGTACCAGAACGCCTGAAAAAGCGCTCAAGCATCAGCGTTGCCAGCCCGGTTTTTTTCCTGGCAAGCCGGGCGTTTTGAAAAACCGCTGCAGGCGTAGGGTCCGTTTTTTCGGCAAAAACTTGCAATTGCTAATGCAAAGGGCGGCTTTTTGGCCGGTGGCTGAAACGCCATAGACGGGCGCATTGCTAAAAACGGCACTGGACGGATTGGGCATGAAAAAACGGCACAGGCTCTCCGGCTTGTGCCGTTTTTCATGTTTACGGGCAGGTTGCCACCTGCTTTAACCGAACCCGCCGCTTGCATGAGGAGCCTGTGCCGTTTTTTTAAGTTGACGGACAGGGCATGCACTCCGGCCCGGCGTTACTGGCGACGGATTTTTCCGGGAACATACCAGGCGACAAGCAGCCAGGAAAATACGGCTCCTGCCGCAAGAACGAAAAGGCCGTTCATCCACAAGCCGTTCAATGCGGCTGCCGCTGCAAAAATGGCCGTCTGCACATACAGGCAGACTGCAAGCAGCCGGATAAAAGATGTTTCTTTTAACTTGCGGGGCACCGGATAGAGACGCAGCCAGATTTTTAAATCGTGGGATCCGATCATCGGAATCATTTGGAAAGCTGTCAAATAAATAAACACGACGGCTAGAACGAGCGCGAGCACCCGTTCATGGCTGAAAAACAACAGCACGGCCCCGATTGCGGTCAGCCGCACAAAAAGCCCGAAATACTGGCTTGTCCTGAGGAACGTGCGGGCAAATAAATATTGATAAGTATGTTCCTGGCCGTATCGGATGCCGGCGAGGAGCGGATCGAGCCATTTGCGCCGTTTGACCTGCCCTTTGAGTTCCGGCACGTCGGCAAACAGATTTGCAAACCGGTAAAAGCCCATCAGCCGCCTTTGCTCGCGTTCAATGAGCGCATCCCATCTGAGTGTCCGTTTTTGGGCGAGCCGGTAAAAATACAGAAACAAGCCGAGCATAACGGCAGCCAGAATGCCCACAAGAAAGAGGCTTGCCTCATTGACAACGAGAAACACAAACGCGGCGCTTAATGCAAACCGGATGATCCAGTCGAAAACAGGGGCATACGGTTCCGGCAGTTTATACACATTCCAGCTCAAAAGCAGGTTCCACATTTTTAACGCGAGAAGCAGGACCAGCAGGCCAAAAAAACGGCCGAATCCGTGCCCCGTAACAGCCGCATACATCGGCATCAAAGCGGCAAGCACAAACAAAAGCAGATAAGCTTGAATACTGAAAGAAAACAGGATCGCTTTTTTAAAAAACGGGCGCATCCGCATTTCCATCGGGATAAGGAATACCCGGTCTGCTTCTTTTAACAGCGTGTACACCGGGCTCGCCGCCAGAAACAGCCCGAGCAAAAGGCCCATTACAAGGGCAACGGGAAAATCCGGACTGAGATGCTTCACCCAGCGGCTATAGTAAAAAGCGGCGGCACCCAGCCCGAAAATCAGCACAAACAGCAAATGGTCATTAAAAATATACCGGGTATAGCGCCTTAAGTTTTTTAAATAGGAAGCAAACCTTTCTTTCCAAAGAAGGTCAATTTCGTTCATCGTCATCTTCCTTTGTCAATTGGATATATAAATCATCCAATGTTGCGCCGGGCATCGAAAATTGCTGCTGAAGCTCTTCCAATGTTCCTTTCGCGCGGATCCGCCCGTTATGCAAAATGATAAATCCGTCGCAATACCGTTCTGCCGTTGCAAGAATATGGGTGGACATCAGGATTCCCGCCCCCTTTTTTTTCATCGTGCCCATCAAATCCAGCAGTGACTGGATGCCGAGCGGGTCGAGGCCGAGAAAAGGCTCGTCAATAATGTACAGGCTCGGCTCGACTAAAAAGGCGCACATAATCATCACCTTTTGCTTCATGCCTTTTGAAAAATTGGCCGGAAACCAGCCAAGCTTTTTATGCAGGCGGAATTCCTTTAATAAAGGCGCGGTTCTGTCCGCATAGGTTTTTTCATCGATGCCGTATGCCATTGCCGCCAGTTTCAAATGTTCTTCCAGCGTCAGTTCCTCATATAAAATCGGGGTTTCCGGTATGTACGAAAACTGCTTCCGATAAGCGTCCGGATCCGCGTTTAAGTTTTTGCCGTTGATCGTGATCCGCCCTTTTTTCGGCTCCATTAACCCGATAATATGCCGGATGGTCGTACTTTTTCCGGCACCGTTTAAGCCGATCAGCCCGACCAGCTGCCCCGCTTCTACCGTAAATGAAACATCTTGAATCACAGGTTTTTTCGTATATCCGCCTGTTAAGGACGCCACTTCCAATAATGTCATCTAAAGAACCCCTTTGTGTCAAAAGTTCTGATCTGTACCGTTATTGTACCATGAAAGCGTTCATGACTGAATGCCAACTGCGCGCCTGAAAAATTTTTGCGGTACGCATGTATAAATTCCAGCCATTTGCCCATCCTATACTTGCAGGGGAAACATGCAATCGGGGTGGTTGTCAAAGACCAGTAACGATGCTTTACATTAGCCATAACCGACTTCCAGGCACCTTTTACAATGAGGTGCTGGCGGTGAATCTGTTTAAAGGCGATGCACTTTAAACGTTACCCATAAGGGGATGATCGCGTTGGAAAAAGTTGAGGAAGCCCATTATCAACCATATCATTCGTAAATGAAGTGTTGATCAAAGGCGCTTTTGGCTAGTTGAAAAACCCTGCAGAACGGGGCGGAAACGCAGGTTTCCGCCCCGTTTCCTTTTCTTTCGCCTTTTCATCCGTTATAATGAAATCAAAAAAATGGAAAGGTTGATCAAAATGTGTATTTTTTGCAAGATTATAAACGGTGAAATCCCGAGTGCAAAAGTGTACGAAAACGAGCATGTATACGCTTTTCTTGACATCAGCCAGGTGACAAAGGGCCATACCCTGATTGTCCCGAAAATACATAAAGAGAATGTCTACGAACTGACGCCGGAGATTGCCCGCAATTTCTTTGAATCCGTCCCGGTCGTAGCCAATGCTTTGAAAGCGGCATTCCAGCCGGAAGGGCTCAACGTGCTGAACAATAATGGCGAGATTGCCGGCCAGTCTGTATTCCATTATCATATGCACCTGATCCCGCGATATGGAAAAGGAGACGGCTTCGGGGCAGTCTGGAAAACACATGAAAAAGATTACAGCCAGGAGGACCTCCGGCAAATCGCCGCGGAGATTTCCCAAAATATATAAGCCGCACCGGGCAGCACCGGTGAAAAAGCCCATTTTTGCGTCTTTGCAGCCGGTTTCGCGCTTATTTTATTCAGCGGCCATTTGGGCTGCTGTTTTTTTGTAGCGCCCAATTTGTTCAAAACATGCGCCACTTTTTCCGTCTGCATGCTATAATAAGGTTAATCTTTCGCCGCCGGCCATGAGGGTACGGTGGGAAAGCACCAGATGAGATGAGAACAGGAGAGTGGAGACAGAAGAAGACAAAATCCCTTGTCAGCTTGGCGTTGCTCGTTGGGATCGGCACGGTATTACACACGGTGATTCCGGGCTTTGTGTTCGGGATGAAACCGGATATGATGCTTACCATGATGTTTATCGGCATTATTTTGTTCAGGGAGAAAAAATACGTACTGTTGCTTGGTGTGCTGACCGGCATCATTTCCGGCCTGACTACCAGCTTCCCGGGCGGTTTTTTCCCGAACATCATCGATAAATGCATCACTTCTTTTGTTTTTTACGGTTTGCTTCTCGCGTCCGGGAAACTGGCAAAAAAGCTGCCGGCACTTATTGTATTCACGGCCGTCGGCACACTGATTTCGGGCATCATTTTCTTAGGATCCGCGTTTTTCATTGCCGGGTTGCCGGGGCCTTTTGCCATTTTGTTTGGCACCGTTGTTTTGCCGGCAACCGCGCTCAATGCAGTTGCGATGTTTATTCTTTTTCCGATCGTCTCAACCGTTGCAAAGCGCACAAATGCCGCCCACAGCATGCAAGCGTGAAAATGGCCGCCGGGTTTCCGGCGGTTTTTTTCGCTTGCGCAGCTTAAAATAAGTGAAACAGAGCGGCAAGAAGCAGGAAAACCATTCCGGCCGTTCCGAAAAATGCGATCCTTTTTCTGATGATTTTCCGCGGCGGATAAATTCTTCTTTTCTGGTACAGCAGCATGTGCCGGACCATCGCGGCAAACAGGACAACGCCGGCCATTAAAAAGCAGAAAGCAACACGCCCCAACGAACTCCCCCTCTTTTCTGCCTGGACTATTACATCATATGCCCTGATGCGGGTTAACATGTACCAGACAGGGGTAAAGAACAAGCAGAAGGCACGCGCAAAGTCCGCTCTTTTGTCCTTTGTACCGCCTATGAAGGACCGTTCGCGTCCAGGCTTGGAATATCGCTTTGGGCAAGGGCGGCAAAGAAGAAAGAGAACTTTGCAAAAGGCTGGGAAATTCTATATCATGAGGATAAAAGACCATTGCAGGAGGTGCTTTCCATGAACAAGTCCAGTTTATTTTACGGATTACTGGTTGGGGCAACAGCAGGCGCTGTTTCCGTCCTTTTCACCACACCCGCTTCCGGAAAAAGAGTACGGGAAGCCATCAAAAATAACTCCGGTGATTTCATTGAATCAGCCAAAAGAATCGCCGAAAATGTGAAAGACTTAAAAGAATCCGTCGAATCGTTTTCAACGGAAGGCAAAAAAGTTGCCACGAACGTAATGGAGGAACTCCAACATTGTATCGAAGAATGGCAAAAAAGCATTGAGCCAAACAAAGAAGCCCTGCAAAATGAAATCAAGGACATCCGGAAAACGATTGAAAACATGGAACAACAAATGGAGAAAAAATCTTCCTGAATTTTCGCTGCCCGGAAAGCGGTTGCCGCTTTCCGGTTTTTTTCTTTGCTGTTCATTTCAAAAAAATTTCGTATATTGTTTTTTATTACTTTTTATTTTACTGGCATAATGATAATATATAGGGTAAGGGGTGATGGGAAAAATATGACGGAACAAATGTTGACGACCAATGAGTATCTTCTATTTTGCAAAAGGGTCACGCAATTGTCGAAAGCGCTCTGGAAAACGATTGAAAAAGACTGGCAGCAATGGATTAAGCCTTTTGATCTGAACATCAATGAACATCATATTTTATGGATAGCCTATCATTTAAAGGGCGCATCGATTTCGGACGTGGCAAAATTCGGGGTGATGCACGTATCAACAGCCTTTAATTTTTCGAAAAAGCTTGAGGAGCGCGGCTTGCTCGAATTCTCAAAAAAGGAAAACGACAAGCGGAACACGTATATTCAATTAACCCATAAAGGAAGAGAGATTTTTTTGAAATCGCTGGAAGCGTTTAACCCGAAAAAAAGCTCTGTCATACAGGGCACAATGCCGCTATACGATCTTTACGGCAAATTTCCGGATATGATGGAACTGGCTGCGATCGTACGCCAAATTTACGGCCAGGATTTTATGGACATTGTGGAAAATTCCATTTTCAACGGGGAGCTGGATGACGCCATTGAAACGGAACTGTTGGAAAAACCTTCGCTGAACCGCTTTTGACCCGTTTCGGACAGCTACAAATTCCGTTTCAATGCCTTCATTAATTCAGGATACAGCCCCTGCTGCAAACAGGCGGCAATCACTTCCGCCGGCTGCAGTTTTTCATGCAGGGAATCCTTAAACTTTTGAAAAAGCGGATAAAAAAATACAAATTTGTCCGCCTTCTGTTCTTTCAACTCATCGCTCAAACGATCGCACAACGCATAAAATTGTTCAATGTCCTGTTTTGAAAGCTGTTTTTCCATAATCAGCCTGAAAAAAGGATATTGGCCGGTCCCGATCATTTTTAAAAGCAATGTTTGATAAAATTCCAGTCTTTCCAGCTTTTGTTCAATCGATTCCATTCAGTTCCCTCGTTTATATGTTTTTATGGTTCAGCTAAGAACAGCGCGACCCCGGACTTTAGACAGGGCCTGTTTTCCGGCAAGGCCCATTGTCCGGCCGGCCCTTAAAAACTTCCCCGCGGCATCCGCCATGAGCGGTACAAGGCAGTGCCTGTTAAAAATGAATAGTCGTTCATCCACCTTGCATGGAAAAGATCAGCGTGCATCACACATTTGCCATCCGAAAGACAGGCGGAACGTTACGAATCCAGGGTTCAAAACCGGAGCGCTCCGCCTTTATTTTACTGCAAATTTTCGGGAGGGGGCCCGGCCGGCATGTATGTGCTTGTTTTTTTACAGGTTACGCTTTCTTTATATTATACTTTATCAACGTATTGACAAGCCATCTATGTACAAAAAAAGAAATACTGGAAGAAGCCCGGATTTTTTTGGACAATCAACATCCTCATGACCATTTTACTGTTTTCCTCCTACCTTGGCATTCCATAACAGCGCACAACAAGAAAGGCCGGCTGCTGCCGGCCCCAAATTTTACCAAGCCCAGGATGCACCAATAATGATCAATAAAATGAACAACACAACCAGTAAGGCAAAGCCGCCTCCGTAAGCTGCTCCTCCGCTCATTCCATCCACCTCCTCTTGTTTCATACGTATATTATTCATCCGCCCCTGTATTGGTTAAGGCTTCCGTCTATTTGCCGGCCTAAATTTCACGAATCCGCAATGGAACTCCACATCATATCCTATGCTGCAAACATCCATCCTGCCCTCTGCAAACGCCTGCCCCATATGAAAAGAAGATTGGCATGGTGTGAAAATTCCATAAGAAACCTGGCAATCCCTTTCTTTTCTCTTTCAATTTATGTTATAGTAGTGGTTGTAAATCTCTCTTGCACAACTAAATGAATAGGAGTTGTTTTTGAATGAAGAAATGGGTACTATCCCTTGTTTTGGCAGGCAGCGTGTTCGGACTTGCAGCATGCGGCAACAGCGGCAACAGCGCCGTCGTTAAGACGAAAGCCGGAAATGTTACCAAAGACGAATTATATAATGCAATGAAGGATAAATATGGTTCAACTGTGCTTCAGCAGCTTACCATTGAAAAAGTCCTGTCCAAAAAATACACTGTCAAAAAGAGCGAAGTTGACAAACAAGTAAACAATGCAAAAAAACAATTGGGCAGCTCATTTGATACAGCGCTGCAGCAATACGGTTATGCAAACGAAAAAGATTTCCGCAACAGCGTGAAAGTCAGCCTGCTTGAACAAAAAGCTGCAGAGGCGACAATCCATCCAACGGAAAAACAATTAAAAAATTATTATAACAATGATATAAAACCGGAAATTAGAGCGCGCCATATTCTTGTTTCCAGCAAGTCGAAAGCAGAAGATATCAAGAAACAACTGGATAAAGGCGCCGATTTTGCGACATTGGCCAAAAAGAATTCAACCGACACCGCAACAGCTTCTAAAGGCGGAGATCTCGGCTGGTTCGGTGCAGGCGAAATGGACAGCGATTTTGAAAATGCTGCATATAAGCTGAAAGTCAATGAAGTCAGCGGCCCTGTTAAGACTTCTTACGGCTACCATATTATTCAACTGACCGGTGAAAAAAAGAAAAAACCGTACAGCGAAATGAAAAAAGACGTCGTCAAACAATATAAAGCATCGAAAGTAACAACGGAAAAAATCCAGTCCGCTTTGAAGAAAGAATTAAAAGCGGCTGACGTGAAAGTAAAAGATGAAGATTTGAAAACGACTTTTGACTCCCTGCTCGGGACTTCATCAAGCAAATAATGCTGCAAAAAACCGCCCATCCGATTATGGGCGGTTTTTTTGTGGCCGTTATGCTTCATGGGCTTTTTCAGCTTCACCGCTGCGCAGTTCTTTTTCTTTATGCATCCTTTCAATAAAGACTTCCCCTTCTTTTTCAATCCATTCCTGTTCCTGTTCGTGTTCTTCCCTGGCTGTTTTCACCGCCATAAACGCACATATGACGATGCCCGCCACAACAAAATAAATCCAGATCGGGAAATCCATGTTTTTCCCTCCTCTTCGGTTTGTCCCTGCTATATTGTATGGCGCAATCCATTAAAAAATGCCTTTCATTTTGAAAGGCATTTTAAAAGTTTTTCACCGGACGGGCGCTTTCCAAACGTTTGTATTTCTATGAATCTCACTGATGAAACGCCGGTTTATAAAAAGAGCGGTTATCAAGCGCATAAATCCGGTCCGAGAATTCGCCCGGTTTGACATTGCGGAGCGCACGGTCAAGCATATTCATTTTCGCATCAATATTATCAATATAGTGGAGAATTTCCGCCTCTTTAATCATCGGGGGCTTGGCGCTTCCCCATTCCGCTTTCCCGTGGTGGGAGATCACCATATGTTCCAGCACCATCACTTCTTCTCCGTGGATTCCGAGTTCCTCCGCTGCCTTTGCAATTTCGCTGACCATAATCGAGATATGGCCGAGCAAATTCCCTTCAGTCGTATAAGTTGTTGAGACCGGGCCGGACAGTTCCTGCACCTTTCCCAAGTCATGCAAAATGACACCGGCATACAACAAATCCCGGTCGAGTGACGGATAGAGGCCCGCGATTGCCTTGGCAAGGTCGAGCATGGAGACAACATGGTACGCCAGCCCCGATACGAATTCGTGGTGGTTTTTCGTTGCAGCCGGATAGACAAGGAACCGCTTCTGGTATTTTTTCAGCAGATGCCGGGTCAGCCTTTGGATATTTGGGTTTTTCATATCAAAAATGTACTGGGTGATTTTCCCTATCATTTCTTCCTGCGATACCGGGGCCGTTTCGATAAAATCGGCAATCCGGACGCCGTCCCCCGGTTGTGCCGGATGGATTTGGCGGATCTTCAGCTGCAGCCGCCCGCGGTAATTTAAAATGTCCCCGGTTACTTTTACAATCGTCTCCGGTTTGTATGTTTGTTCGTCCTGCTCGGTCGCATCCCAGAGCTTCGCTTCGATATCCCCGGTCCGGTCCTGCAAAATCAGTGTTAAAAAAGGTTTGCCGTTGCTCGCGATCCCCTTTGTTGCGTGTTTGATGAGCAGAAACGCGTCAAACTGCTCGCCCACCTCATAGTAGAGTAGCCCTTTTGCCATACATGAATCCTCCGATCTAACCCCTGATTATTTGTCTTAAAGTATACCATAATCCGGCCGCAATCCGCTTTTTATCTCAACCGGCTTTGCTTGTGTGTTTCCCTGCCGTGTTGAAATACAGGCATTCGGACCCGCCCCTCTTTTTTACGGCTGAATGCGGCTGATGTTTCCGGATCCCGCCATCCCTTGATCGTGTACAGCCCCCAAGGTTTTCACCCCATGGCCTTTAAAAAACCGGAGCATCGGCTGCTGGCATGTAAAAAGCAGCACCTGCCTCGATTCGCTCACCTGGTCCAGCAGCCTGGCCATTTTCTCTGTCCGGTAAATATCAAAATTAACAAAGCCGTCATCAATGACAACCGGGGACGGAAATTCCCCGCCGAGCGCCTCCGCAAGGGAAAAACGTAAAGCAATATACAGCTGTTCCGCCGTTGCCTGGCTCAGCTCATTTGCGGCAAACAGCACATCATCACGCCGTTTAACATAAAAACGGCTATCCTCCCCGCCCATATGGAGGGAGACATACGATCCGTTTGTTAAACATTGCAAATACGCTTCGGCTTTGTGCAGGACTTGCGGAAAGCGGGTTTCCCGGAGCCGCTTCATCATGCCGGAAAGCAAACGTTTTGCCGTGGCATACCGCGCCCATTCAAAAGCTTCTTCCCGGAATTCCGAAAGCGCGCTGTAATATTCATGCAGTTTTTCGGTAAACGTTCCGCCTTTTTCCAACCTGTCCAGTTCAAACCGGATTTCCGTCGCTTCTTTTCTCATGCTGCGGAGCGCGTTTGCCTTTTCCACGATTTTTTCTTCCAGCTTTTGCTTTTCCTGTTCCAACATAGAAACATCTTTTACCGTTTCGAGCCGTTCCAGGTCTTCCCGGCTGATTCGTAAATCCATGATTTCCAGCTGTCCGGACAATTTTTCGTATTGCTGAAAAAGGCTGCCGGCTTTCCGGAAATCTTCCTCATTCACGGCACCGGCAAGGGCAAAAAGCTTTTTGATCTCATTATCTGTTGCTTCCGCTTCCGATTCAAGCAGCTGCACTTGTTCTTCCAGCTCGGCACATTTCTTTTCCCATTCCTGCCGGCGGATTTTTCTTTCCTGTTGTTCCGCACAGGCTTGCTGCAGCAACAAGATGCCTTCCTGGCGCAAAGGCCAGTTGACATGGAGCCGGGACCACAGTTTTTCCATCCTTTCTTCAAATGCCGAACGGGAATCGGCAAGCTGCGCCAGTTTCTTTTCGATACGCGTCCGCTCGCGCATTTTCCCGCTTAATTCCGTCAAAAGTTGGAATGCATCGGGCAGCTGTCTGGGCCGGAAGCCGTCACCCAATTGCAAAGTTTGCCTGAAACGGCTGATTTCTGCCAGCAGCTGTCTTTCTTCCGCTTCCAGGCGCTGTTTCCGCTTTTGCATTTGCCGGCCGTTCTGTTCGCCTTCCTCAAGTTTCAAAATGAGCTGTTTCCAGTTTTCGCGCAGCTGTTTCTGCCGTTCATATTCATGCCAGTCCGTGTCCCCCTCTTTCCAATTCCGCAGTTCTTTTTCCTTTTCCCCCAGTTCCTGTTCGAGCGCGCGGATTTCTTGTTCCAACGGGTTCCGGTTTCCCTTGAAAGCATGGTAGCCTGACACGATTGCGCCGAGCACAAAAACGCCCAAAAACAAGTATTGCCCTGTGAGAAAACTCCACACGCCGGTCATCAGAAACAATAATGCAAGGCCGAAAAACAGGAAAGGGGGCTTCCGGACCTCATCCGCCATTTTTTTCAGGCGGGAAAGCTGCTGTTTCCCGCGCCTGATATCGGCTTCAAGCAATGATTTTTTTTCCTTTTCCTGCCGCTTTGCCGATAAATCGCGAAAAGCCTCTTCGGATACGAGCTCTTTTTCCAAAAGTGCGCATTCCTGCTCAACAGCGTTCATCCGGTCCCGCAAGTCCTCAAGCTGTGCCTGTAAAGCATCGCTGCGGGTACGGTGGCGGTCATACGCCCTTACGAGGGTGCTGAGCCTTTCTTTTGCCGCAATGCTTAAGTCAAGCTGTGGTACTTTTTCAACTTGCGATGCCGTAAGATGCAGCATTCCCGCTAATTCGGAGATTTGGCTGTCCAGGATGTCGCATTCAGATTGGAGGCGCTCCGTTTCCGCCTGCCACCCGCGGTATTGCGGCCAGTCATCAAGCAGCTTTTTGATCTCCCCTTCATGCCTGACAAAAAGCGGGTCCGGCTGCTCTCCTTCCATTTTTTCCACCAGCACCTGTTTCTGTTTTTTAACGGCTGACAGGCGCCCGGAAGAAGCGCGCCATTCCGACATCAGCCCGTCGAGGCGCCGGATTCCGTCAGCGGGGAAACGGACGGGGCCGATTTCCGAAAGCTGCAGTTTGACATGCTTTCTTTCCGCATAGAGCGGCCAAAGGCTTGTGAGGTGTTCATACTGCTGAACCGTTCCCCTTAAGGCTTCCAGCTCCGCTTCCGCTTCTGCCTGTGCTGCTTCAAGCGCTGCCAGCCGGGCTTTCCATTCGCCGTAACGGCCGTTTTCCGCTTTCAGGCGATTCAGTTCTTTTTCCATAGCCTGAAGTTTCCGGAGTTGCACGTTCAATACCGGTTTCCGCCCGTTCGGTTTAAAACGCGCTTCCATTTCCTTTTCGAGTTCCCGTTCCGCCGAAAGCAGCGCATCCGTCCCGATCGTCCCTGCGGCAAATAAATAGCGGCTGATATCATCGCCTGTTAATTTGCGGATTTCCTGGAGGCTTTGCAGATTAAAAGAATAAATGGACTGGAACATCTGCCGGTTCAGCCCGTTTAAAACATGTGCAAGCGCCTCTTCGCCACCTGTTCTGCCATTTGCAAAAGTGACGGACACTTCTCCGGCTGCCCTTCCTTTTATCCGTTCCACCGTTATGTTTCCGTCTTTTTCTGTTTCCAGGACGAGCCGCCCGCCGTACACCGATGAAAATTTCGGCTCATAGCGCTGCCCGTTTTGCTGCCTTGAAGGAAACCCGAATAAAACGGCTTCGATAAAAGCCATGAAGGTTGATTTGCCGGCTTCGTTTTCCCCGTAAATGACCTGCAGATCTGAAAGGTTTTCCATATGAAAATCAACTAGCCGGCCAAAACCGTATATATGGACCTCCCGTATTTTCATCGTTTCCCCCTGCCTTTCAACTTCTCAAAAACAGCCGCTTCCGCTTCCAACAGGAGCCTCTGCTTTTCGTCTCCGTCCAAGTCCAGGTAGCGGCCCGCATACATGTGGCTGTACAGCGGGGAGACCGCTTCGTCTATGGAAGTTTCTTCCAATTGCGCCAGCGTCTTCTTCATTTCCTGCAAAATAAAACCGTCATCCCGTTCGGATAAGAGGGCATTTTCAGGCAGTGTGATGCGGTGTACCCAGACAAAGTTGCGGTCTGCTTCTTCGCCTTCCTGCAGTACTTCCATCAGCTCGCCGTTTTTCACTTTTCCAAGCGCTTCATCATCCAGCAAATCCGGATCTTTTATCTCCAATTGCAAAAATACGCCCTGCGCCTCTTTTCTTTCTTCTTCAAGGGCATGGCGGCAAGCTGTGTAAAGGCTATTAAAATCATTAGCGCCTTTTGCGGAAACGGCGCGCCTTTCCCATAAAATATCCGCCGTCTCATGGAACGCGGCATGCGCGCCAAGCGGATCCATTTCGGCAACCATACAGCCTTTCGGGCCCGTTTCTTTCCGGTTTCTCCCCTGGATATTCCCGGGATAAATGATATAGGGATCCGTATGTAAAATCTGCTGTTTGTGGATATGGCCGAGCGCCCAGTAATCCATCCCCTTTTCCAGCAAATCCCGCAAGGCAAAAGGAGCATAAGGCTGGTGCATTTTCGTCCCGCCTTCAAGATAACCGTGCAGCATGCCAATATGGAAATCGGCCTCCCCCGTTTTCCTGTATTCATCCGTTTTATTCTCCAGCACGTGCCGCTTCGGGTAGCTGAACCCGTACACATGGACTTTCGACCCGTTTTTAGCTGTAAAGGATTTGGTTTCGACACGCTCGGAAAATATCCGGACATTTCCGGGCATGTCCAGTTTTGTCCATGACCCGCTTAAATGGTCGTGATTGCCGTGCAGTACAAATACGGCAATGCCGGCCTCTTTGAGCCGCTCAAACTGCTTCTTCAGCCTCACCTGAGCTTTCAGGCTGCGGTCTTCCCCGTCGTATAAATCCCCGCATATCAGCAGGAAATCCGCTTCTTTTTCAATTGTAAGGTTACAAACATTTTCAAATGCCCGGAAAGTGCTCTCCTTTACCCGTTCAAACAGCGCCGGCGGAAGCTTGCGTAGCCCCGCAAACGGGCTGTCAAGGTGCAGGTCGGCCGCATGGACAAAGCGAATCCTTTTCAACGCCATCACTCTTTTGCGAAAAAATAAACGGCAGTTTGCCATTTTATTGTGAAATCCAAACTGTTCGTAATAAAACGCATTTCACAGAATATATGTTCTATCTCCATTATAAAAGGTTTGGCACGTTCAGGCAACAAAAAAATGGCTGAACATGCCAAACCCGTTTAATTGTATTGCCGGTAGACGTACGGATCTTTCGGCTCGCTGCTTTTATGGTAACTTGTTACTTTTAAATACGGGATATTCTCTTTAAACGGCGTATAGTACGTCATATCCAGTTTCCCTTCAACCTCAATCCATGTATTTTCTTTCACGTTTGCCATATTGCCCGGAAAATCAACGAGCATCCCGTATACGCCGGCATCGGCAATACAGTGGATAATGCCAAACCGGAGCACAAACAGCTGATTCGCTTTAATATCATCCGTCCGGTAGACAAACCCTTTTATCGTCACCTTTTTGCCGATAAAATCCCCCGGATAATTGTAAATCGTTTCAAGCCCGTGGAAGTAATGGTCATCATCGAGGACGATGCTTTGCAATTTGCTGTACTTTTTTAAATCCGAATTTTCCATTTCTGTATACTGGTCCTTATCATAGTAAAGGCTGGAATTCGGCCGCAAAATCTGGTGATTGGCATACTGGTCCTTGTCATTGTCAATCATCGAAAAGTGGAAGCCTTTTGCTTTGACAACGGTGGAATTCAAGGTGGCCACCGGAAGAAAAATGCCCGTTACAACCGGGATTAAAATCATGCCGTACGTAAACACTTTTTTGTACCATGTATTTTCATCCGTTTCATGGGAATGGCCGTGGTGGGCGCCGTGATGATGGTCATGCGCCCCGTTTCCCGCCCTGACCCATTTCACAAGCTGGTATAAACATAAAAAGCCCATTGCAAAAATCATGGAAAACGACAAATACGCATACTTCATATTGATATATTTGCTAATATCCCCTGTCGCGTGCAGCTTCATAAAAAAATACGCGAAGCCGAACAATACGATAAATCGCAACATTTTAAACACCTTCTATATTAAGAATGCACCCGTAAACACAAAAACGATAATCAGCCCGATCATCGAAAAGACAAACTTTCTTTTAAATGAATGCATCATCATGAGCAGATTTTTAATATCCACCATGGCGCCAAATACTAAAAATGCAAGAATGGCCGGCGTCCCGAACATCCCGTTGAAAGACGAGGCAATGAAGGCATCCGCCTCGGAACAGATCGACATGATAAAAGCGAGCAGCATCAT
Organism: Weizmannia sp. FSL W8-0401; assembly: GCF_038009125.1. Classification (NCBI taxonomy): domain Bacteria; kingdom Bacillati; phylum Bacillota; class Bacilli; order Caryophanales; family Bacillaceae; genus Heyndrickxia; species Weizmannia sp. FSL W8-0401. The sequence continues at coordinate 919,226 of NZ_JBBPAG010000001.1, read as the reverse complement.
AATCAGAATCGCCGCCATTTTTGTCTGTCCGAGCGACAGCAGCGTACTCGTCCGGAAGAAGGTCTGCATGGCGGCAGAAATCAGGCCGCCAAACACGAGAAACTTCCCAACGGAAAAAAACTCATCAATCGCATGGTCGATCGTTCCGGTGATTTTTTGCAGAAAACCCGGTGCATGCTGTACTTCGCGGCCATGGTGGTGGTGCAATTTGGCCTCCACAAATTCGCGAAGCTGGTTTTCGGAAAAAAAATAAGAAATCGCAATCGCGGTTAAAACAGCAGTAAAAATCGCCAGCCCGCAGCGAAGCAGTGCCATTTTCCAGGAATCGCCAAACGCGACAAACGTAGAAAAAATGACAACCGGGTTGATAATCGGCCCCGTCAGCATAAACGCGATGGCAGCAGAAAGCGGGACATTTTTCCGGACAAGCCTTTCCGTAATCGGGACAATGCCGCATTCGCAGGCCGGAAAAAGTGCGCCCATCCCGGTGCCGAATGCAATGGATAAAAAGCGGTTTTTCGGCATCACTTTTGCAATCATTTCCTCAGTGACAAACATCTGGATCACCGCTGAAATGAATACACCCAGCACAATAAAAGGCAACGCCTCGATGATAATGCTGATAAAAATGGTATTCATTTGCAATAAGGACTGGCCCATAACGGCATATCGTCTCCTTTTTTCTATCACACTCACAAAAAAACTCTCCCAACTAGGATACTATAAGTCTTCTTTGGCGTAAATGAAGAAAACCGGGAAATGGCGGGCAAGCAGGAAAACCATGTGAAAAAATGATTTCCAATTTGATGAAACCCATGCGATTCTATTACTTTTTGGGCCGGACTGTGTTATGATAGTGTCAAATGAACTAGTATTAAGAACGTGAAGGGAATGAAGCAATTGCCGGTATCTATATTTGACTTTGGGTTGGTTGTTTCTGCCGGGGCTTTTGTTGCGCTGCTTAAGATCATTATGATCGATATCATTTTATCGGGCGACAATGCGGTTGTGATCGCCATGGCGACCCGGAAACTGCAACGCGAACAGCAAAACAAAGCGATTTTCTGGGGGACAGCCGGTGCAGTGATTTTAAGAATTCTGCTGGCAATGGCGATCGTTGCTTTGCTGAAAATTCCTTATGTAAATGTCATTGGCGGACTTTTGCTTCTTTGGATCGCATATAAAGTGCTCGGCGGCGGAGATGAAAATGTCCAAGTCAGAGCAAAAAATGGGCTGCTCGTTTCGATCGGCACGATTATCATGGCTGATGCAATTATGAGCCTCGACAATGTGGTGGCGCTGGCCGGTGCTTCAAACGGGCATATCGGCATGATTGCCCTCGGCGTTGCCATCAGTATTCCGGTTATGATATTCGGTTCAAAGATGATTGTAAAAGCGATGAACCGTTACAGCTGGATTGCCTATGCCGGGTCGGGCATCCTCGCCTGGACAGCGGCGGAAATGCTCTTTAAAGATGAGCAAATCCTGAAATGGCTGGATATATCACACGGGCCGTTAACGTATACGATCGGCGGCTTTCTTACGGTTTTGGTTTTGTTTCTTGGCTGGCTTTCGAACCGGCTGGCGGCGGCAAAGCAGGTTAAGCAAGTAAAACAGGATATAAAACAGGATGTTAAGCAGCATGTCCATATCCATTAATGGCGCAGAACTTACGCCGTTCCCCATTAAAAGAACCCGGGCTGGATTGGCCCGGGTTCTTTTTACCGGTGGAACAAAATCAGTTTTCCTTCAGGGGATACGCAACGGTGCGTTTTCTCATGGACGCCTTTTTCTTTTAAAAGCGCCTCCCCTTTTTTCTTCGCTTCCGTGTCATCCTGTGCTTCAAAACCTTCATCGAGAATCTTTTCCCCTGTCGGTTCAAAGGCAGTCAGTTTATAGTCGCGCATGCTTTCACTCCCCCTTGAATTGCGGCGCCCTCTTCTCTACAAAAGCGCGGATGCCTTCCTTGTGGTCTTTCGTCTGGCGCATTTTCCACTGCGCATGTTTTTCCAGTTCCAATGATTTATTGAAGTCCGGGCGGTTCAGTTCCGTATAGATTTTTTTCGTTTTGATCATCGCGAGGACCGGCTTTTTCTGCCATTCTGTAATTTTTTGGTCAACGGCAAGCGCAAGATCGGGTACCGCTTCATCGATAATGCCCGTTTCGGCTGCCTCTTCAGCAGACATGACTTTTCCTTCCCAAATCACCTTTTTCGCCTTTTCCTGGCCGATCCGGCGCTGCAGCAAATAGTGGCCGCCGCCGTCCGGCACAAGGCCGATCCCGATAAAGTTCATCGCGATTTTGCTGTCCAAATCGCTGATAATGGTATCACAGGCAAGGGCAAGGCTTAAGCCCAATCCTGCAGCAGCGCCATTAATCGCCGCAATGGTGAGTTTCGGCATACCCACAAGAATGGAAACGGCTTCATTTATTTGGTCCATAAAAGAGATGAACCCTTTTTCTTCCTCCATCGCAAGCATGGCTTTGATGTCCCCGCCTGCGGAGAATGCTTTGCCGTTTCCGGATAATACGAGAATGTGAATGTCATCCTTCATCGCAATCGCTTTCAACGAGTCCGCCAGTTCCTTAATCATCTCCAGGTTCAGCGCATTCATTGCGTCCGGGCGGTTGAAATACAAATAGGCTGCCCCGTCTTTTTCCTCCACCTGGATTGTTTCATACGTAGAAATCACCGAAATCCCTCTCCCTTTGTTTTATTCTTCCTATTACTAGGATAGCGAAATATTCGGCAATTTCCAATACAAAATGGCGTCTTTTTAAAAAATTCATCAAAAAAAGAGGCTGCCGCCTAAGCAAACAGCCCCTTCCATCCTTATTTCAGCAGTTTCATTTTTTTCAAAAAGTCAATCGGCTGCTGTTTCCGGAAATGCTCTTTTACCATATAAGACACTCCGTTTTCATTGTTAGAACGGGTCACCCAGTCGGACGCGTTTTTGACAGCGGGATGCGCATTCCCCATCGCAACGCCGAGCCCTGCCCACTCGACAAGCGGGAGATCATCGAGGCCCGAACCGATGACGACCACTTCCTCACGGCGGATGTTCATCCGGTCGCATACATATAAAAGCCCGCGAAGCTTGGAAATGCCAGCCGGCACAATATCCAGCCTCCCGTTCCCGCACACAATGCAATCCACTTCATGGAACATATTGGCAATTGCTTTTTTGGCAGCCTGAATGTCCTCTCCGTCGGAAAAGATCACTTCGATTTTGGGCGGGGAAAGCGGCGTTTGTTCCAGTTTTGCCGATAAATCGTCCACATATTGTTCTGCATAAGAAAACGGATTGGACGTTTGATAAATGACTTTTCCCATCAGCTTATTCGGATGCTTCACCCTGTTTGACAATGTAAACCGCTCGGAAACAAGGCGGATTTGGGCGTGGAACCCTTCCAAAAACCGCACAAGGTCACGGGTGGCCTCTTCGCTGATCCTTCTGACAAAAATCGGTTTATCCAGTTCACTGGCAATATAAGCGCCCTGGTGCGTGATTAAGGAAGAATGCAGCTTCAGCCATTTGGCAATCCGGTGGGCCGAAGCAAAATTTTTTGAGGTAATGAGCGTCACCGCAATGCCTTTTGCACCTGCATACTCAATCGCTTCTTTCGTTGTTTTGCCGAGCCGGCCGTTATCCTGCAGCAATGTTCCCTCAATATTTAACGCCAGCATTTTATAGATCATGGATGTTCCCCCTCTTCATGATGCTCCCGGCTGCCGGGCTGATTTTTCACACAGCCTGCTTTCTTTTACAGATGTATGAGAAAAAAGGGGGAAATAGAACTTTCCGGCTGCATTCTTCTACTTTCCGGCGTATAAATCCTCGACAGGCTTCATCAGCACCTGATTGATTTCGCTGAGCATATCGCTTAGCCGCTGTTCAGCGCCGATCAACTGCATAATGGCGGGATTTGCCTGGACCGCTTGCATGGCAGACTGCGCCTGCTTTTCATCTTCTTCTGTAACCGGAAGCCCCTGCATTTGTTTATCTTGCAAATTGAGTTGAAGCTGCCTGAAACGGTCAAACAATGCTCTCGCCTGGCCGTTAGACCGGACATTTTCGTACGCCTGCTTCAACGCAGCAAATTCATGGCTTTCCCGGATTCCTTTTTCAAGCATGCGCGCGTATTCATTTAAATGGGATGGCATGTAAATCCTCCTTATGTTTTATTCATCACGGATGGTTTCCCGGCCTTGCTTTCGTTACACAAGGAGCAGCCGGGCCGCCTGAAGCCAGTCGCAGAAATGCAGGGATGCATGGGTTTCCTGTTTTCTCTTTCCTGCACGAGCAGCAGGACCAGGCCGGCGTTATTCCAACAATGCGCCAAAGCTTGCTTCCTCTATACAAGCAGCACGATCACCCCCTGAACGATCCCAATCAGGCCGCCCAGTAACGCGCCAAGATACGTAATCATTGAAAATTCGCGGGCGGTAATGCCGAGAATCAGCCCTTCCAGGCGCTCAATCGGAAAAGATTCCACTTCCTGGCGCACAAGATCCGCCATCTGCAGCTTCCGGATGATCAAAGGCACGTTTTTGCTGATGAAGTGCAGCGCTTTTTCCGCCAATACAGGGATCCATTCTTCTTCAATTTTATTCCGGTACCGGGCAACAAATGCCTGGACAGGTGTGTCTAAAAAACGTTCGACAGGGAGGAGAGACAATACATTTTTCTCCAGCCATCCGCTAATTTCTTCATCCGGTAGATCCGGAAAAAGTTCCCCTGCCTGTTTTGCTTTCAGGCCGTTCCATTCCCTTTCCAGCATTTCCGACATTGTTGCTTTCATTCCGGGTTCCTGAAGTGCCCGGGTGATCTCAGGCTGGATTTTATCGGCAATCGAAGTGTTTCCGATAAAACGTTTCACCATCGCGCCGATCATGCCGCGGTCATCAAGAAAATGGCTGATCATCCCTTCAATCTTCGTGCGGCCTGCAGGGCTTGAAATGTATTCGCTCATCCTTGCAATGATCAAATCCGCCAAAACAGGGATTTTTTCTTCAGCTTTTTTGATTACGGCTTCCGGCAGCAGTGCTTCAAGCGTTTTCGGTGCAATATGTTGTTTTGCCTCCCCGTAACGGGTGCGGATGAATTCTTTGATCCCGTTTTGAACACGCTCCGCCGACAAATCCACTTTAAAAAACCCAGCAATTTGCGGGGTCGTCCAGCTCATCTCCAGCCATTTCAAAAAAGTATCCGCCATCCATCGGGCCGTCTCTTTCCGGAACCCGGGCGACAGCAGCTTTTTTTCGATGCTTTCCGGGGTGACCAGATGGCGCACCACCATTTCGCCAAGCTGCTTCGCAATCTCTTCGCGCCTTTTCGGAATCAATCCGGGCGTGAACGGAAGCCGCCAATTTTTAATATAGATCGCCTTGTACGGCCGAAACAGCATTTTAATGGCCAGATAATTTGTGAATCCGCCGATCACTGCCCCCACGGCAGTCATAAACAAAATTTCCAAAAATGCATGCATACACAATCATCCCTCATTGTTTTCGTTGTGAAATTTTTCCCAAAGAAGCACGGGAAGTTTCCAGCCCGCTATGCGGACACAACGGTCGATTTTGGTTCTATGCTGCGGAAAACCGCAAACTTAATGAAAAAATACCCTTTTTTGCGGCCGGGTATTTCTGAAATCAGCTATTTTTTTTGAACCGATTTTCTGTACTAATCATAAGATATCAGCAAAAGCCCAATAAAGTCAAAAATTAGCCGTGTTCGTGCCCGTGTTTTCAGGAGGAAGGGAGGGGAACGGATTGGCATCAACCATTGCATTCCGGCATGACGATGAAACGAAAGGCGCGGCGGCAATTCCACGGGCGCTCCTTTCCTTTTTGCGCATTTCAAACGGCGGGCTCACCATCCGGTTCGGCGGAAAAACAGCCACAGCAAAAGTGGAAACCGATGCATCCGGCAAAACGGTAATGATGCTCTCTGCGGATGGTTACAAACACCTGAAGCTCCCTGTCCCGCCCGCCCGGTTGAAAGCCTTCTGCCGGCAGGGGGTGCTTGAACTTGGCCCAGTGATCGCCGTCCTGACAGAACTTACTGGAAGTGCCCCTTCTGAAAACATCCGGCCATTTTGCGAAGAACTGCACCACCTGATCGAAAAAGAAGGCGGCTGCCTTTTTGTGGAAGGCTTGGATTCCCGCGCCGGCACCGGCTGCACGTTTTCCGCCAATGGCTGGAAGACGGGGGAAGTGCCGGAACCGGACATTGTCTATAACCGCATTCATTCCAGGCTGGCTGAAAAAAGCCGCCAGTTTGGAATGAAAACAGCAGCGTACAAAGAAAAGGGAACCGGTTTTTTTAATGCCAAGTATTTAACAAAAATGGAAGTTTACGAATGCCTTTATGCAAACCGATTTTTGCGGCCGTATTTACCGGAAACTTGCCGGTACGGTCCGGCGTGCCTAGCGGAAAAACTTGGGGCATTCAATATCCTGTATGCAAAGCCCGAAAACGGAAGCCAGGGGCGCGGCATCATCCGGATTGAAAAAAAGGAAAGCCGGTTCCTCCTTGGCCATACGCACCAGGAAAACCGTTTGCCGGAAGTTGCAGAAAATGTGGAAGACACCGTTCAAAAAATGGAACAACTCACCGGAACCCTTCCGTATATCCTTCAACAAGGCATTCCATTGCTTTCGGCAGATGGAAGGCAAACCGATTTCCGGTTCCTTGTCTGGAGAACCGGCGCAAAAAACGATTGGCAGATCGCGTCATCCCTCGCAAGAACAGCGGCAGACGATGCGATTGTGTCAAACCTCTCACAAGGAGGGCTTCCGGCAAAACCGGCGCCGCTTATCTTCCATCATTTTGGAAAGGAAAAAGGCCGGCTCGTGCTAGAACTCATGCATGAGCTGGCGGAAGCCGCCGCCATCACGCTCTGTTCCGCCGGAAACGGGCACTTTGCGGAATTCGGGATCGATATAGGGGTGGATTGGGATGGAAAACCGTGGGTAATTGAAGCAAACGTAAAGCCGTCTAAGGCCGCGTTTGGCGTGTCCCGCGGCGGCATTCGCCCATCCGTAAAAGCACTATACCGTTACGGTTTATTTCTATGGACTGAAAGGGGAATGGAACATGCCGGCTAAATTAGGTATTCTTACGCTGGATCCTGCTTCCCGGCAGGATTATTTTGACCAAATGGCACATGAATCAAAACAATATGGGACCGATCTTTATTCATTCTCCCCCCTTGATTTACTGCCCGGCACGCAGAAAGCAAAGGGACTTCATTTTGACACTACAAGCGGCATATGGAAAGAAGAAGTTTTCCAGATTCCGGAATTCCTTTATGACCGCTGCTTTTACGGCGAAGACCAGCCATCAAAAGATGCCAAAAAAATCGTCGCATGGCTGAAAGAACGGAAAGACCTTACCTTTCTCGGATACGGGCTGCCGAATAAAACCACGCTTTACGACCGTCTGAAGGAAATTCCGGAAATCTCCCCGTATTTGCCGGAGACAGTAAGGGCGGACAGTACGGAAACGGTTTTGCGGGAACTGAACAAATATCTTTCCATTATTTTAAAACCGGCAAACGGTGCGCATGGATATGCGGTGTATTCCCTCGAAAAGAAAACGGGCGGGCTGCTTGTAAGAACGACGAAAAACGGCAGTCTTATATCGCAGAACTTCGGCCGTTTGGATAAATTTCAAGCGTGGCTCAATACACTGCTCGGAAAGCATGATTTTCTCATTCAGGCAAGGATTGACAATATGGACCGGAAAAACCGGCCTTTTGATCTGCGCATCTTTTTGCAAAAAGACAGCCGCGGCGAGTGGCAGGAAGTGACGCGGGGCATCCGTACCGGCATGGAAAACGGCATTTTAACCAATTTGAGCGCGGGGGCAAGCCTCTCAACATACGGAAACTGGCAACGCGAAACGCCGCATTTTAATCATGTCTATATCAGCCAGGAAATCTCTGACATCATCAGCATCTTGCCGGCTGTTTTGGAAGAAACTTTTCAACCGCTATTTGAGTTGGGAATCGATCTGCTTATTGCGGGGGACCAATCCATCTGGATACTCGACATCAATTCAAAACCGGGCAGAAAAATGGTCAGCCTTCTCCATCCGGAAAAAGCCGGGCAAATGGCTGAAGCCCCGCTTGCCTACTGCCGGTATTTACAGGAAATCGGAAACCGCGTGCAGGCCGGAAATGTGTAAAATGAAAGAAATGGGACTGCTCTTTAGCGGCTATGTGAAGGAACAGCGCGTTTTCGACAGCCTTTTCGCATAAAACGCGCCTGTGTTTAAGGAACAGCACCGTTTTCGACGGCTCTCCTTCACACAGAGTGCCCATAAGAAACCGGGCAATTTTGGCCACATAGAACGTGCCTGCGTCAAGAAACCGGGCGCTTTCAACGGCATACCTTCGCATAGAGCGCTCCTATGTGAAGAAGCAGCGCATTTTTCGACAGCCTTTTCGCATAGAACACGCCTGAATTTTTGCCACATTGCTTTTGAAACAGAAGGGAACCCGAGAAAAAGAGCCGCGATAGTAGCCGGAAAAATTTGGTTGGTTCATTTCATCCGCTGCCGGTTTAACAAAAGGTCATCTAAATGAAACGAGGTGCTTTACAAATGGCCAGAAAATATAAAATTGAGTTTTTTGATGCCTCCGACCCGATCCTGTACACGCCGCAAAGCCTTCCGGTACTTGAAAACACCGGCAAAGTGGCATTCGGCTCTAAAATCGCTGCCGCAAAAATCGAACCGCATCCAAATGGCCGCAATGTTTTTTCCGTCTCAAGCGCGCTTGCCGGTGAACTGAGAATGCCCGCCTTTTTAACGGTTCTTCACTGTTTCCAAAACAGCGATATCCTGATGCTCGGCCCGCTTGTCGGCATTTTTACGGCCGGATTCACCCCCTTTGAAAACCGCCCGGCCGGCGCAAGGTCGGTGTGGTTTGCAAAACTTCTTTCCGCCCAGTCTGCTGCCTGCGTGGTGCCGTTTTTATTCGGCGAACAGCATATCGATTGGGAACAGGGTGTGATCACCGGCTACTTTTACGGGAAAGCGGGCTGGGAAAAGCAGGAAGTCCCGTTTCCCAATGCCATTTACGACCGGCTCCCGAACCGGAAAAGTGAAAAACTTGTAAATGCGCAGAAAATCAAAGAAAAATTGGAAAAAGAATATTTTATTCCGTGGTACAATCCCGGCTTTTTCAACAAACTGGAAATTCACGAGCGGCTGTTTCAAGATCCGGAAGCGCGCCCCTATTTACCGGAAACGAACCCGCTCACCTCTTTTCATCAAATTGAACGGATGCTGTCTGATTACGGGATGGTCTACATCAAACCGGTGAACGGCAGCCTTGGCCTTGGCGTCCATCAAATCCATTACCACCATGCTTCCGGCGCGTATTATTGCCGGTACCGGGACACCGGCAACCGATTGTTAAAATTCAGCAGCCTTGAAAACTTGATCAACCATGTTTTTTCTAAAAAGCAATGGAACCGGCTGCTCGTCCAGCAGGGCATTTTTCTCGTAACAGACGGAGGGCGGCCGGTTGATTTCCGGGTCCATACCAATAAAGACGAGGGCGGAAACTGGGTCGTTACAGCAATCGCGGCAAAAGTGGCCGGCCCGGGCAGCCCGACAACGCATGTGAGAAGCGGCGGGTTAATTAAAACACTTCCCGAACTTACGGAAAACCCCGAGCAACAGGAGATGTACCGGCATGCGCTGGAAACAGCCGCCCTCAAACTTTCCCGCGCCATCGATGAACATGTCGAAGGAGTGATTGGGGAAATCGGGTTTGACCTCGGCATCGGCACGGACGGGAAAGTATGGCTGTTTGAAGCCAATTCGAAGCCCGGGCGCTCCATTTTCAACAATCCGTTCATGAAAGCGTGCGATTTATTGACGCGCAAACTGAGCTTATCGTTTGCCGTTTATTTGACGGAACGGCAAGTGCAGTCACCAGGGGAAATGTTCCCATGACCGCCATCTGGTTTGACCGCAAGGAAAAAATATTTAAGCGTACTGCCCCGTCCCCGCTTTTTTGGGGAAAAGAAGCGGAACTGCTTCCTTTCTCCGCGAAACCCGGAGAGGAAACGCCTTATCGCCTGATGTTAAAAGGGGCATCAGCCGGCCCCCTGATCGGGATACTCATCAGTAAATCAAAGAAAGCCATCAGCGGAGACCGTGATTTTTTTATCGCCATCCAACAAACATTACAGGAAAAACAGGGCGGCCTGTCTTTTTTATTCAGCCTTGCCGATATTTCAGCGCATATTACCGGCGTGTTTTGGGATGTAAAACAAGAAAAATGGCACAGGGCAATGTTTCCGTTTCCAGACGTGGTTTATAACCGGATCCGGAAGCGAAAGGAAGAATTGGAGGAAGATTTCCGTCGCTTTACCAGGCTTCTCCGGCAAAAAAGGATCCCTTTTTTCAACCCGCATTTTTTAAATAAATATGAGGTGTACGAAAAATTGAAGCAGGATCCGGCGATTGCCGGTTTTCTTCCGGAAACGGCGCTTATTTCCGATAAAAGCAGCTTTCACGCCTTTTTACTGAAGCACAAGGATGTCTATATCAAACCCGCCGCCCGTTCGCAAGGATACGGCATCCGCCGCATTGTGCAGGGGCCCTGTGAAGCATGGACATTTTACACGCCCCAATCCGCCCACTTGCCCGCCAGCTTTTCGGATGTGTGGGAGGAGATTGGCCCCTTTGCAGAAAAAGAAACGTACATTGTCCAGGAAACCGTGCCAACTGCATTGCTTGACGGCCGGAAATATGACTACCGTGTCCACGCCCATTACAACGGAACAGGTTACCGGATAACCGGCATCGGCGTGCGGGTTGCCCGCCCCGGCGGAATGACGACCCATACGGCAAAAGGCGGGGAAACGCTGGTACTATCTTCCAATGAAAAAATGGAGATTAAAAAAAAGATTGCGCCGGTCATTTCAGCATGCGGCAATGCTTTAGCGGAATCGTACGGCTTTTTCGGGGAATTTACCGCTGACATCGCGCCCGGCAATGAAGGCAGCTTTTATTTGTTTGAACTGAATGCAAAGCCAATGTCCTTTGATGAACCTGAAATTGAAGCAGCAAAAACCCGGAAACTTGCCGATTTGTTTTATGCCATTACCGGCTTTTTGGAAAAATGATTCCCTCTCTTTAAAAAATTTGAGTAAAATAGATTATATCCAATGAAAAACCGAGGGATCCAAACATGCTCGACAGATTAAAAACAAGGTATCCAAATGCCTGCATTGCAGATGAACCGATTGCAGCGAAACCTTTGTTATGGTTTTGGATGGAAGAAGAAAAACAGTATTTCGGGATTGATCCGGGCGAATTGACGCCGGAAGAAACGATGCTGTTGAAAACATTATTCCCCAAATTCCGGGAAAATGCTCCAGGCACGGCGAGCGAAGCATCCAAATGGTATGACTACCTGTTTTTGCCGGATGCCGAGGCCCCTGCCCGTGGCGGCGTATACCGCGTTACACAGTTTGCGCTGGCAAAAGAAGGGCCGGATGTATCCGGCGTTCAGGAAGCCATCAAAAACATGTTTGTGCATGATGTCTTGGTGATAATGACCAATCAGCTTGAAGGCATGGTGATTGAAGAAAAAAGCGGAACAGCAGCGGCCGAAGACGATCTAGAGGCATCCATCCGTGCGTTTGAAGGGGATTTCTATACCCCTGTTTTGCTGTATTTAGGCGAATTTAAGGAAGTGGCGGCATTAAAGCGCAGCTTCCAATTCGAACGCCGGCTTTTCGAATTTGCCAAAAGCCGCCGGAAAACGTCCGCTTTGTTCACGGCTCATGCTCTGCTCCCTCTTTATTTGCTGTCCCATTTGCCTGAAGGGGAAAAGGGCCTGCTCTTCCAATCACTGCGCAGGCTGTTTGAAGAAGACCGGGAAATGGGACAAACGATCAAACGGTATCTTGAAAATTTTACGAATGCCAGCCTGACGGCAAAACAATTGTTCATCCACCGCAATTCCTTGCAGTACCGGATTGAAAAATTTGAAGAAAAAACGGGCTTGGATTTAAAACATTTTACAGATGCCATCTTTGCGTATTTCGCCTGTCTCGAAACCTTTGACGGCAACTCCCGCCGATAAGCCGCGCGTTATTTGCCTTGAAAAGGAAACAAGCCCGTTTTACTCAAAATGGCACCAGTTGGCTAACCGGTTGTATCAAGAGCGGCATACCGGCATCGTATCCCATGTTGCAATGAATGCCGCGCAACCGGAAGATTGGAAAACGAGCCGCTTTCAAATTTCCAAGGATCCCGGCCCCCGGATTTTACTGCGCCAATCTGCCGGGAAAACGGGATGGGCAGGGTGCCGAAAATCGCCCTGCATTTTTTGTGCATCCTGCCGTTCCCTTTACGAAAGGGTTTTCCTTATAATAAAGACAACTTATGACAGGGGAGGGTTTTTACGATGACAGAACTGGCGCTTGAGCATATTTATAAGATTTACGACAATAATGTAACCGCTGTATCCGATTTTAATCTACATATTAATGACAAGGAATTCATTGTATTTGTCGGTCCTTCCGGCTGCGGGAAATCGACGACGCTCAGGATGATTGCCGGGCTTGAAGAAATTTCAAAAGGCGATTTATACATGGACGGCAAACGGGTGAACGATGTAGCGCCGAAAGACCGTGATATCGCGATGGTATTCCAGAACTATGCGCTTTATCCGCATATGACGGTATACGACAATATGGCATTCGGGCTGAAACTCCGCAAAGTGCCGAAAGCGGAAATTGACAAGCGGGTACAGGAAGCCGCAAAAATCCTTGGCCTTGAAGAATATTTAAAACGGAAACCGAAAGCTTTATCAGGCGGGCAAAGGCAACGGGTTGCCCTCGGCCGCGCGATTGTAAGGGATGCAAAAGTGTTCCTCATGGACGAACCTTTATCCAATCTGGACGCGAAATTGCGGGTGCAAATGCGGACCGAAATTGCCCGGCTTCACCAGCGGCTGCAAACGACGACCATTTATGTGACACATGACCAGACGGAAGCGATGACGATGGCTTCAAGGATTGTCGTCATGAAAGATGGTGTCATCCAGCAAGTCGGAACGCCGCGCGAAGTATACGACTTACCTGCCAACCTGTTCGTCGCCGGTTTTATCGGCTCGCCAGCGATGAACTTCTTCCGCGGTAAACTGGACAACGGCAAATTTCACTTAAACGAATCGGTCCAGCTTGATGTGCCGGAAGGGAAAATGAAACATATGAAAAGCCATATCGGCAAGGATGTCATTCTTGGTGTCCGCCCTGAAGACATCCACGATGAACCTGTTTTCATTGAAACAATGCCGGGCTCGGCCATCAAAGCCACGATTGATGTTTCTGAACTTCATGGCGCTGAAACGATGCTCTATTCCAGAATCAACGGGCAGGAGTTTATCTCCCGCATCGATTCCAGAACAGTTGTCAAACCGGGTGACGAAATCACGCTCGGGCTTGATATGAATAAAGCCCATTTCTTTGATGCCGAAACAGAGTTAAGGATTGGGTGAACCAGAAAGCCTGCCACTGAAAAAGTGATTTTTTATATCCGTATATCCAACATATAAAATGCAAAAAGACGTTGAAACACAAGCAGCATGAGTGTCTCAACGTCTTTTCTATTTTTGCGGTGCTTTTTCAGTGCCTCGCTGTTATATCCGGCTTTTTGATTTTCTCCGCAATCGCCGCCAATAGTTACCAGCCGGGAACCAGTATAATTAAAATTTTTTCCTCCATAATACGTAGTACATCGATCACATTCCGCTGGGTTCAACCAAGCAGGTGGCGGGGAATTCTCCGCTTGCTGGTGCAATTCCAGCCGGCCCAACCAAAAAACTTACAACAAGGAGATGACACAGATGGCAAACAACAGCAATTCAAACCAATTGTTAGTTTCCGGTGCTGAGCAGGCTCTCGACCAAATGAAATACGAAATCGCACAAGAATTCGGCGTAAACCTCGGCGCAGACACGACATCCCGTGCGAACGGATCTGTCGGGGGAGAAATTACAAAACGCCTTGTGCAAATGGCTGAACAACAACTTGGCGGTACTTTCCATTCGTAATATAACAAACCAATAAAATGGCTAAAAAAAGGGGGGCAACCGCCTCCCTTTTTATCAGTGATTTAAATTGACCATTTTTTCCGGCACGATCCACTCATCATATTGTTCTTCGGTTACATAACCTGTTTTAATGGCGGCTTCTTTCAGCGTTGTGCCTTCCTTGAAAGCCAGTTTCGCGATCTGGGCCGCTTTTTCATAACCGATATGCGGATTCAGGGCCGTCACCAGCATGAGGGAACGATTGACATTTTCCCGGATCGTTTCCACATTCGGTTCAATGCCGCGCACGCATCTTTCATCAAATGACTTCATCGCATCGCCGAGCAGATGGACGGACTGCAGGAAGTTATATATAATTACCGGTTTAAATACATTTAATTCAAAGTTGCCTTGGCTTGCGGCAAATCCGATTGCGGCATCATTCCCGAATACCTGGACCGCTACCATCGTCAAAGCTTCGCACTGGGTCGGATTGACTTTGCCAGGCATAATCGAGCTGCCCGGTTCATTGGCCGGAATCGAAATCTCACCGATGCCGCTTCTCGGCCCGCTCGCAAGCCATCTGACATCATTGGCTATTTTCATTAAATCTGCAGCAAGCCCTTTTAATGCCCCGTGGACATGAACGATTTCGTCATGGCTTGTGAGCGCATGGAATTTGTTATCAGAAGAAACAAACGGGTAGCCGGTTTGTTTTTCCAGTTCTTCTGCAACTTTACCACCGAAAGTCGGGTCCGCATTAATGCCGGTGCCGACAGCCGTGCCGCCGATCGCCAGGTTCAAAATATGTTTTGCGCTTTCTTTGATCATTCGTTCGCTTTTTTCCAGCATGGCACGCCAGCCGCTGATTTCCTGGCCGAGTGTGAGCGGCGTTGCATCCTGCAAATGCGTGCGCCCGATTTTGATGATTTTCATGTATGCTTTTTCTTTTTCAAGCAGCGTTTCTTTCAGCTGTTCCAGCGGCGGCAGCAGCCTTGTCTGCAGTTCATGGTAGGCGGCAATATGCATCGCAGTCGGGAACGTATCGTTCGAGCTTTGCGACATATTCACATCATCGTTCGGATGGACGTGTTCTGCACTGTTTTGGGCGGAAAGGATTTCGTTTGCCCTTCTTGCCACCACTTCATTCACATTCATATTTGACTGGGTGCCGCTGCCTGTTTGCCAGACAACAAGCGGAAAATGCCCGTCAAATTTCCCGTCCAGCACTTCTTCACAAGCCTGGACAATAGCCTTCATTTTGGCATCCGATAATTTGCCGAGGCGGTTGTTGCTGACGGCAGCCGCTTTTTTCAAATGGGCAAAAGCGCGGATCACTTCCATCGGCATTTTTTCCCCGCCGATCGGGAAGTTTTCCTTGCTGCGCTGCGTTTGTGCCCCCCAATATTTGTCCCGCGGCACTTTCATTTCTCCGAGTGTGTCTTTTTCAATCCGGTACTCCACTTTCTTCCCCTCCTGTATGTGCTTACATTTGGCTTTTGCAAAACGGCGGCAAGCCTAAAAAACTTGCCGATATGTAGCTGCAAGTTTATTTTACTATAAATTCCCGCAAAGCAACACCTCAACGCTCGCGAGTCGCTGTTCAATTCCTTTTTGAGAACATATTTTCAGAAATCTTGCACCAAAAAAGCGGCATATCCGTTCACGAGCCGGCCAATGCCGTACATTTACCGTTTGCCGGTGTCACAGTCCTGAAAAAATGCCTGCCACTCTCCGGATTTGCCGGATTGTAACAGACATCATACCCCGCTAACGACCGCTTGAACGGCACCCCTGCTGACTCAGGCCGGCCGTTTTTTCAATGCATTGCGGGTCGCTATCGCCCTGAGAGCCTGTTCGCAATGGTGTGCATTTATTTTATTTCATATATTCGCGAAATCAAAATAAAAATTCGTCAGCTTCAATACTAGTTCTGTTTCGTCATAACCCGTATTCAAGGCTTTTCCCTCTCTATCTGCCTTTTGATTTTCATGATCTCGTCTTCACTCAAGCCGAATGCTTGGGCAATGACTTTTACATCCACTTGATTTTTTAACAAGTTGATAATAAATCTTCTTAACCTTTGTTCACCTTCTTCTCTTTCTTCTTTTCTTCCTTCCTCTTTCCCCTTTTTATACCCGTGATGCTAGTATAGTTTCATGGACACCCTTTAGTGAAATATAATATTAACGAAGGGATGTGTCCTGATATGGGTAACACAAGCGAAAAACGTAAAAGTTATCATGCTGAATTTAAGGAAATGGTGGTTGAGCTTTATCAAACTGGAACACCAGTAAAACAGATCTGCAGCGAATATGGCCTGTCTGAAACGACAATCTACAAATGGATCAGAAAACAAAAACCGGTTAAGCTGGATGACGGGAGCTCTTTTACCCCGGAAGAATTTCTGAACCTGCAAAAAGAATTGCACCGGCTGAAAGAGGAAAACGAAATCTTAAAAAAAGCTATGGCCATATTCGCAAAGAAGTAGATCAAACCACTGTTATATCCATGATTGACGAGATAAGAGCCAAACACCATTATGACCTTAAAACCATGTGTACGGTCCTTGGCGTGCCGAGAAGTACCTACTATCAATCCAAACAAAAAAAAGAGTCAAAAACAAAACGGGAAAACCGGGAGTTGACAGACAGAATACGAAAAATCCATACGGAAAGCAAGCAGAGGTACGGAGCGCCGAAGATCCGCCATATGCTTGAAAAAGAAGGGCTCAAAGTCAGCCTGAAACGGGTTCAGCGTTTGATGAAGGCTGCAGGCATTTATTCCATTATCAGAAAAAAGTACCGTCCCCATTCCAATAAGGGCAAGATGGAAGAACACGATAACCTGCTGAACCAGGACTTCTCAACGACAACCATCAACGAGAAATGGGTTACGGATATTACGTACATTCATACTTTGAGAGACGGTTGGTGCTACCTGGCTTCCGTAATGGATTTACATTCCAGAAAGATTGTCGGTTACGCTTTTGACCGCCACATGACGACTGAACTGGCTTTAAAGGCAGTAGAAAACGCTTATCAGGCACAACGTCCAGGTCCGGGATTGATCTTGCATTCTGATTTGGGATCCCAGTATACAAGCGAGAAATTTGCAGAATACATGGAAAAGAAGCAGTTCAAACACTCCTTCAGTAAAAAAGGTTGCCCATACGATAACGCCTGCATTGAGTCTTTCCATGCAATTCTGAAAAAGGAAGAGATCTATAGAATCAACTATTTGAACTTTCAAGCTGCCAGAAGAGCCTTATTCGAATTTATAGAAGGCTGGTACAATCGGAAACGGATTCATAGCTGCCTGGGCTATATGACGCCACAAGAAACAGAAGACAGTATCAAAGGGGCAGCGTAGTGCTCTTCACAATTTTACAAGCATCCGCTTTACATGGAGTGGCGGGGCGTGGTAGGCTTGTTTGCCATGCGAAAGAAATCATTGCCCCTTTCGCCCTTCGCATAACACCACGCCCGCAGAGGCTCCATGTCAAGCGACCAGCAGTCATGAAAAATATGGCATGAGATCAAAATTAAATTTCACTTATTGGTGTCCAAAATATTGACTTAAATCCACCCGCGGTCAAAGTAAGAATTTGGCAGCTTTAATACTTGCTCCGTCTCGTCATAACTCGGGTTCAAGGCTTTTCCCTCTCTATCTTCCTTTTGATCTTCATGATCTCGTCTTCACTCAAGCCAGATGCTTGGGCAATGACCTTCACATCCACTTGATTTTTTAACAAGTTGACAATAAATCTTCTTAACCTTTCTTCACCTTCTTCTCTGCCTTCCTCTTTCCCCTTCTTATACCCACGATCAAAATAGGAATTCGGCAATTTTAATACTTGCTCTGCTTCGTCCGGGTCCAGCATCTTAATGTTTTCCATCACTTCCGCCTCCTCTTTTTCGTTCAGTTTTAAATAATAATCAAAGAAACCGTGTAACAGCCACATTTTTGCAGGGTCGAGTTCCATGCGTGCCAGCATCCGCAGAAACTCCAGTTTGACCTGCACCCGTTCTTTTTCTGTATACCCCATTTTGCTTAATAATGCCGCGGCAACAGGGTTGTTGCTCCGGATATAATTTCTCCAATTTTGTTTCATCAGATGAATGGATAAATAGTGAAAACGAAGAATTTCAATGTTGTGGAACGCAAAGGTGTATGTATCAGGGGTTTCTGTTTTCTCCTCATAACTGAAAACGGCAATCGGCAATACCGGTTTCTGGTGCCGGAGACTGATCATCATATAATAACGAAACATGCGTTCAGGAAAGGGTTTCTCGTAATACGACTGCGGCTCTACATGGATGAGAATCACGGTGTCTTTCCCTTTTACCTTCGTTTCGGCAAGGATATCAACCCGTTTTTGTTCACCGTCCGGAAAGTCCGTAAACTGTTCCTGCGACAAAAACCTCACCCGGCGGTAGTCGAGATCCGCTGACACATCCGGGAAAAACGCCTCCATAAACTCCTGAAAAAAGTTTTGGATCAGCTCCTTAAACAAACGATCATGTACATTGTAACCGGTTTTCTTTTCCATTACCAGTTCCAATGGCAACACCTCTTTTCTTATTTTTCAGTTTTATTATAAAGGACAAACGTTCGTTTTTCAAGTTCCATGATTTATACAGAAACTGTTCAAAACCTGAATATATGGCACTATGAACGAAATGTCGCAGGTGGCGCAATGAATGAGATTTGTAGTGCAAAATCGGTGAAAAATTCAATCGATTGTTGCATTATTTTTTCACATTCAGAGAAAAAGAAAAACGACTGCAAATGCAGTCGTATCAAGGGTTTTAAAAAATTTTAAGCTAATTGTTCAGTTTTTAGAAAACGCCCTCGGCAGGAATCGAACCCACATTTTGAGAACCGGAATCTCACGTGCTATCCTTTGCACCACGAGGGCAATAAGTGATTCAACAATAATAGATTATAAAGGACAATGAACAAAAAAGCAAGCCCCTTTTTGGTTTTATTTTATCGGAATTTGGTTATGATGGGTATTGTAGTTCAGGTGAAGGCAATTCTTTTGACCTTCATTGACCAATATTGTATGATCAGTACATAAGGATGGAGAATAATTCCTTTAACATCCATGATATAGCATATGATGGACCATCCGAAGAGAAGAAGGAGGATACTCAATATGAATTTAATTCCCACAGTAATTGAACAAACAAACCGCGGGGAACGCGCATACGACATTTATTCCCGCCTGTTAAAAGACCGGATTATTATGCTTGGCAGCGCGATTGACGACAATGTTTCCAACTCGATTGTTTCCCAGCTTTTGTTCCTGGAAGCGGAAAACCCTGAAAAAGATATTTATCTTTATATTAACAGTCCTGGCGGGAGTGTCACTGCGGGCCTTGCCATTTATGACACCATGCAGATCATCAAACCGGACGTGCAAACGATTTGCGTCGGGATGGCTGCATCAATGGGCTCCGTGCTGTTGACCGCCGGCACGAAAGGGAAACGTTATGCCCTGCCGAACAGCGAAGTGATGATTCACCAACCATTAGGCGGCGCCCAAGGCCAGGCAACAGAAATTGAAATCGCGGCAAAACATATTTTGTACACGCGCGCGAAATTAAACAAAATTTTGTCCGACCATACCGGCCAGCCGATTGAAGTGATCGAAAGGGATACAGACCGCGATAACTTCATGAGCGCGGAAAAAGCAAAAGAATATGGTTTGATTGACCATATTATGACAAAAAAAGAATTGAAATAAGATTGAACAAGGCCGTCCGCAAACGGGCGGCCTTGTGCTGTGTTTGAAAAACCCGCAGGCTGACGTCCGCATGCGCTTACATCAGGACGGAAGTTTTTCTTTCCCTTCAATATAGTTTGCCAAGTGTTCAAAAGCTTCTTCTTCATCGCTCCCGTCCACGCTCAGCGTAACAGTTTCCCCGTGGCCCGCAGCAAGGGTCATCAGCCCCATAATGCTTTTTGCATTTACCTTTCTTCCTTCTTTTTCAAGAAAAATTTCCGATGAAAAGCGGGTGGCTTCCTGGACAAATTGGGCTGCAGGGCGCGCCTGCAAACCGGATTTTAATTTCACTTCCAATTGTTTTTCGATCACGATAACCCTCTCCTTTCAAGTAGCAGGACAGGGGCGCCTTCTGCCAATACGCCCCCCGTCTTTATACTTTTTAAACCTATCCATCTTACATGATTAATTTTTGGCACCCATTATGAATTTTTATTGGCAGGCCCGTTTGCCCGCAGTTTTTCGGCAATTTCATCGATTTTGCGGAGCCGGTGATTGATGCCGGATTTGCTGATATGCCCGCCGGACACCATTTCGCCGAGTTCCTTCAACGTCACATCCTGATGGTTCACGCGCAATACTGCAATCTCGCGCAATTTCTCCGGCAGTGCGTCAAGGCCGACCGTTTCTTCAATATAGCGGATATTTTCCACTTGGCGGAGGGCCGCCCCGATCGTTTTATTCAAATTGGCCGTTTCGCAATTGACGAGCCGGTTGACGGAATTGCGCATATCCCGGACAATCCGGACATCTTCAAACCGGAGCAGGGCATGATGGGCGCCGATAATATTGAGAAATTCCGTAATCTTTTCCGCTTCTTTTAAATACGTAATATATCCTTTTTTTCTTTCAAGCGTTTTGCTGTTTAAATGAAACCCGTTCATCAGGCGGCATAGTGCATCGTTGTGCTCTTTGTATTGGGAGGAAATTTCCAAATGATAAGAGGAAGTTTCCGGGTTGTTAACGGATCCGCCCGCCAGAAAAGCCCCGCGCAAATAGGAGCGTTTGCAGCACTTCTTCTTCAGCAGTTCCGGGGAAATGTTCCGGGTAAAGGTAAAATGTTCACCGAGAATATGCAAATCTTCCAATATTTCTTTTGCCCGGGCCTTCAGCCTGACAATGTAGACATTGTTTTTTTTCAGGCGCATTTTTTTCCTGACTAATAATTCCACCGGGACATCATATAATCTTTTTACAAGGACGTAAATCCGCCGGGCAATGGCGGCATTTTCCGTCTGCACATTGACAACCAGCACCTTGTTGGAAAAAGATAAAGATCCGTTCATCCGGATCAGTGCCGATAATTCGGATCTCACGCAGCAATCTTTTACTGCTAAATTGGTCAGCTCTTTTTTGATCTCTGATGCAAATGACATCCTCCAGGCCCCTCCCTTGGCAAAATTTAGAGCTATGCGAAAAAATGCACACGAAAAGGGGATGTTCCGCCTTTATCCTTTCACCGGGCACTGGAGCGTGAAAGCCATTGCTGCTTTTTCAAAATATCATAAAGGATTTCGGCAACTTTTTCCGTATCGTGGCGGATGACCCCGCCTTTATACGTTAAAATATTTCCCGAAACCACCTCCAGGCCGAGCCCCATTAAACGCTTCACGTCGTATACAACAGGCTGTGCCAGCTCCTCGCGGTACCGGCTCATAACCGGTTCCGGCACATCTTCATCATTGACGAGGATCGTATCAATGCAGGCACTGCCCATATGGTTGAAAATCGCCTGCACGTGATCCGCGGCAGTATAATGATTCGTCTCGCCCGCCTGTGTCATCAAATTGCATACATACACTTTTTTCGCATGTGCCTGGCATACCGCTTCTCCAAGACCCGGCACCATTAAATTCGGCAAAATGCTTGTATAAAGGCTGCCCGGACCGATCACGATCAGGTCAGCTTCCTGAATGGCCGTTAATGTTTCCGGAAGCGGCTGAATGACTTCAGGCGTCAAAAACACCCTTTTGATTTTTTTGCCGGACTTCGGAATTTTGGATTCCCCGGCAATGATCGATCCGTCTTCCATTTCCGCGTGCAGCACGACACTTTGGTTGGCGGACGGCAAAACCTGCCCCCGGACATTCAGGACTTTGCTCAGTTCCTTTACGGCGTGTACAAAATCTCCAGTTATCGAAGTGAGCGCCGCAATGATCAGATTGCCAAGCGAATGCCCGGAAAGTTCATCGCCGGTTTCAAAGCGGTGCTGGAACATTTTTTCAAGCAGCGGCTCCACATCGGATAGAGCCGCGAGCACATTGCGGATGTCCCCCGGGGAAGGCATATCCATTTCATGACGGATTCTTCCGGAACTCCCGCCGTCATCTGCAACGGTTACAATGGCGCTGATCTCAACCGGGTATTTTTTCAGCCCCCGCAAAAGCACCGGAAGCCCCGTCCCGCCTCCGATCAGCACAATTTTCGGATGCCTCATGGCTTACGCTCCTCCTTTCTTTTGATATCACGGTGGGAAATCGTTGTATGATAGTCTTTTTCAAAAAAATGGCCGATATACTCGGCAAGCGCGACAGAACGGTGCTGGCCGCCCGTGCACCCGATGCCGATCACCAGCTGGCTTTTTCCTTCCCGTTTGTAATGTGGGAGCATAAAAGCAAGCAAATCGGTCAGCTTTTCAAGAAATTTTTGCGTTTCATTCCATTTTAAAACGTAAGTGTATACCTCTTCGTCCAGTCCGGTTTTCTGGCGCATATGTTCAATGTAGAACGGATTCGGCAAAAACCGGACATCAAAAACAAGATCGCAGTCAATCGGAATGCCGTTTTTGAAGCCGAACGACAGGACATTGACCGTGAAAACCGACTGCTTATTCGCCGAAAACTCCAACACGATTTTTTCGCGAAGTTCGCGCGGTTTTAAATTGGATGTGTTGAGAATAAGCTGCGCGCGCCCTTTCAGC
The DNA here is from genome assembly GCF_038009125.1 of Weizmannia sp. FSL W8-0401. Taxonomy (NCBI): domain Bacteria; kingdom Bacillati; phylum Bacillota; class Bacilli; order Caryophanales; family Bacillaceae; genus Heyndrickxia; species Weizmannia sp. FSL W8-0401. The sequence continues at coordinate 896,447 of NZ_JBBPAG010000001.1, read as the reverse complement.
TCCTCGAGGATTTTTCTTTCCTGCTGTATCCCTTCGAGCGGCGTCCCATCCGGCGAAAGCGGATGGGACCGGCGCGTTTCTTTATACCTGCGCACGAGCACAGAATCATCCGCATCCAAAAATAAAATGGTGGGCGTAACCCACGAAGACTTGTCAAGTTCATCCAGTGCCCGGAACAAGTCATCAAAGAATTCACGGCCGCGCAAATCCATTACAAGCGCGACTTTATTCATTTTATTACTGGCATCTTTCATCAGTTCCAGAAATTTTGGCAAAAGCGTCGGCGGCAAATTATCGACACAGAAAAACCCGAGATCCTCCAGGCTTTGGATCGCAACCGTTTTTCCGGCCCCGCTCATGCCGGTAATGATGACAAACTGCATTTGATTTCCTTCTAAACCCATTCTTTTTCCCCCTGACGGAAAATTTAGCATGGCGTTTCAGCTTGGATCGAGCCTGTATGAAAGCAATTCAAAGTCGGGCGTGTACGTAAACTGGCCGTAGATGATGCCGCTTCCGTGGACCATATATTCCAAAATATGGGTATCTCCCGCCGCCATCGGCAAGTTTTTAATTTCATCAATAGCATGCCACTGCAAAATTCCTTCAGCAGATTGCTCGAAGTTTTTGCCGTCGCCGTCTGTTGCGACAAACGTAAACATCATCCATTCAGACACGGGTTTATCCCTGTCTTTGATGACAATCGTGAAAACGCCCTTTAAATCAGGGTGTTTTAAATAAATGCCAGTTTCTTCGCGGTATTCGCGAATCACGGCTTCACGGACCGATTCTCCCTGTTCCATTTTCCCGCCGGGTGCAACCCACCAGTTGCGCCGCGGCTTTTGCAGCAATAAAACCTGTCCGTCCTTGATGAATACACAATTTGTTATTCTTTGCAAAGGAGTCACCTCATATCTGAACCGGAATGATGCGGACAAATCCGCATCTATTCAACCGATGGATAAACCTTTCCCGTGCGTAAAAACCATGTACTTTTTTATTATACTATTAATGAAATGGTTGAACAATGAATGCACCCGCCCCGTATGTGTCAAGTTTTCCCCAATCGTGAAAATCACGCGGGTGAAAGGCCGTGGCTCCCGAACTTTGTTTTGTCTTTCACCGGGCAGATGAAGGACAAATAGCCGGCAGCCACGCTTTGTTCTGTCTTTCATTATGCCGATGAAGGACAAATGGGCGCACGCCACCCCTTTAAATGTCTTTCATCTCCCGTATCAAAGAACCAGCGCATTATCAATCGGAAAAAGCAGCGCAATATCCTGCGCCGGCTGCAAGTTTTGCACAAAAAAAGAGCACAGGGTTTTCCTGTGCCTGGGAGATAGGGTCTTTGAACCGCTTATAGCCGGAGCCATAAGTGTTCTTGGTTCAAACATATAAAAAAGGGGGTCAATTTATATTTATATCATACCGCAAGTTTATTTCATACGGGTTACAAACACGTTAAAACCACTTGACGTTTCAAACTTCCCTGTTTCGACAAAATGCCGGGGGATGCACGCCTTTTTATCCAGCACTCAACCGGCTTTCATAGCTTCTTTCAATTCTTCCACATAATGCTGGGCGTTTTGTGCGGCAATGCTGCCGTCTCCTGTTGCCGTGACAATTTGGCGGAGCGTTTTTTCGCGGACATCACCGGCTGCAAAAATGCCCGGAATTTTTGTTTCCATTTCCTCATTCGTCACAATATAACCGGCTTCATTGGTAATGCCCAGGTTTTCAAAAGGCTTGGTCAAAGGCACCATGCCAATATAAATGAAAACGCCGTCCGTTTTAAATGGTTTTTCCGATCCGTCCACAGTCGAAACGAGCGTGACAGAGCCGACTTTTCCGTTTTCTTCGTGGATTTCTTTCACCGTATGATTCCAGATAAAGTCAATTTTTTCATTTTTAAAAGCCCGGTCCTGCAGGATTTTTTGCGCCCGCAGCTGATCACGCCGGTGTACAATTGTCACTTTATTGGCAAAGCGCGTCAGGTAATTTCCTTCTTCGACAGCCGAGTCGCCGCCGCCAACCACAACGAGGTCTTTTCCTTTGAAGAAAGCGCCGTCGCACACCGCACAATAAGAAACGCCGCGGCCGCCCAGTTCGTTTTCGCCTTTGACACCGAGTTTCTTATATTGGGCGCCCGTTGCGATAATCACAGCAAGCGCTTTGTATGCTTTTGTGCCCGCTTTGACAATTTTATAATCCCCGTCTGTGTCAATGCCTTTAATATCGCCGTATGCATATTCGGCACCAAACTTTTTGGCATGTTCAAACATTTTATTTGACAGCTCCGGGCCGAGAATCGATTCATAACCCGGATAATTTTCCACTTCTTCCGTGTTGACCATCTGGCCGCCCGGAACGCCGCGCTCGATCATCAAGGTTTTCAAGTTTGACCGCGATGCGTAAACGGCAGCTGTCATCCCGGCAGGCCCCGCCCCGATAATAATCACATCATAAATTTGTTCTTCACTCATCGTTTGTAACACTCCTTATTGAAGGGCCGCGGCCGGGAAGCCGCAGGCCGCCTGTTTTCATCGTTCCACAAAGATGCCATTCCATACGAGTTTTTCGAAAAAACCCCACTTTCTTTTATGCAGTGGGGTTTTCTTTCATTCTCTATAGTAAAGGAATATTGGTTTATCGTCCATTCTTGTGCTTAAAGGAGCGATTTGATCCGGTTTGCGTATTTCCTTAACGTGGAGACGGAAATCCGGTACTCCTTTGCAATCGCCTGCTGGGACACTTTGTCGCCTTTTTGGCGGTGCCACAAGTAATCGAAAGCGGCGGCAAATCCGGCCTCATTTTGAAACCGTTCCCCGCGTTTCAGGCCGGTTAAAAAGATCGAAAACCAGGCGAGCATTAAGTTGGTGTAGCCCGGAAACATCGGCCCGTAATGGCTGTGGAGAATACATGCAATATTGTGGCCGCGCACAAACACCTCATCCGGGTCAAACGGCTCGCGAATATCCGATTCCAGCACATGGGCGAGGTAAATTTTTTCGGCAAGCGTAAAATCATCAAGCGGCTTAAAATCCGGATGCGAGACAATATCCGAACGGTTGCTGGACAACCCGATCATGAAAATCCCGAAAAACCGCTCGGGCAACTCCGCACTGTTCAGCCTGTCCAAAACAAATTGGACATTTTTCTCGTTCATTTTCTTTTCCATTTCCCGGTTCCATGGTTCGCAGCCTTTTTTCTCCGGATTCAGTTCCACGAGCTGTTCCCAGGCGGCTTCTGCTGCCTGTTGCCGGCCCGTATGGTAAGCCGCCTGCGAAAGCCAGTAGTAAAACGAAGCATCCTCGTCAAATCCAGCTTTTCTCAACCGGTTCAGCCAAAGGTACGCCTCTTCATAGCGTCCGACAATCGCAAATGTGGCGCCAAGTTTATATTGATGGTCCAGTAACACTGGCCGGACTTTTTCAAGGCCGCGTACAATCTGTTCCAGCTTTTCGTCATCGTGTTTATGGTAGTAAAAGATCGCTAAATTGCAAAGCGCATGAAGATTGCCGGGGTTCTTTTCGAGCAAATCCATCAGCACCGCAACCGCTTTTTCCGTCTGGCCGAGGTAAAAATACGCAAGTGCCATGTTGTTGTAGGCAGACCAAAAATCAGGATATTTCTTGATCAATTTGTTCAGCTCCGAAAGCGCCATTTCGAAATGTCCCGCTTCGAGATACTGCCTGGCTTCCTCCTGCCTTGCCATGAGTTCGTCCTGTTCATACGAAAAAGAACCCGTTTCATCTTCTTTTTCGGCGTTCAGTATATAAATGAGTTCTTCCGCTTCCTCCCTGTACTCGCCAAACGGGTCCAGTTCAAGATATTTCCGTGCATTGTATAAAGCTTCATCAAAAAGCCCGAGGTCCGCATAATTATTGGCAATAAAATAATGGCATTCGACCATGCCGGGATCAAGTTTTGCCAGGATATGGCGAAAAATGTCAATTGCCTTCCGATATTCTTCGCAATAGGTATAAATGATCGCAAGCTGGCAGGCGATGACCGGATCGTACGGGTCAAGCTGGGCAGCGCGCTGCATATATTTCAATGCTTTTTTGATATCCCGGCGGTCATAAGCCTGGACACCTTTATTAAAATAGTATTCTCCCGTCGGTATAAAAGACAGCACATTGCCATGCTCCTGCCTTAATTTGGAATCTTTGCTCATGTTGTTCCCTCACAAACAAGTAACATTCATTATTTCTTGTAGTATAACATACAATCGGGAAGCCTTTAACCTTTTGGGATGAAGTAATTCTTCCCTTTTTTACAGTTTTGTTTGTTCCGGGCCGTTCTTTTCGCTGCTTTTATGCCTGATTTGAAGCGGGTTCCCGCAGGCAAAGGAACCGGACGGCACATCTTTATGGACGACAGAACCGGCGGCCACCACCGCCCCGTCTCCGATCGTTACGCCGGGAAGGATGGTCGTGTTCGCGCCAATCATCACATCATCGCCAATTACCACTTCACCAATCCGGTATTCATCAATCAAATATTCATGCGCGAGAATGGTCGTATGATAGCCGATCACGCAGTTTTTGCCGACTGTGATCATCTCCGGGAACAGAATATCGACAAGCGCTTTGTAGGCAAAAGCCGTCTTGTCCCCGACTTCCATGTACAAAAAGGTGCGGTACATTTGATTTTTGAGGCGCAAAAACGGAAGAAAACGCGCGATTTCAATGACAAGTACATTTTTAAACACTTTCCAGAACGAAACGGTTTTATAAATTTGCCAAAGGGCATTCGATCCTTTAACCGGATACCGCTTTGTATTTCTCATTTTACATGGACCCCGACAATTTCAGCAAGATCCGGCATCGTTTCGAGCATAAAATCCGGGTTGTATTGCTCAAGAAAAGCGCGCCCTTTTGCCGACCATGCGACACCGGCCGACAAGGTGCCAGCATTTTTCCCCGCTTCGATATCATGGTAATTATCTCCGATCATGATCGCTTCTTCCGGCTTCGAACCGAGAAGGCGGAGCGCTTTTTGGACAGGCTCCGGATCCGGTTTGGCCTTTTTGACATCATCAAGCGCCACCACCACATCAAAAAACGGTTCCAATCTTGCAAGTTTCAGCCCTTTCATGATGGTGCCCTTCATTTTTGTTGAAACAATCCCGAGTTTAAAGCGGTGTTCCTTAAGCATTTTAATCGTGTCATATACGCCCGGAAATTCCTTGACAAGCGCATCATGCTGCTGAATATTATACGCCCGGTATTTGGCAGTCATTTCCTCCGCCCGTTCCGGATCGATCGACGCAAACGTGTCGATTAAAGGCGGGCCGTTAAAAATGAGCACATCCCCGCGGCTATAACGGCCCGGATAGTACGCATTGAGCGTATATAAAAAGGATTGGATAATCAATTCGTTTGTGTCAATTAAAGTACCGTCAAAGTCAAACAGCAATGTCGTAATCCGGTTTTTCAATCTGCTTCCCTCTTTCTTTTCAAGGCTCATAAAACGTTTGGCTGTCAAGCCCGTTTTTCTGCCAGCAACGGGCTGAACTATCCGGAAAAATCAATCCTCTTCACTGCTCGTCATATCGTTTGGCCGATAAGCCTGTTTTTCTGCGGTAAAACCAGAGAATGAGCGCGCAAACAATCAGTATGAAAGATACAACCTGCGCCATGCGGATATGCGCGGTCAACATCAGGCTGTCCGTCCGCAAGCCTTCGATAAAGAACCGGCCGATCGAGTACCAGATAAGATAGGTCAGGAAAATCTCGCCCCTGTGCATCGCCGCCCGCCTTCTCAACAAAAGCAAAAAAACGAAACCTGCAAGATCCCAAAGTGATTCGTATAAAAATGTTGGCTGGTAATAAGTGCCGTTTATGTACATTTGATTGATGATCCAGTCCGGGAGATGCAAGTTTTCGAGAAAAGCCCTGGACACAGCCCGGCCGTGCGCCTCCTGATTCATAAAATTGCCCCAGCGCCCGATCGCCTGCCCTAAAATCAGGCTTGGCGCAACGATATCTGCAATTTTCCAGAAAGAAACACCCTTTGCACGTGTAAAAAGAATCGCGGTGGCGACCGCCCCGATCAGCGCGCCGTGAATGGCAATGCCGCCATTCCAGATTTTAATGATTTCACTTGTATGTTGTGCATAATATTTCCATTCAAACAGGACATAGTAAATACGGGCGCAAATAATTGAAACCGGAATCGCCCATATGCATAAATCGGCAATGATATTTTGGTCAACCGAAAGCCGGTCAGCTTCCCGCATCGCGAGGGCAAGGCCCAAAAGAATGCCGCAGCCGATAATGATTCCGTACCAGTGCACACTAAACCCGCCTAAATGAAATGCAATCGGATCGAGCGGGGTTATATTCGAATCCATTTTCCACAACCACTCCTTTTTTTCCGAGCCGTAAAGGCCAGCCTAAAATACAGCCGGCCATTTTTACGGTTCGTTCTTTTCTTCTTCTGTTCCCTGTTCGTGTTCTTCAATGACGTTTGCGAGCTTGGCCGTGAATTGCCGCGCCGCATTGACGCCCATATTTTTCAGGCGGTAATTCATCGCCGCCACTTCGATGATGATGGCGAGGTTCCGCCCCGGCCGTACCGGTACCGTCATCTTTGTAATTTCGGTATCAAGGATTTTGACTTTTTCCTCATCCAACCCGAGCCGGTCATATTGCTTGTGCTCGTCCCATAACTCAAGATTGGCGATCATGGTAATTTTTTTATGGCTGCGGACCGCGCCAGCGCCAAACAACGTCATGACATTGATAATGCCAAGGCCGCGGATTTCAAGCAAGTGCTCGATCAATTCCGGCGCATGCCCGATCAGAGACCCTTCTTCTTCCTGGACAATCTCCACGCAGTCATCCGCGACAAGGCGGTGCCCCCTTTTGACAAGTTCAAGCGCTGTTTCGCTTTTGCCGACACCGCTTTTGCCGGTAATCAGAACGCCGACCCCGTACACATCCACAAGCACACCGTGGATGGCTGTTGCCGGGGCGAGCTTAAATTCCAAATAATTGGTTAAGCGGCTTGAAAACCGGGTTGTTTTCATCGGCGTCCGCATCACAGGGACCGATTTTTCTTCGGAAGCTTCTATTAATTCATCCGGCACTTCCAAATTACGTGATATCACGATGCCCGGTGTAATATCGCTGCATAAGTTGTCCATCCTGCTTTTCCGTTCTTCCGGCGAGAGCCTGTTGCTGAATGTGATTTCCGTCATCCCGAGCAGCTGGATCCGGTCGGCCGGGTAATAATCGAAAAATCCCGTCATCTCGAGCCCCGGCCGTGAAATATCGCTTGTGGTAATCGGGCGGTGGATGCCCTCTTCCCCACTGATCAATTCCAGATTAAAATGTTCAATAATATCTGCTACGCGCACCTTTGCCACTGTAATTCCTCCTGTTAAGTCCGGATGAAAACCACCAGAACGGCTTGTTGATGATTCAAAGGCTTCTTATTATTTTATCATTTCCCAAAGGGCCCGTTCCACCCTTTTCAACCAAAAATCATCCCATGCCGTATAAACTGCGTTAAAGCGGTTCAGGGCCTGCATGGCAAATTAGAGCGGATGCTGCTTTTCTCCTCTTCCAAAAGGGCGGACGCTATAAATGAACGAAAAATCGCCACCCTGTTGTAAAAAGATGGATGCTTCATGCTTAAGTCCTTTGAAATAAATGCCGGGCGGTGCGTTTTCATTGTAAAAATAGTTTGGCTGCTTGAAAATGATTTAGCCTATCGGGCCATGGCATGAAAAAACGGCGGGTATTCGCCGCCGCTTTTTCAAAGCCCCTGTCCGGTCCGCCGCCTGTCTTATTTACGGAATACGGTTTTCTGTAAAATCAAGTTTACGACCGCCATGATGACCGCTACGATAAAAGCCATGCCGAAGCTGTCAATTTCAAAACTTGCGCCCATCAGTTCATCCGTCAGCACAAGCGTAATCGCGTTGATGACGAGCAAAAAGATGCCCAGGGTGAGAATCGTGATCGGCAATGTAAGCAAAATCAGGATCGGCCGCACCAAAATATTCAAAATGGACAAGACGAGGCTTGACATAACGGCAGCCCCGATATTTTCGACATAAAAGCCATGTAAATAGCCGGAAAGGGCAATAAATAATACAGCATTGATCAAGATTCCAAGTAACCAGCGCATGATCATCAAACCTTTTCTGTGTGGTTCTTTTTACAGTATATAACGACACAGCTGCTGATGCCAGCAGCAGAGCAGGCACGCATCTTTTTTTCGCGGAATTTCTGCTCCCCCGGCAAAAATGCGATTATGCTTCCGGGCTTTCTTCTTCCTCCGGCTTTTGTTCGTTGATCGTAATGGATCCTGTTTTGGCATCGGCAAAAATGTATAATGCGGGCTCGGTGGTCCCTTTTCTGCTGAACCGCGCCACTTTCTGAATCATTTCTTTTCGTTCTTCATATTTTTCCATGCCTTGAAGGTCGATCGCAAAGTTGCCGAAGTTGGTTTTTCCTTCCCCGTGTACGGAGATGTTTTCCGGGATGGCCATTTCAATGTTTCCGGAGACGGTCTTGCTGTGCAATGAATCGGCGCCCGGGGCCATTTTTACCGTAATATTGCCGTTAAAGGCTTCAAAATCTGACCGCCTGCAAACACCGTTCCACCGGATATCCCCGTTCATCGTCTGTGCTTCAACCTGCCCGATTGTATTTCCGTCAAAATCAACGGTGCCATTTCCCGTTTCGACTTCCGCCGTTTCCAAATCGGCATGTTCCACCAGCACTTTCCCGTGGAGTGTTTTCACTTTTAACTGGTCTGCCTGAATGTCTTTCACCTGGACGTTTCCATTGAAAGTGCTCAACGTGATTTTCCGGTAGCGGGACGCCGGGACGTAAACGGATGTATCCACTTTCATCCATTTGGATTGCGTAGAAAACACAAGCCTGCCGCCTTCCACCGAAAACGTGCTATTGTTGAGCAGAAAACTGCGGGCATCTTCCCTGTCATTGGTGCGGTACACTTTTGCCTGGCATTCTATCCGCACATCTTCCTGATCCCATTGTTTAAACGTTAAATGCCCGTTTGCGATATCCAATTCAATCATATCGGTTTCCGGCAGGCTTTGCTGGAAGACATGGGAGACTTCGGCAGACTGGCCCAGCTGAAGATCAAAGTCCTTTATTTTTTTCAGCGCGCCGCCGACAAGATCAAACAGTTTTTCTTTCGTTTCATTAATATTCCGGTCTGCATCCCGGAACTTTTTCTGCCCGGTGCTGCTGCCAGCCTCTCCGCTGCCGCCGTTTGCATCCTGTTTCCCGCTTTCTGCCGGATCCTCTTTCGGCGCCATTTCGCCCGCCTCTTCCCGGTCCAAAGCCTCCAACAGCGTTAGCGCCTCATCCGTCGACAATTTCCCATCCTTCACCATATCCAAAATCCGTTTTCGTTTGTTTTCCATGGGGGGCCTCCTTTTTCGGATTACAATCTCTATATGAATACGGCTTGAAGAAGTAAAAGTTTCAAGAGTAACCATAGAAATTTACTTTGTTTAACATTCATATTATAGTCATACTTGATAAATCAATTGCAGTCTTTAATTTCCAATAACAATAGTACCTTGATTTAATTTTCAATAATGAAAAAAACAACATAAACAGTCTAAAACAAAGGTTTGAATTCTGTCCTATTTAGACATATAATGAGGAAGTGTCGGGATAAATGTTGAATGCCCGTATGAGACGTGTATTGTGTTCAATTGGCCGTGTTTTTGTGAGGAGTTTACGTATGAAAAAGACTTTGAAAAACATCGCACAGCAAATTTACTTTCTGGCCATGCTGGTGATCGGGAAATTGCCCGCCAAAAAGAACGTGATTATGTTTGAGAGCTTTCAGGGCAAGCAGTACAGTGATAATCCGCGGGCGATATATGAATATATCAAAGCGCATTACCCGGGCTATATTTGTTACTGGAGCGCACATAAAAACTTCTTACATAACTTTCAAAATAAAGACGTCCGCTATATAAAAAGGCTGTCTCCTTACTGGGTATATATGATGGCCAGGGCCCGTTACTGGGTGACCAACAGCCGGATGCCTTTATGGATTCCGAAGCCGAAACACACCGTTTATCTTCAAACATGGCACGGGACGCCTTTGAAAAAACTTGCGAATGATATGGAAGAAGTGCATATTCCGGGAACTACGGCTGAACAGTATAAAAAAGATTTTTTGAAAGAGGCGGGGAAGTGGGATTTCTTAATTTCGCCCAATGCCTATTCAACAGCCATTTTCCGGAGCGCTTTTCAATTCCGCCAGGCGATACTTGAAACCGGATATCCGCGCAATGATATTTTAGCCGTTCAAAATAGCCGTGCATCTATTGGGGCATTAAAAAGCAAACTGGGGCTTCCGATTGATAAGAAAGTGATTCTTTATGCCCCTACCTGGCGGGATAACCAAATTCATGAAACCGGGAAATATCGGTTTGAATTGAAACTTGATTTAAATCAGTTACAGCATCATCTAAGCCATGATTATATCTTAATTTTACGGATGCATTATTTGGTTGCGGAACAATTGGATTTAGCACCTTATCAGGGTTTTGCTTATGATTTTTCCAATTATGAAGATATCGCGCAACTTTATTTAATTTCTGATATGCTGATCACGGATTATTCATCCGTATTTTTTGATTATGCCATTTTAAAACGGCCGATGCTTTTCTTCGTATACGATATTGAAGAGTACCGGGATCATTTGCGCGGTTTTTATTTTGATTTTGAAAAAGAGGCACCGGGCCCGCTCGTTACAACGACCGCACAGGTGATTGATGAAGTGAAGAAAATGGATGCCGCGGGATATAAACTGCCGGATTCATTTGATGCTTTTTATCAGAAATTCTGTTATTTAGAATGCGGAGAATCAGCACGGCGCGTTGTTGAAAGGGTATTTGCAGAAAGGAAAGAGTTATGAAATCTGCCATTACTGTCTTAAAAGAGCAAATCAACAGTTTTTATTTAATTATCCGCCTTTCTTTATATGAGGTAAGGAGTGAAAACAGGAATAATTATTTGGGCATCCTTTGGGAAGTCATAAACCCGATGATCCAGCTTGCGATTTACTGGTTTGTTTTCGGTTTTGGTTTAAGAGGCGGGCATCCGCGGCCGGGTTATATTCCATGGCTGTTTGCAGGGTCGTCTATTTGGTTTTTCATCAGCCCGGCAGTTTTGCAAGGATCCCGTTCCATTTACTCCCGGATCCGGATGGTTGCAAAAATGAATTTTCCATTAAGCGCCATTCCGAGTTATGTCATTATGTCAAAATTTTATCAGCACTTGCTGTTACTTGCGATTGTGATCATTATCCTTCAATTTCAAGGTTATCCGGTTTCCGTCTATTACCTTGAACTGCCATATTATTTGGTTTGCACGTTTGTATTTACATTTTCTTTATCTTTGATTACATCTACGCTGGCAACAATTGTACGGGACGTGCAAAACATTGTACAGGCGATTATGCGGATGATGATTTATATTTTGCCTGTTCTTTGGGACCCATCCGCAAGATTGCATGGCCCGATTGAATTGATTTTAAAGTTAAACCCGTACTACTACATTGTCGAAGGGTACCGCTCTGCATTGCTCGGAAATATGGGATGGTATCTAGTTGAGCATTTGCATTACACGATTTATTTCTGGGCTGTTACCTTCCTCGTCTTTATGATTGGCGCGGCTCTGCATATCAAATTTAGAAACAGTTTTGTCGACTTCTTATAAGGGTTTTCCCAAAAAATGGCCATTTCCGGTTGACTGCGAAATGGCCCGGATGGCGCGGAACAGACATAAAAAACCGCACTCCCTGACAACAGGGAGTGCGGTTTTTTTATCTTATTCATGCAAACATCTGTAGAATGTTTCCATGGCGGCTTTGTTATACGCCTGATAATGAAATTTTTCAAATTCCGGATGCTGGTGGGTGATCATGGCTTCCAACCCTGATTTTAACCCGTTAATGCTGTCTTCCACAAGCAGCCCGTATTTGCCGTCTTCAAGAACAGTACGATTTGCGACAATATCTGTTGCCACGATTTTCATGCCGAGCGTTAGCGCTTCAAGCAGCACCATCGGCTGGCCCTCATAATGTGATGACAGGACAAAGCAATCGCATTTTTTCATAAAAGGAAAAGGATTATCAAGCTGGCCCATTAGGAAAACAGAATCGCTTACGCCAAGTTCCAGAATCAGCGCCTGCAACTCGGTTTTTAAAGGCCCCTGCCCGAGAATATAGAGTTTGCTTTTCGGATGGTTTTTATGAAAATCGGCAAACGCTGAAATTAAATTGGCCTGCGCTTTTTCCGGAGAAAGCCTGCCCATGTTGACAAAATTGTAATGGCTGCTGTCCGGTTCCGGGATATACTGGCCATTTACTTCGTATCCGTAAGCATGCTCTACAAAGACGTTCCGCATGTTGATCCAGCCAATTTCAGGCCCGTCCGCTTGCAGAATGCGGCCATAAGTCCCGGACGGGGTGGTCACTTCCCTGTCTATTGTAAAGGTTGCATCTCCCTGCAGCATATCGGGAAGACCTTTCTTTTCTGCACCTTCCATCCCATATGGTTTGGACCAGATCACCGCATTTTTCTCATCCGGCAATACCCTGGCGATTTTTAAAACTTCAATGTCAGAGACGACAGTTGAGCGTTTCAACGGGCTTAATGCGCTTGTATGAATCCAGCCGATTTTATTGTTTTTTAAATAAATGAGCGCGTAAACGCCCTGTTTTGTTTTTGCCAATTTCTTTACAGTTACAATCGCATCTTTATAGTTTGAAACTTCTTCTATCATCCTGGCCTTATAATTCGGATACGGCTTGTCCCATATCGGTTCATTCGCTGAACCGGCCACTTTATAATATTTAGGCTTGCGGAGGTCAATTAGCCTGCGTGTCCGGCCGTCAAGATGGTTTAAAAACTCTCTTTTACTGTAATTTAGCGTTTGAATCAACTTTCTTAAAACAAGTATCTTGACCTTGCTGAAAATTCCCGTTTCCGGTCCAATCGTACACCGTCTAAAAATTGCAAGGCCTTTTTTATTAATCCAGCCGATCGTTTCTTTCTTTACAGAGAACCGGTAATAAGTTGAATGTTGTGTCTTGATTACCTGATCAATGGAAATCACGCAGTTTTTAAAATCAGAACTTGAAGTAATTTTTCTTGCTCCAGGTAATTTAAAAGGTTTACTCCATATCGCAATATTATTTGTTTCAATTATCCGTGCAAGCTTATTTACTTTTTTCTCTGCAATTATACTGTCAGGAAGAAGGGTTACTGCCTTTTTATGAATCCAACCAATTTCTTTGCCTTCGTAATGGAATCGGTAATACAATGCGTGTTTCACTGTTGATTTGGCTGTAATTAAAACCTCGGCATCCGCCATATCATTGGACAAAGATACTTGTGTTGCGCCTTCAACGGAAGGAAGCACCCGCCAGACCGAAAAATCATTAACGTTGCTGAGGAGCGCCCGTGCCTTAAACTTGGTAATTTTAGGCTCATCCGATTTTTCTTCTTCTACATAAAGAATTCTGTCCGGATTAATGGAATTCAGGACGTAATCAAATTGATTATCATTTGCATACCGGCTTAAATTTTTCCGGTTGACTTCCATTGTCCCTTTGGAGACGCTGACCAGCTTATCAAATCTGTAATACAGCGTAAACAAGCCTCTCAGGTTGATTCTGTGCGGGTGTTTCCCGTTGATTTCGCGTTCACTGTCTGAAAGCAGGTCGTTATGCATAAAGCAGATTTTTCTTTTCGCATCTGCAACGACCAGATACTTTGCCCAATAGTAACTGTATCCGCTGAAATCGATAATATAATCAAAATGGCTGTTACCAAACAATCTCGTATGTTCCCTGATGTAAGCATGTTCTGGAAAAATCTTTTTCCCGAGATTCCCACGTATGCCCCGGTTATATGTATATCTATCACGGTATACTTCGAATATGCGGTAAAGCGGTACGCCCGGTTTAAAGATCAGGCGCACATTTTTATTGATTTTGTAAATATTATTCAGGACTTCTTTCGATTTTGGCTCACCGGTAAAACAGCTGACATCGTATTTTTCAAAGTCAATGTTGTTCATTAAGTTCAGAAAGGAGGTAGTAATCCCGTTATTTCGCATGCCCCCCGGATAAATCAGTATTCGTTCCTTTTTAACCGGCACTGCATTGACAATATGAAGGGGCAAAGGAGCTTGGTCGAAAATATACTGTACAATCCTTTCCGTCACTTTTCCATCTTCATGGTTGGTAAAACGGTTGCGGAGGTTTTGATAATTTAGAGCATATTTTTGGGATACCGTTTCGATGTTTTGAATAGCCTCAATCAATTGCTCGACGCTAAACAAGAGCGGGCCGGGCAAATCTTCATTTTTGAGATATTGTCCTCTTTCCTCGCTGTATACATCATAATCCCATGTATAAAATAATATGGGTTTTCCTGTGACTAGGTAATCGAAAAAGATACTTGAGTAATCCGTAATTAAAAGATCTGTTGCAGCAAGCAGTTCATTCGTGTCCATATAGTCAGGAACAAGCCGGCTTTGCAATTCAGGATATTTGGCTGCCTGCGGGTATAAAAACGGATGGACTTTTACGAGAACATTGTATTCATTTCCTGCCTCTTTTTCGACTCTGTCCATGTCAGAGATGATTTGCATCACATCGTTATTGGCCTTAGAAACACTTTTTCCTTTCCACGTCGGCGCGTAAAGGAGGTTCTTTTTATTGAAATCAACGGTTAATCCGGCGTCTTTTAACGCATTTTTTATGGTATCCGGATTTGTATGGAAGGTTAAATCAATTCTCGGATACCCTTCTTCGATAATTTTTCCGTCATACAGCCCTTCAAGCTTATAACTGTCCAGATACATTTTGGTCGTATGTTCATTCGGGCTCAACAAATAGTCGGCACTCAGGAAATTTCTTAGCACGTTTTGCGACTGGGCCGGATTGCCCGGAATGTCAAAGCCCATGCTTTTCAATGGCGTGCCGTGCCACGTATTGATATAAACCTGACCTTTTTTCGGAGCGTAAAAAGATTGGAATGTTGAATTATTAATTAAATACGCACATGAGGCCAATTCCTTTAAATATTCCCTGGAATTACGCTGCACAAATTTAACGTTTGGATATTTTTTGTATTTGTCTATAACCGGCTGGAGCGATTGAAAATCCTGGATTGACCAAATATGGTTGTAATGTTGATAAGCGGGATTGTCAACCATATATTTAAAAATCGCATAAGGGCTGTCTGTCATACTTTTTCCGTCGCGGCTTTCGTAAAGAATGGTGTTTGGTTTTATCCGCAACTGGTCATAAAATTTTGCATATTGATTGGCACGCCGGTGGTTATCTTTTATGAGATATCGTATAATTGGCCCTGCTATAAACCTTAATCCTCGTTTTAAATCACTTTTGTTCAACTGACGATGTCTCCTTTCAAAGAGATCTTCTGCAGCAAGTAGAACAATGCTCCCCTTAAAATTTTATACCATATATATATTTATTTCCAAACGTACGTGAAAATTAATGGGGATTCATCAAAAAAGTATTCACCAAATTCTTTTCAAATAAAAATTTATACAGAAAAATAGCCCGGATTAAGATATCATTACCCGGGCATTTAACATGATTTATGATTTAAACATTACATTAAATATTTGCTCGCTTGCGTTTCCTTTATCGTACTGATTAAACATTTTTCTAAATGTATCAAGTTTTTCCCCGTATTTCGATCGGAATTCCTTCAAATTTAGAATTTCATCAATTAATTCATCATTTGTTAAACATACGGGTCCAGGCGCCTTTTCAATTAAGTCGAAATACATACCTCTCAGGTTGTCTCGATACATCTCCAGGTCATATGTGAAAAAGATCATTGGCCGGTCTAAAATCGCATAATCAAACATAACAGAAGAATAATCTGTAATTAACACATCGGATATTAAATACAGATCGCGTATATCATTATAACTAGACAGATCGTACAAGAAACCCTTAACTTCTTCCTCGTCAGGTAAATTTACTGCGTTTGCCACATAATGATGGAATTTTACCAGAAGAATGTATTCTTTGCTCAGTTGTTCTTTAAGCCGCAAAATATCCAATTCCAATTTAAATTTATTTCGAACCCTCCAGGTTGGTGCATAGAAGATGACTTTTTTGTCTGAAGGTATCCCAAGCGTGCTTTTTATCTCATTAATTCTTTCCGGCGTATTCTCATTAAACAGCTTATCATTTCTCGGATATCCGGAATTTAACACTTTGGCACGGTGTGCAAAGGCTTTTTCAGCGATATTGGCTACATAGTCACTTGGAACACATAAATAATCCCATCTCCTGTTTTTCTCTAAAAATTTTTCCATGTTCTTCCCAGGTTTTATTTCTCCTGGTGCATCGAGACCCAAAGTTTTTAATGGCGTTCCATGCATAGTCTGCAATTCTACTGCACCTTTTCGTTTTTGGTAAAAATCAGGAAAGTTAACATTGTTTACAAAATACTTGGCCCTTGCCATGTAATAGAAATATTTTAAAGAATGCATTCGGACCTTTTTCCCTTTTCCTTCTATATGCGTCAGAGGATTTTTTAGACTCCATACGGTCTCAAATTCCGGATAATGTTTGTCGATATATTCATATAATGCTCTTGGATTACATTCGTAATTTTTACCCCAATAACTTTCAAATATAATGGTTTTCTTTTTCAAAGGCAAGAGTCTTGCGAGCGGATAAAATATAGTCCGAAGTGCTTCTCTACGAAGCGCTCCCTTATCAAACCAACTCCATGTCGGTTTAATACTCAAACTTAGCGTACTATCCGTATTAAACTGATAAACCTTACGATCAATTGTTGCGGATTCAGTTTTTTTAACATTATCTGTGTAAATGACGAATTGCTCGGGCAGTGGCTTATCCTGAACGATTTTCAAATCAAACTTATCATGAATAAAAGTTTTTTCATTAAAGTCTTTTAACAGGTCAATATCAACTTGTAGTGAAGGAGTGTTCTCTTCATTTTGGCTCCATCTGGCAATGAAATTATGGCGTTCACTGTTATCTTTGGATGCAAACTGGATTTTAATGTCACTTACGGGTTCCTTCCAATGGATAGGTGGGGCAATGGATAATGAGACGTGACCTTCCGATAGCGTGATTTCCTGTAAATGTCCCCCATATTCCCGCGCTGAAAGGGTAAAGGAGCCGTCATGATTTGCGTGTGTTTTTAACTCTGCAAATCCAAGGTCCATTGGTTCAAATACGTTTTCTTTCATTATTAATAATGGCCGCTCCGAATCTCCGGTTAAAATGAGCGCCTTCCACTTATGGCCATAATTTTCTTCAGCTTGTAATGCTTCCACAGGAATACTGCATGTGAATTTACCTTGCTCAAAATAAACCGGATAATTTTGCCTTTCTCCAGTCCGCATGTTTCTTAGTATAAGCTCGTCTGGTTTCACTCCATCAGCCATACAAGTTAAATGAATGAGCCGATTATCTACTCTAACGTCTGTCACCTGGTATTCTATTTTTTCCTTGTGGATAATAAAATCCCAAGCCCCATTATAATGGGCGTACATCATTGTGGTTTCATTATTTGTATACCTTGGTCTTGGGTTTTTACCCTTTGCTGGCGAACCAACCCGGAATTCTCTTCTAATACCGCCAGCAGTTAAAATCGTTTGCACATAATATTGGCCTTCGGGCAGATCATTAAAAGGCGCTACATTAAAATTGATAGATAATTCAAACCCAGACCAGTCATAGTTAAACACTCTTTTTAGAGGACGAAATTTTTGATTGGCAGGAACACCGAATTTATAGGTACTGTTAGGGCGTTTAAAAATTTTTGTGTCCTGAATAGGTAAACGATCATCCGTTTCCTCATTGCATAAAAAGAATTCCATTGTAACATCTTTTTTGCGCGGGATATCCATTTTTTCGATAAAACAGTACCCTTTAATTTTTAATGTCATTTCTTCCCATTGTGCCTTGACCGTTCTTCGTTTCACTTTAAGATTATCATCAATTAACAAATAAGACTCAGGAACTAAATCTTTGTAAGGATAGTTTATATAATAGTGCCCGTTCTTTTTTATTAATTTACATTTTTTTAATTCACCATTTTGCTGAAGTTTTAGTAAATCTAAAAGTTTGTGGACATCCTTCTGTTTCACAAAATAATATTTCATCCGGTCTACAGGCCATAATTTGCTTATACTGATTTCATGCACAGTCTCCAAATAGCGTGAGACTTCATCTATATATTTTGAGATAAATGTGTCGTCAGCCTCAGTCAGTTTATTTAAATAAACTTTCAAATCAATGTTTAGGATTTTAAAGTCCTTTTCTTCTTTCAGTTCTCCTTCTATATGGTTTTCTTCAAAAAATTGGTTGAGCATCTCCACTGCCTTGAATCGGTCAATTAAATTGTTTATATCCGTCCTGCTCTGTGTAATAGACTGATCTCCCAGATCCCTTGATCTCCAGTAGTAAATAATATCATCCAAAACATCAACAGAATTCGCTAAATAGTGAGCGGGGAACGTAACGGGAATATCTTCATAAAGCATTCCCTCTGGAAATTTAAAATTATTGTTCATCCAAAATGATCTTCGGTATAATTTGTTCCAAGCTGTTGTATCATATATCAGTTCGTGATCCCTGGTAATATGAGCTTTTAACTTTGTTTTAAAGAAAACCTTCTGGTGCAGTGAGGAAGCATATCGTTTTTGGGAATTAAATCGCATTACATTTCCTATGGCCATGTCAGAACCCGTCTGTTTAACGGTTTTGTACATTTTTTCATAGGCTTCTTTGTCCACTACATCATCTGAATCAACAAAAGCAATATATTCCCCTCGCGAATGCTCAACTCCATAATTGCGTGCTTGTCCTAAACCGCCGTTGGGTTTATCGTACGCAAAAAAATTATTATATTGTTCAGCATAGCGGTGCATAATTTTTCCACTGTTATCTGTCGAACCATCATTCACCATGATGACTTCAATGTCCGTAAAAGTTTGTTGAACGAGGGAGTCTAAACATTCTTCCAGATATTGCTGTACATTGTAAATTGGAACTATTACACTGATTTTTGGCGCATCCATAGAATAAAAAACCTCTTTCTGTATTGTATCTTTCCGAATGAGGGATATATTATATTCTTTTAAGATAAATAAAATTTTCACAAAAGATCGGATCGGATGAAATGCACAATCCATCCGTAATTATAATCGAAATGCCATCCACTCTGCAACAACGTTATTTTTCCAGCCGGGCACCCCGTTTTACAACCATTCGTTCAAAAAAGGGGATTATTTGCTTTTTTGTTTATAAAGCAGATAATCATATGGTTTGCCCTCTACAATTTGGAATTGCTTTTTGATCAATCTGTAGTTTTGCTCCAAATATGGAACATGGAGGGGCCTTAAATTCAAACGCGATTTCCTTATGACCACAAACTTCACCTTTTTTTCCATAATATAACGATTTTGTGCTTGCATGTTTTCCGGATAAACTTTTGGGTCTATATTCTGCTTTTCAAAATATTTTACATTGGGAACTAGGTTTGCCGCCAAGTAAAAGCCGCCGTCCAAATCCCCGTAATTAAGCAGAGTTGGATTAGCTGTTTGATTGATCACTTTTGCAAAGGTCTGCTGAGCCGGTGGGAAACGAACAAAGAACTTGGATTCTTTAATATTTGAATTATATCCAAAACACAGAAGCAGGGACAAAAAAGCAGTCACAAATACTACATCCCAATTGACATGATTCAACACATTATAATCAAACTTTTCATAGGTGGATTGTAGATAATAGGCGATTGATATTAGTCCAAACATGATTATCGGAACGATGATTAAATAATAATAAGGATAGCTCCTTCCGCCAATATACACCCCTAAAATAAGAAATGAAATCATGCTTGTCAGCAAATATTTTTGCATTTTGTTAACAAAAAATTTGCGGGTAAACAAAAAGTCAATAATTCCAATCATCATAATAAGTTTCATTTCCCAATTTCGGTTAAAAAACTCCCCAAATAATACTGCACAGTTAATTAACTTTCCAATAAAAGACAATTGAGACGAATACATAAAAAGGTTGAATTTTAAATAAACATTGATTAAATCTGAGATTGCGTGATGTAACCCAAAATAGCAAAGCCACGGGACACAAGATAGGAATAGCCCTGTGATTGTGAATAATACAGCCCGTACTTCATCCTTCCATTTCTTTTGCACGGTAAAAATAATGAACAAAGCAAAATAAAAGCCAATCCAGGCTCCTAACAAGGTAAACTTTATCCAAAAAACACACCCTGCCATGAAACCGTTGATTAAATAAACCAACCATGAAAACGTAAAATCCGATTCTTTTTTCAAATGATTTAGCACAAGATAGAAAAAGATAATTAAAAATGGGGTTGCAAACTCTTCTGCGCTATCCCCAAAACGAAAAGAGTTAGAGTTGAGGAAAAAAATCGGAAAAATTACTGCAACCAGCATAGATGGAAGCCGTTTTAAATATAGATTTGAAATTTTTTGGATAAATATCAAATTGATAAACATTGCGGCGCTTTCCAAACAATATACACCTAAAAAAGTTTTGGGTGAAATGGTGTAAGCTATAGCATGCAGAGCGTATAATAAAGGGCCTTTTTGTTCAAAAAGATCACGATACGGCACCAGCCCGTTTGCCATCCCTTTCCCGACCGTAAAAAATGCGTTGGCATCTACCCATTCATTGATCGCAAAAAGAGGGGAAGACTCAGTAAAAAACAACATAAGCACAAAAGCATATAAAAATAAAAAAACTGCTATATAAAGTGAGAATTTTTCTCTTTTAAACGCAATCTCCCTTTTCATAAAGTACGAGCCCCTTCATGCAACATGGTAATTATTTTTTTATAAACATGCACTTACGAGTAACAAATGTAAGTTCCCTTTTCAAGGGGGAAATAAAGGCATCAGTCTGTTGACCCGGCACGATTATAACATCCCGAATGATGCACCTTGATAGATTCCTATTCCTATACCGCCCAGAAAGCTTTCAAACATAATCTGTTTTTTTGGCAGCAATTTCTTGATTACCAGCATAACCAAAAAGCAAACAAACAGCGCTACGTATTTCAAAGTCTCTATCATGCATAAAATTTCCACAGAAACATGGCTAATTAGGGCTTGCTGAACGAATCCGATTATGGCTTGTATCTGATTTGTCAGCAAGCTCTACCTCAATATCATAGGAGAATGCATCTGCGAAAATGCTTTATTCTGTCCTCTCTGTATGTTGAATCAGCTTTAGAGTGCAAAGTTTTTCCTGCATTTTTTATAAAACCCTTGCATTTAAAGTTCGGCCAAAGCTGTCAGTATCCTTACCAAGTCTAGGACTTTTGCTTATTCAGCAAGCCCTAATTAAGCGCTGTATTTTTAGCATGGACGCCATCATATATTTTTAAATCATTCATTAGAAATCCATACCGCAACGAACGCGGCACCAGCGGAGGAATAAAAATGGACAAGCGCAAATTAAAAAAATAAATTCAATGATGGACCGGATATGAAGTTCCTACTTGCCTTTCTTTATACGTATTTTTTTCAATCGTATATCTTGGACGTCTTTTTGTTTCCTTGAATATTTTCCCAATATATTCCCCAATAATCCCGATCGCAAGCAGTTGGACACCTCCAACAAGCCAGACAGATAGCATAAGAGAAGTCCATCCGCTAATGGTATAAGAAAAAATCTTTGCGCATAATGTATAAATTGCAATCACTATCCCAACAAATACAAGAACAAACCCGAGAAACGTGACAAAACGCACAGGTGCGATACTGAAGGATGTAATCCCGTCAAATGCGAATGCCAGCATCTTTTTTAATGGATATTTTGACTCTCCTGCAAATCTTTCTTTACGATCATAGTAAACCTTTGCCGACTTAAACCCTAAAAGTGGTATGATACCTCTGATAAAAATATTCTCTTCCTGATACTTAACAAACTCATCCAAAGCTCTCTTGCTCAGAAGCCTGTAATCTGCATGGTTCGGAACCAGGTTTACGCCTAATTTCCCCATCAACTTGTAATAAAAAAGGGCTGTATTTCTTTTGAAAAAAGTGTCGGTGTCCCTTTTATCCCTTACTCCATATACAATTTCATAGCCTTCATTAAACTTGTCTATAAACATTTCGATAGCATCCACATCATCCTGCAAATCCGCATCGATGGAAATGACACAATCCGAAAAATCTCTCGCTGTCTCTAATCCTGCTATTAAGGCTCCCTGGTGGCCGAAATTTCGGCTTAACTTTAACCCTTGTACGTAAGAATTTATATCCGTCAATTTTTCAATAATCTCCCAAGTGCTATCCTTGCTTCCATCATCAACATAAAAAATCATACTTTTACTGCTTATTTTGTTTTTTACAACTAATTTATCCAATACTCTTGTTAATTCTTGTGTTGTTTTCTCAAGTACAAGCTCTTCGTTATAACAAGGAACCACAATTGTTAGCATCGGCAAATTATTACTCATACTTTACACTCCTATTAGTGAAGACAAAATTTCCAACTATATAATATGAAAGATACATTGCCTCTCTGTTGCCTATTGAGAAAAATAGTAAACATGCAAAAGCCATATTAAAAATATCAAAGATACTTTTATCTGGAAATTCCTGCCCTCTACGTAAAAAAATATAAACTCAGCCACATCCCGGCCTGAATTCCAGTTTAAACAGATATCCCAAACAGGTGAGCTCCGGCCATATTCGCCCGCTTCTCATACTCCCGCAAACTCACCCATACATTCTTCCCTTTTTTTCGTCCTGTTCACGCAAATACTGTACCAGATCGCGGCTGGAGTGGCCGGCAGAGTATGTATTCCAGGTTCTTGAGAATGCTTCTATACTTCCCGTATCAAAAGAACCAGTTTTAATCAAATCAATAATTTCTGCCGTCGTACAGGCAATCGGCCCGGGGACAAGCCGGTCATACGGTTCCCACAACCCCCGTGTAGCCTGATAGCTTTCCAGATCATACGGATAAAAGATCATCGGGCGGCCTAACAGGGAAAACTCAAAAGGGACAGAAGAATAATCCGTGATCAAATAATCTGTAACCAGCAATAATTCGTTGATGTTCATATCATGGGGGCAGTCCACCACAAAATCAGGATACTGCAGCAGCCCTGCCCCTTTGTTTACAGCCGGATGAAATTTCACCGCAAAAATATACTCATCCTTCAGTTCATCATAAAGCCGGCCCCAATCAAGCGGCACTTCAAACTGGTCCGGATGCGGGTCCCTGAAAGTCGGGGCATACAAGATCACTTTTTTCTTTTGAAAGGCAGGATACTGTTTGTACAGCTTCTTCTTTATGTCCCGGATCCTGTTTTGGTCAAAAAAAAGATCGGTCCGTGGTATGCCTGTGCAAAGAAAATTTTCAGGAGGAAGCCCGAAAGCCCTCATAAAAATATGCTTCATTTTTTCAGACCCCACCACTACCCGGTCAAAATGGGCATACACTTTTTTAAACCGCTTCAATGCACGCTTGCCCCTCGTGCGGATCGTTTTGTCTTCAAGGCCGAATGTTTTAACGGCCCCTGCTGCATGCCAGAGCTGGATGCATTCCACCCCTTTTTTAAACCGGGCGGCAGCCAGGAAACCATAATAGTTATCAACAATCACAAATTTCGATGTCGCAATGTTGTATAGGCTGCGGATAAAATGCTGCAAATTTTTCATTTCAAACAGAAATACCTTCTCTTGCCGGACGGTTTCCGCAACACGGCGATAGCAGGAAGAAGTACAAACGAACACTGTCTGAAAAGAAACGGGATGCTTTTTCAATTCCTCATACACATATAAACTGTTCTGCTCAAATGAGACGACAAATGTGATTTTCCTTTTTAAAGGAAAAATTTTACATAGTGTAAAAAGTACGCGAAAAAGCAGTAAGTATAAGGAAATGAACAGTTCCCTAACCATTTTTCACAGAAAAGAGGTCCTTCTTAATTTTTGACGTAGAGATGCCGACCGTCCGCGGCAGGTAAACCACTTCGCAATAATCCTTCAGGAAATCAAATTTGCCCTTCCAGTCATCGCCCATGACGAAAACATCGACATTGTATTTTTTGATATCGTCTATTTTTTGTTCCCAAGAATGTTCCGGAATGACCTGGTCAACGTAACGGATCGCTTCCAGAATTAATTTCCGGTTTTCATAGCTGTGGTACGATTTTTTATTTTTGATTTCGTTAAATTCATCCGATGAAAGGCCGACGATTAAATAGTCGCCTAATGCTCTTGCGCGTTTCAGTAAATTGATATGCCCCCAATGGAGAAGGTCAAATGTTCCGTATGTGATTACTTTTTTCATACAGTTCTCTCCCTGCTAAATGTAATAGGCAACATTCCTGCACAATGCGACACTTTTCATTATTTTTCCCTAATCTTTACTCATTATATGTCTATTTCAAGCAGAATTCAAATACTTCTTCAAGAAGCGGGCGCCGGGTTTTCCCCTATGTACAAGTGGCCCTCCCTCAAGCGGGGAGGAACGCCAACAGTTAGCACGCCGGTTTTCCGTTTAATAGAAAAAATTGCCAAAAGACTCCGTACAGCCCGCATTCTGTTATTCACCCGGCGGGGCAGGAGGCGAAAAAACGGTAAACATGCCTCAGCGCGCCAGTTTTTCTACTTCTTTTTCCATTCTTTCCCGGTCGCGTTCCAACACCGGCTTCAAATATTTTCCGGTGTAGGAGGTTGGATGTTCCGCGACTTTTTCCGGCGTGCCGGTGGCAACAACAGTTCCGCCGCCGTCCCCGCCTTCCGGGCCGAGGTCAATGATATAGTCGGCGGTTTTGATGACATCGAGGTTATGCTCGATCACAAGCACCGTATCGCCGTTTTCCACCAGCCGCTGCAGCACATCGAGAAGTTTGGCAATATCATGGACGTGAAGGCCGGTTGTCGGTTCATCCAAAATATAGAAAG
Organism: Weizmannia sp. FSL W8-0401; assembly: GCF_038009125.1. Lineage (NCBI taxonomy): Bacteria > Bacillati > Bacillota > Bacilli > Caryophanales > Bacillaceae > Heyndrickxia > Weizmannia sp. FSL W8-0401. Next base: position 871,434 of record NZ_JBBPAG010000001.1, on the reverse strand, counting down.
AACGCCCAGTCGAACGCCGATGCAGTTCAGATGCGAGTTTCACGCGCTGCGCTTCGCCGCCGGACAGAGTTGTTGCCGGCTGACCGAGCTTGACGTAACCAAGGCCGACATCCGCAATGGTCTGCAGTTTCCGCCTGATTTTCGGAATGTTTTCGAAAAAGGAAATCGCATCTTCCACCGTCATATCGAGTACATCAGCAATATTTTTGCCTTTGTATTGAACTTCGAGCGTTTCGCGGTTGTACCGTTTGCCGTGGCACACTTCACACGGTACGTACACATCCGGCAAAAAGTGCATTTCAATTTTGATAATCCCGTCGCCGTGGCAGGCTTCACACCGGCCACCCTTAACGTTAAAGCTGAACCGCCCCTTTTTATAGCCGCGGATTTTTGCTTCGTTCGTGGAAGCAAACACGTCGCGGATATCATCGAACACGCCGGTATAGGTCGCCGGGTTGGACCGCGGCGTCCTGCCGATCGGGGACTGGTCGATGTCAATGACTTTGTCGAGATGTTCAATACCCTTGATTTCTTTGTAAGCGCCCGGTTTTGCTTTTGCACGCTGCAATTTTTGGGCAAGCGCCTTATGCAAAATTTCATTGACAAGCGTGCTCTTTCCGGAGCCGGAGACGCCGGTTACGGCAATAAACAGACCGAGCGGGAATTTTACATTGATGTTTTTTAAATTATTTTCTTTCGCGCCCCTGATTTCAACAAAACGGCCGTCCCCTTTCCGCCGTTTAGGCGGGAGCGGGATAAATTTCTTTCCGGATAAATACTGGCCGGTGAGTGAATCCGGATTTTTCATCACCTCGCGCGGCGTGCCGGCAGCAACAACCTTTCCGCCATGGACGCCTGCTCCCGGGCCGATGTCAATCAAGTAGTCTGCGGCAAGCATGGTATCTTCGTCGTGTTCGACAACAATAAGCGTGTTGCCGATATCGGCCATTTGCCTGAGCGTTGCAATCAGACGGTCATTGTCGCGCTGATGGAGGCCGATCGACGGTTCATCAAGAATGTATAAAACGCCTGTAAGCCTCGATCCGATCTGCGTCGCAAGCCGGATGCGCTGGGCTTCGCCGCCGGAGAGCGTGCCGGCAGAACGGCTCAGCGTCAAATAATCGAGGCCGACATTGACGAGGAAACCGAGCCGGGATTCGATTTCGCGCAGGATCAGCCGGGCGATCGCCTGCTCTTTTTCCGTCAATTCGAGATGGGCAAAAAAGGAGCGGGCTTCCGCAATCGAGTAATCCGTCACTTCACTGATATGTTTCCCGCCCACTTTCACAGCAAGGCTTTCCGGTTTCAGGCGGTAGCCTTTGCATTTCGGGCATGGCTGCTGGGCCATATATCTTTCCATCTGCTCGCGCGTAAAGTCGGAACTGGTTTCGCGGTAACGGCGTTCAATATTGTTCAGTACGCCTTCGAATTGGATCATATTGTCACGCACCTGGCCGAAATCATTTTCATAATGGAAATAAATCCGTTCGTTGCCGGATCCGTATAAAATAATCTCCATCTGATGCTTCGGCAAATCTTTGACAGGCGTGTCCATGTCAATGCCAAAATGCGCGCACACCGCTTTTAAGAGCTGCGGATAATATTGTGAGCTGATCGGTTCCCACGGAGCGATCGCGCCTTCATTGAGCGTAAGCGAGGCGTCCGGAATGACAAGGCTTGGATCCACTTCAAGCTTTGCACCTAGCCCGTCACATTCCGGGCAGGCGCCGAACGGGCTGTTGAACGAAAACATGCGCGGTTCCAGTTTATCGATGGAAAAGCCGCAGATCGGGCAAGCAAGATGCTCGCTGAACAGCAGTTCCTCTTCCCCGATCACATCAATTACCACGCGCCCGTCCGCCAATTTCAGCGCGGTTTCAAGCGAATCAGCCAGGCGGGGCTCAATTCCGTCTTTTATGACAATGCGGTCAACAACGATATCAATGGAATGTTTTTTGTTTTTGTCCAGCTCAATTTCTTCGCCGAGGTCGAGCATTTCCCCGTCAATGCGGACGCGGACGAAACCCTGTTTCTTAATATCATCCAGCAGTTTTACATGCCGGCCTTTTTTCCCCGATACCACCGGGGCAAGCACCTGGAGCCGTGTCCGTTCTGGGTATGCCATGATCCGGTCCACCATTTGTTCGACCGTCTGCGATGCAATTTCAATGCCGTGGTTCGGGCAGATCGGGTGGCCGATGCGGGCATACAGAAGCCGCAAATAATCATAAATTTCCGTCACCGTCCCGACGGTGGAACGCGGATTGCGGCTCGTTGTCTTCTGGTCGATGGAGATTGCCGGGGAAAGGCCTTCAATCGCATCCACATCCGGCTTGTCCATCTGCCCTAAAAATTGCCGAGCATAAGCGGACAGCGATTCAACATAGCGCCGCTGCCCTTCCGCATAAATCGTATCGAATGCGAGCGAAGATTTCCCGGACCCGGACAAACCCGTCAGCACAACAAGCTGGTCCCGCGGCAAGGTTACATCAATATTTTTTAAGTTATGGACGCGGGCCCCTTTTACTTCAATTTTATCTAATACCATTGTGGTCGTCACCTGCTTTCAGTTCTAAAAGGGCATCACGGTACCGGGCGGCCTGCTCGAAGTCAAGCGCTTTTGCCGCTTCTTTCATCTTTTCTTCCAGTTCTGCAATCATCCGTATGCGCTCTTCTTTTGTCAGCGGCTTTTTCGTTTCTTCCGCTTCATACGGCGCTGCATCTTCCGCCGCATAGGTCGCGTGGATCGTATCGCGGATATCTTTCTGGATCGTTTTCGGCGTGATGCCATGTTTTTTGTTATAGGCTTCCTGGATGGCACGGCGCCGTTTCGTTTCGCTGATCGCTTTTTCCATCGAATCCGTGATTCTGTCGGCGTACATGATCACTTTGCCGTTTGCATTCCGAGCGGCGCGGCCGATCGTCTGGATCAGCGAGCGTTCGGAACGCAGGAAGCCTTCCTTATCGGCATCGAGAATGGCAACAAGCGACACTTCCGGGATGTCCAGCCCTTCCCGGAGCAGGTTGATGCCGACGATACAATCATATTTGCCGAGACGGAGGTCGCGGATAATTTCAATCCGTTCAAGCGTTTTTACTTCAGAGTGGAGATACTGGACTTTAATGCCCACTTCTTTCAAGTAGTCCGTCAAATCTTCCGCCATTTTTTTTGTCAGTGTCGTGACAAGCACGCGCTCATTTTTCTCAATTCTGTCCTGGATTTCCCCGAGCAGGTCGTCGATTTGCCCTTCGATCGGCCGCACCTCAATTTCCGGATCCAAAAGGCCTGTCGGGCGGATAATTTGTTCCACCATTTTCGGCGTATGCTCGAGTTCATACGGCCCCGGCGTAGCGGATACGCAAATCATTTGCGAAATATGTTTTTCAAATTCCTCAAACCGGAGCGGCCGGTTGTCAAGCGCGGACGGCAGCCGGAACCCGTGGTCGACGAGCACCTGCTTGCGCGCCTGGTCCCCATTAAACATTCCCCTGATTTGCGGGAGCGTAACATGGGATTCGTCAATGACGAGCAGAAAATCTTTCGGGAAATAGTCCAGAAGCGTATACGGCGTCGAACCGGGCGGGCGCAGCGCCAAATGGCGGGAATAGTTTTCAATCCCGGAACAAAAGCCCATTTCCCGCATCATTTCCAGATCATAGCGCGTCCGCTGTTCGAGCCGTTGCGCTTCGAGCAGTTTGCCGTTATCGCGGAGCTCTTTCAGCCGTTCTTCGAGTTCCGCTTCAATATTCCGGATCGCAATCTGCAGTTTCTCATTGCGCGTAACGAAGTGGGAAGCCGGGAAAATCGCGACATGGTCGCGGTCACCGATAATCTCGCCGGTCAGCGCGTCGACTTCCCGGATCCGGTCAATTTCGTCGCCGAAAAATTCGACACGGATGCAGTGTTCATCGCGCGAAGCCGGGAAAATTTCGACGACATCGCCGCGCACACGGAACGTCCCGCGCTGGAAGTCAATATCATTGCGGGCATACTGGATATCGACAAGCCGCCGCAACAACTGGTTCCGCTCGATTTCCATCCCGGTCCGGAGCGAGACGACAAGCTCGCGGTATTCTTCCGGCGAACCTAAGCCGTAAATGCAGGAGACGCTCGCAATAATAATGACATCATTGCGCTCAAACAGGGCAGACGTTGCCGAGTGCCGCAGTTTGTCAATTTCATCGTTAATGCTTGCATCTTTTTCAATATACGTATCGGTTTGCGGCACGTACGCTTCCGGCTGGTAATAATCGTAATAACTGACGAAATACTCTACTGCATTGTTCGGGAAAAATTCCTTAAACTCGCTGTACAATTGCCCTGCCAGCGTTTTGTTGTGGGCAATGACAAGCGTCGGCTTATTCACTTCTTTAATCACATTCGAAACCGTAAACGTTTTTCCCGTTCCGGTTGCCCCGAGCAATGTCTGAATCTTTTTGCCTGCACGGATGCCGTCCACAAGCTGGCGGATCGCTTCCGGCTGGTCCCCCTCCGGCTTGTATTTCGAAACAAGTTCAAAAGCATGCTGTTCCATCCATGAGCCTCCTTAAACCGGCATCATCTATTTCAACCTTAAAAGGCCGTTCTTCGTCTTTCAGTCTTTTTATTTTAACATAAATCCTGCCCCGTCTCCAACAAAAAGCGAACAAGTTTTCTATCTTTCCATAAGAAAGAACGGTAAGGATTTTCCCTACCGCTTTCAGGAACGGATGGCCGTTATTTCACCGGGATTTCCAGGGCGTACCATTCTTCTTCAAGACGTGCATTTTGCCCTTCCCATATTTTCTTCGCATCCTCAATTCCCTTATTATAGTAGTGTGCCGCAAGCTTTTCCTGAAAAAAGTCAAAATACGCCTGTGCGGCAATCACGCCGATTTCTTCACCTGTCTGTTCCCAGACAAATTGCTGTATTTCCCGCAGAACCCGCTGCTTTTCCGCAGGGTCCATTTTGAATCCGGTCATGGGCGCCTCCGCCTTCATTTTTTCATTCCTTTTTTCATCTTTGCCTTCCGTATCATTGTATTAGCAAAATAAAACCCGATTGTCAATGAAGCTGCATCCACGATATATACCGGCCACGTGCGCGTATAGCCTTTATAAACGGAAGCGACAATGAGCGCAACCGTCAGTATCAGCCCAATCACTTGGTTAAACGTAACCCGCGAAAAAAAGATGACGAGAAAGCATGGAAAAACAGCGGCTACCACCAATTGAACGATCATCCTCACCCCACTCCAAGCCCTTACTTCTGCTATCCCTATTTTTTAACATTCCACCCGAAAATACAAGAAAAATCATTGAAAATGAATTATCTTTTGAATTCATTTTCAATGATTTCATCTGTAATGCCGCGCAACTGGCTCCGTTCGATAAATCGTTCTGCGAGCAGATCAGGCAAAATGGACGTTAAAAAGTATTGGACAGATGCAAGCCCCGAAAACCGCAAAATGGTCCGCAGCGATTCCTCGTAAATTTCCAGAAACAGCGGCTCCGGATTGCCTTTTTGGATTTCCCCGAAAGATTCATACAAAAGATCGACTTTGTCGGAAACGGATAATATTTTTCCTTCCAGCGTATCGTCCTTGCCTTCTTTGAACAAATCAAAATAAATTTCCCGGTATTCTTCCGGAAATACGCCGTTGATAAAGTTTTTCGTCATTTCTTCCTCGACCTGTTTGAACAACTTATGCAGCTCTTTTGAAGAATATTTGACCGGCGTTTTGATGTCGCCTGTAAACAGTTCCGGATAATCATGATTCAGCGCCTTTTGGTAGAGCGCGCGCCAGTCCACTTTATTGCCGGCTTTCTCTTCCACATGGCCGAAAAACTGGGCGATTTTTGCCACTTTAAAAGAATGGGCTGCCACCGAGTGTTCTTGGAATTTAAACTTGCCCGGGCAGCGGTAAATTTTTTCCAGGTCAGACAAACTTTTAAAATATTGATGAACCCCCATCCTACTTCCCTCCTTGCTGTCCGATTTTCTTTTCTCTATAGGATCGGGACTGGTTCTTTGATATTTCCACTATTCTAGAAAAAAATAAACCCAGCGTCAAGCAACTGGATTTAAAATCTACATGGTAAGGAAAAATGCCCCTATAATGACGAGCAGAATCCCGAACCATTTTCTCCTGTTCATTTTTTCCGACAAAAAAAGGGAAGAGAGGATCAAGGTCCAAATATATGTAATCGAGGTTAAAGGATACACAATCGTATACGGCATCATCTTCAGCAACTGAATATTCAGCAATGCTCCTAATACATAGAAAACACCGCCAATACCTAGATTCACAATGAAAAATCCGCTCAGCTTCAATCCTCTGGAAGTGCATTTTTTGAAAAAGAAGCCCCCCAATGACCCTAACAGCGTCATGCATAGAAGAAGTACAAGTTTAATCAGCATCCCCGCCCCCTATCAGCGTTGCCCCTGCAAAAATGATGCAAGTGCCGATGATTTTGAAAGGCGTCATATGTTCTCCCAAAAAAATGCTCCCCAGGAAAAGGGAAAAAATATACCCCATACTTAAAAGCGGGTGAAGGACAGAAAGATCCCCGAAACGAAACGCAACTATCATCAGCAATGCGCCGCAAAAATAGAGAAAGAAGCCGGTCACAAAGTATGCATCCAAAAAATGCCCGGACATTTTCCACAGCATCTGTCCGACAGAGGTGGAAAATGCCGCAAGCACAATCAGCAAAATGCCCGTTTTATTTTTACGGATCGATTGAAAAATAGAATTACCCATGGCTATCACGCTTTCTGCTTGTTAATGTGGCAAGGAAGAAAAACGGCACCGCCAGCAAAAAGTTCGGAAAAAAGTAGCGGATGTCCTGGGCCGGAATCGCCGCGAACATGGAACCGAGATTTAAAAACATCGGAACCGCCGCGATTACAAGCCGCCAGTTTCCTTTTAAAATGGTGGTAAACAAAAACAAAAGGATGAGATACAAATAGAACGCAGGCATCAAAAGCACACGGAGAATCCCATGCGAAAACCGCTGGTTGATTTGCGTAATCCACGACGAAAGCGTCTTATTCGCCAGATCCGATCCATAATCTTTATAGTAAAACCATTTATAATGGACATGATATTTTTGCACATTCTTTTGTGTCATAAAATAAACGGGACGGTACTTCTCAAAATCCTTGTTCCGGAAAATCGGGCGGCGCAAATCTTCGTCGGGAATATACAGTTTCCATGAAAGCTTTTCCTGATCGTAAAAAGCTTCCAAAGCAAGCTTAGGATTTTGCCGGCATAGCGCGAACCACGTACTGAAAAAGGCTTTTTTATGGGATTTAATATACGCACGGTCAAAGTGCGGCCTAAACTTTATCATATCAACATCTGTCGGATGATAGTATTTTTTCCAGTCCGGAATTGGCATCACCTGGTTGATCACGGCTCTTTGCGCAGGCGTTATATGCCCGTTTTCCTTCAAAATCCTTCCAATCTGCTGGTAAGGAATGGAGTAAGATTCCGTTTCATCAGCCGGAAACACTTTATAATGCTTGTAAACCGGGCCTGTCACAACCAGAAACGTGATGACCGCAAGCGCGAAAACGCCATACATATACAAATACCGTTTTCGCAGGGAAAAAAGAAAAATGACAATCGTTGCAAGCAGCACCGGCCAGCCGTTATGCCGGTAAAAAATGACACCGCAAACGGAAAAGTACAGAAACAGCAAATGGGGGAACGACCGCAGCCATTTGCCGTTCGAATCAATGATCTGGATCAGCATGACCGTAAACGCCAGCAGAAAGTAACTGAACAACGTATCTTTCCAAATCACGACAGAATAAAGCGGGATAAGCGGCAAAAAGCAGAAAAACGCATATCCCAGCCATAAAACCGGCTTTTTGACCCTTAATTTTTCAAATGCATAAAAGACATATCCGGTAATCAGCGCTGCCAGAACGAACTGGAAAATCACATAAGAGGCAGGCGTATCCCATATTTGGGCCGCCAGCTTGATCATCCATGTCATCACAACAGGGTGCCAGTCATTGTAAAAAGTGGAGTGCGCCTGCTGCCACTGATTGACAGAATCAGCCATTAAAATGCCCGGATAAAAAGCCCAGAAGTACAGAAGGGAAATCAATAAAGGCAGGATTGAAAAATAAAGAATATGCCTCCTGGGAACATCCCCTTCTGCCCGGCTCTCTGTTAAAGCATACAGTATTTTGATCGCCAGCAGCATGGCAAACAGTAAAAACAAAACAGTTGCAAGATAAATAAGGCAGTTTATCAAAAAGGGCTGGTGCGCCAGATGCTGCTGCGGCCCTTTTAAGGCAAATGTGACAATGACCGAGAGTACAAGAGAAAAAAGAAAAGAAGCCCATTTCAAAGGGCGCTTCATCCAGCCAATATTCCAAAAAATGGCACCGTATGCCAGAAAGCTACCGGCCAGCGCGAAAAAAACCGGATACCAGCCGGGCACGCTTTTAAAGGAATAAGAAAAAAGCAGAAAACCGAGCCCTGCTAGGATGCCAATCACGAAACTAAGTACCGCATGCATGGTCTTTTGATGTCCAAACATTACCTGCTCCATTCCTTTTCTCTTTTTAATTCTTCGTAAACGGTGTGAAGCTCCATTTCATATTGCTTACGGGAGTGGCTGACAACCGTATCCAGAATGAGCGCACTGGCAAAAGAAAGCATGGCCATCAGGACAAGGCCGACTGCCAGTATCGCTGACGGTACTTTTGTAATGTAATGGGTGTGAAAAAATTCCACAATAACCGGCACGCCCACTACGAGCCCGAGAATAAGCAAAATGACTGCCCAAAACGAAAAAAACAACATCGGTTTGTAATCTTTAAAAAGCGTAAAAATCGTTTTGATGACCTTCACGCCGTCAGAAAAAGTGTTGAGTTTTGACTCGCTCCCTTCCGGACGGTCGCGGTAATCAATGGGAATTTCTTTGATTTTAAATCCCTTATCGAGCGAATGGATGCTCATCTCTGTTTCAATTTCAAAACCTTTGCTTACCACAGGAAAAGAACGTACAAATAAGCGGTTAAATGCACGGTATCCCGTCATAATATCTTGGATATTGCTTTTGTAAAGTTTGTTGATTAAGTTTCTTACCAAATTGTTTCCCAGGTTATGAAAAGCTCGTTTATTTTCTTTTTCGTAAGTGCCGTTTGACAGCCTGTCCCCAATGGTCATATCGGCTTCGCCTGTTTTTAAAGGCTCTAACAATTGATGTACAAATTCAGCAGGATACGTATCATCCCCGTCTACCATTACATAATAATCTGCATCAATTTCAAAGAACATGGCTCTTACGACATTGCCTTTTCCCTGGCGCGGTTCTTTTTTTACAATGGCCCCGTTTTCCCGGGCAATTTCATATGTACGATCCGTTGAATTATTATCATAAACATATATGTCCGCATCAGGCAATTCTCTCTTAAAGTCCCGGATCACCTTTGCAATCGTCAGTTCTTCGTTATAACAAGGAACCAAGACGGCTGTTTTCATTGCTGCTCCTCCAAATCATTACTGATTTTATCATTCGCCATACAGTACTGAACTATTATAGCACGAAGAGAAATTGTAGTGAAAGAGTGTTTCAGGATTTTCCCGGATTTCCCGAGACATTTTTTCCCACTTTGCTGCCATGGTTCCTCCGCTCATCGGGCACGCGAAAAGAACACGTTTCATTAACGTGCTTTTTTGCGCATTTCAGGATCAAGAAAACAGAAATGCCCGCAGCACGGCTGCCCTCTCAGCTGAACTTGAATGAGAAATGTGGCTTTCCTTCACCTTTTAAGCGGCGGAAAGGATTAGCCGAACCGCCCTGAAATATAGTCTTCTGTCTGCTTCGATGCCGGATTCGTAAACATTTTGGTTGTTTCAGCGAATTCCACCACCCTGCCATTCAAAAAGAAAGCGGTATGTCCGGACACGCGCATCGCCTGCTGCATATTATGGGTGACGATGATGATGGTGTATTGCGCTTTCAACTTGAGGATCAATTCCTCAATTTTGGCTGCCGATACCGGATCAAGCGCCGATGCCGGTTCGTCCATTAAAATAATGCCCGGTTCAACAGCAAGCACCCTTGCGAGCACAAGCCTTTGCTGCTGCCCGCCGGAAAGCCCCGCGGCAGACGTATGAAGGCGGTCTTTCACCTCATCCCACAGCGCAGCCTGAATCAAACATTTTTCTACGATTTCATCAAGCACATGCCGGTTTTTAATGCCGTGGATGCGCGGTCCGTACGCGACATTATCGTAAATGGACATTGGAAACGGATTCGGGCGTTGGAAGACCATGCCGGCATTTTTTCTTAATTGGACAACATCCGTTTTCGGCGCATAAATATTTTCGCCTCCAATCGTAATATGGCCTTCCATTCGGAAACCGGGGATGTTGTCATTCATCCGGTTCAACGTGCGCAAAAACGTGGATTTTCCGCATCCAGACGGGCCGATCAGTGCTGTCACATGCTTTTCCGGAAATGCCAGATTAATATCATAAAGGGCCTGGAAGTTTTTATAAAACACATTTACATGCTCGGCACGGATAGCCGTTTGGTTGTCTGCCCGTTTTTCCAATACTGTTGCCATTTTGCATATCTCCTTTCCCACCAAGATTTAGCCAAAAAAGCCGGATAAGTAATCCCTTGTTTGTTGGTTTTCCGGTTTGGTAAACATTTTCGCCGTGTCCCCCGCTTCGATCAGCGCGCCCATGAAAAAGAAGGCGGTCTTGTCAGAAATGCGGGCGGCCTGCTGCAAATTGTGCGTGACAATGGCAACGGTATAATCTTTTTTCAGTTCGAGTATCAGTTCCTCAATTTTACCGGTTGAGACCGGATCGAGCGCCGATGCTGGTTCATCAAGAAGCAGGACATCCGGGTTCATGGCGAGCGCCCTTGCGATACAGAGCCGCTGCTGTTGGCCGCCTGACAGGGCAAGCGCGGACGTATGCAGGCGATCCTTCACTTCATCCCATAATGCAGCTTTTTTTAAGCTTTCTTCGACAATTTCTTCCAGCCATGCTTTTTTCTTCACGCCATGGTGCTTCGGGCCAAACGCGACATTTTCAAAAACCGATTTTGCGAACGGATTCGGGCGCTGGAACACCATGCCGATATGCTTTCGGATTTCAAAAACATCCGCGCACGAAAGGGTGATGTCGGCTCCTTTATAAAAAATCCCGCCGGACATCCTGCAGCCCGCAATTTCATCATTCATGCGGTTCAAGCTCCGCAAAAAGGTCGATTTTCCGCATCCGGACGGGCCGATTAATGCCGTCACCTGATGTTCGGGAAACGCGAGGCTAACATTTTGGATCGCCGCTTTTTCCCCGTAAAAAACACTTAAATTTTTTGTTTCGATGATAATGTGCTGTGCTTCCGGCATCTGCCCGGGAATTTCAACCGCGGGTAGCACCATTTTTTCATTCCGTACCAGCATCGATACTGCCATGGGGCATTCCTCCTTTTATTGTGAAATCAGTAAGGGTCCGTTTTTTTCTTGTTAAAGTGAAGCGCGCGCAAGAACGGGCTTGATACAAACGCCTGCCCTGTTTCCGGGCACCCTTATTTACCCGGTTGTGATCATTCCCGCTGAAAATAAAGTATAAAAAAGCTAGATATGGTGCCAAATAGACGCGGATCCCGTGCACCCTCATTCATCCGGTTGTGAAGCTGTTGCAAATGCACCGATTTAAAGCAGACATGGCGCGTTTCCAGATGGATACGGCGCCTTCATTGCGAAGTCATCCGGTTATGGAGCCATTTGCCGACAAACCTTGCTGAAAAATTAAAGATGAGCACAAACAGGATCAGCACTGCGGACGCGCCGCTTGATACGGACGCGGCATCCGGCATGAGGCCTTCCCCGTTGATTTTCCAAATGTGCACGGCCAATGTTTCAGCCGGGCGGAGCGGGTTCAGCGGAGAGTTCATGCTGAACGGGTTCCAGTTTGAAAAATCAAGATTTGGCGAGCTCATGCCTGCTGTATAAATAAGGGCTGCCGCTTCGCCGAAAACGCGCCCGGAGGCCAAAATAATCCCGGTGATGATCCCCGGCAACGCAGCCGGAAGCAGCACCGATTGAATCGTTTCCCATCTTGACACTCCAAGTGCAAGGCCTGCTTCCCTTTGCGCCGGCGAAATGGCACGAAGCGAATCTTCCACGACCCGGACCAGCAGCGGCAAATTGAAAAGCGCCAATGCAAACGCGCCGGACAAAATCGAAAATCCCCAGCCCATCGACAGGACAAAGAATAGAAAACCAAACAGCCCGACCACAATAGACGGCAGCGAAGACAACACTTCAATCGCCGTCCGGAGCAAATCCGTCAGCCGGTTTTTCCGTGCATATTCTGCCATATAAATGCCTGCGCCAAGTGCGATTGGCATGCTGATCGCCATTGTCAGCACGAGTAAATAAAAGGAATTGAACAACTGCGGCCCGATTCCCCCGCCTTCTTTAAATGTTTGGGGAGGGGATGAAATGAATGACCAACTGATATGCGGCAGCCCTTTTACAAGAATGTATCCGACGAGCCCCGCAAGAATGGCGACGATAAACACGGCAATGAAGTAAAAAACGGATGTTGCGATACGGTCTGCTATTTTTGCTTTCATGCTGCTTCCCTCCTGCGGCCGATAAAACGGACGATGATGATGAAGACGAGCGACATGAGGAGCAAAACGAGCGCCAGCGTCCAGAGCGCGTTATTTTCCACACTTCCCATCACGGTATTGCCCATGCCCATCGTTAAAATACTTGTTAAAGTGGATGCCGGCTCGAGCAATGAACGGGGCATCACCGTTGCGTTGCCAATTACCATCTGCACCGCGAGCGCTTCACCGAATGCCCGGGCCATCCCGAAAATAACAGCCGTTAACAGGCCCGGCCGCGCCGTCCGCAGCACTACTTTGTAAGTCGTTTGCCAGCGCGTCGCCCCAAGCGCAAGCGAGGCTTCCCGGAGCGAATCGGGTACAGCGCGGATGGCATCCACCGACAAACTCATCACAGTCGGCAAAATCATGACCGCAAGCACAATGGTTCCTGCCGCAATGCCAAATCCGCTTCCTGATACATGTTCACGAAGAAACGGGACGACGACGCTTAATCCAATAAATCCATAAACAACCGACGGAATGCCGACAAGCAATTCAATGACCGGCTGCAACATTTTTTGCCCCCGTTTAGCGGAAATTTCTGTCATAAATACAGCCCCGCCGATTGCAAGCGGCGCACAAATGATAGCGGCAAGAAATGTTACGGCAAAGGAACCGGTTATCATCGGCAAAGCGCCCGCAACTGGGGTCCCGGCAGCATCCTTTTTGCCCGGGTTCCAGTCTTTTCCTGTGAAAAATTCAATGACACTGGCGTGATGTTCAAAGAAAAGGGCAAGCCCTTTTGATGCGACAAAAATAAAAATCGATGCGGCAACAACCGCCATCAAAGCAATGCAAATCAGCGTCATCATTTTCCCGCGCCGTTCTATTTTGATTTTCGAACGCGGTTTTGCTTGATTTTTGACAACCTGTTCTGTCCATTTGAGTGCATTTTCACTCACGTTGTTCTATCCCCTTCCGGTTAGGTTTCTAAAAACGGGCAAGATTGCCGCTTTAGTTTCCGGATAAAATTTCTGCTCTGCAGGCCTTTCCGGGTGCAGTTTTCAAAAGCAGGCAAGACCGGCAACGTTGATTTTCGAACGCATTTCTGCTTTGCGGGCGGCCTGCGCTGCCTGCTCGACTGCTTGTTCGTTCACGTTGTTTTATTCTTTACGGTTGCAATTTTCAAAACAGGCAAGATTTCGGCAACTTTGGAAATCGTATCGTCCAGGCGATCATTCTGCTGCTTGCGCAGTTCGCAGCCCCACAAAGTTTTAAGTGTGTGCCGCTTTATTTTGTTGTCACGTTTCCGCCGGCATCCCGTTCAACTTGCATTTCAGAAATAGGCATATACCCAAGTTTTGGAACGAGGTTTTTTTGTACTTCATCAGAAAGCATGTAATCAATAAATTTTTTCGTTAAGCCCGTTGCCTTTCCTTTTGTATACATATGTTCGTAAGCCCAGATTTTCCATTTATTTGTTTTGACATTCTCTTCCGCCGGTTCAACACCGTCCACTTTTAAAGCTTTGACTTTATTGTTTATATAAGAGAATGCGAGATAGCTGATAGCCCCTGGTGTTTCGTTGACAATTTTTTGCACGGTACCCGAAGAGTCCTGTTCCTGCGCTTTCAATGCAGTAGCGCCGTCTAAAGCCTGTTTTTCAAAGACGGCCCGTGTGCCGGATCCTTCTGCACGGTTAATCACAACGATTTTCAGGTCTTTTCCGCCGACTTCTTTCCAGTTTTTAATTTTGCCGGTGAAGATGCCGATCAGCTGCTGTTTTGTCAGGTTATCAACGCCGATGTCCTGATTTGCAACTGGCGCAAACCCGACAACGGCAACTTTATGGTCTGTAATCTTGCTTGCATCAATGCCGTCTTTTTCCTCGGCAAAAACGTCAGCATTCCCGATTTGGACAGCGCCTTCCGCAACTTTGCTCAATCCGGTTCCGCTGCCGCCGCCCTGTACGTTAATGGTTGCGCCCGGATGATCATTCATATATTGTGCCGCGGCTTCCTGCACGAGCGGCTGGAGCGCGGTGGAACCGACTGCCGTGATGCTTTCCTGTTTTGTGCCGTTGCCGGATGTTGCCGTCCCTTTTGCATTCCCGCACCCGGCAGCAATCACCGCGAAAATCGTTAATAAGCCAAATAGCGCTGCAAACTTTTTCTTCATTTTTTTGCCCCCTGTTTTTTATTGGTTTGCTCCTTGCACCTTTAAAGATAATCGTGCGGTATTAAGCAGATATGAATGGAATGTTAAGAGTTTGTAAAGATGATAGAACCAGGTGTAAGATTTTAAAGAGTGATTGTCACATTTTAGGCAAAAACATTAAAAATAGAAGAAACCGGTTTGTTTATAATAGAGGTAACAGAGACTGAACGGAGGTATAAAATTGAAATCGGTCGTGATTATTGGCGGGGGCATTACGGGTCTTACCACATTGTACGAGCTTCATAAACAGATCCAAAAAACAGGTGCACAGGCAACCTTAGCCCTTGTGGAAGAAAATCCGGAAGCCGGCGGAAAGCTCCGTACCGTCCGGAAAGAGGGCTTTATTATGGAAACGGGGGCGGATTCAATCGTTGCCCGCAAAAAAGGGGTAGCCGGCTTTTTGAAAGAACTCGGGCTTGAAAACCGGATCCGCCACAATGCTACCGGCATCTCGTATCTTTACCGGGAAGACGGGTTAAAACCGATTCCGGCAGAGGCAGTGTTTGGCATTCCGGCAAGTTTGGATGCGCTTTTTGGCAGCGAACTTGTTTCAACAAAAGGGAAGCTGGCAGCGCTGAAAGATTTGTTTACGAAAAACCATTCTTTTACAAAAGACAGTTCGGCCGGGGAATTTTTGGAGGCTTTTTTCGGCAAAGAACTGGTGAAGAAACAAATTGCGCCGGTGCTGTCCGGCGTTTACTCCGGCAATTTGTATGAACTGACATTGGCGACAACGATGCCGTTTCTTGTCGATTATAAAAACCAGTATGGCAGCATCATGAAAGGTTTGTCCGAACATAAGCAAACTTTCTTGTCTCCTGAGAAGAAAAAATTTGTATCGTTTAAAAACGGTTTGGCCGAACTGGCTGGCCGGCTCGAGGAAAAGGCAGCGGGCGCTGACATCATAAAAGGGGTAAAAGCAGATGTGCTTGAACGGCACGAAAAAGGCTATACTGTTGTATTGTCGGACGGGCGCAGGCTTGAAGCAGATGTGGTGGTGCTTGCCGTACCACATGCTGCAGCGAAGAAACTGCTTGCGGACCCTGCGTTGGATGAGGAATGGGGGCAATTTAAGGCCGCTTCGGTGATCACCGTTTATCTTGGTTTTGACGTGCCGGATGCAGTCTTGCCGAAAGACGGGACGGGCTTTATTGTTTCCGGCGGAAGCGGGCTCGCTTGCAATGCCTGCACATGGACAAGCCGGAAATGGCCGCACACATCGAAAAACGGGCGCCTGCTGTTGCGCTTGTTTTATAAAGACGCGGATGCCGCACTGTTTAACCGGCTGAATGCTATGGATCAGGAGGGGCTGATTGAAACGGCACTGAAAGATGTCCGGCAGGCGCTCGGGATCAGTGCACAGCCGGTGGCAGCGGAAGTGACAAAATGGCTGGGCAAGATGCCGAAGTACGATTTGCACCACCGTCAGAGGGTAGAAGCGCTAACCAAAAAGCTGTCAGCAAGCGACCCGAACTTGGTGCTTGCCGGTTGCTCTTACTACGGCGTCGGTATCGCCGATTGCATCATGAATGGAAAAGAAACGGCGGGAAAGGTAATGGAAAAACTAAGGGAGCAGGGCAGTTTAAATGTGTAAATCATGTATTGCCGAATGGACAAAATTTGCAGTTCGCCCCCTTTTGTCCTTCATCCCGCTTATGAAGGACGTTTCAGCCTGCAGTTCGCCTCCTTTTGTCTTTCATCCCGCTTATGAAGGACATTTCGGCCTGCGGTTCCCCCCTTTTTGTCCTTCATCCCGGTTATGAAGGACATTTCAACCTGCAGTTCGCCTCCTTTTGTCTTTCATCCCGCTTATGAAGGACATTTCTGACTGCAGTTCGCCTCCTTTTGTTTTTCATCCCGGTTATGAAGGACATTTCGGCCTGCGGTTCGCCCCCTTTTTGTCCTTCATCCCGCTTATGAAGGACATTTCGGCCTGCGGTTCCCCCCTTTTTGTCCTTCATCCCGGTTATGAACACCTCCCATATCCGCAAAAAGCAACAGGCCGGGCGCTTTTAAACAGCGTCCGGCCTGGTTTGCGTCCGTGGCAGGGTGACTATAAAGGTGCTGCCTTTTCCTTCCTCGCTTTCCACTCGGATCTTGCCATGGTACGATTCAACAAGATGCTTAACGATTGCAAGGCCGAGCCCCGTACCGCCGGACTGCCTTGACCGGGCTTTATCGACCCGGTAAAACCGTTCAAAGATGCGCGGCAAATCCTTTTCAGAAATGCCAATGCCTGTATCGCTTACGATCAAGTCCAGTTCATTTTCCCTTTCGATCAGGCTGATTTCAATCCTGCCTTTATCCGGCGTATAGGCAATCGCGTTCGTTACCAGATTCAACAGGATTTGGCGGAGACGGTCTTTGTCTGCTTCCATCATGACGTGCCGCTTTTGTGGCAGGACAAGTTCCAGCTGTTTCTTTTCTATTCTCTTCCGCATCGTTTGGGCGGTCTCTGTAATCACATCGACCACATTGAGCTGTTCCATTTTCAACGGAATGCGGTGCTGCTCGATCCTGGACAAATCGAGAATGTCGGAAATGAGCCGGTGCAGCCGGTCGGACTCGTCATAGATGATCTTTAAAAATTCCCTGAGTGTCGCTTCATCATACATGGCACCGTCTAGTAACGTTTCCGCAAACCCTTTGACAGAGGTGACGGGCGTTTTCAATTCATGGGAGACATTTGCGACAAATTCGCTGCGGATTTGCTCAAGCCGCCTCGTTTCTGTTACATCATGCAGGACCGCGACAACGCCGCGCAGCTCTCCGCTCTCCCCGACATACGGCGCAATATGGGCATCGAGAATGCGCTCTTTCGGGTAATAAAGATGGACCTCGTCCCGAAACCGTTCACCCGTTTTTAATGAACGATCGATCAACTGGCTGAGTCCGAAACTTTTTCCCGCTTCGATATGGCGCTTTCCAATCAATTCGCCGGACGACAAACCCGTCATTTCCTCCATTGCCCGGTTCACAAGCATGATCCGCCCCGATGTCTGAATAAGCATAACCCCGCTGTCCATATTTTCCAATACGGCGGTCAGCTGCTGCTCGTTTTCATCAATCTCGTCCATTTGCTGCTTTAAGTTATGGGCAAGATTATTAATGGCTTTTGCCAGCTGCTGCAATTCCCCGCTTGCATTTACATGGACGCGGCTGTCATAATCTTTTTCAATCAAGCGATTGCTGACCTCAATGCTTGCTTCAATCGGGCGCGTGAATTTCCGCGCCAGCACATAGCTGATCCAGCCGGAAATGAGGAAAGCCACCGCCATTGCAAGCCCGAGGCTGAACCACAATCCTTTTAGCACAGCATCAATCCGGTTAAGCGCAATGGAAGTCCGTATGACTGCGATAACTTTCCCATTTTCTTTTACCGGATTTGCGACATACATCATATTGTACCCGAGCGTATGGCTTGAACGGATGGACTCGCCGCTTGCTTTATGCTGCGTTATCACCTGCCTGAATTCCGGCCGGTTTGCGTGATTTTCCATTTTTGCCGGATCATCGTCCGAATCTGCGAGCACTTTCCCGTTTGTATCGATTATGGTAATACGCGGTTCGTGGTTGGAATAATAATGCCGAACTTTTTTTTGCAGTATATCCGGCTTGTCTTTTAACGTTTGCGGGCGGATCGTTTTCATCAGCAGATCTGCATCCTGGGAAAGCTGCGTGCGCGCCATGTCCATATATGTATGTTGAATCATATCGGCAACGAAAAAGCCGATGGCCAGCAATACGGCAGCCAAAATCGATAAAAATGCAATAAAAATGCGGATCCATAATTTATTCATCGCAAAGCCCTTTCCCGCTACATCACTTCCATTTTATAGCCAAAACCCCTGACTGTTTTAATATATTGCGGCTGTTTCGTATCTTCTTCCATTTTTTCGCGGAGGTGGCTGATGTGCACGTCGACGATTCTTGTATCGCCCGCAAAATCGAAATTCCAAACGGCAGCCAGCAGCTGGTCGCGGCTTAGCACTTTCCCGGCGTGATTTGCCAAATACAATAGCAGTTCAAATTCTTTCGGGGTCAGCTCCAGTTTTTTCTCTTTAAAATAGGCTTCGAATTGTTCCGGTAAAATGCGCAGATCGCCCACTTTAATCGCATCAGCGGTTTCTTCTTCTGTTTTTGTTTCTGCCCGCCGCAGGATCGCTTTCACGCGGGCCACCACTTCCCGCGGGCTGAACGGTTTTGTAATATAGTCGTCTGCCCCGAGTTCAAGGCCGAGAATTTTATCCAGTTCATCGCTTTTGGCTGTCAGCATTAAAATGGGCGTATTGATTTTCCCAAGCCGCAGCTGCTTGCAAACGTCCATGCCGTCCATGCCCGGAAGCATCAGATCGAGAATAATGACATCAAGTTTTTCTCTCCTCGCTGTATCATATCCCTCGTTTCCGTCACTGGCAGTCAGCACTTCAAAACCGGCTTGCTCGAGATTGAATTTTAAAAGGGTCACAATGGATGGTTCATCATCCACAACCAAAATTTTTTTAGCCATCTGTTATAGCCCCGCTCCCCGACTTGTTTTTCTTCATTGTATCGTGCCTGCTTTTCCATTGTAAAGCCGGATTTCAAGCATTCCGCGCGCGACCGGAAAATATGTAAATGTTAAGCGTACATTTGGATGAGAAATACTGCCAGAACGGCAATAAGATTCGGCAATCCGAACAGGAAAAAAGCATCGTCAGGCTGAATCTTGATTGGTGATGTTCTTTTGTTTCAGAAAAATAGTTAGCCCGTGTCTCCATGCCGCCCACAAACGCCCCCATCGTGATGCCGGAGAAAACAATCCCAATTGCTGCCGCTATCCCGCAGATCCAATAGGTTTTTGAAAAATCCCTGGTAAACAGCCCTGCAATGATGCCAGCCGCAGCAATGATCATTCCGGTTATAACAGCATATGCCTTCAATTTTTGCCCCCTCCTTTTCTTTATTGTTATATTCAGCCTCCGTCATAAAATGTCCTGCTTTTATGACGTCTCTTGTTGCGTGTTTTTTAAATCTCCTTCCCACACGCAGAGAGTTTTGATTGAAAGATTCGTACCATTTTGTTATATTAAAAATGATCGTTAAAAGATAAAGCATGGACGCCCGGCTTCGAATATTGCGTATTGTCACCCTGCCGGCCTGGGGATGTCCGGCTGGCAAAATGGATGGATATAAACGCAACGCTAGACGGATAATGATTAACATATAGGAAAAAGGTGATCTGGAAAATGGCATTTGTAATTACCCAACCGTGCATCGGCGAAAAAGCGGCCGAATGCGTGGATGTATGCCCCGTGGATTGTATTGCCGAGGGGGAAGACCAGTACTTTATCGACCCGGATATTTGCATCGATTGCGGCGCTTGCCAGGCAGTTTGTCCGGTAGAAGCCATCTATCATGAAGAAGAACTGGAAGAAGAGGATATGGCCTTCCTGGAAAAAGCCCGCAAATTTTATTCAGAGTAAAAATAACCCCCGCACCATATGCGGGGGTTATTTTTAAAACCGGGCGTTGGCACGGCTTAATCAATCGCGTTCTGAACTTCCTTCACCATTTCGGATACGGAGACGAGCCCGCCGCCGGAAAGGTACCAGTAACCCGGGTCAAGATAAACGATATGTTTGTTCTTGTAAGCATTCGTTTTCTTGACGAGGTCGTTTTCGATGACGCTCTTTGCGTTTCCGCCCTGCCCGATGGCTGCATCGCGGTCAATGACAAACAAATAGTCGGGATTGGTTTTCATGATATATTCAAATGACACATTCTGCCCGTGAATGGATGCTTTAATGTTTTTGTCCGCAGCCGGTACACCAAATACGTCGTGGATGAGGCCAAACCGTGAACCCGGTCCGAACGCGCTCACTTTTCCGCCGGTCGTCAGGACAATCAACGCTTTGCCGTTCACTTTTTCCGCTTTTGCATGCAGGCTGTTGATCGAATCGTCAATATCGGCCAATTGCTTTTTCACGGCATTTTCTTTATTGAAAATTTTGCCGAGCGTTTTCATATTCTGTTTAAAGGAATCCATATACTTCGTTGTATCCAGCCCCATATAAACGGTCGGGGCAATTTTCTTAAATTCATTGTAGTTGTCCCGCTGCCTGCCGGAAATGATGATCAGGTCCGGATGGATTTCACTGATCTTGTCAAAATCCGGTTCCATGAGGCCGCCGACATTTTCATACTTGCTGCTTTTGTATTTTTTCAAATATGGCGGAAGATTGTCCTGCGGTACGCCCGTCACTTTAATGCCCAACTTATCCATTGAATCCAGCACGCCGAAGTCAAACACGACGACTTTCTTCGGATTTTCCGGAACTTTTGTGGTTCCGAGTTCATGCTTTACCGTTATTTTCTTTGATGAGGCACTGCTGCCCCCGGCGCTTTCTTTCGTTCCGCACCCGGCAGCAAATACCGCTAACAGCAAAATCATGACTCCAGCTAAATAGCGCTTTCTCATCGCGAATCCCCTTTTCATCCGTAATATAAGCAATATTTATTTTGGCAGTAATCCTGAATTTGGATATCCATATCGTAAATTTCCTTTAAAACAGACGGGCGAATGATGTCATCCGTTTTTCCCTGTTTTACAATTTTCCCGTCTTTCATCGCCACAATGTAATCCGAATAAAACGATGCAAAATTAATGTCGTGAATGACAATTAAAACGGTTTTCCCAAGCTCATCGGCAAGCTTGCGCAACACTTTCATAATCTGGACCGAATGTTTCATATCGAGATTATTTAACGGTTCATCAAGCAAAATATACTCGGTGTTCTGGGCCAGCACCATCGCGATGTAAGCGCGCTGCCGCTGCCCGCCGCTCAGTTCATCCAAGTACCGGTTCTCGTATTCTTCCAATTCCATATAACAAATCGCTTTATCAATTATTTTTTGGTCTGCATCCGTGAGCCGCCCCTCTGAATGCGGGAAACGCCCGAATGCGACAAGTTCCCTTACTGTCAGCCGGATGTTCATATGATTGGACTGCTTCAGGATGGATATTTTTTTCGCCAGCTTTTTACTGTTTGTACGGCTGACGGCCTCCCCGTCTATGTATACATCCCCTTCATCCGAAAATTCAAGCCGGCTGATGATCGAAAGCAGGGTGCTTTTCCCGGCACCATTTGGCCCGATAAAAGAAGTGATTTTTCCCTTTGGAATGTTAACAGACACATGGTCAATGACCTTCTTGCTCCCATAGCTTTTTAAGACATTCATCACATTTACCATGCGCGACTCTCCTTTAAAAGTAAGTAAATAAAATAGATGCCCCCGGCAAAATTGATGATGACGCTGAGCGGAACAGAGAACTGGAAGACTCTTTCCACAAGCAGCTGCCCTCCTGCGAGGAAGACAACGCTGATCAGCATCGCACCCGGTATAAGAATGATATGCCGGTATGTATCAAAAAATTGATAAGCGACGTTGACAACGAGCAGGCCGAGGAATGTGATCGGCCCGACCAACGCCGTCGAGACGGAGACAAGGACGACGACAATCAAAAGCAGATGCCGCACTACCCGGTTATAATCAACACCAAGGTTGACCGCCTGATCCCGCCCGAGCAGCATCACATCCATAAACTTGGCAAAACGCAAATAATACAACCCGCACAATACAACAAGCACAAAAGAAACCCACAGCAAATGGACATTCACATTGTTGAAGCTGGCAAACATTTTATCCTGCAGCACCTGAAACTCATTCGGATCGATCAGCATTTGCATAAAAGAAGTGAAACTGCCGAATAAAGTGCCAAAAATCATCCCGATCAAAAGCAGAAAATACATATTTTGCCTGCTCCGGCGAAGAATTAAGTGGAACAAAACGGCGGAAAACAGCACCATCGCCACGAGTGAAACCACAAAATTGACATGGCTCTGCATTATCGTTAGCGTTTTGGCCCCCATGGCGAAAACGACCGCCGTCTGGATCATGAGATAAAGGGAATCCAGCCCGAGCACGTTCGGCGTTAAAATGCGGTTATTCGTAATCGTCTGAAAAATAAGGCTCGAAAAGGCAATCGCACAGCCAGTCAGGATGATGACGGAAATTTTCCGGATTCTTGACGGGATAATATAGTTGAAATCCCAGTAAGATCCGATGCAAATATATGCTGCAATGAGGCCTGATGCGATTACGGCAAGCATAAGCAGTTTGGAACGGCTATGCATAAGCGTGCCTCCTCAGCAGCAAATATACAAAAATGCCGCTCCCGATGATGCCGGCTGTTAAACTGATCGGCACTTCATACGGATAAATGACAATGCGCCCCAAAATATCGCAAAACAGCAGGAACACCGCCCCAAGCAGCGCCGTCACCGTAATGCTTTTTTTCATATGGTCGCCACGGTAAATGGACACAATGTTTGGAATAATTAAGCCCAGAAACGGGATGGTGCCGACTGTCAGTACCGTTGCCGAAGTAATCAGCGCGACAAGGACAAGGCCGAGGTTGACCACCTGCTTGTAATTCAGGCCAAGATTTTTGGCAAAATCTTCCCCCATGCCGGCGACCGTAAACCGGTTGGCAAACACATACGCGACCAAAACGGCCGGAACTGCTAAATAAAGCATCTCGTACTTCCCTTTCAGCACGCCTGAAAAATCGCCTTGCAGCCATGAGGACAGGCTCTGGATTAAATCGAATTTATACGCAAAGAAAGTCGATACAGAGCTTACGATATTGCCAAACATCAGCCCGACAAGCGGGATGAAAATTGTATCGTTCCATTTAATCCGGCCCAGTATTTTCATGAACAGCAAGGTGCCAGCCAGCGCAAAGCAAAAAGCAACCGCAATTTTGATCAGCGGGCTTGCCGCAGAAAACAGGATGATCGCAACCAAAATGCCGAGCCGGGCACAGTCCATCGTGCCGGCTGTCGTCGGGGAGACAAATTTATTTCTCGTCAGCTGCTGCATCACAAGGCCGCAGATGCTCATGCCCACGCCCGCAATGATGATGCTGATCAGGCGCGGCAGGCGGCTTGCCAGCAAAATTTCTGTCTGCTCCCTGCTTAAATGGAGCATATCCGCCGGCCTGATATTTTCCGCGCCGATAAAAATCGAAATGATGGACAGCACGGCAAGCAGGGGCACTAAATATCTTTTTTTCATTCCATTCGTACTCCCCCGTTCCTTTTGTCAGCTCGTTGCAATTGATTTTCATTATCAATTATAATTATATTGATAGTGAGAATCATTGTCAATTAAGTTTTCAATATTTTTAACGTGTTTTCCATAGAAAACAGGTTTTGAATTTTGACAGATAGAATTGCAAGGATCATAGTCAACGAAAAACGCAACCGGCCTTTTGAAATCGCCTCCGTACGAGATGGTCAGTGACAAACGCAATTGTGGTTACGATGTGTCGATGAAAAAAGCGGCGGGACCTCCTTTTGGAAGTTTCCGCCGCTTTCTATTTTCCGGTCATCCCGCCTGGTCCGGATCCCAGTTGATGTTATTTTCTACGGTCAATATGCCAAGTTCATGATGTTCGCCTTCATAAAGCGCGCCCTGGGCAAAGCGCATCTCCCCGTTCGTATCGATGACTTCAAGTTTGCAATAAGCCGGGCTTTTTTGCAGGGCACGGTAAAATTCATCCATATTGCGAACGGGCTCACCGTTGCATTTGGAAATCACTTCACCGATGGAAAGCCCCATTTTTTCCGCTTTTGATCCCGGTATGATCCCTAAAATGATCATGCCGTTGTTCTGCTGTGTAAAATAATACGGCGCGTTGTTTTCACGCATCCGGTGGTGAATGGAGATCCATGCTCTCGCGACAATGGCAAAAACGGCTGCTACTGCAGGAAAATAAGGAAAATAGAGCCCTGCTGCTCCGATTGCGGTCGTCATGATGCCCGCCCAAATAACCCAGGTTCCGATCCGCTTCAATGCAGACTGCGGTAAAGTGCTCTGGATTTGGTGCTGGAAACCGATTAAAAACGGGACAAGCACCAGTGAAAACGTATGCCCACCCCAGTTCACAACAGGCCACCATGAAGCGTTGACCGAAAGCGGGCCTGCGGGCAGAAAACAAACGACCGGCACAAGCCAGAGTTTTTTGGCCACAAATGCGCCGACATTCAAACCGCGCCGGCTTTTCCGCAGTTTCGGGGAAACATGCTTCGTGCCGTTTGTCCTCAACAGCACGCCTTCCGCTAACAAAAGAAGGCCTGCCAACACGGAAAGCCCTGCAACCATCGCATCGGTTGTGCCGCCCATCCAATCCGGCAGCTGAACCGGCATCCTTGTGAAAGCAAAAAACAGGAGCACCGGAATGCCTATGGTAAATGCCGGTGAAAGAAGCCGGAACTGCCCCACGAGCGAAAATACAATCGTCGCAGCCGCCACCACAGCAAGAACGGGCCATGACACTTGAAACCCTGCCGCCACTGAGAGAGCGGAAAGGATCAGCCCGCATATCAGCCCGGCAGGAAATAAAGACCGCAGTTCAAGCGATCTTTTATAAACCCTGATATGAAAATCGTTTCTTTCCCGCTTGACTCTTGCCGCGCCTGAAACGAGCGCGAGCAACAGCGCATAATAGAATACCGGATGGAGAAAAAATCTTCCGATGCCCTTCAACACTTCAGTGAACCAAATCTGTTCCAACCGAAACACCATCCCCTGCACGTACCTATTTGTAGTATTATTTTAGCAGATTTTGGCGAAAAACTCTCCGAAATTCCGGGTTTTTTTCCAGGCTCACAGATTTTCTGTCCAAACCGGCATCACCGCTTATGCAACTGCTCCGGGAATATCCTCATGCCGGCACCGCGCCATGCAAAAAGCTGAAGCAAACCAGAAATTGGCAAAAACATGAGGAGCGAGAGCAGGAAGAAGCAAATTTGCTGAATGTTGGCTTGCAGCCCGGCCCGCTGAAGCGGCGTTATTTGCTGACAACCTTTAACGCCACTTGCAGCTGCAAATCATTTTTTTCCGCGCGCGCCATTTTGTACAGCGATTTTTCCAATTCGTCGGCCGTTTTTTGATTGATGCTGCCGGTTGCCGGAAGGCCTTTATCAAACTGGAACGCCTTAACGGCATTTTCCGTCTGGATATCGAAATAACCGTCTTCCCTGCCCGGCGAAAAGCCAAGGCTCTTTAGCATTTGCTGGGCGGTTTTGATTTGGGCGTTGTTCATATCCTTTTTCAACATGCGGCTGATTTGCAAAGCCTGGGCGTCGAAATAATCCGGCTGTTTCACTTCAATCGTCGGGGCAATGCCTTTATGATGGATCCAGTGGCCGTCGGGCGTAAGCCATTTAAACATGGTCAGTTTGATGATGCTCTCATCTTCCATCGGCACCGCTTCCTGCACCGTCCCTTTGCCAAATGTCCTGGCGCCGATTAATGGATAATTTTCCGTTTCATGAAGCGCTGCCGCCATAATTTCAGAAGCGCTTGCGCTACCTTTATCGACGAGGACCGCAACCGGATAAGCCTTTTTTTTCTTCAGTTTGGACACATACTGGACACGGTGCCCGCTCCGTTCCTCAATTTGCAAATACGGCTTGTTCCTTGTGACAAACTGCTTGAGAATCGCTTCAACACTGGAAAGAAGGCCGCCCGGATTTCCCCGTACATCAATGACAAGCCCTTCCATGCCGCGGTTTTCAAGTTTTTCGAGCTGCTGCGCAAAATCTGTTGCCGTATCTGTTGAAAACTGGGTAATGCCAATATAACCGATTTTTTTCCCGTTTGCCTTTTTCATTTTCGAGTAGACCGTGTCAAGCGGAATTTCATCACGTTTGACCGTCACTGTCATCTGTTTGCCGGAACCGGCCCTTGAAATGCCCAGCTTTACATTGGAGCCTTTTTTCCCTCTAATTCGTGTTGTCACTTCATATAAGTCCATGCCTGCCGTACTTTTTCCGTTGATTGTTGTAATTACATCTTCCGGGCGCAGTCCCGCTTTTTCGGCCGGGGAGTTTCTATAAGGAGAAACAATCAGTATTTTTCCGTTTTTTTTGGTGATTTCAGCGCCGATGCCTTGAAAAGAGGAATCCAGCGTGTCGTTGAATTGCGCAGCTGTCTCTTTGTCCATATAGACGGAATACGGATCGTCCAATGTACTGACCATGCCTTTGATTGCGCCTTCCACGAGTGTTTTTTCGTCAACTTTCCGGACATAGGAACTTTTAATTAATTGGTATGCCTGGGCAATTTTTGTGAGATCCGGCATATTGCTTGTCCCGCCGGTTGTTTCCTGGCGGGCGGGGGCTGCCTTGTCCTTTTGTGAAAACCATTGGCCCGCCGTATAGCCGCCGCCTGCACCGGCAAGCAGCGATCCCGAAATCGCAAGCGCCAGCCATTTTCGTTTCATGGTGATGCCCTCCTTGTACAAGAAGCGCCGCCAAAAAGCGGGGCTCTTCCTCTCGATAATTCAATATATGTACAAGCCGGGGGGCATATGCCGGGCAGCGGAAAAAGCCGGTGAAAGTCCCGCAGAAGGTGCAAAACAGGCTGCCGTGAAGCGAAAAAATGGGTGTTGCAAACGGGCTCCGGTTTCTTTAAGGGATACGCCATCCGGCCATGGCCATGCTGTCCACGAAACGGCACGAACGGCGGATGAGGCCATAAACAATTAGTTTCAAACGGGGTAAACCGTCACTTTCTCGCCAATTGGATTCAAAACAGGTAAAAAAAAGAAGCCTCTCCCGCCAAGCCGAGCAAGCGAAAACGGAAGAAGCCGAAAAGAGGTTGAGGGGTTCTCCCCTCGCTGAAATGCTATCTTAGAATCACAAAGGAACTTAAATCCGCCCGGATAACCGGTTCACGAAACGGCATCCAATTGCGGAACAGGCCGGTAACCTGCTGCAAAGTCTTCAATCATGGCGCTGGCTGTCGGAAATTTTCCGGCACCCGGGCCGGTAAGGGTAATTTTTCCAACCAGGCTGCCGTAAATTGTGACGGCGTTGTTGACGCCTTCCACCGCATAAAGGGCATGTTCGGAAGGAATAAGGACAGGCTTAACGGATGCTTTCAGCGTGCCGCCGTCACGGTATATGTCCGCAATATGCTTATAACGGAGCCCCTTCCGATCCGCTTTTTCAATATCCGCAAGCGAGAGCCCGCCTATACCTTCAACTTCTACTTTCTCCCAGTCCGGCTGGGTTCCGAATACGAGCCGGCTTAAGATCATCAGCTTGCAAAAAGCGTCCTGCCCTTCCACATCATTGCCCGGGTCAGCTTCTGCATAGCCGTGCTGCCTGGCGATTTCCAACGCTTCTTCAAACGGAAGATGTTTTTCGCGCATTTCCGATAAAATAAAATTGGATGTGCCGTTTAAAATCGCCTGCACACGCTGGATGTCATTGACCTGAAGCTGCTGGGAAATCGTCCGAATCACAGGGATGCCGCCTGCGGTTGTCGCTTCATAACCGACAAACACGCCTTTTTCTTTCGCTTTTTCAAGCAGCACATTCCCATATCTTGCAAACATGACTTTATTGGCAGTAATGACGTGGCAGCCTTTTTCAATCGCTTGTAAACAGTAAGAAAAGCCTGGTTCTTCCCCGACAATCGCTTCAAACACGACTTCAAGGCCGGGAATGGCAAGAATTTCCCGGAAGTCCGTCGTGACGAGCACAGAACTGTCAATGTTCCGCTTTTTACGGGGGTTTTTGATCAGAACCGCTGCAATCTCTACCTCGGCATGCAGCTTTTCTTTCAGCTGCTCCCGGTGGGTCCGGACGGCTTCATACACGCCCTGGCCGACCGTCCCAAAGCCGAGCAGCGCTGCTTTAATCACCCTCATTTATCCAAAAACCTCCCTGCAATATAGCGCTATTCGCCTCTGAAGCGTTTTGTTCATGTGAAACATCAAGCGGCCCGGCGGTCTCCGGTGCAGCCGGCACCCATAAGCTCCCGATCCGGAACAGGTGTGCAGGCCGTCCGTGCCAACAAAATTGTATAGTGGGATCAGCCCGGAACGGATCCCGTGCAAGTTTTCCGGATCGCCTGTTGGCATTCGCCGTGGCGGCCTTCGCACGAACCTGCCTGGCCCGTTACCTGCTTTTACCGGGCTGTAACGGCCGTCGCTTTTGTAATGGCTTGATCGAGGTCGGCTGTCAAATCTTCGACGGCTTCAAGCCCGACAGACAAGCGGATCAAATCACCCGTGACCCCTGACTTTTCCAGTTCTTCATCGCTCAGCTGCGAATGCGTAGTCGTTGCCGGGTGGATGATCAGCGATTTCGCGTCGCCGACATTCGCTACATGCGACCACAGCTTGATATTGTCGATCACGCGCCTCCCTGTTTCCCGGCCCCCTTTCACACCGAAGTTAACAATGGAGCCGTAGCCGCCGTTCAAATATTTTTGCGCCAGCTCATGGGACGGATGGTCTTCAAGGCCCGGATAATTGACCCATGCAACACCCGGATGGTTTTTCAGAAATTCCGCGACTTTCAACGCATTTTCGTTATGCCTTTCCACGCGCAGATGCAGCGTTTCAAGCCCTTGCAGGAATAAAAAGGCGTTGTCCGGGCTTAAAGCCGGCCCGAAGTCGCGCAAAAGCTGAACGCGAAGTTTTGTGGCGAACGCAGCCTGTGCCGTGTCGACGCCGTAGCGCAAGCCGTGGTAGCTCGGATCCGGTTCGCTGAAGTCCGGAAATTTCTCTGTGTTCCAGTCAAAATGCCCGCCGTCAACGGCAACACCGCCGATCGCCGTTCCGTGCCCGCCGATCCATTTTGTCGCCGAATGGACAACCACGTCCGCTCCCCATTTGATCGGATTCGAGCCAAACGGAGAAGCAAACGTGTTGTCGACAATCAAAGGAATGCCGTTTTCATGGGCAACTTCCGCCACTTTTTCCACGTCGAGCACCTGCAGGCTTGGGTTGCCGATAATTTCCGCATACAATGCTTTCGTTTTCGGGGTGATCGCCTGGCGGAACGCTTCAGGGTCAGACCCGTCCACAAACTTGACGTTAATGCCGTATTTCGGCAATGTCACGGCAAACAAATTATAGGTGCCGCCGTAAAGATTGCTGGCGGATACGATGTCGTCGCCCGCACGCACAATATTCAAAATGGAGAAGGCAATGGCCGCCGCGCCGGATGACAAACCGACAGCCGCCGTTCCGCCTTCCAGTGCGGCAACGCGTTTTTCAAACACATCCACAGTCGGATTGCCGAGGCGGGAATAAATGAAACCTTCTTTTGATAAATTGAAGACGCCCTCTGCATGTTCTGTATCCGGAAAAACGTAAGAAGTCGTCCGGTATACCGGCACGGCGCGCGAGCCTGTCGCCGGGTCCGGTTCCTGGCCCCCGTGCAGCAATAAAGTTTCCGGTTGTAATGATGATTGTGTCATTTTTAAAGCCTCCCGATTTTTTAAAATTTTCCCGCGAAAGATGGAAGAGGAAATGAAAAACCCTCTTCGTAAGGGAAGAGGGTTACAATGTATGTAAGTTCCTCCCTTATCTTTCAGACGCATGTCTGTAGGAATTAGCACCTTTTCAGGCAAATGCCTGAAGGTTGCCGGGCTTCGCAGGGCCTAGTCCCTCCGCCGCTCTCGATAAGAGTTTCTTTTCATAATTCAATTTTGAATGACTTATTGTTTAAGATTATAGAAGACCAATGGCAAACCGTCAACCTTTTTTGAAAAAATTTTCTTTTTCTTCTACAAAATTGGCGACAACAGCCGGGAAATGGACTCTTTAAACCGTACATAAAGCGGCCGGTTCTGGTAAACATGGAGCGTTAATTCGGTTGATTTGGCCATGTCGTCCCGGAAAATGCCGGCAAGTGTGCCGGAAAGCTCGCGGTCGTACAGCACGGCGTTCACTTCAAAATTGAGGCGGAAACTGCGCACATCAATATTGGCCGTGCCGACGGAAGCAATTTTCCCGTCTACGACAATCATTTTCGCGTGGATGAACCCATTTTGATAAATGTACACTTTGACGCCCGTTTTTAACAGCTGGCCGATGTTGGAAAGCGTCGCCCAGTAGACAAACATATGGTCCGGTTTATTTGGAATCATAATCCGGACATCCACTCCGGATAAGGCGGCAAGCGTCAGCGCATTCAGGAGGCTGTCATCCGGAATAAAATACGGTGTTTGCAAATAAATATATTTTTTGGCGGAATTGATCATTTTAATATAGCTGTTTTTAATCTGCTCCCATTCGGAATCGGGGCCGCTTGAGACAATCTGGATATCGGTTTCCCCCTGCGGCGGGATGACCGGGAAATAACGTTCTTCATTTTTCACATCATGCGGCGATGCCTGATTCCAGTCTAAAATAAAGCGGGTCTGCATGGCATAAACAGCGCTCCCGGAAATCCGTAAATGCGTGTCCCGCCAATAACCAAATTTTTTATTCAGGCCAAGATACTCATCCCCGACGTTAAAACCGCCGATATAACCGACCCGTCCGTCGATAATCGCCAATTTCCGATGGTTTCTGAAGTTGACGCGCAAATTAATGAGCGGGATACGGGCTGGAAAAAAGGCCGCCACTTCCCCTCCGGCTTCAATCAGCGGCCGGAAAAATTTGCGGCGGAACAGCATCCGCGATCCCATATCATCATAAAGCAGCCGCACCTTTACGCCTTCTCTTGCTTTTTGGGACAGCAGGTCAATCAATTCATGGCCGAGACGGTCATTCCGGAAAATATAATATACAAGATGAATACTGTCTTTTGCATTCCGGATGTCTTCAAATAAAGCCTGGAATTTTTTCCTGCCGTCTGTGAAAATATCGACGTGATTGTCCTGGGAAAGGATCGCCCCGTCATTCATCAGCAGCATATAAACGAGATCCTTATACTGGGCTGTCCGCTCATCATGGAACGGAAACCGGTTTTCGCGCAGCAGTTCAATCTGCTGCTGGGAAATTTCCTTAATGCCGATCTTCTCCTGTACCTTCCAGTCAAAAATTTTCCGGCGGCTTAAATTTTGCCCGAATACCAAATACAGGATAAAGCCGGCAATCGGCAGGAATAGCAGCACCAAAAGCCAGGCCCAGGTTGCGCCGACATCCCGCCGTTCGAGGAAAATAACGGTTCCTGCCAGAATAAAATTCAAAAGAAACAAGATAACCAATAGTACCGTTACAATCATTGCGTTCTCCTTTTCGTACACCCTTTGTTCCTATTGTAGGTTTGTTCCCGGCCGGTATCCGGGAACACGGTGAAGTGTTTTGAAATTGATATAGGATATGTTTGCGCAGCAAAAATAACAATTGTATCATACCATAATATTTGCGTCTTACCTATCATACAGCACTTTCCCTGCCATTGCATGCAAAAAGAACCGCACCAATAGATACGGTTCTTTTTCGCGCCTTTATTAAAAGTTAACGTAGTTTCTCGGGTTTTGGGCACCGGCATGTGGCGGCGGTGTCCAGCGGCCGTTATAAATTTCAAAGTGAAGATGGGGCCCTGTTGATTCCCCGGTATTTCCCATTGCGCCGATCTGCTGTCCTTTGCTGACGTGCTGCCCGGTGCTGACGCTGTACGAGCTCAAATGGGCATAAACGGTCGTGTACAACTTCCCGTTAATATAGTGGGTGATCATGACGCAATTCCCGTATGAAGAAGAGTGGTACGCCCTGAACACGACACCGTCGGCTGCAGCGACAACCGGTGTCCCGATGCTGTTGGCAATGTCAATGCCCGGATGGAACCCGCCGGAACGCCCGCCGAATTCAGATGAAATATATCCGGATGCCGGTCGCGTAAAGGACCCGGAAGATACTTGCGGAAGGGATCCGCCGGAATGGCTCCCGGAACTTGACTTGACCGATGCAGAGCGGGTTGTCCCTGCGTTTGATCCTGCTGATCCTGTTGATCCTGCATTCGTTTGTGCCTTTGCTGCTGCATCTGCTTTTGCTGCAGCCTTTCTTTCTTCCTCCGCTTGCTTTTTCGCAAACGCAATGGCTTTTTCAATGGAAGCTTTTTGGTCAGCCAGGATGCTCTTTTGTTCACTCAGCGACATTTTCTCTTCTTTAAGGCTGTCTTTTTGTTTTTCCAGCTTTTTGATTAATGCCGATTTCTCGCTCTCATCCTGTTTCAGACTGTCTTTTAATGATTGTAAATCAGACAGCATCGATTCCAAATCGGACAGTTTCTTCTCTACTGATGCCTGTTTGTCTTTTAAATCCTGTTCATCTTTTTTCTGTTCTTCCAAAATTTGCCGGTCTGCTTCAACCAATGTCTTCACTGCCGAAAAGCGGTCAATAAAATCACCGACGCTTTTCGCTTCCAAAAGAACATCCAAATAATTAACCGAACCGCCGCCGTTTTTCTGCATTGCGCGGGCGCGGTCTTCTAAAATGGCGTTTCGGTCTTCAATCCGCTTTTTGATTTCGGCGATATTTTTCTTCAGATCAGCAATCTGGCTTTTCGTTGTGCTGATATTCTGTTCCTGCTCGCTGATTTTTTTGTTCGCCGATTGAATTTTAGACTCAATCGCCTCAAGCTGGCTGCCGAGAGAAGCCTGCTTGTCTTGAATGTTGGAAATCTGGTTGTCTTTTTTGTCCATTTCGGATTGGACATTGGAAAGTTTACTCTCAATCTCGCTTTTTTTCTGCTGCAAATCTCCTGCCGCACTCGCATTGGACTGGTAGCCGAACAGGCCGCCCAAGCTGAGCGTGCATACAACGGCAGCAGGCAGAATGGAACGCTTCTTCATCTTTTTCCCCCTCAGAGCAATATGGTTTTGTTTTATGTATCCGGGGACGCAACGCCCCGTTTTTCCTATGTTTTAAAACGAACGGAAAAGGGTATAGCATAAAAATCAGGGACCGTTCGGACGGGACCGGAATACATCCCTGCCGTTCCCGTTACACTTTCAAATAACGGCGGATCGACATCGAACTGCCCCAGATTCCGATGCAGACGCCAAGCACGAGCAGCAGGCCGTCTATGCCGTAAATGAACGGGCTGATATCAAGCATATGGATAATATTGTTTTGAAGCTTCGGCTCCACGATTTTATAAACGGAGTAATAGCCGAAGGAAATCAGCATAATCGGCAGAATGGACCCCAGGATCCCGAGCCAGAGCCCTTCGAGAAGAAAAGGCCAGCGGATAAACCAGTTTGTCGCCCCTACCAGTTTCATAATCTCGATTTCTTTTCTTCTGGCAAAAATCGTAATTTTAATCGTATTCGAGATAAGGAACATCGCCGTAAGCAGCAGGGCAATGATTAACACAACCCCGACATTGCGGCAGATACTTAAAACATGGAACAGCTTTTCCACTTTTCCTTTACCATAAATGACGGATTCGACATGGTCCATTTTTTGAATTTGTGCTGCAACTTTCGGCGTGTCTGTCGGCTGCTTTGTTTTGACAATAAATACATCATACAATGGGTTGTCCTGCTGGAACAGTTTAAAATCATCACCCATTCTTTTAATCAATTCTTTTAATTCCTGTTGTTTAGAAGAAAACTTGACAGAATTGACGGCATCCAGGCTCTCAATCTCGCTTTTCAATTTTTCCCTGTCGGCAGCCTTTGCCGCTAAATCAATATGGACGCGAATTTCCACGTCGTTTTCAATATCGGAAGCAAATTTATTCATGTTCAGGATGATGACAAAAAATACGCCGACCAGAAGCAGGGTAATCGTTACGGCACTTGCCGATGCAAACATCATCCAGCCATTCCGGCCAAGGCTTTTAAAACTTTCCCGGAAGTGGCGTTTAAGCGTATTAATCTTCATAACCGTAACCTCCCAGCTGCTCATCGCGTACCACTTTCCCGCCTTCAATAGCGATGACGCGGTGCTTGTTTGTGTTTACAATATCACGGTTATGGGTAGCCATGACAACCGTTGTCCCGGTTACGTTGATGTCTTCGAGGATTTTCATAATGTCCCATGAAGTTTCCGGATCGAGGTTTCCAGTCGGCTCGTCCGCAATGACCACTTTCGGCATGTTGACGATGGAACGGGCGATGGAAACCCGCTGCTGTTCACCGCCGGACAACTCAGAAGGCAGCATTCTTGCTTTATTTTTCAACCCGACCTGGTCGAGTACTTCCATAACGCGGCTCCGGATATAGGAAGGTTCCTGCTCGATCACTTCGAGGGCAAACGCGATATTTTCATATACAGTCAATGTCGGCAGCAACTTAAAATCCTGGAATACGACACCGATCTGCCGCCGGAAATAAGGAATCCGTTTGTCCCGGAGCTTTGAAAGATTGACGCCGTTCACGATGACATCCCCTGCTGTCGGCTTTTCTTCGCGGTAAATCAGTTTGACGAGCGTGGATTTGCCTGCGCCGCTCGGGCCAACGATATAAACAAATTCGCCCTGGTTGATTTTTATATTTAACCCGCTCACGGCCATGACGCCGTTCGGGTACTTTTTATAGACGTCCTTTAATTCTATCATTTCCTCACCTGGCTTTTTCAATGTAGCGTGCCGAAATGAAAAATGTGTCAACGACACCGGCAAAAAACGCCAATTTTTGCAATACCCATACACCCGTCCCAGTAAAAGATCCGCACGGGATGATTTGCTGTAAGAAAAGGCTGCGTAAAAGCCTTTCTGCATAAAATTTGACTTTTTTCTCTTTTCAACGCGCGAGAATCCGCATAATTGCTCGAAATTCGCACATTAACTATTATAGCATCCCTTGCCTTAAGCGACATTACAGTTTTGTTTCAAATTTCCTAATAAGCGAATTTTATTTTTTCATTTTTTTCAAAAAGATTGCGTTACGCTCGCTTCTTATCTCTTACTGGACCGGCATTTTTTCAGATGTTACAGAGCAGACCGTTTCTAAGACCCGCATTAAAAAAAACGGGCCGGAAACCGGCCCGTTTTTGTCATTTTTTCTTGGAGAGCCATTTCGCGACTTTTTGGGCATCATCTCCCTTTAAAAGCCCTTTTGGCATGTCTCCTTTTCCGTTTTCAATGACATTTAAAATCTGTTTTTCACTGAGCTTAGAACCGATATGCTGCAAATTCGGTCCGACGTTCCCCTGCAATTGGTCGCCATGGCAGGCAGAACATTTTTGGTCTGCCAGTTTTTCGGCATCGCCGCCACTTGCCGTGTTTTTCCCGCCGCCTGATGATGGAGACCCGTTCCCGCAGGCAGCAAGCCCGGCTGCAAGCAGAACCGCCGCCAAAGCTGCGCACCATTTTTTCACACGAAGCCCTCCCTCCTGTGCACATTCTTCTTCCATTATACCGGATGGCCGCCCGGGCTTGGCAAGAAATACGAAAAACGCGTAAACGCGCGGCTACGGCATGTTAAAACCTTCGCCCAGCACTTCGGCGGCATCCATCACAACAACAAATGCCTTCCCGTCAATGGTTTTGACAAGGTTTCTCAACTTAATAAATTCAGACTGGTCGACGACACACATCAGAATCGGTTTTTCCTGATCGGTAAATCCGCCATATGCATGGAGCCTTGTAACCCCGCGGTCGATCTGGAACAAAATCTCTTTCCGGATATCCTCGTATTTGTCGGAAATAATGAGCACATTTTTCGAACGGTTCAGGCCGACCTGGACGAGGTCAATGGTCTTGCTTGTGACAAACAGCCCGATGATTGCATACAAACCCTTTTCAATATCGAAAACAACAGCTGCTGACAGGACAACTAGCCCGTCAATCGCAAGCACACATTTTCCGAGTGAGATGCCGGTAAATTTATGGATAATTTGCGCGGCCAGATCGGTTCCGCCGGTTGAAGCCCTGCCGAGAAACACAATCCCGAGCCCCGCCCCGACGCCGATCCCGCCAAACAGTGCGGCCAGCAGTGCATCATGCGTCCACGGCTGCCAATTTTCCGTCAAAAAAACAACAAACGGCAAAAACACGGTGCCAACAAGTGTTTTGACACCAAATTGGTAACCTAAAAAAATGAGGCCGGCAAGAAACAGCGGAATGTTAAGCCCCCATTGCACATAGGCCGGCTTCCATCCGAACAGCCCGTGAAAAATCGTGCTGATCCCGCTGACGCCGCCGGACGCAATATTATTCGGAAGCAGGAAAACATTAAATGTAATCGCGACAATTGCCGACCCGGCAAGTATGTATCCATATTCCATCATCATCGTCCGGTATTTGTTCGCCGGTTTTCTCCTTTTCTTTGCCATGTCCATCCCCCTTTTCATAAAAAAACGGATGCCACACACCAATATACAGGACCGCTTGTTTCGCACCCCTCATATATTTTCCGGCATTGTGGCATCCGGGCCTGTCATGCGTTCAATTTTCAGGAAAACTTTTTTCTTATTACGAAATATGTGAGCGCAGGTAAGCATCAATGAACGGATCAATTTCGCCGTCCATCACCGCCTGGACATTCCCTGTTTCAACATTTGTCCGGTGATCTTTTACCATGGAATATGGATGGAACACATAAGAACGGATCTGGCTGCCCCACCCGATCTCTTTCTGTTCGCCGCGGATTTCCGCCAATTGTTTCTCTTTCTCTTCTACTTCTTTTTGGTACAATTTCGCTTTCAGCATTTTCATGGCTTGTTCGCGGTTCTGAATTTGCGAACGTTCCGATTGGCAGGAGACGACAATTCCGGTCGGAATATGGGTAATCCGGACAGCCGAAGACGTTTTGTTAATGTGCTGGCCGCCTGCCCCGCTTGCCCGGTATGTGTCGACACGCAAATCTTCCGGCCGGACTTCCACTTCAATGTTGTCGTCTATTTCCGGCATCACTTCGCACGAGACGAACGAAGTGTGGCGGCGGCCGGCTGCATCAAACGGCGAGATCCGGACAAGGCGGTGAATGCCTTTTTCCGCTTTAAGATAACCGTACGCGTTATGCCCTTTGAAAAGGAGGGTGACGCTTTTCACACCGGCTTCGTCGCCCGGGAGGTAATCGAGGGTTTCGACTTTAAAGCCTTTTTTCTCGCCCCAGCGTGTATACATTCTGAGCAGCATGGAACACCAATCCTGGGATTCCGTACCACCCGCGCCGGGATGCAGTTCCAAGATCGCATTGTTCGCATCATACGGCCCGTTTAAAAGCAGCTGCAGCTCGTATTCATTTAATTTTTCCGTAAACCCTTCAAGCTCAGCTTCAAGCTCTTCTTTCAGTTCCTGGTCATTTTCTTCTTTGGCCAGTTCGTACGTGACTTCGAGATCCTCCTGTTGCGACTCGAGTTCACGGTAGCCGTTTACCATTTCTTTTAAAGCATTGGATTCATTAATAATTTTCTGCGCTTCCTGCTGGTCGTCCCAAAAGTTAGGCTCCAGCATTCTTTCTTCCAATTCGGCAATGCGCGTCTCTTTTTCTTCTAATTCAAAGAGACCCCCTGAAACCCGCTAATTTCTTAGCTGTATTTTCCAATTCTGCTCTGATTTCCGATAATTCCATTCCATTCACCTCATTAAATTTTTCTGCTGTTTTCCGCAAAAAAGAAGGGCGGCGTTTTGCCCCTTCTTTTTTTGCGTATGCCTGCCTGATTTTAAGCCTCAAGCCGGCCGTGGCAGTTTTTATACTTTTTGCCGCTGCCGCACGGGCAAGGGTCATTCCGGCCGATGCGCACTTTTTTGCGGACCGGTTTTTTCTTCACAGCGGTTTCTTCCCCGCCCGGCACGACAGCCTGGCCTTTTGCCACTTCCTGCCGCTCCAGGTTGGTTTGGATTTCTGCTTTCATAATATATTTTGCCGTATCTTCCTCGATGGATGCAACCATATTTTCAAACATGGCAAAGCCTTCCGACTGGTATTCGCGCAGCGGGTCGATCTGGCCATACGCACGCAAGTGGATCCCTTCACGGAGATGGTCCATCGCATCAATATGGTCGATCCATTTTGAGTCAACGGAGCGCAGCAAAATGACTTTTTCAAATTCGCGCATCTGTTCCGGCCCGAATGCTTCTTCTTTTTCATCATAGCGCATCTTCACTTTTGCCATGATAAGGTCAACCATTTCGTCCGGTTCTTTTCCGAGCAAATCTTCCCGTGTGATGTCGCCTTCACGCAGCAGATTGGTCAGGACATAATCGACAATGCCCTGCAAGTTCCATTCTTCCTCATCTTCATGAAGCGGCGCATTGGCGTTTACAACGCGTTCTACGACCGAACGGATCATTTTTTCAACGATTTCACGCAAATTATCCGCCGTCAGCACTTCATCGCGCTGCTTATAAATGATCTCGCGCTGCTGCCGGAGGACATCATCATATTGGAGCAGTTGTTTCCGGGCGTCGAAGTTATTGCCTTCCACCCGTTTTTGTGCGGATTCAACGGCGCGCGACACCATTTTGCTCTGGATCGGCTGCGTATCATCCATACCGAGCCGTTCCATCATGCTCTTCATATTATCCGATCCGAAGCGGCGCATCAGTTCATCTTCCATTGACAGATAAAACTGTGTTACCCCGGGATCTCCCTGGCGTCCGGAACGCCCGCGCAACTGGTTGTCGATCCGCCTTGATTCATGGCGTTCGGTTCCGATGACGGCAAGGCCGCCCAGTTCCACGACACCTTCGCCAAGCTTGATATCGGTACCGCGCCCGGCCATATTTGTCGCAATCGTAACCGCGCCTTTTTGCCCTGCCTGTTTGATGATTTCCGCTTCACGCGCATGGTTTTTCGCGTTCAACACGTTATGCGGGACGCCTCTCTTTTTCAACATTTGGGAAATCAATTCAGACGTTTCGATCGCAACCGTCCCGACAAGCACCGGCTGGCCGAGGTCGTGGCGCTGCTTAATATCCTCGACAACAGCCCTGAACTTGCCTTCCATCGTTTTGTAAATCAAATCCGGCCGGTCGTCGCGGATGATCGGGCGGTTTGTCGGGATCACGACAACACGCATGTTATAAATGTTGCGGAACTCTTCTTCTTCCGTTTTCGCCGTACCGGTCATCCCGGCTAGCTTCGCATACATCCGGAAATAGTTCTGAAACGTGATCGTGGCCATCGTCATGCTTTCGTTCTGGATCTCCACGCCCTCTTTTGCTTCAATCGCCTGGTGCAGCCCTTCACTGAACCGGCGGCCTTTCATCAGGCGGCCGGTGAACTGGTCGACGATGATGATTTCCCCGTCCTGCACGACATAGTCGACATCCCGGTGCATCGCAACATTGGCTTTCAGTGCCTGGTTAATATGGTGGTTGATCGTCACATTGCGGAGATCATACAGGTTGTCGATGTGAAAATATTTTTCAGCTTTCGTGATGCCTTCTTCCGTCAGCAGCACACTCTTCGTTTTCACATCATAAGTGTAATCTTTTTCTTTTTCCAATGTACGCACAAATGCATTCGCTTGTGTATACAGTGCTGTCGATTTTTCAGCTTGTCCGGAAATTATAAGCGGCGTCCGCGCTTCATCGATTAAAATCGAGTCGACTTCATCAATGACCGCAAAATAAAGCGGCCGCTGCACTTTTTGTTCATGGTAAAGCACCATATTGTCGCGCAAATAATCGAAGCCGAATTCATTGTTCGTCCCGTATGTGATATCTGCTGCATATGCGGCCTGTTTTTCTTCGTTCGACATATTGGTTAAATTCAGGCCGACAGTAAGCCCGAGAAATTTATACAGCTCGCCCATTTCCTCGGCATCCCGCTTCGCCAGGTATTCGTTCACCGTGACGACATGGACGCCTTTCCCGGACAAGGCGTTCAAATAAACCGGCATCGTGGCGGTCAGCGTTTTCCCTTCACCGGTTTTCATTTCGGCAATATTTCCTTCATGGAGCGTAATACCGCCCATCAGCTGGACATGATAAGGATAAAGCCCGAGCACACGCCTGGCGCCTTCCCGGACAACCGCAAAAGCTTCCACAAGCAGGTCATCAAGGCTCTCGCCGTTTTGGTAACGCTGCTTAAACTCTTCCGTTTTGTCGCGCAGCTGCTCATCCGACAGCCTTTCCATATCCGACGCCAATTCTTCAATCTGGTTTGCGATCTTCTCAAGATGTTTCAGTTCACGTTTGTTGGCATCAAAAACTTTGTCCAAAAAAGCCACCATTCAAAACGCTCCTTTATTTCAGTATCAAAACAGGACTGTTTCGGCCCTATCATTGTAATTGCCATGACTTTTAAATTTTAATTATAGCACAGTTTCTTTTCTGCGTCACTTTTTCCGCCGGGTTTTCCCGGCCATGTTAAACCAGGGTTTCCATGCTTTTTGGGGAAAATTCCGATGATACAGCCCAGGATTTGCCGGGTGCGTGTATTTTGTTTTCTGAAATATACCTTATTGTATTGTAACACTGAAACGGAGCGCATACAACAAAAGAACCCGGAGACAGGCTGCCGGTGCTTAAGGCTAAAAATCCCATAAAAAATAAACAAAATATTGCCGCTCTGTTGCCTGCTGCAAAAAGCCATCGCCATGCAAATGGACGCCCGGGGCTGATGCACAACTTCAGGTATATCGTCTATATCGTCCTTTAAAATCCATGCCGGGCAACCGGTTTTTAACCTCCAGGGAGATTCCGGCTTTCCCGGTTCGGCATGCCCGGGCCGCTGTCTGAAAAAAAATGAAGAGGCCTGAGCACCCATTTGGAATTGGAAAAGCGTTTTACCAGGCCGCCACCATGCCGTCCGCACGCGATTCCGTGCCGCCCATCAGTACGCCCGTGTCCGGATTCCGCCAGATGATCTGGCCGCGGCCGAAACCGCCAGTATCCGCAGCCACTTGAACATCATGCCCTTTTCGGATCAGCCCTTGCACAAGGTGATTCGGAAAATGGGGTTCTACCAGCACTTTTTTCCCCTCCGTCCATTGCCATCTCGGGGCATCCAGCGCCTGCTGCGGATGAAGATGAAAATCAATCGTGTTCATGATCACTTGGAAGTGGCCCTGCGGCTGCATATAGCCGCCCATTACGCCAAACGGTCCGATGGCTTCCCCATCTTTTGTTAAAAAGCCGGGAATAATCGTATGATACGTCTTTTTGCCGGCTTTCAATGCATTCACATGCGTTTCATCCAAAGAAAAATCATGCCCCCGATTTTGCAAGGCAATGCCTGTGCCCGGAACGACAATACCGGAGCCGAATCCCATATAATTGCTTTGGATATAAGAAACCATATTTCCTTCCCCGTCCGCCGCCGCCAAATAGACAGTGCCGCTCTTTGGCAGTTCATACGGTTCCGGATCCAGCGCCAGATCCCCGATCAACCTGCGCCGGTTTGCAGCATAGCCTTCCGAAAGCAAATGTGCAATGTCCGCCTTCATTTCCCCGGCATCTGTAATGAACGCTTTACCGTCCGTAAAAGCGAGTTTCATTGCCTCAATTTGTTTATGATAGGTATCCACGCAGTCTTTTTCACGGAATTCAAATCCGCGCGCAATATTGAGCGCCATCAACGCAACAAGCCCCTGGCCGTTCGGCGGCATTTCCCACACCTCATAGCCGCGGTAGCTGGTGGAAATCGGCTCCACCCATTCGGGATGATAGGCTTCCAAATCTTCCCTGCTTAAAAAACCGCCCCATTTCCGGATGAAGGCACTGATTTTTTCTGCAAGCGGCCCCCTGTAAAAACTTTCTGCTTTCGTTTCCGCAATTTCCTTCAATGCCGCGGCATGCCCGGGCGATTTCCACACTTCTCCTATTGCAGGCACCGTGCCGTCCGGCGCAAACGTGTCAAACCATGGCCGGAACATTTCTTCTTTAAAAATCGTTTGAAAACGGCGGAATGCCCTTTCCCAGTATTTTCCCAAAACCGGCGAAAGCGGGTACCCTTCTTCCGCATACCGGATTGCCGGTTGCAGAACGTCTGTCAGAGGGAGCCGACCGAATTTTTCCGATAGCGCCGCCCATGCTGCCGGCGCGCCCGGCACCGTAATCGGGACCACACCATAAGCCGGCATTTTTTCATACCCCTGTTTTTTCACGGCCTCAATGGAAATCGACTGCGGTGCGGGCCCGCTTGCATTTAAACCATGCAGCTTCCCGCCCGCCCAAACAATGGCGAATGCATCTGAACCGATGCCGTTCGAAGCCGGCTCCACGACCGTTAAGGCGGCGGCTGCGGCAATAGCGGCATCAATCGCATTGCCGCCTTTTTGTAAAACTTCAAGGCCGGCCTGGGCAACTAGCGGCTGTGAAGTGGCAACCATTCCTTTTTTGGCAAAAACGGTATTTCTGGTGGATACATAAGGATGATACAAGTAATCCAGGTCCATCATCTTTCCCCCTCGTATAGAAATGTCTGTCCCTGCACTGGCCTTTCCTGCAAGCGGATGCCTTGCCGGCTGCCCGCCTCCCGGTTTCCAGTCCGCCATCCGGGCTTTTCTCGCTTCCTGCTTGCCTTTTTTCTTCTCTATCCTAAACATAGGCACCGGCTCATTTTCACCTTTCTGCCGGGGCCGCGTCCACTGCAGCATGGCGGCTCATTAGACAAAAGAGCCATGTCTGCCAAGGGTTTTGTCCCGATAGAAGCTCCAATTGACAAAACCACCGGCGAAGCAGGGCGAATTGTCTAATTAGGTCTTCTATCCTGAACATAGGCACCGGCTCGTTTTCACCTTTCTGCCGGAGCCGCGTTCCTTGCCAGCTCGCGTTGTGTGCTAAAAAACCGCCCCCCGGCCCGCTTTGCTTTCACCGGATAGGCCCATGCTGCAAAAGCACCCGCGGATTCACCGCGGGTGCTTGCTTCGCCATTCCCTTATTTTGTTTCAATCAGCCCGTATTTGCCGTCTTTGCGGCGGTATACGATGTTCGTATGATTTGTTTCCGCATCGGTGTAAATGAAGAAGTTGTGGCCCAAAAGGTTCATTTGCAGCACTGCTTCTTCACTGTCCATCGGTTTTAAGTTAAAATGTTTGGTCCGCACAATTTGCAGTTCTGAGTCTTCTTCTTTCCTGGCTTGTTTTTCTTTCAGTACGGCGTCCGGAGTGAACAGTTCCCTCGTGCTTCCTTTTTCACGCAGTTTCCGGTTTACTTTTGTTTTATGTTTGCGGATTTGCCGCTCCAATTTGTCAGCAATCAGGTCAATTGCCGCGTACATATCCTCATTGGTTTCTTCCGCGCGCAATACGAGCTGCGGCATTGGAATTGTAATTTCCACTTTGGAAGTTTTATCCGGATTGACTTTAAGTTTTACATTGACGGAAGTGTCTGGCGTTTCTACGAAATACCGATCCAACTTGTTCACTTTTTTCTCAACATAATCCCGAATCGCCGGAGTTACCTCAATGTTTTCGCCACGAATGTTGTAGTTCATCATGTGGACCCCTCCTCATCAACTGGCAGCCCCTTGCATACCGCGGTATGCTCGTACTTTCACTTTGCACGGTAAAAGCGCTGCCTTCTCTAATAATCTTACACTTATATATTTACACATTTCCTGTCTAAATTCCTTCTTTTTTGGCGAATTTTTCTTAGAAATATTTGTCATCCCCCTGTTGCCGCTGTAAAAAGCAGCCATCATGCCGGTTTACATGGCCTTTCCCGAAAAAAAGAAGTTCTGCATCGATCAGAACTTCTATCTTTTCCGGTCATAAAACCTTCCATCATTTAACTGCAGGGACTGGTACGGATTTATATACTGCTTCATGGACGTTTTCTTTTTCGCAGCTTGCTGAATATCGTTCCGGATGCCGGACAGCGTTTCCTGCATCAGGGGCTTCAATTGTTTGTCAAGATCCATGATTTTTCTTCCAAGCCATTGCGCTTCAGCGGAAAAAGGCGGTTTCATGGCAGCAAGCAGCGCCCCGCGCCGGTCGAGGAGCCGGTGGACGTTTTGGATCAAGGTTTCCCTCGGCTGTTCTTTATGAAATTCCGAAAGCAGCGCTTCCGTCAGCTCCAGGCAGGCGGCTAGATCGCCCATC
Source organism: Weizmannia sp. FSL W8-0401 (assembly GCF_038009125.1). Taxonomy (NCBI): domain Bacteria; kingdom Bacillati; phylum Bacillota; class Bacilli; order Caryophanales; family Bacillaceae; genus Heyndrickxia; species Weizmannia sp. FSL W8-0401. The sequence goes on along the minus strand of NZ_JBBPAG010000001.1, from coordinate 826,888 downwards.
ATACTTTGCCGCCCTGCCCGTATGTTTGCCGGCGGTTTGCCTGGATGACCTGCTTCCAGGTGTCGCGGAAACCCGTTACCAACTCTTCCGCTGTATCGAGTTTTGACATATCATTTTTCACATTGGCCTGGATCAGTTCGCGCAGGATAAAATCGTAAAGGGAAAGCATCTTTTCTGCATCTTCAAATTTGCCCGTATCGAGCGTCATCATCAATTCGCGGATGATGTTTTGCGCTTTTTGGATATTTTGATTTTTTTCTTCAAAATTTTTGTTTTCAATGGCTTTTTTCGCCAAATGGATAAATTTCAGGCAGCCATTGTACAGCATCAATGTCAGCTCACCCGGCGATGCGGTTGCAATCGAGTTGTTCTGGTACGCCTGGTATGGATTACGTGTTGCCATTTGCGGCCCCTCCTTTAACTATTGCTGAAAAAGCTGGATAGATAAGTATATTGGCTGTTGTATTTTTGGATTGCTTGCTCCATCGATGTAAACTGCGCATAATAACGGTCTTCAAGCTTGCCCAGTTTGTCGTTCATGTCACGGATTTTATCCGTCAAATCGTTGATGTTTTTCCCGATCGTAAACTGGGTGTTCACATAAGTGGATTTCCCGGCTTTGTCAACGATCGTGTTATAAGTATTATTGACGCTGTCGTACAGCCTTTGGACAATGCCTTTTTCCGATGTTGTGCTGCCGGTCGCGCGAAACAGCAGTTCAACCGAATCCGGATCGTTTTGGATCGCGGCCTTCAGCTTGTCTTCATTAATTTCTAGCTTGCCGCCTTTAAGCCAGTCGGAAGTCGTTGTGATGCCGATGCTTGATAATTGGCTGTATTCGGATGAAATATTGGCGTTATTTACTTTTGAATAAATCAATGACCGCATGTTCGACAGGGAACTTTTCAGCGTCATATCATTCCTTAAAAGGCCGCTTCTCGCTTTTTTATCCCATTGGTCCTGCTGCGTGTCCGTCAATTCCTTGCGCTGGTCGTCCGTAAGCGGCGCATAATCCGGGTAGCGGTCTTCATTCAGCTTCGACTGCACGGCATCAATCAGGCTGTTATACTGGTCCACGAAATTTTTGATGTTTTTGAAAATGGTGTCCGTATCGTTAGAGACCGTAACCGTGACGGGTGTATCAAATTTGCTTTTAAGGGTGTACGTTACGCCGTTGATGGCGAACGTGTTGGTTGTCCGTTCGGTATCCAACCCATTTATGTTGAACACGGCATTCGTACCACCGTATTCAGTGCTGCCGCTAAATTTTAATGTATCCCGCAAAAAATCGTAAGTATCTGTATCAGAAGAAATAATGATTTCATTACCGTTATCCACAGATGAAGACGAATTAAAATTACCGGTCTCTTTTCTCGTCAGCGTAAACATATCTTTATATTCGTCATAATACATTGTCAAACCTAAGTTTGAATTGTTCACTTTAGAAATGACATCATTTAACGTTTTATCCGCGCCGATATAAAAATTGCCGTTCACCAGCCCGCTTGAAGTATACGTTTTTAAGTTAAAAGAAGTGTAATTTTGCTGGTAGCTGATTTGGATAGCAGAACCGCTATAAATTGACCCGAAATCGCTATTAAAATCAATTTTTCCCGTTTCCGGATTAAGGGTGCCGATCTGGGTCGAACCAATGAATAAATTCATATTTCCGTCCGTGCCTTGGGAGAGTGAGACGTTATTGTTTCCAACTGTCATAGTAAATGAATCGGTGATAATGTCCCCAAAGTCCAATTGTATTGATTTCGTATCAGACGAGACGGTTGCACTTTTTGTTGCTTTATCCACCACGTATTCAACACTAATGCTCGTCCCGGCGGAAATATTTGAATTAAATTTTAATGTTGCCTGCCCGCCAGCAGTTGTAAGTAAAACCTGGTTATCACTGAGCGTAACGGACGGATCTTTCACCACTTCATAAGTTTTTCCGTTCATTTTTACATTCATTGGCATATTACTGTTAAGTGTGCCCTTTAAGTCAAACGTAACAGATGTTGGATCTGTGGAGTCCCCTTTGGCTGTTATGGTATCCGATATTACTCCCCCTTGGCTCCATTTGATTGACCCGCTGAAATTTCCTGACTGTTTCCATAAGGATTGATTCAAATCAACCTTATTGGATGAATCTGTTGAAATTGGGGCTTTGGCTACCCTCGTCGCTGCCGTCGCCAATTGTTTTACACTTTGAATTGTCGTTGACCCCAGCGATGCATTATTCGCCGCTGTTGCCGTTACATAGCTTTCATTTGATGAAGTCGTCGTGCGTGCCCTGTACTTGGAAGTCAATTTCATGTTGGACAGCGTGGAGCGGAAGTCAAAATATTTTTGGTTCAGCGTCCGGTAGTCTTCTTCCTGCCACTCCAAAATTTGCTTTTGCTGCTGCAGTTTGACCAAAGGCTGTTTTGCCACGGTCATCATTTTTTCGACAATAGAATCGATGTCCATGCCGCTCGCAAGCCCTGTAATTCTTTGTATGGATGTCATTCAATCCCCTCCTTTATACCTTTTCATCGGCCAGAATCCCGACATAGTGCAGCATATCGGCATATGTATCCAAAATCCTTTTCGGCGGAATTTCTTTAATCACCTGGTCCGTCTTGTCGTCGATAATCGTAACATAATATTCTTTTAGCTGGTCATGAAATTGAAATTTTAAATGGGTGGAGGATCCGGACAGGAAATGGTTCAGCTGGTCCACCGCTTTTTTCACTTTTTCTTTCGTTTCTTCATTGGCGGGAAGGATTTGTTCCCTGGTTTGTTTTGTCACAATTGGCCTGGCCTGATCCGCCCCGGTTGCCTTTTGTGCCTGCGGTGTACTGGTTGCAAGAGGCGGATGCGCAGCCTGCCACTGCGTCGCTCCAATCATAGCAAGTTCTCCTTATGTTCCGGCGTTCCCGCCATGCCTTGTTTCATGGCGGAACAAAACCGCTTTTTTGTCTACTATTTGTATCGGATGTTTCCAGCCGTTTTTAACATCCGCCGCTTTAAAATTTCACTTTGGCGAATGCCTTACTTGAGCCGCACGGGGGATGCAAGGCAAATTTTTGGGATAAAAGGCAGATACCCATACAGACACCGGGTTTTTCACATATGCTTTATCGTACAAAAAATAATGGGGTTGAGGAGGAAAAAACTTTGAATACAGATTATCAGGGAGTTCCTTACTATGAAACATTTCACCAAGAAGATGTAAGATTGCGGCCGTGGGGATTTGGAGGCTTCGGATTCCGGCCATGGGGTTTTAGGCCATGGGGATTCAGGCCATGGGGATTCGGTTTTGGCCCGTTCCTCGGAGGGTTTGCAGGCGGCCTGGCAACATCGGCATTGCTCGCACCTGCGCTTTACGGCGGCTACGGCTTCCCGTACGGCGGCTACGGCTATTTCTGGTAGTCCGACGCAAGAAGCCGGCCTTTAAGCCGATTTCAACTTTGCGCCGGCCTCCCGTTTAAGAAATAGAGTAGCGGATCATTTGCTGGTTTTAATAAGCGATGGTCGTTGGACACAAGGCGTAAAGAATCCGTTTTCATATAATCGCCCGGCACCGGCTAAATGCCGGTGTTTTTTTCACTTCGGCACTTCCTTCACGCACCGCCCCTGCTGTTTACGCCCGCCTCGATACATAACGGTTTTCTTTTATCCAGAACCGGTACGGGTAATGTTTGGCTTCACCGGTGTTATCGATTCCGATGCGCGGGCCGGTTTCGATTTGTTCCGGTTCGTATCCTTCCGCAATAAAGAGCGGGCGTTCGTAAAATACGCGCCCGTAGTCTTCCATTGTAATGCCTAATGCTTTTGTTAACTTCCCGGGACCGTTTGTGAGTTGCTTTGCTTCCTTGACTTTCCGGCGGGCAAACATCAGCTCCGTTCCAATAAAAGGTTCCACGGCACGGATCAGGATGGCTTCCGGTGTGCCTTCCCGGCCGCTGACGACATTCACGAGGCAGTGGGTGTGCATTTGGTATGTATACACGTGGCCCGGGCCATAGTACATGATTTCCGTTCTTTTCGTCCGCCGGTTTCCATAACTGTGCGCGGCCCTGTCCCATGCACCCATGTATGCTTCCGTTTCGGCAATAAAACCGGCCGCCGTTCCTTCTTCCGTCTCTTTGACGAGCAGGCAACCGAGAAGGGCACGCGCCAGCTCCAGCGTATCTTTTTTAAAAAAAGCCGCCGACAAAGGCATAAGCGGGGCTTTTCTCACATGAATGCCTCCTTTCTATATGGGGCGCTACTTTCCGTACATTAATGATACCCGGCAAAGGGCACTTTAACTCCTTTCTCCATATCATATGGTATCCGGCCAAAAGCATCTTTCCGTGCAATAAAGGATCTTTCACGCGCTTAAACATGCGGCAGCGGTTTCGCCGAGCACAAACGAAAACCGGAGTGAACTCTCTTCCCATGCAATGAACGATTGATATCCCGAACGCTTCGAAAACCCCTTCTTCCCATCCATGCAAAAACAGCTTTCCATCCGGCAATGGTTCCTTCGTATTTTTAAACATGCCTTGCACGATAACGGTTACGCGCAATACGAACGGAAACCGGAATGAAGGATATCCCGCACGCTTTTAAAAAACCCCCACCACCGATAACGGCTACGCTGCTGCGATTGCGGAATCCGGAACCAGACGCATCTTTCCATCCAGCAATGGTTCCTTCGTTTTAAAACCTATACACCTTTCCCTTACGATAAACCGGAATGGAAAAATGTTTTCCATTCAAAGCTTTCTTTGCACATTCAAAAATGGAGTTTCCCTGCCGCGATAACGGTTACGTTACAGCAGTTACCGGAGCCGGGGAAAAGGCAGCCATCTCCAGTTTAGTTATAACGATTGATATCCCTTTTTCCGCTTTGTTCCAGGCGCACGACTAATGCTGTCAAAATGTATTTCACATAAGCCAGCACGCTCGAACGGCGCTCGCGGATGATGTTAAGCTGGTGGATAAAATCGAGTATACTTTTCCTGCTCATATTGCGGACAAGCAAATCGATTGCCTGCTCGATTGTCAATTCCCGGTGCCTGTCTTTGCTTGTCTGCACTTCAATTGATTCAAACGAATGCATGAAAGAGTGGAGAATTCCTCTGATCTGATTCTCACTCAACGGAATTTTTTTAAAATCCTCACTTGATGTTTTGCTCAATTTCAAACTCAAATCCTTTCTACACGACGATGCAGATGCCGGGCTGCACGCTCTGTATCTTTTTTGCATTGCCACAGCAGCGCCCCCTTCCCCCTTTATGCAATACGGATTTGAAACGATGAAAAACGGGATGATGAAAATTTTTCACATTTGCCTGTTTTATTATTATAACCGCAAAAGAAGGAACCATTATAGAGCGTAAAACGGAAATGATCCTTTCAGACTAGTTCTTGTCGAAAAATTATAATAAAGGCGGGCTCTCTTTGCCCGCCAGATTACATTATTGTTTCGTTTCTTTTACAGATTCATACATTTTTTGAAAACGGGCTTCCACTTTTGCAAAAATGGTGCCGTCCGGGAAGTGGCCGCCGGAAGTGCGTTCTGCTCCCGCGTTTTCGCCGGTTAAAATTTCAATCCCTTCCGAAATATGGCGGACGGCCCATATGTGGAATTGGCCGGCTTTCACGGCATCCACGACTTCATCATGCAGCATCAAATTGCAAACATTTTGCTGCGGAATAATGACGCCCTGGCGCCCTGTCAGCCCGCGATCTTTGCAAATGGCGAAAAAGCCTTCTATTTTTTCATTTACACCGCCGATCGGCTGAATCTCGCCCCACTGGTTCACTGAACCGGTAACGGCAATGCCCTGTTTGATCGGCACGCCGGCAAGCGATGAAAGAAGCACATACAATTCGGTACTGGAGGCGCTGTCCCCGTCAATAAGCGAATAGGTCTGTTCAAACGTGATGCTCGCCGAAAGCGGGATCGGCTTGTTTTTGGCAAACATGCCGGATAAAAACCCGGTTAAAATGAGCAGCCCTTTATTATGAATCTGCCCGCTTAAAGAGGTTTCCCGTTCAATGTTCATAATGCCGCTTTTTCCGACAAACGTTTGCGCCGTGATTTTTGTCGGAATGCCGAATGTTGCATCCCTTGTCCCCATCACAGCCAAGCCGTTAATTTGGCCTACCCGTTCGCCGTCCGTATCCACCATAATCGTCCCGTTATGGATCATTTCGCGGTATTGTTCGGAAATATGGTTCGTCCGGTTTGCCTGCTCTTCCAGCGCTTTGCGGATATGATGGCTGTCTACGCAGGCGCTTCCTTCTTTTTTCGCCCAGTAACCTGATTCGACGAGAATTTTTGTCAGGTCCTGGAAGCGCGCTGTCAGTTTCTCCTGTTCCCCGGCAAGGCGCGCACTGTGGTCAATGACTTTCGCAACGGCGCGCCGGTGGAACGGGAGAAGGTTTTTCCGATCTGCATAATTTTTGATAAAATAAGCCATTTTCCTGCGGTTTTCCGCATCCCGCTTCATCACCGTGTCAAACTCGACTTTCACTTTAAACAGCTTATGGAAATCTTCATCCACGCTTGATAACAAATCGTATAAATAGTAAGACCCGATAATGATCACTTTGATATTGAGCGGGACAGGCTCAGGCTTAAGGCCGCTCGTCGGGAAAGCGCCTCTTTCAGCAAACGGGTCTTCAATCTGGATTTTCCCCGTTTGCAACGCGCGTTTTAAAAGGGTCCATGCATACGGCTGCGACAGCAGTTCGGCAGCCTGCAAAATTAAATAGCCCCCGTTCGCCATATGGATTGCGCCCGGTTTAACGAGCGTGAAATTGGTCGTCCAGCTGCCGAACGCGCCGCGGTACTCGATTTTCCCGAATAAGTTTTGGTATGTCGGGTTCGTTTCATAGATGACAGGCGCGCCCTGGCCGTTTTTATGGCTGACAAGGAGATTGACGGCATAGCGCTGGAGCTGCTGCTCTTTGCTGCCGGTCAGCGCCTGGACGACGGCGTTTCCTTCTTCCTGGTCGGTTAAAAACAGCGAAAAATGCTCGACAACATCATGGTTGTATTCTTCGAGATAGCGGAGGACTTTTGGAAAATCGCGGTAAGCTTCTTTTAGCGGCTGGAACAGGCCTTCAATGGTAAAAGCAGCTGTCTCTTTATGAAAACGGTCGAGATTTTTCCGGAGCTGTTCTTCAATTTTCCGGATCTGGTACACCGTTTCATTGATTTTTTCCTCAAGCTGTTTTTCCCGTTCTTTCAATTTTTCTTTGTTGGCATCGGAAAGCCGCTCGTATTCTTCTTTTTCCATCGGCCGGCCGAAAAAAAGCGGAATGGTTTGAATGCCGGCCGGGGTCCGCTCCAATTTAAAATTCAGCCCGGACGCGAACATTTCCGTTTCTCTCCAAAGTGCCTCGACCTGGTTTTGCGACGCGTCAATGATATTCCGCTTCTTCTTTTCCGTTTCTTCATTTGAAAAAGTGGCGCGGAGTTCCCGTTCAATATCAATCAAAAGGGTTTCCATCTTGCGTTGAAAACGGAGACCGCTTCCAGCCGGCAAATTGATGACAAGCGGCCGGTCCGGATTTTCAAAATTGTTGACATAACACCAATCATCCGGCACAGGCTGTTCGGATGCGAGCTTTTCGACACTGTGTTGCGTATACGTCATTCTGCCCGTCCCGGACGGCCCGACGACGAATAAATTGTAACCGGACTGCTCGACAGACAAACCGAAATCCATCGCCTGTTCCGCCCGCTGTTGCCCGATCATTTCATTCGGCAGCGTTTCTAAATCATCTGTCGTTTCAAACGGAAACTCGTCCGGGTTGCATTCCGAACGTAATGATGAGACAGGTACACGGTGTACGGATAAAACCGTTTCGTATTCTTCCCGATTCATTGCAATCCCTCCCAATATGGGCAATGCCCTCCCCGTAAGATTTCGACATTTTTGTCGGAATTCCTGCAAAATGGCGGCATGTCAAAAAGTGAACATTTTTAAAACGGATCGAAACAGGAACACGCAGGAACGAGATCCGGGCAGGTTTTCCGATTGCCGCCATGGTTTCGGATGGCGGATCCAAGGGTATACTATATAAAAAAGGAAGTGTGAAACATGTCCGATAAACAGTTGAAAAATGAAGAAGAAAATGAAAAGAAGAAAACGAAGAAGCTGGCTGACAAAACACTGACAGACGGGACAATGGACAGGAAGGAAGAGAAAGAGGAGTAAAGAATATTGCAAGCAACGGAAACGGCTTGATCGGGATCCGGTTAAGTGGCAGCGTAACCATCGATAGATATAGCAGCTAAAAAGAGGAAGCATTGGGGTAAACATGCTTCCTCTTTTTTCTTCCGACCTTTGTCATAGGTGATCACCATTTCGGATTTCTTTTTTCTTCTATTCTTTAAGCCTCTCCCTCTTTCCCACTCTTTGATTTCGTGAATACTTCCTGCTCATTCATCGCCCATTTCTCCAGTTCCTGCAAAATGTCCGTGCCAATCGTCTTTTTCCGGTAATCCGCAGCAGAAAGCATCATCAGCCACGGATAGGCTGATAGGCTGCCGGCGGTATCGCTTTTATCCTTCGTCTATATTGTTCCCACGTTGACCTGAACTTTGTCCAAATCAAATGTATGGAATTCCAAATGCGGGCTCCAAGTGAATGTCCAGTTTCTTCATTCTAACATCGGAATCTGCTCCGCCGGTCAAAAGTGCCGGAAATGGAATATCAAATATAAAAAGGAGGCCCTGGAAAAGGCCTCCTTGGCTAAACCTAAAATTAACGCAACAATTGCAATACTTGCTGTGGCTGCTGGTTGGCTTGAGCCAGCATCGCTTGTGCTGCTTGGGCAAGGATCGATTGCTTCATTTGTTCAGACATTTCTTTCGCCATCGTGCGAACATTTGCTTTCACAAATGACAAGACTATATCTTCATCCTCCAGCTTTCTGAAGGAGCCGGGCACTTCGGATTGGCAATGTTGAACGGCATCACCTCACCTACGGATTTCATCGCCATAGCACGCGCCTTAGGCGGTTTATCCTAGTCGTTGAACCTTCTCCACTCTTTCGAGACAGGAGCTTGGCTGCTGATTGCCCAATCTCTTCTTTTTTCAAGCCCTCACGCCTGCTGTTTCCAGCTTCGTTGTGGCAAGAAAAGCTCTCAGGGTTTTCCAGCAATTCACCCGGTCATAATCTCTAACCGTTACCAGTTAGGACGACTGTGCTTGTCACTGCTTACGCAGCTAAAGCATAATCAACGTCACGAATACGCGATTCAGCAGAAGTCAGGTTTTCTGACGAAGTTGTCAGGTTGTTGACTGTATGTTCTAAACGGTTTTCAAAAGCACCAAGATTTGCACGTTCAGTCGAAACTTTTTTAATTGCTTCGTCAATTTTTGTAATCGCATTTGATGCATTATCAGCTGAGGAGACATCAAGAGCATATTCCTCTGGAGTATTATTTGTTCCATTTGTAACAGTTTTACTAGCTGTAAATCCAGTGCCACTTGTCGTAGACGAAATCCCCAATGCAACTGAGCGCATATCATTAATTTCAAGTGTGATACTTTGGTTTTCATTAGCGCCAATTTGGAATTTAAAACCTTGACCAGGTGTTTGACCAGGTGTTTGACCAGGTGTTTGACCAGGTGTTTGACCAGGTGTTTGACCAGGTGTTTCAGCTTGTGCTGGTTGTGTTTTGTTAGCTGATTTACTTCCATCCAATAATTTTTGCTTATTGAATTCTGTAGTGTTCCCAATACGGTTAATTTCAGAAGTCAATTGGTTCATTTCTTTTTGGATTTGCTCACGGTCATCCGATGTATTTGTATCATTGGAAGCTTGAGTAGCTAATTCACGCATACGTTGCAGAATGTCAGTTGTCTCGTTTAACGCACCTTCAGCAGTTTGAGCTAATGAGCTTGCATCTTGTGCGTTTCTAATAGCTTGGTTCAAACCGCGAATTTGGGAGCGCATCTTTTCGGAAATTGCGAGTCCCGCAGCATCATCAGCAGCACCGTTGATACGAAGCCCTGAAGACAGTTTTTGCATTGCTTTCGATTGTGCGTTGTTCGCAGCATTTAAGTGGTTCAACGTGTTTAACGCTGCAATGTTGTGATTGATAATCATCTGTTTTTCCTCCTTGAATGTTGTGCACCCACATCCTTGTGGGCGAAATTTATCAACGGGGTTCGAGGTCGGCCGCCCTGTTCCCCCGCTCACTCTTTATATCGGATGGGGAAACATTTGATTTAATAGTTTTAAAGAAATTTTTTCGTGCGGATTGGTTTTTGAGGGACTGGGAAGTGCGGATACTGTTGTCTTGGGGAGGATTTCCCGTTGTGTGCAGTAACAGGTTCAAAAATATACTGGGGCCTGTTGCTGCCTGCCCTGCCGCCCGCAGCATTTCTTATATTTTTCCCCGCTTCCGCACGAGCATGCCTGCACTAAAATTTGCCCACCCGTTTTTCAAGCCCGATTCCCTCCAAAAAAGCCCGGCACCGTATTGAAAATCAAAAAAGTACCGCTAACCAAATTGTCCCCGGACTTTTTTTAACTGCCCATATCACGCGCCCCCGCTGCCTTTCTTGGATTGGGCAAGCAGGTGGAGCAGGCCTTCGATATTTTTTGCGGCGTTCGCGTTTTCTTCCTGTATGTCCAAGTACACTTCTTTTCGGTGAATTTCAACATGTTTCGGGGCGTTGATGCCGATTTTGACCTGGTCGCCGTGGATCGCGGCGATGGTGATTTCAATGTCATCGCCGATTTGGATTGACTCGCCTTTTTTCCGCGATAAAATCAGCATCTTCTCACCCCTTTTCCTTGCCCGACCCGTCCGCAAAGAGCGGATGCCTTGTGTGGTAATGCCGGTCGTTTAAAATCAGTTGTTTCCCCTTATGATTCTTTTCGTTCATAATAAGCGGCGCCTGCAAATTGGCTGTTGTTTCCGAAAACGGATCACGGACCGTCAAAATGGCATAAACCCGCACATCTTCCTCTTTTTCAATCGACAGCTGTTCAAGCGTGGCATCGTCAATGTTAAATGCATAATCCCGGAAAAACAAAAACGGGCTTGTGACGACAAAAGCGACATAGGGGGACGCCGTTGACTGGAGGACCATATAAATACCGTCGTCCAAAAGCGGCAGCAACACAAAGGATTTCTCATCCGGAAATCCCGGAATCCCGCCTTCAAAAAGCCATATATCTGCATCCTCTATTTCCACTTTGCCGTGGTATTTTGTTTGAAGCTTCATCATGTTTAGCGAGGGGTCCCCGGCTTTTGCTGCCGGGGAAAACCGCCTTCTCTCCTTTCGATGGTCATATTGTTTTGCGCTTTCTAAAAATCTTGCAGCGCCAGCATTTTCCTGCTCCTAACCGGCGTTCCGCTCCTGCCCCGCCCGGTTTAAAAACATTCAGATAAAAAAACGGCACCACCTGGCAAAGCAGGGTGGTGTCCCCGTATTATTTCAAAAAGTCGAGCAATGTCGGCTGGATCACTTGTGCGCCGACTTTTAACGCAGCAATATAAGCACCGGATGCAACGGAAAAGTCCGTGTACGCCTTGTCGATATCCACATCTTCGTTGCCGGCCATGATCTTCGTTGCCGTTGTTTCCTGCTGGGTGACGCGGTCTTTCATCAAATCAAGGCGGTTGCTCCGCGCCCCGGCCTCCGACAGTTCGCTCAGCACATTGTCAATATGGCCGTCAATTTTGCCCAAATAGCTGTCAAAGCCGTTTGCCGATGTGCCGGATTTTAAATCGCTGATTAAATGGTTCAGGTCTTTAAACAGATCATCAGAAAATGCATTTGCTCCGTTCGCATTGACTTGCAGATAAATGCCTTTTGACAGTTCGATTTTTACCGGATTGGTGTTCATGCCGAGGCTGGTTGAGCCGTCAAACGTGCTGATATCGCCACTGATCGGCTTCTCCGTCGTCCGGGTGCCGTTAAAAATATATTTGTCATTGACTTTCGTATTGGCAATATTGACAAGCTGATCGCGAAGCTGTTCCACTTCATCGGCGATCGACTGCCGGTCAGTCGGAGTCTTCGTGTCCGTTGCCCCTTCCACTGTCAGTTCCCGGATCCGCTGCAACACCTGATTGGCCTCATCAAGAGCATCATTTGTCGATTCAATCCAAGTGCTGGCTTCCGCGAAGTTGTCTTCGTATTGCTTCACCTGGGCGACGGTTCTCCGGTAGGAAATGCCTTTCATCGCGGACAGCGGGTCATCCGAGAGTTTGTTGATCTTTTTGCCGGAAGACAGCTGTTCCTGGTATTTCGCGAGTTTACTATAGCTTGTGTTTAAATTGTTTAAGAAATTATTGGCGAGCATCGATTGGGTTACACGCATCGTTTTTCACCTGCCTATCTGCCTACAACGCCCATGCCGTTGATGATTTTATCGAGCATTTCGTCTGTCATAGTAATCATCCTTGCTGCAGCATTATAGGCTTGTTGGTATTTGATCATATTGGTTAATTCCTCATCAACCGATACCGAGCTGACGGACTTCCGGTTCATATCCACCGAATCCAAAAGGGAAGCGGTATTTGTCTGCATATTGCCTGCCTGTTCGGCATCAACCCCGAGCTTTCCAATGAGGCCTTCGTAATTGCTGGTGATGGTGCCGGATGCAAGCGGCAGACCGAGTGCCGCAATGTTAAGCCTGCCACTGATCCCTTCAAGCTGCACGGATTGGCTGCTTAAATCAAAGGTAACCACATTTGCAAGATTAATGGCATTCAGCCCGTCGCCGGAATCGCCATTTGAAGAGGCGGCGATTTTGTCGTATGTAAGGCTGCTGTTGACGGCAATTTGACCCGCGGCCCCTTTGTAGTCCGTTAAGGTACCGAACGTAAAAAAGGCAGTCCCGGCATTCCCTTTAAGGTCTGTCCCTTTTTCGTGGACAGCATTTAATACGTTTCCGAATGTGTAGGCGAGTTTGTCCAGGCTGTCGAGCAAACTCGGATAAGCCCCTGCTTCCACTGTGCCGTTTGCGCCGGCATACTGATAACCGTAGCTGTCAATCAGTCCCAACAGTTTGCCTTGCGGGAACGTGACCTTGCCGGTTGTATCCGCGACAGCAAAATTTTTCCCGCCGATTGTGATGCCGGTCATTTCCCCGTTTGCCGGTGGGCCGTCGAGGATACCGTCGCCGTTGCTGTCGGTGCCCCCTTGTACTTCAACTGCATTGTAATTTGAACCTTGGACAAGGTATACGCTTGTGCCATCCGCAGCGGTCATTTTAATGTTGTAAATGCCGTCCGCATTTGCTTTTGCATTTCCACCGCTTTTTTGGACTTCGACGGTTACGTTCAAATAATTGGACAACTTATCAACAAGGCTGTCCCGCTTGTCATACAAGTCGTTTGGCAAATAACCGTTCGGCTCCAGGACAGCGATCTGTTGGTTTAAGTCGCTGATCTGTTTTAAAGTGGAATTGATATCGTTGACCGATACGCTGATTTCGCTGCCAACATCCGTTTTGTACTGGGAAAGCGTGCTGTTTAAATAGTGGAACGTATCCGTCAGCGTCTGCCCGCGTTCCAAAACAACCGATCGGGCAGATACGTCTTCCGGGTTCGTGCTTAAGTCCTGCAGGGATTCCCAAAATGCTTCCATTGTGTTGGCCAAACTGCTGTCCGTACTGGTTTCGTCCATGACGGCTTCCATTTTGCTTAATGCATCTGATTTGGCGGACCAGTAACCGGCTGCACTGTTGTTTTCCCGGTATTGGACATCGAGATACTTGTCGCGGATCCGCTGCACTTCGCCCGCTTCCACCCCTGTCCCGAGCTGTCCGGCGATGGCCGGGCGGTTCATCGAAGCAGCGGGGTACGGGTCTGTCGCCTGCAAGTTTACCCGCTGCCTTGTGTAGCCGTCGGTATTGGCATTAGCCACGTTCTGCCCGACGGTGTACAGGGCATTCTGTTGGGCCGTTAAAGCCCGCTTTGCTGTTTCTAATCCAAAGAAAGTGGACACCTTGCTCCTCCTCCGTATTGTTTCAGGCCCTTGAGTCAAACCGTGGCATGGCGGACGTCGCTTTTTGCCCGGACGGCGGCCCGTATGTGGCGGGTTCATTTTTCGGATAAATCAGATCCAGCATGAATTGGGTAAATTGAAGGGATTGATAAAGGAGCATCTGGTTCAGCTCATTTTGCTCTTTCAGCTTCCTTGTGATGCCAATCAGGCTTCCCCTCAACGTTTCCAGCCGGGTCCGTGCTTCCCCGGTTGCCGCCGCGATGCAGTCCGACAGTGTCCCGTTGCCGCCGGTAAGCGCCTTTGCCAGCGTTTCCCGTTCCTGTTCAAGTGCGCCGATTGCACGGATATGGGCCTGTTCATCCCGGACGATCTTTTGCAGTTGCCCGATATCCTGCTTTTTCACCGCTTCGGTTTTTTCGGCGGCAAGGGCGAACAGGCTTTCATGGAGCTTCTGCAATTTTTCAAGGCATAGGATCAATTTTTCCGCAGACATTTACGCCACTCCTTACTTGCCTGTAAAATATTTCAATATCCCTTCAGCGGTTTTTTCCGCATCCGGCTGATAGGTTCCGTGCTGTACCTGTTGTTTTAAAGCCTCAATTTTCCGGCTCCGTTCCTGCTCAAGCCGGGACGTTTTTTGCAGCTGTTTGGCTTCTGAAGAAATTTCCACTTTATCCGTTTTCCGGGTGCTAGAGGCGGTTTGCCGCACATCCCGCTTTGTCTGCTGCTGATACGGATTGATCCCTGAAGTATTGACCGGATTGATTTTCATTCAGCTCACCCCTTTTTCAAACGGACTCCGTTCCATTATGTTTATTATATCGGATAAAGCTGCGCAATGTTTACTTGATGTGATAAGTCTTTTTTCTTATTTCTTTCTGCCATTTCTTTTCTTTTTCAAAACGTTCGAGATCTTTTGCAATCGTTTTTGCACATTCTTCGCATAGCTTTCCGGACTGGATCAATTTGCCGCAACGGTCGCAAGGATATGCCAGATTTGGAAAATGCGCAATCAAAAGCCGGCCGTTCCGCACCCATTTGAAAACCAGCTTTTCCGGAACATGGTTTTTTTCAACGATTGTCTCGATCGTTGCCGCACGGTTTTCGCGTTTCCGCAAGAATTGAAAAACCCGTTCAAATGCGGCCTCTTCCTCGCGATAGCAGTCTTCGCACACATCGCGGACGGGATTTTTAACATATAATTTTCCGCAATTCGGGCAGTTTGCCAACTCCGCCATTCGGCCCGCCTCCTTTTTCCGGCACATTGTCTTCTATCTTTTATATCGGCAGAAATCCCGTTGAGTTTAACTTCTTGCCGCGGTTAACGATACAATTTTCCGGGCGCCCGCTTCACGCAACACTTTTGCTGCATGGCGGACGGTCGAACCCGTCGTATAAATATCATCCACCAGCAAAACGGAACGGCCTTCGATTGAAATGTCTTTTTCCATATAAAAAGTTTGGGCCTGATGGATGCGGCCAGCCCGTGTTTTTTTCGATTGTTTTTCAGCATGGACGCGGTGAAGAATGTTTGCCGTTTCGAACCCGGCGGCACGGGCGAGCGCCTCCGCCTGGTTAAAAAGCCGCTCGGAAAGGCGCTCCGGGCTGAGTGGGACTGGTACGATGCAGTCAAATGTGCGGGACTTAAGCACCTCTTTGATGCCGTCCGCAAAAATGGCGGCGAGCGCATAATCTCCGCGAAATTTGAAACGGGTAAAAATATCTTTGCAAAAATCGTTGTACGTATAAAGCGAAATGTTTTCATCCAGCACGCCCGCCCATTCTGGGTCTTGTTCCCATCTGGCGCAGTCAAGGCACAGATCCCCCTCCCGATAAGAAGCATCCAGCCTGGCAAGGGGCCGGGAACATTTCGGGCAGACGGGCGGTGCAATTTTTTCAAGCTGCGCGCGGCAGTCTTCGCAAAGAAGCGGCCCGGGCTGCGGAAAAATCAGATTGTGCCAGGACAGTTTACGGGTAAGCGGCTGGTGGCAGAACAGGCAATATTCATGCATCGAGCAACCCCCGCTTTCCCGCTTCTTCATTCATGGAGAGAATATGGCGCTGTGCTTTCACCATCGCATTTGATTTTCCGTAATGGAAAAACGTCACGTCCCCACTTGGGAAATCGGCGCTTCTTCCGGCTCGGCCCGCGATCTGGACGAGGGCAGCTTCCGTAAAGATAGCATCTTCCGCCCCGACGACACAGACATCAATATTCGGAAACGTGACGCCGCGTTCAAGAATGGTCGTTGTTAGCAAAAGCGGCGTTTTGCCGGCGCGCATCCTTTCCACTTTTTCTTTCCGATCCGGGTCTTCTGCGTGCACCGATTCAATCGCTGGATGCAGCTGTTTAAAAACCGGCTCTGCTTTTTTCATGAGGCGGATGTTCGGGAGAAAAAGAAGCGCCTGTTTTCCGGATTCAAGCCTCTTTTTTACCCATGCTTCAACCGGAACCGGGAGCTTGCCTTTCTCAAACTTTTTTCGCCAGTTGCCTGCCCATTTGAATACAGGAACAGGGAGGGGCTTGCGGTGATAGCGGGCCGGGATCGTGACAAACGGGCGCTTACCTGTCTTGCATTCAAGTTGCCATGTTTCACCCGGCGTTGCGGTAAGATAAATGCGGGCGCACCTATCTTTTGCCGCTTTTTGGACGGCGCGCTGCAGCGTTTCATCGAAAGTATACGGAAAAGCGTCCACCTCATCCACAATTACGGCATCGAAAGCAGATGCGAAGCGGTACAGCTGGTGGGTAGTGGAGATCACGAGCTGCGCCCATTTATGGCGGTCAGGGCTGCCGCCGTAGAGCGCGGCAATCGGAATATCCGGGAAAACGCGGCGGAAGCGGGGGGCAAGTTCAAGGACGACATCTGTCCTTGGTGTCGCGATGCAGACGCGTTCGCCGTTTGCAAGCGCCGCTTCAATCCCGTTAAAAAGGACCTCTGTTTTACCTGCTCCGCAAACCGCCCAAACCAAGAGCTCATTTTTTTGGAGAATGGCTATTTTGACCGCTTCGGATGCGGCCTGCTGCCCTTCAGAGAGGGTCCCTTCCCAATGGAGCGGGTGCCGGGGCGGGTGGAATGCGGGCGCAGGGCCTGCCCATGTGAAAAGCGGCTTGCATGCGGTAACCCGCCCCATCATCAGGCAGTTCCGGCAATAGATGCTCGTTTTCCCGCAGTGGGCGCAAGGGAATTCGGCAAAAAGATGCGGCGCGCGGTTGCCGCAGCGCAAGCAGACACAGTGCGGGAATTCGCCCTGAATCGCCGGCTCAGCGCGGATCCAGCCTTGTTTTAAGTGCTGTTCGAGCAGTTCCGGCGAAAAAGGGATTTCCGGTTCGAGCAGGATCCTCCCTGCGAGGTGGTGTTGAAGCTGTTCGGAGAAAACAGAAGGCAAAGTGATCACTCCTTTGTCAATTGCGGGGGAGGTGGGCAAATGGGGCGGCCCGGTTCCAAACGGATTCGGGAAAAAGCCTGTACGGATGCATGGATTACAACTGCTTATTCAATCGCGGATTGGCCGGCGGGGTTAAGGGCTTGTCCCGGGGAGGATACGCTTAATCGCTAAAATCCTCAAAAGGTATTGGCTGCCCGGCAGGTTTCAAGGCTTGTCCCCGGGCCTGTTATGCCAGGTTTATCCCGGACGATCCCATCTTGCCGGGCTGTTCCAGCGATTTGGAACAGCCTGGCTCTTATTTCAGCATCCAGGCAACGCCGATCGCGCCTTCGCCAAGGTGGGTGGCGATGACCGGGCCGAAGTAGCTGACCGAAAAATCGACGTTTGGAAACCGTTTTTCCAGTTCATCTTTGATTTCAAGCGCCTGTTCTTCCCGGTTAGCATGGATAATGGAGCATTTCAGCGGCAAGCCTTTGGCGGCATCCTCGCCGAGCAGGTCAAAAATCCGGTTGAGCGCTTTTTTCTGGGTGCGGATTTTTTCAAACGGGACAATTTCATCGTCGACAAAAGTTAAAAGCGGCTTGATTTTTAACAGGCTGCCAATAACGGCCTGCGATCCGGACAGCCTTCCGCCGCGCTGAAGGTGGGTGAGATCATCGACTATGAAGTAGGCTTTCGTGGATGCTTTTAATTCATCGAGGCGGGCGAGGATGTCTTCCGGTTCTTTTCCGGCAAGCGCCATTTTCGCCGCATCAATCGCGTAAAATCCCTGTGCCATGCAGCTCCATCCGGAATTGTAAGGGTAAACTTTGATCCCTTCCACCATCCCGGAAGCGGCCACGGCACCCTGGTATGTCCCGCTGATTTTTTTGGACAAGTGGATGCTGATTGCGGCATCGTAGTCTTTTTTAAGCTGTTCAAACAGTTCGACAAACTGGCCGATTGACGGCTGCGAGGATGTCGGGAGCTCGTCCGCCGTGCGCATTTTTTCAAAAAACGCCTCTGCTGTAATGTCAATTTCTTCGCGGTATTCTTCCTTCCCGAAAATCACATTCAATGGAATCATGTAAATCGAGTATTTTTCGCGTACTTCTTTTGGAATATAAGCGGTACTGTCGGTCACAATAGCCGTCCTCATTTTTCCATCTCCCTTCCGCTTTACTATTTTTATTTTATAGAATCAGGAACCGTTTGTCAGCCGTCTTCTTTCTGCGCAATATGGAAATCTGTTTTGTGGCTGGCGCTTTTTCTAAATTTTCCTTTCAGTTTTTCTGCAAGTGCGCAACATATTTTTCATTCATGCCGGAGATTCTCTTCACTGCAAAAATATTTTCCCTTACAAAATGACGAAAATTATACAAAATTGTAAATAATACCATACCTGGAAGCCAAAAAAGGAAGAATTCGTATGGTCCAGCATGCAATCATTCACTTGATGGCGCTTTCTTTTATGGAAAAATGAATTTTTTCTATAAAATGTTCGTGTTTTCGCCTTTCTCAAAACTTAATTTTCTGTTTTATCTGTCCTTTACAAATCATGTCATATTTTGTAGAATGTCTAAGGTAACTCAAATGGTGCATGCAACTCAGAGATAAAAAGATGTAACAATCAGATTTAAAATATTTGAAAATTCTCCGTTGGCAAAATTATTGGATCACATCTTCATCACTGGGTTGGCTGCAAATAGAAGGAGATTTTCGAGATGGAATTATTCAGGAAAAAATCAATGGATTACATGCTTAAGCAGGCCCGCGGAAAAAAGAGCCTGCAAAAAGCCCTTGGCCCCTTTGATTTGACCATGCTTGGCGTAGGGGCAGTCATCGGAACAGGCATTTTTGTTTTGACCGGTATCGTTGCTGCGCAGGCGGCAGGCCCGGCTATTATTCTGTCCTTTATTTTTTCAGGGATTGCCTGTGCGTTAACAGCTTTATGTTACGCTGAATTCGCCTCTATGATCCCTGCTTCGGGAAGTGCATACACTTACAGTTATGCAACGTTTGGCGAGTTGTTTGCCTGGGTGCTTGGATGGGACTTAATTCTGGAATACGGCCTGGCCTGTTCAGTTGTAGCGAGCGGCTGGTCCGCCTATTTCCAGGATCTGGTGCGCGGATTCGGCATCCATTTGCCACAGGCTTTAAGCGGCGCCTATAATCCGGCCAAGGGTTCGTATATCGACCTGATGGCTGTTGTGGTCGTTTTCTTCCTGTCTGCTGTGTTGTTGACCGGCGTGAAGGAATCGAGCAAAATCAATAATGTCATGGTCTGCATCAAAATCGGCGTCATTTTATTGTTCCTCGCCGTCGGGATTTTTTATGTCAAACCGGAGAACTGGACGCCTTTCATGCCTTATGGCTTTAGCGGCATCATTAAAGGGGCGGCAACCGCATTCCTCGCTTACATCGGATTTGATGCCGTTTCATCTGCGGCAGAAGAGGTTCGCAACCCGCAACGGGATATGCCGATCGGGATTATTTCTTCCCTAGCGATTTGCATTGTCCTTTATGTCGCTGTATCCGCAGTGCTGACCGGGATGATTCCGTATGCCAAGCTGAATGTCGGCGATCCGGTTGCGTTTGCGCTCCGTGTTGTCCATCAAAATTGGGTGGCAGGCTTTGTTTCACTCGGTGCGATTCTTGGCATTACAACCGTTCTCTTTGTCATGATGTACGGGCAGACGCGCCTGTTCTTTGCGATCAGCCGCGACGGCCTGCTTCCAAAATCGATCTCGAAACTGACGGAAAAAACAAAAACGCCGACAAGAAGCATCATTTTGACATGGCTGATGGCAACGGTTTTCTCAGCCGTTGTTCCGCTGAACCAGCTTGCAGAATTGACCAATATCGGCACTTTGTTTGCTTTTATTGTTGTCTCGATCAGCGTTATTGTGCTCAGAAAAACACGGCCGGACATCCCGCGCAGTTTTAAAACCCCGTTCGTCCCGGTTATTCCGGTACTGGCAGTGGCCGCCTGCGGTTATTTAATGGTCCACCTGTCGAAAGTGACCTGGATTGGCTTTCTCATATGGTTCATCATCGGGCTTGCCATTTATTTCGGATACGGGTACCGGCACAGTGAACTCGGGCATTGGAAAGATGGCAGAACGCCAGCTGACCCAGTTAAAAATTAAAGCAGGAAAAACGCAGAAAGCAACACCTGTATAAAATGCCGGGCGGGGCAGCGGAAAAGCAAAATAGCATTTGCATTATGCCGCCATTTTTCTTCAAAGAGGGCAAAAAGCGTACGGACGAACGCTTTTTGCCCTTTTACAATGAAACACCGGAAAATGAAGGTGGCATACAGGTGTATAGTTAAAAAAAGGATCTCCGGCGCGCGGACGCGAACCGGAGATCCTTTTTGTGCGCCATTCAAGGCCTTGACATACATAAGTGTACGGCCAAGGCCTTGTTTTAGCGGACTTCAACCCACCCGTTTTTAATGGCGGTTACCACCGCCTGGGTACGGTCTTTTACTTTTAATTTTTGCAAAATATTGCTTACATGGTTTTTCACTGTTTTTTCACTTATGTATAAAGCATCTCCGATCGCCCGGTTGCTTTTTCCGTCCGCGAGCAGCTGCAGCACCTCGCACTCGCGCGGCGTGAGCAAATGCAGCGGCGGGACAACTGCCGGCGGCTGCTGGTAGGCGCCACCCGGTGTATAGCGGTTCGACAATTTGCGGAACTCTTCCACGAGATTATGGGTAATTTTCGGATGCAGGTAACTGCCGCCTTCAGCAACCACCTTCACGGCTTCAATCAGCGCATCGGAATCCATTTCTTTTAGCAAATAACCGGTTGCGCCCGATTTTAATGCGTGAGTGACATACGATTCATCATCGTGAATGGAAAGAATAATAATTTTTGTTTCCGGGTAGGCCTCGATCAGCTTTCTTGTTGCCTCTACCCCGTTTTGGTGCGGCATATTGATATCCATCAGGACAACATCCGGATGGTATTTTTCAATAATGCCGAGCGCCTCCTCGCCGTCTTCACCCTCGGCTACCACTTCAAATGTTTTTTCAAATTCCAAAATCCGCTTGACGCCCTCTCGGAACAACTGGTGGTCGTCAATAATCGCAATTTTTACCGTCATGGTCACCTTTTCTCCTTTTCCAAGTCTAATTGCATCGGGATTTGGATAATCACCAATGTTCCCGCTCCTCTTTTTGAATGAATGGAAATTTCACCATTTAAAAGGCTGACTCGTTCCCTCATGCCGACAATGCCAAAAGCCCCTTCGCGAATGCTGCGGATATCAAAACCGACGCCATTGTCTTTGACTGTCGCGATAAAACTGTTTTTCCTCAGCTCCGATTTCACCTGGATTTCCGTCGCCTTCGCATGCTTTAACGCATTTTGGACGGATTCCTGGATGAGGCGGAAAAGCGCGATTTCATAATTGGTCGGAAGCCTTCGTTCTTCCCCGAGATGCCTGTATGTAATAACCGGGCTCCCTTTATAGTTTTCAATCGTAGACAAATATTTTTTGAGCGTCGGAATCAGCCCGAGATCGTCTAATGCCATCGGCCGCAAATCGTAAATAATGCGCCGCACTTCTTTCAATGAATCGCGCACCAGTTCTTTTAACGTGCGCATTTCAGCAATGGCTTCCTCCATGCCATTTTCATGATAAATTTTTTCCACCAGGTCGGAACGGAGCAGCATATTGGCCAGCATTTGTGCGGGACCGTCGTGAATCTCCCGGGAAATACGTTTCCGCTCTTCCTCCTGCGCTTCAATGACACGCAAACCGAATTCCTGTTTATGCTTTGCATCTTCAATCGCCTCACTGATATTTTGCAAGTCGCTTGTTAAATAATTTAACACGACCGTTGTTTGCGAGACGAGATGATTGGCCCGATCAATCGTATCCTTTAATGAATACAGCCTGCGTTCCAGTTCATTTCTTCTTTCACGCAGCTGAAGTTCGCGCTGCCGGTTCATGGACAGCTGGATTTGGATCGTATGTGCCTTCTCATAAGCTTCGCGCACCTGCTTTTCGGAAAAGTCCCGGAAATGCTGGCTTACTTCCGCCAGGCGCCGCCTTGCAAATTTGGACTTCGTTTCCAGCTCGTCTGTCTGCTCAATGACTTTAGCCACTGTTGCTTTGACTTCCTCAAGCTCATTGATGAGCGCATCGTAATCCTGGCGGCATCTTTCTCCGATTTCAAAAATTTCGTGTTTGCTTTCTTCAACTGTTGCAACCATTTTCTCCAGGATCGCATCCAATGCTTTGGAGTCGAATGTTTTAAAAGTCATCTTACTTCCCCCAAAAGGTATAATAAAGGCTTATCCGAAAGCAGGGCAAGCCACAGCACACACGCGGCTAATGTTATTTTAGCGCGAAAACCGCCGGTAAACGATCAGAAAATAAAGTATAACCGTATATCAGGACTATTTTCCCAGGTACTTTCGTAGGAAAACACGACCCGATATACGGCAGTTTCAACATATTCTTATATACTGAAATTATATCATACAAAAGCATGTTATAATGAGAGAAAAACAGGTTTTGCTAAAGGAAGGTTGCAATGTTAAAAGAATATTATACAGTCAAAGGCGAGGCTGTGCATGAAATAGATATCCAGAAATCACGGTTTATCGCCCATGTGAAGCGGGCGGAATCGGAAGAGGAGGCGCTCAGTTTTATCGCTTCTGTGAAAAAGAAGCACCGGGACGCTAATCACAACTGTTCCGCTTATATGATCGGTGAGCAGAATCTCATTCAGAAAGCATCGGATGACGGCGAACCGGCCGGCACAGCGGGCGTTCCGATGCTGGAAGTGCTGAAAAAGAAGGATTTGAAGGATACGGCAGTCGTGGTGACGCGCTATTTCGGCGGGATTAAACTCGGAGCCGGCGGGTTGATCCGTGCGTACAGCAAAGCAGCTTCAGAAGGCATCAACGCATGCGGCATCGTCAAAAGGACGCTTACCGCCACTTTCCATGTCAAACTGGATTATACGTGGCTCGGAAAAGTCGAGAATGCGCTGCACCATTCCCCTTATGAAATAAAAGAAATCCGGTACCTCGGGCAGGTGGAGCTGGATATTTATGTAAAAGAAGGGAAACAGCATGCTTTTGAAACGTGGATTTCAGATTTAACGAACGGGCAGGCGGATGTGGCCGAGGGAGAAAAACTTTATTTGGAAACGGATGTTGCCCGGTAAAGAGAAACGCACAAATTAGAAAAAGCAGAAGCGGAAAGCCCGTCATCCGGCTTTCTGCTTTTTTATACCGCAAACGGCTGAACAAGCGCTGAGCCGGACACAACCGGCCGTGGCGGGAGATACTGAAATCTCAGCCAGATTGACGTAAAATTTGGGACTTGCAAAACAGGTTTTCAGCCGGCCGGAACGGCATCATCGTTACAATGACCAGGGGCTGCCAAAACCGCAAACCTGAAACTGCCAGTTGCGGTTGTGTGCAGGTACCGCCCCGGATTATTTATTGCGGGAACGGCCCCGGTGGATCCGGACGGCTATGACCGGTTTTTTATAAAATTTAACAGCGGCTTATAATCTTTTCCGACCAGGCCGATGCTTTCAACGAAAATTTCAATTGTAATCAGGATCACACCGATAAAAATGAGCGAGCCCCAAAGCGTCGCCATCGAGAAGATAAAGGCGGCGAGGCTGAACATGGCAGCAATCGCATAAATAATCAGCACGACTTGGCGGTGTGAAAAGCCGAGGCGCAGCAGGCAATGGTGCAAATGCGACTTATCCGGGGCCGATAAAGGCTGCTTATGGACAAGCCGGCGGATAATCGCAAAGAAGGTATCCGAAATCGGCACACCGAGAATAAGCGCCGGAATAATCAAGGAAATAAAGGTTACATTTTTAAAGCCGAGCAATGACAGCACGGAAATCATGTAGCCTAGAAAAAGCGCGCCGGTATCGCCCATAAAAATCTTTGCCGGATAAAAATTATAAAATAAGAACGCAATCGTACTGGCCATCAAAATCAGGCCGAGCACCGTCACATAGGCGTCCCCCATAATGATCGCCATGCCGGAAATCGTCAGCAGTGCAATCGAGGAAACCCCCGCAGCCAGCCCATCCAATCCGTCAATTAAGTTGATGGCATTCGTGACGCCGACAATCCACAAAATCGTCAGCGGGATGCTGAAAATCCCAAATTCCAGCTGTCCGCCGAAAGGAAGATTGATGAATTCGACATGAATGCCGCTTAAAACGACAACCAGTGCGGCTGCCAGCTGGCCCATGAGTTTGACGCGCGGCGACAGCTCTCTTATATCATCAATGATGCCCGTTAAAACAATAATCAAGCTGCCGAGCAAAATAGGCAGCGAATGCGGGTTGTCCGGCTGAAGCAACAGCACGCCGGCGATAAAACTGATATAAATGGCGAGGCCGCCTAAACGGGGCATGACTTTCATATGGACTTTCCGCTGGTTCGGCTTGTCAACTGCCCCGATCCGGATCGCCAGTTTTTTGATCAGCGGCGTCAGGAGTATTGTGAGCATAAAGCATATAAACAAGGTCAGGAATATCAATGTGCTGCCTCCTTTGGTTGATCATAACCAATAAGGATTGAAGTGGTCGTGAACGCGCCACCGATGCCTGAGCATGATAACCGTTTCACTTCTTCTCGAAAACATCATACCTTAACTTTCTTAACATAAGCTTAAAAAAATATTTACCCGAAATTCACTGTAATCATTATAATTGTTCTCCGACAATTTATCCACTATCATTTGAGCGAATCTACTATTTTTCATGCTTTTTTTCGCAGCAGGATGGCCGCCAGCGTTTTTTTGCCGTGCCCAAAAAACTGCAAAAAAGGGCATCCCCGGCCATTTTAGCGTCAGGATGCCCTTGGAACAAGAATCGCGTTGTTTAAGCGAAGCGGCCGGCATCTAAAAACAGGCCTTTTTAGCGGCCACACGGGCATCCGTGTCGCTCCCCGGAATACTGCTTTTTGTGCCGGAATTGGGCTTTACCGTTTTCTGCAGGGGGATGGCCGGATGGCCGTTGCAAATTTTACTTATCGAAACAGATTTACGGCTTTATTCACGACAAGCCCGCTGCCGCCGCGGTGTTTAACATCTTCAATCAGCATCGCAACAAGCATATTCGGGTTTTTCTCGTCATATACGACGAAAAAGCCGTTTTCTTTGCCGTTTTGGTCTTTTTGGCTCTTTTTCAGTTCAGCGGTGCCCGTTTTTCCCGCAAGCTGCGCCCCGGAGATATTGGCAGCGTGCGCCGTGCCGGACGGATCCGCAACAACCTGGCGGAGCATGCCGGAAATCTCCCCGGTAGTTTTGCTGCTGGCAGCATGTTTCCAAACTTTTGTTTTTTCACCCGCAAGCAAATTTGGCTTCAGTTCATCGCCGCTATTTAAAAACGGCGTGTAGCTGATGGCGAGATGGAGAATATTCATTTGCATCTGCCCCTGGCCGTAACCTGTGTCCGCAAGCTGGATGTCGCTGCTGAACTTGCCGGTGGACGAAATTTGCGATGCCTTTAACGGATACGCAAACGGAATGTCTTCCCCGAATCCGAAACCCTTCAGGCCTTTTGCAAATTTGTCCGCCCCGATATCAAGCGCGGTTTGGGCGAAAAAGATATTATCGGATAACACTAGCGCTTTTTCCATGTTTTCCGGGCTGTTGTTGGCGTGGACGCGGGTCACTTTATAGCTGCCCCAGTCAGCGCTCTTTTGCCATGAAGTCCCTGTAATCGTTTTTGTTGCCGCGGCTGTTGTAGTCCCGGTATCAAGCGCAATGGCAGCTGTGACCGGCTTGATCGTTGAACCCGGCGCATACGTAAGGGCAAACCGGTTAATGAGCGGCTTACCCGGATCTTTTTCAAGCTTCGTGTAAGTGGAAGAAGACATGCCTGAAATAAAATCATTCGGGTCAAAAGCAGGCGTGCTTACAAGGGCAAGCACGTCACCCGTTTTCGGCTGGATGGCCGCGGCCGTGCCGGCATCCCCCTTCATTTGATTGTAAATTTTCTTTTGCAATTCGGCATCGATTGTGACTTTGATATTTTCGCCGTTTTTCACTTTTTGCTCAGCAACGGTATAGGTGCTGCCGTCCTGCTTCTCGATGTAAATTTTTTCTCCTGCCCGGCCGCGGAGCTTTTGGTCATACAACTGTTCGAGCCCGCGCTTGCCGACTACACTCTCCGCAGTATAGCCTTTCTTTTGCAGTTTTTTCAGTTCTTCGCCAGTGATCGCACCGATATAACCGGTTAAATGCGCAGCGGCTTTCCCATAAGGATAAACGCGGGCACCAACCGTTTGCGAAGAAAAGCCCGGGATGGAGGTGACTTTTTTCACGAGATCCTTCTTCTCCATCGGGACTTTTTTTAACGGGACAAACAAATGAGGCTGCACCCAGTCCTCGTCCAGTTTTTGTTTGATTTCATCTGCTGGCATGCCAAGCAGGTCGGCAGCTTTTTGCATATCCGCTTGTTTATCCCCTTTCAATTGTTCCGGAATGACGCCAATTTGGTACACGCTGCCGTTTTGGGCCAATGCTTTTCCGTTCCGGTCCAAAATTTCCCCGCGGACAGCGTTTTGTTCGGACACTTTAATCGTATCCCCTTTGGCCAAATGCGGGAGAATGAGATCCGGCTTCCAATCAACATACCAGTTTTCTTTTTTGTCCCGTTTTTCCTTTACAAGCGCCACTTTATCCTTGTAGGCGACTTTTCCGGCTGAGGTTTGGAACGAAATTTTGACCGGTACGGTAACTTTCTCTTTGTTTTTATAGGCGTCTTTATCCAACGGTTTGTATGAAACATTTAAATCTGAAACATTCAAGTCCCCGTACACTTTTTTGTACCGGTCCGCCACCTCTTTTTTCGCATACGTTTTCTTTGTGGAAGCCGATACATAACTTTGGTACATTTCCGCAAATTTTTCCTGCTTCCATGCTTTTACATAATCTGCAAGGCGTTCATTCGGTGTCGGCGTTTTTTCGCAACCGGCAAGGGCCGCCAAAACCCCGAGCAGCAAACCGATGATAAATACATATTTCCTCAAAAAATCTCCTCCCTGACAACGACAAGTTTCCACCTTTTGAGAAAAAAATGGAGAAGTTTGCCGGTTTTTGTGTTACATTTGTGTTAGATAAGAAGAACTAGATTTGGAGGTAAGAACGTGGACATCATTACACAGTTAAAAGCAGACAACATGCGCAAAAAAAGTCTTCTCATGTTTATTACCCTGCTTGTTGCCCTGCTGGTCGTTTTTGTAACATATCTTTACAAACAAGAGGCCGGAATGGCTGTCCTGTACGGCGTGGAAATCGTTGTTCTTCTGGCACTGTATTTTACACTCGGGCGCGCCATGAAAAAATTCCGCTTGTTTTCTTATGCGAGCGTCATCATTTCTTATTTGTTCAGAATATATGCCACCCTTTTTGTTCAAAACAGCTTTTCCGTAGACATTTTGTTTTTCTTTCTGCTTGCTTATGCGGCATTGCAGTTTGAAAATGTCCTTTTCTTTATCGGAGCCGGTCTTGGCATTGCCGGATTTCTTGCCAGCTACTTGGTGCCGGCCGCCGATTCGGGCCTCATTCATAACCTGGTCCCGACCGCTTTGCTCTGCTATGTTTTAACCGCAATTTTATTATACGCCATGATCTACCTGCATCAAAATTTGATGGATTCTTTTCTTTTATCCATAAAGAAAACCCTTCAAACCATGGAAGATCAAGGTTCGGCTTACCGGCAGGAAATGGCGGAGATTCTTGACCGCGTTTCCAATGTGAACGACAATATTCAGACCAATTTACATGCCCAAAACGAAATGAAGTCCGCCGTTCATGAAATCTCTAAAGGCAGTGTAACCCAAAGTGAGCAGATTACGCAAATTGCCGGACACGCCGGAGATACGGTGCAATCGATGGAATTTTTAACACAAATGTCCGGTGAACTGACAAACGAATCGCTTGAAGCACAGGAAACGGCAAAAGCCGGTGAAAAGGCGGTAGAAAATTTAACGCTTGAAATCAGTGATGTGGTAGATACGATTATGGAGCTGAACAACACATTTACAGTGTTAACGCAAAAAGTGGAAGAAACGAATACGTTCACCGACAGCATCAAACAAATTACAGAACAGACGAACCTGCTTGCGCTGAATGCTTCGATTGAAGCGGCACGCGCTGGGGAAGCAGGCCGCGGGTTTTCGATTGTTGCCGATGAAATCCGGCGCCTTGCGGAAACGACACACGAAACCACCGAAAAAATTAACCATAATTTGGCTGATTTGAACCAGAGCAACGCGGCGGCACGGGATAAGCTGGAATTAAGCAGCACGCAAATTTTGACGACAGCGGAATCAAGCCAAAATGTAACGACCTATTTCCGTAAACTATTAAAAACTTTAAACGGGCAGGTTGAGAAGTTTAAAGAATTCGATACGTTATCCAAAAAAGTGACCGAAAAGGCGCATGGCGTGGAAGGCGCATCAAGCGAACTCGCGGCCATCATTCAAGAAACCTCTGCCAGCCTGGAAGAAATGTCAGCCACGATTGAAAGCTTAACGAATGACCACCATACGATCGCAGAAACGCTCAACGAAGCGGCTGTCCAGGCGGAGCAGTTCCGGGCAAAAACCGAAAAAATGCAGAAAAAGTTTGCCGATCAAATCATTTAGCAGACGGATATCTTAACATAGACGCACTCTAGGTTAAGGAAGACCCTCGATTTTGCCGGGTATCTTAACATAGAACGCTTCTATGTTAAGGAAGACGCGGAATTTTTACGGGTATCTGAACGTAGTCGCGCTCTAGGTTAAGAAAGACCTTCGATTTTGCCGGATATCTTAACATAGAAGCACTCTACGTTAAGGAAGACGCGGAATTTTTATGGATATCTTAACGTAGACGTGCTCTATGTTAAGAAAGACTCTCAATTTTGCCGGGTATCTTAACGTAGACGCACTCTATGTTAAGGAAGCGAGAAAATTTTTGCGGATATCTTAACGTAGTCGCGCTCTAGGTTAAGGGAGACCCTCGGTTTTGCCGGGTATCTTAACATAGAACGCTTCTACGTTAAGGAAGACGCGGAATTTTTATGGATATCTTAACGTAGAACCGCTCTATGTTAAGGAAGACCCTCAGTTTTCCCGGGTATCTTAACGTAGACGAACTCTATGTTAAGAAAGACCTTCGATTTTGCCGGATATCTTAACAAATTTCGCTATTTCTGCCGCTTTCATTGGAAAAAAGTGCAATCTTTTCCTATAAAATGCCGAAATGGGGTACCATTGTGAAAAAATTTTGATAGAATGTTAAATAGAGAGATAAAAATATAAATGGAGGTTACACGAGTGTGAGAAAGAAAACTGTCTTTTCTGTTGCCGCTACAACCATTCTGGCCACTTCGTTTACATCGCAGGCATTTGCCCAGACATATAAAGTCCAAAAAGGGGATTCCCTCTGGAAAATTGCAAAGAAGTATAATACGTCCGTTGATGCATTGAAATCAACCAACCATTTGGCATCTGACACGATTTACCCGAACCAGGTACTGAACGTTTCAGCGTCCAAGGCAAAAGCTTCGGCACGTTCTGTTTCGGCCCCATCCTCTTCTGCCAAAACGTACACGGTCAAGCCGGGGGATACATTGAGCACGATTGCCTTAAACCACGGCATATCGGTTTCAAACTTAATGAGCTGGAACAAGCTCTCTTCATCGCTGATCCATCCCGGTGACGTATTGGCTGTTTCCAAAGGGGCAGATTCCGCTTCCTCGTCCAGTTCAAGCAGCAGTTCGCGTTCAACCGGCAGTTCCAGTTCCACGACTACATACACAGTAAAAAGCGGAGACACATTATCCGGCATTAGCAAACAGTTTGGGACAACTGTCAGCAAGCTAAAATCTTTGAACAATTTAAGTTCCGATTTGATTTTTTCCGGTCAGAAGCTAAAAGTAACCGGTAGCAGCTCATCCGGTTCCTCCACATCGGGAACGGCAGGCGCTGCAAGTTCAAACAGTTCCGGTTCCACGGCTACGGCTACATACACGGTAAAAAGCGGAGACACATTGTCCGGCATTAGCAAACAGTACGGAATCACCGTCAGTAAGCTTAAATCTTTGAACAATTTAAGTTCCGACTTGATTTATGCCGGCCAGAAGCTGAAAGTAACCGGCAGTCCGTCCGATTCTTCCACATCGGTCACAACAGTCGATACAACTTCAGGCAGTACCCATTCTGTATCTTCTTTAATCAGCATTGCGAACAGCTTAATCGGCACGCCGTATGTGTGGGGCGGCACGAGCCCGTCCGGATTTGACTGCAGCGGCTTTATCTATTATGTATATAAAAAAGCCGGGTACGATATTTCCCGTACGAATGCAGCAGGCCTTTATAACCGTTCTTACTATGTGAGCAGCCCGAAACCGGGAGATCTTGTCTTCTTTGAAGGCACGTACGGAACCAATCCGAGCGCGATCACGCATGTTGGTATCTATCTCGGCGGCGGCCGGTTTATCGCCGCGAATTCCGATGGCGTGTCTGTTTCTTCTGTCAGCTACAATTACTGGAAATCCCATTTTGACAGCTATAAACGTTTGTATTAATTTGCCGTTCTATAAATTGAACTAAAAAACCGCGGAAGATTCCGCGGTTTTTTTGCATCTGTACCGGCTTGCCCCGGCATGACCTGTTTGACCCTTCCTACATATAAAATTTAAAGCGGCTGCCGGCGTATTGCGCTTTGACATATTCAAACGGCGTGCCATCCGAAAGCGAAGTTACGCGTTCAATGGACAGTACCGGCGAACCCGGGGCCACTTTTAACAGTTTTGCCAGCCGTGCGCTCGCCGCAACGGCTTCAATTGTCTGGACCCCTTTTCCGAGCCGCAATCCCTTTTCGCGTTCGAGAAACTGGTAGAAAGAACGGTTTAATTTCTCTTCCGTAAGCCCTGCCGAAATCCTTGCCGGGGTGATGATCGATTCGAATACAATCGGGATCTCATCCCCGTAACGGAGCCGCTCGATATGGAGAACGTGTTCCGGCTCTTCCAGCGCGAGTGCCTCCATTTCCTGCACGGAGGCTTCCCTTTCCAGAAACGCCACGATTTTATTCGAAGCTTTCATCCCGCGCTCTTCCATCAGCCGCGTAAAACTCATCCGCCCTTCCAAAGGCTGCTCTACCTTATGTTCGCTGACAAACGTGCCGCTTCCCCGTTTTCTCATTAAAATGCCTTCATCCACCAAACCTTGTACCGCCTGGCGGACTGTCATTCTGCTCACTTCAAAAAGTTCGCTTAGTACCCGTTCAGACGGAATGGCTTCACCTGTTTTCCATTCCCTCTCCCTAATTTTCTTTCGGATTTCTTCCTGAATTTGAAAGTAAATCGGGATCGGGGAGGTTTTGTCAATCATGGCGCTTTCCAGCATCCTCCAGCAAAGAAGCGGCATCTACATCAGCAACGACAACGACATCCGGATGCATTTGCAGAACGGATGCCGGGCAGGCTTCGTCCACCGGACCTTTGATCATGCTGCGGACTGCTTCAGCTTTGCTTTTGCCGAATGCCAGCAGAACGATTTTTTTCGCGTCCATAATCGAAGCAATCCCCATCGAAAGGGCGCGGTCCGGCACATCTTCTTCTCTTTCGAAAAAGCGCCGGTTTGCTTCCCGCGTCGATTCGGTCAGTTCGACAATATGCGTTCTGGAATGGAAGGAAGTGCCCGGTTCATTAAAGCCGATGTGCCCATTTTTACCGATGCCGAGCACTTGCAGGTCGACCGGATGCAATTTTAAAATTCTTTCATACCGCGCGCATTCTTCTTCGAGGTCTTCTGCCGTTCCATCAGGCAGATACGATTGTTTAAAATTCATATGCGAAAACAGTTCTTTTTCCATGTAATAGTGGTAGCTGTGTTCATCTGTATCTTTGAGGCCCACATATTCATCAAGATTGACGGTGGTGACATTTGAAACGTCCAGTCCGGCATTCCGCATGTACGCATACAGTTTCAGCGGCGTGCCCCCTGTCGCAAGCCCGAGCGTGCGGATTTGCCCTTCCCGGATCCCTTTTTCGATCAGTTCATAGGCGTATTTTGCTGCTTCATCGCTTGTTTTAAAAATTTCCACGTTCATTTTTATCCCCGCTTTCCAAGATCATCGTTTTTTAATCTGTCTTTCCTGGCCATCAGACACATTTCTTACACGCATGGTCCACAGCAGGTTGCGTGTTATCCCGCTTTCCAAAATGATACGTTAGTTTAACGTGCCATGGTGCATCCAGCGGGACAAAATCGGCATCTTTCCAGTTTTAGCCGGGACCGAACCCGCACGCCTGTGGTTGGCAACAGTTTATGCGCGTTATCCCTGCTCTCCAAGATGGTATGTTGTTTTGACTTGCCATTGTTCATCCAGCAGTACGAAATCGGCATCTTTACCAGCTGCCAGGCTTCCTTTTTGCGTGAGGCCGAACTCGCGCGCCTGGTTCACGGAAGTCATCTGTACCGCTTCCGAAATGGAGCAGCCGGTAAATTTCATGATGTTGCGGAACGCATCGTCCATCTTTAAGATGCTGCCGGCAAGCGCACCATTTTCAAGCCGGGCTTCCCCGTTTTTCACCAGCACTTTCTGGCCGCCGAGCTCCGACTCCCCGTCCGGCAATCCTTTCGCCCGCATCGCATCGGTAATGACGGAGATTTTTTCCGGCCCCTTTATTTCATACGTGAACTTCACCATATCCGGGTGCACATGGAGGCCGTCAGCAATCAGTTCCACTTGTACATAAGGTGACAGCAACGCATGCCCTGCAACGCCGGGCTCGCGGTGGTGCAGGCCGCGCATGGCATTATAAAGATGGGTCGCATGGGTTGCCTTGCTTTGTAACAGTTCAGCACGGACGGCATCTGAATGGCCCATGGAAGGCACGATGCCGCGTTCAATCATCACATTTTCAAATTCCCGTGCACCTTCATTTTCTGGGGCGTAGGTGACGAGCTTAATAAGATTCCCGGAAGCTTCAACCCATCTTAAAAACAGTTCCGTATCCGGCGCCTTGATATATTCAAGCGGCTGGGCCCCCGCTCTTTTTTTTGAAACAAACGGCCCTTCGAGATGAATCCCTTCGATCGTTGTGCCCCCTTTTTCTTTTGCCGCTTTCACGGCACGCAAGGCGGCTTCGATTTTTCCGTAATCCTGGGTCATCGTTGTTGCGAAAAAGGAAGTTACACCTTCCTTCCGCAATTTTTGGCTTAATGTAACGAGCGCCTCCGGATCGGCATCCATCGCATCAATGCCATAACCGCCGTGGATATGGACATCAATCATGCCCGGGATGGCTGTCATCCCTTTCCCGTCGATCACTTCTTCTCCTGCTTTCGGCCGGTAATCTGCCATTTTGCCGGTTTCAATGATTTTATCTGTAAACCGGATAA
The DNA here is from genome assembly GCF_038009125.1 of Weizmannia sp. FSL W8-0401. Taxonomy (NCBI): domain Bacteria; kingdom Bacillati; phylum Bacillota; class Bacilli; order Caryophanales; family Bacillaceae; genus Heyndrickxia; species Weizmannia sp. FSL W8-0401. The sequence continues at coordinate 793,152 of NZ_JBBPAG010000001.1, read as the reverse complement.
ATCCGTCTGCAATATGTTCATTTCCTGTATAAAGATTGCTGTGAATCAGCACTTTTTCCGCCAACGGGAAACACCTCTTTTTTAAAATTTATATAGTTGTCTATACCAATTATCATTTATTGTGTTTCAGTTGTCAATCTTTATTATGGAGAAAGGATTTCTTTTTATACAGGTTCTTTCCTGATTGTCTGTAAATCTATTTTTCCGCGGTAAGTTGAGATATACTAGAAAAAGTGCAGAACGAACAAATCATGGAGGATTTTTTATGAAGCAAACCAATATCAAGGCGGTCACGATTGCTTTGTTTGTGGCCACCTTTTTAACAGCCATTGAGGGAACCATTGTTAGCACCGCGATGCCGCGGATTGTAAGCGATCTGAAAGGGATCGGCGTGATGAACTGGGTATTTGCCATTTACTTGCTCACTTCCGCGGTAACGGTTCCAATTTTTGGGAAGCTTGCGGATTTGTACGGCCGCAAAAAAATTTTTACGGCCGGCACCATTGTTTTCCTTGCCGGTTCGACATTGTGCGGTCTCGCCGGTTCGATGGGGAAACTGATTGTGTTCCGTGCCATTCAGGGAATCGGGGCCGGGGCGATCATGCCGGTTACGAATACCATCGTTGCCGATATTTATCCGCATGAAAAACGGGCGAAAATGCTCGGGTTTATGGGAGCGGCATGGGGCATTGCCGGTGTCATCGGGCCTCTTTTCGGCGGTTTCTTTGTCGACGAGCTCACCTGGCACTGGATCTTTTTCATCAATCTCCCGTTTGGCTCGATTTCCGTTTTGATGGTCATCCTGTTTTTACATGAGCGGGTGGAAAAAACGGAAAATGCGATTGATGTATGGGGGGCTGCCACCTTTTCCGCCGGGATGCTCGCATTGCTTTACGCCCTGCAAAAAGGCGGGGATACAAACGACTGGGGAAACCCGGTGATCTTGGGATTGTTAGCAGGCAGTGTCATTCTCCTTGGTTTATTCATTTTGATTGAGTACCGGCATCCGGATCCATTAATGCCGCTTTCGTTGTTCCACATCCGGGCCATTTCGGTTTCAAATCTGGTTTGTTTTTTGGGCAGTGCCGTTCTGATGGGGATTAACGTTTATATTCCGATGTGGATCCAAGGGCTTGAAGGGCATGGCGCAACGCTATCCGGGCTCATGCTGGCACCGAGCCCCGTCCTGTGGATGCTCGGCTCTTTTGCCGGCGGAAGGCTTCAGCTGAAATACGGGGACCGTTTGGCGTTTTTAACGGGAATGGCCTTCATTTTAGGAAGCACAGTCTGGCTCAGCCTGTTCTCATTGGGAACGCAGGAATGGAGTTTTTACGTTTTCTCCGCCATTTCCGGATTCGGGTTCGGGATTGTCATGACGATCTCGCTCGTTTCGGTGCAGTCGGCGGTGGACTGGTCATTGCGCGGGGCGGCGACAGCATCGAATACATTTTTCCGGAATCTGGGGCAGTCGGCCGGTTCCGCTGTATTCGGTACGTATTTCAATGCAAAGATTGCCGAGGAACTTGCGAAAGGCAATCCGGGCGGGTTTACGACGAATTCGCTGAACAGGCTGATCAATCCGGAAAGCGCGGGCCGATTTTCGGAAGCGGCGCGCGAATGGCTGCGGCATGTGCTTTTTTCAGGCATTCATTCGATTTTCATCCTGCTTGCCGTAATTTCACTTGTTTGTTTTCTTCTCTCTTTCGCGGTTCCGAAAGCGGAAGGGGAAAAGGGGCTGTCCTGATACGCGGGGCTGCCTCTTTTTTGTTTTTCAGATGATTCCGGCAGGGCAGTTGCGGATTTTTAAAAAAGCCGCCCCTGTTTGCGGGACAGCCCTTTGTTTACCATTGATACGGTGTTTCCTGATATACATAATAGTTCAGCCAGTTGGAAAACAGCAAATAGCTGTGCGAGCGCCACGTATGGAGCGGCCTCTCATTGGCATCGTTATTCGGAAAATAATTTTTCGGGAGGGCGGTGCCAAGCCCCTTTTGCTGATCGCGCACATATTCATCAGCGAGGGTTGTTGCATCATATTCCAAATGGCCGGTGATCATAATATTTTTCCCGTTTTCATCCATTACAATGAACGGCGCGCCCTCTTCCGATATGGAAACGAGCTGAAGTTCCGGATGGTTTTCAATGGCTGCGCGCGCAACATCCGTATAACGGGAATGGGGCGCGTTAAAAACCTCATCAAATCCGCGGACCAGCTTAACCATCGGCAAAAACAAGCGGTGTTTGAAAATGCCGAAACACTTTTCCGGCAGTTCGTACTTCTCAATGCCATAATGGTAATACAATGCAGCCTGCGCACCCCAGCAAATATGTAATGTCGACGTGACATTGGTTTTGGTCCAATCCATGATTTTCTTCAGCTCGTCCCAATAATCCACCGCTTCGAAGTCCATTTTTTCAACTGGGGCGCCGGTAATAATCATCCCGTCAAAACGGCGGCCTTTCACTTCGTCAAAAACCGTGTAAAAATGTTCTAAATGGTAGCTGCTGACGTTTTTGGATTGGTAAGTCGACGTCCGGAGAAAAGTGATGTTGACCTGCAACGGCGTATTGCCGAGGAGGCGCAGCAGCTGCAACTCCGTTTTTTCTTTTTCCGGCATTAAATTTAAGATTAATATATTCAGCGGACGGATATCCTGCGTTCTCGCCCTGTCCTCATCCATCACAAAAATTTTCTCTTGTCTCAGCAGCTCTCCGGCAGGTAAATCTTTCGGTATATTGATTGGCATTTTCAACGTCTCCCCCATACTCAGTTGTCATGTATTTTTCATTATATCGGTTTTCTGCCGTTTGCTGCAATATTCTTGATAGACAGACATTTTACGGATGGGATACGATCAGCGTCAGACGGCCGTCCAGTTCAAAATTGCCAAATCCGGACGGAAGCAGAAAATGCATCCCTTTTTCAAGCGGATAAGTTTTTCCGCCGGCTTTCATGGTCCCTTCCCCGTCAAGCACACTGGCCAGTTCGAACGGTTCGTTTTGCGTAAAAAGTGCGGTCCCTTCTACATCCCATTTATATACAGAGAAAAAGGCTTCCTTTGCAAACGTTGTGATGGTAACGCCCGGTTTTTCTTCCGTACGGGGGCGGACTGCGGCATCCCGGTGCGGTATCATCGTAACATCAATCGCTTTTTGCAAATGCAGTTCGCGTTTGTTGCCGGCAGCATCCGTCCGGTCGTAGTCATAAACGCGGTACGTTGTATCACTGCTTTGCTGCGTTTCGAGCACAAGTGTCCCTTCGCAAAGCGCATGAATCGTCCCGCTTGGCACATAGAAAAAGTCCCCCGGGTGAATCGGCACTTTGCGCAGCAGGCTGTCCCATTTTCCTTCTTCAACCAGGCGGACAAATTCTTCTTTCGTTTTGGCATGATGCCCGTAAACGAGCTGTGCGCCTTTTTTGCAGTCAATGATGTACCAGCATTCCGTTTTGCCGAGTTCTCCATTTTCGTGTTCATTGGCGTATGCATCGTCCGGGTGAACCTGGACCGATAAATCTGCATTTGCATCGAGGATTTTTGTCAGGAGCGGGAATCCTTTTCCAGACATTCCGCCGAATACGTCACGCCTTTCTTCCCACAGTTCCATCAGCGTTTTGCCGGCAAATTCGCCGTTTTTTACAGCCGACGGACCGTTCGGATGGCCGGAAATGGCCCAGCATTCCCCTGTATGGTCAGACGGGATGCGGTAACCGAACCGGTCCCTCAGCGCGGTGCCTCCCCAAATTCTTTCTTTAAAAACCGGTTCAAGAAATAAAGGCTCGGTCATACAAATCTTCCTCCTTGAAAGGCAATCCTTTGCTCAAATATGAACAAAGCATTTTCAGTCCTTTTCATTATAGCATACCGCTCCTGCAGCCGCGCCGTCAGCTTTCATACAATTCGATCGGAAGGCCGTCGGGATCCTGGAAAAAGGTGAATTTTTTCTCTGTAAGCGGGTCAATGCGGATGTCTTCTACTTGAATGCCCATTTCTTCAAGCCGCTTTTTATCCGCTTCTACATCGTCCGTTTCAAATGCAAGATGCCGCAAGCCCGCAGCTTCCGGGAATGTCGGGCGCGCGGGCGGATCCGGAAAGGAAAACAGTTCGATCTGATATACGCTGCCGACCGAAAGATCCAGTTTGTAGGAATCACGTTCTTTCCTGTATACTTCCCGCACCGGCTCCAAACCGAGGCAATCCACATAAAAATGCTTTGATTTTGCATAATCGGAACAAATGATGGCAATATGGTGAATGCGTTTCAACCTTGGAACTGCCATTATTTCCCCTCCTTCCGGTATGTCCAGCCTTCTTGCTGGTAGACGGTGCCGTTTTTCATCAAACGGCCGAGCGCACGTTTAAACGCCGCTTTGCTGATGCCAAACCGCTCCTGAATCTCTTCCGGCATGCTTTTATCCCAATATGGCATTTTTCCGCCGCGCGAATCCATATAGGCAAGGATATTTTCCGCATCTTTATCCAGTGCTTCATAGGCGCGCCCTAAAAGCGAGATATTCAATGTCCCGTCCTCTTTTACATCAATGACGCGGCCTTCCACTTTCTGCCCGAGGCGCGGTTCGTTTTTGCGCTGTGATTCATGGATGAAGCCGATATAGCCCTCATCGGTTATGATTGAAGAACCGGCTTTTGCCAGTCGGAACACATGCCCGGTGACATCTTTGTTCCACATTTCTCGGCCGGCTTTTTTCGCTAAATCCCTGACTATGTTTTCTCCGGCTAATTTTGCGAATAACCGCCCATGTTTGTCAAGATCAAGGGTAATATATAAACGGTCGCCTTTTTCCGGCCAGAGCGAGCGGATCGGGGGCAGGTCATCAACAGAAAGAAGCATATCTTTGTGAATGCCGATCGAAACGAAAACGCCAAGTTTTTCTTTGGTGCCGGCAACTTCCGCCCAGCCGGATGTCCCCAGCCGGATGTCTGGAATCACGTTTGTCGCGGCCAACCTCCCCTGATGGTCCTGATATAGAAAGACGGTTTGCACCGCTTCCGGATCAAAGGGTTCCGTAATATCCCGGTGATGCAGGAGCACGTCTTCTGTCCCGTTAGATAAAAAATAACCGAACGGCGCTTCCCGCACCACCGTAAGTTCGGCAACGGTTCCTGGTGTTAAATCCATTGCAGCAGTTTCCTCCTCCGTAAATCGTTTGCTTCATAATAGGTAATTATAACATTGATCGGCGGAAAACATGATTTTATTTTGAACAAGGAGTGGAAATACTATGCCTGACAAACGTGAGGTGACGCATCGGGACAATGAGGCGGAAACGGTTGTCAATGATGCGCATGGGAGCAACCAGGTTGGCTTGTTCAGTGAACATAAGCCTTATAAACCGTTTGCTGTGACAGCACTGGAAACGGATGAGGATATGAAAAGATTCGCGAAATTTACAGATGGCAAACAGGAGTGATCCAAGTGAGTAAATCAAAGCGCGAAGAAGAACGACAGTGGAAAGTCCGGAAAGAATCGCAAAACCCGCACGGCAAAGTGAAATCTCTGGAAGAAATCGCGGATGAGATATTCGCCGAATGGAAAGAGAAAAAGTGAGATAAAGGGGTGCTTTCATGGCACCCCTTTTGTATGCTGGAGACCGTGCCCAATCAGGTTTTCCGAAATGGCTTAACGATTCCATAGCGGGCGCAGACAATAAAAAACCCGTTGAAAACAAGGTTTCCAACAGGCCCGAAAAATGGCAACAAAAAATAACTGTTTTTTTTAACTTCCGATAACCGGCAGCACGCGTACTTCTTTTTTCATATCGGAGTGGCAGAGCGGGCAGTGCGGCTTTTCTTCAAAAGTAAAGTTTTCACGCATAAAACCATTGCAATCATCGTTTGTGCAGGCCCATACGGTCGTTTCCACCTCAGGCACCGGCTCCTTCTGGTTATTAAAATATGCCATCATAAAAGACTCCCTTCTTATGTTTAGTATAACACACTTTAACACAAAAAAGGGGACCGGCCCTGCTGCGTTAACGTATGCAGGCAAGTGTGCAAACCGTCCCGGCGCATTCGTGCATGCTTCTATTATATGCATGCTTCCCCGGCTTTATGCGCCCGCTTTGCACCAGGCAAGGGCTGCGGCTTGCAACCGGGCTGGGGCCGGTGCCTGCCCTGCTTTGATGCATTGGCAGCACCCGCTTTACATTCTGATCCACTTTCCGCAAGTTCGCTGCTATTTTTTCGCGCCCCTGCTATTTTTGAAGCCGGTACTTGCACTGCTTCAAGATCTGCCCTAAATGCCTGCCCACTTTTCGAAGGGTTCGGCAATTTTGTTTGCAATCTATGCCATTTTGAAACAGGAACCTGCCCTGCTTCGGCGCCTTTGCATGATCTGCCCTAAAATTTGCCCCGCTTTCCGCAAAGTCGCGGCCATTTTCTTTACACGCACATGCTATTCCGAAACCGAGATCCGCACTGCATTGCAACGCCCGGCCAATCATTTTTCCGGCTTCGCCATTTTGCTGCCCGTTCATCCGCTTTTGCGGCAAACGAGTTTTGTGGCAATAAAAATTTTCTTTGCAACGGTTCTGCCTTCCAAACGTTCCAGCAGCGTATCGACTGCTGTCTCGCCCATCAATTCCGTATACACTTTCACAGTAGAAAGCGGCGGGAAAACATATTTGGACAGCGAGATGTCATTGACGCCGATAAGGCTCACGCGGCCGGGCACCGGGATGTTGTTTTCCGCAAGCGCCTTAAGGCAACCGATCGCAATCGCATCATTGGCGGCAAAGAAAGCAGTTGGAAGCGCGTCCCCGTGTTCGCGGACCGCCTCGTTCATCAACCGGTACCCATCTTCAGTCGAAAACGCGCCGATATATACCCATTTTTCATTCCAGCGGCCCGCTGCCTGCATCCAGCGCCTGAACGCCATTTCGCGCGGATCCTCAATCGTGGCGGAGGCATCTTTATAATTTTCCCTGCCGCCGATAAAGCCGATTTGCGTATGGCCTTTTTCCGTAAAATAGGTGAGCACTTTTTCCGTCGCTTTTTCAAAATCGGCCACAACGGCATCAAAACGGTTGTCATCAGGCGAGCAGTCGACAAATACGATATTCGGGGTAACAGAGAGAAGCTTCTCCACTTGCGCAAGGCTGAATTTCCCGACGGCAATGATGCCCTGGATTTGCTCTTTCCCCATCTCTTCCAAATGGGTCAAATCGTATTTCGTCAGCCGGATATTTTTCATGCTGCAGCGTGCTTCAATGCCCATTCTGATTGATAAATAATACAAATCATTCAGTTCTTCTTGTTCCGTATACCAGTACACAAGCGCAATTTTGATTTTTTCCGGTTTCCGGGCTGCCTTTTTCTTGTAAGAAAGTGCTTCTGCTGCTTCAAAGATTCTTTTTTTCGTATCGTCACTAACGGAAAGTGACGGGTCGTTATTCAGCACGCGTGAAACCGTTGAAATGGAAACACCCGCCTTCTCAGCAATATCTTTAATCGTTGCCATTGTTACACCTCAATCTTTTTCAGCCAAAAATCCATTTTGTATGGGCGCGGTATGTTTCACCCGGCTCCAGAATCACAGACGGGTATTCAGGGTGATGGATCGCATCCGGCACACCCTGCGTCTCGAGGCAGACCGCCAAATAATCACAAGGCTTGCGGCCGCGGATTTCATATGTGTCATTTCCCATCGTATTGCAAGTATAAACGATGACGCAAGGCTGGTCGGTTTCCACCGTCAGCATGCGCCCGCTCTCTTCGTCTTTTAAGCGGATCGGTTTTTCCGTTTCTGGCAATAAAAACGCGTGGTCATAGCCGTTTCCGACAAGGACGTTTTGCGGATGATCCGATACCGTGCCGTCTTCGATTTTTCGCCCGTTCCGGAAATCGAATGCGGTACCTCTAACATCAAAAGTTTTCCCTGTCGGCAGCGTTTCCCGGCCAAGTTCCAGCACACGGCCACTCGGGATTTGTAGTTCATGGCCGCGCACATCGCGTTTCATGTCGCCGCTTAAATTGAAGTATGCATGATTGGTCATGTTGACGATCGTTTTTTTATCCGTATGTGCCTGATAAGACAGCTTCAGTTCTTGTTCATTTGTTAAAAGATAGGTCACGGTGGCATCGAGATTTCCGGGATAGCCTTCTTCGCCGTCCGGGCTTGTATACGTAAATTTCACACCAACTGCGCCGTCTTGTTCAATGGGCGTGCTGTCCCAGATGACGGCGTTGAACCCTTTGAAGCCGCCATGGAGATGGTTGCGGTTTTCATTGGCAGAAAGCTTGTATGTTTTGCCGTCCAGTTCAAAAGATGCTCCAGCGATCCTGCCGGCAATACGGCCGATAATAGCGCCGAAATACGGAACACCATGGAGGTAGCCGTCAAGGTTGTCATACCCGAGCACGATGTTTTCCGCTTTGCCGTTTTTGTCCGGCACGATGATCTTATTGATGATGCAGCCGTATTCAAGCACCGTTACAGATATGCCGCGGTCATTTTTCAATTCATAAGCATGGACCGGACGTCCTTCCAATTCCCCAAACAATGCCTTTTTGATTTCCATTTTGATCATCCCTTTTCCGTTAAAGATTGCGGGCCATAAAAAACGGCCCGGTGTACCCGTTCGAGCTAAAAGTTACGGAATGTGATGTATAGCCTTCGGTTGAGCCCGCGTTAAAGTGTTTCCGGCTCCAGTTCCCCGCGACCGCGCCAATCGCTTCCGGAATCCGCGGCCGGCCTGAAAGCCCCGTAAAAACCGGTCTGCTGTTTGGTGTGCGCGGTACATTCCGGAAGGCGTTTAGCAGCCTGCACCCTTTCGTCGTGAACATGCGCAAAAAAGGTTGGAACGGACCGCCGCTACAACTTACGCAAAAAATTCCGGAATGCCTGTTTTCCTCTTTCGTCCCGTTTAAAGACGCCGGCGTGCTGCAAAACTTGCAAGAAGACTTTGCCCACTTCGCTGCGGACGATGCCTTCCACGTTTTCCGCTGCCACCGTGCCTTCGTATTTTTTCTTTAAACCGTTTGCCCAGTCAAGATGGTAGGCGGCAATGGCATTCGGCTGCCCGAGCAAATATTTCTCCACTTCGGCCAGCTCATTTTTCAGCCGTGCTGGCAGAATCGCAAGCCCCATCACTTCAATCAGCCCGATATTTTCTTTTTTAATATGATGGACCTCGGCGTGCGGGTGGAAAATGCCAAGCGGATGGGTTTCGCTTGTCCGGTTGTTGCGGAGTACAAGATCAAGTTCAAACCTGTCCCCGCGTTTTCTTGCGATCGGCGTAATCGTGTTATGCGGCGTCCCGTTTGTTTCCGCGAGGATATCGGCGGAAGGGTCGCTGTACTGTTTCCAGATTTGCAAAATATGATCCGCAGCCTCGGTAAGACGTGCCGCCTCTGTACTCCGCAGCCGGATGACCGACATCGGCCATTTGATAACGGCGGCTTTCACATCCGGAAATGCCTTCATTTCAAAACGCCAGTCGTCAGCCGCTTTTGCCATCGCAAATTCATAACGCCCGCCCTGATAATGGTCGTGCGACAAAATCGAACCGCCGACAATCGGCAGATCGGCATTTGAGCCCAGGAAATAATGCGGGAACCGCCCGACAAATTCAAGCAATCTTTGAAAAGCCGATTTGTCGATTTTCATATCGCGGTGTGTTTCTGACAGCACAATGCAATGTTCGTCGTAATACATATATGGTGAATATTGCAAATACCACGGCTCGCCGCCGAGGGTAAGGCGGATAAGCCGGTGGTTCGACCGTGCCGGGTGCCCCGTTCTGCCGGCATATCCTTCATTTTCCATGCAAAGCAGGCATTTCGGGTAATGGCCTTTTTTGGCGTTTTTTTCCCTGGCAATGGACTTTGGGTCTTTTTCCGGTTTTGAAAGATTGATGGTAATGTCAAGATCGCCGTATTCCGTTGATGTCTTGTATACAATGTTTTTCGCAATCTGCTTCGTTTGGATATAATTGCTGTGTTTGCTTAACGCGTAAAAATAATCGGTCGCTTCAGCCGGGCTTTCCGCATATTTTTCCCGGAAAATACGGTTTACCGTTGATGGGCGCGGTGTAAACACATTCATGACGTGGCTTGCAAAAATGTCTTTCTCATCCAGTACATCCTGAATGATGCCTTTTTCGCACGCGTAACGGACAAGCATGCCGAGGAGATCAGGAATATCCTGATCTGCCCCGCCTGCTTCCGGTTCACGGAATTCATCCAGATGCAAAAGCGACAGCACCTGGTTTCTCGCATACACCCGATCTTCTTCCCCGATTAACCGGGTGCGGACAGCCTTGTTTACAAGCTGCTCGACCGTTTCAAAAATTGCCACTGGTTTCACCTTCTGTCGTCGTAACCGTTTGGATGGCTTTCATGCCAGTTCCATGCATCTTTGATAATCTGGCGGATATCCGTTTTTTGCGGATTCCAGCCGAGCACACGTTTAGCCTTTTCGGATGAAGCGATGAGCGTGCTCGGATCCCCGGCGCGGCGGTCGCCGATTTTGACGTTAAAGCCTTTGCCGGTCACTTCCCGGACGGTATCCACAATTTCTTTGACAGAAAATCCGTTGCTTGATCCGAGGTTGAACACATCGCTTGCGCCGCCGTTCTGTAAATATTGAAGCGCAAGAATATGGGCATCAATCAAATCTTCCACATGGATGTAATCGCGGACGCATGTCCCGTCTTTTGTATCATAGTCTTCGCCGAAAATGGTAATCGCCTCGCGTTTTCCAAGCACCGTTTCCAATACAACCGGGATAAGATGCGTTTCCGGATGGTGGTCTTCGCCGATTTCGCCGGTTGATCTTGCGCCGGCTACGTTAAAATAGCGAAGTGCAACGTATTTAATGCCGTACGCTTTTTCACACCATTTCATCATTTTTTCCATCGCCAGTTTTGTCTCGCCGTAAGTGTTGGTCGGAACGGTCGGCATTGTCTCTGTAATCGGCACGCGTTCCGGTTCCCCGTATGTTGCGGCGGTCGAAGAGAACACAATATGCGGCACATGGAATTCTTTCATCATTTCAAGCACAATTTGCGTGCCGTATACGTTGTTGTCGAAATATTTCAGCGGCTGTTCCATCGATTCGCCGACAAGCGAGTTGGCTGCAAAATGAATGATCGCGTCAATTTTTTCCTTTCCGAACACGTCCCGCATAAAGGCACGGTCGCGAATATCGCCTTCGTAAAATTTTGCCTTTGGATGGATTGCGCCGCGGTGGCCGGTCTGCAGGTTGTCAATCACCACCACGTCATATTTTTGGTCGATCAGTTGATATACGGCATGCGAGCCGATATAACCGGCTCCGCCTAATACTAAAATGCTCATGCAAGTTCCTCCATTGTGATTTCTTTTGCCCCGTCGCCGATGCTTGCGGTGTAGAAGTCCGCCCGGTAGCCGATTTCTTTTTCATAGACGTCCCCGACATTTTTGATAAACGCATCGACTTTGTCATTTTCGACAATTGCAATTGCACATCCGCCGAATCCTGCGCCCGTCATTCTCGCCCCGAGCACGCCCTCCTGCTTCCAGGCAGTTTCGGCCAGCGTATCAAGTTCTTTGCCGGTCACCTCGTAATCATCCCGCAGCGAACGGTGGGAGGCATTGATCAGTTCCCCGAAAGCGGGCAGGTCGCCGCGTTTTAATGCATCAAGCGCTTTAAGCGTGCGCGCATTTTCATAAACGGCATGCTTTGCCCGTTTCCTCACAATCTCATTGTCTATGATTTCCTTGTTTTTTTCAAATGTTTCTTCTGTCAAATCGCCGAGCGTTTCGATATCGAGTCTCTTTTGCAGCTGTTTCAGTGCCGATTCACATTCCGCACGCCGTTCATTATATTTAGAGTCCGCAAGTTCGCGACGTTTATTCGTGTTCATAATCAAAATTTTATGGTGATCCAGCTTGATCGGGGCATATTCGTATGCAAGCGTGGCACAGTCGAGCAAAATGCCCGCGTCTTTTTTGCCCATCCCGACCGCGAACTGGTCCATGATCCCGCTATTTACGCCGATAAATTGGTTTTCCGTTTTTTGCCCGAGCTTGACAAGATCCAGCCGTTCCACTTTTAGGTTGAACAATTTTTCAAGCATCACGCCGGTCAATAGTTCAATGGAGGCGGAAGAAGACAGGCCGGCCCCATTCGGAATATTGCCGTACACGAGACAGTCGAAACCCCGTTCTATTTCATGCCCGGCTTCCTTCAAATATTTCAGCATGCCTTTCGGGTAATTGGCCCAGTCATGCGCTTTGGTGTACTCAAGGTTGTCGAGCGTAAATTCGATGACGCCCTTTTCTTTAAAATTTAAAGATACAAAGCGGATGTTGCGGTCACCGCGTTTTTTCGCCAAAGCATACGTCCCCATGGTAATCGCGCACGGAAACACATGGCCGCCGTTATAGTCAGTGTGCTCCCCGATCAGATTTATCCGGCCCGGCGCAAAAAACGCGCGCTCCGCCGCCGTCCCGAAATACTCCTTGAAAGCCTGAGGCAAATTTGGGTTGCTCATGTTCGTTCCCCCTAAGTGTAATAGATTGTAAACGGTTTCTTCGTTTTCATCTTACACGAGGAAGTAAAAAAATGCAATATTTTTTACTAAAATTTTACCTGCATCATTCAACATCTGAATAATAGAGTTTGAATTCGATGTCCTGGTCGTGGTTGCCAAAACCCTTTCCAAAAATGGTCGCGCCACCGACATGTTCCGTATCTTCCAGTACAGCAATCCGGAAAGTGATCAGGCTGTTTCGGAGCGGCAAATCCGAAATTTTGACATCCGACAGGCATTCCCCGTCCATATACGTGCCATACTGGTTGATCCGCAAATGTTTCAAAAGGCCGTACTGGCTGTGGTTGCTCTCCCACCAGCCGGGATTGTATTTGCCGCGGATATCCGAAAAGTTTCCCGGGCACGTCCATGTGCCGAGGTTTTTTGAGTAAGAAACAAACGGCCTGCTGTCATATACCCGCAAGCCGAAAACCGCCCCGGAAAATATCAGGAAAATCCTTGAAAAATGGCAGGATGAAAACGTACGGGCTTATCCGGCAAATCATAGAATGTAAACGAACCATAGAGCGGCAACGGTGCAAATTCAGCACTTGCCGCTTTTTTAGCGGCAGCGGCAAAGCGGGCCAAAAAAAGAGGCGGCGCTTTGCTGCTTTGCGCCCCCCCTTTCTTCCCGGCTATTTAGACCATCGGATCTTTTTGTTTTACACCCGCGCGCCGAGCTGCATGAGGACGGCATCATCCATCGGCGGATTGTGTAATCCCGCACGCACATCCCGGTAATAGCGCTGCAGCGGGGTTTTTTCGGACAGGCTTCTGGCACCTACGATGCGCATCGCTAAATCAACTGCTTCTATCGCATGATTTGTAACCGCCATTTTCGCCGCCCCCAGTTCCGGGCCCATCTCTTTTCTTTGTTCTGCCCCGGCTTCATCCCACATTTTTGCAACCGAATACAGAAAATGCCGCGCCTGCATCAGTTTCAGCTCGATTTCACCGAATTTCTGGCGGATCGCCGGCAGTTCCGCAATCGGATGGTTCAGGCTGTTCGGCGTATACGATTTCGCAAACCGGGCCGCTTCCCGTTTCGCTGCTTCGGCAATGCCTAAATAACAGGCCGGGATATGGAGCAGATAACCGGCCGGCTCTTTCTTTTTCGTCTGGATCTCCGCCAGGTTCGCAAGCGGGACTTTGGCGTTTTCCAGCACAACATCATGGCTGCCGGTTGCCCTTAAAGCAATGCTGTCCCATGTTTCGATGACGGAAAGGCCTGCCGTATCCCGCGGAACGACAAAACTGCCAACCGCTTCTTTTTCCGGAATCGTTGCGGTAATGATAAAAAAGTCGAGCACCGGAGACATGGTGGCAAATGTTTTTCTCCCGTTTAATACCCATTCGCCGTTCTTTTCCGTTGCCGTTATTTTCCGGCATGCCACCGCGCGTCGGGCTGCCCGTTTGCACTTCGGTTGCGCAAGTGTTGATGAGGGCGGCCTCCCCTGCTGCCGCACGGCAAATGCGTTCAAACAATTGCCCGTTCCATGTTCTTGTTTCGGACAAATGCATGAAAATCCCCATATGCCATCCGATGGAAAGGGCAGTCGACCCGTCCGCAACCGCGATGGCCTCTTGCAGGCGGACAAGCTCATACAGCGAAATGCCGCCCCCACCGTAGTTTTGCGGCACAGTCAGCTTTGTATAGCCTGTTTCTTTTAAATCTTGAATATTTTCAAAAGCAAACCGCCCTTTCAAGTCATTGGCAGCCGCCCTTTCGGAAAACGGGCCGGCAAGCGTTTGAATCAGTTCCAGTTTTTCCTCCAGCGTTGAGGTTTGTAAAAAATCCATATCCTTTCCTCCCCGTAAAAACTCTTTCCTTTTATTTTACCGGAAACATGCCGGAAAAACATGACAACACTTTTTTTAAATTTCCTCTTGCAATCCGGATTTTATTATAATATAATTTACATTGTCCTGATTGATTCCATGCTGGTGTAGCACAGTTGGTAGTGCACTTCACTCGTAATGAAGGGGTCGGAGGTTCGAGTCCTCTCACCAGCATCTTTCTTTTTTCCATATGGAGAAGTACCCAAGCGGCTGAAGGGGACGCACTCGAAATGCGTTAGGGCGGGTGACCGTCGCGTGGGTTCAAATCCCACCTTCTCCGCCATACATAGCGCATATTAAAATTCCGGAAAAACTCCGGAATTTTTTTGCGTTTATGAACCACATGGCAGTTCATGTTCCCAATCCCCGTAAACCGGATTCGGGAATACGATAAACTTGCGGCCAAATGCATGGCGGAAACGGTCTGCTTCCAGGCTGCGCGCCTTGTTTCCTTTTGCGTCAAATGCCTTAAAAAAGTCCCCCAGATTATCACCGAACAAGGCAATGATGTCGTGGTCCTTTTCAACAGCCTGCCGGCGCGTTTCTTTGCTGCTTGTTCCTTGTTGCAACAGCACATGGGAACGGACGGCCTGCGGGATCCCTTCTTTTTTCAAGTTGCGAAGGGTGGCATCCATATATTTTTCGTCACGGTTTGAAATGTAATAAATATCGATTCCTTTTTTGTCGGCATATTTTAAAAAGGAAAGCGCCCCCGGGAGCGGTTTTGCTTTTGCTTTTTTCACCCATGCTCCCCAGCCGTTACCAAACGAAATGCCCTTTTCTGCCATATAAGATAAGTACGGCCCGTTGTCCAGCACCGTTTCATCGAGATCCAGCACGATGGCCCGCTTCTTTTTTACCTTTGTTTTCAGGCTCTCCTCCATACGCTGTTTTCCGATATTGTATCCTTGATAATAGAGCGCTCTTGCTTCCCCGGATGTCCGATACCAGGCAACCCCCATTTTGGTCTGTTCCGCTTTTTGCTTTGCCGTGCAGCCCGAAACCGGAACCGTCTTCATGACGGCAGCTTCCCGGTTTTGTTTGCCGCCTTCAGCAGAGCATCCTGCATTGCCGAGCACCAGTGCAAAGACCATTAGCAATCCTGCAAAATAGTTCATGCTTGCCCCTTCTTTCTAAAATGCTTTTACGTTTAGTATAGAGGAACCCCGGAAATTGATACATGCTAAAATGGCATCTTTCACGAGGGTGGCCAACGTTCACTTTTTTCCGGATTTTACCCGCACCTTCACTTAAGCCTATGTCTCATCCGTGCCAGCAAAAAGCAGCCCTTTTCCAATTTGGATAAGCGGCTGCTTTTTTCATTATCGCTTGGATGATTCTTTCTCCAGCACCAAGTTTTCTTTCTTTTTGTCCGAAAATATTTTTTCCAAGGCTTCCGGCAAGGCGATCATGCCTGGCAGAAAAAATGGCAATAGGATAAAGCAAAGCACGGCAAGGCCGGTAATGACAGCGATCGCCAATTCAGCCAGCAGGAGCATTCCTGAAGGCATCAGGGTGGCAAAGGTGCCGCCTAAAATAATGACAGCAGAAATGATGACACCGCCTGTATGTCTTGAGGCGAGTATAATCGCTTCCCTCGGGTCAAGCAGCGGATATTCCTTATAGCGCATCATCAGGAAGATGCTGTAATCTACACCAAGCGAGACGATAATAATAAAGGAAAAGAACGGCACAAACGAAGAAATGCCTTCATAGCCCAGCATGCCAAGAAAAATAGAGTTGATGACAAACATGGCTGTATAATAGGCACCGACAAAGGATGCCGTAATGAAAACCGGCGGCCAGAAAGACCGGATAACCAGCATGAGCACAAGCAGCACGCTGATGGTCACGATCACGGTCGATTTAGCAAGGTCCCTTGACAGAATATGGTTCATGTCGTTGGTCGTCGCACTTGTGCCGGCTGTCCCGCTGTCCGCTTTTGAAAGCACCGTTCCTTTCAGCCCGGCGGCAGCCGTATTATTGATCTTATCAATGGTATCCAATGATTGATTTGAATAAGGATCGTTGCTCAACACGACAGTCAGTTTCGTCACTTTTCTGTCATCCGACATATACGTCTCCATTGCTTTTTTAAAATCTTTGTTGGCGAGCGCTTCTTTCGGAATATGGAAGGTTTTTTCCGTTTTCAGCTGTGCCAGATAGTCATTTGTTTTGCCAAGGCCGTCTGAAATTTGCTTTAATCCGCGGTTAACATCCGACAGCTTATCGCCGAACTGTTTAAAACCGCTAAGGCCGGAAGCGAGTTGCTGCTGGCCCAATTTCATTTGGCCCAGCCCCTTTGCCACATCGTTCATATTGGTTACAATTTTGCCGATGCCATCAGACGCCTGGCCAAGCCCGGTTTCGGTCTTCTTGAGCCCGTCTGCCATTTGCGAAAGCCCGCCTGCCATCTTGGACAGATTGGCGTTTGCTGTCTTAAACCCGGCTGTCGTCTTGTCGTAATTGCTGTTCAGCGTGTTGATTCCTTCCGGCGTGATTTGCTTGAGGGACGATGAGAGCCGGTCCGTCATTTGCGAAAGCGCCAAATAGTTCCGGTCGCGCTGCACACTTGGCGTACTTTGCCCGAGCGCCGTCACGAGCGTCTGCATTTGTGCAATCGTACTTTTTACACCAAGGAGTGCTTGTGCAGCCTGCTGATAATTTTTGCCCATTTCAGCATAGCCGGCCTGCATTTTCCCGTAATTTGCAGACAATGCGCTGATCCCGCTGCTCATTTGGGAAAGATTTTTTTCAATGGTAGCGATACCGTTTGCCAGTGTTTCCGGCTGGTCGGACCCATTGCCAATGCCGTTTTGGATTTTTTCAAGTCCGGTCGCGAGAGCGCCCATTCCGTTTTCAAGTTTGGCGGTTCCATCTACCATGTCGTTCACTTTGGAAAAATCGGCGGATCCGAGTTTCTCCCGCGCTGTCTTTAATCCGGCATTGATTTGGTCTACACCGTTCTGCGTTTGCGACAAGCCGTCCGTTACCGTAATCATCTGCTTATCGATGTAAAAATCCTCCATTTTCTTTCCTTCAGGCCGCGTAACCGAAGAAACTTTCTCGACACCGTTTATTTTTTCCAGCCTTTGTGCAATATTGTCAATGACAGCCATGGACGCGTTGTTATCCATTGCTTTTCCGTTTTCAATCACAACCTCCGCAGGCATGGACTGCCCTTTCCCGAAATGTTCAGCAACAAGGTTGATTGCTTTGGAAGAAGGGTATTGATTGCCAAGTTCCCCGACCGTATCAAAATTCAGCTTCTCCTGATGGAAGATCAATGCCGGGGCAATGATCAAAAGAATGAGCGTGACTGTAATAATCGGATGTTTTACGGCGATGAAAGAAGCTTTTCCCCAGTACCGGTTCGGCTTATGCCCGCCTGCATTTTTCGACGGCCAGAAAAGCTTTGTACCAAGGACTTTCATGATGAAAGGGGTTAGGGTTAAAATTTCAAGCAAAAGGATCGTTACCCCGATCACCACAACGACACCTGACCGATATATCGGCGATTCGGAAAATATAAGCGCCAGAAATGCGATAAAAACGGTCACAATACTATAGGCGATCGTTTTTCCCGCCGTCCGGTATGTGCGGACAATTGCTTCATCTGTTTGCCCTTGCCTCTGTCATTGCCATTGTAAATGCGGCAGCCATGTTTTCCGGCATGATTTTAACACCTGCCTATGTGCAAAACGTACGGGGCATCTCTCCGCTTGACTCCGGCTTAATGATGCTGCCGGGCGCCATCGCCATGGGGATTATGTCGCCGATCACCGGAAAGCTGTTTGATCAATTCGGCCCGCGCCTGCTGGCTGTCACGGGGCTTTCCATCACAGCTGTTTCCACCTATATGCTGGCGAATTTGCAAATTGACTCAAGCTACACCTATATTATTCTGGTTTACACACTCCGGATGTTCGGGATGTCGATGGTGATGATGCCGATTATGACGAACGGCTTGAATCAATTGCCTTCCCGGCTGAACCCGCACGGAACGGCGGTTAACAATACAGCACAGCAAGTTTCCGGGTCAATCGGAACAGCCGTTTTTGTCACGATCATGAATGCTGTCACAAAATCGAAAGCGGAAGACCTGATGTCCGGGATCAATCCGCTTCACTTTACAGCAGCTGATAAAGCCGCCTTAGGGCAAAAAGCGTTGCTGGCCGGCATCCAATATTCCTTCTACGTCGCGCTCGCCATTAATATTGTCGTATTGATCATGTCCCTTTTTGTGAAACGGGCAGATACATTTAAACCAGGCGCCAAAAAGGAAAACAGAAAGAAACCCTTGCAAACAAAACCGGCTTCAGATTAACAGCTGATGAGTGGCACCGCCTTAAAAAGAGGCGGTGCTTTTTGCTGTGCTTAAGATTTTACGCTTGAATCTTCACTGTCCAGCGGCAGCGTACTTGTTTTTTTAGGATGCAAAAGGAAATACGAGCCGACAACGAGAGCGGCAATAAGCAAAGTCAGCAGTACTTGCGTGCGCAATGAGTCGATAAAGATCATCGCGACTAAAACTGCAACAATGCCCAAAATGGTTACATAGGTTAAATACGGATACAGCCACATTTTCACCTTCAAGGCATCCGGATTCGTTTTTTCCACCGTCCGGCGCATGCGCAAATGGGAAAAGGCAATGACAAGGTAAACCAATAAAGCAATCCCGCCTGAACTGTTTACTAAAAACAAGAATACTTTATCCGGGGAAATATAATTAAAGACGACCCCGACATAAGCGAAAACCGTGCCGCACAAAACGGCATAAACCGGTACCCCGTTTTTATTTAACTTCAGAAAAATTTTCGGGGCATCGCCCGCTTTTGCCATCCCGTACAGCATCCGCGAATTTGTGTATAAACCGGAATTCAAACAGGAAAGGACGGCGGTCAGCACAATGAAATTCATAATCTGGGCCGCTGCCGGAATGCCGACATGTTCAAGAACGGCGACGAACGGGCTTTTCAACAGATTCGCCGAGTTCCACGGAAGCAAGGTGGCTACAACTGCAATCGAACCGACATAAAAGATCAGAATCCGCCAAATGACACTGTTGGTAGCCGTTCTGACTGCCCTTGCCGGTTCGGAGGATTCCCCAGCTGCAACAGCAACAATTTCGGTTCCCATAAAAGAAAAAATGACAACCGTAATGCCCAATAGGACGCTGCCAAAGCCATTCGGCATAAAGCCGCCATGCCCGGTCAAATTGGAAAGCCCCGGGGACTGGACGCCCGGAACGATGCCGAAAATAACGGAGAGGCCGAGCAGCAGGAATAAAACAATAGTGGCCACTTTAATAATTGAAAACCAGTATTCGAATTCGCCGTACGATTTAACGGAGTATACATTGGTGAGCGTCAATAAAACGGTTAATATTAAGCTTAAAAGCCATGACGGCAATTCAGGGAACCAGTATTGAATATTCGCTGCCCCCGCAGTTGCTTCAATCGCAATGACAATGACCCAAAAGAACCAGTACAGCCAGCCAATCGTGTACCCTGCCCAAGGGCCAATGGCTTCACGCGCATAGGTGGAAAACGAACCGCTTGTCGGGTTCACCGATGCCATTTCCCCCAGCATTCTCATAACAAAAATGACAAGTAAACCTGCCAAAGCATACGAAATGACTGCACCCGGGCCGGCCGAATGGATGACGGCGCCGCTTCCCATGAACAAGCCGGCGCCAATGACTCCTCCGATTGAAATCATCGTAATATGGCGAATTTTCAAGTCCTTCTTCAGTTGCTGATTCTCCAAACCCTCTCTCTCCTTTGAAGCACATTTTCTAACAAGAAACGTTTTTACAATTGGAAGATGCTTTCTTTTAAAACCTGTACGATCGTGTGAAAGTCATCATCGGTTATGCTTAACGGCGGGGAAAGCTGCAAGACATTGTTAAATCCCGCAACAGTATCGCCGTTCTTGCCGATTAACAGGCCTTTTTCTTTGCAGGCGCTTATCACTTTGTTCAGTTTTTCGACTGCAGCCGGTTCCTTTGTTTGTTTATTTTCCACGAGCTCAATGCCAACCAGCAATCCTTTTCCGCGGACATCCCCTACATTTGGATGATCCTTCAGGCTTTTTAGCGCTTCTAGCAGCCGTTCACCCAGTAAGCGGGAACGTTCAAACAACGCCTCATTTTCCATTAATTCTAAATTCTTTAAAGCCAGCGCACAGGCTGCAGGATTTCCTCCGAATGTGTTAACATGCCGGAAACGGTCATAATCTTCACTGCCCGCATATGCCTCGTAAATTTCCCTTTTGACAGCAGTCGCTGATAGCGGGAGATAACCGCTCGTAATCCCTTTTGCCATTGTAATGATGTCCGGCTTCACGCCGTAGTGCATAAAACCAAATGCCTTTCCGGTCCGTCCGAATCCGCAGATGACTTCATCACAAATCAGAAGGGCACCGTGCTTTTCGCAAATCTCTTTCACCTTCGCCATATAACCATCAGGCGGCAGTAAAATCCCTCCGCCAGTAATGATCGGTTCCATAATAACACCGGCAATCGTTTCACTTAGCTCCCACGTCATTACACGGTCGATTTCCTTGGCACTTTCAAGCGTTTCCACGTCATCCGGATGCCGGTACGTGTCAGGAGGTGCAACATGAAGAAATCCCTGTCCAAGCGGTTCATACTTATACTTTCTTTGTGCCTGGCCTGTTGCCGCAAGCGCCCCCATCGTATTGCCGTGATACGCGCGATAACGGGAAATAAACTTGTACCGGTCCAGGTCCCCTCTTTGCCGGTGGTATTGGCGGGCAATTTTAAAAGCCGTCTCATTGGCTTCCGAACCGCTGTTAGAGAAGAAAATGACGTAATCCCCGCCAAGCCATTCGTTTAATTTTTCGGCCAGCTGAATGGCAGGCACGTGGCTTTGGGATAACGGATAGTACGGCATCTCAAGAAGCTGCTTGTATGCCGCTTCCGCCAATTCTTTCCGGCCGTAACCGGTATTCACACACCATAACCCGGCCATCCCGTCCAAATAGCGGTTACCCTCAATGTCCGTTACCCAAGCACCTTCCGCTTTTGTGATAATCAAATTGGGCTGCCCGGGACTTGCGGCTCCCCTCATGGCATGCCATAAATATTTTTCATCTGTTTCCTGTAACGTTTTTGTTTGCAAATGCATTCATCCTCCCATCCCCTTGATTCAGTTACACGCTGTCGTCTTTTTTGCGCGTAAAAACAGTGTGCATCCTTTGCCCATTTCCCGGCCAAAAGCAGCCCATTGGCAATATCCGGACTGCCTTGCCGCTTGAAAGTATGCGCTTCCATTTTTTACATTACCGCATTCGCCCCGGCATGGCATCCATCCTGAAAAAATATGCTGGACTTTCATTCTTCTTTACAGAACGGGTGTCTCCCCCCTGCCGCCCATATCGATTTTTCGCCATTTGCCATGCCATACCCCTGTTTCGCAACTGTTTTTGTAAGCGGATTCAGCAAATGGTTTGACAAATGATTCACCTATTCACATTACATTCCGACAGAGAACCATCCTCCAACCATAAAACTGAAGAAACCAGTAGCCAGAATTTTGGATATAAAAGGTGCCCCCTGCCCGGAACATCACAATGGTTGGCTAAATAACACTATGCGCATATTATAGAATGAATTTTTTCGCTTTTCAATACCTTTTTTCTGACCACAGGCAGAAAAGGTTTTATTGCAGCCGTGTCTGCCATTATCTGAAAAAAGGCATTTGTGATGGAATTTGTAACCTATGAGAAAGAAGATAATACCCCATAAAGAAAAACTAATGAGGAACGTGAAACGGATAGAGATTCAAAAAAATTGTATTTTTTTAATTTTTTATGGAATCGATTTCAAAATGATGTTATAATAAGTGCGTCACATATCAAAAAGGAGGCTAATAGTTATGAAAGTAAAGTTATTTAGAGTAATTGTCCCTGTTGCTTTGTCAATTTCTTTGGTTTCTTTTCCTTCAGTAAACTTTAGCTCAGTTGTTCATGCTGATGAAAAGCCTACCATCGATTCTGTTCCCGAACTTTAAGCAAAGGTTGTTAGTGAACTAAAAAAAGATAATCCTACCACTGATGATCAAGTTGATTCATCCATCGACAAGGTGTATGAAGAAAATACTGTAAATATTGACACGAAAGAGTTTCAGGACAAAGAAATTTTACCTGATATTGATAAGCCATCGGAAGACTTAGGAACAGGCCAAGAAGTAAATTTAGATGATTATGTAGATGAAAATATTGATAATGGAAACTTTGTCGAAGAAACGATAAACGATAATGTTTCGGTAATATTTACAGATGGTCCCGCCTATTTTGTAAATATTACGGAAGAAACACCAACATTAAGTAATACAAACGTATTATATGCAAGGGCCGCCACCAAAAATACCAAAACTATTACACATACTTACACGGCTAAGGGATATGTGCTAGGGCAAACTTTATTTAAAGTAGGTGTAAAAGGCTATTTCTCTTATAACCATTCAAAAGTTACTCCTCATTTTGTGGATGCGTGGTATAGAAGAGGTAATTTATCAATATGGCAAGTTTCTGGGTGGTCACATGGGACGCTTATAAATAGTGCCAATCATGGAGAAGTCTATGGAAAAGGAAATTTTCATTATGGTGCTGAATATCAAGGGATAGAGCTTACTGTTGAAGATGTTTATGTTAAAGTTTATATAAGAGGAGATAAAAACGGAAAGACTTGGTCCGGGCAAACCATTAAATGAAATGATGAATGGAGGTGTGCGGCTTGAAAAGCTTCTTTTTATCTAAAACGTTTATTATTACTTATTTGATTGTCTTAGTTGCATTTGCATCACAAATAATGTCTCCAGCTATAAATGTTAATTATATTGCCTTGATCTTTGGATCTTTTGTGATCGCTGCAGTAATCACATTTATAATAAAAGCATTCATCAAATTAATAGATGTAATCACGAAAAAAACATCTTAAAAAAGCTCCTATATAAATGAACAAAATATCGCGGCTCCGTTGCCTGCTGAATAAAGTAGGCCTCATGCAAATTGCTGCTCATGCTTGATGAAAAACTTAAGTTCATTTTATATAATAAGGGCTTTTTCTTAACACCGTTGTTTTCATTTTAAACATTCGCATGAGTAGGCACCATCAGCAACTCGGCTTTCTACATTAAAAGAAAGCTCTTTTCGCGGCTACAAAAAGAGCTTTCTTTCGTTTTTAAGCCAATTGCTTTTTCTTTTTAAGTGATTTGAAGAGTCCCACAGCATTTTAGCAGTACATCCGTTCATACGGATCCATTCATCCGCTTTAGTCTTTTAAAATGGCAGCCATGGATGTCCAGACCATTTACACTTATCTCATCTCTAAAATTCCCCAAACCAATTGGTTATTTATTTCCAGCAGGATTTGCATTTTTCTTTTTGAACGCGGTTAGAATAAGCATAATGGCAAGAACAGCAAAAATTCCTGTCGTTATCAGTACAACGCCTCCTAATCCTCCTAAACCTCCTAAGAAAAGGCCGACAACACCATAGTCTGTATCAGAGAATGTAGAATTTTCAAAGCCAAGATTGCCTAATACCGGCATCAACGCAATCGGCATGAAACTAATAACGATTCCATGGATGAATGAACCGAGTATCGCACCTCTGCGCCCGCCTGTTGCATTGCCAAATACCCCTGCTGTTGCACCACAGAAAAAGTGAGGAACGACACCTGGTAAAACGATTATCGTGTGGAAGGCAATCATCAGAAACATGCTCACGATTCCTCCGATAAAGCTTGAGAAAAAGCCGACCAAAACAGCATTTGGGGCATATGGAAAAACAATTGGACAGTCAAGTGCCGGTTTAGAGTTTGGAACTAATTTTTCAGAAATCCCTTTAAACGCCGGAATGATTTCGCCTAAGATCAAACGGACACCCGAAAGGATGACAAACACACCTGCAGCAAAAGTACCTGCCATTTGGATGGCATAAATAATAAAGTTTGTTCCATCGCTTAGTTTTGCTTCAATATATCCTTTGCCAGTAAAAATAGCTAGAATTATATAAATAACTCCCATCGTAAGCGTTATGGCAACCGTTGAATCACGCAAGAAGGAAAGGCCTTTTGGGACTTTAAGATCTTCTGTTGAATGGTTTTGATTTCCGAAAAATTTACCAATAACAGCTGAAATCATGTATCCAAAATTACCGGTATGTCCAAGTGCAACTTCATCTGTACCAGTAACATTTTTCATGAATGGCTGCACGATAGCCGGTGACAAGGCATTTGCCATTCCGAGAATCAATCCGCCTAAAAGGATTAAGGGTACGGATGTAAAACCGGATACCGTCATAATGACCGCAATCATACAGGACATATATAAAGTCGCATGCCCTGTTAAATAGATATATTTAAATCTCGTAAATCGTGCAATGAAAATATTGACAATCATGCCAACCAGCATAATCAATGCTGTTGGTGTACCATATTTTGTGAGGGCAAGGGCTACAATCGCCTCATTATTTGGGACAACACCCTGAACGGAAAAAGCATGTTTAAACATTTCCCCAAATGGTGTTAAAGAATTCTGTACAATACCCGCACCCCCTGTTAAAACCAGGAATCCTACAAACGTCTTTATACCGCCCAGCAATATGTTACTGATCGATTTCTTTTGAAGGATTAAACCGATAACGGCAATTAAAGCAACAAGAAGTGCCGGCGTACTGGCAATACCAATTAATACATTTAAAAAATCTTTCATGATCTCGTCACCTCAATTTGTCTGAATGAAAAAATAATGCTTTGTTCATTCATCTTTGGTTAGATCTGGATAAAAACCCATCCATGCACGAATTTTTTGCTTATCCATGAATTATTCAGGCAAACGACCGGATTCTTGCAAAAATTGAACCACTTTTTCTTTCAATTCATTTTTATCAATAATACTTTTTAATACTGTTACTTTCTCGGCTCCAAGTTTTTCAGTTGCCTCAGCTAAATCCTGGCCGACAAAGAAATGGTCTGCAGAATCCGGGGTAGCACTTCCCATATCGAAGTGAGTCACTTCAATATCATCCTGATTAATCCCTAATTGATCTAAAATCGACTTGATGTTCATTTCAATCATGAAACTGGAACCTAAACCTGATCCGCATACAGCTGCAATTTTCATTGAATATTCTCCTCCTCTGTAATAATGGATAAAATTTCTTCTTTCGTTTTCGCATGTAAAAGTTGCTCTAATTTTTCTTCCTTCCCCAGCAATGTTGCAAGCTCGGATAATGCTTTTAAGTGGGCCGTATTATCGATGGCTGCTAAAGTAATAAAAATCCTAACCGGATGTTCTTTATCTACTAAATCAACCGGTTTATCAAGCTTCAACAGTGACATTCCTAAGTGCTTGACACCATTTTCGGGACGTGCATGCGCCAAGGCAATTTCTCTGCCAATATTGATAAACGGCCCATGCTGATTGACAACGTTTATCATGGCATCAATATATTCCTGGTTAATTTTGCCCTCCATTAAGAGCGGGCTTGCGCTCTTTTGAATGGCTTTCATCCAATCGAGGCCATCATTTTTTACAACTTGAATTGTATGATCAGTTAATAGCTCACTCAGCATTGGCTGATAGATCCCTCCTGTTCCACTCTTGAAGTTTGGTTTATTAAACAGCTGAATTAATCCTTGTGTTAAGCCATTAAAGTCATGAATCTTCGCATAATCACTAACAACATCCAAAATAGATGAGACAAGTTCATTTCGATAAATATCAAATTGAACAAGATTTTTGGTGAGTATTTTTAAATCCTGATGATCCGGGATGGAATGAACTGTAATGACTTTTTTATTTTTTTCCGGAATGTTTACCGTGGAAATCACCAGGTTTTCCTGTATTTCCGATTGTTTTAAATACTCTCGCTCTGTGATTGGACCTTCAAAACTTACAAATGGAAACAACGATTGAAGTTTTTGTTTCAAGATGGCTGCAGTTCCAACACCGCTGCTGCAGACAAGCAAAACTTTTTGAACTGCTTTTGTAGGCCAGTTTTTCCTTTGTTTATCAATTTCCGCACCAAAATAAATCGAAATTAACGAGATTTCATCTTCACTGATAGAATGTTTACAAAAGGCTTCAAAAGGCTGAATGGAGAATCTTGTAAAGGAAAATACATTCCCGTAATTCTTTTTGATCTCCTTTAACAGCCTGTTTTGATACTTCACGCCATAACGCACCCGATAGTAACAAGCAAGAAGATGCACGTACAGATTCTTTTTCAATTCATAAATATTATCGAAATTGATGCCGGATATTTGTTGAAAACGTAAAATCACTTTTTCAACGACCGTATCCAATCCGGTAAATTTTTGCGGTGCATATTTGGACTCCGAACTGATAAAATTGATCTGGCTGCTTAAAAGAAGTGTTTCTATATAAAAGATTTCGTTTTCATATGTTTCAGGATTAATATCAAATAACTTTAACAGCTGCGAAACCAGTTCGTATTCAGGGTACGTTTTTAGAACATTTAATTCGTATTCTTTTAATGGTCCGACTGTTCTATTCTTTTTAATTCGCTGAATAACAAACGGGATATAAACCGATAAAATGTTTATAGCGTCGTCCGAAAAATGTTTTCCTGTCAATCTTTCTACATCTTCTAACCATGCACCAGTTCCACGTATGAATTGATTTTCAGCTTTGCAATCGATGAAGCGTTGAAAATATTCACTGCTTATCATTTTTCTATACAAATTTGAGTGATTGCTAATAAATTCATGAAACCACCAACGGATATCTTCTTCTTTTCCGCTTAACCAGTAGCCGTGTTTAGGATCATTCTTAAGAGTAAGATTAGACTTTTTAAGCAGGCTTCTGGCCCGATCAATATCTGTTATAGCAGTATTTCTTGAGATATTTTCAAGTTCAGACAGCCCTTCAAGGGTAACTTTTTTCGTACTGATTAGACTAAGCAGAATATCTATGTTGCATCTTTCATCTTTTGAATATTTAATCGGTGTTAATTCTTCGATGACATCACCTGTTTTAAGTATTTTTTCTTTCGTTTCTTTTTTTAGATAGTAGCCCTCATTCCTGACATTTTGAATAGGCTCCATTTTTTTTGCAAGCAATTCTTTATTTAGAGCGTTGAAAATATAATAGACCGTTCTTTTGGAAATTTTAAAGGTGCTTGATAAATCTTCAACAGATGTGTATCCTTCTTGATGCGCTAAATAATTTAAAATCAGCTTTTTCTTGGAAGCGCCCATATTTTTCACTCCCATTTGTTCCTCCTTCCTACATCTTCATCATATAACAAATGTTAAAACATGTAAGCGCAATCAGTGCAGAGGGTTATGTGCAAAATTGGGCTTCTTAATTGAAGGATCAACTAAAATATTTACAATATCACTAGGATGGGGAGTTTTTCTCAGCTGGGCGGAAATTGGAATATCTTACAGTTAAGTTGAAAAAACAAATGAAATTAATAAAAAGTGATGGAAAATGTGGCATTGGTTATGTAGATGGCAGTTGATAGAATAGTTTACGTCCTTGAAGAACGAAAAGTACCGAAAGTTTGCCGGACGAATCAGCTTTTGGCCTGTTCTGACTCGTCCAGCAAGCTCGTCCAGATTATTGCTTTTAATACTCGCCTTTTATGACAAAAAATGACCCCCGTATGGTGCCGGCCAGTTTTGACTTTTGTCTGGCAAATTTAAATTTCCCTTCTAATTCCTTTGGTACTTCCATCCCCTCAGAAAGTTTAAAACCAACCGCCCGCTTCTTCGGATCATCTATGGAATACATTACATTGACAACGAGGCCATCCTCGTAAAAGACGTAAGCAAATTGGATATTTTCCACTTGAAAACGCGAAGTTTCCAATGGCTTGGCTGCAAATTCAATGCCGCGTTCTTCTTTCAAAATTCTATTCACATAGTCAAGGGTCTCCCTGCTTTCTGCAGCTGGAAAAACAGTAAATACGTGTTTGTATTTATTCATAAAATAACGCGCCTCATTCGCACGCAAACCGGCCAGCGCCTTCGCAACAGGCGAAGACTCCAGACCAACAGCAGACACATTTTTGAAATCAACGGTATGGGAGATGCGCAATTCTCCTTTTCCTGAATGGATTTGATTGTTAACACAAAAATATATGAAACCTATTCTATACTCAACAGTTCACAATATTTGTCATAACTCCCCTTAAGGACAATTCAAAAATCATAACTGATATTTTCAGGCCCGCCGCCCGGCATTTCTATTATAGCAAAATGGCATGCAATGAATGGGACTATGCCGGAGTGCGTCATAATGCCAACAGCATCAGGCTCTGTTTTCAAGAGCCTGATTTTGCTGGCATGGATTTTGACCGGCTGCTTGCAACCTGTATGTACCGTGGTAAATGCCTTGAATCCTCCCCGGTGCTTGGCTCAAAGCTTGTGGTTGCTTGTGGTATGATTGATCATCCTGCCCCATCCTTTATTCTTTTGTAAAACTTTTATCAAAACATAGCCAAAAATGGCCCCTGCAAAAGAGCTTAAAAAGAAGGCAGGGATAAATCCGAAAAGCGTTGACGCTTGGCCGAGCAGGAAAACAGCAATAGGATAACAGGCCAGCGCACCGAGAATGCCTGTCCCCATGACCTCCCCAACAAAGGCAAAAATGAGCTTATTCGTCTTCGCGTACAGATAAGCTGCCAAAAACGCGCCGATCATGCTTCCCGGAAAGGCAAAAATACTTCCTGTCCCAAGCAAGTTACGTAAAAGCGAGGATATAAAAGCTTGCGCAACCGCATAACCGGGGCCGAGCAGAACAGCCGAGAGTATGTTGGCAAAATGCTGTACCGGAAAAATTTTTGCAAAACCTACGGGGATATAAATCAAGCTGCTGGATGCAGTTGTGATAGCCGCAATAACTGCAGTTGCTGTTATTTTTTGTGTTTTTCTCATTAGAACCAACCCTCCCTCCTTTTTAGTTGCGAATGAAAATCAGACCGGCCAGTCTTGTTTTTTATCGTTCATATCCCAAAATAAATACTCATACTTTGAGGCTATTTGGAAATGGTGTTCTAAGACTGCCAGTTCCGTTTCTGATTTTCCGCTTGCCAGTTGGTCCATTAAGTCAATTAACCACTGCGTTCCGGAGCCGAACGTTTCTGAAGAATAGGTTTCGATCCATTTCTTGTAAGGATTGGTCTCCAATGTGTCTCGATGATTTAATTTCAGCAGTTTCCCAATTTCCCAATAATCCCAGGCACACGGCAACAAGCAGGCAACAAGTTCAGCCAAGCTTCCATTGGCGGCCACTTGCAGCATATAACTTGTGTAAGCAAGATTGGCCGGCGTTAGTTGAGTTGCTTCTAAATCCGTGCGTGTAATGCCAAACTCGGCAGCGTATTGGCGGTGCAGTTCCATCTCAAAATGCAACGATTCATGGAGAACCGCAGCAAATCTCGTCATAATGTCCAGGTTACCCGCTTTCACAACACCCATGGCAAACAGTTTTGCGTACTCAACTAAATATACGTAATCCTGCTTTAAATAATAGATAAATTTATCTCTTTCTAAAGTTCCGTTCCCCAGTCCCACGACAAAAGGATGGTTATGGTTTTTCTCCCAAATCGGCTGGACATTTTGATATAGCCTTTCTGTAAAAGATCGTTTCAACAATGATTCCTCCTTGTTTACCGGGAAACCGATTGCGGTTTGCAGGCTGGTTTCTCCCTTTGCCCTAAGCAGCTTCAAAATAAAAAACCCGCCCTCCATCGGAAAGCGGGTGTATAAATTACAAATCATCAGGTGTAATTTCATCACCTACTTCCCTACGCTAGTACGAACTAGATCAGGTTCAAAGGGTACTTCTCAGCCAACCCGGCGCCCCTAGTAGACTATTATGAATATTCATTTTCATTACTCTTACCATATCATAGTCCCGAATTTTGTGCAACAGGAGATTTATCATCCTAATCTTGATTAAAATGTCGTCTTCCATTAACTTTTTAATATCGGGACAGCTCCGGGAACATCACAGAAGGCTTTTTCCCATAAACAAGGACGAATGAGTTGGAAACCTTGATTTTTCATCATTCGTGCCCATTTATTCCTGACTTAAGTTGCAAACCGTGGAGAAATTTGCAGAACGGAGGGCAAAAATGAGGATTGTGATCGCTGGCGGGACCGGATTTATCGGGCGGAAATTAACGGATATGCTTCTTCGCGAAGGGCATGAAGTGGTCATTTTAACAAGGAAAGACAAGCAGCCGGCAAATCGTGTGCAGTATGTAAAATGGCTGGTGGAAGATGCTTCTCCCGAAAATGAAATAGGGAATGCGGATGTATTCATCAACTTGGCCGGCGTGTCCATAAACGATGGAAGATGGAGTGCCAAACACCAAAAACAAATTTATGAAAGCCGGATGTGCGCAACAGATGAAATGTTGCGCATCCTGTCTGCCATGCCGCGCAAACCGGCAGTGCTGGTCAATGCAAGTGCAATCGGCATCTATCCGCCATCACGCAATGCTGTGTATACTGAAAAATCATTGCAAAGGGCAAATGATTTTCTTGGCAGGACGGTATCGGGTTGGGAAGCCAATGCGAAGCAAGCAGAAAAACATGCCATCCGTACTGTCTTATTGAGATTCGGCGTTGTGCTTGGAAAGGAAAACGGAGCACTGCCCCTTATGGTATTGCCGTATAAATGGTTTGCTGGCGGCACAGTCGGTTCCGGCAATCAATGGGTCTCGTGGGTGCATATAACAGACGTAGTAAGATCGATCTTATTTGCTATTAAAAATGAGAACATCCGCGGCCCGGTCAATGTCACTGCCCCTTCGCCTATAACGATGAAGGCATTTGGCAAAACCATTGGTGCTGTTTTACACCGGCCGCATTGGCTTCCCGTACCTTCTTTTGCCTTGAAACTGGCACTCGGGCAAAAAAGCAGCCTTGTGCTTGAAGGCCAGCATGTACGCCCGGAAGTCCTCATGCAGGCAGGATTTGAATTCATGTTCCCGACGCTCCGGCAAGCTTTGGAAGATTTGCTTACAAATCCATAAGGGCAAAAAAGTACAGGCAACGAACGCCACGGCAGAAGGGCCCCTCTTCACACGCGCATAAAAATAAAGGTCTCCCAACAGCCGTCTTCCGCTGTTGGGAGACCTGGTTTCATCCTGATGGTAGGTCCCTGGTCTTTGTATTTCATTTCAATAGATACTAGAGGTACATGGCTATCCATTTGAAATCTGATACGCTTCTTTGCACCCCAGCCTGAAAAATACATCATTCGCGATTTTGATTTTCTGCACGCGCTTTTACTAGACTTTCCAACCTTCATTACCGTTTTCAATGTCATCAATGGCTGGCATTTCCATTCAGACACCACGTCCGGAAAATGCGCATGAACTTCAACCCATTTCATACATATGCCCCGCGTTTTATTTTTATCCATCATGTACACAAACAAATACTGTTTGGTTATCTGCCGTTCCATTTTTTACAAAAAACCTTAGCCGCCAATGGCCTTGTTGTAAGTCAGATCGAAATCAAAATTTCCTTTTACGCCGTTGATCTTACAGTTTGTTTTACGATGCTGCCAAACGTCAGCCTGCATGCCGAGCGTTGCGTTATAACGTGCAATCCATAATAGATTCCCCTTGGGCAGTTTCGATGCATTTAAACGATTCTTGTAAAAATCGTAGTACGTATAGATCCCAGTATGTTGGAATCCTTTGCTTTTCAACTCGGTGATAAAGGCATCCACATAGCGGGTTAAAGTATCTTTGTTTTTCGATAGATTCTCGTATTCGACATCCACAAAAACATAGCCAATCTGTTGTTTCACAGGACTTAGCCTCTGCGCAAAATGGTCTGCTTCCTGTTTCGCGGCCGTTATGGAAGTGGCGTCAAACATGTGATAAACATGAACTTTTAAACCGGCTTTGGCTGCCGCTTTAACATCCTGGACAAAATAATCCTCGGTGCCCGTTTTTGGCAAATCGGTTCCCTCACTTGCTTTTATAATCGCATAGCTAAAACCCGCCGCTTTCACTTTTTTGAAATCAATCCCGTTTGTCCCGGATGGTTGCAAATATGATAAATCTATTCCCCGTTTGGCGTAGCGGACAATATGGGTATCGTAAGTTTGGGCATATCCGTAATAGCCGTCTGCATAACCAATGGTCAGCCAGTGGCCCTGTTTCGCATAAACGGTAACCGGCGTTGCGAGATAAAGCGTATTTTTCAATGTTTTTCCCGTACGAATGTCGTGCAAATACACTGTATCAGCAGCATAGCCGGTATACCACGCCTTTGGTCTGCCGTTTGCCATATATTTTTTATACGCATAGGCCGTTTTATTTTGAAATTGAACGCGGTAATAGCTGCCCGACGAACCGGTGACAAATACCGGTGCATTGCCGGGCAAAGTGCCAACTTTTTTGCCGGCGCTTGATGCTTTCGAAACAAGGTTCACCGATCTGGTTGCATGTTTGACAGTAATGGAAGTTGCATGCGCCTTGATGAACAAACCATTTGAAAAAGTGGGGAATACAAAAGCGAAAGCCATTACAAAAGAGATCACGCACTTAAATCCAAATTTGACCATCTTGTCCCCCTATGAATATATGAGATTACCTTATTCTAACATTTAATATAAGGGCTGTCATCGCCCGAATGATGGCGGATTCAATCCGAGACCATGAAAATAAGGATAAATTTTCGGGATAGAAAATAATCCCGGCGTTCGGCACCTCAGTGAGAGAAGCCCTGAAATTGGAAAAGTAAAGTTTCCCATTTCAGGGCTTCATATTTTTTAGGCTTCATTCGTCAAAAACAAATGTGTGGCAAACTGCACTTGTCCGAAATTTACGTAAGTAACAGATAAGATGCTGGTGAGTATTACTAAAAAGACTTAATTTTTATTAATCGTTTTGTAGATAATTCAAAAATCCATTTTTATATTATTTCTTTCTTTTACATCTGAAGGGTATCCCCGAATATTGCTCAATTCGTCCAGCGCAGTTTGTGACCAAAATACACGATACTCTTTGTCCACGCTTAAGACTCCTTGAAACGTCTCCGAAGATACTTAAGCCCCTGTTCTTTGCTGAAAATGCGTCCGTTTCGCCGATCTTCGCGACTCTTTTGAACCTGACGAACAACTTCTTCATCTTTTGCCAGATATTCAACTTCCTTTTCGTTTAGTGCTTGTTCTCCCCGCTTGAAGGTTAAAAATTCAATAAAATCATACACTTCAAGGACATCTTGTTCAGGAATTTGATCAATCATCCGCTTTAATTCTTCACGGCTCACCCTCAAAACCTCTCACCGCCTGGTGGTTTATTTCTTCATTATATCAAATTTAAAACGCAAACACATTCCACATGGCTCAGGTTCAGTTCTGAAGAGTAAATTCATCAATTTTTAGATGTTTTATGATAAAATGACTTATCCACATTTAGAAAATTTTTCCATCTATTTTTTCTGCTTTCAAAGTCAAAAAGAGCCGAATTTGCAAATTTCTTTTTTAAAATTGTGGATAACTTCAAAAAAACCTTTTTTTACATCACATCCTTTGCTATAATATAACCATTAAGTAAACCTTACTTGTATTGGCTTACTTAAATGGGTGAAATCCTCGTCTGTTAAAATACGTGTCCGAAACGATTCCAACAGATTGTGAATGCTAAACTAAAGTAGACCATTCCTGCTAGATAAAAATGAACACTTTTACTGAGATATGGGGGCAGGTATTTTGCATTTGATAGGTGTTGCCCCGGGGAGGGGCAACACCTATCAAATGCATCGACGTTATTCCCCTGATAATAATTCCCTCGATACGATATAATAATATAGTTTGATTTATATTGTTATGGAGGAAGTAAAGGTGGACAAATGGGAAATGTACATGAAGATCAAGCAATTAAAAGAACAAGGATTTAAGATAAGAAGAATAGCCAGAAAGCTTGGTATATCAAGAACCACAGTATATAAATATCTGGAAAAGTCTCCGGAAGAAATGGCTTTGTGGGAGGCCTCAACAAAGACTCGAACTAAGAAGCTCGATGCTTATGAAATGATTATTCATACTTGGCTGAGTGAAAACCCAGATGTGTCTTCGGCACAGATCCATGATTGGTTGATGGAGCACTACCCTAAACTAATTGTTGGGGAAAGTACGGTACGTAGTTATGTCAAAGAACTTCGTGAAAAATATGCCATACCAAAAGAGACACATCAACGGGTTTATCAAGCGATACCTGACCCGCCAATGGGGCAACAAGCTCAGGTAGACTTCGGGAAAACCAATCAGAAAACGCCTCAAGGTAAATGTGTAAAATTGTATTTTATAAGCTTTGTGTTATCGCATTCTAGATATAAGTATGTTGAATGGCTGGACAGGCCTTTTACGACAAAAGATATGATTCGCATGCATGAGCACGCTTTCCAATACTTTGGAGGGATGACCGATGAACTGGTATATGATCAGGATGCCCTGCTCATGGTAAACGAGAATGCGGGAGATTTAATTCTGACAAAGGAATTTCAGTCTTATCGGGAAGCGAGAAAATTGAAGGTCTATTTCTGCAGAAAAGCTGACCCGGAAAGCAAAGGGCGAATTGAGAATGTCGTTGGTTATGTGAAGGGCAATTTCGCCAAACACCGCATCTTTCAAAATATTGATCAATGGAATGAAAGCTGCATATCCTGGCTGGAGAGGACTGGGAACCGAAAAGTGCATAATACAACAAAAAAAAGGCCAGTTGAAGTGTTTACATTGGAAAAGCAACACCTCAAACCGGTTATCAAAGAAATTACTACTACAAGTATTAATTCTAGTATAACAAGAACAGTGCGTAAGGACAATACGATCGTCTATCAATCCAATCGCTATTCGGTTCCTCTCGGAACCTATCAAAAAGATAAAGATGTCTATATTGAAATAACAGCTGAGAATCGTCTGGTAATACGTGAACAAACAGATGGGCCAGTTATTGCCAACCATATCATTTCATTCGAGAGAGGAAAACTTATACAAGATAGGCAGCACACACGAGATCGTACTAAAGGGATAGCTGCGTATATTTCCACTGTATCTTCGTATTTTACAGATGAAGAAAGGGCTAAAGCTTTTCTGGAAGAAATTCATCACAGATATCCACGTTATGTTCGGGATCAGCTGGGAATCGTTTTAAAGATGTCTAAAGCTTCTGATCAAAGAACTAGGGATGAAGCATTGTGCGAATGCATCAAACGTGGGATATACAGTGCGAGTGAATATAGTGACGTACTGGCATTCATTCAGCGACAGCAGCAACAAAAAGAGGAATTTAAACGGGCAGAAGAGGAGATTAAGGCATTGCATGGCATAGAACCTTCACTTCTGGATACACAGCCGGAGAACCGGGAATTAGCACAATATTTGGATGTGTTGAAAGGAGCAACAAAGTATGACACAGTCACTTGAACAACTTCAGCAGCAGCTTCGAACATTGCGATTATCAGAGACGGCAAATCATTTGCCATCTCTGATTCAAGAAGCTGAATCACAAGATTGGACATACCGCACTTTTCTGGAACATCTGACTAGCTATGAGTTGGAACGCCGAGATGAGAAATTGATTGAAAAACGATTAAAATGGGCAACGTTTCCGTTTTACAAGACAATAGATGCATTCCAAGTAGACGAGCAACAATCGCTAAGTAGGAGACAGATCAATCAGTTAAAAGAATTCACATGGCTTGATCAGCTTTTTAATTTAATTATTCTGGGACCGCCTGGAGTAGGAAAAACACATTTGGCAACGGGATTAGGGATAGAGGCAATTCATCAGGGCTACAAAGTTTCTTTTATCTCCATGGGGCAGCTTATCCAAACATTGAAGACGGAAGATGTTACCCGAAAATCGCAAACAAGAATGAAGCGCATCCGGGATTCAAACCTGGTCATCATTGATGACTTGATGTTCATGGCCATGGATTCACGGGAGGCAAATTTGTTTTTCCATTTAATTAACGACTTGTATGACAATGCTTCTGTCATTCTAACTTCTAATAAGGGCCCAAATGAATGGGGTGAACTATTGGGGGATCCAGGTATTACGACAGCTATTTTGGACAGATTATTACACCGAGCAGAAGTCATCCATTTTAGGAACGATGACAGCTATCGTATGAAACATCGATCATCCATTTTTATGAAAAAAAGTGTTCAAAATTAATTAGCAAAAAGTGTTCAATTTTACTTGACGGCTACACAGATTTGAGGATTTTTCTTTTGCCGTTTTTTTGAGTGCTTTTAAGATTGACGAACCTTTTTCAAACAGCTGTCTAATAATATCTGTTATTTGAACTAATAAATAATGATTTTTCATGGCTGTGTAGTTTTGGCTATTGGCATGTTCTATATTGTAACGATTATTTTTTTGTTCGTTAAATCCTTGATTTTCAATCTTCCAGCGGCTTCTTCCTGCAGCGATGAGTCGTTCCACGTTCTTTTTCGTGATTTTAATATCCGTTATAAATACATACTCTTTCGATTTCCCATCCTCTGTTTTCATTGTGGCCTCCATCAGATTGACCGTTCTGTCTTTGTAGGCAATATCATTCACCCAAACTAATGAATTCTGATCCTTACTTTGTTCCAGCTCTTTTATTGCCTTAAACTCCGTCGAGATACTTTTAATTCTCCCTTCCTTAAATCTGCATATATATTTCCATTTGTGCGCCCTGCACAGATTAAATACCGTTTCACATGCATAGAGACTATCTCCCAAGATACAAATCGGTAGTCTTTTAAATATTTTTTTTATTTTCTTTGCCAGCCTGTCGAAGGCTTTTAATTCACAATCTTGCTTAGAAACATTTTCTGATTCATTTTCGATAAATTCGGAGGCAATACTGAAGACCATATCCCCCACGACAAGCTTGGCTTCAAGTACATGGTGCATATAAAGTACGTTCGTTTCTCCTGTTTCTTTATTTGTATATGCCCGTCTCAGGCAGTGTTTACAATGTTTCTCATGAAAGGTGTGTAATCCAGTTCCATCAATGATGACACCCCAGTACTTTCCTTCAATTCGATAAGACTCGAGAGACCTTTTTTTCAATAATTCTTTAATCATATACGTTCTAATTTTTTCTAATTCATTTACATCTAAGCCAGATAAAAAGTCGTTAATTGTATCATAATGTGGAAGTTCTTCAAGAGAATCTAAGCCTAACACCTTCCCTACATTTTTAATACATTCTTCTTTATTAAAACTCTCACTCATGTTTCTCATGGATTTTAGGCCGGTCATATTTTTCAACATCATCGTAAATAAAAGGACCTCTGGACCATAAGTGATATAGCTTTGATGTCGGTGGTCTGCTACCTTTTTTAGGTTATTCATCAGGTCTTTGAAAAAATGCTTCTGAATTTTAAGGAACTCGAAAAAATAATTTGCTTCTTTTTCACGATTTCTTTTTTCTTTTCTAGTAACCAAAATAAAAACCCCCTCAAAACAGCCAAGTTTAATTAGGGCTTGCTGAACGAATCAAATTTTAGCTTGTATTCGACTTGTCACTAAGCCATGCCAAAATATTCGTCCAGCAAGCTCTAATTATTTAAATTATTACATATTTAGCCGCATTTTTGGGGGGGGATAGTTAAATTATCACGAAAAATTTTTACTCCTCAGAGCTGGCTCAGGTTTAAGTCCAAGCCATCCATTTTTCATCATGATTGCTATTGCATCCGGTAACAAAATAGCAATGTTTAGCTCATTTTATCCAGCTTTAATTTTATTATACTTCAGCGAAAAGAAAAAAACGAAAAATTGCAAATCATATTTATTCATTATAATCCCGGTAATAAGTCGGCTTTGGGAGATTTTGATTTCGGATAAAAAATAGCCCTGCTTTTGGAAAGGTTGATTTTCACAAAATCAGGGCTCTGTATCGTTGGTGTTTACACATCTAAAACCAAATGCGCCAGACACACATTCCACATGTCCGAAGTGTATGTGGCAACACATGAGGTGCTGGTGAAAATACATAATAAAGTATTTATTACAGAAAAAGATTATCCGAACACTATAATGGACCCATAAAACTAGACACGAAATAAGGAGCTGTTAAAGAAAACAGGAGCCAGTAAGGCTCCTGTTTTTTAGTATGTAGTTACTTATTTATATGTAGTTACTTAGTTTATAGATATGTTAAATGCTGGTTGAATTTTGCTATACGAAACTCTTTAGATACTACACGAAACATTACCACGCTTCATAGTGACTATGCAAGGTAGGTGGAACACCTGTCAGTTGGACATCAAATTTCAAACTTGGTTCAACCCGGGAACTTGCATTATGTATTCTCATGCTTACTGTCCAACCATTATCACATGTGACTAGAATAGTATTTCGTGAATTTGGTTTAAAACTAATGTCAAAGAATCGATTTGGCATATTCAATTGAGGAACATTTACGATTGAACGCACTCTTCCTGCATTTCTGTTTAATGTTCCATAAATATTAAAGACCATTACCTGCGTTACTCTTCTACGATCGTGAGTAATCACCTTATAGAAATCATTTCGCCCTAACAAATAATGAAGTAAGCGTTCAGGAACTTTAGGATTCCCATGACTTAATCTTTTCAGTTCTCGCATAAATGCTTCCAAAAGGGGGGCGTAAAAACGCTCCTCTTTGTCATCAATATCCCTCCAAAGTTCACCCTGTACTTTTAACTTTTGTAATTCATTAAATAATGGGGTAATCTCATCAAAATAATTTTGCGAACAAGGAATACCAAGCCAAGAATCTCCAAAATCAATATTTGCGGACAATCTACTGTGTTTGACGGCTGTATGATTGTGTTTGCAACTCAATCCGATTTCCCAATCATTTTGCCGTCTAATACAAAGCACATCTCTAACATCTCCCGCAATCCCTCTAGCATCCTCTTGAATAGCAAAATAAAGAGGGACATTTGATAAAGGAGTTGTAAGTTGGGGTTCCAGACGCAGGATCACCCTTGTCGCTGCGTCTGCACCCGAATCCATCTGGCTTTTCATTTCTGTAGCAGCATTATCATATTTATCCCTTGCCACGTCTAATGCATTATTCTGTTCGATTACTATTTGTTGTTTTCCGCTTAAAGCGTTATTCAGCGACTGTAAACAAGCGTATTCAAACGCTTTACCTAATTCAGTTTGTATAGCCATACTTACACCACCATCCGTTCCAAATTAATTTTTTTACTTTGTTGTAAACACTCGTTTAACTTCTGATAAACCTTTTCAGCAACTGCTGAAGCGAGTAAAACTGGGACTGCATTACCGATTTGTTTATATTTTGAAGTCAAATCTCCAACAAACTCCAGGTTTCTCGGGAAAGTTTGAATAGCAGCCGCTTCTCTCCAACTGAATCGTCTTGTAACCCCATCATCCCCAAACTTCCATAAATCTTTCCCTAATTTTTCCATATTAGGGGAACTCGGATGAAGTGGAACTTGTTTAGCCATTGCCGGGATGGTATAACTTACTTCATCCCAATTTCTTTTTCTATTTCGACTCATAAAACGGCTTGAATAGGGTGCATCACAAATTTCCCCTGGTAGTGGTTCAGGCATATCTTTCAATGCATCACATAATGTTACTTTTTGTGGTAGTGGTTCAGGATAATCAAATTGCTCAACATTTAAATCCTCACGAAATCCTACCAGAATAACCCTTTCTCTATCTTGCGGCACGCCATAATTACTCGCATTTAATAATTGATGGAATACTTTATATCCTTTACTTTTAAAATCTGTCACAATCGCCTCAAAGATAGCCCCATCACCTAATGTTAAAATTCCTTTGACATTTTCAGCAACGAATATATATGGTAGTTTTTCTTCCAGTAATTTTACAAAGTATTTATATAAAGTATTTCGTGAATCATCGATTTTTCTTGGTCCGCTCAGACTGAAACCTTGACAAGGGAATCCACCAAAAATAGCATCAGTTTTAGGAATCGTATTAAAGTCTATATCTTCAATTTTGCCGCATACTACTTCTGCATCACTCCATTGGCGGTGAGTAGCACAAGCGTCAGCATCAATATCGTTTGCCCAAATTGTCTTAAACCCTTGTCTTTCGAAGCCTATATCAAGACCGCCAGCCCCGCAAAACAAGGAAGCAGCTGTATAAACAGGTTGGTTTATATTAGACATAAAAAACGCTCCTCCCTTAATATACCATTATATCGTATTCTTTGTAAGATAAATAATAGCACAATTGTTCTTAAAAGACCAGAAAAATAAAGTATTCCATGCCGGATTCAATCTGAGACCATCAAAGAAATGAAAATCTAGTCTTCATTTATCAAAACCAAATGCGCCACACATTCCACATGCACCGTATGCGGGAACAAGTCCACCGGCTGGACGGCAGTCAGTTTGTAGCCAAACGGTTCGAGTACTTTTATATCCGTTGCAAATGTGTCCGGGTTGCAGGAGACATAGACAATGCGCGCAGGTTTGGACCGGCCGATTTTGCGCATGACTTTGCCGCCGGCGCCGGAACGCGGGGGATCGAGGAGCAGCAGTTCCGGGTTGCCGAAGCTTTCCAGCACTTCATCAATCCCTTTGCGTGCGTCTTTGGCAAGGAAATATGTGTTTGAAATGCCATTGTCTTTTGCATTCCGTTTGGCAGATTCAATCGAGGTTTCGACGATTTCAATGCCGGCAAGTTCCCCGACACGGTCCGCAAACGGCAGCGAAAATGTGCCGACGCCGCAGAACAGGTCAATCATTTTTTCTGTTTTCTCCGGCCGGCCCATTTCAAGCGCAAGATCGACGAGTTTCTGTGCCTGTACCGGGTTGGTTTGGAAAAATGTATCGAACCATATCCGGTAACGGTAACCGCCCATTTCATCGTAAATAAAATCACGTCCGGAGAGGATATGTGTTTTTTCCGCCTGTGTCCGGTCTGCCCAATCGGTATTTTCGAGCCAGAGCAGGCTTTTTACTTGCGGGAATTTGCCGGTGATCCGCTCTGCCAAATCGTGGGCCGCTTCAGCCAGTTCTCCGTCCGGCGCTTTTGTTGCAAATAGGGCGAGCATCATTTCCCCTGTTACAAAAGACTGGCGCACCATTAAGTGGCGTAAGAGGCCTTCGTGCGCATCTTTGTCATAGCCTTTTAAGCCATGTCCTTTTACCCATGCGGCCACTTCCATCGCGCCACCCACCATTTCTTTTCCGGCAATCAGGCAGGTTTCAAGCGGAATCACTTCCCGGAAATTCCCTTGCTCATGCAGGCCGAGCGATCCGTCCGGGGCAAATGTAAATTCCATTTTATTGCGGTAGTGCCAGGGATTGTCCATGCCGATCGTATCACGGACAAGCGCCGGGTCAAAGCCTTGTGCGGCAATGGCTTCTTTTACATGGGCAGTTTTTTGCTTTAACTGGCCCTCGTATGCCCAGTGCTGCCAGACACAGCCACCGCACCGGTCAAAGTGCGGGCACATTGGCGCCACCCTTTCCGGATGGGCTTCGAGAATTTCTTCCGGCAGTGCCTTTCTTCTTCTTTTTTCCGGCTGGTCCACGGTGACGCGCACTTTCTCCCCCGGAAGCGTACGCGGAATGGTCAGTTTTAATTTTTTCGCGTTGCCAAGTTCATTTTCACGCCAGACAACCGCCTGCCCGGAACCTTTTGTATCCAGGCCGCGGATTTCCGTTATCAATGATTCCCCTTGCAAAATGGCCAATCCAATCTCTCCTTCCAATGAAAAACGAATATCTCAACACATTTGATGTGTAAAGTTCTTATATTCAAAAAACAGGGCGCTTCACTGCCTTGTAATAGTATAATGGAAAAAAAGCGGTTTGCAAATGTGCATTGCGCACCGGCACCACCCCGTAAGCAAAAACAAGGCCCGTGTTCTCGGCTTATCCACGGGCCTTGTTTTGCTTTCTCATTTCCAGTATTCTCGGCAGTTTGATTGCCAGATGTTCACGGCATTTTCGCTGTTTTTCATATATATAATCTGTTGCTTTTTCAATGGAAACGAGCTTATTGATTTCATCTTCCTCTATATCGAGATCAAATTCATCCGATAACTCCACAGCCAGCTCTGATAGATCAATCCAGTCCGCACCGAGATCATCGACAAAAAGGGTGTCGTCCTTTATTTCCGAAGGGTCATCATCGAAATCGTTCAACACAATGTCGCGCACTCTTTCCCGGATATTTTCTTTTGAAATGGTTTCCCGCATCATCATCAGCTCCATTGTGTAAATGTGAACAAAATATTTCTCATCTACTTTTAATAATAGCCATTTTACAACGCCAGCACAAGAATGCAATATCCCGGCGCTAACTTTTTTATGCCAAATTTTTCCTAGGAAAGGGCGCTGCATTTTTGGGATACGAATGTACCCGGACAGCTTCTCTACAAATCAAGTGACAAGGCCCGGTGCAAATACTAAAATGATATTAGTGTAAACGGATTCCAGCGGTAAAGCAGATGTGCCATTGCTTTATCCCATATGTATAATATTGAACAAAATCGGGATGCCCCGGCCATTCCAACTTCAGCAGCATAACTGAAAATGGCCTCTGCATTTTATTGAAGGAGGAAGATGGATGATTACATTTGATGAACAAACGAAAACTTTCCATTTGCAAAATGATGAAGTGAGTTACCTCTTACAAGTAGATGCATTCGGCTGCGTTGAACATCTGTATTGGGGAGCGCCGGTCAGGGCCTACCACGGGGGGCGCGCCTATCCCCGCATCGGCCGCAGTTTTTCCCCGAACCCGCCCGGTGCAAAAGACCGCAAATTTTCACTGGATACGGTGCTGCAGGAATTCCCGGGATACGGCAACGGCGATTTCCGTGAGCCGGCGCATGTTATCCGGCATGCGGACGGGTCAACGGTCACGGACTTCCGCTACCGGGCGTATGACATTTTAAAAGGCAAGCCGGCGCTTCCCGGGCTTCCCGCTACTTTTGCCAATCCAAATGAAGCCGAAACATTGAGAATCATGCTGGAAGACAAACTCACAGGCCTTCAATTAACGCTTTTATACACCATCTTTCGCGACTTGCCGGCGATTTCCCGCGCGGCTGTGCTGACAAACGGCGGAAACAAGCCTGTTCGGATTGAACGTTTGATGAGCCTGAATGTCGATTTCCCGGCCGGACGTTTTGAGCTGTTGCATCTCCCCGGCGCCCATAAACGCGAACGGCAAATCAAAAGAGAAACGGTAACGGACGGGATCAGGCGTGTAGACAGCAAACGCGGCGCCAGCAGCCACCAGGAAAATCCTTTTTTGGCGCTTGTCCGGCCTGAAACAACGGAATTCCAAGGTGAAGCATATGCGGTGAACCTCGTTTACAGCGGCAATTTTGCCGGAATGGTGCAGCAGGACCAGTTCGGCCAGGTGCGTCTCGGGATCGGGCTGAATGATTTCGGGTTCAGCTGGGCGTTGCAGCCGGGTGACACTTTTTATTCCCCTGAAGCAGTGATGGCATACAGCAGAGACGGGCTGAACGGGATGTCGCAAACGTTTCACACGCTCTACCGCCGCCATCTTTTGCGCGGCAAACATAAAGATGCGGAACGCCCGGTGTTGATCAACAACTGGGAAGCGACCTATTTCCGGTTTCATGATCAAAAATTGCTTGAACTCGCCGACGAGGCGCAAAAGCTCGGCATTGA
This sequence comes from Weizmannia sp. FSL W8-0401, assembly GCF_038009125.1. Lineage (NCBI taxonomy): Bacteria > Bacillati > Bacillota > Bacilli > Caryophanales > Bacillaceae > Heyndrickxia > Weizmannia sp. FSL W8-0401. Next base: position 749,103 of record NZ_JBBPAG010000001.1, on the reverse strand, counting down.
GCTGTTTGTGCTGGATGACGGCTGGTTCGGCCACCGGGACAATGACCGCAGTTCTTTAGGGGACTGGTATGAATACGCGGGAAAAATCCGGATGGGGCTCAAAAACCTGGCGGAAGAAATTCATAAACGTGGGATGCAATTCGGGCTCTGGTTTGAACCGGAAATGGTTTCGCGGGACAGCGACCTTTTCCGTGAACATCCGGACTGGGCACTGCAAATTCCGGGCCGCGGGCTTTCTGAAGGGCGCTCCCAATATGTGCTCGATTTTAGCCGCAGGGATGTGCGCGAAAACATTTTCCGGCAGATGACGGATATTCTGGATCATGTCCATGTCGATTACATCAAATGGGATATGAACCGCCATATGACAGAAGTCCATTCCGCCCTGCTGGAGCCGGAAAACCAGGGAGAAACCGCCCACCGCTATATGCTCGGGCTGTATGACTTTTTAGAAAAGTTGACATCGCGTTACCCTGATATTTTGTTTGAAAGCTGTTCCGGCGGCGGCGGGCGTTTTGATCCGGGCATGCTGTATTATATGCCGCAAACGTGGACGAGCGATAATACCGATGCGGCCGACCGTCTGAAAATCCAGTACGGCACAAGCCTCGCCTATCCGCCGATTACGATGGGCGCGCATGTTTCGGCCGTTCCAAACCACCAAACCGGCCGGGTTACGCCGTTATCGACGCGCGGTGACGTGGCAATGGGCGGCAATTTCGGCTATGAGTTGGATTTGACAAAATGCACGGAAGATGAAAAAGCGGTGATCCGGGACCAGATTGCATTTTACAAGGCACACCGGCAATTGTTCCAGTTTGGCCGGTTTTATCGCCTGATCAACCCGTTTGAAGGCAACAGCGCCGCCTGGCAATTTGTCTCACCGGACCGCAACCATACCATTGCCTATTTTTTCAACGTACTGTCTGAAGCAGCCGGCCCGTTGAAAATATTAAAACTGGCAGGCCTTGACCCGGACAAAAACTACCAGCATATTGAAACGGACAAAATCTACGGCGGCGACGAACTGATGAACATCGGGCTGTATTTGCCATTGTTTAACAAACAGGACTTTGCAAGCTACAAGATGGAGTTTGAGGTGGTGTACGAGTAAAAACACCGCCCCTCTACCCCGGCAGAGGACATTGAAAAGCGGTGAGACACTATGAATGGCGCGGTGTCTTGCCGTTTTCTTTTGGATTTTTTCAGCGCTTCCCCCTCATTCATTTTTATTATGAATGAATATAACAATTTTTTATTTTCATTTTTTTCTCTATTTCAGTATAGTATACATAAAACAAGTCTTAAAGAAAGAGGGGTTCAGCTATGGATGCATTCGTAGAGGCATTCGGTTCTATTCCTACCACATGTATATCAGATGCTATGGATGGCTTGAATAACTTGCACCCTAGGATTAAGCCATTGAAATCTTCCTATTTTCTCTGCGGCAAAGCTTTTACTGTAAAAATGCCGGTGGGTAACAATTTAGCCGTCCTAAAAGCCATCAGACATGCACAACCTGGCGATGTTCTTGTCGTGGATGCAAAAGGAGATGAGTACAGAGCCATTGCTGGCGACTTTGTGGTCGGGATGGCAAAAACTTTAGGCATAAGAGGGATTGTTGTGGACGGCGTCATTCGTGATATCGAGGGCGTCAAAAAACTGAACTATCCTGTTTTTTGCAGAGGCACAACGGTGGCCGCTAGCGGAAAAAGCGGTGTTGGCGAAATAAACGTCCCCATTTCCTGCGGGGGAGTAGCCGTACACCCCGGGGACATTATCGTGGGCGATGCGGACGGAGTTGTTGTGGTCCCGGCAGAAAAAGGAGAAAAAATATTGCAAAAAGCACAGGAAAAAATGAAAAAAGACCAGCTTAGGGAAGAATCCGTCTCCGGAAACAAAGAAGAGATCATCAAGTATTTAGACTCCATGATCTCAAAATCATAAGCTGCCTGTCTCTAGCACTATTGGGGTTGTTGAACCAGAGGAGATGCTCCCTGCCGGAAAAAGCAGCCGCCATACAAATGGATGCATGGCTTTGAAGTTAAATTCACTTTATTCTATAAAACAAGGAAACATTGTTATTTTGCCACCGGCTGCAAACACATTCGTGGCTTTGAAATTAAGTTCAGTTTCTTCGTTAAATCGGGCGAATCATTATCGTTTTGCTGTCGGCTGCAAACACCATGCGGATGGATAAGTGGCTTTAAAGTTAAGTTCTCTTTCTTCGTTAAACCGGGCGAATCATTGTTTTTTTGCTGTCAGCTGCAAACACTATGCAGATGGATGAGTCGCTTTAAAGTTAAGTTCTCTTTCTTCGTTAAACCGAGCGAATCATTGTTGTTTCGCTGTCGGCTGCAAACACATGAAAATGGATGCGTAGTTTTGAGTTTAAGTTCACCTTCTTCGATAAACCGAGCGAATCATTGTTTTTTTGCTGTCGGCTGCAAACACCATGCAAATGGATGCGTGGCTTTGAAGTTAAGTTCAGTTTCTTCATTAAATCGGGCGAATCATTATCGTTTTGTGTCGGCTGCAAACACATGAAAATGGATGCGTAGTTTTGAAGTTAAGTTCACCTTCTTCGATAAACCGGGCGAATCATTGTTTTTTTTGCTGTCGGCTGCAAACACCATGCAGATGGATAAGTAGCTTTAAAGTTAAGTTCACTTTATTCTATAAACCGAGCGAAACATTGTTATTTTGCTACCGGCCGCAAACACCATGAAAATTGTTGACTTAGCCCCGGTGCAAAAGCTTAAGTCTGTTTTACACGACATACGGCGGACTGGCAAATGTTTCATTGCTGATATTCATTTGCCAGTTTCCTGAATGCTTCAAGCGACCGTTTCACTTTCTCTGTCGGGATACAGTAGGCAATTCGGAAGTAGCCCGGAACGCCAAACGTATCAGAAGGAACGAGCAGCAGGTCATATTCAAGTGCTTTTTTACAAAATGCCACAGCATCCTCTTCCAAGGCTTTCGGAAACATGTAGAATGTACCGCCTGGCTTTGTGATGGAAAAACCCATATCGGTCAAAGCATCGTACAAAATATTCATGTTGGTTTCATAGACTGAAAGATCCGCCGTGATGTCCAGCACTTCGGCAACAGCGAGCTGGATGATCGACGGCGGGCAGTTGTGACCGATGCCGCGTGAGATCTGGCCGCACATATTGACAATCAATTCCGCATCCGGGCAGTCCGGGTTCACGGCTACATACCCGATCCGCTCGCCTGGCAGTGACAGCGACTTGCTGAAAGAGTAGCATGTAATCGTGTACGGATGATATTTTGCAACGTATGGGGCCTCTACCCCCTTGAACACAATTTCCCTGTACGGTTCATCTGTGATGATATAAATCTCATGCCCGAATTCCTGCTCTTTTTCTTGCAAAATCTGCGCCAATTCCCGGATTGTAGCTTCCGAATAGACAGCGCCTGAAGGATTGTTCGGCGTGTTGATTAAAATGGCTGCCGTTTTGGGCGAAATCATCCGGCGGAATGCGTCAAAATGAATTTGAAAATTTTCCGTATCAGCAGGAACAACTTTTAACACCGCGCCCGTTTGATTGACGTATGGCACGTATTCCGGAAAATACGGTGCAAACGTGAGCACTTCATCTCCCGGCACGGTTACCGCCCTTAACGCGTGTGCAATGGCGCCGGCTGCTCCTGTCGCCATAAAAATATGTTCTTTCCGGTATGGCATGCCAAACCGCTGTTTTAAGGAATCTGCAATTTTTTCACGGACTGAATCAATCCCAAGGCTCGGGCTGTAGCCGTGCACCGCCGGGTTTTTCGCAAGTTCCATAAGTTTTTCGGTAAAAGCTTGCGGGACCGGCACGCTCGGATTGCCAAGGCTATAATCAAAAACATTTTCAGACCCAATTTCCTTTGCACGTACTGCCCCGTATTCAGCAATTTCCCGGATGACCGATTTCTGGCCGAGCATCCTTTTGAATTCTTCCGCAATCATGTTTTTCTTCCTCCTGAACATCAATCCTATGTATAGTTATAACTATACCATATTTTGGCCCCGTTAAGATGAAATTTTCTAAATTTGCTTTCTTGTTTATATCGTAACAGTGTTGTGTTATATTAAAAGCGGAAAAGGAGTGGCAAAAATGGATGAAGATTTAATCTCCAAAAAAGATCTGCTCGAACAAACCGGCATCTCCTATGGGCAATTATACCGGTGGAAACGGAAAAACCTGATTCCGGAAGACTGGTTTATCCGCAAATCCACGTTTACCGGGCAGGAAACCTTTTTCCCCCGCGAACGCATTTTGGAGCGCATTGAAAAAATCCAGGCGATGAAAGAAAACCTTTCGCTTGATGCGCTTGCCGAAATGTTTGCACCGGGCGGCGGGCAACGGATCAGCAAGGCAGACATGCTGAAACGGGGCATTGTTTCCGATTTTGTACTCCATTTTTACATGGAACAAACGCAGGCGCAAGAACAGGCTTTTCCATTTGAAGAAGTGCTCGCCATTTTTTTATTGGAAAAACTTCTGCACGGCGGGGAGATTTCCCTTGAGGAAGGGAAAATGCTGGTGCGGCTCTTGCAGGATGCGGAAAAATCTTTTGCAACAGAAGGCACAAAGGTATGGCTGATCCGGAAGTTCGGCGTTTCCACCTGCTTTTTGACAAAAAAAGCGGAAGACATTTTATTTGATCGTGAAGCAAAAGTGATTGTCAACCTTGATCTGATGGAGTTATCGGCAGAATTAAAAGGAAAATGGCTATAGGAGGCGGGCAAAAGTGGGAAATCTTGTTATAAACGGAGTCGCATCCTCGAACGGCGGGACTTTTGGCGATGTCATCGTGAATGGAAAAGGAACAGTGAACGGCGAGATCCAGTGTAAAAACCTGGAATCCAATGGAATAGCGGCTTTTAAAAAACATTTCCAACCACGGATCACCCCTTTTGTCCCCCGGCAATCCTGTTCTTGAAACAGTATGCTTTCCAAATGAAAGGCAGTGCGATGAACGGGTCCTTCATCGCACTTCCTTTAGTTTGGTATTACAGGGGACCCAACCATGCCGCATCCTGTATACATTTTCACCTTCGGGGGGGTACACTCCCCAATGTATGAATTGGGTTTTCAGCCTTTTCCCGGCTGCCGGAGTGTGATGTTATCAGGATGCCTGTCGTCGGCTCCGTTACAGAAGCAAATCTTTGTTAAGATTTGCTTCTTTTAAAGCTTGTGCCTTAAAAGATCCGTTACTGATCCGGCTTTCCTTTGCCTTTCCATATTCTTTTGCCTGAAAGTTCATTGACCTTTCATTTGACTGTTCAGCACTTTTTCTCATGAATGAATTGCTTTGCGGCCTTTTCCTTTTTGAAAACTTTCTTCGAAAACTTTCACCTTCGGAAACAGGTTCCCCAATTGCTTTCATTCATGTTACTCAAGTGCCTGGAGTTTCCATGATTCTTCAAATCACTTTTTCGGCAATCGTTTATGTTCCGGCAAAAGGTTTGCTTTTCAGCTGCCTGAACGGGCGGAGTACATTCGCCAATTCCTTTTTCGTGAACCGGTTGCGCTCACCGTTCCGGGCTTTTCGAAATATACGCGTGAAGACGGAACCAATCGGGATGGTTGAGTCTCCTGCAATCCCAAACTTTAAGGGCTTTCCTTCCTTACACTTGTAGTATAGCACGGGCATCCGGAAAAAGCTGTGTCGAAATTGTTAACGCTTTCAAATTTTGAAAATATAAAAGCAGTGCGGGCGACCGCACTACTTTCCGTCGTTAAACCAGTTTATGCGCATACCATTTGGCACCTTTGAAGCGGTTCATGAAAATGAGCCCGCGTACGCCCCATTCGGCAATCATCGCAACCCAGATGCCAGTGATGCCAAAACCGAATGTGATCCCTAAAATATAACCGAGTATGACCCGCAAAAGCCACATCGACAACAGCGAAGCCACCGATGTAAATGTTGAATCGCCTGCTGCCCGGAGCGCGGCCGGCATAATAAAACTTTGCGGCCATAACAGCGGCTGCCCGACTGCAGAAATCAGGACAATCGTAAAGATCGTCGGAATAATCGATTCAGGCGGATTAAACAGCTTCATCATGACAGGGAAAAACGGCAAAAGAACCGCTGACGTTACGACATAAAGCAGCGAAGACATAACAATAAACGACTTTGCAAATTTCCGCGCGTCAACGATATTCCGCCGGCCCATGCATTGTCCGACAATCGTGACAATCGCAATGCTGAGCGCGTTCGGTCCAATCTGGAAGAGCAGCGTGATTGAACTTGCGATCGCATTTTCCGTCAGCGCCAATGTCCCGAGCTGCACAATAAATGTCTGCGTCAGCAGTTTCCCGCCGTTAAAAAAGATTTGTTCCGCCGCAAACGGGATCCCGATAAACATCACTTTCTTCAATAATGAAAAGTCGAGGTGAAGCGCATTTTTTATTTTAAAACGAACCGACTCATTGTACTTCATGACATAAAAAATGGAAGCGATCATGCCGAAAACTCTTGCGCATAAAATGGATGTCACAAGGCCGGCGACACCCATATGAAAAAAGGTAATAAACACAACATTGAGCACGGTGTTCGTTAAGTTCATAAACAGCGACAAACAGAGGCATGGCTTTGTATCCCCGACGCCGCGCAAACCGCCCAGTACCGCCTGGAAAATCGCAATAAAAGGATATGAGAGACAGCTGCCAATCAAATAAATTCTCGCATTATGAAAAACGGCTGCATCTGCTTTCCCGAACAGTAAATTTAAGGTCGGCGTGTTGAATACAATCACAAACGCGGCAAGCACGACGGAAAAAATGGCAACGGCAGAAATGGCCTGTGTCGCTGTTTTTGATACCATTTCTTTATTGCCAATTCCTTTATACTGGGCAACAATCACCGTTCCACCGGTTGCAATTGCGATAAATACGTTGACAAGAAAAATATTCAATGAATCTACCATGTTCACGGCACTGACAGCACTGACGCCGGCAGAACTGATCATCGCCGTGTTGAGAAAACTCATTAAGATCAAAAACGCCTGGTCCACCAAAACCGGGATAATAATGCCAATGACTTCCCGATAATCTATAGAATCCCCCGTTAAATATCTGTTCAGGTAAAAAGTAGACTTCTGCTTGAGTTTGACAGCTTTGATTTCCATAAGACCTCTCTTCTTCATTTTGCGGGCTTTTTCATCCGTTCTTTTGAATGCAACCCATATTATATCACCTTGATAAAAAGAGTAAAGCTTTTTCGCCTGGCGAAATTTACGATTTTGTGAATGGCAAATTACCCGGAAAACAAGCGCCAGCACGCCAAATTTACATATAAAATATACTTCCGTTTTTCCACAGGAAGAACGATAACTACTTTTACAGTGGGGGGAAAACGGCAAAATTTCTTTCATTTTATATGCATCTTTTATTTTGACGCTCTATTGATACGGTGATACGATGGATATGTAAGGGGTTACATAAAATAGGAAAGGAAGTATGGTTATGGACTTTCAAAATATCACAATAGCAGGGAGCGGTGTACTTGGGAGCCAAATCGCCTATCAAACGGCTTTTAAAGGCTTTCATGTATATGTTTATGATATTTCTGCCGAGGCAATCGAACAGGCAAAAGAAAGAATTTCCGGGTTGAAGGCCCGATACCAGAAAGATCTTGGTGCAACAGAGCAAGAAGTGGACGCAGCCTATCATAGAATTTCTTTTTCTGATGATCTGGGACAAGCTGTAGCCAATGCCGATCTGGTCATTGAGGCCATTCCGGAAGTGGTTTCCATTAAAACGGACTTTTACCAAAAACTCGGAAAATTGGCACCAGAAAAAACGGTCTTTGCAACGAACTCATCGACCCTGCTGCCAAGCCAGTTTGCAGAAGCAACCGGCCGCCCGGAAAAATTTCTGGCGCTCCATTTTGCCAATGAAATTTGGAAAAACAATACAGCGGAAATCATGAAACATCCTGGTACAGGTGAAAAAGCGTTTCAGGATGTGATCGCATTCGCAGAGGCAATTGGCATGGTAGCGCTGCCTTTGCACAAAGAGCAGCCGGGCTATATTCTGAACTCATTACTCGTACCGCTGTTGGAAGCAGCGCAAATGCTGCTGGTAAAAGGGGTTGCCGATCCGGAAACGATTGACAAAACATGGCGCATTGCAACAGGCGCCCCGGCCGGACCATTCCAAATTCTGGATGTGGTCGGCATCAACACCGCCTACAATATTAGTTTGGCAAAAGCAGAAGCTACCGGCGATGAACTGTATAGAAAAATAGCAGACTTGCTGAAAACGGATTACATTGACAAAGGCAAACTTGGAAAAGAAACAGGAGAAGGCTTTTATAAATATCCTTCCACCAATTCCTGATGTGAAAAAAAGGCCCACACAAAGCGGGGCCTTTTTTATTTTGTCTTATTTTTATAGTGATCCCGAAAAAACTTAATTCAAAAGCCGCAGCCATGGATCGAAAACAACCTATATCTGGCAAACATTGCAGCACTTGCTGAATGGGCCGGATAAAAAGCCAAAACGGATTTGTTCAGCAAGCCCTGTTTAATGCACGGCAACTTTCTGCCCGTGGAAAGCCAAATATTGGACGGCTTCCGGCGGGGCGATTTCCTGCATCATGTCGACAAGGCGCTGATGATGCGTGAAAAAGATGATTTGCATGCAGCTGGAAAGTTCAAGTAATATTTTTAATGTTTCTTTTGAACGTTCATCATCGAAATGGACGAGGATGTCATCGACAATGAACGGCAGCGGCTCGTTTTCAGCTGCGTATTTTTCAATGCTCGCAAGACGTAAGGACAGATACAGCTGATCGGTCGTCCCATCGCTCATCCCGTTCAGCGGCACATTCTCCCCACTGCGCACGCCCATTAAAACAGGCTCGTCCTGCTCGTTGTAATCAACCGCCAACCCGTCAAAAGAATGGAGTGTCAGCCGCGCAAAAATGTCACCCGCGCGGTTTAAAATCGGATTCTGATTCTGGCTACGGTAAAATTCAATCCCTTTTTGTAGCAAAGCTGTAGCGAGTTTCAACTGGATATATTGCTCGGTCAAACTGGCGATTTGCGCATGCACGCTTTCCCTTTCCTGGCCGGCTTCAATTGCCGCCATGTTGGCGCCGCGGATCTGTTCTTCGTATTCTTTTTTGACCGCGCCATATTCCTGCTCCACCCGGGAACGCGAAGCTTCCAAACGGTCAAGTTCACGTCCAGTTTCCGCCAAATCGGCGTCTATCGAGTCTGCATCAAACCGGGACGCCTCATCAAGCAGTTCCTGCAGTGATTTACCGGCACCCGCATCCAGCATATCCGCTTCGATTTGCCGGATTTCCTTTTCAAAACTTTTTTTCAGCAGGAATGCTGTTTCAATCTGCTTTAGTTCTTCGATTGTGCTGCAGCCTGCTTGTTGGAAAAGTTCTTTTAAAACCGCACCGGCTGCTTCCAGTGCTTCCGCTTCTTCTTTTCTCTCATTCTCCAAGTCTTCTGACTGGCGTTTGAGCTTTTTCAAAGCGGCATCGTCCTGTTGGGCATTTTGCAACAGCTGGTACATCTGGCTTACGGCAACCGCAGCATTCTCCCCGCTCAATGGAAGTTGGGCCGTTTCAAGGATATGCTGCACTTTTTCTTCAAAGCGCGCCATTTTTTCAGTGACGGCTTGCTGTTCTTTTTCAGTCCGGTTGTATGCATCATAAATTTGCGTACAGGTTTCATAGCGGGCAAGCAAGGATTCAGCAACCGCCGGTGGCACCTCTTCCAATATTGCCGTGCCCGCTACAGCCGAAGACCAATTTGCCAGCCATTCTTCGCGTTTCTTCCCGATTTCCGCTCTCTCCGCTGCATTTTCTTCCCGCTTTTCTTTTAAATCGCGGATGGCCGTTTCAAGGCTGTCCTTCTTTGCGGCAAGGCTGCGGATTTGTTTCAGTTCGTTTTCTGCAAGGCTTACTAGTTCCGAAAGCGGCTGCCCTTCTGAAACGGCGGCAAATGTTTTCAGCACGGCAGAAAGAGCATTGCAACAGTCCGCACGGCTCTCTTGGAGCGCGCGGATTTTTTCCTGCGCCTTCTCATAATCCTGCATCAAGCTTTTAATTTGCGCGTGTTTTTGCAGCCATTCCCGCATCTCTGCAGGGGTAAGCGGACGGATTTGCGCCGGCGCCCAAAGTTTTTCCCAGCCGGATTCCCACGCACGCAAAGCTTCTTCAAGCCCGGATTTTTCCTTTTCAAGCTGTTCTTTTTTCCCACGGAACTTTTGAATATCGGCTAAAAGTTTATTCTTCTCGCCGACTTTTTCCGCCTCCAGCCGCATCGTATCCGCAATTTGGTCAGCTTCAAGGACATGTTTCTCATAAACCGGCACGACCGGCTCTCCCTTTGTATACGTTTCAGCCGTTTCATGCCAATGGCCGGTTTCAAGTTTGGTGCGGATCAACTGCCAGCCGGCATCCCTTAAGGCGCGGGCCGCCGACAGCTTTTCTTCGGACGGGATTTCAGCAATTGAATCAAGCCGGCGGATGCTTTCTTCTGAAGCTTCGATGTCCTCTTCCAACCGGAAAATCCGGCTTTGCACCGAATCCAGCTGCCGCGTCAATTGCTCCGCTTCTTTTTCAAACTTTTTCACCGTTTCTTCCAAACCGGGCACCGGAAGTTTGACAAGTTCTTCCACCCCGCCATCCCATAACGGCAAAGCACGGACGGCTTCTTCCACTTGCCGCTGTTTTTGCCGGCATTCCGCGGCCAGCTCGTGTATCGCCGCTTCCACGTCTCCCGCACGGTTCACCTTGGTCAGGACGGCTTCCAGTTTTTCCACGTCCGGTAGATCAGGCAAGGCAGCCAATTCTTCCAGCTTCTTTGCCAGCTCTTTTTCCAGTTTTTCGCCTTCCCGTTTCAATGATTCATAAGCCTGGTCGAGCAACGGCTTTTGCTTACAAAGCTCGCGGATCATTTCTTTTTGGGCGGAAGGCAGCCGGTAATGTTCTATATTTTCAACGGCTGCACGGCCCGGGTCGATCTCCTTCATAACGGACATCAATTGGGCTTGGAGCTGCTGCTTTTTCCCTTCGAGCTCAGGCAGCATTTTTTCATCGTCTTCGTACTGTTGCACTTGGCGGTAAAGGGCTGTAATCGCGGCAGCCTGTTCTAAAATGTGTTCCGGAATGCTGATTTCTTTCATTTCCGCTTCGGTGCCCGCCAGTTGCCGGGAAATTTTGTCCAAGTTTGCCCGGGAAGCGTTCCATTTGTTTTCCGCTTCGGCACGGACTTCTGCAATATTATCCGGAAGATCCGGGACATCGCCGAGCGCTTCCAATTTTTGCAAAAGATTTTCCCGGTTTGCGATCTTCGGCAAAATCCATTTGACGCGCTGCAGCTGTTCTTTTTGGCTGCGCAGCGTTTTAATTTTTGCGGTGAGGCGGCCGAGTTCTTTTTCCAACTCCCGGTAACGCGCCTCAAAAGCTTTCCATGCCTGTACTTTCAGCTGCTGCTCATTGATTTTTTTCGAAAGTTCTTTTTCCCGCTTGAGCAGCTTATTTAATTCAGGGACGGAACCGGTTTTTTTGTACAGTGCGCCTGCCTGTTTGTCGAAGTTCTCGAGAACCCGGCGCAGCACATTGATGCCCGAAGCGGCTGTGAAAAAACTTTCCCCGGCATTGCCGCCGCTTTCCAAAAGGCTCTCGCCGCCTTCACGGAGACGGACATGGTCAAGGGCAAACATATTTAAAAACTGGGATTCAGGCATATGGTTTAAAAAAGCGGCGACCGTATTTTCCGGGACCGGGTTGCCGTCCGGGCCAAGTGCCGTATTCTTTTTTCCTTTTCTGCGGGTAAACTGCAGAGCTTCCCCTTTTGTGTTGCGCAAAAGCCCTTCAATTCTTAATTTCGTATTGCCATGGAGGAAAGCGTCGTTCGTTTTTTGCGGAAATCCGTATAAAAAATGCGTAATCGAGCGGAGTGTTGTGCTTTTTCCGGCTTCGTTCGGCCCGAACAGCAGATGGAAGTTTTTCTCCGGATCAAAGGAAAGCATCTGGTCTGTAAAATGCCCATAAGCAAGCAGGTTCAAATAATCAAATCTCATGCCTTTTCCGCCCCCGTTTCCGTTAAGGAGTAAAGAATGAAGTCTTCCACATCTTTTATCCGCTTTTTGACGAGGCCGGGGTTGGAAAAATCAAACCCGTCTTCCCCTTCTTTCAGTTCATGCGGAATGGCCTGGCGGATATCACTGAACTCATCCAGCAGCGCTTCAAGCATCTCTTCATTTTCGGCCGTGCTGCGGATAAATTTTAGCACCGTCCCGATTGGCGACTGTTCATCGGAAAAGGCATCGGCATCGTTCAGCCCTGTTGTCCTGATTTTTACTTTCTCCACCCAGATTTCGCCGAAACCCGTCTCAAGCGCAATGGAACGCAGCTGGTTCAAGAAGAGGTCTTTTTTTGCAACCAGCTCCCTGTGCATTTTTGTTGCGCCGGCCAATTCAAAACGGACCGCCAAGTAACGCCCGTCCGCTTCCGCATATGCCTTCTCAAGCGCGCTGCGGGCCGCGTCCATGAGCTCGTCCGCCGTTTCGATGCCGCCCATGTCAACCGGGCACAATTGCCACCGGAGCACATCAAGCGGGATGGATTCCATCTTTTCAATCGCACCGTCTTTTACTTCCACATAGGTGCAGCCCTTTTCCCCCGTCTCGCGGATATGCCGCCCCTGGATATTTCCCGGGAACAAAATCGCCGGGTCATGCGGATGGAGCAATTCCCGCATATGGATATGGCCGAGCGCCCAATAATCATACTGCTTCTCCATCATATCTTCTATCGTGCACGGCGCGTAATTTTCATGCCCTTCACGCCCCGTCGCGCTTGTATGTAAAATGCCGATATTGAAATAGCCTTCTTTTTTCGGCGGATAGTTTTTCACAAGATTTTCTTCCACTGCCCGTTGTGCAAAACCTTGCCCGTGAATGGCGACGCCAAGGGCATCAAGGGTAACCGTTTCCGGCGCTTTTACCGGAAATTCGTGGACATTCTCCGGCAGTTTCAGAGATTTCGTCATCAAATTGGCCGCATCATGGTTGCCGCGGATGAGGAAAACAGGAATGCCTTCTTTCTGCAGGCGGACCATCTGGCTTGTGAAAAAGAGGCCGGTATTATAATCTTTCCAATTGCCGTCATACAAATCGCCGGCAATAATGAGAAAATGGACTTGCCGTTCAATCGCCGTATCCACCAAATTTTTAAATGCTTCACGGGTTGCCCCGCGGATTTTTTCCACCGGTGCTCCCTCGTATTGCTCCAGGCCGGCCAAAGGGCTGTCCAAATGGATATCAGCCGCATGGATAAATGAAAAAGACAAGGCACTCCCTCCCAAATTTAAAAACGAGAACATTTATTTGCTATTTTTATTTTACATGGATGGGGAGGGAATGATCAAGAGAAAAACTGTTTTTCTGAAAAAATTATATTTTGATAATGCTTTTTGCAGGCCGCTGCAGTTTAAAATAGGCTGCCATTTTGGGAAGAATCACAATGTCCGGGTAACTTTGCCCTGTTTCCCATTTGGATACAGAGGCTTTTGAAACGCCCATGTAATCTGCAAGCTGTTCCTGTGTAATGCCTTTTTCCTTTCGTTTGCAGATAATGCATTTGCCAATATTCAGTCCGTTCATCCTGTTCACCTCTTACCTCCATTGTATTTCCCCGTCCCACACCTGTCGATAGATTGTCTGTTGACTTTGATGAAAAAAAGTTAACTAACCGGAAACTTTATCATAACTCCCGCTTTTCGTCCTGCATGTCTTGGCATGCTCCCGTTCACCCAGAAAAGGGCGGACAGTTTTAGCTGTCCGCCCTTTTCTGATCCGTCCGGTACACGTGCGGCTTTAGTCGCGGGAGGTGTACGCTGCTTTTTTGGCTTCTTTTATTTTTGCATACGTTTCCGTAAGCATGACTGTGTCCTCCACAAGCCGGCTGATCCGCAAGAGGACGTCTTCATTGATAATTTCTTTCCGGTAAAAATCTTTTTCTTCGATAAAAACATAAGACTGGACAATTTGGGCCCTCATGTAAGACAAAATCGGCTTGATCTGCTGCTCGGCAATCAAATAATGTTTCGGCGAGCCGGCCGTGACAATGATGCTTGCCACCTTATCCCGAAGTGATTTTTCCGGCAGCAGGTCAAACACATTTTTCAATGTCGCCGGAATGGATGCCTGGAAAACCGGCGTGCCGATGATAAGCGCATCCGCTTCCATGACAGTTTGCGCCACAAATTTTGTATCCCCTTCGTAATCCATATAATGGCGCCCGTCGCTGAACTGCACATCGTAATCCGCCAGATCAAGGAGCGTGACTAACGCATCCGGATATTTCCCGCGGATCACGTTTACCGCGTAATTCATCGCTGTTCTTGTTTTCGAGCCGACGCGCGATCCCGAAAGTGCAACAATCTTCATTTATGCTCCCCCTGGTTCTTTGCTGTATATTTTTCAATGCCGGTAAAAAGTTCGCCGCAATCCGTATGTTTTGTCTATTTTTTCCAAACAGCATGCCGCCGCCGGGCAATCTTTCCCGTACTTTACAGCAGACTGCCGGCGTTATTCCTGTTATGCCTTTTTTCAAAGCGAAGGATACGGCATGGTAAGTGGTTTCGCCGTTCGGGACTTGCCATGTGCCAAGGCCGATTTTCGGAATCGCCACCCCATTTTCCAATACAAAGGTTTCATTTAAACATGACATGTGCAAACCTCCCAATTTTTACATAATGGTTTGTCATACAGCGCCGCTCGTCCCCAGTTATGCATGGAAAAATTTTCTGATTTTATCAATCTGGAACCGTTTTTCCGGCCGGTCAAATCTCCGCAATCAGGCATTAGCCGGAAACTGGCCGAGCACTTTATGAAGCCAGGAAACGCTCAGGCCAAACCATTGCGCCGCATCTGCATCCACATTGGCTTTCAATCCGTTTGAAGTGTGGGGTTTGGCGAGAGACAGCCCGTGCTTTCCCTTTTGAAAAATATGCGACTCGAATGGAATGCCGTGTGCATTCAACGCCTGCATAAAGGCAATCGAGTTTTCAATCGGCACGGTTTGGTCTTCAAACGTTGAAAACAGAAAGACCGGCGGCGTTTCGGCAGTCACTTCCTTGTCAACAGACGGCACCGGAAAAGCAAGGCTCCCGCTCATCGAATCCAAAATACAAGGGTAGCCTAAAATCAATGCATTGGGCTTATTTTTCCCGATCGTACCGAGTGCGGCGGCAAGATGCCCTCCTGCAGAAAAACCGGCAACCGCAATTTTTTCAGGGTCTGTATGCCATGCCCCCGCATAGTCGCGAATCCGCTCCATGGCTTCTTCCGCATCTTGTAAAACCGCTTCAAAACGGAATGATTCCCCGACCGAGTAGCGCAGTACAAACGCGTTGAATCCTTCCGCCAAATATGCCATCGCAACCGGTTCCGCTTCCCTGTCCGAGGTAAACCGGTAGGCGCCACCGGGAAAAATAAGCACACCCGGGCGCGCCCCGATATTGCTGAACTCGGGGGATCCGTCCAGTACGTACGCCGTCAGTTCAGCATCCTGATGCGCCTTTAAACGTAAAGTTTCTGTCTTCACAACCCTCTCCTCCTCCTGCCCATTTGCGGGACGGTTTCATTTTTACAGTAGCACCGGCCATTGCAAAAAACAATGAAAACGTTCCTGTATATCCTGCCCCGTTTAAAACAAAATAAGGTTGGTTCAAAAAAAGTGGAGGTTGAATCATGAAATTAGCCGCACATGAACTGTATGGTTTAAATGAACTGGCGATGGGCTGTGTCAACTCGATTACGAACATGGCATATATGCTCCAGCATGTCCAGGATCCGGCGTTCAAAAAAATTCTTGAAAGGCATTTTCCGCTCCATATCCGGGACTATAGTTAGCCCTTTTTTACAATGGTTTTTACCTATCCTGCGTCATTTTACCGATAAAACATACTTTACAACTAGGATTAATTGGTTTAAAATTACATTAACATTTTAAATTCACTGACCGTATAAACGTTAGGAAGGAGCTTTTTTATGGATGAAAACTATCCCGTTCTCCCGGGTGCAGATTCCTTTTTTATAAAAGGAAATGAAATTGGCATTCTCATCTCGCATGGATTCAACGGCACCCCGCAAAGTGTCCGCTTTTTGGGAAGGGCAATGGCATCGGACGGGTTTACGGTTTGCGCGCCAAGATTAAAGGGGCACGGGACGCACTATTTGGACATGGAACGCTGCACTTACAAAGACTGGATTGACAGCCTTGAAGAGGGTTATCAGCTGCTGAAACGGCATTGCCGCGATATTTTTGTTATCGGCCAGTCAATGGGCGGCACGCTGGCTTTGCATCTCGCGGAAAAACACCCGGATATCCGGGGAATGGTGTGTATCAACGCGGCCATCCAAAGCATCCCCGAACTGGAAAAATGCCTGGCGAAAGGGCGGTATATTCAAGAGGGCCCGCCGGATATCAAAGCAGCGGGCGTGCATGAAATTGCATATGAAAAAGTGCCGGCGGCTTCCATCCGTGAGCTTCTGTCCGTGATGCGGGAAACGCGGGAAAACCTCTCCGCCATCCATTGCCCCGCACTGTTTTTCCAATCAACAGAAGACCATGTCGTGCCTCCTGAAAATACAGATTATATTGCCGCGCATATCCTTGCCAGCCGGAAAAAAATCATTCCGCTCCGCAACTCTTATCACGTCGCTACAATGGATCATGAAAAAGAATGGATTGCGGCACAATGTTCATCATTTGTTCAAGAAATTGCGCATATCGAA
Source organism: Weizmannia sp. FSL W8-0401 (assembly GCF_038009125.1). NCBI lineage: Bacteria > Bacillati > Bacillota > Bacilli > Caryophanales > Bacillaceae > Heyndrickxia > Weizmannia sp. FSL W8-0401. The sequence goes on along the minus strand of NZ_JBBPAG010000001.1, from coordinate 732,310 downwards.
TCCCGTACGGAAATATGATGAGTTTTAAATCATGCTCCAAAGGATGGGAGGATGCGCATTTGAAAAATTTTCTGCGGCACGCGATAGAAAAAAAGCGGCAATATTTGATCGAACAACTGATTGCCCTTGGCGCCTATCGGGAAGATGACAAGCAGCTATTCACCCTGACTTTGACGGAACTTGAAACAGAATATGAGTACTTCAGCAAAATCAGCCAGGAGAAAGAAGCGTCGGGAAGGGAATAGTTTTGTCGGCGCGTCTTTTTTTTGTGTTTTTTAAATGCCCGAAAACGCCCTATAACTATTCCTTAACTATTCCTTAACTATTCCTTGGTACACCGGCGCCGGCAATTGCGCTTGTGGAAATAAAAAAGCACCGTTTCCATTTTGCGCTGAAAACGGTGCTTTTATTATAGGGCTTTTTCCGAATCGGGTTTTGGCTGGTATCCGTTACGTTGAAAACCGGCTTTCGAGTGCAAAACTTTTCCTGCATTTTTCATTTAGTGAACGCGGCGCCCGCAGAAGAATGAAAATTAGCCGGCGCATATTTTTGGGACAGGCTTTGCAGTGAAGTTTAGCCAAAACAGACAGAGCCTTTCCCGGTACGGGATGATTGCTTATACAGCAAGCCCTGTATGGATTATAACAGCCCGACAATCTGCAGGCCGTGGGGAATGCCCCTGTCTTCCACAGATTTTGTAATGTATTTGGCGGCGGCCTTTACCTTTTCTTCCGCATTCCCCATTGCCACACTGTTTTTAATCATGGACAGCATTTTAATATCATTTAACCCGTCGCCAAACGCATATTGGCGTTCTGGAGGAAAGCCCAATTTTTCAACAATCTTTTCAATTCCCCTCGCTTTTGACCCGCCTTTTGGCAAAACATCCACAGAGAGCGGATGCCACCGGATAAATTCAAAATCCGGAAACGCCTGTTCATACTGTTTCTCTTCCCCTTCTGAACAGAACAGGAGCGCCTGGTACAATTCCCGCCCTTTATAATAATGCGGGTCATACGCAGGAAAACTGCCAATTTTCAAAGACGCAATGCTCTTTTCTATATAATCGTGGTTTGGCACATTGGCTTTCATGTCTTCATGGTCCATATAGACGAGCGGATGCTTGTGGGAAAGGGCATATGCAGTCAATTCTTCAAGGGATTGCCTGTTTAACGGATTTTTATATAATACCTCCCCGTTCATGACGACATATTGCCCGTTATAGCTCACAAACGTATCCATCCCGAGTTCCTTCCGCAAATCTTCAAACATAAACGGGGCCCTGCCCGTTGCAATGGCTGTGACATGACCATCGCTTTTCAGCTTATCTATCGCTTTTTTGGTTGTGGCAGGCAGCTTTTTCTCATGTGTCAGCAAAGTCCCGTCTATATCAAAAAAAATCACGCTTTGTTGTTTCATATTCTTCCTGATCCTTTCCCGTTCTATTTCAGGCATACTTTTTCAGGCTGGCGTTTTTTCATTAAAGATGCTGTAATGACATCATAAATCAAAAAACTCAGCAGTTCAAATAAGGTTTCCGTTCTTTCCGGGGCAAGGCCGGCCTGTTTTATATTTTTAAATTCGGGCAGTTCACCCGGCAACAAGACTGTCAAATCAGCCATTTTTGCAAGGGTTGATTCAGGAGAAGCCGTTATGACCACCATTTTTATGCCGTGGAGCCGGGCTTTTCGGGCGGCATTCAATAAAGCGGGATTTTCTCCCGATTTTGAGCTGAAAAGGATGATATCCCCTTTTTTAGGAACAGGCGAAATTAAGTCGCCGATCATCCCAACCCGGAACCCCAAATGGACCAGCCTGTTGGCAAAGACACGGAGGATCATTTCCGAACAGCCCGTTCCTGCCAAAAACAAACGGTTCGACCGGCTGATCACATCTACAACCTTCTCTAATGGCTGACCGCCTATTTTGCTGCACAAACTGGCATACAGTTCTAAAACCATGGCCTTTGCATCTTCCAGTATATTCACTTTTCTCCCTCCCCGTTTGATCAAACAAAAGTATCCATTTTGCGGCGCCGTTTCGGGCACAGTGATTGTTTTGGCAGGCTGGGGCTGGCCGGGCTTTACACGCGGCAGAACTGAACGGAACTTCTCCAGCCTCCCTTTTCCCTATACCGTGCCTCTTTCAATGAGTTTTACAGAAATTTCCTTGTTTTTAATTTCCTTCCTCAAAACCTGGCGGACAAGGTTCCGGCCCATTTCAACAAGCGGAATATCAATGGTTGTGATATTCAGCATTCTGGCAATCGGTTCATTGTCAAATCCGATGATGGCCAGCTCATCCGGAATAGAAATCTGCTGTTTGTTGCAACTGATGACAATCCCTGCTGCAACCTGGTCGCTTGTCACAAGCAGTGCCGTCGGGGGCGGGTCCATTTCTTTTACCCGGCTTAAAACCATTTCTCCATCCGCATAATCGTAGCATTGGTCAAAAATATATTCCGGATGGTGCGGCAAATGGTATTTTTTATGAAAATCCCAATAGGCTTTTTCGCGGTTCCGGCTGTTGGTGCCGGATTTCCTGCCGATGCAATACCCGATTTTCGTATGGCCTTTCCGGTACAAAAATTCAAGTGCATCCATAAAAATTTTATAGTGGTCAATATACGTTGACGATATTTCGCCGCCTTTTACACATTCACAAAGCGCAATCGGCCCGAATGGCAGGTATTCTTCAATTTTGCGCATACTGCAGGCGCGCGAACAAATGATTAAACCGTCAATTTGCTTTTGTTGCAACATTTGCAGGGCTTCCGTTTCCCTGCTTTCCATATAGTCTGTTTGAAACAAAAGCAGCTTATAGTTATACTCGAGCGCCTGTTTTGCGATCCCTTTCAATAAAAGGGAAAAATAAGGATGATCTGTAAATGGCAAAACGACCCCGATCAATTTTGTTTTCCCTTTGCTCAAATGGACGGCATTGATATTTTTATGGTACCGGGTTGCTTTTACCGCTTTTAAGACGGCATTCTTTTTTTCTTCACTTACATACGGATGATTGTTCAGCACACGGGAGACGGTCGTCACAGACACGCCGGCCATTTTCGCCAAGTCTCTGATATTTGTCATAACCTCACCTAGTTAAAACACTTGCGATTTTTCAGCAGGCATCCATGCTTTAGGATGGAGGTATTTAAACCAAGCCCCTGCCGGCAGGCTCATTTTTATGTAGTTATAGTGTAAATAATGAAACGCATTTCATGTCAATTTTTATTTTTACAAAATCTGTTTCGGCACTGAAATAGAAAGCCGGCCTGTTAAAAAAGATGGGGACATGCAAAAAAGGGCTGGTGGCTGCAGCCCTCCCGTTTTACCGGGGAAAAAGCACCGACCCCTCGGTCTTCTGTTCAAAACCCCCGTACAACGGTTTCATCTTTTCTGCTCCAGCTCCTTCATCATCTTCCTGTATCTGTTTTCTGTAATAGATAGAAGCTGATCAGCAAAACAGACAGAAGAATAAAAATGCCGGGGATGATTGCATTTATGTCCTTAATCGCTTGAAGGGATGAAACGGACTGGGCTGCATTTGGAACATAGCCGGCCTTGTTTAAAAAGAATGCTGAAAATGAGCCGGCGAGCGCGACACCCAGTTTATTGGTAAAACTCATGCTGGAAATCACCACAAAGTCTGCGCGGATTCCCGTTTTCCACTCTGCATAGTCCACACAATCCGCAAGCATCCCCCATGCGAGCGTGTTCAGCGGGGTGGTAAAAAACCCGGAAACAAACAATATAAACAAAATCAGCGGAATAGAGGAATATGCTGTAAATTGTAAGCCGGCATAAGAAATCAGGGAAAGGGCTGCCGAAATCATCATGACGTTCTTCCTGCCCCATTGCTGCGTCATGGGAACAAAGCATCAGCATCCGCGATGAAGCGGAAAAATTCAATCAGTTTATAAAGAACAAAATCCAATCCCAAAAATAACAAGCCGGATAAATTGCTTTGGCCGGTTTTCGCCGATTTTTGGTTGCCGCACGCATTGTGGTAGGAGCGTCTGTCCTGATAATTGCGCCGGCTGTTTTTCGACACCCGGACCCCAGGAAATGGAATGTGCGAAAAAAAAAACAGGCTGCATGTTATAATGAACCATGGCATATATAGGAAAAAAGCAGAAAAAAGATGGGGCCTGCCATTTGGAGGTGGACACGGGCAAAGCAGGCGCCCGGGTTGATTTTTCAAAAAAGGAGCACAAACATGTTAAAAGAAGAAACATCACGAAGCATTACACCTGAATACGATCCGTGGGAAGCATACATGGACATTACGACACACGGCAAACTGACTTTGTCGAATATTGAATTCACAACGACCACTTTATGCAATATGCGCTGCGAACATTGTGCAGTCGGTTACACACTGCAGCCAAAAGATCCGGATGCGCTACCGCTTGATCTGCTGCTCAGGCGGCTGGATGAAATCAGCACACTGCGCTGCATCAGCATTACCGGCGGCGAACCGATGCTGTCAACCAAATCTGTTGAAAATTACGTTCTGCCACTGTTACAATATGCGCATGAAAGAGGGATCCGCACCCAAATCAATTCCAATTTAACAATGAAACTCGAAAAATATGTGCAAATTGCACCTTATCTCGATGTGCTGCACATCTCCCACAACTGGGGAACTGTCCGTGATTATATTGACGGCGGGTTTGCCAACATGCGGATCAAGCCAAGCGATCAGCAGGGTGAAAAAATGTTCAGGCGTATCGTGGAAAACAGCCGCGCCTTGTCAGAGATGGGCGTGATGGTTTCTGCAGAAACGATGTTAAACAAGCGTACATTGCCTTATATGGAACAAATCCATCATCAGATTGTCGAAGAAATGAAATGTGCAAGGCACGAAATTCACCCAATGTACCCAAGCGATTTTGCTGCTGATCTTGAAGTGCTCAGCCTGGATGAAATTCGGGAAGCCATCCACCATTTGCTCGATATCCGTGATGAAAGCGTGTGGATGCTGTTTGGCACGCTGCCATTTTATCCGTGCAGCAGCAATCCAGAAGACCAGGCATTGTTGAAAAGATTGTACGAAAGCAAAAATGTGACCATCCGCAATGACCCGGACGGCCGCTCCCGCCTGAATGTAAACATTTTTACCGGTGATGTGATTGTCACGGATTTCGGCGATACACCGCCGCTTGGCAATATCCGCCATGACAGGCTGCCCGACGTCTTTGAAAAATGGCTCAAAACGCCAATTGCAAAATCGCTGAACTGCCATTGCCCGCAAGCCAGATGCCTCGGGCCGAACATTTTAGTCAAAAATGCTTACTATAAAAATATTGATTTTACCCAACGAAAAGCTGTCATCGGCATGCAGGGCCCCTCTTCCCGGATGGGCTGAGAAACAGGCGAATGGGGCGCGCCTGCCCCATGCTTTCTCGTAATCTCAACTACTTTTATCCTGGTTATTTTCCTTCTTTTGCGTTAAAATACGCAGCAAAGATGAATAAAAGCAGCGAATTGACTTTTGATCAGGAGGGAATGAAATTGGGTTGGTTGATCGGGATTATCATTATAATCGTGCTCGTGCATTTTTTAATCATCCGTCCTTTGATCGAGCGGAACCGGCCGCAAATTATTGAACCGCGAAGAAGCATCTACAACGGGGATGCCTACGAGCCGCACCCGGAGCAAACCGGATGGAACGAGGGGGGCAATTCCGGAATCGGCCGGTTTGGCATGTTTGCCGGCGGGATGGCAACAGGCGCTTTGCTGACGTATTTACTGGAACAGGGCAGAATCGGTTTAGACCAGTTCGAGCATTTTCAAAATCTTGATGGCAACGATCTGTTGCAAGAACTGGAAGAGCAAAATATTTTACAACAGGATGAGATTGACCATCTTGAGGATTCGTTAAGGAACTTTGAAGACAGCGGCCATGATGCCCATGACAATGGGGATAATGGAGACAACGGCCAGCAGGGTACCGGTTTCGATTTAGCCAATTTCACTTCCAATGATGACAATGACTTCGGCGGATGGGACAGCGGATCGGATGACAATAACTGGTTGTAAGAAGTTAACGGAACAGGTGCTCAAACAGCCTGTTCCGTTAACATTCTTACAGCGGTTTCTAATGGCGGGTATGCCTGCATTGCTTTATTTCACTCCCGCTCCGGGCAAGACAGATACATTGCTGCTTGGCGGGTAATTTGAGTTCATTTTATACAAGCACCCGGGGATTCGGATTCCATTTTACCGGCCATCCCGCGGGTGCTTACAAAGTTTACGGCTTATACTTTTTTTCGCTTGAAGAAGTCGTTTTTTTGTCATGATCCGTTTTTTCTTCAAGCTTTTCTTCCCGCAAGTCTTCCATTGGAATCGGGTCAACTGTTTGTTCACTCATAAATTTATCATGCATGTCTTCGTTTTCTGTGGCAAATTGTTCAGGGTTGTCCATTTTTCCCTGCTTTTTGTTTTCGCTCATTTCGTATCACCTCGTATGGTTCAATACCCTTTATTTTTCCGAAAAGAACTGAAAATATCCGGCGAACATGCAAAAAAACCGCGCCTGCCTACCCCGGCCTGTCTTCCCCAAGGGCGGAAATTTTTTGTATTCCTTCCATATTCTCTGTTAATTGTTGCAATTTTTTATGATATGATAAGGTTGATGAGAAGAAAGCCGATGGAGATGATTTTATGTTTAATCGCATTCTTGTGGCAATAGACGGTTCAAAAATGAGCGACAAAGCACTGAAAGCCGCACTGAATTTTGCAAAAGAAAGGTTTACAAAAATCGGTGTGATCCATGTGGAGAAAAATCCGGTTATTCCGGATGGGATGCCAAATGCGTCAATAGATACCCTTTATTCTGAACAGCAGAGAGACGGAGATGTTTTGTTAGACCAAGCCGCTGCTCTTGCCGAAGAGGAAGAAATTGAGATAGAAAAATTTTATGAAACGGGCGATCCCGCTGCCCAGATTGTGAGAAAGGCGGAAGAAGGAAACTATCAGCTTATTATTATGGGGAGCAGAGGGCTCGGAAATCTGAAGGGGCTCATGCTTGGCAGCGTCAGCCAGAAAGTCACCCAGCTCGCCAAATGCCCGGTACTGATTATAAAATAGCCCTGCTTAGAAGCCTGCCCTGAAATACCGGACAGGCTAATTTAATTGGGCAAAAGCCGCCATAAGCATACTGCGGACGCTTAAAAAGCCCGGGCAATCATACAAAATGCCAGGCCGGAACCCGCATGTCCCGTTAAAAAGTATGTTTCGCCGGTTTGCGGAGAACCAAGGAAATTTCAATTTTTTTACAAATCGTTAAATAATGCATCATCATGATAAGCAATGTTCCCGTATTCATGGCAATGATGACGCCGGCCATTTGGTACTGTGGATTTGTGCCAAGATAATAAATGAGGCAGTACGTAACCATCGTTGACCAAATAAAATGTGCGAGGGCATCCCTGACCAGGCCGAGGCCGATTAAAAATGCCTGCATCGGAATGACAAAATAGTGAAACAGAAAATACGGCCATAACAGCCGGACATAAACGGCGGCGGCAGACGAATGGGAAAACAAGGTTGTTAGCGGTACGGAAAATAACTGAATGACAATGACAGCCGGAAGCCCGTAAAGAAACGTCATCATCATCACCTGCTGAAGCAGTTTCTGCAGCTTTATGCCATCTCTTTTGGCATAAGCTTCAGAAACAGTTGGAATTAATACGGTGGACAGGGAATGGGCAATAAAGGCCGGAAAAAATCCGATCGTAAAAGCGACGCCGGCCACCAGTCCGAAATGTTCGTTTGCCATCCCCTCCGTCATCCCGGATTTAAGCAATACCCATTTGATAAAAAACGGCTCAATCGCACTTGTTACGGCATGGAACACGCGCATGCCCGTTGTCGGCAATGATACGGAAAGAAGGCTCCTTCTGATTTCCTTCCCCCCCATTGGAGCATGTTCTTTTTTCTTGAGCGTCCGCATTTGCAGCACAAACATATGAAAAAGATACAGCAGCACAATCAAGTCACTACCGACAAGCGTGCATATCGCGATAAAAATCGACATTTGCACGTCAAATTCCATCCAATGAAATAGCAAGACAAGCAGGATAAGCTGCATCATTTTTCTCAGGAAGTTGGCAGCAGCAATCTTCCCCATTTGCTGGACACCCATAAAATAACCTCTCGCAATTGAGGAAAAGGCGATCATCGGGATAAGCGCAATGATCAGCCAGCGAAGATACGGGTGGTAATGATGGAAAATTGGAAGCACCGGCAGCAACAATGCAACTGCCGCCATGAGCAACAGGACAAACAAAGATGCCAGCCGGATTGTAAACCTCAGCATATCACGATGATATTTTTCTTCCTGTTCCGCAACAAATTTTGAAATGGAGATGGGCAGTTCCATGCTGGCGATGGTGACAATTAGAAAAATGGCCGGCAAAATAGACATGTATAGCCCCATGCCGTGCGCCCCGAGTTCATTTGCAAGTACCATATTGGTTAAAAATTCAATGCACTCTCCGATGAAAGCAACGCCAATCAGCATAAATGCCCCTTTAAAAAACACTGCCATGTTCTTCCTCTTCTCCTTATCAAGAAAAACTTTTTCAATAATAAAGGATATGAGGCAAGCCTGGAGAATCATTACAAATAAATCAATAGAGATGGAGGAACTCCTGTGACAGAAGAAAATGTAATTCGAAAAAAACAAACGCTCGTAACAAAAGAAAGATTAGTAGCCGATTTTCGCAAGCTCGGGCTGAAAGAAGGCATGGTGGTCATCGTCCACTCGTCTTTAAGCGCGCTCGGCTGGGTTTGCGGGGGAGAGGTTGCCGTCATTCGGGCTTTAATGGAAGTGGTGACAGACCGCGGCACCATTGTGATGCCGGCCCAAACAGCGAATAATACCGACCCCGCCTTTTGGGAAAACCCGCCCGTTCCGGAAGCATGGTGGGAAGAAATCCGGCGCTCCATGCCTGCTTTTGACCCTGCCATTACCCCAACTTACGGCATGGGCCGGATTGCCGAACTTTTCCGGACGTTTCCGGGAGTTTTAAGGAGCAACCATCCGAACTGCTCGTTTACCGCCTGGGGCCGGGATGCAAAATCGATTTTGAGCGGGCACTCGCTTGACTTCCCGTTCGGGGAAAAGTCCGCGCTCGCCCGGATTTATGACCGGGATGGCTGTATTTTGCTGCTCGGCGTCGATTACCAAGTCAATACATCCATGCATCTCGGCGAATCGAGGGCCAAGCATACAAAACGGTGTACGCAGAGCTGCGCGATGAAAATAAACGGAAAAAGAGTCTGGCAATCATACGAAGATTACGAGGAAAACTCCGACTTATTCAATAAAATTGGCCGCGCCTTTGAACGCAGCCATCAGGTAAAAACCGGTTTTGTCGGCGCTGCCCCGTCAAGGCTTATCAACCAGCGGGCGCTCGTCGACTTTACCGTGCAATATTTGGATGATTTATATGCAGATGCGGAAAAAGCGCACCACTAGTTTTCTTTTTGTACGCCGGCGCCGGTTCCGCTGCGGAAATGGGCGGGCACCCCATGCACGGAACTGGTTTCGTTTTTAAATAGGGCGGACAGATCATTCACGCATTTTGTTTGCAGCTGTACCGCCTCCGTTGCGGAAGTTGGCGCAAAGCATGCGCACCAATTTTAGTTGCTTTGCTTTACGCCTCCGCCGGCTTCGTTGTTGGAAAAAAAGCAAAACCCGGCATGGCACAAACTTCCTTTTGTTCCGTCTTGCGGAAACGGGAAAACCCGTCATGTGCCTTTGTTTGCACCGGGCGGAATCGGGCGGACATGCCTGTCTTGCCTCCTGCCTACGAGCCAGTAATCGTCCCGCCGTTTACATGCAGCACCTGACCGGTCACATAGCTGGAATCACGGGACGCGAGATAAACATAAGTCGGGGCCAGTTCGTAAGGCTGGCCGGCCCGCTTCAATGGCACATTACGGCCGAATTTGGCAACCTGTTCCGGATAGAAGCTTGCCGGAATCAGCGGTGTCCAAATCGGCCCCGGTGCCACCGCATTGACCCGGATCCCCTTTCTAACCAGATTTTGCGACAAAGAACGGGTAAAAGCCACAATTGCCCCTTTTGTTGCAGAATAATCGATCAAATTTGGATTTCCTTCATACGCCGTTACAGAAGTGGTAAAAATAATCGAGCTGCCGGCTTTCAAATACGGCAGTGCGGCTTTTACCAGGTAGAAAAAGCTGTGAATATTGTTTTTAAAGGTAAAATCCCATTGTTCATTCGTAATATCTTGCAAATCATGCTGCACAAACTGCATGGCGTGATTGTTCACAAGCACATCCAGATGCCCGAATGTATCCACCGTTTGCTTCACAACGTTTTGGCAATGCTCCGGATCTTTTAAGTCCCCCGGAATCAGCAGGCAACGCTGCCCGAACGCTTCAATCCTTCGCTTTGTCCGCCCGGCATCTTCTATTTCATAATTGGAATAATACGGGATCACGACATCCGCGCCTTCTTTCGCAAACGCAATCGCGGCGGCTGCGCCGATCCCGCTGTCCCCGCCGGTTACAATCGCCACTTTATTTTCAAGCTTTCCAGATCCCTTATAGGACGGGTCTTCGATCAGCGGGCGCGGGTGCATCAGTTTTTCAATCCCCGGCTGTTCCGGCTGGTGCTGGGGCGGAAATGCATATTTTTGCCGGTAATTTTGGTAACCCGGTTCCGTCCGGGAAAAATACATATCTGGCTTGAGCCAATACAAATGGACCACCTCTTTATCCAGGCTTTTTCCGTTTAGTGTATTCGCCCAAAAGCCGGTGGGTGACAATTAATTTCCCCTCTCCCTCAATGTAAACTTCAAGATCGTAAGCCCAAAATCCTTTAAAATATGTAAACCAATTATATTTCTAAGTTGACATATATGCCGCGGTTTTTTAATCTATTAATAGATAAAGGAAAAAAGGGGAGTGAAAAAATGGAAGCGAAAAAATTCCGTGCCATTGATCTTTGTTATGCGGGTATGTTTGCGGCGCTGATGGCCATCGGGGCAAATATTACATCTATTGCGCCGTTTCTTGTCATCGGCGGGGTGCCGATCACATTGCAAACTTTTTTTGCCGTGCTGGCGGGTTTAGTGCTCGGCAGCAGGCTTGGAGCGATTTCGATGGTCGCCTATATGCTGATCGGCTTATTGGGGGCACCGGTTTTTGCGCGATTCAGCGGCGGGTTTCAAACCGTATTCAGCCCATCATTCGGATTTATTCTTAGCTTTATCCCCGCAGCCTGGGCCACGGGCAAGATTGTGGAAAAGCGCCAAAACATGGCAGCGTACTTTACCGCTTCCATCATCGGCATGATTGTAAACTATTTGATTGGGACCAACTGGATGTACGCCGCTTATAAAATATGGGCGCAGGCCCCGCAAGCGTTCAGCTACAAAATCGCCTGGATGTGGATGGCGGTGCCGCTGCCGAAAGACATTATTTTATCCTTGGTTGCAGGCTGGCTGGCACACCGGATCAGAGCCGTTTCCCCGCTTATTGCGTTAAAACGGTAGAATGGCCCGCTTATACTGCTCCGCCTGAAACGGTGCAATCTTCGGGCGGGGCGGTATTCCGGAGAGGGCATTTCTCCGCTTACTGCGTTAAAACGCGGTAAGACGGCGGGATCTTTTCAAATGCATACTTCAGCCCCCGCTTACGATTAAAACGAGCGGGCCATTTATTCCACTTGCTCCATGTCTGCCCGAATGGTGCATGCTTCGGGCGGGGCATACTCCGGAGCAGGTTCCCCTTATCGCGTTAAAACGATAGGGGTCCCTTTTGTTACAATGACGGTATGTTCCACTTGGGATACAAAGCTCCCGTCCGGCGTTACATACGTCCAGCCGTCGCCCGATTCGACCACTTCATCGGCGCCGGTCGAGACAAACGGTTCAAACGCAATGACCATGCCGTCCTGTAACAAACCTGTATCGTCCGGATCATAGTAATTTAAAATATACTCGGGATCCTCGTGCAAGGCCTTCCCGACACCGTGGCCCGTCAAATTCAGGAGCACTTCAAATCCGCTGCTGTACACTGCTTTTTCAACCGCCCGGCCAATTTGATTCTGCTTATTTCCGGCCCTGATCTTCTTCAAGCCGCTGTCAAACGCCCGCTGCGCACATTCGCACAGCGCAAATAATTCGGGATCTCCTTTTCCAACAACAAAAGAGATGCCTGTATCCGCATAATATCCATCCAGCGATCCGGATACATCCACATTCACAAGATCCCCCTCTTTTAACACGCGGTCTCCCGGAATGCCGTGCGCCACTTCTTCATTTACACTGATACAGGTGTACCCAGGGAAATCATACTCTCCCTTTGGCCCGGAGACCGCCCCGTTTTCTGCAAACCGTTTGCCTGCCCATTCATCCAGCTCTTTTGTTGTGATGCCGGGCCTGGCTTTTTCCTTCAGCTCATCGCGAATGCTGGCAACAAGCCTCCCGATTTTTTTCAGTCCTTCCAAATCCGCTTCTGACTTAACTATCATGTTGAACGTTCCCTTCTGCTTTAAAGTCATGACTCCATTATATAGAAATAACGTTAGATATCAAAATCCATGGTTCATCCGAACAAAAAAAGCTGCCGCGCCCCGCATGCCGGATGCTGCCAATCTTTTCACACTTTTGTCGTATACGTAATGTTTTTGTAATATTATTTAATGTGAGCGTAACCAAAGAATAGACAAAAATTGGTATAGTGGGATTGTGAGATTCATAGACAGAGGTGGGAAGTTTGAAGAAAGTAGCTCCAATATTGCTTGCGCTTATGCTGGGGACCGGTTTTTTACTGCCTGCTAAACAAGCGGCTGCTGCATCCTATTCCCCGTCAAAGGTCATCAGTACGGCAAAGAAATATATAGGGACGCCATACAGATGGGGCGGCACAAGCCCGTCAGGTTTTGATTGTTCCGGCTTTGTAGGTTATACATTTAAAAAGAACGGAAAAAACTTGCCGAGAACAGCAGCAAGCATTTACAAAAAAGGGAAAAAAGTCAGCAAGTCAAATTTAAAACCGGGCGATCTGGTTTTCTTCCATACTTATTCAAAAGGCGTTTCACATATCGCCATTTATATCGGCCATAATCAAGTCATCCACTCCGTATCGCAAGGCGTCAAGATCGACACCCTCAGCAATCCTTATTGGAAACCGCGGTACGTCGGGGCGAAAAGGCTTTGAGACAAAAAACTTCGGAGAGTCCCGATGTTTTTTTTTTGCCCCTACCCTTTCCCTGGGTATTTAAACGCGGATACGAAAAAGACGAATTAAAACTTTTTCCATAAATCTTATTTTTCCCTCCCCTATTTACCATAAGAAACAAAAAATGCTATGATCGTACTGCAAGTCTATTAAAAATTTACAGATTTAGGAAGGGGCTACAGCATGAAAAAAATTTGGTTTGCACTATTTAGCCTTGCCTTTGTGCTCGCACTTGGCGCATGTTCCGGAAATGCGGGCCAGTCCGGGGCAAAGAAACCGGCAAAAAGCGCCACAAAAACGGCTTTGATGAATTTTTACATGGATCTCACCAATCGTATCAACGCCCAGGACAGGGATTTAAATACGTATGAACAGGCGATCGCTAAGACGGACGACAGGCCGCCGAAAACCGAGCTTGCCACCATGCAGAAGGCGGCGCAGTCATCCGCAGAAAATGTGGGAAAGGAAGTAAAAAATACGAAAATCCCATCCAAATTAAACAACTATCAATCGGAGATAAAAACCGCTGTAAAAGATTTGCAACAGTCCTACCAAATGAAAGCGGATGAGTTGAAAAAAGCGAACCCTTCGCTGGATGCTGCGAACAAAAAGCTGGAACAAGCCAACGATGAACTCGGCAAAGTATTTAAGAAAGCCGGCTTGTCACCGGCCAGCCTCCCGGACGATGTTAATTCATAAGAAGGTTCAAAACACGATCGGGCGATTGCCGATGCTCATTCAAAAAGAAGTTTCAAAACACAAGGCCTGCCGGAAATCGATTTCCGGCAGGCCTTTCTTCCGCATGATAAAGCGTACAGAACTTTGCATTTCTTCTTCTCTAAAGCTAAAAAGCAGAATCATTTTCCCGCTTTCGGAATCCGCCCGCGGAATGAAGCCACCATCCGACAAATTTTCCGCATTTCAAAAAACAGGTTTTGCCCACATGCTTATTCGGGATCCACCAGTTCGCCCCGCTTGATGTCTTTCCGCCCCAGTTCCACATGCTGCGCTTTTGCGAATTTTTTCAACACCTTTTCTTCTCCGGGCGTCACAAGGGAGACAACTGTGCCGGCGTTCGAACCGAGCCGGCCTGTCCGCCCTGAGCGGTGGACATATGCGGATACATCTTCCGGCAAATCAAATTGAATGACATGCGTAATCACCGGGATATCCAGGCCGCGGGCAGCAACATCCGTTGCCAAAAGGAGCGGGACATCGCCATTTTGGAACAACCGGATGCTTTTTTCCCTTTCTTCCTTGCGCATATCGCCATGCAGTTCGGCGACGGCCAGCCCTTTGAACCGGAGCTTTTCCGCTGCAACCGAAACATCCCATTTGTTATTGAAAAACACGAGCCCCCGGACCCCCATCCGGGCAATTTTTCGTAACTGCTCGATTTTGCCGCGCGGGTCGCCCGTTACGATATAAATATGTTCAACCGGGCTCCGCGCCTCCTCTTTTGCAATACGGATCAATAGGGGTTCTTTCATCTGGTCTATTGCCTTTTGGGCTGCTGCATCAGGCAGAGTGGCTGAAAACAAAAGGATCTGGCAATCGCGCATGGCGGATTTTACAATTTGTCCGACTGTAAGGCTGTATTCCTTTTCGAGCAGCTGGTCCCCTTCATCGAGCACCATCATTTTCACTTCATGCATTTTCAGTTTTTTCTGGCGGATCAATTCGAGGATGCGCCCGGGCGTCCCGATCACAAGGTGCGGATGTCTTTTCAGTTTTTCAATTTGCCTTTTCACATTTGCGCCGCCGATCAGCGGGATGCTCTGTATTCCGCTTCCTTGTGACCATTTTCCGGCTTCCTCTTGTATTTGCATGACCAGTTCTTTAGAGGGCGCCAAAATGACAGCCTGGACCGCTTGTTTTCCGGGATCCATCCGGTCGAGCACAGGCAGCAGGTAGGCGAGTGTCTTTCCCGATCCTGTCGGTGCCACAGCAATCACATCCCGGCCGTCCAGCACAGCAGGAATCACTTTTTCCTGTACAAAAGCAGAATGTTCAAACGTTGAATTTTTCCATGCCTGTTGTAAAAAAGGCTGTAAATGATGAATGAATGTAGGTTCCATTGTTTTTCCCTGACCTTCCTTTTCCAGTCCTTTTATCATACACTACCCCGGCCGGAAAAGAAAAGAGCCCGGTTCACATCCGGGCTCTTAAAAAATCGTTTATTTTTCTTCAACGCCTTCAAAAGCTTTGCGTAAAATGTCTTCCAATTCGCTGACAAGCGGCAATTTCGGGTTTGCAGGCGTGCATTGGTCTTCAAATGCGCGGTCTGCAATAACGGCAACCCGTTTTTCAAAGTCCGCCCGGTTCACGCCGGCTGCTTTCAGGCTAAGCGGCATATTGAACAGTTTGCACATCCGGATAATTTCCTGGCAAAGGCTTTCGACGCCTTCTTCTGTCGTGCTTGCCGGCAGCCCGAGAATACGCGCAATTTCCGCGTAGCGCTGATCCGCTACGAAATGTTCGTATTTCGGGAATGCCGCAAATTTTTTCGGCCTTTGCGCATTATAGCGGATAACATGCGGCAAGAGAATCGCGTTGGCCCGCCCGTGCGGAATATGGAATTCAGCGCCGATTTTATGGGCAAGCGAATGGTTGATGCCAAGGAATGCATTCGAGAATGCCATCCCTGCCAAAGTCGATGCATTGTGCATCTTTTCGCGTGCCAGTTGATCGCTCCCATTTGCGTATGCTTTCGGCAAGTATTCGTGAACAAGCTGGATGGCCTTAATTGCCAGGCCGTCCGTATAGTCATTGGCCATGTTGGAAACATAGGCTTCAATCGCATGGGTCAAAACGTCCATCCCGGTATCGGCTGTTACGGATTTCGGGACGGTCATGACAAACTGCGGGTCAATGATCGCAACATCCGGCGTCAGTTCGTAGTCTGCGAGCGGATATTTTGTATTGTTCTTTTTATCCGAAATGACGGCGAAAGAAGTCACTTCAGAACCGGTGCCCGATGTGGTCGGAATGCAGACCAGCTGCGCTTTTTCACCCAGTTTCGGGAATTTGGCAACCCGTTTCCGGATATCCATAAATTTTTGCTTCAATTCGTTGAAATCAACTTCCGGATGCTCATAGAACAGCCACATGCCCTTTGCAGCGTCCATGGCCGACCCGCCGCCAAGCGCGATAATGACGTCCGGCTGGAAGCTTGCCATTGCTTCGGCGCCTTTCCGTACCGTTTCAATGGACGGATCCGGTTCGACTTCAGAGAAAATTTCACAGTGGACATAGTCCGGGCGTTTCCGCAAGTAGTATAGCACTTTCTCAACAAATCCGAGCCGGACCATATCCGGATCGGTGACAATAAAGGCACTTGAGATATCCGGCATTTTTTCCAGGTATTGGACCGAGTTCTTTTCAAAATACACGCGCGGTGGAATTTTAAACCATTGCATATTGACTCTCCGTTTCGCCATTGTTTTTACATTGTACAAATTAATGACACCGACGTTTGTGGACACTGAGTTGCCGCCGAACGTGCCGCAACCGAGCGTCAAAGAAGGCATGTAGGCATTGTAAATGTCGCCGATTGCCCCTTGCGAAGACGGGGAGTTGACAATGATCCGGCCGGCTTTCATTTTTAAGCCGTATTGTTCAATGACTTCATCATTTGTCGAATGGATCACAGCCGAGTGGCCGAGTCCGCCGAATTCGAGCATGGCTTCTGCAAATTCGAAACCTTGTTTTGTGCTGCTGGCTTTGTAGCAGGCCAAAACCGGGCTCAATTTTTCTCTGGAAAGTGGATAGTCCGGGCCGACGCCTGTAAGTTCAGCAATTAAAATTTTGGTATCTTCCGGGACGTCCACGCCTGCCATTTTTGCAATTTCATAGGCCGGTTTGCCGACAATGGCGCTGTTGACGGATTGCGTCTTTTCATTGATGACGGTTTTCTCAACTTTTTTCTTTTCCGCTTCATTCAGGAAGTAGCAGTGATTTGCAATCAATTCGTTTTTCACATTGTCATAAATTTCTTTGTCGATAATGACAGCCTGTTCCGACGCACAGATCATGCCGTTGTCAAACGTTTTGGACAAAATCAGGTCATTGACGGCGCGTTTGATATCAGCAGATTTTTCAATATAGCAAGGGACGTTTCCCGGCCCGACGCCAAGCGCAGGTTTCCCGCTCGAATAGGCGGACTTTACCATGCCGGAACCGCCCGTGGCAAGAATCAGCGAAATACCCGCATGTTTCATCAATTGCTGTGTCGCTTCAATGGCCGGTTTTTCGATCCATTGGATGCAGTTTTCCGGGGCGCCGGCTTTCACAGCAGCGTCAAGCATCACTTTTGCGGCATGACTGCTGCATTTTTGTGCGGACGGATGGAACGCGAAAATAATTGGGTTGCGTGTTTTAATGGCAATTAATGCTTTAAACATCGTGGTTGATGTCGGGTTCGTTACAGGAGTGACCCCGGCAATCACGCCGACCGGTTCCGCAAATTTAACAATCCCTTCATTATTGTTTTCGTCAATGATGCCGACTGTTTTGTTATATTTAATGTTGTGATAGATGTATTCTGTTGCAAACAAGTTTTTTGTCATTTTGTCTTCATATACGCCGCGCCCTGTTTCTTCCACGGCCATTTTGGCGAGCACCATATGCTGTTCCAACCCTGCAAGCGCCATTTGTTTTACGATATTGTCCACTTGCGCCTGATCCAGTTCCATAAATTCACGCAGTGCTTTTTGGCCTTTGACGACGAGGGAATTTACCATTTCCGTCATTTGTGCGGATTTGCCAACAACTTTTTCATCAATTGCCATGATCGTGGCCCCCATTCTGGTGATTTTGTGAAGAATTTCACATAAAGGGTAAAAAATAAAGTTTGTGAATAATTTCACATGATTTTCTGCTGTTTTTCAATATTTCTTTTCTTTATGGCTCTATTATATGCGATTTCACATGCTATGGCTGTGTCAGATTGGTGACAAATGAATAAATCATTTATAAACTTTTTTCTTTCAAATATTGCTTTCCAGCCGTGATTCAATTAAAATAAGTTTTTCCCGCCTTTTTACATTGTAAGTGCTTCCATTTTATATTTGCATATTTATGCAGAATTCAGTATAGAAATTGCCGTAAAAAAACCGCTTCTCGTTTGTGAAACCTGCACATTCACAAGAAAAAAACAGAAAAGGAGATGAATTTTATGCAAATCCATCTCCCGGGTATGTTAGAAATATCTTTTTTTCCAAAAAATGAGGGCTGTGACACTGGAAAGAACCAGAGAGACCAAAAACGCCAGCCAAAAACCATGGGGGCTTGATTGCCACGGCAGGCCGTGAAGATTCATTCCGAAAAAGCTGGATACCACCGTTGGCAGGGAAAGGATAATCGTGACCGTCGTCAAAAATTTCATCACGCTGTTCACGTTATTGGAAATGACAGAAGCATAGGCATCCATCATACCACTTAAAATATTGCTGTGGATTTCACACATTTCGATTGCCTGTTTGACTTCAATCATGACGTCATCCAGTAAGTCCATGTCATCTTCATATACTTTTAGGAAATGCTGCCGTGTCATTTTTTCCATGACGATTTTATTGGCTTTTAATGAGGTCGTAAAATACACGAGTGTCTTTTCAAGTCTCAGCAGTTCGAACAGTTCCTCGTTTCGCATCGATTCGTGCAATTCGCGTTCGATCAGGCTTGATCTGCGGTCGATATATTTCAAATAGTTTAAATAATAACTTGCAACTTCATATAGAATTTGAAGGGTAAATCTGGTTTTCATGTAGGTGTAAAACCCGCGCACCCGTCTGTGGATAAACTTTCCGATAATCGGATTATCCTGCAGGCAGACCGTGATGAAATAAAAAGGCGTGACGATAATTCCGAGCGGAATCGTATCATACAGCGCGGAGTCCACATCGTCCTTTACCTTAACGGGAAGGCCGACAATGATTAAAATATCATCGTCTTCTTTTTCAATACGGGAGCGTTCATCGACATCCAGCGGGTCTTTAATAAAATCGGCCGGTATATTCGTTTGCTGGACAACCTGGTTGATTTCTTCCTCTGTCGGGTTCACCAGGTTCACCCAGCATCCTTTTGATAAAGTTTCTGTTTCCTTCAGTTTGCCGTTTTCGTCCGTTAAATACATATTTAACATGCAGGCCACCTCCTCTTCACTTTTGAGGAAGCTCAAGCATACTTTACTCTTCCAGAGACTGATAACCTGTAGGGATGGTCGAGGCCAGTATGAAGACTTCCTTTTGCTTATGTTTCATGCACGACCTCGGATGCGCGTCAGAATCCATCAGTTATCATCTCCTTTTTTCTTCGATTCATAAATAGCTGCGAAACTTGCAACTATTTTATTATACCACAATATAGTATGCCTGAATATGTCCGCTTGTTATTTTTTAGCCGATTTATCCGCCTAAAAAACTTTATAAAAATAAAAAAAGCAATATAATGTCACATTTGTGCATCATATTGCTTCGTGATGGGACATGAGGGGCTCGAACCCACGACCCGCTGATTAAGAGTCAGCTGCTCTTCCAACTGAGCTAATGTCCCGCAGATGACAATCATTATATTACCACAATTCCGGGAGAGATGCAACGAAAAATTTTTTCGCAGCCTTAAATTCCAGCCATCATGAACCTGCTTCAGGCAGAAGAACAGCGAAAGCTTCGGTTCCAACCATAATTGGCTACCCCATTTTGAAACGCTCCCAATCTGCCGTGCATTTATCCCGGGGAAAATTTTGGCCATTTTTTGCGGATTTACACCAAATGATTTGCGGGCAGCTTCGCTTTTTCGGCAAAATTTTCGAGGCTGTCTTTCAATCAGGGGCCGGGAGGATGACTCGTCCCGGTCCGATTGATTCTTATTTTGCAGGCTTTCCCCGGGCACCGCGCATTTTTAGCCAAAATTTCAATTTGGGGCGCCAGATTACTCGGACCCGGCCCGAATGGCAGCCCTTTTGCGCCCGAAGAGGAGGCTCGCCGCAATAAACCCGGCGCATGAAATAAGAACCGGAAGCACAACTGTATGCAATCCGAACGGGTTTGGGTGCAGGCGGTCCAGCAAAATGTACGAGCCCATACCGAGTATCATGGAACAAACCGCGCCGTACTTGTTTCCTTTTTTCCAGTACAGGCCGAAAATAACCGGCCATATAAATACGGATTCCAGGCCGCCAAAGGAAAACAAGTTGAGCCATATAATCAATTTCGGCGGGCTGAGCGACAACAGCACGACAACGGCGGCAACCGCTGCGGTCACGCCGAAACTCGCTGCTTTCATCTGTTTTTCGGATGCGTCCGGCTTCACATAATTCAAATAAAGGTCTTTGACGAGCGCAGAACCGACGAGAATAAGCAGCGCATCAACGGTGGACATAATCGCGGCCATCGGGGCAGCGAGCACAATACCGGCCGGCACTGGCGGCAGCACTTTCATCGTTAATAGCGGCATAACCGTATCCGGCACTTCCACACCTGGTATGACAGCGCGTGCCATCACGCCGATAAAATGCATGCCGAACATAATAAAACCAATGACAATGGTACCGATGATGATCGCCCTGTGCATCGCCCGGGAATCTTTATAAGACATCGCCCGGACCGTAATTTGCGGCAGGCCGACGACACCGATCCCGACCAAAATCCAAAACGACGATACATAGGCAGGGGCCAGGCTGTGCCCATGCCCGAACGGCGTAATCAGGTCCGGGTCCTGCACAGCAAGATTGTGCATAATATGTTCCATCCCGCCGCCCGCTTTAATGGTTGCCACTAGTAAAATAAGCGTGCCGAGAAACATGACCGTCCCCTGGACCGCATCTGTCACCGCCACTGCGCGAAATCCCCCGACTACGACAAACAGCGTAACAGAAGCGGCAAAAATCAGGAGCGACGCCGTATACGGCAGGCCGGTCAGCGATTCAACAAGGCGTGCCCCGCCGATCCACTGTGCCGTCATGGATGAAAACAGAAAAATAATAATGCTTGCTGCCGCCAAAATGACGACGGTATCACTTTGATAGCGGCCTTTTAAAAAGTCAATCAGCGTCACCGCATCATATTTGCGTGCCATAATCGCAAATTTTTTCCCGAGTACCATCAGGACAAAATAACCGGTTGAAAGCTGCGCCATGGAAAGGAGCACCCAGCCAAGCCCCTGCGTGTACGCCACGCCCGGGCCGCCGATAAAGCTGCTGGCGCTCCCGTATGTCGCCACCATTGTCATCGCAAGGATAAAGCCGCCGAGCTGCCGTTTCCCAAGAAAATATTCATGTACAAAAGATTGCGTTTTGATCACATATTGATTGGCCCAAAAACCAACGGCAAAAATAATAAGCAAAAAAATGAGCAGTGGTGCCAGTACCGGCCAGTTCATGGCTTGTCCCCCTCTTCATCATCGAAAGGAATATCTTTGAAAAAGAACTTCACAATGAAGATGACAAGCGCCGTCACGACAATATAGCCGGCAATGCAGCTGTAAAAAAACCATGACGGCATGCCAAATATATAATGGTACTGTTTGGCCGGCCGTGTACCTAAGCCGTAAGCAAAACCGTACCACCAGAGAAAATTGAACAGCACAAGCCCGACGCCGATCCATGCTTCCTTATGCGCCTGTTTAAATCTTTGGTCATCTTTTTTCAAAATGTGCCATCCTTTCCTTGCTTTCGCTACTATCTTACATCTTTTTTCATCCGGCCGTGTGATTTTTGCCAATGGACAGGGTTTGTTTTTTGCATCAAAGCAGCCGGAGCTTCAGATTGTATCCCGCACCCCCTTCACACAGGTCCGATAAAAAACGCCTGCGTTCGCACATTTCACGAAACAGGCGTTTTTACCGGCAGACCCGGCAGCTTCAGATCCGGTCGTTTTGTATTCTCCATTGCAAATCTTCCAGATACCGGAGCAAATCATCGCGCAGATCTTCCCGGGAAAGCGCCATTTCAATCGTCGATTTGATAAACCCGAACTTTTCGCCGACATCGTAGCGTTTCCCTTCATAAGCATAGGCATACACTTTTTGGATTTCATTCAATTGTTCAATGGCATCGGTCAGCTGGATTTCTCCGCCTGAACCGGTCTTTTGCAATGAAAGGAAATCAAAAATCTCCGGTGTTAAAATATACCGCCCGATAATGGCGACATTTGACGGCGCTTCCTCCACTTTCGGCTTTTCTACAAAGCCTTTCACATCATAAATTCTTCCTTTTTGATCGAGCGGGTCAATAATCCCGTAACGGTTTGTTTCCTCACGCGCGACTTCCATGACGGCAATCACGCTGGAATGGACCTGTTCATAAACATCGATCATTTGTTTCAGGCAAGGCGGTTCAGCCTGGATGATGTCATCTCCAAGGAGCACGGCAAACGGTTCATTTCCGATAAATTTGCGCGCACACCAAATCGCGTGGCCCAATCCTTTTGGTTCCTTTTGCCGGATATAATGGATATCCACTTCTGCAGGCTGGCGCACTTTTTCAAGCAGATCAAATTTTTTCTTTGCGATCAAATTGTCCTCAAGCTCAAATGCATGGTCAAAATGGTCTTCAATCGCCCGTTTCCCTTTCCCGGTTACGATGATGATATCTTCAATGCCGGAATCAATGGCCTCTTCCACAATATATTGGATTGTCGGCTTATCGACAATCGGAAGCATTTCTTTCGGCATTGCCTTCGTCGCCGGCAGGAAACGTGTTCCAAGCCCCGCTGCCGGGATAATCGCCTTCTTGATTTTTTGCATCATTTGTCACCTCTTTATAAAACGGTCACCGTTCTCCTAAACCCGGCGCTTCACATGCATCTTTCGCGGCCGTTTCCAATTGGTGCATCACTTTTGGAAGCAGCCGGGAAAATTCATGGGCAGTGAGTGTAGAGGACCCGTTTTCCCGGATCCACAAGTCGGCGCATGCCCCGTGAATATAAACGGCATTGGCAACCGCTTCCTTGATATTAGCATACGTGCATATATTTGCCAAGAGCATGCCGGTTAATGTATCGCCGCTTCCGCCTTTTGCCAGGCTGCTGTTGCCGGTTGCATTTACATAGCCGCTGCCATCCGGAAAAGCCATCACCGTGTACTGCCCTTTTAAAACGACGGTGACCCCGTGTTCCTGCGCATAAGCGGAAGCAAGCCTGATCCTGTCCGATGCCATTTGCCCGGCCGGAATGCCCGCCATCCTTGAAAATTCCCCCGGATGCGGCGTTAAAACGACCGGAGCCGTGCGTTTCGGGTATGCCCTTTTATGTAATGCACCCGCATCGAGGACAACAGGAAGCGGTTCTTTTAAAACGCCATGAATGAAAGACTCCAGCTGCTTATCCGGTTCAATCCCGGGACCGATGGCCACCCCGGCAAACTTCTGCCCCAAATCGTTCAGCCGCTTTGAAAAATCCCTTTTTAAATAAGTGGCTTCAGGAACGAGTGTGGCAATCACATTCCGAGCACCGCTTTCCGTAAAAACGGAGAGTTTCCCGATCCCCATCCGCATCGCGCCGATCGCAGCCAACGCCGCGCTGCCCGGCATATCGTCACTTCCGGCAACCAAAAGCCCGGTCCCGAACGTGCCTTTATGGACATTTCCGCTTCTTTCGGGAAGCGAACGGATGACATCTTCTTCCGACCAAATTTTCCATTTTGATGTATGCGGCAGGCCGATTTCGACAGCCTTTGTTTCGCCAAAATAAGCGGAAGAAGGGAATAACAGGCTGGACGGTTTCAATCCATGGAGAGAAAACGTATAATCCGCGTGTACGGTATGCGGATCGGCATCACCCGTATCCCCCGCCACTCCCGTCGGTACGTCAATGGCGGCCACTTTTGCTTTCCGGGTATTGATCCAATCGGTTATTTCTGCAAGATCATCCCTGAGCGGCAGCCTGGTACCTACGCCAAGTAGCCCGTCTGCGATCCAGTCATACTGTTTCTCACGGTCAAAAGGGGCTGCTTCAAAGCCGCACGATTGAAAATAGGAAAAATGCTGCGCGGCCTCTTTCGTTTGCGGCGGACCTAAAGGAAAGATCAAATCCGCTTTGTATCCGTTCAGTTTTAAATAGCGGGCAAGCACGATTCCGTCCCCGCCGTTATTCCCCTTGCCGGATAGCACCGCAATCGTGTCGCGTTTGGAAAGGAGCGGCGCAAGTGCCCGGTACAGGCCGCTTCCGGCATTTTCCATCAGCGTAAACGTATCCATGCCGAAAGAAGCTGCCGTTGCATCGGCTTCCTTAATTTCTTTGCTTGTATAAATTTGCATTGCCAAACACCCCCGTTCTCATAGTTTTATTGTAACACTGCTTGAATGCGGCAACATAAAATTTCTAATTTCCGAATCCTTTTTTTGTTTTTTTCGTATTTATGGAAGGGAATGGGTTTTATAGACAAGAAAGAAAGGGGTGGTATAAATGAAACGAACTGCTGAAATTATACTGAGCGTCATTGGCGCGGTGCTAAACGGACTTGCCGCAATTCTTGTCTTCTTCGGTACAGTAGCCATGAAAAGCGAAGGTATCAACCAAATGGAAGCCCGGATGAAAACGGATGCCTCCATCCCGGAAACCGATTTTCAAACAGCCCTTCATACGATCCAGGCACTCGGCTGGGGAATTGCTGTGGTGCTTGCCATCGGAACGGCGGTCGGCATTTTCGCCGCTGTTCAACTGAGGAATAACAAAAGTCCGAAGCTGTCAGGCATTTTGCTTATTATCGGCGCAGTGCTTGTGTTCTTTTTCACCGTCGGATTCGGGGTGCTCCCGGCGCTGCTTTACCTGATTGCAGGCATTATGAGCCTCGTGCGCAAACCGCCGGTCATCGTTTAATAGAGCATAAAGCCTTCCTGCATGAGGGAGGCTTATTTTGATGCGAAAAAATAATACGGCCGGCGCGATTCCGCTTTTCATGCCGCAATCTCGCAATGAAAAATTCGGATGAAAATCCCCCCCAAAAGGACGCGGGAGCGCGGCGTTTGCCGGTTGCCATTTCAAGAATTTACGTGTGTAATCTTTCCCGCCCCTTCCTGTTGAGCCGGAAACGGTGCACGCTTTAAAAAAGTGTGATAAAATAAATCATAAATCGTTTCAATATTCCGCCATTCAAAGGAACCTTGTTCAACCCGTTCTGTGATTTCTTAAAGGAGATGAAAGAGATGGGTTTATTGCATAAAGGTGTCACGATATTGGCTTTTGACGAAACGTATGATGAACAAAAAAGGGTCCAGTCTTTTCCCCATGAAACAATCAATATGAAACATATCCGCCATACCAATCTTTTTTGTGAAAAAGAGGCGCTTTTCCAAATTGAAACGGCACTGGGCCGCCGCAAGCAAAAAGGCATCACCTTTCTTGGAAGCGGCAATTACCATTATGTAACCTCCCTGCTTTTAAAAGAAGCGCCGGAACCGTTCACCCTTGTGCTGTTCGACAACCATCCGGACATGGACGACAGCTTTGAACAAACACTGCTGTCATGCGGGTCATGGGTTTCCTACGCCTTAAAAATGAACCCGCTGCTGAAAAGCGTTGCCATCATCGGCCCGACTTCTTTCATAACACATCGCCGCCCGCCGCAAACCGTCCAAATCTTTCCTTTTAACAGCCGGAATCTTGAAAACCGGCAACGGATTTTATCCGCCATTCCAACAGATACCGTCTATATCAGCATTGACAAAGACGTCCTTTCCCCGGCTTTTGCCGAGACAAACTGGGATCAGGGGGCGATGGGCAGGCAGGAATTGCTGTCCTGCATTTCGGCCATTCTCGATCAAAAACAAGTATTTGGCATCGATATATGCGGGGAGGCCGCAGTCTCGCCGGCTGAATGCTTTCTCCCGCATGCGTTTGAAATGGTCCAAAAAAACGACGCCATGAATGCCGCAATTCTCGAAGTTTGCCTGGAGCGGCACCCGCAACCAGCACTATACGTCTGATTCTTTTTCTTACTTTTAAAAAAAGAAAGACTTGATCTTCCTCTGTATTCATGCTTTAATGTCTATTATACAAAGACATTTGTTTTATGTAAAAATACATAAAGAGGTGTGATCAAATGAAATCGGACGTTTCAATCGGACTGCTCGGACTCGGAACCGTTGGCTGCGGCGTTGTCAGACTGATCCGGCAGCATCAGGAGGAACTCGTCCACCAGCTTGGGCGTGAAGTAAAGGTGAAACGCATTCTCGTGCGCGACATCGAAAAAGACCGCGGTGTAGACATTGATCCCGCCTCTGTCACTACAAATCCCGATGAGATATTAAATGACCCGGAAATTGATGTCGTCGTCGAAGTGATGGGCGGAATTGATGAAGCCCGGAGGTACATTGTCAAGGCGATTGAAAATAAAAAACATGTCATAACCGCGAACAAAGATTTAATTGCCCTCTACGGCCCGGAGCTTCAGGAACTGGCCTGGAAAAACCAGTGTGACCTCCTGTATGAGGCAAGCGTCGGCGGCGGCATCCCGATTATCAGGGGGCTCACGGACGGCCTTGTTTCCGACCGGATCCAAAAAGTGATGGGGATCGTCAACGGGACAACCAATTTTATTCTAACCAAAATGATGGATGAAGGCGTTTCTTATGACGAGGCACTGAAAGAGGCACAGGAACTTGGTTTTGCCGAAGCCGACCCGACGTCAGATGTGGAAGGCCTGGATGCGGCAAGAAAAATGGCGATTTTGGCACGGCTCGCATTCTATACAAATGTGAAACTTGAAGATGTGGAAGTGGAAGGCATTACCCATCTTTCATCTGCAGATTTGCATTACGGGAAAACGCTTGGGTATACGATGAAGCTGATCGGCATGGCGGAATGCCAGGATGAACATATTGAAGTGAGCGTGCAGCCGACGTTTATCGCCCAAAAACACCCGCTTGCTTCCGTGAAAAATGAATTCAATGCCGTTTATATTAACGGGGAAGCAATCGGCGAGGCGATGTTTTACGGGCCCGGCGCCGGAAGCATGCCGACTGCGACCGCGGTCGTGAGCGATTGTATTGCCGCGATTAAAAACATGCAGCTCGGTGTGAACGGCCGGAACCTCAGGGGCCCGCGCTTTGAACGGAAACTCATGCCGTCTGAGCAGCGCTACGGGCAATTTTATATCCGTATGCATTTAAAAGACCAGGTCGGCGCATTTTCGAAAATTACAGCCGCCTTCAGCGCGCTCAACATCAGCTTTAAACGGATTTTGCAGACGCCTGATAAACGCGATGAGCTTGCAGAAATCATCATTGTCACCCACAAAGTGTCGCTCGACCGTTTCCAAAAGGCGCTCGAGCAGTTAAATGACATGCCTGTTGTCAAAGAAGTGAACAGCTACTACCGTGTTGAAGGAGAGGCGTAAAGACATGAATCAATGGCCAGGATTACTCAAGCAGTACAAATCATTTTTACCCGTCACAGACAAAACACCAGAACTGACATTATTTGAAGGCAATACGCCGCTTATCCCGTTTGCCCGCTTATCGGAAAAACTCGGCGTGGAATTGTACGGAAAATTTGAAGGGTTGAACCCGACCGGCTCTTTTAAAGACCGCGGCATGGTGATGGCGGTTGCGAAAGCGATCGAAAGCGGCAGCAGGTCCGTTATCTGCGCCTCTACCGGCAACACATCCGCTTCTGCGGCCGCCTATGCTGCAAAAGCCGGGATCCGGGCGATCATCGTGATTCCGAGCGGAAAAATCGCGCTTGGCAAACTGGCGCAGGCCGTTATGTACGGTGCTGAAATCGTGGAAATTGACGGCAATTTTGACCAGGCGCTTAAAATCGTCAGGAAAGTAAGCAAAACTTCGCCTGTCACACTTGTAAACTCAGTTAACCCTTACCGGCTGGAAGGCCAAAAAACGGCAGCTTTCGAGATTTGTGAGCAGCTGGGTTCAGCACCTGATGTCCTTGCCATCCCGGTCGGCAATGCCGGAAACATCAGCGCGTATTGGAAAGGATTCAAAGAGTTCAATGAGAAATTTGAAACCGGCCTGCCGGAAATGCACGGCTTTGAAGCGGAAGGCGCGGCTGCCATCGTCCGGGACCGGGTGATCGAAAACCCTGAAACGGTCGCCACCGCGATCCGGATCGGCAACCCGGCAAGCTGGAAACTGGCCGTCAATGCCCGCGATGAATCAGGCGGCGTGATCGACTTGGTGTCAGACCCAGAAATTCTTGATGCGTTCCGGCTGCTCGCCCGCAATGAAGGGACGTTCGCCGAGCCGGGTTCATGTGCGTCCATCGCCGGTGTCATCAAGCAGGTCAAAACGGGACAGATCAAAAAAGGGAGCAAAGTGGTTGCTGTCCTGACCGGAAACGGGCTTAAAGACCCGCAAACCGCCATGTCCCAAGTCGAAGTCCGGCCTGCCGTGCTGCCGGCAACGGAAGAAGCCGTGACAGATTATCTTTCGAATGTGATCCATGTATGAACAGGCTGGTTATCCGTGTACCCGCAAGCACGGCAAATCTCGGGCCCGGATTTGATTCAGTCGGCATGGCGCTCAACCGTTTCTTAACGCTTGAAGTGTGCGGCAGCAAGGAATGGGTTTTTGAACAAGTATCGCCCCTTTTGCCGCCGCTTCCGGAAGACAGCGACCCTTTTATCTTAAAAATTGCGCGGCAGGTTGCGGATTTATATGGCAGCCGGCTGGCCCCGTGCAAAGTCATTGTTGACAGTGAAATTCCGCTTGCCCGCGGGCTTGGCAGCAGCGCCTCAGCCGTTGTAGCCGGCATTGAACTTGCCAACTTTGCCGGAAATCTCGGGCTTTCGCTTGCGGAAAAGCTGGACATTGCCTCGCGGATCGAGGGGCATCCGGATAATGTCGCGGCATCCCTGTTCGGCGGGCTCGTTGTTTCAGCCGAGCGCGGGGACGGACGGTTTGAAGTCATGCCGTTTTTTGACATCATGGCGGATTTGCTCCTTTTTATTCCCGATTATGAGCTGAAAACGGAAGATGCGCGCAGAGTGCTTCCTGATTTTTATGCGCGGAAAGAAGCGGTAAAAGGGAGCGCGGCCAGCAACCTTTTTATTGCGGCGCTCATAAGTGGCCAGTACGAACTGGCTGGAAAGATGATGGAACAAGACCGTTTTCACGAGCCATACCGGACAAAATTGATCCCCGAATTTTTGGAGATCCGCAGGCTGGCCAAATCACTCGGCGCATACGGGACGGTCATTAGCGGCGCCGGCCCGACGGTTATTTCGCTCGTACCGTTCGAAGAGGCAGAGGCCATGGCAGAAACGATCCGCGCCCATTTCCCGCATGTGCTGGTTGAACCGGCCAAAGTTGACCGCACCGGCCTTTCCGTCGAAAAATATGCAGCATCCAATATGCTGAACTTGTAAAAAAGGTTTGGAGCCTCTCCAAACCTTTTTTATTTCCCCAAAAATGAGGCAAGCTCTCTTAACAGTTCATCTTTGTCTTTTTTCAACACATCCGAAGAGAGCATCTCCCATTTCCGCGGGCGCGGCAAATGCACCTTCAATTCGTGGATGATGACGGACGGCTGCTGCGACATGACAAAAACACGGTCCGATAGCAGCACGGCTTCATCAAGATCATGGGTAACCATAAGAATCGTCTGATTTCCTTTCTCCCATGATTCAAGCAGCCAGCGGTGGACATCCATTTTTGTAAAAGCATCGAGTTTTCCGAACGGTTCATCCAGCAGCATAACCGGCTTTTCACATAAATACGTGCGCAAAAAGCTGATCCGCTGCCGCATGCCGCCCGAGAGCGAGGCGGGATAGTGGCCGGCGTAATCTTCAAGGCCAAACTGCCGGAGTACCTCCATCCCCCGCAAAATTCGTTCCCGTTTCCGCACCCCTTTTATTTCAAGCGGTAGGACAATGTTTTGCAGTGCCGTCCGCCAGGGCAGAAGCAAATCCTGCTGCGGCATGAAACCGGCGGCATCCTGAACCCCGTCCGGTTTGCCGCCAAGCATCACTTTGCCGCCATCCGCCTTTTCAATCCCGGCAATGATATTTAACAGCGTGCTTTTTCCGCACCCGCTCGGCCCGATAAAAGCGCAGAACTCACCTTTTTGGATCGTTGCGGAAATGCCGTCGAGCACTTTTTTCCCTCCAAATGTTTTCGTAATGTCTTCCAATTGCAAATACGTCATGGCCGGTTTGGAAGAAATTCGTTTGTGTAGGCAGCCTTGATGTTAATTTTTTTCTTAATGACTTTATGGTCATAAAGGAAGTCCATATAACGGCGCCACACTTCTTCCTTCTGTACCCCCCATTCCGCGGCATCGTCCTGGTACTTCGTGCTCAGCCACTTCTGGCTGGCGCGGACAAGCCCTTTATTTGTATCCGGCACGTCCTGAATCAGGATATCGGCAGCCTGTTCCGGGTGCTTGATCGCAAATGTATAACCTTGCGCCGCAGCCTTCATAAAAGATTTGACAAGGGTTTTATCCCCTTTGGCCAGTTTTTCGCTTGTAATGATGACCGGGCTGTAATAATCAAGCGCAGGGTCGAGATCTTTGACCATGATAAGATTCAGTTTTTTCCCGTTCCGCTCTGCCTGGATGCCGTCCCAGCCGTAATAAATCCATTCAAAATCCGCTTCACGTCCGATTGATTTGAAAAAATCCGTCTGGCCGAGCACGATATTTTTTACTTTGCTGTAGTCGGCGCCGTATTTTTCCATGACCGTTTTGATGACAGCTTCTTCAGACGGCGAACCCCAGCCGCCGTAGCGTTTACCTTCAAAATCTTTCGGAGAAGTGATGTTGTCTTTTTTCAAAGAAGCAAAGCCGGAAGTATTGTGCTGGATGATCGCGGCAATGGATACAATCGGGATTCCTTCCGTCCTTGCCGTGGTGACATTTTCCTGATAGCTGATCCCGAAATCCGCTTTCCCGGAGGCCACCATCTGTTCAGCCGTGATATTGTCTCCCGGCTGGATAATTTTCACATCTAGGCCCTGCTTTTGAAAATAATGTTTTGTTTTAGCCACATACAGGCCGGTATGATTGGTGTTCGGAAACCAGTCCAGCACAACCGTCACCTTTTGCAACGCTTTTTTGCTGCTGTCCTTCTGCCCGCTGCCGGCACATCCGGCAGCAAGCAGCAACATGGCCGCCTGCAACATGATTAAAATTTTCTTCATTGATGATCTTCCTTTCGATATACCCATGGTGCGGATAGCCTTTGCAAACATTCAACAGCGCCGTATAAAAGAAATGTGAGCCCAATGATGACAGCGGAGATGGCAAACAAGCGGGCAGTCATAAAAGATTTTGTCGCCCTTGTCAGCATGACGCCGAGCCCTTCGCTTGCGCCGAGCCACTCACCGATAATGGCACCCATCACACTATATGTAACGGCAATTTTTAAACCTGAAAAAAAGTAAGGGAGCACAGCCGGAAATTTGACTTTCATGTAAATTTGCCCTTTTGAAGCATGCATGGTCTTTAACAGTTTCACCAAGTCATCATCCACCGTTTGAAACCCTTCCAGAATGCTCAATGCCAGCGGGAAAAAGCAGATTAAAATGACCACAATAACTTTTGACTGGAGCCCGAATCCGAACCAGACGATGAAAAGCGGCGCAATCGCCACAATCGGAATTGTTTGCGAAACGACTAGTAGCGGCCGGACCAGCATCCGGAAAACGGGAACCATATCCATAAAAACGGCAATCGCTGCGCCAATCATAATGGAAAAGGCAAGCCCGATCAATACTTCTTTTGCAGTTTGCCAAATATTGGGCCAAACCATCCATTGCAGATTTTTCAATTCCTGCCATACTTCCGTCGGTTTTGGCAGCATCCATTCACTGATATGAAAGCCGGCCGTTACCCCTTGCCAGACGAAGAGCAAAAAAATGAGCCAGGCAGCCGTGAGCGCCGTGTTAACGAACCGGCTGCGGCGCTTGTTCGCGATATTTTGCAATTTTTTCATCCATTGTCACCCCGGTGCTTGGCCGGTAATGGATTTTGATCGATGTGATGACATCAATCGCACCGGCTTGGACGCAAGCATCCTGCGCTTTTTTGATGATCCCAAGCAGTTCGTCAAGATCGCCTTCCATCGTCGTTTCCATTGCCCCGACTTCATAACGTACGCCGGCGTTTTGAACAACTTCGATCGCACGGTCGACGACACCGTATAAGTCATCACTTTTAATATGCGGAACAACTGAAAAAGAAACCGTTACTTGATTCGATTTTTCCATCAAATTTTCCTCCTTTTTTTCAAATAAAAAAGCTTTCATTGCATGCGCAAGAAAGCCTGTCCATCCAAAACATGCCGAAACATGCTTCAATATGAGACTCCCTACGCTGGCATTATCCAGATCAGGTGAAGGGTCGATGCAAAACGGCATCCTCTCAGCCAAAACCGGCTCCCCTGCTTTTTTTCTTGTAATTTTATTGTAACATGAAAACCATCCTTTTTGGCAAAAAATTTTCAATACGATGGTGCGGTGCGCAAGCCAGCCATTGTCTGCCTGGGTAAAGAATCACCCTGGGACGGCAAGGCTTCTATGTTAAGGTAGACGGGTTTTTTGGCGGACTTTCTTAACGTAGAACGGTTCTACGTTAAGAAAGTGGGACTTTTGGACGACCTTCCTTAACATAGAATGGCTCTACGTGAAGGAAGCTGACTTTTGCGCGAACTTCCTCAACATAGAACGCCCCTACGTTAAGATAGCATGTCTTTTTTTCGGACTTCCTTAACATAGAGCGGCTCTACGTTAAGATAGCGGAACCTTTTGACGGCCTTCCTTAACGTAGGACGCCTCTACATTAAGAAAGCATGACTTTTTGGCGGGCTTCCTTAACATAGAACGCTTCTACGTTAAGATAGCATGTCTTTTTTTCGGACTTCCTTAACATAGAGCGGCTCTACGTTAAGATAGCGGAACTTTTTGACGGCCTTCCTTAACATAGAACACCTATACATTAAGAAAGCGGGCTTTTTTAGTGGCATTCTTTAACATAGAACGCCCCTACGTTAAGATAGCGGGGCTTTTGGGCAGCCTTCCTTAACGTAGGACGCCTCTACATTAAGAAAGCATGACTTTTTGGCGGGCTTCCTTAACGTAAGATGACACTGCTAAGATAGGCACGTAAAAACTACTGCCTTCCTTAACGTAGACGTTCCGACCCGTGCGTAAGTAACGCCTCTTATTCATGCTTTAAAGGCAAGGGTTTCCCTGCATGCCAACCCAAAGTTCCGACTGTTCAAGCGCATATGCGACATCCAGCAGCCAGTGTTCATTTCCTTTCGGCGCAACCAGCTGTACCCCTAAAGGAAGCCCGGCCGCTGTTACATGAACCGGCAGGCTGATCGCCGGCTGCCCGGTTAAATTAGCGAGCTGCGTAAACGGGGAAAACGTTAAGCTCGGTTCAAACATATCATAGACAAGTGCCTGCTGCTTTTCTTTCGGGAGCCCGGTAACACCAAACAAACGATCCCGCTCTTTCCCTGTCTGGGTAAGTTCCCCGATTTTCGGTGCCGGAAACGCGGTTGAAGGCGTGAGATACAGGTCATAAGTCTCATGGAAAGCAGCCATTTGTGCTGCAGCTTTATCCCACTCCGCAAGACTCTTTGCGTATTCCGCCGCCGTGACATTTTTCCCGGCAGCATACAAGACCCACGAAACCGGCTCCATATCTTTTTCCGTAAGCGGGCGTCCAAGTGCGCTTTCCAAATCCGAAAGTTCCGCCGCCATTTCCCCGCAGTTCATTAAATAATAGTTTTCCATCAGCCGCCTGCCGTCAACACCGTTCTTGGCTTCTTCCACGACATAGCCCTCCTGTTCCAGCCATTTTGCCGTTTTATAGACAGCCTGTTTTGCGTCGCGGCTGACAGGCGTCCCAACCGGCGATTCAACCGAAAACGCGATCCGATATTTTTTCGTTCCGCTCCGCTTTAGTTCCTGTACATATCCCGGAAAAAGCGGCGTTTGAAAAGCAGCGGCGGGTTCCACAGTTTGCAGCACATCGAGGAGCGCTGCGCTGTCTCTGATTGTTTTTGCCAGCACGAAGTCAATGGCCGCCCCTTGCCATTGCCGTCCACGTCCCGGCCCGACTGGTGTCCTTCCCCTTGTCGGCTTTAATCCTATTAAACTTGTAAAAGAAGCAGGAATGCGGATCGATCCGCCGCCGTCGCTTGCACCGGCAACCGGTACCATCCCGGAAGCCACCGCAGCCGCGGAACCGCCGCTTGATCCGCCGGGTGAAAAATGGGGATTCCACGGATTGCGCGCCGGACCGTAAAGTTCAGGTTCCGTAATATTTTTTAATCCAAATTCCGGTACGTTTGTATGTCCGAGAATGATAAACCCCGCTTCCTTCAATTTTGCCGTAAAAAAAGCATCTTCTCTGGCACGGTTTTGCTGCAGCAGTTTTGATCCGGATGTGAGCAGCTCGCCCTTTACCGCCTGGGAAATGTCTTTGAGCAAAACCGGCACGCCGGCAAATGGCTGCTCATCTGTACGGAGCGCGGCCGCTTCCTTCTTTGCTTTCTCAAACCGTGTCCGGATGACGGCATTTAAACGCCTGTTTGTTTTTTCAATCCGGGCCATTGCCGCCTCCAACACTTCTTCCACACTCACTTCTTTTCGCTTTATGAGCCTGGCCAGTTCTGTTGCATCATACGATAGATATGCAGATTGTTCTATCTCAATCCCTCCATTCAATCTTATATTGACTGAATTTTATGGATATGTCAAAACCTGCGAAAACCGTTTAACCCTTTTTCTACCGGGTAAAAGTGCACTATCACCGTTAGGAGGCAGATAGAGATGGCAAAAGAAGTAGTTGGCATTTACACAACATTGCAGGAAACGATTAACGCAGTAGACCGGTTGACCGCAGAAGGCTACAGCACTTCCGATATTTCCATTATTTCAAACGGGAATGATGGGACTTTATTGAAAAACCAGACCGGCGCAAATGTGGACCACACCTCTTCTGCCCCGGATGAACAAAACAGCTCTCTCTGGGAGAAAATCAAAGGGTTCTTCAAGCCGGGCTATTATGACGAAACGACAAGAAAACTGACCAATCTCGATCTCCCGCAGGACGAACTGGACCGCTATTCGGCCGAAATTGATGCCGGACACTATCTTGTGCTCGTAGATAATGATGCTTCTGCCCTCAATGAAACGGCCGCTCCCGGAACAGCCGATCCTGCCGCAGAAGTTTCCGGCCAAACAACAGGATCCGGATTGAAAAACGAATTTGGCGAAAACTACTCCACGACGCAGGAGAAATCTAAACAGGCCGGCCGCTAAGTTGAATAGGGCAACCCCGCGCGCAAAAAGCGGGTTTGCCCTTTTTCTTTACGTTGATGATGAAGGATCAGGCGTAACAGGAAGAATCGTTTTAGCGATCGACTGGTCGAGCGCTTCAAATTCCTCTAAAGAAATCGTGCTGTACAGCTCTTTCCTCGTCTGCATGTCGGAGAGGGCATTTTTTTGCGTCCCTTCGTTCTTAATCTTTTCAAATACCCGTTCATAAGCCTTTGCGGCAACGCGCAGCGAAGTGACAGGATAAATAACCATGGCATAACCCATTTCTTCGAATTCTTCCGCCGTATAATAAGGGGTTTTGCCGAATTCGGTCATGTTGGCAAGGAGCGGCGCTTTTATTTTTTCCGCAAATAAACGGAACTCCTCACGGGACTCGAGCGCTTCCGGAAAAATGGCGTCCGCACCTGCCTCCACATAGACGTTGGCCCGCTTCAGCGCCGCTTCCACGCCTTCCACGCCTCTCGCATCCGTACGGGCTACAACGACAAGCGACGGCGTCACACTTTTCAACGCCCTGATTTTCTCGCACATTTCAGATGCAGTAACGAGCTGCTTCCCGTTTAAATGCCCGCATTTTTTCGGAAGCTGCTGGTCTTCAATCTGAACAGCCGCAACACCTGCTTCGACCATTTCGCGGGCGGTGCGGGCAACGTTCAGCACGCCGCCAAAGCCGGTGTCAATGTCAACAAGAACCGGTAAATCGGTGGCACGCACGAGATCACGTGCACGCTCCGCCATTTCCGTCGATGTGATCATGCCAAGATCCGGAATCCCTTTGCTCGCGGTATAGGCAGCGCCTGATAAATAAAGCGCCTCAAACCCTGTGTTTTTTGCAATGAGTGCCGCCATTGCATCATGCGCGCCGGGGATTTGCAAAATGCCTGGTGCCTGCATGCGTTCCTTAAACCGTTTGGCAAGCGCCTCCTGTGAGGACGGCTGATTGACAATCCAAACCATGGTGCAACATCCTTTCTACAAGGTGAATAAATTGACGAATTCATGAACGGCCATTTTTTCAAGCGCTTCTCCCGTAAGGCAGGCTTCTTTGATCCTTTCCTGCTGCTTCGCGGAATAATGGGCGGCGATATTATCCGAAAACTTGGTAATGATTTTCGGGATCGCTTCTTCCCTTCTGAAGCGGTGGCCGAGCGGATACTCGACTTCCACATTTTCAGTTGATGTGCCGTCTTCAAAAAAGACTTGCACGGCATTCGCGATGGAACGTTTTTCCGGATCAAGGTAATCGATGCTGTATTGTTTGTTTTCAACAACCGTCATTTTTTCCCTCAATGCATCAATGCGCGGGTCAGCGGCGGCTGCATCTTCATAATCGTCCGCTGTAATATTGCCTTTGATCAGGCCGGTTGCCGTCACATACTGGATGCAATGGTCGCGGTCAGCAGGGTTATGAAGCGGCCCTTTTTTGTCAATGATGCGGATGGCGGACTCATGCGTCGTAATTGTAATCCGGCTGATTTGATCCAGTTTCCCAGCTACAACCGGATGGAGTTTGACTGCGGCTTCCGCTGCCGTCTGTGCATGGAATTCTGCCGGATACGATACTTTAAA
Organism: Weizmannia sp. FSL W8-0401; assembly: GCF_038009125.1. Taxonomy (NCBI): domain Bacteria; kingdom Bacillati; phylum Bacillota; class Bacilli; order Caryophanales; family Bacillaceae; genus Heyndrickxia; species Weizmannia sp. FSL W8-0401. The sequence continues at coordinate 695,269 of NZ_JBBPAG010000001.1, read as the reverse complement.
TAAAACATTTTCCATCACATAGGAGCCGAGCGGGCGGGCCAGTTTCAGTTCTTTCCCTTTGAACATCACGTCCTGGAATCCCCAACCGGGTGCGGAAAGCGGCGTTTGATAGCCCATTTCCCCTTTCATCGCAACAAGCGCAAGCGCCACGCCCCTGCTGGTTGCATCGCCGGCCGCCCATGATTTGCGCGAACCGGTATTCGGCGCGTGCCGGTATGTGCGCAACGGGCCGTTATCAATCCAGGCGTGGGAAACGGCGTTCATGATTTCGTTTTTCCCTCCACCAAGCATTTTTGTCGCAACAGCAGCCGTCGCCACTTTGACAAATAAAACATGGTCAAGCCCGACGCGGTTCAAGCTGTTTTCCAAAGCAAGCACACCTTGGATTTCATGGGCTTTGATCATGGCCTCAAGCACATCGCGCACTTTGAGCGGCGCTTTCCCATTGGCAACGCGCGTCCGGCTCAAAAAATCCGCAACAGCAAGGATGCCGCCGAGATTGTCAGAAGGGTGCCCCCACTCCGCCGCGAGCCACGTATCGTTGTAATCGAGCCAGCGGATCATGCAGCCAATATTAAACGCCCCCGCAACCGGATCGAGCACATAGGAAGTGCCTGGCACATGCGTCCCGTTCGGCACGGCCGTACCCGGGACGACCGGCCCGAGCATTTTTACACACTCCGGAAAACGGAGGGCGAGAATGCCGCATCCGAGCGTATCCAAAAGCCCGTAACGTGCAGTCTCAAAAGCTTCGGAACTCGTAATCTCTTTGTCTGCCACATAACGGGCAATTTCTTCTATCAGGGCGTCCCGCTCCCCTGTTTTTTCATTTACAGCGGTTGTACCGGCCAATTTAAACATTCCCCTTTCCAAACTTTATCTGCAGGTCAAAGCCCGGATCATTTGAGACAGCGTTTCAATCCCGGCTTTTTGTTCACTTTATCTCTTAATGGTCCAGCCTTTTTAAAACTTAATCTTGCGGATGCAAACCGCGCGGGCCTTTGTATTGGACGCGCGGACGGAACAGGCGGTTGTTTTCATGCTGCTCCATAACGTGTGCGCACAGCCCGACCGTTCTTGAGCTGAAAAAGATCGGCGTATAAAGCGGAATCGGAATGCCGAGCATCCAGTAAACTGGGGCTGCATAATAATCGAGGTTCGGATAGAGCCCTTTTTCCTGCGCCATAATTTTTTCCCCGGCTTCGCACATTTCAAGCAGCGAATGATCCCCTTTTTCCTCACAAAGTTCCTTCAGCGCTTCTTTCATCATCAGGGCGCGCGGATCCATCTTTTTCATGTAGACGCGGTGGCCGAACCCCATTACTTTTTCTTTATTTTTCAGTTTCGTATAAAGCATTTCTTCGAATTTTTCCACCGTGCCGGCTTCTTTCAGCATTTCCATCACCGCTTCATTGGCGCCCCCGTGCAGATGGCCCTTGAGCGATGCCACCGCGCCCGTTAACGCCCCGTATAAGTCGGACAGCGTGGAAGCAATGACCCTTGCCGTAAAAGTCGAATTCGGCAGTTCATGTTCGCTGTACAGGACGAGAGAACGGTCGAAAATGCGTTCCTCCCTTTCCGAAGGGACTTTGCCGGTGATCATGTACAGGAAATTGGCGCTGTACGGCAAATCCTGCCGCGGTTCAACCGGGTCTTCGCCGTTTAAAAGATGGTAGCTGTTCGCGACAATGTTCGGCACATTCCCGAGCAAATGGTATGCACGGTTTAAATTGGCTTTGCGGGAACGGTCCAGCAGGTTTTCATCATACCCCGAAAGCGTCGAAACCCCCGTACGGAGCGCATCCATCGGGTGGGTGGATGCCGGCAGCAGCCTCAAAATGTCCAGCACAGCTTCCGGAATCCGGTAGTTTTTCTTTAAAGTTTCTTCCAACGCTTTTTTCTCGGCACCGTTCGGGAGCGTTCCTTCGAGAAGCAAATGCACGATGTCCAGATAGCTTTTCTTTTTCGACAACTCAATCAAGTCATACCCCTTTAAAACGATTTCGCCCTGGGCCGTATCAAGAAAAGAAAGCTCCGTTTCAACAGCGACAACCCCTTCAAGCCCCGGCACAAATTGTGTCGTGTTTCCCATCTCCATCCATCCTCCATTTCTGTATTTTGCCAAAACTGTAAGCACTTACAGTTTTATGTAAAAAAACAAAGCTGCCAACATCCCTGATGCTTTCATAAAAAAACATATCATAATATTTACAAAATGACAACGCCCACAGGCTCCGGATGGCGCTGCGGACGGCCCTGTGCAAAAAGGCCGGCTTCAGGGGAATTTTCCGTACGCTTCCTGCCATTTCCCGGAACGGCCAACAAAAAAAGACAAGTTTAACCTGCCTTGTCTTTTAAACTATTGCTTTTTCGGTTTTCTTTTAAAACTGCGCTTCACAACATCGAAGAAGCTCAGCGACTGGACCATCCGGTTCGGGTCGACATATTGGCGGACCGCTCGCAACACTCTTTTCGGATCTTTGGAAGAAAAGGTGTATGTCCCGTTTCGCTTCGTTTTAATTGCATAACGCGGGATCCATTTTCCCTTGAACATGACGGAAGCGATCACGTAATCGACTTCTTCCCAAGGAATTTGAATGAATTTGCGCACATCGCGCTCATTGAAAAATTCAAATCCTTTATCGCCGATCATGATCTTGCCGTAATCTGTCAATCCCATATGTGCGGCTGCCTTTATCACCAAATCCACTTTTGTATTGATTGATTGGACCATTTGATCCACCCCGTTCTTTTCTTTTTGTGTTCCAAAAATTGATATCTATACAGCTGATCTTGATTTCCGGATCTTCGCTTCCAAAAAGGGGCCTGGTTGGCCGGTGAAACGGCTGTACGTCCCGTCTAAACCGGGGCCGGCTCCCAAGGCAAAATGCCGAAAGCGGCTTTTATAATAGGGAAGGCCTCTCCCTTATTATACGAAGTTTTACCGCCTGAAGCAAAACATACCCAGAACCCGTATACAACCCGGGGGCTTTCGGTTTCTTTGAAAAAAGCCCAGGCCAGAAAGCCCGGGCATGTGCCTTTTCTCTTACATTAAGTGAATTAAATGGAATACGATACCAACAACAAACAATCCAAGAATCATAACGATCGGAGACACTTTCTTTTTCAAGAGCCACATGCAGAACAGCGTCAAAAGCAATGCGGCAAGGCCCGGAATTAAGCTGTCCAGGTTGTTTTGCAATGTCGTGACTTTGACCGGTTCCAGTGAGAGGCCGGCAGCTTGCTGTTCGAGCGCCGTTTTAATCCCTTGCGCTCCGGCAGGCAAATGATTCCAGTCAATATAAGCGCCTTTAGAAAGTTTTACTTGTGATACAACCGGTGTAAATTTAATCGATACCCACCGGTTAACCAGTGCGCCAAGGATAAACATCCCAAGGATCGATGCGCCTTTTGTAATATCCTGAAGAATGCCGCCCGATAAGTCCTCCGTAATTCTTGAACCGGCTCTGTAGCCGAATTCTTGCGTATACCACAGGAATCCCATCCGGATGAGGTTCCATGCAACGAAGAAAATAATTGGCCCGAGAATGTTGCCGTCCATTGCAAGAGAAGCACCTAACGCACCAAGGATTGGCCTGACCGTGAACCAGAATACCGGATCCCCGATCCCTGCCAGAGGCCCCATCATCCCGACTTTCACACCTTGAATGGCTGTGTCGTCAACGGGGGCGCCGTTTGCACGTTCTTCTTCAAGCGCTAAAGTTACACCAACAATCGGTGCAGCGACATAAGGGTGAGTGTTAAAAAATTCCAAGTGGCGCTGCAGGGCAGCAGAGCGGTCTTCTTTCGTTTTATATAATTTTTTGATGGCCGGAATCATGGTATATGCCCAGCCGCCGTTTTGCATCCGTTCATAGTTCCAGGAACCTTGAAGGAAAGTTGAACGCCACCATACAGAAATACGATCTTTTCTAGATAATTTTAGTTCTTGTGCCATTTTTCTGTCCGCCTCCTTCTTAGTAATTGTCAATAATATCGCCTAACGGATCGCCGGTGTTTGCATTTCCGCCGCCTTTACCGGAGCCGCCTTGTTTGGAGAGCGCCAAATAAATCAGTGCAAGTGACACACCGATACCGCCAAGGCCGATAAGGGTAATTTGCGAAACAGTTGCCAAAACGAACCCAATGGCGAAGAACGGCCAAACTTCTCTTGTCGCCATCATGTTAATGACCATTGCATAACCAACAGCAACGACCATTCCCCCGCCGATTGCAAGGCCATCTGTCAACCAAGCTGGCATGGCGGATAACAAGTCACGCACTGGCCCTGCGCCAATGGCTAAAACCAGGACAGCCGGAATCGCAATACGCAGCCCTTGCAAGCAAATCGCAACAATATGCCAAAATTCAACTTTTCTAATGTTTCCTTCCCGTGCTGCGGCATCCATTAAGTGGACAATCCCTGTTGCAATTGTACGAACGATGATGGTCAATAAAAGGCCGGCAACCGCAAGCGGGACGGCAATCGCGATTGCAGAAGTTACACCGGCTTTGCCTGCACCGCTTAAAACTAAGATAATGGCAGACGCAACAGATGCAAGCGCAGCATCAGGCGCTACGGCAGCCCCGATGTTTGCCCAGCCCAAAGCGATCATTTGCAGGGTACCGCCTAAGATAATACATGGCACCAAGTTACCTGTAACGAGGCCAATTAACGTACAAGCAACGAGTGGCTGATGGAACTGGAATTGGTCCAAAATCCCTTCCATACCAGCTAAAAATGCTACGATAAAGACTAGTATCATTTGGACAATATTTAAATCCATAACGAGTCGTCCTCCCTTTTCTCCTGATGGGCAGGATTATTTTTGTTTGTTCAGCTCTTCCTGAGCCCTTTTGAGAATTTCGTCCATGTCGCCTTTTGCATCGCCCGGAACTTTGCGCACATCAAATTTCAAACCAAGTTGTTTCAGTTTCTTGAAAGTATCGACATCGTCCTGGCTGAAGGCCAGTACCTTGTTTGCCTGGACTTTGCCCGGCGAGTGTGCCATGGAACCGACGTTGATTGTTTTCAATGGAACGCCGCCTTCAACCGCCCGGAGCACGTCCTGCGGGTTTTCAAAAAGGAGCATGGCGCGCTGGCCGCCGAAATGCTGGTCATCCTTTGCAAGTTCAATCATTTTACGGATCGGAACAACGTGTGCTTTTACACCCGGAGGCGCAGCCTGTTGAATCAGTTTCTTTCGAAGTTCGTCCTTCGCTACCGCATCCGATACAACGATAATGCGCGTAGGCCGTGTCGCTTTTGTCCAAGCAGTTGCGACTTGCCCGTGAAGCAGGCGGGAGTCGATCCGTGCCAGCACGTATTCAAATTTGCCAGGAGCCCCCACCGTTAACGGTTTCCCGGCAGCCTTGGAAGGTGCGGCCGGCTGTAATGCTTCAGGCCTTACTTTCACGCCTTCTTTCGCTGCGCCTAAAATATGCGCGGCAATGTCATGGGCTTTGTTCATCGTGGCGCGCGCTGCAAATGCTTCAATGAGCATTGGCAAGTTCATGCCTGAGACGATGGCCCACTTGTCTTTGTGTTCTTCAAACAAGCTGTTGGCCTGGTTGAAAGGTGTTCCGCCCCAAAGATCGACTAAGAAAAGGACTTCATCCTGGTTGTCGAAAGAGGCGACTGCTTCTTTCATTTTTGCCTTTACATTATCAGGGCCTTCGCTCGGCATCAATGTAACAGCTTTTACATTTTCCTGCTTTCCGAAGATCATCTCTCCGGATTGCAAGACACCATTGGCGAAATCGCCGTGACTGGCAATGATAATTCCTACCATCTTCTTACCTCCCTATTCGTATTGTTACAGTATCAATCTTATAAATAAGTTCTAAAGAACCTGTAACCAAAATTCATGGATGAAGCAGTTTCTCCTTTTTGATCAGCTGCATCAAATCGATTTTCCGGTCGGCAGGCACTTGGCGGATTTCCAATTCGATGCCGAGTGCAGCCAGCTTCGCAAAGGCCTGGACATCATCCTCATTGACTGAAATAAAATTGGTGATCATCTTCTTGCCTTCCGTAAAACGCATGCCGCCGATATTGATCGATTTCAAACCAACCCCTGCCCGGACAACCTCCAGTACATCCTGTGGCGAAACAAACAGCAGCATCGCTTTCATTTCGTCAAACAGCCGGTTTTGGTAAAGTTCAAGCAGTTTTTGCTTCGTGATGACATGTGATTTGATGCTCGGTGGTGTCGCTTGCCTCAACAAAAGCTTTCGAAGCTCGTCATTGGCGGCTTCATCATTGACCACTAAAATCCGGTCAATCCCAACTGCCCTCGACCAAACTGTGGCAACCTGGCCATGAATCAAACGATCATCAATGCGCGCAAGCCGTATATCCAATGCCATCCGACCACCTCCTGCTAATCAATCGTAAAAAACTTGCCTTTCCGCCTTTTATAATGCAAGATGTGTGCCAACTTTTGAGTATCAAAAAACAGCCCTTGTTAAATAAGCGTTTTCAGTATCCCTTTATGTTTATGATACACAAACCGTTTATTTAATACACATTGAAAAAGGGTTTTATTTTTCATTTCACTACTGTATTAAAAAGTTCTGCAATATCCGTATCATTTTGATACTTTTGGCCTGCATGTGCATTCTGTATCTGTGATATCCCTCCGTCTTTTTCCCCAGCATAAAAAAAGCCTGCAAATAGCGAAACTGCGATTTGCAGGTGAGAATTACTGCACGGCTGCAGTTTGCTCGGTGGATAAATGGTCGATCATATCTGCAATATAATAGAGTTCATCATCCGACAGCCTCAATTTCAGCTGGTCTTCAAAAATTTGCGCCGCCTTTTTATATTTTTCGATTTTAGCAGCTTTTTCCGGCGTGATGTCATTTTTGTAAATGAGGCCGGACTGGGTGACCATTCTTTCGAGCGCGCAACCGATATGAATATTCATATTGATTTTTGAAGCGTTGTTAAACGGCCTTTCCGCTATTTTTTCAAGGGAAGTGACAAACGCCGTAATCGCTGCGATCACTCATCAATGCGCGCAAGCCGTATATCCAATGCCATCCGACCACCTCCTGCTAATCAATCGTAAAAAACTTGCCTTTCCGCCTTTTATAATGCAAGATGTGTGCCAACTTTTGAGTATCAAAAAACAGCCCTTGTTAAATAAGCGTTTTCAGTATCCCTTTATGTTTATGATACACAAACCGTTTATTTAATACACATTGAAAAAGGGTTTTATTTTTCATTTCACTACTGTATTAAAAAGTTCTGCAATATCCGTATCATTTTGATACTTTTGGCCTGCATGTGCATTCTGTATCTGTGATATCCCTCCGTCTTTTTCCCCAGCATAAAAAAAGCCTGCAAATAGCGAAACTGCGATTTGCAGGTGAGAATTACTGCACGGCTGCAGTTTGCTCGGTGGATAAATGGTCGATCATATCTGCAATATAATAGAGTTCATCATCCGACAGCCTCAATTTCAGCTGGTCTTCAAAAATTTGCGCCGCCTTTTTATATTTTTCGATTTTAGCAGCTTTTTCCGGCGTGATGTCATTTTTGTAAATGAGGCCGGACTGGGTGACCATTCTTTCGAGCGCGCAACCGATATGAATATTCATATTGATTTTTGAAGCGTTGTTAAACGGCCTTTCCGCTATTTTTTCAAGGGAAGTGACAAACGCCGTAATCGCTGCGATCACTTTCTTTGGGTTTAAAAAGGTTAAAAATTCATTCAGGCTTTCTTCCGTCATTTCCCGCACCATTGCCGGAGACCTTGGCGGTTGTTTCAGCAGCTGGTGGTTTTGAATGAGATGGGTGACCTGCGTTTCCCCGTCACCCATAAACAAAGCTTCAAGCGGAACAAACGGGGCCTGGACTTTCGGATCGGCAATCCCGACAGCGAGCAAAATGTCATATTTCTGCATCAGCGTTTCTTTCTTTTCTTCTACTTCGTTGATTGGCAGCGGGATAACGGCAATATTGTTTTTGCCGATGTTTTTGAGCAGTCTTGTAATCAGCTGCTTTAATTTTTCCGCCGTCCCTTCCCCTGTTGAACAGACGGAAAGAATGGCCTGCGGTTTGACAGGCTTCCCTGTTTCCCGCGGTTTGCTTTCCATCTGGTAAGATCCGTAGCCGCGGAATTCCTTTAACGACTCATAAATATCGTCGAGGTCCATCTCCATAATCGTCGCTTTGCGGATCGCTTCAATGACGAGCGCCGTTGTCACCATATCGATGGTCCGCGTTTTGATGCCCGTTTCCTGTGTAATAATATCGCCGAACCCGGTCAGCGAGCCCATATCGACAAGCAGCAGGACACCTTTTCCCATATCAATTTCTTTTACCCGCCTCTTCATTTCCTCCAAAACATATTTCGGGTCCATATCGAGCGGCATATCGATGCAGTCCACATTCGATTCGCCCAGGAGGCTTTTCACAACACTTACCATGCTGCTTGCCGTGCTGAACCCGTGTGCGGCAACAAGGATCGCCACCTGCTCGGCCTTTTGTTCGTCTATGAGGGATGTGAGTAGAATCGTTAAATACATGGCTTCTTTTACCGGCACATGCACGCGGTATTTTTCCCCGATCATTTTGCAGATGTCAAGTGATAGCTGATACTCCTGCGGCCGGTCATTGATGACATTTTCGATATTCGTATAATTGGCTACCTGCTGGTTTTTTACCCGCTTCAGGAAGGAAGTCAAATGCAGGCTGAATGCCAGCAAAAAACGTTCATTTACTTTGCACTTCAGCCGCTTTTCCACGATATCCTGCACTTCTTCGCTGAAATTAAGGATATCTTCACTGACAATTTTTAAGATTTTCTCACGGTTCAGCGCATAGCTTGAAAACTTATTGTAAAACTTGTTTAAATGGATATCGATATCCAGCTTCAGAAACCGGTTAATGTCTTCATCCGGCACGTCCTGTTCCATCATAAAACTGACTTTGTCCTCGATGATGTTGTACAGGTTAAAATCCGGTTCGTATGGGTCTTCTTCAAAGAGCGCCTTGTTTTCCCCTTCCGGATAAACCGTCAAATATGAATCAATTAAATCAGAAAGCTCCTGGATTTCCTGGCGTTTTCTACTAAAATAGAAGAAACCGTTTTTCAGTTCGGAAGGCAGATCTTTAAAGTGGATGGTGATGACATCATCGCGCAGGCAGTGCAGAAAACCGTTGGCGCAGACAAGCTGTATGTTGGATTTCAACTGCCCGACGTTGCCGTATGACGTATTGCCAATTAATGCCTTCATCGATTCCGCATCAATTTTAATCGGTTTTTGGACGCGGTTTGCTTCAATGGCAAGCAGAAATTTCAAAATCTCAATCTTGTCAATTGCCGGTCGTTCTTCAAAAGACGGAATCCGGATCAGAATCGGAATACGGCGGACAAACGTTTTCAGCAAAGAAGATTCCGGGTCTTCCGTTGTCGCCCCGACGATCAGGACATTGGCGTTGCGATTCCGTTCGGTTTCCCCGAGCTTTGCATACGTCCCCGTATCCATAAAGTAAAAGAGCATTTCCTGGCCTTCAGGCGGGAGCCGGTGGATTTCATCGAGAAACAGCATGCCGCCGTCCGCTTTGGAAACAAGGCCGTCTTTTTCGCTGTCCGCACCCGTAAAGGCGCCTTTGATATGCCCGAAAATGTGGGAAATGAGCAGCTGCGGGTTATTTGCATAGTCCGCGCAGTTAAAGACAATAAACTGGGCGTCTTCGTCCATAAACGGTGCTGCCAGTTTTGCATAATTGAACATCAAATTGGCAAACAGCGTTTTCCCGACACCGGTCTGGCCGACAATGAGCGTATGAAGGCCATGTGGGGGATAGAGGACGGCCGCCTTTGCCTGTTCGACCTGCACTTTCAGGCTTGTTTTCGAACCGATCAGGTCATCAAAGGGATTCGTTTCCCAAGCGGTATCATGATTCGCAGACGGGCCGTTGCCCGGATCCGGGCAACGGCTCGTCACTTCAAGTATATTTTCATATTCATATTGATCTTCCGGCAATTTCGTTCCCAGAAGGTCTTCCATGATTTGTTTGACCAAGTAATGAACCGGGCGGCCTTTTATTTTGATAATCCGTTTCTGCCGCAGCAGCTTGTTCAGCTCGGCACTGACATTGTTTCTTAAAATGCCAAGGTCTTTTGCGATATCCGAAGCCGTAAATCCTTCTATACGGATCCATTCATCAAGCGTTTTGCCTTGCGACTGTTCAACAAGATACGCGTAAATGCGGTCAATGCGTTTCAAATTGCCACCCCATTTCTAAGTATAAACTGTATCTTAATAGTATCACGAATGTATCATACATAATAGCAGGAATATTTGCGAACATGTGTCAAGTTTTTGCCGGAAGGGGGCTTATTTTTAATACACTTCAGGCTCCGCGGTGCTTCCGGGAAAACAGGGCAGGAAAAAACAGCGCCGCATATGGGCGCTGTTCATCCAACAATTTCCGGCCGTTTCAAGCCGTTTCCATCCTTCTGCTTTCCGCAACATCCGGCCGGTTTATTTTTTGTTCCGGAACCGGTCCATGCATGTATTTCCGGCGGAATCCAGGCGGTTCATCTTATATTATTGAGGGCTTGCTAAATCAGCACTCGGGCCCCATTTTCAGCACTTTAGCCATGCGTTCAGCAAGCCCCGTTTACCCCTTAAATCTTGTACCTGCCCCGTCCATCCGCCTTGCGAAAAGCTTACACTTTCCCGCCTGTTTTCTGCCCGAGTTGCATCCATTCAAACTGGCGGAGTTTCAGCTCGAACAATTTCAGCGGATCCTGATACACTTCCGGATTTTCTTTCATATTCTCCAGCATCTCTTTTGTTTCGGCAATGGCCGCCTCTGTTTCCGCAATGGTTTCGCGGAGAACTGTTTCCGGATTTTTAAAGAACAGGCGGACATCGCGCTCAAGCCCTTGTTCAAACAGCTCGAATTGCAGCATCACTTTATTCGTGACAAGGTTTGCAATTTCCGTATAATCTTCGCTTTCGATAAATTTTTTATAGCGGTTATACAGCATCGTTTTGTTTTGCGAAAGCACGCCAAACAATTTGCCCGCGCTCTTTAACAGGACCTGCTGCGGCGTATGGCGCAACAATATATTGACCGGTTCAAAAGGAATTCCGTTTGCCATCCGGTCCGCATCACGCCGCCAGTCCTCCATAATTTTAAAATCACAGGCAAGCACAAGAATCTCTTCCCCGTACAACTTATTAAACCCTTCCGCCATTTCATCAAGATAATCCTGGCTTTGCTGCAATTCCCCTTCTGACGCTTCTATCCACTCCGCCACCAGTTCCTCGTATTTCGGGGAAATGGTCGTCTGCAAAAAGTGCCGGATCCGTTTGTTCATTTCTTCATTCAATTCAAGATGAATTTTCCGGAAATCACTGTCCGGCTTAATAAAATCGGCGCTTTTCCGTAAAATTTCCGGAATCCGGTTTTGCAGTTCATCGCGGATTTTCTGGGTCATACTGTGGTAGGACGAGCGGACCAGTTCGGTTTGTTCATGGATGACATCCTGAAGCTGGTTTGCCGCCCCGTTTAATTTTGCGTACAGATCTTCATGCCGGTTGATTGACTCTGCCAGATGCTGTTCATTTTGCAGCCTTTGTTTCAGCAAATCGGCAATCGATTCCCGGATGCAGTGCGAAAGTTTGTCAATCCGGCTTTCTTCCAGGTTTTCCGGCTTGAAATTTTGCCGGAAAAAGCGGGCAAGATCCAGCCCTGCTTCCCGGGATGCATAATTGGACGTATAAGGGTGCAAGTTTGCCTGCGGAAAAATTGTTTTTACCTTTTGTACTGTTTCTTCCACTAAATCTGCCGCTTCCTGCTTGCTGTATATCATATCCATTTTGGACAGCAAGAAGTGAATCGCAAGCCCGGGCACTTGTTCCTTCATTTTCAACAGCATATCCGCTTCTTTGTCTGTAAGGGGATCATTTGCATTTAAAACGAATAAAACGCCGTCAACAAAACGCAAATACTCGTATGCTTTTCCCCGCCCCGGCCCGTTCAGCCCGGGTGTATCGATGAAAATAAGCGCATTTTCTTCCAGGAACCGGCTCGGGCCCCGCCATTCAAGCATGTCCCCGGGCTCCGGCGCCGCATTGTCCTCTTCCGTTACAGGCGAAATGCCTTTGTCCGAGATCACAGAAAGTGCATGTTCATCATCATGGCGCACCGCCATCACAAACTGTGTCGGCCGTTCGGGCAGCGGGTCGGCCAACACCGACTGGATAAAGGCCGTCTTGCCGCTGCCGTTCATGCCGGCAACGAGAATATGCTGGACATCAAAGTCAATCAGCTCCCTCGCCATCCATTTCAAACGGGTGCTGACAGATAGCCCGTTCCTTTTTGCCCATTGCATAATGGAATCAAAGAGCCGGAGCGCATATTCAAGCTGGTCCAATGTTTGCTCCGCATGATGCAAAATCGTTTCCGCATCGGCAATTTGCTGCGGCCCGATGCTGCCCGGAAAAAGATCGCCCCATGCGAGAACCGCAGTGGATGCTTGAAGGGCGTGCGCCTGGTCCGTGATCCGCAGCCAGTTCGTTAAAATGCCCGGCATCACCGGTGCCAGTTGTTCTAACAGATAGCTGCCGCTGATTAAAGAAAGATAGGTTTCCCCGTAAATGGCAGACAGCTCGTGCCACGTTTCAAGCGAATGGAGTTCAAGTCCGGCAAAAAGGCCGTTAAATTCGCGGAGCCAGCCAAGATACACGCCCTCCGTTTCGTAAGACCGCCAAAACGCAACCGCCAGTTGTTCAAACTGAATTTGATCCACCTTGTATAAAACGGACAGCGCATCCCGAAAATAATCCGGCGCAATCGTTTTGGTATGCCCATTTTCAATATACGACTTTAAAACTTGAAACCAGAACAGCGATTCAGTGCGGATGGATTCATTGACAGCCAGTTCAACCGCATTCATCCAGTCTTCGTTTTTTTCAAAGTAGGCACGGGCGATTTTCGTCACATTCGGATAGTCCGGGTTCATGGCGACCGCTTGTTTGATCGTCTGGACAGCCTGTTCATGCTTTTGCTCCTCCATATAAAGCGAGATAAGCTGAAGCGCAATCTCCGTCTTTAATACCATGGAGTCTGTCTGGACCGACTTGTAAATTTCTTCGGCCATGCTGGTGAGGCCGAGTTCAAAATAAGCATCCCCCATGTTTTTTTGCGCCCACGGTTCAAAGTCGTTATGTATGCTTTCCCATTTAAAAACGGCCGCTTCGTAATCTTTATAATGAAAATAAATTTCCCCTTGTGCAAAGCGGATATAGGAAAGATCGGCATTTTCAAGGGCGTTTTCTTTTTCGAACGCTTCCCCGAGCACTTCAAGCGGATGGCGCTCTTCCCCTTCTTTGATAAACGTTTCATAATAAGATTTTTGGACAAACTGGTCTTCCGGCTTCATGATTTTCCTCCTCACACGGCCTTTTATATCTCTATCATATGGCATCCGGGATGCAGCGATGTGTAGAATTTTGTCGATTACTTTATTTTATCAAAACATCTCCAGCAAAAAGTTTCAGTTCGCTTTCAATTTTGATACAAAAATGAAACATTTGCCATATTTTCGCTTGCATGCCGGCAATTTTGAACATGCTTCCCGTTTATCACGCCGTTTCCGCTCATGGCATCATACCCGGAAAAGCGCCGGAATGAACGGGAAACGTTTTCTATGTTATAATATTCACATTACAGATGGGAAGGAGCATCAGCCATGGGAAAGACAAAATGGACAGGGTATGCCGGCACCTATACAAAAGGCGCCAGCGAAGGGATTTACACCTTTACCCTTGATACAGAAAAAAAGCAAATTGAAGATGTGAAAGTTGCCGCCAGACTGGGCAATCCAACTTATCTTAATATCACGGCAGACAACCGCAATCTGTATGCCGTTGTCAAAGAAGGCAGCCAGGGCGGGGTTGCGGCTTTTTCAATTGATGCGGAAACCGGTGCTCTAACAGAGTTGAACCGCCAGTTATCCGGCGGCGCCTCCCCGTGCCATGTCAGCGTGGATTCAGCCAAGAAAACGGTCGTCTCCGCCAACTACCATAACGGGACGGTCAGCGCCTATCTGACAAACAAAGACGGCAGCCTGCAGCCGGCAGTAAGTGTTATCGAACATACCGGCTCCGGCCCGAACCCTGAACGCCAGGAAAAACCGCACGTCCATTTCGCAGACTTTACCCCGGATAAAAAATATGTCGTCGCGGTGGACCTCGGCAATGATACGATTACAACGTACGCGCATGATGGCGGCAAATTAACGGAAAAAGCCGTCCTTTCCGTCCGCCCGGGAAGCGGCCCGCGCCATCTTGCCTTTCATCCAGGCCGGAAATTGGCCTACTGCATGACAGAATTGAGCAATGAAGTGATTGTGCTCGAATTTGACGAAGCTTCCGGCACGTTTAAAGATGTCCAGTATATCAAAACGATTCCGGAAGATTTTACGGAAAACAGCCAGGGAAGCGCAATCCATCTCTCTTCCGACGGCCGTTTTGTTTATGCCGGAAACCGCGGCCATGACAGCATTGCCGTGTTTGCAGCCGGCCCGGACGGCAAACTGTCCCTTGTTGAATACACTTCAACCGAAGGAAGCTGGCCGCGCGACTTTGTGCTTGACCCGACCGAAAAATTTGTCGTTGCCGCAAACCAAGAATCGGGCACGCTCGTTTTATACGCCCGCGATCCGGAAACCGGGATCCTCACTTTGCTGCAAAAAGACGTCCCGGTTCCGGAAGTGGTTTGTGTAAAATTTTTGCACGGGTAAAATTTTAGCGATTCAAAAGGCGGGTCCCGGTCCGCTTTTTGCTTTTTCCGGGGAAATTCTCATCATTTTATCATTTTCATTTCACAAGTTTTTCTTTTTCATGTTTTACATTTAGGACAGCGGCAAGGAATTGCAGCAAACCATATTTGGCCAGGCTTCCCCCAGAGCCTGGCCAAACCTCCTTTTATCATACCGGCCTTGTGCCGGTTTTTTATTGGCCGAGTTTTTCGGCGACGGAGGCCAGTTTTCCTTCCATCGTGAGCTGTTTGTCCCTGCGGTCGTCGATGCGGATATTCGTTTCAACACGCTTTACGCCATTTGAAAAAGGGATTTCATGCAGTTTTTCAATGATTTCAAACAGGTCATGGATGTCCCCTTCTATTAAAGTGCTCATCGGGGTCAGCTTGATTTTCACCCTTCCCTGTTCTTTTCCCAGCGCCTTCTCAATCTCCGCCACATATTTGCTGATGCTTGTTGAATCCGTTCCGACCGGAAATATGGTAATATCGGCAATTGCCAATGCAATCCCCTCCTAATATTCTTCTTTCTTATTATAAACCAACTTTATTTTTCATGTCTTCCTTCTCATTTTTCTTGTCTATTCCGCTTTTTTCATTCGAATAGCCCGCTTTCTTTCCCTTTTCTTGTAAAACGTTCGGTCATACGGCTGAGCAGTTTCTTGGCTGCGGTCCCGAAAATAAGCGCAATTGCCAGAAATCCTGCCAGATAAATGATATCTGTGATCACAGCCTCCATCAGCATCCCGCCAACAGCTTCACGCATTAAGCCAATTCCGTAAGTAAATGGCAGGAGCGGATGGATATGTTGAAAGAAAGACGGTTCCATCTGGATTGGAAAAGTGCCGCCCGAACCGGAAATTTGCAGGACAAGCAGGACAATCCCAAGTGCTTTTCCCACATTGCCAAAAACAGAAACGAGTGTATAGACCATCACGGTAAAAACAGCACCAATCCCGATACCGAACAAAATAAACCAGGCTTTTTCCTGCACATCCACATGTAAAATAAAAAGATCGCCCGCCGCCGTTATCGCCGACTGGAAAAACGCAATCGTTAAAAACAGGTACAGCTTGCCGAAATAGATTTGCCAGCTGGCATATGCGCCGCCATGGTGGTGTTCAACCGACAGCAGGGATACCAATAGCATTGCCCCCACCCAAAAAGACAGGACTGTATAAAACGGAGCCATGCCCGCACCGTAATTTTTGATTGGATATAGGACTTTTTCTTTCAGCGATACAGGCTGCTTTAAAAATTCGCTTTCTTCCTGTGCATCGTTCTTCAACAATTGAATCCACTGGTCTATATTTCCCTGTTTTTCAAACGCCCGGATTTTACCAGCCAGTTCCCTGATTTTTCTCTCAGCAGCCGGCAGTTCCGTTTCAGCCGTTTTCAATTTTGCTTTCCCGATTGCAAGCCCGGTTTTCGTATCGCGGAGAATCGCCTGGATTTCCGGCAGGCTGCCTTCCAATTTTTGAAACAGCTTGTTTGCTTTTGCACTGTCCTGCCCGGCTTGTGCCACAAATGTTTTTAAATCCGCGGCGATGGCTGCACCATCGTTTTCAAGCAGGCTGCCGGCGATGGCCCCGGCACGGCCGGCTTCCTGCTTTAGATCTGCCTGCAATGTTTCCGGCAGCAACCCGTTATTTACCTGTTGGAGCATTTTCCCGTTTAGGTCCTGCTGTTTTTGAAAGGATTGGCTGAGTGCAATAAACCGGGCTGCCATACGCTTAAGATGTTCCGAACCGGTTTCTTCAGCAGCGGTTCGGAGCAAATCACTGAACGCGTCAGAGATTTGCTTGCTATTTCGCAAAATCATCGTATTTTTTGGCGCTGTTTCTGCAATTTTCGTATTGTCTGCCAGCATACTCACCTGGTTCGAGACTGCAGGGGCGGCATTCAGCGCTTCCAGTCCGTTTTTGATCACGGTATCCGTCTGCTCAAGCAAACTTTCGGTGTTTCCAAAAAAGCGGGACATATCCCCTGAGACGGTTTTGCCGCGTTCTGCAAGCCGCATCACATCAGGCATCGCAGCTTCTGCCTGCTTTCTTACTGCGTCTGCTTTCGTAATATCCCGATCTGCCGTCCTGATGATCCGGTTAAGCTCCGGAATGTCTCCCTCCAATCTAAAAACCCATGCTTTAAAGTTTTCAATATCCGGCAAATCCCTTTCAAGTTCAATGCCGATTTGATTAAACATTGTAAAAATCGCTTTGCTAACGGTTTTTACAAATTGCGCACTAATTTGCTGTGTAATGGCAGACGCACCCGACCCTGTTATTCTAGGCGCAATCGCATTGATTTTTTCATTAACGGTATAAGTAATGACCGGTTTCTCCGGCTTATCACCCAGGATGGAAGCCAGTTTTTCCGAAAAATTTTCCGGGATGGTCAGGCTCGCATAATATTCTCCGGTCTTTACGCCGCGTGCGGCTTCCTTTTCCTGCACAAACCTCCAGCCGAGCGCTTTATTTTGTTTCAACTTTTTCACGACATCATTACCGGCATGTACTTTTTTTCCGTTGATCGCTGTCCCCCGGTCCAAATTCACAACGGCTACTGCAATTCCTTGTGTGTGGCCGTATGGGTCCCAGGATGCCTTGATGTTAAACCAGGCATACAATGACGGAAGAATGATCAAGGCGGCAATGATCAGGCTTGCTGCCCAGTTTGTTGTCATTTTTTTCAAATCAGTTGCATAAATCCTCCATACCTTTTTCATTGGCAGCCTCCAAGTGTTGTTGTATCTTTATGTTTTCCAACCGCTTGAGCTGTCATGCACACGCAAAAAAGCCTGTGCGTCTCCGTTTTCGCACAGGTAACGTTAATATGATGAATGAAGGCCGGTGCCCATATTCGCAGTTTTTCAAGCAACAAGTCCGTTATTTCACCGGCAATGTCTTGCCCTGCACTTATTCATGTCCGGATAACGCCGAAAACCTGCTTTATTTCCGACTGCAGCTGCTCCAGTAAAGGAAAAGAATGGTGCAACGCAATAGTTTCTGCAATCTTTCTATAGTACCATTCCTGCTTTTCTTTTCCACGGCTAAACGCATTCCACACGCTTTCCCCGCTTTTTCGCAATTCTTCGTGTATCGTTTTCAAGTTATGGAGTTTATCTGCGCATATGAGCATACAAATTTCCTCTTCTGCCGTTTTTAATCGCTCGATGGTATGCTGCTTCCGTTCCTCCCACCGCACATTTTTAGGCGGTTCAGTGCAGGCTTCAACAATCCGGGCAACATTGCTTCCAAACTCGGCTTTTATCTCCTCGTTTGTCACCGCAGTATCTTCAACCGTATCATGAAGAAGCCCTGCTGTGACCACTTCTTTGCGGCAGCCTTCTGTTAAAAGCATCATGGCAACCGCATACGGATGCGCAATATACGGCAGGTCGGACGCTTTCCGGTATTGGCCTTCATGTGCTTTTGCCGCAAATTCAATTGCTTTTTCCACCATTTCCATAAGAAATTCCTCTCTTCATACAAAGCTGCTTTTATCATCATACCAAAACGGCGCGGCTATACATGAATGAAAATCGAAAAGCTCAGCACTACTTTTGGACTTCTTAAACATCAAAAGAATCCTTGACCGGCACAAAGGCACAGAATATTCCTTCCCATCCTGTCTGAATTGAAAAAGAAGCTGATCCTTGCTTCTTTTTATCTATTTTCTTTGCCTTTACCCCCGCGAATTCTTTTATGTTATCACTTTTTCCCACTTCTCGATATGCTTTATCCGACCATTGCTTGAGCACAGTGATTTGCCGCTGTACCCGCTTTATTTCTTTTTGCTGCTTTTCATACGCCTGGAGGCAAAAGCCTTATAACTGCCCATCATTAGCCGAAAAAGCACCCAAATCTATCTTTTCCCTTTTTCACATAGATTGAATCCGTTTTCATTCTCGTAATATGAATTTAATCGTATTGTAATCTTCCTTTCTGCCTATTTGTGTTATAACAAGAGTACGGAGAAGGGAGTTGTCTTATGCACTTAAAAAGGCGAATTGCAGTTATGGCGTTTGCCATATTCGTTGGCACGGCACAACTAAATGCCTATGCAGAAACAGATCAAGGTTCCTTACAGAAAAAATTGGATGAAAATACGCAAACCATTCAAAAGAAAGAATCGGAGAAAAAAGCCGTCGAAAGTAAAATGGAAAATTTACAAAAAGACTGGAACGCATTGCAATCATCCATTCAGAAAAATAAAGAAAATATCGCAGCAACTGAAGCGAAAATCCAGTCAGCAAAAGATTTGATTGAAAAGAAAAAAGAGGAAATCGTAAAGCTGGAGGACCAAGTTTCTGCACGGGAAGGCGTGATTAAAAAACGCCTCGTTGCCATGCAAAAAAACAACCAATACGACTATGTGATTGAAACGATTTTAAACGCGGAAAGCATTGGCGACCTGATCAACCGGGTCAGTGCAGTCGCGACACTGCTGAACGCTGATACAAGCCTTTTGGATCAGCAAAAAGCGGACCTTGCGAAAATTGAAGCCGATAAAAAAGCCATTGCAGACCAGGAAAAAGTGCTCGAACAGGAGCAGGCAAACTTGAAAAGCAGCCAGGCAAAACTGCAAACAAATTTAAAAGAAAAGGAAAAAGCATTGTCGGGATTAAAATCGAAGTATGACAGCATTCAAAATGAGCTGTCAAAAGCGGAACAAAAACAAACCGACTTGAATACGAAAATCAGCAACCTGCAAAAAGAAATAAAGGCACAGCAGGCGGCCGCAAAAGCCAGGGAAGAAGCCCTCGCAAAACAAGCGAGCGAAGCTGAAGCCGAAAAGGCAGCGGAAGCGCAAGCTGAAAAAACAGCAGAAACACAAGCGAAAAAACCAGCGGAAGCCGGTGCCGGGAAAACGGCCGGAACCAAATCCACCGCATCTTCCGGCCACAGCACGCCACAAGGCAAATCCTTTTATGTGACGGCGACATCTTATAACCATGAAGATACGAAGCTGGATATTACCGCTTTGGGATATAACATTAAGAAAAACCCGAACATGAAATTGATCGCTGTCGATCCGTCGGTCATTCCGCTCGGCAGCAAAGTCTGGGTTGAAGGATACGGGGTTGCCATCGCAGCCGATACCGGCGGTGCCATTAAGGGCCATATCATCGATGTCCTGATGCCGAACAAAAAAGCTTCCATCGCATGGGGGCGCCGTACGGTCAAAGTGATCATATTGAATTAAGAAAAAGCAGCCTTGAATCGATTCAAGGCTGCTTTTCTATATCCGCCTATGGCAGGCCCGCTCCTAACCCCGGTAAAAAACAGGCCCATGCTTTTCCCGGAAAGCGGGGCAAGCATGGGCACTTTTTTCGGCAGTCCGCCTTAAGCAGGCGTCGGGATTTTTTTCAAAGAAAAAGCCGGGCCTCCCATAAAGCCCGGCCGGCACAAATGCTTACAATATCGGTGCCATTGTTTCTTTTAGCACTTTTACAGAATGATTGAACTGTTCCTGTTCTTTTTCGTTCAGTTTGATTTCAACCACTTCACGGATGCCCTGGCGATTGATGATGGCCGGAACGCCAATGTACACATCGCTGTTTCCGTATTGGCCTTCAAGAAATGCAGAGACCGTCAATACGCTGTTTTCATTGTTCAGGATTGCCCTTGTAATCCGGGTCAGGGACATCCCGATGCCGTAAAATGTGGCCCCTTTTCGTTCAATAATATGATAAGCCGCATCTCTCGTATTGACAAAAATGTCATCTAACGTCTTTTCGTCAATAATTCCTTTTTGTAGATAGCTTTCAATCGTATCGTAACCGATATTTGTATGGCTCCATACCGGAAGTTCCGTATCGCCGTGTTCGCCGATAATCGCAGCATGCACATTGCGCGGGTCAATTCCAAATTGGGCGCTCAAAGAGTTGCGGAGACGCGCGGAGTCAAGCACTGTGCCCGAACCGATAACATGTTCTTTCGGCAGGCCGGACTCTTTCCAAGTTACATATGTCAAAATGTCAACCGGGTTGCTGGCAACAAGAAAAATCCCGTTAAAGCCGCTGTCCATGATGCTCTTAATCATGCCTTTAAAAATTTTTGCGTTTTTGGAAACAAGATCAAGCCTTGTTTCGCCCGGTTTTTGCGGGGAACCTGCCGTAATGACAACGAGATCGGCAGTGCCGCAATCGGAATAATCGCCTTTCCAAACGCGGGTCGGCGTAGGCGCAAATGGCAGGCCGTGGTTCAGGTCCATGGCTTCCCCTTCTGCTTTTGCTTCGTTAATATCGATTAAAACAAGCTCTTCTGCAACACCCTGATTAATCATGGCGTAGCAGTAACTTGTACCAACTGCACCCGTTCCAACCACTGCAATACGATTGACTTTTTTCATGTATAATCTTCCTCCCCATCAAAAGTAAAAAATATTTCCACTGTATGAAAGCAGTTTTGCAAGCCCGGCATGGCGAGCCCCTATCCAGTCTATGGATATTGTGCCAACTCCTAATGGATTCCATACTGCTTTTCCTTTAAAGCAGGACGATTAAACTTTTGCAGCAAATGCTGCCGTGCGGTTTGTGAAAAAGATGGACGGCATGCCCTTTTATGGCTGAAATGGATCGTTCCGTTCATTTTCCTTCATTCCACATGGGTAAGTATACCACTATTTTTGTGATTAGATTCACATATTTTATGGCGAAAATTTGAAAATTTGCTTGCCCAAATGCCCGGTTTTAAAGGAAAATGACGGTTTTTCAAAATTATCCGTTTACATTTTTCACAAATGGCTTTATTTGAAAGAGCCAGATATGTAAGCGTTATTCATTCTTGTGCTGATTTTCACAAAGTTCCCCGGGCGGAGGAATAAATGGCTGATCCCGCCCAAATGATCTCTGCCATTTTTGCTCCTGAATGCCTGCCCTCCAAAAAAGCGGGTGCTGCCCGCTTAAAAGAATCTGCTTCACATGCATGGAGGCGTGCCCGCCAGACATCGACAAAAACGCAACTGTACAGCCATTCAATTGTGCATCAAAAATGAACATCGTGTGGACAGCCAGTACGACGGGCAAAATAAAGCCGACCATAAAATCAACTTCATATAAGTGCACTTTTTTCTCTCCATACCGGCTGCTTTCATTTATTATCAAAGAAGAAGAGACCGGTTTCAATGCCAATTCTTTTCTTTCCATTCTCGGTACTTGCCATGTAAAAACACGAATGATATTCGCAGTTGACTTTTAATTGTTCGCGTTTTATCCTTAATTTATCCCTTTATGCGGGAAATGTTCCTTTACTGGTTTTTAATTTTATAAAGTATTAGACTTTTTTCATTTTACAAGTATAATAATAAGTATCATTTTCTTTGTGCATTTTTCTGACCAAATGAAAGGAGCGATTATCCTTGCATCAAATTGATGAAAAGAAAGCCCACCGGATGGCCCTGCAGGCAGACATGGATTTTCTCGCCGGGCTGCTGGATAAAGTGATCCTATTTGAAGGCGGCGAAGCATTGCTCAAAACAATCCAAAATATTCGCTCCCTGGCACAAAAAGCGAGGGAAACCGGCGATGAGGCTTTCTACCTTCAATTAAAAAAAGAAATTACAGACCTGAATCCGCCAGAACGGCAGGAAGTCATCCGCGCTTTCTCTACCTATCTGCAATTATTTAATATTACCGAGCAAAATTTCAGAATTAAGCGCCGGCGGGAGTACCAGTCGGAAGATACAGACCAGGTCCAACCGCGTTCACTTGAAGATGGCATCGAAACGCTGCGGAAAGAAAAAGTGCCGGCTGAAATGGTTGCAGAACTGCTGAACAGTTTATCGCTTGAGCTGATTATAACGGCACACCCGACAGAAGCAACGAGGCGGACCATTCTGCAAATCCATAAACGCATTGCAGACCTTTTAAAAACGCTCGAATTTACAAGCACCCGTTATGAGAAAAAAGTTATTGAAGAAACGATTTTGAATGAGATTACCATTTTATGGCAAAGTTCCGAAATCCGCGAGAAGAAACCGTCCGTTCTCGACGAGGTGAAAAACGGGCTTTATTATTTCGACAATGTCCTGTTCGACGTGCTGCCGCGCATACACGAAGACCTAGAAGACTATCTGTACGAATCGTACGGACAGCGTTTTAAAGTCCCTTCTTATCTTCATTTCGGATCGTGGATCGGCGGCGACCGGGACGGGAACCCGAACGTGACCGCGGACATCACCTGGAAAACGCTCGAGATGCAGCGTGAACTCGTATTGGAAAAATATAAAAAGTCGCTTACCACACTCCGGGAGCTGCTCAGCCATTCTGCCAAAAAAATAAGCGCCAGCCATACCCTGCTTGCGTCTGTGGAAAGCGAAGAAAATACAATGCCAGCTGCAAAATTATGGCCGACAAAAGATGAAATTTACCGCAGAAAGCTGGCGATTATGATCCATAAACTGGAATGTGTGGGAAAAAGCAATGGCGGCTACCAATCCGCAGAGGAGCTCCTTGCCGATCTGTATATGATCCGGGACAGCGTGAACCAGCACCATCCGGCCGGGCATCCGATTAAATTGCTCCGCAAAGTTATCCGCCAGGTCGAATTGTTCGGGTTCCACCTAGCATCACTCGATATCCGCAACCATAGCGGCGAACATGAATCGGCACTTGCCGAGGTGCTTTATAACGTCAATATCGCGAAAGACTATAAAAATCTGCCCGAAAATGAAAAAGTCGCGGTGCTCCTGAAGGCTTTAAACGACCCGCGGCCGATGATTTCAATCTATGATACGTTTACGCCGGAAACGCAGGAAGTCATCAACACATTCCGGATGATCAAACGCGCCCACCAAACATTCGGCGAACGGTCCATCCAGGTGTATTTGATCAGCATGGCACATTCGGTCAGCGACGTGCTGGAAGTGCTCGTGCTCGCAAAAGAAGCCGGCCTGTACCGCGTCTACCCGAACGGCGAAATTTTAAGTGAGATCCATATCGCCCCGCTTCTTGAAACGATCGAAGACTTGCGGAACGGCGCGAAAATGCTCGAAACCCTTTTCCAAATGCCCATTTACCGCAACCATTTAAAGGTGCGCGGCAATCTGCAGGAAGTCATGCTCGGCTATTCCGACGGCAGCAAAGACGGCGGCACGATGACGGCGAACTGGCAGCTGTACAAAGCACAGAAAGAGATCCACGAAATGGGTGCCAAATACGGCATTAAGCTGAAGTTTTTCCACGGGCGCGGCGGTTCACTCGGACGCGGCGGCGGCCCGCTTTATTCAAGCCTTTTGTCCCAGCCGCCGGTTACACTTGGCGACGGCGTGAAAATCACCGAGCAGGGCGAAGTGCTGTCATCGCGCTATTTGCTGCGCGACATTGCCTACCGGAGCCTTGAGCAGGCGACATCCACGATGATGTGTGCCATCACAGAACAAAAACAGAACGAGAAAAATGGCAAAACGCCAAACGAAGAAGCTGTCAGGGCAATGGATAAAATTTCCGAATATGCGCTTGAAAAATATCAGGAACTCGTCTTCCGCGACCCTGACTTCCTGTCTTATTTCAAACAGGCAACGCCTTTAAATGAGATCGGTGAACTCAACATCGGCTCCCGCCCGATGAGCCGGAAAGGGAGCGCCCGTTTCGAAGACTTGCGCGCCATTCCGTGGGTATTTTCCTGGACGCAAAGCCGCCAGCTCCTTCCCGCCTGGTACGCAGCCGGGACAGGCCTGAGCAAATATGTGGAAGAAACCGGCAATTTCAAGTTGCTTCGGGAAATGTATGCATCATGGCCGTTCTTCCATGCAACGATCAATAACCTGCAAATGGCATTGATCAAGGCGGAGCTTTCCACGGCTGAAGAATATACAAGGCTGGTGAAAGATCCTGAAGTTGCCGGCCGGATTTTCGGCCTGATCAAAGCGGAATATGAACTGACGAAGGAAATGGTTTTAAAGATTGCGGACCAAAAAGAGTTGCTGGATTACACGCCAAACATTAAAGAATCAGTGCGCCTCCGCAACCCGTATGTCGACCCGCTGAACCTGTTCCAAGTCTACCTTATTTCGCAACTGCGTGAACGCGAAAACAAAGATGAAAAAGCCCGGCACCTGCTGATGGAGGTCCTGCTTACGATCAACGGCATCGCCGCAGGGCTCCGGAATACAGGCTGATAGCAATCCCAAAAGCTCTTTTTAAAACAAAAAAACCGTTGGGAAAATCATTTTTTCCCGGCGGTTTTTCTCATTTTCCGGATGTTTTTCTGAAGGGCTGCCCCGAAAAGGCTGGCGGGAGCCCCCTTTTTTGACGGAAATGGTAAAAAGAATGCAGCACTTATTGTATAATGGGTTTAAGAATATGCCGGGGGTGGGCCAATGGATGACTTCATCGGATTGATTTCAGTCATTTTAATTTTTTCGGTGCCAATTGTCGCAATTGTCACGAATTTCTTTAAGTCGCGCGAAAAAATAAGAGTACAAGTTTTGGAGAAAGAACTGGAGCTCGAAAAGTTAAAAAACGAAAACTTCCTGCTGGAAACAGAAAAAATGAGGCTGGAATTGCAAAAAATGGAGCTGGACGGGCCTAAGGATGAGTGGGTTGTGAAATAATTAAAGCAAGTTAAAAGAGCGGCCTACTCATTTACCGCTCTTTTTCACCTGCGCATCTTTCCGCTTCTTTTTCGGGAAGGTAATCGCGGGGCATTACTTTCGGACATACACGGTAAAAGGCATGATGCAAAATGAAGATGTGCAAATCCAGTTCCTTGCGCAAATTGACGGGGAAGTGCTCATGCTCCATAAACTGATGATCATTACGATTGCCGGCTGCGCACTCGCCAGCCTGCTTGCGGTGCTCGCCGGGCTGGTGTTGGCGGAACGGGCATTAAAACCGATCAAAGCCGCGTGGGATAAACAAACGCAATTTGTTTCTGATGCTTCCCATGAAATTCGCACGCCGCTTGCGAGCATCCGCTTCATGGATTCCAAAAGGGATACGTTGTCTTCCACAATCAACAGCTTCATCAGTCAAACCTCCATTTTTCCATTATATTAAAAATTAATTTAAAAATCATATATTCAGTCTATGATTTCTATGAATAATTGCTTAAAATAAATCTATATAAGAGCTCTGCATCGATCCGATTATTCAGTTATTTTTCCTGAAGAAAGGTGATTTAGATGACAACCATTCGGGATATTGCGAAAAAAGCAAATGTCTCCGTTTCGACTGCTTCACGGGCTTTGAATAATAATCCGCGCATCAGCGTAAAGACAAGACAGCGCATCCAAGCCATCGCAGCCGCGGAAGGTTATATGCCGAACTATAATGCCAGGAATTTAACGCTTGGTGAGGCAAACGTCGTAGGGATTGTATTTCCGGCAGCTGAAAACAATGTACAGGGGAATCCTTTCTATATTGATATTTTACGGGGCATCAACAAACAGCTGGCCCCTCGCCACTACGTTCTGTCAGTTGCGATTGGTGATCACACAGAACAAGTTTTTGAGAACGTGAAATCTATGGTTGAACAGGCGAAAGTAAAGCGATTTATCTTACTGTATTCCTATGCAAGCGATCCGGTAACAGAATACTTGAGAAAAAAGGCATTGCGCTTTGTCATTATCGGCGAGCCGGTTGAAGATAAAAATGATTTTTATGTAGACAATAATAATTATCAAGCTGGTATTGCTGGAACAGAATACTTGCTCGGGCATTTAGGGGCGAAACACCCGGTTTTTGTCGAATCTTCCCATGAATGGCCTTATGAGCGCAGCAGGCGGGAAGGCTTCCAGGCAGCCATTTTAAGACGTGGCGTTTCCCCACTGATTTACCGCCTTCAAAAGGAAAACAATGACGGCATAACGGTGGAGTTTATCCGGCAGCATCCGGAAATTGATAGTATCATGGCGACTGATGACATGATCGGTTTTGAATTTTACTATCATTGGCAGTGCGCCCATCCTGGCAAAAGCATACCGGCTGTAAGCTTTAATCATTCTTTTATTTTACAATTGGCAAATCATCAGTTTCATTCGATCAATTTATTTCCGGAAAATCTCGGTTCTGCAGCTGTCGAGCTGCTTTTTACAGATAAGGAAAATAAGGGGGGCGAAGAGCCACCGCGTAAAATCATTCTGCCATTTGAAATCAGTTAACGGCAGTGTTTTACATGCAGCAGATTCCAATCTTGCAACCGGTTTATGGATATTTTGTGAAACCGGTTGCGCTGATCCGGTAAAATCATATATAATAAAGATGTTCGATGCAGAAGACCCAAAATGAGGAACATGTTCATTTTTTATTGCCTGTAATGCAACCGATTGCGCAATCCCCTGCCATGAGGTTTTAATAAGATTAAATCTATAACTACTAGCTGGAACTAAGAAATCTGGAAGAAAATTGGTTGGGGCTTCCAATAAATATGGAAAGCGATAGTACATTGGTGGCAAAAATGCAACCGGTTGCGCCTTGAAAAGGGGGAATTACGATGAAGATTACCCAAAAATAAGGGAATAAAACTTCTTGTTTAGTGCAAAATGAAAGTACAGAGTTCTGGAACGAACCAATATGGATCTTCAAAGTCTGTAATAAATATGGAAGGTGTCTCTGCATTTACGGGGGAATGCAACCGGTTGTGAACGAAACCAGAAATATCCGTCCTGAGCGCAGGCTCTTAAATAGATTAATAGAATGGAGGAATGATCATGCGAGAAACGGTGAATACCGACGAAAAAAGTATTGGACGGGTAAAATCATCTGCAACTGTTAAAGACGGCAAGAAAATTGGCAGCCACCAATTGCCGGCGCTGCCAATCAGCACGATTTGGATGATTAGTTTTGGTTTTTTAGGTGTGCAAATGGCCTTTTCGCTGCAAAGTTCGAATATGGGGCGCATCTTTCAAACGATTGGCGCCGATCCTACAAAATTAGGTTTCTTCTTCATCTTGCCGCCGCTTGCTGGACTTGTTGTCCAGCCGTTGGTCGGTTATTTCTCTGACCGGACATGGATACCGAAACTGGGCCGCCGGATCCCTTATTTGTTGGTAGGGGCCGTTGTGGCTGTGATAGTTATGTGTTTGCTTCCGAATGCCGGAAGTTTTGGCTTTGGGTTCGGATCAATGACAGCATTGACATTTGGAGCGGTGACTATCTTGTTTATGGATTTATCTTCCAATGTAGCCATGCAACCGTTTAAGATGATGGTCGCCGACATGGTAAATGAAGAACAAAAAGGTTTTGCTTATGCTGTCCAAAGTTTTCTCTCTAACAGCGGTGCAGTACTGGCCTGTATTTTTCCGTTTGTTTTAACGGCATTGGGCGTTTCAAACAGTGCACCAAAAGGCGTGGTGCCGCAATCGGTTGTGGTCTCGTTTTACAGCGGAGCCGTTATTTTAATTGTGTGCAGCCTGTTTACGGTTTTTAAAGTCAAAGAATATCCCCCGGATGAGTATGCCGTTTATCATGGCATCCAAAATCAAGTCCAAAAAGAAAAAAAGGGCATGTTTCAATTGCTCCTCAATGCGCCGAAAGAGTTCTGGACGATTACTGTCGTACAATTTTTCTGCTGGATGGGTTTTCAATATTTGTGGACGTATGGAGCGGGGGCAGTGGCCAAAAACGCTTGGAATGCAGTGGATCCGTCAAGCACGGCCTATCAGGAAGCAGCCAACTGGTTCGGCGTTTTATCAGGTGTGTATTCCCTTGCCGCGGTATTTTGGTCTCTTGTGTTAACAAAGGTACCGAAAAATAAACAGAAACCGGCTTATGCGTTCAGCCTAGTGCTTGGCGGGGTTGGTTTCGGTTCAGTTTTCTTTATCCACAACCCGGGCACATTACTTGTTTCGTTTATCCTGATCGGCATTGCATGGGCTGCGATGATGGCATTCCCGTTCACGATTCTGACCAATGCATTATCAGGAGAGAATATGGGAACCTATCTCGGGTTGTTTAACGGCAGCATCTGTTTGCCACAAATTGTGGCTTCCTGCTTAAGTTTTGTGATATTCCCGGCGCTCGGGTCCTCTATGCCGGCGATGATTTTGTTGTCAGGCGTGCTGCTGGTTATTGGGGCGGCTTCTGTTTCGCTGATTAAAAAAACGCAAACAAAGTAAATTTTTATGGAAAAGGAGAATGAATATGAAACGTATTTTTGAAGTACAGCCATGGAATGTTGTCAGCCATGATTTTAACCGGGCAGAAAAAAGGCTGCAGGAATCCATGACAAGTTTAGGCAACGGCTATATGGGCATGCGTGGGTTTTTCGAGGAGAACTACAGCGGAGATACTTTGCCGGGCATTTATTTAGGCGGTGTATGGTTTCCGGACAGGACCCGTGTAGGGTGGTGGAAAATCGGTTATCCTGAATACTTCGGCAAGGTGATTAATGCCATCAATTTTATTAAAATCAATATTGCGTTAAACGGAGAATTTATCGATTTGGCTAAAGATGAGATTACCGGATTCGAACTGAATCTCGATATGAAAAACGCACGCCTTACCCGTTCTTTTACTGTGGAAAAGGGTACGGTAAAAGTTGTGGTTACCTTTGAACGTTTCTTGAGTGTTGCCCAAAAAGAATTGTCAATCCAGCGGGTTCGCCTAAAAAATCTCGGATCAGATGATGTGGACGTTAAGATCATTTCAGCCATCGATGCGGACGTTAAAAATGAAGATGCAAACTACGGCGAACGCTTTTGGGAAGTATTGCAAACTGATCAAAAAGAACAATCCGGATCACTGGTTGCCATTACGAAAGCCAACCCGTTCGGAACCCCGCGCTTTACCGTCGGGGCGGAAATGCACCATCGGACAGCTTTGCAAGCGAAAGTAGCTGCACCGGCTCATGATAAAGAAGTTGTAAATGAATTTAGCGGTAAATTGGTAGCCGGTTCGGAAATCGATTTTGAAAAGCGCGTGATCGTGGTTACCTCTCGGGATTATCATACTCAAAATAATTTGGTTTCTGCGATGAACGCGATCAGCGAAAAAACTGACAATCTATCCTATGATGAATTATTCGATGCCCATCGTGCGATTTGGGCAGAGCGCTGGGAAAAGTCGGACGTCAAAATTGAAGGCGATGTTGCAGCACAGCAGGGGATCCGTTTTAACCTCTTCCAGATGTTTTCAACGTATTATGGTGAAGACTCCCGCCTTAACATTGGTCCGAAAGGATTTACAGGTGAAAAATACGGCGGTGCCACGTATTGGGATACTGAAGCTTTTGTCCTGCCGTTTTACTTGGGGGTGGCAGAACCAAAAATTTCCAAAAATCTGTTGAAGTACCGTTACCAGCAGCTCGATGGCGCTTATCATAATGCTAAAAAGCAAGGATTAAAGGGCGCTTTGTTCCCTATGGTCACTTTCGATGGCATTGAGTCCCACAATGAATGGGAAATTACGTTTGAAGAAATTCACCGGAATGCGGATATTGCTTTTGCCATTTATAACTACACCCGCTATACCGGAGACAAGTCCTATGTTTTAAACGAAGGCAGCAAAGTGTTGACAGAAATCTCCCGGTTCTGGGCTGACCGCGTGCATTTTTCCAAACGCAAACAAAAATATATGCTGCACGGCGTCACCGGTCCAGACGAATATGAGAATAATGTGGATAATAACTGGTATACCAACTACATGGCCCGATGGACTTTGGCATACACTTTGCAGGTCCTGGAGGAAGTTTCGCAGGAACAGGCAGCTGTTTTAAATGTGACAGAGGAAGAAAAACAGTTGTGGCAGGATATTGTAGACCGCATGTATCTTCCGGAAGATGAAGAGCTCGGCATTTTTGTCCAGCATGACGGTTTCCTTGATAAAGATATTAAGCCTGTGAGCGAAATTCCGGCTGATGAATTGCCAATCAATCAGCACTGGCCATGGGATAAAATACTGCGTTCGGCGTATATCAAACAAGCGGATGTATTGCAAGGAATCTGGAATTTTATTGATGAATTTACACCGGAACAGAAAAAACGCAACTTTGATTTTTACGAACCTTTAACCGTGCATGAATCGAGCCTGTCTGCTTCTATCCATGCGATTCTGGCTTCCGATCTGCACTATGAAAACAAGGCGGTGGAAATGTATGAACGGACATCACGTCTTGACTTGGACAACTATAACAATGATACCGAAGACGGGCTGCATATCACTTCAATGACGGGGAGCTGGCTGGCTATTGTGCAGGGATTTGCCGGCATGCGTGTCCGGGATGGCAAGCTGCACTTTGCCCCGTTCCTGCCGAAAAAATGGGACAAATACCAATTCCGCCTGTTGTTCCGAGGCCGTCTGATTGAAGTAGGTGTGGATACAAATGGAGTGTCACTTGAATTGCTGGAAGGCGAACCCTTGACGGTCGGTTTGTATGGAAAAGACGTTGAACTGGTTGCACAATCTTCGGTTTTTGTTTAAATGATTCTCCTTTATGCGAAGATATCGGAGGCATTTTTCCAAAATATTTTCATCTTAAGGCTCGGTTAAATGTTATTGTTGATGGCCGCGGGAGACTCCTGCGGGATAAGCGGGCCAGGCTGGCCCCCTCTTGCTGAGGTATCGGGCAAGAATTGGCAAACGGGCGGATATCGCGGCCATCAACATTGTACACTAACGTAAAAATAGAAAAACTCTGGGGGATTCCAAATGAGAAGTTTTCATGATATTAAAGGATTTGCTTTTGACCTTGATGGTGTATTGACGGATACCGCCCGTTTCCATGCACAGGCATGGAAGAAAACGGCAGAGGAAGTCGGCACGAAATGGACAGATGAACTGGCTGCGGGTTTAAAAGGAATCAGCCGGATGGATTCCCTGGAAATGATCCTGAAGGCCGGAAACTGTGAGCATTCTTATACACACGAACAGAAAGCACAATTGGCAGATGAAAAAAATGAGTATTATAAAAAGCTGATCGATACATTAACGCCGGAGGATATTTTGCCGGGAATGGCTGAATTTTTAATGGAGGTCAAGCATAAAGGGTACAAGCTTGCCGTCGCTTCGGCTTCCAAGAACGCACCCATCATTTTAGAGAGATTGGGCATCGCTGATATGTTTGATGCGGTTGTTGATCCGGCTGCTTTAAAATCCGGTAAGCCTGACCCTGAAATTTTTGTCCGCGCTGCAGAGTTGATGAATCTGCAACCTTGTGAAGTGATCGGCTTAGAAGACTCTATCGCGGGTATCAAGTCAATTAATGGTGCGGGGGAAGTATCGGTCGGGATCGGGGACAAAGATGAACTTTATGAAGCGGCTATCCACTTTGCCTCAACCGCGGAGGTCAGCCTTTCTGCCATTCAGGGTGATCCATATTTTTCTAGATCAAATTTGTAAAATATCCATTGTTCATCTAAGAAAAAGAAATGGATATTTTTTCAGAAAAGGGGCAGTCCCAAAGTCCTTTTTAAACAAGAAAACCCGTTGAGATATTAATTTTGAACTGCCCCCTGTCAAGTAGACAGTGGAAATAATAAAAATGATTTAAGCGGCTTTAGCTCTATATTCCATCGGGCTAAGGCCGTTTAATCATTTTTGGTATCTTTCATGATTATAAAAATGGATGTATTCATCTATTGCCAGAGAAAGTTCCTCAAATGTCTTATATTGATGTAAATAATACTTCTCACATTTCAGTGTTCCCCAAAAAGATTCCATTGGCCCATTATCAATACACCGACCAACTCGTGACATACTTTGTGTCATCTTTACTGCGTCTATCTTACATTTAAATCCTTTGGAAGTGTACTGGAACCCACGATCACTATGAATAAGTGGATGTTCTCCATCTCATAATACTATAAATCGGATTTGGCTTAGTTTCGCCTCCTTTCGATCTCCTCTAACTTTTTTAAGAATAAGTTCTCCGCACGTAACCGTTCATTTTCTCTTTCTACCTTTTTCATTTGAAGTTTGAATTTCTCTTCTGGAGTCAGCTTAGCTTCTTCTTTCTTATTCCCACGTCTATTCCGCAACATCGATGGGGCAAACTTAAATTTTTCTTAATGTTTTCGTTGCAAAATGCGATGATTGAAAAACAGGCCGCACCGTCAGCCCGATACTGACGGGATATGATGGGAATCGACAAAAAAGGATATTCAAGCGTAGCGAATCATGCTATAATAAACAATTATATGACGAAAAAAGAGAGGGCCATCGATGAAGAAAAAAATCCTGATGTCTTTTTTAGGCTTAATTGGGATCCTGGTCATCGCCTGTGGCGGTTATGCCTACTATGTTTATCACTCGGCAAAAGCTGCGGCTAATAAAATGCATGAATCGTTGGCAGGCACTTCAAATGAAAGCATCTCAAGCCAGAACGGGCAGCCGATTTCCGTTTTGCTGCTTGGTGTGGATGAACGTGCAAATGACAGCGGCCGTTCCGATGCCATCATTGTGATGACCATTAATCCGAAAAAAGGCACGACACAGCTGGTCAGCATCCCGCGGGATACAAGGACGCTGATCGCCGGACGCGGCACATATGACAAAATCAATGCTGCGTATGCATATGGCGGAACCAGTATGGCACTGCAGACCGTTGAGGACTTTACCGGTATCCAAATGGATTACTATGTGAAAATCAACATGCAGGCCCTGAAAAAACTGGTCAATGCGGTTGGCGGCATTACCGTCAACAACACAATTGACTGGCATGACGAAGGGTACTATAAAAAAGGGTACCATTACAAAAAAGGGGAAATTCATCTGAACGGAGCCCAGGCGCTCGGCTATGTCAGAATGCGCCATCTTGATCCGGAAGGCGATTTTGGCCGCAATAAACGGCAGCGGAAAGTGATCGAGGCGCTGATCCGGAAAGCAACCAGCATTTCTTCTGTGGCAAAATACAGCAGTATCCTTGATACGCTTGGCGACAATGTCAAAACAAATATGACGTTTAATGACTTGCTTACGATTGAGAAAAATTACCGGAATGCCGCCAAAAACATTACCCAGTATGAAGTAAAAGGCACCGATGCCAACTTTGACGGGATCTATTATTTGGCGGTGTCAGATGCTGAAAAAGAAAAAGTCACGCAAATGCTGGAAGAAAATCTGTCTGGTGACTAAGGAATAGTGGAAACAAACAACCCGCTTCCGGCATGCCGGAAGCGGGTTGTTCTGTCAACGGCTTTCAATAAACCGGATTACTTCTTCAAGCGGCGTTTCTGCCATTGACCCGAGGCGGTGGTCAATCTCGCCGAACTTGAGGTCTTTTGTTACCCGGTTCGGGACGACTACGCATGCCATACCGGCGCGTTTTGCCGCAAGCGACCCGTTTGGCGAATCTTCGAAGACGAGGCATTGTTCCGGTTCCACGCCGAGACAGCCGGCCGCTTTCAAATACAAAGCTGGGTCCGGTTTGACTTTTTCAACGTCATCGGAAGATTTGATGCAGTCAAAATAAGCGAGAAGGCCAAGCTGGCGCAAATAGCGGTGCAGCCATTTCCTGTCAGAGCTTGAAGCCAGCCCGACTTTAAGCCCGAGCTGCCTGGCCGACTTTAAATAGTCTTCCACGCCTTCGCGGGCCGCACCTTTTTCGAGCCGTTTTAAAAACATTTCCTCCAGCTCGTGGTCCAGTTTTTCTGTATCAAGCGGCTTTTTGATCTGCTCTTCAAGATATTTAAACGGCTTAAAACCCGAATGCGTGCCTACCCCCTTTCCCCATAGTTCAAGCGGCATCTCGCAATTGTAGCCGCGAAAAATTTCACAAAGCGCTTCATAGTGTTCCGATTCCGTATCCATAATCAGCCCGTCGAAATCAAAAATCACAGCTTTTATCATCCGTAAAACCCCTTTCTGTTTCCCTTAACATTATACGTTAAAAACACTTTTCCTCCCAGAATGGTTTTGAAATCTTTTCCAAAATATTAAATACCGTATTCCTTCACAAAGTTGTAAATTATTTCTGGATAATGCCAGTATTTGACAAATCTATGAAAAATATATGAACTTTTTATGAAATTTTTATGAAACATGGCGGAATAAGGGTAAAAGACAATACATCTATATTTTTTTATTGTAAAATAGGTTAGCACCATAATAAAGGTGAAAAAATAAAAGTACCACCTTTTTTTCATTTGCTTTTATTTGTACACTATTTTACCAAACCGGAAGGAGAGAAAAAATGTGTTGAGGAAACTACCTTGGAAATTGGTGCTGCTTTTGTCCCTCACATCGCTCTTTTTGCTCGGCGGATGTGACACCAAAATTGCAGTGCTCGACCCACAAGGTCCAATGGCGCGGGAACAATATCATTTGATTGTTTACTCATCCATCTTGATGGCCTTTGTATTCGTCGTTGTCCTTGGGTTGTATCTTTATATGGTGATCAAATACAGGGCGTCACGTCTGCCGGCTGATTATAAACCGCCGCAAATCCACGGCCATAAAGTGCTGGAAACGGTGTGGACCATTATCCCGGTGCTGATTATTATCGCCATTGCCATTCCAACCGTTAAAGCAAACTATTCGGTTGAAGAAACGCCAAAATCCATGAAAGGCGAAAAACCTTTAACGATTTATGTCACGTCATCGGAATGGAAATGGATTTTCAGTTATCCGGAACAGGGCATTGAAACCGTTAACTATGTAAACATCCCGGCTGGGCGGCCAATCAATTTCGAATTGACATCATCCGGTACGATGGCATCTTTCTGGATCCCTGAACTTGGCGGACAGAAATATACGATGCCGAACATGACGATGAGGCTGATTCTGGCTGCTGACCACCCTGGCGAATATACAGGAAGAAACGCAAACTTCAACGGGGAAGGCTTTGCAAAGATGGACTTCGATGTGTTGGCCCAAACGCCGAAAGATTTTAATGCGTGGGTGAAGGAAGTCAAAAGCAGAGCGCCTCAAATGAAAAAATCGGATTATGAAAAACTGATTAAAAAAGAAGGCCTCGTAGGAAGACAGACTTACACCGGGACCCATCTAAAATGGGATAAACCGGATGAACAAAAAAGCTATTATGAAGAATCGGAAAAAGGTGAGAAACAAAATCACCACCATCACCACGATATGTCCGGGATGGATATGGGCGGAAAATAATCATTGGAATAGGAGGAAAACAGTGTGAAACTTAGTGATTTTTTCGTCACCGGTGAACCGGCCATATATGCCGCCGAAGTTGGCATGGCACTTGGCGCGGCCGCTGTGATCTTTTCTCTAACCTATTTCAAGAAATGGAAATGGTTATGGAAAGAATGGCTGACAACCGTTGACCATAAAAAAATCGGGATTATGTACATTATCGTTGCGGTATTAATGTTATTCCGCGGCGGTGTCGATGCTTTAATGATGAGAACACAGCTTGCACTGCCGAACCAGCATCTGCTTGATGCCAACCATTATGACGGGATCTTTACGACCCACGGGGTTGTCATGATCTTATTTATGGCGATGCCGTTTTTGTTCGGCCTGATTAACGTTGCTGTTCCACTCCAAATCGGGGCGCGCGATGTTGCCTTCCCGCTTTTGAACGCATTCAGCTTCTGGGCAATGGTTGCAGGGATGTGCCTCTTTAATATTTCATTTATTATCGGGGGTTCCCCTACTGCCGGCTGGACGAACTACTTCCCGCTTGCAGGCACGGAATTTACAAAAGGTGTCGGAAACAACTATTATGCAATGGGCCTGCAGCTTTCCGGGATCGGGACACTGGCAACAGCCGTGAACTTCATTGTCACGATTCTGAAAATGAGGGCGCCGGGCATGACATTAATGAAAATGCCGATGTTCGTATGGTCTACTTTGATTACTTTTATCATCGTGCTTTTTGCTTTCCCTGTTTTGACAGTGGCTTTGGCAGAAGTAACGTTTGACCGTACTTTCGGCGCACACTTCTTTACCATGGGTTCAGGCGGCAGCCCGATGTTATGGGCAAACTTGTTCTGGATCTGGGGCCACCCGGAAGTGTACATTGTGTTGCTGCCATCTCTTGGGATTTACGCGGACATTATCGCTACATTCTCGGGTAAACGATTGTTTGGATATGCCTCCATGGTCGTTGCGATGGCTGGTATCGCATTCTTCAGTTATTTCACATGGGTTCACCACTTCTTTACAATGGGGAACACAGCAGTCGTAAACTCGTTCTTCTCGATCTCAACGATGATTATCGCGATACCAACGGGTGTCAAATTATTTAACGAAATCTTTACATTGCATAAAGGGAAAATTAGAACAACAACGCCTATGCTTTGGTCGCTTGCCTTTATCCCGACATTTTTGATCGGCGGGGTTACGGGTGTTATGCTTTCCATGGCAGCGGCAGACTATCAATATCACAATTCATATTTCCTGATTGCCCACTTCCACTATACATTGATTCCGGCAGTCGCCTATGCATGTTTCGCAGGGCTCCACTACTGGTATCCGAAAATGTTCGGCTATATGCTGAATGAAAAACTGGGCAAAATTACGTTCTGGTTGTGGATGGTCGGCTTTAACCTTTGCTTCCTGCCGCAATTCTTTGTCGGCCTCGACGGGATGGCGCGCCGGATGTACACTTATGAAGCAGGGCTTGGCTGGACAGGTTGGAACTTTGCCTCTACAGTAGGTGCCTATATCATGGGGATTGGGTTCCTCGTCCTGGCTTGGAACATTGTTTACAGTATTAAACATGGCGTTCGCGACACGACCGGTGATCCTTGGGATGGCCGCACATTAGATTGGGCAACCCCTACACCGGTTCCGGAATATAACTTTGCGAAACAGCCGGTTGTCTCTACACTTGATGCGTTCGCAGAATACAAAGAAAACGGCACACCGATTTACCGGGATGAAGAGTACAAACCGATCCATATGCCAAATAACTCGGCAATGCCATTTTTCTCCGCTGTATCGATGGGCCTTGCAGGTTTCGGCCTTGTCTGGTCCTGGTGGTGGCTCGCCATTCTCGGCGGTTTGATGATGCTCGGCTGCCTTGCGTGGAGATCGTTTGACCCGGATAAAGGGCACTATATCAGTGTAGAAGAAATCATTCGCACAGAAAATACAAGAGCAGGAGGTGTAAAACGATGAGCGACGAACATTTGGATACATCATTGCCACTCGAATACCAGCGCAATCAGGACCGTTTAACCATTTTCGGTTTCTGGGTTTTCCTGGCGGCTGAAATCACTTTGTTTGCAACGCTGTTTGCAACGTATTTTACACTCCAGCACCAAACAGCAGGCGGGCCTGTTCAGCAGGACATCTTTGAGCTCAAAGGTGTCCTGATTGAAACCTTTGTCCTTTTGACAAGCAGTTTTACATGCGGAATTGCCGTCTTCAATATGCGCAACCGGAATAAAGGCGCGATGCTCGGCTGGTTTATCGTTACCCTTCTTCTCGGTTTAACTTTCGTCGGCTTTGAAATCAATGAATTTGTCACGTACGTTCATGATGGGGCAACACTGCCGACAAGCGCATTCCTTTCCGCATTCTATGTATTGCTCGGAACGCACGGATGCCACGTTTCCCTCGGGATTTTATGGGGAATATCGATTATTATACAACTGATCCGCCGCGGTTTAACGCCGATGACGGCACGCAAATTTTTCGTTGTAAGTATTTACTGGCACTTCCTTGATGTTGTCTGGATCTTTATCTTCACTTTCGTTTATTTAGGAGGGTTGATGAAATAATGGAGCATCATTCAAAATATCCGATCGGCCATGTCATCGGTTTTCTGCTTTCAATCGTATTGACCCTTGTGGCACTGTATGTTGCTTTGTATACCAACCTTTCTAAAACGGCGATCATCTGGACAATCGGATTGTTTGCCTTCCTCCAGGCTGGCGTGCAATTATTTATGTTCATGCACGTCAAAGAAGGCGAAAACGGAAAGATCAATGTCAGCAATATGATCTACAGCATCATCATTGCGATCGTCGTTGTTTACGGAACCATCTGGGTTATGCACTTTTAACCAAAAAAACCTGCATCCTTTTAGCGGATGCAGGTTTTTTTATGGCTTGTCCGGACAGACGCATTTGCAAATACGGCCAAATCGGCGATTCTTCCCGAGGGCCGGTTTATGGCTTGAACGCATCAACCGGTATCAACCCGGACCGGATGGATGCCTTTTGGCGCTGGTTATGCCGCACTTATTGCGCTGTATAACCGCCGTCCACGAGCAGGGCAATGCCGGTTACAAATTCATTTTCACTGAGGAATACGATGGCATGGGCGATTTCATCCGCACGCCCGAGCCGGCCGATCGGATGCCTTGCGACAAGGCCGTCATAAAAATCGCCGAGTGCTTCCTTATTCACCATGCCGGTTTCAACATACCCCGGGTTCACCGCATTCACGCGAATGCCTTTTGATGCATATTCAAGGGCCAGCGACTTTGTCATCAGGTTGACGGCACCTTTGCTTGCATTGTAGGCAAAAGCGCCCGGTTCGCCGACGTACCCTAAAATAGAGGATGTATTGACAATACAGCCACCGCCTGTTTTCAACATTTCACGGATGGCATATTTCGAACCGAAAAATACACCGTTTTGATTGACGGAAATAACCTTTTGATAGTCTTCAAAGCTCAGTTCATGGGTTGTAGCCATGACGCCAATGCCGGCATTATTCACCATAATATCCACTCTGCCGTACCGGTTGACGGTTTCTGCGACAAGACCGGCGACGGACTGTTCATCAGATGCATCGGCTCGAATAAAGCATACATCCGCTCCTTTTTCGTTAATTTCCTTTTCAACCGCTTTGCCGCTTTCTTCGTTGTAATCGGAAATGACCACTTTCGCCCCTTTTTCCGTAAAAGCTTTTGCGGTTGCAAGTCCGATTCCGGAAGCGCCGCCTGTGACAATTGCAATTTTATTTTCTAAGCTGGCCACTACAATTCCCTCCCATTGTGAGTATGTACACATTTTCACTATACCGCTAAAAAGTAATCGCTATCAATTTTTATATCTATTTTTTGCGAAAAACAGTTTGCCTGGCTGGAATCGTTCTTCAGCCGTTCACTCCCGGTTTTCCAGCGAAAATCCCGGTAAGCAAAAAGCGGCTGCCCGGCACGCAACAAGCATTCCGGGCCGCCGCCTCCTTATTCTGCCACTTTTTCTTTTCTTTCTTTGCTCCGTTTTTCGAGAATCATCTGTTTGAAGTTTTTCTGTTTTTCTTTCGGCCACGATTTGAATTCTTTCAGGAATTTTTCATAATTTGGCAGGACATCATCAATCGCGCCGTATTGCTTAATTTCCCCTGCTTCCAGCCACATCGCTTTCTCGCAAAATTTCTTTACCTGGCCCATCGAGTGGCTGATGAAAAAGATCGTTTTGCCAGCATCCTTGAATTCGTTCATCTTCTCAAAACATTTATCGGCAAATGTCTGGTCGCCGACCGATAACGCCTCGTCAATGACAAGAATATCAGGGTCAACGTTGACCGAGATGGCAAATCCGAGCCGTGACTTCATCCCGCTTGAATATTTTTTAACAGGCTGGTCAATGAACTGCCCGATATCCGCAAATTCAATAATTTGCGGGGTTAGCTCCTTAATCTGCTTTTTTGTGAACCCAAGCATCAGGCATTTCAGTTCAATATTTTCAAGGCCTGACAATTCATTGTTTAAGCCGGAGTTAATGGCAATCAGCGATGTTTCGCCGTTTAATTCAATCGTTCCGGTTGTGGGCGGAATAATGCCGGTAATCAGATTGGACAAGGTTGATTTGCCGGCGCCGTTAACGCCGATCACGCCGATGACATCCCCGTTGCTCGCCTCAAAAGATATGTTCTGCAGGGCGTAAAAATCATCGCCATAACCGCCCGGCAAAATGATGTCGAGAATTTTTTCCGAATTGCTCCGGTACATTTTATACTTTTTCGAAACGTTTTTAAATCTGACAGATATGCTCATAGATTAGAACTCCCTGTTGTATATTCAATACGATTATTATAAAGAAACAAATGCCGTTCGTTAAGCATTATCGGGATTTTTTCCTTCGCGTAAACCATAAAAACAGACAGACGCCAATCAAGATTCCGAAGCTGTCAAAAGTGATGACATCTATAAAATGCCCTGTTCTGCCGCTGACAAAACTTTGATGCCATTCGTCAAGATTGGCATAGAGAAAACTTGCCAGAAAGCCGGCCGGGACTGCAAAACGGACAGGAACCAAAACCGTGCGCAAAGTTAGAAGGATCAGCAAAGTACAGACGGCATATTCCGCCACATGGCAGGATTTCCGGATCCAGAATTCAATAAAATCATACGGCAGCGTTGACGTGACAAGCGCACCCCCGTAATAAAATTCGATTTTCGGCAATGTGTTTGCATCGAGGCGTACCAGCTTTTCCAGTTCCGGCCGCATGTCCTGTTCCTTATAGGGCTGGTTGGAGAGAAGAAACATGGCAGCCATAAACAGGATGCAGAGACCTGCAAGCACCAGCGCGCTTTGTTTTTTCTTCATGAGCAATGGCAAAGCCTCCTATTCGCTCTTTCCATTTTACATGAGTAAGAAAAATGTTGCATCCTTTTTGGGCGTTTTTCTTCCAATGGGCAAAAAAAAGCCGCCCGCTTCAGCCGTTTCCGCGGAAGAAAAAAGCATGGCATTTGCCCTTTATCATAAGCAAAAAAACCGGGACGGCTCCCGGCCTTTTTGGCCCTGAAACGTTATGCTCCTTTTGAAAAGCGATATCGTTTTGAATGGGGTGATCCGCTCTCCTATTTTTGTACCGTAATCGTTTTAGCGTCGCTCCAAATGCCGTTTTTAACAGCATACAACGACAATTTTGTGCCTGCCTTTTGCTTTTTGATTTTCACGGTAAACTTGCCATTTTTCCCGGCAACAGCATGGCCGATTGCCGTTTTTCCGGTTTTGACATAGACTTTGGACCCGCTAAGTGCAGTTCCGGTCACTTTCGTTGCGCCTGCTTTAACGCCCTGTGCGGACGGTGCCGGCGGTTTTACGGTTGTGGCTACGGCCTTTCCTGTATGGCGCGCTGCATCGGTTGCATAGACATACAGTTTTCTGCCGATGCTTTGCGGTTGTATCTTGGCCGCAAATTCCCCGTTTTTACCGGCCTTGCCGGTTCCGATCGTTGTTTTGCCGGCTTTCACCGTGATTTTCGCATATGGCTCCGCTGTGCCGGTTACCTTTTTCGAAAAGTTGGTGACAGTCCGCAAACCGGACCGGTTGGCCGGACTCTGTTGAATCAAACAGATACGTCCCGGCCGAAAATGTGCATCTGCCCAGAATATATCATGCCTTATTTTTAAAGTAAAGAAAAATCAGGCTTATTTTTTCGGTAAATTTCTGCAAGCTACGCCTGCTTTTGCAGAAAGGAAAAATCGTACTGAACCTGCATGAAACGGGAAAGAAGGACCGGTACAAATACGGGGGCGGCAGCAATACGGGCGGTCCCGGAGAGATGGCCAGGCCGGTGATAATGAGCGTTGTTCCGCCTGGGCTGCGGTAGTCCGGCAGTATTCTGCAATAGCGCGAAAAAACGCCCCGGACGTCAGATCCGCCCGGGGCACCCTATGAATACAATTAAAGCATACGGTTTACGAGATTCATCACTTCATCGCTTAGGCGTTTGTTCCGTTGTTCGCTCTCCGCGAGACTGTCCGCTTTCACACCAAAGTAGAACTTCACTTTCGGTTCTGTTCCGGACGGGCGCATGCAGAACCATGAACCGTCTTCAAGGAAAAATTTCAGCACATTGGACTTTGGCAGTTCAATTTTTGACGTTTCTCCCGTTTTCGCGTTGGTCCGCAGTTGTGATTGATAATCCTCGCGGGCGGATACCGGGATGCCCGCCACTTCTGTTAACGGATGGGCACGGAAGTTGGCAAGGATGCCGGCGATTTTTTCCGATCCTTCTTTTCCTTTCAAAGTGAGCGATGTTAAGGATTCCTTATAGTAGCCGTACTGTTCGAAAATGTCGAGCAGGCCTTCATACAATGTTTTTCCCATCGACTTATAGTAAGCGGCCACTTCAGCAGCAAGGACTGCCGACTGCACCGCATCTTTATCGCGCACAAAATCGCCGATTAAATAACCGTAGCTTTCTTCATACCCAAATAAGAAAGTATGGGCACCGGTTTTTTCAAACTCTTTGATTTTTTCACCGATGAATTTAAAACCGGTCAAAGTGTCGATGGTCGGGATGCCGAAAGACCGGGCAATATCGCGGCCGATTTCAGACGTTACAATCGTTTTGATGACAATACCATTTTCCGGCAGAGTCCCTTGCTTTTGTTTTTGTGTTAAAAGATAATGGAGCAGTAATGCACCTGTCTGGTTGCCGGTTAAAACCTCGTATTTTCCTTCATGGTTTTTTACGGCAACGCCGAGGCGGTCAGTGTCCGGATCCGTGCCAAGCAAAATGTCCGCGCCGATTTCTTCGCCGTAGCGGATGGCAAGTTCAAAAGCGGCATGTTCTTCCGGATTTGGCGATTTTACTGTTGAGAACTCGGAATCCGGCAGCTCCTGTTCTTTTACAACGGTGACGTTTTGAAAACCGAAATTTTCAAGGCCGCGGCGGACCGGAAGATTGCCTGTCCCGTGCAGCGGCGTGTAGACGATTTTGAAAGAATCTGCAACCGAGCTGATCACTTCCTTGTTTTGGCGGAGTTTGATGAGCTGGTCCTGGTAAGCTTTGTCTACATTTTCGCCGATATAAACGAGCAAGCCTTTTTCGATCAGATCCTTTTCTTCGCCGACTTCGACAAGCAGCTCATTTTCGACACGGTTCACATAGCCTGTCAGTTCGTCCGCTTCTTTTGGCGGCATTTGCCCGCCATCCGGCCCGTAAACTTTGTAACCATTGTATTCTTTCGGGTTATGGCTCGCTGTAATGACAACGCCGGCATAAGCGTTCAAGTACCGGACCGCAAATGACAAAAGCGGCGTCGGATGGAGGGAATCAAATAAATAGGCTTTGATCCCGTGCTTGCCGAGCGTTTTTGCGGTTTCAAGGGCAAACTCCGGCGATTTGCGCCTTGAATCGTAGGCGATCGCGACCCCACGGTTTATAGCTTCTTCCCCCTGGTCGAGAATGAAGTTTGCCAGCCCTTCTGATGCTTTCCGGACTGTATAAATATTCATGCGGTTCGTGCCGGCGCCCAGTTCCCCGCGCATACCGCCCGTTCCGAACTCAAGGTTTTTATAAAAGCGGTCTTCCAGATTTTTTTCATCCCCGCTTACGCCGGATAGTTCTGCTTTTAATGCGGCATCCAGCTCTGCAAAGCGGTTCCATTTTTCATAAGAAGTTTTCCAATCAGTGCTCATGTTGGCCTCCTGTAAAAAATTTTCTATTTCTATATTAGCATAAATTTGTTGAAATCCCAGACCTTAATGCATGAGAAGGCGGATTTT
The DNA here is from genome assembly GCF_038009125.1 of Weizmannia sp. FSL W8-0401. Classification (NCBI taxonomy): domain Bacteria; kingdom Bacillati; phylum Bacillota; class Bacilli; order Caryophanales; family Bacillaceae; genus Heyndrickxia; species Weizmannia sp. FSL W8-0401. The sequence goes on along the minus strand of NZ_JBBPAG010000001.1, from coordinate 651,204 downwards.
CCCGCATCTAACTTTTATAGCGGCCGGAAAAAACGTTGCTGTAGACCCACCCTGCACTTCATTGTTATGATAGAGAAGTAAACCAAATGGAAGTGAAAGCAATGAATGAAGAAAAATACCAAAATTTAAAATTAGGCGAGTACGGCATTATGATCAGCATGGCGGCCTATTTAAGCCTGTCGGTGCTGAAACTAGTGATTGCCTTCTATACGGATTCAAACGCCCTGAAGGCAGACGGGCTGAACAATATTACGGACATCCTGTCTTCGATCGCCGTCCTGATTGGGCTCCGCCTCTCCCGGAAACCGGCGGACCGCGATCATCCTTACGGGCACTGGAAAGCGGAAAACGTCGCCTCCATGGTTGCTTCTCTCATTATGGTGGCGGTCGGCATCCAGGTGCTCTATGATGCCATTCTCTCGATTGTGCATGGAAAATCCGAATCCCCGGATATGGCAGCGGCATGGACCGGGTTACTTTGTGCTGTTGTCATGTTTTTTGTCTATTTGTACAATAAACGGTTATCAAAACGCATCAACAGCCAGGCGGTGCGGGCAAGCGCGATGGATAATTTGTCCGATGCCTGGGTGAGTATCGGCGCGAGCATCGGCATCATCGGTTCGCAGTTCCATCTTCCGTGGCTTGACCCGGCGGCTGCGATTGTTGTCGGCTTATTGATTTGCAAAACCGCCTGGGAAATTTTCCGCGATACTTCCCATCTTTTAACGGACGGATTTGATGAGTCGGAGCTGGAAAATTATAAAGCGAAAGTATTAAGCGTAGCCGGCGTCCAAAGCGTGAAGGATATTAAAGCGCGGCAGTACGGAAACAATACGGTTATTGATCTTGTCATCGGCGTTGATCCGTCTCTTGATTTGCGCCATGCCCATGACATTTCCACAAAAGTGGAGAATTCACTGATCAGCGATTGTGAAGTATATGAGGTCATTGTGCATGTAGAGCCGGCGGAAAGTTAAAACCCGGACTCGCAAGCATGCCAGCTGGTAATGGAGGTACATTCGAAGGAAAGGTGAACCCTGGAATGGCGGAATGGCCTCAAGACGCCAGCCGGTGCCCTTATCCATTCAACCAGCGCTTTTTGCGGTTGTTAAAAAGGATGCGCGAGTGCCACGCATCCTTTTTTGTTACATTTTTACAATTGTCCGGCCCTGGAGCTTGCCTTCCAAAATATCCGAAAGTGCGGCCGGGACTTGCTCAAGGCTGATTTCCCGAACAATTTCACTCGTCAAATGTTCCGGTTTAAAATCGCTGGCAAGTTTTCCCCAAATTTTCACCCGGAGATCCATCGGGCAAAAAACAGAATCGATTCCGAACCAGCTGATAGCGCGCCCGAGAAACGGCGTTACGGTCGTTGTGACTTCTCTTCCACCGGTAAGACCGCTCGTTGCCACCGCTCCGCCGTACTGAAGGGTGCTGATGATGTATTGTGTCGTTTTCCCGCCGACAGGATCGACTGCAGCTGCCCATTCTTTTTTGCGAATCGACTGGTCTTCATGGTCCATAACGGCCTCCCTGTCAAGGATGCGGGCCGCACCGAGCCGTTTCAAATAAGCGTGTGCCTCTTTTTTCCCGGTTGAAGCTGTGACCTCATAACCCCTTTTTGCCAAAATATCGACAGCAACACTGCCGACACCGCCGCTTGCTCCGGCAACAAGCACCGGCCCTTGTCCCGGTTTGAGCCCGTGGTCTTCCAGTTTTTGCACGGACAGCGCTGCCGTAAAGCCGGCTGTCCCTAAAATCATGGATTCTCTTAATGTCAGCCCTTTCGGAAGCGGTACCACCCAGGCAGCCGGCACGCGCGCCATTTCACTGAATCCGCCGAAATGCCCGGTGCCCAGCTTGTAACTTGTGACGATCACTTCATCGCCTTCTTTAAAGCGGCTGTCAGCGGACGCAAGCACCGTCCCTGCCAAATCAATCCCCGGTATAAACGGATAAGATTTGACAAAGTCCCCTCTCACGCCAACAAGCGCATCTTTGTAATTGACACTTGAATAGGCGACTTTTACGGTGACTTCCGCTGCCGGCAGCCGGCCCGTATCCCATTCCTGTACGGAGCGTGCCGGCTGTGATGCATTTTCCATGACCAACGCACGAAAAGTTTCTTTCAATGCAAAGCACCTCTTTTTACTCGGCTCTTGTCAAGTCAAGATTGTATTGGTAAACTTCCTGATCTGAAGAAAGTTTGTACCCTTTATTCGGATTGTAATCGATGATGACTTTCTCACCGAGCTGTTTTTGGCTTGCCTTCGATACAAGGAGCGGAATGCCATAAACATTAAACAAATCGTCATCTTCCCGTTTATGGTCAATTTTCAAAGAATGTTCAGCGGCAATTGTACAGCTCCCGACAAAGACCGCCTCAATCCGGATGCCTTCGCCTTCTTGAAATTCAATTTGTTTAAATTGGGAGAGTGCAGCGGGTTTGATATCAATTTCCATATTTCTCACCTTTCTTTTACAAATGATTACATTATCGTACCCGCTTTTCCCTTTTGTAAAACAAAAATTGGCACATCTTTTATCGTTCGGCAAGTGCCGGGCATTCCCTTCTTTTTTGGGGCACGTGTCTGAATTCCCGCCCTGCACGCCCCGTTCCTTTCCGCGCCGGAAAAAGGAAGCTAAGAATGTTTCCATTTATATCGCAAAATCCGGCATAAAAAGATGAGGCTGCCAACATTCCGCTTCCACAGCCGTTTCGGTTCGCGCAACAGCCGGAACAGCCACTCGATCCGCAATTTCCGGAACAGATACGGGGCACGCGGTACGTTTCCGGATGCAAAATCAATAAAAGCGCCGACACCGAGCCGTGCCGTGCAGAAAAGTTCCCGATCGAAGCCGGCAATGAATTTTTCCTGGAGCGGCACGCCCATTCCGACGATCAGCACATCGGCATGCGAGCGGTTAATCGCCTCTACAATCTCATGGTTTGATTGAAAATAACCGTGATGGGCGCCGGCAATTTTCAAACCGGGATAGTCCCTGCGGAAATGTTGGATTGCACTTTTCAAATTCGTTTCGGTAGCGCCGAGCACAAATACGGAGAAGCCGTTTTTTTCACATCGCTTTAATATTTTCGGCGTCAAGTCGGTACCGTTTAAATTGCCGGCAAGCGGAATATCAAACAGTTTTGCGCCGATTTCAATCCCGACCCCGTCGTTGAGCAGGTAGTCGGCTTCATTGATAATCCGGTAGTAGTCGCGGTCGGTTTGGGCGATATTGTAACAGTGCGCATTTAAAAAAAACACATTGGTTTTAATTCCTTCGTGTACCCGGCTCTCAAATTCGTCCAAAAATTGTTCTTCTGTAATCACGGTCAATTCAATATTGCCAAATGCCTTTTTCAAAACAGTTTTCTCCTTAGCACGGTGAAATGTTTCCATGTTTAGTATATACGTTCTGTGCACCGCCGGCAATTACAAATCCCCGCTCCGCCAACGCCTGTGGCAAAAAGGGAAGACCCGCAGCATGGGCGATATACGGTTTTGTTCGAGTGTGCAGACGGTGGCTAAGGAAAGGAACTTGATGGAAATCCGGACGTGAAACGGTGCTGTTGTTTTGTTAAACATTGGAAAATCACAAGGAAGCGCCAGCCGACCGTTAAAAAACGGATACATGCCAGCAAAACTAGTACTGGTTTTGCTCCCGGAATTCTTTTGGGGTGAGCCCCATATATTTTTTAAAAAGCGAAGTATAGTAGCTTTGGTTGCAAAAATGGAACAGAAGCGCAATTTCAGAAATGGGTATATTCGTATGGAGCAAAAAATAAATCGACTCTTCAATCCGCTTTTTATTTATATAATCCGTCACCGATACGCCGGTCTCTTTTTTAAACAAGTGGGACAAGTAGCTCGGATTCAGGTAAACATGTTTCGCCAGCGATTCAAGCGTGATCACCTGTAAAATATTTTCATGAATATATGCCACAGCCATATGAATCGCATGGCTGTAGCGATGTTCTTGTTTCCTTGCCTGCTGCACGGCTTCCGTAAAATTGCGCAGCATGCTGTACTCGAGTTCAAACAGCTTTTCCTGCGTCTTTAACCTTTCAATCTCCAGAATATGCGCATCGCTGATGTTAAAAGCGGTTTCCGGCAGCACGCCCGCTTCGATCGCCGCCCTTGTAAACAGCGTGCAAATACAGATGAGTGAATTACGGAGCGAGCGGATCGGTTCTTCCGCAAGTTTTGCCCGCTCCAGCGTATTGATGTTTTTCAAAACGGATTCGGCTGCTTCCACTCTTCCTTCTTTTACAGCATTCAACAACTGCTTTTCCATCATATAAGGCGGATGCAGAAAATACTCGCGCTGGTGTTCAACGCGGTACGAAAGGTAGCGTTCTATAATGGATTTGCTGATGACAGACTGTTTCATCGGAGCCGCCCCTCAATCTAAAAATTTTATTATAGATCTAAAGATTTCAATATCATTGTATGCGCATACATGGTAATATTCAAGTGTAATCATCAAAACTAAAGGGGGCTTTAGGATGTGGAAAAAAGCGGGCGTTATTTTGGCAGCGCTTACGCTTGTTGTGGGTGTGCTGGCCGGCTGCGGCAGCAATTCAAGCTCGAAATCAAGTAAAAACGGCAGTTCCTCGAAAAAGATTGTGTTAAAATTTGCGGCACAAAATGACAGCACACCTGCGACAAAAGCAGTCATTGCAGCTTTTAACAAACAATCGAAAAAATACCAGGTGAAATGGGTGCAAATGACGAATGACTCGGCACAAATGCATGACCAATTGCTGACTTCGCTCTCCAGCGGATCAAGTGAGTATGACATTATGTCCATGGACGTTGTATGGGGCGGAGAATTTGCCGGTGCCGGTTACCTTGTCCCGATTGACAAGAAAATGATGGATGCCAATTTGACGAAAGACCAGTTCAATGCCGGTTCGATGGCTTCCGGAAACTATGAAGGGAAACAATATACACTTCCATTCTTCCCGGACCTCGGCATTCTGTATTACCGTTCCGATATTGTCAGCAAGGAAGATGCTGCGAAACTCGAAAGCGGGGACTACACCTATAAAGAACTCGGAAATATGGCTGCAAAATATGCCGGCAAAGGCGGAACGACAAACGGTTTTGTTTATCAATCCAAACAATATGAAGGCTTAACTGTCAACGTGACAGAATTCACGAATCATTATAAAGATATCAAAGGCGGCCTTGAGACGATGTACAATTTTACAAAAGCATCATGGGCGCCGAAAGATTTGCTAAACTATATGGAACAACAAACGCTGGACAGCTTTGCACAAGGAAAATCAGTCTTCGCGCGGAACTGGCCGTACCAGTACGGCACCATTAAAACAGGCGGAGAAGGCGTAAAAGTAGACATCAAAAATGTCGGCATTGCCCCGCTTCCAAACGGCGGCGCTGTCGGCGGCTGGCTTCTCGGCATCAACAAAAACTCAAAACATGTGGAAGGCGCATGGGAGTTTGTAAAATTCGTAGCCGGCAAAAAAGGGCAGAAGATTATGTCCACAAAAGGCGGTTACCTGCCGGGATATAATGATTTGCTGAATGATCCTGATGTCCAAAAACAAAACAAAATGCTGACCATGCCGGGCTTCCAAAAAGCGTTGAAAACGACGATTGCCCGCCCGGTATCCGCGAAGTACAGCAAAGTATCCGACACGATCCAAATTGCGGCCCACAAATATTTAAGCACAGGCCAAAATCTGGATGATGCAGCCAAAACGATCCAGGACGCAGCAGGCGAATAAGCAACCGTCCAGGGGCGCGTTTTACTCCCTTTCCGTCCCCGGGCGCCTGCTTTTCATAATGGTTTGATATCGGCGAAAGGCTCTATTCAATAGAGCCTTTTTTAAAAAGATATGAGGGGGCGCTGCATAAACTGTGCATCCTCCGTACGGGAAGAAACATTACGGTGAAAAGAGGTGCCAGCATCATGAAGAAGAACCGCTTGCAGGCTTTTTTATTTATCCTTCCAGCCCTGTTGATTATCGGCGTATTCTCGCTGTGGCCGATTTTTCAGTCACTCCGCTATACCTTTTTTGATTATCAGCTGAATAACCAGCAAAAATCGGGGCTGTACATGAGCCCGCGCTATAATTTCGATTTATTTGACGAAACGCAAACGTATGTCAGGCTGTTTCTGACAGAAGACCAGGAAAAAATCACCGACCCGGCCGACCGGCAAAAAGTCGACAAGCTGGTCCATCGCGTTGCCGATGTTGCCAAGCAGTATAAAGGCAGAAAAGGCGTCCAAAAAATCAGCCAGGCCGACCAGAAAAAGCTGATGGGCCTTTATACCGACTCATCCAAACTGGTAAAGGAAATCAATGCCAAATACAATACGCAAAACGGAAAAAATTTATCAAAAATTGTTAAAGATTTCAAAAGCAGCTTTGTACCCTCCAACTTCATCGGTTTCAAGTCTTATAAAGAAGCATTGCATGATAAACGGCTCGGGCATGCCTTATGGAATACCGTGCTCTTTACCGTCGTTTCGGTTTTCCTTGAGTTTGTCCTCGGCCTCGGCCTCGCCATGATTATGAACAAAGCGTTCAAAGGGCAAGGCATTGTAAGGACAACTTCGCTGATCCCGTGGGCGATTCCGACCGCGGTTGCCGCGCTCATGTGGAGTTATTTGTATGACGGCACAAGCGGCGTTGTCGCACACTTTTTCCAGTCTATCGGGCTGATCAGCGATTCGCGCATTCTGCTTTTAACGGGATCCGGCGCGATGGTATCCACGATCTTAGCCGACGTTTGGAAAACAACGCCTTATATGGCCCTTTTGCTGCTTGCCGGCCTGCAAAACATTTCCAAAGGGTTGTATGAAGCCGCATCCATTGACGGCGCAACAAAAATCCAGCAGTTTTTCAAAATTACGCTGCCAATGCTCAAATCTTCCATTTTGGTCGCACTGCTGTTCAGGACACTTGACGCTTTTCGCGTTTTCGACCTGATTTACGTCCTGACAGGCGGCGGTCCGGGCGGGGCAACAGAAACCATGTCTGTCTACGGTTACAAAACGATGTTCGGGCAAACCAACTTCGGCTACGGCTCCGTCATTGTGATCATCATGTTTATTTGCGTTGCCATCATCGCAACCATTTACATTAAAGTGCTCGGTGCCAATCTGATGGATAAAAACTAAGGAGGGATGGCCATGAAAACGAACCGCAAATGGAATGTGCTCATCATCGCCCTGATTGCCGTATTTTTATTTGGGATGATATTTCCGTTTTTCTGGATTTTTATCACCTCCTTTAAACCTTCCGGGGAAATTTTTGGGGACGGGGCTTTTCGGGTCTTTGCCCATCATCCAACATGGGAAAATTACACGCAGATTTTCCAAAAGGGAATCCTGACATCGGTGAAAAACAGTTTTATCGTTGCGACAACGACAACGGTTTACATTATTTTAATTGCCACGTTTACGGCTTACGCCATTTCGCGTTTTGATTTTAAAGGGAAAAACTTGTTGCTCGGGCTGATTCTGGCGGTTTCGATGTTCCCGCAAATGATTGTCACCGGGCCGATTTATAACTTGTTCCTGCATTTGCATTTAACGAACTCGTATGCGATTGTCCTGCCGTATTCGACGATCACCCTGCCGACTGCGGTATGGATCCTGGTGACGCATTTCAACCAGATTCCGCTCGCACTTGAAGAATCGGCAAAAATTGACGGTGCGACGCCGGTCCAGACGCTGTTCCGGATCGTCTTCCCGCTTGCCGCGCCAGGTGTTTTTACAACTGCGATTATTACATTCATTGCCGCGTGGAACGAATTTTTGCTGACGATTACCTTAAACTCGGACGCTAATTACCATACTGTGCCGGTCGCGATTTCTTTCCTCCGCACCCAGTTCGAAATACTTTGGGGACAGGTCGCTGCCGCTACCACAGTCGTCACGGTCCCGACCCTGATCATCGTCCTTCTGTTCCAGAAACAAATCGTCTCCGGCCTTACAACGGGCGGGGTGAAAGAATAATTTCACATCCCCCGTACTGCAAAAAAGGAACACGTTGAGCCGGCAGGAGATCCGTTGTTGCCTGCCGGCTAAATCATAAAGAAGATGAAGGGTACTTGCATCATGCCCTCTATGAATTTCAAATTTTTGGAGGAACCGCGTATGACATGGGAAATGGCAAAACACGAATGTGACAAACAAATGCTGCTGGTCAATGAAAGTTTATTTGCACTCGGGAACGGCTATCTTGGCGTGCGCGGCAACTTTGAAGAAGGCTACCCGGAAGAAATTCCTTCCATCCGCGGCACATACTTGAATGCTTTTTATGACATTACAGACATCGAATACGGGGAAAAAGCGTACGGATTTCCGGAAACCGGGCAGAAAATGCTGAATGTGATCGATGCGCAGACCATCGAAATTTTTCTTGGAGAAGAAAAAGAACGCTTTTCTCTTTTTGAAGGGGAAGTTCTCGGTTTTTCCCAAACTTTGCACATGAAACGCGGGTTTTCCGAACGTGCCATCCACTGGAAATCGCCTTCCGGAAAAGAAATCAGACTCACTTTTTCGCGGCTCGTTTCTTTTACACAACGGGAACTGTTTGCGATTCAAGTGAAAATGAAGCCGGTGAACTTTTCCGGGCCGGTGCGGGTGATTTCCACTGTCAACGGTGATGTGCAAAATTATGTCGATGCAAACGACCCGCGGACCGGATCTGCCCATGCAAAAAGGCTGGCTGTGACAAAAGCTATAGAGGAAGGCGGCACCATTATACTGCGTGCCCGCACATTTGCTTCCGGGCTTGAAACGGCCTGTGCCGTAACCCATACTGTTAACGCCCCTTGCGAATGCCGTTATGAACAAGACGAAAATAAAGTGCGCGCAATCATCAATTTCAAGCCCGGCCAACCGGTATGCTTTACAAAATTTGCGATTTACACGGACACGCTCCGCCACGGGGGCCATGTCGCAGAAAAAGCGGCGGACATCCTGAAAAGCATGCAAGGGAAAGATTTTTCCGCACTCATACGGGAGCAGGAGCAATATTTAGCCACTTACTGGCAAACAGCGGACATTGAAATTGACGGCGATCCGAAACTGCAGGAAGGGATCCGTTTCAATCTGTACCAGCTCCTGCAGTCTGTCGGAAAAGACACCGCCAGCAATATTGCGGCAAAAGGGCTGTCCGGGGAAGGTTATGAAGGGCATTACTTTTGGGACACGGAGATTTATATTTTCCCGGTGTTTCTGTTGACGCATCCGGAACTCGCGCGGCATTTGCTGCTGTACCGCTACCATATCCTTGACCACGCACGGGCAAGGGCAAAAGAGATGGGCCATCAAAAAGGCGCGCTATTTCCGTGGCGGACGATCTCCGGCACGGAATGCTCCCCGTATTTCCCTGCCGGCACAGCGCAGTATCATATTAGCGCGGACATTGCTTACAGTTATATGCAGTACTGGTATGCCACGCAAGATCAGGACTTTATGAAGCAATACGGCGTCGAAATTCTCGTGGAAACGGCACGGCTTTGGCTTGAGGTTGGCCATTACCGGGAAAAAGACGGCAAATTTGCGATTGAAGATGTGACCGGGCCGGATGAGTACACAGCCATCGTCAACAACAATTACTATACAAATGTGATGGCAAAATATAATTTGAAATCAGCTCACAAATTTTATCACTGGCTGAAAGAAACAGATGATGCCTATTTTGCGGCATTTGCTGCACGGCTTGGTTTAACGGACAAAGAAGCGGCAAGCTGGCTGAAAGCAGCGGATGGGATGTATCTCCCTTATGATGAAAAACGCGGCATCCACAAACAGGATGACAGCTTTCTCGATAAAGCGGTCTGGGATTTTGAACATACGCCGAAAGACCATTACCCGCTCCTTTTGCATTACCATCCGCTCACGATTTACCGGTACCAGGTATGCAAACAGGCGGACACGGTGCTCGCGCATTTTTTGCTGGAAGAAGAGGCCGATCCGGAAACGGTCCGAAACTCGTATCATTATTATGAAAAAGTCACAACACACGATTCATCGCTGTCCACTTGCATCTTCAGCATCATGGCGTCAAGGCTCGGCGAAACGAAAAAAGCGTATCAATATTTTATCGAAACAGCCCGTCTTGATCTTGATAACACGCACGGCAACACAAAAGACGGCCTGCATATGGCCAATATGGGTGGGACATGGCTGTCCATCGTGTACGGATTCGGCGGCGTCCGGATTAAAGAAAACGGGCTTTTCCTGGACCCTGCCATTCCGGAACAATGGGACCGCTATTTATTCCGTCTCACCTACCAAAACCGCAGGCTCCAGGTGGAAGTCACGCGCCATGCGTTCAAAGTGGCATTGCTGGAAGGAGATGCGCTGGACATCCATATCGGCGGCCGGACAGAAACGCTGCAACCAGGCAGGACGGTTACCCGGCCGATTCCCGGATTGTGAATACAGGCGTTTTCATTGCACAAAAAATAGAAAAAAGCAGCGGGCCCCTTTTTACAGTGGTTTCCCGCTGCTTTTTTCGGAACTTCTGAACGAAGCGGGCTTTAACCGGCAACAGTTGGCGTTTCCTGCTGAAGGAATCCGGCTTCTATTTCACTGTTGTGCCAGCTTTCGTGTATGAAAAAGCCTGCTCAAAATCGGCAATCAGATCATCCGGATTTTCGAGGCCAACCGATAAGCGCAACAAGCTGTCGGAGATGCCGCGTTTTCTTCGGTCCTCAGGCGGCATGGCGGCGTGGGACATTTTTGCCGGATAAGACAAAATCGATTCTACAGCACCGAGGCTGACGGCAAAAACCGGGATTTTTACATGGCTGACGAATGCCCGTAGCGCCTCTTCATCTTCCAGTTCAAACGACAATACCGCGCCCGGCCCTTGTGCCTCCAGCTTTTGCAACGCATGCTGCGGATGGTGCCCGAGCCCCGGATAATACACGTTTCGCACAAGCGGATGCGCATCAAGAAAATGTGCAATTTTCACCGCTGATTGCTGTGATTGGAGCAGCCGCACATGCAACGTTTTCAACCCGCGCAAAACGAGCCATGCATCCTGGACGCCGAGTATCGCCCCGAATGAATTTTGCAAAAAGCCGAGGCGCGCTGCCAATGCTTCATCTTTTACAACTGCAAGCCCGGCGACGACATCGCTGTGCCCCGCTAAAAATTTCGTCGCGCTGTGCAGCACGATATCCGCCCCGAGTTCAAGCGGACGCTGCAGGGCAGGCGTTAAAAAGGTGTTGTCGACAAAGGTGAGCGCCCCGGTTGCCTTTGCCAGTTCACTCACCGCCCGGATATCCGTCACTTTTAAAAGCGGGTTTGAAGGGGTTTCTACATAAAAAGCTTTCGTGTTCGGGCGGACGGCCTGCCGCACTTCTTCAAGGTTGGTCATATCCACAAATGTATGTTCAATACCAAGCCGTGTCAGGACTTCCGTCACCATCCGGAACGTGCCGCCGTACACATCCTCGGTGATCACAACATGGTCGCCCGCCGACAAAAGCAGAAACGCCGTTGAAATCGCCGCCATCCCGGAAGCAAACGCGAAACCTTTGGCGCCGCCTTCGAGTTCGGCTATGACATCCTCGAGCGCTTCCCTCGTCGGATTGAGCGAGCGGCTGTAATCGTATTTGCCGAACTGGTCAATGTCCGCCTGGTGGTATGTCGAAGCATGCTGGATCGGCACACTCACCGCACCGGTCGCCGGGTCAATTTTGTGGCTGTTATGTAAAAGCCTTGTTTGAAAAGAATAATCTTCATTTGTCATCGTGTTTGCACCCCTTCGTGAATGTTGGCAAAAGCTTTTTCAATATCTGCAATCAAATCGCGGTCATCTTCAATTCCGACTGAAAAGCGCAAAAGGCAGTTGTCCACGCCTGAGGCAATCCGTTTTTCTTCCGGAATGTCGGCATGCGTCTGTGTAGCCGGGTAAGTGATAAAACTTTCCGTCCCGCCGAGGCTTTCGGCAAATGTAATCAAAGACAGGCCGCGTAAAAACGGGTCAACCCATGATTCTTCTTTTACACGGAAAGAAAGCATCCCGCCGCGGCCCGGATACAGCACATCTTTTACATCCGGATGCGCGCTTAAAAAGGCCGCCACAGCTTTTGCATTCTTTTCGTGTTTTTCCATCCGGAGCGCCAGCGTTTTCATACCGCGCATCAAAAGCCATGAATCAAACGGGCTGAGTGTGGCGCCGGCGCCGTTATGGTACAAGAAAAGCTTGTCGCAAAGTTCAGCGCCCTTTGCCACGATCAGCCCAGCCAGCACGTCGTTATGCCCGCCAAGATATTTCGTTGCGCTGTGGACCACAATATCAGCGCCTTCTTTGATCGGCCGCTGCAAAAGCGGAGTATAAAAAGTATTGTCCACGATCAGCAGGATTCCGTGCCTTTTCGCAATTTCAGCCACAGCGCCGATATCCGTCTGCTGCATGAGGGGGTTTGTCGGCGTTTCAAGAAAAATGGCTTTCGTTTTCGAGGTGATTTCTTTTTCAATATTTTCCGGGTTGCAAGTATTCACGTACTTACAACAAAGCCCCCATTTTTTATACCCCTGCTCAAGCAGGCGGTAGGTACCGCCGTATAAATCATCACTCACAATCCACTCATCGCCGGCCTGGAACAAAGATAAAACAGTGAAAATCGCAGCCATGCCGGAACTGCACGCAAACCCGCGGTCCCCGCCCTCCAGATCCGCAATCGCTTCTTCCAGCAACTGGCGTGTCGGGTTGCCGGTACGGGAATAATCAAAACCGGTCGACTGCCCAATGCCTTCGTGGTGGTAAGCGGTAGAAAAATAAACAGGCGGGTTCACCGCACCTGTCACGCGGTCACTGCGGTTTCCGATCTGTGCAAGTTTTGTTTCTGTACGATACATGATGGACACTCCCTCACTTAAAATCAAAAAGCCTTCTCCAATAAGAAGAAGGCCATTCTTTTCGTGCATGAACCATCTTCTTATCTTTCAAGTTATGGATCCCATAACTTGCAGGACTTAGCACCTTTTCAACGCGTAAAAGCATTGAAGGTTGCTGAGGCTTCATCGGGCCATTCCCTCAACCTCTCTTGATAAGAAAATACGAGTATGAAATTTGCCATAAACACCGCAAAAGCCATTACACAACGGACTTAAAAAATGCTTATGTTCAATTTATCCCCTTTTTTCGGATTCGTCAAGCTTTTTTAAAAAATTTCCAATTTAAATTTTGTTTTTCTTATGGACAATCAATATGGTGAGAAAATAAAACAGCAAAGATGAAAGGAGAAGCGTAATGACCCCGTCTGTAGTATTCGTGACCCTTTTATTTTAATAGGCCACTGAACCATTGTCACCGAAATCTTTGTGTGGTATCCCCGAAAAGAAGCAGACAGCTGCTGTGTAAATATTGGCGGTAAACACCAAAAAAAGCGGTATTCTTTATGAATCCGCTCTGTCCAATATCCTGTTATTTTGCCTATATAGTCTGGATCAAATCCTGAATATGGAGCATGGCAACCGGTTTCTGGGCGGCAACAACCGGCAACACCTTGAAAGCATGGTCTTCCATTATCCGCAATGCTTCCGCTGCCAGCTGATGCTCACTGACGCAAACCGGATATTTTGTATACAAATCTGCTACTTTTTTGTCCAGTACTTCATGGCCGTTTAAAAGCTCACGCCGGATATCGCCGTCCGTTAAAATACCGGCCAGCCGTCCCCGATCATCAATAACTGAAACAGCCCCCGCCCCCGCTTCCGTCATCATAAATAATGCTTCCTTTATGCCGGTGTCCATTCCGGCAACCGGGTTCATGCTTTTCCGTTTAGCCACATGGCCAACCGTGAGAAGCAAACGCCGGCCAAGCGAGCCGCCGGGATGGAAGAGCGCAAAGTTTTCCGGTTTAAAGTCCCTTGCCTTTAAAAGGGCTACCGCGATCGCATCCCCGAGCGCAAGCGTGACGGTGGTTGTAGAAGTCGGCGCAAGGCCGAGTGGGCACGCTTCCTCAACTTCCCCGATATCCATCACCAGATTCGAACGCCGCGCCAGTGTCGACTTGCGTGAACCGGAAATGGCAATCATTTTTGCGCCGATCCTTTTGATGGAGGGGATCATATTTAATATTTCCGAAGTTTCCCCGCTGTTGGAAATGGCAATGAGGATGTCTTCTTTTGTTATTTTTCCAAGATCGCCGTGCAGTGCTTCTCCCGGGTGAAGGAAAAATGCCGGGGTACCGGTGCTTGCAAATGTGGAAGCAAGTTTCCGGCCAATGATGCCCGATTTCCCCATTCCTGTAAAAATGACTCTGCCTTCGCACGCCAATATCATTTCAATGCCTTCATTTATACGAAAATTGATCCGGTCTTTCAGCTTTAAGATCTCATTGGCTTCTTTTTCCAGTACTTCACGGACGCTTTCGACATAATTGATGCTTCGTTTGAAATCTTTTAACATCCTATTCACCTCCGTTAATGGATGTTTGCTGCCGTTTGTTCTTTTATCATGCGATCAATTTCAATTATTGGCTTTAACATTTCTTCAATATCATCCAGTTTCACCATATTCGGGCCATCCGACCAGGCCTGGTCCGGATCAGGATGGGCTTCGAGAAACAACGCATCGATCCCGCAAGCCGCCGCTGCCCTTGCCAGATACGGGACAAACGCACGCTTTCCGCCTGTTGAAGTGCCGTTTCCGCCCGGAATTTGGACACTATGGGTAGCGTCAAACACGACCGGATACCCTAATCTGCGCATTTCCGGAAGTGCACGCATATCCACCACCAGGTTATTGTAGCCGAATGTCGAACCACGTTCTGTAAGGAGAATTTTTTCGGTGCCGGATTCTTCCAATTTTTGAATGACGTTTTTCATATCCCAAGGCGCCAAAAACTGCCCTTTTTTGACATTCACGATTTTGCCCGTCGCGGCGGCGGCGAGCAGCAAATCGGTCTGGCGGCAAAGGAAAGCGGGGATTTGCAGTATGTCGAGCACTTCCCCGGCTGCTTTTGCCTGGTGCGGCTCATGAATATCGGACGTGACCGGTGCGCCAAATACATTTTTAATCCGGTCAAGTATTTCGAGCCCTTTTTCCAGTCCCGGGCCCCGTTTGGAAAAAATGGATGATCGGTTGGCTTTATCGAAAGAAGCTTTAAAAACGAAAGGAATGCCGAGTTTTCCGGCAATGGTTTGAAGGGTTGCGGCTGTTTCCATGGCCATCGTTTCACTTTCAATTACGCACGGGCCGGCAATCAATACAAGCGGTAGAGATGGGCCGAAAGCTATCCGGCTGTTCAGTTGGACCGTTTTCATTTGCTCACTCCTCATTTTTAAGTTTTCACGTGTCTTTACTCCTTCTACTGCAGGTTACAAATATTATCCTTTAGGAAACCGCACAAGGCAAGGAAGTTGTAAAAAATATTCACAAACTTTTTTCGCTTTTATGTAAAGTTATCTCCAGAAATACCAAGCACAAAACCGGACAAGTTTTGTGCTTGATAACGCGGATGGCGGGTAAAATCTCCTTCGGGGAAATGGCTGGCAAAATATTCCTCTTATAAATGGTAGCTGCATGGGGCTCAATTATTTTATAAATGCCATTAACTCATCAGCCGTTTTGCTTTTGATGATTTTTTGCACAACAGACCTGTTTTCGATAATTGAAATGAGCTTTTTATACATATCATCTAAATCCGCTTGCGTGCCTTCTTTAATATTTAACAAGCAAACAAATTGAACCATTTGCTGATCATGCCAATGAATAGGGCTTTTTAGTGTGCATACTGTCCAAAACGTTTCCTTCGTTACGGGCACCATTGGATGGGGAATGGCTACGAGATTCCCAAAACAGGTTGGCGTAATCGACTCCCTTTCTAAAACAAGGTTTACATAATCCCTTGGTACAAGCTTTTGCTTATATAGTTCATCACATAAAAATCGAATCACACTTTCCTTATCCTGCAATTCCAGTTGGAGGAAAATTCTTGAAGGATGCAAATATTTCTCTGCCACATTTTGCGTCCTAGATAAAAAACAATTTATAGCTTGAATGTCCTTGTCTTCCAAAAAAGTATTCACAACTTGGACCGGGACGCCAAAATCCTCCTTTATAGGGACAGTGCTAATGATCAGATCAATGAAAGATAAATCATAGGATGATAAATTGTAATAATTAATGGTATCGGCAATTTCAATTTCTTGGCCATACAAATTTTGCAATCGGTAGGAGAGCAATTTTGCGCTCCCTACGCCCGATGCGCAAACGATGAGTACTTTTTTTATTTTTTTCTTGTTTAATTTCATCCGTTCTAGCGCAACACCAATATGCAGCGCAATATAGGCAATTTCATCTTCAACCACTTCCATTTGCAAATACTTTTCTATACATTTGCTGGCAATAATGGCGCCTTCAAACGCGGCCGGGTATTTTTTCTTTATATCGTTTAATAACGGATTCCGGATATTCATTTTATACCGCAATCGGTTCATTGCAGGACGGATATGCAGCGTTAACGCCTGGATAAACTCGCGGTCTTGGCGAAAGTCCCAATTCAATTCAGACTTTAAACGATCTAACATACAATTTATAATCGTTCCGGCTTCATCAAATTTACTAAACTCGGCCAGTTCCTTCTTGTGTAAAAGTTTGGTTCCCAATAAATGAACAATAACATAATCGATTTCTGTCCCAGGAAAAGTTAACGAAGTAAAATCTTCCACTTCTTTTATAATTTCATTCGCTACAATTTTTTCAAATGGATGATCATCGACCAGAACATCAGCCAGCTCTTCAATAACAAAGCCTTCCTGGATTCTTCTGCAGGCGATGGCAATATGCGTTGCTAAATTTTCCAAAGATATATCAGAGATTTCAATTTTATATTTATTAACCTTTTGGATGATTATTTCTTTAATCTTTTTAAATAGTTCCGGATCAATGAGTTGTAAACAATCTTCTTTTAGAAATGCTTCCTGGTTCCGCTCCAACAATAAATTAGACAAACATAGACGTTTCATATATTCATCGCCTTCAACCTTTGAGCCATAGTGCGGACGGTTGATTAGCTTTAAATGATATTTATCAAGAATTTCCTTTACCATCTTTAAGTCATTTTGTAATGTCGACAAAGAGATGAACATCTCATCTATAAAACTTTCAATTTTAACAAAATCTGTTTCTAACAATAACCGGCGCAAAATATAGAGAACTCTCGTATCTTTATCAGTGAAGTCACCCGCTAAATGATGTTCCTCCGTAGAAATCTCATTGAGAATTTTTGAAAAAAGCCCGTCATCTAATACTTTTACGCTATATCCCAATCCTCTGGTCGATTCAATTTGAAACCCGTGTGATGCCGTATTATTTTGCATGAACTTGATTTCATTTCGAATCGTTCGGTCACTGACGCCCAGTTCTTTTGCCATCCAGCCTGCAGTAACGGGTTCTTTTGATTTGGATAAAAGGATTAAGATATCTTTCTGCCGTCTTGATAAATTAGACAATGCCAACAACTCCCTTTTATCATTGATTACTACAATTTTTGGCAAAGAGAAACCATTTTTTCGGGCTGTGATGTAAACGTTGAAAAAACCAATGCCTTTATCCTTGTGCAGCCTGCCTTATCGTAGTTACCTTCTGCACCTATTGCCGCCTGAGATTTCTATTCTTCCCGTATATGAAAAAATGGAGTTTTAGTGAAACTCCATTTTTTCACCCCAGGATTGAACATGGGTTTTATTTTAAATGTGGAAAAACGGCCGTCCTAAAAGTTAAAGATCTTCACCATTTGTTTCAATGACATGCTTATACCATCCAAACGACTTTTTCTTTTTTCTTTCTAAAGTTCCGTTTCCCTCATTGTCTTTATCTACGTAAATAAAACCGTAACGTTTTTCCATTTCTCCTGTGCCGGCGCTGACCAGATCAATACAGCCCCATGGTGTATAGCCCATTAAATCAACGCCATCCAGTTCAACTGCTTTTTTCATTTCCCCGATATGATCGCGAAAATATTGAATGCGGTAATCATCGTTAATCGAACCATCTTCTTCAACCACATCCCGCGCACCGAGGCCATTTTCTACAATAAATAAAGGAATATTGTACCTTTCATATAAAGCATTTAATGAATAACGAAGGCCTACCGGATCAATTTGCCAACCCCAGTCACTGGCTTGCACATAAGGATTGCGGACAACGCGGCCAAACTCTCCATCAGGCTGGCTGTCTTTTACTTCACGGGCGCTGACAACTTTAGACATATAATAGCTGAATCCAATATAATCTACTGTTCCTTCTTTAAGGATTTGCTCATCTTCCTTTGTATATTGTATTTCAAATCCGTTTCTTTCCCAGTATTTTTTCGTATAATGAGGAATCGCCCCGCGAACATGGACATCGCCAAAGAACCAGCGATTACGCATCGCTTCAGTTGCAAGCATCACATCATCCGGATGACAGGAATATGGATATACAGGGACGAAAGAAAGCATGCAACCAATTTTAAAATTCGGATTAATTTTGTGGCCTAATGTAACGGCTTTTGCGCTGGCAATTAATTCATAAAGCGCTGCCTGGTACATGGTTTGTTTCCGGTTTTCACCTTCTTCGTATTTAATTCCTGAGTTTGTGAAGCTTGCGAAATCCATGCTCGTATCTGCTTGATTATTGATTTCGTTAAAGGTCATCCAATATTTTACTTTATCTTTATAACGTCTCATGACTGTCTCAGAAAATTTCACAAAGAAATCAATACACTTCCGGTTTCTAAAACCGCCATATTTTTTCACCAGATGGTAAGGCAATTCAAAATGAGATAGGGTAATAACAGGTTCAATATGATATTTTAATAATTCATCAAACAAATCATCGTAAAATTGCAATCCTTCTTCATTTGGCTCATCATCGTCCCCGTTTGGAAAAATTCTTGTCCAGGCAATAGAAGTACGGAAACATTTAAACCCCATTTCTGCGAACAGTTTAATATCTTCTTTATAACGGGAATAGAAGTCGATGGCTTCATGGTTCGGATAATAGTAACCTTCTAATACACCATCTGTAATCTGCCGTGGAACACCGTGCCTCCCTGCAGTCATTACATCCGCAACACTTACTCCTTTTCCGCCCTTATTCCAGCCGCCTTCCAGCTGGTGGGCCGCTACTGCTCCGCCCCATAAAAAATTTTCCGGTAAAACGTTTTTTGCCATTGTAAACCCTCCACATTGATCTCATTTTATTTCTTGAAAAAAGTTAAATAAGAAGGCGATTTTCCTATGAAGAACCGCCTTCTTTCATTCACCCGCAGTGCAACATCGTTTTCATAGGATATTTCTACATCTTATTCTTCTATTCCAAGATTAGGATCAGAGTACAGATTCTCCACCTTTTTCTTGTTCAACTAACTTCTTATCATATATTCTGATGAACGGAAGATATATGATAAACGCGACCACACCACAAATGAGTGAGACAACTGGCGCCATAATACTCCCGCCTGTTCCAATGAAAGCCCCGATACCGATTGGCGTTGGCCACGGCACTTGGGCGATAAGTGGCGCAACAATGTGCAGTTTGATCGCAAAATAACCAATTGTAGCTGTAGCCATAGGTGCTAAGAAGAACGGGATAGCCAGGTATGGATTATAAACAATCGGTAGTCCAAACAATATTGGTTCATTAATATTAAAGATGCCAGGAGCAAGGGATGCTTTTCCCAGTATTCTCAATTGCTGTGACCGGGCTAAAAATGCAATAAAGATACATAATCCTAAAGTCGATCCGGAACCGCCCATAATGACAAATGAATTTTGGAACTCGCCGGCGAATGGAATATTTGCCCCATGAATATTGGCTTCCATATTTGCCAAAGTAATAGGCGTCAGGAAGGCTCCAATAATATTCGCCCCGTGAATGCCTACAATCCAGAGTGCATGGATTAAGAAGTAAATCACCATCAATCCCAGCCAGCTGCTTGCGATATTCGTAACAAAGCTAAATGGAACAGCGACAACTTTAAATATATCTGTACCTAAAGCTACAAAAATACCATTGATGATTAAGATCACAAAAGCGACTAAAAATGCAGGGATTAAAGCTGTGAACGATCTGGATACCCCTTCCGGAACAGCTTCCGGCATTTTAATCACCCAATTTTGTTTTACACATAACCGGTACAACTGGACAGCAATAACAGAAACAATAATGGCCGTAAATATACCTGAAGAACCTAAACGGCTTACACCACTGTCGCCCATTTCCCAACCGAAAATAATATGAGTCGTATCATTCATTTTTTGGATAAGTGACATTTTTCCATTGCCTGCAACCAATTCCGGAATCGTCATAAAGAAAGCAAACATGGATAATAAAGCCCCGTTTAGCGGGTTTACATTTATCCCTTCTTCTTCAGCATATATTTTTGTATACTCATAACCAATAACAAGGTTGAAATATAATGCTAAAATTCCCATTGTTGCTTTATTTGCCAGCATATACAAGTCACTAATTCTAAAGAAAGTATTATCGAAAAAGCCTTGCAAAAATGTTAAAGTCTGTGGCAATACGTTCAACACCAAGAACATGGATCCTACGATTGTAAATGGTATTGAAGCCATCCCGGCAGCCATTACCGCCCGGACAAATCGAAAAGATGCTACTTTCCCCATAGGACCCATCAGATACTTTTCAAGAAAAGTAAATGCCTTATTTTGTTCTGACATAAAGACCCCTCTTTTCTATTATTAACGAATCGCTTTTTCATACTCCATGATGCGTTGAAAATGCTTGTCTTCATCATGTGTAATTTGGTATAACCGATAAAGGATAAAAGCGCTTAAAAATATCCCGGCAATCAAAACAGTTAAAATTAATCCTTTTGACTTGTTTTGATTGATTAAAAATGGATATAAATGAGCGAAAGATGACGAAAAACAACTCGGCAACAGCAAAATCACATTTGCAATGAGCAAAGTCATGAAACAAAACTTTGTGTATTTAGCATGATTTGTCGGGCTGCTATAAATCTTTACTTGTTCCGCAACGCTCAATATGACAACGATGATCAACGCCAATGGAAGAAGGTATAGTAACGAATGACTCATAACCAATGAAATTAACCAATATACATTCGTAAAGAAAAAGATTGCGGTAACATATCTGACAAGCAAATATCGGTTATAGTACATCGATTTAAGCATCTGGTTTTTTTGATTTTTTTCAAATAATGCTCTTTCTACGTCATTCATAAAAATCCCTCATTTATTAAAAATATGGCTCCCCGCTACTCGTTAAAGCTTAAGCAATCCATTACCTCCAATCCAAAAGACATCTTAACGGGTATCTTGCTTGAAGATCACCTTCCTTCCGACTATCCATAAATTTTGGCATTTCCGGGTGAGTGCATTGTAAATAGCGAAGACCCATTTTCTCATAAGCAAATCAATCTTTTGGCAGTTCTTGTAAGATTAAATTTCCTAATTTTTCAACACCCATTGGAATCGGAATATAGGCTTGTGGCGGAATGTTTACAACTGGCTTTCCTACGCGTTCTCCGGCTTCCTTAAGTTTTTGAAAATACATCTTTGTTTGTGGGCTGACTAAATATAAATCAAAGTCCCCCTTTTCAATCATCTTATTGCCTTCATTTGCTGAAACAGCATCGACTTCAATTTCCTTACCTTTTGTTTTAAAAAATTCCGTTGTCTTCTTCGCCATTAAAGAAGATGACATACCTGCTGCACAAATAATTAATGCTTTTTTCATCATAAATGCCTCCAATTGGTTTTTTATTGTGATTTAAACTTGCTTATCAATGAATTAATGACTTCCGTTGCTTTTAATGGCCCGCTTGTGCCGCCAATCATCCATTTTTCAAACAGCAAACTTGGCAAATTTGTTAGCACTTTCGACATTCAAGTTCATTTGTTTTTTTATAAAGTTCAATGATTTCTTTTGCCAGGTCAATCACTGTCATGGCATTCTGTTTCTGACATCCAAAAATAACCGAAAGTTGACGGTATTGCCTGTCCGGAATTTGACGAGTATAATGTCCTCGTATTTATTCTTGAGAAAGGAAAAGGACATCCCCCATGATGTATAACTGTACCATCAGCTATACGGGGAATGTCCCACCAAAAATAACGATTATGGTTATTGTATCAGATTATAAGCTAATTGAAAATACTCAACTTGGTGTTTTTGGTTAGGGGTGCGGAAAAAGTACCTTCCCCTTGTTGTGGTAAACATATGAAGGTTATTGGGACAAGAGATCGAAAAGCCATTGATAGATCTGGAAAGAAGCATATTTATAATATCAGACGTTTACAATGTGAACAATGCGGAAAGATTCATCACGAACTTCCAGAATTTCTGGTGCCTTATAAAAGATATAAATCGGAATGTATTGAAACGGTTTTGACTAATCGTTCCAATCATGATATTCCGGCAGATGAATCAACACTTTATCGTTGGAAAGACTGGTTTTATTTTTATGTAGAATACTGGATCCATTGCCTTGTTTCCATTAAACATCAGACCAAACAAGATGGGGACGACCTGAAAGTTTTGCCCGAAACTTCGGGGACCGCACTCCAAAGATTAGGGCGATTGGTGGGCAATGCCTCCGGATGGCTGGCGCGTGTTGTCCGACCCGTTGTAAATTTTTATTTATGGGTACATACCCGTTCTGCATTCTTGTCCGGCGGGGGTTGATTTACACTCATGGTAGATAAATAGGAAAGGAGTCTATCATGAATGGATCACAAGAAAGCAGATGAAATGGCAGCCCAAAGGTTTCAACTCATTTCTCCATTATTGGCGGATGGATTGGATGCCGGAAAAGCGAAGGAATTAAAGGAACAAATTTGTAAGGCCTCCGGCCTTTCTGAAAGGACTATCAGGCGTTATTTAACGCAGTTTCGAAAAGAAGGATTTTCAGGATTGAAGCCCAAAGGAAAGCAGTCCCAAACCAAGCCTGAGGCAGTCCCGCCACATATCATAGAACAGGCCATTCTGCTTAGAAGAGAGGCCCCCAGCCGAAGTGTTTCACAAATCATACAGATACTTGAATGGGAAGGTCTTGCAGAACCCGGGCAAATCAAACGTTCAACCCTTCAGGAAAAGCTATCAGAGAGAGGATACAGTTCCAGGCAGATGAGGCTTTATTCGCAATCAGGAGTGGCAGCCAGAAGGTTTCAAAAAAGACATCGGAATCAGCTTTGGCAGTCTGATATCAAATATGGCCCGTATTTACCGATTGGCCCAAATGGTGCCAAGAAGCAGGTATACTTGGTCGCCATTATTGATGATGCGACGAGGTATGTTTTACACGGTGAATTTTATCCGACACTTGATTCCCGGATTGTGGAGGATGCTTTTCGACAAGCAGTGCAAAAATATGGTGCTCCCGAAGCCGTTTACTTTGATAATGGCAAACAATACAGGACGAAATGGATGGGGAGAACCTGTTCAAAACTTGGAACCCGGCTGGTTTACGCGAAGCCATTTTCGCCAGAAAGCAAAGGCAAGGTTGAAAAATTCAACCGGCTCATTGATTCTTTTCTGGGGGAAGTCTCACTAGAAAAGCCGAAGACATTAGAACGGTTAAATGAACTGTTTCAAGTCTGGCTGACAGAGTGTTATCAGGAGAAGCCGCATTCTGCGCTTGGGGAAAAAATAAGCCCAAGATCGGCATTTAGAAGTGACAGAAAAGCACTTCGTTTCATTGAGCCAGATACATTGGCGGATGCATTCCTGCATTGCGAAACACGCAAGGTGGATAAATCCGGCTGTATCAGTTTCATGGATCAAAAATACGAAGTAGGCCTGGCATTTATTGGGCAGAAAGTCGAAGTTATCTATGATCCTGCGGATCTGGAGGAACTCACCATTGAGTTTGAAGGGTATTCGCCATGGAAAGCTCATAAACTTGAAATTGGTGAAAGATCAGGGAAAAGGCCACCCCTTCCTGATCATCTTCAGCCACAGAAAGCCGATTCATCAAGATTATTAAAAGCTGCGGAACAAAAGTATCAGGAACGACAGATGGAACAAACACCAGCCGTCTCCTTCCGGGCTGTATGGAAGGAGGACGGTGAGAATGTTTGAAGCCTTCTACGGTATGACTCATACGCCTTTTTCACGGGATATTCCGACTGAAAAGCTTTATGATTCTCCTATGATGCAGGAAATACTGGGGCGGTTAAAATATACGGCTGAAAGACAGTTATTCGCGGTTTTAACAGGCGATTGTGGGACTGGGAAAACGACGACTATTCGTAAATTTGTTGACCGGCTTGATGATGGACAATATAAAGTACTGTACTTGTCTGATTCCAAATTAACGCCTCGGCATTTTTACAAAGGGTTGTTGGAACAACTCGGGTGCGAGTCTAAATTTTATAGAGGCGATGCAAAACGGCAGCTTCATCGGGAAATTGAGCTTATGAGAGGAATTCATGGTGTTCAGCCGGTAGTGGTCGTGGACGAGGCCCATCTTCTTGATCGGGAAATGTTGGAGGAAGTCAGATTCCTGCTGAACTTCAAAATGGATGCCCAAAGCCCTATGAGCCTGATTCTTGTCGGACAAAGTGAATTATGGGACCGCCTGCGCCTCCAATCCTTCACAGCAATCCGCCAAAGGATTGATATTCAATTCAAACTGGGGCATTACGACAGAGCTCAATCTGCAGAATATATTGCCATGCATTTACAATATTCAGGAGTAACTGAGCAAATTTTCACAGATGTAGCTTTAGATGAAATCCATCGTTTTTCCGGGGGAGCCGCAAGGATCATCAACAAGATTTGTACCCACTGTCTACTTTACGGAGCACAAAACAGGCATCGAATCATTGACGATCATATGGTAAAACGTGTGATTGAAGGGGAACTTTCGTGAAATGACAATGATTTAAATTTAAGTATTAAACTCATAGGGGAAGCTACAATAAAGCGCAAACTGGCTTCCCCCCTTAATTGACAAAAATTCCGTCAATTTTTGGACAAATAACACCGTCAATTTCCTGCCATTTTGGGTCGTCAGTAACAGCATTCATTAAATGATCCTGTGCGTGTATAAGCAATATACTGATTTCTAATTTTTCCCCGCTTGCTTCCCCCTTTATAAGGTTTGTTTGAAAACGATGAGCGATTGTCATGGCTTCATTGGCTTCTTCAATTTTTTGCTCAGCTAATGCAAACTCGCCTGCTTTCGCATGATTGATGGACTCCGCAGCTAAGCTTCGGGCATTTCCGCCATTTAGGATAATTTGAAAGCTGATTTCTTCTATGTTCAACGTCATCACCCTTAACTTGAAAATTGTGTTTTTTATCCTTTTTGTTGCATAATACAAAGAATTGGTCCTTGCTGTTGAAACACAAATCGTAAATCAATCTGGATGTATCCTTAATCACTGCTTGATGCTTCTTTTTATCAGCTGCTTACCTTAACTCCATATTAATATGGAAACGGTTTCACTTTAACCCAAACTCTTTCCTTAGCGCAACGGAAATCATTACTGGAAAAAATAAAGCAACGGAAAAATGGAATCAGGATCATTTTTCCGCTTTCTCCCCATTAACATGACTGCCGCTATTTCAATAAAACATGGCATCAAGCTTTTAAGTATACCTTTTTGTTTATCGCATTTGCCAATACTGCGGTAAGCAAAAGGCTGTTTGCAGAGGTTTTAGATTTTAAGAACCTGGCATTAAAAGTGCAATTGGAAAGATTTTCTGTACCGAATGCTTTCATTTCCCGATTAACGGCTGTAAGAGCGGGTAATGATATAGTACAAACACCAAAAGGAGGGACCGTTATGGAACATGCAAAGGCGTTAGTGGTGAAATTTATTATGGTCGCAGTTGTGTTGGGCATCATTTTATCCGCCATCTTCAACATGCCGTTTGGCGATATGATCGCCACCAGTGTAGTGCTGACCATTCTTGCATATGTCCTGGGAG
Source organism: Weizmannia sp. FSL W8-0401 (assembly GCF_038009125.1). Classification (NCBI taxonomy): domain Bacteria; kingdom Bacillati; phylum Bacillota; class Bacilli; order Caryophanales; family Bacillaceae; genus Heyndrickxia; species Weizmannia sp. FSL W8-0401. The sequence continues at coordinate 625,280 of NZ_JBBPAG010000001.1, read as the reverse complement.
ATTTGATGATTTTCAAGCGGGAAAATGAACGCGAGGAAGATACGCAAAGAAATATCATGGCGACTGTCGCGGACTTTGTTCTGGCGTACCTTGTTGTGTGGCTGATGGGACGATCACTCGCCCCGGACATGGACAATCTGTTATGGGCGGCGCTGGCTTCAAGCATCGTAATTGCAGCCGGCGAATGGTTCTTCCATAAATATTTGCACCATCTTTTCCATCACACGCCTGACCGTGAATATACCGGATACGGCGGTGACTGATTGAAAAAACGGCAGCTGATGAGCTGCCGTTTTTTCGTATTCCTATAAAAACTTACCATTCATCAATCAATCATCCAATTGTGCAAGCATCAAGTTTTTCAATCGCTGTGCACTTCTTCGGGCCAAGCAAAACTTTTATTTCCCTCACCTTACCGTAACCATTCTTGTTTTGCTTTTGTTTCCGGCTCTGTCTTTCGCAAAAATGGAAAGCTTTGTGCCTTTTTTCTGTTTGCTGATTCTCACACTGTATGCGCCCTTGGCATTTGCTGTGGCTTTGCCGATCTGTTTGCTGCCGCGGTATACATAGACAACTGCTGATTTTTCCGCTTTACCCGCAACATGTGTGGACTTCGTTGTGACATTGCCGGCAGTCGGCATGCCCGGTGCCGTTTTGTCTTTTACCGTTACTTTCACTTTGCTGCTTTTTAAACCGGCCTCTGTGTAGACATAGAGGACTGTTCCGGCTTTTTGCTTTGGAACCGGGACTTTAAAAAGTCCTTTCCCGTCCGCTGTGCCGCGTGCAAGTATTTTTCCGTTCTTCATAATGGCCACTTCGATGCCCGGGTCAGCGCTGCCGGAAATGGATGTGCTATTATCGCCGACAGTCCATACTTTAGAGCCTCTGCCAAAATAAAAATATACCCTTGAGCGAGGCTCTGGAAAATTAATTATCCCGATTTTTTTTTGCCTTTTCATCCAGATTTTCAATTTACATCCAGATTTTTAATTCAATAGAAGTAAAACGGTCATTTTTCTTCAAAAAAAGGGCATACGTATCCCGCCTTCACAAAATGGTTTTTTTCACTACCCTTTGTGGAAAGAAAACGTTCATTTGAGTTATTCACATATCCACCTGTGAATAACTTAATTTGCTCTTTGCAGCCGATTGCGTGTCCATCCACAATTGGCCTTTCCAGTCTGATGGTACGCCATATTTGCCATGATATGCATAGATATCATGCATCGATCTACATGAGCTTCAACTGCCTGTTTCCCACGCTTGTGAACACGACGGAGACTGTATCCGTCTTTTAGAATGCCAAAGATTCTTTCGATGATCGTTCTGGCACTATATAACACTTCAAATGTGCGCCCATGTTGAGGCAACTCGACATCTACTTGAGGCGTTTGATCAAAGTCTATCCTAAATACTCTTCCTTGTGCTGCCCCATTACAACATTCCGCGTGATTCGCTAGCGGGCAGGTGAGACCTTCTTGCTTGGCATTTGGATGAAATACAGGACAAGTGTAAATATATTGCCCCTTTTCCCGATCAGATCCTCTAAGTTCCATTTTATGTCCACTGATACAGATGGGAGTGCCGTACCGGTTGATTTTTTCAATCCCCCGGGCGGTAGTTGGTTTATCTTTACGGTTCCGTGGATTGATCGGTGCCACCAATTTCGCCTGTAATACATCCTTTGTCACTTTTTGATTTTCCGGCGTTTGGTAGATTCCATCTGCCAGGATAAAGCTCAACTGCTCAGCCATCTCGGGGTGCTCTGCCTTAAACGTTTCCAATGTCGGTTCTAATGTTTTCCCATCGGGTGTATTTCCTTTAAATACTTCCCGCGTCAAAGGCAAACCGGATCTCACCCCGCACACCATTGATAATTTATGCGCAATATAGGAGACTGCATTACTTTTACGCATTACCCCTACATTGTCGTCCGTAAGGACTTTGGGGCAATCGCAATTACCCTCACAAGAACACGTCTTCCTTGTTTTATTCAAGGTTGCTTCTGCCTCTATATGCGATGTATCCACGGCGGCTGCTTCCTCATTCGTTTCAACCACGCCTTCCCCTTTATTATATTCAACAACCAATAGCCGGGCTTTTTCCCAAAGACCATTTGTTGTCATGATTTGATCAAAACGAGCAAAGGAACGATAGCTCGGAATTTTCTCCGTAAATCCACACATGGTGGCAAATAGCGGGTTTGATTTCACTTGCAAATAGACACTCTCCACCATCACTTCAATATACTGTAAAGAGGCCAGTTCAAAAGCACGAAAAAAGGGCATGAAAGGATGCGGTTTTCTCCCAGTGGAAGGGAGATGAAATAATGAAGACGCAGACTTGTCTTCTTCCTCCGTTATTGGAAATAGTGCCGGTTGTATTTCATTAGAATGATCATGTGCTCTTTCATTTTTTAGGTGCAAATATAAAAGGGTGTAGTATTCTCGTTCAATCGGCTTAAAAATCTCCCAAGGGAAACACATGGCTGGAATGACAAATGGTATATCGGCATAGTCTTGCCAATTGTGGGGAATCAAATTTTGTTGTATTGAAAAGTCTCTGGTTTGTGTTAGAATAGAAATAGTCATGAAATCACTCCCTGGATATTTGCTCGTACTTATATCTTAGCAAAGGAGTGGCTTTCATGGCTCTTTTTTTTCAAAAAAAATCATCCTTTTCCGTTTTACAATATTTTCCACAGGAATGAGTAGCCTAATCTATTGAAACTCGCCCAAAGCCTCAAAAAGTGATAAAATTCTGGCACTTATAATAAGCAAATTTATCCTATTAAAATCAAAAACTCACAATTTCTTTTTATATTTGTCATAATGTTTCTACAAACGTCTTTTTTCTTTAGTGGAATAAATCAACGAACTTTAATTGTCTGAATGCTTACAGTTTCAGGGGATATAGCATTTTGGCAAGGGCTCTTAGGTGTTTTCGGCTGCTGTGCCTTGCCGCCGATACTTCCGGACAGCAGCGTGTACGTCACATCCCGCCCTTTTCCGGACGGAACGGAGAAGCGGCTTGCCGAAGACAGCTTTTTCACAACCGCCCCGCCGCCTTTTAATTTCAGTGAACTGCCGTTGTAAGTTTTAATTCGGAGCGGTTTGAACGCGGCATTCCCTTTAAATCCGTATAATCCGTTTGTCTGCTTTAACACGAGTGCGGCCCGGAAATCGGTCATAAACTGCCCGAAAGTCAGGTTCGGGTCAATGTATTTTTGGATCACATCCTGGATAGCTTTTTCATTTGTATTCGGATCATCCATGATTTTTTTGAAAATGGCATCGCCTTGTCCGCATTGGATTTTCAAATACTCCATAAACAAATAGGACAAGGAATAATTGGCAAGCACATCCCCGCTGTCATCCCAGTAGAGAAGCGAGTGGCCGTTTGTAATGGAAGCATCATTGTTATAGTCATCAATCCGGTCGGAAAGCGGTTTGCCGGTATAGATTTGCTCTGCGGCCATGGACATCCCTTCGTCAATCCATGTATCAAACGTATCCCAATGATGCTGGATGAACACTTTCTGGTTAAAAGAGATCATATGCTGAAACTCATGGGCGAGCGTCGAATACGCTTCGGTTACATTTACATTTTTGGATGTCCCCGTCCCCATAAGCGGGTATGTGTCAATATAAAAGATTTCCGACTTGTTGGAAGTGTCGGCATCAAAAAGGTCAAGCGGGTAAAAATAGCCGGCTACATATCCGCCCGAGCCATCAAACCCGTCCTGGATGTCATAACAAAGAATATTCACTTTCCCATTACCATCAACATCGGACGGCATGCCGAAATATCTCGTATCGAGCGCATAAATACGGTTGTCAAATTCTTTTCCAAGCTGTGCAGCCTGGTAGCCTTTCAGCTTGTTGTTGTATACCCAGACATCCGCATGCGACCCGCTGTATAAAAGCTTGGCGCTTATTTGGTAATCTTTATTGCTGGCAAGATTGGACACCCAGAATTTTTTCGTATCACCTACCCGGGGAGGGCGGGTTTTTTTCATTTCCATGCGGATGGAATACTTCCGCAGGCTTAAATATTTTAATAGATCAAATGGCTTCTGGTAATCAATCCGGTAAACACTGCTTTTGAACTTTTGATGGGGCGGTGCCAGGTTCGCAATCTTGAAAGTGCCGGTCGGCTCTGTCAAAAGGCTCGAGACAGACTCGTTGCTGACAAGCTTATAATAGTCCTGGGCCGACGCACTTCCGCCTGCGCCGAATACCCCGGCCGGGAGTATAAACAATAGCGATAGAATAATAGGCAAAGATAATGCCCGCCTGAACATTCTCAATGAAATTCCTCCTGTACCTTTGTCCGGGCAACCCGGCCCTTTTGAAAAGTTGTTTCTTCCATTCTAGCACAGCCGTCCGAATGGTGGCTGAAAATGAGAGAGGTTTTTTTACAAGTTTTACCCAAATTTGCCTGGCTGCAATGTCGATGAGTGGATTCTTCTGCAGCAACAAAAGTATGGGACTGGCCTGCACAACCCTTACCATTTCCACTAAAAAGCAGCGGGAAGTTTCATATTCCCGCTGCATTGTGGCGTTTTTCGGCCTCCGCTGCGACCCCGGCGCTGGCTGTTTCGATTTCTTTTACAATTTTAACGAGTTCTGCCACATGGTTTTGGACGATGAATGCCGTTTGTTTGTTTTGTTTGACCGAAGCGGTAATTTGCCGGAACGATTGTCCTGCCGCTCCTGCATTGCCATCCCTATTTCTATCTTTTCAACAAAAGAATAGTACCCTTTTTTCTGTTCAGCCGCTATATAAGGAGTGAAAGGGGGTGAGCGGGAATGGCACAAGTCAATTTAACAAATTCCCGCATTTCATTAATCTTTGATAACGGGGTGAATGAAAATGGAAAACCGGTGACCAAAGCGAAGTCGTTTGCCAATGTGGCCGTGTCGGCAACACCCGATGCCATCCGGCAATTTGCAGAGGCATACGCTTCGCTGCAGCAAAAAGCGCTGGTCCGTGTGACGCGCACTGACTTGAACGACATCAGTGCGTGAAAATAAAAAAAGGGGGAATGGGTAGATGAAAACTTTGGAACTTCAGTTTTTGACGCAGGACAATAAAACAGTGAGGGTTGCAGTCGATGAGCCGGCAGAACCCATCGATACGGTGAAAGTGAAAAACGCCATGGCCCAGATGCTCGGCTCGGGCGTGCTGGTCAGTTCATCCGGCATGGCGCTCTCCAGCGTGAAAGGCGCACGCCTTATTGAGCAAAACATTACGGAATATACGCTGGCGTAATCTTTTGCCCCCGGTTCCCGTTCCGGAACGGGGGCTCTTGATTTTACAGGGGGAGAGGAGAAATGCATGAAATGGTGTCGCTCATCAGTGAAGTCGGATTTCCGGTCGCCGTCACCGTCTTTTTGCTGTACCGGATTGAGGCCAAACTTGATGCGGTGATTGAATCGATCCAAAACCTGCCAGAACGGATGAAGGGAATCTGAAAGGGAGGGGCTTATGTGCAAGCCCCTCCCTTTTGCCGGATGGATCATTTTCCGGTTTGCCGTTGTTCATATTCCACAAAGCAGCGCGAGCCACAATCTCCCCGCTTTTTCCCGCATACCTGCCGCCTGCATGCTCCATTTCCGCAAAATCCACGCTATAGATGGTACACTTCGAGCAGAACGCGAACATTCGTGAGCAGTTCCCCCACATGAAAATTGGGACATGCTGCTATTTTCCCTCCGATTCTGCATTCCCCGGCACACCTGTTTTCAACATTGGAAAAACAAAGAACAGCCCGATGATGAAAAACAACGCAGCAAGTTCGAAAACAGCAGTGATCGAAAACCATTCCTTCAATGCCCCCGCAAGGCTCATGGTCACCACCATGGAACCAGTGAAAAGGGGGCTCAAAATGCCGTTCACCCTGCCGATAAAATCGGATTCTGTATTTTGCAGGATCAGGGTGTTGATGCCGATCTGGATGCTCGGCATGAAAAAGCCCGAAACGAGTTCGGCGGCAAGCGTCAGCCAGAGCGCAGTCGAAGCACCGATTACCGCAAGCCCGATGGCATTTGCAAGCATACCGGTAAACAGCATTTTTTGCGGTGAAGCGGATTTTGAAAGGGCCATGGAAAAAGCGCCGCCTGTAATCATCCCAATGCCATTCACCATCACAAGCCATTGCAGGTTCTCTTTCGGCAGGCCGAGGCGGTCCGTTACGAGGAAAATGTTCATTGGCTGGATAAAACCGACGCCAAGCCCGGCCGCCAGAAAACCAAGTCCCAACAGCCGCAATTCCTTTTTAGATAATACATAGCGAACACCGCTCTTCATTTCCTGGAAAATATTCGACAATTTTTCCTTCTTTTCAATTGCCTGGTCTTGCGGGATAAATGACAAACTGGCGGCGGAAAACAGAAAAGCGAGACCGGTTATCAAAATAGAATAATCTATTCCAAACCTTTCATAGGAAAACGTGCCGACCACCGGGCCAAAAATCATGAAAACAGCAAAAATGGTCTGGTAAACGGCCATTGCCTGCTGGATCAGGCGTTCCTCCAAATGCATTTTAAACAGTTTCATCCCGGACGGTTGCGAAAACTGCGATAAAATCGAGGAAATCAGTGTTGCAAAAAAGACGGACTGCCACGAGCCAAAAACAAGCGCGCCGATGACGCCAAAAATGGATACGGCACTCAGCAAATCACACCAAACCATTGTTTTCTTCGGCTGCCAGCGGTCCGCAAATGTCCCGCCGATAAAACTAAAAATGAAAATGGGCAGAAACTCCGCCACTGAAATCATGGAAACGGCAAACGGGTTCCCGTTTGTTTTTTCTGTCACAAACAACAGGACGGCAAAATTCTGCACCCAAATGCCCACCTGCAAAAACAACGCGGATACAAACACCATCCGGACAAACCGGTTTCTCAAAAGCTCTCTCACAAGCGTCCCCCTCTGGCCAAATCTGTCTCATATCGTGCCATTATCATACCGGAATCGGAAGCCTTAAGCAATACAGATTGATTTCCGGGCCGTTGCATAAACGAAAAATTCCCGTTAACAATTTGGAAAAACCATGATATGATAGCGATTAGATTAGAAAAAAATTTGAAGAAAAGGGTCGAAAAAATGAAGAAGATATTTATCACACTCGGGATTCTCTTAGCGATCATCGTGATCGGAGGCGGAGGGTTCGCCTATTACGTCTACCATTCAGTCCAAAATGCCGCAGACAAAATGTATGACAGCAAATCCGTGAAACCATCCGAGAAGAATACAGAAAAAATTAAAAGCGAAAAACCCATCTCCATTCTTTTACTCGGTGTGGATGAACGGGCCGGAGATGTAGGAAGATCCGATACGGTCATTATTCTTACCCTGAACCCGCAAAAAAAAGCCATGCAGATGATTTCCATTCCGCGTGATACGAGGACAGAAATCGTGGGCAAGGGGACATTGAATAAGATAAATGCGGCTTACGCTTATGGCGGGCCAAAAATGGCACTGGATACAGTAAACAAATTTGCCGATTTAAATCTTGACCAGTACATACGCATAAACATGGAAGGACTGGCTGACCTTGTTGACGCTGTTGGCGGTGTAACCGTCTACAACAAAATCAGCTGGCATGACGAAGGATATTATAAAAAAGGCTATTATTACGCCAAAGGGAACATCACATTGGATACCGGCAAAAAAGCGCTTGGTTATGTGAGAATGCGCCACCTTGACCCTCAGGGCGACTTTGGCCGCAACCAGCGCCAGCGTGACGTCATTATGGCCGTCATTAACAAAGCGTCGACAATCCAGTCTTTCTCACGCTATCAGGAAATCCTGGCTGCGATCCAGAACAACATCAAAACAAACCTGACGCTTGATGATATGAAAAACATTGCGATGAACTACCGCGACTGCCGCCAAAATACGACAGACTATGAAGTAAAAGGCTCAAGCGCGACCATTGATGGCATCTACTACCTCAATGTCAGCCAGGCAGAACGCGACAAAGTCCATAACATGGTTACCAATATGGAACAATGAGGACAGGCCCCATTGCCCGGGGCCTGCCCTTTTCAATTTGTATTTTTGCTTTTCTTGCGGTTTTACCGGAGATCTTTCCGGCTCTATGTCTTTGTGATGATGCTGTTTTTCCTGTTGTTCCGGCGAGTCGCCTTTTTTGTCCTTGTTGTAATCCATTTGGTGCCTCCTCCCGGCTAGATTGATGCTCCTCAAGCAAGCATCACTGCCTGTTTGTTGTAAAAATACCTGGCAGGTGCACGGAATAAACAAAAAACATTGGCGCCTGCACCAGTTGGAGAGATACCTGTCCCTTTTACGGGGAACGTGTGCTAAAAGGCAAACAACCTTACAAACTTGCATCAGCCGCCGGTACCTGCCCCGTCCGGAGTGCTTTTACAAAAGCGGCCCGTGGAAAACGGAAACGCTCAAAACAGCTTGAACAAAACCCATATTACAAATGCCCACACCGGAATGGACAATCCAATGCCAATCAGACAGCCTTTCGCAAAATCTCCGTCTTTGTCATTCATTTCTTCATTTCCCTTTTTTATCAAGATGATCGAAATTCGCTTTGTTATCATTTTGGCGTATATGGTGAACATTATTATAACAATCCATTTTTCGAAAACCAAGTAACGATTGACCGGAACATGCGTTTGTTTATATAATGGAAACAGGTGATCCGTATGCCGCAAATCTTAACCGAGGAAGAAGAAAAACTGATCGAGGCATTTATCCTTCTGCCGCTTGCCAAAAGGACGCTGGAACGGGACCAGAGAGCGATCCGGGCAAGCCTGTTAAAATTTAAAGAGCCTTATCTTTTTGCAACAGACCAAATGCTTTTGCAAATTTCATCCTGCCTCGCCCAGGTTAAACGGGAAGCCGGCAGAAAAAAGATGCGCTTTTACAAACGGAACGACCTTTCCTATACCGTGTTTGTGCGCGGCTGGCGGTTTGAAAAGAATTACCACCCGCAAATAGCAGCGGAGTGGGTAAGAAACCGAATCACCGGTTTCTTCCTCCCGTTGCGCCGGCCTTTTGAAGAACAGTAAAGAGCTTGCGAAAACCAACAGCTTTACTGGTATTTTAAGGAACGCCGCCCGGACGTAAAGCGCTCCAAAACGCCTGTCCATGAAGCATTCCGGAATACACGGGAGATTGGAATGCCGGGTGAAAGGGAGACGCCCCCCTCTTTTTAAAGAACGCGAAAAAATTCCAATATACGATTGACAAACAGCCAGTGTAATCCCGGAGAACATGGCAGCCTGGAATTTTCACACGCCCGGAAATCCCTTTAGCGGATCCTCCCCGCTAAGCGCTTGTTTTCTTCCACTTTTTGAAACTTTCTTCCAGACGGGCAAACCCTTTTTTCATTTCCTCATCACTGCAGTAGGCGAAACAAAGGCGGATTTTTGTGTTTGGCCCGCGCTCAAGCGTAAAGGCATCACCCGGCACAAATACGGCGCCGTCCTGTGCCGCCATTTTCATCCATTCCGCCACACCGCCTTTTTTAACATCAATCCAGTAAAACAGCCCGCCGGCAGGTTCAGCCCCTTCCCACTGCTCCGTTTCGTGCATATGCTGTAAAAACCGTTTTGTCCAGTCTTTCCGTTTTTCATAAAAGTGTTTTTGTTTTGCAAGGATCTGTGGCCAGTTTCCGGAAGAAATGAGTTTTCCCGCCAGCATCTGGTTTATCGGCGATGTGCAGGCGTCTGTTACCTGCTTAAACTGTTCGAGTTTTTTCAGAAATGCCGGGTGTGCGAGAATAAAGCCGGTCCGCATCGCGGGTGCCATGACTTTTGAAAAACTGTACAGGTATATGGTTCTTTCTTTTAAGGGATCGAGTTCGAACAAGGAAGGAGGGCGGCTGTGAAACAGCAGATCACGGTACGGATCATCTTCTATAATGATAAAATGATACTGGTAAGCGAGTTCAATGAGTTTTTTCCGTTTTTCGAGAGAGGTCGTGACGCCGGTCGGGTTTTGGGCATTCGGAATAATATAAATCGCTTTCAATCTTCTTGTTTGCAATGTTTTTTCAAGAAAATCAACATCCAGACCATCTTGTTCAAGCGGAATGCCGGCCGCCTTGAGCCGGTACTGGTGCATCGCCGAAAAGGCAATGGAATACGTGTACATTTCCATTGCAAAACTGTCCCCTTCATCCAGCAGCATTCTGCAGACAAGGTCAACCCCCTGCGTATTGCCGTTTGTCGCCATGACATAAGCTTCAGGAATATTTTCCTTTTTGGAGATGGCATCCACATACGGACCAAACCCTTTTGCACTGCAATACTCATACAGGAGTGCCGGATCCGCCTCAAAGATTTCATTCATGATGCGCTGCAGTTCTTTTTTCGGGATCATGCTGCCATTTGGCATGCCGACGCTGAAAAATACCGGATCCCGGACAGCCGGATTGATACTATCCATATACACATCAATCGCATTTTCTTTAATCTTGCCGCTCAACGCTGAAAACATTTGCTTCATCGCCGCCGCACCCCGCTTTCCATTTCTGAAAAATTGCCTATACCCTATGTATATGGGAAAGCGCGGAGGAAAGTGACATAAAAAATGAAACGGGAAAAGAATACAAGACCACCCAGGCCGGATACCCCAGCAGCCAACAAATACCGGAACAATAGCGGAGAATGCTTCCCGCTGTTCTGTTTTGGCATTACCCTGTCATCGAAAGCCCGAAGCCGTACGGATCGGCGCAATACAAAAGCCTGTCCCGCTTGAAAAATATTTCAAAGCGGAACAGGCTTTAAATTTCCTCTCATTCCCAGGTTTCTCAAAGGAGCCGTACTGTCCCAAAGCACATACGCTGCGGACGATTGCGTTCATGAAAACAGATTGGTTAACGCAGAAAATCCTGCAGGCTGCTTTCCACAAACTGCAAATGGCCGATCATGGCCTTGCGCGCTTTTTCGCTGTCCTTTTCTTCGATGGCTACCCTGATTCTTTCATGTTGTTCGTACAAGGCGCCCATTGTGGAAGGATCAGAAAAAAGAAGCATTCTGCGCGTTTCTTTCATTGCATCCTCCATCGTTTCGGCGACCTGGTTCATCAGCCCGGCAAGAATCGGATTTTGTACCGCCCGGACAATGGCAAGATGAAAGGCAAGATCTGCTTTTTCACCGAGTTCTTCGTTTCCCGTCGCCCGCTTCATATCTGCGAGCGCCTGGCGTATACTTTCCAGATCAGCTTCAGTCCGTTTGACAGCGGCCGCGGCTGCTGCTCCGGCTTCGAGAATCTTCCGGACTTCAAGCAGGTTTGCCACATCTTCCTGGTTCATCAGTACTGCCTGCGAAATGGGATACGAAATGCCGCTTGCATCAAAGTTGCGGACAAATGTCCCCTCGCCCTGTTTTAATTCAATATAGCCGAGCGCCCTTAGTGATGTTAGCGCTTCTCTTATAGCTGATCTCCCCACTGAAAACTTTTCCGCCAGAAGCGGCACCGGATCGAGCTTATCCCCAGGCTTAAGCTCCCCGTTTTGGATCATCTCTATCAATTCATTTGCCACTTGTTCATAAATTTTTGCAGGTTTAATTTTTTTATACTTCATGTTTTCTCCTCTTATCCCTTTTCTATATTTTATGAATACCAGCAATCCGGAAAAATAGCAAACAAAAATTTAAAAAAAGAGTTGTTTTTTCTTTTCATTATACTTATACTTTTTAACATGTAAGCCTTATCATCTGATGACTATTTCATCTAATGACCTTAAAAATTGCAATTGGGATGGATTGGAGAAAATTTTTCAAAAAGGAGTGTAGATTGTTGGAGTACGTACAAAATTTTATTCCGCTTAAGGGGCATTTGTTTTTATCCGCACTGATTGCTGCCTTTCCGATTCTGTTTTTCTTCTGGGCACTCGCCATAAAAAAAATGGCGGCACATCTTGCAAGCCTTGCCACACTGGTGATTGCGCTGCTGATTTCTGTGATCGTTTACAGAATGCCGGCCGTACTGCCGGTTATGTCGGCCAGCCAGGGGATTGTGTATGGGATTCTGCCGATTGCCTGGATCATTATCAATTCTGTGTTCTTATATAAATTGACGGTCAAAACCGGCCAGTTTGATGTGATCCGCAACTCAGTCGTATCGATCACGGAAGACAGAAGATTGCAAGCTTTATTGATTGCGTTTTCATTCGGCGCTTTTTTGGAAGGCTGTGCCGGGTTTGGCGCACCGGTTGCGATTACCGCTGCGCTGCTTGTCGGTCTCGGATTCAACCCGCTTTATGCAGCCGGCATCTGCTTATTGGCCAACACTGCACCGGTCGCATTTGGCGCAATCGGATCCCCTGTCATTGCGATGGCAGGGCCGACCGGCGTTTCTGCGCTGGAAATTTCAAAAATGATCGGACGGCAATTGCCGCTTATTTCCATGTTCATCCCGCTATATCTCATCATTGTCATGGCGGGCTTTAAAAAAGCAATGGAAGTGCTGCCGGCGCTTATTGTATCAGGCTTGTCCTTTGCCTTGACACAGTTCTTCGCTTCCAATTTCCTGGGGCCGGAACTGCCGGACGTTTTATCGGCACTCGTATCTTTGGTTGTCCTTGCCGTCTTCCTGAAATTTTGGAAGCCGAAAAACATTTTCTATTTTGAGCATGAAGAGGCTGCTGCCGCGCTCGAAACGCCGCATGTTTCCAATACAGGCGGGCAAATTGCAAAAGCATGGTCGCCGTTTATTGTCCTGACGGTTTTGATCACCATCTGGGGCATCCCGCAGATCAAACTTGCGCTCACCGGGCAGTATGCCGGGGCGAACCCGGTATTAAAGGCTCTAAACCCGATCGGCGGGGCGGCTTCGTTCAGCGGGAATGTGCCATTTTTAAACAATCATATTATCAACGGCGCACACACCCCGATCGCGGCCATGTATAAGCTGGATCTGCTTGGCACTGCAGGCACAGCGATTTTTATCGCAGCCATTGTCACGAAGTTTCTTTTAAAAATTTCATGGAAAGCATGGTTTGCCGCATTCTTTGAAACGTTAAAAGAATTGAAGTTTCCGATTCTTACCATCTTGTTCATTGTCGGCTTTGCGTATGTCATGAACGCTTCCGGCATGATTACAACATTGGCATTGGCGCTCGCCAAAACAGCCGCATTGTTTCCGTTTTTCTCACCGGTACTCGGCTGGCTCGGCGTTTTCATTACCGGCTCGGACACTTCATCCAATGTTTTGTTCGGCACGCTCCAGCAAGTTTCGGCCCAGTCGGTCGGCATGAATCCGCTGCTTGCCATTGCGGCCAATTCATCCGGGGGTGTCACGGGAAAAATGATTTCCCCGCAGTCGATTGCCGTTGCCTGCGCTGCAACCGGGCTGATCGGCAGGGAAGCACAACTGCTGAGATTCACAGTCAAGCACAGTATGTTTTTGCTTTTCATCATTTGCCTGCTCACCTTCCTGCAATCCAACATCCTTTCCTGGATGGTGCCTTAATCAGGAACCCCGCTGCGGAAATTTCGCGGCGGGGTGTTTTATGTTCAATTACGGGATCCCGGGCAGCTTGTGGGAAAATGCCCCGGCGGAAAACCCGCTGCATGGCAGTTGGATTTCAGCCTGTAGCGAACGGGCAGTTTTGCACGCGTAAGCGCGCCGATGTTTAGAAACTTTTTCGCGCGGGTATTCAAACGGCAATACGAAACGAAAGGAGCATGGTCGATGCCACATACAGGTGAAACACCGGGAAAAGCGAGTACAAATGCAAAAATTGCGGGGAACAAATTACGCTTGATGAAGATAAGGACAGGCTCCCTCCATGCCCGAACTGCCACGAAACGGAGTATACGGAAGCGTGAGAAAAACGTCATCCTATTGGATGGTGTTTTTCTTTATTCATATATAAGTGAAATTGGAAATTTACATCTTTACGCACAGTCGGTTCATGTTCGTTTCCCTTCTTTTCTTAGTCCATCCGCATACGTTATTATCATGCTTCCCTCCCATTTCAAAGCCATCAGCCCTTATTCCTTTTCCAGCTTCTCCTTTATTTCAAGGATCTTTTTTTCAGAAAAGCCAGTTGCCTTTTTGGTAAAATCTAGTGGCATCCCAAGTTTAATGAGATTTCGGGTGATCTCGATTTTCCCTTCTTGTCTTCCTTCTCGTTTACCTTCTTGTAGTCCTTCTTTTCTCCCTTCTTCTCTTGCTCCTTGTTTTAGTTCATCTTCATACGTGATCATCGTGCCGCCCTCCCAATTTTTGATTTCCTGGTTAAATTTATTTTTCCACTATTTTCTATCAACCAGCTTCTCGTTTCAATATTTTTTCAAAAATTAGGTCTTTTAGGCTAACTTGGTTACTTATTTCCCTTTCTTCACTTACTAAAACCAGGATATTCAGATGGTGGCGGCCATCCATCATCTTCCCCATGAGACACCAATAAGAGGATATGAAAGGCGGACAAAAGAAGAGAATACTTGGTGGCAAATTTTTGCATAAAGGGCTTTTTGGTGGACTATCGGAAAACTTTATTCATAAAAAAATCCGGACATCAAAAAGTGCCCGGAATTTTTTATGATTTTAGTCAAAAATAATATGGTTTACTGTTTTGCGGTCGAGACGTTTGATCACTTCTGTTATTAGTTTAACAGTATTTTCGTAATCATCACGGTGCAAGATACCGGCGTGCGAGTGGATATAGCGTGTTGCAATCGTGATGGCAAGAGATGGAATGCCGCTGCCTGTTAAGTGAATGGAGCCGGCGTCTGTTCCGCCGCCCGGAATCGATTCAAACTGATACGGGATATTTAACTCTTCAGCAACTTTCACAACCGTATCGCGCAAGCCTTTATGCGCCACCATTGAAGCGTCGTAAATCACGATTTGCGGACCTTTGCCCATTTTGCTAAGCGCTTCTTTTTCGGAGATTCCCGGTGTGTCCCCGGCAATCCCGACATCAAGTGCAAAGGCAATATCCGGTTTCACTTTGCTGGCTGCCGTTTTCGCACCGCGCAAGCCCACTTCTTCCTGGACATTTGTTACGCCGTAAACGATGTTTGGATGGTTTTCTTTATGCAGATTTTTTAGCACATCAATGACAACTGCACAGCCGATCCGGTTATCCCAGGCTTTGGCAAGCAGCATTTTTTCATTTTTCATAACCGTAAATTCAAAGTAAGGTACCACCATGTCGCCCGGTTTTACGCCCCATTCAAGCGCTTCTTCCCGGCTTGTGGCACCAATATCAATGAACATATCCTTGATTTCGTACGATTTTTTGCGTGCATCCGGTGATAAAATATGTGGTGGCTTTGATCCGATCACACCTGTCACATCACCTTTATCTGTTACAACCGTAACGCGTTGGGCAAGCATCACCTGTGACCACCAGCCGCCGATCGTTTGGAAGCGCAGAAAGCCTGACTCATCAATTTGCGTCACCATGAACCCAACTTCATCCATATGGCCGGCGATCATAATCTTCGGACCGTCCGCCTGCCCCGTTTTCTTCGCAATTAAGCTGCCGAGGCCGTCTGTGTCGAGTTCATCGGCATAGGGCTCTATATATTTTTTGACAACGGCACGCACTTCTGCTTCATTGCCGGCAATCCCTTTTGCATCGGTTAAATCTTTCAACATGGACAATGTCTCATCTAACTTTGCCACTGGCATTCCCTCCTCGTCCCAATATGTACTGTTTTTTGCAAGAAAAAAGTGCAGAGTATTGCAGTATATAAATTCGTTTATACCGCATAAAAATTCAATCTGAATTCTCGCTATTAAGGGCTTGACATGGAGCCTCTGCAGCCATGATTCTTTTGCCAAGCGGCCAGCTGTAACAGATTTGGCAAACCCAAACAGGTTATCATGGCTACCCCTCCATGTAAAGCCCCTCTGCATAACCATTTGCATAGAAATTTTGCACATCTCTGCACTTTAATTTTGCAATAAACAATGTACAAAGCCTATTATAATCAAAATCGCAAAAAGTGTAAAAAGTTTCAGCCTTCTATTTTATATCACGTCGGTACTATACCGGGTATTTCTCGATACTCTTTTTGTGGGCTTTTGGCTACCGCGTTTCTGAGAAAAGTCACGACACAGTCCATTAGTGGAATTGAAAGTGACAGCCGTATGGGCATTTATGGTCATCAAGCAGCCGCATCGCATTGGGCTTTACCATTTTGGCCATGTGACATACACTTTCTTTAAAAAATCACTTTCCAATTGTGATCCACCGTTGCCCGAATCACTTTCCGTTCTAAAATGTAGTTGGCGATCAGTTCGGCCGCGTCGATTTGCACATCTTTTACAACAGGCTTACCCTTGAACATCAAATAATCACCGCCACCGCCGGCCCGGTAGTTATTCATCACGACATCATATTCGGCGGCCGGATCAACGGGCTTTCCTTTGTATTTGAGTTTAACAACCCGTTTGCCGACTGGTTTTGACAGATCGATCACATAGTCGATGCCCTCCCACATATCATAATTATAATGCTGTGGTTTTGGGTTCGAAAAAGCGGGGTTGACTTCGATTGTCCCGCCGTTACTAATCTTAAAATAGCTAGCCGAACGCTCAAGTGCCGCTTTTATATCTGCTCCGGTAATTCGGATAACCTTAAAGGTATTCGGATAAATGTAGTTGGAAACAACATCCCGCATTGTCACGTTTTCAGGAAAGCCTGGCGACTGGTTATCAAATAGTGCTGTGCATGATATGTCTACCCCAGTCGCTTCCATTTGCACGCGATTCATAAATTCAATCAGGGGATGATCTTTCAAGCGGACCTCCATCGGGTTATGCACGAGCATATCCCCTTCAATTTTACCGATTGGCTGGTCAAGCCAGGCCTGTGTCGCCTCTTCATATGGTTTGGCAAGAGAAATAATCGCAGGGTCGGCTTTTACTGTTTCAACAGACAAAAGTTCTGATGTCTTCTGAACACAGCGCCAGTGTCCCTGTTGTTTTTCCAATTGCAATACAACTTTTCCTACCGCCCTGCCGTTATTGCCTGGCTGTACCACCGTCACCCCGTTGATTGCTTTTCCAGCGATCATCCGGTGCTGATGACCGGTCAAAAGCACATCGATTCCGGATACTTTCTGGCACAGCTGGTAACCCTGATTTTCACCTGTCAAGTCTTCTGTCGGTTCGCCGCTGTCCAAGTCCCGTTCAAATCCGCCGTGGTAAGAGAGGATGACGATATCTGCCTGTTCTTTTTCACGCAAAAATTTCACCCACTGTTTTGCCGTTTCAACAGGGTCGGCAAACAACATCCCGCTGATATGCTGCGGCTGCTCCCAGTTTGGGATATAAGGAGTAGTCAATCCCAGTACGGCCACTTTCAATCCTTCCGCGAATCTTTTTATGATATAGGGGCGCCCAAAATAAGGCATTTTCGTCTGCTCGTTTAAAATATTGGCGGACAGCCACGGGAAATGGGATTCCTTCACCGCCCCCAGGAGCAGCGCTTGCCCATAGTTAAACTCATGATTTCCCGGCACGGCTGCATCGTACTGCAACGAATTGGCAGCAAGCACCATCGGGTTGGGACCTTCTGAATCAATCCTTGCATAATAGTAGGTTAGCGGCGTCCCTTGAATAAGGTCTCCATTATCAAGAAGCAGCACGTGCTTTTGCCGTGCGCGTTCTGTTTTGACCAAAGTGGAGATTTTTGCCAACCCAACAGCCGCTTCCTCATTTGTTCCATAATTGATCGGCAGAATATTTCCATGAATATCGCTTGTTTCAAGTATCACCAGCTCAAATGTTTTCATCCCTATTTCCTTTCTTTTCGACATCTCATTATCCACATTGTAGCTTTTTTCTTTTACATTTTCCATGTATGTTCAAAAATCCCCATTTTTTCTGCGTTGTTAAAACATTTATAAACAACCTGAATTATTCACAGAAATTCAGAAACTTATTATAACTTATGGATTACCAAGCCTTTTCGGCTTTATTGTAATTCATTAAAAAAATGAAAAAAGAATCCATTTCTGTTAAAGTTAAAGTAACCAAAACAAAAACCAAACAGAAAGGACTCTTTATATGGTTACTTTAACGCAAAAAACACTTGATTTCAATCATAAAATTAAATTGTCAAATGATGGAGGTTCTCTTTCCTCCGATACAGGTGAGTTTCTTTTTAGAGAATTCGATGAAAAAATTGGTTTTTCAAAGACTTTAGTTAAGTACTTGAGACTTAACGATTCAAGGAAATATTATCTTCATTCAAATGAAAACTTGTTACGTCAAAAAGTCTATCAACTCATTGCCGGGTATGCGGAAGATGATGCGGCTGATCAGTTGACTCATGATCCTGTGTTTAAGGAAATCATTGAAACTCCAACACTTGCTTCCCAGCCCAGTTTGTCTCGCTTTTATACACGATTTGATAAAGATTCAATTGAACAATTAAATCTGGCTAACCAAGAAATGCTTGATAAGATTCATTGTTTTCGACAATCGAAAGAGTTATTTATCGACTTGGATTCGACTCATTCGGATACATATGGGGACCAAGAATCTTCGTCATATAATACTCATTATGGCACGATGGGTTTTCATCCATTAGTCGCCTTTGATGGTGCGACTGGTGACTTTTTGAAAGCACAACTCCGTCCCGGAAATGTTTATACATCAAATGGTGTGGTGGAATTTATTCGGCCTCTCATTAAACATTATAACGAAATGTTTCCGGAAACTACCCTGTTTCTTCGTGGAGATAGCGGGTTTGCTGTTCCGGGATTATACGATCTGTGTGAAGAAGAATCTGTTTTGTATATTATTCGGTTGAAATCGAATTCACAACTACAAAGTTTAGCGAAGGAATACCATCCTTCTTCCGCACCTTTAGATGTTTCCAAGACGGAAACCTATTATGAAGAAACGATTTACCAAGCAAAATCATGGTCAAAACCAAGAAGGGTGATTATTCAATCGGTACGTCCTGCAGGTGAGCTGTTCTTTACCCATTCCTTTTTTGTTACTAACTTTGAATTAGCTTTTCCTCAAGATATCGTCCGAGCTTATCAAAAAAGAGGGACGATGGAAAACTATATCAAAGAAGCAAAAAATGGCTTTTACTTTGATCATATGAATAGCCACGCTTTTCTAGTGAACGAAGTAAAAATGATGTTAACACTTCTTGCATATAATTTGACCAATTGGTTACGAACTCTTTGTTTTCCGGAAGGTCAAAAAACTATGCAAATTGATACGATACGTACTCGGTTAATTAAAGCGGCAAGTAAAGTCGTGAAATCAGGCAGATCCCTTTACTTCAAACTATCATCGAGTTTTGTGTATCAAAATTTCTTTTGGGATGTACTGAATCGAATTCAAAAGCTACAATTGGAATGACCAATAGAATACTTCTCATAACTGAAAAAATAAATTTTTCAGTCAAGGGGCAAGTATGCCCAAAATACCAGAGTTGTTCTATTGAAAATTCAGTTATTTTATGAATTGGCTACGGTTCTTAATTAAATACCGTTATTTTCAACTAATTTTAACAAAATTTATCAAATGGGATTTGTAGCTATGAATATTTCAGGATAACAATTAAAATTTCGTTTATTTTGTTTTCCATGTAGTATATAATAGAAACTGGAAGTGAAGGTGAATCCATCATGATAAAATTGGGGGTAAATGTATGCTGAAAAAGTTTCTTGCACTGTTTGTCGTTTTAGGACTGACTTCCTCCTTGGCTGCCGGTTGCGGGAGTAGCGGGGAAAAATCAGGGAATAGCAGCCACTCCAGCAGCAGTTCCTATACACCTAAAGAACTGAAAATCGGCTTTGTGCCTTCCCAGAATGCCGAAACATTGGAAGCGAAAGCTAAACCGCTGGGGAAACTATTGTCAAAAGAACTCGGCATTCCGGTCACCGTAACAGTGACAACGGATTACAACAGTATTGTGGAAGCATTGGGTTCGAAGCAGCTGGATATCGGATTCCTGCCGCCAACGGATTATGTGCTTGCCCATAAAAAACACTATGCAGATGTCTTATTACAGGCGCTCCGCTACGGGGTGGATCCGAAAACCGGAAAACCCACTTCGGAAAAAGTGGATTACTATTATTCCGGCATGCTTGTTAAAAATGATTCTAACATTAAAAGCATCAAAGATTTAAAAGGTAAAAAGATTGGCTGGCAGTCACCAACATCTTCTGCGGGGTATGTATGGCCGGCCGTTGAAATGAAAAAAGCCGGTGTCGATGCGCAAAAAGATGTAACCGGCGTCCAACTGCAGGGCCATGACAAAGGCGTGCAGGCGCTGATGTCGGGTGACGTTGATGCTGCTGCCGTCTTTGTCGATGCCCGTAATATTGTTGAAAAAGAGTACCCGAATATTTATAAAACAACGCATTACTTATTCTTGACGGAGAAAATTCCAAATGACACGATTAGTGTACGGCCGGATATGTCTAAAAAGTGGAAAGACAAGGTCACTGACGCTTTTATCAAAATTGGAAATGATCCAAAAGGTCAAAAAATAATCAAAGATATTTACACACATGTCGGCTATAAAAAATCATCCGATGCGAACTTCGATACTGTTCGAGAATACAGCGAAAAAGTCCAGAAAATCGGAAAATAAGCACGAAAACGCATGAAAAGGCTGCCTGCAGGGCGTTAATAAAGCACTGCAGGCAGCCTTTTCTTTTATCTATTATCCTAATTGAACAGTCCATGTTTATCGAAAAAACCGCTTGTTATATCAAACGCTTGCGGATCGATCCGGAAATATAGTCGATTATCGTAACCATTATAATAATACCCCAAAGAATAATTCCAACCCGGTCCCATGAGTGGCCGTTTAAAGCAAAAATCAGCGGTGCACCGATTCCGCCGGCACCGACAATTCCCAAAATTGCCGCCGACCGTACGCTAATTTCAAACCGGTACAGCGTGTATGACATAAAAGCTGGCATGACTTCCGGCAGAATTGCAAACCACAGCACCTGGATCCGGTTTGCACCCGATGCGATCAGCGCCTCTCTGGCAGAAAAATTCATATTTTCAATCGACTCTCCGAACAGTTTTCCAAGCATCCCGATCGAATGGAAACCAAGTGCCAGTATCCCGGCAAAAGCGCCAAGCCCGACCGATTTAATAAACAAAAGTGCCATAATCAGCTCCGGAAATACGCGAATACTGCTTAAAACCACTTTTCCAAGCGTGGAAACGACATAATACTTGCTCATATTCCGCGCTGCCCAAAACGCAAACGGCACGCATAGAACTGCCGAGATAAATGTCCCTAAAACCGCGATTGCTAATGTTTCAAGGAGAGCATGCAACAAATCTTCCCCGTCCGGATCATAAATATAGCCGAAATCGGGGTGGATGAACCCATGAATGATCGCTTTTAATGCCTGTGCCGCCGTATCTTTTAATTCAAGATGGGGTGCACTGCCGAATGCCCATGCATAGATCAGAACGACAATCAGCACAATCGCCCATGTTTTGATCCTCTTCAGCAGCGGTTTTTTTACCAAATCCGATTGACCCCTCATATTAATTTCTCCCTTATCCGATTACTTAAGCCATCAATGATCAGAACGACAACAAACGTGTATAAAATGATCGTGAGCACTTGGTTATATTGGAAAAAACCGAGGGCATTATTTAAATACAGTCCGATTCCGCCAGCGCCGACATACCCCAGAACAGCTGCCGCACGAACATTAATTTCAAAACTATAAAGGAAATACGACATATAGCTTGCCGTCACTTGCGGCACTACTCCGAAAAAGATCCACTGGATTTTATTGGCGCCCACCGCTGTCATGGATTCAAGCGGCCCACTGTCAATCGCTTCAATCGATTCATAGAAAAGCTTGGCGATGACCCCGAATGAAAAAACCGCCAACGCAAATATTCCTGGTATTTCACCGATCCCGAAAACCGGTACGAACAATGCGGCAAGCAGCAGCTCAGGCAGCGTCCGGATCAAGTTCATCATGACGCGGGCAATTTGGTAGATGACCGGTATTTTCACAACATTGCTTGATGCAAGCAGGGCAACAGGAATCGCTGCGATGCCGCCAAAGGTTGTCCCCAAAATCGCCATGCGGATCGTAGCAAGCATCGGCTTGGTGACGGAACTGAAGTAATGCCAGTCAGGGGGGAACATTTCATTCAATAACGACCCCATGTTTCTGCGGCCTGCCCACAATGCTGCCAAAGAGACTTGTGTAGTATGCGCGCTCCCCCAAATGATAAGTATCAGGAAAAGGATGGTCAGGCTTGTCTTTATCCTTGCCACTCTTTTCCGCCTGATTACATCCATTACAACGCACCCCCTAATAGCTCATCATCCTTCAGATTACGGCCGTAAATATCAGCGAAAACATCATCTGTCGCTTCAGATACGGGGCCGTCAAACACGATGTTCCCGGCACGGATGCCAATAATTCTTGTCGCGTAGGCCTTCGCCAAATCAACGAAGTGAAGATTTACGACCGTTGTAATCCCCAGCTCCTGGTTAATCCGTTTGAGGTCATTCATTACCTGCTTTGTGGTGAGCGGATCGAGCGACGCTACCGGTTCATCTGCTAGAATGATTTTTGCCCCCTGTGCAAGCGCCCGCGCAATCGAAACGCGCTGCTGCTGCCCACCAGATAATTCATCTGCACGCGAATACGCTTTTTCTTTTATATTTACACGTTCCAACGCATCCATGGCAAGATCCATATCTTTTTTCGGGAACAGACCCAAGATTGTTCGGAGGGTTGAATGGTAGGCAACACGGCCGGATAACACATTACGCAGTACCGTAGAACGTTTCACTAAGTTAAAGTTTTGGAAAATCATCCCGATATTACGGCGGATATAACGAAGTTCCTTTCCCTTGGCAGCGGTAATCGACTTGCCATCAATCAGAATTTCACCTTCCGTGATTTCATGCAGTCGGTTAATTGAGCGCAGTAATGTAGACTTTCCCGCGCCGGAAAGACCGACAATTACGACAAACTCACCCTTATGTATCGTCAGGTTCACATTGTTTAACCCTCGTGTCCCATTCGGATAAACTTTAGAAACGCTCTTAAACTCGATCATTTCTACTCCCCTTTAATATTGAAAGTTGTCAAAATTTAATGTGCTATTTTTACTATACCAATGAATGCCCGCAAACTCAAGGATGATTTTGTTCCGTATATCTCACGTTTTTCTCGGCACTATACCAGGTATTTCCCGACGCTCTTCTTGTACGTTTTTGGCTAATCATCAGATGGCTCGTGATATGCCTGCAGAAAAAATCACGGAGTACCTCTTCATTGCAGCACGGGGCGTCACGTATGACTGGTGCTTGCATGATGGGGGTTATGATTTGGAAAAGGCAATGAGAGCGTATATGGGAAGATTGTTAAAGGTATTTTTGCAATAGACAAAATGGTTCAAATTCATTATAATAAAGAAAAATGAATGATCATTCATTTTAAAGGGGGCCTTACCCATGGCATATACGAAATTCGGGCCGCTTACCGTCATTCCGGGGGAAAACGGCAGCCGTGTCCCGTTCAGTACCTCGCTTCTCGTCGAGGGCGGGCAGGGGGCGGCGCTGGTTGACTGCGGCAGCGGCTTTCAAATTTTAAATGAAATAAAAAAGGAATACGCCATTCGGTCTGTTTATTTGACCCATTACCATCTGGACCATATTTGGGGCGCGTACCTGTTTAAAGACGCCGAAATTCAAATCAATCCATATGATGTAAAAAAACTGAATGATGTTGAAGAGCTGGCAAAAGCGAGCGGTATGCTGAGCCCGGCCGACCCGGAGAGCCGCAAAAAGTGGATGAAGCAGCTGTTTGAGAAACCGCCTGAAAACTGGAATCGCCCGCACTGGCAGCCGGTGCTGAACCTTACGGAAAAATGGTATCCGTACGGGGAAGAGCTCAATGTATATGGGACGAAAATGTTGATGATCCATGCGCCCGGCCATACGGAAGGATACTGCTGCCCGTATTTTCCGGAACACGGTGTCCTGTTTGCCGGCGATTTTGACCTGGCCTCTTTCGGACCGTGGTACAACAACGCCGACTCTGACATTGACGCCTTTATCGCATCCGCGAAAACCACGTTGGAAACAGATGCGCAAATTTTCATCACTTCCCACCATAAAGGGGTGGTGGACAGAAAAACATATGAAGAATTGCTGAAGCGGTATATCAACAAAATTTACGAGCGCGAAGAAAAAACGCGGTCTGCTGTAAAGCGGGGTGTGGCGCCGGACGAAATGATCTACGAAGAAATTTTTTATTTCCGGAAAAATCTAGAACAGAACCCGCAACTTGTGATTTCCGAAATTGTCGGCATCGCCAAGCACCTCGACAGGCTTGTGCGTAATGGGGAACCGTTTGAAGCTTATTTTGAGGCATTTTTGCAGCACTTTCAGTTAACAAGGGAAAATATTTTCTATCACACATCTTCTGTCCCGGCACAACTCCAATAACAGGTAGCGGCGCCCGCTTCGCCGCTATTTTTCCTGTAAAAGCCTTTTTCTATGCCGGACACAGCGCTTGCACAAAAAAACAACCGCCATTACGGTTGCAAATCGGCAGCTTGTTTCCTCAGCTGCGTTTTTAAAATTTTTTCGACCCCGTTGCGCGGCAGGTCATCTAGAAAGACAAATTTTTTCGGCACTTTGTTTTTCGCGAGATGCTTGAGGCAATATGTGGCCAAATCCTGCGCTGACGTTTCGTCTCCCGGCTTCTTCACGACAAAAGCGAGCACTTCTTCCTTCTTTCATGCAATAAAAAAAGCACCCACCCGGATGCTTATTTCAGTAATGCCTTTGTATAAGTAAGATGATTTGTAAAAACGCCATCAGCTCCATCTTCTATGACTCTTTTTTGTTCTGCTTTTTCTTTTTTAGAATCAAAGAAGAATACATATACTTTCAAATGGTTTTGGTGCATTTTTTGGATTAATTTTTTGTCAGCCAGTTTTGCATCTAAGCCAATGCCAACAGCGTACTTCCTCCATTCTCTTGTTTTCTGATCAGTGAAGTCTTTTTTGTTTTTAAAAAGCGTTAGTTGCACGAGAGGAACTGATCTATCCAATTTATGGATTTTCTCAAGGCTTCTTGCCGAAAAAGATTCAATCATTACCTTCTTTTTCTTAATTAGGCCTTTTTTATTCAGAAGCCTGATCAATGGCTCCTCCATTTTTAATTCATTGCCGACTCGTCTGGTTTCAATAAAATAATTTGTTTTCGATCCATACTGATTGATGAGTTCTTCAAGGGTAAGAATACGTTGGCCCTTGTATTTTTTACCGAACCAGCTTCCCGCATCCAACTTTTTGATTTGCTTCAAACTGTAACGTGTTACATCCCCTTTCCCATTTGTAGTTCTGTCCAAAGTTGGATCATGCATCAGTATGAGTTTGTTGTCTTTTGTTTCCCTTAAATCCAACTCAATATAATCAGCTTTTTCATTGACGGCAAGCCTAAATGCGGGCATTGTTTCTTCAGGTGCCCGGTCATCTGCTCCTCTGTGAGCAATAATAAGTGTTTCCTTTTTTTCTTTTTTCGCAACCGCGGAAGAGCAGCCCATCAGGTTAAAAACAAAAATGCAGACTATGGAAATAAAAAATATTCTTTTCATACTATTAATTTATCATAAGATGGGCAGAAATGTGTTTTTAATTTGTCTCTTGTTCTGCTGTATTATCTGCCGTCATGTCGTTCACCATGGCGGATAGATTTTCCGCCGTTTTCTGTGACAATAGTTTTTCAAATTTTTCCATATCGAATCCGGTACTGGTCAACTCATCACGTGTCAGGGTATACGTGCCAGATGTCGAAAAATACGCCGAATCAATTTGAGATGTCACCGTTACTGGAACCGTTGCACCGGTAATATTTCCGTCATTGTCCTTTGCAAGGTTAATATTTGTAAATTGGATTTTAGCGCTCATTTTTCATCCACTCCTTTTTCATCATTTTCGTCTTCCTCGTCATCTACTCCAAACTGGTCACATAGATAATCATAGATTTCCGATTGCTGTCCCTCATATTCGGTATCCTCAAATTTTTTTAACACCGCCTTGTGAATGCTAAGAGCCTCTGCCAAAATAAAAATATACCCTTGAGCGAGGCTCTGGAAAATTAATTATCCCGATTTTTTTTGCCTTTTCATCCAGATTTTCAATTTACATCCAGATTTTTAATTCAATAGAAGTAAAACGGTCATTTTTCTTCAGAGCCTCTGCCAAAATAAAAATATACCCTTGAGCGAGGCTCTGGAAAATTAATTATCCCGATTTTTTTTGCCTTTTCATCCAGATTTTCAATTTACATCCAGATTTTTAATTCAATAGAAGTAAAACGGTCATTTTTCTTCAAAAAAAGGGCATACGTATCCCGCCTTCACAAAATGGTTTTTTTCACTACCCTTTGTGGAAAGAAAACGTTCATTTGAGTTATTCACATATCCACCTGTGAATAACTTAATTTGCTCTTTGCAGCCGATTGCGTGTCCATCCACAATTGGCCTTTCCAGTCTGATGGTACGCCATATTTGCCATGATATGCATAGATATCATGCATCGATCTACATGAGCTTCAACTGCCTGTTTCCCACGCTTGTGAACACGACGGAGACTGTATCCGTCTTTTAGAATGCCAAAGATTCTTTCGATGATCGTTCTGGCACTATATAACACTTCAAATGTGCGCCCATGTTGCGGCAACTCGACATCTACTTGAGGCGTTTGATCAAAGTCTATCCTAAATACTCTTCCTTGTGCTGCCCCATTACAACATTCCGCGTGATTCGCTAGCGGGCAGGTGAGACCTTCTTGCTTGGCATTTGGATGAAATACAGGACAAGTGTAAATATATTGCCCCTTTTCCCGATCAGATCCTCTAAGTTCCATTTTATGTCCACTGATACAGATGGGAGTGCCGTACCGGTTGATTTTTTCAATCCCCCGGGCGGTAGTTGGTTTATCTTTACGGTTCCGTGGATTGATCGGTGCCACCAATTTCGCCTGTAATACATCCTTTGTCACTTTTTGATTTTCCGGCGTTTGGTAGATTCCATCTGCCAGGATAAAGCTCAACTGCTCAGCCATCTCGGGGTGCTCTGCCTTAAACGTTTCCAATGTCGGTTCTAATGTTTTCCCATCGGGTGTATTTCCTTTAAATACTTCCCGCGTCAAAGGCAAACCGGATCTCACCCCGCACACCATTGATAATTTATGCGCAATATAGGAGACTGCATTACTTTTACGCATTACCCCTACATTGTCGTCCGTAAGGACTTTGGGGCAATCGCAATCACCCTCACAAGAACACGTCTTCCTTGTTTTATTCAAGGTTGCTTCTGCCTCTATATGCGATGTATCCACGGCGGCTGCTTCCTCATTCGTTTCAACCACGCCTTCCCCTTTATTATATTCAACAACCAATAGCCGGGCTTTTTCCCAAAGACCATTTGTTGTCATGATTTGATCAAAACGAGCAAAGGAACGGTAGCTCGGAATTTTCTCCGTAAATCCACACATGGTGGCAAATAGCGGGTTTGATTTCACTTGCAAATAGACACTCTCCACCATCACTTCAATATACTGTAAAGAGGCCAGTTCAAAAGCACGAAAAAAGGGCATGAAAGGATGCGGTTTTCTCCCAGTGGAAGGGAGATGAAATAATGAAGACGCAGACTTGTCTTCTTCCTCCGTTATTGAAAATAGTGCCGGTTGTATTTCATTAGAAGGATCATGTGCTCTTTCATTTTTTAGGTGCAAATATAAAAGGGTGTAGTATTCTCGTTCAATCGGCTTAAAAATCTCCCATGGGAAACACATGGCTGGAATGACAAATGGTATATCGGCATAGTCTTGCCAATTGTGGGGAATCAAATTTTGTTGTATTGAAAAGTCTCTGGTTTGTGTTAGAATAGAAATAGTCATGAAATCACTCCCTGGATATTTGGTCGTACTTATATCTTAACAAAGGAGTGGCTTTCATGGCTCTTTTTTTTCAAAAAAAATCATCCTTTTCCGTTTTACAATATTTACCACAGGAATGAGTAGCCTAATCTATTGAAACCCGCCCAAAACCGACCAAAGTGGAAAAATTTAGACACTTATAATAAATAAATTTACCCCATTAAAATCAAAAACTCACAATTTCTTTTTACATTTGTCATAATGTTCCTACAAACGTCTTTTTTCTTTAGTGGAATAAATCAACGACCTTTAATTGTCTGACTGCTTACAGTTTCAGGGGATATAGCATTTTGGCAAGGGCTCTCAAAAAAAGGGCATACGTATCCCGCCTTCACAAAATGGTTTTTTTCACTACCCTTTGTGGAAAGAAAACGTTCATTTGAGTTATTCACATATCCACCTGTGAATAACTTAATTTGCTCTTTGCAGCCGATTGCGTGTCCATCCACAATTGGCCTTTCCTGTCTGATGGTACGCCATATTTGCCATGATATGCATAGATATCATGCATCGATCTACATGAGCTTCAACTGCCTGCTTCCCACGCTTGTGAACACGACGGAGACTGTATCCGTCTTTTAGAATGCCAAAGATTCTTTCGATGATCGTCCTGGCACTATATAACACTTCAAATGTGCGACCATGTTGCGGCAACTCGACATCTACTTGAGGCGTTTGATCAAAGTCTATCCTAAATACTCTTCCTTGTGCTGCCCCATTACAACATTCCGCGTGATTCGCTAGCGGGCAGGTGAGACCTTCTTGCTTGGCATTTGGATGAAATACAGGACAAGTGTAAATATATTGCCCCTTTTCCCGATCAGATCCTCTAAGTTCCATTTTAGGGCTTGCTGAATAAGCAAAAATTCCAGATTTGACAAGGATTTTGGCTACTTTTGTCGAATATAAAGTGTAAGGATTTCAAAGGAAACACGTAAAAAACCTTGCACTTGGAGGCTGTTACGATGTACAAAAAGACCGAACATCAATTAACTTTTGTAGATGATTTTTTTCTACCATTCGGTGGGAAATGAAATAAAGAAAATCGCTGGGTCCGTCTTGCTGAAATGATTCCTTGGTGGATGGCCGAAGAAAAGTATGCCAAGTCCTTCAAGAAGAAATTCAAAGGCGAAAAGGCTTATTCTGTCAGAATCGCTCTTGGGGCTCTTTATATCAAAGAACGGCTTGGGCTGTCTGACCGGGAAACAGTCGAACAGATCACAGAAAACCCGTATCTTCAGTATTTTATCGGCTTGCCTGAATTCCAGGAAAAAGCCCCATTCGACCATTCTCTGATGACTCGTTTTAGAAAACGTTTGGGCGCAAATATCATCAACGAACTGAATGAATGGATCGTTCTGGAAGAACAAAAACGCCAATTGGAAGAAGCATCTAAGGAAAACGACAACAATGATGATCAGGATCACGACGATGACGATCATGATGATGAAGATCGTAATGATCATGATCATGATCGTGGCGATCTTCAGCCTTCCGGTTCCGATTCAGAAAAGCATTCAACTGAATCGGCTTCTCCCAAAACGAAGAACAGAGGAAAGCTCATTTTGGACGCAACCTGTGCACCGGCTGATATTGCTTACCCTACAGACCTCGGGTTGTTGAACGAAGCCCGTGAGAAATTGGAACATATCATTGATGTCCTGCATGAACCACACAAAGGGAAATTACGTAAGCCACGGACCTACAGAAAAAGAGCCCGCAAGGACTATCTTTCTGTCGCTAAGCAACGTAAAGCTGGCGCCCGGAAAATCCGGAAAGCTGTAGGCAAACAGCTCGGATATGTGAAACGAGATCTGGAGATCATTAAAAATCTTGTTTCCCAAAGCTCTCTGTCTCTTTTAAGCAAAGATGAATACAGGCAACTTCTCGTGATTCATGAACTTTACCGCCAACAGGCAGAAATGTACAAAAAGAAAACACACCGGGTTGACCACCGGATTGTAAGCATTTCCCAGCCACATGTCCGTCCAATTGTGCGCGGCAAGGCAAAAGCGAACGTGGAGTTCGGTTCAAAAGTCGCCATCAGTGTCGTAGATGGTTATGCCTTGATTGAGCACCTCGACTGGGAAAATTACAATGAAGGGACCACTCTCAAGGAATCTGTTGAAAACTACTACAACCGGTTCGGATTTTATCCGGAAGCGATCTTGGCAGATAAAATTTACCGAAACCGTAATAATCTGGCATACTGCAAATCTCTTGGCATTCGTCTGAGTGGGCCAAGGTTAGGACGCCCATCCAGAACGGAAGACAAAACCTTGGAACGCGTCGCAAGGCAGGATGCCTCTGAACGTAATGCCGTTGAAGGCAAATTTGGCGAAGGCAAGCGCAAGTATGGGCTGGGCCTTATTCGAGCACGCCTTCAGGAGACCAGCGAAACAGTAGTAGCCCTTCAATTCTTCATACTGAATCTGGAGCGCAAGCTCAGGGTTCTTTTTTTTAATTTTTACACAACACTATTTTATATTTTGATAATCGGAATTTGGCTTGTATCTGACCAAATTTGATTCGTTCAGCAAGCCCTAATTATCATCTTGTTTTCTTAACAATTTTTCACAGAGTTCCACACAAATACCTTGTGAGCTAAACCTTTTCAACAGTTCGCTTAAATTGACTGACAAACCATTATCTTGTAATATTTCTTCAAACTGTTGGTAGGTTAAATCAGGCATGATTTTTGCTTTCTTTTCCGGAAAAGTCGCTTGAAATTTTTTGTTAATATCTTCTGTTTTAGACTCTAGTACAATTGCTGTGGATGTGAAAGTCAAAATTGTTTCAATGAAATCAATATCAGTATTAGATAATCCTTTACTTCCTAACCATTCACTAACAGTTTCATTTTCCATACTATTTCACTCCTAAAAAAATAACCAATCAGCACCGTGAATTGCCCAAGCTACAGCGATTGATATATTTTCAGCTACTCCTTTGCTAACCCTTGTGTTATCTTTAAACCATACAGGAAGCTGAGTACGAACTTCATTAGCTGCGTTGGCCCCTGCATTTTCAAACTTCTTCAAAAAATTCCCTATCTTTACACTATTGCTTTTAAATGTTCTTGCAGTGGCAGAATCAATAATTTTGAAGGCTCTAGCTGCATCAATAACTTCATCTCCACCTTTTAAAAGTAACTCCTGAATCCGTGACGAAAATATAACAAACGCCGTTAATAGGTAGATTTCCCAAGAGTAAGGATATAGTGGTGTCCGACTATTCGATAAATGCACTTTTAGTGATTCAGTATGTAAAAATTTCCCTGTTTCATTCGTTTTTGTGCACGCCAAATAAATCTGCAAATTTCCATTTTTGCAAGTTTTCGTTTTTTTATTTCTTTTTCCTAGTAGTCTATTGATCGGGATGTTTAGTAAAAGGCTTGATACAAACGAGTAAAGACCGGTAACCATTTGTTGGTCTCCGCGACTTTTAATTTCCATTGCCGGCCACGGAAAACCAGCTTTGAGGCCAGTGTGATCATATTCTGGATGACGGTTCGGATTCTTCTTCTTGTTGTTTTCTTTTTCAATGGCGTATCTTGTTTTTTCAAGCTTTCTTGTCCAATCAAGCGAAGCAGGTTATACGCAAATACACCGAAATGGAGCACAAGGCCATTCGTTTCATATTTGCCTGACGGCAGCCGTTCGAGATCCAGTTCTGATTTAATTTCACTATGGAACTGTTCGCAAGTGCCATGGTTATGATAAAGAGAGATCACCACATGAGGCGGCACTTCAAGGTCCGTCCAGTAGGTTTCAAATTCATACTCGGGAATTAAAAAAATTTGTCCGTCTCTTGAGATGGTTCTTTCGGTCACTTTAAAAACTTTTCGGATGCTTCGCTCCTGGTCCTTAATTTGAATGGTTTCGGGGATGGATCCAAGGTAAACCTTCTTTCCTTCCCGTTCTTCACAACAGATCCCATATTTTCGGGCAATGTACAGCCAGTCCTCAGCTTTTTCCTTACGGGGATTGCGTTTGATAATAAAGCTTGCATGGTTTTCTAGGAGAATAATGAGATTATCCCGGCTGTCATTTCCGGAATCAAGCCTGAAAAGCAATGGCTGATCTGTTAGTTTCCGGGCAGATTGAATGGTTTCCTGGATGAAATTTGGTGTACCTTTTTGGCAGTGGACACTTCCCTTTCGCATCTCAACATGCAGGCAGTAACCTTCCTGTCCCATGTAAGCGAACATAGGGGCATAACCGTCACAGCCTTTATAGGTTCTTTCTACCCCTTCTTTTTTTGTCTTGGAGTTATCGAAAGGGGAGACATCCAGATCAACCGGGATATACGGTTTGTCTTTGGCGTAAACCGGGCTGATTTCCGCATTTGTATGGCGAATCAGATCCAGCGATTCTTCGTGCAAGATCGTTTTCCATTTTTCCACCAAGGCGGCCTGGTCCAATCGTTGCCTGAGAGTCGGGCTGGAAGGAACCCTCTGGATATCCAAAGCCAGTGCAAAAAAAGCATCATCACGGAAGGTTTCAATATTGTCATAATCACTTTTTCCCTGGCAAAGCAAGCCGATATAAGATTTAGCCACATCGCCATTGAAGCAAGCCGGATACCGGGAGATATCCGGGAGTTTATAGGCATTCAACCTGTTTATTGCAAAATTAAAGTGCAGAGATGTGCAAAATTTCTATGCAAATGGTTATGCAGAGGGGCTTTACATGGAGGGGTAGCCATGATAACCTGTTTGGGTTTGCCAAATCTGTTACAGCTGGCCGCTTGGCAAAAGAATCATGGCTGCAGAGGCTCCATGTCAAGCCCTTAATAGCGAGAATTCAGATTGAATTTTTATGCGGTATAAACGAATTTATATACTGCAATACTCTGCACTTTTTTCTTGCAAAAAACATTCAACCTGGAAACTAAATTCGTTTGATTTAGTAAATTTCCTACTATCGCTAAGCCAGCTTGGGCAACAATTCATTCTTTTGTGGGTTCTATCACAAACTTTTTCATGAGATCACCTGAATGTGGAATGAATTTAATTTGTCTGATATACCAATTATACTAAATTTTATGCGATTTGTTTGCCTTTAAGCGGAAATTTCGTCACGGATTCAGGTTCGTTAAATGCCTTCATATCTTTCACGTCGTAGGTATCGTCGTGGATGATGGGTTCTCCGTTTTCATCTTTTTTTGAGTGCTCTTTTAATAGCTCAATGCGGTCTTGATCGACCAATATAGCGCGCTCCTGTAACATATCAATAAACCGACGACGGAAACGCGATTGTTTCCGTACCAGTTTCAGCCCGTACATAAAGTTGGCAATTTGTGTTGATTTTCCATTTTCCAATTCTACTTTCACTTGTCATGCCCCTTTTTAAGGATGATCGCGCTTTCATTTCACCGTTTTTTGCCTCTTCAGCCATATTTTTTAAAAAAAACTGCACCTATCACCTGCCTTCTTTCAGGTGATAGGTGCAAGGCAATAAAACACTATTTTTTTCACATAGAACAGCCTTGACACAAGCAACCCGACTGTCCCGAGCGCAATAAACAAAATCGTCCGGATGAAAAGGTTGACGGTATGCATATCGACAAAAATCAGTTTACAAAGCGTGATCAAAAGCAGGATCATCCCCGCGAGCCGGATCTTCTTATTGTCTTTCCAAACCCCGAGCGCCACTCCAGCTGCAGCATATACCATCCAGACAAAAGACTGGAGCATCATCCGCAGGCTGACGGACCAGCTTTCTGCAACCGCACCTGCCAGCTGGGTAAGAAAAACAAGATGAAAAAAGGCATTTACGGCGATCATAAAGTTTTTCAGACCTTCCTGTTTCAACGAAGGTGCAGCCAGCATCCGGTAGAAAAACAGCATCGTCCCGATCACAACAAGCCACACGAAAGTCTCCGCACTGAACACATCCCGGATCCATGCGGTGGAAAATAATTGAAAAGTTGTAAAAATATAAAGCAATAACCCGATAACCTGCTGAATGACTGCTTTAAAATGAAAGCCAAGATAAATGGCGACCGTGGCTACAATAAAATACACGGCAAGATTTAGCACATGATCAGGCAAAATCTGGTATAGGAAATAAACAACGCTTACTGTACAAATGGAAATGGAGACAGAGATCTGCTCCCGGTTTTGTTTTTCCCGGCCGTAGTAGGCAAACCAGCCGTAAGCGACTGCAGCGGCCAATAAGTATAGATTAAACAGCGCATGTTGAAGCGATGCTTGCAGCAATATGCCCGGCACTTCCTCCAGCGTACTATAAGCCCATCCGGTTGTCAGCACAAAGCTTGAGAATAAGACCGGCACCGTTGCCTCTCCTATTCCCTTCTTGTAAAAAGCAACCCAGCAAAGCAACGCATGCTGAATGATCGCCCCAAGCACAACAGAATACGAGATCCCTGCACCAACTTGATTGATCAAAAGATTGATATAAAGGATAAAAACGGCGGCATGCCACAGCCCACTTGCCGTATAAAACAGCGCTTTGTAAGCTTTCCGGACGGCAAACAAGAGCAAAAGCGCATAAAATGCCGTTTCATACCAAATAACAAAATGGGCGGCATGTTCCCTTCCTTCTACCAAAAGCGGCACAAGATATCCGGCACATGCGGTTAAAATCGCCATGGCTTCCGAACGGTGCCGGCCGGAAAGAAACATCCCGATCCCGACCCAGACCAGGTTCACGATAAATGCAACAAAAGGCGGTACCATGCCGTACAAAACATGCATCGCAAACGTCGTCAAAATGGCAACGGAAACGGCGCCGGACAGCAGCACGGTTCCAAGTGCCACCATTTGTTTCTTAATCTGTCTCTCCCCAAAAAAGTACAGCACAGCGGCCACGCCAAAACCGAGCAAAACCCTGATTAGTTCCGTCCCCGCAATGGCCACAATGGTAAAGGCAAAAATGATGCCCAGAAGCAGCACGAAAATAAAAATTCTCGGCAGCCACACCCTCCCAAGGCGGTATTCCCAATCAACCGGTTCCGGTTTCGCCTGAACCGGCGTTTTCTGCACCGGTATTTCAGCATTTTGCACCGGTGTTTCAGCATTTTGGGGGCGCGGTGCGGTTTTCTCAACCCGTTTATCCGGCGTGCCGGTGGTGGATGGCACGGTACTTTGACCGGCTTCCATTTTGGCCGGCCGGTTTCCTTGTTTCGCCGCAAGGCCAGTTTTTAATGTTGCCACTTCCTGTTCCAAAACGGCCACTCTTTGTTCAAGCTGTTCAATCCGGTCCATTTGGTTCCCCCTCAATTTCTCTTCTTCTATAAAGATATTCGAAGCAGGCAGTCTGATTTCCTTTCTCATTTTGTCTTTTTTCGACAGGTTAAGGCGGATTTTGCCGGTTGACCCGCAACCAGCAAGCGTGCCGTTTTCCAAATCGGGATTACCCCGCTGCAAGTTCCTTTTTGATGGCAATAACCTCCCCGGCTTTGTTCCGGATTGTCTGGATTGCGATTTCTATACTTGCACTTTCCTTTCAAAACTCATTTGCCAAATCTGCAAGCCGCCTTCCGCGGTTCTTGTAATTTGTAAAATTGCTTTTCACATCGATAAAAAGCGCATTCGGCGAAAACGGGCCTTTCTTAAGGTAGTGCAGATGGAAAGCTTCGGTGATGATTTCAAGCGAAACATCGTTTTCCAGCTTCCGGAATGCCGGGACCGGAAACTGCCGGTTCAGCACGGTTTGTGTCGCCCTGTCTTCAAATACGCCGTTTTCCGCGTATTCCAAGCGGATCAGCTTCGGCGTCAGCACGGTAAACCGGTAATGCTCCCCTGTTATAACAGCCTGCGGATCGGCCTGCGGGCTTAATGGAAAACGCATTTTTTCTTCATTCATCACGGACCACCCTTTTTTCATTTTACTATTCGCTCATGCAACCTTTTCCCTTTTTCCTCCAAACAGCAACTCTTTTCCCATTAAAAATCATGCTGATTCGGCAAAAAAATTTTACAAATGGCACTTTTCAAAAGGAAATCGGCAAGAAAAGAAGAAATTATTCTTTGCATGCTTAAAAACGATTTAAATAGAACGGCTACCGGTATTCCGGCAGCCTTCGTTTCAAAAAGAGGAATGAGAAATGGCAAAACCGCTTTACTATGAAAAAATGGAAAGCATGTTAAAAGCAGGTGTCTGGATGTCCCCTTGCCCTTATGCCATCCGGCCGGGGACCGTGTTCCGGGAAGCGGCATGCATCATGCGCGGGCAAAATTTAAGCAACCTTGTGGTCGCAGATGAAACTGACCAGCCAGTCGGGATGCTGACGCTGCATCATGTCCTCGCCGCATTGCTGGATCACATGGAAAACGAACCGGTCTTGCGGGCACTGCCAAAGAGAAATTTTGCAGCAATCTCCGAACAAGCAAGCCTGCTTGACGTGCTGCCCCTGCCTTTTTCTGCCTTTCCGGTCGTAAATGAAAACCGGAAATGCACCGGCATCCTTACAAGGCATGATATATTGGACGGGCTCGCGCACTATATCCGGCAAATGGCGCAAACAAAAAACGCAGCAGAGATTTTAAACGCCGTATTGGAGAGCGCCTATGAGGGCATTGCCGTTGTCGATGAAAACGGCATTCTTATCGAATTTAACGAGGCATACAGCCGGTTTACAGGAATCAAACGGGAAGATGCGATCGGGCGGCATGTCACCGAAGTCATTGAAAATACAAACTTGCATGTCACTGTCAAAACGGCCATCCCTGAGCGCGGCGTCATCCAATATATTCAGGGGCAGACAATGGTGGTCCATCGTATCCCGATTTGGAAAGAGGGCCGGGTAGTGGGCGCGATTGGCATGCTGATTTTTGAAGGCGTCTCGGAATTGTATCAAATTTTCGGGCGGCTGCACCAGGATGCTTTGTCCGCCCGGGAAGAAAAAACAGATGCCAAAAAGATACCGGACCAGGCCGGCTTCACACAAATTTTAGGAACGAGCGAAAGCATCTCCCGCGTAAAACGGCTAGCGAGAAGGGCGGCACGGACTTCGGCAACGGTCTTGATAACAGGGGAAAGCGGAACAGGGAAGGAACTGTTTGCCAAAAGCATCCACCAGTTGAGCCCGTATGCGCGGGGGCCATTTATTACCGTCAATTGCGCGGCGATTCCGGAGCCTTTGTTCGAATCCGAGCTTTTTGGTTACGAAGAAGGCGCATTTACCGGCGCAAAAAAAGGCGGGAAGCTCGGGAAATTTGAACTGGCGGAAAACGGCACGCTGTTTTTGGACGAGATCGGGGAACTATCGCCCGCCATGCAGACGAAACTGCTGCGTGCCATTCAGGAAAAAGAAGCCGAGCGGGTCGGCGGTGTAAAAAAATATAAAACGAATGTGAGAATTGTCGCCGCTACGAATCGCAATCTTGAAGAAATGGTAGAAGCCGGCACGTTCCGGGCGGATTTATATTACCGGCTCAATATTATCCGGATCCATTTGCCATCGCTACGCGAACGAAAAGAAGATATACCCGGCCTGATTTCCCATTTTCTGAAGGAATTTTGCCGGCGTTACGATTTGCCCGAAAAAAGGATCAGTTCGGAGGCAGTTGCGGCGATGATGGCTTACGGATGGAAAGGGAATGTAAGGGAACTGGCCAATACGGTGGAAAGGCTTGTGACACTCGCCGACGGGCCGAAAATCAGCCGTGGCGATCTGCCGGAAGCGATTCATGAGGCCCAGCCGGCAAAGGACATCCACGCTGAATCTTTAATCAGCCGCGCCAGGCAAGCGGGCGAGGCGCAAGAAAAAGCGCTCATTATCCGGGCGCTGAAAAATGCGGGCGGCAATAAAACGAAAGCGGCGGAACTGCTCGGCATCCACCGCACAACGCTTTACCAGAAAATCAAAAAATATAAACTGTAGCGCCTGTAGTGTAGCTAGCCCGCTACAATTGTCGTATTTTTTCTACACTTTTCCGGCATCAAACGGGCCCGGTTCTGCAAAACGCTTTTGGCATGCTTTTTGCATTTAAAAAGGCAGCATAGCAAAGGAGTGAAAACAAAATGAGGCAAGCCGTATTCCGGACCCCGCAAACCATTCTTTACGGAAAACAATCTTTTGAAAAAATCGGTGAAGAGGCAGCCCGAAGAGGAAAAAAAGCTTTAATTGTCACGGATAAAATCATGGCCGGGCTTGGCAATGCGGATGCGTGCCAGCGCATTTTGCAGGAAGCCGGCGTGAAAAGCGCCGTGTATGCAGGCGTCAATGCCGAGCCGGTTGACCATTATGTCTCTGAAGCGCTCGCCCTTTTCCAGCAGGAAAGTTGCGATCTGCTGGTTTCTCTTGGCGGCGGCAGTTGCATTGACACAGCCAAGGCTGTTGCCGTTGTAGCAACGAACGGCGGCTATATCGGCGATTACATGGGCGGAAGGAAAATGGCAGAAAAGCCGCCTGTCCCGCATATAGCGGTTCCAACAACGGCCGGAACAGGGTCGGAAGCAACAGACGCCACGATCATTACGAATACTGCCAGAGATGTCAAAATGATGATCAAGCAGCCTGCCTTTATGCCGGCTGTCGCCATTGTGGACCCTGTTTTGTCAAAGTCTTCCCCAAAACCGGTTACAGCGGCAACCGGTGTAGATGCCCTAAGCCATGCGATTGAAGCGTATATTTCAAGAAGGGCGCATCCGTTAACCGATACGCTTGCCCTGTCCGCTATGCGGCTTATCATCCCGCACTTAAAAAGCGCTTACGAAGATGGGGAAAATATGGAAGCGCGCGATGCCATGTCGCTCGGTTCTTTGCAGGCGGGGATGGCATTTTCCAACGCTTCTGTCTGCCTTGTGCACGGAATGAGCCGGCCGATCGGCGCACTCTTCCACGTCCCGCACGGCATATCGAATGCCATGCTGTTGCCGGCTGTGCTTGAATTCAGCAAATCCGCCTGTTTGGAAAGGCTCGCGGATATCGGAAACATTTTTTCACCGGAAGCGAAATTGTCCGGCAAGGAAGCGGCTGATCTTGCCGTCAGCACCGTCAAACAGCTGTGCCTTGATTTAAATATCCCGAATTTAAGCGGCTGGGGCATTCCGCAACAACCGTTTGAAAGCGCCATCAACAAAATGGCTTCCGATGCCCTTGCCAGCGGCAGCCCGCAAAACAATCCAAGGGTTCCTTCACAAAAGGAAATAGAAGATTTATATCTTGTTTGCTATGATTACCAGTTTTCCGGGAAAGTGCAGGCCCGGGGATAGAGCAACCGGGCTTTTTTACACCCCAGCCGCTGCCACAGTGTTCTTTGCGGCACGGGTGCCCAGTACTAAAAGCATACTTATACGAGGAGCTGTTGATGATGAAAACAACGACGAAAAATATTTTAAAAAATTATGTGGGCGGCAAATGGATTGAGCCGCAAACAACCCGTTACCAGGCTGTCCCGAACCCTGCGACAGGCGGCCTGCTTGCAGAAGTGCCGCTCTCCGTTGCCCTTGATGTCGATGAAGCGGTAGAAGCCGCAAAAGAGGCTTTCAAAACGTGGAGCACAACACCCGTTCCGAAACGTGCGCGTATCCTGTTCAAATTCCAGCAGCTGCTTGTCGACCATTGGGATGAACTCGCCAAAATGATTACCGAGGAAAACGGAAAAAGCTATACGGAAGCTTACGGGGAAGTGCAGCGCGGCATTGAGTGTGTGGAGTTTGCTGCAGGCGCCCCCTCTCTCATGATGGGAAAACAGTTGCCGGATATTGCAACCAATATGGAATCCGGCATGTACCGCTACCCGGTCGGTGTTGTCGGCGGCATTACACCGTTCAATTTTCCGATGATGGTGCCGTGCTGGATGTTTCCGCTGGCCATTGCCATGGGGAATACATTTGTCCTGAAACCGTCGGAACGCACACCGCTCCTTGCCAACCGGCTTGCGGAACTGTTCCGGGAAGCAGGCCTGCCGGATGGCGTGCTCAATATCGTCCATGGCGCACATGATGTTGTCAACCGGCTTTTGGAACACGAAGACGTGCCCGCAATCTCCTTTGTCGGGTCAAAACCAGTGGCCGAATATGTGTATAAAACCGCCGCAGCCAATGGAAAACGGGTTCAGGCATTAGCAGGCGCCAAAAACCATACGATCGTGATGCCGGATGCCGATCTGGACGCCGCGGTAAAAGAAGTGATCGGCGCTGCTTTCGGATCAGCTGGCGAACGGTGCATGGCCTGCTCGGTTGTGGTCGCTGTCGGAAACACAGCCGAACCGCTTTTACAAAAACTGAAGCAGAAAGCGGATGAAATTCAAATAGGCAACGGTCTCGATGACGGCGTGTTCCTCGGGCCAGTCATCAGAAAGGAACATAAAGAACGTACGGAAAAATATATCGAAACCGGGATAGCGGAAGGCGCCGTTTTGGTGAGGGACGGCAGAAAAGATGCTGCTGCGCGCGGCGATGGCTATTTCCTCGGGCCGACCATCTTTGACAAAGTCACCCCGGATATGCGCATTTGGAAAGATGAAATTTTTGCGCCGGTCCTCTCCGTTGTGCGCGCGGCAAGCCTGAAAGAAGCGATTGAAGTGGCAAACCGGTCTGAGTTTGGCAACGGCGCCTGCCTGTTTACAAAAGATGGCAGCAATGTCCGCTATTTCAGGGAAAATATCCAGGCCGGCATGCTTGGCGTGAATATTGGCGTACCTGCCCCCATGGCCTTTTTCCCGTTTTCCGGCTGGAAAAATTCCTTCTTCGGCGACCTTCACGCAAACGGCACAGACGGCGTCGAATTCTACACCCGCCGGAAAATGCTGACAGCAAGGTGGTAAAAATCAAGGAGCTGCCCGGCGTGGCGGCTTCCACTCTCTTTTTTTGCAGTCCGGTTTCCCGCTTTTCCCGAATGAGTGGAAAAACCCCGACAGGATCCCCGGACGCTTTTGCAACGATACTTCGGGGGTAATGCTTGCAATCAAAAGCTGATGCAACTGTGGCAGATGCATTCTTTTAGGGTGATGGAAGCCAGGTTTGCTGGCAAACCGGATGCGTTCATTAATGTAACCGTTTTCTTAAAATGAAAAATGGGGGATGAAGATGGACTTTTTCGTCATTTTATTATCGCTGGGCCTATTAATATTTGTTGCATACAGGGGATACTCGGTGATCCTGTTTGCCCCTTTGTGCGCGCTGCTCGCAGTACTATTGACGGCGCCGGAGTATGTGCTCCCGTTCTTTTCGAATGTGTTTATGGAAAAGATGGTCAGCTTTATTAAATCTTATTTTGCTGTCTTCCTTTTAGGCGCCATTTTCGGCAAAGTGGTGGAAATGAGCGGGATTGCAGAATCTATTGCCAAAACGATCGTCCAACTCATCGGTGCAAAACGGGCGATGCTTGCCATCGTGCTGCTTGGGGCGATTCTGACGTACAGCGGTGTAAGCCTGTTTGTAGCCGTGTTTGCAATCTACCCGTTTGCCGCCCAAATGTTTCGGGAAGCTGATATACCGAAACGGCTCATTCCCGGGACAATCGCTTTAGGAACATTAACGTTTACAATGGATGCTTTGCCTGGCACACCGCAAATTCAAAACGTGATTCCCACCACTTTCTTTAAAACAGACATTTACGCAGCACCAGTGCTCGGCCTGCTCGGTGGTGCATTCGTGCTTATATGCGGCCTGTTATACTTGGAATACAGGCGGAAAAAAGCAGAAAAATCCGGCGAGGGCTATTACGGTTTTCCTTCAGAAACGGCCGCAGCGCTTGAAGCCGAACAAGAACCCGCGCCTGATCTTTCCGCAAGCCAATCGCTGGCCAGGCAGATTTTTGCTTTCGTCCCGCTCGTTCTTGTCGGCGTCATGAACAAAGTTTTTACCACCTATATCCCGAAATGGTACCCGGACGGATTCAATTTTTCCAAAATCGGCCTTGACGCTTTTGGCACGGTGGACATCAACGCGGTGGCTGCCATTTGGGCGGTGGAAATGGCGCTTGTTATTGGCATTTTGGCAACGGTTGCTTTTGACTGGAAAAGGGTAACGAAAAATTTAAAAGAAGGATTGAATGCAAGTATCGGCGGTTCTCTGCTCGCAACGATGAATACCGGGGCTGAATACGGGTTTGGCGGCGTTATTGCCTCGCTTCCCGGTTTTACAACGATCAGCCACGGCATTTCCCATACGTTTACAAACCCGCTCGTAAACGGCGCGGTAACAACCACCACGCTTGCCGGGGTGACCGGCTCGGCATCGGGCGGCATGGGGATTGCACTGAGCGCGATGGCGGATCAGTACAACAAAGCCATCGCCGCTGCCCACATTCCGCCCGAAGTCATGCACCGTGTTGTTGCCATGGCATCCGGCGGGATGGATACCCTTCCGCATAACGGTGCGGTCATTACGCTGCTTGCCGTTACAGGTTTGACGCACAAGCAGTCTTACCGTGATATTTTTGCCGTCACCATCATTAAAACCGTTTCTGTTTTCTTTGCCATTGCACTTTACACTATATTTGGCATCATTTAATCCGATACGGGGGAGGACAAAGGGATGGAAAAATGCCTGGAAGGAAAAACCGCGCTCGTGACAGGAGCAGGAAGCGGCATCGGCCTTGCCATTGCACGCGCTTTTAAAACAGAAGGCGCCAATGTCGTGATTTCCGATAAAAACACAGAAGCAAGCCAGAAAGCAGCCAATGAATTGGGCGCTGTCTCCGCACCATGTGATGTCACGATCGAAAAGGACTTGAAGCAAGTGATCGAAACAACGGCCGGCACATTCGGCCGTCTTGATATCCTCGTCAACAACGCCGGGCTCCAGTACGTCTCGCCGATTGAAGCCTTTCCGACAGAGAAGTTTGAACTGCTGATCAAAGTCATGCTGACAGCCCCTTTTATGGCCATCAAGCATGCTTTTCCTATCATGAAAAAACAGGGCGGCGGCGCGATTTTAAACATGGCATCTGTTAACGGCCTGATCGGGTTTGCCGGCAAAGCCGCCTACAACAGCGCCAAACACGGGGTAATTGGGTTGACGAAAGTAGCCGCTTTGGAAGGGGCGGAGCATGGCATTCGTGTTAACGCCATTTGCCCGGGCTATGCCGACACGCCGCTTGTCCGCAACCAGCTGAAAGACCTGGCAGAAACGCGGAAAGTGCCATTTGAAAAAGTGC
This sequence comes from Weizmannia sp. FSL W8-0401, assembly GCF_038009125.1. Taxonomy (NCBI): domain Bacteria; kingdom Bacillati; phylum Bacillota; class Bacilli; order Caryophanales; family Bacillaceae; genus Heyndrickxia; species Weizmannia sp. FSL W8-0401. The sequence continues at coordinate 582,266 of NZ_JBBPAG010000001.1, read as the reverse complement.
TTGAGGAAGTGATTTATCCTCTTGTCCCGCAAAAACGGCTGCTTACTGTAACGGAAATTGCTGATTACGCCGTCTTTTTGGCCAGCCATAAAGCAAAAGGCATCACCGGCCAGGCAGCCGTGCTTGACGGAGGGTATACGGCGCAATAACCGGCGGAGCAGCGAAACCGTGCCGTTTTCATCTGCAACAAACCGGAAACGGCACGGCCCGGAGTTGGAAGACGGCATTTGATGAAAAAGGCAGGAAATTTAAAATCTTCTCTTGAAATTTCAAATGATTAATCCTATAATGAATTCAAAGTTCATTCCAAAAACGAGGAAAAGGAAAAGTACGGTCCACGAATTTTCACAGAGAGCTTCGGTTGCTGAAAAGAAGCAAAAGGACGGATCGGAAAAATGGCCTTGGAGTTCCGTGCTGAAAGCTTAGCTGCAAGTAGGTTCCGGCGGGAAGAGCGCCCGTTAAAGCGCCGCAGTATAAGGAGATTGCAGGCTCCCGTACTGGCTAAGGCTGTTTATGTGAGTAAACAGTGAATGAAGGTGGTACCGCGTGAATTCAAACCACGCCCTTATCGTGTAGGGGCGTGGTTTTTTATTTTTCAAAATTCAAGGAGGAACTGACATGACAAAACCATTGGTACTTCAAACAGATTTCGGATTATGCGACGGCGCCGTAGCCGCGATGAACGGGGTGGCAATCTCGGTTGACCCGGCGCTCCGAATCTTTAACCTGACCCATGAAATTCCGCCATATCATATTTGGGAAGCTTCTTACCGGCTGTACCAGACCATTTCCTACTGGCCTGCGGATACCGTGTTTGTGAGCGTGGTCGACCCCGGTGTCGGATCCGACCGGCGCAGTATTGCCGCCAAAACGGCAAACGGCCAGTACATCATCACACCGGATAACGGCACCCTGACCCACATTAAAGACACCATTGTGGCCGCCAGAGAAATTGATGAAACCGCCAACCGGCTCCCGCATTCAGAAGAATCGTATACGTTTCACGGCCGGGATGTGTACGCCTACACCGGCGCGAAACTGGCTGCCGGGGTGATCCGTTTTGAAGAAATCGGGCCGGAAATCCCGGCTGGCTCCATTATTGAACTGCCGAGAAAAGCACCGGAGCTTCAGGATGGCGTGATTACAGGCACGATCGACACGCTGGATGTCCGCTTCGGCAATTTATGGACCAATATCGATTCTTCCTTGTTCAGACAATTGGACGTCAACTACGGCGATTCGTTCGAAGTCACGATTTTTAACGAATCCCGCCAGCACTACAAAAACATTATGACATTCGGCCATTCTTTTGCCGACAGCCATATTGGCGAACCGCTTTTATACATCAATTCCCTGTACAAACTCGGCATCGCCATCAACCAGGGCTCTTTCGCAAAAGCCTACCATATCGATACCGGCATCAAATGGAACATTACCATCCGGAAAGCGCCGAAAATTGTCTATCAAAAATAGGGGGAATCACGACATGCAATCAAACAGAAGATCGATCGTCACAATTGTTGCAATTGGGATTGGCGCTGCCATTTTCATTATTTTGGGCAGGTTTGTTTCCATCCCGACCGGCATCCCGAATACAACCATTGAAACGTCTTATGCTTTTCTTGCCCTTATGTCGATTGTATACGGCCCGGTTGCAGGCGCCCTGATCGGCCTGATCGGGCACGCGTTGAAGGATGCCATTTCCTACGGATCTATCTGGTGGAGCTGGGTGATCGTTTCCACCCTTGTCGGCTTCTTATTCGGCCTTGTTTCGAAAAAAATAGACATCGATTCCGGCATTCTAAACGGCAAAAAGATTTTTCTGTTTAATATCGTACAGGTCATTGCCCAGGCAATCGGATGGTTTCTTGTTGCCCCTTTGCTCGACATCCTCATCTACGCGGAACCTGCCAACAAAGTATTTTTGCAAGGCATTGTCGCGGGCGTGTCCAACATGGTGACTGTCGGCATCATCGGAACATTGCTGATTGGTGCTTACGCGAAAACGAGAAGCAAAAGCGGCAGTCTCCGAAAAGAATAAGAGAACAACGGGAGGAAAAGATGAAAAAACCTGTCATTGAATTCCGGAATTATACGTTTCAATACAGAAGCCAGGCCACCCCTACCCTGCATGATATCAATTTGACAATTTATGAAGGGGAAAGTGTGCTGATTCTCGGACAGTCCGGGTCGGGGAAAAGCACACTCGGTCATTGCATCAACGGCCTCATTCCTTTTTCCTACAAAGGTGAGGTGTCTGGTAGTTTAAAGATAAACGGAAAAGAAACAAAAGATATGGATATTTTCTCCATATCCAAATCAGTCGGGACGGTGCTGCAGGATCCGGACGGGCAGTTCATCGGCTTAACCGTCGGCGAGGATATCGCTTTTGCTCTGGAAAATGAAGGCCTTCCGCTCCGTGACATGCATGATGCTGTTGATGAAGCAGCACGGACAGTCGGCATTAGAAACAAACTTGCCGCACGTGTCCATGAATTATCAGGCGGCCAAAAGCAAAAAGTGTCTCTTGCCGGTGTAATGGTGAACAATACAGGGATTCTTTTGTTTGACGAACCGCTTGCAAATCTCGACCCGGCAACCGGAAAGCAAGCCATGGAGCTTATTTCGGACATCCGGAAAAAAACAAATGTGACCGTCTTGATCATTGAACACCGGCTTGAGGATGTGCTGGCTGAAAAAATAGACCGGGTCATTGTCATAGATGACGGCAAAATCATCAGCGACTGCACGCCGGATGAACTGCTTTCTTCTTCCGTGCTGGAAACGTGCCATGTCCGGGAGCCGCTTTATGTCAAAGCTGCAAAATATGCCGGCTGCCGCATCACACCAGAGATGCAGCCGGCACACCTGGATACTTTTCAACTCGGCCGGTGCAGAGATGCCCTTTTAAACTGGTATAAACATGCTAAAAAGCCGGTTGCCCGCATTGAAACAGAACCGGTGCTTGAAATCCGTCAGTTGTCTTTTTCGTATAAACCCGGGCAGCCTGTGCTCAAAAACCTTTCTTTTACCATCCAAAAAGGGGAAATGGTAAGCATTGTTGGAAAAAATGGCGCAGGAAAATCAACGTTGTCACGTCTGATCTGCGGCTTTGAACAACCTTCTTCCGGAAAAATTTTTTACAAAGAGAAAGACATTACAAACGACACCATTAAAGAACGGTCGCTTCGGATTGGCATGGTCATGCAAAATCCAAACCAGATGATCTCAAAACATATGATTTTCGATGAAATTGCGCTCGGCCTGGCCAACCGTGGGATTGCACCGGAAGAGATCAAAAGCCGTACAGAAAATGCCATGCGGCTTTGCGGACTTTACTCTTTCCGGAATTGGCCGGTATCCGCGCTTAGTTTCGGCCAGAAAAAACGGGTAACGATTGCTTCTATTCTCGTGCTGGAGCCGGACATTCTGATTCTCGATGAGCCGACTGCCGGCCAGGATTATATGCATTACCATGAAATCATGGAGTTTTTGGCGGAATTGAATAAAAAAGGTATCACGATTCTCTTCATCACCCATGACATGCACCTCATGCTGGAGTATACGCCGCGCGCCATTGTGCTTGCAGACGGAGAAAAAATTGCCGACGGTCCGGCTGCCGGAATTTTAGGCCATTCTGATATGATCCGGCGCGCCAACTTAAAAGAGACATCCCTCTATACGCTTGCAAGCCGGCTGCATCTGAACCCGGAGCGTTTCACGGAACGCTTTATCACGTACGAAAGGGGGCTATAGCCAAATGACAACCGAAATGCTGTCTTATATTGAGCGGAAATCCCCCGTCCATGAACTGGCCGGCGCGACAAAGCTGATCTGCTTTTTGACGTGGTCTTTTGCGGCTATGCTTACTTACGATACGCGTGTGCTCCTTTTTCTTTTTCTTTTGAGCCTTGTTATTTTTAAAATTTCACGCATCAAGATCCGGGAAATATTATTTATTTTGCTTTTTATCCTTGCTTTTCTGCTTTTGAACAACATTGCGATTTATATCTTTTCGCCGCAACAGGGCGTGAGAATTTACGGGACAAGCCATGTGCTGTTCTCGATTGCCGGTCGGTACAATATCACGTGGGAACAGCTTTTTTACCAGTTTAACGTCACACTCAAATATTTCACGGTCATTCCAGCCGCACTTCTGTTTATCGTAACAACAAATCCAAGCGAGTTTGCCGCATCGCTCAATAAAATCGGGATCAGCTACCGGATTTCATTTGCGGTTGCCCTGGCGCTCCGCTATATTCCCGATATTCAGCGGGACTTTCATAATATCGCCCTTTCCCAGCAGGCAAGGGGCTTAGATATGTCACGCAAAGAAAAACTGCCGAAACGGATAAAAAATGCCGCCTCCATCCTGATTCCGCTCATCTTGTCGAGCCTTGAAAAAATTGAAACCATCAGCAATGCCATGGAACTGCGCGGCTTTGGAAAAAATAAAAAACGCACCTGGTACAGTGCGCGCCCTTTTCAGTTAAAAGACTATGCAACAATGGCCGCCTTTTTGGTTATCCTGGTTGTTTCACTGCTGATCACCTTTCACAATGACAGCCGCTTTTATAACCCGTTTCTTGGGCTTGCTTCGGCGGTTTATCTTGATGAAGGCTTGTAAAAAGAGATTTGGATTTTCTTTCCATTAAAAATTTTCGGGAACAGGTTGTTTTTCGTACGGAAGTTTATAGAATGATGAAAAATTTAAGAAAAATGGGGAGCGACAGCAAATGGGCGTTAGCCCGGGAAGCTCTGTGGATGCCCGTTTTGATACGCGGGGCTTGGTAAATGGTCTTTATCCGGTTCATTCACCAAGTTCCGCATCTAGTTTGCCATAAAGCAGAAACAGGCGGAGTACAAGTTTTTGCTGCTTTTTCTATCAAATCTTTGCATTTTACGTTTTAATGACCCAAAGCGGCCCTATTTTTAATGAAAGGCTTCCCATTTTGTGAGAAGCCCTCCGTCTCAAAGTGCAGTGTCTGTCTTTTGAACTCCTTCTTTTTTATATGCGATAAAGTAGAGCATGCTGACAAACACAACTGCGCCTGCCGCATTTCCGAGGAAAACCGCGATGATATTTTTCAAAAATAACATCCATGAAAGATGCCCCGCAAAAATAGCGGCCGGAATAATGAACATATTGGCAACGACGTGCTGGAACCCGATCAGCACAAAAGCCATGATCGGAAACCAGATGCCGAGGATTTTGCCTGCAAACGTTTTGGCGCCGTAGCAAAGCCAGACCGCCATGCTGACAAGCCAGTTACAACCGATCCCGGAGACAAATGCCTGCCAAAAAGGCGCGCTCGTCTTCATTTCTGCCGTGTGGACGGTTTTCGCCAAAAAATCCCCTTCTGTCAAGCCGATAAAATGCCCGAAAAAGTAGGCAACAAATAGCGCACCAATCAGGTTAAAAATGGTGATCCACAACCAGTTCCAAATAAGCTGCAGGATGTTAATCTTTTTGTCAAAGCAGGCCATGCTGACGGCCATCATATTGCCGGTGACAAGCTCGCCGCCGCCAACCAAAATCAAGATCAGGCCGGTCGGGAACACTGCGGCACCCATAAATGTGTCAAAACTGCCCCAGCTCCCCGGCATCGTGCCGGTCACCCGGATATACGCCAAATAACCGATGGCAATAAAAGCCCCGCCCAAAAAGCCGAGCACCACCATCGACAAAAACGAGCTGTTCGCTTTCGCTATTCCTTTTTCAATCGCTACGTCCGCAATTTCTTTCGGACTTAAGTCCATCTTACCCACCTCTCGTTTCTTATAGGATAGAGAATACAGACATTCCTGCTGCCTCTCACCCGCACCAGGATCAGCGCAAATTTTCAAAATAGATCATTCTAAATGAGGCTTTATTTAAGTGCCAGCGTGTTTCTTCCCGCTCCAGCCGTATTTTTTCTCGGGCGGGTATTATATCTTTTAGTGTGTATAAGCAAAATTTTTTATCCCGTTTTCTTTGCATGATATTTTTTGAAACTTCCACGATGGAAAAATTTCTAATTTATAATATATATAAACTTTCCATGAAGTCGAATGCACTTTGGCGTTTCTGGACATTTGGCAAAATACCTTTCCCCGCTTCGGCGCATGCTTAAACAGACAAGCAGGGAATTTTATATTTCTTTTTAAAAAGATTCAGTCAGTATGGATATTTAAAGCTGCGCCCTAAGGAAGCCATTCATCTTATGGCGGAAGCCGCGCGTATTTTTGTCTAAATCATAAAAGCTATTCCCACACTGATTGCATGGCAGACAGTTTTTTCATTCCTTCAACCGGGAATAAAAATGTCGAAAGAAAATGGGTATGAACCCGTGTTGTCCGTTCATACTCATGATTAGAAGGCTGTACAGATTCGAACTATACAGCCAAGCGCATCATTGGCTGCCTTGAGGCTCGGACTCCGGGCAGCTTTCTTTTTCATTAACGCATGCACTGATTAAAGTCTTCTTTTTTTAAAGTGATATACTCATCACAAAGATCCTTCATATAACCTGCTTTTTGTTGGTCGACTACGCCGGCAACAACATTTTTCCCCAAACTTCTGGCCATTTTAATGGCTGCTTCGTAATCCGTATCGGCACTGAATAATATTGCCTCATCATAACCGTTATGAAAAGCAAGTGAGACCAGATCTACCGCTATATTTACATCTGTTCCTTTTTCTGTAAAAATGGGATTGCCCGACGCGTCCGTTCCGACAACACTTAAATAGCCCAGTTTCGCTATACATTTTGGAATCTTTTTATTTAAATGGTCAATAAATGATTTCGTTGCTGCTGCTTTTGCTTTATCCAAATTTCCGACTGCCGTGTAATAATAAATGCGCTGAAGCATCCCATCTCTCCGGGCAGCCACGTATTCTGCCAACTTTAAATAGTCCACCCTCTGCTGGGATCCGTACAAGGCAGTAAGAGCAGCTTCAAAATTATTGCCATCGATAAATACCATCACTCTCTTCACATTTGGTTTCCCCCTTTGACATACTAAAGGCGCCAGCTTCGATGCTGACGCCTTTTCTGATTCTCTTGTACTTAGCTCCGATTGCTAAGCACCTCACAACACTGAAAGACACCGCCTCCGACTGACGGTCTTATTATATCCCTTTTTGGTTAAGTTCCCGAGCTTCTTAACCTTTTCGAGGTAAATATATCACCATCCTGGGGAAGCTGTCAACAGCAAAATATTCTTCCATATAGCTCTGAGGAGTAAAAATTTTTCGTGATAATTTAACTATTCCCCCCAAAAATGCGGCTAAATATGTAATAATTTAAATAATTAGAGCTTGCTGGACGAATATTTTGGCATGGCTTAGTGACAAGTCGAATACAAGCTAAAATTTGATTCGTTCAGCAAGCCCTAATTAAACTTGGCTGTTTTGAGGGGGTTTTTATTTTGGTTACTAGAAAAGAAAAAAGAAATCGTGAAAAAGAAGCAAATTATTTTTTCGAGTTCCTTAAAATTCAGAAGCATTTTTTCAAAGACCTGATGAATAACCTAAAAAAGGTAGCAGACCACCGACATCAAAGCTATATCACTTATGGTCCAGAGGTCCTTTTATTTACGATGATGTTGAAAAATATGACCGGCCTAAAATCCATGAGAAACATGAGTGAGAGTTTTAATAAAGAAGAATGTATTAAAAATGTAGGGAAGGTGTTAGGCTTAGATTCTCTTGAAGAACTTCCACATTATGATACAATTAACGACTTTTTATCTGGCTTAGATGTAAATGAATTAGAAAAAATTAGAACGTATATGATTAAAGAATTATTGAAAAAAAGGTCTCTCGAGTCTTATCGAATTGAAGGAAAGTACTGGGGTGTCATCATTGATGGAACTGGATTACACACCTTTCATGAGAAACATTGTAAACACTGCCTGAGACGGGCATATACAAATAAAGAAACAGGAGAAACGAACGTACTTTATATGCACCATGTACTTGAAGCCAAGCTTGTCGTGGGGGATATGGTCTTCAGTATTGCCTCCGAATTTATCGAAAATGAATCAGAAAATGTTTCTAAGCAAGATTGTGAATTAAAAGCCTTCGACAGGCTGGCAAAGAAAATAAAAAAAATATTTAAAAGACTACCGATTTGTATCTTGGGAGATAGTCTCTATGCATGTGAAACGGTATTTAATCTGTGCAGGGCGCACAAATGGAAATATATATGCAGATTTAAGGAAGGGAGAATTAAAAGTATCTCGACGGAGTTTAAGGCAATAAAAGAGCTGGAACAAAGTAAGGATCAGAATTCATTAGTTTGGGTGAATGATATTGCCTACAAAGACAGAACGGTCAATCTGATGGAGGCCACAATGAAAACAGAGGATGGGAAATCGAAAGAGTATGTATTTATAACGGATATTAAAATCACGAAAAAGAACGTGGAACGACTCATCGCTGCAGGAAGAAGCCGCTGGAAGATTGAAAATCAAGGATTTAACGAACAAAAAAATAATCGTTACAATATAGAACATGCCAATAGCCAAAACTACACAGCCATGAAAAATCATTATTTATTAGTTCAAATAACAGATATTATTAGACAGCTGTTTGAAAAAGGTTCGTCAATCTTAAAAGCACTCAAAAAAACGGCAAAAGAAAAATCCTCAAATCTGTTGGAATCGTTTCGGACACGCATTTTAACAGACGAGGATTTCACCCATTTAAGTAAGCCAATACAAGTAAGGTTTACTTAATGGTTATATTATAGCAAAGGATGTGATGTAAAAAAAGGTTTTTTTGAAGTTATCCACAATTTTAAAAAAGAAATTTGCAAATTCGGCTCTTTTTGACTTTGAAAGCAGAAAAAATAGATGGAAAAATTTTCTAAATGTGGATAAGTCATTTTATCATAAAACATCTAAAAATTGATGAATTTACTCTTCAGAACTGATATTTTATTATTATGAATTGCAAATATATCTAATGTGTGCCTAGCACCGTTAGAAGGGTACGTCTTTTTTAGGTATGGGAAATTCATATAAATACATTTTGTTGATTTAAGCAGTTTATTTAATGAATGAAATAAATGAACTTCATTCCTTTTCTCTGTATATCCTGTAAGAGCATTGAATATTGTTTCATGGCGAACAGTGCCTGGCACTGTTCGCCAATTGTCGATGCGCAGTTTTCTCGGGACGCCTCCGGCTTGGCGAAACAGCTGAGTGAGCCCGTAAAGAAAACATTCGCTGTTTTCCGCCGGCAATGGATACGCATACGCGGCGTTGCTGTACGGAAAGCTCAAAATCAGAATTGATCGGTCTTCCTCTTTTCCTTCCTTCGTCACAACGGACATGGTGCCGAAATCCACCTGCGTTTCCCCCGGAGGGTGTTCCAGCCTCTCGTAACGCCGTTCCTTCTCCAGCTTAAGCTGAGGTCTTCGTTTTTGAACGTAGGCGCAAACCGTTCGATAAGACCCTTTAAAGCCATGTTCCTGCTTTAATTGTTCGTACATCTTCTTGCTTGTCCGCTGTTGTTTTCTTGGCAGTTTGGCGTCCTCCTCCAGCCAGTCATCAATGATTTGACCGTATCCTTCTTCCTCCATCATTCCCCGTTTTCTCTTTATTTTTTGTCTGACCGAAATGTCTCCATCCGCATATTTCTTGACTGTTCTCCAGTTAAATCCCGTCCTGCGGACAATTTCGGAAAGCGATAACCCTTTCTTTTCACGCAAATGTTTGATATGATGAATTTCAGGCATTGCTAGCATCCTTTCTTTACCTCCACTGTTTTGTTCTTCACAACCTTAACAGTAGAGGGAATTTTAGGAGCTGGCAAGCCTTTTTTTATGCCATGAAGCTCTGCACTTTTTTGTTGCAGAACTCTGTACTTTCATTTTGCACTAAACAACTAATTTCATATCATCTAGCCACAAGTGCTTTATTCACAACTTCTAATGCTTATTTCACCACTTGTAGTTAATAAAATTCATGGGAATGTTTTCTCCGTTTCATATATCAAAAGCCCCCCCTTCATTGATCACTACGATTATAAAAAACAACAACCTTATCGAGTGTCTAAATTCATTAGAGGGCTAATGAAAGGATGGTGAAATTTATCCCTGTTCGATCATTCTTGCGAATGCCTCATCAGGGTTAATTGTGTTAAATAATTTTAACCAGTCTTGAAAATCGCCTTCATAAAGGACCTTACCTTTGTGTAGCAAAATTAAATGCGAGTCAATATAAGATAAGTCTTGAAGTTGATGTGTAGAGATTATGCAGATACGCTGATTTTCAATTAATTTCTTAAATTTATTCATAATTTTTAATCTTGATGAAGGGTCAACACCACTTGTCGGTTCATCAAAGATATATAATTTTCTCTCAATACTACCGAGAAGGGCTATGAAAAGCCACTTTCTTTCACCAACAGACATCTTACCAATTTTCATAGACCACAGGTGTGCCATTAATTCTCTTTCCCTACTATCCAAAAAGTCCAAGTAGTCATCAATTTGGTTACTTCCTTTTTTTCCAGATAATCTAGCTACAAACTTTGCAAAGTCTTTTCCTTTAATTTCGGGTGAGAAAAATATATTTTGAGTTAGATAAAGCATTTCCTTTTTATCAGGTAGTGATATTTCGCCTGTTTCCGGAGTTAAGTTCCCAGTTAAACAATCAAATAAAGTTGTTTTTCCAGCACCATTAAGTCCAACGATAACATTAAGCTTTTTAGTATTTAACGTGAAAGTAACACCATTCAACACATAATCTTTTGCTTTTTTATACTTATATTTCAAGTTAAAAACATGCAATTAATTTTCCCCCTAACGAGATGTTAACGATAAAAGATTAAATCGTTTAATAATAAAAAGTCCAACTACAAGGTATAGAAGAATCGATAAAAGTAACAGATAAAAATTATACGTATAATCTATGCCCATTAGCAGATTAATGACTATTTCCGTAATTTCATGAATGATATAATACGGATTTACATAGTTTAATAGATTACTACTTCTGCTATTTAATGAGAGAAAAAAAGAGGATAAACTAATATATTCATAATTGTAGATAAATTATTAAACTTAATTGGAATAGCGGCGATTGAGACACTTGCAATAGCTAACGGGAAACTCACTAGTAATACTATTAAAGAAGATAATAACAAATTAAAAGAAAAGGCTCTGTAATAAATGGAAACTATACTTGTAAATAGAAGCAAACTAATTGCCCCGAAACTAATTTGTGTTAAAAGGATCGCAGTTAGAAAAGTATATCTATTGCCTGTAATCATTACATAAGTCTTTAATAAACCATATTCTCTAATTCTAGCTATTTGAAGTCCTATACCGTTTATGTAAGTTGATATAATAATGAATACCCAAAAAAAGGAAATATACTGAACTATTTCTTTTTCGTCTGTAGCATCGTTTAAAAAACCTCTTTGAAATACAAGAGCTATTACTACTGGAAAGATAACAGACCAAATAAGAGCTATTTTCTCTGCTAGTAACATCTTTAAGTACAGAAGATAAAATGCTAGTACTTGACGCATAGTATTTCTCCTCACTTTTCATTTAGTAGTCCGTAATAAGAAAAAGGTTGCTCAAAGAATTTTTTAAAAAATCACAAAAATGTTCATAAGTAATTTCCTTTAGATTTTCCATCGTTTTATTCAAGTTGTTATAGTCAACTATGCTTCGGTTGTTATTTATCCCCAGTAGCTCATTTCTCCCGAGTTCCAGCATGATATCATGAGGATTCTCAGTTTTGAACAATATCTGTGATTTTATAATAGAGTGAACTCTGTCAAAATCTTTCTTATCTAATCCTCTATTCTTTAATCTTTCTATAACTTCTCCAAAAATACTTATTATTCTGTCTATGTTACTAGCAGAGTTAGATGTTGTACTGATTATTAATGCCCCTCCCTCGTTATAAGTATGCAAGTAGGCATTGAGATTATAGATAAGTCCCATTTCATCACGTAGTATCCTGTTTAATAATGAAGTACTTCCATATCCAAGAATACAAGTTAAAAAACTTAAATAAACTGTGTCGATTTCATGATAACTATATCCAGGCAACGCAAAAGAAATATAATTCCCTAAATTAGGGCTTGCTGAACAAATCAAATTTGGTCAGATACAAGCCAAATTTCGATTATCAAAATATAAAATAGTGTTGTGTAAAAATTTCAAAAAAAGAACCCTGAGCTTGCGCTCCAGATTCAGTATGAGGAATTGAAGGGCTACTACTGTTTCGCTGGTCTCCTGAAGGCGTGCTCGAATAAGGCCCAGCCCATACTTGCGCTTGCCTTCGCCAAATTTGCCTTCAACGGCATTACGTTCAGAGGCATCCTGCCTTGCGACGCGTTCCAAGGTTTTGTCTTCCGTTCTGGATGGGCGTCCTAACCTTGGCCCACTCAGACGAATGCCAAGAGATTTGCAGTATGCCAGATTATTACGGTTTCGGTAAATTTTATCTGCCAAGATCGCTTCCGGATAAAATCCGAACCGGTTGTAGTAGTTTTCAACAGATTCCTTGAGAGTGGTCCCTTCATTGTAATTTTCCCAGTCGAGGTGCTCAATCAAGGCATAACCATCTACGACACTGATGGCGACTTTTGAACCGAACTCCACGTTCGCTTTTGCCTTGCCGCGCACAATTGGACGGACATGTGGCTGGGAAATGCTTACAATCCGGTGGTCAACCCGGTGTGTTTTCTTTTTGTACATTTCTGCCTGTTGGCGGTAAAGTTCATGAATCACGAGAAGTTGCCTGTATTCATCTTTGCTTAAAAGAGACAGAGAGCTTTGGGAAACAAGATTTTTAATGATCTCCAGATCTCGTTTCACATATCCGAGCTGTTTGCCTACAGCTTTCCGGATTTTCCGGGCGCCAGCTTTACGTTGCTTAGCGACAGAAAGATAGTCCTTGCGGGCTCTTTTTCTGTAGGTCCGTGGCTTACGTAATTTCCCTTTGTGTGGTTCATGCAGGACATCAATGATATGTTCCAATTTCTCACGGGCTTCGTTCAACAACCCGAGGTCTGTAGGGTAAGCAATATCAGCCGGTGCACAGGTTGCGTCCAAAATGAGCTTTCCTTTGTTCTGCGTTTTAGGAGAGACCGATTCAGTTGAGTCTCTTCCGAAGCAGGACCAGAAGGTTAATGATCACCACTACCATGATCGTCATCAACGTCATCATCATTGTCGTCGTGATGATCATCATCGTTGCTCTTTTCCTCTTCCAATTGACGTTTTTGTTCTTCCAGAACGATCCATTCATTCAGTTCGTTGATGATATTTGCGCCCAAACGTTTTCTAAAACGAGTCATCAGAGAATGGTCGAATGGGGCTTTTTCCTGGAATTCAGGCAAGCCGATAAAATACTGAAGATACGGGTTTTCTGTGATCTGTTCGACTGTTTCCCGGTCAGACAGCCCAAGCCGTTCTTTGATATAAAGAGCCCCAAGAGCGATTCTGACAGAATAAGCCTTTTCGCCTTTGAATTTCTTCTTGAAGGACTTGGCATACTTTTCTTCGGCCATCCACCAAGGAATCATTTCAGCAAGACGGACCCAGCGATTTTCTTTATTTCATTTCCCACCGAATGGTAGAAAAAAATCATCTACAAAAGTTAATTGATGTTCGGTCTTTTTGTACATCGTAACAGCCTCCAAGTGCAAGGTTTTTTACGTGTTTCCTTTGAAATCCTTACACTTTATATTCGACAAAAGTAGCCAAAATCCTTGTCAAATCTGGAATTTTTGCTTATTCAGCAAGCCCTATTTAAATTATTACATATTTAGCCGCATTTTTGGGGGGGATAGTTAAATTATCACGAAAAATTTTTACTCCTCAGAACTGATTGCAATTTTATATATTTTTCTTAGCTGTTTCATCCTCTTTCCGTCTTGCCAACTGCTTGAAACACAAGCCACTCCCAAATCCATCTTTATATATAATCCCCGCCGGATTCAACGGGCAAACAGGTCTTGCATAGCGGTTCCGGCACTGTGCGCAGCCGCAATCTTTTTTAATGTTTCTCCGAGTGACAGGATCTCCTCTTTTGTTGTATGGCGCCCAAAGGAAATTCTGAAAAACTGATCCATTGCTTCCTCCGCGTATCCCATTGCTTCAACTGCTTTGCTCCCGCCTTCATGATGTTCCTGGCAGGCGCTCCCGGTTGAGATCGCAAATCCCGCTTTGTTGCACTCCAATAAAACAAGCTGCCCTTGAACCCCTGGAATCATACCGCCGACGATGGAAGGAAGCTGCATCGCCCGTTCCCCCTCTATAAAAACAACCGTCCCACCGGATGCCTCTTTTAACGCGGTCCGGTACTCCCAGTCCCGCTCACTTTCTATCAAAATCTCCTCGGCAGCCGCAGCAAATCCGGCAATGCCAGGCACATTCACTGTCCCGCCGCGGAACCCCTTTTCATGGGAAAGGTACGGAAAAACGGGGGCGATGACGCAAGAGGGGTGAATGTATACTGCCCCGACCCCTTTTGGCCCGTGGATTTTGTGTGAAGAGAGGGTAATGCTGTCGACATAAGGGATCATGCGTGCTACATCTGCTTTGCCAAATGACTGCACACAATCGGAATGAAACAGGATCCCCCGCCTTCTTACCATCAGGGAAATTTCCTCAATGGGCTGGATGGTGCCGATTTCCTGGTTAATATGCTGAACCGAAACAAGCACCGTGTCCGGCCGGATCGCTGCTTCAAGCTTCTTTAAATCCACCGTCCCTTTTTCCGTAAACGGGAGCCTTGTCACTTCAAATCCCAGCCTTTCCAAAAATCCGAGCGCTGAATGGACGGACGCATGCTCCGCCATCGACGAAATGATATGTTTCCCCCTTCCGGAAGCTCCCATTGCAAGCGAAACAATCGCCAATAAATTCCCCTCCGTGCCACCTGAAGTAAAATACAGCCCTTCAGCCGGTACGCCGAGATAACCGCTGATCAAGCCCCGCGATTTTTCAAGCACCGCCCGCGCATCCGTCCCGATGTCATGCAGGCTTTCACTGTTTCCGTAAAAAGATTCGGCTGCTTCCATAAATGTCTCCCGTGCCCGTTCGCTCATTTTTGTCGTTGCCGCATAATCAAAATAAAACATGGCTGGCCTCCTAAAAAGTACTTGTATTCAGTTTAATTTTGTGCAAAGATAGGTGTCAAGACAGATGTAAAGTAGGGAGACGGATGAAAGAAAAAATATGTATCTTGGGAAGCGGGATTGCCGCCCTGCAATTGGCCGTGCACCTGGACAGCCGCTACGATGTGACGATCATTACAAAGTCGCAAACAAAGACGAGCAATTCCTACAAAGCACAAGGCGGGATCGCAGCCGTCCTCTCGCCGGAAGACCGTTTTGAATTCCATGTGAAAGACACAATCCGGGCGGGTTGCCGGCACCATAATGAAAAAGAAGTGGAAAAATTGGTGAAAGAGGGTGCGGCCGTAGTAGAAGAACTCGTAAAAAGCGGGCTTCCCGCAGACAGGCGGCCGGACGGCGGGCTTGATTTAGGGCTTGAAGGCGCACATACAGTGCACCGTATTCTCCACTGCGGCGGCGATGCAACCGGAAAATTTGTCATTCAGCATCTTCTCGGGCAACTTGGAAAAAGCGTCCGGATTATCGAACATGAGCTGGCGTTTGAACTCATGGTATCCGCAGAAACAGGACGCGTAACCGGTGTAAAAACAAAAACGGCCGACGGCAACATCCGCCACTATTTTTCCGATCATACCGTGATCGCAACCGGCGGGCTTGGGAGCTTGTATCCTTTCACCTCCAACCACCCGGAAATCATCGGCGACGGGATTGCAATGGCATACCGGGCCGGCGCGGAACTTGCAGATATGGAGTTCGTCCAGTTCCACCCGACATTATTGTATGCGGAAGGCCGCGCGAAAGGCCTTGTGTCCGAAGCCGTCCGCGGAGAGGGTGCAGTGCTTGTGGATGAAAACGGATCGCCTGTCATGGCGGGCGTCCACCCGTTAAAAGACCTGGCTCCCAGGCATGTGGTCGCCCACCAAATCCATCAGACGATTCATAGCGGAAAGAAAGTTTTTCTAGACATCCGTAAAATCAAAAACTTTGAAAAAAGGTTCCCGACCATTTCCCGGATTTGCCGGGAAAGCGGCATTGATATCCATTCCGGCCTGTTGCCTATTGTCCCGGGCAGCCATTTCTTTATGGGCGGCATCGTAGTAGATACATACGGGAGAACAACGGTAAACGGGCTGTATGCAATCGGGGAAGCAGCAGCAAGCGGCGTGCACGGTGCAAACCGGCTCGCCAGCAATTCGCTTTTGGAAGGGCTCGTATTCGGCAAACGGCTCGCAGCATTTTTAAATGCATTGGAACCTGAAGCAGCGGGCGGCGAAACAGCGGAAATCGCCCGCCCTCCTTTAAATCCGGAAATCGCCCGCCGGCTGGACACCGTGACATTGAAGAAAAAAATGATGGAGAATGCCGGCGTGATCCGCTCAGAAACCGGGTTGCGGCATCTTTTGCAGTGGCTCGAAGCACGTGGGGCTGATACGTTTTCCGCTTTTTCACTCGGCCATCTTGCAAAGGAAGAAATGGAAAAAGTCTTTATGTTTACCAACAGCTTGCTCATCACACAATCGGCGCTTTGCCGGAAAGAATCGCGCGGCGCCCATATCCGCGCCGATTACCCGGATGAAAGCAGCGGCTGGCAGGGTGTCCATCTCATTCATGCAAAAAACAAAGGCTTAATCACACGGAGGGGACTTTATGAACAAGCTCCAACTTCAATCCATGCTTAAACATTTTTTCATGGAAGACATTGGGGAAGGCGATATCAATACGGAATATATTTTTTCGCCGGATCAGCCGGGCAAATTAACGTTTATTGCAAAACAAAACGGGATTTTCTGTGGAAAGGATGTGATAGAAGAAGGTTTCCGCATTCTGGACGGTACGGTGAGACCGCGTATTTTTCCCAGGGATGGCGCCCGGATTGAAAAAGGGGCAGCTATTGCGGAAATTCGCGGCCCCATTGTAAGCCTCCTTTCCGGAGAGCGGGTAATCCTGAATCTCATCCAGCGCATGTCGGGCATTGCAACAACCACAAACGCAGCAGTCCGCGAGACGGAAGGCACCCACGCAAAGATTTGCGATACAAGAAAGACAACCCCCGGCCTCCGGATGCTTGAAAAATACGCCGTCAAAGCAGGCGGCGGATTCAACCACCGGCGCGGGCTGTACGACTGTGTCATGCTGAAAGACAACCATATCGCATTTGCCGGCAGCATCACAAAAGCCGTGGAAACAGTGAAAGCATCCATCGGGCATACCGTAAAAATTGAAGTCGAAATTGAAACAAAGGACCATCTGCTTGAGGCTGTCCGTGCCGGTGCCGACATCATCATGTTTGACAACCGCACACCGGAAGAAATCTGCGAATGGCTGCCGCTCGTGCCGCCCCATATTGCGACGGAAGCATCAGGCGGCATCACAATGGAAAATATCCGGAGCTATGCTGAAACCGGCGTCGATTGGATCTCGCTCGGATTTTTGACCCATTCCTATCAAATACTTGATATCAGTGCAATCGTGGAAAATACGAAGGAGGTTGCTTTATGAGCCTGCTGGAAACGTTACAGCTTACGACTTTGCCGGAAAAATATCAGTCCCTTACGCAAGAAGAAATGGAAAACCGGGTTTGGGACATCAAAAAAGAAATGGGTGCGCAACTTTTCCTCCCGTGCCACCACTACCAGCGTGAAGAAGTATACCAGTTTGCCGATGCAGCCGGTGATTCGCTGCAGCTCGCGCAAATTTCGGCAAAAAACCGCAATGCCAAATACATTGTGTTTTGCGGTGTACATTTTATGGCGGAAACGGCGGATATGTTAACATCGGCGGAACAAACCGTCATTCTCCCCGACATGCGCGCAGGCTGCTCGATGGCAGACATGGCCGACATCCACCAGACGGAACGGGCATGGGATATGTTGCAATCTTTGTTCGGGGATACGATGCTGCCCCTTACCTATGTCAACTCCACAGCAGCGATAAAAGCATTTGTCGGGCGCAACGGCGGGGCAACCGTTACCTCTTCAAATGCGAAAAAAATGGTCAAGTGGGCCTTCACCCAGAAAGAACGGGTTTTCTTTTTACCAGACCAGCATCTCGGCCGAAACACTGCATTTGATTTGGGCGTGGAACTCGCAGATATGGCAGTCTGGGACCCGATCCGGAACGAACTTATCTACGAAGGCGCGCTGGAAAATGTGAAAGTCATTTTATGGAAAGGGCACTGCTCCGTGCACGAGCACTTTACCATCAAAAATATCGAATTCGTGCGCGCGAAATATCCGGATATGCAAATCATTGTCCATCCAGAATGTGCGCATGAAGTGGTTGCCCTGTCAGATTTCAGCGGCTCCACAAAATACATCATTGATACGATTGAAAACGCGCCGGCCGGGAGCGCCTGGGCAATTGGCACTGAAATGAACCTGGTGCAGCGCCTGATCAAAAATCATCCGGATAAAAAGATTATTTCGTTAAATCCGGTCATGTGCCCGTGCCTGACCATGAACCGGATCGACCTGCCGCATCTTTTATGGTCGCTGGAAAATATTGTCGAGGGCAAAGAAACAAACGTGATCAAAGTAGAGGAAAACACAGCGCGGGATGCGGTTTTGGCGTTAGAGCGGATGTTAAAACTTTGATGATGCTGGTTTCGGATTGATGCATGCTTAGACTCAGGGGTCCAGAGAGCCCCTTTTTGTCTTTTTGGTGGTTTGCACGTGGGCGCTCCGCATCTTTTTCTTTTATGGCCTAGCTTTAACATGAACACCAGGTTACCTGCAGCATCCTTAATTCCCGTAAAGCTCTTCCGACTCCATCAAAAAATGATGGACAATAAAAGCCGCAGCCCCAACTGCTGTCGCATTCCGATGCAACTGCGACAAATAAATTCGATGGTTCTGCCGGACATATTTTGACACTCTGGATGCAATCGTACTTTGTATAGAATTTAAAATGGTCGGGTTTTCCTGAATTAAATTACTGCGAAGCACAATCGCCTCGGGGTTAAAGGTATTGATAATATTCGTAAGGCCGATTCCTAAAAAGTACCCCAGCTTATCCAATTCCCGTAGTGTTTCACCATCATTTTCCTTTACCCAATTCGTCACTTCTTCCAAAGTAATCCGGCGTTTGTTTTTTACTAAGCACAGTTGATCATAAAAAGCTTTTTCGGATGCATAAAGTTCCCAGCAACCTTTATTGCCGCAGCCGCACTGCCTGCCGTTAAAGTCAATCGACATATGCCCCATTTCACCGGAAAAGCCTTCTTTTCCGCGATACAGTTCATCATTAACAATGATACCAAGCCCAATACCAATGCCAATACTGACATATATGCCATTTTTGCATCCTTTCAAGATGCCAAACAATTTTTCGCCGTATGCCCCGGCATTTGCCTCATTGTCCACCAAAACAGGACAATCAAAATGGGTTTGCAGCAAGCCTTTTAAATCCACATCCCGCCAGCCGGAATTCGGTGTAAACAGCACATTCTGTTGCATATCGACAAATCCGTGAACGCCCGCGCCAATGCCAATAATACCGTACGGGGAAGACGACACTTTACTTGCAACAAGCCGGATTCTTTCAATAATTACCGGCTTTATCATCTCAAAAGAAGGATCTTCAATTTCACAGTAATCACTGTAAATCATGTTTCCGTCCAAATCAGTAAGCACTGTTAAAATATATGTCACACCAATATCCACGCCAATAGCATAACCGGCTTTTTCATTAAATACTAGCATAACCGGCTTTCTTCCACCGCTCGACAAGCCAGTGCCCACTTCTTTCACAAGCTTCTTTTCTATCAAAAACGATACCTGGGAAGAAATCGTTGCTTTATTTAATTTCGTAATTTTTGCTAATTTGGCACGGGAAATTTGCTCATGTTTCATCAACTCGTTCAAAATCACCCGCTGGTTTTGATTTTTAATAAAACTTTGGTCCGCTATGTGCATGTTGTAATATCTCTCCATTCGTAAAGGCACTAAACAAACATTATCGGTTTTTATCATTATATCAAAAATTTTTCTTAAAAATTGGTTGTTTTTTTAAAAAGACCGTGCTACTATGAACATGTACTTAGTTTAACCGTTAAACAAACAAAGTGCTATTTTTCTAGGGCCCTATGTATACGCTTGCAATGAATGATAGGAGGGGACAATGATGGCATATTTTCCAAATGTCAGCAAAATCACTTATTCTGGCAAACAATTGAAAAGCGGTCTTTCATTTAATCATTACAATCCGAAAGAACTCGTTGGTGGAAAAACGATGGAAGAACAGCTTCGATTCTCAGTCGCATTCTGGCACACCTTTACTGAAAGCGGTACCGATCCGTTTGGCGCAGGCTCCAAGATCCGCCCGTGGGATCGCTTCACAGGCATGGATCTTGCCAAAGCAAGAGTAGAAGCAGCATTTGAATTTTTTGAAAAACTAGGTAACCCTTATTTCTGCTTTCATGACCGCGATATTGCTCCTGAAGGCGATACATTAAGGGAAACAAATAAAAATCTGGACGTCATCGTTGCCATGATTAAAGATTATATGAAAACAAGCAAAGTAAAACTCTTATGGAATACAGCCAATATGTTCACAAATCCACGTTTTGTCCACGGTGCAGCTAGCTCTTGCAACGCAGATGTTTTCGCGTACGCAGCCGCCCAAGTGAAAAAAGGGCTTGAAGTCGGGAAAGAACTGGGCGCTGAAAACTATGTATTTTGGGGCGGCCGGGAAGGCTATGAAACTTTGTTAAATACAGATTTGAAGCTGGAACAGGACAACCTGGCACGGTTCTTCCATATGGCCGTTGATTACGCGAAAGAAATCGGATTTGATGCTCAGTTCTTGCTTGAGCCGAAACCGAAAGAACCGACAAAACATCAATATGATTTTGATGCTGCTACGACTATTGCATTCTTAAAAACTTACGATTTGGATCAACACTTCAAGCTGAATCTTGAAGCAAATCATGCCACTTTGGCCGGCCATACGTTTGAACATGAAATCCGGGTTGCGCGTACCCACGGCTTGCTTGGCTCTTTGGATGCGAACCAGGGTGATCCGCTGCTCGGCTGGGATACAGATGAATTCCCGACAGATCTCTATTCCACCACGCTTGCGATGTATGAAGTATTGAAAAACGGCGGACTTGGCAGGGGCGGATTGAACTTTGATGCGAAAACACGCCGCGCCTCGTTCACGGACGAAGATCTGTTTTATGCCCATATTGCCGGTATGGACAGCTTTGCCCTTGGATTAAAAGTAGCGAACCGGCTGATTGAAGACCGGGTATTTGATGCCTTTATCGAAGAACGGTACAGCAGTTATAAAGAAGGCATCGGCGCCGATATCGTTTCCGGCAAAGCTGATTTTAAATCACTTGAAAATTATATTCTTGATAAAAAAGAAATTATAAACCAATCTGGCCGCCTGGAACAACTGAAAAATACGCTGAACCATTATATTGTGCAAGAAGCCTATCAAAGTGTAAATGCATAAAATTCCGAACCGGCCTGCCTGGATGAAGGCCGGCCGGTTTATTCAATGGGGAGATTAAGATGAAATATGCAATCGGTGTCGATCTTGGGACAAGTTCTGTTAAAGTATTACTTGTTGACCAAAACGGACAGGTGGTTTCATCTGTTTCTAAATCCTATCCGTTAATGCAGCCGCACCCGGGTTACAGCGAACAGGATCCGGAACAGTGGGTCGAAAAAACGATTCAAGCTTTGAAAGAACTAACGGAAAAATCCGGGGTACCCCGCGATGAAATTGAAGGGCTCAGTTTTTCTGGCCAAATGCACGGGCTTGTGCTGCTGGACGAAAATCTGCAAGTCATCCGCAATGCCATTCTTTGGAATGACACAAGAACAACGGAACAATGCAAAAAAATCGATCAAGTACTGGGTGGTAAGCTGCTGGAAATAACAAAAAACCCGGCTTTGGAAGGATTTACACTCCCGAAGATGCTTTGGATCCAGCAGTACGAACCGGAAAATTTCCGGAAAACGCGTGTCTTTCTCCTGCCAAAAGATTATCTTCGTTATCGGTTAACCGGAACGATTGGCATGGATTACTCGGATGCAGCGGGCACCCTGTTGTTAGATATCGTTAATCAGTCGTGGAGCACGGATATTTTGCGCACATTTGACATCCCGGCCGGCATTTGCCCGCCGCTTGTTGAGACGGAAGCAGAAGTCGGCACATTATTGCCGGACATCGCTGCGACGTGCGGTCTTTCTCATGCGACCAAAGTGTTTGCCGGTGGGGCGGACAATGCCTGCGGTGCAATTGGCGCCGGCATTTTAGAAGAAGGCAAAGCACTTTGCAGCATTGGCACATCCGGTGTATTCCTTTCATATGAATCAGACAGCAATAAAAACTTTGGCGGCAAAGTGCATCTTTTTAATCATGGACAGAAAGATGCTTACTATACAATGGGCGTTACACTCGCCGCCGGATACAGTCTGTCCTGGTTTAAGGATACATTCGCAAAAGGCGAAGATTTTGCAACATTGCTGGAAGAAGCCGCGCATTCTTCGATCGGGGCAAACGGCCTGCTTTTCACGCCGTTTATTGCCGGGGAAAGAACGCCCTATGCCGATGCAAAAATCCGCGGCACTTTTACAGGCATTGACAGTTCACACACCAGGCGGGATTTTACCCGTGCAGTGATGGAAGGTATTGCCTTCTCTATCAATGAAAGTGTTGAAATTTTTCGGAACTATGGCAAGAACATCGATACCGTGGTATCCATCGGCGGCGGTGCGAAAAGTGACCTGTGGCTGCAAATTCAGGCTGATATTTTTCAAGCAAAAGTTATCAAACTTCAGAATGAACAAGGTCCCGGGATGGGCGCCGCCATGATTGCAGCAAGCGGATTGGGATGGTTTTCTTCCCTCAAAGATTGTGCAGCCGCCTTTATCCGGACAGGCCGGACATTTGAGCCAATACCGAAAAACGTCAGCCGTTACCGGGATTTTTATCAGGTTTATAAAGATGTTTATCCGCACACCGTCGCGATCAATCACCAGTTGTTTGATTTAAGAAGAGTAAACGAATCGCGGTTTGGAGGGAAAACAGATGAAATTTAAAATCAATAATGGCTTGATTTACTTTTTTGGCGCTTTGGGCGGATTATTATTTGGATATGATACCGGTGTAATTTCCGGCGCCCTTCTTTTTATCAAAAATGATTTACACCTGACTTCCTGGACAGAAGGAATTGTCGTCAGCTCCATTCTGTTTGGCTGTATGATCGGTGCCGCAATTAGCGGAGCAATGTCTGACAGATGGGGAAGAAAAAAAGTCGTTCTCATCGCAGCATCTGTTTTCTGTATTGGAGCATTAGGTACCGCGTTGGCACCAAATACTGGTGTTTTAATTCTTTTCCGGGTCATATTGGGCCTGGCAGTCGGAAGTGCCTCTACCCTTGTTCCAATGTATTTATCAGAAATGGCACCAACTTCAATCCGCGGTGCATTGTCCAGTTTGAATCAACTGATGATCATGACAGGTATTTTATTGGCTTATATCATTAACTATGTTTTTGCTGCTACAGGAAGCTGGCGCTGGATGCTCGGTTTTGCGCTGATCCCGGGTTTGCTGATGTTAATCGGTATGCTTTTTTTACCAGAAAGCCCACGTTGGCTTTTGAAACAGGGAAAAGAACCTGAAGCAAGAACGATTCTCAATTATATGAGAAAAGGGCACGGCGTTGAAGAAGAAATACGTGAGATCAAGCAAGCAAACGAACTTGAAAAAAATCAGGGCGGTTTTAGTGAAGTAAAACAAGCGTGGGTGCGGCCAGCATTAATTGCCGGCATAGGATTGGCAGTCTTTCAACAGATCATTGGCTGCAATACCGTTCTATATTACGCACCTACCACTTTTACAAACGTCGGGCTAGGAGCATCTGCAGCTATTCTGGGTACAGTAGGCATCGGGATTGTTAACGTGATCATTACAGCTATTGCAGTTCTTATCATCGATAAAGTTGGTAGAAAACCACTTTTATTAATCGGTAATGCCGGTATGTCTCTTGCCTTATTTGTACTGGGGATTGTAAACGCTTTACTTGGCCCGTCAACTGCTGCCAGTTGGACAACGGTGATTTGCCTGGCTGTTTACATTGCATTTTTCTCCCTCAGCTGGGGACCGGTCGTATGGGTGATGCTCTCTGAAATCTTTCCGCTTAAAATTCGCGGCATAGGCATGGGGATTGGCAGTGTTACAAACTGGCTTGCAAACTTAATTGTCTCCTTAACTTTTCCTAAATTGATTGAACAATTTGGCATTTCAACCATGTTTATTATATATGGCATTATGGGTGTTCTGGCGTTCATCTTTGTAACCCGAAAAGTATCCGAGACAAAAGGAAAAAGCCTTGAGCAAATTGAGATTGATCTCAGACAACAAGCTGAGCATAAAAAATTTAACTTTTCTCAATCCATACAAAAATAATTTATTAAACAACGGCTGCATTAGTCAGTCGTTGTTTTGTTGATTAAGCACATCTGTCTTATATGTATAAAGTAATCTCAATCACGTACTCCGTTATCCAAACTTGACTAATCAATGGAGCTGCAATACTTAGTTAAGTTTCTATACCAAAAGATTTCTTGATAACCAGTATCTGTAAAAAATAGAGTTTGTACTTATGACATTTATAAAAAAATTATTGAAATATAATTTATTTAGGCGTAAGCTGGACATACATCAAATTTTTATATCACGGAGGTCCTGTAAAATGCGTCTAAGCCAAGTCATAAGAAGCGGTCCAAACCAATACATATGTGAAGAGGATGCAGCCAAATATTTGGAAGAAAAGCTGGAAGAATTCAAATATCCGGTTGTCATTACCGGGGTAAAATCATTCAAAGCATTTCAAAAATTTGCGTCAATACCGCAAAACTGGCCGATACTCCGGTACGATCATACTGCAAGTGAGAAAAACATGGCAAAACTGGCGGAACAGGCAGGCCGTGCAGATGTCATCGCCGGGATTGGCGGCGGCAAAGTGCTCGATACGGCAAAGGGAACAGCAGAACTGCTCAACTGTGAAGTCGTGCTCGTTCCAACGCTAGCCGGAACGTGTGCCGGTTATACGCCTTTATCCGCTGTTTATCATGAAGACGGCTCATTCAGTCATGTCGCTTATTACAAACGTTCCGCCTTTTTAACCCTGATCGATTTGCGTATTCTCCTGAACGCACCGGCCGAATATTTGCTGGGCGGAATTGGCGATTCTTTAGCCAAATGGTATGAAGCAGAAGGCATCACCCGTTCCATGAAACATTTGCCGGTGATGGTCGAACTCGGCCTCCGCTCCGCAAAAGCGATTTATGAAGGGATCTTGCGCGACAGTGAGCAGGCATTACACGACCGAAACGAAGGGAAGATAACCGACGCTTTCCGCAATATAGTTGAAATTATCATTGGCGCAGCCGGGACAGTCGGCGGCTTTGCCGGCGAATACGGAAGAATGGCTGGGGCCCACGCCATCCATAACGGGCTGTCCTTCCTGCCGGAAACGCATTCCATTCTGCACGGTTCCAAAGTGGCTTACGGCATCCTTGTCCAATTAGCGGCAACAGGCGATATCAATGAAGTGAAAAAACTGCTTCCGTTGTATCAAAAACTCGGTTTTCCTTATAATCTGGATACACTGCATGTGACGGAAAATCATGGCGCGGCCATTGAAAAAGTCGCAGCATATGCCGCAAAACCCGAAGAATCCTTTCGCCTGCTTGGCAGCTTTACGAAGGCGCAAATTGCAAAAGCAATGGAAACAATCGAACAGCTCACGGCTGAAAAGGCTGATATCAAATGATTGGCACGGGCGGCCCCGGAACAAGGCCGCCTTCACCCTGCTTAAATGCAATCCGTTTGTTGCACCATTTTTTCAAAGTTTCCGCCTTTTCTGTTTGCATCACTTTCAATAGAAATGGCCGCCATAGCGGACTTTCATACGGGATCGCGATTTAAAATGCAGTTATGGAGGCAATTAAGCCTGCCAAAAAATTCGATGCCATATTAATCTTCACCCTTACTTGGATCTGCTTCATCCAGAGACAATCTGACCACTTTCGTATATTCACCTTTTGCTATTTCTTCCGGCGTTGCTTTTTGGTCGAGCTCTTCCTGGTCGTCAAGGCCAGTCGCAAGTGTCGGCTCAACACGTCCGTTCTCTTTTTCCACTCTCTCCACATCCTTATTGAAGTGATGCGGCTAGTTTTCCACGGATGCTCATAATTTATGCGATTGCAGCCGATTGCTCGGTTCTATTTTAAAATTTTGAATTTCTTCTTCCGGCAACCCAGTGTAAGTGTATTTATTGATCACACCTAAGTCTGGTTGCTCCGCTCTGTTTCAGCTTTTTCAATTCTTCCTCTGCCAGCCCGGTGTATTTTGCGATTGATGCCAGATCCTGGTTCTCTTCCAGCATTCTTTTGGCAATCCTTAATGCCGCTCTCCTTTCCCCTTCTTTCAACCCCTCTTTCAATCCTTCTTCCTTTCCTTCTTCTTTTCCTTCTTCTTTCCCTTCTTCCTTCCCTTTTTTGTACCCTTTGTCGTAAAAGGAATTTGGCAGGCGCAGGATTTGGTCGGCTTCTTGCGGATCCAGATTTTTAATGCTTGACATCACAAGTTCATCCTCCTTATCCGTTAATTTAAAATAAGAATCAAAAAATCCATAGATGAGTGCCATTCTTGCCGGGTCGAGTTCCATGCGGGCCATCATTCTTAAGAACTCTACTTTTACCTGTACTTTTTCTTTTTTTGTATACCCCATTTTGCTGAGCAGTGCAGCCGCAACGGGATTGTTGCTTCGAATATATTCTTTCCAGTTTTTCCTGATTAAGTGTATGGACATATAACGAAAACGGATGGACTCAAAGTTGCGGATTCTTACGGTGAAAAGAGAAGGAGTTTCCCTGCGTTTATTATAACTGAAAACAGCAATTGGCAAAACCGGCAAGCGATATTTTTCATAAATGCGGGAATAGTAAATAAACATCCGTTCCGGAAATTCCATTTGATAATAAGACTGCGGTTCCACATGGATGAGGACAACCGTGTCTTCCCCTTTTAATTTCAATTTTGCCAAAATATCAATTCTGCGTTGTTCACCAGCTGTGATGTCTGTAAACAGATCCTGCTGGAGGAATTCCACATCAGAAAAGTCCATCCACCGCGCTACTTCCGGGAAAAAGGCTTCCATGAAATCTGCAAAAAAAGTTTGGATAAGTTCTTTAAACAAGCGGTCGTGCGGCAAATACTCCGCTTTTTCTTCCATCATAAGTTGCATATGCATCCACCTTTCTTTTTCCAAAAAGATGATTTCTTTTCATTTGCAATGCCTGCCAGAGCGCGTCTTCTGACAGCTCCCGGCTGCCTTGCAAATCTGAAATCGTCCTTGCCAGCCTGAGAATTTTCATTTGTGCCCGGCTGCTGAAGTTTTCCTTGCTTGCCCACTGCCTCAGCATTAAACTGCTGCTGTTTGCGAGCGGATTTTTTTGTAGAAAGATTTCGTTTGGCACAGTACCGTTACAAACTTCCGCTCCGTACCTTTCGTACTGCCTTTTCCTTGCTTCCGTGACACGGGTTCGGATCTGTTCTGAAGTTTCGTTTATTTTCCCGGATTCTTCCAGTAACGGTACTGTCTCAACCGGCAAAAATATGTCAAAGCGGTCTAACAGCGGTCCGGAAATCCGGTTTTGATAAGCTTGAATTTGTTTTGGCGTGCATGTACAATACGCATGCGGCGACCCAAGATAACCGCATGGGCACAAGTTCATGGCCGCAAGCAAAATAAACCGGGCAGGGTAAGTCACCGTGGAAGCGGCTCTGCTAATGGTTACTTTCCCGTTTTCAAGCGGCTGCCTGAGCATATCAAGCGTTCTTTTTGGAAACTCGGCCATTTCATCGAGAAACAGCACCCCGTGATGGGCTAATGAAATTTCACCCGGATGCGGCCGGGAACCCCCACCGACGAGTGAAACTGCAGATGAAGCGTGATGCGGCGCGCGAAACGGCGGTTTCCGGTGAAATCCCCTTTTCACGTTTGCAAGCTGATAGAGTCCCGCCACTTCAAAAGAAGACGTTTCCGAAAGCGGCGGCAAAATCGAAGGAAAAGCCTCAGCCAGCATACTTTTTCCGCTTCCGGGCGGGCCGTACATTAAAACATTGTGGCTTCCGGCGGCGGCAATCTCCAGTACTTTTTTCGCATGCCGGTGCCCAAGAATCATGCTGAAATCTGCTTCGAATGAATACTCATCTGGTTGCAGCTGCCTCTTTTTCCGGACAGGCGGCAGCTTCTTTCCGGACAATGAATCGAGTACGTCCTTTAAATGCTGGACAAATATAATATCCATCCCGTCCATTTGTGAAAAGGGAAGTTCCGCAGAGGCTGGCAAATACAATCTTTTCATGCCTAATCCCCTTGCTGCCATCACATACGGAAGCATCCCAGCCACTGCCTGAACAGACCCGTCCAGTGAGAGCGCGCCCAAAAAGGCAGTATGATCAGGAATTCTGGCTTGAAAAAAGTGGTTTTCTGCCATCAGCCCGATTGCAATGGGCAGATCAAGTGCAGGACTGTTTTTCCGCTCGTCTGCCGGGGAAAGATTGACAATCGTTTTGCTTTGGAACAGCATACATCCAATCGATGAACATGCACCCCGTATTCGTTCCTTAGATTCTTTCACCGAAGCATCCGGCAACCCGACAATGGTGATCCCGGACCCGCACCCCAACATCATCTGCACTTCGGCATGAACACAATATCCTTCTATTCCCTTTAGGCCAATGCTGCTTATGATGGTTGCCATATTTTCGCACCCCTTCACCCGAACTTACATTCTATAAACAGAATAAAAGATCGTACGTTCGTTGTCAATCTATTTTTCAAAAAAAACCGAAAGGAAATTTGCACATTCCCGTCGAATACTTTAGAAATCCATTCCGGAAAGGAGAATAAAAATGAAGACAGCAATTGTTGAAACCGTTTTCGGAAAGGCCCAGGGATACGAGGAAAAAGGTGTGCAAATCTGGAAAGGGATTCCCTATGCAAAACCGCCAATCGGACCTTTGCGTTTCCGCCCGCCGGAACTGCCCGAACCCTGGGCAGGCGTAAAAGATTGCACGCAGTTCGGGCCAATTGCATGGCAGCCACCGGTTGAATTGATGGATTTTCTCGGGAATCTGGCTGAAAATATGGACGAAGACTGCCTGAATCATAATATTTGGACGCCTGGAGCAGACGGGGAGAGGCAGGATGACAAGGCCGCCCGGAACATGAGCGGCAACAAAACCCATTTTATATCACACACCGGCGATACGGCCTGCACCAGAAAAGGAAGGCTGCGGGGCAAGGTCGGCCGCTATATGACTCAAAAACGACAAAAAACGGCCCACACCAGAAAAGGAAAAAACAGAAAGACAGGGACTTTTCTTCCCCATGTCCGGCATCTTTTCCCGCCATCGGTTTGGCTTATGAAATAAGAACGTGGCTTTTTTGCCACGCTCTTATTTCATTCTGCAAGCTTGCGAATCTGTTCATTTACATTTTCATGGCACAGGCCGCCGTGGTAGCAGATGACGGATTCAATATCAAAATCAAGCAGCTTTTTCAATGAAGCCATTGCGGTTCCCATATCAGGCGTGACTTGCTGTCTGGGGCCATGCAGTTTGCCGTTGTCTGCAACCATCGCATCCGCAGCGATCAATGTTTTGCTCTTTTTAAGATACAGGCAGCAATGGCCAGGCGTATGCCCCGGTGTAAAAATCACCTCTATTCCGCCGCCAAAAGGCAGAACTTCTCCATCCCCGATCACTTTGTCCACTTTCGCTTTCGGCGGATTCAAATACATCTGTTTCATTTCTTCCGGCATCGATTCCCATCTTGCCGGATCGATCTTTTCCGGATCCGCTTTGATCAGAAGCCTCTCCCCTTCGATATATGGCTTGTCCAGCCCGTGTGCGTACACCGTAATGGAATGGCCGGACGCTGCCAATATGATCCATATCCTGGTGCGTCAGAATAACTGCGTCCAATTTTTCAAACGGCACGCCCGCCTTCTCCATTTCTGCACGGATCAAATCAAGCGAACCCGGCATGCCGGCATCTACCAAAACCGCTTTCTGTTCATCCCAGATCAAAGTGGGGTGAATGATAAAATGGTTCAGGTTGATTTCCAGCATCGCAACGCCCTCGGCAATTTTTTTCAATTGAATCCCTCCCATCTGCATTGTCTTTTCCATCTTATCACAAAAAACAGACAGCCCTATTCTGCTGCCTTTCGCTATTCCTTCCGAAGCTGGAGCTTATGGCACTGGTGCGCGCCATCGCTGCACCAATAAGAAAAAGGAGGACTCCTGGAACGAGAACGTTAAAAACATGGGTGGCCGTATTAGGCAGCACCGTACTAAATCCGTTTCTCGGTGAAGAACTCCCGGCCACGCCGGCAACGCCAACTTTATAAAACCACAATTGGAAACGGCATGTTAACCTTTTGCATCTCGATAGTTCTTGATAACGAATTACAATGGGCATTGCATCAACTGTCTCTCAAAATAAATGCAGCTGAAAGCGGCGCCATTTTTTCGTAATGACGAACAAAATACTTTCTTTTTCGCAACATTCCTTTGTTTTCCTTGCTTTTTAAAAATATATTGAGAACAAATTGTTTTATATTACGAACAATTCGTTTTTCACTGGGGTGATTTATACGGAAACAGCAAGAAGCCCTGTCTTTCAGAGATAGCCTTCTGAAAGACAGGGCGATATATTCACAATCCTTGAGCGCCTGCCAAAAGACCGGGGGTTGCCCTTCCGAAAAGCAGCCAGTATTTTACTTTAACAGCCCATACGCTTTTTTGTACACCGTATTTGCAATTTCTTTATGCCCTTTGTCATTGGCAAGCCAGCCATCGCTTTTGCCCGTGGCCGCTTTCTCTCCTTTCTGGCCGTGTGTATCGGAACGGTTCAGCCAGACAGATTCAATATTGGCAACAGGAACACCCTTTGCTTTCCCCACCTCTTCAATGGCGCGGTCATAAGTAAAAGACAACTGCCCGCTGTTCCAGGTGGTGAGCAAAATGATTTTTGTTTTCTTGCCGGTACTCTTTCTGATTTCATCCACAAAATGTTCGAGATCTTTCTTAAATTGGCCGGCAGAAACGTAAGTGTTTTTGGCATTCCGGTTCAGATCAAATGTACCGAACTCAATCGTCACAAGATCAGGATGATTGAAAATAATATGGGGAAGACTGTCTGCCCCATGTTCCTTCAGGCCGGCCCCGCTCTTGCCGTAGCCATTGATGGTCTTCACTTTATATCCAAGGCCTTGGTGAATGCGCGCAGCCAACAAAGCGGGATACGTTTTGCTTTTTTTCGTTGCAAAATCCCCTGCTGTCAGGCTGGAGCCGACCGGCAAATACACCAGTTCTTTCCCTTTATGTTTTTCGTAAATCTGTTTTGCCGCGCTTTCCTTTGCTGCCTTTGCCTCCAGGCTGCGCTTCTTTTCTTTTGCCAAGTCTTTTTTATATTGCTGCTGTGCTTTTTCAATCGTTTTTCCGGTGTTCGCCTGATAATACCAGTTACCGATTCCCAGCACACCAGCCGTAATGAAAAACAATAAAACTACGAGCCATCCTTTTTTTCCCAAACTGCCGTCCTCCTGAATGGTTTCTGAGACTATTATACAAGATTTGCCTGTAAGAGGGAAAAAGGATAGGATGTGGTTGGGTATCCAAAAAAACTTGCTTTGCCGTATCCCATTACACCATGGAGGCCTTTATTAAAAAAGCCCGTGGATTTTTGGCAAAAAATGAAAGTTTCCGATAGTTAGGCGGGGGGAAAACAATAACAAGGGCGGAGCATACCAAAAAGAAAATTCTGCCTGTATCGTGCAGATGAACGAGAAGCCGGGAAATCATGAAACCTGATTAAAAGAGGAGGGGAAACAACCATGAAACGATTGCTTCCATTTATGTCAGCTTCAGATGGCAAAGATGCAGGGAGCACGGCAGCAAACGATAACGTTTCTGCATTTTATTTTGAGGAGAACGGCGGTATTCCGAATAATCCGTTTCTCCCTGTGCTCATTTACCACGGTGTTTTTAAAGGACGGACAGACGAAATTGAGAAAGTGTTTCAAAAAAATAATTGGGGAAACAACTGGGTATGGACCATTTTCCCTTACCATCATTTCCACAGCAATTCCCATGAAGTGATTGCGGTACGGAGCGGCCATGCCAAAGTGCAGCTTGGCGGCCCTCAAGGTAAAATTTTTACAATTTCTGAAGGTGATTGTGTGCTGTTGCCGGCCGGAACCGGGCATAAACGGATTGAGTCAGGAGGCGGGTTCGCGGTGACAGGGGGTTATCCGGGCGGGCAGGATTATGATACCCAAATGAGGGCAGATGAAACCTTGCGCGAAAATATCCGCAAAACCGGCATGCCGGAAACCGATCCCGTGTTTGGAAAAAACGGGCCGCTTTTTTCCTATTGGACCCCTGAACCGGGCGGCAAAGCAGGATGAGCGGCAGTTCGCGGGCAGAAACGGCCGCCAGGGCAGGCTGGTTCCAGCGCAAAAGATGAAATTTCTTTCTCGTTTGCATTCCATATTGCATAAAATGAAACCCAACTTGAAAGACTAGCCTTGTATTCTTTACAGAAATGGGTGTGAATCATGAAGGAAATTTTGGAACAAGTGAAGGAAAAGCTCGAAAACGCTTATAATCATCCCGATTCAGCAGATTTAGATGCCTGCATCCGGCAGCTTCAGGATGCCCGCCAGCAGTACGGGGACAAAGGGACGATGATTGAAGATGCCATTACGGCGATCGAACAGGCGAAGCATTCGATCCCGGAACACCGCCATGCAGGTACTGATTCGGCGGCAGGCGCATTCGGCCAGGCATACAACGCCCTTGAGCATGCCATTGAGTCTTTCTCTGGAACGGAAAATAATGATCCATTTTAAAAGGCAGATTTTTAAAAACAGCATCGTGCTCCATTCAAACCTTGGATTTTCCAAGGTTTTTCTGTTATTCCATCCATGTAGCGCGAACCGGGCAACGATTTTGGCCAAGGAAGCCAATACTCTCCAAATGATTTCCGCAATCGCGGTTTCAGCAATTTCTCCCATGCATCCCTTAAAAAAAGCCCAACCGCGCCTTCCCTGCTTTTTCAATTCCGGAACCTCCCATTTCCAAATCCTGCTGCTGCAAAAATAACCGCAATCAGGGTATAGATATATTACGAAACACAGCAAAAAAACTTCAAGGAGGGCATACATTGGACCAATCTTATGTACAACAAGGCAACGGCAGTATGGATGCCAGTATGGAAAAACCATTATCACTGAAAAAACTGGCAGACCAGGTCATCGTGATCACCGGCGCTTCGAGCGGGATCGGGCTTGCCACCGCAAGAATGGCTGCAGCCCGCGGCGCACGGCTTGTACTCGCGGCAAGGAATGAGCACGCGTTGAAAATTCTTGCCAATGAGTTAAAAAATAATGGCAGTTCCGCCATCTGGGTGCGGGCGGATGTCGGCCGCGAAGAAGATGTGAAGCATATTGCGGCAACCGCCATTAAAACGTTCGGCGGCTTTGACACCTGGGTGAACAATGCCGGCGTTTCGATTTTTGGCGAAGCGATGGACGTCAGCATTGAAGACATGAAACGCATGTATGACACGAATTTCTGGGGCGCCGTATACGGGACAAGGTTAGCCGTCCAGCATTACAAAAGCCGCGGCGTGCCCGGCGCTGTGATCAATATCGGCAGCCTGTTCGGCGACCGCGGAACCGTCATCCAGTCCACCTATGCTTCCTCTAAATTTGCGTTGCACGGTTTTACGGAAAGCATCCGGATGGAACTTGAAAAAGAGCATGCGCCCGTTTCGATTACGCTCGTTCACCCCGGCCGGATCGATACGCCGTATAATGAGCATACGCGCAGCTACCTTAAGAAACAACCGGCGCATTATATGTCCATGATTTACCCGCCTCAAGCCGTCGCGGAAGCCATCCTGTTTGCAGCCGAGCACCCGAAGCGGGATATGTATGTCGGATCGCAGGCAAAAATAGTCGCAGTCTTAGGCCGCTTCTTGCCACGGTTCATGGATAAATTAATGGAGCTGACCATGTACCGGACGCAGCACAGCGACCGGCCGTCAAAGTCGAAAGCGGACAGCGCCCTCTACCATCCGGGTTACGGCCTGCATGAACGGGGCACGAATAAAGGCTGGATGCGCAGAAACAGTTATTATGTCAAGATGAGCAAATATCCGCCTGCATCAGCCGCCATAGCTGCATTTGTCGGGGCAGCGCTCTGGGCTGCCGTTTCACCCAGGCAAAAAGATTAAGGGGCAAGCCACCTTGACCGCAGGGTGGCTTGTTATGGTTGACATTCCGCTGTTTTTTTACTGATGGCCGCCAGTTTTCACTGATTCTGGTCACTCGATAGGCTATGTTTACATAACCCCAATTTTGAGAGTGTTTTTTTCACGTCCTCTCTTTTCCCTGGCTTTAACTGCTCTCCCGGCTTTTCCCAACTTCCCGGGTTTCCCATGGCGTTTCGTTGATACCAGGCTTGCATCCCTTCTTGCATCGACAAAAAAGGAAGGCGCCGCCTCCCTTATGATTCCGCCATCTTGATGATCCGCGCCGGGTTTCCGCCGACGACTGCATTGTCGGGCACATCTTTGACCACGACGGCTCCGGAAGCGATCACCGCGTTGTTGCCGATCGTAACGCCCGGGTTAATCACCGCGCGTCCGCCGATCCAGACGTTATCGCCAATTTTCACCGGTTTGGTCAACTCCAGGCCGGACACGCGCGTTTTTGCATCAAGCGGATGTGTTGCCGTATAAATATGGACACCCGGCGCCAGCATGCAGTTTTTCCCGATTTCAACCGGCCCCCCGTCGAGAATGACACAATCGAAATTCGCATAAAAATTCTCCCCGACATGAATGTTAAACCCGTAATCGCAGCGGAAATCAGATTCGATAAAGAGGCATTCCCCCGTCGAACCGAATAATTTTTTCAACAATGCTGTCCGGGTTTCCAAATCGGTTTCGTCCGTTTCATTGAACGTACGGACGAGGCGTCTTGCATTAAGCCTCGCCTGCGCGAGTTCCGGGTCTCCCGCATTGTACAACTTCCCGGCAATCATTTTTTCTTTTTCTGTACTCATGGGCCAGCCTCCGTTTATCCCTGTTTTTTCTTTGGTACATATTCAAAAATTTTTCCGCTCTCAAAAAAATCCACAAGCCGCGAAAGCCAATCATAATATTCTGCAAGATTGCCGAGTTCATTTAAGAAGTTATTCAGCTGTTTTTTCATTTCCGGCGGCAGTTCTTCATTGGCCTTCAGTTCTGCCAATTCACGCGCAAATTTTTTTTCAAAAAATTTGTTGCGGTGAATGATTTTCTGCAAATTGGACGTGAAAATGGTAACAAACGTGTCGTAAAAATCGAGGCCGACATTGTAAAGATCTTTCCGGACCCCTTTTTCAAACACTTTTTCTGCGATATTCATATCGACCATTTCGCGGACTACCTGGCTCATCCTTGTCTTGCTCATGCCTGTTGCCTGGGACAATTCATCGAGTGTCATCGGCCTGTGGTTCATATAGATAATGCCGAGGACACGCCCGACGATTGGCGGGATGCCGAAAGCACGAATATGGTCCGCAATTTTTTCGATATATTGTTCCTTCGCCTGGACAACCTTGTCCAACGTCTTTTCTTCCATCTCTTAGAAATGCTCCTTTTGGTCGCTTTTTCAAATGCCGGAAAAAGGTACCGTAAAAAATGAATAACAAATCGCCTTCAATTACAATATATATCATCTATATAATAAGTACAATACGTAAACTTTTCATTTTACAAATTTTACGTTATACTAATATTGTAACCAATCTTTAACCAAAAAACTGGAGGTGCGAAAATTGTTAAAGTTTGACCACGTCTCGAAAATTTATAAGGGCGGCAAACGCGCCGTGGACGATTTGAATCTCGAATTCGAATCCGGC
Source organism: Weizmannia sp. FSL W8-0401 (assembly GCF_038009125.1). Lineage (NCBI taxonomy): Bacteria > Bacillati > Bacillota > Bacilli > Caryophanales > Bacillaceae > Heyndrickxia > Weizmannia sp. FSL W8-0401. Next base: position 546,166 of record NZ_JBBPAG010000001.1, on the reverse strand, counting down.
CGCTTTATCGTTTTTATCGGCCCGAGCGGCTGCGGTAAAACGACCACGATGAAAATGATCAATAGGTTGATTGAACCAACAGAGGGTACCATTTATATCAATGGCAAAAACATCAAAAATACGGACCCCGTCAAACTCAGAAGAGAAATCGGGTACGTGATTCAACAAATCGGTTTATTCCCCCACATGACAATCCAGCAAAACATCTCTCTTGTCCCGCGATTACTGAAATGGCCTGAAGAAAAACAACGGGAGCGGGCCAAAGAACTGCTCCAGCTCGTAGATATGCCTGAAGAATTTTTGGACCGTTACCCGCATGAATTGAGCGGCGGCCAGCAGCAGCGTATTGGCGTTTTGCGGGCACTGGCGGCAGACCAGCCGCTCATTTTAATGGATGAACCGTTTGGCGCGCTCGATCCGATTACACGCGACAGCCTGCAGGAAGAACTGAAAAAGCTGCAAAAGGAACTTGGCAAAACCATCGTATTTGTCACCCACGACATGGATGAAGCAATTAAACTTGCCGACCAGATTGTCATCATGCGCGACGGCAAACTGGTCCAAACTGGCACGCCGGATGAAATTCTCCGCGAACCGGCCAACGAATTTGTGGAAACGTTTATCGGCAAAGAACGGCTGCTTCAGGCCCGGCCGAATATCCAGACCGTTGAACAAATCATGAGCCCGAAAGCCGTTACAGTCACAGGCGATAAAACATTAACAGAAGCCATCCAAATCATGAAAGAACGGCGGGTTGACTCCCTGCTTGTCGTGGACAGCCGGAAAGTGCTCCTCGGCTATATCGATGTCGAAATCATCGATCGAAACCGCAGGAAACCGGTTCTTGTCAAAGACATGGTGGAAACGAATTTAATCGCAGTGGAAAAAGATACCCTCATCCGCGATACCGTCCGGAAAATTTTAAAACGGGGCATTAAATACGTGCCTGTTGTCGACCATGAACACCGGCTTGTTGGCATTGTCACGAGAGCAAGCCTTGTCGATATCGTTTACGACTCCATCTGGGGCGAAGAGGAAGCCGTATCTGAAATCATCAGTTAGGAGGAAAAATCATGGAAGCCTTCATGCAGTTTATGGAAGCCAACTGGAGCGAACTGTTGTTCAAAACATGGCAGCATTTCTATATCTCCATTACGGCTGTCATCCTGGGCATCGTTGTCGCTGTTCCGCTTGGCATCTGGCTGACAAAATACCGGCGGGCGGCACATATCGTGATGGGCATAGCGGGCGTTATCCAAACTTTCCCAAGCCTTGCCATTTTAGCCTTCTTCATTCCGATCTTCGGCATCGGAAAGCTTCCCGCAATTGCGGCGTTGTTTTTCTATTCGGTCCTGCCTATCTTGCGGAACACGTACACCGGTGTAAAGGGGATTGACCCAAAACTGGTGGAAGCAGGGCGCGGGATGGGGATGACCGGATGGGAAAGAGTGATCCATTTGGAACTGCCCCTTGCCATCCCTGTGATCATGTCCGGCGTCCGCCTGTCCACCGTTTACTTAATCAGTTGGGCAACCCTTGCTTCCTTTATCGGTGCAGGCGGCCTCGGAGACTATATTTTCAGCGGCCTCAATTTATACCAGCCGGAAATGATCGCAGCCGGCGCAGTACCGGTAACCATTTTGGCGCTTATCGTGGACTATCTGTTTGGAAAGCTCGAAACGATTGCCACCCCAAAAGGTATCCGGAAACAAAAACAGGCCGCTTAGAAAGGATGACGGCACATGAAAAAGTTAGCAGCCCTCTTGCTTATTTTCTGCTTAAGCATCTTTGCGGGCGGCTGCACCCTGCCAGGCCTAAGTGCCGCAGACAGCCAGTCCGTAAAGATCGGCATGACAAACTCAACAGAAACACAAATTATCGGTTATATGGAAAAAGATATGATCGAACATTATACCGATATAAAAGTCGATATGGTCAATAATCTTGGTTCGTCGATTGTGCTCCATAAAGCGATGACAAGCGGGCAGATCAATATTTCCGCTGTCCGTTACACCGGGACGGATCTTTCGGGCGCACTCGGCATGGAACCGGTAACCGATCCGAAAAAAGCATTAAAAATTGTCAAACAGCAATTTGAAAAACGGTTCCACCAAACATGGTTCGACTCTTTCGGATTTGCCAACACATATGCTTTTACCGTTACCAAATCCTTAGCAGACAAAGACCACTTGACAAAAGTTTCCCAATTAAAACCAGTGGCAAAAGATTTGCGGCTTGGCGTGGATAATTCCTGGCTGAAACGGAAAGGCGACGGTTACGACGGGTTTGTGAAAACGTACGGATTTACCTTTGGAAATACGTACCCGATGGAACTCGGGCTTGTCTACAAAGCCGTCAAAAGCGGGAAGGCGGATGTCGTCCTTGCCTATTCAACCGACGGAAGGATCAATGCATACAACCTCGTTATGCTGGAAGATGACAAACACTTTTTCCCGCCGTATGACGCCTCCCCTGTCGTACGGGACGACACGTTAAAACAACATCCTGAACTCAGGAAAGTTTTACAAAAGCTTGTTGGAAAAATTGATACGAAAACAATGCAGCAGTTGAATTATGAAAGTGACGTCGAAATGAAAGAACCATCGACGGTGGCAAAAGAATTTCTGGAAAAACACCATTACTTTGAGGAGGGGTGATCATGGAAACGATCAGAAGCGTACTTCATTATTACGGGGAAAACGGCAACTATGTATGGGTACAGTTTTACCGCCATTTCCTGATGTCGGCATATGGTGTTCTGTTTGCAGCGGTCGTCGCGATTCCGCTCGGGATTTTCATGGCCCGCCGCCGCAAGCTGAGCGCTTGGATTCTCACCCTTGCCAATATCATTCAAACGGTTCCGTCGTTGGCGATGCTGTCCATGCTGATGCTCGTCATGGGGCTCGGCACCAATACGGTCGTACTTGCCCTGTTTCTTTACTCGCTTTTGCCGATTTTAAAAAATACGTATACCGGCATCCTCAGCGTGGATCAATTTTTGCTTGAGTCCGGCATGGCAATGGGGATGACAAAGTTCCAGATCATGCGGATGGTGGAACTTCCGCTTGCATTGTCTGTCATTATGGCCGGCCTCAGGACCGCGCTCGTGGTTGCAATCGGGATTGCAGCCATGGGCACATTTGTTGGCGCAGGCGGACTCGGTGATATCATCGTCCGCGGAACCAGCGTCTCAAATGGCACATCCATTATTTTAGCCGGTGCAATTCCGACTGCCTTGATGGCTGTCGCCGCCGACTTTATCATGGGCTGGATTGAACGCCGCCTTTCCCCGGTAAAAAAGAAAACACGCAAACAGACCGTAGAACAGGCAGCATAAAAGGATCCCCCGCGGGGACGCGGGGGATCCTTTTTGATAGGCATTACCGCAACATCCGGTACAGCTTTGTGCCGGATGTTGCGGTCGTGTTCGTATCCTTTTGATGTGCAATTGCAACATCTCTATCCTGGAAATTTATGCCTGCTGTTTTTTATCCCTCTGCTGATACATGTCCGCTACAGCATGGGCGTCTATTGCATTTCTCGTATCCGTGCTGCCGGAACTGCGGCTCAACGGTTCACCGGGTTTCTTCCCCGATACGTCTCGAATGGCCGCTTTGCACGGCTGACGAGCGCCGGCAATCCAACTTGAAAACCCGGAGTGGCCTCTAAAAACAGGCGGTTTTTCTGGAGTAGGCAAAGGGCAGTTTTCCAATCCGGGCGCTTCCTATTTTTCAATTACCTGCAAAATTTTCACATCCCGGGGCGAGAGCCGGACTGTTTCTGCTTCAGTGCGCCCGTAAATCAGTTCCGGATACGTGCCGCCAGCATCCACAAACTGAACCTGATCCGTATGGTTCAGCAGGAACAAAAATTTTTCATGCCCATTTTTGCGCACTGCCACTTCCACACCACGAGGAGCATCCAATGCCGGCCGGACATCCGCTTCCTTTAAAATTTCTTTTAAAAGAGAAGACAAATATTGTTCATCCGGCTGTGTCCCGATATAATAAGCTTTTCCTTTTCCGCAATGATGCGCGGTGACAGCAGGCGACCCGGCCAAATAGCCGTCTTTGAACCAGGCCAAAGCTTCGGCGCCTTTCAAGTGGATCTTTTCCTCCCACACGCGGATAGCCGCATCGCCATACCCGGTCCGGATTTGATGTACTGCCCCCTTTTTCATCGGCGCAAACTCTTCAACATAAATGCCAAGAATATCCCGGTACGCGCCCGGATAGCCGCCAAGATACACACGGTCGTTTTCATCCGCAATTCCGCTGAAGAAATTGGTGGCAAAATAACCGCCGTTTTCGACATAGGCTTTTACTTTATCCGCAAATGTCTTTGTCACCCGGTAACTTGCCGGCGCGAAAACCACTTTATACCGGTCCATTGCCTCGTCCGGGTGAATAAAATCGACACCAATGTTTTGGGTATGAAGCACCCTATAAAACGGCAGAAGCTGTTTGATATAGGTTACAAGCGAAGAAGGTTTTGAATCGAGTTCCAACGCCCACCAGTTTTTCCAGTCAAAAACAATCGCAACATCGGATGCATATGCTGAACCCGTTACCTTTTCCAAATTTTTCAATTCATTGCCGAGTTGTACTACTTCCCGGAAATTCCGGCTTTCTTCATCCCCGGAATGCGGCACCATCCCGCTATGGAATTTCTCCGCACCGCCCTGGGATGCGCGCCATTGGAAAAACATGATGCCGTCCGCCCCGTGCGCAGCCGCTTCATAACTCCAGAGCCGCATCTGCCCTGGTGTTTTCACGGCATTTTGCGCACGCCAGTTGACTGCACCCGCCGCCTGTTCCATCAACAAAAACGGTTGCTTTTTCAAACTCCGCATTAAATCATGGGCCATAAACTGCGCATACGGAATACGGTCGAAAGGATCCGGATATGCATCCCATGTCACGACATCCATTTCTTTCGCCCATTTAAAGCCGTCAATCGGTTTATGTAGCCCCATTAAATTCGTCATCACCGGCACATCCGGCGTATATTTTTTGATGATATCACGCTCCATCTTATACAGCTTTAAAAGCGAATCATCCATAAAAGCCTTGTAATCAAGCTGCTGTTTCGGATTGGCGAATGTCGGCGTTTTCCCTGGCAGACAGATTTCTTCCCATTCATAATAACGCTGGCTCCAAAAATCGGTCGACCAGCTTTGGTTTAAGTTTTCAATCGTCCCGTATTTTTCTTTCAACCACTGCTGGAATGCGTGCTTACAATGATCGCAGTAGCATTCGGAAATATGGCAGCCGTACTCATTGTTCACATGCCACATGACAAGCGCGGGATGGCTTTTGTACCGTTCCGCAATTTTGCGGACCAGTTTCGCCGCAAGCCGCGCATAGTCTTTGCTGTTCGGGCAATAATGCTGGCGCGACCCCGGCAAAAAGCGCGACCCGTCCTTGTCAACCGGAAGCGAATCGGGATATTTCCGCGACAGCCATGCCGGCGGTGCCGCAGTTGCAGTGGCCAGGTCCGCCCCGATGCCGTTTTCCGCAAGCATATCCATGATTTTATCGAGCGTTGAAAAATCATATGTTTCTTCATCCGGCTGCAGCCTTGCCCAGCTGAAAATGTTGATGCTTACATAATTGACGCCGGCTTTTTTCATCAGCCGCATGTCTTCTTTCCATACAGATTCATCCCATTGTTCAGGGTTGTAATCCCCGCCGTAATAAAATTTTTCATGTTTTTTTAGCATCACGCATTCCTCCAAGTTGTCCGTTATTTAAGTACACGCCACCCTGTAAATTCCAATGCTTCAATGCTTCCTTTTTTGAAAACGTTACCATAAACCAACACCATCGTACTACAATTTTACGCAAAAATCAATAAAAATTTAAACTTTTTAACTTCCTTTTTGCATAATTTTTACGTAAATATTTTGCAGAGGAAGCGTTCATTTACTGCTTTCTCTTATGGCAAGTTTTGTCCCCAGTCTGACTTTTTTAGGGATTTCCCGGCTGTTTATACGTTCCAGCAACAATGCCACCCCTTCTTCGCCCATCACTTCGGTATACACTTTTACTGTGCTCAAGGCGGGAACCGTATATTGGGACACACTTACGTCATTAAAACCGATCAAACTCACTTGTTCCGGAACCCGGATGTTATTTTCATGAAGGGCCTTTAAACTGCCGATCGCCATCGGATCATTTGCAATAAAAAAAGCTGTCGGCAAATGATCCCCCCTGTTCCTAATAGCAGAAATCATTTGCTGGTAGCCGGCACGAACATCATATTTCCCTTTAAAATCAAAAACATCTTCTTTACGATAGAGCCCTAACTTTTGCATATATCTGGTATATTCAAGACTGCGCGGATCAATTCCGGAATTCATTTCATCCTCAGCCAACGACCCGATATATCCAATCCGCTGATGCCCCTGTTGTACAAAGTAATCAATGACATCTTTAACTGCCTGTTCAAAATCTACCATAACCTGATCAGCACTTCCCACCTCATAATAAGTATCCACAAAGCAAATCGGTTTTTGAAAAGATTGAAGCACTTGAATCTGCTGTTTTGAGAATTTCCCAATCGCTAAAATTCCTTCCACATCACCCGGGATCTTTTCGTATTCGGCATAAACCCGGGAGATGGACAAGCCGTGTTCCTCTGCGTATTTTTCAGCCCCCAAGCGGATGGACATATAGTAAATATCATTCAGTTCTTCTTCCTGCGAGCTCCATTGTACAATTGCGATTTTTTCCCTCCTGGCCGTTTTTTTGTTTATATGTTTTGTATAGTTCAGACTTTCGGCTGCTTCAAATATTTTTCGCCTTGTTTCATCAGATGCCACTACCTTATCATCATAATTCAGAACTCTGGACACGGTTGCAATGGATACCCCCGCCATTTTGGCAATATCAGCCATTGTCGCCATAATAACCACCTTATCCTTTACGAAAACTATATGTAAATTTTTATTTATTTTTACGTAAAAAACTCCGCTTATGTTTATTGTAAACGGAACAATTAGTGATAATCAAATTTTTTATAAAATATTTTTTAACTTATCTTATGAAAAAACAGGGACCTTACGCTGTGCAGTCAAAAGAGCCTGCCTCTTGCTTCTTTTTTGATTCCCCGGCCTTTGCTTTTGAACCGGGCAAACGGCTAAAAAAAACAAACCCGGGGGCAATCCCCGGGTTTGTGTTCAGACAAATTATTCTGCTTCTTCCACCACGCCTTGCATAGATGCAGCTTTTTTCCCATGGACAAAATAATAAAGAAATACGCAAAGGACAAGGACAACAGCCATGATGGCGTACAAGCCGTGATAACCAGCGAACGGAACCAAAAGCCCGAGCAAAAACGGCCCGACCCCGACACCGGCATCAAGAAAAATAAAGAACGTTGAAGTTGCAAGCCCAATCCGGTTTTTCGGCGATACTTTGACTGCAATCGCCTGCCCGCTTGCCGAGAAAGTGCCGTACCCAAGCCCGACGAAAATTCCGGCCAATAAAATTAATAGTCCGCTGTCAGCCTGGTTCAGCAGCACGAGCCCTGCCGCAAACAAAAGAAACGAAGGATACATGACAAAGTTCTCGCCTTTTGTATCAAACCATCTTCCCGTAAACGGCCTGGACACAAGCACCGTTACAGCATAAACAATAAAGAAAAAGCTTGAAATATCAACAAGATTCATTTCTTTCGCATATGAAGTCAAAAAAGACAGGATGCTAGAGTAGCCGAGCCCGACAAATGCACTGATGATGGCAATTGGGAACACTTTCGGCTCAAAGAAATTGCTGATTTTGAGCCCCTTCATCTTTTCCAGATCCGCTTTTGAAAGTACCACTTTCGGCATCTTTAAAAAGAGGGCGGAGATAAAGCTCAAAGCCAATAGCACAAGGCATAAAGCAAATACCATATTAAAACTTGCGTGCTGAATGAGGAACATGCCGACAAAAGGCCCGACAGCCGCGGCAAGTGTCACACTCAATGCATAATAACCCGTGCCTTCCCCGCGGCGTTCATTTGGTATGATCCCGGCAACAATGGTTCCCGTTGCAGTTGAAGCTATCCCAAGCGCTGCGCCGTTTAAAAAGCGGACAGCCAGTAAAACACCTAGTTGATTCGTCACAAAATAAAATAATGAAATGATGATAATCGCAATAAAACCAGCATAAAGCATCTTTTTCCTGCCGATGCGGTCAATCGATTTGCCGGCAAAGAGCCGCGCAACCAGGACCCCGACGACGAAAATCCCTGATGCCAGGCCGGCCGCGCTTGGTGATGCATGAAACCGGTCAGTCGCAAAAATCGTAACGGTCGCCATCAATAAGTAAAATGTAAAATACAGAAAAAAGTTCGCGGTCGAAACAATTATAAAATCCTTTGTCCATAACTTCGGCCTGCTCAATTTGTTTCCTCCCCTTTGTGATCTAAATTGTCTCTGATTTGCGGAAGCAGTTCGAATACCATCTCTTGCTCCGCTTCCGGAATCCCCTTCATTGCCTGCTGTTCCAATCCGGTAATTTCCGCGCGGCACTGCCGGTAGAGGTTTTCGCCTCTTTCCGTCATCCGAATCACTTTTTCACGGCGGTCTTTTCCCGGGATCTGTTCTACGATTCCCTGTTCTTCCAGCTTTTGGACAATCCTTGTCACATTCGGTTTTTCAATTTGATAATACTTGCAAATTTCCACAAGTGTGCACGGGCCGAAATTCCGCACATAAAACGTCACCTGCCAGAGCGAATAGGACAACCCGAACTGTGCCAATAAGCCGTTCAATTTCTTGATCAGTACGCGGTACAAGCGTATATAGCGGTAAAACAGCCCTTGCATCAAGCAAGCCTCCTCCAATCCCTTGAGCATCTGCCCGGGCCCGCATTAGAAAGCTCCGGCCACAGCGAAATCACACAAACAGTTTCGTTACCCTAAGAAACATTTCACAAGACTAAATATACAGGTTCATTCAGTCGTTGTCAATGGGCGGTTATACTGATAATTCAAAAAATGTATCCATGTTCCTGATAATTCGGTAAGATTTTTCTCTTGTTTGCGTTTGATGCATTTATTCCAAGGTTTGTTAAACCATAATCATTCCGGCAAGAGAATGGATTCTTTCAGTGTCTCTTTAAAATCATCTTCAAAGCTAGATGCTATATAAATACAAAAAGTTTAAATTTTTCGCCGCCGATAGTTGACGATCCGGATGGGAAAAGTTTATGATATAAAAAATTGAGAATGTTTTAATTACAACAGCTTGGTCATACAGACGGAATAGGAGGAATATGTGTGGCAGTAACCATTGGGGCACAGTTGGATCAACTTGCTGTTGGAAAATACCATAAGCGCGCAACGATCATTATTGGAGTCGGACTATTTTTTTGAGTTTTTCGAAGTATTTCTAGCAAGCGTTCTGGGCAGTGTTCTAAGTGAAGAATTCCATGTTAAGTCATCCATGCTTTCATTATTATTGGGTTCCAGTTTCTTAGGGATGTTTATCGGAGCTATCTTTTTGGGCAGACTGGCCGACAAAATCGGAAGGAAAAAAGCATTTCTTATCAATCTGGGGATTTACAGCATTTTTACCTTTTGCATTGCATTAAGTCCGAACGTTGGATTCATTATTTTATTCCGCTTTTTGGCAGGCTTGGGTCTCGGTGCACAGCCTGCGTTATGTGATGCTTATTTAAGTGAAATCATCCCGACAGCAAAGCGCGGAAAATACATTGCCTGGGCCTATACGCTTTCATTTCTCTCCATTCCGGCCGAGGGATTCCTGGCTCGCATGCTTGTTCCGTTAACACCGCTTGGAATTGAAGGATGGAGATGGATGTTTATGATCGGTTCGATTGGTGCCCTTATTGTTTTTTTAACAGCACACTTGCTGCCGGAATCCCCGAGATGGCTGGCAACGGCAGGAAAGTGGGATGAGGCGGCAGAAGTATTTAAAAAATTGGGTGGCAGTAAGACACAAGCAGAGGAATTCCGTGCAAAGGCTTCCCTGACACAGCGTGATGCCGCTCAACAGGACAGGCAAAGCAGGCCGATCTTCCAAAAAAAAATGGATGAAGAATACAATCATGCTTTACATTTTCCAAATTTTCCAAACGATCGGATATTACGGGTTTGGTACACTGTCACCTCTTGTGTTGGCGCAAAAAGGTTACAATATTAGTCATTCCTTAGAGTATATTGCACTCTCGTTCATCGGCTACCCGCTTGGTGCTCTGCTTTCCGTTCCACTCATCGAAAAAATTGACAGAAAATGGCTTGTTAGTGCTTCAGCTTTTGGCATGGGCGTGTTTGGAATTTTATTTGGAATGGGGACTATTGCTTCCATGATCATTGTTTTTGGATTTATTTATACGCTGTGCAGCAATATTTTTTCAAATGCTTTTCATGTCCTGCAGGCGGAAATCTTTCCAACTGAGATCCGGGCAACGGCCACCGGTGCAGCTTATAGCGTAAGCCGGCTGATGAGCGGTTTAATGCCTTTCATTCTATTGCCAGTTTTGGAGCATCAAGGTGCAACAACAATGTTTGCGATCGTGGCGCTGGCAATGATTATTGTCATATTGGATATCTCCCTTCTGGCACCAAGAACAACCGGGCGTTCACTGGAGCATATTGAAAATGCGTATGATGATGCGCCGCCTATTCGCGCTGATGGTGTTGAAGCAACAAAATAACATGCCATATCATGCGGCGGTTACAAAAAGAGGATATTTACACCTTCAAAGGTACGGTTATTCATATCGGTAAAATCCACTTTTTCATTGGGGTTGCAAGTGAAACAAACGAACTCGCATTGGCCGGAAATTTGCTTCAAAAAGGCTGCCTTAGAAGCTGCCGGAGAAACCGGCACATGCAGGCCTACTTTCACAGCAGAAGCCCGCTTCTTCACTGTTTGATAAAAAGCCTGGTAAAAGTTTCTTTGCGTGCCGCCCCACTCCCTGAAAGCCAATTCAAACCGCCATTTTTCGACAAAAGGGCTGCCAAAGTATTGAAGGCTGTGCTGTAAAAAGGCATCCAGCTTCTTTAAATATCCGGCACTGTCTGCTGCTTCTTTCTCAACCTCCACGCGAATGAAAGGCACAAGCCCAAGCCGTTGAAAACTGTTCAACAGGGCATCCATCTGGTAAAATTGCCCGCCAATTTGATAGAGGGGGGTTGTCATCGCAAAGCTGTCCGAAAACAGATTGGAAAAATAGACATAGTCAAATCCGATTTCCTCCTGGACGATCCTCAACTCCGCCTGTACCTCTTCATGCAAAACATATTCCAGGTTCCCGATTGCCAGTATTTTTGCACCTTTTTCGCCAGTGAACACAGGCTCCGGCGGCAGATCGATATAGACGGTGGAGACCGCCAGTTCCGTCAGCATCGTGCTTTTTTCCCGGTCCGAAATGTATTTGCTGACTTCCATGAAAAATTGGGGCGACTTCAGCAATGTGGATTTTTTCTTTCCGCGCCCTTCCTCCGTATCCGAAAGTTCGATTTGGTGAAAACGGCGATATTCGGAAGGCGTTTGCCAGTATTTTTCTTTAAAAGCTTTATTGAATGCCTTTACATTTGGGAAACCATTGTTCAGGGAAATCCGGGTAATCGGGTGGTCCGTATAAATAAGCTCGCGGACTGCCGATTTCAAACGGAGCTGTTTGATATATTGGGAGAAACTGGCACCCACTTGTTCTTTGAAATAGTGGGATAAGTAGTAAAGCAACAAATAATGACGGTTGGCGATTTCCGCGAGTGTAATCGGTTTACGGTAATTTTTCCCAATATAAGCAAGAATCTCTTTCATCCGTTCATCCTTGATGCCGGTGTGGGCATGGCGGCCGAGTCGGAAAGAGGCTTTCTCCTTTTGGAAAACGTGGAACATGTTCGTAGAGAAAAGTACGTCGCATTTTAGTAAAACTTTACTAAAAAATCACTTGACATCGCGGTTAGATTGGCATATCCTTTCTTTGTAAGCGGTTTATGTTAGCGCTTTTATGGTTTTCCTCTATTATTCTCGTTTGAAACTCCAAAGTTTTTAGTAAAAATTATGAAGCTTTATACAGGCAAACCCAGGCAGGAGGAGTTAAGAATGAAACAGTTGAAACAGTATTTGTCATATGCACTCGGGGCTTTTGGACATGATGCTTTTTACAGCGCTTTAAGCACCTATTTTATGATCTTTGTCACCAGCCAGCTTTTTGACAACAGCCATTCGGGATTGGGTGCGAAAATGATTGGGATTGTAACGACCATGATCGTCGTGATCCGTATCGCTGAAATCACGTTAGATCCGTTTATTGGCGGCATCATTGACAATACGGAAACGCGTTACGGAAAATTTAAACCATGGCTGTTTACCGGGGCGGCTGTAAGTTCAATCGCGCTGATTCTTATTTTTACCAATTTAGGCGGCTTAACGACAAAAAGCCCGTATCTTTATTTGATTCTATTTGGCATTATTTTTGTGATTCTTGATGTATTTTATTCTATTAAGGATATTTCTTTCTGGTCGATGCTGCCGGCTTTAACGATTGATTCGGATAAAAGGGCCAAATTCGGCACGATTTCCCGTTTCGGCTCTACGTTAGGAGCCCAGGGCGTTGTCATCGCGGTTGTACCGCTCGTTACTTTTTTCTCCCATATTTTTTCCGGTACATCAGGTGAGACGGAAACACGCGCCGGGTGGCTCGGTTTTGCAATTGTCATTGCGCTTGTCTCTTTTTTAGGGGCGATGGCCACCATTTGGGGGACGAAAGAAACAAAGAACTTGATCCGTGAAAGCGCCGAGAAGATTCGCCTTCGCGATGTGTTTAAAGTGCTCGGCAAAAATGACCAGTTAATGTGGCTGGCACTCTCTTATTTTCTTTTTGCCTTAGGGTATACGATTACAAACTCGCTTTTAATTTACTATTTTAGATATGTGTTAGGAAGACAGAGTGATTATTATTTAGTCGGCGTGATTACGGCCATCTTAGGAATGGTATCTGTTGCCCTGTTCCCGGTCATGGTGAAATGGGTGAAACGCAAAACCATTTACACCGGCGGCATTATATTCATGCTTTGCGGTTACGTGCTGTTTTTAACGGCCGGGCATCATTTAATTCCTGTTTTGGTTGCTGTTTCGCTGTACTTTTTCCCTTATCCGATGATTTTCCTGGCCGCGCTTATGACGATTACCGACAGTGTGGAATACGGACAATTAAAAATTGGGAACCGGAATGAGTCTGTCACATTAGCCGTACGCCCTTTGCTTGATAAACTGGCCGGCGCCTTTTCCAACGGGATTGTCGGGATAGCGGCCGTACTTGCCGGTATGACAGGGAATGCCCTCCCGAGTGATATCTCAAGCCATGGGCTGTCCATCTTTAAACTTTTCATTTTCTTCGGCCCGATGATTTTAATTGCCATTGCAGCATTGCTCTACTTTTTCAAAATCAAGCTGTCAGAAGAAAAACACGCGCAAATTGTACAACAGCTTGAGCACAAACTAAGCACAAAGTAACAGCATAAATGTGAACGGCCGGCAGGAGTGTAAATCATGATGCTAGGAAACATTTTGAATAAGAAGTTTTATAAAATTTGCGTTAGGCAGCAACTTCAACTATCTGATTTGTTCAGTAAGCCCTAAACGAATCATGCAAAGGCCGTAATATTTCCTTTCCGCCTGTTCCTGGCAGCCTGTGGGAAAACAGGTTGCCGGCCATGGGAACAAAACGAATTTGCCCGCAGCATTCCTTTATTTCCATTTTACGCCAAGCTCATCGCTTTTCTGTTGAATTTGCCGAATTTCCTCCCTTACCGTCCGGTCGCTAATGCCCAGCCGCTCCCCGATGGCCTTCGCATTCAGAGGGCCATCCGACTTTTGTAACAACCATAATATTTGTTTTTGCCGATTCGAAATCAAGGCTTTTATTCCCCTTTCACTGCCCTGCTGTCCATTCATTTTTATAGAACGATATACGAAAAAGGGTGCTTCCGCCGTTTCGAAGCATCCTCTTTTGGAAAACTTTTTTTGCAAATATGTTTGCCTCTTGCCTATCCCGCAAAGACTTCACCTCGCGTGTGATCTTTCTTTCATTAACGGGAAGGCAAAGCAGAGGCCGATGATAAAAAATAACGCCGCAATTTCAAAAACAGCCGTCACCGACAGCCATACTTTCACCAGGCCGGCAAGGCTCATCGTGATCACCATTGCCCCCGTGAAAAGCGGGTAAAGCGTGCCATTCACCCTGCCAATATAGTCCGATTCCGTATTTTGTAAAACCATTGTGCTGATCCCGATTTGAATGCTTGGCAAGAACAGGCCGGAAACCAGCTCCGCAGCAAGCGTCAGCCAAAGAGAAGTTGACGCGCCGATCACCGCAAGCCCGAGGGCATTCGCGAGCAGTCCGGTAACGAGCAACTTAAGCGGGGAAGTGGATCTTGAAAAAAACATTGAAAACGCGCCGCCTGCAATCATGCCGATCCCGTTTACCATCACGAGCCACTGGAGGTATTCTTTCGGCAGGCCGAGGCGATCGGTTACAAGAAAAATATTCATCGGCTGAATGAACCCGACGCCGAGCCCGGCAGTAAGAAATCCGCAGCCAAGCAGCCTGAGCTCCTTCTTTGCAAGCACATAACGAACCCCGCTTTTCATTTCCTGGAAAATATTTGTCGCATTTTCAGCCTTTTTGACCTTTTCATCGCGCGGAATAAAAGACAAGGCCGCTGCGGAGAGCAGGAAGGCCACCCCGGTAATGGTTATCGAAAGATCAATTCCTAACCTTTGATAAGCAAATGTGCCGATCACCGGGCCGAAAATCATGAACACGGCATAAATCGTCTGGTACACCGCCATCCCCTGCTGAATCAGGCTTTCTTCCAGATGCATTTTGAACAGCTTTAATCCCGAAGGCTGCGAAAATTGCGATAAAGTGGAAGAAACGAGCATGGCAAAAAAGATCACCTGCCACGAACCAAATATAAGCGCGCCGATCACGGCAAAAACTGAGGCGGCACTAAGCAAATCGCACCAGATCATCGTTTTCTTTGGCTGCCACCGGTCCGCATATGCCCCGCCGATAAAACTAAAGATGAAAATTGGCAAATAGTCTGCGACTGAAATCATCGATACCGCAAGCGGATTTCCGTTCGTTTTATCTGTAACAAACAACAGGACGGCAAAATTCCGTACCCAGATCCCGGCTTGCAAAAATAATTCCGATAAGAAAATCATCCGGACAAACCGGTTAGTTAGCAGTTCTCTCAAATTTTATATCCTCCTGCGCCGACACCATTGTGCCCCTATCATACCGGAATCACCAGGCGTGTGCAAGGTAAAGATATTTGACGATTTCCCCTCCGCACATCCGGATTCTTGTGGTGAAATAATGAAAAATCTGCCAATAAAAAAGTAGACTTGCATGAAACCTGTTTTGTTTTTGGCTTTTGCTAAATACTGTTAAAGAAGATTTGTGAACTACCCTCCACTTATCAACCTTACGGTTTGATTGAAGTGGGGGCTTCTCGACTTATCGTTGCTTTTACTAGCCAACGAAAACTGACCGAGCTAACCCTCTTGTTCCAAGAGTTTTGTTACTTATGATAACGCGAATAAGCGTAATCCCTCATTTTTGATATTGATTGCAGAATTGTGATCGCGATCTAATACAAAGCCGCAAGAACATTTATATACACGTTCAGATAATGGCATTTCTTTTTCCTTGCCGCAACAT
Source organism: Weizmannia sp. FSL W8-0401 (assembly GCF_038009125.1). Lineage (NCBI taxonomy): Bacteria > Bacillati > Bacillota > Bacilli > Caryophanales > Bacillaceae > Heyndrickxia > Weizmannia sp. FSL W8-0401. The sequence continues at coordinate 530,471 of NZ_JBBPAG010000001.1, read as the reverse complement.
GAACACTTCTTAGTGGAGGGAAACCACTTATCAATTTTCACAAGTTGTTTCCCCTGTTCTTTTAGCTTATACGCTAAGAAAGTAGTGAACATCCCCCAGCCGTTATCATGAACGCTTTTCCCAAAGTGAAGGGCTTGAGACATCCCTTTCATGTTCAAGTCCTCAATCACGACAGCATCAAAGTTAGAAGCTAATTCTTTTGACTTATGATGAAGAAAATTCATGCGTTGGTTCGCCACTTTCTCATGTAACTTAGCCACTACTAGTCGTTGCTTGTTCCAACGTGCAGAACCTTTCTTTCTTCGAGAAAGAATTCGTTGTGCTTTTGCTAATTTTTCTGACATCACACGATAATAACGAGGATAATTGGCTTTCTCATTCTCGCTACTCACGTATAATTCAGCCATAGCAAAATCTAGCCCAATGACATTTTCTATTGTTTTAGGCTGTATATCTTTTTCGTATTCTGTTAGTACGGAAACATAGTATTTTCCTGACTTTGTTCTGGAAATGGTACAGGATTTCAATTTATAATCAGCAGGAATTTCTCTATGCTGTTTCATTTTTATTGGCTTTTTGATTTTTGGCAGTTTGATATGACCATTTTCTAGCTTAATATTTCCGTTGACCATATTAGTTGTATAGGATTGTTTTGCTTTACGATTTTTGAACTTTGGAAAATCCGCATTTCCTTCAAAGAAATTCTTATAAGCAGTCTGTAAGTTCATTTGTGCATTTGCCAAAGCTAAAGAATCCACTTCTTTTAGGAATGGAAATTCACTTTTATATTTTGCAGGAGTCGGAAACTTTTGCTTTTTAAGCAATTCTTTATCATCCTTGAACTTTTCATACGTTTCTTTGCGTTCAGCTAACATCTTATTGTAGACAAAGCGAACACAACCAAATGTCTTAGCTAATAATGCGGATTGTTCTTTGTTTGGTAACAAACGAAACTTGAAAGCTTTGTTTTGCTTGGCCATATCCATTCACCTCACTTTGTGCGGAAAAATTTCGTATATATTGATTATACTGTAAAAAATCCGTACAATCAATATGAGGTGATAATCATGAGAGAAGAGAAAGAACGTGTAGAAATTCGTATGCCTAAGACGATATTAGAAAAATTGGAGCAATATCAAAAAGAAAATGGGATTCCAACTAGAACAGCCGCAATCTTAGAATTGTTGAGAAAAGGATTGGAAAAATAACTTTGGCTAAAGCCAACCGAAATTCATCTCCCACCTACTCATTGGTGCGATTCGCACCTTTACATTCCTAGAGGATGGGAGACTTCTTTCGGAAAGCCGTTAAAAACACAGATTCAGCCACGATCCAAAAGTATTTTTGAATGGCCGTTTTTGAATTCTTCTATATAAAAGATGCAAAGCAATACACCGGTACAACGGTATTTTTAATTTCTGCTGCATTGTGATGGATCCTATTGAAAAATTCCATATAGCCTGGGGAACGCACAAAAGAAGGACATCACTTGTTGTCAAGTATGGCAGCCTTTATCCCCGCCCTATACCTGATCCATGAATCGTTATGCCCCAATTTGTGCAGCCGGCCTGCACCCATTATGCATTATTTCTCACTACATTACTCAAATTCGCTGATTTTCACCAGCTGCTTACCGATATTTTTTCCTTTAAACAAGTCGAGAAAAGCGTCAATGATCGAATCAAAACCTTCTGTTATCGTTTCTTCATATTTTAATTTGCCTTCGTTCAACCAGGCGGCAAGCTGGGCGCCGGCTTCTTTAAAACGGGAACTGTAATGGCCGACTGTAAAACCCTGCATCAGCGAACTCGTTTTGATTAAATAACTCTGTACACGCGGCCCGACATCCGGCTCTGTTTTATTGTAAGCGGATATGGCGCCGCATACCGGAATGCGCGCAAAATTGTTCAACAGCGGGAAGACCGCGTCGGAAATTTCACCGCCAACATTGTCAAAATATACATCAACACCGTCAGGGCAGGCTTCCTTCAGTGCCTTTCCGACATTTTCCGTTTTATAATTAATGGCAGCATCAAACCCTAATGCTTCTGTCAGGTAGCGGCATTTTTTCTCAGATCCGGCAATTCCGACAGCACGCGCCCCTTTGATTTTTGCAATCTGGCCGACAGCGGAGCCGACCGCCCCTGCAGCACCCGATACAACCACCGTTTCGCCTGATTTCGGCTTCCCGATATCGATCAGGCCGAAATACGCGGTAAGCCCGGTCATTCCAAGGATGCCAAGATTGGCCGTAACGGGCGCAAGATCGGGATCCAGCTTCCGGATCATTTTTTCATGCGCAAGCGAATATGTTTCCCAGCCAAGTGAGCCGATCACGATGTCGCCCTTGGCAAATTGGGCGGACTTGGATGCGACAACCTGTCCGATCACGCCGCTTACAATGACATCATTCAGCTGAAACGGTGGGATATACGATTTCACATCCTCCATTCTGCCCCTTAAGTACGGATCGACGGAGATATACACATTCCGAATTAGCACTTCGCCTTCACCCGGTGTGCCAATTGGCGCTTCGGTAAAAGCAAAATCTTCCATTGTTGGCGTTCCAACAGGCCTTCTCGCCAGCCGGATCTGTTTTTTATTCCCCTCCATGAAAATCCCTCCTGAAAAACCATTTTCCTCTAATTTAACATTCCCCAATTCGGCGGTCAAAAATAATGCAAACAAGATTTTCCGGATATTGGAATTCAACACGCACTGGTATGATGAAAATCCAATCAACCACGCGCTATGCGAATGCACCATAAACCGCAATCAGCAGGGCCAAGCTGGCTGATAAACCGTACAGGGATGTCACCTGTTTACTTTGATTTTTTAATAAAAATATTCAAAAACAATTTACAATTTTGCCGAAATGGATTATCCTATATACATAACACCCACCAAGCTTTGTGCGATGTTCCATCCCCGGAATACGTGAACAAAGCCAGCCGGGGGCAATCCTGTTGATGAAAGACATAACTGTTTATTCTGCCTGCTTATTCCGCAAGATAAGTTGTTCGACAGAAAAAGCCAGTCATTTTTATCCGTGCCTTTTGGATGCAAATGCTGGTTTTTTCTATTTTTTGAAAGGGGTGGATAGATTGAAAGCCGCATTGTCCGGGATAAAAGTGCTTGACTTAACAAGGGTGCTGGCCGGGCCTTTTTGCACAATGATCCTTGTCGATCTCGGTGCAGAAGTGATCAAAGTCGAAGCACCCGGCGGGAGTGACGAAACACGGGGATGGGGGCCGCCGTTCCAGCAAAAAGTAAGCGCTTGCTATTTATGCGCCAACCGGAATAAAAAAAGCATTACGCTTGATTTAAAACGTGAAATTGGAATCGTTTGTAACAATTCTTCTCTTCCTTCCTTTTTTCCCTTCCTATACCCGCGGTCAAGGTAAGAATTCGGCAGCTTTATTACTTGTTCTGCTTCGTCACAAACCGGGCTCAATGCTTTCCCCCTCTATCTGCCTTTTGATTTTCAGGATCTCCTCTTCACTCAAGCCGGATGCTTGGGCAATGATCTTCAAATCCACTTGATTTTTTAACAAGTTGGCAATAAATCTTTTTAACTTTTCTTCACCTTCTTCTCTTCCTTCTTCCCTTCCTTCTTCTTTTCCCTTCCTATACCCGCGGTCAAAGTAAGAATTCGGCAGCTTTATTACTTGTTCTGCTTCGTCACAAACCGGGCTCAATGCTTTCCCCCCTCTATCTGCCTTTTGATTTTCAGGATCTCCTCTTCACTCAAGCCGGATGCTTGGGCAATGATCTTCAAATCCACTTGATTTTTTAACAAGTTGGCAATAAATCTTTTTAACTTTTCTTCACCTTCTTCTCTTCCTTCTTCTTTTCCCTTCCTATACCCGCGGTCAAAGTAAGAATTCGGCAGCTTCAATACTTGCTCTGCTTCATCCGGATCCAGCATTTTAATGTTTTCCATTACTTCCGCCTCCTCTTTTTCATTCAGTTTTAAATAAAAATCAAAGAAACCATATAACAGCCTCATTTTTGCAGGGTCGAGTTCCATCCGGGCTAGCATCCGCAGAAACTCCAGTTTGACCTGCACCCGCTCTTTTTTTGTATACCCCATTTTGCTCAGCAATGCTGCGGCAACGGGATTGTTGCTCCGGATATAATCTCTCCAGTTTTTCTTAATCAGATGAATGGATAAATAGTGAAAACGAAGAATTTCGATGTTGTGGAAGGCAAAGGTGTACGTATCGGGGGTCTCTGTTTTCTCCTCATAACTGAATACGGCAATCGGCAATACTGGTTTCCGGTGCCTGAGGCTGATCATCATGTAATAGCGAAATAGTCGCTCAGGAAAAAGTTTCTGGTAATACGACTGGGGCTCTACATGGATGAGAATCACGGTGTCTTTGCCTTTTACCTTCGTCTCGGCAAGGATGTCAACCCGTTTTTGTTCGCCGCCCGGAAAGTCCGTAAACTGTTCCTGCGACAAAAACCTCACCCGGCGGTAGTCAAGATCCGCTGACACATCCGGGAAGAACGCTTCCATAAATTCCTTAAAAAAGTTTTGGATCAGCTCCTTAAACAAACGGTCATGCACGTTGTAACCGGCCTGTTTTTCCATTACCAGTTCCAATGGCAAATCGCTCACTCCTTTTCTTATTTTTCAGTTTTATTTTAAAGGACACTCGCCCTATTTTCAAGTGAATTTTACTATCTGCAATTTGCAAATTTGATCCGCCATTTCCCGGTCGTGCAAGTGCTTTTCATTGACTTAGCAGACGATCCAAACTCATAATAAAATTGTGAAGAATTTTACAGGAGGTATGAAGTTGAATCATATCAATCTTGGCAAGAGCGGTATATTGGGATCAGAAGTTGCTTTAGGCTGCATGCGGATGAATGCGTTATCGGAAAAAGAGGCACAAACGATGATTGAAACAGCAGTCGAGCATGGCATCAATTTCTTTGATCATGCCGATATATACGGAAAAGGAGAATCAGAGAAAATTTTTGCAAATGCGCTGAAAAACAGTTCCATCAAACGGGAAGATATCATTCTACAATCAAAATGCGGCATCGGCGACAAAATGTATGATTTTTCCAAATCGCATATTTTACAAGCGGTTGACGGTATTCTGGAACGGCTCCAAACCGATTACCTGGATATACTCCTGCTACACCGCCCTGATCCATTAATGGAACCGGAAGAAGTTGCCGAAGCTTTTTCAGAACTGCAAGATGCCGGCAAAGTCCGCCAGTTCGGGGTCAGCAACTTCCATCCGTACCAGGTAGAACTTGTCCAAAAATTCGTTTCTCAAAAACTGATTGTCAACCAGTTGCAATTCAGCATCGCGCACACCGGCATGATTGACTTCGGGATGCACGTCAATATGAAAGACGAACGCAGCATCAACCATGACGGCGGAATTCTGGAATATTCCCGCCTGCATGATATCACCATTCAAGCTTGGTCGCCATTCCAGTACGGGTTCTTTGAAGGCGTCTTTATCGACGATCCAAGATTCCCGGAATTGAACGAAAAACTCGGCCAATTGGCGCAAGCACAAGGCGTCTCCAAAGAGGCCGTCGCAACCGCATGGATTTTAAGGCACCCGGCGAAAATCCAAGTCATTGCCGGAACAATGAACCCGGAAAGGCTGAAAAAAATCACAGAAGCATCAAAAGTAAGCCTTACCCGCCGAGACTGGTATGATATTTATTTTGCTGCCGGCAACGATTTGCCTTAACAGGTATATTGTTGGATCCAAAAACAGCAGTGGGCCTCGTGATCGTTTCCCTTTTAAAACAACAGAGCAGCTTTCCCGCTTTAGCTTCATAATGATAAAAAGATGCCGGACCAAACAACGGCATCTTTTTATCATCCTTACACTGCTTCCCTTTCCACGTACTTCGTCTCGTCGGAAAATGCCGCTTATCCCAGCTCCATCATGCAAATCACAATCCCCCATTCCGAATCCTTTTATTCAAAGTGCTTCATGGTCTTTTTCAATGCCGTCTGGTCAAGGACGATTTCCGAGTTGTTGTTTTTTAAAATATCGTCATACATGCTTTTAGAAGTGCCTTTCAGCTGGTAATAGGTCACTTGCTTATCTGTGTTGAGATTTTTTACAAGCAGGCCGAGGCTTGCGATATCTGTTTTGGACATATTGGTAGCAATGACAAAATCAGATGATTTGTCCACCAGATTCGGCAGTTTTGTTAAATTTTTCGGCTGGAGTGCGGTTTTGGCAATACCGATCAGCACTTTTGCCTGCAACAGCTGGCGGTCATAGTCCACATTTTTCAACGAATAGCGTTCATGTACAAGCTCTGTCACCATCTCCCCGTCAAGCGTCTGCGTACCTTGTGCAATTATTCTTCCTTTGTTTTCCGGGTACCAGGGGTGTGTCAGTTTTACATCAAACGGCACATCCACATCAATCGTCCCCAGCGCATCCACCATCGACTGCAAGCCTTCATAATTCGTTTCCACATAATAGTTGACCGGTACGCCTGTCAATTGGCTGATTGAATTAATAGCGGCTTTAATCCCGGCTGTTGTGCCACCTGTTGCCTGTTTAATATATTGCACGCTTGTCAGTTTCGTATAGCCGTAGCCATCAAGATACACGCGTGTGTCACGGGGAATGCTGGCCATGTTATACTTGTGCTTATTCAGATCGACATGCAGCAAGATAATCGAATCCGAGTGGCCCACCTTCTGCCCTTTTCGCTCATCCGAACCGAGTAAAAGGACATTGAATACGTTTTCCTTCATTTTGGGTGTTGTTGCGCCTTGGCTGCCCGGGTTGTTCCTTGTTTTAGAAACGGTCGGCACGTTTTTAAAATGGTTCTCCGGCTGCAGCTTTTGGTAAGCAAAATAAGCTACACCGCCGCCCAATACAACAACCGCCAGTAAAATGGATAAAAAGATCCTCAGTTTTTTCATCATTTCCTCCAAAATCATTTATGTGTAAACTATTTAAATTATATAACATTTTTCCATCCAAGACTATACAATTCGACAAAATTTTGTTGTAACTGGCAACTTATTCATATGATATCTCACCTTCCCCATGATGCCACAAGTTGAAAATTTGTCTGTTACCAAACAATGGGGCCATAGTTTCCTGTCCTATGAAGAACCTTCTCATATTTTTTTCAGATTGAAAATCCCCACTTTTAAACGGAACCCAGCTGCAGCCCCGCTATAATGGACCCATAAAACTAGACACAAAATGAGGAGCTGTTAAAGTAGGTTTATGAGAAAAAGTTATACGCCTGAATTTAAAACTCAAGTCGTGCTAGAGGTCTTAAAAGAAGAAAAAACGATGAACGAAATTGCTTCTGCTCATGGAATCCATGTGAATCAAATTCGCCAATGGAGAAATGCTTTTCTTGAACAGATTGTTTTTTGCAAGAAAAAAGTGCAGAGTATTGCAGTATATAAATTCGTTTATACCGCATAAAAATTCAATCTGAATTCTCGCTATTAAGGGCTTGACATGGAGCCTCTGCAGCCATGATTCTTTTGCCAAGCGGCCAGCTGTAACAGATTTGGCAAACCCAAACAGGTTATCATGGCTACCCCTCCATGTAAAGCCCCTCTGCATAACCATTTGCATAGAAATTTTGCACATCTCTGCACTTTAATTTTGCAATAAACAAACAGATGCCAAAAGTCTTTGAAAAAGGCAACAAAAAAGTTGAAAAATGAAAGCCGAGTATGAACAGACCATTGAAAGTTTCTATGCGGAAGTCGGCCGCCTAACCACGCAGTTGTCGTGGCTTAAAAAAAATCTGGAATTAAGGAGTAGAGCAGAACGAGTTGAAATGGTCGACTGGGATGACGAAGCAAAACTGCCAATTTCCATCCAGGCCGATCTTTTGAGCCTGAACCGTTCAAGCCTGTACTACAAGCCAGTCGGGCCGTCTCCTGAAGAATTGTTTATCAAACATCGGATTGATGAAATCTACACCAAACATCCCTATTACGGCTCCAGGCGCATTGTTGCTTTACTGAATGCCGAAGGTTTGGTCATCAACCGAAAGGCTGTACAGCGCTACATAGGCCCTGGGCTATAAGACTCCTGCCTCCGTTTATGGCCTTTAAGTGATTCATCTTTCGGGTAGAGGATACTTCTCCGGGGGTGTTGTGTCAAGGGTTCGGCAAAGCCCTCGCTACACTCGCCCTTGACACAACACCCCCAGAGAAGGAAAAATAAAGCAGGATGAATCACTCCAAAAAATGTGAACTGTCCACTAACTGCCTCCAATGAGCATCCTCACGCTCTATTAGTCAGTATCTGTTTTTCAGATTCTGCCCCACCTTAAAAATTTTAAATTTGTGTCTTGACGATGGGGTCCACCTTACGCTGGTACTAACTGACTTCCCCGGAATTCCCGAACTACTCTGGAAAACAGGATTTGTAGCTTTAAAAATACGATAAATCCCTCATACAAAAGCCCTATAAAAATTGTTGTTTATTTTTCCAATTTCTTTTATAATAGAATTAGTTTTTTTAATTTTGCAAAGAAAGGAGACGTGTTTTCCCACTTATTTTTAATTTGTCGATACTGGAGGGGTTGAATAGTGAAGGTTATAAAAAAACCATTTACTTGGTCTTGGCAATTGCATTAATTTTACCAGCACTTGTTTTACAAACAGGTCATGCTTCTGCGAGCACCACGCAAACTTTAAACTTTAATACGACAGTTACTAACACAATAAGTAACAAAAATGCTGAGCAAGTCTATAAAATTACACTGCCTTCGGCTGGTACAGTGAAAGTCAATTTAAACTCGTATATCGAAGCTGTTATCTTGGATCTGACAGATGAAAATGGAGAGAGTGTATGGGGTTATAGCAGAGACATTTACGATGGATCTGCTTCCACGCCAAAACAATGGTCGGATCAAGCTGATTTGGAGGCCGGAACCTATTACATCAAGATTTCCCAGGCCGATGATTATACCGGAAAATATGATTTAAAGGTTGGATTTAATACTGCAGGAAGCAATGAAAAAGAGCCGAACAATGGCACATCACAAGCACAGCCTATTACACTCAATACCCAGAAAATCAACGGTTTTCTTAGCTTAAATGATGATACGGATTGCTATAAATTCATTTTGAAACAAGCAGGCACCATTGATGTTCACGTAGATTCAAACATTTATGATGCTTCTCTGGATCTTCTGGATGAAAGTGGAAATGATGTTTGGGGAGATGAAGACATATATGGTGGATCCTCTCAAACGCCGAAGCAATGGTCAAAGAGTGTTGATCTGGAGGCAGGAACCTATTATATCAAGATTTCTAATTCGGGCTTGCTGAATAAGCAAAAATTCCAGATTTGACAAGGATTTTGGCTACTTTTGTCGAATATAAAGTGTAAGGATTTCAAAGGAAACACGTAAAAAACCTTGCACTTGGAGGCTGTTACGATGTACAAAAAGACCGAACATCAATTAACTTTTGTAGATGATTTTTTTCTACCATTCGGTGGGAAATTAAATAAAGAAAATCGCTGGGTCCGTCTTGCTGAAATGATTCCTTGGTGGATGGCCGAAGAAAAGTATGCCAAGTCCTTCAAGAAGAAATTCAAAGGCGAAAAGGCTTATTCTGTCAGAATCGCTCTTGGGGCTCTTTATATCAAAGAACGGCTTGGGCTGTCTGACCGGGAAACAGTCGAACAGATCACAGAAAACCCGTATCTTCAGTATTTTATCGGCTTGCCTGAATTCCAGGAAAAAGCCCCATTCGACCATTCTCTGATGACTCGTTTTAGAAAACGTTTGGGCGCAAATATCATCAACGAACTGAATGAATGGATCGTTCTGGAAGAACAAAAACGCCAATTGGAAGAAGCATCTAAGGAAAACGACAACAATGATGATCAGGATCACGACGATGAAGATCATGATGATGAAGATCGTAATGATCATGATCGTGGCGATCTTCAGCCTCCCGGTTCCGATTCAGAAAAGCATTCAACTGAATCGGCTTCTCCCAAAACGAAGAACAGAGGAAAGCTCATTTTGGACGCAACCTGTGCACCGGCTGATATTGCTTACCCTACAGACCTCGGGTTGTTGAACGAAGCCCGTGAGAAATTGGAACATATCATTGATGTCCTGCATGAACCACACAAAGGGAAATTACGTAAGCCACGGACCTACAGAAAAAGAGCCCGCAAGGACTATCTTTCTGTCGCTAAGCAACGTAAAGCTGGCGCCCGGAAAATCCGGAAAGCTGTAGGCAAACAGCTCGGATATGTGAAACGAGATCTGGAGATCATTAAAAATCTTGTTTCCCAAAGCTCTCTGTCTCTTTTAAGCAAAGATGAATACAGGCAACTTCTCGTGATTCATGAACTTTACCGCCAACAGGCAGAAATGTACAAAAAGAAAACACACCGGGTTGACCACCGGATTGTAAGCATTTCCCAGCCACATGTCCGTCCAATTGTGCGCGGCAAGGCAAAAGCGAACGTGGAGTTCGGTTCAAAAGTCGCCATCAGTGTCGTAGATGGTTATGCCTTGATTGAGCACCTCGACTGGGAAAATTACAATGAAGGGACCACTCTCAAGGAATCTGTTGAAAACTACTACAACCGGTTCGGATTTTATCCGGAAGCGATCTTGGCAGATAAAATTTACCGAAACCGTAATAATCTGGCATACTGCAAATCTCTTGGCATTCGTCTGAGTGGGCCAAGGTTAGGACGCCCATCCAGAACGGAAGACAAAACCTTGGAACGCGTCGCAAGGCAGGATGCCTCTGAACGTAATGCCGTTGAAGGCAAATTTGGCGAAGGCAAGCGCAAGTATGGGCTGGGCCTTATTCGAGCACGCCTTCAGGAGACCAGCGAAACAGTAGTAGCCCTTCAATTCCTCATACTGAATCTGGAGCGCAAGCTCAGGGTTCTTTTTTTGAAATTTTTACACAACACTATTTTATATTTTGATAATCGGAATTTGGCTTGTATCTGACCAAATTTGATTCGTTCAGCAAGCCCTAATTCCAGCGGTTATACGGGTAAATACAATTTATATGTCAATTACACACCAGCAGGAAATAATGAAGTGGAGCCAAATAACAGTACATCTCAGGCACAGGAGCTGTCAAACGGCCAAAAAGTAACCGGTTTTTTGAGCTGGAGTGACGATACGGACGTTTATAAAGTAAACCTGCCAAAAGCAGGAAACCTTAAAATCAGTCTTGACTCCAGTATAGATTGGGCCTATGTGGATCTTATAGATGCGAACGGAAACAACATCTGGGACGACTATATTTACGACGGCTCCATTGAAACACCTAAACAATGGAACAAAAGTGAGAGCCTGCCAGCGGGAACATACTATTTAAAAATTAGCAGTGATTATAATACCGGCAAGTACGTTTTATCCGTCAATGCACCTTTGTACCCTTCTGCACCATCTATTAATACGGTAAGTACCAATAGTACAAGTGTATCTGGCAAGACAGACGCAAACTGCACGGTTTATGTTAAAGCCGGTTCCAAAACCTATAAAGGCAAAAGCAACAACAAAGGCGACTATAAAGTTTCTATTCCTAAACAAAAAGCCGGAACAAAAATTTATGTGTATGCTACAAACACTTATGGGAAAAGTGGAACAAAAGTAACGACCGTCGGATCACCGGCTGCAACGCCGTCCGTGAACACAGTCAGCAATAAAAGCACATTCGTTAGCGGGAAGACGAGCAAATCAAGCACCGTTCATGTTAAAATCGGTTCCAAAACCTATAAAGGCAAAAGCAACAGCAAAGGCGACTATAAAGTTTCTATTCCTAAACAAAAAGCCGGAACAAAAATTTATGTGTATGCTACAAACACCTATGGCAAAAGTGGAACAAAAAGCGTGACGGTGGTTGACAGAATTGCACCAAGTACACCGTCTGTTAACACTGTCAGCCATACTTCCCGTTATATCACCGGAAAAACGGAAGCATATGCAACGGTCACCGCTTATACCGGCAGTAAAAAAATCGGCTCTGCCAAAGCTGATAAACATGGTAGTTACAAAATAAAAATCAACCCGAAGAAAAAAGGGACTGTGGTCAAAGTAAAAGCTACAGATAAATCCGGCAACAGCAGTGGATACCGGACGGTGAAAGTGAAATAAAAAGGCATAAAAAGCGCAGTGGTTCAGCTGCGCTTTTTTGGTATTCAGTTTTTCAATAATAAATGGGTTGCTGCTTTTTGTACGTGTTTTAAGGGATTCCCCTGTTAGACAAATTCTACGATAATCAGTGTGGCCAATCCGTTGAATAAGCCGGGTTTCGTTTCCCGTTTCCATTTTCATCATCATCCACACCCATGTCGTGCTCTTTCAAAGCTTTGTTTAATTTTGCAGCTTCACGCAGGTCAGATGTTTCGTATCCGCTTTTCACTGCCCAGATGTAAAAACCAAGCGAAACGGAAGCAATGAGGACCATGTCCCAGCCGTACGGAATCATGTTGAGGCCGCCAAATTTCTCACTCCCAAGATAAGAAATGCACATCATCACAATCAGATAGGCGACCATCCAAATGCCGGACTTGAAATTTTTTGAAAAAGACTTCCATTTCCTTTTCGCCTGATAGTAAAAATAAATTGGAAGCCCGATCATGATGATGAGGAAAACTTCCCCGGTAAGCGGCCACCGTGCCCAGTACAGCGTCAACGAAGCAAAAATAAAGCCGCATGGCGCAATGATCTGCATGCCTTTCACCCGGAGCGGACGGTACAAGTACCCCGCAGTTTTTCGCAAAGCCATGACAGTCACAGGCCCGGTGATATAAGAAATCAACGTTGCAACAGAAATGACCTCTGCCAGTGAACCCCAGCCTTTAAACACAAACAGGAAAATAAAACAGATGGCTAAATTGACAAACATCGCCGGGCGCGGAATGCCATAAACCGGATGCAGTTTGCCGATAAACCGCGGCAAATATCCATTTTTCTCCATGCCATACAGCATGCGTGCCGTTGTTGCAGTATAGGTTATCCCGGTGCCGGATGGAGAAACAAAGGCATCCAAATACAAGACAATTACGAGCCAGTTAATATTTAACGCAATGGCAAGATCTGCAAACGGGGAGTTAAAATTCAAATGATTCCAGCCATGTGCCAGGACAGAAGGGCTGACACCCCCGATAAACGCAATCTGCAACAGAACGTAAATCACCGTTGCAATTAAAACAGATCCCACGACTGCAATCGGGATCGACCGGCCCGGCTTTCTCGCTTCGCCCGCCATATTGATCGGGCTTTGAAAGCCGTTAAATGCGAACACAATCCCGGATGTCGCCACCGCCGTAAGCACACTTGACCATCCATACGGGGCAAAAGCTTGGCCGTATGTAAAATTGCTGCCATGGAACCCGACAATCAGAAGTGCAAAAATCGCCAACCCCGGAATAATAATTTTGAATATTGTGATAAGTGAGTTTACCCTAGCAAATAAACTGACTGCCCAGTAATTCAGAAAAAAATAGATTAACAACAGCAAAGAAGCAAGGCCGAGCCCTTTTGGCGTCAGCATTCCGTTATGGGCCAAATTGTGCGCCCAGCTCCAATGCCATGAGCTCATATACTGAACAGAAGCCATCGCCTCACTCGGAATAACGGAAACAATGGCAATCCAGTTCGCCCATGCAGCAAGAAAACCGACAAAAGAGCCATGGGAATACTGGGTGTATTTTACCATTCCCCCCGCTACCGGAAACATGGCCCCCAGTTCACTGTAAGAAAGGGCAATAAACAAAATAACAACCATCCCGATCACCCAGGCAAAAATGGCTGCAGGGCCGGCAATCGTTGCTGCTTTCCAGGCACCAAACAACCAGCCGGATCCGATGATGGACCCAAGGCCGGTCATGGTAAGCGCAAAAGTTCCCAACTTACGATGCATCTTGTTCATACAGGATCCTTCTTTCTTTTTTCTGTGTTGGCCAAGTTGAAAATTTCAAAAAGCATGATATGAAAAATTTGATGAAAATTTTATTTTACCCCGGCACAAGCGAGAGAAACTCATCCGCCTCCTCTAATAATGACAAAATTTATAAATACATAATTCCATTTTATCTTTAAAAAATACGAATGCCCAATAATTTGAATAGAATCTATACAATATCTTTTCCATCTTGAAGCAAGTGGATTCCCGGCCAGATTTCAGACTGTAAATGGACGGGCCGGCTCTCCTTTTCATTCGGATTCAACAGTTGGCACAAAAAAATCGATCCATAATAGAAATTGCTGAACGAATCGGATTTTGGCATTTTAACCGATTTACCCAGCAAGCCGGCTTGAATGTTTACCACCAATAGAAGAAATATCTCAAAAAGGGGGTGATTTTGTCCTCTTCTAACCGTTAAAATGCTTTCGAGTGCAAAGTTTTTTCTGTATTTCCTTCATAACCCTTTCATTATTTCAATTCACACACTCACGAGGAGTGTGACCAGATACCGAAGTTTTTTAAAGGTTTGTGTGAGAATTTCAATTCACACACTCACGAGGAGTGTGACAATAGTCGATAAACACAACCGGCTTTCGGTCCGGATTTCAATTCACACACTCACGAGGAGTGTGACCTCCCGACCGCCTCGCCCGTAGGGGTTCCAGGGGGATTTCAATTCACACACTCACGAGGAGTGTGACCAAACCAAATGCTTGGCATATTAGACGCTGGTATATTTCAATTCACACACTCACGAGGAGTGTGACAAGCGATTTTATACCAAAAGGACTTATTAAGATAATTTCAATTCACACACTCACGAGGAGTGTGACCGTATCGCTTGTGACTCATTTTTAAATGCCAAAGATTTCAATTCACACACTCACGAGGAGTGTGACTCTTTTTCTTCTACGTATTTTTTCATCATCTGGCATTTCAATTCACACACTCACGAGGAGTGTGACGCAAATGTATTAGATACCCTGCTAATCGCGCTATTTCAATTCACACACTCACGAGGAGTGTGACTCTACCGGATTTGTTATCGACCGTGACTACGCCGAATTTCAATTCACACACTCACGAGGAGTGTGACGCTGATGAAAAGTTTTCTGCCATCATTCCGCCGATTTCAATTCACACACTCACGAGGAGTGTGACACGAGGCGGGTATAATGTTTAACAGTCGCGATTGATTTCAATTCACACACTCACGAGGAGTGTGACTAAAATGCCGATAAATAATGAAAAAAATGCGATATTTCAATTCACACACTCACGAGGAGTGTGACAGTTTTTTAGTGGTTTGGGTATGGGTGAGCATTTATTTCAATTCACACACTCACGAGGAGTGTGACTATTACTTTGTATAATATGTCTCCATTTCTTTTTATTTCAATTCACACACTCACGAGGAGTGTGACATAGTCAATACGGTTGCCGGCGTTTTTTCTGCTGATTTCAATTCACACACTCACGAGGAGTGTGACATTCCACTCCCCAGCCCTTTCTCGTAATGTTTATTATTTCAATCCCCACACTCACGAGGAGTGTGACGCGGAATCTTACGGAACAAGACGCGGTTATTATTATTTCAATTCACACACTCACGAGGAGTGTGACTGTCGCTGTGAAAGATGTCACTATCAAGCCAGGCATTTCAATTCACACACTCACGAGGAGTGTGACATCATCGATCGCGTAACTGTCCATAATCGAATATATTTCAATTCACACACTCACGAGGAGTGTGACATGTTCTATAAATTCGCTATTGCCATGCGGATTATTTCAATTCACACACTCACGAGGAGTGTGACTTTATGCAGCAAGCTGGAGGCCGTAGAGCGCGGAATTTCAATTCACACACTCACGAGGAGTGTGACTATATGCTCCCTTATTATCCCATTTCCATTTCATATTTCAATTCACACACTCACGAGGAGTGTGACCAGGTCTTTCAAGCGTTTAAAGGTCTTTCGGAGTATTTCAATTCACACACTCACGAGGAGTGTGACGAGGAAGAGACAAAATGAAAAAAATGAAAGCGTGGATTTCAATTCACACACTCACGAGGAGTGTGACGACTGTTTGAAATTCTTCTGGGATTAACAGAGCAATTTCAATTCACACACTCACGAGGAGTGTGACGACACAAAAAAACAGCTTGAAAACGTTGTTACTATTTCAATTCACACACTCACGAGGAGTGTGACGGTAGGTTTATAAAAAAGTTTTTTAAAACTTGGAATTTCAATTCACACACTCACGAGGAGTGTGACCAGTGCTTGGAACCTTGCAACTTATAGAGATTATATTTCAATTCACACACTCACGAGGAGTGTGACAGTGCCTAAGAGTACGCTTGTTATGCTCGCCCTGATTTCAATTCACACACTCACGAGGAGTGTGACAGCTATAACCTTGTAGAAATTTGATGTTTTTTGACGAATAACTGTGTTTTTTCCATATTATTCTAAATTTATCCATGCAAAAATTCCGTAATTTGGAAAAAAGCAAGGGGATTCCTGGTGCGAATCCCACGGGAAATTCATGTATACTCTCCATTCGCACAGTTGCGCCAAAAAGCAATTCTCATTACAAGGCTGCTATTTTGCATAAAACAGAGTGTTAAAACGCAGCAACATCATAGTCCACGGTCGTAACGCAATTAACATTAAACTATTTCTAATGGTTTTTATGTTTTACAGGTTATAAGCCTCTGTTAAGCTTCTCCTTCAATAAAGAACGGCACTGAAGAAAGGATCCGTATCCAAAAACAGCAACTCAGTTGACAACTTTAGCATCTTTAAAGGAATTTGCAATTTTGTGCAGTGTTACTCCCTCTGGCATCTTTTCATCAAAAACGACGGCATAATCTTTATATGATCTTGCAACCTTATGTTGATCAATGCGATGGATTTCAATTTTTTCAAACAATTGGTTAGATGGCGCATTGCCTAAGTAACTTTCATGTGAAAATACATATAATCCCCGGCATGCCATCCGGCCGCGGGAGGCTGAATGATCCAGATCCCACATGTTAATAAGCGACTCCCACAGTCCTTTTAAATCCTCTTCTCTTACTCCTGTCTGAACTGCAAATGATGGTGTATAAAAACCATAGGCGATATATAAACCGTATGGCACATAGGCTTTTCTCCCCATTTGGCCAGTACGTGCCTCTTCATCAGTAGCTTTCCCGCTTTTAATATCATCAGCATTCGTTAGTGCAACACGAGTAATACTCGATTCAGCAGGAAAAATAGGATCAACCGAGCGTGCGAATGTCAGTTGGACAGCTCCCCGCACTTGACCTGCATTAAATTTTTTTGTGGACATTACAGCGCCAAACATACGTGTATCAAAATAATGTTCGCACATCCACTGCCGCGCATCTTTTACTGTTTTCGGGCTGTCGTCGTTTTCCTGTTTTTCTAATTGTTCATAAGCCTTCTTCTGCTCCTTTGTGAGAATCCCGCGATGCTTGACATAAATATCAAAACCTTCCAAATGCCCTCTGGTCAAATAAATGTAATCCCTTATTTTTCTTTTTATTGCAACGTCCGTTACGATACCCTGCATTGTTTCCGGATCAATTCTCGGCAGATTGCCTGCATCCGGATCACCGTTCGGATTTCCATCCGTCACATCAAAAACGAGCACAAAATCATAGCGTTTGTTTGGATCAATAATTGAATTTATGTTCATGTATTACTCCCCCTCAACAACGGTTTTATTTAAATCACTTACATTGGCAGCATCAGCAGGCATATTTTCTTTTTTCTTGTATATATCTTGTCTTTCATGATAGTAGCCTAGCGCAAACTCAGCCTGTCCTTGCAAATCAAGGACAGCTGGGAATTCTTTCAATTGGCCGGTTATTAATTGAATCCTTTGCTGATAACGAACTTCATATCCTTTGTTTTCTTTACTAATTTTACTTAAATGCCATTTGCTATTTCTCATTAAAAGCCCGAAAATTGTCCTTGGAGTAGATGAAGCTGCCGCATAGAACCTTGAAGCAATCGTTTCGTTTCCCTTTACTGCTTCGTATTGTACCGCTTCCAATACCGCAAACAACCTGCCGCACAAGTAAGCCGGCGTGACTCTGGCTTGATCCAAATCCACTGTCCATTCCTCCTTTTTTTGACTAATCAACCAGCTTTTTATTGCTGCTGCATGTATCCATGCCATACCGCCTCTTGCCTGAATTCTTTTTACCATTTTTGCTATAATCCGCCCGGAGAGCCTTTTCCCGTAAATGGCCCAGTTCATCCAGTCCTGAACATCTTCCTTCTGCATTTCCTTTCTGCCGTCACGGTACATGCACGCCGCCAATAAATAAATGCTGGCCGGTTTTGGCGCTCCCACAATTTGTTGTGCATCAAAAAATTGCCGGATTTGGTTTTTCACCTTCCATACAGGCGGCTCTGCATAGTCGCGGACAACCATTCTGGCCTTGTTTGCTGAAAGTGCTAAAATACATATACGATCTAAAGAACCGTGATTTTCGGCCCGTTTGAACGGCGATGATAGAATTCTCCGGACTGCAACAGGATCCGGGTCGGATAGAAACGTAAACATGCTGGTCGTTTCCGGATCGTTTTGCCTTGCCCAATAAACGTATGTTACATTGCCGATTTCCATCATATGCGGGCCGCCGTGCTGCTTTTTGTTTGCATATTTTCTCAATAAGTACGAGAGCGCTTGCCCGTATTTTTGTTCACATTCAAAACAAGTAGGTGCAATCTCCGAGTTTTCCAATCCGTATGAAAGATAGGCACTTTCATTGGCAGAAATAAGCTTTGTCCTTTCTTTTCCCACAGAAAATTCAATGGTATGGCGTTTTACTGCCGGTGCAGAACGTCCGCAAATGAAGCAAACACTATCGTTCTCTTCCTTTGAGCTATTCTTTATTAGAAAATCCTCCCAAAACTTTTTTACTTTATTGTCTTCATGGGGAAAATCGCCCGCTTCCGTCCGAAACAAGATCACATCAGTAGATTTCATACCGTCTGGAATCTGCCAGTCTTGCCTTTCCAATATCTGCACGATCTTTTGAACAAGTTCATTGCGTGTGGCCTCACAGCATTCTTTCAATAACTTCATATATGCAAGGTGGCATTCCGCTGCTCTTTTTGCATTGGCGGGATTTTTAGGCAGCTTGAATACATACTCCGCCTTGTCAGTAAGCAAAATAGGCGATACACCCGATTGACGACTGCGATTCGGAATAACACGCTGTTCACCCCGCTCAGCCTGAATAAACTCAAAACGGTCATCATGTGTAATTACAACAAACCATTGATAACTTTTCCGGGCATATCCGACCGGCGGCAAATCATTGGCATGCTGTTCGGCAAACTCCACCAGTCTGCGCATATACATTCAGCCATCCACCTCCTTATATAAATACTCGGGCACATGCAATATACCCCGGTCCAATTTGGCATTAAAGAAATAGGGGATCGCACGCGCATTTTTTTGTCCGGGATCTGCGGGATATTTTAAGTCGAATAACATTGGGCCAATATCCATTGTATCGGGTATTGCCTGATCATCGTCTTCAGGCAGGGAAAAGTGAAGTGAACATTCCCTTGTCCCGAGATAAGGGCGATAAAAGCACTGCCCTTTGGCCACTCTCCGCAAAAACATGGATGCATACTTCCTCTTATTTTCCATCGTCGGGTTCATTAGATGCATTTCTGCCGTTATAATATAGGCAACATCACGCAGCATGATTGAATGGCGTAACTGCCGGTCATCATCTGTGAAATAGTCCCGCTTGCTTGTGACAATATTACTGGGTACAATTGAAGCAACTTCATTCCGCAAAATGGAATAATACTGAATGGGCTTCAAGACGTGGATGCTTTTTATTCGCCATTTGAATTCCGGCTTCCAAAAAATCCCTGTTAAAATACCCCTTGCCGCAGACGGAGTCATTACGGGATAAGATACCCGTTCCACTTTTGCTTCCACCCTGGTAAACAGCGCATACTCGCCCCAGACTTTCAGCCGGAAAATTTTCCCCATCAGTCAATCTCCTTTCTCGTCCATATCCATAATCCCGGTTTTCATGTCATAACCCCCGTGCCAAATATACCAACCTTCCGAAACCTTCTCTAGCTGATTTTGATTCTCTTTTAAAAAACGGCTGTCCACATATTCATTTACAGCAAATAACTGTGCTTCACGATACCATTCCTTTGTTAAATACGGCGCTTCTTTATACATCCGGATTAATCTTTCAATCTGTCCGTCTTCACCCTGGTAATTTTTGCAAAGGATGGACACCGTATTCTGATCAATCATTTGAAACAAGCGGTCCGCTGTCTCAAACGAAAAAGGTTTAAGGTTTGTTATCCCATATGAATCCAGCAAATCGTCTGCACCGAAGGAGTACAAGCTCCGAAAATATTTTTCGAAAATCCAAGGATCATGCAATGCAGCGGTGCTGTAGTGATCCAATAAAATCCTCGTTTGCTCCGTTCCTTTGCGGTACATTCCGCCAGGCATCCCCCCTCCAATCAATTCGAAAATAAACACTGCCCCCTTTTCCAGTTTACCTTCTCTATTGCTCCTTCCAGCAGCCTGGACAATCGAGTCCAAAGGGGCCATTGCGCGAAACACTGCCGGAAAATCAAAATCTACTCCCGCTTCTACCAATGACGTCGCGATTACAAGGATGGACTTTTCATTTTTTAAATCCTCTTTGATTTGTTCGATCACCTTTTTTCGATGGTGAGGACACATGCGATTCGATAAATGGTATATGTGCTGTCCGTTCAGCTTTTGATGGATTGCTTCACGGTATACACGGAAAGCATCTTCCCTTGTATTTAGGATACAAAGTGCTGCAGGGTATTCCTTCATTCTGGCGACAAGCTCTGAAACAGTAAGCGGCTTTTCAACCCGGATATATTCAACCCGTTTCATGCTTGCAAACAGTTGATTGCGATTTTTACAGATTTCAATTGGAGTACCCATATTTCCTATCAATTTTGCATTTTCAAAAGACAATGGTGTCGCACTGCACAGAACGACAGTGACATTAAAATGTTCCATCAATAGGTGCAGAGCTTGAAAAATTGGCGCAAGAACATGGATGGGCAGTTTTTGAAACTCATCCAAAATGATGACGCTGTTTGCTAAACGGTGAAGCTTTCTCACTTTGCTTGTCCGGTTTGAAAATAAACTCTCGAACAGTTCCACTGTCGTTGTCACGATAATCGGAAACGAGTCCCAGTTTTCGGCTGCCAGCCTTGCCCGCTCCATTGCCTCATCTTTATCATCCGTATAACTTAGCTGGGAATGCTGTTCCAAAACAGATGCTTTTCCGAACACCTCTTGATACTTTTGGGCTGTCTGGTCAATGATGTTCACAAACGGCAATGCCACAATCACCCGTTTTTTGTTAAACCGTTTTGCCTGCTCAAGTGCAAAAGCTATTGAAGCCAGCGTTTTCCCCAGCCCGGTCGGCACCACCAGCGCCCGGAAAAACAAAGGCTGTTTTGCCGCTTCTCTGCAAGCCGTATATACTTCATTTCTGTATCTATTTATCTCTTTATCCTTGCCTTTCATCCGCAACTCAAGCATGTAGTTCTGTAATTGTTCATCCAGTTGATGTATACTGAATGCTTTTCCCTGCCGTTTTATACTCTTCCCATAATCAAAGTATCGTTCAGTATCCAGGAAATCAGCATCTACCAGTGCAGAAAAACACATTCTCATCAGCATTTCTTTGTATGCAAATGGAGATTTGCTATCAGATTTCCCTCCGAGCGGCAATCCCGGAAATCGCTTCAATATGTCTTTAATGATTTGCATTTCCGTTTGCGACAAATCCGGAATCGTTTTCAAATATTGCGGAGCGTCAGGGATCTTTTCATCAAACACTGTATTCAGATCCGGCATTCCTGTATGATGCCCCGCTACGATTGCTGCCGCCATGATCATCCGTTCATCCTGCACCCCCCGTTGCATGATGTCATGAAGTGCAATCGCACCGCCAATAGCATGTTGGACTGACCCGCGAATTTTTTTGTCTGCTTTTAAGTATTGTACAAACGCACCAGACTTTTTCCCCAAGTCATGTGCAATCGCAGCAATGGCCGTGATCCCGTAACGATCAAACGTATGGCTAAAACGTCTTGTTTGAAAATACGTCCCCTTAATATGCTCATCCAAATAATGAGGCTCTTTATTTTCAGCAAAATGGGCAATGTATCTGATTTTTACCACCTTCTGTGAATTGGAAATTTAACTATACATTAATTATAGTAAAAATTTTCTTGCTCTGCAACACAAAAATTTGAACATTTAATATTTTTTAAACCCCGCATCAAAAGTGACGAGTTCATAAAAAGAGATGTTTTTTATATCTGTTTAGAACTTTTCATTGGACTCATGGTCATATAAATGTTTGTTAATATTGAAATTCCGCTGCCGAACAAAAAAAGGCCAAACTATCGGAGCAATACCCTGGCAGTTTGGCCTACACACGTAAAAAAATCAAGAATAACGTAAATTTCCAAATCACAATTTCAATCCACGCACTTACTGAGTACAGCAAAATATAAACAACGCATCCATTTCGCGTTAGCGTTTATACCTTATCGTACTCCCCATAAATGCGAATACATCGGTAGTTTATCAAAGATGATTAAAAATTTCAAAGCATCTGTATTCACCTTCTATCTTCGTTTGTTTTCCGCACGCCTTCCCTGCATCCCTTGTTCAGCTCAATAAATGCAGGCAGAAAAAATGATTAACCATTCTTTTCGCAAACCAAACTATAGTATAATCTAATAGTATGTGAAAAAAATGAGGGGGAAGTTTGATGAAGAAAGTAACAAGGTCTTTACTGGTGGCTGGTTCTACGCTCGCTTTGCTGGCTGGTTCTTTTGCCCCATCTTTAGCTGTGCCATTCGCACTTGCTGATACACCTTCAGACACTGCGGCGGCCTACAGCAACGGGACAGATACGGGCGCTTCTAAATTGCCTGCCTTAATCAGTAAAGTATCCACTGTAACAGATGATACCATCCGCGGTATTGATTTAACACCCTATCAAGCAGAACTGGCCGCCGGGGTAAAATACAAAGACTTTAATGGCCGTTCGCTCGATGAAGAAGGCTTTATGAATCTATTAAAAGATTCCGGCGTCAATTATGTCAATCTTAAAGTTGCCGTGAATCCTGCAAATGATGAAGGCAAATCATACGACGGCGGGAACCCGACGCTCGAAAACGCCGTTAAAACTGCACAGGCAGCCAAGTCAGCAGGATTGAAAGTCAATATTAATTTCTTATTCTCAGATTTTTACACAAGCAAAAATAACCAGAAGCTTCCCAAAGGATGGGCAACGGATAACTTAAAAGATACGGCTGTTCGCTATATAAGCGAATCCTTGAACAAATTAAAAAGCAACAATGTAACACCTGATATGGTTACAGTGGGAAGCAACTTAGCCCAAAATTT
This sequence comes from Weizmannia sp. FSL W8-0401, assembly GCF_038009125.1. Lineage (NCBI taxonomy): Bacteria > Bacillati > Bacillota > Bacilli > Caryophanales > Bacillaceae > Heyndrickxia > Weizmannia sp. FSL W8-0401. The sequence continues at coordinate 507,043 of NZ_JBBPAG010000001.1, read as the reverse complement.
TTTGAGCCAGGACATGGCAACTGGCAACGATATTTTGGCGGCTGTAACGAAAGAAATCCGGTCATTTGACAGTAGCATCCAAATTGCATTGGCCTATGCCGATCCTGGTTCAAACTGGTTTACAACCATTGCGAACAACCTAAAAAGTGCAAATGTGGATTATGATATTTTGGGTGCCAATGTATATGCGGCATGGGATGCAATTTCTGATATCAAAGGGGCCATGGAAGCGGCAAAACAAGCCGGCAAAAAATTCGCAGTATTAAGTGTCAGCTATCCCTTTACAGACCAGGATTCAGACGGGGAAAGCAACGGGTCAACAGCTTCCGACATTCTGAAAAATGGAATTGGCGAAGTCAGCCCCCAAGGCCAGGCAACTTATCTGCACAATCTTTACAGCGCAATCACGGCAGATGGAAATAACACTGCTGGCTGCGGTGCATTTTACGACAATGCTGTGTGGATTGCAGTGGAAGCCGGCAATAGTGGCACCCACTGGCAGCACAATAAAGACGCAGCTGAAAAATACGGGACAGGCTGGGCAACAACGGCGGCAGCCGGATATGTTGATGGCGCCGATCAATGGGCAGGCGCGAGTTCAGTGGATAACCAGGCATTATTTGATGACTTGGGCAATCCGCTCCAATCGCTCACAGCTTTTAAGCAGTTATTAACCGGTACAGATGATGGCAGCAGTGATAACACGAGTGGCAATACAGGAACAACGGCCCCTGCTCCACAAGCAGACCCGTTTGAAACCGGGGCGGACACCGGCTTAAAAGCACAGACTGTTACAATTAACAAGTTAACAAATATGACCTCCGACTCGATTCGCGGCGTGGATATCTCATCTTATGAAGCGCTGAAAGAAGCCGGCGTAAAATATTACGACTTTAGCGGCAATCGGGAAAGCCTCTTAAAAATTCTCCATGATAACGGCGTGAACTATATCAGATTACGGATTTGGAACGATCCAAAAAGTTCAACTGGCGCAATTTACGGCGGCGGGCAGTGTGACGTTGAACACGAACTGGCGATTGCCAAGGAAGCTGCCCAATACGGGATGAAAATCTTGCTGGACTTTCACTACTCGGATTTCTGGGCAGACCCGGCGCAGCAAATTTTGCCGAAAGCATGGCGGGGGCACAGTGACGCCCAGTTACAGAAAGATGTTTACAGTTTTACAAGCGGCACCATTAAAAAATTCCAGAACGCAGGCGCGGATGTTGGGATGGTGCAGGTTGGCAATGAGATCACCAACGGCATGATGGGCGTAACGACGAACCGTGACGCAGGAGAATCATACACCGGCATTTGGAATAATAAAACAAAATCAGCCCGGGTTGACAGTTATATCAAATCCGGCATCAAAGCTGTTCGCGATACTGCACCGAACGCTTTAGTCACTTTACACATTGAAACACCGGATGTGAAAAAGTATACAGACATTATGAATGCATGGAAACGTGATGGTGTCGACTATGATGTGCTTGGATCGTCATACTATCCATACTGGTCTGTAGCGGCAAAAGCCAACACACCAGAAACCTTAACGAAGGTGGAAAAACTGGCCGCCAGCTACGGCAAACTGTTTGCCGTGATGGAAACAGCTTGGGTAAACAGCTTGAAAGATGCTGACGGGACACCAAATTCAATCGGCGAAGAGCAAAGCAATTGGCAAAACACAAATGCTTTCCCGGTAGGCCCACAAGGCCAGGTAGACGCACTGACAAGTTTATACAGTACAGTGATGAGCCAGCAAAACGGCCTCGGGGCATTCTACTGGGAGCCGGCCTGGATTCCGGTTTACGCTGGCTGGGATAATTGGAAGGCGAATAAAGATGCTGCTGAAAAATACGGGACAGGCTGGGCCAGCTCAGGTGCTGTCGGTTATTTCCCAGACAGCAAAATGTATTACAACGGCAAGCCTGCCTGGGGCGGTACAACTTGGGATAACCAGGGGCTATTTGATGACCGCGGCTATGCTTTGCAGTCACTGAAGTTTTATAGGGATGCTGTCAACGATGTATCCAGACAAACCACAGTAATCAAGTATGTAGATGCGAAAACGGGTGAACCGATTACACCAAATACAATTGTTAGAACAACTGTCGGCAACACCGCAAAAGTGTCTTTACCAAAAGTAAATCACTATACCCCGTCTTCAAAATCGTACAGCTACAGCTTGAAGGCTAATACTGCCGGCGTGAAAATGGTGACTGTAAAATATGACCTGACCAGCAAACAAGGGAATGCCATAAATTATGGCAAGTACGTGACAGTAACAAACAGCAAGTATGCTGTATACCAGAACTTTAACTGGAAAAAGAAAAATGTCAAAGCTGCCAATAAAACCTACCTTGCCAAATATGCCTATCATCATACAAATGGCTCAACTTATCTTTCACTTTATGATGCCAAAGGAAAGTGGGCCGGATATATCAACGCGCATGCTGTAAAAACCGGTCAAGGCAAGCAAGGTGCCGGAATTCCTTACAGCAAGTATGTCACAGTGACAAACAGCAAGTATGCTGTATACCAGAACTTTAACTGGAAAAAGAAAAATGTCAAAGTTGCCAATAAAACCTACCTTGCCAAATATGCCTATCATCATACAAATGGCTCAACTTATCTTTCACTTTATGATGCCAAAGGAAAGTGGGCCGGATATATCAACGCGCATGCTGTAAAAACCGGACAAGGTAAGCAAGGTGCCGGAATTCCTTACAGCAAGTATGTCACAGTGACAAACGGCAAATATGCTGTATACCAGAACTTTAACTGGAAAAAGAAAAATGTCAAAGCTGCCAATAAAACCTACCTTGCCAAGTATGCCTATTATCACAGCAATGGCCTCACCTATCTTTCCCTGTACGATGGCAAAGGGAAATGGGTTGGTTACATCAACGCAAAAGCGGTGAAAGCAAAATAATCATGATAGGAATAAGGGCGTGCCTAAAAGCCGGTCACTCGGCCGGGGCATGCTCTTATTTTTTTTTCACATTCCAGCACTTTACCAATCCTCCTTTTTTGCAGATCGTAAAAGTTAATGGGACACATAGATTCCCGTGTACTCTTTATTATAAAAGTTGGGCAGTACAAACCCTATTTGGATATAGCTATACGCCCAATCGGCATCCCGATAGATCCTCCCCCCCTGCTGCCTACTCAAATAGTTCATCCGCCAATTTTTTGATTTGGGCTTTTCGTTCCTTCGTCAGTTGCCTGTCAATGCGCGGTATTCCATCTTCAACGATAATCACGTCCCCGGCATGGACACCGGATGGAAGCTCACTCAGACGGATATCCACCGTCGTCCGGTCATCTTTTTCACAAACAGCAAATTCCCCTTCGATCCGATCAACAATATATTTCATCAAAAACGGCCTCCTTTATTGCGGGGTAAAAGAAGTGTGGGTGGTATATGTTTTCCCTTTTACAACAGCTTTTATATCAATCCGCACTTCATAGCCGGGAGCCGCTCTGCTGATCCGAACCGGAAGCGGCGTCCCTGCCGTCCCCTGATAGACGGTGTCCTTGCTTTTGTAATGAAAAGTTGCCTGATATGCCGCGCCTGTCAAACCTGTAACCATTAAATTAATTTTACCATACTGCTCGGGCGTTTGATCATCAACCTTCGCCTGTAATGTACCATTAGAAGTGGTTCGCTGGGACGGCTGCTTTGCTGGCGGAACAGCCTTGCCGGAAGCCGTTGCATTCCCCGCTTCCGAAGACAAATGATTTGGCGTTAAAGACGGAACCGGCTGGAATTCAATGGAATGCCCATCTGTCACCGCTAAAATGGTCTTCATTTCGTCTGTCCGGAAAATTTGAATATGATTCGCCTTTAAGCGATTGATGACCTCGTCACTTGGAAGGCCGTACGAATTAACCTTCGCTACCGAAATAATCGCGTACTTCGGTTTTACGGCATCCAAAAACGCCTGGCTTGTTGCAGTCTTTGAACCATGGTGCCCCACTTTCAATACCTGAGACGAAAGATCCTGGTGCGTTGCAATCATATCTTCTTCAGAACGGAAGGGGGCATCTCCCGTGAATAGAAAAGTGCCCTTCTCCCCATAGGAGAGTTTTGCAACAGCCGACCAGTCATTCATCTCTTCGTGATAATCTTTTACAGGCGCGGCAAACTTCATCGATGCCCCCTGCAGCCCCAAATCCACATTCGCTTTTGCCTGTTTGATTTTAAGCCTGCTATTTTTCACGGCCAGCAAAAAATCTTCATAGGTTCTGGTTGTATTCACGACCCGCGGCGCATATACATTTTTTACTTTTAAGTTTTCCAGGACCGTATCCAGGCCCCCGATATGATCAGCATCCGGATGGGTGGCAATCACATCATCCAATTGGCTGACATGCAGCTGGCGGAGATACCGGACAACATCATCGCCTTTGTCATTATTCCCGCCATCAATTAACACATTTTCTCCTTTTGGCGTTTGGATGAGGATGCTGTCCCCTTGCCCGACGTCAAAAAAATAAACCTTTAGTTTTCCTTTTGGAAGTGATGCAGTACTTTTATGATGGCTGTCTGTCTTGTTAACAGTTTTGCTGTCTGCTTTACTCTCTGATTTTTCCGTGCTTACCTGCTGAACCTGCTTTTCTTTTGCCGGCTGGCTGTTAGCGGGTTGGGTTTGGCCGCAACCGCTGCAAAAGAGCATGAAGAATAATAGCAGAAACCATGCGCCCGTCCGGTTAATTTTCAAATTTTATTCTCCTTCTTTCCATATGGACTCAAATGGTGAAAAAACTGGAGCCCCTTTCAAAGTGGCAAAGACATCATTAGTTTACCATACACAACCCGCTCTAGAGAGAAGTCCGGATAAAAAAACCAATTTCAAATTTGATAAGAAATTTGGCTGCTTTTGTCGTATATAAATAAAGATGGCATGGAATGTAAAAAAGCTTGCACTTGGAGACGCTGTCGTATACAAAAAATTTTTAAACTGGATTGGAGGGGAAATGGCATGCCAAACTCCCGGAAGCGGCCCAAATTGAAAATTCCCAAGACAAAAAGCGAATGGTTTTGGGACATCATTGGCTATTTATTTTTCCTTGGATCGATTATTTTTCTGGCCAGCGTTTGGGGAAAACTTCCGGAAAAAGTCCCCGGACATTATGATGCCGCCGGTAGAGTTGATCGTTGGGGATCAAAATGGGAACTTTTGATTTTACCCGGCGTGGGGGCAATCCTTGCGCTATTGATGCAGGTTTTGGAAAAATTCCCTCATATTTATAATTATCCTGAACGATTAAATGCATTGAATGCAAAACAATTTTATGTGCATAGCCGGAAACTGCTAAATCAATTGAAAATATCTGTCTGATTTTCTTTGCCCTCATCTTATTGGAGTCCATTGGGATTGCAATGGGATGGGATAACGGTTTTGGTAAATGGTTTTTACCCATCATAATCATTGGCATTGGAATTCCGATTGTATTAGGAATCGTGACGCAAAGGAAAATAAAATAACAACAATACGATAAAGGAAGCATGAACGTTGAAAAATTTCGCCATTTGGAACCAACATAAAGCACGCTTACGTTAAGAAAGTGAGAAAAATGACGCCCTTCCACAACATAGACCGCGCCTGCATTAAGAAAACACGAATAAACAGCATCCTTCCTTAACAGATCCCAAGTCTCGTTAAGAAAGCGAGAGATATGAGAACTGGAAAAACTGACGGCACCCTAAATATTTTTATATAATATAAATAGCAAGCGGCATGTTGAAGGAGCATCATAAATGAAAACAAGAGAGGACGCTATCCATTACTGTTTAAAACTGGAAAACACGTATGAAGATTACCCCTTTAAAGATAAGAATTGGACATTAATGCGCCACAAAAAAAATAAAAAAGTCTTTGCCTGGATTTTTGAAAGAAACGGCCATATTTGGATCAATGTGAAAGGTGAAAACGGCTGGCTGGACTTTTATCGCGGAAATACCACGCTGTTGTTCCGGCATACCATCTGAACAAAGAACATTGGAATTCCGTTATTCTTGACGGCACCGTCCCGGAGGAAGAAATCTGTGATATGATAAGGCAAAGCTATCACTTAACGAAGAAAAAAGGAATTCAGTCAAATAGGGGCCGGTAAAAATGAGAACTCGCATTACGGAGATATTAAAAATAAAATACCCCATTATCCAAGGAGGCCTTGCTTATCTCGGATATGCGGAATTAGCTGCTGCTGTTTCCAATGCGGGCGGCCTGGGGCAAATCACTGCCGCGACGCTGCGAACACCTGAAAAACTTCGCAATGCAATTCACAAAGTACGAAAATTAACCGGGAAGCCCTTCGGTGTAAACTTTGCAATCGCAAGGTATAACGGCCGGGACGAGGAGTTGCTTGAAGTGGCCATTGAAGAAAAGGTTCCAGCCAATTCCATCAGTGGCGGTAACCCGCAACCGGTCTTCGAAAGGATAAAAGGAGAAAACATTCGTACACTTGTGCTTGTGGCTGGAACCAGACAAGCACAAAAAGCTGAACAATTGAGTGCAGACGCAGTGATCGCCGTCGGGCAGGAAGGCGGGGGCCATTTAGGCCGGGACGACATTGGCGGCATGGTGCTCATTCCCCGGGTTGCAGACGAAGTATCCGTTCCTGTAATCGCCGGCGGGGGCATTGGGGACGGGCGTGGATTATTGGCTGCCCTTGCTCTTGGCGCAGAAGGAATTCAAATGGGGACCCGTTTTATTGCCACCAAAGAATGTATTCATGCACACGAGAAATATCAACAAACAATCGTGCATGCAAAAGAAACGGATACAGTAGTGATTAAGAGAACATTAGGGGCACCGGGCCGGGTCTTGAAAAACCGCTTTGCCTTGAATATTATGGAACGTGAACAGGAAGGGGCATCCTACGAAGGCCTGAAAGAGATGATTAGCGGTAGCGCAAATTGCAACTATATTTATGACGGGAATGAAGAAAAAGGTTATGCTTGGGCCGGACAGGTCGTCGGCCTTATTCATACGATTCCGACAGTGCAGGAATTGTTTGACGAGATGATGCATACTGCAGAAAAAGGGTTATCCCGATTAGATCATATTATGAAAGAACAAACCCATAGATCATCGTGAAGCAACGATTGACGAATCTGACGAGGCTCCCTTGCCCAATATCTCGTTCGGATTGGATAACAATTGAATCCTCTGCTAAAAAACTGCCAAAGATCCATCTTTGGCAGTTTTCTCATTTTCCCCATTCCAGAGTCTCCTGGATCAGAATGTTCTTCAAATTCGATAAGACTCTTTGTATCCTTTCCAAATCCAGCAATTCGTGATATTATATCCATGGGAAGACCTCTCTCTAGATGTTCATTTCACGGTGTACAGTAGAGTGTCTTCCCTTTTTTCCATTCATCTACCCCTTCGACTTCGAGTACATACTTACCAAAAAACCAATTAGATAATGTTCCGCTCCTCCCCTTTATGTGTTACGATACTCATATAAAAAGCTCTCCCTATGGATCGCCTGCCAGCTGCCATAGGAAGAGCTGATTTTCGATTTTTGTTTTGTTTGGGCATGGTCCAGTCTTAATGAGCAGAGACCTCATCAGGGATTGCGGCGATGCCCAATTTTTCAAAGACAAGGGCTTTGCTTGCAACATATGCGTTATACTCAATTCTCTCAAGCATATCATAGGCTTTGTGCAGGGTTTCATCTGTAATCAGGATACCATGCCTATTGAGCAGCATGGCTGCCGGTGTTACTTTTTCCCCTAACGAGATAATGTGCTTTCGGACAGTTTCTGCCAGTTCTACTGTTGTTGCCGGGCGGTATTCCAACGTTGGGATTTTTCCGAGCTTTTGTGTAGCCTCAGTTAAATTCGGCATATCCATTCCCAAAGTCGCAAAAACGAAAGATTCCTTTGGATGGGCATGGAGCACACAGCCGATCGATTCATTCTCATGATAACAGGCCATATGCATGTCACTTCACGGAATGCATTCAGTTGCAGAAGTTCATGCTATGGTGAATCAATAAGGCTAACGGCTAGACACACCGCCAAGAATACCCATCTTCCGGCTCAATCCAGAAACACCATTTCCTAGTAATGTATACGGGAAACGATTATACAGAGTAAGCTGTTTTTAAACAAGCACATGTACTGATTCAACATTTTCGCCATTTTTTACGAAAAAACCGTTCGCCAAACATCCGGTAACTGAAATACTTACCTTTGATTGCGGCCTTGCCATAGGGCTCACTTTTTCAATTCTTGCTTCATAAACGAAATGTTCTTCAATCATCTCATACATAAAGCCACTATAGAAAGCCGGAATATATCCTAATTTATATTCCCCTTTTTCTGACAAAACGATTACAGCTTTTTCATCTTCCTTGTTTGAAGGCTCCAATTGAAAACGCACAGCCGCGCCTTCTTTCAACTGATTAATGACTTTTTCTCCGTCATAGTAGCGCCACCCCGCGATATAAAAGTCAAAATTAAACCGGTCTTCAAAAACACGAATCGGGGCAACAAATTCATACGGATCAGTAGCCAGCCGTCCACCAGTAGCCCGCAATAAATCCATTTCTGTATAATCCGGAGGCAGCCCATAATTTTTTAAAATCTTATCAAAATCCGGTCTCCTTTTATCCGGTAACCGCCGTTCAAATGGTCCAAATAAGCGATCAGAAACGTATGTCTTATTTAGATTACGAAATGACAGATGCGGTTTATATCCATTTTCCAAAGCCTCTTTTAAGGTTCTGCGCTTCCCGCTTAATTCATATAAAAAAATGTATTTTCCATTTTCATGAAATAAATTGCCAATATGATAACGCTGCCTTGTCTTCTGATTTTGCCAGATCAGCCATAAGACACATGGATTTTTTTGCATTCAAGCACCTCCTTTGTACCAGTTCAAGAGCCATTCTTTACGATAGAGGAGTAACTTTTTTACCCACTTTTTGTATACAGGTCCCATCACTTTTTCCGGTATGGAGTCTACGATTTCCTGAAGCATCTGCAAGTTTATTTTATTTAATGAATTTATCGATTCTTTGGTCTCTAAAGGATAATATTGTTTGATCACTGTTAATAAATCAAGAAAGCGCGGCTTCTTTTTTTCAGGCAAGCCTATCAAGGAATAACTACGATTGCTAAAAGCTTTAAACATATTGCAATCTTTGTCCATTAGACGGATTCTGTTTTCTTTCAATTGAAATCCTAGAGAAGCGCCATTATCATAAACAGGGGCGATTCTATACTCATTATTATCATATATAATTCCCCAATTGTCACAATGTCTATCCTGATTTCCAATTAAGGCGTCAAATACAATAATTCCAATGAAATCACGGTTCAATTTAAATTCTGACAGAACACGCATAATATTAAAAAAGTGGTAATGCTTAAGACTATATCTGTCAAAATCCTCTGCGATATTGAAAAATAAATCTCCACCTTCAAATAGCTCTTCTTGTTTGCTTATAAAATTTTTCGCCAGTGTGGCAACTTTTCCATTTTTCTTAGCCAGTTGCACATCCATTGTGGAGAGGCCGATTGCTCTCCCCACGTCAGATGCTACTTTCTCCGCCCAAGCTTCTCCCGTGTTTTCCTTGGGAATTTTCAATAGAAAATGTTGGCCAGTCTCCGGATGAACTAACCAATATTTCTCTCTTGTTCCTGAAACCTGCCTTTTTTCATCTACTTTCCAATTTGTAACATCCATTAAGCACATCGTTTCACCTTTTAGGAATCTTTATTCCATTATAATTGAACAAGATGCAGTTGTCAGCCAATGAACTTATTTTTAGTCATTTACGTTCGGCCCCCAACCAACTTCATCACAACCTTATAGAGTGCTTACATTTAAGCTGTGATGAAGATCCGAAACCATTAACCTTGTGAAGGAAGCATAGATCTGCAGACTTGAAATCAAAAAAAATAGCGGCGTTATGCCGCTATTTTTTCTTAAAAGGAAAACTTGAACAAATCACCGGTCCAGTTTCTTGCTCCCCAGTTTTCTATGGAAATCCTTGTCTTTTGGCGTACTTGGGTCGATCCCTTTTAACTGCGGAACATACGCACAGATCAGTTGAACCGGGATGATGTATTCATAAGTTTTATAAAATGTGTGATTCACTTTATTGCTGAAGGGAGTGGAACCTCTGTTGCCCATTCCCTCAAAAACAAACATGTGTTACATTCGACACATATCTTCAAATTTCCTTTTTTATCCTTTCTTTTTCAGGCCATCTCCGGATACAAAATTTTCCCCTGCAAAGGTTCCCTGCGTCCTCCAAAGGTGTTCCTTTTAAATGAAAAAAATTAAAATTTTATGTGAAACTTGTGAGGATGATATTGCATATTTTCCCATCATGCAGTAATATTTTACTATTGAAACATTATTTTTAAAAGGGGCGGATATGTTGGAAAAGAAATTTTTTAGTAGATTATCAATATTGATCTTTTCTGTATTGTTGGTTGCCGGCTCGGTCAGTTATTTTCCTAAATCTGCCAAGGCTTATACATCCGGCACATCGCTCGATAACCGCGTGATTTTCCAAAGTTTTAGCCTGTACATGCCATATGAAAGCAATATGTACAAAATTCTTTCAACGAAAGGCAACGAATTGAAAGATTGGGGGATTACGGATATATGGCTTCCGCCGGCTTACCGTTCTTTCAATGCGGCACGTTACATGGAAGGCTACGCCATTGCCGACCGTTATGACCTCGGTGAATTTAACCAGGGGCCGAATAACACCCGGCCGACCAAATACGGGACAAGCGATGAATTGAAAAGTATGGTTTCCGTGCTTCACGCAAATGGTTTAAAAGTACAGGAAGACCTTGTGCCCAACCAGGTTCTCGGATTGAGCAAAAGGGAAGCAGTTTACGTCACACGCGTTGATCAAAACGGAAATTTGTTTAAAAATCCTTATACAACAGGACTTCAAACGCAAATCAGGGCCAACCTTTATCTCGCTTACACAAAAGGTGGCGGCGAAGGACAGGCAAAATATGGCTATATCAAAGAATGGAACAAAAAATATTTTAACGGTACCTCCGTACAAGGGCAGGGTATGGATCGCGTGATGAAAGACAGCAAGGGCTGGCCGTACCGTTATTTTGGGCCAAACAACCCGAAAAACCACTTGCCAAGCTGGCTTGATGAAGCTGCAGCAGCAAATAAAATCAATACAGTTGATACTTATTTGCCAGTAGACGGCTGGTATGCTGCAAAAGACGCTTCGACTTCGGATAATTATTGGAAGCCGATGTTAATGCATGACCCCGGCTATTTAAAGTACATGAAAAGCCATGGCTATTCATCTGTTGACGATATACTGAACGGCGACAACGGGCAAATCGCAAGTTTAACAGATGCGTATATTGCATCCCAGCCCGGGTACGGCTTCGGATCGGAAGAAAGGTCGTTTAAAAATGATATTTCCGGATCAGATAACCAGGATCAATTTTTATTTGTGAACAAGTATGGGACAACTTTTCACAACCTTAACAACACGATCAGCGGGAAGAACCAGTTTCTGTTAGGATTGGACATAGACAACGGGAATCCAACTGTCCAAAAAGAACAGATCCACTGGATGAACTGGCTGCTTGATACGTATCACTTTGACGGCTTCAGAATTGATGCGGCAAGCCATTACGATAAGCAAGTGCTGCTGGATGAAGGTGACGTTATGAAACAGCATTTTGGCAGCCATTTAAACGACCATTTAAGCTATATTGAGACTTATGAAAGTGCCGGGACAAATTTTGAAAATGCAAACGGGAATCCGCAGTTAATGATGGATTATGCCCTGTTCTATTCTTTGCAAAATGCTTTGGGCAAAAATTCGCCATCAAACAGCCTGTCAACCATTGCTACAAACGCTGTTGTCAACAGGGCAGGCGCAGGCACGGCGAATGCAACGCCTAACTGGTCATTTGTGAATAATCATGACCAGGAAAAGAACCGTGTGAATAAAATCATGATGGACCTGTACGGCATTAAGCCGGGTATACATTACGGCACATCCGCACCGAAATCTTTCCAAGATCTGTATGATAAAAAGACAGAGGCAAAAGCTTTGGATATTTATGAAAAAGACATGGAAAGAACGGTAAAAACATATGCGCCATCCAATGTGCCGAGCCAGTACGCATATATTTTGACGAATAAAGATACCGTCCCGACTGTCTTTTACGGCGACTTGTACAAAACGAATGCTTCTTACATGAGCGAGCATACGCCGTATTATGATACGATTGTGAAATTGTTGAAAGTGCGCAAAAATTATGCCTATGGGAACCAGCAAGTAACCAACTATAAGTCGAACACTTCCGGCACGGCGGGAAAAGATCTAATCTCAAGCGTCCGCTATGGAAAAGACCGGAATACCGGCGTGGCAACCGTAATCGGAAATAACCCGAAAACCGATACGACTATTAAAGTGGACATGGGTACCCGGCATGCCAACCAGCTATTTGAGGATGCAACCGGATTTCATAACGAAAAGCTGTCCACAGATAGCAAAGGCATTTTAACCGTTCATGTAAAAGGGACGCAAAACGCCCAGGTAAAAGGGTATCTTGGCGTCTGGATCCCCTCAAAAAAAGCGGCAACGCCGAAACAAGGCCCTGCACTTCAATACGGTAAGTATGTAACGGTAACAAACAAGCACTATGCCGTATATCAAGACTTCAACTGGAAAAAGAAAAATGTCACTGCAGTGAATAAAACGTATCTTGCCAAGGTCCAATACCATCACAGCAACGGATCCACTTACCTGTCGCTTTATGACGGCAAAGGCAAATGGGCAGGCTATATCAACGCCAAAGCTGTGAAAACCGGAAGCGGCAAGCAAGGCGCTGCCATACAATACGGCAAACATGTCAAAGTCACCAGCAAGAACTACGCCGTATATCAAAACTTCAACTGGCAGAAGAAAAATATCCGGGCCGTAAACAAAACATACTTGGCGAAGTACATTTTTTACCACATAAATGGGTTAAGCTACCTGTCCCTTTATGACAACAAAGGCAAATGGATAGGTTACATCAATGCCAAGGCGGTTAAAAGCAAATAAATTTCTTTAAACAAAAAGCGTCCCCATAACCGGCAACGGGGTGGGGATGCTTTTTTCTGCTCACTGCAAATCAGAAAGAAGGGCACCTTCAAGGTAGGTTTTATTTAAAATTCGGGGTTTTCTTTGATTGTTTCGAGTCCCTCCTGCTCATTCATCGCCCATTCCTCCAGTTCAGGGAAACATTAATGTCTCCGGATTATCAGGGACATTTTGGACTCCAAATTGCAAATCATTTTTTTCAGAATGGATGGATGGAAACCCTGCTTTCTGAAAAAGCTGCACCCACTGTTCCTCGGTTAAAATTTGGGATACGCCATAAAAATCTTTGATGTGTGCCAGTTTTTGGGGCGAAACAGGTTGTTCCAAAACCATTTCAATCGCAATTAAACATCCCCCGGGCTTCAGCACCTGCCGGAATTCCTGAACCGTTGTGGGCATATCGGTAAAAACGATCACCGACTCTGACAATACCAAATCAAATTGCCTGTCTGCAAACGGGAGAGCCTCTGTATTCCCGTGCACAATTTGTACCGGCAAACCTAATGGTCGGACTCTTTTTCTGGCTTTTTCCACCATCAATTGATGATGATCCAGCCCTGTCACTTGGCATCCGTACTGCTGCGCGACGTATGCAGCAGTCTGGCCGGTGCCGCAGCCCGCATCAAGCACTGTTGTTTTTTTCCTATATGTTCAGCCGATAATATATCCTGTGTCAGCTTGAAACCGCCTGGATGCGCTCCGCCGACTCCCAGTTCTGCCAAGCCATTCAGGTAAGTATATTCCTGATCCACTCTAACCCCTCCCTTGCCATCCAAACAGTTGGCTCGTTGATATACCGTATGTACCATTGCAGAAATCGGTAACCTTTATCGTTTAAAAACATACTTTGGTTAAGAAAAAACAATGGAGGAAGGCATATGGGGGTGTTTATTGCAAAATTAAAGTGCAGAGATGTGCAAAATTTCTATGCAAATGGTTATGCAGAGGGGCTTTACATGGAGGGGTAGCCATGATAACCTGTTTGGGTTTGCCAAATCTGTTACAGCTGGCCGCTTGGCAAAAGAATCATGGCTGCAGAGGCTCCATGTCAAGCCCTTAATAGCGAGAATTCAGATTGAATTTTTATGCGGTATAAACGAATTTATATACTGCAATACTCTGCACTTTTTTCTTGCAAAAAACATCTTCGGCATTTAAAGTCCGTTTTCCATGCCCCCCTCACATGCTCGAAAGTTGCACGGAAAAAGGGAATGCTGCCTTATACAGCTTTATCATGAGAGCCGGAACAAAACCGGGGGTACGCATTGTGCTCCCGGTTTTGTTTTTAGGGTTTTCTTATCATTAAAATGCCCATTAAATGATTGGGTGGACAAGCCGGCCGTTTTTGCAATCCCCGCTGTCCCTGTTTCCATTAATACCGATTCATCAACGATTCAGCTATCTAATCACGAAGCCGGCATCCGCTGGACATCCAAATCAAATTGCGATAACGCCATGCTTAGCATGATCAGGAGTTAAGGATCGCTTTTTCGCCTCCACACCAATCTATAAATCTTGCGGCAAAATTCGGTCTGTCCCCCCCTACCGAAACATTCAGGCGAAATTAAGAAAAATTTAAAAGAAGCCCTCTAGACTAAGTTTCTGTAATAAACCCCAAAGACACAGGGTGGATTTCCTGGAAGGTCTGAATCCAAAAGTAAAAAGATTGTGAAGTTGTTACAAAAAGGTGCTTCAACATACACTTGGGTCGCTGCAACGGTAAGTGCGCATCTCCGGCGACTTATCAGCTTGCAACAGATCAACCCGTGATGGACATCGGCGGTTTTACAGGAAGTGACCCGGCCCCGACCCTTTCCGCGTTTAAAAAATATGTCCGCCAAGGGAAGATCCACTACTTTATCAATAATGGAAGAGGCTCGTTCGGCAATATGAAACAAATGGCCAAAACCTTGCAAGATGGCAATACAAATGGCAAAAAGGTTGAAAACAATGCCCCAAATGGCGCCATGGGCAGAGGTTCCAATACAAGCTCATCGATCACCAGTTGGGTTCAAAAGAACTTTAAATCAAAAACAGTTGATGGCGTTACCCTTTATGATTTGACATAGCCAAAATCGAAGTAAGCTCTATCGTGAAGACTATCCAAAAAGTTACAGACGGTGAACGCTGTCATTTATTGCGTTCACCGTCTTTTAGTCTAATGACTGGCTAATGATCACTGATGCATTCTTGTTTTTCTTAATGGGGTTTCTTCCAATTCAACGCTGGGAGGATGATTCCCGGCATTTGCCAAAAGAGATTTTTTCACACTTTGCGACTTTCGGTTTATTTTTTCAATGAAATTGGCCTGTCCCCCTTAAAAAATACCAAAAAAAGACGATAAATTTACTAGACGGATGTGATAAGGTTTAGGGTATTTTGATAGAACAAAGACTCATAGAATGAAATTTTAAGTTTGGCGAAAGATCCAATTGGAAAGGAGATTGAAATGAAAAAAGGCTTAGTCATACCACTTTGTTTTGCAGTATTATCCACTCCTGCTTTTGATAAAACGGTACAGGGCGCTTCACTGACAAAATTCCTACATAGTTCAAGTGTACAAGCCGCAGCAAAAACAGAGACAAAATATGTCAATGTTGATTCGAATTCAAGCTTGACATTAAGAGCAAAGCCTTCAAAAAGTGCCGCCAAATTAGACAGCTTAAAAAAAGGAACAGCTGTATTGGTATACAATGTGTCTGATGGTTGGGCAGAAGTAAAAGCCGGGACAAAAACGGGGTATGTTCGTGCGGAATATTTAACCAGCACAAAACCCGGCAGTACCGCAACAACAACGAGCACAGCCAAAACAACGACGAAGTATGTCAACGTGGACAAAGGCTCTCATTTAATCTTACATTCGAAAGCCTCCAAAACGGCCAGCATTTTAGCAAGCCTGGCAAGAGGCGAAAAAGTGACGGTTTACTCCATTTCCGGGGAGTGGGCAAAAGTAAAAGCCGGTAACAAAACGGGGTATGTCCTTGCATCTTTCTTGGCGAACTCAAATCCGGATAGCAGTGCAGACACTTCTACTCCGGCCAAAACAACGACGAAGTATGTCAACGTGGATAAGGGTTCACATCTAATCTTACGTTCAAAAGCCTCCGAAACGTCCAGCATTTTGGACAGCTTGCCAAGAGGCGAAAAGGTGACGGTGTACTCTATTTCCGGGGACTGGGCGAAAGTAAAAGCCGGCAGCAAAACGGGCTATGTTCATGCATCTTTCTTGGCGAATTCAAATCCTGATAGCAGTGCAGATACTTCTACTCCAGCCAAAACAACGACGAAGTATGTCAATGTGGATAAGGGTTCACATCTAATCTTACGTTCAAAAGCCTCCGAAACGTCCAGCATTTTGGACAGCTTGCCAAGAGGCGAAAAGGTGACGGTGTACTCTATTTCCGGGGACTGGGCGAAAGTAAAAGCCGGCAGCAAAACGGGCTATGTTCATGCATCTTTCTTGGCGAACTCAAATCCCGATAGCAGTGCAGACACTTCTACTCCAGCCAAAACAACGACGAAGTATGTCAACGTGGATAAGGGTTCACATCTAATCTTACGTTCAAAAGCCTCCGAAACGTCCAGCATTTTGGACAGCTTGCCAAGAGGCGAAAAGGTGACGGTGTACTCTATTTCCGGGGACTGGGCGAAAGTAAAAGCCGGCAGCAAAACGGGCTATGTTCATGCATCTTTCTTGGCGAATTCAAATCCGGATAGCAGTGCAGGCACTTCAACCCCAGTCCAAACAACGACGAAATATGTCAATGTGGACAAAGGTTCCCATCTGGTTTTGCGTTCCAAAGCCTCCAGAAGTGGCAAAATATTAGCAAGTCTGCAAAGAGGCGAAAAAGTGACGGTTTATACAGCTTCCGGCCCGTGGGTAAAAGTGAAAGCGAGAGGTATAACCGGTTATGTGCTCGCATCCTATCTGTCAAATGCAGACCCTGATGCAAGCACAGCAGATGACAGCAATAACAGTTCCGAACCAACACCAGATTCTACGATAACCAAATACACGACAGCAGATTTAAAATTACGTAAAGGGCCTTCTAAGTCAGCAAGTGTGATTGAAGTCCTTGATAAAGGAACAGCTGTAAAGGTCTACTCCGAAGAGGATGGCTGGGCAAAGGTAGAAATCGGTGGAAAAATTGGTTATGTCAGCACAAATTATTTAACATCCGCTGCGCAACAATCCAATGGCAAGGTGACATCGATTGTAAAAAAATATGATCTTTCACTGGATGAACTTGCAAATATTCAAATGAAAGTTTCGCCTCAAACAGATACAAATGAACGATATATCAGAAGTGATGCCATTAAGCTGACAAGCCATACAACAGGTGTTGTCCAAAACGGAAGCTGGAATATCAGAGATGGTGCGGGTACAAAGAATCATGAAGTCGGCGAAACGCTTAAAGAAGGCACAAAGGTCACCATCCTATCCACCGTAAAAGGGGATGACGGCTATACATGGTATCAAATCAGTTACAACAAAGCATGGAAAAATGCCACAAAAAATGAAGTGAAATACTATTTAAATCCGAATAACTTTGTTTCGGATCCAGTCCGCTCACTTCAATTTTTGAAATTAACTTCGACTGCCAATTTGAATGCAACAGAAGTGAACCAAAAAATTCTTGCGGGTAAAGGCATTTTAGCCGGGAAAGCATCTGCATTTTTAACCGCTGCAAAACAAAATGGAATCAATGAAATTTACTTGATTGCCCATGCCTTACTTGAAACAGGAAATGGCACATCCCAGCTTGCAAATGGCGTCAAGTATAATGGCAAGACTGTTTATAATATGTATGGGACAGGTGCGAATGATGGCAATGCTGTCCAAGATGGAGCCAGGTATGCCTATCAACATGGTTGGACGACCCCGGAAGCGGCCATCATTGGCGGAGCTAAATTTATCAGCAGCAATTACCTTGGCGCCGGTCAAGATACCTTGTATAAAATGAGATGGAATCCAGATGTCGCTGCAACATATGGCTATGCCTCCAACCAATATGCAACAGACATTGGCTGGGCTTACAAACAAGTGGATGAAATCTATAACTTATACAACCTATTAGACAATTACAATATTACATTGGAAGTTCCAAGTTATCAGTAACTGCCTGCAGCCACTAAGCCGTTCATAAGGTTTTACGAACGAAGGCTATTCAGGACCTTGTAAAGAGCATGACAAATGGTAAAAGCTTCTCCCTTTTTGGGAAGCCGCTGAAAAAGTTCAAAAGAAAACATAAAAACGGCGAGACACCAGCATTCATAGTGTCTCACCGTTTTTTTGCATCTTGTATAAATAGGGCTTGCTGAACGAATCCGATTCTGAGTTTGTACCCAATTTGTCAGTAAGTTCTAGAAGAATCCATCTTTAAAAATACGATTCTGTCTTCTCTATATCTATACATTGAATCAGCTTTCAAGTGCAAGCTTTTCTCTGGATTTTTATAACACCCTTGTATCCAAATTTTTGCCAAAGCTAGGAATTTTGGTTATTCAGCAAGCTCTATGTTAAGGAAGCATGGAAAAAAGACGTTGTTTCTTTACATAGAGGCTGCCTACGTTAAGAAAGCACGGAAAAACCGAGGGCCTTTCTTCACATAAAGCTCGTCTACGTTAAGGAAGCACGGAAAAACGAGGCTCTTCCTTCACATAGAGCCCGTCTACGGATTAAGTCCGTATAATTGTGTAAAAAGAAGGAGTCATTTTATCAACTCTTGGCAACACTGTTTTCAACAACAATAAACAATGAAAAGAGGAGATAAAATGACTCACTTACAGTTTAACCTAAATTTGGATGTTTTAAAAGAAGCCATCATGACTTCCGATCTTGACGCGGTAATTAAATCAGCGGTTGTCCTCGTGTTAAACGAGTTTATGGAAAAGGAAAGGGATGACTATTTAAAAACGAGCCCTTATGAACGCGCTGTTGAACGCCGGGATTACCGGAACGGTTACTATGAACGCGAGCTGTTGATGAGCATCGGCAATGTTACATTAAAAGTTCCCCGGACACGTAATGGCGAATTCTCAACTACCTTATTTGAAAAGTATGCCAGATGTGACCAAGCTTTCGTCCTTTCAATGTTGGAGATGGTCATCAATGGCGTCTCTACCCGTAAGGTCACAAATGTCGTAGAACAGCTTTGCGGTAAGAATGTATCCAAGTCGTTTGTCTCTTCCCTTACGCAAAAACTGGATCCCATTGTGAATGCTTGGGCCGAGAGACCGTTGAATACAACCTACTACCCTTATGTGTTTGTGGACGCCATGTATATAAAAGTACGGGAGCACCATAAGGTCATATCAAAGGCTGTTTATATTGCGACTGCCATTACAGAGAAGAATACACGTGAAATACTGGGTTTAAGCGTTGACCATGCAGAAAGTTTGGAGAGTTGGAGTTCATTTTTTAAACAACTTAAATCACGTGGACTCCAATCACCAAAACTCGTTATTTCCGATGCTCACATGGGCCTTCAGAAAGCAATACAACGGGAATTCATTGGCACTGCTTGGCAAAGGTGCAATGTTCATTTTAAACGCAATATCATTGAAAAACTGCCCAAAAAAGATACTGCAGAAATCCGGGTGATGATTAAGCGCGTGTTTGAGGCCGTTACGATTGAGGACATACGCAAGTTTAAAGATGAATTAATAAACAAATTTGGTACAGAAGCAAGATTTGAAAAAGCCCTGGCCATTTTAGATGAAGGTTTTGAAGATACTATCCAATACATGAACTTTCCTGAGAATATCCGTATGCACATACGGAGTACTAATTCCCTCGAGCGGCTTAACCAAGAAGTTCGTAGAAGGGAAAGGGTCATTCGCATTTTTCCTAATACCCAATCTGCTTTTCGTTTGGTTGGTGCCGTTTTAATGCAGTATCAAGATACAGAATACTCGAAGAGGAAGTCACTTATGGGAAAGAATAGTTAGCAGCATTTTCAGCTTAACTTCCATCATGGATGATTTCATCTCCGGGAAGGGATGTCAAATTGAAAGGCATTTGACATCCCTTCCCGGAGATGAAGAAAAAAACCCATGGAAGTTAAGCCGAAAAAATGAAGGGGTGGTTGAAAACATTTGCCCATAAATTTACACAATAACCTGGACTTGACTCGTCTACGTTAAGGAAGCACGGAAAAACGAGGCTCTTCCTTCACATAGAGAGCGTTTGCGTTAAGGAAGCTCGATAAAACGAAGCTCTTCCTTCACATAGAGCCCGTCTATGTGAGGGAAGCTCGAAAAATTGACGGCCTTTCTTCACATAGGGTACGTTTCAAATGCAAGCTTTTTCCCACATTTTTTATAAAACCCTTGCATTAAATTTATGCCAAAGCTGTCAGCATCCCTGCCAAATCTAGGAATTTGCTTATTCAGCAAGCCCTAAATACGGGTTGCTGAACGAATCCGATTTTCCAGCATAACCTGCCCCACCTTTACAGAATCATGCACTTATGAAAATGCATAATTCAGCTGCTCTTAATTGGGCAGAGTGATCAGAACCTACCGCCAAATCTTGGTATTTAGCAAGCCAAATAACCATTAAAATGTTTTCCCCATTTCAACCGCCTTTTTGATAGCTTCCTCCATAATATCTTCAGCCCGTTCAGGAAAGTGGTCCATCCCCTCAACAAATAATTGTTGAAAATCTTTAAAGCCCAAGAAAGTGAATAACGTTTTTACATATTGGCTTGCAGGGTCACTGCCGTTGTAGACACTTCCGCTTGATTGAATGTGCAGTGCTTTTTTTCCTTCCACTAACCCAACAGATCCCTGGTCTGTGTACTTGAAGGTTTTCCCTGCCACTGTAATGGTATCAATCCAAGCTTTTAAATGGGTTGGCACGCTTAAATTCCACAAAGGATTGGCAATGACAACTTTATCCTTTTCCAAAAAACTCGCAGTAAAAGAATCAAACAACGTCACTTTGTGTTGCTGTTCAATGGATAATGCGTAAAAAGGAACCCTTTGTTTTAACTGGTTCCACGCTTCCAACAGGTCCCGGTCAATTTCAGGAATGGTGATATCATACAAATGGGTTTCTTCTATTTCATCGTCTGGATGATGCTCCCGGTAAGACTGTGAACTACCCTCCACTTATCAACCTTACGGTTTGATTGAAGTGGGGGCTTCTCGACTTATCGTTGCTTTTACTAGCCAACGAAAACTGACCGAGCTAACCCTCTTGTTCCAAGAGTTTTGTTACTTATGATAACGCTAATAAGCGTAATCCCTCATTTTTGATATTGATTGCTGAATTGTGATCGCGATCTAATACAAAGCCGCAAGAACATTTATATACACGTTCAGATAATGGCATTTCTTTTTCCTTGCCGCAACATGAACACTTCTTAGTGGAGGGAAACCACTTATCAATTTTCACAAGTTGTTTCCCTTGTTCTTTTAGCTTATACGCTAAGAAAGTAGTGAACATCCCCCAACCGTTGTCGTGAACGCTTTTCCCAAAGTGAAGGGCTTGAGACATCCCTTTCATGTTCAAGTCCTCAATCACGACAGCATCAAAGTTAGAAGCTAATTCTTTTGACTTATGATGAAGAAAATTCATGCGTTGGTTCGCCACTTTCTCATGTAACTTAGCCACTACTAGTCGTTGCTTGTTCCAACGTGCAGAACCTTTCTTTCTTCGAGAAAGAATTCGTTGTGCTTTTGCTAATTTATCTAAGGCTTGCCGATAGTAACGTGGGTAATTGGCTTTCTTACCCTGTTCACTCTCGACATATAGACCATCCATAGCAAAATCCAAACCAACAACTTTCTGTATTTTAACTGGACGAATATCTTTCTCATATTCTGTCAAAATTGAAATGTAGTATTTGCCTGTCTTTGTTTTAGAAATAGTGCAAGATTTGATTTTATAATCAGCAGGTATCTCTCTATGCTGTTTCATTTTTATTGGCTTTTTGATTTTTGGCAGTTTGATATGACCATTTTCTAGCTTAATATTTCCGTTGACCATATTAGTTGTATAGGATTGTTTTGCTTTACGATTTTTGAACTTTGGAAAATCCGCATTTCCTTCAAAGAAATTCTTATAAGCAGTCTGTAAGTTCATTTGTGCATTTGCCAAAGCTAAAGAATCCACTTCTTTTAGGAATGGAAATTCACTTTTATATTTTGCAGGAGTCGGAAACTTTTGCTTTTTAAGCGATTCTTTATCATCCTTGAACTTTTCATACGTTTCTTTGCGTTCAGCTAACATCTTATTGTAGACAAAGCGAACACAACCAAATGTCTTAGCTAATAATGCGGATTGTTCTTTGTTTGGTAACAAACGAAACTTGAAAGCTTTGTTTTGCTTGGCCATATCCATTCACCTCACTTTGTGCGGAAAAATTTCGTATATATTGATTATATCGTAAAAAATCCGTACAATCAATATGAGGTGATAATCATGAGAGAAGAGAAAGAACGTGTAGAAATTCGTATGCCTAAGACGATATTAGAAAAATTGGAGCAATATCAAAAAGAAAATGGGATTCCAACTAGAACAGCCGCAATCTTAGAATTGTTGAGAAAAGGATTGGAAAAATAACTTTGGCTAAAGCCAACCGAAATTCATCTCCCACCTACTCATTGGTGCGATTCGCACCTTCACATTCCTTGAGGATGGGAGACTTCTTTCGGAAAGCCGTTAAAAATTGCCCGGCGAAAGCTTCACCAACTTGTTCCGACTGTAACTTCAGCTTACTCATATGGTTTCTCCCCAGTAGCACGATTGATCTCCTCAATCCGTAAACACTCTTCAATTGCAAATAACATATTTTCCAACTGGCGTTTGGCAGCCCTCGAATCGGCTTTCCCGCGTAAAGAAAGTACATAAGGTTTTTCTGAACGATCTTCAGCTAACAATTCTTCAACGGTAATCCCCATAACTTTTGCGACTTGAGCCATTCTGTTTGGAAGAAATTGCCGTTTTCCTGTTAAAATATGTCCCATTAAGGATTTACTGATTCCTACTTCCTCAGCAAGATCTTGAATGGATTTTCCTTCTGTGTCAAGCCAATCTCTCACTTTTTTGATTGCCGCTTCATTGGCTTTATTCATGAATTACACTCCCTCAATTATTCCTATATCTTTATCATATACAAAACCACGCAAAAAGTGTAGACGTCTACAAAAGTTGCAGCATAGTATCTCCCTTGTTTGGGATACCTTATACGAATACACTATTCATTGCATTTGGTAATAATTGACCAATATCCCCAGCTTAAAACACCAGCTGAAGGCGATGGAATTTTCACCTAAAACGATCTATCATTCCAGGATATGGAGAAACGGCCCCCTACCTGGAGGCCGTTTCATCTTACTTCACTTTTACATATCTGTATTTGCTTTTATTCCCTGCCTTGTCTTTTGCATAAATCTTCAGCGTGGATCCTCTTTTTTGTTTCTTCATATGCACCGAGTAGGTTCCTTTTGAATTTGCCGTTGCTTTTCCGACGTAATGGCTACCGTTGTAAACATAAACCGTCGCGTATTTTTCCGCCTTACCGAAAACCGTTGTTGATTTGTAAGTGACCTTTCCGGCTGTTGGAATGCCAGGGGCGGTTTTATCTACAACCTTAAACGATTTGCCTGCACTTGTATTTCTCGATTTATCCGTCGCGTAGGCTGTCAGAGTCGTTCCTGCCTTTTGCTTCGATTTGATCCTGATTGAGAAGGTGCCTTTACTGTTTGCTGTCCCTGTCCCCAGCACAGTTTTGCCACGTTTAATCGTCACTTTGGCGCCGGCTTCTGCTTTTCCGGTAATCGTTAATTGATTATCGCCAAACGGATTAACGGTCGGAGCCACCGGAGCCGTTTTATCAATGACCGTTACCACCGTTTCAACACTCTTGTTCCTTGCCGCATCTTCCGCATAAACGACAAGCTTCGTTCCTGCTTTTTGTTTTGCAATGGTTACCTTAAATGCACCGGTATGATCAGCCGTTGCCGTACCCAAAATGTTTGAGCCGGATTTCACAGTAACTTTTGCCCCTGCTTCTGTGGTTCCTGTAACCACAGTACTTGCATCGCTTACTTCTTTCACTTTTGGCGCTGCCGGAGCCGTTTTATCAATGACCGTTACCACCGTTTCAGCGCTCTTGTTCCTTGCCGCATCTTCCGCATAAACGACAAGCTTCGTTCCTGCTTTTTGTTTTGCGATGGTTACATTAAATGCACCAGTACTATCGGCTGTTGCCGTGCCTAAAATGTTCGAGCCAGATTTTACTGTTACTTTCGCGCCCGCTTCTGTGGTTCCTGTAACCGTAGTACTTGCATCGCTTACTTCTTTCACTTTTGGCGCTGCCGGAGCCGTTTTGTCAATGACCGTTACCGTTGTTTCACCGCTCTTGTTCCCTGCTGCATCCTCTGCATAAACGACAAGCTTCGTTCCTGCTTTTTGTTTTGCAATGGTTACATTAAATGCACCAGTACTATCGGCTGTTGCCGTGCCTAAAATGTTCGAGCCAGATTTTACTGTTACTTTCGCGCCCGCTTCCGTGGTTCCTGTAACCGCAGTGCTTGCATCACTTACTTCATTCACTTTCGGCGCTGCCGGAGCCGTTTTGTCAATGACCGTTACCGTTGTTTCAGCGCTTTTATTCCCTGCTGCATCCTCTGCATAAACGACAAGCTTCGTTCCTGCTTTTTGTTTTGCGATGGTTACATTAAATGCACCAGTACTATCGGCTGTTGCCGTGCCTAAAATGTTCGAGCCAGATTTTACTGTTACTTTCGCGCCCGCTTCCGTGGTTCCTGTAACCGTAGTACTTGCATCACTTACTTCATTCACTTTCGGCGCTGCCGGAGCCGTTTTGTCAATGACCGTTACCGTTGTTTCAGCGCTTTTATTCCCTGCTGCATCCTCTGCATAAACGACAAGCTTCGTTCCTGCTTTTTGTTTTGCAATGGTTACATTAAATGCACCAGTACTATCGGCTGTTGCCGTGCCTAAAATGTTCGAGCCAGATTTTACTGTTACTTTCGCGCCCGCTTCCGTGGTTCCTGTAACCGCAGTGCTTGCATCACTTACTTCATTCACTTTTGGCGCTGCCGGAGCCGTTTTGTCTTGAACAGTGACGACGGTTTCTTCACTCTGATTACCCTTGCCATCTTCTGTATATACATGCAGTTCTGTTCCGGCTTTTTGTTTAGGGATGCTGACCGAAAAACTTCCATTTGAATCAGTAGAATTGGAACCAATTTCCTTTCCGCTCACCGCTACTTTCACAGTCACATTCGGGTCGGCCGTACCGGTAACCACTGTGTCATTATCCCCCACCGTTTGAACGGACGGTTTTGAAAGAGACGTTACAGCGCCTGCATCACCTTTTTCAAGAAGCGTATAGGTGATATCGGTTCCTTTGTCAGAAGGAACTTGAAAATCATCTTTGGAGCTTAAAGCTTTGACGATGGCTCCGCCGCCTTTTATATTGATGGAGGAACCGCTGTAGGTTTTTACTTTCAGCCCGTCAAAAGCAGTATCTCCTTTAAACCCGTAAAGACCGGTATCTTCTTTCAAGACAAGTGCGGCACGGAAATCTGTCATAAACTGGCCAAAGCTAAGGTTCGGATCAATGTATTTATGGATGATATTCTGCACTGCTTGATAATCAGTATGCGGATCATTAATCAATTCCTTATAAATCGTGTTTCCTTGTCCGCACTGGGCCTTTAAATACTCCATAAACAGGTATGACAAAGAATAGTTTGCCAATGTGTCACCCGCATAATCCCAATACAGGAGCGAATGGCCTTTTGTAATGTCCGCATCTTCATTATAGTAATCGATCCGGTCATTCAACGGCGCACCGGTGTAAATTTGTTCAGCCGCCATCGAGAGGCCCTCATTCATCCAAGTATCCATATCGGTCAATCCTTGCACAAATACTTTCTGGTTAAAATTAATCATATGTTGAAATTCATGCGCCAGCGTAGAATAAGCTTGCGAAACATCTTTCGTACCAGACATGCCCATCAGCGGATAGGTATCAATATAGAAAATTTCCGACTGATTGGAATAGCTGACATTATACAGGTCACGCGGAGAAAAATAACCAGCCACGTAACCGCCGCTTCCACTAAATCCATCTTGAATATCATAGCATAGTATATTGACCTTCCCGTTTTGGTCAACATCAGATGGCAATCCGAAATTATCGACATCTAATCGATAGATTTTATTATCGAATTCTTTTCCAAGTAACGTTGCTTCGTCCTCTGTAATATCATTGTTGTTCACCCAAACGTTGGCGTGGTCGCCGCTATAAAGGAGCGTTGCAGAAATGGATGAAAACTCGTTGGTTTCTAAGTTTTGGACGTAGAATGATTTGCTGTCCCCTTTAACATAATCTTTTTTAATCGATTTTGTTTCTTTTTTCAGGGCTTTATTTTGGTTTTTCTCTGTATCAAACGGTGCCACGTAATCCATACGATATGCGGACGGGCTGAGTTTTTTGCTTTCGGCGTAAGCATCGTTATTAATGCGGAAAGAACCGGTATATTCAGAGTTTGAACCATCAGGAGATTCATTGCTGATGAGTTCATAGTAATTCGTATCTCCACTGCTTGCCTGTGCCCCTACTGGCAACCCAATAATCAAAGAGAACGATAACAATACATAGAGTACTAATCTCACTTTTTTCATATGATACCCTCCTAATCTATTGCATCTCACTCCCTTGTTTACAGAATCCTTTCTATAAAAAGGGAGAAAAAACACTTTGTTTAAATTTTACGATATTTTCTAAATAGTGTCAAGTGTATATTACGAATTCCCCCTCTAATTTTTTTGTAGATAGGATAAACAAAAACCCCAGAATTGGTAAAAATTCCGAGGCTTAGTAAAATATTAAAATATAAGTTTTTTATAGAAATACTTTGCACTCGAAAACTGTTTCAACGGATAAAAGAGGGTAAAACGACTATTTTGCGAAAAAAAGCCAACATACGGTACATTTATCAAGTTGAATGTGCTGCAGCCCCCTCATTCCTTCCTTAAATCAAACAACTGGTGGTTGATCGCTGCGGTGTGGGAATAGACATTTTTATAAACCTGGTAAAAATCCCGGTAACGCTTGACGTTATTCGGTACCGGCTCAAATGTCCGGCCTGTCCGGATAAAGGCGGCTGCACAATCTTTGAGGGAAGAGAACCATCCTAATCCGCTTGCTGCAATCATGGCGGCGCCCATCCCGGGACCCTGTTCATTCTGAAGTTTGATGACTTTTGCCTGAAAAATATCAGCTTGAATTTGCAGCCACAGGTCACTTTTCGCACCGCCCCCGATTGAAATCACGGTGTCGATGTTTTTGCCGTAGTTTCGAAAAATTTCAACGCTTTCATTGATGGAGAAGACGATGCCTTCCATCACTGCCCGGGTAAAATCCCGTCTGGTGTGTGAGCTGTCAATGCCTGTAAAAGTGCCGCGGATTTTTGCATCGGCATAGGGCGTTCTTTCCCCGGCAATAAACGGCGTGAAAAGCAGGCCGTTTGCCCCGATCGAAGAATGCGCGGCTTCTTCCAGCAATGTTGCAAAATCTTCGCCTTTTGCGAATGTATCCTTAAACCAGGACAGACTGTATCCGGCGGCGAGTGTAACGCCCATTGTATAGTAAGCATCTTTCTGTCCATGATTAAAAAGATGCACTTTGCCGCCAAAGTTTTTATTGCTGTCTGATTCATATGAAAGGAATACACCGGATGTGCCAATGCTGCAGAGTGCTTTGCCTTCTTCTAAAATGCCGGCGCCAATTGCACCGCTGGCATTGTCCGCCCCACCGGCAAACACTTTAGTCGCAGGAGAAAGGCCGCATGTCGCAGCGATGTCCGGCAATAATGTGCCGACTTCTGCTTCCGTCTCAACAAGCGGCGGGCAAATGCCGGCCGGGATGTCAAATGTGCGCAAAATATCCGTGCTCCACGACTGATTGACGATATCTAGCAACAGGGTGCCCGCTGCATCCGAGTAATCCATACCGACCGCCCCGGTTAACCGGTAACGAAGATAATCTTTTGGCAGGAGAAAGACACGCGTTTTCCGAAAATTTTCCGGTTCATACTGCTGGACCCAAAGCATCTTCGGGAGTGTGAACCCTTCTAAGGCCGGATTTTTTGTAATTTCCAGCAGCTTACCACCCAGTACTTGATCGATTTTTTTGCATTGTTCCGTTGTTCTTGTGTCGTTCCAAAGAATGGCATTGCGGATGACTTGCAGATTTTCGTCCAGCAGCACAAGCCCGTGCATTTGGCCAGAAAAACTGAGCCCTTCAATTTCCTCGCGGGGAACCCCGGATTTTTCCGTTAGTTCTTTCAAAGCTTCAACTGTTTTTTCGACCCACTGTTCCGGATCCTGTTCGCTGTAACCCGGGTGTGGCTGCATTAACGGATAGGATTTGGAAACAGATGAAACCACCTGTCCATTTTGGTCAACAAGCAATACTTTAACAGAACTTGTCCCAAGGTCGACACCGATTGCATATTTCATCATAATCTCCCCATAGAATAAACCGGCCGGCCTTCATCCAGGCAGACCGGTTCGGAATTTTATGCATTTACACTTTGATAGGCTTCTTGCACAATATAATGGTTCAGCGTGTTTTTCAGTTGTTCCAGGTGACCGGATTGGTTTGTAATTTCTTTTTTATCAAGAATATAGTTTTCAAGTGATTTAAAATCAGCTTTGCCGGAAACAATATCGGCGCCGATGCCTTCTTTATAGCTGCTGTACCGTTCTTCGATAAAGACATCAAATACGTGGTCTTCAATCAGTCGGTTCGCCACTTTTAAACCAAGGGCAAAGCTGTCCATGCCGGCAATATGGGCATAAAACAGATCTTCATCTGTGAACGAGGCGCGGCGTGTTTTTGCATCAAAGTTCAATCCGCCCCTGCCAAGACCGCCTAATAAAAAACTGTCTTAAGAATGATACTGTCTAAATACGGAGGCAAGCTTTTACTTTTCTTCTGGTAATTGAACATCTACAGCATTTAGTTTCTTGGCAACTTCGCTATCTAATTCATTGGCCTTGTCTGTAAAAGAGTCCAAAGAACCACTTGGGTCATCAGCCATTTCAGTAAATTCCTTTAAAGACCCGTATGCGTCAACAATATCGTGGTAAATATCTTTATACTTTGCTGGTGGATTTTTCAATTTATCCATATCAGCTTCTAACGCAGCCTGATGACTTTCCAGTTTTGATAGGTCTCCATTCTTTTCGAATGATGTTTATTGTGCTTGAATTGCGTCATTAAAGTCCATACCGGAAGCGTGAATTTTCCCATCGATTTCATATGTCGCTTCAAAAATAGCATCATGCCACACATCCTGAAGTGTTTTTACCATTTCTTCAGCTTTTGTTCCTGCTTTATATCCATCCGATACAAACTGATGCATAGCATGTACATATTTTTTATCAGCAGCAATTCTT
This sequence comes from Weizmannia sp. FSL W8-0401, assembly GCF_038009125.1. NCBI lineage: Bacteria > Bacillati > Bacillota > Bacilli > Caryophanales > Bacillaceae > Heyndrickxia > Weizmannia sp. FSL W8-0401. Next base: position 477,480 of record NZ_JBBPAG010000001.1, on the reverse strand, counting down.
TTTGCTTTTTCCTGCTGAATACTATTGTATATTAGGGCTTGCTGAACGAATCAAATTTGGTCAGATACAAGCCAAATTCCGATTATCAAAATATAAAATAGTGTTGTGTAAAAATTTCAAAAAAAGAACCCTGAGCTTGCGCTCCAGATTCAGTATGAGGAATTGAAGGGCTACTACTGTTTCGCTGGTCTCCTGAAGGCGTGCTCGAATAAGGCCCAGCCCATACTTGCGCTTGCCTTCGCCAAATTTGCCTTCAACGGCATTACGTTCAGAGGCATCCTGCCTTGCGACGCGTTCCAAGGTTTTGTCTTCCGTTCTGGATGGGCGTCCTAACCTTGGCCCACTCAGACGAATGCCAAGAGATTTGCAGTATGCCAGATTATTACGGTTTCGGTAAATTTTATCTGCCAAGATCGCTTCCGGATAAAATCCGAACCGGTTGTAGTAGTTTTCAACAGATTCCTTGAGAGTGGTCCCTTCATTGTAATTTTCCCAGTCGAGGTGCTCAATCAAGGCATAACCATCTACGACACTGATGGCGACTTTTGAACCGAACTCCACGTTCGCTTTTGCCTTGCCGCGCACAATTGGACGGACATGTGGCTGGGAAATGCTTACAATCCGGTGGTCAACCCGGTGTGTTTTCTTTTTGTACATTTCTGCCTGTTGGCGGTAAAGTTCATGAATCACGAGAAGTTGCCTGTATTCATCTTTGCTTAAAAGAGACAGAGAGCTTTGGGAAACAAGATTTTTAATGATCTCCAGATCTCGTTTCACATATCCGAGCTGTTTGCCTACAGCTTTCCGGATTTTCCGGGCGCCAGCTTTACGTTGCTTAGCGACAGAAAGATAGTCCTTGCGGGCTCTTTTTCTGTAGGTCCGTGGCTTACGTAATTTCCCTTTGTGTGGTTCATGCAGGACATCAATGATATGTTCCAATTTCTCACGGGCTTCGTTCAACAACCCGAGGTCTGTAGGGTAAGCAATATCAGCCGGTGCACAGGTTGCGTCCAAAATGAGCTTTCCTCTGTTCTTCGTTTTGGGAGAAGCCGATTCAGTTGAATGCTTTTCTGAATCGGAACCGGAAGGCTGAAGATCGCCACGATCATGATCATGATCATTACGATCTTCATCATCATGATCGTCATCGTCGTGATCCTGATCATCATTGTTGTCGTTTTCCTTAGATGCTTCTTCCAATTGGCGTTTTTGTTCTTCCAGAACGATCCATTCATTCAGTTCGTTGATGATATTTGCGCCCAAACGTTTTCTAAAACGAGTCATCAGAGAATGGTCGAATGGGGCTTTTTCCTGGAATTCAGGCAAGCCGATAAAATACTGAAGATACGGGTTTTCTGTGATCTGTTCGACTGTTTCCCGGTCAGACAGCCCAAGCCGTTCTTTGATATAAAGAGCCCCAAGAGCGATTCTGACAGAATAAGCCTTTTCGCCTTTGAATTTCTTCTTGAAGGACTTGGCATACTTTTCTTCGGCCATCCACCAAGGAATCATTTCAGCAAGACGGACCCAGCGATTTTCTTTATTTCATTTCCCACCGAATGGTAGAAAAAAATCATCTACAAAAGTTAATTGATGTTCGGTCTTTTTGTACATCGTAACAGCCTCCAAGTGCAAGGTTTTTTACGTGTTTCCTTTGAAATCCTTACACTTTATATTCGACAAAAGTAGCCAAAATCCTTGTCAAATCTGGAATTTTTGCTTATTCAGCAAGCCCTACTTAGCCAAAGCTTTACATCACATCCATTACATTAAACTTTAAGTTGAGATTCGCAACCAACTGCTTTATATGTTAATAATTTCTATAGCATGTTTATATTATCTTATATTTCTCAGATTAAAGGAATTTAGGATCAATTTTAATAATGGCCTAGTTTCTCTAAAAATTAATAAAGCAACTGTTGAGGTAAGTACTTCAGCGAATAATGTGGCAATTGCTGAACCCGAAGCACCATAATGAGGAATAAACGCTAGGTTAAGTAATATATTCACTACTGCGCCAATACCAACAAAATATTTCTGGAGTTTCATAAGGTTTTCAGATATTAGCCAAATTGAACTTACTGTACCTATTAAAGAGAAAATCCTTGACCATATTAAGATAATCAATACACCAACTGCTTGAGTATACTGTTGACCGTATAGAATAAATACGATCGGCTTTGCTATAACTGTAATTAAAATGGATGCTACTACACTAATCCATATAATGGAACTGCACAATTGTTTAAATCTTTTCCTATACAATTCTTCATTATGATTTTCTTTCTCCGTCATAATAATTGGTCTGGCTGAATCAATAATCGCATTCGGAATAAAGATCCATAAATTTGCAATCGTCATTGCTGCTGTATAAATACCAACTGTGGATCCTCCTGTTACCTGTCCTAAAATAATTTTATCCATTTGAGTATAAATGTTAATGAGTAAAGCCGAAATGATGAAATGGTAGCTTCTTGACAACAAGTATTTTGCTGTTTGAATAGAAGCGGTAAGACGCGGGCCTTTATATTTATAATAAAAAACCATAATAAAAACACTTATTACAAGACCCTCTAATATTGTTGCAATTGCAAAATATTCTACTGGAGCTTTTAAATAAATTAACAATAATCTCCATAATGACACAATCGTAAATGCAATTGACTTTGAGACAACTGCAAACTTAGATTGCAAGTTTGATTGAAACCAGAATCCTACAGCATCAAAAGTGACAAATAACAAAGAGATGGATTGGATAAAGGTTATAATTTGTAAAGTAACACCATTAGGATTTAGGAATCTTACAACTACAGCAATGATTAATAGAGAAAATAATGACGATAATAACCTAAGTCCAATTGTGGTACCGATTAAATTTCCAGTTTTATCCCTGTTTTTTATAATTTCATTTACCAGGATCGCATCAATGCCTAGTTTGCTGACACTTGTAAAAATCGTAATATATGCAAGTCCATAGTTAATTAATCCATAATTATGGGTTCCAAGGTATCTAGCCATTAATGAAGTAACAACTAAAGATAATGACATGCGGAAAATCTGTTCAAATAACAGCCAGCCTGTATTTCTCATGAACTTTGTTTGTAATTTATTTTTTATGACACTAAAGTTATTTGCCAGACCCAAAGCTTTAACTCCCTCCATATTTTTAATAACCGCTGGACAAGTTGTATTATAAATCCTGAATCCGTGACGAAATTTCCGCTTAAAGGCAAACAATTCGCATAAAATTTAGTATAATTGGGATATCAGACAAATTAAATTCATTCCACATTCAGGTGATCTCATGAAAAAGTTTGTGATAGAACCCACAAAAGAATGAATTGTTGCCCAAGCTGGCTTAGCGATAGTAGGAAATTTACTAAATCAAACGAATTTAGTTTCTAGGTTGAATGCCTATAAACTCCCTGATATCTCCCGGTATCCGGCTTGTTCCAATGGTGATGTGGCTAAATCTTATATCGGCTTGCTTTGCCAGGGAAAAAGTGATTATGACAATATTGAAACCTTCCGTGATGATGCTTTTTTTGCACTGGCTTTGGATATCCAGAGGGTTCCTTCCAGCCCGACTCTCAGGCAACGATTGGACCAGGCCGCCTTGGTGGAAAAATGGAAAACGATCTTGCACGAAGAATCGCTGGATCTGATTCGCCATACAAATGCGGAAATCAGCCCGGTTTACGCCAAAGACAAGCCGTATATCCCGATTGATCTGGATGTCTCCCCTTTCGATAACTCCAAAACAAAAAAGGAAGGTGTCGAAAGAACCTATAAAGGCTGTGACGGTTATGCCCCTATGTTCGCTTACATGGGACAGGAAGGTTACTGCCTGCATGTTGAGATGCGAAAGGGAAGTGTCCACTGCCAAAAAGGTACACCAAATTTCATCCAGGAAACCATTCAATCTGCCCGGAAACTAACAGATCAGCCATTGCTTTTCAGGCTTGATTCCGGAAATGACAGCCGGGATAATCTCATTATTCTCCTAGAAAACCATGCAAGCTTTATTATCAAACGCAATCCCCGTAAGGAAAAAGCTGAGGACTGGCTGTACATTGCCCGAAAATATGGGATCTGTTGTGAAGAACGGGAAGGAAAGAAGGTTTACCTTGGATCCATCCCCGAAACCATTCAAATTAAGGACCAGGAGCGAAGCATCCGAAAAGTTTTTAAAGTGACCGAAAGAACCATCTCAAGAGACGGACAAATTTTTTTAATTCCCGAGTATGAATTTGAAACCTACTGGACGGACCTTGAAGTGCCGCCTCATGTGGTGATCTCTCTTTATCATAACCATGGCACTTGCGAACAGTTCCATAGTGAAATTAAATCAGAACTGGATCTCGAACGGCTGCCGTCAGGCAAATATGAAACGAATGGCCTTGTGCTCCATTTCGGTGTATTTGCGTATAACCTGCTTCGCTTGATTGGACAAGAAAGCTTGAAAAAACAAGATACGCCATTGAAAAAGAAAACAACAAGAAGAAGAATCCGAACCGTCATCCAGAATATGATCACACTGGCCTCAAAGCTGGTTTTCCGTGGCCGGCAATGGAAATTAAAAGTCGCGGAGACCAACAAATGGTTACCGGTCTTTACTCGTTTGTATCAAGCCTTTTACTAAACATCCCGATCAATAGACTACTAGGAAAAAAGAAATAAAAAAACGAAAACTTGCAAAAAATGGAAATTTGCAGGTTTATTTAGCTTGCACAAAAACGAGTGAAACAGGGAAATTTTTACATACTGAATCACTAAAAGTGCATTTATCGAGTAGTCGGACACCACTATATCCTTACTCTTGGGAAATCTACCTATTAACGGCGTTTGTTATATTTTCGTCACGGATTCAGGTATATATTATTCGAACCTTACTTTTTAGAGGGGTAACCTGCCATTAACTAGCGAGCACCAACATTCGTCTAATAAAATGTTTCCAAATTATTCTCTATAGCATAATAAAAAAAATGGAGCTGATAGATAAATCATTACAACTCCATCACCGCATTTTACTTTCCTACTTAAATTCGCGATCTACTACAGTTAAAGCAGCACCGATTACTTGGTGCATATCAAAATACTTATACATTCCCAACCGACCTCCAAATATTACATTCGGCACCTTTTCAGCTAATTCGCGATATTTTTTGTAGAGTTCATTATTCTTTTTATCATTCATTGGATAGTATGGTTCATCACCTTTTTTCCAACTTGCCGGGTACTCTCTTGTGATTACAGTTTTTGGCTGGGTTCCAAATTCAAAGTGTTTGTGCTCGATAACGCGCGTAAATGGTGTTTCTGCATCTGTATAATTTACTACTGCATTTCCTTGATAATTCTCTACATCTAAAATTTCCGTTTCAAATTTCAAGCTGCGATATTCTAATGTACCATACTGATAATCGAAGAATTGATCGATCATTCCTGTGTAAACAACCTTTGGAAACTGCGTTAAATAATTTTCCTTGTTAACAAAAAAGTCTGTTTCCAATTCAATATCAATTAACTCACTTGACAGCATTTTTTCTACTATTTGAGTATACCCGCCAATAGGAATTCCTTGATACTTGTCGTTAAAGTAGTTATTGTCATAAGTAAAACGTACCGGTAACCTTTTGATGATAAAAGCTGGTAATTCTGATGCTTTACGGCCCCATTGCTTTTCTGTATAGCCTTTTACTAGCTTTTCATATATATCGGTCCCAACTAACGAGATCGCCTGCTCTTCTAAATTGTTTGGTTGTTCAACATGAGCTGCTTTTTTTTGCTCTTCAATTTTTGCTTTTGCTTCCTCAGGTGTTACAACACCCCAAAGTTTATTAAATGTATTCATATTAAAAGGCAAATTGTAAATTTCACCTTTATAGTTTGCAATTGGGCTGTTGGTGTACCTGTTAAAAGCCGCAAATTGATTCACATAATCCCAGATTTTTTTATCATTTGTATGAAAAATATGGGCTCCGTATTTATGTACTTGAATATCCTCTACTTTCTCAGTATAAATATTTCCCGCTATATGATTTCTTTTGTCTATAACTTTTACTCTTTTCCCCCGCTTTGCCGCTTCGTAGGCGAACACACTTCCAAATAAACCAGATCCTACAATTAAATAATCATAACCCATACATTCTTTCCTCCATTATGCTTCTACTATTTGTTACTATAAAATTTTTTAAACATCAAATATACAAAAAAGTTGGTAATTCTTTTTAATAATTGTTTTCTTACTTTAGATTTCAATGAACCACTGAAATTTTGGAACGATATTTCATTTAGTGTTTCTGCTATTTTCGGAGTAACAACAAACTGTCGTATTTTATTTCTTTTTTCTCTATCATTATAGGGACAATCTTTTAGATACAAATTTTTTACACCAGCCATAAGTGTAGTAATCCAATCGTTGTATACCATATTTCGGTACTTTTTTTCATAACCCCAAAATTTCACAAGTTCCTCTAGTTTTCTTGTTTCTTCATATCGAATATTAAATATATCTTCTTTGTAAAGGTTTACGGCAGAATCGGTTCGGCTTATAACATAATGATAGTATTTTCGTGAATTAATATAAACTCTATCTATTTTCTTATATACCGAATAATTGAATCTAGAATCCTCCCCGATTTTAACACTTTCAAATGTAATTCCGTTTTCAAGTAAATACGATCTTCTGTATATTTTATTCCATAGGGTAAACATAATGTCTAAGTTAAATAGATATTGGAAATATTCTCGAAAGTCTTTTGCATCCTCTAAAAAAATATTCTGTTCCGGATTGCGTTCAATATATTTAGTTTTTCTTTTCTTACTGTTCAAATCTTCATAGTACCCAAATACTATCATGTTAGCATGATACCTATTTAATAAAGAAATATTATCTGATAACAGATCGGGTTCAATATAGTCGTCTGGATCACAAAAATATATGTATTTCCCCTCAGCTTTTTCAAGACCTACATTTCTTGCAGAACCCACTCCTCCATTTGATTTATGAATTACTTTGAACCGCGTATCTTTACTTTGATATTTATCGCATATTTTTCCTGAGTTATCGGGGGAGCCATCATCCACCAATATTACTTCAAAATCATTAAAAGTTTGCTTTAAAATACTATCCACACATGTTCTTAAATAGTTTTCAACTTTATATACGGGTATTATTATACTAATTTCCGGCATAAGATCTTTCCTTTACTTTAAGAATATACAAATACCTTAATTTTGCTCAATTTGTAATTCTTCTTCACTTGAAAAATCAGTTTCACTCATAAAAAGTAGTAATGTAATAGAAAAGATGAAAATATTGAGTGAATATCTTTCAAAGAAAGCATAAATAAGGCTGGTGAATATTAAGAGGACTTCAAATACTTTCTGATTTTTACATAATATAATACATTTATATAAAACATATATAAACACAACGATAAAGATAATGATTCCTTGCTGTATTAAAATCCTTAAATACGCAGAATCCAATACCCATCCTTCTGTCCAATTATACAAATTTAAAATATTATATGTGTCTGGAATAAATTTCCCAAATATGCTAATTCCATATTTATTTATATAATAATGTCCCTGTATTAGTCTTCCAGAGAAAATTTCATCCAACAAATAATAAAAGTTACTTGTGTTGTAGAAGAGAGGCAGAGTAACGCTTATCAAAAAAATAACCGGAATAGAAAATATAAGTATATATTTTATAATACCTTTTCGATATAGAGATGTGTATTTTGCCAGAAGACTGATTAAAATAGCAAAAATTGCACAAAGGAAGGAGGTTCTTGATAATGTAACTGTATAAACGTATAAATTTATCCCTGATACTAAAATAAAAACAATTAGATTTATCTTTTTAAAATATATATATAGAAATGAAATTGTGATGCACATTACTATTAATCCAAAAAGATTAGGATGTGCAAAACCAAAAGACTTCCTTATTATCCCATCTCTATATAAAATTGTATTTTCTATAAGGTTTAATTTAAAACAAATAATGGTAAATACTAATGATGATAACTGAGTGAAAAATGAAATTCGTATTAAATCTGATATTTTAATATCTGCCATTGTTAATACAAAAAAGACCAGATAAATAAAGGTATAGTCACAGCTATAATTTCCGCTACTAACTTCCTTGTTATAAATAATATTTAATAAGATAACTACCCCGACAATAACTAAACAAATAAGGCGATAAAAATCAAAGGATTTAATATATAGTAAAGCAAAAAAGGCCAACCCCAGCCCTAATAACAATAAATACTTTGAGTTTAGGAAATTTGAGAAGTTTGTTAAACAAAAGAAAAAATATATATTTAAAATAATATATGAAGTATAAATCAGATATGAATGAATATCCTTTTTTCTTAACATCCTGGTCCCCCATAAATAAAGAGAAATTATCTCCGCAAATTCAAAGGATTATACACTTGAATAATGTTTGAATAATATGCAGTTTTAGGATTATCCTTATAATTAAGGATAATCTATCCGAAGACAAGCATACAACATTTATTCAACAGCAACAGAGCTTATGTAAAATTCCTTCCTCCAACTATTTATTCCATGTGTTTTCAACTGTACGTAAAGAGGCAAGAAAATTATTATAGTATTCATTTATATATAATTCTTTTATGGAATCTTTTATTTTTTGATGATTTGGCAACTGCTTACCATTGATTAATTCTTGAAGTGTATTTTTCAATTCTTCTAAGTGATTCACGCTGTATAGATTCCCGTTAACATTTTCTTTAATAATATCATCCGGCCCTGTTTCGCAATTGCTACTTATACAGTATACGCCTCTGGATATTGCTTCGGCTAGTACCATCGGCAGCCCTTCATACGAGGATGTTAAGATAAGAGCTGTTGCTTCTTTTATCTGCGCCCAAGGATCAGAGACAAAACCTTTCCAATTAATTTTATCTGCAATTCCTAATTGCACTGTGTATTTCTGACATTTTTCCTTATCAGATCCGTCTCCGTATATATCTAATTGCCAATCACCTTCTAATTTAGATAGGGCGTCAAATAAATCTTTCAACCGTTTTTGTCCTTCGAACAGTATTCTTCCTATATATAAGAATACCGTCTTATCAGATGGTCTTTTTACAACCCTTGAAGTTGATGTAATTGGGTTTAAAACAGTAAATATATTTTTTTTATTAATATTTAGTTCTGCAAGTTGTTTCGCGATACCTGTACTAATCGCAAAATGATAATCTGCCATGGGAATAAGATTTTTACGTACCTTTGGACTATTTATAGAGAAATGTATCCATGATATGATTGGGTATTTTAAAAGGGATAAACTCCGCGCAACTTTGGTCATCAAACATATCATTGGGTCCAAGCTTACCACGATATCCGGCTTTTCCTTTAATAAATATTTATAAAGAGTAATAAAGTAATATACATTGCGTATAATTTTGTTACTATAATATTTAGAACACTGATATGTTAAACCATTTAACCAGCTTATATCTATACTGCCGCCTACAAGATAAATTTGTGGTTGATATTCTCTTGAATTGCTCATTTGTTTTACCACTGTTTTTAGAACCGTCTCAGTTCCGCCCTTACCAGAAATATGTGGCGCAATAAAAATTATTTTCTTCATCTATTTCTCCTTATAGTACAGAAAATTACATGGTAATCATATCATTAGTTTAAAGCTAAGTAGAAATCTTCTATATCCCGTGCAGTTTTATTAATGTCATATACCCGGAGATTTATTTCATTTTTATTTAGGTGTCTATCATAGTCACCAGGAATTTTCAAGATTTGTTCTACCCATTTTGAAGGATATCTAAGAGAAATTGGATATACCAAATCTGTACAAAATGCTTCCTTAGGTACATTTTTTGATGACAAACAAATCAAACCACTAGCTTGGGCTTCCACAAGTACTATGCCGAATCCCTCTGTAACTGAAGGAAAGACAAAAACATCCATTACCTGTAATAACTTTTCAATATCATTTCTAATACCCAAGAAAAAAACACTTTTTTCAATTCCTAAAGACTTTACCAGCTCTTTATATTTTGATTTCAGACTACCTTCACCAATCAACAACAGCACAGCATTCCCTCTTTTATCCAGAACCTCTTTAAAGATTTTTATTAGAAATTCTTGATTTTTTCTAGATTCTAATACACCTATATGACCAACAACAAATTTTCCTTCTAAATTCATTTCAGATCTCATATAATCCCGAGTTTTTTGGTCGAATGAATAATTACCTAGATTTATGCCGTTTTTAATAATTTTCATCCTGCTGCTTTTGATGATTCTTTTACTATAAAACCACTCTGCTGCATCCTCTGAACAAGCAAAAAAACCTGAACAGGATTTTTCTACAATTTTCCTCCCAATTTTATGCAATATATTCAATACAAACATGACATACTTTTTAGAAGAAACATTACTAAAATACGTATTATGAGAGTGCATCACAATATTTTTCACATTGTATTTTTTTGCATATAATATTGGCATAAAATTCCATAAGGCCGAGTAATTAAAATGGATTGCATCATATTTATGTCCATAACTTTTTAAGAATAATTTAAATTCTTTCAAGTGCTTTTTTAGGCCTTGATTTGCGGGAAAAATATAATACATATTCCAGCCGATTTCTCTAATCTCTTCATCCATTTCATGAGAACCGCTTATATTAAGAACATCTATTTTTATTTTTGATTTATCTATTTTTGAAAAAGTATCTAAGATAAACCTCGTTAGCCCGCTTCCGTATAGAAAATCTCCAACGACTAATATATTTTTCATAGCTAGTTGATTCCCCACTTCTTAAAACTAGAAGGTAAAAATTATAGGAAATGTTAGGATTGGTATAAGCTTCTATTCACTTCATTTTTTGAACTAAATTTTCTTTTTAAGAAGATATAACCTTTAATAAACCAATTTTGTTTTTCCATAAACATAACAGGTAATTCAACGTAATTAACTTGGTTAACTTCTAACCATACATCAAATAACAGTTCACTTATATATCCAAATACTCTTGCTTCATATGGAGAATAGTGAGAAATGTCAATTTCCTTTTCTAAACGGAATAAAATATCAAATAGCCACTCAGAATATGAATCTGAAATATCCTTTCTAGCTATAAACATATTAAACATATGTGCTTTTTTTCTCTTCATTACTTTATCAAAAGCGTGGAGATACTGCGGATGGGCAGCCTGTATAATTTTTCGTGTTTTTAATAAATCCTTACCATTATGTGAATGTTCATAGTGAGAAAACAGTGTTTCTATCCAATAATTTCTCTTTTTAGGAAGAATCATATCATAATTTTTTAAAATATTTTCCACCTTTTCTTTTGTTAATATTTTCTTTTTCTTATTACCAAATAAGCCTAAATAAAAGTTATTATTGCAAAAATGCCTTCTATAATGGACTAAACCCATATAATCACATTTTAAGTTTTTCCATCCCCAATACAATGCTGTTAACTCGCAATAATTAGGATTTTTTAATGAAATATTTTCACCTGTATTGTCACCGACATATCCTAAATCTTGCTTGTTTTCTTTTCCAACATGAACAGGGATATATACATCATCCGATGGCATATCATATTTTTTATGTGTAGCTATTAAGATTTTTATATCCAAATCCGTGTACTCTCCTTAAAAAAGTTATTCAAAAAGTAAAAGCCAACCAGTCTAGTATGTTCCATTTAGTACAAAATAATATATAAAGAAATATAAGCATTTATATTTCTTTATATATTACATAGAATGATAAAAAGCTGATAATTAATACGCATTATTTGGCTTAAGTATAATCACTATAGTCTTTAAAATAATCCTTATATCGTAAATCAGACTTCTATTCTTAATATAGATTAGATCCAGTTCTACCATTTTCTTAAAACTAACACTATTTCTACCGGTAACTTGCCAGAGGCCTGTACAACCTGGTGTAACAAGTAACCTCTGTTTATCATAATTTGTATATTGAGCAACTTCACGTGGTAAAGGAGGACGAGGCCCCACTAAACTCATGTTCCCTTTTAATACATTAATTAGCTGCGGCAATTCATCCATGCTTGTTTTCCGTAGTACTTTTCCAATTTTAGTAATACGCGGATCATTTTTTATTTTGAACATCGCTCCTTCAATTTCATTATATTTTAATAGATCCTTTAATATTTCTTCTGCATCAGTCACCATTGATCGAAACTTATACATATAAAATTCTTTTCCATTTTTTCCAACTCGTATCTGTTTAAAAAAAACTGGTCCTTTGGGGTCCTCTAGCTTAATTAATATTGTAATAATCAAAAATAACCACGACAAACAAATAAGGCCAAACAATGCCCCAAAGATATCAATTCCTCGTTTGAGAATGGTATAAGTTTTTTTTTCTTCGAAGACAATACTTTGGGGTATTTGATTTACAACTGAATTTGCAGCATAACCAGGTTCAGCCAACTTTTATTCCCCCCTACTTTGTTTCTAAACTTGCCTTTTCAATTAAATCTTTAATAATTTCTAGTAATGCATGATTAATTGTTTCATCTTGAAGTGCCATTTCAATTTGAGATTGAATAAACCCTAACTTCTCCCCAACATCAAATCTCTTTCCCTCAAACTGATAAGCAAATACTCTTTGAATCTGATTCAACTGCTGGATTGCATCTGTAAGCTGAATTTCCCCGCCTGCACCTTTTTCCTGTTTATCCAGGAACATAAAAATTTCAGGCGTTAGCACATAGCGCCCAATAATCGCAAGATTAGAAGGTGCCGTTCCCTGTTCTGGTTTCTCAACAAACTTTTCTACTTGATAACTACGTCCGTTTTGGGAAGCTGGTGCAATGATCCCATAACGGTGCGTTTCTTCTTCCGGTACTTCCTGTACACCTATTACAGAAGAATGGGTTTTTTCATATTCGTCAATGAGTTGTTTTAAACATGGCGGGTCATTCTGCACGATATCATCACCAAGCAGGACCGCAAATGGCTCGTCGCCGATAAAGTTGCGCGCACACCAGACAGCATGCCCCAAGCCGAGTGGTTCTTTCTGTCGGATATAGTGGATATTGGCTAAATTGGAAGAATAGCGGACTTTATCTAAGAGGTCGAACTTCCCTTTTTCAGCAAGGTTTTGTTCGAGTTCCCAAGCGTTGTCGAAATGGTCTTCGATCGCGCGTTTCCCTTTTCCGGTTACAATGATGATGTCTTCGATGCCGGATTCGACGGCTTCTTCGACTATGTATTGGATCGTAGGCTTGTCTACAATCGGCAGCATTTCTTTCGGCATGGCTTTTGTTGCAGGCAAAAATCGTGTTCCGAGCCCTGCAGCCGGGATAATTGCCTTTCTCACTTTTTTCACGTAAATTCCTCCTTATTCTAATTGATTTTTAAGATTTGCGCAGTGCGATAAAAACAATCGATGTTTGTTCTTCCAACATTCGGGTATAAAAATAATTATCGGGCATCTAACCCGCCCTCACACCACACTCTTGACGACAGGCGTCTAAGGTGCACACACACCCACAGCATGGCCGAGTGCCTCCCACGATAACGGATGAGAGACATACCCGAAAATAGCTGTTCCAAAATCAAGCAACGCTGGATAAAACTGTTTCCCAAAAACAGCGGAGCAGCCCCTACAGCTTCATTCATATACCCGGAATACCAAAAAAGCCGATTAAAACAAACCAAACAGTTTCTTTTGTTTTACCGGCTGCGGAATTTCTCTGTAGATAGCTTGGTCTTTGGCAAGCAGTTCGGCGTTTTCCGTAAAGAAATAGAGCATATCCGCACCGTATTTCTTTTCAATTTCGTCCGCTGCTTCATCCATTTTAAAAGCACGCGTTTTTACATTATGGGCGTCTGATGCAAGAAAATGGGCGAGATTTGCTTCAATCAGCTGTTCGGTGAATTTTTTAATCTTTTTCCCGAAAGCGCCTGTTAAGCTTGCGGCTGTAATTTGGGTCGCCACACCATTATTCACCATTTCATACAGCCGGTCCGGATGCTGGATCAGCTCTGCGTTCCGCTCCGGATGCACGATAATCGGCATTAAGCCCTTTACTTGTATTTCATATAAAAGCGTTTCCGCATAACGTGGCACATGGCCTGAAGGGAACTCGATAAACAGGTAAGAAGTGCCGGCCAACGTTTGGATTTCGCCTTTTTCATAGTCTTGCAAAATTTCGCCGTAAATCCGGTTTTCCTGCCCCGGCAGAATTTCTAGATCAATCTGTTCTTCTTTCAATCTTTTATTTAACTCATTTACTTTTTGAATGATTCCAGTTTTGCGGTTTTCATATTTTCCGTTCATATGATGAGGGGTAGCAATAATCTGCTTGATCCCCTGGGAGACGGCTTGTTTTGCCATATCAAGGCTGTCGTATATCGTTTGCGCACCGTCGTCAATGCCTGGTAAAATATGGCAATGGATATCCATCATCCCGAACCCCTCCAAACCTGTCAAGAAATGAAATTTCGTTTCAATGAAAATCAAACCCTATACAAAATTATAGTGCATTTTTATCATTTTTCAATAGTGATTGGAAAACTTACGTGCAAATGGTGTCAATCTTTTCCGTAATAGTAATAATAATGCGTGTTTTGGGTTTTCTTGTTGTTCAGGACAACGCCAAGCAGATTGGCATTGGCAGATTCCAGCAATTCTTTTGCCTTTTTGACAGCCTCCACTTCCGCTTTCCCGCTTGAGACGACAAGAATCGTGCCATCACATTGGTTGGTCAGCACCTGCGCATCGGTCACAGCCAAAACCGGCGGGGTATCCAGTAAAATAATGTCGTACTGTTCTTTTGCTTCTTTTAAAAATTCCTTCATTGCCCGTGAGCTTAACAGTTCTGCCGGGTTTGGCGGAATTGGGCCGCTCGGCAGGAGATGCAGATTTTTCACATCACATTTTGAAACAGTCTCCAGCAATGTCCCCTGCTTGGTCAAAACCGTTGTCAGTCCGAATGTATTGGTCATGCCAAACGTATAATGGACGGTCGGACGCCGCAAATCGGCATCGGCGAGCAGCACCTTTTTTCCTTGCTGGGCAAAAACGACAGCGAGGTTGCCGACAATCGTCGATTTCCCTTCTCCAGGCCCGCTTGAGGTAACCATCAGAATCTGCAGGTCATTGTCAACGGAAGAAAAACTGATATTTGTACGGATTGTCCGGAACTGTTCGGAAATCGGTGACTTTGGATTTAGCTTTGCGATTAATTTTCTTCTCGTGTTCAACAGCTTTGTTTTTTTAGGCGCCAACCGTCTCAACCTTTCCTTTTGTTTTTTTTCCTGCACGGTGCAAACCATTCAGTTCCTGATCATCAATCTGCCCGATCACGCCGAGGACAGGCAATTGCAAAATTTGTTCAACATCTTGCTCATCTTTAATCGTATTGTCGAGGTATTCAAGCAGAAAGGCAATCCCGACACCCGCCATCAGGCCGACCACAAGCGCAATTGCAATATTTAAAAGCGGTTTCGGGCTGACAGGTCCCCTGGGCACTTGTGCTTTGGAAATGACAGTCACATTGTCGACTTTCATAATGGATTTGATTTCTTTTTTGAACACTTCCCCGATTTTATTGGCAATTTTGGTTGCTATATACGGGTTTGTATCTTTTACCGTCAAAGTAAAGACTTGTGAATTTTGCTCTGTGCTGACTTCGATTTTGTTGTTCAGTTCGTCCGTTGTCATGTTGAGTTTCAGTTCGTCAATCACTTTATCGAGAATGGATGGGCTTTTAATAATCACATTATATGTATTGACCAGCTGAACATTTGTTTGCACGGCATTCGTGGTATACATCGTTTGGTCATCGCTTGCTTTATTGACAAGGATTTGTGTCGAAGATTCATAGACAGGCGTCATCACAAAATAGGTCACAATGGCCGTCACAATCATCGCCCCCAGTGTAATCAGCGCGATCATGGAAAGCCGTTTGCGCAGCACCTGCATCAATTCTTTTAAACTAATTGTCTCTTCCATAAGTTCCTCCCTTTAGATCTGCAGCACAAATGCGAAATAGATAGAAAACTATCATACATTATATCATAGATCCTCCCGAAATGTGCGGGAAACTGAAATAAATTTAAACAATTTGATACACTTTGTATTAAACCACAATATTTTGCAAAAAGAAACTGGTTAAAAAATCTTCCTGTATTTACCTTTGGCGAATTTCCTTTCAATTTTGGTTGTGCAATTTGTCTTTTTTTGTCATAATTTTTGTAGGTTCGTACGGGCGTTACACATGAGAATGAGCGGAGGTATGAGAGATGAAAATGTTTACGGCGATTTTGTCGGTTATTGCCGCCATTGCCGTATTTGTAGCCGGGCACCTGTACTGGGAGTATAAAACGGATCCAAGCCGTTTCAAGCCGGCTTCTCGGGAAGTGAAAGCGGAAAAGGCAAAGGCGGAGCCGGCTGCCGGGAAAAAGCATGAGGCAAACAAAACAGACAAGCCGGCTTCTTCCCTGGCTGATTATACGAAAAACTGGCCGAAAAAAGCCCGGTCGGATTTTAAAACCGCGCTTTCCAAAGAGCGTGCCTACAAAATTGCGATTGTCGGTTCGGATGCGATGGGGGCGGATACGAACGGCTGGGGGCCGCAGTTAAAGCAGGCATTGCAAGATGCGTACGGCAGCCATGTGTCGGTTTCCCTCTTTGCCTATCATTTAAATTCCGATGAGTTTATCCGGGAAGGCAAGTATAAAGACGTCGCCAATTTCAAACCGGATCTCATTTTGTTTGAGCCGTTTATTTTAATCAACAACGGGGCTGTGGCGATGGACAATCAGCTTGAGGATATCAAAACGGCCGCTGCTGCCTGGGGTGATGCAGTGCTTGTGATCCAGCCGTCATACCCGCTCTATAAGGCGGCAAACTATCCGGCGCAGGTGAAAGAGCTTGAATCGTACGCAAAAAAAGAAGGCTACACGTATCTGGACCACTGGAAAAACTGGCCGGATCCGGACAGCGACGCATTTAAATCGTATGTCACCTTTCAAAACGGCGAGCAAACCGCCCCGAGCAAAAAGGGCACAACAGCATGGTACGACTACTTGCGCAAGTTTTTTATCGCAGATTGAGGAAACCGTTCGGCAGCCTTGGGAAACCGGGGTGCCCTGGACGGGGGAGGCAAGGGCAAAAGCGGCGAACACCCAATCATCGTGGATGCTCGCCGCTTTTTTAGTTTATCAGTTTTTAGTTCGTTTCATGTTGCTTTCGCTACCCCGGATGTATTGCCTTCACGGGCACGCATTCAGTGCTGCCTCTCTTTTTGTTCCATATTTTTTTTGATTTTCTCGAGGGCTTGCCTCCGCCATTTTTTTACCGCCTCCGCGGACTTGCCTTCGCGGGATGCGATTTCGCCTTGTTTCAGTTGTTCATAAAAGGCAGCCACTACCCACTTTTTCTCTTTTTCCGAAAGGCCGTCGCAATACGACAGCAACGTTTCAAGTTCAAGCGGGGGGCGGAGCGACTCGTCCACTTTCACATTCCAAAATTCCTCTTTTGGGCACGCAAACATTTCTTCCTCCCTCCGCTTTTTCGTAAGTTCAGTCAGCATTTTCCCGCGGATCGTGTTGTATGCGTAACTTGTGAATGACCCTTTGTCATCCTGCCTGTTTTGATACGCTTCCCACAGTGCAATCATGCCGATCTGCTCAAACTCATCGATGTTTTTGTAAATGCGGAGTTTGCGGATCATATGAAAAATCATCGGCCGGTATTGCCGGAGCACTTCTTCAAAACTTTCCATTTTGCTTCCCCTTTTGGAAAGCGCGCTTTCCTTGAATTCCCGGGTTGATTGTAAAATAACAGGTTCAAAGGGAGAGGGCGAACCGGCGATGTGCATCTTTTCGTTTCCAAAACATCCAGTTTTCCGCACGAAAATTTAATGTTTTTTAAGGGGAAACGTGAAATTTTGCCCAAAATTTACATGGATTATAAATAATAACAAAATTGTAAATTCATACTTTATTTTTTTAGGGATTTATAGTATAATAGGACCAGGGAACAAATGATATCCCTCTCTTTCAGGGGAAGGATATTTTGGCAGCAGCAAGACACGGCACCCCTGGCCTCCTGCCCTTCATACAGAAGAGAGGGAATGCACAATTGACAACAGGGGGGAGTTTTTTAGATGAATAAAACAGATTACCTCATTAGAGAAGAAACGATGGCGCTGGATACCGCATTTGACCCGGAATATCAGACAATCATTTATGATCAGGACGGCGTTTTTCACTCACGGAAGAGCAAGCTTGAATTGTTGCGGGAAGCTTGCATTCATTACCGGATGTGCGATTTTGAAGGCGTTCTCAAAGGCACAAAACAAATTTTTAACTTTAATAAGGCACCGGTTGTGTTGGGGGATGGTTTGATTGCAACGCCGACAAAATCCCCGAAATCGTATGACTGCCAGTTCATTTTCCTTGCGAATGTGGTAGACTTTAACGCCACAGCGGACGGCCTTTATGTGACTTTTTCCAACCAGCAAAAGCTAAAGCTGAACTGCTCCATGCATACATTTCAAAAGCAATTCAGCCGCACAATGATTTGTGCCGGCTATTACCATGGCCTCGGCAAATACATACCATGGAAGAAAATGATCTAGGGGCATTCCGGGGGCTTTGAGAACGGGCGTGCAATTCCTGAAGTTGGGCGATACAGGAATAAACGAAACGAACATTCATCCACTCTGCAAAACCATCCAACCAATGTACGCATGCGTTTCCTTCCAATTTTGCCGGACGGAGAAATGATGCGCATGCGTTCCCTTTACCTATGTTCCACTCTATGAATTTTGAATTTACCTGTCCCCTACTCTTGTTGCGAATCTACATATTTTGGGTTATGGCAGTTTTTCCTATCTGATTTGGCCAGGATTGTGAAGTGCCGATCCTGTATTTTGGCGCGGCTGTCCAAATTTTGCGCATGGCTTTGATTTGGTTTTGCCTCAATTTACGCCATTTTGGATGTTGATCCTCTCCATCGATTTCTTTTGCATTTTTCGTTTATCGGCCTGTGATCAGGGAATAGGAAAGATGAACAATATGAATGGGAGGAATGAAAATGGATCAAGACGCCATGAAGGACAAGCTTAAAGGAAAAGGGAACAAATTGAAAGGCGAAGCAAAAGATACATGGGGTGACATTACCGGCGATGCGAAGAAAAAAGCTGAAGGCAAAATGGACAAATTGAAAGGCGAAGCCCAGGACTCGGTCGGCGATGCAAAAGACCGCCTCTCCCGTAAGTAAGCACTTTGCTTTTGATAAGACACTGGAAGGCAAGGGAGCTTTTGGACTCCCATTGGCTAATATCAGAACAGGACAAAACAGTTCAATGCGGATTTGACGCCCGTGCCACAAAGGATACGGCAGGGGCGGAAGGATGAAAATCCGCCGCAGTCGCCGCACATTTTCAGACAGATTTTTAAGCTCGGATTCCGATATCCGGGCTTTTTCATGTAGGTATTTCCGTGGAAATATTGCTGGTTTTGTCGAAACTAAGCCTATCATGTCATCTTGTTAAGGCAGCAAAAAAGCCAATATTCGCAGCGTTTGGGAATGTTAGGCTGGATGAAGAAGCATATGTCTTGGCCTTGGCAAGGGTTGTAACAGCACTGGCTGAATTTTAGATGTAAAGGTTGCACCCGGAGCTGATTTAATGTAGGCGTTCATGCCACAGGGAACGTGGCAGGTGAGTAATTTTATAGAAGGAAAACGGGGTCAAGCATTTTCGGGCTTGCTGGCAAGTGGTATTTGTTCAAAAAAACCTGTTCAACATGCACGGTTGCACAATTTTCATTGGAATGTTTCCCGTGGAACATTGGGGGCGGAACAGAAAAGCCAGTGCAAATTTTGTCGATTAATACGGTTTTTTGCAGAATGGTATATGGGTCCGGGTTCCGCATTCTTCTGTCGAAGCCGCAAAAATGCAGCATGGCGCCTATGGTAAGAAAGTGGCGGGTAAGCTACAAAATTTTCGACTGATTGTTAACATGGACTGCTCTACGGTAAGATTTTTGCCTGTCAGTTACACGATTAGGAAAGCGATGGAATTTTCAGCCGCTTGTTCACGTAGAAAACGTCCATGTTTTCTTGATGTATGGCCGTTCCTTGCTTTAAAAAACCTAAAGCGGGCCGGGGCCCGCTTTAGGGGGTCATACCGCAAAGTATCTTGCCTCCGGATGGGAGAACACGAGCGCGGTGACGGCGGCTTCGGGTTCCATCATGTAGCCTTCGGTCAAGTGGAGACCGATTTTTTGCGGTTGCAGCAATTTAAACAGTTTGGCCTGGTCTTCGAGGTTCGGGCAGGCCGGGTAGCCGAAAGAGTAGCGCTGGCCCTGGTATTTGGCGGCAAAGCGTTGCTGCATTGTGAAACCGGCCGGGTCCGGGAAGCCCCATTGGCCGCGCATCAGTTCGTGCAGCCGCTCGGCGAAGCCTTCTGCCGTTTCGAGGGCAAGCGCCTGGAGGGCATGGCTTTTGAAATATTCGCCTGCTTCTTTCAAATAGCGTGCGTGGTGGCGGATGTTTTTGCCGGCGACGACCGCGAACATGCCGACATAGTCAACGACCCCGCTGTCTACGCTCCGGACATAATCGGCAAGGCACAAATACGGCGGCTTTGCCTGGCGCGGGAATGTGAACCGCTCTAAAATGGATAAAGATTTCGGATTTAATGCTCCAGGCTCTCCAGCCGGTTCGTAAACAATCAGATCATTACCATCCGACTGGGCCGGGAAAAATTGGTATACAGCGGATGGCTGAAGCAGTTTTTCTTTCATCACCCACTCGCGCAGTTCATCCACCTGCTGCTTCAGCTTACTGGCGCGTTCGTCTCCCTCCGCAAGCAGTTTTTCGACACGGCCTTTCAATCCTAAATGGTGGCCGAGGAGCATTTGCATGTTCACGTAGGGATCAATATGGGAAAGCGGATAATTGCGCAGCACATGCCGCTTCAAATCCGCCGGCTGGTAAACGAGCGCATCCGGGGATACTGAAGAACGGCGCGGTAAAGTCGCAACCGGCGCCCCGCCGGCATTCGCCGCTGCCACCCTTGTCCCGCCGCTGCGCTGGTTGGCAAGTTCCGTTTCGAGCGAGCTGCGTTCCGATTCATCCTGCAATTTGTTTGCAAGCGTGAGGCCCTCCATTGCGTCTTTTGCATACAGCACAAGCCCCTCATATTGCGGAGCGATTTTATTTAACGTGAATTTTCGCGACAAGGCTGCACCGCCGACCAGTATCGGCTGGCGGATGCCCGCTTCCCGCAAATCCTGGGCAGTGACAACCATTTGCTGGGCGGATTTGACAAGGAGGCCGGATAGCCCGATCACATCCGGTTTCTCTTTGCGGACAGCGTGGATAAGATCAGCCGGCGCCACTTTGATGCCAAGGTCCACCACTTTATAGCCATTATTCGACAAAATGATGTCGACCAGATTTTTGCCGATGTCATGGACGTCGCCTTTCACGGTTGCGAGCAGCACTTTCCCCTTTGTGCTTGTTTCATTTTTTTCCATAAAAGGCTCAAGGAATGCGACAGATGCTTTCATCACTTCCGCACTTTGCAAGACTTCTGCGACGATGAGCTGGTTGTCATTAAACAGGCGGCCGACTTCCGCCATCCCGTCCATAAGCGGGCCGTTGATAATGGCGAGCGGATCCGGGTATTTTTTCAAGGCCTGTTCTAAATCCGGGATGAGTCCTTCTTTCGTCCCTTCGACAACATCATTCGCAAGCCGTTCGGCAAGCGTCATCGTGCTCTTTGGCGCTTTTTTCTCCTGCACTTTGCCGCGGTAATATTCGGTGAACGCGGCGAGGGCTTCGTCACTCGTTTCAAACAACAGTTTTTCGGCCATTTTCACGTTCTCTTCCGGGATGGACGCAAAGCGTTCAAGCTTTTCTGTATTTACGATGGCGTAATCCAGCCCGGCTTTCGTACAGTGGTAGAGAAACACTGAGTTGAGCACTTCACGCCCGGCAGGCGGCAGCCCGAATGAAACATTGCTGACGCCGAGGATCGTCTTGCATTCCGGCATCGCTTCTTTAATGAGCCGGATGCCTTCGACTGTTTCTTTTGCTGCGCCAAAATACTGCTTGTCGCCGGTGCCGGCAGGGAACACGAGCGGGTCAAAAATGAGATCACGCGGGTTGAGCCCGTACGTATGGACGAGCAGGTCATAAGAGCGGCGCGCAATCTCAAGTTTCCGTTCGGCAGTGACAGCCATCCCCTCTTCATCGATCGTGCCGACGACAACGGCACCCCCGTATTTTTTGAGGAGCGGCACGACTTTTTCAAACCGTTCCGTCCCGTTTTCAAGGTTAATGGAATTGACAATGCTTTTTCCTTGGCAGTATGTAAAAGCTTTTTCGATCACGTTTTCATCCGTGGAATCGATCATAAACGGCACTTTCACTTTTTTCACGGCGATCGAAATAAAGTTTTCCATGTCGCTGATTTCATCGCGGTCCGGGTCGGCGAGGCAGATGTCGATGATCTGTGCGCCGTTTTTGACCTGGGTGCGGGCAATTTCGCTTGCTTCTTCCCATTTGCCTTCTGCGATCAGGCGCCGGAACTTACGCGAACCGATGACGTTTGTGCGTTCGCCGACAAAAATCGGGCGGGTGGACGGGTCATCGTAAATAAAAGGTTCGATGCCAGAGACGGCGTGGTGCTCTTCTTTTGCAGGCTGGCGCGGCGGGAGCCCGGCTAGTGCTTCATTCAGCGCTTTGATATGGGCAGGTGTTGTGCCGCAGCAGCCGCCTGCGATGTTAAGCCAGCCTTTTTCGGCGAAGCCTTTCATTTTTACAGCGAGCGATTCCGGTGTTTCGTGGTAATGCCCTTCTTCGTCGGGAAGCCCGGCGTTCGGGTAGCAGCTCACTGCCGTTTTGGCGAGCCCCGCGAGTGTGCGGATAGAGTCAGCCATGAACTCCGGGCCAGTCGCGCAGTTGAGCCCGACTGCGGCCGGCTGCATATGCGCGACGGAAATGTAAAATGCTTCGATGTTCTGGCCGGCAAGCGTTGTGCCCATCGGTTCGATGGTGCCGGAGATGAGAAGCGGCAGTTTTTTTCCGGTTTCGTTGAATGCGTCCGTAATGCCAAGAAAAGCGGCTTTGACGTTCAGCACGTCCTGCGATGTTTCAAGCAGGAGCACGTCGGCCCCGCCTTTTATGAGCCCGCAAGCCTGTTCCTGGTAGGCGGTTTTGAGCGCGCCAAAAGTGGTGCCGCCTGTGACGGAGAGCGTCTTTGTTGTCGGGCCCATTGAACCGGCGACAAACCGCGGCCGGCCGGGTGTGGAAAATTTTCCGGCAGCCTGCTTGGCGATGCGCGCAGCTTCGATGTTGATTTTTTCGGCAAGGTGCCCAAGGCCGTACTCGTTAAGGACGATGGACGTTGCGCCAAATGTGTTCGTTTCGATGATGTCGGCCCCCGCTTCGAGATATGCTTCATGGATCGAGCGGATTAGATCGGGCGCTGTGAGATTCAAGTATTCATTGCAGCCTTCGTATGCTTCGCCTCCAAAATCTGCCGCGGTGAGGTGTTGCTGCTGGATCATCGTGCCCATCGCCCCGTCGAGAATGAGAATGCGGTTCGCAAGCTGCTGTTCAAATATCGTTTTCCCCATGAAAAATGCCCCCTTTGGTTGTGCGTTTGATATTGAGATTGCGACGTACGGTAACATTTGGTACCTGGCTGGGTCGCGTTCCGATGCTGGCGGCGCCGGTGCCACTTTTGATTGAGTTTAAAGTGCATGCATCTCGCCGGGGCTGAAGCCGGCCAAGGTTTCGTTTTGCCTTCTTGAGCTCTTTTCTTAATCTTGCAATTGGACAGTGCTATCAAAGTTTCACTTTAATGAATCCGCCTGTACTTTTTTCGTTGCAGTCTCAGACAATGCCTGCGCCTTGCACTGCTGTTTTTTCGTGGATGTAGCGCGTGCATTCCACTGTCAGTTCATAGCGTTCGAGCGGCGTAATCAGGTAAATGCCGTTGAAATAGGCGAGGGCCGCATCGATCAGGGTACGGCTGATCGCAAGGCTTTCTTCGCGCGCTTTCACAGGGTCGCCGTTTGTTTTTTCCATCGCTTGCAAAATATCATCCGTCAGTGTGATGCCCGGCACTTCATTGTGCAGAAAGACCGCGTTCCGGTAGCTGGTAAGTGGCATAATGCCAAGATAGATCGGCGCGTCCAAATGCTTCGTTGCTTCATGGATTTGCTCGATTTTTTCCGTGCTGAAGACAGGCTGGGTGATAAAATAATCAGCACCGTGGCGGATTTTGCGTTCCAACCTCCCGACCGTTTTATCAAGATTGCGGACGTTCGGGTTAAATGCAGCCGCGACGGAAAAATTCGTTTTCCTGTGAAGCGATTTGCCGGAATGGGAAATGCCATCATTGAATTGCTTGATCATTGCGATCAGTTCCATGGATGACAAATCGTATACGCTCGTCGCTCCCGGGAAGTCGCCGATTTTTGTCGGATCCCCCGTGATGGCAAGCACCTGGTCAATCCCGAGCGCAGCAAGACCCATTAAGTGCGACTGCAGCCCGATCAAATTACGATCACGGCATGTAATATGAACAAGCGGCCGGATGCCATGTTTCTCTTTTAAAATTGAAGCAATCGCTGTGTTGCTGATGCGCGGGCTTGCAAGCGAGTTGTCGGCCATTGTCAAGGCATCGATGCCGGCGTCGTGCAGCGCTTTTGCCCCTTCGAAAAAGCGGGCTGTGTTCAGCGTTTTCGGTGTGTCCAATTCGACAATGACGGAATGGCGTTTTTTTACAATTTCATGCAACGGCGGTTCGTACTGCGCCGGGGCGGCTGCGATTTCGATTTTCGGTGGGCGGACCGTTTTTTCTGTGACAGGCAAAAGCCCCTGCACCCCGTCTGCGATTGCTTTGATGTGAGCTGGGGTCGTGCCGCAGCAGCCGCCGATCAGGCGCACACCCTGTTCGACCAGTTTTTCGGCGCATGTTTTAAAATAATCGGCGTTATTTGTGAACGTGAACCGGCCTTCCTCGTAATCTAAAAGACTCGCATTCGGGTATGCGGACAAAAAGGCACGCTTCGGTATCGGGATTTCTTCGAACGCCTGGATCATGTGGTGCGGGCCGAGCCGGCAGTTTAGGCCGGTCACATCAGCGCCGCGGTTTTCAAGTTCCTTGAAAGCATCGCGGACCGGGGTTCCGTTTTGGAGCACGCCCGGTTCGATAAGCGAGAACTGGGCGATGACCGGGACATCCGCTTCTTTTTTCGCAATGTCTACGACCGTATACAGTTCTTCCGCGTCAAAATACGTTTCCAAAAGCAGGGCATCAACTCCTTCGTTCAGGAGGTGAAAAATCTGCTCGCGGAACGTACGCTTGATTTCGGCAAGTGTTGCTTCGGTTTTGCGCTGGCCGCGGATGCCGCCGACCGTGCCGAGTATAAATGTGTCACGGTTTGCCGCTTCTTTTGCGATCTGGACAGCCGCTTTGTTGATATCTTTTACTTTTTCTTCCAGGCCATACTGTGCCAGCTTGATATAGTTGGCGCTGTACGTGTTTGTCTGGATGACCGATGCGCCTGCTTCGATATAGGCGCGGTGGATCGCGTGGATGTCTTCCGGATGGGTCAGGTTGAATGACTCATAACATGTGTCGGCGCCGTATGCATATAGCAGTGTCCCCATTGCCCCGTCTGCAACAAGGATGCGGTTTTTTAACGTTTCGAGAAGGTTCAAATTTTTACACTCCCTTTGAATGATATGAAAAAAGCCTCCCAGAAAAGGAGGCAAGATGACAACATTCTCCTTATCTTTTCAGGTATACCTGTTGGATTTAGCACCGTGCCGTATGGCTGGTTGCTGAGGTTTCATCGGGCCAAGTCCCTCCGCCTCTCTTGATAAGGCTATTCGATTGAACGTACTTAAAATTTTGACTTATTTATACTTTACACTTTGTCGGGTGACATGACAAGGGGGAAATTGAAATTCATATTGGATGCGGTTTCGCCCCTATTGTCTAATTGGCTTTCTTTTGCCTTTTTGAGCCCTCCAAAAGGACAATTTGCTCCCGGTACGGCTCTCTTTTGTCTTTTTGAGCTCTCCAAAAAGACAATTTGCTCTTGGTACGGCTCTCTTTTGTCTTTTTGAACCCTCCAAAAAGACAATTTGCTCCTGGTACGGCTCTCTTTTGTCTTTTTGAGCTCTCCAAAAGGACAATTTGCTCCCGGTACGGCTCTCTTTTGTCTTTTTGAGCTCTCCAAAAAGACAATTTGCTCCCGGTACGGCTTTCTGTCTGCTACAAAAAAAAGAGCCGGAACCGGCCCCCCTGTTATTCATCCAAAAACTGTTTGATGGCTTCGGTATTTTTTTCTTTGTCCACTTCGAGCGCGGCGCCGACGCCCGGATAACTGACATTGGTATAGGTACCGGCAACCGGTACGGTCATTGTTTTGACCTTAAGGTTGCCATTGACCATGACGTCTTTAACGAGCGCAAGAATGTTCATTTTGCTCATGTTGGTGGCCATATACGGCTGGATGGTTCCGAGCAGTTTCGGTGCTTTGGCGATGCCGTTCACGCTGAAGACTTCAGATTGGAGCGCTTTAAGCACTTTTTGCTGGCGAGCAACCCGGCCAAAGTCGCCTTGCGCATCATGTCTGAACCGTGCGTAGGCGAGGAGTTGTTTCCCATGCATGAGCTGTTTGCCAGGATAAAGCGTCAAGCCGATGTTTTTCGACATTTTATGTTCGACGTTCATTTCAATGCCTTGAGGCGCCAGGGTATCGACAATTTTAACAAAGCCTTGGAAATCGACGAGTGCATAATATTGCACATCAATGTCAAAATTGGTTTTGAGTGCTTGGCGGAGCAGTTCAACGCCCTTCTTTTGATGGTTCAAATTGCCAAGATAATAGGCAGTGTTAATTTTATAGTTTCTATACCCCGGGATTTCGGCATAAATGTCACGCATAATCGAAATGAGCTTAACCTGGTTTTTCTTCGGGTCATATTGGGCAATCATGATGGTGTCGGTTCTTGAATCTTCTTTGCCACGCCGGTCAATTCCGAGAAGGAGAATATTGGTCCGGCCATTTGCATCCTTTTTACCATTAAATTCCAGATTGTCCATATTTAAGGCATCTTCCGGGTCTGTCTGATGAACTCCGGCGTAGTATTGATAGGCTGTGTAAACCGCGCCGGCAACGATGAGCAGTAAAAAGAGCATAAGAGACACTCTGCGCCAGCGGACTCTTGACCGTTTTTTCTTTTTTTTCGCTACTCTTGACTCCATAGAATCCCTCGTTTTAGTAGTCTGTCTTCATTATTATTATCTAAATGCGGCAATTTGTCACGAAAATTTTGATGAAATTTTGTTATTTTTTGTCGAGAAAATAGATGGTGGGGAAATTCACATAAATTTTAGGTAAAGTTAAGGTGTTTTTTATTTTCCACTTGTATATTGATGTTTGTCATCAGGTAAGAGCTTTAGTTGGTTCGTCTGCTTTGTGCAGGCGTTTTTTTATGGCCGAGAGGTGCGGGATTTTAAGCATTTTTTAAGTGTTGGCAGGTATGCTTTTCTTTGCAAGAGAGCTTACAACCTGTTTTTTTCATATGCCCCCTTTTTTGGCCGCCACCCTTGTGCAGGCGGTTTTTTTCGGGCGCAGCAGATAAGCGCGCCCCTTTTTCAGAATTTCAGCCTGTTAAGGTTGTTTTAAGCTTCCGGCGTTATCTTTTTTCTTGTGATCAGGCAAGATGCAAATCCGGCTTGCTTTTTCATCCATATTAACCCCTTTTTTGTGCAGGCTCAAAATCCGGCACCCGCCTTTGTGCAGACGGGTTGCACTCCCCACATCACATGGCCGGTTTGGTACGGAAAAAGCCCGGCCCCTGAATAGAGGGTCAGGCTCTTTTTTTCTTGCGGTACATCGAGTAAGCGATATAAAGCACAATGATGATGATCGCGATAATGGTAACCGGCTTGACATAAGGAGCCGCGACGTCATCAATTTGTGCCCAGTTTGATGCGAGACGTTCACCGAGAAAGATAAACAGCACCGCCCAAGGAATGGTCGCAAGCAGCGTGAAAAAAATAAATTTGAAATACGACATTTTGGCAATGCCGGCCGGGATCGATATGGCCTGGCGGATGACCGGGATGAAACGGCCTGTAAAAATAACGCCGGCGCCGTACTTGTTGAACCATTCTTCCGCGAGATCGAGATGCCTTTCGTGAATCAGCAAATATTTGCCGTACTTTAGCAGGAACGGGCGCCCGCCGTATGCACCGATCCAGTATAAAATCAGTTGGGCAATCAAAATGCCGAGTGTGCCTGCTGCAATGGCCCCAAAATAATTGATCTCTCCGCGGGAAATTAAATAACCTGCATAGGCAAGGACAATCTCGCTCGGGATAATCTCAATCGCAAGCCCGAGTGCAACACCGAAGTAACCCAGATCAGCGAGTGCTGTTAAAATTTGTGTGACAAAATCTGAGAACATGTTTCCCCTCCAACATTTGCTTTCTTATCCATCATATCATACGGAAAATTTCCAGCAATAAAATATTTAAGCCAAGCCAGACGCCGCCGAAAACGTAACCGCCCGCAATGTTGCTCGGCACTTCAAGGCTGAAATAAATATGGCTGACAGCTGCGAACAACAAAACAGCTAAAAGAAGTACATCCATAAACGTATGGACCCAAAACATCTCAGCGTGCCGGACGACGAGATATGTAAAATAGCCGTAAATGATCAGAATCATCATCGCCTGGTCGCTCGGAAATGAGAAGACAAAGTGGGAAAACGTCGGAATTTCCGTTTCCGACATCCGGTGGAACACTTCATGCAGCACATTTTGATACAGTTCCCCGCCGATTGTAACAAGCAGCATAATCAAAAATTCGTGCGTGCGATCTTTGCCTTTCCAAATGATCCAAAGAACCGTCAACACCATGACGAGAATGAGCGCCTGCCGCGAGCTGAGCGCCAGCATCCCTTTCATGACGCCTGCCCAATGGTGTTTGAACAAAAGCGATACGATTAAAGAGGTCACCTCGTTAAAGTCACTGAAATCTTCGCTGAAAAGGTTTTGAATCATTGTGATCATTAACACAATCAAAAACAATGTCACCAGCGTGGTGCCGATGATCACAAACTCGGCGCGGACCCGGCTGCGGAAAATCATGAAAACGCGCCGGAGCACCGCCATCATCGCCCAGAAAATCTGCTTATGGAAATAGCGGAACACATAATACGCGATGATTAAACCGGCGCTTACAATACCGCCTATGACGAGATATTTTTTGACCGCTTCGTGAAACTGCTCCCACTGCGGGCCAAGCAGCTTCCCGAGGGAAATAAACGTGCTTGTCCAAATCAAAGCGCCGGAATAGGCAAAAATGGCAAATGACCGGAATGGCAGTTTCGTAATTCCGGAAAAATAGCCGGTGATGTGGCGGACACCTGGTATAAAATACGCGACAACAAGCAATTTATTCCCATATTTATTAAACCAGCGCGATTGTTTTTCAAGCTGTGCCGGGCCGAGATGGATAAAATGGCCGTATTTATGTAAAAACGGGCCGCCGAGCCGCTGCCCGATAAAATAGGCCGTTGTCATGCCGGCAGATGTACCGGTGGCGGCAATGAGAATGCTCAAGATCCAGTTGAGCTGCCCCTGGTGCACCATATAACCGGCATAGCTCATCAACACTTCGCCTGGAAGCGGAACTGCAATCATTTCGAGCAAAAGTGCCAAAAGCAGCACAATATATCCATATTGATCGACGTATGATGTCACCGACATTTGTATCCCTCTCTTAAACGGCGTCAATAAAAACGACCGCTTTTGTTTGCATAAAGTTCACCCCGCTTACAGCCATTTTCGGGCATCAGGCGGAGGTTTGTCAAAAAGGTTAAGACTTGGTATTTGTCCTATTTTAGGATAGGCACTTCGCAGGGAATCATTCAGTTTTAAAACCAGCTTTCTTCCCCAGGACAGGCGCGTTTTTTACACCCGTTTTGCGTCAAGTCGGGTATGGCGTTTTCTGCTTTCGGCTGCTATTCACCAGGCCTTGGGAAATTTTTTACATGAGCTTATTGGTTCGGTTTCCGTATTTTGCCAGGGAACCTTCAAGATTCAGTGTTTTATTTTCAAACTCATTTTATCCGCTTTCGGCCGCTATGCTTCACCCGGCTCCGGATGATTTTTGCACCTGTCAATCTTATTGGGGATTGGAAAGTTCACGACTTTCCTGTTGTTTTCGGCCGGGAAAAATTTTACATTTACGGGTGGACGGGGGTTAGAAGAGGGCTTGAATGACCATGTCCATTTTAACAGATTTTTAAAAGGGGTCTCCCATCCTTATGGCCAAAGTGCAGGTGGGAGATAACTCCAAGCGTTCGCCTGACTGGTTGCAACAGTGGTAATTGCGGTTGCGCCCGATCAGCGTCTGCCTTCAGGCTTGTATGCCGGATTGCCCGTCTCCGCTGCGGTTTGATGGCTGAAAATTTGAGAGCCATTTTTCCACGTTCCCATAAAACTTGTTCAGAGCTTGAAGTATTGGTAGCCGGCAAAGCCTACAGCTGTATAGAAAAGTAATTTTTTCACCTTAAAAACCTCCCTTTCTTTACTCCCTTTATTTTATATGAAAATTCAATGGATTGGAAGAACTTTACCCGGACAGGACTTATCGGAGCATTTCCTTTTTCGTTTTTTGTTTGGAGGCGGCACTGTTTCACTGAGCATTTCATCCCATTTTTTCCCGTGGATTTTTCGGTTCGTATGGGGCCATTTCCGTCCCGTTTTTGCCTGTCGCGGGTTTGCCGGCTTTTCCGCCGAACACAGCATTTCCCCTGGATATTTTTACAACAGGGATTGTTAGCTAGTTACTTTTAGTAAGTTTACAATTCATGTATAATGGTTAAAAAGGCTTTTGTTGATATAGCCCCGGAATGCAGGGTTGATGAGAAAGGTGCGTTTCAAAAATGGGAAACCAAAGTTTATGTCCGCGTTTCGAAAAGGCGTTTCAGCTATTGGGAAAACGCTGGGTTGGCGTGATTATCCGTGTCCTGTCTGATGGGCCGATGCGGTTTAACGAAATGGCGGAGCGTATCCCGCATATCAGCCAGAAGGTGCTTTCGGAACGGCTGAAGGAGCTGGAAGACCAGGGCATCCTTGTGCGGGAAGTGTACCCGGAAAGCCCTGTCCGGATTGAATACCGGCTGACGGAAAAAGGTGAGGCCATCAAACCGGTCCTTGATGAAGTGCAAAATTGGGCGGACAAATGGGTTGAACTTGAAAGTGAATGATAAAAGGGGCTGCTTCCATTCTCTGGAGCAGCCCCCTTGTTTTTTTAAGAAAAGAAAACAGCAAGCAAAAGCGGAATCAGAATGATAAGCCCGATGATAGCCCAGCCTGCCGGATGCGCAAGGTTCAGGGTCCAGCCGCTTCCGAACCTTTTTTCCACCCATAAAGAAGGATCGTTGCGGTTGAAGTAAAAAACACCGAGTTTCCAATACGCATCGTCATCATACTGGAAGCGGCCCTGAACGGCACCATTGCCCACGCGGATGCGGCTGCCGCCCTGCCCGGTGGTAACCGAGAGCACGACCGCCCCGGCCACAATCAACAATACCGCGCCCATGCCCCCGTATGAAAGCAAGAAGATCGGGACCGGCACAATAAAGGAAAGCTGAATCGCAAAAAACAGTAAAATGAGAAGCAGGCCTGCGATGATCATAAATGCTGACCATCTGCGCCGGAAACGGACATTTTGCTCGAGGGAAGTTTCCGGATTGGCGGCATTGAGCTGCTGCTTGCTTTTGGCAATCATTGTATTCAGCCAAATGAACAAGATGAGCAAAAGCAGCTGGACAGTTGGCAGTTCGAACACGCTCCGGTACGATTTTTCCACCCAGTCTGTCGGTGTACCGTTAAAATCGTAATGCATCGCAATCCGGTCCGGAATCCGCCCGTAGCACAACCATGTCATCAGGAAAGTGGCTGCTGTCACGCTTGCATGGATCAGAAACCATGCGTTGGAAAAAATGAGTTTCTGGCTCCTGAATTTCGGGTCGACCATGACCGCCTGCTTTTTCCCGGTTGCCCAGTTCCGCGCCGCCTTGATTGCTTTCATTTTCCGGTGAAAATAAAGGTAGATGAGAAAATCGCCGGCAATGCAGGCAATGACTGCGAGAGCGAAACCGGTTTGAAGCAACCGGCTCGTGCGCACGGCCATGAGCAAAGCGGCTGCCAGAAGGATACTGAAGGCAATAATGGCTGCGGCGTATTGTTTTCTCAGTTTTTTCAGTTCAGGATCCGGGTAGGCTTCTTCCGGGATGGTGACCCCGAAACTTTCCGTTCTTCTTGTGATATACGGTGTCACTGCCATCATGGCGGCAACCAGTCCGAAAAAGATCAATACGATTACGGTTTCCATTGTTCTCCCACCTTTTGAATATCGTTGTATAGCTTTTCACACATTTTTAAAAAATGCTTGTCGTCCAGGCCGCGGCAGATCGCTTCGCTGATAAGCGGGCGCAGTTTTTCCGCAAGGCTTTCAAGATACGGTTCATCGGCCGGGGGCATCTGTTCAGGCTGGATGACAACCCCCTTTTGCCGGTGGATCTGGATAAAACCTTCCTGCTTCAGAATTTGGTAGGCTTTATTAACCGTGTGCATGTTGACGCCGAGGTCGGATGCCATCGCCCTCACGGATGGAAGCGAATCGCCCGGTGCCAGCTCTTTGGACGCAATGCCTTCAATGATGCTGTTATGCAGCTGTTGGTAGATGGGAACATCAGACTCAAGATCGATTTTAATGAGCATGAACATCATCTCTTTTATTTGGGTTATTTGTTATATATAATGTATAACAGTTAACACAAAAAAGCAAGGGATATTTGGTTTGTTTTTTGATTTTTCGATCGGTTGCGGGAACTGGCGCAAACGTCTCAATTAAAAAGAGGAACCTTAAGACGGGTTCCCCTAGAGCAGATTTTCTGTTGTGTTCACAAGCTGTTTGGCAGCGGAGCGGTCCGGGTCGAGGCGTTTTTCGAGCCGGCGCGCGAGAATGGAAAGCAAGTAGTTGACAACAAAATACATAAAAGCTGCCATGAGCAGAATCGGGATGATGTATTTTGATCCGCCTTCCCCGTTATAAATCCCTTTTGCATTATGCAACAGTTCCGGCAGCGAGATGATGATTGCAAGCGAAGTGTCTTTTAACAGTGAGATGAACTGACTCACGAGCGGCGGGATCATTTTTTTCAAAGCCTGCGGCAAGATAATGTACCACAGCGTTTGGATATAACTGAGGCCTGACGAACGGGCAGCTTCGATCTGGCCTTTTGGGATGGCGTTCAGGCCGCCGCGCACAATTTCAGCGATCATCGCGGATTCGAACACCGTCAACGCCGAAATGGCTGCAGCCGTGACGCTCATTTTCACGCCAACTTCCGGCAAGGCAAAATATGTAAAGAAAATAATCAAAATCAGCGGCAGGTTCCGGGTGATTTCCACAACAAGTGCCACGATTGGCGATAAAACCGGGATTTTGGCGTAACGCAAGATGCCGAGGATACAGCCGATGAGAAAGCTCAGCACGATTGCAACAAAAGCCACTTCCAATGTTACCGCAAAACCCTTTAGCAAATAAGCCAGGTTTCCGCTTGAATAAGCTCCGGCAAAATCCATCACATTTCCCTCCTTTAAAGTATGATTCAACTGCTTCTGGCCAGCCGGCGTTCAAGATAGTTGACAAGCAGGCTGAGCGGGATCGTCAGAATGAGATAAAACATGCCGACGAAAATATACGTATCAAAAGTGACCCATGTTTTTTCATGAATGAGATCGGCGTAATACATGAGGTCGAGTCCCGCAAAAACGCCGAGGATCGAAGAGTTTTTGACCAGGTTCAGGAATTGGTTGCCGATCGGCGGAATGACGATTTTGATTGCCTGCGGGAGGACGACGTAACGCATCGCCTGGGTATACGTCAAACCGGTTGACCGTGCGGCTTCAAGCTGGCCCTTGTCCACCGATTGAATGCCGGCACGCACGGCTTCCGCAATAAAAGCGGCAGTGTAAATGGAGAGCGCAATGGTGCCCGCGATAAAGCCGCTTAAATTAATATGAAAATAGCTGAGCCCGTTATAGAAAAAGAACCCGGTCAGGATTAACGGAATATTGCGGACGACTTCGACGTAGACTGCGCCGATAAAATTCAGCAGTTTCACGGGGGCCAGCCTGAACACGGCAATGATGTTGCCGAGAATGAAACTGGCGGCAAGGCCGATGATGCTGATTTTAATCGTATTGACAAAACCTTTCATGTATAAGTCGATATTGTCGGTGAGGATGGAAAAATCGAGCACGCTGTTTCACTCCTTTGCGGTTTAATCAGGAGAAAGGGATGGGCGATTTTGCCCACCCCTTATCCTTATTCTTTGATCCATTTGTTTTTGATTTTGTCGTATTCCCCGCTGTCTTTCAGTTCTTTCAAAGCTTTGTTGACGGCTTTTACGAGTTTCGTATTGCCTTTTTTCATCGCGATGCCATACGGTTCATTTGTGAATGTCCCGCCAACGACTTGATAGTTCGGATCCTGGGCAGCCA
Source organism: Weizmannia sp. FSL W8-0401 (assembly GCF_038009125.1). Lineage (NCBI taxonomy): Bacteria > Bacillati > Bacillota > Bacilli > Caryophanales > Bacillaceae > Heyndrickxia > Weizmannia sp. FSL W8-0401. The sequence goes on along the minus strand of NZ_JBBPAG010000001.1, from coordinate 442,844 downwards.
TGCCGTAAAGGATCGAGTTGTCGGTTGTCAGCGCATCCCCTTTGCCGGATTTCAAAGCCGTGAACGCCTCCTGATAGTTTTCATACTCGAGCACAGTTGTATCCGGTGCGGCTTTCTTGACGTTGTCCCCGGAAGTTGCACCTTTTACTGTCAATACTTTTGTGCCTTTTGTCAAATCTTTGACGCTTTTAATCTTGCTGCCTTTTTTCACAAGGAGCGACTGTCCGGCATCAAAGTAAACATCCGAGAAGTCCACCACTTTTTTCCGGTCCGGCGTGATCGTCATGGTCGCGACAACCATGTCAACATCGCCGTTTTGCAGCATCGGAATCCGGGTTTTCGATGTAACTTCTTTCAGTTCGACTTTGACTTTGTCACCGAAAATTTTCTTGGAAATTGCTTTTGCGATGTCTACATCAAAGCCTTCCACTTTTCCGGTTTTCGGGTCTTTGTAGCCAAATAGATATGTATCATATTTGACTCCGACGACCAATTTCCCTCTGTCTTCGATTTTTTTGATCGGATCATCGCTTGCAGAGCCGCCTGTCGTTTTTGATTTGCCACAGCCTGCGACCAGTGCTGCTGCCAAAATGAAAACCAATCCTGCTGCTAACCATTTTTTGACCTTTCCCATTTGAATCCCCCTTTTTTATTTATGGTCACCGCGAAAGCAAGCGCTTTGCGGAAGTCCCCAATGATAAATGTTTTATGCTAGTGCTGCTTTGAGTAGCACGGTATTCCCGCGGGCCGGCACCTACCATTCCTTGGCTTATGGCCATGATTGCGCACCATCCCCGGATATGAATGTATATGCAGATGCAAATGGTTTATGACTGCGACTGGAACCGGCTTTCCGGGCGATTGACGGCCACCTTACGTGTACCCGATAGCCGCGGATCGTTTGCTTTCGATTTTTGGCATCCTGACCCGCGTGGTACAGGTTATTTGGCCACCATTCGTAACCGGCTTTCCGGCGATTGATGCCGCCATGTATGGACCTGATAACCGCGTATGGTTTGCACCCGATTTTGACATCCTGCCCGGGCGTGATGCAGGGTGTTTGGCCGCCACGAGAAACCGGCTTTCCGGCGATTGACAGCCGCCATGCATGGACCAATAGCTGCACATGGTTTTCACCCGATTTTTGGCATCCTGCCCGGGCGTGGCGCAGGATGTTTGGCTGCCATTCGTAACCGGCATCCCAGCGATTGATGCCGCCATGCATGGACCCGATTGTCGCACATGGTTTGCACCCGATTTTTAGCATCCTGCGCGGATACAAATATTTTGCCCGTGGCCTCATGATTAATGGTTCAGTACACGGTTTAAGAAGGTGCGGGCGCGTTCTTCACGCGGGTTTTTGAAAAAGGCTTCCGGTGTATTGTCCTCGATGATCCTCCCCTGGTCCATAAAAATAACGCGGTCTGCCACTTCGCGGGCAAAGCCCATTTCGTGCGTGACGACTACCATGGTCATGCCGTCTTTTGCGAGTGCTTTCATAACGTCGAGCACTTCTCCGATCATCTCGGGGTCCAGGGCGGAGGTCGGTTCGTCAAACAGCATGATGTCCGGCTCCATTGCCAGCCCCCTGGCAATGGCGACACGTTGCTGCTGGCCGCCTGACAACTGTGACGGGTAGGCGTTTGCTTTATCCGGAATACCTACCCTTTCCAGGTAGTGCATCGCCTTTTTTTCCGCTTCTTCCTTGCTTTGGCCCAGCACTTTGATCGGCGCCAGCGTGATATTTTGCAAAACGGTTTTATGCGGATACAAATTGAAGTGCTGGAAGACCATGCCGATATTTTTGCGAAGGTCGTTGATATCGGTTTTTTTATCATTGACTTTCATATTGCGGACGAAGAGTTCGCCGTCCGTGATTTCTTCCAGGCGGTTGATGCAGCGGAGCATTGTGCTCTTCCCTGATCCGGAAGGGCCGATCACAACGACGACTTCCCCTTCTTTTACTTCAAGGTTAATATCTTTTAAAACGTGAAAATCACCATAGTATTTGTTGACATGACGGAATGAAATCACATCTTCACCTCCCGGCTGCTCATCTTTTTGGTGTGCGCTTCCAGAATTTAGAAACCTTCCATTACTCCCTATTTTAGAGTATATCAATCTATTCAGATAACATCAATATTTTTATTGGAGGCATTTTTCTGTTTTTTGAAATGGATTTTTGGGTGAGGTATTTTTTAAAAATATTAAAAATCTCAGAAATCCCTTTAGAAGAAGCCTATAAAATTTCCCGTGAAGAAAGCAGCCTGTTTCATTTTTTCACTAAAAAAGCCGTTCCAAAATGCTTACCCATTTTGGAACGGCTGGCGCACATTTGTACACATTATGTTTTTTTCTTTGGCTCCGCGCTTTGCCCGGTAACTTCAAGGACATCAAGGAAGAACATTACAATTGGAATACCAAGAATGAGCCCCCACACGCCGAAAAAATGCTCACAAAAAATTAAAATGAGAAAAGTGTAAAAAACAGGCATATTCGTTTTTGAGGACATCAGCTGCGGATTCAGCACATAGGCTTCCACTGCATGCACGATGACAATCAAAATGAGGACATACAGCACTTTCATTCCGCCGCCGATGCTGTAAGCGATGATACATAGCGGAATGAGCGAGATGAAAACGCCGGCAACCGGGATAAGGCCGAGCGCAAAAATGAGAATGGCAAGCCCGAATAACTGCGGGAAGCCGAGAATCCAGAGGCCGATCGTGGTAAGCACAGAATTAACAAAGGCGATGATGAACTGGGCCTCGATCACTTTCCCGAATGTCCCTACAAATTTGACACCGAAATATTCGATTTCATCGTAAAACGCTGCAAGTTTGCTTGTTTTAAACTGTTTTGTAAAACGGATGATCCGCTCTTTTTCAAGCAGGAAAAACAAACTCAGGATAATGGCCATGAAGACCTGGATGCTGACTTTGCTGATGCTTGTAAAATAATCGAACAGGATAGAAACGCCTTTTTGTGCGTAGTCGACAATTTTCTTTTCCTGGATGTTTTTCACAATATAATTCAGTACTTCATTGTGCTGAGGTTTCGTGTAAAAATCGGAAATCTGCATAACAAGCTGGGTAATTTCATTGACCAGGATCGGAAAATATTTGATCACGCCGAGTGTGAGGCCGCCGAGAATCAAAATATACACGATTAAAACAGCCAGTCTGCGTTTGATCGGAAACCATCTTGTCACAATTTTTTGCAGTCTGTTGACAAGATAGGAAAAAATAAAGGTGAGCAGCATCAGGTCCATCATGCTACGCAGAAAATACAGGATAAGTGTGATCAGCACAAAAATAAGGACCCTTCTTACCCCCCGTTTTTGAAATAACGAAAACAGCCGGTCTTCCATCGTATTGTTATTGCCCCCTCCGGATTCAAAGGAACCATTTTTCTGTTTACCCTTATCTTAACACATTTATAGCCGGTTTAAGTAATTTAGCTGGCGGGGAATTTGTGAAATTTTTTCCTGCCATAAAAGGAATCCATCTTACAGATGAATGCGGCCCCGGGGAGCCCCCGCTTCCAGCACGATCCGTCCCCAGGGGCAGGGGGAGGGCAGCGGATTTTTACGCGACGGCCCATTGAAGGTGTCAGGGCGGACGTTTTTCACTGTTTTACTGTGAAAAGCATTTGATGATGGCAGCACGGATGAAAAACGGGCCGCTGCATTTTTCGCAGGGATCAGGCATCTTTTGCAACACTGGCAATGAGATGAAAAATAGTATGCTGGCCGTATTTTTACACGTGGCCCGTTGAAGGTGTCAGGGGCGGATGTTTTTCGCTGTTTTACCGTGAAAAGCGTTTGGAAAATGGCGGGGGGAATGCAAAAAACGGGCCGCTGTGTTTTACAGCGGCTTATGGTTATGATTTGCTTTTTTTCACTTGTGGCTTTTCTTCTTCATCAATGGCGTCGCGCACGCCTTTTTTGAATTCGCGCAATGTTTGGCCGGCTGCCCTTCCAAGCTGCGGGAGTTTCGACGGGCCGAAAATTAAAAGTGCAACAACAAGGATAATGAGAATTTCGCCAAAGCTGAGATTTCCAGGCATTTTTTCCCCTCCCCGGGCTTCTTTATCTTTATCTTATAGTGTATTGTAAACATTTTCAACTTATAATCACCGGAATACAGTTTATTTTCAGATTAGGCAAGGCGGGGTTCGTAAAAAAATTTATTCGTTTTGGCCGGCGTCCATGGTAGAATAATGTAGTCTGGAGGTGACGTTTTTGCATTTGTGGAATTTGTTTGTGGCCGCAATTCTCGGTCTTGTGGAGGGGCTGACAGAGTTTGCCCCGGTTTCTTCGACGGGCCATATGATTATTGTGGATGACTTGATTTTGAAATCGAATCATCTTTATGGCACTGAAGCGGCAAATGTATTTAAAGTGGTGATCCAGCTTGGGTCCATTATGGCGATGGTGGTCGTATTCTGGGACAGGTTTTTAAATTTGCTCGGCCTGAAGAAAAATATTACGAGAGAGCAGATGTACGGTGAACGGCTGAAATTGACGCATGTGATTACCGGTCTCGTTCCGGCGGCTGTGCTCGGCTTTTTGTTTGAAGATTATATTGACGCCCATCTGTTTTCGGTGAATACGGTACTTGTTGCCCTTGTGGCCGGGGCCGTTTTGATGATTGTGGCGGATCTCACGCGCCCGCGCCGGCCGAAGACGAAGACGGTCGACCAAATTACATATAGACAGGCGTTTGTGGTTGGGCTTTTTCAATGTCTTGCCCTGTGGCCGGGTTTTTCACGTTCCGGTTCTACGATTTCAGGCGGCGTCCTGCTTGGCATGAGCCACCGTGCTGCAGCGGACTTTACGTTTATTATGGCTGTGCCGATCATGTTTGGCGCGAGCTTTCTTTCGCTTGTAAAGCACTGGGGCGCCGTGACGCCTGAGACGATTCCGTTTTTTATTACCGGATTCATCAGCGCGTTTATTTTCGCCTTAATCGCGATCAAGTTTTTCCTCGCATTGATCAACAAAGTAAAGCTGATCCCGTTTGCGGTATACCGCATCCTTTTGGCGATCATTTTGCTTCTTTTGATTTGGAACCGATAAGATTTTGGCTGCGCAGCGTTGCGTGGCTTTTTTTTGCGGGGATGGGCCGGGGAGCCGGGCATGCTTTGGCAGAAAGGGACTGTGTGATGATCCGGCTGTGTATCTTGGAAATTGCGCGGCGCTGATTTTCATTCTTCTGCTGGTGCCGCGTTCATTGCGGCATGGGCGTCTAATTGGACGAAGCAGGAATGCGGGGCCTTTGCTTTGTCTATCCTGAAAATATGCGCCGGCTGGTTTTCATTCTTCTGCTGGTGCCGCGTTCATTGCGGCATGGGCGTCTAATTGGGTTTTCCAATTAGACAAAATGGGCGGGCGGGGCCTCTGTTTTGTCTAATTAGGCATTCTAATTAGCAGTACGCAGGGGACAGCTCTTCCTTTTTGTCTGTATTAGACTTCCCATTTAAACATTCCTGGCACGCCCTTGCCCTAAATATTTTCGATGCTGTACGAAAAAAGCTGCCAGATCCGGCAGCTTTTTTACTTTTTAAAATGGTAGGGCATTGTTGCAACGACAACGTCTTTTTCCCATAGAAGGCGCATCCGGATGAGGAGTGCAGACTGGTTGTGCAAAATGTTTTGCCAGCGTTTTTTCGGGATGAATTGCGGAATGAGCACCATGACCTGGTACTCGTTTTCTTTTGCTTTCCGCTGGATAATTTCCAAAAATTTTGCAAGTGGCTGGACAATGCTCCGGTAAGACGAGTGCAGGGTGACAAGGCGGACACCACAACCCCACTCTTTCCACTTTTCTTCCATTTTCTTCTCGTCTTCATGATCAAAAGCGACATAAACGGCAATGACCTGATCCGAGAGCGATTTTGCATAATTAATCGTCCGCTCCACGACCGTTGTAATGCCGGCCACCGGGACAATGATCACATTGGAGTGGATTTCTTCCTGAAACATGCCTTTAATCCGCAGCTGCTCGCCGACCGCCTCGTAATGCCGGTTCACTTTCCGGAAAATATACATGACAATCGGCAGGAAGATCAAAACCGGCCATACTTGCGTAAATTTCGTAATGAATAAAATCGCAAGGACACTAAATGTAATAATGGCACCGACAAAGTTGACTGACATTTTGCCGGCCCAGCCCCTCGGCCTTTGAGTAACCCATTTCACAATCATGCCGCATTGCGCAAGCGTAAACGGAATAAACACGCCGACTGCATACAATGGAATGAGGCGCTCGGTATTGCCCTGGAATGCCACAATTAAAATTATGGAAGCAACGCCGAGAAAAATAATGCCGTTTGAGTAACCAAGCCGGTCACCGCGGATCGTGAACATGCGCGGCATAAATTTGTCCCTTGCCAGGTTAAAAGCGAGCTGCGGGAACGCTGAGAACCCGGTGTTCGCAGCAAGCACGAGAATTAAAGTCGTAGTTGCCTGGACGAAATAGTACAAAACACCGTTGCCAAGTGTCCGGTGGGCCATTTGCGATACAACGGTTTCTGTTTCTTTCGGCGCAATGCCGAGCCAGTATGCGAGAAAACTGATGCCCGCTAAAAGCGATGCCAGAATGATACCCATCATGGCAAGCGTGCGGGCTGCGTTTCTCGGTGCCGGGTCGCGGAAGTTCGGGATCGCGTTGGAAATGGCTTCGACCCCTGTCAATGCCGAACAGCCGGATGAGAAAGCTTTTAACAAAAGAAACAGTGAAATGCCGGCGACCGGCGTACCGATATGCGGATGCAGGTTTTGCGGGATTTGCCCCGTTACTGTTTTGAATAAACCGACAACAATGATGACAAACAATGAAAATACGAACAGATAAACCGGGTAAGCGAGCACATTGGCCGATTCCGTCAGCCCGCGCAAATTCAGAATCGTAATGATCAGAACGAGAAAAACCGCAATCTGCACACTGTACGGATGCAAGCTCTGAAACGCGGAAGTAATGGCATCTGTTCCGGCTGAGACGGAAACGGCCACCGTTAAAATGTAGTCCACCAGCAAAGATCCGCCCGCAAGAAGGCCAGGGGTGACGCCGAGATTTTCTTTCGAGACACGGTATGCCCCGCCGCCTTGCGGATAAGAGTAAATGACCTGGCGATAAGATAAAATAAGTGCAGCCAATAAAATTAAAATGCCGACTGTAATTGGAATAGAATACCAAAATGCCAGCGCCCCCACTGTGGCAAGTACAATCAGCACCTGTTCAGGCCCGTACGCAACAGATGAAAGCGCGTCGGATGAAAGAATGGCCAATGCTTTTAACTTGGTCAGCTTCTGCCCTTCAATTTCATTTGAACGAAGCGGTCTCCCAATTAACAATCGTTTTATCGTGGTGAACATTTGAATGGTCTCCTTTTATCTGCAGTGTTTCAAAAATGCTTCCCCTAAAATAAGAAAAACCACAAAGAGAATTCATCTTCCCTGTGGTCTATTGCCCGATCACAGTTTCACATCCTCTATTATAACGCTGACGGGGTTAGCTGTCGGGTTCGGGCATAAGAGTGGCCCTGCCTTTTAAAAAAAGGCTTCACCCCAGAGCGGCGCGCGGCCGCCAACCTGGTTCCCCCGTTCCGTTTCCGGATTAAGCGGTTCAGTTATGAAACGCAAATTTTACATACGACATCCTATCTTACTCCCGTTGCCATTGTTTGTAAAGACTATTTCGCAATTGCGTTTCGGTATGTCCATCTTTACCCGCCATATCCCCGGGCAAACTGTCTTTATTCACAGTACCTAATTTTCGATCATGCTTCTTTTGTAGAATATCCGAATGTGCCTAAAGCACGCAAAAAGCAAGGTTTTTCGGCAAATCCGGAGTAAAGAGATAAACAGAGTTAGGAAGGTAAAACCTGAGGATGAAAAGATGACCTCTTGGGGCAGGCGGATCAATTGGAAACATAAGACCAAAAGAGGCGCGAACCCGGTGGAATTGTCTAATTAGGAGCTCCATTCGGGCCCGAAATGTCCTTTTGAACCTGTCAAAAGGACAAAACGTGCCGCATCCGGGAATGAAATGTCCTTTTGAACCTGTCAAAAGGACAAAAGGAATTGCATCCGGGCCCAAAATGTCCTTTTGAAGCCGTCAAAAAGACAAAACGAGCTGCATCAGGTAACGAAATGTCCTTTTGAACCTGTCAAAAGGACAAAAGGAGTTGCATCCGGGCCCGAAATGTCCTTTTGAAGCCGTCAAAAAGACAAAACGAGCTGCATCCGGGCCCGAAATGTCCTTTTGAACCTGTCAAAAGGACAAAACATGCCGCATCCGGGAATGAAATGTCCCTTTGAACCTGTCAAAAGGACAAAACACGCCGCATCCGGGAATGAAATGTCCCTTTGAACCTGTCAAAAGGACAAAAGGAGCTCCATTCGGGCCCGAAATGTCCTTTTGAAGCCGTCAAAAAGACAAAACGAGCGGCATCAGGTAACGAAATGTCCTTTTGATCCTGTCAAAAGGACAAAACATGCCGCATCCGGGAATGAAATGTCCCTTTGAACCTGTCAAAAGGACAAAAGGAGTTGCATTCGGGCCCGAAATGTCCTTTTGAAGCCGTCAAAAAGACAAAACGAGCTGCATCCGGGCCCGAAATGTCCTTTTGAACCTGTCAAAAGGACAAAACATGCCGCATCCGGGAATGAAATGTCCCTTTGAACCTGTCAAAAGGACAAAACACGCCGCATCCAATTAGACAAATTAGGCGAAAACCCGTTGAAAATGTCTAGTTAGGCGTTCTAATTGGACAAATCCAAGCGTAAAACCCGTTAAAAATGTCTAATTATGGTCTAATTAGGCGTTCCAAACGCCAAAATCCATTACGATCAGGATAGATTTGCTTATGGCTGACCTGGCGCACCACCAAAGAAAAAAACCCGCAAGCTGCGGGCTTTTTTTTAAAACTTAATTTTTTCTTCCAAAAAGGCTTTAAGTTCCGTGATTGGCACACGGGTTTGCTCCATTGTGTCACGGTCGCGGACGGTCACCATATGGTCGTCGCGCGAATCGAAGTCGTATGTGATGCAAAACGGCGTGCCGATTTCGTCCTGGCGGCGGTATCGCTTGCCGATCGACCCGGTTTCGTCAAAGTCAACCATAAACGTTTTCGACAAATCCGCAAAAATGTCGCGTGCTTCATCCGATAATTTTTTCGACAGCGGCAAAACCGCGGCTTTGTATGGCGCAAGGGCAGGGTGCAGGTGCATGACCGTGCGGCTTGTGCCGTCTTCAAGTGTCTCTTCTGCATAAGAGTCAATCAGAAATGCCAGCGCTACACGGTCCGCCCCGAGCGACGGCTCAATGCAGTACGGAACAAAGCGTTCATTCGTTTCCTGGTCAAGATAAGTGAAATCCTCGCCGGAATATTCCATATGGCGTTTCAGGTCGTAATCAGTACGGGAGGCTATGCCCCACAGTTCGCCCCAGCCGAACGGGAAGTTGTATTCAAAGTCGGTGGTCGCGTTCGAGTAGTGGGATAGTTCTTCTTTTTCATGGTCGCGCAGCCGCAAGTTTTCTTCCCTCATGCCGAGATTCAGCAAAAATTCGCGCGCATACTGTTTCCAGTAGTCAAACCATTTGAGCTCTTCGCCCGGCCTGCAGAAAAATTCAAGTTCCATCTGCTCGAATTCGCGCGTACGGAAAATGAAGTTCCCCGGGGTGATTTCGTTCCGGAAACTTTTTCCGATTTGGGCAATCCCGAACGGCAATTTTTTACGCATTGTCCGTTGTACATTTTTAAAATTGACAAAAATGCCTTGTGCGGTTTCCGGGCGCAAATACAGTTCATTCGTGCTGTCTTCGGTTACGCCCTGGTATGTTTTGAACATCAGATTAAACTGGCGGATGCCGGTCCAGTCTTTGCTGCCGCAATCCGGGCAGGCGATGTCATGCGTTTTGATCAGCTCTTCCATTTTTTCAAACGGCAGGCCGTCGACAATCATGTCGATCCCTTTTTCATGCAGGGCATTTTCGATCAGCTTGTCGGCACGGTGCCGGGCTTTACAATGTTTGCAGTCGATCATCGGGTCATTAAAATTGCCGAGGTGGCCGCTTGCTTCCCATGTGCGCGGGTTCATCAGGATCGCAGCATCGAGGCCGACATTGTACGGCGACTCCTGGATGAATTTTTTCCACCAGGCTTTTTTGACGTTGTTTTTGAATTCGACGCCGAGCGGGCCGTAATCCCAAGTGTTGGCAAGTCCTCCGTAAATTTCCGAACCCGGGAAAATAAACCCGCGGTGTTTCGCGTGCGAGACGATTTGATCCATCGTGACGCTCATTGTCATCTCTCCTTTTTTCATTGAAATGGTTTCCCCTGGGGACGGGAATGTTTTCCATATAAAAAGCTCCCGGCTCCAGGCAACAGCCTGGGGACGAGAGCTTGAATTCCCGCGGTTCCACCCCAGTTGATGCAGAATTTCCGCACCCACTTTCCATGAAAAAACTCCGGACTGCCGTTTCACCGGGTTCCTTGCCGGGCTTCCACCGCCCCCGGCTCGCTTGAAAAGGAAAAGTTCCGGCTACTATTGATCCTTCATCGTCGCTATTTGAATAGAAATACTATACCAAAACCGGGCAGGACAAGTCAATGCCCGGCTTGCTTTGGAATGAATATCTGCCATACTTTGCAAACCTTCTATTTTTGTTGAAATATCCGGGCGGCCGTACTGCTCCTGTCCGCCTTTCCGGCCCCAAAAAGGCACGCTTTGTCTTTCAAGTCGTTTTTTTTTACATTTCATACAAAAGATCCCCGGTTAATAGGGATTAGCAATTTGAAACAAGGTCAGCTTTTGTTCCATCAGGTTTAAAACCGGGTAACCTTCAACTTTAAGGACAGGCTGATTTGGATGAAGCGGATGGATCCGGATAATGCTCCCTTTTATCCCGTTACGGAGTGTAATCGGTTGTTTCCGGTAATTTTCCATCAGGAAGTTGGCAAACGGGAGGACAATTTCCCGATCGAGCCGGCCGGCATCAGCATCTGCCATTAATTCGTCAATCGCAAAAAACACCGGCTGCCTCCTGCGGTATGCGCGGTTGGAGCAAATGGCGTCAAACGTATCTGCCACCGATAAAATTCCGACAAGAAAAGGAATGGTTTTCCTGCCATCCGGGTAGCCTGAGCCGTCCAGCCGTTCATGGTGCATCAGGACCCCTTTTAAAATCATCGGGTCAAGCGATGTTTTCTCAAGCAGCCGGTAACCCGCTTCCGGATGCTTCTTGATCAAGGCAAACTCTTCGTCTGTTAGCCTTCCCGGTTTATTGAGAATTTGCGGGTCAATGGTGAACTTGCCAATATCGTGGAAAAGCCCCATTTGCGCCAGCAGGCTTTGCTTTTCAGGATGCAGCTTCAAAATTTTCCCGATATTGGCAGCGATCAGCCCGACATGGATACAGTGTTTGAACAAATATTCGTCAGCGGAGAAATGCTCCATTAGTTCCAAAATAGACGTCCGGGTGGCAAACACTTCTTTGTAAAGCTTGCGAAAATTTCTTTCCATACTCTCCACTTCTGCATCATAAAGGGTTGTTTTCATTTGAATGACGCGCTGGAGCTCTTCCATTTCATGGTAAATATTCTCATATAATAAGTCATGGAAGATCCCGGGAACTTCGGTGGCAATACGCCTGCCGTCCAGTTCCGGATCGCGGATGACTTCATATTTATTTAAAATGGCAGCAAGCCTTTCTGTAAGAAACGTCCCTTTTCGCAGCAACAGGACGCCGCTATTGGAATACAAATCTTCTGCTAACTTTTCCCTTTTTCGAAACACCATTGAAAATGCTCCCCTTGAACGTACTTTTTTTACATTTTAACACAGGAAATGTTCGTGAGAGGAAGCCTTTCCGATTTTTCTTAAAAAGTTCATTTATGTTCCGCTGCCTGCCGTATCCCATTGCAAGCCATCAGTTTTCCGCCGTGGTTTCCTGTTTCAGAAAACGGATAACTTCCGCATAGTTTCCCGTAACGAGCGCCGGGTTTTGCAACGATTCCTCTATTCTTTTTGTATCATCCGTTTCGACGAGAACAAATCCGGGAAACGCCTGCAGCTGGATCAACGGATTGATGCGGCGGATATCTTCATATTGATAATGTAGCTCCAAGGAGACATGATCCATTTCAAGAAACGGCACATGCTCTTCTTCATACCACTCTTCATCTGTCACAACGATCAAAGTATAATAGCGCTGGTTTTCCGCTGCCCGTGAATGGCCTTTTTCACTGATGATCCGGTCAACGCAAATCAGGCCGCCCATTATGATGAACGCAAATACAGCGTACAGCCATAAATGGGACAACAACAGCAATACCGCTGTAATCAACGAAAGGACACTCAACCTTTTTGCCACCATTTGAAGCAGTAAAAGGACATCACTCATCATTCACGTCTCCCAATTCATGATGTAAAAAATACTTTCCTATATGATATGCCTGCATGGTTGAATCGGTGCTTTTCGTTTTCGTTTTTTTGCAAATTGGAACATAATAAAAAAGCGAAAGCAAACAGGAAAGGAGCACTACCATGAGCAAATACGATAAACTGTTTGAACCCATTACGTTTAAAAGCGGCGTCAGGGCGGAAAACCGCATCGTGATGGCGCCGATGACCCATTATTCCTCGAATGATGACGGCACGATTTCCGATGCTGAGCTGCGTTATTACGCGGAACGTGCCAAAGGGCCGGGGATGGTCGTGACGGCATGTGCCAATGTTACGGAAAACGGAAAAGCGTTTACCGGGCAACCCGGCGTGCATACAGATGAAATGGTTGAGAGCATGAAAAAACTGGCACAAACGATTCAGCAAAACGGCGCAAAAGCGGTTGTGCAAATCCACCATGGCGGCCGCGAATGCCCGGCTGAACTCGTGCCCGGCGGGGATGTTGTGAGCGCGAGTGAAACAGATTCGTCAGACGGCAGCGTCCATGCGCGCGCGTTGACAGGAGAAGAAACCGCTGAAATTGTGAAAGCATTCGGCGAAGCAACACGCCGCGTGATCGAAGCCGGTTTTGACGGCGTTGAAATTCACGGTGCAAACGGTTATCTGATTCAGCAATTTTTCTCCCCGTATACGAACCGGCGTGAAGACGAGTGGGGCGGCAGCCTGGAAAAACGGCTTGCATTCCCACTTGCTGTCGTTGATGCTGTGAAAAAAGCGGTGGCGGAATATGCAGACCGGCCGTTTTTAGTCGGATACCGCTTGTCCCCGGAAGAACCGTACGAACCGGGAATTACGATGGATGACACGTTCGCGCTGTTGGATGCGCTGATGGAAAAAGAGCTCGACTACGTGCATATTTCCCTGCAGCATTTCTGGTCTAAAGCCCGCCGCGGCGGTGAACCCGGCCGTCCGCGCATGGAACAGATCGTGGAACATACTGCAGGCCGCGTGCCTTTGATCGGCGTCGGTTCCCTGCACACAGGAGACGAGGTTTTGAAAGCAATGGAAACCGGCGTGCCACTTATTGCCCTCGGCCGTGAGCTTGTCATGGAACCGCATTGGGTGGAAAAAATCAAAGCCGGACAAAAGGATGCGATTCAAACCGCGTTACAAAAAGACGACCGCGAACGGCTCGTTATTCCGGAACCGCTGTGGAAGATGATCATCTCAATTCCGGGCTGGTTCCCGTTTGCAGAGTGACATCTGCCTGCTGCACGGCATTGCTCCGCCTGCCGAATCTGGCCTAAGGCTTTAGCAGCTTAGTTTGGCACACATTGCTGCGGGCTTTAGCAGCTTAGTTTGGCACACATTGCTGCGGGCTTTAGCAGCTTTTGCGCAACTTACGGCATGCCCGGATTGGTTCCCGCAAACACCGTTAACATGCAGGTTTCTGCCTGCTGCTGATTCAGAAAACCGACCCACTTTAAAAAATAGGTTCGGTTTTCTTGACTTTTTTCACTTACAATATTAAACTAAGTTACGAAAAGTAAGTTTTAAAAACAGGAGGAATTCATGATGGCAAAAACAAAATGGGCAGTTGACTATGCACACAGCACCATTGATTTTACAGTAAAACATATGATGATTTCAAAAGTAAAAGGGTCTTTTCAAAATTTTGAAGTCGAACTCGAAGCCGATCCCCAGGATTTAACGGATGCAAACATTTCTTTTATTATTGATGCCAGCAGCATTAGCACGAAAAATGATGACCGCGATAATCATCTTCGTTCTGCAGATTTCTTAGATGTCGAACAATATCCGAAAATTACATTTGTCTCCAAGTCGGTTACAAAGGCAGGAAACAATGAATATAACGTCACCGGTGATTTGACGATCCGTGGCGTGACAAAAGAAGAAACATTTAAAGTCACATTTGAAGGGATTTCGAAAAACCCGATGAGCGGTGCAGAAACCGCCGGCTTTAGTGCAGAAGGGACCGTAAAACGGAGCAACTACGGCCTTACTTGGAATGCAGCCCTTGAAACAGGCGGTGTCCTCGTTGGCGATGAAATCAAATTTACGGTGGAATTAGAAGCAAGCAAAGCAGAATAATTGCGGAAGCGCCAATTTAAATTGGCGCTTTTTTCTTTGGTCAGATCATGCTTCTTATGGCCAAAACATCCCGGATATTTTGGGGGTGCTTTTTTTCTAAATAAGAACTTGTCTCAATTTTTGTGATGTGCATCACAAATAAGCGGGTGCTGATGGTTTATGATGAAGACAGCAATGAAATGGAGGAGTGAATTCGATGGAACGTTTTACAACAAACCAGACTGTCGGGGAAATTGTAACTTTATTTCCAAAAGCGGCGGATCTGTTTAAAGCAAACCGTATCGATTTTTGTTGCGGCGGCAATGTGTCTGTGAAAGAAGCAGCGGAAAAGCGCAACCTGTCAGCAGATGAACTGGTTGATGCCATTTGCAATCTTTATGGCCAATATGCCGGAAAAGCCGTTGGGAAAACTTGGAATGAAGCGGGCTATACGGAAATTGCCAACCACATTCAGGCCACCCACCATGCGTTTTTGCGCGAGGAACTGCCAAACTTGAGCCCGTATGTGACAAAAGTGATGCGCGTCCACGGTGGCAACCACCCGCATCTCATCGAAGTGCATGAACTGTTTAACCAATTAAGAGCAGAACTGCTGGCGCATACTGAAAAAGAAGATGCTGAACAATTTCCGGCCATTCGTGCGTACGAAAGCCATCCATCTGCCGCTAACCTGAAAGCCGCGACAGCCGGTTTGGCCGATCTTGAAACGGAACATGCCGCTGTCGGAGAAATTTTGCACCAGCTCCGCGAAATTACAAATGACTATACATTGCCGGAAGGAGCATGCCGTACATTCCAGCTCGTGTACCAACGCCTTGAAAATTTTGAAAATGATACATTCCAGCACATTCACCTGGAAAATAATATTCTATTCAAGCGGTTGCTCGAAGAAGCCGTTTGACTTTTAAAAGGCTGCCTGAGAGGACAGCCTTTTAAAAAGGGGCGGTTTTGCATTTCATTTTTCTTTTCTAGCCTCGGGGAAGAACAACTCGTTGCGCATTCGTTCCCCTTTTGTCCTTCATTATCTTGATGAAGGACGTTTCACTGCTTACGGGCGTTTCTTTTGTCTTTCATACTTTCGATGAAGGACATTTCGTTGCACAGGTGCCCTTCTTTTGTCTTTCATACCCTCGATGAAAGACGTTTCACTGCTTACGGGCGTTTCTTTTGTCTTTCATCACCCCGATGAAAGACATTTCGCTGCCCTGGCAACCCTCTTTTGTCTTTCATCACCTCGATGAAGGACATTTCGCTGCCTGGGCGACTCTCTTTTGTCTTTCATACCCTCGATGAAGGACATTCCGTTGCACAGGTGCCAGTCTTTTGTCCTTCATCACCCCGGATGAAGGACGTTTTGCTCCCATGTCTTTCTTTGCTTTAATTCTTACCGGCGGGAGAGTTCTTTATACCCCAAGCAGTTCCTCTGTCAGTTTTTCCTGGTGAATGAAGTATGTGCCTTTTTCCTGCGGGAGAATGAGGTTTTTTTCTTTAAGCTGGCGGATCGTGCGGCTGACCGTTTCGCGGGTGACGCCGATCATGTTGGCGAGGTCTGAGTTGTTGAGCGGGGTTTTCACGAGGACCAGCCCGTCTTTTTCCTGAACGCCATGTGTACGGGCGAGGCGCAGAAAAAGTTTGACCACTTGCTCGTAAGCGTTGTTTAAAATCTGGGCTTCGAGGCGGTCCTGCAAGTCAAGGATTTCATCACTCATCACACCGTATAGAGTCATGGTCAGCTGCGGATTGTTGAGCAACACGCTTTCAAAATCAGCAATCCGGATGGCAACGAGATTCGTGTCCACAACCGCCATCGCATTCGCCGGGTAGCTTATTTTCCGGAAAAAACCAACATGCGGGAACATGTCGCCATCGCGAAGCAGTGTGACAACCTGCTCTTTGCCGTTCGCATCGGTGCGGTAAATTTTCACTTCCCCGCTTTCAATAAAATAAACGGCCTCCTGCGGGTCCCCCTGGAAAAAAATATGCGCACCCTTTTCGGCATGCTTTTTAACGGATATTTCTGCGATCACAGCCAGATCCGCATCCCGGAGTCCTTTAAAAAGCGGCATTTTACGCAGGTTTCCCAAAGCGCTCACTCCTTTCCTCATTACGCAGCTGCAGGCGGCCTGCAGGACAAATCCCTTCAACACACTCTATTGTACACAAAAATAAGCACACTGCCCAAAGCCAATGGTGAACTACCCTCCACTTATCAACACTTTGTGCGGAAAAATTTCGTATATATTGATTATATCGTAAAAAATCCGTATAATCAATATGAGGTGATCATCATGAGAGAAGAGAAAGAACGTGTAGAAATTCGTATGCCTAAGACGATATTAGAAAAATTGGAGCAATATCAAAAAGAAAATGGGATTCCAACTAGAACAGCCGCAATCTTAGAATTGTTGAGAAAAGGATTGGAAAAATAACTTTGGCTAAAGCCAACCGAAATTCATCTCCCACCTACTCATTGGTGCTATTCGCACCTTCACATTCCTTGAGGATGGGCGACTTCTTTCGGAAAGCCGTTAAAAAAAGAAGAGGGCCCCAATCGGAGCGCCTCTTATTAAGAAGGAATCGATTCTGTAGGATGGGCAACCGTTTCCGGTGCTTCCTTTTTGTCAAATTCTTTCTCTGTTTTGGAGATGACGACCGTCGCGACGGCATTTCCAATAATGTTTGTGAGCGCGCGCGATTCGGACATGAACCGGTCCACGCCGATCAACAGTGCGATCCCCGCAACCGGGATAACCGGGAACGCAGACAAAGTCGCAGCAAGGGTAATGAAACCGGAACCGGTCACGCCCGCCGCCCCTTTTGATGTCAGCATTAAAATCAGCAGCAGCATGATTTGGTGCCCGATCGTCAGGTGCACATTGTACGCCTGCGCAATGAAAATGGAAGCCATTGACAAGTAGATGGCGGTGCCGTCCAGGTTAAACGAGTAGCCGGTTGGAACGACAAGGCCGACAACGGATTTTGAGCAGCCGAATTTTTCGAGTTTTCTCATCAGGGAAGGCATCGCCGATTCCGATGAAGAAGTCCCGAGCACGAGTAAAAGTTCTTCCTTTATATAAGCGATGAATTTGAAAATATTAAACCCAAACGCTTTCGCAATCCCGCCGAGGACAAGCACGATAAAAATGATCATCGTCAGGTAGACGGATCCCATTAATTCGCCGAGATTGATCAGCGAGCTTGCGCCAAACTGGCCGACTGTATAGGCCATTGCCCCGAATGCAGCGATCGGCGACACTTTCATGACAATGCCGACAATTTTAAAGAAGATTTCCGTTATGTCTTCAAAAAAGCGGATAACCGGTTTTGCCCTCTCCCCGAGGGATGCGGCAGCGACCCCGAACAGTACCGCAAAGAATAATATTGGCAAAAGGTCTCCCTTGACAAAAGCCCCGGCGATGCTTTCCGGAATAATACCGGAAATAAAACCAATAAAACCGTGTTCGTTGTCTTTTGCCTGCGTGACGAATTGTGAAACCTGGCTTGTTTTCGCATGGCTTGTATCAATGCCGTGGCCAGGCTGGATCAAATTAACGATAACCAGACCGATGGCGAGCGCAACCGTGCTGACGACTTCAAAATAGATAAGCGCCTTGCCGCCGATCCGGCCGACTTTTTTCAAATCCCCCATGCCGCCGATCCCGATAATGACCGTAAAGAAGATAATCGGCGGGACGAGCATTTTGATGAGTTTAATAAACCATTGCGCGAGAATATTCAGTTCTGCGCCGAATTTAGGTGAAACAAGCCCTACAATAATCCCCAGAATGATGCCAATCACGACTTGTACTGTAAGATTCCGAAAGTTGATCCTCATTTGCCATCCCCTCTGTTTGCGCTTACATTTTAGTGTCACGAATTATATTTCTATTATAGTACAGGTTTCTCCCGTTTTCACTATTTTTATATTAAAAAAATTTTGCTTTTAAAAAAGCATGGTCTAAACAAAACGCAAAAAGCAGCGGAACAGTGTCCGCTGCTTTTTTCCAGCTGTCTTTGAAAGAATGCTGGGAACGTATACTTCCAATATGAATAGTCGCCACCAGGGTCTGTGCCTTTTTCCGGGACAAGTTTATACTTCCGGTACCGCTTCTCGCAATGCTTCTTCCAATTCTTCCCTGTACGCCTGTTCTGTCTCCGCATCCCAGGAAAATTCGGCGGCCAACCATGTCATGACCGGCTCTTTCCATTTGCGGACCCAGTTGATATCAAAGAAAAGGGCACCGGTACGCCGAATGAAGAAATCGACCGGTTTTACCGCCATTTCTTGTTCCACTGCGTATTTCAATACGGCGTACACTTCCCGCGGCAGCGGATAGTCGTCTTTCCAGCTTTTCGCGTATGCATATACGTGATCCGCGTTCGTGCCATATTTTTCCGCAATCGCCCGGCTTGCTTCAGTAGACAGGCCGCTTGCTTCCCCTTCTTTTGATTTTGCTTTGACAAACGCCGGCAATTTTTCAGAGCCGCCTACGTCACCGCCGGAAATCGGCAAGTGCTTCGTTTGGCACGGCCGGAAATTGCCGCCAAGCCTACGCGCCACAAGATCTACAACCGTTTCCGCCATTTTCCGGTAACCGGTCAGTTTGCCGCCTGCGATTGTCACGAGGCCGCTGTCGGATTCCCAAATTTCATCTTTACGCGAAATTTCGGAGGCGTCTTTTCCTTCTTCGTAAATCAGCGGACGGACGCCGGCCCAGCTTGATTCGACATCATGGGCTGTCACTTTGACTTCCGGAAACATAAAGCGGATCGCTTTCAATAAGTAATCAATATCTTCCGGGAGCGGTTTCGGGTGAATCGGGTCTTTGTCGTAAAATGTATCCGTTGTGCCGACATACGTTTTGCCGCCGCGCGGAATGGCAAACACCATGCGGCCATCCGGCGTATCAAAATACACGGCTTGCCGGAGCGGGAAGATGCTTTGGTCAAACACAATATGCACGCCCTTTGTGAGGCGGAGGCTTTTGCTCCCTTTCCCGTCCTTATTGCGCATTTTATCACTCCACGGACCGGTCGCATTGACGACCATTTTCGCCCGCACGTTTACGGTTTCCCCGCTGATCTGGTCACGAACAGTGGCCCCGCAGATACGGCCGTTTTCATACAAATACTCTTCCGCTTTTGCATAGTTTACAGCCAGCGCCCCATGTGCGACAGCTGCTTTCATGACTTCAATGGTCAGCCGCGCGTCGTCCGTCCGGTATTCGACATAATAACCGCCGCCTTTCAGCCCGTCTTTTTTGATCAGCGGTTCCTTATTTAAGGTTTCCGAAGCCGACAGCATTTTCCGGCGTTCCGTTTTTTTCACGCCAGCTAAAAAGTCGTACAGCCGTAAGCCGATATTCGTTGTAAACGCGCCGAACGTGCCGCCCTTATGGAACGGCAGCAGCATCCATTCCGGTGTTGTCACATGCGGGCCGTTTTCATAAACGATGGCGCGCTCTTTTCCGACTTCAGCCACCATCTTTACTTCAAACTGCTTCAAGTACCGCAGGCCCCCATGGACAAGTTTGGTTGACCGGCTTGACGTGCCCGCCGCGAAATCCTGCATCTCGACAAGCGCTACGGACATGCCGCGCGTTACTGCGTCAAGCGCAATGCCGGCCCCTGTAATGCCGCCGCCGATCACAAGCAGATCGAACGTTTTATTCTTCATGTTTTGTAAAACCGCCCCGCGTTGTTTTCCTGAAAATTCCATTTTTGTCCCCTCCTTCAAAATAAAAAGAGACCTGAACCATGCATTATGGAAAACTCCCATAAAACAAGCCAGGTCTCTCTGCATCTCTTGACATTTTATGAACTTGTTTTTATTATAACAGACCTTCCGCTGATTTTCAGCTGTTATGCACCGGGAAAATGTAGTAATCCTCGTTTCTTGCCGTTGCTCCGTTAGATAAGGCAGCGCATCAAAACATAGAAGGCAATGGCGCCCGAATCATGCGAGGCAACAAAGCAATAGCTGGCCACATCAACTCACAGGTTAAGCTGGTGCAAAACTATTGATTGCCTGCTAGTATTGCGGCTAAAACATAGAGGCAATGGCGCCAGAACGATGAGCGATAACAACGCAATAGCTGGCTACGTAAAAGCTTACGCAAAACTATTAGTTGCCTGCTACAATAGCCGCTACCAAGAATCCAAGGTGTTATTGCCATGGTATCCTGCAAGCTTTTTAAAAGCAGGGGCCGCCTGCAACAGCTATGCTGCACAGGTTAAGCGAGATAAACCGTGTTGCCTACTGCATGCCCGCTTCCGTATGGCTGCCCAGTTCAGTCGCAGGCTAAGCCCGATAAGCCGTGTTGCCTACTACACACCTGGTTCCGTACGGCTACCTAATTTGGTCGCAGGGTAAGCCAGATAAACCACGTTGCCCACTGCATGCCCACTTCCGTATGACTGCCCAGTTCGGTCGCAGGCTAAGCCAGATTACCGCGCTGCCTGCAGCAATCTGCAAATCTATTTAAAGGCAATGGTTGCACGGATTGCTTTTTTCCATCCGTCATATAAGGCTTCACGTTCTTTTTCCGCGAGTGACGGTTCAAATTTGCGTTCCACTTTCCACTGGCGGGCAATTTCTTCACGCGATTCCCAGTAACCGACCGCAAGCCCCGCCAAATATGCGGCGCCGAGTGCAGTGGTCTCGCTCACAACCGGACGTTCAACCGGCACGCCTAACATATCGCTTTGGAACTGCATGAGAAAATTGTTTTTCACTGCGCCGCCGTCCGCACGCAATGTTTTAAGCGGTAATCCGGAATCTGCCTCCATCGCAGCAAGTACATCTTTCGTCTGATAGGCGAGCGATTCAAGCGTGGCCCGGATAAAATGTTCTTTCGTGGTGCCCCGTGTCAGCCCGAACACCGCGCCGCGCACATCGCTTTCCCAGTACGGTGTCCCAAGCCCGACAAATGCCGGCACAACATACACACCATCTGTTGAATCGACCCGCTCTGCATACGATTCACTTTGAGCGCTGTCTTTGATCATGCGCATCCCGTCACGCAGCCATTGAATCGCTGACCCTGCCACAAAGATGCTGCCTTCAAGGGCATACTCGACTTTGCCGTCAATGCCCCATGCAAGTGTCGTCAGCAAGCCATGCTTGGAAGAAACAGCTTTTTCACCGGTATTCATGAGCATAAAGCAACCGGTGCCGTACGTATTTTTCGCCATCCCATCTTCATAGCAGGCCTGCCCGAACAGCGCTGCCTGCTGGTCGCCCGCCACGCCTGCGATCGGAATTTCCTCACCAAAGAAATGGTACGGCGCAGTCCGTGCATAAACATGGGAGGAAGGCTTGACTTCCGGGAGCATCGCAGCAGGAACGTCCAGCATTTCAAGCAGCTCGGGATCCCATTTCAAATCGTAAATATTGTACAAAAGCGTCCGGGACGCGTTCGAATAATCGGTAACATGGGCTTTGCCGCCTGAAAATTTCCAGATCAGCCAAGTGTCGATTGTGCCAAACAGGAGCTCGCCTTTTTCAGCGCGTTCTCTTGCTCCGTCAACATGGTCGAGGATCCATTTGATTTTTGTCCCGCTGAAATACGGATCGATCAGGAGCCCGGTTTTTTCACGGACCATATCAGCATAGCCTTTTTCTTTTAGATCGGCGCAAATATCCGCTGTCTGCCGCGACTGCCAGACAATCGCATTGTAAATCGGATGCCCGGTTTGTTTATCCCAGACGACCGTTGTCTCACGCTGGTTGGTAATCCCAATCGCGGCAATCTGCTTCGGCTCTACATCCGCTTCTGTTAAAACAGTCGTCGTAACTGCGAGCACCGATGCCCACACTTCATTCGCATTATGTTCCACCCAGCCAGGTTTTGGAAAATATTGGTGAAATTCCTGCTGGGCTGTATGCACAATTTCCCCTTTTTGGTTAAAAAGAATAGCTCTTGAACTCGTTGTCCCCTGGTCAATGGATAAAATAAATTTCTCCATCCCGTTTCCTCCTTACGCTCTCTTTTTCTTGTTTTCTATCATCCATACTATCAATAATACAAGTAAACACGTTAGCAAAACACACCAAAACGCGGGCGTCCAATCATTTTTAAACACAGCCCGGTAAAAAACGCCCCCGAGAGAACCCCCGAGCAACGGACCGGCAACCGGCACCCACGCATAACCCCAATTCGAAGGCCCTTTCCCTGCAATCGGGAGCAGAAAATGGGCAATTCTCGGGCCAAGGTCGCGGGCAGGGTTGATCGCATAACCCGTCGTCCCGCCAAGTGAAACCCCGATCGCTACAATCAGCATGCCGACGATGAACGGGTTCAGCCCGTCTGTAAACTTATTTGCCCCGATCGTAAGAACGCCGAGCACAAGAACAAAGGTCCCAATCATTTCACTGATAAGATTCGCAAAATAGTTTGGAATGGCCGGCCCGGTTGAAAATACGCCAAGTTTGACGCCGGGATCGTCCGTCTCCTTCCAGTGCGGCAAAAAATGAAAAAATACGACGGCAGCACCGATCATGGCCCCGACCATTTGCGCCAGAATATATCCGGCCACTTTCGACCATGGAAAATCCCCGTTAAATGCAAGCCCGACTGTAAGCGCAGGATTTAAGTGAGCGCCGCTGTATTTTCCGACTGCATAAGCCGCCATGGCTACGCCAAGCCCCCACCCGAACGAAATGACAATCCAGCCGCTCTGGTAGGCAAATGATTTTTTCAAATTGACATTGGCGCAAACACCGCCGCCAAAAATAATCAGGATGGCTGTGCCAACCAATTCAGCGAAATATGGATTCATACCCCTTCCTCCATTTCCAATGAATTAAAAGCTGATCCGGCAACACTCCGGTCCCTTTCATCAAAAAAGAACAAAAAGACCCACGACGCCCGCAAATTTGTTGCGAATGGAGTGGATCTCTTTGTTCTCCTGCCAAGTTTATTAACTTATGTATGATGATAACGCTTACTTTAAATTTTGTCAATCCATGTTCACAAAAAATATATGCGGATTTTCCTGATTTTGTTGAAAGAAGCGGGCACCCTTCTATTCCGAAAACATTTCCATTATTCGGCTGGTGCCCATTCGGCACCAATGGGAGAATGTTTCACATACCTGAAGTCCGCTTCCGCTTCTGGTTTGGGCTTCCCCGGAGTCATGCCAATATGCCTGCTGTACACCCGGGTGCCGCCCCATGCAAAAAAACGCTGCGGCCGCCCGGAACAGCCACCTGTCGTTATTTCTTTTCCAAAAAGGCTTCCCACAATTCCGTATCCGAGGTGGTGATGCCTTCTGCTCCGGCTTTCAATGCTTTTTCCACATCTTCCCGCGTACGGATCAACCCGCCTGCAAAAATTGGAATGCCAAGCCGTTCTTTTACTTCGGTAATCATCCATGGCGCGATGCCCGGCAAAACTTCAATATAGTCAGGTTTCGTCCGTTCAATTAATTTGTAACTTTTCTCAAGCGCATGCGAATCAATCAGGAACATTCTTTGGATCGACACGACTCCCCTTTGCTTTGCTTTTTGTATAACATTGGCTTTTGTTGATATCAGCCCGAAAGGTTGATACTCCTGGCATAAATATTCCGTTGCGTAATCATCACTCTTCAAGCCCTGGATCAAGTCCACATGGTAAATCATTTTTTTGCCTTCCGCCTTTGCCATTGCCGCAACGTATTTGAGTTGTGAGATGTGTAGTTCGAGAAAAATCCCGATTTCATAATCACTTTTTAAAAACCTTTCAAACTCCTTCATGTTGACAGAAGCCGGAAGAATTCTTTGAGAAAAGGCCATTTTTTCTCCTCCTTATGTTTATGCAAATTTAGTTTACCACGGAATACGGATGGTGCTCGTTTTGTATATGTCAAGATTTCCATGATATGTAAGAATGACCACAGTCATCTTAGATTACCTTGTAATGCCTGTATCAAAGAGCAAAAATTATTATTGGACTACTAAAAAATATGTTGACGAAGATAATGCCGCAGTATATGTAAAATGGAGTACAAAATTGTATTCAAATTCTTCGAGAACTAAGCTGGTAGGTTCATATGACGCTATAACTTCGTACATGGAATAACCAAGGCAACTGCCTTGGTTATTTACTTAAACAAAGCTGAAATAAAGAAAAATCAATATCAAACAAACAGTAACAACTTTTTTCTAATTGCCGCTTTTTTGTAAATTTCTATGATGAGGTGAACAAAAAAATAAAAGGCCAATATTAAAAGAGAAACATGAGCATGATCGAAAACTTCGAACAAAAGAACCAGCAGAAAAATCAAAAGCCACATATAGGTACCCATCCATATTTTAATAAACTTTTCCATAAGCTCCCCCCTAAAAAGTATTCGTTCTCTACTGTTTCTGCACCCAAGCTTTAAACTCCTGCTCAATTTCCTAGACAGGAATGCCTCTTTCATGACGTCCATCATACCCGCAAACGATTTAAAAAAAAACAAGAACAAGATTCTCAAGAACCATCCATGGAAAGCCATAAAACAAGTGTAATAGTCCCGTCCATTTGATTCCGCATCATAAACCTGATCAAACTATTTCAGCATGCCGTTTTACTTGCTGGATATGATCATGGCCGGCTGATGGGTTTAGCAGCAGCCGGCCATTGTTATCCTGTTTTTATTCCTTTACATATAGCGTCTCAGGCACTTTATCTAAAAGCGGTGTGACCGGACCGTTGCTGATAAGAGCAAGGTGATGCATTGCCCGCGTTCCGACGGTGTATAGCAGGGTGCGTTCTGCTTCATCTTTATACACAGACGCGGAAACATCAAGCACGATGACGCTGTCAAATTCCAGCCCCTTCGCAAGATAAGACGGGATCAGGATGATGCCTTCCGGAAGATCGCTGTATTCTTTTTCAATAAAGGCCAGATCCAGTTCTTTTCGCAATGTTTCATACGCTTCAGCACACTGCTTCCGTGACTTGCCGATGATCGCAACTGTATGGCTATCTTTTGCGTATTTTTTCGCAAACCGTACTACTTTTGCCAAAGCTTCTTCGTTGCCGCGGGCCACCGTAACAACCGGCAAATCGCCTTCGCGTTCAAACCATTCAATCTTCTCCCCGCCCGCTAAAATTTCTTTCGTAAAGCGGGTGATCTGGGCAGTCGAACGGTAGCTTTTCGTCAAGTATACGACCTGTGCTTTTTCTTCACCGAAAATCTCCTTGATCAGCTCCATCTGCGAACGGCCGCTTGTGCCGAATATGGACTGGTTCAAGTCGCCGAGCATCGTAAACTTGCTGTACGGGAACAAATAGCGCAAATAGGCAAGCTGGACCGGCGAATAATCCTGGATTTCATCAATAAACACATATTTGATCGAACTGCTCGTTGCTTTGCCTGTCAAAAGGTCAAAGAGATACAAAAACGGCACGGTATCTTCATAGGGCAGCCACCCTTCACGGAAAGCGGCGCGCGTTTTTGCATCAAGCCGTTCTTCCGCACCGGGAACAAATTCTGGTCCGCGCCGTAAAAAATCCAGATACTGCGCACGGATATGGAGATAATGGAACGTTTTAATTTGTTTCCGGATCGAGCTGAAGCGGCGGTTGACGATTTTACGCGCTAAAAATTCTTTTTCATCATCGGCCCCGCTGAACGCATCATTGTTCTTGCGCGATTTGCGCTCGGCATATTGATGGGCGGCAAGATAGGCTTCCGTCCCGAGCAGTTCCATTTCTTCTTCCACCCATGGCTTTTTCCGCTCTTCTTTTGCAATCTGTTCCAGTTCTTTCAGCAGCTTTTTGCTGACAAGCTGAAACCGGTTCGGCAGCGAGTAGCTTTGATCATAGGCATAAAACATCTCCGCAATTTTTTCCTTTGGCACGATCGTCTCGCCTTTAAAACGGATATCGCGGAAAAAGATGCCGCCGTTTAAAAGTTTTTCCGCATAATCCCGAACGGCATGGAAAAAGGCAAGGCTGCCTTTGATTTGTGCTTCTTTCCTATTTTCGGCTTTGCCTTCGAGCGCTTCTTCCATTTGCTCAAGCAGGCTTTCGACTTTCAGCTTTTTGCCGGCACGTGCCTGGGCAAATTCCAGGAAAGTCGTCTGCTGCATATTGTTTTCCCCGAGCTCCGGGAGCACTTTTGACACATAATGATTAAACAGCTGGTTCGGCGAAAATAAAACAATTTGCTCGGAATGGAGCGAATCGCGGTACCGGTACAGCAAATACGCAATCCGCTGCAGGGCAACCGATGTTTTTCCGCTTCCGGCGGCCCCTTGCACGAACAGAAGATTGCTTGAAACATCACGGATAATCCGGTTCTGCTCTTTCTGAATCGTCGCCACAATATTTTTCATATGGGTGTTTGCGTTTGCCCCAAGCATTTCCTGCAGCATTTCATCGCCGATCGAGATCCCGGTATCAAACATCGCTTCAATATGGCCGCGCCGGATTAAAAACTGCCGTTTCAAATCCATGATGCCTTCGCGCCTGCCGTCCGGCGCCTGGTACGAAACCGGGCCGGGCACCCCGTCATAGTAAATACTGGAAATCGGCGCACGCCAATCGTACACGAGATACTCATCCTCATCCCGGTAGGAAGCAATACCGATGTAGATGGGCTCGGAAGGTTCCCCTTCTTCATGAAAATCGACGCGGGCAAAATACGGCGAATAAATGAGGCGGTCAAGTTTTTTCACGTCTTTTTCCATATGCCCGTAGCTCCGTTCGCGTTCAGCAAGCAGTTCTGCCTGCTGGCGGACGCTCGCCGATGTTTCCACGACATCATCCGGCTCATCGAGGTTCACCGTTACGTCTTCCCAGAACGTATTGCGGATTTCCTGTGCCTCGCCGCGGACAGCCCTTACTTTGGAAAGCAGTGTTTCTTTTTCCTGCTTCATTTTTTCAATTGTATCATCAACGCGTTTTTGTTCCTTTAACCATTCTTCATCATGTGGCATAAAACCGGCCCCTTCCTGACAGTAAGAGTATAGAAAATTTTTCTTAAAAAAATGAACAAACTATCTTAGCTCTGTTGCCTGCTGTAAAAGTAGTCATCATGCAAATTGGCTTGATGTCAAAACATAAGTTCATTTTATATGGCATGAAGCGGTATACCCCGGCATCCCAACCAGTAGGGAAAAATGTAGCACCGCAAGCCAATAAATTTGACAATGGGATGAGGAGATGATATAATTAAGATGGTAAAATATATATTCCCCATCCGTTGCACTCCGCATCTTAGTATACCACGTTTCCGCCTGATTTTCCAATGTCTGGTCTGTTCTCTTTTACCATTCCATGTTTTTTTCCGTTCTGTTGCCTGCCACAAAAAGTAGGACTCATGCCGAATGGGTGCTCGGGGTTGATGTAAAAACTTAAGTTATTTTATAGAGAAGACCGCATAATCTCTCATCTTGCCATTCTTTTTCTCCATTTCCCTTTTTCAAGCATAAAGTGATTCACGCTGGCAAAACCTATCCGTAATACTGTTTGTTGGAGGTTGCTAACGTGGAAAATCCAGTACTGACCATTGTCGTTCCCTGTTACAACGAAGAGGCTGTTTTATACGAAACGGAACGCCAGCTGACGGAAATGGTGTATTCCTTGATGAACGAAGGCCTGATCAGCCCGAAAAGCAACATTTTGTTTGTGGATGACGGCAGCCGTGACCAAACATGGCCGATGATTGAAGAAATCACAAGGAAAAACCGGCTTGTCAAAGGATTGAAGCTTTCGCGCAATTTCGGGCACCAAAAAGCGCTGCTTGCCGGGCTTGAAAAAGCAAAAGAAGCGGCCGACTGCGTCATTTCCATCGATGCCGATTTGCAGGATGACATCTCGGTTATGCGCGAATTTCTATTAAAGTTCCACGACGGCTGCGACATTGTATACGGCGTGCGAAAAAAGCGCGAGAAAGATACCTTTTTTAAAAGAGCGACTGCCCAGGGGTATTACCGGGCAATGAAAAAACTCGGCGTCGATCTCGTATACAATCATGCAGATTACCGGCTGATGAGCAAGCGTGCGCTGGAGGAGCTTTCCCGCTTTCCCGAGCAAAATTTATTTTTGCGCGGCGTAATGCCGTTAATCGGCTTGCAAACGGCTGAAGTGCTTTATGACCGGAAAGAACGGGCAGCCGGCGAGAGCAAGTATCCGCTCAAAAAAATGCTGGCGTTCGCCTTTGACGGCCTTACTTCTTTCAGTGTGGTGCCGATCCACTTTATTACCCTTGTCGGTTTGTTTACTTTTTTATCAAGCACCATTGCCGGCTTGTATGCACTTTTTGTAAAAGTTTCCGGCCATGCGGATGACGGCTGGGCTTCGATTATTATCTCCATTTGGTTTTTAGGCGGCTTTATGTTGATGAGTATGGGGTTAATCGGCGAGTATATCGGTAAAATTTACCAGGAAACAAAAAGGCGTCCGCGCTACACGATTGCGCAGGATGCACAGCAGGAGACAATCAGCCAGCAATTGTTGCGGACACAGCAGGATTCGGCAAAAAGGATTAATTGACAAGCCTGTTGTCGCTTTTTACGTCGTATCAGAAGCGGTGGTTGGCTTGTTCCACCCCGCCGCTTCCTTCTATCTCGCTTTTTTGGGAAGCCGTGTTTTCGTATGCGGCAAAGCACCTCGGTGAACGCGTAAACACGGGCTTCTTTTCTTTCAGGTCATTTTACGAAAAGAGCCGCGAAAACCACAGACCAGCCTGTAAGAACCGGAACCAAACGCAGGCGTTACCTCAAGTGCAAAAAAGCGAAAGGCACACATCATCCTTTCCCTTTTCCTGCTTAAAATGGAATCACCCCAATCGCCAATGCCACAATGATCATAACGAGGGCCGATGCGCACGCCCATTTTAAGAAAGCACGCTGCAAATCGCCAAACTCGGCGCCGATCATGCCGACCAGCAAATAGGTGGACGGGACGAGCGGGCTTAGCAAATGGACCGGAAGCCCGAGCAGCGATGCCCTGCCAATTGCCTCCGGGCTAATGCCGTACGCTGCAGCTGCTTTCGCAACGAGCGGGAGAACCCCGTAATAAAACGCATCATTGGACATGAAAAAGGTAAACGGTGCACTGATGACTGCCGTGATGACGGCAAAATGCGGTCCCCAGGCTGCTGGAACGTGGGTAATCAATGTGTTTGCCATTGCATCAACCATTTTTGTCCCGGACAAAATGCCTGTAAAAATCCCGGCTGCAAAAATCATCCCCACAACCGACATCGCATTTCCGGCGTAGGCGGCCACCCTTTCTTTCTGGACATCCATATTCGGATAACAAACGAAACTTGAAAGCTTTGTTTTGCTTGGCCATATCCATTCACCTCACTTTGTGCGGAAAAATTTCGTATATATTGATTATATCGTAAAAAATCCGTACAATCAATATGAGGTGATAATCATGAGAGAAGAGAAAGAACGTGTAGAAATTCGTATGCCTAAGACGATATTAGAAAAATTGGAGCAATATCAAAAAGAAAATGGGATTCCAACTAGAACAGCCGCAATCTTAGAATTGTTGAGAAAAGGATTGGAAAAATAACTTTGGCTAAAGCCAACCGAAATTCATCTCCCACCTACTCATTGGTGCGATTCGCACCTTCACATTCCTTGAGGATGGGAGACTTCTTTCAGAAAGCCGTTAAAAGCCGCCGGGAATGTCCCGGCAGCTGGAAAAAGGCGGATATGCCCGCCCTCTATTATTTTGCTGCAGCCTGTTCGTAAACCCCCTCTTCGTACGGCTGTCCATAAGCATGTTCGCCGTGCAACGTGATATCAAGGCCTCTTTTTTCCGATTCTTCATCAACGCGGATCGGCATAAACAATTGGATCGCTTTGATGATAATAAAGGAGGCAATGCCGACGAAAATATAGGTGGACACAATGGCGACGAGCTGCTTCCAGACGAGCGACGGATCGCCGTAGAACAAGCCGTTCGCGCCGGCGGAGTTGACCGCTTTGGAGGCGAACAGGCCGGTTGCAATGCCGCCCCATGTGCCGCCGATACCGTGAATGCCGAATGCATCCAGCGTATCATCATAGCCGAGTTTCGACTTCAAATACGTGACGCCCCAGAAGCAGACGATGCCGCCAACCAGGCCGATCAAAATCGATGCCATTGGTGTTACAAACCCGGCTGCCGGTGTGATCGCTACGAGCCCTGCAATGCCGCCCGAGATCGCACCTGACAATGTCGGCTTTTTATTGACAATCCATTCCACCGCGGCCCAGCCGATTAACCCGCAAGCCGCCGCTGTATTGGTATTGATGAAAGCATACATGGCAACTTCGTTTAACGATAAGGCACTTCCGACGTTAAATCCGAACCACCCGAGCCAAAGGAGGCTGCCGCCGATCAGGACAAGCATTAAGTTATGCCGCCCGGTTTCGGATTCTTTCCGTTTGCCGAGTACAAGCGCGAGGATGAGGGCCGCCACGCCGGAAGAAATATGAACCACATTGCCGCCTGCAAAATCAAGTGCGCCAAGGTTGCGGATCCAGCCGCCGACGCCCCATACCCAGTGGGCAACAGGCGCATATACGAGCACGCACCATAAGGAAATGAAAATCAAGTATGCCGAAAACCGCATCCGCCCGACAAAACCGCCTGAAATAATGGCAATGGTTAAAACCGCAAACGTCATTTGGAACATCATGAATAAGTTATGCGGAATCGTCGCGCTGTAATCTGCATTCGGTTTAAAGGTGACATCGTGCAGCCCCGCCCAGCTTAAATCGCCGAGAATCGCGTTGCCGCCGGTTGAAAATGCCAGCGAGTAACCAACAAGAATCCATAATACCGATACAATGCCAAGCGAACCGAAGCTGTACATCGCGGTGCTTAGAACGTTTTTGCTTTTCACCATCCCCCCGTAAAACAGCGCAATCGCAGGTGTCATAACCCAAACAAGCGCCGTCGATACAAACATAAAGACCGAATCTGCAGGAACCATTTGCCTCTTCCTTTCTGATGTTAGATTTTATAACGTATCTTTGTTATATAAATTATCATATGTGATGTCAGCCATTTTTTCAATACTTTTTCGTTAATTTTTTTAAAATTTTTATATTTCTTGTCAGGTTTTCTTACAAACCTGTCAGAATGCGCTTTCAGTACACAAATCATTACAGATGGGGGCTGTTTTCCTCATGCAAGCTTTTAAAATGATTGGTACATCCTAAAATGTGGTACAATCTGTCTGTAAAACTCCAAAGAAAGAAGGAATTGAATGAACCCGTTTACGTTTTATAACCCGACTGAACTGATTTTCGGAAAAGGGCAGCTCGAAAAGCTTAATGAAAAAATTGACCAGCTTGGCAAACGGATTTTGCTTGTATATGGCGGCGGCAGCATCAAACGTTCCGGCTTGTACGATAAATTGCAGGCGATTTTTGAGAAAAAAGGCTGCCATGTGCGCGAACTTGCGGGTGTTGAACCGAATCCGCGCCTGTCCACTGTTAAAAAAGGCATCTCCCTGATCCGCGAAAATGAACTCGACTGGATTCTTGCTGTCGGCGGCGGCAGCGTCATCGACTGCTCGAAAGCAATCGCAGGCGGCGCCCTGTATGACGGCGATGTATGGGATTTTTACGAAAGAAAGGCAAAAGTGGAAAAAGCGCTTCCGCTTGGCACTGTGCTGACGCTGGCTGCGACGGGTTCAGAGATGAACAAAGGCTCCGTTATTACGAACTGGGAAACACAGCAAAAACACGGAGCGAGCATGACTTTCCCGGCGTTCTCGATTTTAGACCCGGAAAATACGTTTACCGTGCCGCGCAACCAGACTGTTTACGGCATTTCAGATACGCTCTCGCACGTATTTGAGCAATATTTTTCGCATACAACAGAAATTCCGTTGCAAACCGGCTTTGCGGAAACGATTATGAAAACCGTGATCGAAAATGCGCGCAAAGTGCTGCAAAACCTTGAGGACTATGATGCACGCGCAAACTTAATGCTGAGCTCCACTTTTGCGCTTAACGGCCTGCTTGCGGCCGGCGTGGAAACCGACTGGGCAACGCACTCGATTGAACATGCCGTCAGCGCTGTTTACGATATCCCGCACGGCGGCGGGCTTGCGATCATCTTCCCGAACTGGATGAAGTACGTCTATAAAGAAAATATCCCGCGTTTCAAACGGTTTGCCGTTGAGGTATGGGGCGTGGATCCTGCAGGGAAAACGGATGAGGAAATTGCACTTGCCGGCATCGATGCAGTTCGCGCTTTCTTTAACGAAATCGGCGCGCCAAGCCGGCTTGCAGATTACAATATCGGCGATGACAAGCTCGACGTCATGGCGGAAAAAGCTTTGCCATTCGGCCCGATCGGCAACTTTAAAAAACTGGGCAAAGAAGATGTGCGGGAAATTTTGAAGATGAGTTTGTAAAAAGAAAAGGATGTCCTTTATGAGGACATCCTTTTCTTATTGGCGGAAGCCTGCGACATGACGGGATTAAAACCTGCCTCCGCTTCCGAATCATCTGTCCATAGCGGGCCGTTGGAAATCGGCCAAGAATGGAGACTGCGAAACGGGGATTGAAAACCGCCTCTGTTCCAATCATCTGGCCATAGTGTCGATCCATTGGAATCCGGTACAAGAATCGAAATGGGGGTTGAACCCGTCTCCGTCCAAATCATCTCGCAATAGCGGTGGCCGGGTGACTAGCCTAAGCAAAGGAACCCCGTCAGGAAGCAGTTTTCCCAACGGGTCGCAGTTACTCCAGCACCTCTTTATATACTTTATTTTCCCGCATCAAAACCGGGTATAAAACCAGGCCGATGACAAACAGCCCGATGCCGAGGAAGAACGTTTTTAAATCGGCAGTGCCGGTAATGATGACCCATACCGAATACACTAGCGCAATACCGGTAATGATACCGTCCGTTGTGCGCGCGCCTAGCGACGTATAAGTTTCACCGGCTGCCACCAGCTTCAACTGGTAAATAACCGATACAAGATACGGAATCAAATAGGCCAGTGTTGCCACAACAATGGCAAAATCATATGCTTCCGAAATGGTGTCCGATACAGTGGAAAATAAAAAGATTTGCGTCATCATATTCGTTACCAATAACGAACGGGACGGCGATCCTTTTCTGTTCGTTTTCCCGAAAAATGCCGGAAAAAGGCCGGCCTTTGCCGCCTGGTACGGCACTTCGGAGCTGACAATAATCCAGCCTACCGTGGAACCGAACAAGGAAATGAGCGCCAGTGCGGCTAAAATATACTGGCCGTTTGCACCGAGCACCTGGCCGAGCGCATCGACAAGCGGCTTATGCGAGACGCGCAGTTCAGCCTGGGACAAAGCG
The DNA here is from genome assembly GCF_038009125.1 of Weizmannia sp. FSL W8-0401. Taxonomy (NCBI): domain Bacteria; kingdom Bacillati; phylum Bacillota; class Bacilli; order Caryophanales; family Bacillaceae; genus Heyndrickxia; species Weizmannia sp. FSL W8-0401. The sequence continues at coordinate 409,049 of NZ_JBBPAG010000001.1, read as the reverse complement.
CCCATTGTCAGCAGGGTAATGCCGACATAAATCAAGATCGAGATCAAAAGGCCCAGAAGTGTTGCCTTTTTCACATCTTTTTGTGATTTGGCGCGGTTTGACAGCATCACCGCCGATTCTATCCCGATAAACGCCCACAATGTGGAGATGGCGCCGCCGTTAATTTGCCCGAAGAGAGAAACGGCGTGGCCGTCCGCATCGGTAAAAGCTTTCGCATTGCCGAAGTTCGCGGCATCGAATGCAAAAACGGTAATGACGATAAACATCATAAAGCCGAGCACTTTTGTGACCGTCGCCACAAGATTCATTTTTCCGCCGCTGTTAAAGCTATGCGACAGGATCCATTGAATCCCCCATAGCATCACTGTACACACGGCAAATGTCAAAAATTTCCCGTCCTCCATTTGGAAAGATCCGAGCGAAAACAAGATTTTCGTGCTTTGCATAATCGGGAAAAATGTCGTTAAATAACCCGCAAACGAAATAATGACGGAAGCCGTTGCCGCCCAGTTGGCTGCCCAGTAGCCCCATGCCATGCTGTAGCCGGCGACCCGGCCGGCCTGCTTCGATTTAAAAAGCGACTGTGCGTAGCTTTGCGGCCCTGCTTTCAGTTCCGGTTTCCGGATGGCCAGGTTTCCGAACACGAGCGCAATCATCAAAACGCCAAAGCCGGTCAGAACCCATGCAAGTGTTGAACCGAGCGCCCCGGCCTTATTTGCGAGATTGGCCGGCAGCATGAAGACCCCGCCGCCTACCATATTGCCAACAACGAACGTGGTTAAAGTCCAAAGTCCCCATTTTTTATTCATGTATATTCACCCTCTGTGTTGGTTTGGTTTCGCTCCATTTCATGTCATTATTTTAACGTATTTCTTTAGTTTGGTAAAGTGATAAATTACTAATGTGGTAAAATTATAGTCTGGTAAGAAAAGGAATTTGACAGGAAGCCTGGAAGCGCACAAACCAAAACCGGCAAGATGCCAGGCCAAGATCAATTGGCAATGCTGCGGGATGAAGAGAAAAGGAAACGCAAACCGATCCCGGAAAAAACCTGATGCCCAAGCTTGCGACCGTACCGAAAAAAAGCGGCAAATCAGGTGTTTTATTTGTATTTTTCCATTAAAATGAATATATAGAATGGACTTAACTTTTCAATTCCGAAACAGGAATCAATCAGGCTTGCCGTTTTATACGGCAAAAGTTTTAAATCCTATATTTCTTTCATTGCCAAGTTTTCACTATAAGGAGTATAATAACAGTAATCCGGTCATCTGATGATTGGCCTAATACTTTAAGAAGGTGAATATTGTGAGAGTGAGTTTGTTCATCACTTGCCTTGTCGATATGTTCAAAGCGGACGTCGGGAAAGCAATGGTGGAAGTGCTGGAGCGGCAGGGCTGTGAAGTTGATCTTCCAAAAGGCCAGATCTGCTGCGGGCAGCCGTCCTATAACAGCGGTTATCTGGAAGATACAAAGCCTGCGATGAAACAAATGATGAAAGCATTTGAAAACGCAGATTACGTCGTATCCCCTTCCGGCTCATGCGCATACATGTTTAAAGAATACCCGGAAATTTTTGCGGGCGACCCGGTGTGGGAACCAAAAGCAAAAGCGCTCGCTGCAAAAACATACGAATTTACACAATTTCTCGTGGATGTATTAAAAGTGGAAGATGTCGGGGCAAGCCTGCACGCAAAGGCCACCTACCATCCATCATGCCATATGACGCGCCTGCTCAAGGTAAAAGACGCGCCTATGAAACTGTTAAAACATGTGGACGGCCTTGAATTTGTGCCGCTGCCTAATGCATTGTCATGCTGCGGATTCGGCGGCACATTTTCCGTGAAAATGAGCGAAATCTCCGAGCAAATGGTGGACGAAAAAGTGGAGCACGTCGAAGAAACCGGCGCCGACGTTTTAATCGGCGGCGACTGCGGCTGTTTAATGAATATTGGCGGCCGGATGACGCGTAAAGGAAAACCGATAAAAATTATGCATATTGCTGAAGTTTTGAACAGCAGGGATTAAAAAACGGCAAAGGGGTGAAAAAAATGGGTTTATCGATTAGTGATGAAAAATTTAAAGGCAGGGTCGAAGAAGGCATCAACGATGATTTTATGCGCGGTGCCGTCCGAAGTGCCCAGGAACGGCTGCAAACCAACCGGCTGGCAGCGGCCAATGAACTCGGAAACTGGGAAGAATGGCGTTCGCTCGGCGAAGAAATCCGCCAGCATGTTTTAAACAATCTGGACTATTATCTATATCAATTAAGCGAAAATGTATCGAAACGCGGCGGCCATGTCTTCTTTGCCCAGACCGCTGAAGAAGCGAGCCGGTATATTAAAGAAGTCGTGCAGAAAAAAAACGCGAAAAAAGTGATTAAATCGAAATCGATGGTGACGGAAGAAATCGGCATGAACGAAGCCCTGATGGAAGCGGGCAGCACTGTTGTCGAATCCGACCTCGGCGAGTACATTTTACAGGTGGCCGGCGACCATCCTTCCCATATCGTCGCGCCAGCTTTGCACAAAAACAAAGATCAAATCCGTGACGTGTTCCGCGACCGCCTCGGCTATACCGGCACAGAAAAACCGGAGGAGCTGGCCGCGTTTGCACGTAAAGTTTTGCGCGAAGAATTTTTATCAGCGGAAATCGGGATTACCGGCTGCAACTTTGCCATTGCCGAAAGCGGATCGGTCGGCCTTGTCACAAATGAAGGGAATGCCGACATGGTCACAACCCTTCCGAAAACACAGATCGCTGTGATGGGGATGGAACGGCTTGTCCCGACTTACGAAGAGTTTGAAGTTTTGGTGAGCCTATTAACGAGGAGCGCGGTCGGTCAGCGGCTGACGAGTTATATTACAACCGTGACCGGCCCGAAAGAAGCAGGAGAAGTCGACGGGCCGGAAGAATTCCACCTCGTGATCGTCGACAACGGGCGTTCCGATATTCTCGGGACGGAATTCCAACAGGTGCTGCAGTGCATCCGCTGTGCAGCCTGCATCAATGTTTGCCCGGTTTACCGGAATATCGGCGGCCATTCGTATGGCTCCATTTACCCGGGACCGATCGGCGCGGTATTAAGCCCGCTTTTAGGCGGATACGACAAATACAAAGAACTCCCGTACGCCTCTTCGCTTTGCGGCGCCTGCACGGAAGCCTGCCCGGTGAAAATTCCGCTGCATGAGCTTTTGATCAAGCACCGCCAAGTGATCGCGGAAAAAGAAAAACGCTCGCCGGTAGCGGAACGGCTGCTGATGAAAGCATTCGGTGTCGGCGCTTCAAAACCCGGGCTTTACGGGGCAGGGGCAAAAATGGCTTCCAAAGTCGTCCGCCCGTTTTTAAAAGACGATTTGATCCACAAAGGGCCTGGCCCGATGAAACCGTGGACGGATGTGCGCGATTTCCCTGCGCCGAACAAAGAACCTTTCCGCGACTGGTTTGAAAAGCGGGAAAAAGACAGGGGGCAGAAAAAATGAACGGAGCCATCCAAAACCGGGATGCATTTTTAAAAAATATTGCCGGCAGGCTCGGCCGCAAGCCGGTTGTATCCGGTGTTGCCCGCCCGGATTACAAGCACAAGCCGCAATATGATGTACTGCCAAATGCAAGCCAGGAGGAACTGCTGGAAGTATTGCGCCAGCAGTCGCTCAGTGTCCATGTTGATTTTTTTGAAACGGATGCAAAAACTTTGCCCGGAAAATTAAACGAAGTCGTGGAACTGTACGGCGGCGGACCTGTCTCGCTTTGGAATGACAGGCGGTTTGGGGAATTCGGTTTAACCCCGCTGATTGAGGAAGGCTGGCCGAAATTGGGAATTGAAACCCATGTCTGGGATCCCGAAATCGGCGAAAAAAATATCGCGCTGTGCGAGAAAGCGAATGTCGGGATTACGTTCAGTGATATCACACTGGCGGAATCCGGCACGGTGGTTTTATTCAGCAGCAAAGAACGCGGCCGGTCGGTCAGCCTGCTGCCGAAAACCTATATCGCGATTGTGCCGAAAAGCACGATTGTCCCGCGTATGACGCAGGCCGCCTTAAAGATCCGCGAAAAAATCAAAAACGGGGAAACCGTCCCGTCGTGCATCAATTTTATTACAGGCCCAAGCAACTCCGCTGACATTGAAATGAATTTGATCGTCGGCGTCCATGGGCCAGTTAAAGCAGCTTATATTGTCGTAAACGATCAATAACAAAACGTAAAAAAATTCAAAAAATAGATGGCCTGCTGAAACAGGCCATCTATTTTTTTTGGATTTTATGCTGTTTTTTTCGCTCCCTGCTGCAGCTCACTGTGGCGGATACTGTATCCGAAGTAAATGACCATGCCGATTGCGAACCAGACAGCGAAACGGATCAAAGTTGCCGGCTGCAGGCTTGCGATCAGGATGGTGCAACAAATCGCGCCAAGGGCTGGCAGGACTGGCACAAGTGGCGCTTTAAACGGGCGTTCCAGATCCGGGCGTTTATATCGGAGCACGATGACTGCCACGCATACAATCACAAATGCAGCAAGCGTCCCAATATTGGTCATCTCAGCCACGATATTGATCGGCAGGAACCCGGCTGTGACCGCGGTTACGATCGCGACCAGAACGGTTGAAGTCGCCGGGGTTTTTCTCCTTTCACTGACTTTTGAAAAAATTTTAGGCAAAAGTCCATCACGCGACATGGCAAACAATACACGCGTCTGCCCGTATGCCATGACAACCAATACGGAAGTAATCCCGCAAATGGCCCCGACGGAAACCAGTGCCGCACCCCAGTGAATGCCGATTTGCTGCAATGCATAAGCAACTGGAGCAGAAGCAGCTTCCGGCCTGCCGAAAATGCTGAATTTGACAACGCCTGTCAAAATGGCGGAAACGATGATATACAACACGGTACAAATTAACAAGGAGAACAAAATTCCACGTGGCACGTCTTTTTGCGGGCGGCGCGTTTCTTCCGCAGCTGTCGACACAGCATCAAAACCGATGTAAGCAAAGAAAATAACCGCTGCGCCCGAAAGCACGCCTTTAAACCCGAACGGCATGAACGGATGCCAGTTGACCGGTTTTACATGCCCGACAGCAAGCACGACAAACAACAGGACAACGGCCACTTTAATGGCTACGATGATGCCGTTCAGGCGGGATGTCTGCTGGACCCCTGAATACAACAGCCAGGCAACCAAAGTGATGATGAGAATGGCCGGCAGGTTGACAATGCCGCCGTCCATCGGTGCAAGCGTCAGCGCTTTTGGCAGATGGACCCCGAGATTTCCGAGCAGGTTCACGGCGTATCCGGACCAGCCGATCGCAACGGTCGCAACCGCCAGGCCGTATTCCAAAATTAAATCCCAACCGATAATCCATGCCCAAAATTCACCCAGCGCCGCATACCCGTAAGTATAAGCACTTCCGGCAACCGGCACCATTGATGCAAATTCTGCATAACACAAGGCAGCAAATCCGCATGCGAGGCCCGACAGGATAAAGGAAATGACGAGTGCAGGGCCGGAATAGTTTGCTGCTGCCACACCTGTCAGCACGAAAATGCCTGTGCCGATAATGGCGCCGATCCCAAGCAAAGTGAGATCGAGTGCACCAAGCGCTTTTTTCAGCCCTTGCTTGCCCTGGGTCTCTTCTACAAGGTTTGCGATTGCTTTTGTCTGAAAGATGCTCATCTCTCATCCTCCCCAAAATTTTTGTATAATTGCATATCTCTATTATACTTTTCATTGAAAATTTATCAATATAGAAATATAACAAATTAATAAAAAATTTTGATTGTAAGAAATTGTAACCCTTATCACTCTTTTTCAGCCTGACCGGATATATCCGTATTGGTTTGCCGGCAGCAAAAACTGTTGTATTTGCATCGTAATAGAACATGGCAGCGTAAAAACTTTGCATATGAAATAAAAGAACGTCCGCGAAGCTTTTTCGTGAAGGCCCCTGATACGTTTACCCGGGGCCGGGTAAGCATATCAATTCGCAATTTAACCCTGCGGCGGGCTTTTGCCACGGATCTTTTGCCTGCCAACGGTGGTTCAGCGCCAAAAACGGGCCTAAAATCTTTCTTGGAACAACCCGCAATCCTTCAAAATCGTGAGCCTGCTACGGAATATCCGATGGTCGCAATCCCGCTCTCGTATGGTATAATCAAACTATCAAGGAGGGGATTTTATGGCAGCCCAATTGACCATTACAGACCGCAAACACGTGATTCACGCGGATATAGAAAGGATGGCCGTTTTTTTGCAGGGCAAATTTGTCGAGGCAACCGGTGATGATGGCCGCCTGTGGTATGTGATTTTTTACAAGGACCATTATTTGAACGCGGTACCCGCCGCCAAAATGAAACGGCAGTCCGCAGTGGCGCAGGCTTTCCGTGACTGCATTGTGCTGGAGCCTCCCCATCCGCTGATTGATTTGCTTTTCCAGCCGGGTTGCTCTTTTAAAACCGTTCATTTTGCCCAGCTTACCGGCAAAATGGAGAAACTGTTCCCGCCACTTGAAGCCGCCTGGATTGCCACGTTTTTCGAATCGTTTGTCCCGAAACGGAAGCTCTTTGAATATATCCAGTCCATCTTTTACGAATACCGCCGCAACGGCCAGCTATTGCAGTGCGCGCGCATCCTCCGCATCTTAAAAGATTTTGCGCCGAAGCAAAGCTGGGTCAAGCAAATGTCCCGCGATTTAAATCTGATTAAGTACGACAAACTCTTTCAATCCTATTCACCCGAACTGATCCGGAAAGACCCCCTTTATGCCGAAAAACTTTTATATGAGAAAATGCCGGATACCGATGCTTTTGCAAAACTTTGCAGCCTGCTGCGGGCGCAAAACCGGTGGGCGGACGAAATCGCGTTAAGCCTTGAACAGATGGAGGCGGCGCCATCCGATGCCGGTTACAAAGCCCTTCTTGAGCGGCTGGAGGCGCTTTTTGAACAGGCGGAAAAAATGGCCATTTTGGAAAATCTTTATGCCCGCATCCGGCAGTTTGAACCGCTGCAGCAGGATTTACTGAAGTTTTATATTGAGACAAAACAACTGGAAAAAATGATCCCGATGATGCTTGAGGAACAGATTCAGCTTAGTGCGAAACAGGCGGAAAAAGTGGAAAATATGCTTGAATCATGGAGCCCGGATGGCCATACAGATGTGGAAACGCTGAACCGGCTTGCCCCACTTTTTTCCGGGCACCCGGCACAGGCAGAGAAATTTGCGGCAAAGTGCATTTCATATTTGTTACAGCACCGGGACACTTCCTATATAATGGAATGGCTGCTTCCGTTCAAGAAAGCAGCGGGGCATTTGCCGGCCATCCGCAAAGTGGAGCAAATGCACCAAATGGCGGACGATCCCGACAAGCAATCGCTGCTCGGAGAATTGTATTTTGAATTTGGGCAATACGACAAGGCGCTTGACTGTTTCAGCTGGGAAATGGAGTTGCGGGAAAACGACCCAACCCCGGTCAAATGGTTGTCAAAAATTTATCACGAACTCGGCATGCAGGCGGAATCGAATGCATACCGGAATTTGTATATTGATATGGAAAAACGAAGAGCGTAAGGCGAAAGTGGGGCCAGACCCTGCTTTTTTTATGGCCAAGAACGCGGGTCGCCCAAATGGCTGCGATGAAGGATATTTCCGGGGGTGAGCGGGGTCCCTTTTGTCTTTCATAACCACGATGAAGGACATTTCTATTGGCGGGCGGGTCCCTTTTGTCCTTCATGCCCGCTATGAAGGACATTTCCGCGGGCTACCGTCTCTTTTTTGTCTTTCATTCAATTGATGAAAGACATTTGGACACTCGAACGATCCCCTTTTGTCTTTCATAACTTTGATGAAGGACATTTCTGCCGTCGGGCGGGGCCCTTTTGTCCTTCATGCCCGCGATGAAGGACATTTCCGAGGGCTGACGTCTCTCTTTTGTCTTTCATTCAATTGATGAAAGACATTTGGACCCTCGATCGCTTCTCTTTTGTCTTTCATAATCTCGATGAAGGACATTTCTATTGGCGGGCGGGTCCCTTTTGTCTTTCATGCCCGCTTTGAAAGACATTTCTGGGGGCGGGCAGGGAACACTTTTGTCTTCATACCTGTGATGATCATGTTCGGGATGCTCCTTTTGGTTTTTTGGAGAGCTCCAAAAGGACATTTTGGGGGCTAACCGGGTTCCTTTTGTCCTTTTGAACTCTCCAAAAAGACATTTCGAACACTACCCAAGCCACTTTTGTCCTTTTGAACCCTCCAAAAAGACATTTTGAACACCAACCAGGCCACTTTTGTCTTTTTGAAACCTCCAAAAGGACATTTCGATCGCTACCCGGGGTCCTTTTGTCTTTTTGAAGCCTCCAAAAGGACATTTCGATCACTGACCAAGCTGCTTTTGTCCCTTTGAGCCCTCCAAAAGGACATTTCGATCACTGACCGGGGTCCTTTTGTCTTTTTGAAGCCTTCAAAAGGACATTTCGATCACCAACCAGGCCACTTTTGTCTTTTTGAAGCCTCCAAAAGGACATTTCGATCGCTGCCCAGGCCGCTTTTGTCCTTTTGAAACCTCCAAAAGGACATTTTGACCACTACCCAAGCTGCTTTTGTCCTTTTGAGCCCTCCAAAAGGACATTTCGAACACTGCCCGGGTTCCTTTTGTCCCTTTGAGCCCTCCAAAAGGACATTTCGAACACCAACCAGGCCACTTTTGTCTTTTTGAAGCCTCCAAAAGGACATTTCGATCGCTGCCCAGGCCGCTTTTGTCCTTTTGAAACCTCCAAAAGGACATTTTGACCACTACCCAAGCTGCTTTTGTCCTTTTGAGCCCTCCAAAAGGACATTTCGAACACTGCCCGGGTTCCTTTTGTCCCTTTGAGCCCTCCAAAAGGACATTTCGAACACCAACCAGGCCACTTTTGTCTTTTTGAAACCTCCAAAAGGACATTTCGATCGCTGCCCAGGCCGCTTTTGGCCTTTTGAAACCTCCAAAAGGACATTTTGACCACTACCCAAGCTGCTTTTGTCCTTTTGAGCCCTCCAAAAGGACATTTCGAACACCAACCAGGCCACTTTTGTCTTTTTGAAACCTCCAAAAAGACATTCCGAATACCAACCAAGCCGCTTTTGTCCCTTTGAGCTCTTCAAAAGGACATTTCGAACACTACCCAAGCCGCTTTTGGCCTTTTGAAACCTCCAAAAAATATCTCAATCACCACCCGAGTGATGTCCGTGCCCGCTGGAAAAGACATTCAGCCGGTTATTTTCGCCCGTGATCAACTTGAAAGCCGCCCCGCGGATTCGGGACGGCTTTCGTTATTTGGTATGCATTTTAAATTCCAAAAACAGCTCATTATAGCGGGCGAGTTTTTTCTTGCCAAGATTTTTATATACTTCGAGTTTCTTTGTAAGTGCAGCGTCCGGATAAAAACGGCGGTCGCCGGAAATCGATTTTGGCAAAAGCTGCAAAGCCGCTTGGTTCGGCGTTGAATAACCGACGTACTCGGCGTTTTGCGCGGCATTTTTCGGATCGAGCATAAAATTGATAAACTTCAGGGCGCCATCTACGTTTTTCGCTGTTTTCGGGATAACCATGTTGTCGAACCAGAGATTGGAGCCTTCGCTCGGCACAACATAGTTCAGCTTTTTATTCTCCGACATGATTTCAGCCGCATCTCCCGACCAGACAACCCCGAGCGAAGCTTCTCCATTGGCCAGCAGCATCTTGATTTCATCACCGACGATCGCTTTCACATTCGGCATCAGCCGGTCAAGTTTTGCTTTTGCCTGCTGCAAATGTTTTTCATTCGTGTCATTCAACGAGTAATGCAGGCTGTTGAGCCCCATCCCCATCACTTCGCGGGCGCCGTCCACAAGCAGAATCTGATTTTTCAAATCGGGATCCCACAGGTCATCCCAGCTTGTAATTTTTTTGCCGCCGAGCATGCTTGAATTGTATACAATCCCGACCGTCCCCCAGAAATAAGGCACCGAGTATTTATTTCCCGGGTCAAACGGCAAATCCATAAAGCGCGGGTCGATATATTTCAAGTTCGGCAACTTCGAATGATCAAGCGGAATCAGCAAGTTCTCCTTTTTCATCTTTTCGATCATATATTCGGACGGAACCGCAACATCAAACGTTGTGCCGCCCTGGGAGATTTTCGTCATCATGGCTTCGTTCGAATCGAAAGTCTGGTAAATGACTTTGATGCCGGTCTGCTTTTCAAATTTCTTAATCAAGGCGGGGTCGATATAATCCCCCCAGTTGTAAATCGTAAGCGTATTGCCGCCTGCGTAGCCTTCCGTTTGGTTCATGCGCCCGGCGAGAAACTGCAGGGCAAGGGCAACCACGAGTATCGCAATGAAAACACGCAACAACTGTTTCATCTTTTAACCCCCATTCCGTTCGTGCGGGCCTGGCGCTGGTTAATAAGGTAGTACCCGATCACAAGGATAATGGAGAAGAAAAAGAGCAGCGTTGACAGCGCGTTAATCGTGAGTGAAATCCCCTGGCGCGCCCGTGAATAAATTTCAACGGAAAGCGTGGAATAGCCGTTCCCGGTGACAAAAAAGGTGACGGCGAAATCATCGAGCGAATACGTGAGCGCCATGAAAAAACCGGCAAAAATACCGGGCGTAATATACGGGAGAATCACTTTTGACAACACATCCCACTGGCTCGCCCCGAGGTCGCGCGCCGCATCCATCAAAGTCGGGCTCATTTCCTGCAGTTTCGGCAGCACCATCAACACAACAATCGGAATGCAAAAAGCGATGTGCGAAACGAGAACAGACGTAAAGCCGAGCTTGATTCCTGCAATCGTAAATAAAATCAGAAACGAAGCGCCGATAATGACGTCCGGGCTTACGATCAGCACATTATTGAGCGAAAGCAGCGCATTTTTCGTTCTTCTTCTTTTCACAAACCGGATCGCGAGCGCCCCCATCACACCGATCACCGTTGAAATCGCGGATGCGAGAAGCGCAATCACAAGCGTGTTGATGACAATGATCACAAGGCGCGTGTCCTGGAACACTTCCTTGTACCATTCCCATGTAAAACCGGTAAATTCATGCATGTTCCCTGCTTTGTTGAACGAATAATACATTAAATAAAAGATCGGCGCGTAAAGGACGATAAATACAAATATCAGATACAAGTTTGACCATTTCCATCTTTTTCTCAACTTCATCCCTCACTTCCGGTTGCTGGTCACAATCATAATGACGACCATGGCAATGATTAAAAAGACGGCGATCGTGGACCCCATCCCCCAATCCTGTGTGACAAGGAAATGCTCTTCAATTGCCGTACCGAGCGTAATGACACGGTTTCCCGCAATCAGGCGCGTAATCATAAAGAGTGACAGAGACGGAATAAAGACCGCCTGGCACCCCGATTTGACGCCGTCCAGCGTGAGCGGAAACACAACGCGGCGGAACGTGGTCCATTTCGAGGCGCCAAGATCGCGTGCCGCATCCATAAAGACCGGGTTCAGTTCTTCAAGCGCGTTATAAATCGGCAAAATCATAAACGGGATAAAAATATAAGTGGACACAAACAAAAAGCTGAAGTCTGTAAATAAAATCTGCTTTTGCCCAATGCCAATCCATTCAAGAAACGAGTTGGCCGGGCCGAATGTGCCGAAAATCCCGAGAAACGCATACGCTTTTAACAACAAATTGATCCATGTCGGCAAAATGATTAATAAGAGCCAGAGCTGCTTATGCCGCGATTTTGTCAAAAGATAGGCGGTCGGATACGAAATTAAAAGCGTAAACGCCGTAATCAAAAATGCATACCAAAAAGAGCTCAGCGCCATTTTCAAATAAACGGGCGTAAAAAATTTTTCATAGTTGACAAGCGACAAATGCCCTTCAATATCAAAAAAAGAATAATAGAGAATGAGCAAAATCGGTGAGACTACAAAAAGAAGGATCCACAGCAAATACGGAACGAGATAAAAAGCGCGTGCATTCACTTTCATGGCCGGACCTCATCGTACGCTTCCAAGCGCCGGTCGAATTCCTCTTCCGTTTCGCCGAATCTCATCACGTGGATCGCTTCCGGTTCAAAATAAAGGCCGATCGTATCCCCGACTTTTGCTTTTTTTGTCGAGTGGACAAGCCATTCATTTCCCTCTTCATCGTAGCAGCAAATTTCATAATGGACGCCGCGGAACAGCTGGGTATCCACCCGCACTTTCAAATTTCCTTTTTCCGGCGTCGTGATCTCCAGGTCTTCCGGGCGGATGACAATTTCAACCGGCTCGTTCGGGTTAAGGCCGCGGTCTACGCATTCAAACGCACGGCCGTTAAATTCCACAAGATAATCGCGGATCATTTTCCCCGGAAGGATATTGGACTCACCGATAAAGTCCGCCACAAAGCGGTTGATCGGTTCATCATAAATATCGGTCGGCGTCCCGCTCTGCTGAATTTTCCCGTTATTGATGACAAAAATTTCATCGCTCATCGCAAGCGCTTCTTCCTGGTCGTGCGTGACAAAAATAAACGTAATGCCAAGGCGGCGCTGCAGTTCGCGCAGTTCATACTGCATCTCTGTCCTCAGCTTCAAATCCAAAGCGGAAAGCGGTTCGTCCAGCAAAATCACTTCCGGTTCATTGACAATCGCGCGCGCAATCGCGACCCGTTGCCGCTGCCCGCCTGACATTTCGCTGATTTCCCGGTTTTCATAGCCTTCCAGGTTCACAAACTTCAAGGCTTCTTTTACTTTTTGGTCAATCACAGCCGCCTTCATTTTTTTAATGCGCAGCCCGAACGCGACGTTTTCATACACATTTAAATGCGGAAACAGCGCATAATCCTGGAAAACGGTATTGACCTGGCGCCGGTTGGCCGGAACGTCATTCACGATTTTTCCGTTGATGTAAATATTTCCTTTTGTCGGCGCAATAAATCCTGCAATCAGGCGCAAAATGGTTGTTTTCCCGCAACCCGACGGCCCGAGCAGGGTGTAGAATTTTCCGCGTTCAATTTCAAAACTGACGTCATCCAAAATAGCAGGATCATCGTCGTATTGTTTCGTGACATGGTCAAAACGAATGATGATATCGCTGTTCATTGCTGTCCTCCTCTTCTTTCCGCATGCAGCCTACAGATACGATTCCGTGGCAACGAGCACAAGCCTGGACCGGCCTTCCGCGTCATTCAGTATCTGATGCTCATCGGATGCATGATAATAAATGGCTTCTCCGGCTTTCGCACGGTACAGGCGTTTGCCAAGCCGCACCGCAATCCGGCCTTCTAATACATAGGCAAAGGTTTCCGATAAAGAAGGTTCAAAGGTTTTAAACTCCCCTTTTTCCTCAAGCGTGAGCAGGATCGGTTCCATTTCCTTTTCATTCGACTCCGGGACGAGCCACTGGATTTTATACCCGCGCTCTTCATCGAGATAATCGGTCTGGTCTTCTTCCCCGTATACCACTTTTTGTTCACGCTCTTCTTCATCAAAAAATTCTTTTGGCGTGCAGCCAAGCACTTCCAATATATTAAAAAACGTGTCAATCGAGGGGGAGCTTAAATCCCGCTCAAGCTGGGAAATGTAGCCTTTGCTTAAATCCGTGCGCTCTCCAAGTTCCTCCTGGGTGAGTCCTTTTTTCAACCTTAAGTTTTTAATCTTTTTCCCAATTTCCATCATAAGCCCTTCCCATTTGTTTAGCATTTGTAAACTCAAAGGCAAGGAAGTTCTGTTTTATTAAACTTTAAGTTTACTTTCATTTGTATTATATAAAAAAGCAGGCAGATGTAAAGGCCTTTTTGAAAAAAAACACGAATCAGGCTGTCATCCTGCCTGTTTGTACACGCGGAAAAACGGTAGACCCTCCTTTTCAGCCAACGAACCATCCCAATCAGGCGTTTGCAGTTTTCGCACGGAGAGGCAGATGTTTGCCAATAAGCCTGTATATAAAATGGACAAAATATTGCCGCGCTGTTGCCCGCTGCAAAAAGTCAATCATGCAAATTAGTGCCGGGCTTGATGTAAAAACTTAAGCCCATTTTATATCCCATATATTTTTGCCACCCCGTTCTGCTTCCTTTTCTATTGATTTTCCCTAAAAAAATAACTATAATAATATGTAAATCAAATGGAATAAAAAATCCTCATCAAATCCGGTGAGGTAGAGGTCGCAGCTTTTATGAGTAAATCGGACGAGACACGGGTAAAGTTTAAGACTCCGGTTGAAAGGAAAAGCTGCCGAAACGTGGTGCCGGATCCCGCGGTGCCATGTTGGGGCTGTTTCCGAACAGGAACAGAACTGTCACATATGCGATTTCCCCCCCGCATATGTGTTGAGCTATCTTCGGAAGGTTGATGGAGGGTATACGCTTTGATGCCGCGTCTCCACGACTGCGGCATTTTTGTTTATTCCCTGCTCCTTCCTATATAAAAAGGAGTGAATCAAGGATGGATGACTTCTATCATGGGCAAAGCACTGCAGCCGGAGCGGTTCCCGTTGCAAAAAAGGGTGAATTGACGAAGCTGAAGCGGAAATTAAAATCCCGCCACCTGACCATGATTTCCCTCGGTGGATCAATCGGAACCGGGCTTTTTCTGGCAAGCGGCGGGGCAATCCACAGCGCGGGGCCTGGCGGTGCGCTTCTCGCTTATGCATTAATCGGCGTCATGGTGTACTTTTTAATGACAAGCCTTGCAGAAATGGCCGCCTACATGCCGGTTGCAGGCACCTTCAGCACGTACGCAACAAAATTTGTTGATCCGGCACTTGGATTTGCGCTTGGCTGGAACTATTGGTACAACTGGGCGATCACGATCGCAGCCGAATTATCAGCAGCAACCATTATCATGAAATTCTGGTTCCCGCACATGCCTTCGATCGTGTGGAGTGCGGCTTGCCTTCTCATCATGTTCTTATTAAATTATTTATCTGTAAAAGGGTTCGGGGAAGCTGAATACTGGTTTGCAATCATTAAAGTCGTAACCGTCATTGCCTTTATCATTGTCGGCGCACTGATGATTTTCGGGATTATGGGCGGAAAAACAATCGGCTTTTCTAACTTTACGATTGCAGACGGCCCAGTCCACGGCGGATTCCTGGCCGTGCTCGGGGTTTTTATGGCAGCCGGGTTTTCATTCCAGGGAACAGAACTGCTCGGGGTTGCGGCCGGTGAAAGCGAAGATCCGGAAAAGACCATTCCGCGTGCTGTGAAATCTGTATTTTGGAGAATCTTGCTTTTCTATATTCTGGCGATTTTTGTCATCGGCCTGTTGATTCCGTTCACGGATTCGAGATTAACCGCCGATGACATTACGATGAGCCCGTTCACAATTGTATTTCAGCGTGCCGGCATTGCTTTTGCGGCTTCTGTCATGAATGCGATTATTTTAACGGCTGTTCTTTCTGCCGGCAACTCGGGCATGTACGCGTCAACGCGGATGCTCTGGGAACTTGCGCGCGACGGCAAAGCGCCGAAATTCCTCGGGAAACTGAATAAACGCGGGGTGCCGGTGAATGCACTGATTGTCACTGCGCTTGTCGGAACGGCTGCTTTCCTTGCATCTTTCTTCGGCGACGGGGCAGTGTACAACTGGCTCCTGAACGCATCCGGCTTATCCGGCTTTATCGCCTGGCTCGGCATTGCCATCAGCCATTACCGATTCCGCCGTGCATATGTAGCACAAGGCAAAGCTTTGAGCGACCTGCCTTACCGTTCAAAATGGTTCCCATTCGGCCCGCTATTTGCGTTTGCCGTTTGTACGGTCGTCATTCTCGGGCAAAACTACCAGGCATTTTTGGGAGACCATATTAAGTGGGGAAGCGTATTTGTCTCGTATATCGGCCTCCCCATCTTTATTGCCGTATGGCTCATTTATAAATGTGTGAAAAAGACAAAAGTCGTTTCTTTACAGGAATGCGATTTTAACCGGGAATCCTAAAGGAAAAACCTGCGGTGGCTGCCGCAGGTTTTTCCTTTCATCTGAAACTTACTTTTAACATAAATTATATGAAATTTACCTTTATTTTAATTTATGAAAACATTTCCTTTATCTAGGAAAAAAATTCATTTTAAATATTTTCCTAGCTCAGAATCCTTTATTTCATGCGGGTTCCAGCCTTTTTTAACAATGGCGCACACAAATTTGCCAAAAAATTAATCTTTATTTTTTTCTCATTTTACGTTAATATTTTATCTATCGCATTTATTCCCCGAAAAAACCAGCACTTATTTTTCAGTTAATTTCACAAATTATGCCAATATGTGATGTTTACAAGGAGGCAATGGCATGTCAACAATCGACAAGAAAAAAGTTCTGGAAACTTTTCCACAGACCGGATTTTTCGGTCATCCAAAAGGATTGTCGACTTTATTTTTCTTAGAGTTTTGGGAGAGATTCTCCTACTATGGGATGAAAGGGATTCTGATTTACTACATGTATGACCGCCTGTCAAACGGCGGGTTGGGATTGGATCCGACAACAGCCGCATCGATTGCTTCGATTTACGGCGCGCTTGTTTACATGTCGGGGATTATCGGCGGCTGGATTGCAGACCGCCTGCTTGGCTCCGCCAGAACCGTTTTTTACGGCGGGGTGCTGATTATGCTCGGGCATATTGCGTTGTCCTTTCCGGGAGGGTTCCCGGCGCTGATCGTTTCTATGGTGCTGATTGTGCTTGGGACAGGCTTGTTAAAACCAAATGCCGCTTCAACCGTCGGGGAATTGTATGATGAAAAAGACCTGCGCCGCGACTCCGGTTTCAGCATTTACTACATGGCGGTTAACCTCGGTGCCTTCCTTGCGCCGATCATTGTCGGGACTATCGGCCAGGGGTACAATTACCATCTCGGCTTCAGCATTGCAGCCATCGGAATGTTTTTCGGTTTGATCTCATTCGTGATGTCCAGAAAGAAAAATCTCGGGCTTGCCGGCTCTGTCGTGCACAACCCGCTGACGCCGGAAGAAAGAAGATCGACTTTCACCAAAATCGGCGTAGGAGCTGTCGTCCTGATTATTTTGCTGGCGATTACCATTCCGACACGGATTTTAAATCTGAACAGCTTTATTACCATCGTCAGCATTTTAGGATTTTTGATTCCTGCCTGGTACTTCTTTATGATGTACTTTAGCAAAAAAACATCGAAAGACGAACGCTCACGCATTTTGGCTTATATTCCTTTATTTATTGCTTCCATCGTCTTCTGGGCGATTGAAGAACAAGGCGCGAGTTTGCTCGCCGTCTATGCGGACAAGCGGACACAGCTGAATTTTGCCGGCATCCATATTTTGCCGTCCTGGTTCCAGACACTTAACCCGCTGTTTATCGTCGTCTTTGCGCCGGTTCTGGCTTCGCTTTGGGTGAAGCTGGGAGACAGGCAGCCGTCCACACCGGTTAAATTTTCTTTCGGGCTCATCCTTGCCGGTTTTTCCTATATTGTCATGATGGTGCCGGCTTACCTTAACGGCTCTTCGTCGCTTGTGAGCCCGCTCTGGCTTGTATTGAGCTACTTCCTTGTCGTGATCGGGGAACTTTGCTTGTCACCGGTTGGTTTGAGCGTATCGACGAAGCTGGCGCCAGCTGCATTTTCGGCGCAAATGCTCAGTCTCTGGAACTTGTCTGATGCTGCGGCCCAAGCGTTGAATGCCCAGCTTGTCAAACTCGCCAAACATGAAGTGATCTACTTCGGCGGCGTCGGTCTTGTTTCGGTCATTTTGGGCATATTCCTGCTTCTCTATGCACCGGTCATCAAACGGCTGATGAGAGGGATAAAATAATAGATGAAGTGATTAAAAACACCAGAAAAACCCGCTTGGAAATCCCTTTCCAAACGGGTTTTTCTGGTTAAATGCTTTTCTTCTTTCGTGTTAGGCCGTAAGCGATGACAAGCAGAATGAACCATACCGGCGTCACAAATAGGGCAACGCGTGTATCTTTTGCAATCCCGAGAACAACGAGGACAAAGACAAAGAACAAGAGTACAACCCAGTTGATGACCGGGGCAAACGGCAATTTAAAGGAGATTTTGGCCGCTTCTTCCGGCATATTTTTCCGGAAACGCAAGTGGGCAACCATAATGACGCCCCATACCCAAACAAAACAGATGGACGAAATGCTTGTGACAAGCGTAAAGACTTGTGTGCTCTTCATAAAATAATTCAGCACGACGCCGATTAACAGCATGATCGTTGAACCAAGCAGAGCAGGTGCCGGGACATTCCGCTTGTTTAACTTTTTAAACATTTTCGGCGCTTTTCCGTCTTCCGCAAGAGAATACAGCATACGGCTTGTACTGAAAATGCCGCTGTTGCACGAGGAAGCCGCCGAAGTGAGCACCACAAAATTGATGATGCCTGCTGCAGCCGGAAGACCGATATCGGCAAATACCCGGACAAACGGGCTCGCGTCCGGATTCAGCCGGTTCCAAGGATAAATCGACATGATGACAAACAAAGCGCCGACATAAAACAGTAAAATCCGCAGCGGAATCTGGTTGATCGCTTTTGGCAGCGTCTTTGATGGATCCTCTGCTTCCCCGGCTGTTACGCCGACCAGTTCAATCCCGACAAATGAAAAGATGGCCATTTCAAACGCCAGCAGAAACCCTTTAGAACCATTCGGGAAAAAGCCGCCGTGCTGCCACAGGTTCGTAAAAGAGGCATGTGCCCCATGGCTTTGAAAACCGGCGAACACGAGGAGAATGCCGATAATAATGAGCGCAATAATGGTCACAACTTTAATGATGGCGAACCAAAATTCCATTTCCCCGAATGCTTTGACTGTCGCAATATTGATGAGAAACAGAACAGCGACGCAAATCAAAGCGGGAATCCACTGCGGCAATTCGGGTACCCAAAATTGAACATACATGCCGACTGCGGTAATTTCGGCAATGCCGGTTACAATCCAGCAAAACCAATAGGTCCAGCCGGTAATAAAGCCTGCCCACGGTCCGATAAATGTTTCGGCAAAATGGGTAAACGATCCGGTAATCGGCTTGTACATCAGCAGTTCACCGAGTGCCCGCATCATAAAGAAAAGAGCTAAGCCGATTACGAAGTATACGAGCATAATAGACGGGCCGGCAAAGTGAATCGATTTACCGGAACCGAGGAAAAGCCCCGTCCCGATTGCGCCCCCGATCGCAATCAATTGAATATGGCGGTTTTTCAGCCCGCGACTCAGTTCTTGTCCATTCGGGCTTTGATCCATACCGATCAACTCCTTATCTATGTATAAATTTGATTATATCACAATCTTCTTATTTGCTGCCGGCAAAAAAACAAACCGTATGTGCAAACGCCTCTGCGGTCGTGTCAGGGTTTTGCAAGGCAGCCTTTATTGTGCGCTTTCAAAAACGTCGGGCTGAAACTTCCCATTTTTGAGAAAATTCAACATGCAGAAGCGAACCGGCCCATGATAAGAGCCGGTAAGCTTGGGTTTAAGCAAACCATTGCGTTTTTTCTTCTGCTGGGGTTCGTTGCGCTTTGATGTCCAATTCCTTTTTCGGATAGCCAACATAGATGAGCCCAGCAATTTTATCTTTCGGTTCGAGGTTCAGGTAGTTTTTCAATTCGGGTTCATGCGCGATGTCACCGGTCCTCACGATTGTAGCCAAACCGAGCTCGGTTGCCGTAAGCAGCAAATTTTGGATCGCACAACCAGTCGCAACGACTTCCTCAATTTCCGGAACAATGCCGGAAGGGCTGACGGCAACCGCAATAACCACCGGCGCCCGCAGTGGCCCTTTGCGCGCTTTTTCAATCTTTTTCGCCGCTTCTTCTTCACTCAGGCCTTCCGCTTTCTGGGCTGCAATCCGAGCCATTTCCTCCCCGAGTTTGACACGCCCTTCTCCTTTAAACACGCGGAATTTCCACGGTTCTGTTTTCTTATGGTTTGGCGCCCATGTGGCAGCTTCGAGCAATGTTCCAATCACATCATCGGGCACCTCTTTATTGTCTGTCACGCCGATGGAACGGCGCGATTTGATCAGATCCATGACACCCATTTTCCCAACTCCTTTAGCCATACTAATTTAAGTATAAGACAGGAAAATGCGTCAATCAACAAAAAACATTTTTCCACCGTGGAAATACATTATTGAAAAATGGCGCTGATCTTTTGCACATCCGCTTCCGTCAAGCTGACTTCCAATGTTTTCAGATTGTCAATCACCTGCTCCGGCCGTTTGGCACCCGGAATGACAGCATCAATGGAAGGCTGGGAGAGATACCAAGCAAGGACAACATGTGCGACATCCACGCCTTTTTCTTTCGCAATCGGGCGGAGCTTTTCAACCTTTTCCAAATTACGGAGATAGGTTTCCCCTTGGTAAAGCGGATTTTTCGCACGGCCGCCTTCAAATTTGGTATCTTTTGTATATTTGCCGGCGAGCAGCCCGGATGCGAGCGGAAAATACGGGATAAACGAAATACCGTTTTCCGCTGTGTACGGAAGTAAGTCTTTTTCAGCCTCGCGTTTGAATAAATTGTACTCCGACTGCAGCACATCGACATATCCGTCTTTGTTTGCCTCTTTCAATTGTTCAATGGAAAAATTGGAAACACCGATTGCACGGATTTTCCCTTCATCTTTCAGTTCTTTTAAGGCGCCGACTGCTTCGTCTTTCGGAGTATGGTCATCCGGGAAATGGATATAAAACAAATCAATATAATCGGTTTGCAGGCGTTTCAGGCTGCTTTCGACCGCTTCTTTTAAAAATGCAGGGGAGTTGTCGAACACCACTTTTCCATCGACAAATTTATGTGCACCTTTTGTGGCGAGCACGACTTTGTCACGGCCACCACGTTCTTTCAGCACCTCGCCGATCAACTCTTCTGAACGTTTCGGCCCGTAAATAAACGCAGTGTCAAGAAAATTGATGCCGTGGTCAATTGCCGTGCGCACAACTTCTTTCCCGGTTTCATCATTGAGATTCGGGTGAATATTATGTCCGCCGACCGCATTTGTGCCGAGGCCGACCGGGTTGACATACAAATCCGATTTGCCGAGTCTTCTTTGTTTTTCCATCTTACCTCCGCCTTTCTCTTCAGATTTCAATCCTTATCATAGCAAATCAAAAAGAAATGTAAAAATATTTCGGTTTCCGGTCAAACAGGCACATGTGCGAGCTGTTTGCATACAAATGGGAACGTGTGAGAGAAAAAGGAGGGGTTATTGTGGCAAGAACGTTAGCTTGGCATGAAACATTGGAAATTCATGAGCTGGTTGCATCCCAGACGATTTGTTTGATCCGGTTTAAATCAGTCGTAAGAAATGTGTCCGATGCAGGGCTCCGGGAACTGTATACGTTTTCGATCCGGGCACTTGAAAAAAATATTCGCGACCTTCTGCAGTTTTATCCGCAGGCGCCGCGGGAAGAGGAAATAGAAGAAAACGAGGAGCGGCAAACCAATCCCGGTTTTCAGGCCGGTGAACTGCTGACCGCTTCCAAAACGGCTGTACGAAATTATGCCACTGCAATTACAGAAACAGCCACGCCGGCATTGCGCACCGTGCTTGTACGCCATTTGAACAGCGCGATCGACTGGCATGCGCGTATATTCAACTATATGCATGAACACGGCATGTACCAGGCCTACAACTTAAGTCAATTGCTGAACAACGATGTCCGGAATGCCAATCGGGCGCTGCAAATGCGGGAAGAAGAGTGAAGAATCCGGCGCCCGTGCTACATTAAATGCGGCACTAGCGAGTGACCCGGCGCACATGCTGCAATAAATGCAGCACCAGTGCAGGAACAGAAATCAGCCGGTACCTATTTTCAGGGTAGATGCCAACGCCGCAAAGAATCTGGTACCAGCGAAAGAATGAAAATCCCGTCGCAAATTTTCAGGGTAGACAGCCATGCATGAATACGGCATCAGCCGAACAAGGAAAGTCATTTAGCGAAATAGGCACCATGCCGCAATAAATGCAGCACCAGTGCAAAGGAACAGAAATCAGCCGGTACCTATTTTCAGGGCAGACGCCAATGCCGCAAAGAATCTGGTACCAGCGGAAGAATGAAAATCCCGTCGCAAATTTTCAGGATAGACAGCCATGCTTGAATATGACTCCAGCCGTAGAATGAAAGTCATCCAGCGAGATAGGCTCCATGCCGCAATGAATGCAGCACCAGCGCAGGAACAGAAATCAGCCAGTGCCTATTTTCAGGGAGAAAGCCATACCCATTGAATGCAGTGCCAGCAAGTCACCCACCGAGATAGGCGCCCGTGCTGCATTAAATGCGGCACTAGCGAGTGACCCGGCACACATGCTGCAATAAATGCAGCACCAGTGCAGGAACAGAAATCAGCCGGTACCTATTTTCAGGGTAGATGCCAACGCCGCAAAGAATCTGGTACCAGCGAAAGAATGAAAATCCCGTCGCAAATTTTCAGGGTAGACAGCCATGCATGAATACGGCATCAGCCGAACAAGGAAAGTCATTTAGCGAAATAGGCACCATGCCGCAATAAATGCAGCACCAGTGCAAAGGAACAGAAATCAGCCGGTACCTATTTTCAGGGCAGACGCCAATGCCGCAAAGAATCTGGTACCAGCGGAAGAATGAAAATCCCGTCGCAAATTTTCAGGATAGACAGCCATGCTTGAATATGACTCCAGCCGTAGAATGAAAGTCATCCAGCGAGATAGGCTCCATGCCGCAATGAATGCAGCACCAGCGCAGGAACAGAAATCAGCCAGTGCCTATTTTCAGGGAGAAAGCCATACCCATTGAATGCAGTGCCAGCAAGTCACCCACCGAGATAGGCGCCCATGCTGCAATGAATGCGTACTGGCGCAGGAACGACCCTATTTCCAGGGTAATCGCCCGGCGACAAGATAAATAGCGCCGGCAGGAGGATGAAAATCAGCCGGTGTAATGTTCCGGATAAAAGAATGGAAAACCGCGGATCGATTGTTCATCCGCGGTATATCCTTTAAAAGGTACAGCGAGCAGTCCGCAACCGGAATGAACCAGATCCGGCCCCATATCCAATGGGATGAGACAAGCCATACCCGCTGTTTTTTTCTGTGTTCCACTTATTCAGAAGCCGAATGGCCAAATCTACCGGCTTGCTCCGGCCTATTGTTTTTAACGCCCTATTCGAGATTGCTGTGCCGGTTCAACGCTGCTTCATTCCCCGATTTCTGCTGTTCGGCAATTTTCAGGCAAACCGCGTCAAAAAACAGATGAACAGACTGGTCGAACAATGAGCTGAGCGGCTGTCTGCTTTCAATTTCTCCCGGCCTCCGGTATTTCGTAGCAGACGGAATATGAACCACGCTATCCGAAGTTTGCGCAAGTCTCGAAGACGGATCAGAAGTCACACCCACAACAGATACACCATTCTTTTTCGATTTTTCCGCCGCTTGCACCACATTGGAAGTCGTGCCGGAACCAGAAACTGCAATCAATAAATCTCCCGGCTGAATCGAAGGAGTGATCGTCTCGCCGACGACAAACACATGGAAACCAAGATGCATGAGCCGCATAGCAAAAGACTTGGCCATCAGCCCCGAACGCCCCTCGCCCAATACAAAAATGCTTTTCGGAGAAGCAAGCATATCCGCCAGCTTTTCCACTTGTTCCCCGTCTATTTTTGAAAACACCGTTTGAATTTCATTTAAAATGACTTCTATTTCCCGATTCATTTCAATGCCTCCCAAGCTTCTTTTATCTTTTGTGCCGCAAGCAAAGGATCACTTGCCTTGCTGATTGCTGAACCAATAATGAGCACATCCGGCTGAAGGGCGCGGACGGCAGCCAAATTTTCCAGTGAAATGCCCCCGGCCACTGCAAGCTGCTGGTTGCGTGATGCTGCGCGGTGCCCCCACGTTCCGCCTCCGCCTTCTTCCTGCTGGTCCTTGCTGATATGCTGGCAGACGATGATGTTTTCCAAACGGGCAATCTCCTTCTGTTGATGCGCCGCTGTATTCAAAAGGTCAACCATCACTTGTCTATCAAACTGCCCAGCCGTATCCAAACATGTACGGAGCGTGACAGGAGGGGCCGCCCCCATCACAGTCGCAATGTCGGCTCCCGCCCGAAAACAAAGTTCAAATTCGTACTTCGCATTGTCGAACGTCTTGATATCGGCTACCACCGTTTTGTCCGGAAACCGGTTTTTTATGTCATAAATGCTTTTGACGCCGAATTCTTTAATTAACGATGTGCCGACTTCAATCCATTCTATCGCTTTTTCCGCTTTCGCTGCAATTTCGATTGCTTCCTGAATCGTGAATCGATCTAATGCCAGTTGAATCTTCATTTTAAAACCGCCTTTGCTTCAAGATTTTCCGGCGCCAGGGGAGACGCCTGTTTTTTTGCCCGGACCATCAAGGTTAACAGAACCGAGACAAGGAGCGAGATCGCCATAAAGATAAAAGATGCCTGCGTGCTGCCTGTTGCCCCGTTTAAAAATCCGACAATGTATGCGCCAACAAAAGAGCCTAAAGCACCCATGCTGTTGATAAACGCATTGGCACTTCCTGATACATTTTTCGGCAAAATTTCCGGCATGATTGCGAAAAACGGCCCGTATGGTGCATACATGGCGCCTCCCGCAATGACAAGCAGCGCGTAAGAGAAACAGAAATTTGATGAACCGATCAAATAAGAACCGTAGAAGGCAATGGTGCCGATCAATAGCGATACCCAGACAAATGTTTTGCGATTTAGCGTTTTATCGGAAAAATAGGAAACAGCGATCATCCCGATTGTCGCCAGTAAGTATGGAGCGGCAGACAGCCAGCCCGTTGCCACAATATCCATATGGGAGGCCGCTTTTATCATGGACGGCAGCCACATGACAAATCCGTAGACGCCGATGCTCCATGCAAAATACTGAACCGCGAGAATGAGCACCGTTTTATTGCGGAACATTTCTTTATACCCCGCTACTTTGATCATTCCTTTTTGTTCTTCTTTCATTTCAGATGCGATGTTTTCCTTTTCCTCATCCGTCAGCCACTTTGCTTCTTCCGGCTTATTTTCAACCAGCTTCCACCAGAAAAATGCCCAAACGATGGCCGGAATTCCTTCCACAATAAACATTCCCCTCCAGTCAAGCACCTTTAACAAATAACCGGAAACAATGGACATCCATAAAACGGTGACAGGATTGCCCAAAATTAAGAAGGTGTTGGCACGGGAACGCTCTTCTTTTAAAAACCAGTTGCTCAAAAAGACGAGCATTGCCGGCATCACGGCAGATTCCACGACACCGAGGAAGAACCGGATCGGATACAGCCATGCGACATTATGGACCAGACCGGTTGCAGAAGCAAGCAGGCCCCAGAGAATCAGGCTGACAAATACGAGCTTCTTGGCACTTCTTTTTTCTGCATACGCCGCGCCCGGAATTTGAAAGAAGAAATAACCGAGAAAAAATAATGCCGATAAAAAGGAGGCAACACCTGTAGTTATATTTAAATCGTGCGCCATTCCGCCCGCTGCGCCAAAGCTGTAATTCGCCCGGTCGAAATAGGCAAGGCTGTAGGTAATGAAAGCGATTGGAACCAGATGCAAAAATCTCTTCTTGCTTGCGACATTTCTCAACGACTTTTCCATTCCAAAACACTCCTTTGTTGTGGGTTTAACCGTTTTTCACCGAATGCCCGTTCATAAATGCCAACAGTTCTTCCCGGGTCGGAAGCCCGTTTTTATCCCCGGAAGACATGGTTTGTAAAGCGCCGATTGCATTCCCTCTTTCCGCTGCTTCAAATGCTGTTAAACCGTCGAACAGGCCGCTTAATACACCGGCGGCAAATCCGTCTCCGGCACCGACCGTATCCACCACTTTGGTAACCGGGAAGCCTGGAACGGTATGCGCTTTCTTTTCCGTTGCCACATAGGCGCCTTTTGCCCCGAGTTTGACAAACACCATTTTGGCACCGCGTTCGAGATAATCGTTCGCGATATCTTCAGGTGCTTGATAGCCGGTCAAAATTTTTCCTTCTTTGATACCGGGAAAAACAATATCGGCCTGGCAGGCGTATCTTTGAATCGTTTCCGCCATCGTTTTTTCGTCTTTCCACATGGAAGGGCGCAAATTCGGATCAAACGAAACGATACTGCCTTCTTTTTTGGCTTTTTGTATGAAAGCTTCGGTCAATTCCCGTACGCACGGGGAGAGTCCGAGCGGGATGCCCGTTAAGTGATAATGTTTGGCATGAATTTCCCCGAGTTCAGGAAAATCTTTGATCCCCATCAGGCTTGCGGCGGAGTTTTTACGGTAGTAATAAACACCCGGATCGCCTTCCGATACTTTTTCTTTCAATTGAAATCCCGTCAAGTTTTCTTCGTCTCTTTTAATCAAGGAAGTATCCACTTTTTCACGCTGCAGTTCCTGGATGATATAATCGCCAAGCGGGTCTGTTCCGACTTTGCTCAGCCACAGTACCCGGTACCCGAGGCGAGAAAGTCCGATTGCCACATTTGTTTCCGCCCCTGCCAGTTCTTTTGTAAAATGCCGGACCGAGGCGAGCTGTCCGGGTTCTTCCGCAATAAACATGCCCATCGCTTCTCCGAATGTCAGCACATCATACACTTTCATTTACGAACACCTCTTCTTTCAGCAGTTCGATATAATCTTTCAAATCGCTTGTAATCGGAAATTCCAACGCAATCGCGGCTTCTTTTGGCAACAGATACAGCAACCGTTTCCATTTTTGCCTGCCGTTTTGGCCAATTGGGATCGTTGCATAACCGGATGCCGTTTCCACCACTTCTTTCACGTGAATGTATACTACCTCGTTTTTTAAAGCGGCAGCGGCCTCTTCAGCATCTTCCCCTGTATAAGCCCAGTTGCCGATATCACAGGTAAAACGGATCGGAATAGCCTTGCTGCGGCATGCTGCAAAAAATGGCGCGAGCCGCTCTGTTTTTCCCCCGAGGGCGGTTTGATCATTCTCAATGGTCACCAGAATGCCGGCATCCGAAAAGCGGGCGGCAGCCTTGGCAAGCGCATCCATATCGGATAGGCCCTCCCGGTAGTTGCCCAATGAAAATTTGATGAGTTTTGCCCCGAGCTCCACAGCCTCCTGCCTATAAGGCGCCACATCGATAATTTGGTGATCCTCTCCAAATAGAGAAACCGGGCAGGAATAGTAAGGGATCAGCCCCGCCTTATCGAGCATGCCTTTCACCGCGGGTAAAAGAGAAGCCGGGTCTTCAAGCAGCTCCCGCCGGATTTCCACCCCGTCACTTCCGGCCTTGCGGATGGCGGCGAATAACACCGGGTAAGATAAAATGGCAGTATCCTGAAATGCATTCATGGTGACAAATAAATGGGCCATTGGTGTTTCCTCTTTTCTTGTGTGTTGGAACCGGATTTCTTGGGACCGGTACCATTTTTTCAAATGCCGGATCTGTATTTTATAAATTGAATAAAATATCGCAGCTCTGTTGCCTGCTGTAAAAAATAGTCATCGTGCAAATTGGTGCTTGGGAACTTAAGTACAACTTATATATATAAAATGAACAAAATATTGCTGCTCTCTTGCCTACCGCAAAAAGTAGTGCTCAAACAAATGGATGCTCGGGCTAGATGTAAAAACTTAAGTTCATTTTATATAGTTTGCAAAATTTCCATGAGCAGTACGATGTTGGGATGTTTTTTTGGTTTTTCCCGTTTACTCTATCTATCGTTTTTCCTGTTTTGGATGCTTCCAGAAGCTCTTTTTCTTTTTGATGGGACCGGTACCATTAAAGGGGAAAGCTGCCACTTTTGTCTTGACCAATCCCATGTTGACATCTTTTCAATCCTGCGAGCTGATCCTTTGACGCAGGATTTCAGCCTGTATCGTCGCCTCTTTCGGTGAAACCGATCTCATTTTTCCTTAGGGGGAAGTTATCTCCCCGGGGCAGATTCCCTTTCAATCAAACGCGTCTGGTAAGAGATCGTCTGAACCGGCGATTCGTTGTCCGCCAGCCGTTTTAAAATGAGTTCCATTACCGTTTTGCCAATTTGATAAGTCGGCTGTTCAATGGTGGTAATGCCTGAAAATACGGCGGCTGCCCACTCCGGATTGTCAAAGCTCAGAAAACCGGTATCGTCAGGAATTTTATAGCCCTGCTCTTTCAGTTTGATAATGATTTTTAACGCGATGACACTGTTTCCGGCAATGATGGCTCTTGGTTCTTTGCTGGTGCGGGACAAAAACGTATTGAGCTTTTTCTCCAATTGGCTTTCGTCCCTGAGATCCACTTCAAACAAGTCTTCCAGGCTCGGGTGACTGGGGCTAACCAGCCGTAAAGCCTCCTGAAATCCTGTATACCGTTCGTGCCGCGGGCTGAAATGTGCAACCGGCTCTGTAAAATAGCCGATTCTTTTATAATTTTTCTTTATCAGATAGGACACGGCCTGCATCACGGCCCCGCGGTTATCAATTTCAACGGTATCAAACGGCAGCTCAGGAATTTTACGGTCAACCAGGACAATCGGGGTTTTGCCGTTTTCCGACAAGGTTTCCAAGAAATCGCTGTTTCCTCCCGTTGTTTGAATAAGCAGCCCGTCAATCTTGTGGGACTGCAGCATGGAGATATACTCGCGTTCTTTCGCCGGACGGTTATCAGAATTGCAAATCAGCAAACTGTAGCCATGCTGCTTGCAGACATCCTCAGCCCCCCTTAAAATCGCCGTTGTATACGGGTTGGTAATATCCGCAACCAGCGCGCCAATCAAGTAGCTGCGGCTGCTTTTTAGCCCTCTCGCCAAATTATTCGGGCGGTATTGGAGTTCATCGATCACCTGCTTGATTTTTTGCTGGGTTTTCGGTGACAATTCATGAAACCGGCCGCCTAAATATCTCGAAACGGTCGATTTCGACACGCCAGCTTTTTTTGCCACATCGTAAATCGTGACTTTCGCTTCTTTTCCCCTCATGTTGTTTACCATCCATCTTTAAAATGAAACCGATACCATTTGATTTCATTATAACAAAGTGAGAGGAGCTGTCAATCAAAAATGAACGGAAATTTTTTCCGACTCCTCCCGGTTTTGTACCGCAGCATATGAAAAAGAGCTCTTTTTCAAGAGCTCAGTTTTTAAATGAGTGAATCGGGGCCGGGATTCTGCCGCCGCGGGCAATGAAGTCCGCTGATGAAAAGGAATGGACGCCCATCACCGGCGCATGTCCGAGCAGGCCGCCAAATTCGATCGTATCGCCAACCTTTGTGCCCGGTGCCGGAATGATGCGGACCGCTGTCGTTTTATTGTTAATGACGCCAATTGCAGCTTCGTCCGCGATCATTGCTGAAATCGTTTCTGCCGGAACATCGCCCGGAATTGCAATCATGTCAAGGCCGACGGAGCAGATCGCGGTCATCGCCTCCAGTTTTTCGAGATTCAAGGACCCGCGGTTGACCGCATCAATCATGCCGGCGTCTTCAGAAACCGGGATGAATGCGCCGCTTAAGCCGCCAACATGGCCGCATGCCATGACACCGCCTTTTTTCACGGCATCATTCAGCAAAGCGAGCGCCGCCGTTGTTCCGTGCGTACCCACGGATTCAAGGCCCATTTCCTCCAAAATATGGGCTACAGAGTCGCCAACAGCCGGTGTCGGGGCAAGCGACAAGTCGACAATACCGAACGGAACGCCAAGCCGTTTGGATGCTTCCATGCCGACGAGCTGGCCCATCCGCGTAATTTTAAATGCCGTTTTCTTTACCGTCTCCGCAACGACATCAAACGGTTCGCCTTTCACTTTTTCAAGGGCGCGTTTCACCACACCCGGGCCGCTGACGCCGACATTGATGACGACATCCGCTTCACCGACCCCGTGGAACGCGCCGGCCATAAACGGATTGTCCTCCACCGCATTCGCGAACACAACGAGTTTTGCACAGCCGAGCCCTTGCGTATCCGCGGTCAGCCCGGCCGTCTTTTTAATGATCACACCCATATCACGGACCGCATTCATGTTAATGCCGGAACGTGTCGATCCGACATTGACAGAAGCGCAGACCCGTTCGGTTTCCGCCAATGCCCGCGGAATCGAATCGATCAATATTTTATCGCCTTTGTGGCAGCCTTTTTGCACCAGCGCCGAAAAGCCGCCGATAAAGTGAACGCCGACTTTTTTCGCAGCCGCATCAAGGGTTTTGGCAAAAGCGATGTAATCTTTTTCGTCCGTTGCCCCGGCGATGAGGGAAATCGGCGTGACCGAGATGCGTTTGTTAATGATCGGGATACCGTATT
The DNA here is from genome assembly GCF_038009125.1 of Weizmannia sp. FSL W8-0401. NCBI lineage: Bacteria > Bacillati > Bacillota > Bacilli > Caryophanales > Bacillaceae > Heyndrickxia > Weizmannia sp. FSL W8-0401. The sequence continues at coordinate 378,870 of NZ_JBBPAG010000001.1, read as the reverse complement.
CCGATTCAATCTCTTCCCCGGTTTGGACAAGGTTTTCTGCCAATCGCGTTATTTTATCATAAATCTTCCGGCGCGCCTTTTCCCCGTCCGCGTCAATGCAGTCGAGGAGCGAAATGCCCATTGTGATGGTGCGGATATCGAGTTTTTCTTCTTCAATCATCCGGATGGTTTCAAGTATTTGTTTCGTTTCCATGGTTGTCCCCCGTTTTTACAAGCTGTGCATCGATTGGAAAATTTCTTCGCGCTGAATTTTGATTTGGACTTGCAGTGCTTCGCCTTTTTTCGCAAGGGCTTGTTTGATTTCATCAAAATTCGCTTCAGCATTCGACAAATCGAGCATCATCATCATCGTGAAATAACCGCTCATGATGGTCTGGCTGACATCGAGAATATTAATCTTTAATTCTGCCAGCTGTGTGCTGACACCGGCAATGATGCCAACCTGATCTTTGCCGATTACTGTCAAAATTGCTCTCATTTTGTCCACTCCTGTTTTGTAAAAAAATTCATATCCTTACTATCACAAATTTTTCCGGTCTTGTCTATGTATATTTTTGGAATTTTTCATTAAAAAATAGGGCAGCAAGATTGAAACTCCCCTGCTGCCCTTTTCGCCGGAAACGGATTTTCGCAAACTTTCAATATCATATAGAGAACAAGCGCACCGGCAACGAGGCCAGCCCCCGCAAGCCGGTTTTTCGTGCACAATTCTAATCTGTTTTTATCGGCAATGGAGACGCCGTCTGCTAAAAATCCTGCGTTCAAAAGCTGTTCTTCCACCAACCGGGTCAGCTTTCAAAGCTGTTAATCCTATTCGTGATATGCGTGTAGGCGCCGCCTGCTTAAAGCATGTCAACAACGATCCTGCGCTCAAGCTGTTCTTTCTTTGCACCGCCCGGGTTAGCTTTCGTAGCTGTCAATCATATTCGCGATATGCGTGTAGGCGCCGCCTGCTGCAAGCGCGCCCGCAACAAGGATGACTTCCGCAAGTTGTTCTTCCGTTGCGCCCGCTTTTTGCGCCTGTTTGGAATGAAAATCAATGCAATACGGGCACTCGGTAATATGGGCGACTGCAACAGCAGCCAGTTCTTTGACAAGTGCGGGCAGTTTGCCGGCTTTCATGGCAGCAGCACCGAACGCATTGTAGGCCGCGAAACCGTCTTTGGCAAGATGGTTCATGTTGGCAAGTTTTTTCATATTGGATTTTTTGTAAATCGTATCACTGGCATCTTCAATCAGGGCAAGCTGCATATGGACACTGTGGGCCACCGCGCCGCCTGCTTCCAGTGCCGCTGCCACAAACGCCGCTTCTGTAAGTTCTTCGAGACTGACACCCGCTGCTTTTGCTTTTTTCGTATGAATGTCGAGGCAATACGGGCATTTTGTCGCATGGGCCACGGCGACGGCGATGATTTCTTTGTCCCGGGCAGAAACGGCACCGTCTTTAAACACTTCGGCATTGAGGCGGTCAAAAGCAGCCGCCTGTTCCGGCGCAAGGTCTTTTAATTTCGATAGATGTTGCAGCATATCTTTTTCATAATACGACATAAAGGACACTCCTCCCAATTGGAATACTTGTTTTTCATTATAGCCCTTCCATCTGAAAATGAATATTCATCTGCTTTTGTGTGGTAAAATGGGAAGAAGATCAATATCAGGGTGGTGATGGTTTTGTTTGATTTTGATACAGTCATTGAGAGAAAAAATACCGCTTCTGTTAAATGGGAGCAGGTCAAACAGGTCTTCGGGGAAGAAGATGTGCTCCCGATGTGGGTGGCCGATATGGATTTCAACCCGCCGCATGAAGTGGCGGAAGCGATTAAAAAGCGGGTTGAACACGAAATTCTCGGATATGCGTTTGTGCCGGATTCCACTGCAGAAGCGATTCGGGCATGGCTGAAAAAGCGCCATAACTGGGACATCCACCCGGCGTGGATCGCGTACTGCACCGGCATTGTGCCGGCAATCAGCACAGCCATTCAAGCATTTACCGAACCGGGCGATAAAGTACTGCTGATGTCTCCGGTGTACCATCCGTTTTTCCATATGGTTGAAAAAAACGGTCGCGTTGTCGCAAACGCGCAGCTGAAGCTTGTGGAAAACCGGTTTGAAATCGACTGGGAGCAGGTTGAAGCGCGGCTGAAAGAAGGGGCAAAGCTGTTTTTAGGCTGCAATCCGCATAATCCGGGCGGGCGCGTCTGGACGAAAGACGAGCTTATGAAAATGGCGGATCTTTGCGCGCAGTATAACTGTTTGTTTTTGTCCGATGAAATCCACTCCGACCTTGTATACCCGCCGCATACCCATGTGCCGGTTGCTTCGCTCGGGGACAAGTACCGCGATATGACCATCACCTGCATTGCGCCGACAAAAACGTTTAATCTAGCCGGGATCAAAGCTTCTGCCGTCATCATTCCGAACCCGGAACTGCGCAAAAAGTTCAAAGATGTGCAGGCGGTAAACGGGACATCTGCCTTGAATACATTTGGCATTGTCGGCATGGAAGCAGCATACCGGCACGGCAGCGAATGGCTGGATGCGCTCCTTGTTTACTTGAAGGAAAATATTGATACAGCGGCACGGTTCATCGCGGAACGCCTGCCGGAAATCCGGGTGATGGAAACAGAAGGTACGTATTTAATGTGGCTCGACTGCCGCGCATACGGCCTGGGAGAAGAAGCATTGAAAGACCGTTTATGGAAAAAAGCAAAGCTCGGTGTCGAAATCGGCAGCAAATTCGGCCCCGGTGGAGAAGGCTTTATCCGCATGAATATCGCCTGCCCACGAAAAATTTTGATGGAAGGCTTAAACAGGCTCGAAAAGGCCTTTGCGTAAGGAAAAGGCCGGCCCAAAAGGTTTGGGCCGGCCTAGATGTTTTTGGGTGCTTGCCATGCGGGATGATGGAGTCTTTATGTTTTTCGCGTCCTTGAGCATGTTCGCAGTACCCTTGGAAGTTTAACCAATATCCACAGACCTTTCTTTTTCAAGGATTCTAATCACTTGGCTTAGGTCTGGCACAATATCGTAGGCATGTTTTTTCATTTTCAAGTTGAGTATTTAAGTCTTTTCTAACTGATACAGGTAATGCGGTGCTGCAACACAACAACACAAAGTCGTAATATATAAATGATTCAATCAAAATATATCTTTGAACAACCTCTGTTTTTCAACAGGATGGACTCAGTAAAATCCAATGGGAACAGGAAGCCCTTCATTTTCTAAGAATATGTTGATTCGCTGTTTTTGATTTGAGAAGGTTTTAATAGATCTTCAAAAATGGATTTGATTGAGTTATCTTCTATAATATTGACCATATATCTAAACATCATACAGAATATGATCACGATGGCTTCTAAGCTGGTTTACCAGGGCCGGCAATGGAAATTGAAAGTTACTGGGACCAACAAATGGGCTGCCGGCTTTTGCTCGCTTATACAATGCCTTTTCTAGACAACCATGGTAATAGAAAAGCCGAAACAAAGCAGAAAACTTTAAAAATTAAATCATAACGTTTACTTAGTATACCCACAAATACATGAATTAGGGAATATTTACCCATCAAAGCAGCAAAAGTAAATTTATCGAATACTCAGACACCTCTAGATACCTTCTCTTGGGAAAACTACCTATTACCACGATTGTTAGATTTTCGTCACGGATTTGGTATTACCTATATTAATGAACCAAGAAAAACTGGACCCGAATTGGATCCAGCCTAAGTTTAAGTTGACAATTGAATTGAAACTGAAAATGAACTGGATGCATCCCTACTTTCCAGCAGATAGCCTTGATGCCTTATTGTCCAGATACCAACACGAAACAGCAGGTGCCGGCTCATTTTTTATAAAAGCGGGTAACTTCTTCTGCAATTGGATTTTCATGATCCAATTTACAAATATCCTGAAGAACTGCCTGCAATCCTTTTTCTTTCAGCTGCTTTTGCAGTTCGACCGCTTCTGGATCAGTATCGACGTCAAATTTTAAGCAGTAGGCGATGGCCTGGGCAAGATGCGTAAACGGCAGTCCTAATTTTTGTGCTTCTCTTGCCGGCCTTACCAAACGGTCTTCAGGACCCAGTTTGCGGATTGGGGAGCGCCCGACCCTTCTCACATCATCTTTAAAATACTTATTTTGGAAACGTCCCAGAATCTTTTCAATATATTGCTGGTGTTCCGATGGATTTAAACCATACCGTTTAATCAAATAATTGCCGGTTTCTTCAACTGTTGCTTTCACTTTCTGATAGATTTCCGTATCTTCCAATGCTTGATCGATTGTTTCTTTTCCTTCTGCATAGCCGATATAAGCAGTGACAGCATGCCCAGTATTGACCGTAAATAATTTCCGTTCAATATAAGGCTGAATATCAGACACAATCTTCATACCTGTTACTTCAGGAATGCTGTCTTTCGTTTCAACCACCCATTCAAAGTAAGGTTCAACCAAAACATCCAGTAATTTTTCATTATGCTGGGCAGGAACAATACGATCGACCGCACAATTCATAAAAATGACCTGATTTTCCATTTTAGTACGTGTATCTGGATCTAACAGTTTTACAACATGCTCTTTCAATATATCAGTTGCCGAGATTTGGTTTTCACAGGCAATGACATACAGTTTTTCATCTGTTTTCTCTAATCTGCTGGTAATCCCTTTTGCAATTAAAGGAGCAATTCCTGGTAGAATGCTGACGCCGACTGCAGTGGTCACATAAGTTGCTTTTTCAATTGCTTCTACAACAGCCTCAGGATCAGTTTTACTATTAATACCGGATACGTTTGTAATATGTTGAACTTCTTGATGCTCTGCAGCCATATAAACATCATATGACTTCTTACTGTTCAATTCCTGGATAATCTGGTCAGCCACATCTACAAACGTAACATGATATCCTGATTGTGAAAATAGTGCACCGATAAAACCTCTCCCAATGTTTCCTGCTCCAAAATGGACTGCTTGTTTCATGATCATCATTCCTCTAGAATTTTATTTTTTATAAACTGGTAAAAAGATTTTTCCAGTTTTTCGCGAATTAAATGTTCATTGGCAGATGAAAAAATCAAGATGCTTTTATTGTCCTCAATGATCGTTGAGCTCACAAGGCTCATGATCTCTCTTTGGATCGGTGTTAATTCTTCTGGCGCTAAAAGGAGAAGGATATTGCGTACACTCATTGGTTTTTCATCCATTCCCCTTAAAATGAAGGGCGTATCTAAATGCCCCAACTGAAAAGCCAGTTTCTTCACACCTTGATCCTGGCAATGAAAGAGAGCCATATTTGTTCCCGGAATTCCGAGGCCAGCAATTTTTTCGCGTTCCAGCAGCCGCCTATATATCGAATCAACATTTTTTATGATATCTTGCTGAAAGCAGGATTCAACCATCAAACGAATAATACCCCGATAATCTTCTCCGTTTAAACCGGTATAGACTTTAAGATTCCTCAATAAGGTTGATATGCTCGAATACATATATTTCATGTCATCCATTAGATTATCCAATGTTTTGGGTCCAGACAAAAAGTCAGTTTCAATGGGTTTTACGTTTTTTTCTCTAAAATCTTTCTGGTCTGAGTGAATATAGCTATTAATGTACCCCTCAATATTTTTCACATCTTCTTTACTCAATAGGGGATTGACATAAATGTACGTATGTTTTGCCCACGGAAGCCTTACGGTTGAAAATACCAAATCATATTGATCAAGATCCTTTGTCTTCATTTCTTTTATGGATGAAATTTCAATATTCGTGATGCATGGTATCTCTTTGCGCAGCCGAGTTTCAAGCATTTTAGATGCACCGATTCCAGTCGGACAGACGACTAACGCATGCAGATTAATATTTGACTGTCTTTGTTCCAAGGATGCACCGAAATGCAGAACAATATAGGCGATTTCATCGTCTGGAAAAGACAAATCCTTAAATACCCTCTGTGTAACGTCTGTAATGACTTTGAATAATTTCGGATATTGCTGTTTAATTTGTTCTGTCAAAGGATTATACGACCCAATATTTTTTCTGATTCTGAAAATTGAAGGCTTTAAATGGGCTAGCAGGCCTTGAAAAAGCGAAAAATCAGAAGTCAAATCAACGTTAATTTTTTGTGAAACCAATTCGATCAAATGTTTAATATTCCTACTTGTGATCACATTGTCGTCATACACTGACTCGGCGCTTTGCACTTTTGAACCCTTAAAATACTCCGCTAAATACTGCTTTTCAAGTTCTGAAATCTCGTTTTTTATTTCATTTTCAATTCTGTGGCAAACTGACTGAACAAACGCAATATCACTTTCCTCAAGATCGCTATGATGGTCTACGTCCTGCAATCTGTAACCCTTACTGTATCTTTGATAAGTGATATAAACTTGTAAAATAAAAGCCATATAATCACTATCTGCCAGATCAATTTTCTTTTCTTCCAGCTCTGTATTGACAGCATTTTGAACTACATTTAAATACGCTGGTTCAAAATAATGAAGAAATAAGCTGTCCGTATACCTAAATCTGTGGTGATCTAGCTGAAATAGGGCTTCTATCAGCTCTTCGTGAAAATGCTGGATAAAAAACTTTCCCAAAGCCTTTCTTTTCGAAGCTTCATTGCCTGAAAGCTGTATACCAAAATTACGTTTCCGAATCAGCATAAGGCCGAATCCTTTCACAAATGCCTGCAAATCATCCAGATAAGAGGCAATTGTCGCTGCGGAAATATCAAGGTCTGAAATCAATGCATGCTGTTTTATCGGTTCTTTCGCTTGCAACAGTTTTATTAGGACTATTAATTTTCGTTGATCAACCGAAAAATCTAATGGACGCATTCTTGACAGACTTTGGGAAAGTTTGAAGATATCCTCATTTTTTCCTTTAATGTATAAGAAGTTATCTTTATTCCTTGAAATTTTCAAGTTATATTCTGATAAAATCTTTTCTATGTTTCTCATGTCCCTGTTCACAGTTCGTTCGCTTACATGAAGTGTACCTGCAAGCGAAGAAACTGTGTGGGTCCCACTCATTTTTAGGAGCAGTTCCAGTATGTTTTTTTCCCTGTTTCGAATAAACATCTGATCAGCCCATTTCTTTTTTCGTGGAACAGCCCTTTTTATATGATTATGAATTAACAGGTTGTTCAGTAATGCTGCCAAAATAGCTTAACAATTCATCGACCGTTTTTGCTTCAGTCATTTTTTTAACTGTTTCTAAATCGGAGCATGTCTCTGCTATTTTCGACAGAATACCTAAATGCTCACCATTCTTTCCGGCAATGCCTATGACCATGCGGACCGTATTCCCATCAAAATCAATTCCCTCCGGAACTTGGATAACTGTAATCCCAGATTTCAAAATTGCCTCTTTTGCTTCATCTGTCCCATGCGGAATAGCAATCTCATTACCGATATAAGTAGATGTAAGTTGTTCACGTTGAATCATCGCATCAATATATGATTCCGTTACATATCCATTATCTACCAAGACACGTCCGGCAAAACGTATTGCTTCTTCTTTGTTTTTAAACGATTGATTTAAAAATACATTTTTTGGAGGCAAAATTTCATTATTTGAATTTTCCTCAACTTCCGGCACTTGGGTTTGATCCTGCTGCGTGACATTGCCACCATTACCTTTCAGTTGTTCAATCAGACGCTCATATTGTGAATTGTCGAGGAAATTGTCCACAGAAACATGGTAAGCATTTGGCGCTTGTTGTTTCGCACGGCTTGTTAATTCTCTTTGTGTGATAACAATTTGCATATCTTTCGGTAGATTACGGATTGCAGTATTGGTAACTGTAATCGGAAGCCCTTCTTTTTTAACCATTTTTCTTAAGAGAGAAGCCCCCATTGCGCTTGAACCCATACCTGCATCACAAGCAAATACAATCTTCTTTACTTCACTTGGATTCAATTCACCTTGATTATTTGATAATAAGGAAGCAGCTCGGCTTTTTTTACCTTTCATGCTTTCCATTTTTTCAGTTGCTTTTTCCAAATCTTCATCTGTGCTCTTATCCGTTTTCAAAATGAAGAAAGATACTACAAAGGAAACAACCATCGCAACAAGTACATCTGCAATATTAGCGATATAATTCCCTAATGCATGCGGTGTAACCGCCAGAATCGAAATAATGGATCCAGGAGATGCAGGCGCAACCAAACCGCCGTGTAAAGTTACCAAAGTCAGGACACCACTTGCACCACCCAAAATAACAGAGAAAAATAGCAACGGTTTCATTAAGATATAAGGAAAGTATATTTCATGAATCCCGCCAAAGAAGTGGATAATAGCTGCACCAGGCGCAGAACGTTTTGCCGTGCCTTTACCAAATAAGCAATAAGCCAGTAGTACGCCCATCCCTGGACCAGGATTTGCTTCCAGTAAGAACAGGATCGATTTTCCAGTCTCTTTTACTTGTTCAATTCCAAGTGGAGTCAATACCCCATGGTTTATTGCATTGTTTAGGAAAAGAATTTTAGCAGGTTCGATAAAAATGCTGACAAGTGGCAGAATACCGGTATGGATCAACCACTCAACGCCTGCTGCCAACGCTTTCGAAATTTCATCAACGAGAGGACCGACTCCTAAGAAAGCAAGAACAGCTAGAGCTCCTCCAAGTATACCAGCTGAAAAGTTATCAATTAACATTTCAAAACCGGCTTTAACTTTGCCTTCGATCATCTTATCAAATTTTTTGATGATCCAGCCTCCAAGCGGCCCCATAATCATCGCGCCCAAGAACATTGGAATGTCTGTCCCAATAATAACACCCATTGTTGCAATCGCACCTACAACACCGCCACGGTGTTCATAAATCAATTTACCACCTGAATAGCCGATTAAAATCGGAAGAAGATAAGTAACGGTCGGGCTGATCAACTCATTTAAGGTTTTATTAGGAATCCACCCACTTGGATAAAGAAATATAGCTGTAATAAGACCCCAGGCAATGAATGCCCCGATATTTGGCAATACCATCGTGCTAAGAGAGTTTCCCAGCTTTTGGACGGCTACTTTAATACTTTTGCCTTCGCTCATTATAATACCTCCCACAATTACATATTTATCAAAAATTTCCGCTATAAATTATATTTAAAGATTAGAGATTCAACATTCAGCGCGCTGTTTGTTTACGTTTACACAAATTCATTTTGAAAGGAGATCCTTTATCTTTATTATAGGTTGGAGTGACAACGCATTCAATGATCCATAAATGTGATTTTGTCGAACCTACCTTTGACAAATGTTTATTTATACAAAGACCTTGATCCGAGAGTGTAGATAGACTGCTTGAACCAATCCGAACTGGGCGTTTGAATATAAGAGGCGGGAGCCTTTATCAACTGGAGGGATTGAACTGTTTATAACATGGCATCAAAGTAAGTATAAGTACTTTCCACTTCATTCATCCCGTATTTGAGCTGGGCTTTAGGAAATCAACCGTTATACCGTCGAAATACACTAATAAAAATGAAGCTGGTTGTGGGCTGGCACTCTGTGTCATGTTAGCCCTGTCCTTAGGCATGATCAAAGAAAACCAGGGTGAAAAATGAGGAGCTTTGTTTCTTAGCCTTTCAACATTCAGGAAAGTATTTTAAAAAGCGCTTGTGGGTAATTGGATTCGTGCGCCTTTTTAGGGTGTGCTTTCTATTTTATATATATCTATCTGATAACAGTATGGTTCTAGATATACAAAGTCTGCTTTATAGTGAAGACGTATATTTATCTGATACTATTATTTTTTTAGGGATATTTTGCTTATACCGAAAGAAAAAATGTTAACATCGCAAGAATCTCTTATGGGCACTGATAACCATTGCTTTAACCCTATTCCAATCCAAACAGATTGTAAATTGGTTTCCAATAAGGATCCGCGGGTCTCCATAGCAACGACTGTACATCTTTTGGCTTCGATCCAATCCACGAGGTTGAGAATATCGTCCGTCATCATTGAAAATGTTTGAATCTCTTTGCCTTTTGGTGTAATCATACAGGCTACAACATTCTTTTTATAAACATCGAGTCCACAACAATGACTGTAAACAACGTCCATACCTACGGCTGTTTAGATTAACGAGCTGGTGCAGCAACCATCTTGGTTAATCTATCCTCCGTACTTCCAAAAAAGGAGCAACAATCTGTGGTGCACCTGGTCGCTGTGATCTGTCTAATTTACGGGCTCACAGTACTATAGAGAAGCGACCTCCCTCCCCCCCAACCATTTTTATTCTTCTGATGGTGCCGCAAAAGCGGCATAAGCGTCTAATTGCTTTTTACTGATCGTAGTTGATTTTTCGCAAATCACATTTTTGTCCGCTTTCAGGCTTTCCATGATGACCCCGTAATGCGTGTTATGTGATGTGGCGATATAGGCCACGTCTACTTGCGGGTAGTGCAGTAATTCGGAAACATTTGAAAATGCAAGATCAACGCAGTATTTATTTGCAAATTATGTTTATGTCGCCTGCTCTTTTGTATGAGAAGCTACTCGATATATTTCGTAAGGTCGGTATTGAACTGGCTGGCAAATTCATTTGCAATTCTTCCTATCCCAATTTAAGGTTTTCAGACTTCGCCTTTGTCCTTTTATCTCCAATACGTATTTGGCGTTGCGATGATTACTTCTGCGCTTTGTTGAATTAAAACCGTTTCACAAGGCAAAACCAATAAGCTTGTTCCTTTTTCAACCCGTTCTCCTTCAACTACTAAAGTGCCAGAGATCACTGTAACTGCTTGTGCAATCGTTGAGGTGTTCGTATATTTATCCATTAAATGAGTACGGAAAATAGAGTAAGGCGTCTCTACTCTTAGTTGATCCATTGGAAAGTCTGTTTTTTTAGGAGTTTGGGCCGGTTGCAAAGTGCTAATTGCTTTTTCCAAATGGAGCTCCCTTTTCTTCCCGTCACGGTCAATTCTGTCATAGTCATAAAACCGATATGTCAAATCAGTTGACTGTTGAATTTCATATACGAGTGAACCTTTTGTTAAGGCGTGCAGTGTCCCGGCAGGAATAAAGACTAAATCATGCTGGTTGACCTCAAAGATATCCACCACTTCTCGGAATTTACCTTCACGCATTTTTTCGGCGATTAAGCCTTTATCCTCTAATTTAGATCCTGCATAAATCCATCCTGATTCCGGCCCCTCTATAAAATACCATGATTCACTTTTTCCACTAATAGCATGCTCATTTTTCCTGGCGTAATCATCTGTCGGGTGTACCTGAATGCTTAAATCATCCCCGGCTGCTGTCATGGAAACAATAATCGGATACGGTTCACCAACTTGCAGTCCAAATAAAGAAGGATGGTTCATGGTTAAGGAATATAAGTCTTTCCCTAGAGTGCTTCCATATTTGACCGGACTGCTAATTTCTTGGGTGGCACTGATCGTATAAACGGAACCAATTTTATCAATTTCTTTGTCCCCGCTATATTCATGAAGTTTTGCGGTTCCCCAAATTCGCCTTTTTGAAATGGGTTCAAGTATGAGCATTTATACTCCTTCTCCTTTTTTATCGAAAAAGGCTCATCTCCGGATTGAGTGAATGAGCCTATATGGATAAATTTTTAAAATAAGCCGATTAAAACGCCTACTGTGGTAATCGCTGTTAAAATTAAGATGACTTTCGTTGCGGTCATTTGTTTAGAAGAAATTAACCACCATGCCAACAGCACCATCGCCAGCGGCAACAGGTGAGGGAAAATTCCGTCTAAAACTTCCTGCAATGCCCGGCTTTTTGACCCCATCGGTATTTTAAGGGGTGTATTTAATACAATCATGGATGCTGATAATCCGCCTACAACCATGATCCCTAAAACGTTAAATGCATCTGTAATCCGTTTGGCATTTTCGCCGACAATCGTATCAATTGCATTTACGCCTAGTTTATAGCCATTTGTAAAAGCCAAATAGGATATCAACGGCCCAATTATGCCGTAAGCACAAATGTAAAATAGCGGACCGATTGCGTTCCCGCCTTCTGCAATTCCCATTGCAATCGATAATAAAATTGGAATAATAATTCCTTGGATAATAGAGTCTCCTATTCCTGCAATCGGACCCATCAGCGTTGTTTTAATGGTGACTGGCATTTCTTCAGGTACATCATGGCCCAATGCAATTTCTTCTTCCATTGAAGTAACAATCCCATTAATCAATTGACCTGTTTGCGGTTCGGTATTATAAAATTGCGAGTGTCTGACAAGAAGGGCACGCTTTTTTTCCGGATCATTTTTATAATATTTTTCTACAAAAGGGATGTAGGCATATGCCCATGCATGCGCTTGCAATTTTTCATAGCTCATGGAGGACAAGTGGGTAAAACCCCAACGCATCCAGATTTTTCGTAACTCTTTCTTCGTCAGTCTGCTCTTCGTTTCTTCACCTGTCATTTTTTTCACCTCTTTCTGAATTTTAGAAGAGATCTTCATCCTCAAATACATCATCATCTTTTACTTCAGGCCCGATAGCAGCCGGTGCTGCAGATTTTCCGGTGGCAATGTAATAAATGTATGCCACAAGTGCAGCGATAAAAACAAGCGCAAGCATTTTCAAACCGGCAAAAGCCATTAAAACGAAACCGACAAAGAAGAAAATAAAATGTGCTTTTTCCTTAATGACAATATTCATCAGCATGGCAATCCCCAATGCTGGGAGGACGCCGCCTAAAACGGAGATGATATCCGTAATGGTTTTTGGAACATTAGCAAGCAACCAATCTACTAATCCTTTGCCAAAATATACTGCTAAAAATACCGGTATTGCCCGTAATATAAAGGTGGTAATCTGTGGAAAGATCAAATGATTGTTGATAATCCCCTGCTCATCCAAATTCTCGGCAGCTTTTTGTGCTCGGTTGTTCCAAAATGAATATAGTGCCATTCTTGTGTTATAGAAAATAAGGCCAAATGTTTGTCCAATTAAAATCGACAAAGTAACAGCAACCGCAGGATCTTTCGTGGTTGCCATCGCAAGGCCGATACCACCATAAGATGCATAGGTGATCTCACTGTTTGTCGCGCCGCCTGTAGATAAGTTGGCGATAAACACAGCCTGTACCGCCAACCCACACAAAACACCGGCCTGGATATCGCCAAAAGCAATACCAGTTAACAACCCCGCAACCAGCGGTCTTCCAACAATATAGAAGCCGCCGGTCATACCAAATAGCCAAGGGGTCTCAATTGCACCAAGATAGCAGAATATACCGGTTAATAAAGCGGCAACGAGAAGACTACCATCCATTATTTCTCCTCCTATTCTATTTTTATTTAATAGTTATATTCTACATAGAATCATATTTTTTCTTCATAACTTTCCACGGTTTCGGATCGTCATCCGGAAGCAATTGAAATGTCACATTAATTCCTTTGCTTTCCAGATATTCAAATGCCTCATAGTCTTTCTCATCAATGGCAACGGTCCGGCCCAATACTTTTGCCCCTTCCCTTGTATTCATCGGTCCTATATTTAACTCTTTTCCGAAATCCACGCCCTTTTCAACCAGCTTTGCCATCGTTTGTGGTGAGTTGCTGATCAAAAAATAATTTTTATCCGCCGCCATTGCCTTTGCAATTTTCTCAGGTGCTTGGTCCACTGTATAAACGCCTAGTTTCAGATTAGCAGCTGCTGCTTTTAGAACTTTTTTGCGTAAAGGATCATTTGCGATATCATCGCCTACCGCCAATATGCCATATACAGGGCGTGCCTTTGACCAGCTCTGAGGAGTAAAAATTTTTCGTGATAATTTAAATATACCTCCCAAAAATGCGGCTAAATATGTAATAATTTAAATAATTAGAGCTTACTGGACGAATATTTTGGCATTGCTTACTGACAAATCGGATACAAGCTAATATTCGATTCGTTCAGCAAGCCCTAATTAAACTTCGCTGTTTTGAGGGGGTTTTTATTTTGGTTACTAGAAAAGAAAAAAGAAATCGTGAAAAAGAAGCAAATTATTTTTTCGAGTTCCTTAAAATTCAGAAGCATTTTTTCAAAGACCTGATGAATAACCTAAAAAAGGTAGCAGACCACCGACATCAAAGCTATATCACTTATGGTCCAGAGGTCCTTTTATTTACGATGATGTTGAAAAATATGACCGGCCTAAAATCCATGAGAAACATGAGTGAGAGTTTTAATAAAGAAGAATGTATTAAAAATGTAGGGAAGGTGTTAGGCTTAGATTCTCTTGAAGAACTTCCACATTATGATACAATTAACGACTTTTTATCTGGCTTAGATGTAAATGAATTAGAAAAAATTAGAACGTATATGATTAAAGAATTATTGAAAAAAAGGTCTCTCGAGTCTTATCGAATTGAAGGAAAGTACTGGGGTGTCATCATTGATGGAACTGGATTACACACCTTTCATGAGAAACATTGTAAACACTGCCTGAGACGGGCATATACAAATAAAGAAACAGGAGAAACGAACGTACTTTATATGCACCATGTACTTGAAGCCAAGCTTGTCGTGGGGGATATGGTCTTCAGTATTGCCTCCGAATTTATCGAAAATGAATCAGAAAATGTTTCTAAGCAAGATTGTGAATTAAAAGCCTTCGACAGGCTGGCAAAGAAAATAAAAAAAATATTTAAAAGACTACCGATTTGTATCTTGGGAGATAGTCTCTATGCATGTGAAACGGTATTTAATCTGTGCAGGGCGCACAAATGGAAATATATATGCAGATTTAAGGAAGGGAGAATTAAAAGTATCTCGACGGAGTTTAAGGCAATAAAAGAGCTGGAACAAAGTAAGGATCAGAATTCATTAGTTTGGGTGAATGATATTGCCTACAAAGACAGAACGGTCAATCTGATGGAGGCCACAATGAAAACAGAGGATGGGAAATCGAAAGAGTATGTATTTATAACGGATATTAAAATCACGAAAAAGAACGTGGAACGACTCATCGCTGCAGGAAGAAGCCGCTGGAAGATTGAAAATCAAGGATTTAACGAACAAAAAAATAATCGTTACAATATAGAACATGCCAATAGCCAAAACTACACAGCCATGAAAAATCATTATTTATTAGTTCAAATAACAGATATTATTAGACAGCTGTTTGAAAAAGGTTCGTCAATCTTAAAAGCACTCAAAAAAACGGCAAAAGAAAAATCCTCAAATCTGTTGGAAGCGTTTCGGACACGCATTTTAACAGACGAGGATTTCACCCATTTAAGTAAGCCAATACAAGTAAGGTTTACTTAATGGTTATATTATAGCAAAGGATGTGATGTAAAAAAAGGTTTTTTTGAAGTTATCCACAATTTTAAAAAAGAAATTTGCAAATTCGGCTCTTTTTGACTTTGAAAGCAGAAAAAATAGATGGAAAAATTTTCTAAATGTGGATAAGTCATTTTATCATAAAACATCTAAAAATTGATGAATTTACTCTTCAGAACTGGCCTTTGACCATCTTGTTGTTGTTTGTCCGTGGATTACTCTATCATCAACTCTCACTAATGTAATTGCCATGATTCTTGCTCCTCCTTCAATAAAGTAAAAGATTTATAGTTAAAAATCTAATTCGCCATCATCATCATTGTTATTATCTGCTACCGCCATCTCCACCGCGTTTCTCCCCGCATTAACTGCAATACCTGCCAACTTGCTTAAGTCATGTCCTGCATCAAGTTGTAATACCGTTTCAATCACCATCGGCAAATTCATGCCGCATACCACTCTGACATCTTCCGGATGTCGAAGAAAGTAGTTAAAACTTTCGTTATATGGAGTTCCACCCTTTAAATCGCATAGTACCAAAACTTTATCCTCTTTTATCAGTTCATCCAGAAGGTCATTCAGCTCTTTAGAAAATTTCCCAATGCCAACATCATCCATTTTCACCGTCCTGATTTTATCCACCGTTTCACCTGCAATCATTTTGCAGCTTTCCAGTAATCCTGTACAAAAATTGCCATGGGAAGTCAATACGATTTTCATTTAGCGGTCTCCTTTTACTTATTTACTCATCCATATTAAAAATTATTACATATTATAATTTATTTTTTAATATGTAATGAATATTGTTTACTTGATATCTCCAATTATAATTGCTTATGTAATCGTTGTCAATACTTATACAATAACTTTTTAGTGGATTTTTTTGTTCACATAGTTGACTTTATAATTCTCTGGTTTTATATTATATGTAATAACATAAATGGAGGAGACGTCATGACGACATATTCATTGGATGACTTATGTAGACTGGTAGACCATACAAATCTCAAGCCATATGCAACGAGAGAAGATATACAAAAACTATGTGACGAGGCAAAAACCTATCATTTTAAAATGGTGGCAATTAATCAGACACAAACAAAATTATGCGCTGATCTTCTAAAAGGCACTGATATCCATGTTGGAGCAGCGATTAGTTTTCCGCTTGGGCAAACTTCGATCGCTTCAAAATTATTTGAAACAAAAGACGCAATTGCAAATGGAGCAGACGAGATTGATTATGTGATCAACATTACCGAATTAAAGGCGAAAAACTACGACTATATTAAATCGGAAATGGAACAAATTGTATCGGTTTGCCGCGAAAGCCATGTGTTGTCCAAAGTCATTTTTGAGAATTGCTATTTAACAAAAGAAGAAATTTCAAAGTTGGCGGAGATTGCAAAAGAAGTAAAACCTGATTTTATCAAGACCTCTACAGGATTTGGGGCAGGCGGGGCAACCATGGAAGACGTAAAATTGATGAAAAGCATTGTCGGCTCTGAAGTAAAAGTAAAAGCAGCCGGAGGAATCCGGGATGCGGACACCTTTATCAGTATGATTAAAAACGGTGCTGATCGTATTGGCTGCAGTGCAGGCATCCAAATTATCGAAGTCATTAAAAACCGGCTTGAACTGGAAGGAAAAAGAAATATCGAAATTTAACCAGCATGCCCCCTGCAAACAAAGTTGCGGGGGGCTTGGTTTTGGGCGTGACAGGGCTTAGAAGCCCATGCCTATATTTTTTACATTGTTGACTTCAAATACAAAGGAATTCAAATCTCCCCGGTACTTTGAAATCGAATATTCGATTGGAATGCGATCCCCGGTGTAGCCAATTGTGTGAAAATAAAAAATAGGGTCATTAATTACAATATCCAGCAAATCACTTGTTGTTTCGTCCGCTTTAATCACATCCAATTTTCTTTTGACTGCATTCACCTGCAGCCCTCTTTCCGCCAGCACACCGTACAATCGCTGTTTTGAAAAGTCATGCTTCAGAAAATCAGGCAATAAATATTGGGGTAGGTAAGTCGTAACAAGGACAACGGGATCTTCCCCCGCATATCTTAAACGAACAAGTTTATATACTTCATCTCCAGTTTGAACACCGAGATTTTCAGCAATTTCTTCGGATGCCGTGTCTTTTTTAAAAGTCAGCACACGGGTCTTTGGCAGCAGCCCTTTTCGGCTCATTTCGGAATCGTAGCTTTCAATTATATGAGTAAATTCCTGGTCAATTTTCCTTTTTCTAACAATCGTACCTTTTCTTTTTTTTCTTTCGAGATACCCCTCATTTACCAGGCTTTGGATGGCATGACGCACCGTTGGCCGGCTGACCTGATAATATTCCGCTAACTCAACTTCTTTTGGTATTAATTCATTTTCCTTATAGAATCCGGAAGTAATTTTTTCCAATAAATCTTCTTCAATTTGTTTGTGCATCGGTTTATGCCTGTTTTCCTTTTCCTTCATTACCACCTCACCGCCTTTTCACCCATGAATTTATATGTTAATACATTTTTATTGTACTGTACTATACGTAATATAATGGATTGCGGCGGTGTTTTCAATTCCTTGTTTCAAAACTTAACTAATATTAACAGAGGGTGGCCTGATATTATGGATTGGGCTGATTCATTCTTTTATTAAAAGGCCATTTCAATACGGCTTCTTTTCTCGTGTGCTTTCATCCGCTTAATGAACGCTGAGCCCCAATAATTTGATTTAATTGCATTTCCATAAAATAATCACAAATCTTGTTACCTTTTTCAATTTGACCAGCCGGCAAATTGAAGTAAAAAAAGAAAGCGTTTTGAGAGAAGAAATCATCATGGCTTTAGGATTAAAAGGAAGAGTTGCCGTTGCAACGGGTACAACACATGTTATGGAGGAAGAACCGCAGAGCATACTGGCTAATGAAAGATACCAGCTGGCTTTATGTGTTATTAAGCAGGGGGTGCTTGAAAAAACAGTAGTTAAACTGTGGGAAAAAGGCGTAAAGGTATATGCCGAAAAAGTGGATGTCACAAATCTGGAAGAAACAGATGCTTTTATCTCGAATACTGCAAAAGAATTCGGAAGTATCGATACTCTTGTAAACAATGCGGGTACAGGCACAATGAGTGACCCAATGGAACTCCCTGAAGAAGTAATCCACCGCAATTGATTTGATAATGTTTGCCGTGATCCTCTTGACAAGAGCAGTCGTGCCATACATGAGGAACAAATTGGAGATAGATCGTTAACCTTTCATCGATATTTGGCAAACATCCGATCAGATTGCTGGATTACGGACACGATAAAGAGTCGTAAATATAAATTACCAAAGAATTAGTGCATACTTGGCAAAAAACAGTTTTTTGGTCAGTGCTGTATGCCCAGGTCCTGTCCGCACCTCTATGGGAAGCACTTGGACAATTAGGTGAACAGCTTTCAAATCTGCTGGGTAAACCAATGGAAGAAGCAATAGAATTTTTTGCTAAAGCCAATATCCCGATGGAACGTTACGGAAAACTGGAAAAAAAGGTTAAATCGATCATGTTCCTTGCTTCAGAAAGAGCCAGCTATATTACAGGACAAAGCATTAATATCGATGGCTTCATGGTAAAAGCAAAATTCTAAAAACGACTATTAATAATCGAATAGGGTAACCTCTTTGACGCTACCACCGGATAGAAGGTGCCCAATTGGCACCTCAAATCCTCACAGATCCCGGCTCAAGGATTCCAGCACCGGGATCTTCGAAAATTGCTTCGCAGTTTTGTGTATGTCCTTCAATAAGACGAGATCGTATTGAAAAAAAACGTGCTCAGGTGTTTTTAATGGTACACATATTGATCAAATCCTCGCAACTTAAAAGTTGAAAATCTTATCGTTGTAGGTGTTGTTACCAATCAATGCGTTGATACAGCTGTACGTGATGCGGCAGACCGTGGATACTCCGTTGTGTTGTTAGAAGACAGCTGCGCTGCCTTCGATGAATCTCTGCATATGACAACGATTGAGATTTTAAGTGGCGTTTACTCCGTGTAGAAAGTACCAATACCAATGTCGTTATTGAAAATATTATTCAGAGTAACTAGGCCAAAGGCATAGATATTTAATGCAAAAAAGAAGCTGCTCATAACAGTCTCTTTTATTTTGTCGGTTGCGGTATAACTACCGGCGTTTTTGCAAGATTGCGAGACACGGTACGTTTTTTAGGTGATTTTCCGACTGCAGATTGTATGGTATAGCTTTTGATCAAAGATCATTTCCATAATACATCATACCGAACTACTGTTTCCTACTTATTTTATGATCTGCCATAGTGTCTACCTTCAATCCTTTATACGAATTTCCCGCAACGTCCCATTACAAGATTGTCTTTTTTATTTCCCCGCATTTTTAACAAATTGCTTCAACTCCTCTAATAACTTAGTGTAGTTAACTTTTGATAAATCAGTGACGTCGACTTCGTATAATTTTCCTAATTCAAATGTATCGTATCCTCTCGTCGTACATCTTTTTATAAATTCTTCGTAGGTCAATAAATTATCAGCGTTCGTTCGATCCGCTAATTCATCACCTTTATGATAACAAGTCACTATATGGCTTAAGTGCCTTGACGGATCAAGATCACGCTTTTTTTGTCTTTCAAACAAAACGTCTAAGTCCGCAATTAAACGAATCGTAATGGCTTTATAATCATATTCCTCAACCAGCTGCTGGATAGGAGTCTTCTGTTTTTGGCTGAATGGATAATCGGAAATAATATTGCTGCTAATTTGCATTTGTTGTTCCATAATTTCATAGTACTTTGCCCATGCTATGCTCTCTATCCCCCTTTTTTCTTCTAAATTACGATAGCCGTATATATCACAATAATGTTCTTTTATTTCATCTTGAGAAAGCATGTAGAATGACCCTAAGTTTTCTTGAATAATATTGCTTAAATAAGTTTTTCCAGTACCCGGTAAACCGGCTAATAATATTAATAATTTATGCATTTTTTATCCCCGCTATCTAACAAATAAAGAGAGTACAAGAAATTTCCCGCACTCTCTTTATTAGGCTTTAGTTTACTCCGATAAAGCTACCTTCCTTGTTCATAAAGATTTCTATTTTATGTTTAACAACTTCTTTTACTGCTAAATTGCACGGAATAATATTGTGTCGCAATGATTTATTTACTTTTGTTTTTCCAAATGTTTCTTTAGCCGTTTTCGTCCATGCAACCAGTAACTCAGTACCGACATTAAATTTGCGGATCCCGTTATCAATTAATTCATGGATATCATTTTCCTTGACCCCTGTTCCCCCATGTATTACCAAGGGGGTATCTACTACTGCATTAATTTCTTTTAATAGTGGTATATTTACTTCTGTTTTAGATTTATACTGGCCATGATTGGTGCCAATTGCAATTGCCAGCGCGTCTACACCTGTGACTTTAACAAATTCTACAGCATCTTTCGGGTTGGTATAAATCTTATCTTTCTCAGCTACATGCATTCCTTCTTCAGTACCCCCGATTGTCCCCAGTTCACCTTCTACTGATACGCCGCGCTGATGTGCATATTCTACGACTGCACATGTCTTCATAATATTATCTTTAAAAGGTAAACTGGAACCATCGAACATGACGGAAGTATACCCTTTATCGATAGCTTCCTTAATATCATCAAAATTCTTCGCATGGTCCAAATGCAGTACCACATCCACCATTTCTTTAGTAGCCATTGATTTACACACCGCCACTAAATTTTCATGTCCAATATATTTCGCGGTATCTACACTTGTTTGGATAATAATCGGTGCCCCCTGCTCTTTTGCCGCCCGTATTAAATCAGGTAACATTTCTAAATTATGTGTGTTAAATGCACCGACTGTATAATTTAATTCTTCCGCCCTGCGTGTTACTTCTTTTAAAGTTGTATACATAGATCATCAATCTCCCTTTATATGAGTTATTTTCCTGACTTATCGCACACCGCGCGTAACATCTTTAGAGACTTGCATCATTTCATCCATTTTCTTTAAATAGATTTGCAAAGTATCATCATCATTTGCTTTTGCTGCCTGTGCACGTTTCTTGTTATAAAGTCTTAATAAAGTTTTATAACCATCGCCTACTGATTTTTTTATCTGGATGCTTTTTTCAAGTGAATCAATTGCTTGATCTATATCACCCAATTCATTAAGTGCTAATCCAATTTCTTCGTAAATCTTTGATTTTTCTTCTTCAGCCGCTTGATCAACCGTTTCTTTTTTCAATGAAATCGTACGCAATAATTCTTGCTTCCGTTCATCTGTTAACACAGACTCTTTGCCTTGTTCAGTGATTGACTCTTTGCCCGGTTTCTTTTCTTTTTTTTTGCCAAATCCAAGCATTCTGTATACCTCCTTCTAATCTCCCTCATCTTAAAATGCTTTTAAAATAGGACTGATAATCCATGCATATAATAATGCGGCTGTCACAGTATCTACATCAGTTGCTGTTGCATTGACAAATCCCATAGAATTAAAGATGGTTACTAACAGGGCCGGTAGTAAAGTTATGAAGAAACCATGGAGTACACCACCGATTAGTGCTCCCCGGCGCCCGCCCACTACATTTCCAAATATGCCAGCAGTACCGCCTGCAAAAAAGGCTGTTAGCATCCCCGGCAAGATCATCGCCAAACCAAATATCGGCAAGACAAACATTGCAATAATGGAACCAATTGTTGTTGTGATAAAGCCCAAGATAACAGCGTTCGGACTGTACGGAAACAACACCGGGCAATCCAGCGCAGGCACCGCTTTCGGTACTAGGCGCATTGCAATCCCTCTAAAGGCTGGAACAATTTCACCAAGCAATAAGCGTACCCCTGACATTAATACGTATACGCCAACAACGAATTGGATAGATTGCAAAAATGCGTACATGATATAGTTCGTGCTTCCTGAAAATGTAGAACCGAATTTTTCACCTGCAAAGACTGCTGTAACAATATACAGTGGAACCATAACTACCATAACGGATAGATAAGTATCCTGTAAAAATTCGAATGACTTTGGTAGTTGTATGTCCTCAATTGACTTTTTCTTTTCTCCTCTTTCACCAAATAATTTTGCAACGCCTGCTTCAAACAAGTATCCAATTGTACAGAAGTGACCTAAAGCGATTTCATCCATACCGGTAATTTTCCGAACAAACGGCTGTGCCAAAGCAGGCATTGCTACTGCGAAAATGCCGCCAATAATACCGCCTATTACAATCAGTGCAAAGCCACGTAATCCTGCAAAATAGCCAAAGACCGTTGTCATTGTAGCCATCCAAAGTATTGCCTGACCGGTTAAAAAAATGTATTTCCACTTCGTAAAGCGTGCAATGATAATATTAACGATAAAGATTGCCAAGAAAGTTAATGCGATATCCCGGCCCAACCCCAATTGATTCATCGCCTGGCCGTTAATGGCTTCTATTGAAGGTACAATGCCTTGCATATGGAACCCTTTTGTAAAAATCTTGCCAAAGTAAGTCAAACTGCTGACGATAATGCTTGAACCGGCGGATAAAACCATGAAGCCTAACATTGTTTTTAATGAGCCTGAAATAACCTGTCCAACGGATTTTTTCTGCAAAATCAATCCCAACATGGCTATTAATGCGATGGTAATCGAAGCTTGTGTCAAAATATTTTGAACGATAAAGTTGATGATGGACATCATCTTACCCTCCGTCTCTCGCTATCTTTTATTTTTAAACCAAAATACCTTTATCCCTTAAAACCGGGACAAGCTTTTCTTCAATCTCTGTTTTAGATACAATATTTTTTAAATAAACAATGGTGGTTTGTTTAGGGTCTATTGAAAATTTTTCAAACTGTGATTGAAAATTTTGGGCGGTAATAATAATGTCAGGCTTAATTGATGCAGCTGAAGAGATATCACTATGATCCAATTTCGCTTCCACGCCTAACCTGTTCAATACATCTTCCGCAGACATCTGGCAGGCAAAACTGCTCCCCAGCCCAGCACCGCATACAAATAAAATATTTAATTTTTTCATGTCACTCACTCCTCAATCAATGATTTTCATCTTTTTTGCAATATATTGATTTGTTGCAATTAATTCCTTTGTTTTATGAAATACGTCTTCTAAAGGAACCAGCTTAGGTTTTCCATCAACCAATCCTATCATGGTATCTGTCGTACCTTTTACGATTTCATCTGCTGCTGCCACGCCTATCTTGATTGCATTCACTACTTCTTCTGCAACTGCATCCCCAGCTCGCTGCGTATATCCTAATATAGAATATCTCACACGCTGATTTAAAGCCTTTTCAAGGACACCGCCAAATTCAAAACTTGCTCCTTGTTTGCCGCGTATCCACTCTCCATTTAATGTATTGGACTCACAAGTTAATATTATAAATTGTCCTTGCTTTTCTAAACATGCTTTAGCTCTTTGCACTAACTTCTCCATATGATTAGAAAGCTCAGGGATCAACACATAATCAGCACCTCCTGCAATGGCTCCGCCGAGTGTTAATTGCCCAGATTGGCCGCCAAATGTTTCTATCATAAAAATCCGATTTGGCAAGTTCATTCCTGTTTGGCGTAATTTCCTTATTGAATCTGCAATATAATTGCAGGCAGTAAGGTAACCAATCGTATAATCAGTACCGTAAATATTGTTATCTATCGTCATAGGTACCAACAAAGTGTGCAATCCTTCTTTTGATAAAAGGCTTGCACCTTTACCTGAGCCCTCGCCGCCACAAACCACTAATGTATCAAATCCCTCTTGCTTTAATCTATGGATTATTTCTTTTCTTCCCTCAAGCGTAAAGGTTCTTGTGGATCTTGAAGTTCGCAGTAAAGCGTTTCCTGTGTTAATATGTTCTTTTACAACTTTTTCAGTTAAGCGAAATGGAACGCTTACACAAATACCATCAAACCCACCATGGAATCCCCATAAATCAATTTTTTCATTTGTAAGTATTCCTTCAAATAAAGCATTGATACCACTAGCATCTCCACCACTTGTAACCACAGCAACCTTATTCACTTAACCACTTCATTTCCGTATAATATCTTCTGAAATGTATTTACATCGTTTGTTTCCATTAATTGATTTAACTTTTCTTCATCATTAATTAGCTCAATAAGGCTTTTCATGATATTAAGATGTGAGTAAGAATCTACTGCAGCCAAACAAAAGATAATTTTCACCGGGTCATTATTTGGATTACCGAACACTACCGGTTCCTTTAACGTCATCACACTGATTCCTAATTTATTTACGCCATCCTCTGGCCGTGCATGTGCCAGCGCTAAATTTTTTCCCAACACGATATAGGGGCCAAAATCTTCAACAGATTTTATCATGGCATTGATATACCTTCGCTCAATGACATTCCCCTCTACTAAAACTTGTGCTACTTTAGTGATGGCTTCTTTCCAGTCTTGACATTCTTGGTTTAACAAAATATAGGAGTTCTTTAAAATATCCTGTAACATCGGCTGAATCTCCCTTGTATTATATTTCAAGTTGTGTTCCTTAAATGTATCTTCTACCTTCTTGTAAATTTCCTTTGTTACTTTACCGCCGCTCATTTCAATCAATCTCAGAACGTCTTGTAGCAGCTTTGTGGCATCCAACTCATTCGACTTGGTTCTTCTCTTCTCCTTATTTTTTTGCAAAAATACTTTGATTTCTTTTTTGTCGCTTTCTCTTAGAATCGGATTCAACAGTAAGACCGGTTTTTTCGAATATTCAATAGGAATTGTGGTGAAAATTAAATCCACATCCAGTTTGTCAATAAAGTCCAATTCATATGAGCTCAAAACCGCCACAATTTCAATATTGAACAGCTCTTTCAGATTTGCAGCCAGCAACTTTCCGGTAGAAACCCCATGATTACACAATACAACCGCTTGATAAACAAACTGTTCTTCCTGTTTTATCCGGCATTGGGAAGTAGAAAAGTAAATTGTCAAAAACCCTATTTCATCTTCTGATAGCGGCTTCTTTATATAAAACTCAATTTGCTTGCTGAAACATGTCACTGCATTGTAAATATTTGAATAAGACTCTCTAATGGTATTTTTCAACGGGTTAAATACTTGGACATCTTGCTTCGCTCTCGTTAATAATCCTGTTATATGTTTATATAAGCCTTCATATAAATCTTCTTGTTCACGGGAAAAAGGAATTCTGGTTACTTTCTCTACATGCTCTATTAATTGGATGGTCAATAACTGGGCGGTGACCCAGTCAAATGAATTATTCATATCTTTTGGATTAAATGACTCAATTATGAAAGTGACGTATTTCATTTCATTTAAAGAGGGATATAAATTAAACTCTCTACATATTGAATCCACGAAACTTCTTATAGGGCTTTCATTTATTTCTGCTTTAACTTTTGTTAATTCACTAATGGTACATCCTTCTTGCATTCGCCTGATCCATATACCCAAAAATAAAATAACCTGGCTGCGATAAACATGATTAATATCGATTCTGGACCTTTTTAATACTTCATCGTACTGATTGCTAATAGTCTCTAATACAGCTATGTCCAAGTAGTCCAGCACTAGTTTATCTACATAGGATAACACTTCATTTGCATCTTCAAGCATCATCAAACGGTCAATGTCTGTCATGCTATTCATTACATCATATAACATAGATCTTATCGAGCGTTCATGGCCTTGTAATACAATTCCTTGTTTTGGTAAGCTAATAACAGTTGCTCCATAATCCTTTAGGAACCGACGTAGCTTGCGCATATCTTCATCCAACGTGCTTTTTGAAACCTGCAGCTGCTCTTCCATTTCGTATAACCAAGTTGTTTTTGCGGGATCTGCGATTTCTAGCAGCAAAGTCAAAAATCGTTCATTTGGTCGATAATAGTCCTCCTTCCTAACAGAACAAACCTGATCCAATAATTGTTTACGTTCATGATCTGACAGTGATAATTTCAATCCTTTGCCTCTAGTGTTAGTAACACATGGGTAATGATTTTCAACCAAGTACCTGTTGATGGGAACCAATTCGTTCCGCAGAGTGCGCTCACTAATATGAAATTCTTTACTTAAATCCTCAAAAGTCAGATAGGTATTTACCGATAAAAGTCTGGCGAATAATTTCTGTGTCCTTTCTTTCATGGATTGTAACCCCTTTCACTCTTTTATTATAATTTCAAATTGCAGCAAAGTTGAGTATATCTTTTTGCAATTTGAATCTGCAAAAAATAAGGTACTTTTTATGATTGGTGAAATGTATTACGTGAAAAGGATTTGCTATGCGGATCATGAATCCATATCACTTGAAGAAATCATAATCCCGAAGTATATCGCGCCAAAGCTTGAAGGAATTGGTCTAAATGTATTTTCATTAAAGCCTATCAATTTTATGGCAGACGTTCAAACTTGCAAAAATGAAACCGCAAGAGACAAATATGCTTGGAATTGATTCGGAAATAGCAGTCCTGCTATTTGAGTGTACAAGCTACGAAGCTAATCAGGAACTCTTAGACCACATTTTCCTTACCCGAAAGTAATCGTATTTTGTCGGAGTCTTTCCACATATTACGGATATCAATGATGGGCTTAATCTTGTGCTAATCCCAGAGTTGGACAATTAGATTCATGTCATCATAACCCCGGTCTCCCACCATCGTTTCTGCTAATTCCAGATGCCTTGGATGCTTCTTTTTCATTTGCTTTAAAATTTCATGTCCTTCCGAATGTCTGAAGCCGACGCTTTTGCAATTTCGAATGTTACCGGTAATTCGTAGTTGTGTCCACCATCAGATGTAGCTATAAGCCAAACCATTTCACAATTTTTTGCCACAGCTTGCCTTCTTTTGTCACATCACTGTAAGTCTTCTGCATTTATTTGCTTCCAGACCCCGACGTCTGTCCTCGGCTTTATTTTTGTTCCGATGCTAGATGCTTGGAAAACGATGGGATCGCTTGCTGTCGATTGCAAAATGTTTACCAAAATGAGGAAACCCCTCAAAGAGCTGTTCTACCAAAATCTCAAACACCTTTTCAATCATTTCTTCGTGACTGATTAAGAACTTTAGAAACCGTGTCGTGTATAGGCATATGAAGGCGGTACCTGGCCTTCAAAGTCGCAACATTTCCCTTAATTGGCCATTACTGGAGAGCTCCCGGCGTAATTTCTCAATGCTTTCATGTTTGAACACTATCCTGCCAGTATGGGATTCCACATTGCATGAACGGGGTAATTATTACTGCCCTTCCCCATTTCTTTTCAAGGCTCTACATTAACGCTTCACCAGGCAAGTAGTCCAGCATAGGGAGGAGACGGTCTAAATCTCCAAGACCGCGTTAAGTGAAAATTTCGTCATGCATTTAGGTAATATGCTATAATGAAACAATGGACAAACCATCAAAAATTAAAAAAATTTATAAAAGAAGGAATTTAAATTCCTATACACAATGTTTATTTGTTAAGCAGGTAATCCACTTACCCATATCACTGGCTAAGAAGAGCCATGGCGCATGGAGATGGACAACAAAGCGAAGTCAAAAAACTATTGTATGAGTTGCAAAATATCTGGCTCAAATAACCCCCCACTATACTCAGAAACATCAGCATATAAAAAGATGAATTGGTAAGTAGGGCTTGCTGAACGAATCAGATTCGGTCACAAACAATCCAAATTCCGATTATCAAAATGTAAAATAGTGTTGTGCAAAAATTTTAAAAAAAGAACCCTGAGCTTCCGCTCCAGATTCAGTATGAGAAATTGAAGGGCTACTACTGTTTCGCTGGTCTCTTGGAGGCGTGCTCGAATAAGGCCTAGCCCATACTTGCGCTTGCCTTCGCCAAATTTGCCTTCAACGGCATTACGTTCAGAGGCATCCTGCCTTGCCACATGTTCTAAGGTTTTGTCTTCCATTTTGGATGGACGTCCTAACCTTGGCCCACTCAGACGAATGCCAAGAGATTTACAGTATGCCAAATTATCACGGTTTCGGTAGATTTTATCTGCCAAAATCGCTTCCGGATAAAATCCGAACCGATTGTAGTAGTGCTCAACAGGTTCCCTAAGAGTGGTCCCTTCATTGTAATTTTCCCAGTCGAGGTGCTCAATCAAGGCATAGCCATCTACGACGCTGATGGCGACTTTTGAACCGAACTCCACGTTCGCTTTTGCCTTGCCCCGCACAATTGGACGGACATGAGGCTGGGAAATGCTCACAATTCGGTGGTCAATCCGGTGTGTCTTCTTTTTGTACATTTCTGCCTGTTGGCGATAAAGTTCATGAATCAAGAGGAGTTGCCGATATTCATCTTTGCTCAAAAGAGACAGGGAGCTTTGGGTAAGAAGATTTTCAATGATTTTCAGATCCCGTTTCACATACCCAAGCTGCTTGCCGACAGCTTTCCGGATTTTCCGGGCGCCAGCTTTGCGTTGCTTAGCGACAGAAAGATAGTCCTTGCGGGCTCTTTTCTTGTAGGTCCGTGGCTTACGTAATTTCCCTTTGTGTGGTTCATGCAAGACATCAATGATATGTTCCAATTTCTCACGAGCTTCGTTCAACAGCCCAAAGTCTGTAGGGTAAGCAATATCAGCCGGTGCACAGGTTGCGTCCAGAATGAGTTTTCCTTTGTTCTGCGTTCTGGGAGAAACCGATTCAGTTGATTTCTCTTCTGAAGCAGGATCGGAAGTTTGATGATCATCACTACCATGATCGTCATCATCAGTGTCATCGTGAGGATCATCATCGTTGTTATTTTCCTCTTCCAATTGGCGTTTTTGTTCTTCCAGAACGATCCATTCATTCAGTTCGTTGATGATATTTGCGCCCAAACGTTTTCTAAAACGAGTCATCAGAGAATGGTCGAATGGGGCTTTTTCCTGGAATTCAGGCAAGCCGATAAAATACTGAAGATACGGGTTTCTGTGATCTGTTCGACTGTTTCTCGGTCAGATAGCCCAAGCCGTTCTTTGATATAGAGAGCTCCAAGAGCGATTCTAACAGAATAAGCCTTTTCGCCTTTGAATTTTTTCTTGAAGGACTTGGCATACTTTTCTTCAGCCTTCCACCACGGGATTAATTCAGCAAGACGGACCCAGCGATTTTCTTTATTTAATTTTCCACCGAATGGTAGAAAAAAATCATCTACAAAAGTTAATTGATGTTCGGTCTTTTTGTACATCGTAACGGTCTCCAAGTGCAAGGTTTTTTACGTGTTTCCTATGAAATCCTTACACTTTATATTCGACAAATACAGCCAAAATCCTTGTCAAATCTGGAACTTTTGCTTATTCAGCAAGCCCTAAGTACCATTTGGAGGTGGAAAGATGGGACTAAAAGAAGACTTAATGACTAAAACTTGAAACACCGAAATCTATTCTCACCCCTTGATCTACAAGGGTTTAAAGCAAAAATAAAAGCATGAACACTCAAAACTCGGTATAATTGAAGTGTTGAATCCCAATTAATCGAGGAGTGTTCATGCTATGAAAATTATAACACAAAACGACCATCAATCTCTTGGAATTTTATCTTCGGTCCAAGCATTTTTTGCACGTTTTCGTTTATCTCAAATTGCGAGAGTTTCAAACGCAGTGAAGACAAAAGGCGTTTCATTTCAAACCCTGTTCTGTTATCTTATCAGCACGCTCTTCTCAAACCGATCTGCGTATCGTGATTATTTGAAGCATCAAGATCAGCTTGGATTCTCGGATAAGACCTTCCGCAATTTCCTTAATAATGGCAAAGTCAATTGGCAAAAGTTCCTGATCCTGGTCTGTCGCCATGTCATCACCTTCATCGAACCTTTGACCGAGTCAACGCGTCGGAAGGTGTTCATTGTTGATGATTCCATGTATGAACGAGTCAATGCGAAGCACGTTGAACTGGCGGCGTTCCAATACGACCATGCAAAACACCAACATACCCGCGGCTTTCGGTTTCTTCAACTGGGTTGGAGTGATGGCAATACCTTCTTGCCTGTCAACTTTTCTTTGCTTTCCGGTCAGAATCAAGTGTGCGGAGCGAAATCCATCGATGGCCGTACACGTTCAGGTAAGCGAAAGATTCAGGCACAGCGCAAAGCAACCGATGTGGTAAGGGAATTGATTTCATCAGCCCTGTCTCGAGGTGTTTATGCTTCCTACGTCTTGTTTGATTCCTGGTTCTCTAGCCCTAAGATGTTTCATCAATTGCGTGAACTGGGACTTCATACCGTCGCTATGGTGAAACGTTCCAAGAAAGTTTATTACCGGTTCAACGGTGAAATGATGGATGTGAAAACGATCTTCAACACCCAAAAGAAACGTCGTGGACGTTCACGCTATCTTCTGTCAGTCCTCGTTGAGGCAGTCGTTGAGGGAAAGGCTTTACCAGTCAAACTCGTTTATGTCCGCAACCGCAATAAACGCAATGATTACCTTGTCTTAGCGACAACGGATACCCGGCTCTCTGAAGACGAAGTGATCCAGCTTTACGGAAAACGTTGGTCGATTGAGATGTACTTCAAGATGTGCAAACAGTACCTTCGCCTGGCAAAATATCAAGGCTTGTCTTATGACGGAATTTTTGCGCACACTGCTCTTGTCGCAATAGGTTACTCAATCCTTGCGGTTCAGCATCGTGAACAGGAAGATGATAGAACCCTAGGTGAGTTGTTTTATCTCATGGTCGATGAACTTTCTGACATCACTTTTGCAGAAGCGATTCAGCAATTGATTGATTTATTCAAAGAAGCTTTTAAGGACGAGTATGTCCTTTCAGAGAAAGTACTAGAGACCATTATTGAGCATTTTCTGGAAAAGTTGCCTGTCAGCTACCAGAAGCATCTAGTGAAAGCATCTTAACCCTAAATTATCCGAAGAAACTGTAGAACTGCCAAGGGATTAGTGCACTTTTTTTACTTTCAAGTTTTAGTTAATGAAATATTTGGAAAATGAAACGGCAAATTTTTCATTTAGAACCCTTGCCAAAATGCTATATCCCCTGAAACTGTAAGCAGTCAGACAATTAAAGGTCGTTGATTTATTCCACTAAAGAAAAAAGACGTTTGTAGGAACATTATGACAAATGTAAAAAGAAATTGTGAGTTTTTGATTTTAATGGGGTAAATTTATTTATTATAAGTGTCTAAATTTTTCCACTTTGGTCGGTTTTAGGCGGGTTTCAATAGATTAAGCTACTCATTCCTGTGGTAAATATTGTAAAACGGAAAAGGATGATTTTTTTTGAAAAAAAAAGAGCCATGAAAGCCACTCCTTTGTTAAGATATAAGTACGACCAAATATCCAGGGAGTGATTTCATGACTATTTCTATTCTAACACAAACCAGAGACTTTTCAATACAACAAAATTTGATTCCCCACAATTGGCAAGACTATGCCGATATACCATTTGTCATTCCAGCCATGTGTTTCCCATGGGAGATTTTTAAGCCGATTGAACGAGAATACTACACCCTTTTATATTTGCACCTAAAAAATGAAAGAGCACATGATCCTTCTAATGAAATACAACCGGCACTATTTTCAATAACGGAGGAAGAAGACAAGTCTGCGTCTTCATTATTTCATCTCCCTTCCACTGGGAGAAAACCGCATCCTTTCATGCCCTTTTTTCGTGCTTTTGAACTGGCCTCTTTACAGTATATTGAAGTGATGGTGGAGAGTGTCTATTTGCAAGTGAAATCAAACCCGCTATTTGCCACCATGTGTGGATTTACGGAGAAAATTCCGAGCTATCGTTCCTTTGCTCGTTTTGATCAAATCATGACAACAAATGGTCTTTGGGAAAAAGCCCGGCTATTGGTTGTTGAATATAATAAAGGGGAAGGCGTGGTTGAAACGAATGAGGAAGCAGCCGCCGTGGATACATCGCATATAGAGGCAGAAGCAACCTTGAATAAAACAAGGAAGACGTGTTCTTGTGAGGGTAATTGCGATTGCCCCAGAGTCCTTACGGACGACAATGTAGGGGTAATGCGTAAAAGTAATGCAGTCTCCTATATTGCGCATAAATTATCAATGGTATGCGGGGTGAAATCCGGTTTGCCTTTGACGCGGGAAGTATTTAAAGGAAATACACCCGATGGGAAAACATTAGAACCGACATTGGAAACGTTTAAGGCAGAGCACCCCGAGATGGCTGAGCAGTTGAGCTTTATCCTGGCAGATGGAATCTACCAAACGCCGGAAAATCAAAAAGTGACAAAGGATGTATTACAGGCGAAATTGGTGGCACCGATCAATCCACGGAACCGTAAAGATAAACCAACTACCGCCCGAGGGATTGAAAAAATCAACCGGTACGGCACTCCCATCTGTATCAGTGGACATAAAATGGAACTTAGAGGATCTGATCGGGAAAAGGGGCAATATATTTACACTTGTCCTGTATTTCATCCAAATGCCAAGCAAGAAGGTCTCACCTGCCCGCTAGCGAATCACGCGGAATGTTGTAATGGGGCAGCACAAGGAAGAGTATTTAGGATGGACTTTGATCAAACGCCTCAAGTAGATGTCGAGTTGCCGCAACATGGGCGCACATTTGAAGTGTTATATAGTGCCAGAACGATCATCGAACGAATCTTTGGCATTCTAAAAGACGGATACAGTCTCCGTCGTGTTCACAAGCGTGGGAAACAGGCAGTTGAAGCTCATGTAGATCGATGCATGATATCTATGCATATCATGGCAAATATGGCGTACCATCAGACTGGAAAGGCCAATTGTGGATGGACACGCAATCGACTGCAAAGAGCAAATTAAGTTATTCACAGGTGGATATGTGAATAACTCAAATGAACGTTTTCTTTCCACAAAGGGTAGTGAAAAAAACCATTTTGTGAAGGCGGGATACGTATGCCCTTTTTTTGAAGAAAAATGACCGTTTTACTTCTATTGAATTAAAAATCTGGATGTAAATTGAAAATCTGGATGAAAAGGCAAAAAAAAATCGGGATAATTAATTTTCCAGAGCCTCGCTCAAGGGTATATTTTTATTTTGGCAGAGGCTCCTAGGTAAACAGAGGTTGTTTCAAATATCTTAAGCACATTCTCCGCTTGCCCAGGAAAGCACGGAAAGCGTGGTAGTCAAAGTGTACAAAAAGAGTGTCTTGGAATACCCGATATTTAAACCCTATCGAGAAAAACTTGACACATATCGCCGGAAACGCATTTGAAAAATTTTATTCGAGGGTTAGGAAAGAACCCTTCGGATATCCACAGTCAATGCAAAAAAAGAACTTCAACAGAAAATTTCAACATTCCCAAAATTACTTTTCCCTTGGCAAAGCAAGCCAATATAAGATTTGGCTACATTGCAATTGGAGCTGCAATATTTCGAAAAATATTCGGGAATTTATAGGTATTTAACCTGGAAGCTAAATTCGTATGATTTAGTAAATTTCCTACTATCGCTAAACCACCTGGACAACAATCTATTCTTTCGTGGGTTCTATCATAAACTTTTTTTCATTAGATCACCTGAATGTTGACTGGGTTAAATTTGTTAGATATCCCCGTTATACTAGATTTATGGAATGGTTTGGCGTTAAGTTAAATTTCGTCATGGAGTCAGGTTAATTAATCTAAAGCCTACAAGGACGGAAGGCACAATTTTGGGCTATATGGAAATTGGGTTATTAATTAAACAAAAAGATGCTGAGATTTCGTTATGTGATACAACGATTATCCATGGTGAATGTGGCTTTTGGGGGAAGGGGGAGCGAATTTTAGAAATGATACATCCCCCGTTTTTTTAAATTACTTCGAATTCATCGCCCACAGCGAAATAGAGATTTCACTCCCTGTATTTATGTAGCGGTGTGGTGTTGTGCTGGGAAAACAGATACTGTCTCCTTCGCTTAAAAAGAATTCCTTGTCCCCCAGGAATACTTTTAAGGTGCCCTTTAAAATATAACCGCATTCTTCTCCTGCATGCGAAACTAACTCGGGTTCTGTTATGTTGCCAGGCTGGATTTCCACTAAAATAAAGTCTGTCGTCCCTGATTTATTCGGTGGTGTGAGATCATGATACTTGACGTTTGCACCGGCCAGCTCCACAATTCTTCTCTCATTTTTTCTGACAACATAGTTTTCTTCACTCCCACCCTCAAAAAAGAAATTGAACGGAATATTGAGGGAAGAGCATATTTTCCAAAAGGTACTGACAGTTGGATCGACCCGCTGTCGCTCGATTTGGGAAATCAGACTAGAGCTCAATCCTGTCTGCCGCGCAAGTTCCTGAAGTGTGAGGCCTTTTTCCTTCCTAACTTGCCGAATTTTTTCTCCATTAAACAAGTTACCCCTCCTCGTATAATAAGTTTAAATCCAAAGTGGATGTCAATTTCCAGTTCATTCTGCTGCTCATTGACAAGTGAGCTGCTCATTGACAAGTGAATATAAGATTTTGTATTCCGGGCGAGCCCGGAATACAAGTTCGGACTTGGACGCTTCGCGATGTTCCCGGATAATGGTCTTAGGATCGTTTGGGTCAATGCTTCCCCTCCTTGTAGCCTGACTACTCGAAAAGTCTGCATCCCCAGGTTCTTGCTTGAACGTCTAACCCGTAGGCCGTTCCTCCGGATCTCCGTGCTGGAAATGAGCAGTTCCAGGCAGCCCACGGCCCGGATGAGTTCTCATACGCGAGGCTGACAGATCGGCAAGCCATCTGGGGATATCCCGAAGCGTCCGATTCCATCGATCCCAATACAGAGAGGAGGAAATCATATGCCCTTATTTGTCGGTATTGACGTGAGCTCCAAAAACCTCGATGCCTGCCTGATGGATGGAATGGGGGAAACGTTGGCCACCCAAACGGTGACAAACAATCTTCCCGGTGCCTCTGAGTTAAGAGACACCATCCTCCAACATGCGGAGGCGGATGACACCATCCAGATCGCCATGGAGGCCACATCTGTGTATAGTTGGCACCCGGCAATGTTTTTCCATGAAGATCCCGAGCTGAAACAGCGTCGTACAAAGGTGTTTACCCTGAATCCGAAGCTGGTGAGAAATTTCAAAAAGGCTTATGCCGAGATGGACAAGACCGATCCCAAAGATGCCTGGGTAATTGCGGACCGCTTGCGTTTCGGGAGATTGCCGAAATCCGTGATTCAGTCAGAACAATACCTTGCCCTTCAACGGTTAACACGGATGCGCTATCACCTGATTCAAAGTTTAACCCGGGAACAACAGGTATTTTTGAATCATCTGTTTTTCAAATTCAGTGCCTTTAACCTTGAAGTGGATACACCGGTCTTCGGCCATGCCATAACGGAATTTTTGCTTGAGGCCTATAGCCTCGATGAAATTGCCCAAATGCCTCTGGAGGACTTAGCGATGTATCTCCAGACCAAAGGCCATGGCCGCTTTAGCGATCCCGAGGATTTGGCCGCATCCATCCAAAAAGCTGCCCGGTCCTCTTACCGGCTTTCTAAATGTGTGGAGGATTCGATTGACTTGGTCCTGGGCAGTTCTATTGAGATCATCCGGCATCTTAAACGCCAAATCAAGGATTTGGATAAGGCGATTGCCCGCGTTCTTGATGGAATCCCGAATACCCTCCAGACCATTCCGGGAATAGGCCCGGTGAGCTGTGCTGGGATTCTCGCTGAAATCGGCGACATTGAGCGCTTTGACGACCAAGCCGCGATCGCAAAATTTGCCGGATTGTTCTGGCCCCGCCACCAATCGGGTGATTTTGAGGCTGATGACAAAATGCTTGCGCGTACAGGCAATCGTTATCTCCGGTATTACCTGGTTGAGGCTGCCAATCTGGTCCGGCGACACGAACCTGAGTACCGCGCCTTTTACCAAAAGAAATATCGTGAGGTGCATAAGCACTCACACAAACGCGCCCTCGTCTTAACGGCAAGAAAACTGGTGCGCCTGATCGATGCGCTGCTCCGCAACGATCAAATTTATGCGCCGAAAAAGAAGGTGACGCGATGAGGTAACCAGGTAACCATCATCGATAGCCTGAACTTGAAAACTTCCAGATTATTCCAATTATCTGGAGGCTTAGTTCAGTATTGCCATTTTTACGACATAGAGCCAACAAAATTTCCAATTCACTTGTTTTTAACCCTTGACATCACACCGTAGGACTTTCAATCCAAGGACGCCCAACAATCCTACATCAAAAAGAATTTCACCATGCTTGTGTTTATAATATTTCAGCATAGCTGCGATTTTCCCGTCCATTTACACTTAATACCGAGGATAATAATTTTTTCGAATATGGATGCTGTGGATTTTCAAAAATTTCCTTGGTGATGCCGATTTCCACGATATCCCCTTTATACATAACAGCGACCCGTTCGCACATATAGCGGATGACAGACATGTTATGGGAAATAAACAAATAGGTGAGTTGCCTTTCTTGCTGCAGTTCTTTTAACAAGTTTAAAATTTGCGCCTGAATTGAAACATCAAGTGCAGACGTCGGTTCATCCAGCACTAGAAAAGTAGGTTCGGTAACCAAAGCCCGTGCAATCGCGATCCTTTGCCGCTGTCCGCCGCTGAATTCATGTGGGAGCCTGCTAAGATGTTCTTCCTTTAAACCAACACGGTGGATAAGTTTCCTTAAGCGCTCCGGATTGGCTTTCTCTTTTCTCTCACTACCCGGCAGGCCGAGCAGGGGTTCTAAAATAATGTCTTTAATCCTCATACGCGGGTCAAGTGAGGACTGGGGGTCTTGAAAAACAGACTGGATCTCGCCCGGGCGGATCCGTTTGTATTTTTTCTTTTCCCATAGGGGCTTGCCACGATAATTAATGGTTCCACTGGTCGGCGCTTCAAGCCCAATCAGCATTTTACCAAGCGTACTTTTCCCCGAGCCTGATTCACCTACGAGCCCAAGGATTTCTCCTTGGCGGATATCCATATTAACCGGTCCGACTGCTTTTGTCAGATGCTTGCCATTGGTGTAGATCTTCTGAATTTGTTTGATTTCAATCATAAGAGACAGTCCCTTCCAGCCAACAGGCAGCTTGATGATTAACCTCTTTTTCTGCAAGTTTCGGATGGTGGTTTCTACAAATATCCATTGCATACTTACAGCGGGTAGCAAACGCGCACCCGTTTGGGCGTTGGAGTAGGCTTGGTGTTTCGCCGACAATTGCCCTTAAAGGCTGGCCGGGCGAAACCGAATCCGGAAGTGCCTCCAGTAACGATTGGGTGTATGGATGGTTCGGTCGGTTTAAAATTTCCTTGGTAGGACCGCTTTCGACTACCTCACCCGCATACATTACTATGGTCCTGTCACAAATTTTAGAAACAACACCAAGATCATGGGTGATCAGCAAAACCGAGGTCCCGCGTTTCCGGTTTAATTCTTGAATCAAGTTTAAAATTTCATACTGGATCGTGACATCAAGTGCAGTCGTTGGCTCGTCCGCAATCAATAAATGGGGCGGCGCGGACATAGCAAGTGCGATGACAATCCGCTGACGCATGCCGCCGCTTAGCTCAAACGGGTATTTTTTTGCCACCAGCTCTGGTTGATCGATATGCACCTCCTGCAAAGCCTGTAGGACTGCTTCTTTAGCTTCCTTTGCAGGGATGTTCCGGTGGCGCTGGATCACGTGCTGTAGCTGTTTTCCAATTTTCATGGTCGGGTGGAGAGCGGTCATTGGTTCTTGGAATACCATACCGATTTCCCTACCACGCAACAGCTGGCGTTCTTTTTTCTGAAGTCGAAGCAAATTTCGGCCATTGTAGATGATTTCACCGTTTGAAATGATTGCATTTTCTTCAAGCAGTCCTAAAATAGACAAAGCGGTAATCGATTTGCCTGATCCGGATTCACCCACAATGCCAAGAATTTCTCCTTTTTCAAGCGAGAAATGTATATTCTTTATAGCTTCAGTACGGCCACGCATTCCTTCAAAATCGATATACAGATTTTTGACTTCAAGTAGCATGCTAAATCCTCCTTACCTCACTGATTTTGGATCCAGTACATCACGGATTCCATCACCGATTAAATTCAGGGCGCCGGCGGATAAAAACAACATTAACCCCGGGAAAGTCGGGTACCACCAATAAGTCAGCAAATACTGCCAGCCGACGCTGATCATTGCCCCCCATTCCGGAGCGGGCGGCTGGGCACCCAGACCAAGGAATCCGAGCGTTGAGATTAATAGAATCGCATCACCGACATCTAGGGTGGCCTGAATAATAACCGGTGAAAAAGCGTTCGGAATAAAGTGTTTCAGAATAATCCGCGGCTTACTAATTCCGAAAGTTTCGGCGGATTTTACAAAAAGTTTTTCTTTAATGACCAATGCTTCACTGCGGGCGAGCCGAATATAAACTGGAATTTTTACAATGGCAACGGCAAGCATCGCATTTTGCAAATTCGGGCCTAAGATGGCAGCCAGCGCCATGGCCAGAATTAAGTTAGGAAAAGCAAGTACCATATCGGCGATCCGCATGATGATTTGGTCGAAAAAGCCACCCAAGTAGCCGGAAACTGTGCCGATTACAACACCTATGAAGCTGGCGATCACGATGACGAGTATGCCAAAGCCAAGTGATAATCTGGCGCCGTACAGAATTCTAGTAAAAATGTCTCGGCCCACTTCATCCGTTCCAAACCAGTGACGAAGGGACGGTGCCTGAAATTTCTCCGCAATATTAATTTTAGTTGGGCTGTACTGGGTCAAAAGCGGGACTAGAAGCGTGAGTAAGACAATCAGTCCCAAAATCACAATCCCTATCAATGTCAACTTATTTTGTTTTAATTTATACCAAAAGGGGTTTTCTTTTAAGGTTTGCGTTTTTTCACGGTAAGCAACAATTGCCATCAATTTTCCTCCTATTCTCTGATTTGCGGATTCAACAAGCCATATAATAAATCGACAATGAGATTAATCAGTACATATCCAACGCTGATAAGAATAGTAAATCCCATAATTGCCGGGAAATCTAGATATGCAATCGAATCGACTACAAATTTTCCCATTCCCGGCCATCCGAATACTGTTTCAGTTACAACAGCGCCCCCTAGGAGCGAGCCAAATGATGTTCCAATGACGGTAATAGTTGGGATCAATGCATTCCGTAGCGCATAGGAGATGATGAGCAGCCGGCCGTGAATGCCGTTTGCGATAGCTGTGCGAATGTATTCCTGGCTCATCACCTCAAGCATGCTTGCCCGCACCTGCCTTGTAATAATTGCTAGCTGGGCAAAGGACAGGACAAGTGCCGGCAAGAAAATATGTTTTAAACTGCTGGATAGAGCAATGGGATCACCGGTTAAAATGCTATCTAGAATATAAAAGCCAGTCACATGTGTCGGCGGGTTAATATTGTCATCAATGCGTCCGTTTGCCGGAAACCAACCCAAATAGCCGTAAAAAATCAAGATGACGACCAATCCACTCCAAAAGACAGGAATGGAAACGCCGCTGATTGAAAAAACACGGCTGAAATGGTCCCAAAATGTATTCTTTTTTAAGGCAGACAAAACGCCAAGCGGAATACCGAAGAGAATGGCGATTGCAAACGCTACAACTGCCAGTTCTAATGTTGCTGGAAAATACGTAAGTAAATCATCTAATACAGGCTGGTGTGTTCGGATCGATGTCCCAAAATCACCGGTAGCCAGTTGACGGATATAGTCGATATATTGCACCCAGAGCGGCTGATCCAGTCCTAACTGTTCGCGGAGGGATTGAACCGTCTCTTTACTAGCCCGCTGTCCTGCCATCATACTGGCAGGATCGCCGGGAATAATATGGGATAAAATAAACGTTATAAGCGTGACGCCGAATACAACAAATACAAGAAATCCGAGTCGTTTCAAAATGATTTTCTGCAAGGTTCGTCACTCCAATTAATTATTTAGACATTTCGGCGAGGTTGTAGATTCCATCTAGCATCGGATTATAGACAAAACCTTTGACACTTTTGTTGATCGGCAAAATATAGTTTTTTTGGTAGAGCAGAATATATGGCGCATCGTCCATGACAATATCCTGAATTTGTTTGTAAAGGGCTGTTCGTTTCTTTTTGTTGTTGTTGGTTGCGGCTTCTTGTAAAAGCTGGTCTACTTTGCTGTTTTTATAGAAAGCACGGTTTCCGGCCAGACCGAAGTT
Organism: Weizmannia sp. FSL W8-0401; assembly: GCF_038009125.1. Taxonomy (NCBI): domain Bacteria; kingdom Bacillati; phylum Bacillota; class Bacilli; order Caryophanales; family Bacillaceae; genus Heyndrickxia; species Weizmannia sp. FSL W8-0401. The sequence continues at coordinate 338,537 of NZ_JBBPAG010000001.1, read as the reverse complement.
TTTCGAGTCGTACCAGTAATTCATGATGCCGTATGGGTCACCGAAGTCAGGGCTCCAAACGCCAAGTGCCAGATCAAAGTCTCCTTTATCAATCATGTCACGGGAAGTGGCATAAGCGACGCTTTTCAGTTTCACTTTGACGCCAATATCAGCTAGGTTGGATTGGATTGTTAAAGCTTCTGTTTTCCACCAAGTTTTGTTATCCGAATAGAGTAAATCAAGGGATAGGTTTTTCACGCCGGCTTCCTTCAGCATTGCTTTTGCTTCTTTTATGTTGTGTTTGTACTGTTTTACGCTGTTGTCATGCCCCCAAACGCCTTCTGGAACAGGACCGTGAGTTTTGGTTGCATAGCCTAGTTGAACTGCATCAATCAGCGCATCATAGTCAATTCCTTCATTTAATGCCTGTCGTACTTTTTTATTTTGCAGCACTGGGTTGCTTTTGCTCGTATTGATATAAACATAGTCTGTCATGAGGCTCGGTTTCTGGATCAATTGGACATTACTAAAGCTTTTGACATCTTTGATCTGATCAACGGGAATACCCTCTGCAATATCAATTTCCCCTTTTTCTAACTTCAGCCGCTGAACCGATGAATCGCCTACGATTTTAAAGACGACAGTTTTAAAAGCCGGTTTCACTTTTGAATTCGGATTTAAGCCGAGTTTGATCGAGTCGCCTTTTTTCCATGATTCCAACTGATAAGGGCCGCTTCCCATCGTGTGGTTTGCCAAATAATTCTGGCCCAAGTCGCCGTTCTTTTCATACTCCATGACTTTCGGGCTGACGATATTCCCGTAATTGGTCGCCAATGTTGAAAGGAATGGCGGGAAATTCTCGGAAAGCGTAAAAGTCACGGTAGTCGGATTTTTTGCTGTAATGTTGGAGACCATGCTGAATATACCAGCAGGACCATTTTTAATTTTTAAGGTTCGTTCAAAACTTGCTTTGACAGCTTGAGCATCTACAGCGGTGCCGTCCGCAAACTTATGCCCTTTCTCTAAGGTAAATGTCCATGTTTTTCCGTCCTTGCTAACTGTCCATTTTTTAGCCAGTCCCGGTTTTATATTTGTGGTGGCGCCGTCGTAATCCACTAGCCGTTCATATGTAGGATAGATGATTTTCCATGATGAATTGTCCATTGTCACGGCTGGATCAATAGTGCCGACATCTGCCGGAATGGCAACAGTAAGTTTGTTTTTTGCAGTATTGCTGGAAGAGGTATTCGAACCCGCTTTCTTTGATGGAGCATTGGCATTTTGGGCGCAAGCGGTTGCAATTAACATCAAACAAATCACCAAAAAAAATGAGCTAATCTTTCTCAAATGGTATTCCTCCCTTTGTTCTCGCCTAGTTCAATTCCCCTGTATTTTGCAATTGTATTGTTTTCTTTTGCCCAAAGCGCATTTCCATAATCAAAATGCCACCACTCATCCGGGTTTGACCGGAAACCGGCTTCCAGCATGCTTGTTCTTAGCAGTTTACGGTTGTTGCGGATGACTTTTTCTTCTGTGGTTAAGAATTTTTTCTTTTCATAAAAGAGTGAGTGGGCTTTTTCGGTAAATTCATCAAAATCTGTGCCCATATTAAGCCAGCCATTTTCGTCTGCCAGTGTCAGGTCAACTGCGCCTCCAGTGTAGTGCGGAGCCGGCTGATGAGGATCTTTCGATGGTGTGGCAACAAAGCGGGCCAGTTGCTCCGCTGTTGCTTGTTCTGAGGTGTATTTGTTTCTGAACACTTTTTTATATGCGTCATACAGAGCCTGTTGCGTTTGGAACGACCTCCACCCATCGAGGACAACGATATGGTATGCAGATGGAATATAGTTGACGGCTTTAAGCAGTCGTTCGACAACACCTTCCCGTAGATAGCAGTCATTCCGGGTTCCAGGAACATGATGAAGGTAATAATATGGAACCACTTTGATTCGATCCGAAATACTGGAAACAGAAATTAATGCTTCATCGTGTTCGTCGGATAACAGATTATGTGACACCACGGTTCATCAGTTCACTCCTTTTTAATCACTTTAATAAAAGTTAAATATATTAAAAATATACACTATTTTTTTCATTATGAAAACATGGATGTTAGAAAATATGGCAAATTTTTTTGAATGCGATTGAAATACACCCAGCCCATTGACATTGAAAAAACATGTATAGTTACAATACAAATTGTTACTTAGGGTACCGAAGTAGTATAGCTTGCGTTCTGCCGTTTGTTTTTATGGCAGAAACTTTGTTGTATTTTATTGACTGCCTAAATGGATGCTTTTTGGAGGCTATCCTATATACAAGTATACAAGTTTTTTACCGCTATAGTAGATTGTACCGTCCACTGATTACTGCATTCAACAAGCTGCTGGGGCAATATGATTGTCTTGCTCTTTATGAAAAGTCATTTTTTATGTATATAATTCCGGGTTTGCACGCTTGTGGAAATTCCAAAGTATTATGAAGTGGAAAAGCCAGTATAACGCGGATGGTTCACAAATGGAAGAAATGCGGATCATTGAGGAGATGCCGGGAACAGACCGGCATGAAAAGGTATTTAGACAACGGCGCCTGGTGAAAAGACCTACCAGAATTACCGTAATTTCCCTCAATTTTTGCCGAATAAGCCCCTCAATTGCAAATATATCGGCATCGGCTTATCCGTTTGCTCGTAAGAAGGCATGAAAAACCACCTCTTCCAATTAATAGTAGGGGCTCTCGTTACCAGGCACCTTTGTATTGAATCGTCACACTGCTGTTAAGCGCCCCCATATGCATACACTCTTTTACATCTTTTTCTTCCAGTATCCCTTTTAAAAATCCGGCAATAAAACTATCGCCCGCTCCCATTGTATCTATTACATTACAGGGAATGATCCCGCAACGGATAAATTTTTCTCCGTCATAGGAAATACTGCCTTTTTCTCCTAAAGTAACGGTTACAATCTCCGGACCTTTTTTATACATGTTCACCATAAAATCGCGGAGTTCTCGGGTTTCACCTTGATCTGACGCAAAAAAGGCGTAATTTACATGATTGATCGCCTTTTCAATGACAGGGTCATCTAATTTATCCGCAAAATCAAAGGCGATCGGCCTACCAAGGGAATGAAGATGTTCCAAATCATTTTCGATTTTCCACCATAAACCGCTAACAATAAGATCATGCCCCGCTAAAAAATCAATATCCGCATCGTTCAGCTTAAACTGTTCGAGGACGCCTTCATCATAATCTCCCAAAACTCTTTCACCATCTACCACTTCCACATATGTAATGGCTGTTCTTCCTGGCAAGACGCGGACATGGGAAGTGTCAACGCCTTTATGATTTAAAGCATCCACCATCAATTTTCCGTATTCATCATCACCAACCACACCTGTATAAGATACCTCTACCCCCAGCCTGGCTAAGTATACGGCAACATTAACAGGATTGCCACCAGGGAAAGCCTTTCCAATATTTTGATAGAAATCCACGCAGTTATCTCCTACTGCAGCTACTTTCATAATCATCATTTCCTTTCCTGCAAGCAGAAAGATCGAAAATACTTTTAACTTTTTAACTCGCTGGCAAAATAGACGTAGTCCGACCTTGCTACAGATTTAAAATATTCAACCGGCTCATCGTTTTCATCATATACTGTGCCTTCTCTAAAAAAAAACAGGAACCTCTTCCCCTACCATTAACAAATCCGATTCATCTTTATTGGTATAGGTAACCCCTATTTTTTCCATGCCTGAATGGAGAATTACGCAATGGTTAAATCCCCACATTTTGCACAGTTCCTGTTCGCTCAGGGGTTTATCCTCTGCTTTCAGTTGATTTTCCACAATATAATTTTCGATCTTTTCCATTACCACATCACTTGGACGAATATAAAAATTCCCTTTCGTCTCTAACCAGCCTTAATGATATTGATATCATTATACAATAAAAGCTGAAATGAATCGTGGTATGTGTCAAGTTTTTCTCGACAAGGTTTAAATATCGGGTATTCCAAGACACTCTTTTTGTACACTTTCGGCTACCGTGCTACGCTTGCTCTCCTGGCTTAGTGGAATTTTCCGGAATACCGTAATATTTCTGTATAAAGATTGTTAACAGGAGTGTTGAGGCGCGCGAAATTCACTCGCTTTCCGCGGGCGGCCGGCGAGCCTCCTCGCTCGTACCTCGCTGCGGGGTCTCTCCTGGCTCGCTTTTCCCGCAGGAGTCTCGTAAATTTCGCGCGCCTCAACGATCAGCCCCCACTGAGCCAGGCTTAAAACGAAAGCTCTAATATTTTGCTTAAATGCCCCATTGCCGATGAACTGCTTGAATGCAGGGAAACTGATCCGCGCTTTACGCCAATTGACGGGCTTACAGGCTGCTTGAATAGTTGAGACATCCTGATGGCTTGTGCAACGTGGTAGGTATCCAGCTGGTTGAGCACCGGAAATTCCGACTGTGAGAAAGCTGTTTGAAACCGTTCAGCTGTGTATCCCGCACCTCCATCACTGTTTGTAATGACATGCGCTTTTTCGAGGGAATAGGTGTTGGCAGCTGTGGCTTGGACTTCATCCCAAAATGTCTGAATGTGTTCCGTCGTCATGATGACTGTGGGCTGACGCAGTGAGACCCTTTTTCCATTGGTTTCCCAACCTTCATAGAGAACGGCATGGTGGACTTCCATACCCTGTTTCCTTTCCAGTCCCCGGATAAATACGCCATCTGCTTCGGAAAACAGGTAGTCTATCTTCTTCCCATCAGGCAGTGAAGCAGCTATTTCCATCTCTTCTACAAGGGCCTTGTCGGCTTCCGCCTGCGTTTTCCCTACGCGTTTCACCACTTCCCCAACAGTTGTATGACTAAGATTCACGGCTGTCCATTCTTTTAAAATATTAGATAGGTGTTCTCACTTGCCAACTCTGCCACCTTTAATTCCACTAACGGGCTATATCTCTGGTGGGGTACCAGCCCCAAGCATTCATCCAATGGATAATGTGAGTTCCCTCTCTTGTCACGCATTAATTGAACGTTTAAAAGTCACACTTCCAAATAGAAACTGAACGCTTCTGTTATCACTACGGCAGTACTCCCAGCCTTCCTCCAACTTCTTCTGTTTTATTGTCTGTTTTATTGTCTGTTTTATTGTTTTATCTAACTCCTCAAATACATCCCCAACCCATTGTGTAAAAACCTTCTGCATCAGAATTTTAATTTGTACTTCAAATTTCATAAGACTTTTTGTACCCTTTAATAATCCAGCAATTATTGATATAATCCCAAATTAAGAAAGTGCAAAACTTTACTAGATTGATGCAGGTAATTGGAATCATATGGAAAATAAATGGATAATATTATCAAAAATGGAATCACAACTGCCTATTTTTGGGTTATTAAGGCCACAGTTGCCCCCTCCCCACATTTGCGGGCGTTTCAATTTCCAGTATTCTGTTTCAGCCTTCACACTCAGTCAATCAGCCGTACACTTTGAATCATTTGCCGGAATGCCTTTTTATGGGCGTATGTTTCACAAATATTTAAAATGACACTTCGGCTGTGATAGACCAGCACGCCAGCCGCGTAGATGAATTCCCTCCGGAATCGCCTGATCGTATAAGAGCGATACGCTGGCGGACAGTGTTCTTTTTTAAAGATCTCGAATAAATTGTATGCCAGCAGTTTAATCAGCAGATCCATTTGGTTGGCGTCAAATGAATGCGTTGAAATCTTGCCCATCGAGAATCCATATTTTGACTCTTTGATGTAGTTTTCCATGCAAGCCCTTTGATTATAGAATCTCCAAATATCAATGGGTTCCCAGTCCATGTTCGTCACAATCGCTTCATACTTCCATAAAAAATCACAAGCTTGAAGCTGACTTTCCTCATATTTGTCAGCTTTACGAATTACCGCAACTCTTCTTGGCTTCTTCCAGGAACTTGCCTGGTAATCAACGGCTTTTCCCTCTATCACGGTCAATTCGTCGTCAACATAGCGGATCCACGGTGAATCATCGTTTTCAACCCTTTTTTTAAGTCTCGAAGTCCACCTCAGTTTGCCGGTATAGCCAATCCCACCGTTTTCCCAGTAACTGTAGAAATCTTCTCCACCAAATCCTTTGTCAAAACGGGCATAACGAATAGGGTAATGGGGAGAAAGCAGCTGATAGGTCTCTTCTGCAAAACCGAGTACCCCTTGAGAAGAATGGGAATTTCCCTCCCTCAGCCTGGCGTTTAAACAAAGACGGGATTTCCCTTCAAATACAAGAAGAGGGTGATAACTTTTTCTTCCCGGCTTGTAGGGATTTACTCCGACCCCTGCTTTTTCCTGGCCCCCATAGACGGTTTCCACGGTTGAATCAAAATCCAGAATGAGCTCCTTGTCAAGCCAGGGTTCAATCAAATCCATCATGCGTTCTTTGAATTCAAGATCAGCGCCCTCCAACTTTTCCAGCCTTAGCAGGTCTTTATTTAAAAGGGTATAGTGCGGGCATTTCTCGCCCATAAATGCCAAGATTAAAGGATCATCCTGCAAAGTCCGGAAATGAGATAGCCGGGAACAATTGGACAGCCAGCCAATCACCAGGTATATAAAGATTTTGCTTAAAGGATATTTGGCATTGTATTTTTTCAAGCAGTCAAAATCCCGGAAGGTCTGTTCAATCTTCATTCTTTCCAGAAACTGCAAAATCGGGAGCAGCCCGCTAAAATTCGTACTCTTCTTTAAGAGCCTCTGCCAAAATAAAAATATACACTTGAGCGAGGCTCTGGAAAATTAATTATCCCGATTTTTTTGCCTTTTCATCCAGATTTTCAATTCAATAGAAGTAAAACGGTCATTTTCCTTCAAAAAAAGGGCATACGTATCCCGCCTTCACAAAATGGGTTTTTTTCACTACCCTTTGTGGAAAGGAAACGCTCATTTTACTTATTCACATATCCACCTGTGAATAACTTAATTTGCTCTTTGCAGCCGATTGCGTGTCCATCCACAATTGGCCTTTCCTGTCTGATGGTACGCCATATTTGCCATGATGTGCATAGATATCATGCATCGATCTACATGAGCTTCAACTGCCTGTTTCCCACGCTTGTGAACACGACGGAGACTGTATCCGTCTTTTAAAATGCCAAAGATTCTTTCGATGATCGTCCTGGCACTATATAACACTTCAAATGTGCGACCATGTTGAGGCAACTCGACATCTACTTGAGGCGTTTGATCAAAGTCCATCCTAAATACTCTTCCTTGTGCTGCCCCATTACAACATTCCGCGTGATTCGCTAGCGGGCAGGTGAGACCTTCTTGCTTGGCATTTGGATGAAATACAGGACAAGTGTAAATATATTGCCCCTTTTCCCGATCAGATCCTCTAAGTTCCATTTTATGTCCACTGATACAGATGGGAGTGCCGTACCGGTTGATTTTTTCAATCCCTCGGGCGGTAGTTGGTTTATCTTTACGGTTCCGTGGATTGATCGGTGCCACCAATTTCGCCTGTAATACATCCTTTGTCACTTTTTGATTTTCCGGCGTTTGGTAGATTCCATCTGCCAGGATAAAGCTCAACTGCTCAGCCATCTCGGGGTGCTCTGTCTTAAACGTTTCCAATGTCGGTTCTAATGTTTTCCCATCGGGTGTATTTCCTTTAAATACTTCCCGCGTCAAAGGCAAACCGGATCTCACCCCGCATACCATTGATAATTTATGCGCAATATAGGAGACTGCATTACTTTTACGCATTACCCCTACATTGTCGTCCGTAAGGACTCTGGGGCAATCGCAATTACCCTCACAAGAACACGTCTTCCTTGTTTTATTCAAGGTTGCTTCTGCCTCTATATGCGATGTATCCACGGCGGCTGCTTCCTCATTCGTTTCAACCACGCCTTCCCCTTTATTATATTCAACAACCAATAGCCGGGCTTTTTCCCAAAGACCATTTGTTGTCATGATTTGATCAAAACGAGCAAAGGAACGATAGCTCGGAATTTTCTCCGTAAATCCACACATGGTGGCAAATAGCGGGTTTGATTTCACTTGCAAATAGACACTCTCCACCATCACTTCAATATACTGTAAAGAGGCCAGTTCAAAAGCACGAAAAAAGGGCATGAAAGGATGCGGTTTTCTCCCAGTGGAAGGGAGATGAAATAATGAAGACGCAGACTTGTCTTCTTCCTCCGTTATTGGAAATAGTGCCGGTTGTATTTCATTAGAATGATCATGTGCTCTTTCATTTTTTAGGTGCAAATATAAAAGGGTGTAGTATTCTCGTTCAATCGGCTTAAAAATCTCCCAAGGGAAACACATGGCTGGAATGACAAATGGTATATCGGCATAGTCTTGCCAATTGTGGGGAATCAAATTTTGTTGTATTGAAAAGTCTCTGGTTTGTGTTAGAATAGAAATAGTCATGAAATCACTCCCTGGATATTTGCTCGTACTTATATCTTAGCAAAGGAGTGGCTTTCATGGCTCTTTTTTTTCAAAAAAAATCATCCTTTTCCGTTTTACAATATTTTCCACAGGAATGAGTAGCCTAATCTATTGAAACTCGCCCAAAGCCTCAAAAAGTGATAAAATTCTGGCACTTATAATAAGCAAATTTATCCTATTAAAATCAAAAACTCACAATTTCTTTTTATATTTGTCATAATGTTCCTACAAACGTCTTTTTTCTTTAGTGGAATAAATCAACGAACTTTAATTGTCTGACTGCTTACAGTTTCAGGGGATATAGCATTTTGGCAAGGGCTCTTAAGTAAACCAAGATGTCATTTTTTAAAGACATTCCATGTTCACTCCCTTCGTATTCATTTCAAAAATTTTATCCTCATCATCACTCGTATTATAGCAGAAGATGCGGAAACTTTTCGGCAAAATCCGATGAAAATATTTTTCATATTGGAATAATCAAAAAAGTATGCAGAGCATTTGCCAAAATTCTTGGTTTTTCACCATTATTCTAGAAAAAATTTTCTTTCAGACTATGAAGAGTTTGGTTATGGCAAACGGAGAAATATAGAACAGTCAAATGGAGAAAATGCATCGGATGGTTGGGGTATGAAAAACAGCCGGCATAAGTTTTCAAGCGAAAAAAAGGAAAAAAGCAAAACACAAATGAAGCAGGGCTTGCTGAATGCATTCATCCAGCAAGCCGGGACATATATTAAACCCCCTTCTTAATGAAGCAGGGGGTAAGGAGTTTTCAACAATCGCTACTTTTTTGATTTGCACATTTCTATAAGCGTTTCAGCTCTTCCTCAATCGGTGTATTCCCCGAAACGAGGTCAAATGCTTTCCGGTATGTTTTCGGTTCGTCGAGGCTTGCAAGAATGGTGCGCGCGACGTCTTCACGCGGAATGGTACCGCGTTTTAAGTTTTCTGATGCTTCGACTTTTCCGGTACCGGGATCGTTCAGTAAGCCGCCCGGCCGAATGATCGTGTAGTTTAGCTTGGTCGACTGGAGCACGCGGTCTGCATAATGCTTGGCAACATAATACGGCTTGATGGCCTCGCTCCAGTTTTCGCGGTGGTGGGCCTGGAGCGCACTCACGATAACAAAACGGCTGATGCCTGCTTTTTCTGCCGCCTCCATCGTTTTCACCGCACCGTCCAAATCGACAAGTAACGTTTTGTCCGCGCCTGTGTGCCCGCCGGAACCAGCGGTAAACACAATGCAATCGCATCCCTTCGCCGCTTCCGCCAGCTCATCGACAGTACCTTCCAAATCGGATATGACCGCATCTACCCCTTTTTGCCTGAAAAATTGGGCCTGTTCTTCTTTCCGCACCATGGCGCGCGGGATATGGCGGTCACTTTTTTGTAAAAGGTCCACAAGGATTTTACCGATCTTGCCGTTTGCGCCAGCAACAAGTACTTTCATTCAGTCCATCTCCTTTCGTTTTTTTCTATTATTTCAAAAGGAGTATGGAGAAGCAAATGATTGAGAATGTATGTACTTGGGGTGGAACATCCGTTGTTCCACAGCAATCACGTAGGAGGCTCAATATATTGTAGGTATAAATACAATAACTGTAATGATTAATATTACAGGTATCAAATAGACCAGAATTTTTAATATTTTATTGCTGAGTAAGTCAGCTAATTGAATACATGTTATGCCTATAGAGATTGTTATTAATATTAGTCCTATAGAAGAGAGATCTGTAAAAAAAGCAAGGATTACACCTAATAAAAATAAAATTGTTGCTGTGAAACTCAAAATTTTCTTGTTCATTAAGAACCTCCTATAATATTTAAGGTGTGATATAGATTTCTATAATAGAAAAAATTATTGTCTTTTACCATAATTACAAATTCTTCACTGAATTTCTTTTCTGAAGATAATATCCTGATCACGCGAAAACCGGAGCGAGACCACCAAGCCTTATTATCCCTACAAGCATTTTTCCGATCTTTCCGTTTACGCCTGCAATAAGAACTTTCATCCAATCCATCTCCTTTCGTTTTTTTCTATTATTTCAAAAGGAGTATGAAAAAGCAAATGATTGGGAAAAGTGGGATGATACTTACTCGGCGGTGGAACTTCCGTTAATTCCACAAAAAAGCAAAAAATCCGCATTTTTTTGCGGATTTTCACTCCATAATGGACACACCTTTTTTAGAAATATGAAGCGCAAGCGGGGTAATGCCTGCCGCTTCCCATGCTGCTTTCAAGGCGGCAGCTTTCTCTTCCCCCGCTGCAAATGCAATGCCGCAGTCTCCGCCGCCCGAGCCCGATGATTTTCCGGCACCGAAACGGCCGGCAATGTCTGCAAGTTGCTTCAATGGCGCCGTTTCAATGGCGGTGTGGGCTGCTGCTTCAAGCTTCTGCAAAGCACGCCGGTTTTGCCGGATACTTTCAAATACGCCGGCCGCATCCTGCTGCATGAAACTTTCCGCCAGTTTATCCACTGCGGCGGTACTTTCTTGCAAAAATGCCGTGTATGTTTCGGTTGCCGCCTCCCGCAATTTGCCGATACGCTCCACCATCGGCCCGGTTGCCACCGCTTTCCCGGTCCAGCCTGTGCAAAAAATGAGGCCCGGGGGAAGTTCCAAATTGGAAATGGCCAAATGCGGCCATGTTTCTGCCAGCAATTCCGAAATCGTGCAGCCCGCTTCCAACCGGGAAAAAATCCAATCCGGCCTGAATGCGGCATATTTCAGCATGCCGCCGTACACGGAAGCAGCAAGATCCGCGCCGGACCCGTTGCCCTGTGTTTTCAGATGGGCCACGGCGGCCAGTTTAAAAATCGCTTCCTTCGTATCCGGCATCCCTTGATGGGCATGCAAAAGGGCGGCAAGGACGGCAGAAAGAATCGCTGCACTGGAACCGAGCCCGTATTTTTGCCCTGTTGCGGGATCATCCAATTCACTCGTTACCGTGATGTGAAGCGGGCGGAGCGGTATCGATTTTTCCGTAAGCAGCCGGTAAAAAACGGCGAGTGCATTTTGGATAAACCGGAGTTTCGAGTCATCGTGGTCAAAGCGGACTTCCCCGTTCTCCACACGCCACGCTGCATGCGAAATGCCAATCTGCGGCAAAGAAAAAAGATTCTCCGTGCTTTCTTTTACCTCTATTGTGATGTACCGGTCTACCGCGGCAACCACAGCAGGGCAACCGGGTTCAATGACCGCATATTCGCCGGCAATCATCAATTTGCCCGGCGCCTTTACTTGAAATTGCATCCCGTTCATCTCTTTCAATCCTTTTTAGGTCGGTTTACCCGTCAAATTTGCAAACATCGCGTCCAATGCCCGCCTGCTGCACCCGCTTTTGCGGACACATCCTCTGTCTAACTGGCGAACGGCAATCCGGGCGTTTCCCGCGTCAAAAGCAACCCCCAAGGTGTTTCCAAAAGCCGTGTGAAAAGGGTTCCATTCGCACAGCCGCAACCCGGTTACGGGCATGGCGCCGCCAAATAGCGCGAAACAGGCCGAAATGGTTTTTCAGCCGCAGCTGCAGAAGGAAAGCGGCATTTTATAATCACGAAAGAAAGCCCTAACATGGATGTTTTGGAGCTTCCCTGCCGGCGTTCCAAAGTCCCGGAAAAAATTAAAACGGGCCGTATTGAATGCCCGGACCCGGATGGCAAACCAGCACTTCGCGGACGGACGGGACGGCTGCAAGCGCATTGTACACCGTCTCTTCATCTTTTCGTTCACACAGCACTTTTACATTCGGCCCGGCGTCAATTGTAAAATAAGCTTCAATCCCGCGTTCGCGCAAAAGCGCCACTTCCTGCATAACATCGAGCGTCGCACTTTGCCAGTATAAAAAGGGCGGGTCGGCGCTGATCGTTGTCGCATGCATTTTTAACGCATTGGCTTCAAGCACGCGCCCCAAAAGCGAAAAATCGCGCGCTGCAATCGCGGATTTTGCGGCGGCCAAATCTTTTTCCACGGTTTCCATCCAGGCTTTATAAAACGGCGACGTGGTGACCGTCCGTTTCATCCCTTCCCTGCTCGAAATTTTTTTCTGCTTTGATTCCACCAGGCAAGATAAAATGCTGAGATTCCAATCGTCTTCGCCAAGAATCGGAACCGCGTACGAATCGGAACCATCCGCTTTTTCACCTTTTTGCCACTCAACAAAACCGCCGTAGATGCTGCGGCAAGCGGACCCGGAACCTTGGCGCGCCAAGATTGACAGCGTGCGCCCGTCCACCTCAAGGCCGAGCGCTTTAACGGCCGCAGCCGCAAGCGCCGCCATGCCGGATGCGGAAGAGGCAAGCCCGGCAGCGATCGGCACTTCGTTTTGCGATTCTATATATGCATATCTTTTTTCTCCCGCAAATGCCCTGATCTTATCCATAAAGCGGGAAATTTTCGCTGTTTCCGCATCCATGGCCGGTTTTCCGTTCAAAAAAAACACATCCGCTTTTAAAGCGGGATCATAAGCCACCTTTGTTGTCGTATAAAACCTGTCCAGCGTAATGGACAGGCTGCTGTTCATCGGGAGAAAAAGCTTTTCGTCCCGTTTCCCCCAGTACTTGATCAGGGCAATATTCGTATGGGCCCTCGCTGTTGCCTCCATCTTTCATCGTTCCTTCCAGTCAAAATGCCTTCCTGAGAGAGCTGCTTTGAAAAGGGCACCGTTCTGCCAATTCTATTCCCGCTGCCGGACAAAAAAGCGCTTTGGCCAACTGCCTCCAAAGGAAAATGCCTCAAACATTTTATGGCAAGAGGCAACTGCCCGCGATTCCCCATTCCCAGCAGCCTTCGCACCGCTGCCGGATAAAAGGGGCCCCTTTGCCAGCCGCTTTAACGGAAAATGCCTTCTCATGATCCGCCCGGCTTCAAAGGGCCACCTTCTTCCTTCCCATCACTGCCGGACAAAAAGAGCTGCCCGCTACAAGCAAAAACAGGCAGCCTCTTTCCATGAAGCATCTCCTGTTTACGGGGCTGTGCTATCATGTTTCTATTGCGGGATCACGGTCATCCTTCCAGCGAAAATTGCCATACTTGCGCGGCGCCTGCTTTTTGCAGGGCTTGGGCCACTGCTGAAGCTTTTTTCCTGCTTTCGGCGAGCGAAATAATGCAGCCGCCCCGGCCTGCGCCGGTCAGCTTGGCACCGAGTGCGCCGGCTGACCGTGCTGCAGCGCACAATGTGTTAAGCCCTTCGTCGCTGACACCCAAAACGGAAAGCTGTGCATGTGCTTCATTAAATAAACGGCCGAGATGCAATCCGTCTTTTTCAATCAATGCCCTTCCCGCTTCGTGCACGATTTCGCCTAAACGGCTGATGGCGGACTCCACCGTTTTCGGGTCAGAACCGCTTTTTTCACGGATGCTCCCGACCGCCATTGCCGTATTATGCACGCGCCCGGAATCGGCGACCACCAGATAAAACGGAAGCGAAAACGGAAGCGGCCGGGCCGCCTTCCCTTTTTCAAACCAGATCGGGTCATTGCTGATGACTGCCATCATATCGATGCCGCTCGGATTCCCGTGGGCAAAATTCTCAGCAATTTGGACAAACCGTTCAAGTTCCATTTTCGTTAATTGTTTTTCAAAAAAAGCATATAGCCCGCGGACAATGGCAACGGCAACAGCGGCACTCGAGCCAAGCCCGCGCCCGATCGGAATGGTCGATTCCAGTTTAATTGCCAAATTTTCGGCCGGCTTTTTTAACGTACGGAGGATTTCTTTGACACATGCCCTGATTCCGTGAAGCCTTTCCGGCGCTTTATCCAGCGCCCCTTTGTAAAACCAGCAGTCAATGGAGAGCGGGCCTTGTTTCCGGATGACTGCCGTTTCAATTTTCACATGATCGAATGGAAGCGCGATCGCCGGTTGCCCGTAAACGACAGCATGTTCCCCCGCTAAAATTAATTTTCCGTGTGCCGTCCCGGTTGCTGTATTGCCGGGAATTTTCATCATGTTTACCCCTCGCTTTCCCTTGCCAGACCGATGCGCGGTTTTCGGGAAAATTTTTTCAAAAAAGCCCTTCATTGTGCCGCTCCTTAAAAGGTGCCATACAGCAAAAAAGTCATCTATGTTATCCAGCGGTGAAGGAGTCGCTGGCAAACCTGTTTATCCTATTCAATCCAGTATCGCCACTTTTCGACAATGCCTATTTTATCGCAACAGGACGCGTGATGACAATGGTTTGGGCCTTGAGCATATATATGAAAATATGGGCCGGATTCCCGAAAGTTCCAAAAGAAAACCGGCCGTTGGAAATCCAGCTGTAATCCGGTACTTATAAAACCGGTTCGTGCGAAATTCACTTAAGGGCTGTGTCCGTGCATCCGCCTTTTGCGACGGATGTGGAAAGATTGCTGTGCCCATTCCCGTTTCTACAGGTGATGAAACGAGAGAATCCATTTTTTAAATCGGTGCCAAAAAATAACCGCTCATGGTTGTGAGGCTATCCACAAACAGAGCGATCACAGGATTTATTTCACGGTATCGTGATTCCCCGTCCATTCTATCGAAAATTGATCTTATTTGCAATAAAAGCGCAACGATTTGAACATAATGGAAGTGATAAGGAGGATGTTTTGTGAAAGTCAGCGTCATACTTCCCGTTTACAATGTTGCAAATTATTTGGATGACTGCATGGAAAGCCTCTCCCGCCAGACCTTGCCGACTTATGAAATCATTGCCGTTGATGACGGTTCAAAAGACGGGAGCCGGAAAGTTTTGAAAAAGTGGGCAGCGCGCCTCCCGCAGCTGAAAATCATCCGCCAGAAGCATAGCGGCGCACCGGGCGGCCCCCGGAACAAAGGGCTTGCGCTTGCCACCGGCGATTACATTCATTTTCTTGATCCGGACGATTATATTGACCATGACTTTTACGAAAGTTCATTTGCCTGCATCCGCAAGCACGACCCCGATATCGTCGTGACGAATATATACAAATTCAATTCCAGGCAAAAATGGCAGGTGTATACGTTTAAACTGCTCGGGCTGTTTGAGGAAAGCCGGCTGACAAACTTGTACGAAACGAAAAACCTGATCCATAACCTGGGGCCTGCCAATAAAATTTTCAAACGGGATTTTTTAACGCGGAACGGGCTTCGTTTTCTTGAAGGCTGCCGTTTTGAAGATGTCCACTTTATCACCTGCTGCCTGTACCTTGCAAAAAAAGTGTTCATCCATTGCGGCACGCATTACCACTGGCGGAAACGCGAATCTTTGCGCAATTTGTCGATTACGCAAAAGAATTTTATGTTCCGCGCTGTCGCCGACCGGGTGCGCATCCACCGGGAAATTGACCGGTTTTTAATGGCACAGGGGCTGCTCGACCACCGCTATATTAAAGATATCCGCGCCATCCTCGATTTTACGCGTTATGCTTCGAATTTGTACCGCTACCTGCCGCATGCTCGACGCCGCTTTTTTCCGCTTGTAAACCATTATTTGCAGGACATTGATGAGCGGGCGTTCGACTATGTGCCGGAACCGGAACTGGTGCGGGCGCGCTATTTTTTCCTGCGCAACGGAATGCCGTTTGAATTTGCGGCAACAGCAAGCGTTTCGCGCGGGTATTTGCCGGTAACGCCGGACGGCTGCTTTGATTTCCGCGCCTTTAAAGGAAAGCATGATTTCGACCATCTGCTTCCGGATGCTGTCCGCGTGCCGCCGGGTTTACAACCGGAAAAAGCGGAACTGCTTGCCGGCGACTTATGCAACCGTGCTCTTTCTTTAAAAGGGTTCGGCCAGATCGGCTATTTGCCGCCGCGTTCAAAGCAGGAAGCGGGCATCACGGTGATTTTGCAAAACCGCACCACAAAGGAGGAACGGCGGATTCCGGCTGTGATCCGGCTGTTGCCGCAAAGAAGGATGCGCTTTGTTGCTGCCGTTGATATTGCGCTTTTAGCGGACTGGCTTGCATTACAGCAGACGGTGGATCTTTTTCTTGAGGTCAAAGCCGGCACTTTGCTGAAAAAACTCCGCCTTCATGCCGATCCGCACGCGAAACTCGGAAACTATGGCAGATACGGGGAGCTGTCGGTTACGAAATATGGGAATATTTCGATCGCCCCGGCTGCGGCGGAGCAGCGGAAAAGAGCGTGATTTCCATATTTTGGTTTGTTTTATTTCGTGCCTGCCGGGAATAGGAACAGTGCAAGGCCAATACATCTTAAAAGAAGGGACTGGTAAAGTTTTTGATGAAAGACTTGACAGCAACTTCATCTTCCGTATTTGGCACTGCATTTGTCCAGCGGGCAAGTGGGACAACCGTCCGGAACCGATATACTTTCGGTGAAGGTTCGTGTCCGCCTACTATTTGAAGCCCCAGACTTATCTGAAGCCAGGTTTGGATAAGTCCGTACTGGACGTCATCTGAATATCAGATTTGGATGAGGCAAAAGGCGCAATCCGATCGGGTTGCGCTTTTTGTCCGTGTGCTCGAATATCTCCTGGTATACTTTGGAAATTTCGGCATTGCTGTCTGCAGCACAATCGCTTTATTCCCCGCCCGGTTCATGTTAGCATGAAGATAGGAATACACGTGATAGAAGGAAAGCGATACGTTGAGGTGAAGAAGATGAGTGGAATCGTTGGGTACATAGGCAGACATTCGGCACAGCCGGTTCTGCTCGATTGCCTGAAAAAACTGGATTACCGGGGCTATGATTCAGCAGGCATTGCCGTCTCCGATATGAAAACCATCGGCGTCCGCAAAGAAAAGGGGCGCGTCGAAGATCTGGAAGCTTCCCTCCAGCTCGAACCGATTCCCGCCGGATGCCTTGGGATCGGCCACACAAGGTGGGCTTCACACGGAATGCCAACCGTTGAAAATTCCCATCCGTTATGCGATGAAGAAGCACGTTTCTACGTTGTCCATAACGGGATCATTGAAAACTACCAGCAATTAAAAAAATTTCTTACCGCGCAGGGGCATCGTTTACAAACGGACACCGACACAGAAGTCATTCCGTATCTTCTCGCGCATTATGATACCGGCAATTTTGAAGAAACCGTGCGGACCGTCATTCCGCAATTAAAAGGTGCGTTTGCGCTTGCGATCATGGCAAAAGATCACCCGAACCAGATTATCGCCATTTCTTATGATAATCCGCTCATTATCGGCTTTGGCAGCGGGGAAGCTTATCTCTCCTCGGATATCCCGGCGCTGCTTTCGTATACAAAAGAAATTTACCCAATTAAAAACGGAGAGATGGCCATTTTGACCCAGACAAATGTGGAAATTAAGACACTTTCCGGGGAGAAAATTTTGCCGGAAAAGACATCCGTGCGCTGGAACCAAGACGAACTCAACCTGCAGGATTACGGTCACTACATGTTAAAAGAAATCATGGAGCAGCCGGAAGCAATCAAGCGCACGTTAAAAGACCGGCTGACAGAAAGCGGTGTCGTAATACCCGAGGTGGACGATTTTTTCGCAAGGCGCAAGCTTACAGATCCGGAGAGAATCGTCATTGTCGCAAGCGGCACCTCCCATCACGCCGGCATGATCGGCAAAAAGATTCTCGAAACCATGCTTGATATACCGGTTGAAGCCGCGATTGCATCTGAATTCAGATGTGAGCACGGGCGGTTGGACGAAAAAACGCTCGTTATTGCCATCAGCCAATCAGGAGAAACGGCGGATACAATTTCCGCCTTGAAAGAAGCGAAAAAGTCCGGGGCAGCGGTGATCGCGATCAGCAATTACCGGAAGAGCACGCTGGCGCGGAAATCGGATTGCGTGATTTATACGCATGCAGGCCCGGAACTGGCGGTTGCCGCAACAAAAGCCTATACAACCCAGATTACGGCGCTCGTCCTGCTTTCGATTGTCCTGGCAAAAAAACTGCACGGTTCCGGCGAAGGCCAAATCCCTGCCCTGCTCGATGCCCTTCATTCACTCGCTGATGACGTGGAAAAATGCCTGGTGATGACGCAGGATGCCATCGACCAGTTTGCACAGGTCACAAACGACCAGGAGCATCTATTCCTGATTGGCCGCGGGCTCGATTATGTCCTGGCGCTTGAAGGAGCGCTCAAACTCCAGGAAGTCGCCTATCTCCATGCGGATGCCTACGCGGCAGGAGAAATGAAACACGGCACAATGGCTTTGATCACGCCGGGTGTTCCGGTCATTGCCCTTGCCACCCAGGAACATTTGCGCGACAAGGCCATAAACAATATTAAAGAAGTAAAGGCACGTGATGCATATGTCGTCGGGATTACGACCACGGGAGATGACGAAGTGAGCGCCGTCGTGGACGAAGTGCTCTACATTCCGGAAGCACACCCCTTTCTCATGCCGATCTTGGCTGCCATCCCGCTGCAGCTGCTAGCTTATTATGCCGGCATCGTACGCGGCTATGACGTTGACCGGCCGCGCAACCTGGCGAAGAGCTTAACCGTCGAATAAAGGGGAATCACGCGAAATTTCTTAGACCATGCCTTTCACACAAAAACCGCCGGGGAAAAAGATTCTGGCGGTTTTTCTCTTTTAGGGCAGGCTCCCATTTGATTTTTTATCATATAATAAGCATTATAAATGATTCTATTTCTTTTTGTTTACAGCAATAACCCCTAATCCATATTGATTCCCATTCTCAACTATTCAAAAAAATTTATATTAATTGAGAATAAACGCTATTCTTTTTCGTTTCTTCGTGCTACAATACAGGTGAAAATAAGTTTATTCAGGAAGAGGTGTGCGATGATGCCGGAATATGATTATCACCACCTTCCCCATGTCAAAGTCCAGTCCGCATCAAAAAAGGCCTTATGGGCAACGCTCGTCCTAACCCTGTTTTTCATGTTTGTTGAAATGATCGGCGGCCTGATTTCGCATTCGCTTGCTTTGCTTTCCGACTCTGCACATATGGCTTCTGATGTCATTGCGCTCCTCTTCAGTATGCTTGCTTTGTTCATGGCGACACGCCCGCCAAACCGCAAATATACATTCGGCTATTTGCGGTTTGAGATTATCGCATCGTTCCTGAACGGGCTAACGCTTGCGGGCATTTCAATCGGTATTTTCATTGAAGGGATCAATCGCCTCGTCCATCCGCAACCCATTGATTTTAAGTGGATGTTGATCATTGCAGTGACCGGGCTTGTTGTGAACATTATCCTCACCATTGTGCTGCACCGGAGCACAAAAGAAGAAGAAAACTTAAATGTTCAAAGCGCGTTATGGCATTTTATCGGTGACTTATTGAATTCAGCCGGCGTGATTGTTTCCGCCCTGCTCATTTATTTTACGGGAATGAATTTCTTTGATCCGCTCATCAGCATCGTGATCGGCGGCATCATTTTTTACGGCGGTGCCAAAATCATCCGCGCTTCCTATTTGATTTTGATGGACACGGTGCCGGAAGGGTTTGATTTAGAACAGATCCGCACAGATATGTATCAAATTGAGGGTGTTGAAGACGTCCATGACATGCATCTTTGGAACATTTCTTCCGACCATTGTTCTCTGACCGCCCATGTATTTGTCAGGCATTCATCCGAACCGATGCACGTCATTTTGGCTGTCAATCAGATGCTCGAACAAAAATACGGCATCCGCCATACGACCATCCAGACAGAGGACCCCACCATCCATGATCATACCGATTATCTCCGGCAGAAAGACCGGACTGTTTCACTGTAGCTGCTGCTCAGCAGGTACAGTTTTTTTGTTTTCCAGCCAGACAATCCATTTGTAAAATCCGGCCACACTGAGCAAAAGGAACGGATTTACGAGTGCCGAAATGGTGAAATTCCACCATCCGTAATGAAAATAACCCCATGGTGCCGGCAACAGGGTGATCATCTCATACCCCAGCATCAGCACTTCCCAAACGGCAATATAAAAAACCTTTTTTATCCATGCTTTTCCAAACGGGAACCAGTTGAGATATAAAATATTGACAGGCGGAAGTAAACAAACCAAACCCGGGAGATTCTCCCAGTCCACTCCCTTTGTAAAATACCAGTAGCCATGGTACTTGTAATCGATATATACATCAAAAACCAAGTGGGAAGCGATGGTGAACGTCCAAATCTGTACGATCTGCCCGGGAGAAAGCCGCTTTTTTACACAAAAAACAGCCAGATTAAATCCAATGAGGGAAACAACATACCCAATCATGTTTGAGCCTCGCAATCAGCGTTAACGTTTTTTCAATAGCTTATGTTACCCGCCAATTTCTATACAGCCGCCAAATGGGCAGTGAGGGAATGTATAGATTTGGGCCTTTTTACTTGTACGCCAGGTCCAGTTTGCTTCCCCGGTGGCGATTGGCGGATCAAAGCTAGGGCTGTGCACACATCGTTCTGGTTGGAGACTTTTTCCGATTGCGCCCTCCGGCTAAAAATCGCACTGGTGTACTAATGCGCTGCCTCGCGCACGATTTTTGCCGCTGTTTGTGCATCCACGCGCAAAAATGAACAAAGTGCCTCATCCGGCGCATCCTGGCCAAAAAGCAAATAGAACTCTTCTATCGCTTTACGGTGCGCATCTTTACTGGTATGGCCGCAAACCTGGCAGTGCCACATGCCATTATTAAAATCCATTTCGAAACGGCGGCACACCGGGCACCCGACCCCCGTATACCATTCGCTTTGGTCAACCGGCCACGGAAAGATCTCCGACTTTTCGTGGCATTCCAGCAAATGCTTGTGCCATTTTTTAAAATGCTTGCTGTCTAGGACCGGCTGGCTGTATGTGTCCTGCATCTTGATAACTTTATAAACAGCCTGGCTTGCCGGGCAGATCTTCAATTCATCTGCTGAATTGGCAACAGGCATTTTCAGCTCGGCCTCCTCATGGCAAAGGACAAGCAAATACTCCAGCGGCAATTCGGGCAAATGCCGCATACGGGCCCATGTACATAAGATTTCTCTTTGTTTTTGCAGGCGCGCAAACGGTTCCGGCCAGCCTTTTTCCTTCCCGCCTTTTTGCTGGATAAGCTGGGAAAAAGCCGGATCCGGAAAAATCACGCCGGATAAATGGGTGTAGCCTATAATCAAAACAAAATTCCGTGTGAGAATTAACCCGTCCAGGCATGTATTTGCAATGGGCAGTGCATGGTAAACATGGAATTGGTCAGACGGAAGAATCTCCAAAAAACGGTCTGCCCGCTTCTCCCTTTTATATTTCACCCTCCACTTTTTTACATCCCCCGCAATCTGCCCATACAGCGGATGCCTTTTGGGCAGCCTCCCCAGCAACGCCTCTCCCGCTCGGATTTGCGCGGGATATTCCCGCTGTTTTACAATCACGTCCAACTTCCCCTTTTTCATGATTTTTTTTATTTTATTCGCTGCGTGGGAGGAAATATGTTAAAATTAAGAATATTATAGTGGGAGGTGCTGTTTGTGCGTCTGTATCTTGATCTGTTTGAAAATGACCAGCCTGTTCGTTCCTGATGCGGGGGACGAACAGCCGCTTCGAAACCCCCGTCTGGCTGTTAGATAAAAAATAAAGACGGAGGTTGATGACTGTGAAAAACAAATGGGCAGGTGCACTTTGCCTCGCACTTGCATCCGGCATCTGGGGCGGGATGTATGTGGTCAGTAAATATGTCTTAAACTTCGTACCGCCGCTTACGCTTTTATGGCTGCGGTATATGATCGGTTTTGCCGCACTGTACGCGATATTGCATGCCGGCAGAAAGAAAAAGGAAAAGGTAAGCCTTACAAAAAAAAGACTGGCTGCTGCTCGCCTGGATCGGGTTTATCGGCTATTTTGCATCCGTTGCCATGCAGTTTATCGGGACGCAAAAAGCGGACGCCCATACCGGCGCGATCATTACATCCGCTTCTCCGGTTTTTATCGTAATATTCGCGCGTATCATTTTAAAAGAAAAATTGACTGCGCGCAAAATACTGGCGCTGATTACCGCATCCGCGGGCGTTGTCATCGTGATCGGCTGGGACATTCACGTGCAAACCTATTTTTGGGGCAGCCTGATACTGGCTGGAGCGATGATTACATGGGCACTTCTGTCCGTTTATGTAAAAGTGGCTTCCTGGAAAATGGATTCGTTAACCATTACAACATATGCCATTTTGTTCGGGCTGCTGTTTACAACGCCTTTTGCCGCCCGCGAAGCCATGATGGCCTGGCCTGTATCATCGGGCGGTTTTTGGGGGATGGCAGGTATTTTGTATCTCGGCGTCATCTCTACAGCCGGCGCTTTCTTCTTGTGGAACAAAGGGCTTGAAATGGTAGAAGCCGGCAGCGGGTCACTGTTTATGTTTTTGCAGCCTGTCACTGGCTCTTTTCTCGGCTGGCTTTTGCTCCATGAAAGCCTGAACGGCCGCTTCTTTCTCGGCGGCGCCCTGATTCTGGCTGCAATTGCCATTTCGTTGCTCCCAGAAAGGATGCGCCTCGCACCCCGGATGGAAGCGCCAAAAAATATATCGGATTAAAATAGCATCATAAGGCAAGGCCTGTCGCACCGGTCTTGCTTTTTTGTTTCTTTTTTTGCGAATTTGCAGGAATTTTTGCCGCTTTTATCGAAAAGGGAATAAAAAGGTTCCGGGAGGCAGAACAATGGATCGGTACAGTTGCTTGGCATATCTTTTGTTTCAAACGGATGATAACACGGTAAAAGAAGCGGCAATCCGCCTCGTACAGGGCAGCCTTACGCTCGAGGAGGCAAAAAGCGACAGCACGCTCAAGCCGTATTTGGAAGCCTGTGAAAAACGGCTGAACATACAGCCGCCGGATGCCGAGCAGGTTTATGCATTTATGGAAAATTATATATACGCCGTATAAAAAGCATCTGGCAGGGCAAACCGGCGAACTTCTAAATGGCAGTCCCCGCTTAGGCTCCGCAAGCGGAAGTGTGCCACCGCAAACGTATGCCCTGCCTCGCGTAGTGATTTTGCAAATTTTGAGGTTCGTCCGCGGTTATAGGCACTCTCCATGCCAAATCGCATACCCCAGTTTATGAGCAGCAAGTCCCCCAATTAAATGGACTACCGCTGTCATACGGTTTTTTGATCGCAAACCCGCCAGCTAAAATGTTCACCACATGCAATGAAGAAAATCCGCTCTCCCCCTGCCTTACAGCACCGTAATCCGGTTTCTGCCTTGACCCTTCGACTTGTACAGCCCTTCGTCCACCCGCCTTACAATGGTTTCTGCCGTATCCCCCGGTGTATATGCAGTCACGCCGAAACTTGCGGACAGCTTTCCCGCATGCCCAAATGAATGGCGGATAATGCTTGCTTTCAAATATTCCGCCAGTTCCTCTGCCTGAGGCAATTCATCCTTTGTAATGATGATGAATTCTTCACCGCCCCAGCGTCCGATGTAATCATTCGCTGAAATCACCCGGGAGGAAAGACGGACAAATTCCTTCAGCACCTCATCTCCTATCTGGTGCCCGAACTGGTCATTCACCTGTTTAAAATAGTCGATATCGAAAAAAATCACGGAAAAAGCTGTGCCGGTTTTGTCCGCGTGTTTAACCGCAGCATCCAGCCATGCCTGCACCTGGCGCCGGTTGGCAATCCCGGTCAACATGTCCGAATAAGCCTTTTTCTTTTCCTCTTCCAATTCTCTAAATACTTTTAAGAGATAATGAGAAATGCAAAAGATGGCGATATAGACGAGATTGGCAAGGTAAAAGATCAGCATGGATATTTTATAGTCAAAGGAAAAATGGCGGAACTGCGGCATTCCGATCAGAAGTGTAGTCACGAACAAAGCGAGCGAATAAATGATCCCGTTCCGCTTTTTCAACGTGATAAAAATATAGAGAAATAGAAGCGGGCTCCAAATGATCGAAATTCCGATGGCTCCCTCTTTTCCCGGAACCATGTATTGAAAAACACAGTCCATCACGATGGCAAGATAATAAACCGTGAGGATCACGAGATTCACATAGTCAAACAAGCGGAAATAACGCTTGAAAACCATGCAGATGAGAAACAGAGCGTTCCAGGCAATCAGGATCCGCGTCGTGGCGAGATAAAATAAAGCTGTACGGGTGCCTGTGTGAGGGACCAAATTGTAAATCGCAAGGGCAGCGATCAAAAGCGGGCTGATCCAAAGATAAAGGATTCTTTTAAAATCTTCCAATGTCTCGATTTTCCTGCCCATTTCCGCCCCGCCTTTCTGATCAATCTCCGGGGAACTTGCAAATGAAAACAAAGGCCAAACTTCGGCTTTTCACTACGCATTAGCAACTGGCTGGCATGGTTGAAAAACCGGTAGCCCCTGTAGTTTTGCGTCTCCATTTTTCAATGGATTCGCCCCTTTGATATAGGTCTTTTATCCTATTATACTGTATTTCTGTCCAAAAGAAACCGCCAGTCAAAGGATAAGAAAGGGCAATTCGGTTAAAATTTGCCGTCTGCAGCTGCCGGAAACGTTTATGGCGGTTCCGCCAACGCCCCCGCCTCATCGCTGAAGAAGGGGCATGGATGCGGCATGCTTTCGCTGTTTACGCCGAAATGGCACACGCTGTTCTGTGCTTTTCAGCGGCCTTGCGTTTTGCCGGATCTGTTTCCGGCATGTTAATTTACGAACCGCTCTGTTTTTCCGAGCTTTTCCCAGTATTCGTTACGCAGGCGGACTTTCTGGATTTTCCCGGATGCCGTTTTCGGCAGTTCCTCCACAAATGTCACACCCGTCACGGCTTTGAAATGGGCAAGCCTTTCCCTTGAAAAACGGATAATGTCTTCTTCAGTGGCGGCCGCATCTGCCTTCAGGACGACAAATGCATGCGGGGTCTCTCCCCATTTTTCATGCGGAACCGCAATCACCGCCGCTTCAAGGATATCCGGATGTTCATACAGCACCCCTTCCACTTCAATAGAGGATATATTCTCGCCGCCGCTGATAATAATGTCTTTTTTACGGTCGACGATATCGATATAGCCGTATTCATCAACGGTCGCCATATCCCCTGTATAGAGCCGCCCGTTCCGGATCGTTTTCATCGTTTCTTCCGGGTTTTTCCAGTATCCGTGCATAACGCCATGCCCTCTTACCGTGACCTCGCCGATTTCTTTTCCGTCATGGGCCACTTCTTCGTCGTTTTCCCGTAAAACCCGGACATCACTGCCGATCATCGGAAACCCGGCTTTCGCCCGCAACCGCAATTGTTTATCATGATCCAGCCCGCCAAGCTGCGAACGGATGACAGACACAAGGGTGAGCGGTGTGGACTCCGTCATGCCGTACACCTGGATGAATTCCCAGCCAAGCTCTTTTTCCACCCGTTCTACAAATGCAGGCGGCGGCGCAGCTCCGGCGATGACAACACGCACATCCTGTTCAATGGCGGGATGGTGTTCCGCATTGTACTGCAACAGGCTGTTCAGCACAGTCGGCGCCATATGCATCACCGTTACATGATGCCTGATGATTTCCGTGAAAATGGCTTCCGCCGACGGTTTGCGGAGGCATACATGGGCCGCCCCGTTTGCTGTATAGTAAAACGGCGAACCCCATCCGTTTACATGGAACATCGGGAGCACATGCAGATAGACATCGCGGTCCGTAACGCGCAAATGGTGCATGGCGCTTAATGCATGCAAATAATTATTGCGGTGGGTAAGCATCACGCCTTTAGGATTTCCGGTTGTCCCGCTCGTATAAAGCAGGCTGCACACATCGTTTTCATCGAGGCCGGCACGCGGAAACGGCTCAGGCGGAAATCTGTCCAGCCAACGGTCATAATCAATTTCAGCACAGTCATCCTCTTTATAGTGGATAATAATTTGCTCCACCGTTTCAAGCTCATCCTTTACCGGCTCGATCAAATGGTACATCTCCTGGTCCACAAACAATACTTTCGATCCGCTGTGATTTAAAATAAACCGGTAGTCTTCCGGGGTCAGCCGGATATTCAGCGGCACCATCACCGCCCCCAGCTGGAAAATCCCGTAAAAGCCTTCCAGCATTTCCACTGTATTCGGCGCGAGATAGGCCACCCGATCCCCTTTTTCAATGCCAAGATTTTTTAACCCGTACGACAGCTGGTTCACCCTGCCGTTCAGCTCCCGGTATGTAAACGCCCGGTCCCCGCAATACACCGCTGTTTTCCCGCCGTACAAAAGCACCGCGCGATCCAGAAATTCCGTCAACACCAACGGCACGTTCATGGACTCCCCTCCCATTTTCATTTTCTCCCTGTTTCCCCTTGCTGTTTAAAAACCAGCACTGTTGTATAACAATATTATAAAAGTTTTTGAACGCGTTTTCAATCATCATATTTATTTGTTTTTTTATAACATCGGATGATCTTCTTTTCACTTCGTATGTGTAAAATTTTACTCGCAGGGGCAGATGAGTGGAAAAAAAAATAGGAAGACACTCTATCATCTAAATGTACACCATGAAATGAACATCTAGAGAGAGGTCTTCCCATGGATATTATATCAATAATTGCTGGATTATTAAAGGATACAAAGAGTCTTATTGAATTTGAAGAACAGGTTAAAATTCTGATGCAAAAAGTTTTTACGCAATGGGTTGGGGACGTATTTAAGAAGAATGAAGAAAAGGGGGATGCATTGGAGTAAAGCTGGCGCCGAAGCCATGGTAAAGGTGAAACAGGGCATGCTTAACGGGACATTGCAGGAAACCTATCTGAAACACCGTTCAAGAAGCGCGAGAAAGCAACGGAGCTTGCAACAATCCATCAGGATGTCTCAACGATTCAAGCAGCCTGTACGCCCGTCAATCGGCGTAAAGCACGGATCAGTTTCCCTGCATTCAAGCCGTTCATCGGCAATGGGGCATTTAAGCAAAATAGTAGAGCTTTCGTTTTAAGCCTGGTATGTGGGGGACTGATCGTTGATGCGCGCGAAATTTACGAGACTCCTGCGGGAAAAGCGAGCCAGGAGAGACCCCGCAGCGAGGTACGAGCGAGGAGGCTCGCCGGCCGCCCGCGGAAAGCGAGTGAATTTCGTGCGCATCAACACCCCCTTTATCAATCCATACGAAAGTGTACAAAAAGAGTGTCTTGGAATCCCGATATTTAAACCTTATCGAGAAAAACTTGACACATACTTTTCACTTCTTTTAACTTGGTTTCCGCTTACATTTTTAATATAATGAGAGTGTAGAAAGAAAAAAATGTTTAGGAGGCAGTACATGTTATGAAAATTCCTGTAAAATCCGTTACATCGCCGAAAAAGTTTATCGTAGGGAACGGTCTGCTTGCCAATTTATATACGTACATAAAAGATTTGGGCGACAATGCCTATGTGATTTGCGACGAATTCATCCTCGGCCGCGCAAAAGAAGAAGCCGGAAAATCTGTCCGGGAAGGCGGTGGGAAAGCAACTTTCGAACAGTTCAATTATCAAATCACCCAGGAAGAAGTAGACCGTAACCGCCGGCTTGCACGTGAAGCAGGCGCCAATGTCATTGTCGGCATCGGCGGCGGAAAAACGCTTGATACCGCAAAAGCAACCGCTTATTATGAAAAACTTCCGGTTGTCATTTTTCCGACGATTGCCTCCACTGACGCACCGTGCACGGCCCTTGCCGTTCTTTACAAAGAAGACGGCGCTTTTGACCGTTACTTGTTCCTGCCGAGCAATCCGGATGTCGTGCTCGCAGACACGGAAATTTTAGCTGCAGCACCGGTCCGCTTTTTCGCCGCCGGGATCGGGGACGCGCTTGCCACTTATTTTGAAGCGCGCGCCTGCTACGCGGCAAACGGCGACAACCTTGTTTTAATGAAGCCATCTCTCACCGGCCTGGCCATTGCCCGCACTTGTTACGAAACGATTCTCGAAAACGGCGTAAAAGCAGTGGAAGCCGTGAAAAACAAAGTGCCAACCCGGGCAGTGCAGGATACCATTGAAGCGACCATCTATTTGAGCGGTGTCGGTGCGGAATCCGGCGGTCTTGCCGCAGCACACGCCATCCATAACGGCATGACCGCTGTCCCTGCCCTCCATCGTGCACAGCACGGCGAAAAAGTGACATTCGGCCTGCTCGCACAGCTCGTTCTTGAAAACGCGCCAAAAGAAGAGCTTGAAACGGTAATCCGCTTTATCAAAGCAGTTGGCCTGCCGCTGACACTGAAGGACCTCGGCGTTGAAGAATTTGTGGAAGCCGAATGGCGGAAAGTGGCGGAAGATGCCTGTGCCGAGGATGACACAATGGGCAACGAACCATTCCCGGTTACGCCTGATGATGTGTACAATGCCATTGTTGCCGCTAACGCCATTGCTGAAAAATACCATGACTAAATCAAAGCAGCTTATATGAACCCATAAAAACGGCGGGAAAACACGATTGTGTCTCCCGTCGTTTTTATTTATCACCGGCTGCTTTCATTCTGCTGTCGGAGCCGTTTTAAAAGCGGCATGGCGGCCAGGTGCTTGTTCCTTTTCAATCCTTTGATGGCGCGCACGGGCTTCTATCCCGAAACATCGAGATGGCTGGTGTTCATTCCTTTTCTATCCTGAAAAAATGCGATACTGATTTTCATTCCTTTACTGGTGCAGCGTTTATCCGGCGTGGCGGCAATCTGATCGCCCGCTTTTTCAAGTATGCCCGTGTTTCGGGCAATTGCCAGCAGCCATGATGGATTTGCTTCATTTTCCGGCGCGTACCCGGGACCCCTTTCCGTCTCAAAGGCAAGCCTGAAGCGGCAAGCAGATTATTGCGGATCCGTTAAGGCGCCTGTCCTAGCTGCATGCTGGTAATCTTCCGCCGGTTCCCATCCTTTGCAGACATCCACCCATTTTTCGGCCTTCCCGTATGTATACAATTCTTCGCAGGTCAGTTCAATTGCCGAGTTGCCGCTCCCGCATGCCGGAAATACAGTCGTGAACCGTTTGAGTGAGACGTCCATATAGACCGGCAAATCTTTTTTCAAACCGAATGGGCAGACGCCGCCGACAGCATGGCCGGTATGCTCGAGCGTTTCTTCTGGTGACAGCATCCGCGCTTTCCCGCCGAATGTTTGCCGGAATTTTTTATTGTCGATTTTCGCATCTCCCGCGGTGACAACAAGAAGGGCTTCTTCCCCACCGGTACCCCTGAACGCAAGCGTTTTTGCAATCCGTTCCTGTTCCGTGTGCAGCGCCTCAGCCGCAAGTTCAACCGTCGCGCTTGATGACGGCAGGACGAGCACCTCTTCTTCCCGGTCCCACTGCTTAAAATAAGCTTTGACATCTTCCAATGACATGAAGGCGACACTCCTTTTTGTGAAAATTTTAACCCTATTGTAACGGAAGCCATTCCGGGTTGCAAACGGGCTTGCCAAGTTTTTCGCCGGGCACACCGGCTGATTTCCCAAAGATGCGCGCTAATCTTCATTCGTTTTTCAGCGGGCAGTCCCTTGCATGCGGCTGCGAAAGAAAGACAAGGCTTCCTGCTGTTTTTCAGGCTTGCGGTATGCTTCTCCAAGCAGCTTTTCCAGCCACTCGCTTTTTTCCGATGCAGAAAACTGCGGCTGCTTCAGAAGCTGGCGGCACTCGTATAAAAAATCCACATATTGGGCGTAGTTCGTATCATAATGCCCGGATAATTCATTTACAATGCGGGAAGCCAGTTTCGGGCTTGCCCCGGCTGTAGAGACACTGATGGAAAGCCTGCCCTTTTGGAAAAACGCCGGAAAAGCAAGGTTGCCGCTTCCCGCATGGCCGGCATCGTTCACGAGGGCTTGGGCCGGGGCATGGGTAACAATCCGGCTGTTTGTCTCCGGATCATTTGTCGCTGCAACAACCACATCAGCCTCCCGGATGTCTTCCGGTTCGAATGTTTTCTGTTTCCAAATGAACGCGTGTTGTTGCGCCAAAACCTGCAATTCATCGTTCAGGTGCGGGCTTACGACTGTAACGCATGCCCCCGCTTCCTGGAAGAGCCGGAATCTACGTGCCGCCACTTTTCCGCCGCCGATGACCACAGCCTGCTTCCCGTCTAAATTGACCATAACCGGTACCCAAACCATTCCTGATCTCCTTTCCAGTTTATCCGGTGCAGAAACGCCTCGTGCTTCCTGCCATTTTCGTGAATGTGCCCGTACGCTCCCTTTCCAGCGTTTCCTGGGGAGCCGGAACCGGGCAAGTGCCGGCATGCGCAATGGAGCGCCGGACCGCGGGCATCTTTCAGGCTGATCGGGCCCAAAAAAGTGCCGGTACGCACATTGAAACACCGCACCCAGGCATTTTTTAAACTGCATCTCCCCCAAATAAGGGAGGGGTTCACAATAGAAAACGCCGCAGGCTTCCCCCAGGCTTTCCGGGGGCAAAAAAGGTCCCGGAATCTCAAATAAAAGCCTCTGCACCCAACGCTTCCTTTGCCCGGGCGGCCAATGCGTCCGCCATATCCGGGTGACAGCCGAGATACCGTGCCAGCCGGATATCATATCCTTCCCGCTGCAGCATGCCCACTTTCTTTTCCAGCGACCGGACGAGCACGCCGGTGAACCAAAGATATGGGGCCACAACCACCGGGCGCCCGGCCGCGGCCAGCTCCTTCAGCGCCTCATCAAAACGGGGCTCAAGCACCGCCAAATAAGCCGTTTTGATCTGTTCTGCCCCCAGTTGCACGCGCAGCCCGTCCGCAATTTTTGCAAAATCGCACAGTGTTTCCGGATTGCGGCTGCCGCGTCCGACCAGCAGAATCCAGGCACCCGGA
Source organism: Weizmannia sp. FSL W8-0401 (assembly GCF_038009125.1). NCBI lineage: Bacteria > Bacillati > Bacillota > Bacilli > Caryophanales > Bacillaceae > Heyndrickxia > Weizmannia sp. FSL W8-0401. The sequence goes on along the minus strand of NZ_JBBPAG010000001.1, from coordinate 307,523 downwards.
GGCATACCGGTTTCCAAAATATTTTCCGCCAGAATTCCGGTGATCCGGTCCCCGACGCCGAGCGGGCGGCCGTACGTAAACACAATATGCGGATAACGTCGTTTCGCTTCCCGGATCGCACGCGGGATATCCTCATAATAATGCCCGGCACTCAGCAGCAATACCGGCACAACGGCGATACGCCCTGCGCCGCCCCGGACAAGCGCATCAATCCCTGCTGCAATATCCGGTTCCGCAATTTCCAGATAACAAATTTCCTGGAGATCCGCATCCACCTGTGCCATCGCTTGCCGGATTGCCGCTGTTGCTTCCCGGGCGGTTTCGGGCACACGGCTGCCGTGGCTGACATATAAAACACCTTGTTTCATACCCGTTCACCCGGTACAGGCCGGAGCAGCGGAAAGCTGTTCAAACCATTTCAACTCATCGCGCAGTTTTACCACTTCTCCGATGATCAAAAGCGATGGGTTGCGCAACCCGTCCGCCTTTTCACTTAAATTTCCAAGCGTGCCGACCGCGGTTTCCTGTTTTTCCGTCGTGCCCCAGCGGATAAGTGCAGCCGGCATGTCCGGCGATTTGCCGTGCTTTATCAGTTGCGCACAGATGAGCGGCAGATTTTTCACGCCCATATAAATGCAAAGTGTATCAATTCCCGCATATTTGGACCAGTATGCATCAAGATCTTCGCCTTTTTTCGTGACGCCCGCGATAAAAGCAACGGATGTACTGAGCCCGCGGTGGGTGAGCGGAATGCCGGCATAGGCGGGCACGGCGGAACCGGCCGTAATCCCCGGAACGATTTCAAACGGAATATGCTTTTGCACCAGTACTTCCGCCTCCTCCCCGCCTCTGCCGAATATAAACGGATCGCCGCCTTTTAAACGGACAACAGTTTTGCCTTGGTTGGCAAACTTCACAAGCAGGTGGTTGATCGTATCCTGCGACATCGTATGGGCGTCCGGCTTTTTCCCGCAGTAGACGAGTTCCGCATCCGGCCTTGCTTCTTTTAACAGATCCGGATTCACCAGGCGGTCATATAAAATGACATCCGCTTCCCGGATCATGCGCAATCCTTTCACTGTGATCAGTTCCGGATCGCCGGGCCCTGCCCCGACTAAATATACTTTTCTCATTTCTTCACCTGCTTTAAACTTAATCAGATAACTGGTTGGTTTGGTTTATGCGCCCACTTCTCCCGGAGTGGCTGTAGCAGCGGCTTAGAAGGGATGGCCGTTTTTGCCACAGCACCACCTGGCAGCCTTATTTTTTCTGAACCGTATGCAGCCCGCATTCGGTTTTATGAAAGCCCGCCCATCTTCCCGCTCTTGAGTCGCTGTTTCCGACAGCACGTGTGCACGGGAAGCAGCCGATGCTCGGGTATCCCTGGTCATGCAATTCGTTATACGGGAGATGATGGGACTTGATATAGTTCCAAACGTCATCCCATGTCCAATGAATCAGCGGGCAAATTTTAATCGAATGGAACCTTTCATCTTTATTGACAAAATTCGTTTTCGCCCTTGTCGGCGATTGCTCCCGCCGCAAGCCGGATATCCAGGCCGCCGCTCCCTGCAGCGTTTCTTCAAGCGGCTTGATTTTCCGGATATAGCAGCATTGGTCCGGATCCCTTTTCCAAAGGGCAGATCCGTATTGCGCCGCCTGTTCATCAAGCGTAAGCGACGGTTTTTTCATTTGGATATTTAAAGTCGGATATTTCTTTTTTACTTTTTCAATCAATTCGTAAGTCTGCGGAAAGTGCAGGTCCGTATCCAAAAATACGATATCCGCATCTTCTCTGACTTTCGAAATGAGATCAATCAGCACCATTCCTTCTGCGCCGAAGCTGCACGCATATACCACTGATTTACCGTACGTGCCATATGCCCACTGCAAAATTTCCAATGCACCCTTTGTTTTATCTTCCGGCACGAACGCTGCAAACGGATCCGACGTAAACTGTTCATATGTGAGCCGCGTTTGCTCCACTCTATTCCCTTCTTTCTTATTCGATTACTAAGGATTAAACGACAAAAATCTTCTTACCCTGAAGTAAGAAGATATCCATTCCCGGGAAATCTTCTTATCTTTCAGGCCACCACCTGCAGGAATTGGCACAGTACCCGTTTTCGGACCTGCTGCCGAGGCTTCACAGGGCCCTTCCCTCCACCTCTCTTGATAAGAAAATAACAACATATAAGCTTGAAGTTTATTGTATACCTTCTTATGCTATTCGTCAACGAAAAATTCTGATAAAGAAAATAAGGCCCATTTTCACGAAAAGTGTTACATGTAGTTTTGGGCCACCTTTTTCTTTCTCATTTGATGAAATGGTTTCCAATCTTTACTTGCATGTGTTTTTTTCAAATCTTGCTCTGTACCAAATCGGTTCATCAATTCACCTTTAAACTTGCGGCGTACCGGCTCAGCTCCGCGTTTCATCATCACCTGGATTTTTGAAGCCATTTAAAAGGGCGACAACTATTCGTTCCCTTTTACCATAGAGGCCTTTCTTTATGATCAAACGAATAAACATAAGGCATCATAAGAATCAAACAAGCCCAAATAATGATGATTAGTGTTATGAATGCAATTTTTGGAATGCCCAATATCATTAGTCCAAATGAGATGAAAAAGCAAAGCAGGGAAAAATATCCAACTTTATTTCGAAACTTCAAACTTGGATATAACTTGGCTTTACAATTTGGACATTCTATGGTTTGGTCAAACTTCCATAACCTCTTAAAGATATAAATCCACTTAAATGGATGGTTACAATCAGAACATTTTGGCAGGCTCATTGACTTCCACCTTCCTTTTCTTCGATTTTAACATAAAATTCAATCTTTTTTATGCCAACAACAATGATTTAGAAAAGAGTCTTCCTTTTTCAGTGCGTTTTCCAACCTGCGGGGGTAAACTACATATATCCAATGACAGAGACTGAATGAAGGCAAAGCGGGGTGAAAAAATGATTCATTTGGATAAGCATCATGACCCCCGGACAAACGGCATGCTGCTGCGCCAGCTTTCACGCAGGGCAGTCCAGCCGGGTACCCTAATCCAGGAAAATGAAGCGCTTTTTCAAAAATACTGCCAGCCGGAATTTCACAAACCGTTTTCCCTTTCACGGCTGCTGCTGAACCGGAGATATCCGGTTGAACCGTATAAAACCCTTGCAGATCAGAACGGCCTTGTCTACCCGGAATGGAAAACGATATTGGATCAAGAATACAGCCGGCTGCTGTCTGTGGCATCCCGTACAGTCAATGTGGCAGATTTCGGGGCTGCCGGCGATGGAAAAACCGACTGCACAGCGGCATTCCAAAAAGCACTGGGAAACGGCCGCGTGAAAGTGATCGTACCGGAAGGCGTTTATCTTGTAAAGGGGCTTAAGCTGCCTTCATGGACATGCCTTTGCGGCAGCGGAAAAGGCGTAACAGTCATCAAACTCCATCCGCATGCGCCGAAAAAAACGCGTCTTATCCAAAACGCCCATTTCCACCGCGGCAATCACCATATATCAGTGGAAGGGCTCACGCTGGACTGGAATGTCGAAAGGCTCGGAAATGTGGAAAGAACGGCAGCAGGAAATAACCGTTCAAGCTGTCTGACTTTTGCGCACGTCACGTTCGGCTGGGTGAAAAATGTGGAGGCGGCGGGGGCCGGCCTGCATGGTTTTGATGTATCGTCTGCCCGGTATCATTATTTGGGCGACGGCTTTCTCGCCCCGGGAAGGAGCCGCTATATCTGGCTGGACGGGCTTACGGCAAGCGGATTCGGTGATGACGGCATTACCACCCACCATAGCGACTATTGCTTTATTTCAAATTCTTTCTGTTACAACCCGAGTGGAAAGGCCCACAAAAAAGGGTTTTCCAACTCCAATGGCATTGAGATTGATGACGGGTCGCGCCATGTCTGGCTTTACAATAATGCTTCAAGCGGCTGTTTCGGAGGTGTCGAGATCAAAGCCCACCACAATGCTTCGGCTGCTTCTCATGTCCACCTTTACGGCCATCTTTCTGTCCGCGACAACCGTTCTTTCAATTTCCGGCATATCGGTCACCATAAAGGTAAGGATAGCGATTCGAAAAGCGCGGACCATATTGTGGCGGCCAATCTTGTTTCCATCGCGCCGGTGTTTACGGATTTATATGAAGGTTCAACGCCGCGCAGCCTCGTTGTTTCCGCTTACCGGAACGTTGTCATTAACGGGCTGACAGCACTTGGCGACCCGGATTACGATTTCAAGGGAAATCCTGTTGTCGCCATCCAGTACCGTGCAAAAAATGTTATCTTAAAAAATGTAGAAATCAGCGGGTTTCAAAATGCGAAACGGATCAAGGGCAAAGACAAATGCGTACTGTTGTAATGCTCGATCAATTCAGAGAGAGAATCTGCGCGGAAATCTTTCCTTTGTCTGAAGAAAACCGAATTCCGGTCGAATCTTTGCAATCCCAGTCTGAATCCTGGAGAGTAGCTGTAGTGCTTGTTTGGTGAAGAAATGTTCTTTGGCCTACCCTAAAAATTGTGCCGGCCTATTTTCATTCTTTTGCCCATTCCGTATCCAATGCGGCAGGCTTCTATTTTGAAAATATGCGTTTGCCCATTTTCGTTCTCTGGTGTCGCCGCGCCCGCCGCAGCATGGATAGGGGTCCTGAAAATACGTGCCGGCTGTTTTATCCCTCTTGCGGCAGAGGCGTTTTTTTCGGATGATGATTTCCGAATATTTGTCATTTTTAATCCTCTATAAAAATCATTTCCCGGGGAAACTTGGTGTCTTTTGTCATGATGATGGCGTCGAAAAACATTTCTATACAAAATTTTCACCGGCTTTGCTTCATCCTGCAAGTGAAAGACGCCCCAACAGGACATTTGATCTTCCGCGGAGCCAATGTGCGGAGTTTGTTGCGATATGTCTTTCATTGCCCACGTGTCGAAAATTTTGTTGCAAGTTGTCTCTCATCGTGTTTGTTTTATCTTCTTTTTACCATAAAGGACGCTTTCCCGGGAAATTTGCTGCATTTTGTCTTTTTACCGGCCACTGCCCGGATGCCCTTTGTCCTGAGGCTGGGGCATTGGGACCTAGGCCTGAATCTTTTTTTAAAGTTTTCTTGAACCGGGGTTGGGATGGCCTTTGTCTTGTCGAAGAACTCTAAAAGACTAACGGGCACTACCCGGATCTTAGTGGGCTTCCCGGCATTGGAAACCAAGTTTAATTCTTTTTTGCCGAAATATTTCGTCCTCTTCCCGTAATCGGTTTGGAACCAAAAAAGCGGAACCCCCATTTAGGGATCCCGCCTATTTCGGTGTGCCGGGCCAGGCACTTATAAACCGAGGGAAATATATTTGACTTCCAAAAATTCTTCTATACCGTAACGGCCGCCTTCCCTGCCGAGGCCGCTCTGCTTGAAACCGCCGAATGGAGCCTGCGGCGTGGACGGAAGCCCGTCGTTCAGCCCGACAATGCCATACTCCAGCCCCTCTGCAATTTGAATGCCTTCCGAAATATTTTCCGTAAATACATACGCAGCAAGACCGTAAATGGAATCATTGGCACGCCGGATCGCTTCATCAATATCCGTAAATTTCGTTACCGGTGCAAGCGGCCCGAATGTTTCTTCTTTCATGCATATCATCTCATCGGTAACATTGGAAATGACAGTTGGTTCAAAGAAAAGCCCATCTTTCGCGCTGCCGCCTGTTTCCACGGTAGCTCCCTTTTCCACCGCGTCTTTGACGTGATGTTCTACTTTTTCAACCGCATTCCGGTCAATCAGCGGCCCGATATCCGTGCCTTCTGCAAGTCCGTCCCCGACACGGAGCGCTTTCACTTTTTCTGTGAATTTCTTGGTAAAAGCTTCATACACTTCTTCCTGTACATATATGCGGTTCGAGCATACACAAGTCTGGCCGGCGTTGCGGAATTTTGCAGCGACCGTGCCCTCAGCAGCTTTATCGAGATCCGCATGTTTCGTGATGATAACCGGTGCATGCCCGCCAAGTTCCAGCGACACTTTTTTCACCGTGTCAGCTGAACCGCGCATCAGCTCTTTCCCGATTTCGGTCGATCCGGTAAAAGTAAGTTTGCGGACACGCTCATCGGCAAGCCACGTGTCCCCAATTTCCTTCGCACTCCCGGTTATCACATTCATGACGCCTTTCGGAATGCCGGCTTTTGCAGCAAGCTCAGCAAGCTTCAAGGCAGTAAGCGGTGTCTGCTTTGCCGGTTTGATGACAACGGTGCAGCCGGCAGCAAGCGCAGGTGCAACTTTGCGGGTAATCATGGCAGCCGGGAAATTCCACGGGGTAATTGCCGCGACAACGCCGACCGGCTGTTTATGGACAAACAGGCGTTTATTGGTAGCGGATGCCGGAATCGTTTCGCCATACACACGCTTTCCTTCTTCGGCAAACCACTCGATAAAGCCATTTGCGTAACGCATTTCCCCGAGTGCTTCCTTGAGCGGCTTGCCCTGTTCAATGGTCATCGTCCTAGCAAGCTCGTTTTCATGTTGACGGATCAGTTCAAACCACGTGCGGAGGTAGGCACTTCGTTCATAGGCAGAAAGCGCCGCCCACGCCGGAAAAGCCGCATGCGCCGCGTCAACAGCGAGCTTAGCTTCCTTTTCCCCGCCTTTTGGAATCGTCGCAATCACTTCGCCGGACGCAGGGTTGTCCACTTTGATTTTTGGCAGTCCTTCCCCCGTCCATTCACCATTCAAGTACATCAAATAGTCTTCCATAGCTCCATCTCCCTTCGAGTAATAGTTACGATTTTTCAGATGATTTTTCCTGTTTTATGACTGCAAAATTTGTTTCGCATGGCAGGTGTGTTCGTGATTTCAGAATTAAATTTGATTCAGCGGGATAGACTGTAAAAGTGACTTATTTCTTAATTCAATTAGAAACCCGTGCCGCAGTGAACGTGACACCAGCGGGTGAATGAAAATCAAGCCGGCACATATTTTCAGAATAGAAATTAACTTCCGACTGGCTATATTGAGTGTTTTTCAATTCCTCATAGGTAAAATACTAACAAAAGACTGCGCTTTTTGTTTTGCCTCGGAAGGGGGTTTCAATTCCTCATAGGTAAAATACTAACGGAAAAGTAGCCGATACATATTATTTATCACCATCTATGGTTTCAATTCCCCATAGGTAAAATACTAACATTTTTTGTACGATAGCGGCTTCTTCTTCCACAATCTCGTTTCAATTCCTCATAGGTAAAATACTAACACACTATGGAGGAGATTTATCGTGCAAAATCCGTGGTTTCAATTCCTCATAGGTAAAATACTAACTTGCGTGGCGCGGTCGGGCAGATTTGGCACGGCGTGTTTCAATTCCTCATAGGTAAAATACTAACCACATTCCAGATGAAGCTGATAAAAAGCTGGAATCCGCGTTTCAATTCCTCATAGGTAAAATACTAACCGTTTTGCAAACCGCCTGCTTTTACCTGTGCTGGCGTGTTTCAATTCCTCATAGGTAAAATACTAACAGTGCTAAGCGGTACCTCTGCCCATGATTTTTTATTGTGTTTCAATTCCTCATAGGTAAAATACTAACTTACAAAGACAATGATCAGTTGACTGTCGATTTTTTGGGTTTCAATTCCTCATAGGTAAAATACTAACAACTAAGCCGTCCTGGTACGCTTACCATTGCGAAGAATGTTTCAATTCCTCATAGGTAAAATACTAACGAATATATGGCGGCAACAGGCCGACGACCGGATCCGGGTTTCAATTCCTCATAGGTAAAATACTAACTTGATATGACCGATACAAATAAACTGCTAAAACAATGTTTCAATTCCTCATAGGTAAAATACTAACACAAGCAGGATGGCACGCTGGCGTCCATTGCATCCGTGTTTCAATTCCTCATAGGTAAAATACTAACACGGTGCTATTGCGTATTCCGTCGAAAGTGTACCGGTTTCAATTCCTCATAGGTAAAATACTAACTCCTTTCGCTCTAACATAAATGTATTCACCACCATTGTTTCAATTCCTCATAGGTAAAATACTAACAACCGCAAAACCGATCGTGCAGGTGACCGTGTTTAACGGGTTTCAATTCCTCATAGGTAAAATACTAACACTGACTTTGGTACATTTTACATGCCAGACATCCCAGTTTCAATTCCTCATAGGTAAAATACTAACCGTGGGCGTTTCTCTCTTAACTTGATTATAGTTGTTAAGTTTCAATTCCTCATAGGTAAAATACTAACGGTGTCTATTTCGATTCCGTGCGTTCATATGCAAAAGAGTTTCAATTCCTCATAGGTAAAATACTAACTTGCACCGAAAGGTACACAAGTTGTGGACGGCGAAAACAGTTTCAATTCCTCATAGGTAAAATACTAACGAACAGCTTGTGGCTTATATTGAACAGTGGCTGGCGTTTCAATTCCTCATAGGTAAAATACTAACATGGATTGTGTACCATCAGCATGGCATTAGACGGCAGTTTCAATTCCTCATAGGTAAAATACTAACGAAAAATTAAGAAATGCTTGGATTGAAGCAGGGCAGTTTCAATTCCTCATAGGTAAAATACTAACGTTTAATGGACTGAAAAAGACTTATCAGAGTGGCCATGTTTCAATTCCTCATAGGTAAAATACTAACGCAGCATCCATTTCCCAGGAATGGGCCGGGCGATATAAGTTTCAATTCCTCATAGGTAAAATACTAACGAGTTCATGTTTTTTGAACTTGTTGAGCCGCCTCGAGGTTTCAATTCCTCATAGGTAAAATACTAACAACGGGCCTGCTTTTACCTCCCTCGTGGATCCAATGTTTCAATTCCTCATAGGTAAAATACTAACGTTTATACGGGGACGAGTTCGCGGAAGTGATCCGAGTTTCAATTCCTCATAGGTAAAATACTAACGATACCGAACCTTTAAATGTCGCCCCTTGCCAAAAACGTTTCAATTCCTCATAGGTAAAATACTAACTCCAAAAACTCACTGATATTATAACATTTCTCCATGACTGCTGGAATTTCCTGCTTGCGCAAAAAAATCTCTTCAACATCTAATGGAATCCAGGCAATACCAATAGTGTCAAAGACTTGCCCGTTTTAACAATTTGTCGTCGATCCCCCGGGTTTTCTACGCTAATGGAGGTCGACGACATTTTTGACGAGCATCTTATTTAGGGCTTACTGAACGAATCAGATTTTGGCTTGTATCCGATTTGCCAGTAAATGCTGTTTCAATATTATAGAAGAATCCATCTGCGAAAATGCTAGATTCGCCTTCTTTTACGTTAAATCAGCTATGGAGCGCTTGCGTTAAACCCTCTCCGCCACTTCCACCGCGTGCCGGATCAGGCTGCGGACGACGTTGCCGAAATGGGCGAAACGCCGGTCTTGTGTCTGGCCGCGCTTGTAACGGTAGTAGATTTGCTGGCAAATGCCGGCAAGCTTAAAGTAACCGAAAATCAAGTAGTAATCGATGTTCGAGACGTCGCGTCCGCTTTTTTTCGCATAAGCTTCGACAAACTCGCGGCGCGTCATGAAGCCGTCCAGCGTCGTGACGGACGGTTCGCCGAGCCCATTTTTGATCAAATCCGGGTCATCTTTTTCCGTCCAGTAGCTGAGAGCAGCGCCGAGATCTGCGAGCGGGTCGCCGATGGTTGCCATTTCCCAGTCGAACAGGCCGGTCATTTCCGAAAAATCTTCATTAAACATCGCGTTATTCAGCTTATAATCATAATGAATCACGGCTGCACCTTGTTGCGGCGGAATATGGTCACGCAAATAATGGATGAGCGGCTCCGCTTCCGGAATTTCATCCGTCTTCGCACGCAGATAGCGCTCAATCCAGCCGTTCACCTGGCGTTCGAGAAAACCGGCCGGCTTTGACATGGAAAGGAGCTCTGTCTCTTCATACGGGATCGCATGCAGCTCCACAAGCCTGTCAACCATGATACTGGAAATCCGCCGGCACGTTTCCTTTTTCGGCTCCACTCCCGGCGGAAAAGCGGTATCGAGCACAATGCCATGCTTTCTTTCCATAAGAAAAAACGGAGCGCCGATCACAAACGGGTCCTCTTCGAAAAGCAACACTTCCGGAGCCGGTGCGAAAAACGGCTGGAGCGCCTTCAGCACACGGAATTCGCGCCCCATGTCATGCGCTTTCGGGGCAACCGGGCCAAGCGGCGGGCGCCGGAGCACCGCTTCCCACGAACTTGCTTTTAATTGATAGGTCAAATTCGAACGGCCTGCTGAAAATTGTGCAACTTCAAGCGGTGCATCCGGCATTTGCGGAAGCTTCTCGCGCAAATATTGCTGCAGTCTGGTTAAGTCCAGTTCTTCCCCTTTGCGGACCGGAATAGTGTCTGAATTCATTTTCCTCTCCCCCTTGTGTCCCGTAATAGGCAGGCCGTTTTTTCACATCACCGGCTGCAAATGCTTTTCCAGGATGCCCCTTATATCATCCGGAATCGGGCGTGATTGATGCTTATCAAAGTCAAAAAAGACGACAACTGCTTTCCCCTTTGCGATCAAACGGCCGGTTTCTGCATCCAGCATTTCATGGGCCAGTTCACAGCTCGTATTGCCGAGCTTTGCCACGCCGGTCCGGATCGTGAGTTCTTCATTATAGAACGCCTGGCTGATAAAATCGCACTTTACTGAAGCTAGAATAATATTGAAATCTTTTATTTCCACGCTTGCACCGATGCTTTCAAAAAATTTCAACCGGGCGTCTTCCAGGTAGATGAAGTAACTGGTGTTGTTAATATGGCCGATTGCATCTGTTTCGCAAAAGCGTGTCCGCAATTTCAATTCATGCAAACAAATCCCTCCCTTTCGCTTGAACACCATTACCGCAGCTGTATGGTTTTGCACCTTGCAAGGCCCTGACCATGAATGATCCGCTGCTGCCACCCCTTCTTTTCACAAGGCTATTTCCTGACGCAGCCGCCGTAACGTATGCACTTTTCATGCAGCCCTGCTGCCACCCACCCGGCTTGATCTCAAAACATCCCCATTTCGGCAGCCATATGGCTCTACGCTTTTTCAATCCCGTGCAGGACGATGTCCATGAACAGTTCTGCCACTTCTGCCGCTGATTTCCGGCCTTCCGGTTTAAACCACTGGTAGCTCCAGTTCACCATGCCGAGAATGGCAAAGGAAGTAAGATTCGCGTCCAGATGCCCCGCAAACTCGCCGATCTCAATGCCTTCCCGGATCAGCTTTTCAACCCCGAGGCGGAAAGCTTCGCGTTTTTGTAAAATCAGTTCGAGCTTTTCACCGCTTAAATTTTTGATCTCACGGAAAAAGATAAGGGCTTTTGCTTTTTCCGTTTTGATGCTTTCAAGTAGCATCAGGACAAGCGCATGCAGTTTTGCCTTGCACGATCCGTTTTCCGAAAGGATGGCCTTCTGCTTTTCCAAAAGTTTCGTAATATAGTCCATATGAATGTCCATCAAAAGTTGTTCTTTGCTGGAAAAATAATAGTAAAACGTGCCTTTTGTCGCGCCGATGCTGTCAACGATATCCTGAATGGATGTTTCCGTGAAGCCTTTTTGTTCAAACAAGCGTATGCTGTGTTCCGTAATCTTCGCTTTCATGCCGGTCCTCTCCATCTATTACTATATTAAGAAAATTATATCACATACCCAGCTTCACGTTCCTGCTTTTACTCGCGCACTTTCCTTTCTTCATCGCGCAGCTTGCGGCGCAAAATTTTCCCGACATTTGTTTTCGGCAACGCATCACGGAACTCTATGATCTTCGGGCGTTTATACGGGGCGAGATGGGCGCTTGCATATTCGATCAGTGCTTCTTCCGTCATTTTCTGCCCTTCTTTTAACACGACAAATGCCTTGACCGTCTCACCCCGGTATGGATCCGGCACACCGATTACCACTGCTTCCTGGACGGCGGGATGCGCATACAGCACCTCCTCGACATCGCGCGGATATACGTTATAGCCGCTTGCAATGATCATATCTTTTTTGCGGTCAACAATATAAGCGTACCCTTCCTCATCCATCGTCGCGATATCGCCGGTGTACAGCCAGCCGTCCCGGAGTGCTTCCGCCGTTTCTTCCGGCATGTTCCAGTACCCCTTCATTACTTGCGGACCTTTTACAATCAGCTCCCCCGTCTCGCCCGGCTTCAGTTCTTCCGTGCCGGTTGCAACATCGACGATTTTATAATCTGTTGATGGAATCGCGATCCCGATGCTGCCCGGCTTGCGTTTACCGAAAACCGGATTGCAGTGTGTCACCGGGGAAGCTTCCGAAAGGCCGTACCCCTCGACAATGACGCCCCCCGTTTTTTCTTCAAACTGGCGCAAAAGCCCGAGCGGCATCGGTGCACTCCCGCTGTTGCAGGTCTTAATGGAATCCAGCCCGTACTCCATCGCTTTCGGGTGGTTCGTGATGGCGACATACATCGTCGGCACACCCGGAAAATAGGTCGGCTGCGTTTCCTTGATGGTCTTGAGTACTTCTTCAAGATCAAAACGCGGCAGCATGACCGATTCCGAACCGGTGTAGATCGCATAATTCATGGCGCATGTCATGCCAAATACGTGAAAAAAGCGGGATAACGGTCAAAATCCGTTCTTTTCCCGGCCCCATGACCGGTTTGAAAAATTCATATGTTTGCACCAGATTGGCAAGAAGGTTCCGGTGGGTCAGCATCGCCCCTTTTGACCGGCCGGTGGTACCGCCCGTGTACTGGAGCACGGCAATATCCTCCCGGGGGTCGAGCGCAGGAGGGTTGTAATCCGTTCCTGCCTGTAACAAGGCATCAAAGGGTTCGGCCTCATCCAAGGGTCCGGCCGCCGGTTTAAAACCGGCTATGACTACATTTTTCAGCGATGTTTCCGGGCGGACGGCCTGCACTTTCGGGTACAAATCATCCAGGACAATGATCGTTTCGGCGCCCGAGTCATTTAATATATGCCTGATTTCCGGTTCAACGAGCATCGGATTGATCTGGACAACCATCGCACCTGCCATAAGCGCACCGTAATAGGACACGACATACTGCGGGCAGTTCGGCAGCATGACCGCCACCCTGCTGCCTTTTTGCACGCCTCTTTTCTGAAGGGAGGAGGCAAAGGCAAGCGATGCTTTGTAAAGTTCCGCATAGGCCGTCTTTCTGCCGTAAAAAGAGAGGGCAGTCCGGTCCGGGTACTTTTCGGCTGCAGTTGCAAGTATTTGATACAGCGAAATATCCAGCACTTCAATTTCTTTGGGAATCTCATCGGTATAGACAGCATGCCACACTTTGTTTTCCATTCCAAATCCCCCTTGTTTTTATTGCCAAATGGACTGCTTAACCATCATCCACCCGCCCGGCTTGCCGGTTTTAAAGCACGTGCATGCCGCCATCAACGAGCAGCACATCCCCCGTCACGTAGTCCGAGGCTGCCGATGCCAAAAAAACAGCTGCACCTTTTAAATCCTGGTCATTGCCGAACCGGCCGAGCGGCGTTGCTTCCAATATTGGGTTTTTGCCGCGTTCGATGATCACTTTGGCCATTTTTGTCGGGAAAAAGCCCGGCGCAATCGCGTTCACATGGATGCCGTACCTGCCCCATTTGGCAGCGAGATCTTTTGTAAACGTGATGACCGCCCCTTTGCTTGTGTTGTAACCGATCGTATCCATGATGCGCGGATCGACGCCGCCAAGCCCGGCAATGGAAGCAATATTGATAATCTTGCCGTGCCCCTGCTTGATCATGGCTTTTCCGGCTGCCTGGCTCATATGGAAAGTGCCGGTCACATTCGTGCTGATCACTTTTTCCCACGCCTCAACCGGCATATCCTCGGCAGGCGCCCCCCAGGTCGCGCCGGAATTATTGACGAGGATGTCGATTTTGCCAAACTGTTTTACGGTTTCCGCAACCACTTCATCAACCCGGGCGCGGTTTGTAATGTCACACTCCAATGAGAGCGCTTTCACGCCGAGCGATTCGATGCGTGCAGCCGCTTCTTCGCATGCCGCTTTTTTTCTGGAGCAGAGCACGACATCCGCCCCCGCTTCTGCAAAAGCCCGCGCAATTTGTTCACCGAGCCCCCTGCCGCCGCCTGTCACGATGGCGGTTTTTCCTTTTAAACTAAACAGTTCTAACACGTTCATCGGCTAATCCCCTTTCCTGGTACGGTTTCATCTCAAGCCTTGCAATCTGGTCGAGGTGGACTTCATCCGGGCCGTCTGCAAGCCGCAATGTGCGCGCGTTGGCCCACAGCCGGGCGAGCGGAAAATCGTCCGAAACGCCGGCTGCACCGAACGCCTGGATGGCGCGGTCGATCACAGCGAGCGCCATCCGCGGGGCCACTGCTTTAATCATCGCAATTTCTTTTTTCGCCGCTTTATTGCCAACCGTGTCCATCATATACGCTGCTTTCAATGTCAGAAGCCGCGCCTGCTCGATTTCAATGCGCGACTCAGCCACCCACTGGCGGATGACGCCCTGTTCTGCGAGCGGCTTTCCAAACGGCACACGGTTTTGTATGCGCTTGCATAAAAGTTCAAGCGCACGCTCCGCAGCCCCAATCAGCCGCATACAGTGATGGATTCTGCCCGGCCCGAGCCGCCCTTGCGCAATCGCAAACCCTTTTCCTTCCCCCCAAATCATATTTTCAGCCGGCACCCGCACGTTTTCGTACGTAATTTCCGCATGGCCGTGCGGGGCATCATCATAACCGAAAACCGGGAGCATCCGCTCAATCTTCACACCGGGTGTATCGAGCGGTACGAGAATCATAGACTGCTGTTCGTGCCGCGGTGCATCCGGATTGGTTTTTCCCATGACAATCGCAATTTTGCACCTCGGATCGCCGGCGCCTGATGACCACCATTTCCGCCCGTTCACAATGTATTCATCGCCGTCGCGTACAATGCTGCATGAAATATTGGTTGCATCACTCGAAGCAGTATCCGGCTCCGTCATGGAAAAACACGAGCGGATATCGCCATTTAAAAGCGGTTTCAGCCATTTTTCCTTCTGCTCATCACTCCCGTACCGGGCAAGCACTTCCATATTCCCGGTATCGGGCGCGTTGCAGTTGAATACTTCGGGGGCAATAATGGACCTTCCCATGATTTCGCAAAGCGGCGCATACTCAAGGTTTGAAAGCCCTGCCCCGTATTCCCTGTCCGGCAAAAACAAATTCCAAAGCCCTTCCTGCTTTGCTTTTGCCTTCAATTCTTCCATAATCGGCGGAACGGCAGCCCACCGTGTTTCCTGTGCATTCAGTTGTTCCTCAAAGAGCTTTTCACCCGGATATACGTTTTCTTCCATAAAACGCTCAAGCTTTGAAATCAGTGCCTTCACTTTTGGTGAGTAATCAAAATCCATATGATCCATCCCCTCCCCGTTGACTAACCGGTTAGTATGTTAATTTAAGTATAAACAATCATTTGAAAATTTCAAGAAAAAAATAAGCCGAATTTCGCCAGTATATGTAGAAATAACGGGAGTTGCCCTTTTTCCGGTATGAAAGAGGGTTGCTGAATAACAAAAAGGACGCTGATCACTCGCCGAACTTTATAAAACGTGCAAAGAAACAGAAGCCAAATGTAAACCAAAATTGTTCAACAAGCCCGAAAATACAAAAAGCGGGGAACCATTTCTCCGCTTTTTGAAACAGATGATTGGCGGGCCTTGCCAATCAGAGTATTTTCCTCCCCAATTGTCCGAGCGCATAGTGGATGCTGTGCTGCAACGTCTGGAAGCAGTCAAACTGGCTGAAATCAAGCCCGGAAGAAGAAATTGTCATGCTCATGGACGGCGATATACCGACAAGGATCGTCTGCGTGCCAATTAAGGAAGATGCCTTTCCGATATTTTCAATAAACTGGATGCTGTGCGGATCGTCTTCCACATCGAGCGCCGTTAAATCAAGCACCAAATACTTTGCTTTGTACTGCGGCAAATTTTTCAACGTTTTTTCTATCAGTTCTTCGGCACGTTCATCGTCATATTTCCCGATTAACGGCACGACGACAATGCCGTCCAAAATCGGAATAATCGGTGATGACAGCTGCTTGACGAGCTCTTTCAGTTCCCGCGTCTTATCTTCGACGAGCGCCTCCAGCTGAATGATCTGCTCGGCTTCCTTTTTCCGCGCCAGCTGGTGAATATTATGTGACACCGTGATATCCGATGGGAAATACTCAATGATCGTGGAGTCATGGCCTTCGATCTGATACCGGACGACTTTATACCATATATTTGTATGGAGCAACCCGGTAAAAACACCAGCATAGTGGGCAGGCAGAAAATTGCTGCCCGTTTTCTTCCCCTGGGCCGCATTGATTTTATGCTCCCAGCTGTCTTTCAGCTCAATCGTCAATGTCTTCTGATCAAAGTCCATGTCTTTCATCACGGCTCGTCCCCAGCCCGCTGATGCGTAAGTAGTGGTAATGAGTTCAGATGCCTTTTTCACATCGAAATCTTTGATTTTATTAAAATAATCGGCAACGAGCAATCCTTGGCGGAAACCCGCTGTCTCAAAGACAACATTGGATGCTTCTTCCCCGGATATTTCTTCAATTGTAGTAAACAGATCGCGCATCACAGTCGGAATCCAGAAAAGGACTGCATCTTCCCCTTCAAAAATGAATCTGCCTTTGTCCAATTCCCATTCAAATTGAAGACCGCCCACATGTATATTCGGATGTTCGCTCACAGAATATCCCCTCTATTATGTACAATGAATTGTATTATTATTATACCGGTTCAGTTTTCTTGCGTCTATTGATACGGGTTCTGTATGTGACAAAATTCACGTGTTTGCCGGAAAATGTGCTCAGCCTTGCTTTCAAAGAAATTGGCTTATACGAAAAAGGCGGGATTGTCCCGCCGTCCATCTTAATCGCCAAAATTGACATTATGGTAAACTTGCTGGACATCTTCCAAATCTTCCAGCACTTCAATCAGTTTTTCGAATTTCTCCCGGTCCTCATCCGGCAATGTGACTTCGTTTTGCGGCAACATTGTCAATTCAGCAACGGTAAATTCCGTAATGCCGGCATTTTCAAAAGCTTCCTGAACCGCGTGAAACTGGTCCGGCTCCGCGTAGACAATGACGGCGCCGTCTTCTTCAAAGACATCGCGGACGTCAATATCAGCCTCAAGCAAAAGCTCCAGCACTTCATCTGCTGTTTTCCCTTCAATGCCAAAAACTGCCGTTTTATCAAACATATACGCTACTGAACCGCTCACCCCCATATTGCCGCCGTTTTTCCCGAAAGCGGCGCGCACTTCGGATGCGGTCCGGTTGACATTGTTCGTCAACGTATCGACAATGATCATCGAGCCGCCCGGGCCAAAGCCTTCGTAACGCAGCTCGTCATAGTTTTCATCGGCCCCGCCTTTTGCTTTTTCAATCGCGCGGTCAATGATCGCTTTCGGCACGCTGTATGTTTTGGCGCGCTCGAGCACCATTTTTAATGCGCTGTTTGCCACCGGATCCGGCACACCCTGTTTCGCAGCAACATAGATTTCGCGGCCGAATTTCGCATAAATGCGGCTTGTATTAGCATCCCTTGCTGCTTTTTTATCTTTAATATTATTCCATTTGCGTCCCACTGGGATCACTCACTTTCAACAAAGATTCGAATGCTTCCGTACTCGCCCATTGTTGAATTATACACCAAAAGCCTTCCGGTGGGGTAAAATTTTTTGGTTTTTGTTTCTTACTTCCGTTTCGTCCGTATCCCGGAACCCGTTGCCACAACCAGGCCGCCGAGCACATCTGCAATTAAATCGGTCATGGTATCCTTGTTCCCGCCGCCCTGCAAAGTGGTGCCAAAGAATTGATCGCCCGAGAATTCATAGATCTCCCACAGCACACCGCCAAGCGCGGCAAACCCAAGCACAAACAAAAATACAAACCAGGCGGAGACCCCCTTGCCCGCATCCCGGCGCACCAGCCGTTCATAAAGTGCGATAGCAGCAAATCCGAGAAGGACGCCGCTCACAAAATGCAAAAAGGTGTCCCACCAACCTAAGCCGTACCAGCCGCGGATCGATCCAAAATATTGGGAGCCGGTTAAAAAAAGAAAATAAGAAATAACAAGGGGCAGGTGGAACCGGAGGCGCGGAATCCACGAAAGGATAAGCGGAATTGCGCCGCAGATCACCCCGCCAAGCGCGACCGCAGCCTTCCAAGACGCGCCGGCCGTATATTGCATGGCGCACAAAACAGCCATCCACAGTACATAAACCAAGCTGATTCCAAACACAATTTTCCGGTCCATATTCACACTTTCCTTCTTCTTATACATTTTGTTTCCTGAATCCAGTATATACCGCGATCAGCATCCCGCCAAAAAATCCGGCCAATAAGTCCACCATTGTATCGGTATTGCCGCCGCGCTGCATCGTATGGGAGGCAATCACATCCCCGATAAATTCATACATTTCCCAAAGAACGCTCCCTGTTATCGCAAGCCCGAGGGCAAACAATGCGGGAATCAAGCGCGACATGCCCCGCCTTGCCGCCTCCGGAACCAGTATTTTATACAGCGTAACGCCGATACAAGCTGTAAAAATGCCCTTATAAAAGTGAACGGACGTGTCCCACCACGAAAAACGCCCGTAAAATCCGGCGATCGAACCGAGGCAGATGGAGCAAATCACGAAAATATACCAGCCAATAATCGAGGGCGTATTGATCCGGTTATGTTTTAAAAATAATAAGCCGAGCGGCAGCGCACTTAACACAATCCCGCCGGCCGCAATTCCCCAGCGCAATGTATCATGCTTTATAATAAAATAGACCATAAGCCCGGCCAAAAGCAACATCATGCCGGTACTGAGCAGTATAATGATGATGCGTTTCACCTTTCCACCCCGTTCTGTTTCTTTTCCAAAAATAGGATGCCCTTTCTTTTTCCATTTCATCCAGAAATCAATAAAGACGTGCAGAAATTCGTCCATCAAAACATGGGGGCAGGGGAAAGGGGGGCAGGGGATAAAGACATCAACGCGTTTTCCCTGAGCGGCGTTGACAGCGCGGAATCGGCAAGCGGCAAAAAGATTTTAGGAGCCATTGGTTTTTCAAAAGATGATTCTGCCCCGGCCCCTCCGCTTCATGACTTTGAAGACCTGAAAAAACACAAAAAGGAAATACAATCTTACGCAACCCTTTTAGTGGTGCGGTGCGAATGTGAACTACCCACCACTTATCAACCTTACGGTTTGATTGAAGTGGGGGCTTCTCGACTTATCGTTGCTTTTACTAGCCAACGAAAACTGACCGAGCTAACCCTCTTGTTCCAAGAGTTTTGTTACTTATGATAACGCTAATAAGCGTAATCCCTCATTTTTGATATTGATTGCTGAATTGTGATCGCGATCTAATACAAAGCCGCAAGAACATTTATATACACGTTCAGATAATGGCATTTCTTTTTCCTTGCCGCAACATGAACACTTCTTAGTGGAGGGAAACCACTTATCAATTTTCACAAGTTGTTTCCCTTGTTCTTTTAGCTTATACGCTAAGAAAGTAGTGAACATACCCCAACCGTTGTCGTGAACGCTTTTCCCAAAGTGAAGCGCTTGAGACATCCCTTTCATGTTCAAGTCCTCAATCACGACAGCATCAAAGT
Organism: Weizmannia sp. FSL W8-0401; assembly: GCF_038009125.1. Taxonomy (NCBI): domain Bacteria; kingdom Bacillati; phylum Bacillota; class Bacilli; order Caryophanales; family Bacillaceae; genus Heyndrickxia; species Weizmannia sp. FSL W8-0401. The sequence continues at coordinate 287,912 of NZ_JBBPAG010000001.1, read as the reverse complement.
TAGAAGCTAATTCTTTTGACTTATGATGAAGAAAATTCATGCGTTGGTTCGCCACTTTCTCATGTAATTTAGCCACTACTAGTCGTTGCTTGTTCCAACGTGCAGAACCTTTCTTTCTTCGAGAAAGAATTCGTTGTGCTTTTGCTAATTTATCTAAGGCTTGCCGATAGTAACGTGGGTAATTGGCTTTCTTACCCTGTTCACTCTCGACATATAGACCATCCATAGCAAAATCCAAACCAACAACTTTCTGTATGTTAACTGGACGAATATCTTTCTCATATTCTGTCAAAATTGAAATGTAGTATTTGCCTGTCTTTGTTTTAGAAATAGTGCAAGATTTGATTTTATAATCAGCAGGTATCTCTCTATGCTGTTTCATTTTTATTGGCTTTTTGATTTTTGGCAGTTTGATATGACCATTTTCTAGCTTAATATTTCCGTTGACCATATTAGTTGTATAGGATTGTTTTGCTTTACGATTTTTGAACTTTGGAAAATCCGCATTTCCTTCAAAGAAATTCTTATAAGCAGTCTGTAAGTTCATTTGTGCATTTGCCAAAGCTAAAGAATCCACTTCTTTTAGGAATGGAAATTCACTTTTATATTTTGCAGGAGTCGGAAACTTTTGCTTTTTAAGCAATTCTTTATCATCCTTGAACTTTTCATACGTTTCTTTGCGTTCAGCTAACATCTTATTGTAGACAAAGCGAACACAACCAAATGTCTTAGCTAATAATGCGGATTGTTCTTTGTTTGGTAACAAACGAAACTTGAAAGCTTTGTTTTGCTTGGCCATATCAATTCACCTCACTTTGTGCGGAAAAATTTCGTATATATTGATTATATCGTAAAAAATCCGTACAATCAATATGAGGTGATAATCATGAGAGAAGAGAAAGAACGTGTAGAAATTCGTATGCCTAAGACGATATTAGAAAAATTGGAGCAATATCAAAAAGAAAATGGGATTCCAACTAGAACAGCCGCAATCTTAGAATTGTTGAGAAAAGGATTGGAAAAATAACTTTGGCTAAAGCCAACCGAAATTCATCTCCCACCTACTCATTGGTGCTATTCGCACCTTTACATTCCTTGAGGATGGGAGACTTCTTTCGGAAAGCCGTTAAAAAATAGATGGCGGGCCATATATCCGCCTTTCCAGTCCAGTTACCGCCATGTGCGGACAGAAAAGGTGGGCACGGGTTTTAAGCGCATGCACATTTTGCTTTTCAGTGCATACAAAAAAGACGTTGAAGCACAACCCAACGTCCTTATGATTTGTTTGGCCTTTTTCAGCGTGCCTGTGTTTCTTTTTCGCGGCCGTTTTCATCTGCAAAATCTTCGTGGTGCGTGGAATACATGGCCATCGGTTCTGCATCCGGGCACATATAGCGGACGGCGCTGTTTAAAGCAACCGGGCCTTCCGCAAACCCCCCGGCAATCAATTTTAATTTGTGCGGGTAGGTTGCCGCATCCCCTGCCGCGAAGATCCCAGGTATATTCGTTTCCATCGCGCCATTGACCTCGATCCGCTCGTCTTTCATTTTAAGGCCCCAGTTTAAAATGCCGCCATAATCGCCCTGAATGCCGTGGTTCACGACAACTTCATCGGCTTCAAGCCATATTTCTTCGCCCGTCCCGGCGTGTTTCACCGCAACGCGTTCGATCCTGTTGCCAGTCCCGTGCAGGGCTGAAATGCAGTAAGGGATAAAAAGGCGTGCATTTTTCACCATTTCGGACACATCGGATTCATGCCCGCTGAATGCTTCCCGCCTGTGGACGATCGTAATGCTTTCGGCGATCGCGGCCAGTTCGTTTGCCCAGTCAACTGCCGCATTCCCGCCGCCGGAAATCAGCACCCGCTTGTTGCGGAAGCGATTCAAGTCGTCGACGGCATAATGGAGATTGCCGGATTCATAGCGCTCTGCCCCCGGAATATCAAGCTTAATCGGTTTGAAAATGCCCGCCCCGACGGTGAGGATAACCGTTTTGGTCAGGTGAAGGCCGCCGTTTTCCGTGCTTAACATCAAAATGCCGTCCGGGCGCCGCTTTAAACCGGATACATGCTGATGAAAAAGGATCGTTGGCGAAAAAGTTTCCGCCTGCCGGATCAGTTCCTTCACAAGATCCCCGCCTGTTATTTTCCGGATCCCGCCAATATCCCGCAATGTTTTTTCCGGATAAAACATCGAGATTTTTCCGCCCAGCTGGCCGCTAGACTCCAGCACTTTCGTCTTTAATTTCCGCATGCCGCTGTAAAACGCCGTAAACAAGCCAATCGGCCCGCCGCCAATAATGGTTACATCGTAGATTTCATGGTCCAATGCCAAGATCCTCCAATCCCGCTCATAAAAAAAGTGGCTACGCCATTTGTGCGCGTACTTCTTTATACGGTTTAATCAAATCATAGGAAAGGCAAACCGGTTTTTTGCACCTCGGATCAAGCGCAATTTGGGCATCCAATCCGAAACATTCCCGCATCATTTCCGCTGTCACCACAGCTTCGGGGCTGCCCTCGTAAAGGATTTCGCCATCTTTCATGGCAACGATATGGTCCGCAAAACGGGCGGCCTGGTTTAAATCGTGCAGCACCATCACGATCGTGCGGTGCTCCATTCTGTTCAGCTCCTGCAAGAGTTCCAGCACTTCCAGCTGATGGGACAGGTCCAGATAGGTTGTCGGCTCATCCAGTAAAATCATTTCGGTATCCTGCGCAAGTGCGAGCGCAATCCAGACCCGCTGCCGTTGCCCGCCCGAAAGCGCATCCACAGGACGGTCTTTCAATTCTTCCGTCCCGGTCATTTCAAGGGCCCGGTGAATGGCTTTCCAATCTTCACGATTCAGCTTTCCAAACCTTTTTTGGTGCGGGTACCTGCCATAAGATACAAGTTCCGAAACCGTCAGTCCTTCCGGCACACTCGGAGACTGGGGCAAAATCGCAAGCTTTTGCGCAATTTTCTTTGTTGATTGTCTTGCCAGTTCTTTTCCATCCAAATAAACGGACCCGTTTTTCGGAAAGAGAATGCGCGCCAATGCCTTCAGCAAAGTGGATTTGCCGCATCCGTTCGGGCCGATGATCGCCGTCATTTTTCCGGCTGGTATATTTAAATTTAAGTTTTTAATAATTTCATGATCTCCATAGGCAACTTTTAAATTTTCTGCACAAAGCTTTGGCATCTCAGTTCCTCCTATGAATCTATCATTAAATGAAAATGATTCTTAATATCATTTTTATTCTATAAGGTTTTTAAATGGGTGTCAAATCGATTTTTCACCGGCAATCTCCAGGTTTTTCCGCAATTTAAGCATTTCCTGCTACCCTTCCTGTGCTTTTGAAATTTTGCAAATCTTTTCTGGAAGAAAGGCTCTCCTTTTTTGGGCCTTTCCAGTTGGAATAAGGGTGTTCTTCCCCCGTATCCGCATGATGCCGGGTTTGGAAACATCAATATGTTCTTTCCGCAGCCAAAGCCGTCCATGCAACATGGACGGCAGGCCGTGAAAATAATTATTTGATCGTTTTTAACACATCCTGGATCATCTCTTTGTTTGCAATCGCGCCGGAGTAAAGCCAGCCGGTATCAGCGGAAAACTCAGCCACATGGTGTTTCTTGACGGCAGGAATGCTTTTCCATAATGCATTGTCCAGCTCTGTTGCGCGGGTTTTATCGCTGTTAATCAGGAAAATATAGTCTGCATCCAGCTCGGTTAATTTTTCAAGCGAGATGGCATTCCAGTTACTGGTTGCTTTTGCAGAGATTTCATTTACAACAGCCGGCACCTTCAAGCCCAAATCATTGTACAGGACGTCCCCGCTTGATACATTTTTCGATACGATAAAAAATTTATTGTTCACAAGCCAGATTGCAGCGGCAGAAGGAGATTTTCCGTTTTTCGCCAGTTGTTCTTTTGCTTTCTTGGCTGTCTTTTCATAATCTGCGAGCACTTGTTTTGCCTTTGCTTCTTTGTTCAACACTTTCCCGACAGTAAGCAGTTCTTTTCTCCAGTCACTGTTTTGCTTTTTGCTCACGACAAAGGTTGGAGCGATTTTGCTGTATTGTTCATACTTCCCGCCTTCCACCATGCCGGCATCATCAATCAGGATTAAATCCGGCTTGAATTTTTGCACTTGTTCATAGGGCAGGTCGTAAGAAATCGCCGGCACCCCTTTCAGTAAATCGTCCTGCAAATATTCCTGAATGCCGTTGCTGACACTCCATTGTGCGACAGGCTTCACCCCGAGCGCAACAAGATGGTCTTCCAAATAAGTCGCAATGACGCGTTTCGGATGGGCCGGCACTTTTACTTGATGCCCCACTGCGTCTGTTACCGTCCGGGTTTTCGCCCCGCCGGCAGGCTTGTTTCCGTTCCCATTTCCGGCCTGGCCGTTCCCGCAGGCAGCGAGGGCAACGGACAGAAAGACAATCCCGCATATTTGGAAAATCTTTTTTAATTTTAGATTGTAAGACATTTTCATCCCCCTGGCATTATGATAAAATATTGTAGACAGATAAATGATAATGATTATCAACATCAATTAAAGCGAAAATTTTTCATTCTGTCAATCTTTTTTCTTTTTGAACAAAAAATTTTTTAACCGTATCGAAAGAGAAGGAAGGAAGTCTGGGATGGCAAAACCGCACACAAGTAAAGCGGCACACCGCGGGCAGGATCAACCGTATAAAAAACGACTGGCTTATTTTATCCTCGGCTTCGGGTGGATTTTTATCATTCTTGCCGTCGCAGGTTCCATTCAATTGGGTGCATCGAATATCAACTATACAACGGTATGGAAAAGTTTGTTTTTTTATGATGCAAACAACCCGGCCCATTTCATTATCCATGAATTGCGGCTGCCGCGTGCCATTGCCGCTTTATGCGTCGGTGCCGGGCTGGCCGTTTCCGGTTCGGTCATGCAGGGAATGACGCGAAATCCGCTCGCATCCCCGTCTATTTTGGGGGTAACCTCAGGATCCCTTTTTCTTATGGCGATTGCCTATGCTTTTTTTCCGGGCATTTCTTACCGGAGCCTGATTTTCGTATCTTTTGCCGGAGCCGGTTTGGGGGCGGCCCTCGTTTTTTCAATCACAGCTTTATCCAGGGGCGGGAACACCACTGTGAAGCTGGCGCTTGCCGGATCGGCCGTTACTTCTCTGCTTAGCGCCTTATCTACGGCGATCGGGCTTCGTTTCAACATATCAAAAGATTTGAGCTACTGGTATGCAGGCGGCGTGAGCGGTGTGCAATCCAGCCAGCTCAAATATGTCATTCCGGCCATCATTGCTGGCATCATCATCGCCGTTGCCATCTCGCGCGCCGTCACCATTTTAAGCCTCGGGGAAGAAATCGCAAAAGGGCTCGGCCAGAACACGGTATTTGTTTATATAGCAGGCATTGTGGCAGTTCTTTTGCTGACAGGGGCGGCCGTATCCATTGCCGGGATGATCGGGTTTGTCGGATTGGTCATCCCGCACATTACCCGCTTCCTTGTCGGGTCGGATTACAGCCTGATCATCCCTTGTTCGGCGATTCTCGGCGCCCTTTTGTTGATCATTGCCGATGATGCCGCAAAAATGATCAACGCCCCTTTTGAAACACCGGTAGGCGCAGTGACTGCAATCATCGGCGTCCCGTTCTTTCTCTATTTGGCACGAAAAGAAGGGGGCGGATTATAGTGGGAAACCTTTCAACCGGCAAACGGAAATTCAGCATGCTTTGCGCTGTCCTGCTTGTTTTGCTGGCCGTCCTCTTTTTTGCCAGCATCCGGACAGGCACAATGAATATTCCGTTCCCGCAAATATGGTCTGCCTTTTTCGGCAGTGATGTTGGCAACCAGCGGATGACCCTGTTTGAATTCCGTCTGCCCCGGATCGTGCTCGCGATGCTAATTGGCGCCGGAATTGCCGTTTCAGGCGGCATTCTCCAGAGCATTTCCAGAAACCCGCTTGCAGATCCCGGCATAATCGGCGTGAATGCAGGGGCAAGCTTTTCCGTAGTATTATATACATTCTTTTTTAAAGGCACGGCCTTTCTTTCCGGGGTAGTTTCTGTTTTTGTCATGCCGTTTTTTGCATTAACCGGCGCCTTTTTTTCGGCGGTCCTTGTCTATTTGCTTGCCAAAAAAGGCGGAAGCGTGGCGCCCGCTCGTCTTGTCCTGACAGGGATTGGTTTAAATGCGGCTTTTAATGCGGCAACAACAGTCCTGCAAATGAAAATGGACCCCCAGGATTTCACAAAAACGCTGACCTGGATATCTGGAAGCATTTGGGCGACAAACTGGGATTATGTCCTTGTCACTTTGGCCTGGATGGTTGTTCTGCTTCCATTTGCGGTATACAAAGCCCGTTACTTGAATATTATGCGCCTGGAAGAGCCGGTCATCACAGGGCTCGGGGTGCCGCTTGAAAAAGAAAGGCTGAAACTTCTCGGGACCGCGGTCGGGCTGGCCGGGTGCTGTGTAGCGGTCGGGGGCGGCATTACGTTTCTCGGCCTGATCGCGCCCCACATTGCCCGCGGGATCATGGGGACAAAGCATGAATTTTCCCTGCCTTTAACGGCGCTGATTGGCGCAAACATTTTGCTGCTGGCCGATACAGTCGGGAGAGTCGTGATGCCTTCAATGGAACTGCCGGTCGGGATTGTCATTTCAATCCTCGGCGCACCGTATTTTATTTTTCTGTTGATGCGGACAGCATAATCGTAAGAGCCTCTGCCAAAATAAAAATATACCCTTGAGCGAGGCTCTGGAAAATTAATTATCCCGATTTTTTTTTGCCTTTTCATCCAGATTTTCAATTTACATCCAGATTTTTAATTCAATAGAAGTAAAACGGTCATTTTTCTTCAAAAAAAGGGCATACGTATCCCGCCTTCACAAAATGGTTTTTTTCACTACCCTTTGTGGAAAGAAAACGTTCATTTGAGTTATTCACATATCCACCTGTGAATAACTTAATTTGCTCTTTGCAGCCGATTGCGTGTCCATCCACAATTGGCCTTTCCTGTCTGATGGTACGCCATATTTGCCATGATATGCATAGATATCATGCATCGATCTACATGAGCTTCAACTGCCTGTTTCCCACGCTTGTGAACACGACGGAGACTGTATCCGTCTTTTAAAATGCCAAAGATTCGTTCGATGATCGTTCTGGCACTATATAACACTTCAAATGTGCGCCCATGTTGAGGCAACTCGACATCTACTTGAGGCGTTTGATCAAAGTCTATCCTAAATACTCTTCCTTGTGCTGCCCCATTACAACATTCCGCGTGATTCGCTAGCGGGCAGGTGAGACCTTCTTGCTTGGCATTTGGATGAAATACAGGACAAGTGTAAATATATTGCCCCTTTTCCCGATCAGATCCTCTAAGTTCCATTTTATGTCCACTGATACAGATGGGAGTGCCGTACCGGTTGATTTTTTCAATCCCTCGGGCGGTAGTTGGTTTATCTTTACGGTTCCGTGGATTGATCGGTGCCACCAATTTCGCCTGTAATACATCCTTTGTCACTTTTTGATTTTCCGGCGTTTGGTAGATTCCATCTGCCAAGATAAAGCTCAACTGCTCAGCCATCTCGGGGTGCTCTGCCTTAAACGTCTCCAATGTCGGTTCTAATGTTTTCCCATCGGGTGTATTTCCTTTAAATACTTCCCGCGTCAAAGGCAAACCGGATCTCACCCCGCATACCATTGATAATTTATGCGCAATATAGGAGACTGCATTACTTTTACGCATTACCCCTACATTGTCGTCCGTAAGGACTCTGGGGCAATCGCAATTACCCTCACAAGAACACGTCTTCCTTGTTTTATTCAAGGTTGCTTCTGCCTCTATATGCGATGTATCCACGGCGGCTGCTTCCTCATTCGTTTCAACCACGCCTTCCCCTTTATTATATTCAACAACCAATAGCCGGGCTTTTTCCCAAAGACCATTTGTTGTCATGATTTGATCAAAACGAGCAAAGGAACGATAGCTCGGAATTTTCTCCGTAAATCCACACATGGTGGCAAATAGCGGGTTTGATTTCACTTGCAAATAGACACTCTCCACCATCACTTCAATATACTGTAAAGAGGCCAGTTCAAAAGCACGAAAAAAGGGCATGAAAGGATGCGGTTTTCTCCCAGTGGAAGGGAGATGAAATAATGAAGACGCAGACTTGTCTTCTTCCTCCGTTATTGGAAATAGTGCCGGTTGTATTTCATTAGAATGATCATGTGCTCTTTCATTTTTTAGGTGCAAATATAAAAGGGTGTAGTATTCTCGTTCAATCGGCTTAAAAATCTCCCAAGGGAAACACATGGCTGGAATGACAAATGGTATATCGGCATAGTCTTGCCAATTGTGGGGAATCAAATTTTGTTGTATTGAAAAGTCTCTGGTTTGTGTTAGAATAGAAATAGTCATGAAATCACTCCCTGGATATTTGCTCGTACTTATATCTTAGCAAAGGAGTGGCTTTCATGGCTCTTTTTTTTCAAAAAAAATCATCCTTTTCCGTTTTACAATATTTTCCACAGGAATGAGTAGCCTAATCTATTGAAACCCGACTAAAATGGAAAAATTTAGACACTTATAATAAATAAATTTACCCCATTAAAATCAAAAACTCACAATTTATTTTTACATTTGTCATAATGTTCCTACAAACGTCTTTTTTCTTTAGTGGAATAAATCAACGACCTTTAATTGTCTGACTGCTTACAGTTTCAGGGGATATAGCATTTTGGCAAGGGCTCTAAGGCAACATGGAAGCCCCCTTATTCCATCCATTGGCAAAATTTGCACATGCCCGGGGCGGAAAGATATTTACAATTTTTAAATTTTTCGCTACGATAACAACAGTGATAAAAAAGGAAGGCTGATTTAATGATATTCGGGCTTGATCCATCCATGTTGGCACTGTTGGTCGGTTTTGGGTTTTGTGCAGCTTTTATTGATTCTGTTGTCGGCGGGGGCGGCCTGATTGCCCTGCCTGCCCTGCTGTTTACCGGGCTTTCGCCGTCTGCAGCGGTTGCCACCAACAAACTTGCGGGAACAATGGGATCATTTACAAGCACATTTGTATTTTACCGTTCCGGAAAACTGGATCTATCTTCCATTTATAAAATGTTTCCGCTCACGTTTTTCGGTTCGATGCTCGGCGCGTACACCGTCCATCTGATTGATCCGGATGTATTAAAACCATTGATGCTGATCATGCTTGCCGCAGTCGGCATCTATACGGTGACGAAGAAAGACTGGGGAAAAATCATGGCGTATAAAAAGTTATCCGCCAGCCGGCTGATTTTGTTTACAGCGCTCATTTTTCTGATCGGTTTTTACGACGGATTTCTCGGCCCGGGCACCGGTTCCTTTTTAATGTTTGCCTACCTCATGATCGGGTTTGACTTTTTAAAAGCAGCCGGGAACGCGAAGTTTTTAAATTTTGGCAGCAATATTTCGGCCCTCCTTATGTTTATCTTTTTAGGGCAGGTCCATTATGCCTATGGGATTCCGATGGGCCTCGGGCAAATCGCCGGTTCCATCATCGGCTCGCGGTTTGCGATTAAAAAGGGGAGCAGCTATGTGCGCGCCCTGTTCATTGCCGTCACATTTTTGCTGCTGGCGAAAAATACATATGATTATGTACATGCGTTTCTTTTCGGCTGACAAAGATGAAGGATCACGTTTTTGCCATGGTACAGAGGGATCAAAACCCGGGGGATGCTTTTTGCGCAGCTCGCCGGGATTTTTTATGGGAGGTGTTTGAAATGAATAAATCCTGGCTCATTGTGCTCGTTGGGGCTTTTTTCGAAGTCTTTTGGGTCATCGGGTTGAAACATGCAGATAACTTGCTGGAATGGATGGGTACGCTGATTGCCATTACCGCCAGCTTTTACGCACTCATTGCGGCAAGCAAGAATTTGCCGGTCGGAACGGTGTATGCCGTTTTTGTCGGGCTTGGCACAGCCGGAACGGTTTTCTCCGGAATCGTATTTTTCGGCGAACCGTTTAGTTTGATAAAAATCATTTTGATTCTCATTCTGCTGGCGGGCATTGTTGGCTTGAGGATGGTGGAAAATGAAAAAAGCAGCGGGGAGGCTGATTCTTGATGGCTTGGGCTTCTTTACTCATTGCAGGGTTATGCGAAATGCTCGGCGTAGCCGCCATGAATATGGTAAACCGCCGCCGCAATCTGCAGTCTATGCTGCTCATGGTGCTTGCTTTCAGCGGGAGTTTTTTGTTTATGTCATTTGCGATGCGGACGCTGCCGATGGGCACGGCCTACGCCGTCTGGACAGGCATCGGCGCAGCAGGGGGCGCAATTGTCGGTATGTTATTTTTCGGAGAATCGAGAGACTGGCGGAGAATTGTTTTTATTACGATGATTTTAGGCGCAGCGGTCGGCTTGAAGCTGGCATCATGACCGCCGCGCGGTGTCATGTATGGGTATCTTTCCTGGGCCGATGCCGCGCCAGGCTTTACTTTTGTTTTACTGTCTCCCTGAATTTTTCCGGCATCATGACCATGATGACTTCCCCTGTTACGACCACTTTATCTTCCGCAAATACTTCTGTGTCGATCCGGTACTTTTTCGGATGAATTTCGGTAACGGTTCCGATTGCCTTAAGCGGCACACCGAGCGGGGTTGGGTGCTTATATTCCACCTGAATCCGTGACGAAATTTCCGGTTAAAGGCAAACAAATCGCATAAAATTTAGTATAATTGGTATATCAGACAAATTAAATTCATTCCACATTCAGGTGATCTCATGAAAAAGTTTGTGATAGAACCCACAAAAGAACGAATTGTTGCCCAAGCTGGCTTAGCGATAGTAGGAAATTTACTAAATCTAACGAATTTAGTTTCCAGGTTGAATGCCTATAAACTCCCGGATATCTCCCGGTATCCGGCTTGCTCCAATGGCGATGTGGCTAAATCTTATATCGGCTTGCTTTGCCAGGGAAAAAGTGATTATGACAATATTGAAACCTTCCGTGATGATGCTTTTTTTGCACTGGCTTTGGATATCCAGAGGGTTCCTTCCAGCCCGACTCTCAGGCAACGATTGGACCAGGCCGCCTTGGTGGAAAAATGGAAAACGATCTTGCACGAAGAATCGCTGGATCTGATTCGCCATACAAATGCGGAAATCAGCCCGGTTTACGCCAAAGACAAACCGTATATCCCGGTTGATCTGGATGTCTCCCCTTTCGATAACTCCAAGACAAAAAAAGAAGGGGTAGAAAGAACCTATAAAGGCTGTGACGGTTATGCCCCTATGTTCGCTTACATGGGACAGGAAGGTTACTGCCTGCATGTTGAGATGCGAAAGGGAAGTGTCCACTGCCAAAAAGGTACACCAAATTTCATCCAGGAAACCATTCAATCTGCCCGGAAACTAACAGATCAGCCATTGCTTTTCAGGCTTGATTCCGGAAATGACAGCCGGGATAATCTCATTATTCTCCTAGAAAACCATGCAAGCTTTATTATCAAACGCAATCCCCGTAAGGAAAAAGCTGAGGACTGGCTGTACATTGCCCGAAAATATGGGATCTGTTGTGAAGAACGGGAAGGAAAGAAGGTTTACCTTGGATCCATCCCCGAAACCATTCAAATTAAGGACCAGGAGCGAAGCATCCGAAAAGTTTTTAAAGTGACCGAAAGAACCATCTCAAGAGACGGACAAATTTTTTTAATTCCCGAGTATGAATTTGAAACCTACTGGACGGACCTTGAAGTGCCGCCTCATGTGGTGATCTCTCTTTATCATAACCATGGCACTTGCGAACAGTTCCATAGTGAAATTAAATCAGAACTGGATCTCGAACGGCTGCCGTCAGGCAAATATGAAACGAATGGCCTTGTGCTCCATTTCGGTGTATTTGCGTATAACCTGCTTCGCTTGATTGGACAAGAAAGCTTGAAAAAACAAGATACGCCATTGAAAAAGAAAACAACAAGAAGAAGAATCCGAACCGTCATCCAGAATATGATCACACTGGCCTCAAAGCTGGTTTTCCGTGGCCGGCAATGGAAATTAAAAGTCGCGGAGACCAACAAATGGTTACCGGTCTTTACTCGTTTGTATCAAGCCTTTTACTAAACATCCCGATCAATAGACTACTAGGAAAAAAGAAATAAAAAACGAAAACTTGCAAAAAATGGAAATTTGCAGGTTTATTTGGCGTGCACAAAAACGAATGAAACAGGGAAATTTTTACATACTGAATCACTAAAAGTGCATTTATCGAATAGTCGGACACCACTATATCCTTACTCTTGGGAAATCTACCTATTAACGGCGTTTGTTATATTTTCGTCACGGATTCAGGTTCCACTTTTAATGTGCCGGTTACAAACCGCGGCGGCTCTGTTCCGTCGCCAAGTTCGTTGCCGTTTTTCCGGAGCACATACAGGGAGGCGGAGCCCGCGCTATGGCAGTCAATCAGCGATGCTACGATCCCGCCGTAGGCAAACCCCGGGATTCCCCCCATATATTCAGGAAGCGGCGTATAAATCGTGATGGTTTTGTCCCCCTGCCAGCCTGTGCGGAAATGATGGCCTTTTTCATTCAGCCGCCCGCAGCCGTAACAAGTAGCAAATGAATCGGGATAGTAATCCTGAACTGCCTTTGTAACTCTTTCCTCCATTTTCTCACCCCTTTTTATTCTATTTAAAATTATAATACATTTTGCACGAAATTTTAACGGCTGTATTTTTAGAAAGTTTTGCGTTATAAAAAGCACCGGCAACCAGATGTCCGGTGAAAATCTTTTTTTTCTTATAAATTTTTCAGCTGCTGTTTTGTTTTTTCCACTTCTGTCCGGCTCAAGCCGGTTTTTTCCACAATGAATTGAAGATCCATACCCTCCTGCAACATTTTGATGGCTGATGGAATCGTTCGTAACAATTCCTTTCTTTCTTCTTTTCTTCCTTCTTCTCTTCCTTCCTCTTTTCCCTTCCTATACCCGCGGTCAAAGTAGGAATTCGGCAGCTTCAATACTTGCTCTGCTTCGTCCGGGTCCAGCATTTTAATGTTTTCCATTACTTCCGCCTCCTCTTTTTCATTCAGTTTTAAATAAAAATCAAAGAAACCATATAACAGCCTCATTTTTGCAGGGTCGAGCTCCATCCGGGCCAGCACCCAATCTTTTCTTATTTTTCAGTTTTATTTTAAAGGACAAACGCTCGTGGCAGCCACACCAATTTTTTTGCCAAATGCCATCCGCTTGTTCCCCCGGGACGGGAGGGGCAGATGCAAAACCATCATCTCTGCAGTCCGGCAATGCTAACTTTTTCCTTCCGGGACACCCTGATGTAAAATAGAAGTACAAAATTGATCTTAACTGTTTTGCCATACAACTTAACCAAAATGGAGTTCAAATCTATACAGCAGAACAGGAAGTGGTGAAAATGCCTGCCATTTTATACGGGTTTATGTTATGCGGCCTGCTGGCGGGATTCGTCCTTTTCCGCAAGCGCCCTTTACCGCAAGCAACCGGCACAGCCGGGCGGGAAAAGATATCCGTTATTATTCCGGCAAGAAATGAAGAAAACACCCTGCCTGCCCTGTTGCATTCTTTAAACAGGCAAACAACCAAACCCGGTGAAATCATTGTGGTGGATGACCACTCCGAGGACAGGACAAAAGAAACAGCAGAAAAATTCGGCGTCACCGTCGTTTCTGCGCCTGATCTTCCGGATGGCTGGACCGGAAAAACGTGGGCCGTCTGGAACGGTTACGTGAAATCCACAGGGGATCTGCTTATTTTTCTCGATGCCGACACCCGCCTTGCTAAACATGCCATCAGCTCCCTCGTCACAGCACACAAACAGCAGGGGGGCGCCGTCTCTGTCATTCCATACCACCATACTGAAAAATTTTATGAGAAACTGGCAATGGTTCTGAACCTGCTCGGGATTTTCTCATTCACCTCGCCGTTTGAACGCTTCAACCGGCAAAAAGGGCTTTACGGTGCCTGTATTTGTGTATCAAAAGAAGATTATGACAAAATTGGCGGGCATGGGAATATCCGCGCTGAAATGCTGGACGATCTGAACTTAGGCGCCCGTTTTCAACAGGCCGGCATTCCGGTCACCAATTTTACCGGAAGCGGGCTCGTCTTCTTCCGCATGTATCCCGGCGGTTTCAGGCAGGAGTTGCAAGGATTTGCAAAAGGGGCGGTGTTAAGCACATCAGCCATCCATCCTTTTACAATTGCGGCTGTCGTTTTCTGGATTCTTGGCCTGCTCATATCCGAGCTCGGCTGCTTTTCCGGCATCCCTTACTTTGTGGCAGGCTATTTGCTGTATGCCGCCCAAATCTATTATTTTAACCGGCATGCGGGAAACTTTGGCATCCTGCAACCTTTGTTTCACTTTTTATCCATGATTTTTTTCCTGACCATCATCCTGTATTCCCTTTATCAGTCCCATTTTCGTAAAAAAGTGCTTTGGAAAGGCAGATACATTGATGTGGGAAGGGGGCAAAACAAATGACTTTTTTATTGTCAGCACTTTGTTTTCTTTCGGGTTCGCTGATGTTTTCTTACTGGATCGGCCTGTTATTGAACATCAATATTCGCGAAACTGAAGATGGAAATCCCGGTGCAGCTAACCTTTGGAAAAAAGCCGGTTACAAATACGGGCTGCTTGGCATTGCGGGTGACTTCGGCAAAGGGTTTCTTCCGGTTTGGCTGATCATAAAATCCGGGGCGGCCCCATCGCATAAGGCATTGATTCCCATTGCCCTGGCGCCGATTGCCGGGCATGCCTTTTCCCCTTTTTTAAAAGGAAACGGCGGAAAAGGCCTTGCCGTAAGCTTCGGCGTATGGAGCGCATTGACCAAATTTCGCATATCCCTCACTTATGCCGTTATTCTTGCATGCTTTTATGTCCTGGCGAAGGTGGTGAAAAAAGGCAAAAAAACAACCAGCAGTGAAGACAGCCTGCAAACGGCAACCGGATTCCTGCTGCTGTCCCTCTTTCTTATTTTTCGAAGATTCCCTTCTTTTCTCTTATGGATCTGGCTGGGCAACTTTGTCATCCTGCTGTGGAAAAATAAAAAAGCGCTCATGCGTTTGAAAAAGGAAAGGGATTTCACCATGTAATGGCATACAAAAAAGCGGGAATCACTCCCGCTTTTTTGCCAAGGCCATCAAGTCTGTTTTTGCCGTTTTCTTTCCAAAATTGGTTTTCACCGTGCTGCAAATGATGTTCTATCCCGAAAATATACGCCGGCTCTGGTGCCGCGTTCACTGCAGCATGGGCGTCTAAAGGCAGATTACAGCTCGTCAAATCCGTTCAAATCGCTCACTTTCGTATAAGAACGGGACTTTTGTTCAAAGAAGTCCGTTTTCGTTGCGTCGAAATTATCTGCATAGGCGCGGATCCATTTCATCGGATTTTCAACATGTTCCGGGTACAGCTCGCTTAATCCGATCATGCGCAGCATTTTATTGGCACGGTATTTGATAAAACCGGCCATTTCCTCAAGATCGATCCCTTCCACGCCCCGGAGCACGTATTCCGACCACTCGGTTTCCAAGTCAACGGACTCGCGGAACCGGGCATATACCCAATCGGAAAAGGCCGGCGTGTTCAATTCCGGATGTTCGGAAAGCACCGCGCGGATCAGTTCCGAAATAAAGCGCCCGTGCTCCAGCTCATCGCGGTTAATATAACTGATCATCGTCGATGTGCCGACCATTTTGTTCTGCCGCGCCAGATTATAAAAGAAAGCAAAACCGGAATAAAAGAACAACCCTTCCAGCAATGTCGAATACACGAGCGTTTTTACAATGTCTTCCACATCCGGCTGCCGGGCAAACGCATTGTATTGCTCCATCAGCTTTTCATTCCGCTTTAGTAGTACCGGATCTTTCCGCCCGATTTCAAATGCTTCATTTTGTTTATCAAGGGACACGACGGACGATAAAATATAAGAATAACTCTCATTGTGGACAGCTTCCTGCTGGGCAATCACCGCCAAAATCGATTGGACGGACGGATCAGTCGCATACAGCGAAGCAAGCAAAATCGTCCTCGTTTGTGACGAATCGAGCGTTGCCAGCAGGCTGATGATTTTCAAAAACGTTTCCTGCTCTTTTTCCGATAACAGCGGGAATTGTTTCACATCTGTCGACATATTCACTTCATCCGACTGCCAGTAATTCCCCAACAACCGTTTATACGTTTTGTACCAGTGCGGATAAGCAAGATCATTCCAGTTTAAAATCCCGCTTGACTTCCCTCCGAATAAGGCAGTCGCTTTATTCGGGTGAACCGGATCCAACGTTTTCGCTTTTTCCAGCAAAGCGTTTGACATCTTCCAGCACTCCTTCTATCCATTTTTCCACTTCTTTTTCCTGGCTTCCCCTCGGAGACTGTTCAATTTTCAACGGTTCCCACGGACTGTTGTAAAATTTTGCAAGTTTGCGGGCGGCTAGGCAGAATAAATCATCACCGCCAAACTGCGTATCCCCCGTTCCGAACACAGCGACATTGGGAGGTTTCCAGCCAATTTCCAGCACAAAATCCTTCACTTCTTCAGGCGTGGCTCCCCGTTCCCATGTGAATGTCCCGACCAGGATCAAATCATAGTCGTGCGGCGAAAACGGCGGGGAAATGCCAATGGCGTGCATGTCCACCGCAATCCCGCGCGCCCTGCACCAGAATGCCAGCAGCTCCGCCGTTTCTTTTGTATTGCCGCTGTAGGACAAGTATGCAATCAGCACTTTCAACTTTGGCACCACTCGCATTCTTCCACTTCACTGGAGGTCGAGCGCACATAATAGGTCGTTTTCAAGCCGGACTTCCAAGCCTGCAAATGGAGATCAAGCAATACTTGCGCGCGGATATTATACGGCACATAGAAATTGAAAGAGATGCTCTGGTCAATATGTTTTTGCCTTGCCGCATTCTGCCGGACGGACCATCTTTGGTCAAGTTTATAAGCCGAACGGCGGTAAATATTGTACGTCCGATGGTTTAAATCAGGCGCTGTCACCGGAAATTTGTAATCCTTTTTTTCTTCCATATAATAAGGCTGGAAAACCGGGTCGATGCTTGCTGTCGAGCCGGCAATAATCGAAGTGGTCGCATTCGGCGCAACCGCCATTAAATACCCGTTCCGCAAGCCGTATTGTTTCACTTCTTCAGCAAGCGCTAACCAGCGTTCGCTCGTGTAGCCTTTGCCGGTAAAATAAGCGCCGGTGCTCCACTTGCTGCCTGGAAATGCCGGATAGCTGCCCTTTTCCCTGGCTAATTCCATGCTGCTTTTAATCGCATAGTAGGCAATGTTTTCATACAGTTTATCCGCATATTCGACGGCTGCTTCCGTTTCCCATTCAATTCCTTCAAGTGCCAGCAAATGATGCCAGCCAAACGTGCCAAGCCCGACCGCACGGTACTTCTTATTCGTAATTTGCACTTGTTTAATAGGTAACGTATTGACATCTATCACATGGTCGAGCATGCGGACCTGAATGCGGATAAGCCGTTCGAGCACCCCGTCCGGGACGGCTTTCCCAAGATTGATGGAACTCAAGTTGCAAACGACATAATCCCCGGAACGGTATTTCTTTACGATCATATTTTCTTCTTCGATCCATTCTTCAATCAGCTCAGTCGGGGACTGGTTCTGGGCAATTTCTGTGCATAAATTGGAACAGTAAATGATCCCTTTGTGGCTGTTCGGGTTTTGCCGGTTCACTTCATCGCGGTAAAACATAAACGGCGCTCCTGTTTCAAGCTGCGATCTCATGATGCGCTTCATAATCTCGATTGCCGGTACTTTCCTTTTTGAGCGGAGACCGGCATGAATGCACGCCTCATATTTTTCACGCCAGCTCCCTTTTCCCTTCTCTTCATCGTAAAAATCTTCAAGGGCAAACCCCATGACTTCTTTTACTTCATGCGGATCAAACAAATACCAGTCCCCGCGGTTTTCCACCTGTTCCATAAAATAATCCGGGATGCACACGCCCGTATAAATATCGCGCGCACGGAGCCGGTCATCGCCGTTATTTAACTTCAAATCGAGAAAATCTTCGATGTCGCGGTGCCAAACATCGAGGTAGACGGTAATGGCGCCTTTTCTTGTCCCGAGCTGGTCCACGCTCACCGCCGTATTGTTCAGTTGTTTGATCCACGGCACCACGCCGCTCGACATGCCCGGGAAACCTTTAATCGCGCTTCCCCGCCCACGGATTTTTCCCATATACACGCCGATCCCGCCGCCGTTTTTCGAAAGCTGGGCGATGTCGGTATTGCTGTCATAGATTGATTGCAGGCTGTCACTTACTGTATCAATGAAACAGCTCGACAGCTGGCCGTGCGTTTTGCCCGCATTCGCAAGCGTCGGGGTTGCGACCGTCATGTACAGATTGCTGAGCGCCCAGTACGCTTCCTTCACATGCTCCATGCGGGTTTCCTGCTGCTCATCCTGCATCAGGTACATCGCAATCACCATCCAGCGCTCCTGCGGCAGTTCATAGACATGCTTGTCAAAATCGCTTGCCAGATAACGGGTTACGAGCGTATAGAGGCCGGGATACGTAAAAAGCAAATCCTTCTCCGGGTCGATTATGCGGCCGAGCGTTTCGATTTCCTGCTTTGTATATTTGTCAAGCAGTTTTGGAGAATAAATGCCCTTTTCTGCCAGCTGCCTGAGCAAATCATAGAAAGGCCCGTACTTGAGGGCTGGATCATAATGCCGGTTTTTGGCGGCTTCGGCATAAAGCTTATGTAAGTAAATTCTTGCTGCAAAGAATGTCCAGGCCGCACCTGCTTCATCGATATTTTCAAGGGCATGTTTAATAAGCAGATCTGTTTTTTCCGCCAAAGTGGCGTCCGGGTCCCATAATTTTAAAATCTTTTCCTTATAAGCGCCGGTCTCAATGTCCAGGCCTGCGGACATTTGATCAATGAGCTGCAAAATCATTTCTTTTGATTCCAGTTGAATAGAAGTTGCCATGTTTTCCCCTCCCTTTTTTGAACGCAAAAAAGCCGTTCATTTCAGGGGGATGAACGGCAAAAACGGCAGAAAAACAGCATCCGTGATCATCTGTTCCGCCGTTTCCCGTTCCCGCACCCCGAAGAATAGAAACTTCAAGTATTGGCAGGTCTCCTGGCTTGTGTTTCATTCTAATGAAGCCCTTCCCATACCGCCGCCAAAAAAAAGCAGCCGGTACAGTGGTTCGCTCTTTCGTCCACACTGACAGTTGCGGGGGCAGCTCCGGTTTCCCACCGGATTCCCTTTTCAGGCATTTCAAAGCCACCAATACTCGCATACTATATTTAGTATTTTTTTGTTTAAGAATTTCTATATGTTGTTATCCTACCATATTCGACAAAAGATATCAATCCTCAGTTGCGTTGAATATGTGCCAAGTTTGTCCGTAAAAAGATGCCGGATACGGGCCAGCCTTCTTCGCCTTTTTTCTGAGCCATAGAATAGATGGCCCCCCGATATTTTCACAGTCCGTTATCCATTTTAGACGATTAAGGTGGCAGGTACAATACATCGGTTTGAATTTATCAGCTATCCCGGCAAACTTTGAATATCCCCCATAAATGGCAGTGGCTATAGGGGCTTGCACTAACAACTCAGCAGCCAATAAAACCAGCAAACATCCAAAAAAAGTACACATGGACGGGACTTTTCCAATATGGATAACCCTGAAGAAACTGTTGGAGACGCTGATTATGTATTTTTAGCACGTGTTGATGAGAAAACCGGGACTGAGTACAAAAATACAACACAAATTGAAACAGAAGATGGTACAAAAGAAATCTCCACACCCTATACCAATTACAAAGTGACAGTATTAGAAAATATGAAAGGAGAATTGGAGACTAACACATCTATTCCCGTTCAAAAAGCCGGCGGAATCTCAGAAGACGGAAGTTCTATTGTAACATTTGATGAAGATAATCTGCCTGCAGCCGGCCAATCTTATGTATTCTTAGCAATGCACAAGAAGATGGTTCTTTACTTGTTTCAGGCCCGAATTCAAACATAAAGGTTATACGTCCTGAATGGCGAAGAAAACTATATCCTGAAAGACATTGCAAAAAATGCCGGTGTGGTTCAATCACAGTTATTACCAGGATTTCAAGTTGCAGCAGATAAGCTTTTTTCATAAAAAGGTTGGGGCCAGCAACCGGCCTCAACCTTTTCACCTTTAATTCGTCTTTACTGCTTGAACTTGATAGCCTGTTTTTTCAACGATTTCTTTCAACTCATCTGTTGAAACCTTTGCCTCGTCGAAATCTACTTTTGCCTTGCTGGCGTTGAAAAGTACTTTCACATTTTCCACGCCTTCCACTTTGTCCAGCGCGCCTTCTATTTTTTTCATACAAGACGGACAGGTTAACGTTTCTAATTGCATCACGGCTTTTTTCATTCCGTTTCCCTCCTCGTATAATAAGTTTAAATCCAAAGTGGATGTCAATTTCCAGTTCATTCTGCTGCTCATTGACAAGTGAATATAAGATTTTGTATTCCGGGCGAGCCCGGAATACAAGTTCGGACTTGGACGCTTCGCGATGTTCCCGGATAATGGTCTTAGGATCGTTTGGGTCAATGCTTCCCCTCCTTGTAGCCTGACTACTCGAAAAGTCTGCATCCCCAGGTTCTTGCTTGAACGTCTAACCCGTAGGCCGTTCCTCCGGATCTCCGTGCTGGAAATGAGCAGTTCCAGGCAGCCCACGGCCCGGATGAGTTCTCATACGCGAGGCTGACAGATCGGCAAGCCATCTGGGGATATCCCGAAGCGTCCGATTCCATCGATCCCAATACAGAGAGGAGGAAATCATATGCCCTTATTTGTCGGTATTGACGTGAGCTCCAAAAACCTCGATGCCTGCCTGATGGATGGAATGGGGGAAACGTTGGCCACCCAAACGGTGACAAACAATCTTCCCGGTGCCTCTGAGTTAAGAGACACCATCCTCCAACATGCGGAGGCGGATGACACCATCCAGATCGCCATGGAGGCCACATCTGTGTATAGTTGGCACCCGGCAATGTTTTTCCATGAAGATCCCGAGCTGAAACAGCGTCGTACAAAGGTGTTTACCCTGAATCCGAAGCTGGTGAGAAATTTCAAAAAGGCTTATGCCGAGATGGACAAGACCGATCCCAAAGATGCCTGGGTAATTGCGGACCGCTTGCGTTTCGGGAGATTGCCGAAATCCGTGATTCAGTCAGAACAATACCTTGCCCTTCAACGGTTAACACGGATGCGCTATCACCTGATTCAAAGTTTAACCCGGGAACAACAGGTATTTTTGAATCATCTGTTTTTCAAATTCAGTGCCTTTAACCTTGAAGTGGATACACCGGTCTTCGGTCATGCCATAACGGAATTTTTGCTTGAGGCCTATAGCCTCGATGAAATTGCCCAAATGCCTCTGGAGGACTTAGCGATGTATCTCCAGACCAAAGGCCATGGCCGCTTTAGCGATCCCGAGGATTTGGCCGCATCCATCCAAAAAGCTGCCCGGTCCTCTTACCGGCTTTCTAAATGTGTGGAGGATTCGATTGACTTGGTCCTGGGCAGTTCTATTGAGATCATCCGGCATCTTAAACGCCAAATCAAGGATTTGGATAAGGCGATTGCCCGCGTTCTTGATGGAATCCCGAATACCCTCCAGACCATTCCGGGAATAGGCCCGGTGAGCTGTGCTGGGATTCTCGCTGAAATCGGCGACATTGAGCGCTTTGACGACCAAGCCGCGATCGCAAAATTTGCCGGATTGTTCTGGCCCCGCCACCAATCGGGTGATTTTGAGGCTGATGACAAAATGCTTGCGCGTACAGGCAATCGTTATCTCCGGTATTACCTGGTTGAGGCTGCCAATCTGGTCCGGCGACACGAACCTGAGTACCGCGCCTTTTACCAAAAGAAATATCGTGAGGTGCATAAGCACTCACACAAACGCGCCCTCGTCTTAACGGCAAGAAAACTGGTGCGCCTGATCGATGCGCTGCTCCGCAACGATCAAATTTATGCGCCGAAAAAGAAGGTGACGCGATGAGGTAACCAGGTAACCATCATCGATAGCCTGAACTTGAAAACTTCCAGATTATTCCAATTATCTGGAGGCTTAGTTCAGTATTGCCATTTTTACGACATAGAGCCAACAAAATTTCCAATTCACTTGTTTTTAACCCTTGACATCACACCGTAGGACTTTTGTTTTTATTTTACATGCCGCACCGGTTTCCGTAATTGATCTCCATCAAGTTCGCCCATTTTGCTGATCTTGAACTTCTGCCGTCCGCCTTTTGGTGCAAACCCGATCAACCGCATCGCATTGAGAATAACAGCTAAAACGCTGCCTTCATGGACAAACATGCCGGCTGCAAGGTCTACCTGCCCCCGGAGAACCCCAACAAGCAAAAATACGACGACCGAAAGTGCCACTGCTATATTCTGTTTCATATTCCGCATCGTTTTTTTCGAAAGGGCAAAGGCATGGGCATATTGGGAAAGCTTGTCTGCCATCAAAACGATATCAGCCGTTTCGATAGAGATATCCGTTCCGCCTTTCCCCATGGCAAGCCCGATATCTGCAGTTGCAATCGCAGGGGCATCATTCATGCCGTCTCCTGCCATCGCCACAACCGCTCCTCCCTCTTTCAGTTTCTTCACATACTCCACTTTTTCATCCGGAAGCAGCTCTGCATAAAAGGCATCAATGCCCAATTGGCTGGCGACGGCCCGGGCGGTATGGCGGTTATCGCCCGTTAACATGACGATCCTTTTGATCCCGGCAGCACGCATATCCTCCAAGGCAGCCCGGGCATCTTCACGGATTTGGTCGGCGATGGACAGAATGGCTTCTAACTTTCCATTGGCTGCAATAAAAATAGCCGTATTCCCCATTTTTTCACGATCGGTTGCGTAACTGCCCGCTGATGGAGAAATAGCGATGCCTTGTGCGTCCATCCATTTGCGGTTCCCCGCTGTAACGGCGATGCCGTCAATGGTTGCCGCAATTCCTTTCCCTTTTATCGCTTCGCCTTCCTGCAAGTGGTACCGGTTAAACGGGATGCCTCTTGCTTCAGCTTCTTTCACAATCGTTTGGCCAAGCGGGTGTTCAGAGACGGTTTCCGCCTTGGCTACAAGCCCGAGCACTTCCTCTTCGCGCCTTTTGCCAAACAGGTGCACATCCGTGACTTCCGGCTTTCCTTTTGTCAGCGTGCCGGTTTTATCAAATACGAGCGTATCCACTTTTGCGAGTTTTTCCATCACATCGCCGCCTTTGATCAGCGCACCGTGTTTCGCGCCGTTTCCAATCCCCGCTACATTTGACACGGGAGCGCCAATCACAAGCGCACCCGGGCAGGCAATGACCAGGAAGGTAATCGCTTTGTGAAAATCACGGGTAAAAACAAACACAGCAAGTGCAAGGATGACAATCGCCGGTGTGTAATAGTTGGCAAACCGGTCGAGAAAACGTTCGGTTTTTGATTTTGCATCCTGGGCTTCTTCCACCAGTTCAATCATCTTTGCAAACGTTGTGTCATCCCCGACTTTTTCAGCGATCATTTCGATATAGCCGGTATCCAAAATCGAGCCGCTAAAAACAGGATCGTTTTCTTTTTTCATGACGGGGGCCGGTTCCCCGGTAACCGCTGATTCATTCACGAATGCCCGGCCCTTTGCAATGGTCCCGTCAACCGGTATTTTGCCGCCCGGGAGGACTACCAGCTTGTTCCCCGCCCGGACGCGATCTGCAGCCGTTTTTTTGCGGGTTCCGTCTTCTTGAAGCAAGATCGCTTCCTGCGGGGCCATATCCGCCAATTGCTTTAAAGATGAACGGGTTTTTTTTAATGTCCTGGCTTCTAAATAATCGCCGAACAGAAACAGGAAAGTGACAGCTGCGGATTCCATATATTCGTGGATCAGGAAGGCGCCTGCAACCGCCACCGTAACGAGCAACTCAATACTGAACGTTTTCATCCTGGCCGCTTGCCAGGCTTTGATGGCGATGGGAAGGACAGCAGCAACGGTTGCCGCCATCAAAAAACCACCCCTCCAGGCGTAAAAGCCCAACCATTTCATCAATAAACCAAGAACGATCAAAACGCCGGCGATCCATGCCAGATGATACTTATGTTGATGGATTTGTTCTAACATTGGGACTCCCCCTCACCTGTTATACGATTATTTTAAAAGAGCCCGTTGCTTTCATCATTGACCCTTGTCAAGATTTTTTAATTTAAAAATACACCGCAGGACGGGTCCATTGAAAAAATGCGCAAGCAAAATTTTGCACACACAAAAAGCGGCGGGCCGCCATTATAGTGGTTTCCCGCCGCTTGTTTATTTTGTTCGGTGCTTTTTAATGGTGCCCGCCGGCTGATGTTGCCTCATCTGCATACAATAACAGCCCGTCCAAATCAGGAATTTTGATTTTCTTATTTGGCAACTGCTCTATTAATCCCTGTTTTTCCAGGTTTGTAAACTTTCGGCTGATGGTTTCGGGGGTTGTTCCCAGATAAGAAGCCAAATCTTTTTTAGACATTGGCAAGGCAATCACCGTATCATCCGCGCCGCTTTGTTCCACACAACTGGCTAAAAAGGAGATGATTCTGGATTCCACGTTTTCGACCGCTACCCGGGCCGTTTGTTTTTCCGATTCTTCCAAACGCTTCGTGATTTCCGTTAAAATTTTTAAAGCGATTTGGGGATATGCCAGCAAATAGGCTTGAAGGTCCTTCTGTTTCATCCTGCAGATGGTCGAATCCTGCAGGGCCTCTGCGTAATTCTCATGAATTTCCCCCGGTTGAAAAACAGCCAGCTCGCCGGTAAAATCACCCGGGTTTAATATGCGGACAAGCTGCTCCTTTCCCGAATCAGCCAACCGGTAAATCCTCACTTTTCCGGTATGGATAATATACAGCGTATCATCTCTTTCCCCTGCCCGGAAAAGCATTTCCCCTTTTTGTAATGCCAGCGTTTCAACAGACGCCCCGATTTTCGCCATCTGTTCTTCTTCCAGATGGTTGAAAATCGGCACGAGCCGTATGCATCCCGCATGGCTGTTACAACCATGCCCGGGATGGGAACCATGGATATGATGACGGCACTCCATATGACGAGCCCCCCTAAAAAAGGATTTGATTTTGCCCAAGCGCTATGTTCATTGGATGATGGCTTAGCTTCTCATGCCATTTTACCCGGAAAACGCTTTACAGACAAATTGCCCCGGATGCGGTATAGATGATGTGTGGCGATCACAAAACAGCTCGTGGAACTTCACGGGGGCTCTATCAATGTAAAAAGCGAACCTGGCAAAGGCACTGCAGTACGCATTCTTTTGCCGATATTGCCGTGAAATATGCGGCAGTCTACACCGTTTCAAGCTCCATTAACGAGACCTTTTCTTCCAGCGCAATGCGCGCATTTTTAGTTGCCAGCTGCACCATTTCTTTTTTCTGCCCGCGTTTCGGCTGCACGATACGGGCGGAAATGCACATTTCGGCCGCTTCCTTCCCAACTGCTGCCGGAAGGAGTATTTCCTTTGGCAACGCATTGCCCCCATTGCCATAAAAAAGCTGTAAAAAGCCAAGAAATGCCCTTCCCGGCTCCTTGCTTCCGATCGGCCTGAACATAACCTCCCTCTCCATAATCCTGCCATCACGCATATAAAAAACATGGACGCACATCAAGCCGCCTTGCACAGCAAAGCCGAATATATCCCGGCTTACAGGGTCGTTTAGCACGATATTTTGATGTTCCATGGTCACTTCAATTTGCATCATTTGTTCCTTCAGTTGTTCCGCTTTTTCAAAATCAAGCTGAGTTGCTGCCTGGTTCATTTCTTTTTTCATGTCTTTTAAAACTTCCCGGTAACCGCCGTGGAAAAAACGGACAATTTTGCGGATTTGTTCCTTGTATTCTTCTTCACCCACTTCCCTTGCACAGGTGCCAATGCACAGCCCAAGCTGGTAATACAGGCAGGGGCGGGTGCTTGATTCCGGACAACGCCTGAGCGGATAAAGCCTGTCCAGTACTTTTTTTGTCTCCGCTGCCGCCCGGGCATTCGGAAACGGGCCGAAATATTTCCCTTTATCACGGCCTGCTTCGCGCGTTAAAATGAGCTGAGGGTGCCGTTCATCCGTAATTTTGATAAAGGGGTAGCTTTTATCATCTTTTAGCATAATATTGTATTTCGGCCGGTACTGCTTAATCAGATTCATTTCCAGCACCAAAGCCTCCTTGTTGGTCGCTGTGACGATCCACTCCAGATCAGAAATCTCTCCGGCAAGCTGGGTTGTTTTTTCATCATGGGAACCAGTAAAGTAAGAGCGTACCCGGTTTTTCAGCTTTTTTGCCTTTCCAACATAAATGATTTCCCCTTCCCGGCTTTTCATCAAATAGCACCCCGGCTCTTCCGGCAAAAGGGAAAGCTTGTGCAGGATAACGGTATTCATTTCTACACCAGTCCCAACTCGCGGCAGCGCAAATCAAGTTTCCGGGCAAAATCTTTGCAGGCGGTTTCGATTTCCTCATCCGGGACGACATCTACTTTTAACCCGTCCAACAGCAGCTCGCACCCCTGCTTTTTCAATGCTTCCTCCATCGTATCCACCGCGGTGGCGAAATGCTCGTAAAACGAGTCGCCGGCGCCAAACACCGCCCCTTTTTTGCCGGTTAAATCGACACCCGGTAGCTCCTCATAAAAATCGATCATCTCATCCCAAAGATCACCCTCATCCCAGGTATTTGCGCCGATCAAAATCAGATCATAACCGGCAAGCTCGTGCGGCGATGTATTGGTTGACTCTGCTATATCAACGGCATAACCCGCTTCTGTCAGGGCTGCCGCAATTTGTTCTGCCATAAATTCCGTTGTACCTGTCATGGTTGAATACACAATGATCGTTTTCATCTTTTTTCACTCCGATCCGTTAATATCCCCTCTCTTTATTCTATCTCAATTGTGAAAATCTGCATTTGATCTGCATCAAGTTTTAGTTACGGCCCAGTCTAAAAATTCCCATGCCGGATCGGCGGCACTTCTCTCTTGGACAATGAAAGATTTGAAAGCAAAAACATTTTACTTTTCTGCAAAAAAAAGGGCATTTTTTAAAGGGATTTTCTTATTGTTTGCATAATAAATATGGATGAACCGGTGAAAATGCGATGAAAAAGATGGACGGGCGAATGTGTGGATCAGTAAAAAGTGTTCATAATAAGGGGACTGAACCATGAAAAGAAGCACAAAAATTACTTTATTTTCAATTATAGGAATAATACTATTCCTCTGGGTTATTGGCATATTAAGCTTCTACTTAAGATGAGAACAGATAAGAAAGAATCAAAGAATAGAAGCTTCAAACAGCTTAAAAACCTTCCTTTTTACCTCTAAGCCGTTTGAGGCTTCTTCCTGGTATACCCTCTTTGGATATCTGATCCGGTTTAGATACCGCCCATGCCGGATCGGCGTGCACATCTATGCAGATAAGTGGAAAAAATAGGAATACATTCTCTTCCTTGACAACCCCTGTTCGATCAACTATGATGGATTTGAAAACGAAAACATTTTACTTTTTCACAAAAAAGAAAGCGCTCACGATTCAACTTGTCGACAAGTATACTAATCTTACAATCTTATGAAGAGGAGGATCTCTTATGGAAATCGGGATCGTTGGACTTGGAAAAATGGGTATGAATTTATCACTCAACATGCTGGACCACCAAGTGGATGTAAAGGCGTATGACACATCCAAGGATGCGGCCGCACAATTGTCATCCCTTGATCCGCGGGCAAAGTGCTTTCCTTCATTGGAAGCGCTGGTCCAAAATCTTGAAGCCCCGAGAAAAATTTGGGTGATGGTGCCGTCCGGGGAACCGACAAACGAAACCATTAACAGGCTTAGCAGTTTGCTCAGCGCCGGCGATATTGTCATAGACGGCGGCAACTCTCATTATACCGATTCACGCAGGCATTATACGTCGCTTCAAAACAAAGGCATTCATTTTCTTGATGTCGGCACGTCCGGCGGAATCAGCGGAGCCCGGCATGGCGCCTGCCTGATGATCGGGGGAGACAAGCCGGTATTTGATCAGTTGGAGCCCCTTTTTGAAAAAATTTCGGAAAAAGATGGATATTTATACACCGGAAAACCGGGAAGCGGCCATTTCCTCAAAATGGTGCATAACGGCATTGAATACGGCATGATGGAAGCATTGGCTGAAGGGTTTGAAATTCTTGAAAAAAGCCCGTATGACTACGACAACCAGGCTGTTGCAAAGGTATGGAACCACGGATCCGTCATTCGCAGCTGGCTTGTTGAACTATTGGAAGATGCATTTTCGAAGGACGCCCATCTCGACGAAATCAGCGGGGTCATGGCATCGTCCGGTGAAGGCAAATGGACGGTTGAAACCGCACTTGATTTACAAGCATCCATACCGGTTATTGCCTTATCCTTAATGAACCGGTACCGTTCCCTTGAAAAAGATACTTTTACCGGCAAAGTGGTTGCCGCACTCCGGAATGAATTTGGCGGGCATGCAGTGACCCGGTCCGGCCAGTAAGCTGCCTGAAATGGAGACAGGCTTTTCGGGATCAAATTTACACGAACGGGAGTTTTGAATATGCTGCAGTTCCCTGAACAATGGATGAAAAATGCATCTCTTGGCGAGCAGATCGCAAATGAATTGCGCCTGCTGATCCTTACAAATGAAATCAAACCCGGCGACATCATTTCCGAAAACCAGATTGCGCGGAAATACGGAACGAGCCGTTCGCCGGTCCGTGATGCATTGAAAGCTCTTGCCAACGACGGCCTTATTCAATTGGAAAGAATGGGCGCCCGCGTATTGGGAATGGGGCTGGCAGATATTCATGAACTGTACGATGTACGTGAAATGATTGAGATTTTTGCGCAGCAAAGAGTGTCTGCTGCTCCACAGGAACAGTTGATCCAGTTCCTGAACGAGACGATCGATAAAATGAAGATTGCAGCAAAATACGAGAACCACAGCGATTTCGCCTATTACGATTTTTCTTTCCATGACAGGATCATCCGCCATGCTGGCCATAAACGGATCTTGAATCTTTGGAATGGCATGAAGTCCCTGATCATGGCCGTACTCCTCGTGACAACGGAAGATGTTTTTGCCCACGGCCCGGAGCATCTGGCATGGGTCATTGAAAAACACCGAAAAATCGTAAACAGCCTTTTAACCGGAAACGAAGAAAACGTGGAACAATCTGTTTCTGCCTATTTTAAAGACTCGAAAAGAACACTCGATAAATCTTTTCCGGAAGAGGGAAAAACGGAGTAGGCGCAGCCTGCCTGGCACAGGGTTTTATATTCCAATCTCTTTTCGGCAATCTGGCCCGGAAAGCATCGCTTTTTATTGCATTCAAGTTGTCGACAAGTATTCAATGAATTTGCTACGTTCGCTTTAACATACTAAAAAGGAGGCTTTTATGATGCATGACGCCTGTATGATAGGGGTTGATATCGGTACAACCAGCACCAAAGCCGTGCTTTACAGAACTGACGGGACCATTTTGGCAAATGCCAATCAAGGTTACCCGTTGTATACGCCGGATGCATTTACTGCAGAACAAGATCCGGACCAGATTTTTCAAGCTGTCCTTCATGCCATTCAGGCCGTTACAGCGAAGAGCGGCCAAAGCCCCGAAACAATCCGGTTTGTCAGCTTCAGCTGCGCCATGCACAGTGTCATCCCTGTAGGTCGGGAAGGCAAGCCGCTTATGCGCTGCATCACTTGGGCGGATAACCGGAGCATGGGCTGGTGCCGCAAACTGAAAGAAGAATTGGGCGGCCACGAAATCTATATGCGGACGGGGACGCCGATCCATCCGATGTCCCCTTTGCCAAAACTGATGTGGCTGCGCCATGAAAGGTCTGAAATCTTTCAAAAAGCAGCAAAATTTATTTCGATTAAAGAATATGTTTTTTACCGTTTGTTCCATCAATACGTGGTTGATTATTCCATTGCCTCCTGCACCGGCCTGATGAGAATGGATAACTTGTCCTGGGATGAAGAAGCATTAAAACTGGCCGGATTAACGGCGGACCGGTTATCCGAACCCGTTCCGACAACACATATAATGAGCGGGCTTGATCCCCGGTATGCAGACCAAATGGGGTTGGGCAAAGATACGCCATTTGTGCTCGGCGCAAGCGACGGTGTGCTTTCAAACCTCGGCGTGGACGCGATTGATCCGGGGGTGGTTGCGGTCACCATCGGCACAAGCGGCGCGATCCGGACCGTGCTGGACCATCCTTCTGCTGACCCAAAAGGCAGGCTTTTCTGCTATGAATTGACGGAGGATAAATGGGTGGTAGGCGGGCCTGTCAATAACGGAGGCGGCATCTTGAGATGGGCAAGGGATGAATTTGCAGCTTCCGAGGTTGAAACGGCGAAACGGCTCGGCATCAGCCCTTATGATGTGCTGACAAGAATGGCATCGCGTGTGAAGCCGGGTGCGGACGGGTTAATTTTTCAGCCGTATTTCAGCGGGGAACGCGCACCTTTGTGGAACCCGAATGCCCGGGGCGCCTTCTTCGGCTTAACTTTGCATCATGAAAAACAACATATGATCCGGGCCGTACTGGAGGGCATCATTTACAACCTTTACAGTGTCATGCTGGCCATGAAGGAAAGAACCGGAGAACCGGCACGGATCCAGGCAACCGGGGGATTTGCCCGTTCACCGCTTTGGCGCCAGATGATGGCAGATATTTTCAATCAGCCGGTCAATGTTCCGGAAAGTTTTGAAAGTTCCTGTCTGGGGGCGGCTGTGCTTGGCTTGTATGCGGTAGGAGAAGCGGACAGTCTGGATGTCGTTTCCACAATGGTTGGTTCTGTACACAGCCATCAGCCGATTCCGGAAAACGTGGCGGTTTATGAGCAGCTATTCCCGATCTTCATCCGCCTTTCGCGCAAACTGAACGATGAATGGAACGATATTGCTGCTTTTCAACAATCGCAATTTGGAACAGACGCGGAAACATGAACGATATAAGCTGAATTTGAGTTTTTATATCAAACCCGAGCACCCATGCATGATGCCTATTTTTACAGCAGGCAACAGTACTGCGATATTTTTGTGCCTTTTATACAGGTATTGACCGCGGCCTGAATAACCGTTCTGCCTTTGCAAAACGAATGCGAGGCAAGCAGTAGCCGCGTTTTAAAGCATACATTGCCCGACGCCGGCCGCGTTTTAAAGCTGCAGATGAATGCCGGCTTTAGCCGGACATTTTCTCCGTTTGAACCGGGAATGTTTTTCAGCCGGCTCCGGAAACAAGCCAGCCCTATTTATACATCGGCGGTGTTGCGGCCGGGGGAAAGGCCCCCTGTTTTGCATCCAACTGATAGAGGCCATTCGCTTCATCAGCAGCTGATGCCCTTAAAATTATAAAAGAAAGCAGTGATTTTCATGAGCAGTGCTTATCTCATCACGATTACCATCCTTGCCATTGCACTCGTCATTGTCGGGGTCACATGGGTAAAATGGCATGCATTCATCAGTCTGTCAGTTGCAAGTTTGGCTCTTGGCCTTGCAGCCGGCCTGCCAATCACAAAAATTGTGATAGATTATGAACAAGGTGTCGGGGGTATTCTCAGTTCATTGCTGGGGATTCTTGCACTGGGCACCATTCTAGGGAAAATGATGTCCGAATCAGGCGCCGGTATACAGATTTCAAATTATTTCACCCGGGCATTCGGTGACCGTAATCTTCCATGGGCCACTTTCTTTGCCGGCTTGATTATCAGTATTCCGGTATTTTTTGAAGTCGGCCTTGTCATTTTACTGCCGCTTGTGATTGCGATCCAAAAAACAACGAAGAAAAATCTTTTGCTGATTGCGATCCCGATGATTTCTGCTTTATCCATTTCACACGGCATCGTCCCGCCCCATCCGGGAGCAATGGCAGCGATCGGTATTTTTCATGCCGATGTGGGGCAGGTTTTGCTTTATTCATTGATTGTTGCTTTGCCGGCCGGTATCATTGGCGGCCCGTTATTTGCTCATTACATTAGTAAAAGGGTAAAACCGGAAACAGAACCGAAAGTAGTGGCGGCAAATGTTTCGGCAACCTCTTATCCGTCTGTCGGGGTTTCCTTTTTTACGATTTTACTGCCGATTATCTTAATGATCGGAACGGTGATTGTCCCGTTCGTCCGGATGCCTGCCCAATTGGCCCATTTTTTAAACTTTATCGGAAACCCGCTGATTGCATTATTGATTTCAGTGTTCGTCGCCTATTATTTGCTTGGGACCAGACAGGGCATCGGACGGAATTTGATCAATAAACTGACCGGGGAATCCCTCGCTCCTCTCGCCTCGATCATGATGATCATCGCAGCAGGCGGGGCATTTAAACAAGTGCTGATTTCCTCCGGTGTCGGCGATGCGATTGCCCAGGTTGCCACGCAATGGCAGCTTTCACCGCTTGTCATGGCCTTTGTTGTAGCCGGCCTGATCCGGATCGCAACCGGTTCTGCAACGGTCGCGCTGACCACAGCAGCAGGCATCGTCGATCCGATTGTCGTCCATATGACAGGGATCAATCTTCCGCTTTTGGTTATTGCAACCGGCGCCGGATCGCTCATGTTCTCCCATGTCAACGATGCCGGTTTCTGGCTTGTTAAAGAATATCTCGGGCTGTCTGTCAAACAGACATTTAAAACCTGGACCGTATTGGAAACCTTGTTGTCGTTTGCAGCATTCTTCATCGTCCTGATCATCAATCTGTTTGTATAATCAGGCAAAACACGGGAGGATGTCTCCATGCACAAAAATACCCTGGCGAACACTGCCAGGGTATTTTTTGCGCTTGGCTTTTAAACAGACCCGCTTACCGGTGCTCCCGCCTCGCGAAATCGACAAACCGGAATTTGTCCAGCCGGTGGCGCGATTCGGTATATTGCAAAAGGCTGGCATCATCCAAATAAACATGGTTCCGGACAACGACGACATGATTGTACTCGCCCATGTCCAGATACTTGTAGTCTTCCTCTGTTGCTTTTTCAACCGTGATTTCTTTTTTCGCAAAGCTGATCACAAGGCCGAGCGTTTTTTCAAAATACTGGTAAAGCGAGATTTCACAAATATCTCTTGTAATCGACGGGACAAACTTTTTCCGGATGTAATCCTTATCCAAAATGATGTTCTCATAGTCAATTTCCCGCGACCGGACCACCTGCCATACTTCTTCTTTTCCGGATATCTTCAACTGCCGGGCCAGGGCATCGTTGGGTCTGATGAGGACAAGTTCATGGACATACGTGCGCCATGGTTTCCCCGAGCTTTCCGCAATTTCACGGAAGCTGACAAGTCCTGAAACCGGAAAATCAAACTTTTTTACGTCCAGTACAACAGAACCTTTTCCCCGGATTTTTTGAATATAGCCATTCTGGGATAACAGATTGAGGGCTTTCCGGATCGTCTCCCTTGAAGCCCCGAATTGTTCCGCCAAAATATGCTCGGATGGCAGGAGGCTGCCTGCTTCCATCTCCCCGTTTTCGATTTTTTCAGCAAGCTGATGGTAAATCGTGTAATACTTGTTTTCTTTCATTTGTGATCACCACTTGTATTGTACCATGGCAAAAACGGCATTACGATTTTGTCAAAAAGTACACAACAGATTCATACGGACGCAGGGTGAAAGAATGAAAATCCAGAGAAGAATCGGGATAGTTGGAAATCAATATTTCAGCTGCCCCGTCCAGTGTACCCGGCAGCTCAAACTGCACCGGTTCTCCGTAAAAATTATTCACGACCAGCAGCTTGCTGTCTTCACTTGTCCGCAAATAAGCAAAGATTCGCGGATGATCCGGAAGCAATAGCTGAAAGTCCCCATCTGTGATGACATCATACGTTTTTCTTAACTGAATGAGTTTTTGATAATGGTAAAAAACGGAGTTTGGATCTTTCAGCGCTTTTTCTACGTTAATATCAGGGTAGTTGGAAGCGACCGCAATCCATGGCGTGCCTTCAGTAAACCCGCTGTTTTTCGTACTGTCCCATTGCATCGGCGTACGCGAATTGTCCCTTGATTTCCGCATTAAGATTTCCATGATTTCCGCATGGCTTTTTCCGCGGCTTTGTAAAATGTTGTACATATTAAGGGACTCGACATCCCGGTACTGTTCAATCCGGTCAAAATGCGGATTGGTCATGCCGATTTCTTCCCCCTGGTAAATATAAGGCGTTCCCTGCATCATATGGATTGCCGTTGCCAGCATTTTCGCCGATTCCACCCGGTACTTGCCGTCATCGCCGTATCTTGATACGATTCTCGGCTGGTCGTGATTGCACCAGAATAAGGCGTTCCAGCCGCCACCTTTATGCATGCGCGTCTGCCATGTGGACAGAATCTTTTTCAGTGCTAGAAAATCAAAATCGGCAGCCGTCCACTTGTCGCCGTTTTCGTAATCGACCTTCAAATGATGAAACTGAAACACCATGTCCAGCTCACGGGAAGCCGGGTTCGTATAGCGGATGCTGTTTTCAATCGTGGTTGAAGACATTTCCCCGACAGTCATCGCATTATATTTTGAAAACACTTTCTCGTTCATTTCATGCAAAAATGCATGGATGCGCGGGCCGTCCGTATAAAATTTGCGCCCGTCGCCCGGCGGGACTGTTCCGTCATCATCGGGGAAATCCTGGTTTTTGGAAATCAAATTGATGACATCAAGGCGGAAGCCGTCAACCCCTTTTTCAAACCAAAATTTCATCATGGTGTAGACTTCTTCCCGGACTTTTTCGTTTTCCCAGTTCAAATCGGCCTGTGTTACATCAAACAGGTGCAGGTAGTATTGCCCGGTTTTTTCATCGTATTGCCATGCCGGCCCCCCGAACTTGGAGACCCAGTTGTTCGGTTCTTTCCCGTCTTTCGGGTCCCGCCAAATGTAGTAATCCCTGTACGGGTTGTCTTTCGATGATGCGCTTTCGATAAACCATCTGTGCGCGGTTGAAGTATGGTTGACAACGATGTCCATCATGATTTTTATATTTCGTGCATGCGCTTCTATAAGCAGTTGCTCAAATATTTCCATCGTACCGTACGTCTCATCAATGGCATAGTAGTCGCTGATGTCATACCCGTTATCGCGCTGCGGGGACGGATAAACCGGCGTCAGCCAGATGACGTCGATGCCAAGCTTTTTCAAATAATCCAGTTTCTCAATAACCCCTTCAAGGTCGCCAATGCCATCCCCGTTTGTATCTTTAAAGCTTTTAGGATAAATTTGATAGACAACTGCTTTTTTCCACCAAGGTTGTTCCATTTTTTCCACTCCCGAATTGCTATCGTAGTAATGCCATGAAGGCTTGAAATATGATTTGGACGTTAAAGCGAACTATAGCCGGAAAGCGGCCTGCCATTGTACAGTCCGCTTCCCTGTCCTTTATGCTTTTTGTCTTTTTAATTTGCCGAACAAGAAGGTCAGCACGAACGGCACGACAATGACGATCACCATACCGGTAAAGAACGTTCCCCACGAATGCGGGAAGATGGATAAGAATCCTGGGATCCCACCAACACCGATTGCCGGGGCTTTCACATGTCCGGTTGCCAGTACAATCCCTGCAATGGCTGAGCCGATTAGTGCGCAAACAAACGGATATTTGAAGCGGAGATTGACACCGAACATCGCCGGTTCCGTAATGCCGAGATAAGCAGAAACGGAAGATGTGCCGGCCATCCCTTTATCCACTTTGTTCTTTGCCAAAAACATCATGGCAAGCGCGGCCGAACCTTGTGCAATATTGGACATGCAGAGAATCGGCCACAAATACGTGCCGCCGGCGCTTGAGATCAACTGGAAGTCGACCGCAAGGAAAGCCTGGTGCATCCCTGTAATGACAAGGAGCGCATAGCAGCCGCCGTAAAGCAGGCCGCCGATTGCCGGCACATGGTTGAATACATATACGACAAGGCCGGTGATCCAGTTCCCGATGCCGAAAGTCAACGGCCCGACTGCAACGAATGTCACAAACCCGGTTACAAGCAAAGCAATGGGCGCGACAAGCAGCAACTGGATGGCATCCGGGATCCGTTTTTTCAGCCAAAGTTCCAGTTTCGCCAAAATAAAGGACGATACGAGGACCGGCAGCACCTGCCCCTGATAGCCAATTTTATTGACATGCCAGCCGAACAGATTCCATACCGGGATCGAGTGGCTTTTCAGTGCTTCACCGTATGAGTAAGCATTCAATAAGTCCGGATGGATCATCATTGCGCCGAGCACAATCCCGAGAAGCGGATTGCCGCCGAACCGTTTCACAGCCGACCAGCCGATTAGGATTGGCAGGAACGTGAATGCGGTATTGGCAATGATGTTAATCATGTCCGCAAGCCCGGCCCAGCTTTCGTGAACCTGGATAAAAGACTTATGGGCGTAAAAAATGCCCCGGCCTGTCAAAAGATTGTTTAACCCCATTAACAAACCAGCTGTCACGATGGCCGGCAAAATCGGGATGAAAATATCGGAAAGCATTTTGACAAACCGTTGAAGCGGATTCATTTTCTTTGCGGCTTCGTTTTTCACATCTTCTTTTGAAGCGTGCCCGATGCCCGTCAGCTCAACCATTTTGTCATATACTTTGTCCACTGTCCCCTGGCCAATCACAACCTGGTACTGCCCGTTTGCTGAAAAAGAACCTTTGACAAGTTCGATTTTCCCGAGCTTTTCTTTGTCTACTTTTCCTTCATCTTTTAATGCAAACCGCAGCCGTGTCACACAGTGCGTTGCCGCGGCAATATTGTCTTTTCCACCTACTGCTTCAACAATTTGTTTTACAGATTCATTGCTGATTTTCGCCATGTTGTCGTTCCTCCTGTCTTATTGGCGATCTTACAATTGGGCCGTCATGACCACCGTTTCTCCCGGCACGGCATCCAAACTTGTTTTTTTGTCAAGATGAACCGCCTCGCCATTTGTCACCACGATGGATGTGATCGAATCCGCCGCTTTTTCTTGAATCCATTCCAGGTCAAAAGTGATGAGCGTATCGCCTTTTTTCACCTTATCTCCAGCTTTTACAGCGGTTTCAAATCCTTCCCTGTTTAATGTAACCGTTTCCAACCCGATATGAATTAAAAGTTCCAGCCCGGATGCGCCGCGCAGCCCGATGGCATGCTTCGTCGGGAAGACTTGCACCACTTCCCCGTCAAATGGCGCCACAAGGAGGCCTTCGGTTGGTTTTACCGCAATGCCGTCCCCCATCATTTTTTCGGAAAAAGTTGGGTCCGGCACTTCTTCAATGGCAACAACCTGCCCTCTTACCGGAGCAAAAATACGTTCTTCCTTTGGCTTCTTTTGAAATAATTTAAACATGATTGCCACCTCACTTTATTTCACAAAACCGTTTTCATTTACTCGTAATCTTGTATATACATCTTACATTCTCATCATATCCTGTATATACAAGTTTGTCAATAGCGCTTTCTTTTTCCCAGAAATAAAATGCTGCCGGTGTTTCATGGGGTGGGAAAATACGATTCAGGCATTGATTGAAGAGGCAAGGGGCAGACTACTAGATATGCTGATGCTAGGGCAGGGAATTGAAAAATTGTGGCAGGATCGTGGAATAACCTAACATGTCGATGGACGAGGGCAAAAATAAACTTAAGCTTTTACCATAAGCTCAAGCACCCATTTGCATGATAACTCCATTTTACAGCAGGCAACAGGCTGCAATATTTTGTGCATTTTATATCGCAGACAAATTTCGTGCCGGGCAATTTCCACCCGATACGGGGCGAAATTCCCGGCACAGATTAAAACTTTGGACTACCTTTGCAACAACAGGTTCACGCATTCAACGATGCACCGTAACGTTTCCGCGGCACGCCCCGGCATAATCCGGTCACTTTTTCAGGAGCCCTTCTTTTACTAAAAAGGCTCTTGCCACATCTTCTGCTTTCTTGCCTTTGACACCGACTTCATAATTCATTTTCTGCATTTGGGTGTTTGTAATCTTCCCGGCCAGCTTGTTTAATGCCGGCACAATTTCCGGATATTTGTCAACCGTTTCCTGCCGCAATAAAGGCGAACCCTGGTATGGCGGGAAGAAATGCTTGTCATCTTCAAGAACGACCAGATGATACCTTTGTAGTTCGCCATCTGTGGAATAGGCGTTCATCAGATTCACTTTGCCTTGTTGGATGGCATGATACCGTACAGACGGATCCATTGTCACCACATGAAAATGCAATCCGTATTTTTTTGACAAACCGGGATACCCGTCTTTGATATCGGCAAATTCGGGGCTGAACCCGGCTTTTACGTACTGCTCGACATTTACAAGGTCCGATATCTTTTTCAAATGGTATTTCTTTGCAAAACTTTGCGGAACCGCTATCGCATAAGTATCATTAAATTTCATCGGGTGTAACAATGCCATGTTGTATTTTTTGGCCATACCTTCTTTGGCTTGTGCATACACTTCCCTGCTGTCTGTGCTAACAGGGTTCTCTTTCAGCAGGTTGACGATGGCTGTCCCGGAAAATTCCGGATAAAGATCGATATCCTTTGACTGCAACGCATTGAAAACAAAGGTTGTATCGCCCAACCCTGTTTTTAACTTCACTTTTAAATCTGTGTTCTCTTCAATCAGCAACTTGTACATATTGTCCAGAATTTCCGGTTCCGACCCCAGCTTGCCGGCAATCACAATCGTTTTTTGCCCGTCTTTATGAAGCAAGTTTGGCGCAACCAGTGAACCAACGATCAACACGATCATCAAGATAAAAATGCCGGATGCCACCATCATCTTCTTAAAAGAAACTTTTTCAAGCTGCCGGAGCAAAACATCGAAAAGAATGGCCAACAGGGCCGCAGGAATGGCGCCGAGGATGACAAGGGCATAATCATTCCGGTCGATGCCAAGCAGGATAATGTCGCCCAATCCGCCGGCTCCGATCAGCGCCGCAATCGTCGCTGTTCCGATAATCAAAATGGCAGCCGTCCGGATCCCCGCCATGATCACCGGCATGGCCAGAGGGAGCTCCACTTTGATCAGCCGTTTTCTTCTGTTCATTCCCATCGCCCTTGCTGCTTCCAATAACGAAGGATCGATTTCTTTAATGCCGGTATAGGTGTTGCGCAAAAGCGGAAGCAGGGCATAAGCGACGAGCGCAATCACGGCCGGGACGGTCCCTATGCCAAAAAGCGGGATTAACAGGCCAAGCAAAGCCAAAGAAGGAATGGTTTGCAGCACGCCGGTTATGCCAATGATGGTTTCCGCGATTTTTTGTTTACGTGTTAAATAAATGCCGAGCGGGATCGCGATCAATAACGAGAAAAAAAGCGCAATTAATGAAATTTCTATATGTTGTAAAAGGGCGTCCAAAAGCTGGGATCTCCGGTCTGAAAAGGTGTTGATAAAACTACTCATGCATCCGGCCTCCATCCCTTAAGTATTGTGACATGGCTTTCATGGCGTGCGGCCGGTTGATCACCCCGACCGTTTTTCCGCCATCCATAACGGCAATCTGTTCAAACGAGGCCAGCTGTTCGAATACCTCTGCCAATGGAGCCTGTAAAGAAACGGTTTTCGTATGGGGCAATAATGCCTGTTCGTCTGTAACCGGGACCATGAGTTCCTCCACGCGGACCGGCACCTGTTTATTCCCGACAAATTCGCGCACAAAATCGTTCACGGGGTTGGTTAAAAATTCATGCGGCGTCCCAACCTGAACGATTTCCCCGTCTTTCATGAGACAAATCCGGTCCCCGAGCTTTAATGCTTCCCGCATATCATGGGTGACAAAAACGATTGTTTTTTTCAGCCTCTGTTGAATTTCAAGCACATCATCCTGCAATTTTTCCCGGCTGAACGGATCGAGCGCGCTGAATGGCTCATCCATCAAAATGATTTCCGGGTCGGCAGCCAAAGCCCTTAGAACGCCCACTCTTTGCTGCTGCCCTCCGGAAAGTTCATGGGGTTTCCGGTTCCGGTATTCCTCCGGGTCCAGGCCCACCATTTCCAGCAGCTCATCGACACGGGCATGGATTCTTTTTTTGTCCCAGTTTTTCAGTTCGGGCACAATTGCAATATTTTCCGCGATGGTCATATGCGGGAAAAGCGCAATTTGTTGGAGCACGTATCCGATATCCCAGCGAAGTTCATGAATATCATAATCGCTGATTTTCTTTCCGTTGATTCGGACCCAGCCTTTTGACAGTTCGATGAGGCGGTTGATCATTTTTAATGTTGTCGTCTTCCCGGAGCCGCTCGGGCCGATCAGAACGAAAAATTCCCCTTTTTCTATTTCCAAATCCAAAGACTTTACAGCAAGGGTCCCGTTTGGAAACTGTTTCGATACATGTTCAAACCGGATCATTTTATCTCTCCTTTATCATTGAATTCTCGATTATCCGGCACTTGAACTGCACCGGGTTTTCGGAATAAAATGCTTCTGCGTTCATTTTCCGGCAAATTTTTGGTGAATTCGTAGACTAAGCACGGTCCACGTTTATTTTTGGCAAAATATCGGCCTGTTCCTTCATATATAACCTATCTGTGTCTACTTTTAACCAAAATTTTGCGCGCTTCCTTAACGTAGAGCCCTTCTATGTTAAGATACAAGACAAATTTGGCTCCCTTTCTTAACGTAGAGCCTCTCTATGTTAAGATACGCGGCGGATTTGGCTTGCTTCCTTAACGTAGAGCCTCTCTATGTTAAGATACGGCGAAGGTTTGGCTCGCTTCCTTAACGTAGAGCCCTTCTATGTTAAGATACAAGACAGATTTCAGCTGCTTCCTTAACGTAGAGCCTCTCTATGTTAAGATACACGGCAAATTTCAGCTGCTTCCTTAACGTAGAGCCTCTCTATGTTAAGATACGCGGCAAATTTCAGCTGCTTCCTTAACGTAGAGCCCTTCTATGTTAAGATACAAGACAGACTTCGCCTGCTTCCTTAACGTAGAACCACTCTATGTTAAGATACAAGACAAATTCGACTCCCTTCCTTAACATAGAACACTTCTATGTTAAGATACACAGCAGATTTCGCCTGCTTCCTTAACGCAGAGCCACTCTATGTTAAGATACAAGACAAATTTGGCTCCCTTTCTTAACATAGGGCCCTCTAGGTTCACCTTTTAACAATTTTGCGGGATTTCCACACTGACAACCGTTTTACACTCGGTTCCATTCCTTATAAGGATCTCTCTTGGTCGAATCAGGCCGGCGTTGGATATTTTTTTAAAATAAATCTGCCAAAAAAAAAGAACAATTGTTTCTCATTCTATTACATAGACTTACGGTTTGTCTACATCCCCGCTTACTCATTGATATACCCCTTGGAAAATAAAAAAAGCGGATGCTCCCGCCGTAAAAACAGTGGCGTTCCCCGGCAAGCAATCCGGCTGGGGACGCCCATTATAAAAATACAACAATGTGTGTTAGAACCGTTCCCTTCGCCCGTGTCTTTCAGGCTTTCCCTGCATCATACCAAAACAAAACAGCGCTTGCCGACCGAATCGGAATCGTTCAGCAAGTGTACGTGATTACGCCCGGCTGCGAAAAACTTCCCGGTTAATCAAATTGGGCGGACATTCTCCAAGCAGCCCTTTCGTGAGATTTTCAACCGCCAGTTTTGCCATTGCATAGCGTGTTTCGTGTGTAGCAGAGCCAACGTGCGGAAGGGTGACGACATTGTCCATTTTTAAAAGCGGGTTATCCGGCGAAACGGGTTCCTGTTCATACACATCAAGGCCGGCCGCATAAATTGTTTTTTCCTGAAGGGCTTTGACAAGCGCCGCTTCGTCTACTGTCGTGCCCCTTGAACCATTGACAAAAACGGCCGTTTTCTTCATCAATTTGAATTCCTGTTCCCCGATTAGCCGGTGCGTTTCCGGGGTAAGCGGCACCATCAGGCAAATGAAATCAGATTTTTCCAGCAGTTCATCAAGCTCACAGTATACCGCATCATACAGCTGCTCGGCTTCCGGGTCACGGGAACGGTTATGGTATAAAATGTCCATATCAAAACCGAAATGGGCCCGTTTCGCAATTTTGTTTCCGATTCTGCCCATGCCGATGATGCCAAGCGTCTTATGGTGGATATCAATGCCGTAATGTTCAGTAGAAACAGGCGCTTTCCAATTCCCGGTTTTGACAAGCCGGTCCAGTTCCGTAAATCGCCGCGCCGCTGCAAGCATCAAGCCAAAGATGGTATCCGCTGTTGTTTCATCGAGCACACCCGGCGTATTGGTTGCCATAATCCCCCG
This sequence comes from Weizmannia sp. FSL W8-0401, assembly GCF_038009125.1. NCBI lineage: Bacteria > Bacillati > Bacillota > Bacilli > Caryophanales > Bacillaceae > Heyndrickxia > Weizmannia sp. FSL W8-0401. The sequence continues at coordinate 245,650 of NZ_JBBPAG010000001.1, read as the reverse complement.
CTCTGTTAGCAACGGGATATCGAGATTGTCATATCCGACCGTTATATTGCTGATGATTTTCAAGGCCGGTGCGTGGTCCAGCAATTCTTTTCCTGCCCGGAGCCAGGAACCAAGCAGCCCGTCCGCTTCCGCTAAGTCAGGCAGAAGATCGGAAATATCCTTGCCCCCCGGTATGTAGCGTACTTCAAATGTTTCCTTCAGCTTTTCAATCAAATCCCCAGACAGTTCGCTGTATACCAATACTTTTTTCGCCAACCGAGCCATCCCCCTTTGTTTACGTTATTCTTGTAAAATTATAACAAAGAATAAGGCGAGCGTCCTTTAACCGGGTTTCCGGAATGTGCGATTTTTTGTAATCTCCCGGCCAAAATAGGAAAGGATAAGAAAAAGCCAATCCTGGAATCGGGGTGTTGAAGCATGGTATTCCTTATCATCTTGATGATTGTCCTGAATCTGTTTGCTTTTCTCATGCCAAAAAAATTTAGCGGCATTGAAATGCTGTGCACCACCCTGTTTGCCATGTACCTTGAATTAATCGTCAATTTATTTCTGGATATCAAATATGATCTTTTTGGATATTTTACAAAAGGCGTCGACTGGAAAAGCCTTTATTATTTGTTTGGGATTTATCCGGCCATCAATATTCTCTTTATCAACTTTTTTCCAAACCGGTTCCGTGCCCGGTTTCTCTATATTGCAGGATGGACGATCGTGGCGATGGTTTTTGAGTTTTTGTTCATCATGACGGGTACGTTTTACTACAATGGCTGGAAACCTGTGTATTCTGCTATTGCTTATCCGATCCTCTTTTGCATCCTGGCGTTATTCTATAAGATTGTTCATCTGCTTTTGCTCAAAAATACCCTCAACCGCTAGGCACCCAAATAAATGGTTAAAGAAACTGCGGCACTGAACGCCCCGGGCTTGTGGCAGCCGCCATATCTGGCACGGGAAAAGTCTGGCAGGATTTGCTAAAATAGAAAGAAAGCCAGTGAGGTGGAGACATTGAAAAACAAAGTTATTTTGCTTGCTTCAGATCAGCTTGGAAAAGGGGAACAAGAATTAGGGGAAGGATTGTTGGAAACCTTCTTTACTATCCTGAAGCAAAAGGAAGAACTGCCAGCCGCTGTGTTTTGCGTAAACCGCGGTGTGTTTACGTTAACAGAAGACTCGCTCGTTTCCCTTCAATTGAAAGAATTGGAGGAAAAAGGCGTGGACGTTCTTGCTTGTAAAACCTGTGTGGACTTTTATGGGCTAAACGAAAAACTTGCAGCTGGAAAAATCAGCAGCATGGCACAATTTGCAGAATTAGCATCCAAATATGAAGTCCTTACGTTATCCTGACCAGGTGGAAAAATCCTATCCGGAACAAAAATAGAGGAAAAGCCCTGCATCAGGCAGGGCTTTTCCTGTTCTTGCCAAATCCCAGCGATGTTACGTGCGCCCGACCAACATCGAAATGCCAAGGCCGCCACCGACACAAAGCGAGGCGAGGCCGGTGCACACATTTCTTTTTTTCATTTCATGCAAGAGTAATAGCGGAAAAGTTTTGCGCCTGACAAAGATTTTCTACATCTTTCCAAAAACCAGGTAAAATCCCAGCGATGTCACGTGCGCCCGACCAGCATCGAAACGCCGATGCCGCCACCGACACAGAGCGAGGCGAGGCCGGTGCGCACATTTCTTTTTTCCATTTCATATAAAAGTGAAACGAGAATTCTTGCGCCGGATGCCCCGATCGGATGCCCCAGTGCAATCGCGCCGCCGTTGACATTGACTTTTTCCGGATTAAGCCCCAAATCCCTGATAACGGCAAGGCTTTGGGAGGCAAAAGCTTCGTTCAGCTCGATTAAATCCACTTCTTCCAGGGATACACCGGTCTTTTCAAGCAGCTTTTGAATTGCGTAATAAGGGGCATACCCCATGATGGAAGGGTCCGTTCCTGCTTCTGCATACCCTTTGATGACCCCGAGATAAGGAATCTTTTTTTCATCCGCAAGTGATTTTTCCATTAAAACAACTGCAGCTGCGCCGTCATTGATCCCCGAAGCATTTCCCGCTGTGACAGTGCCATCTTGGAGAAAAGCGGGTTTCAGCTTCGCGAGCCCGCCAAGCGTCGTATCGGGGCGGATATGCTCATCATCGGCAAACAGCATTTCGCTTCTTCTCTGTTTTACTTTTACCGGCACAATTTCGTCTTTGAAGCGGCCGGCCTTTTGTGCCTGCGCGGCTTTTTGCTGGGATTGAAGCGCAAAACGGTCCTGTTCTTCGCGGGAAATGCCGAATTGCTCCGCCACTTTTTCCGCCGTCAAACCCATATGGATGCCTTCAAATGCATCCGTCAGGCCGTCGCGCAGCATACTGTCTGCCATCGCCATATTGCCAAGCTTATGGCCCCAGCGTGCCTGCTCTGCAAGATAAGGCGCACGCGACATGTTTTCCGCCCCGCCAGCAACCGTTATTTTCGCCTCGCCAAGCTGAATCATCTGGGCAGCAAGCAGCACAGCTTTCAATCCGGAGCCGCACACTTCATTCACGGTGACGGCAGGCACTTCATACGGAATGCCGGCTCTGACTGCCATTTGCCGGGCCGGGTTTTGGCCGAGGCCAGCCGAAAGAACATTGCCAAAAACGGCATAATGGACCTCCCGTGCAGAAACGCCGGCGCGCCGGATCGCTTCTTCTGCGGCAATCGCGCCCAGTTCCACAGCGGATATATCTTTTAAACTGCCGCCGAATTTCCCGATCGGGGTCCGGACGGCGCTGATAATCGCAACTTCATGCATATACGTTTACTCCCTCTCTGTCATTTCCCATCCACAATCTTTGCAACTTGTACTATAATGGGAAGGTGTCAGTGTGTCGTGATAAGTTGTATTTCGACACCGTTTATATTAAATTATTTAGTACAGTTTCTCAAATTTCAATTACAATTCCTGTAAAAAAGGTGTGAATAGCTGTTGCAAATCGGAATAGACAAGATCGGGTTTTATACCCCGCATTTATATGTTGACATGGAAAAACTGGCACTTGCCAGGAATGAGGACCCCGGAAAATTTTTAATCGGGATCGGCCAGGAAAAAATGGCTGTCGCCCCGGTGACCCAGGACGCGGTGACGCTCGCAGCCAATGCGGCGCTCGAAATTTTAACAGACGAAGATAAAGAAAAAATTGATTTTGTTATTTTCGGCACGGAATCCGGCGTCGACCACTCGAAGGCAGCCGCAATTTATGTGCACCGCCTGCTCGGTTTAAAACCGGAAGTGCGGGCCGTTGAAGTGAAAGAAGCATGCTTCGGTGCTACGGCAGGGCTGCAAATGGCAAGAGGGCATATCGCCCTGCATCCGGAAAGCAAAGCGCTCGTGCTCGGGTCGGATATTTCCAGATACGGATTGAATACTTCAGGAGAGGTCACCCAAGGGGCGGGCGCCGTCGCCATGGTCGTAAGCGCCCATCCGAACATCCTTGCGATCGAAGAACCGAGCGTGTACCATACGGAAGACATCATGGACTTTTGGCGGCCGGTCTATTCGGATTCCGCTTATGTGGACGGCAAGTTTTCCAATGAAAAGTACATCGGTTTCTTCCAGACCGTCTGGCAGCAGTACAGAGAAAAAACCGGCTTTACGTTAAGTGACTTCGAAGCCATTTGTTTCCATATGCCATATACAAAAATGGGCTTAAAAGCGCTGAGAACGGTGCTGGATGAAACGGATGAAGACGGGCGCGAAAGGCTTCTTGCCCATTATGAAACAAGCAAAAGTTATAACAAAATCGTCGGGAACATTTATACCGGCGCTTTGTATTTGAGCTTGCTTTCCCTGCTTGAACAAAATACAAAGATAGAAGCAGGTGCGAGGATCGGCCTGTACAGCTACGGGTCCGGCGCAGTCGGGGAATTTTTTGCCGGGATCTTGCAGCCGGGCTATCGTGAAGCCTTGCAGCCGGCGCGCCATCAGCAAATGCTCGATGCGCGGAAAGAAATTAGCGTTGCCGAATACGAAGCCATTTTTACAACATCGCTTCCAAACGACGGATCGGCCGTTACCTTGCCGGTGAACGAGGATCCGGCCACCGTTTGCCTTGCCGGAATCGAAGGGCACAAGCGGCAATACATTAATAAAAACATGTAAAAACGAGAGGCATGCTTAAAGCGTGCCTCTCGTTTTTGCTAAAGAGAATAAGCGCAGGCCACTTTTCAAAAACGGAGATGTCGCCGTAAGCACGGGCCTCAGTGGTTCCATCCAGCTTTAGGAAAAACCGCCTGCCTGCCAGAAGCCGCTGAAAAGCTCCAAAAGAAGAAAACGGTGGGACATCACCATAATCGTGTCTCACCGTTTTTTTTCTATATTTTGTTCAGTACCTCGGTATTCTTGGCGCCGTTTTTCATACCCGCGTGTTTTTTTCTTCCTATTTCTGTTCAGTGCCCCGCCTGTCATCCTCTGATTTCTTTTAAAATTTTCTTTGCCGTAGCAAGATCAATTGTCCCGCTTTGTTTTAGTTTTTCTGCAACCCGGTCAATTTCGCTTCCGGAGGCGCCTGCACTGATGGCCAGCGATTTGGCGTGCAGGGCCATATGCCCTTTTTGAATGCCGTCTGTGACAAGGGCTTTGATGGCGGAAAAGTTCTGGCCAAGCCCAGCGGAGACAATGATCGATTCCAGTTCTTTCGCATTTTGGTAACCCAGCAACCGCTTGCTGAAACCGGCAGCAGGGTGGATGCTGATCTGGCCGCCGACTGTCCCGACCGGAAGCGGAAGGGTGAGGCTGCCAAGCAGGTCTCCGTTTTCTGCTTTGCTCCAAGTAGAAAGGGAACGATACTTGCCGGACCTTGCTGCATAGGCATGGGCGCCCGCTTCAATCGCGCGCCAGTCGTTCCCAGTTGCGATCACAACGGCATCAACGCCGTTCATAATGCCTTTGTTATGCGTCGCAGCCCGGTAAGGATCCGCGTATGCAAATTGGGCGGCTTCAATGATCCGGTCGCGGACTTCTTCACCGGGCATGCCGTTTTTTTCAAGCAATGGCACGGGTATCCGGCACTCGGCCGTTGCCAGGCACTCAGTGGCATAATTGGAAAGAATGCCCATTAACGCCCGTCCCCCTGTCCACTCTTCCAAATGCGGTTTGATCGCCTCCGCCATGGTGTCGATGATATTCGCACCCATTGCTTCCCGCGTATCAATATGGAGATGGACAACAAAAAAAGCAGGCGTGCCGGCTTTTTCATCAGCCGGGATCAGGCGGACTTCCAGTTTCCGGGCTCCGCCGCCCCGCTTCACAATCGAAGGCTTGGCCTCATTCGCCGTTTGCAAAATATCTTCCGCATGGGCCATAATCACCGTTTTCGCACGGATCGGATCCGGAACGTCCATTAACGCCACCTGCCCGATCATCATACGGCTGCTCACTGTCGTCCGGAAACCGCCTGCCTTGTTGATGATTTTTGCCGCCGAACTTGCCGCCGCCACAACAGAAGGCTCCTCAATCGCCATCGGGACGACATACTCTTTTCCGTCAATCAGAAAGTTCAATGCCGTACCATATGGCAATTCATATTTGGCAATCTGGTTTTCAATCATATGGTCCGCCGTTTCATCCGGCAGCACAAGCCCTTTTTCAAGCAGCGCGGCATCTTCGGCTGAAATGGCCTTCGCCTGTTCCAGTGCCTTGATTCTTTCAAGTCGATTTTTTTCGTAAAATTTATGCAAAGGTTGCTTGTCCATGTTTCCCTCCTCTGTGCGCGATAAAGTGCCATACATTTATTTTAACGCATTTCAGGGGGAAAACCAGCCATCCATTTTTCCAGTATGTGTCAAGTTTTTCTCGACAAGGTTTAAATATCGGGTATTCCAAGACACTCTTTTTGTACACTTTCGGCTACCGTGCTTTACTTGCTCGGTGTAATTTTCGGAAAAGATGTAATATTTCCGTATAAAGATGGATAACGGGGATGTTGAGGCGCGCGAAATTCACTCGCTTTCCGCGGGCGGCCGGCGAGCCTCCTCGCTCGTACCTCGCTGCGGGGTCTCTCCTGGCTCGCTTTTCCCGCAGGAGTCTCGTAAATTTCGCGCGCCTCAACGATCAGTCCCCACTGAGCCAAGCTTAAAACGAAAGCTCTAATATTTTGCTTAAATGTCCCATTGCCGATGAACTGCTTGAATGCAGGGCAACTGATCCGTGCTTTACGCCCACTGACGGGCGTACAGGCTGCTTGAGTAGTTGAGACATCCTGATTAATTGTTTCAAGTTCCGTTGCTTTCTCTCGCTTCTTGAACGGTGTTTCAGATAGACTTCTCTCAATGTCCCATTGAGTATGCCTTGTTTGATTTTCACCATGGCTTCTGCGCCAAGTTCACTCCAATGCATGCCCCTTTTTTTCATCCTGAAGGAGATATGCCTTTGATTCGATTCCATCGCTCCTAGGCCTCTCGCACCTTCCGGCACGTTTTTCACCCTGTCTCTCCAGTCAAAAATGCGGTCCCAGTTTTTCAAGATATACGAACGGAATTCCTTGATTTTCTTGAGAGCCTTTTTATCCGTCAAGGTGCTTTCGTGCGTATCCAAATATAACGTGAATTGGTCCAGGTCATGCGTTCTAATCGCTTTTCTAATTTGCTCCTTGATCTCGCTCTTTCCGCCCCCAAATGTCCTTATGATGGCTTGTGCAACGTGGTAGGTATCCAGCTGGTTGAGCACCGGAAATTCCGACTGTGAGAAAGCTGTTTGAAACCGTTCAGCTGTGTATCCCGCACCTCCATCACTGTTTGTAATGACATGCGTTTTTTCGAGGGAGCAGGTGTTGGCAGCTGTGGCTTGGACTTCATCCCAAAATGTCTGGATGGCTTCCGTTGTCATGATGACTGTGGGCTGACGCAGGGAGACCCTTTTACCATTGGTTTGCCATCCCTCATAGAGAATGGCGTGGTGGACTTCCATACTCTGTTTCTTTTTTAGTCCCCGAACGAATACACCATCTGCTTCAGAAAACAGGTAGTCTACCTTCTTCCCCTCAGGCAGGGAAACAGCTATTTCTAGCTCTTCTACAAGTGCCTTATCGGCTTCCGCCTGAGTTTTCCCTACGTGTTTTACCATGTTCCCTACAGTTGTGTGACTAAGACTCACTGCTGTCCACTCTTTTAAAATATCAGCTACTTCCCGATAGGTGTTCTCACTTGCCAACTCTGCCACCTTTAATTCCACTAACGGGCTGTATCGTTGGTATGGTAAAAGCCCTAACCATTCATCCAGAGGATAATGTGAATTCCCTTTCTGGTCATGCATTAGTGAACGTTTAAAGGTCACATTTCCAAATAAAAACTGAATGCTTCTGTTATCACTCCGGCAGTACTCCCAGCCATCCTCCAGCTTTTTTTGCTTAATTGTTTTATCTAACGTCTCAAATATTTCCCCAACCCATTGCGTAAAGGCATTCTGGATCAGAATTTTAACTTGTTCTTCAAATTCAATAAGACTTTTTGTATCCTTTAATAATCTAGCAATTATTGATATAATATCCATAGGAAGACCTCTTTCTAAATGTATTCGCCCACAAGCGTACATTTAAATGATAGAGCGTCTTCCCATTTTTTTCCACTCATCTGCCCTTCGAGTAAAATTTTACACATACTTTTTCCAGCTTGCCATCTTCCTGCGTGCATTTCTTATCTTAACAGCCATGCAGATAATTTTTCCATAATTTAGTTTACTCAGAAGAAACAGGGTGCTCTCCGCTTCATAGTTGAATTATAAAAAATTTTGCCTTTTTCTCGGTATCTCCGAAAAAAGCCGGAGATTTTCGTTAAAAGATATAAGAAAACTGTTATTTTCTATGGCGGTTTTATCATACATTCGTATAGAGCCTCTGCCAAAATAAAAATATACCCTTGAGCGAGGCTCTGGAAAATTAATTATCCCGATTTTTTTTGCCTTTTCATCCAGATTTTCAATTTACATCCAGATTTTTAATTCAATAGAAGTAAAACGGTCATTTTTCTTCAAAAAAAGGGCATACGTATCCCGCCTTCACAAAATGGTTTTTTTCACTACCCTTTGTGGAAAGAAAACGTTCATTTGAGTTATTCACATATCCACCTGTGAATAACTTAATTTGCTCTTTGCAGTCGATTGCGTGTCCATCCACAATTGGCCTTTCCAGTCTGATAGTACGCCATATTTGCCATGATATGCATAGATATCATGCATCGATCTACATGAGCTTCAACTGCCTGTTTCCCACGCTTGTGAACACGACGGAGACTGTATCCGTCTTTTAGAATGCCAAAGATTCTTTCGATGATCGTCCTGGCACTATATAACACTTCAAATGTGCGACCATGTTGCGGCAACTCGACATCTACTTGAGGCGTTTGATCAAAGTCTATCCTAAATACTCTTCCTTGTGCTGCCCCATTACAACATTCCGCGTGATTCGCTAGCGGGCAGGTGAGACCTTCTTGCTTGGCATTTGGATGAAATACAGGACAAGTGTAAATAAGCCCCCCAACCCCCCGAATCTTCGGGGGGCTCCCATTTGGATGAAATACAGGACAAGTGTAAATATATTGCCCCTTTGCCCGATCAGATCCTCTAAGTTCCATTTTATGTCCACTGATACAGATGGGAGTGCCGTACCGGTTGATTTTTTCAATCCCCCGGGCGGTAGTTGGTTTATCTTTACGGTTCCGTGGATTGATCGGTGCCACCAATTTCGCCTGTAATACATCCTTTGTCACTTTTTGATTTTCCGGCGTTTGGTAGATTCCATCTGCCAGGATAAAGCTCAACTGCTCAGCCATCTCGGGGTGCTCTGCCTTAAACGTTTCCAATGTCGGTTCTAATGTTTTCCCATCGGGTGTATTTCCTTTAAATACTTCCCGCGTCAAAGGCAAACCGGATCTCACCCCGCATACCATTGATAATTTATGCGCAATATAGGAGACTGCATTACTTTTACGCATTACCCCTACATTGTCGTCCGTAAGGACTCTGGGGCAATCGCAATTACCCTCACAAGAACACGTCTTCCTTGTTTTATTCAAGGTTGCTTCTGCCTCTATATGCGATGTATCCACGGCGGCTGCTTCCTCATTCGTTTCAACCACGCCTTCCCCTTTATTATATTCAACAACCAATAGCCGGGCTTTTTCCCAAAGACCATTTGTTGTCATGATTTGATCAAAACGAGCAAAGGAACGGTAGCTCGGAATTTTCTCCGTAAATCCACACATGGTGGCAAATAGCGGGTTTGATTTCACTTGCAAATAGACACTCTCCACCATCACTTCAATATACTGTAAAGAGGCCAGTTCAAAAGCACGAAAAAAGGGCATGAAAGGATGCGGTTTTCTCCCAGTGGAAGGGAGATGAAATAATGAAGACGCAGACTTGTCTTCTTCCTCCGTTATTGAAAATAGTGCCGGTTGTATTTCATTAGAAGGATCATGTGCTCTTTCATTTTTTAGGTGCAAATATAAAAGGGTGTAGTATTCTCGTTCAATCGGCTTAAAAATCTCCCATGGGAAACACATGGCTGGAATGACAAATGGTATATCGGCATAGTCTTGCCAATTGTGGGGAATCAAATTTTGTTGTATTGAAAAGTCTCTGGTTTGTGTTAGAATAGAAATAGTCATGAAATCACTCCCTGGATATTTGGTCGTACTTATATCTTAACAAAGGAGTGGCTTTCATGGCTCTTTTTTTTTTCAAAAAAATCATCCTTTTCCGTTTTACAATATTTACCACAGGAATGAGTAGCTTAATCTATTGAAACCCGCCCAAAATGGAAAAATTTAGACACTTATAATAAATAAATTTACCCTATTAAAATCAAAAACTCACAATTTCTTTTTACATTTGTCATAATGTTCCTACAAAGGTCTTTTTTCTTTAGTGGAATAAATCAACGACCTTTAATTGTCTGACTGCTTACAGTTTCAGGGGATATAGCATTTTGGCAAGGGCTCATAATTAATCTTAGAAAGGGAGTGGGAAAAGCGATGCTGGATCACTTCATCGATGCATAAATACCAGCGGAGATTAACGCTACACGGTTGTATCAAACCCTTCCGCCAAACCGAAAAGAGGATGGATGACCTGCAACGTTGTAATATAAAATGATTGATGAAAAAGGTTAATAAAATGAAATCCGCCAAAAATCAACCCGGAATACAGGCAAGCTTTTATTCTCCCTGCATAAGCCGCTTTTCCTTCGTTTAAATAGAAATTGATTTTAGAAAAAATAATTCCCCTGAAATAATATTCTTCGAAGAGCGCGACAATCACTGAAATCCCGCCGGCCTTTAATATATCTAGCAATGCATGACCGGAAGATACCAATATATCAATCATAAAGAAAAAGAAAACGGGTATCATGATCAGCAGTGTTTCTTTAAAAGAAGACTTTATCCGCCATGTTACTTTTTGTTTTAAAAACAACACATTTAAAACGAAAACACTTATAAGCAGCACCATTTCTTCAACAAATATTTTCGTGATGTCCCCAAAATTTGCGACAAAGGTGAATCTTAAACAAATTAGAACAAAGGCAACCCATGCCATCGAACAAATCATTACCCAATAATCACGTGTTTTTCTCATAAACCTACTTTAACAGCTCCTCATTTTGTGTCTAGTTTTATGGGTCCATTATAACCAGCCATTCGTATCATTTTTCAAACCAAATATGATTTTAACATATCTCAGGCTGTATTCCGGCGTTCGCTTTTTACAAGCTGTGTCATATGGCTGATCAAGGAAAAAAGAAACATTCTTAAATGCTAGCAACCCTCTAGCATCCCGCTGTAATTGACGTTCAAGGGAAGCCCCTTTTTTTGGCCATTTTCAAATCATTTTAGCTACAAAAACGATGGCATAGGCAGAAGGAATAAGCAGGAATAGCGATGCGAATGTGCCCAGTGTTTTGCTGCCCACCATAGCAACAACCACTTTTCTGAAATCCTCTTCACTGCATTTGCCATCGATCACATCATCGGTCATGATGGATAGCTGCGGATCAATGAAGATCGACATCAAAATGGTTGCAACTCCATTAATAATGGAAGATAAAGTGATGCATGTTGCCCTTAAATCCGGTTCAAGACTGCCGGCATAAATCGGCGCCAAAGAACCAACTGTTAATAAAGCAACTGTTACCAGATTGTAAATAATAATTTTCACCGGCAGCTTTCTAAAGTTGAGCTGTAAAATATTTTCTTTTACAGGTACAGCAACGCAGTCCTTCATATAATGAAGACCTGCCTTGGAAAAACTGTGCAGAACCAGCTTAGGAATAGACCGGTCAGCCGAGAAGTACAAAACGCCCCGGTAAAATAGCCTTTGGAAAGTTGGAATGAGCAAAGCGCCAACCGCAGTGGCTACTCCGGAAATAACGATGATAAGGTTAAAAATATGTAATAAGCCGTTTGTCTCCGTATGACCTTCAACATATTTCGTCAGCAGCGGGACTTGAAATGTCACTGCAATCCTGGAAATCAAGGTTAAAATATTGAGGACGGCAAAAGATACTGCAATCTTTCCTGTTCTTACCCCTACCATTCTGACCGAATAAGCTAGGGTTCCAATCAAGGATATGATGAAATTCAAGATGAACACAATGATCATCTGTAAGGCCATATTTCCACCTCCTGAGGTAAATGATCGTCGGACAATCCTTCCTACTCAAACCCTTCTATCTTCTGTTCCATGGTCTTTGGTGCCATAAGCTCAACTTTCATTTTACTAAACCAATTTAGCTACCAACAACTTAAAACCATGATTTCTCCCTCTGTCATTGCTCAAAATCTTACCCGTATAAAAAAGTGACAATGGACGTTCTAAATTCAAATAGAATGGTGCCGGCTATTCCAATTTCAAAGCCATTGAAACACTTCTAACTTGAAACCCCAATTTTTCATATAATCTTATAGCCGGATTACCCTCATATACATTTAAGCGTATCTCCGTAAGTCCTTCTTCGTTTAAGGAATGTTTTGCGTATAGCATTAATTCTTTCGCTATCCCTTTTCCTCTAAACTCTTCCTTTACAAACAATTCATAAATAAACCCGACTGATTTCTCCGTAAAAGAATCTTTGCTTATACCGGTTAGTATCCATCCCAAAACTTGCTGATCCTCAACCGCAACAAAGTAGCTGCATCCCTTTTTTAAAAGGGATGCAACGATTTCCTTTGCTTTTTCAAGATTTGGCTTTGTTTCGCCCATTGTCCCCTCATAAATCGCCTGCGAAGTAAGACGTTGAATTTGTTTCATTTCCAATTGATTCGGCAATCTTATTTCCATTTATCCCTCTCCCTCAGATCAATAAAACTGAAATCCCCCAATCTTGAGGGCCATTTTTAATCCTCTCGATATTTTTCTTGGTACATCGTTTTCTCCACGAGAAATTCGCTAAAACTGCTTTTCATCTTTACCATAATGAAAGAAAATACTACAGACGTAACTTGCTTGCACTTGTACTGTTTTACAATTATCAATCTCTAAATCCTCATTTCTTCTTTGATAGCTTTATCTTTTAAAATATCTAACTTAGGCGTGATGAAATAGAAAATAAAGGTCCCTAAAAGTCCGATTACAGTTAATATCCAAGCCATAACGAAGGGTGACAGGAATCCACTTAACGAGACAGTTATTCCGACTATGATCATACATAAGTCATATTGTAAATTATCCCAGATTACGAAAGTAAAATAGTAATTTAAAATAAAAAAGTGCCCCATCCTTTGGTATAATTGATTTTGAGAAAAAAACAATAACCAAGAAAGGGGGCACCTTTAAGGTGAATTATATCATTCCTGTCTCAAGAATTAAATATGAATTCAATTTAAAGAATAGTACAAAATTTAGTGGCATCCTCCCATTTCTGCAATTTCTGGAACGGATGAAAATCCAGCAGACTTTCCGGGGGTTTGATTGCTTAAAGAAAGACAATGCCAAATTTCCTCTAAGTAAAATATTTGTATATCTGATTGCGGGCTGGATGGCAGATTGCTCCCGTATGTTTCATTTTCAATCACTCCAGAATGACCCTTTGATTCGTGCTTTCTTAGGAGGAAAATGCCCGCATATACGCTTTTAAGCAAGGATCTATTAAGGTTGGAAAAATCGAGGATGCTGCCATAGAATTCAAAGAACGGGTGATGGACATCATCGAACCATGGCTGGATTCCGATCTCATTCTTGACTTTGATTCAAGTGTCGAAACGGTTTATGGAAACTAGGAGGAAGCGAAAATCGGGGTGAACCCCCATAAGCCGGGCAGAAAAAGCTACCACCCCCTTCTCGTTTTTGAAGGAAAATCCCATCTTTGCTTAAACGGTGTGCTAAGACCGGGAAACGTCCATTCAGCTGACAACGGAATTGAATTTGCCGAGGAAACCTATCGATTGCTTTCCGCTCAGTACCTTATCCGGTACGCCCGTTTTGACAAGGGATTTGGCGGAGAAAAGTTTTACAGTTATTGGGAGCAGCAGAAGATTAACTACGCCGGCAAACTGAAATGGACATCAAGATTGAAAAAGTATGTTGAAAACGACAATTCTCCGTGGATCCGGTATGTTGATGATGAGCTGATTGTTATAGAGGGAAAAACAGTCTACTACCAAGCAACTTCCTGGGAAAAGCCAAGAAGAGTTGCGGTCATCCGAAAAGCTGACAAGTATGAGGAAGACCAGCTTCAATTGTTTGATTTTCTCTGGGATTATGAAGCCATTGTGACAACGATGGACTGGGAACCTATGGATATTTGGAGATTTTACAATCAGAGAGCCTGTCTGGAAAACTATATCAAAGAGTCTAAATATGGTTTTTCGATGGACAAGATTCCAACAGATTCTTTCGGGGCAAATCATATGGATCTTCTGATTAAATTACTGGCGTACAATTTATTCGAGATCTTTAAAAAGGACCATTGCCCGGCTGCGTTCAAGTCCTATACCATCAGGCGGTTTCGAAGAGAGTTTATTTATTCGGCCGGCGTGCTGACGTCTCACAGCCGGAGGGTCTCATTGAACATTTGTGAGACATATGCCCACAAATGGGCATTCCGGAAAATGATTCAAAGTGTGCGCATGATTGATTGAGAGACAGGAACTGAATACTGGAAATTAAAAAGCCCGCAAAGGTGGGGAGGGGGAAAGTATACCTTCAACCACCTGAAATTATAGATTTGGATTCCATATTTTACATTTACTTCCACGTGTGTGGATTTTAGCTATCAAATCGCTGCACTTTCGTAATTTGCTTTGAATAAGATGTGGATATGGTCTTTATCATGATTCCATTCCACTAAAGAAATATTGTATTTACTTCCAATCTCAGCAAAATCAGATATTTCGCTATCGAACACTTGTCTACGGTATTTTACAACCAATACAAAGTGATAATGCAGTAAGAATACTGAATGATTATTACTATCTAATTTCATTGATATATCAACCATTTATTCCATCTAAGACTGATTATATCAAAACCTTTGGCTAAAGCCAACCGAAATTCATCTCCCACCTACTCATTGGTGCTATTCGCACCTTCACATTCCTTGAGGATGGGAGACTTCTTTCGGAAAGCCGTTAAAATATAATTATGGTTTTTCATGGAGAATAGACCGTTAATGAAACCGAATATCCCGATGATGATACAAACCGCTGCTCCAAAAACGTTATTCAACTTTGGCAAAATAGTTCCAAAATACAGGATGAAAAACAAAAGCTGCAGGCTTATTCCCGTCCAAATAGATGAAAATAATTGCGCCATTTCATTGTGCTTTCTTTAGAGCCTCTGCCAAAATAAAAATATACCCTTGAGCGAGGCTCTGGAAAATTAATTATCCCGATTTTTTTTGCCTTTTCATCCAGATTTTCAATTTACATCCAGATTTTTAATTCAATAGAAGTAAAACGGTCATTTTTCTTCAAAAAAAGGGCATACGTATCCCGCCTTCACAAAATGGTTTTTTTCACTACCCTTTGTGGAAAGAAAACGTTCATTTGAGTTATTCACATATCCACCTGTGAATAACTTAATTTGCTCTTTGCAGCCGATTGCGTGTCCATCCACAATTGGCCTTTCCTGTCTGATGGTACGCCATATTTGCCATGATATGCATAGATATCATGCATCGATCTACATGAGCTTCAACTGCCTGTTTCCCACGCTTGTGAACACGACGGAGACTGTATCCGTCTTTTAGAATGCCAAAGATTCTTTCGATGATCGTCCTGGCACTATATAACACTTCAAATGTGCGACCATGTTGCGGCAACTCGACATCTACTTGAGGCGTTTGATCAAAGTCTATCCTAAATACTCTTCCTTGTGCTGCCCCATTACAACATTCCGCGTGATTCGCTAGCGGGCAGGTGAGACCTTCTTGCTTGGCATTTGGATGAAATACAGGACAAGTGTAAATATATTGCCCCTTTTCCCGATCAGATCCTCTAAGTTCCATTTTATGTCCACTGATACAGATGGGAGTGCCGTACCGGTTGATTTTTTCAATCCCTCGGGCGGTAGTTGGTTTATCTTTACGGTTCCGTGGATTGATCGGTGCCACCAATTTCGCCTGTAATACATCCTTTGTCACTTTTTGATTTTCCGGCGTTTGGTAGATTCCATCTGCCAGGATAAAGCTCAACTGCTCAGCCATCTCGGGGTGCTCTGTCTTAAACGTTTCCAATGTCGGTTCTAATGTTTTCCCATCGGGTGTATTTCCTTTAAATACTTCCCGCGTCAAAGGCAAACCGGATCTCACCCCGCATACCATTGATAATTTATGCGCAATATAGGAGACTGCATTACTTTTACGCATTACCCCTACATTGTCGTCCGTAAGGACTCTGGGGCAATCGCAATTACCCTCACAAGAACACGTCTTCCTTGTTTTATTCAAGGTTGCTTCTGCCTCTATATGCGATGTATCCACGGCGGCTGCTTCCTCATTCGTTTCAACCACGCCTTCCCCTTTATTATATTCAACAACCAATAGCCGGGCTTTTTCCCAAAGACCATTTGTTGTCATGATTTGATCAAAACGAGCAAAGGAACGATAGCTCGGAATTTTCTCCGTAAATCCACACATGGTGGCAAATAGCGGGTTTGATTTCACTTGCAAATAGACACTCTCCACCATCACTTCAATATACTGTAAAGAGGCCAGTTCAAAAGCACGAAAAAAGGGCATGAAAGGATGCGGTTTTCTCCCAGTGGAAGGGAGATGAAATAATGAAGACGCAGACTTGTCTTCTTCCTCCGTTATTGGAAATAGTGCCGGTTGTATTTCATTAGAATGATCATGTGCTCTTTCATTTTTTAGGTGCAAATATAAAAGGGTGTAGTATTCTCGTTCAATCGGCTTAAAAATCTCCCAAGGGAAACACATGGCTGGAATGACAAATGGTATATCGGCATAGTCTTGCCAATTGTGGGGAATCAAATTTTGTTGTATTGAAAAGTCTCTGGTTTGTGTTAGAATAGAAATAGTCATGAAATCACTCCCTGGATATTTGCTCGTACTTATATCTTAGCAAAGGAGTGGCTTTCATGGCTCTTTTTTTTCAAAAAAAATCATCCTTTTCCGTTTTACAATATTTTCCACAGGAATGAGTAGCCTAATCTATTGAAACTCGCCCAAAGCCTCAAAAAGTGATAAAATTCTGGCACTTATAATAAGCAAATTTATCCTATTAAAATCAAAAACTCACAATTTCTTTTTATATTTGTCATAATGTTTCTACAAACGTCTTTTTTCTTTAGTGGAATAAATCAACGAACTTTAATTGTCTGAATGCTTACAGTTTCAGGGGATATAGCATTTTGGCAAGGGCTCTCAATATGAACTGAATTTCTATTCTATGTGAGCCCCTGGTCATCCTACCTTTCCCGTGTTTACCGGTTCCGGGTGCCCTGTCTCCCTTATTTTCATATGAATTGTATTTCGCTTTTACGGATTTGTTTTTTGCATTCCCGAATCCTCGACCATCATAATAGGTTTCGGGTTTTTCATAAGGCAATTGGAGTTACTCTATAAAAACCGTAATCCGGCAAGACAGCACTGCGGCTTTCTTTCAGTTTTACGGAATGAAAGAAATAATCCTCTGCAAAAATTCGTTGTTGTTCCGTATTGATATTCGGCAAAAGCATCTAAAATCCTTTCTTCAGCTGAATTTTTTTATGAATGCAGTCATTGCCGTACGGCTGAAAAAACGGCCGCTGGCGATCTTAAAAAACACTGATATTCTAAGCCCCGCTACCGCGACAACAATAATTAAAGCCCTCCTCTTCCATTAATAGGAAAAAGAAGGCTTTGATTCGCTAATCCATTACCCCAGCACTTCTTCGGCAATGTACCGGTATGAAGCAATCCGGTCCTCAAAAGAATGGGCAATGGTCAAAATCATCAATTCATCCGTTCCGTATTTTTCCTGCAACTTGGTGAATGCCGCGCGCACTTGCTGCGGATTTCCGATCACCATGTTTTGCTTCATTTTTGCCAATTTTTCTTTGTCTTTTCCGGTTAATGGATAAGATTTTGCTTCTTCAATGGACGGCACGGATGCTTGTCCCCCTTTTTCCGCCTGCAGCTGCCATATTAGGGAACTCCATGCCACTTCTTCCGCTTTTTCAGCTGTTTCGGCACATACGGCGGAAACAGTTAACAACGTTTGCGGCGCATCCCCCGGCTTTCGGGGGGTAAAAGCCTGCTCATATTGCTTTAAAATTGCCGCGCCATCCTGTTCGCTCATAAACTGGCCAAACGCATACGACATGCCAGATCGGGCAGCCAGCACGGCGCTTTTGCCGCTTGTGCCAAGCAGCCAGGCATGCGGCGGATCAGCCGGAACAGGGGCAGCCTTGACGCGGGAAAAAATATTTTCTTCCGGAAAATCGTGATAGAGAAAATGAAGCAGTTCCTCTACCAGCTCCGGCATTTTGTACACTTTTTGCAAAAATTGGCCGGATAATGCGGTGGTTGCTTCGGCAGAGCCGCCCGGCGCCCGGCCAATGCCGAGGTCAATGCGGCCCGGAAACAGCACAGAGAGCAAATTGAACACTTCCGCGACTTTATACGGCTTATAATGCGGCAAAAGCACGGCCCCGGAGCCGATCCGGATCGTGCTCGTATGCGCGCCGATAAAACCGAGCATTACTTCAGGCGCACTGCTGGCAAGACCCGGCAAATCATGATGTTCCGCAATCCAGTACCGCGTGTACCCGAATGACTCGCCTGCACGGGCCAGCTCCATCGCGTTGTACAGGGCGTCTTTCGCTGTCTGGCCGGTTGAAATGGGCGCCTGGTCTAAAATACTGAGTTTCACGCTTTGTTCTCTCCTTCTTTCACTTCCAGCAATGCTAAATGGTAGTCGCCGACCCGGCCTTTTTCATACAGATTCGTAATGGAAGTGGAGTATTCCCGGATCGCCCCTTTAAAAGCAAGCCCCTGTTCAGGTACTTCCACATTGAATTTTTCCTGATACAGCAAGGTGGCAATATCATGGTAATCTTCGCTTGTTACCTTGAAGTCCGCCACGATCTGCTTCAGCCCCTGTACGTCCTCTTCACGATAACGTTCCACATCAATCTTCCGTTTGTTTAATACGATATAGGATACCAAAACAACACCTGCTTTCTCCTTTGTCTCTTTTCAGTCTACATGCACGGCTGCACCAAGTACAGGAGAGAGGCTTGCCCGTGCGGCCGGTGTAGGTCAACAAACCACTCCGCTTGAAACGCATTTACTTCAAGGGCATTTTGGCTGCTTTCCAAAACAAACCGGCCAAATCAAGCATCAATCGGAGACCTTGAGAAATTGCTCCCCTTCCAGTTGTTTTGCCCAGCGCCTGAACTCGCTATGATTGATAAAGTAAATATTATGACCTTTTTGCTTGGTTTCCGTGATGAGCTTGCAATTTTTCAAAATGTTCAAGTGCCTGGAAATCGTGGCAGGGTTTAGGTCTAATTTTTCGTCCATCTCCTGGGCTTTGATCCCTTTCTTTCTTGCAATCAAAGATAAAATACGGATACGCATCGGCTCTGATAACGCTTTGCCAAAAAAGGAGATTTCATCCAAGGTGGCCGGTGTGCCGTTGTTTTCGGAAGTGGAAGGCGCGGGCAATGGCCGGCCCAAATAGGCTGTAAGATCATAAACGAGATTTAATTCACCCCATCCCCAAATCAGGATAAACTTTGGTGAAACAAAGTAAGAAGGGAAAAAGCGAACCACTTCTGTTTGCTTATTTTCAGGAAATTGTTCAGGAATCGTTTTTCCCTTCAGCAGCCTTCTCAAAACCTCATTTAACCCTTTCACATTCAGGTCCCTGGCCAGTTTGTCATTCGTTTGCTCCCAAAAAGGCGCCACATGCCTCGCTATTTTAAAAAAATATTCCTCATAGTATGCAGACCATAAATCGGCCAACTGCCGGTGCCAAGCAGGCCAATTTTCCGCAAAAGCCAACTGTTCCTCGTGCACGAATCCACCCTTTTTTTCAATTCTTTGCTTTATTTCATTTGACGGTTCGGGCGAGTTTTCAAAAATGGTTTCAATTTCCTCCACCTCCAGATACCGGCCCAATAAGTAATAAAGAAAACGGGGACGGTCCATCTGTTGAACCCAATGGATAAAATCCTGAATAGAATGGGGTTGGTTTAGTCCAACCGCAAGCTCAGCAAGCTGGGCACCCATCTCAAAACCGCCATAGTACCTTTTGAGCAATACTTGATTTTCCGTATAAAAATTTTGCAGGTTTATATCTTCCCATTCGACCCGCCCTTGCATGAGATAGCATTTTCTTAAAGATGCCATCATTTCGAAGACGGGAGAGGTTAAAAACTCCAATTTAATTTGAAATTCATTTGAATCAGGGGTTAATACTGCCATATGACCACATCTTTCTTATATTTTATCTATTTTCCATACAATGCGATGATAAAAATCATCGATTGCTTTAGCGGCAAGTGTTTTGGAATCGGATGAAGCAATGATGTGCCCGCCTCTTGTAAACGAGTCCCGGCTTCCGGGGATGTGCTCCCCAATCCAATCAGATTCATCCCATTATCCCGGCCAGAACGCCGCGGGTATAAATGCCTTCCGTATTCGGCAAGCTATCCTAAATGGGCTTCAAAGGTAGGTAAGATGGACAATTATCGTAACGATAATACAGCCAGGCGATATAAAGCACATGTCAGTATTTTAGGAACAACGCAATTGCATTTAAGAAACCCTTATATCATTGCATGGTGGTCCGCAGCGTTTCCCGGATTCGGGCATTTGCTGTTATCCAAATATATCAGGGGATATGCTTTATTTATCTGGGAAGTTGTCGTTAATTTGAAAGCCAATGTGAACCTTTCCATGATTTACTCGTTTCAAGGAAATATTGACATGGCAAAAGCCGTACTGGACACAAGATGGCTTCTCATGTATATTCCTGTTTATCTTTTCGGCATTTGGGACAGTTATCGCACAACCTTGGATATGAATAAGATTTATCTGTTAGCAGAACCGGAGGAACACCGTTTTAATTCTTTTTCATTGGGAGCATTGGAGATTAACTACCTGGATAAGCGCAACCCCCTACTTTCCGTTATGTGGTCATTATTTGTCCCAGGATTGGGGCAGCTCTATATACACAGAGTTTTAACAGCAATTTTTGTCATCGTATGGCTGGTGGTATTTTATTATCAATCCCATTTTCAGGAAGCGATTATACTTTTATTTTGGGGCAAAATAAAAGAAGCAACTTCGGTTATAAACCCGGAATGGCTTCTTTTCATCCCTTCACACTTTGGGTTTGCCGCTTATGATTCGTATATGAATACAGTCGAAAACAACAAACTTTTCGATAAAGAATTACGACAATATTTAACCCGGCATTACCAGCCGGACGGTTTCCGGATACGAAAAGGACAAAAAGTGAAGTGATTGGTTTGCAGCTTTTTTCTACATTCGAAAGTAACGGATTTTTGGAAATGGCCATTTCAACACTGGAAAAGAAAGGGATTCCGAAAGAAAATATATTTGCGGTCCCGCTGGATAACCGAAAAGAAGAACGGAAAATTTTGATACGCTCCACCGCTCGGACGGTACAAGCCTAATTGATATCGGCATGGGGATCGCCACTGCATTTTCTGTAATCGGCGCAAGCATCGGCTTTAAACTAGCCTGGGGGCCCATTTACTGGGGGCTGATTAGTGCATTTGCCGGGTTTATTGTGGGTTTTGCCATCCGGCTTGTAATGGAGCTGTTCATAAAGAAAAAGAAGCGTGTTTTAAAAGGGAAACACGCTGAAATCATTTTAATGTTGAATGTGATTTGTCACAAGCAGAATCGGTCGAAAATATACTTTGGAGCCATTTTGCATTAGGGGTAGCAAAATTAAAATAATGGGTTTTGTAAATACAAACAGGCCATCCTCATTGCCAGGGATGGCCTCTCTTTGCATTGCGGAACACATCCCGCAGTGTTTCCCCTTTCCCTTACCATTCTCTCCACATAAAGTGTACACGCATTGCGAGCGGCGATGAATTTTATCCGCCATGCAAAACAAATGTGATGTAGAGCAGTTCCAAAATTTTCTCGGGGGAATACCCGCGTACCTCCTGTTGATACAAATAGGCATCACTTTTTAATGCCTCAAGCAGCATATCCGCTTTGAAGACATTGTTCCGGACGGCTTCTTTTCCTGGATTCATTTCATGAAACTGTTCTACCAGCAACCCGTGCAATTTATCATATAAAGGGCTGCGTGTTCCTGCCTTTTTTCGGTTTGTTGCACCGGTGTCCTCCACACCTTTAAGCAATTGCATTTTGCTTTCCCTGAAACGGAGAAATATGCGGAGAACGCCTTTTAACCGCTGTTCCGGCGGCTCTTCCCGATTGTGTTCCAAATATGTTTGAATGTCTTTGAAACACGAAACCACATTGTCTTTTATCAAATCCAGACATAATTCTCCTTTGTTTCGATAACGGCGATACAGCGTTCCCGGACCGATCTCGGCTTCTGTGGCAATTTGATTCATGCTGACTTCCAGTTTATCGCCGTCTTATTGCTGCTTTTTACGCATCATACAACAAGTGTTGTTTTGATCGCCTTTATTGTCCTTCTGCTGGGGATCCCACAGGGCCTTTTGAATCTGGGCAACCAGAATGCCGTCTATTATCAGGCAAATCCAAAACAAATCGGGGCTTCAGCCGGTTTGCTCCGAACATTTATATACTTGGGTGCCATTCTTGCTTCGGCGGCAAACGGGCTGTTTTTCAAAGCCGGGGCAAATACGCCGGGAATTCACCATATCGGCTTATTTTGCGGCAGCGTCACCTTGCTCCTCATCCTGATGACTGTGCTGGATCGCTCGTTAAGCATCGTGAACGATAAAGCCGGGGTGAAAGGGGAAAGTTAAAAAATGCCCGGTTTAATCAAACGTTTGATTAAACCGGGCAAGTGCCGTTTCTTTCTGGCCATGTGCAGCGGAATCCGTAACTTTTGGCCGGATTTTGTCCGCCTTCTTTCGCTTTGATTTAAAACCGCAACAGGTTAAAACCGTTCACTTATAACTTAAATTTTGACACAAGGGAATGGAGATGCTCCGCAATTTCTACCAGTTTATGCGCACTTTCAGCCACTTCCTCCATAGAACTTCCGATTTGCTCGGTTGCTGCGGACGTTTCCTCAACCCCTGCTGCTGATTGTTCAGTGATCGCTGCGATTTCTTGTATAGAACCATTCATTTTTTCGGTTGTGCTGGAAATCCCTGATAAATTGGTAGCTATTTTTCGAATATGGGCAACCATGTCTGAAATCCGTTCATTGATCTGCGTAAAGGTTTCCTTCGTTACGCGAACGGTTTCTGTGCCTTGCTGTACTTCCTCATAGCTTTCATGCAAAGAATCCGTTACTTCTTTCACATCTTTTTGGGTTCCTGCAACAATCCCGCTGATTTCAGTAATGGAACTTGCAACTTGTTCAGCCAGCTTCCGGACTTCTTCTGCGACAACGGCAAAACCTCTTCCGCTTTCTCCTGCCCGCGCCGCTTCAATTGCGGCGTTTAAAGCAAGCAAATTTGTTTGATCGGAAATCTCCTTAATGACCGTTACCAGTTTGGAAATTTTTTCCGAATGCTCATTCAAAGACTGAAGCTTCCCTGTAACTGATTGGATGACCTGATCAATTTTTTCCATTTGGCCCGAAGAGCGGTCCATTAATTCATTCCCTTTATACGCCAATGCCATAATTTCATTTGTGGATTGATGAACCTCATCCGCCTGTGCATTCGCCTCCTGCACATTGGATGTGAACTGCTTCATATTTTCAGACAGCTTCCCGGATTGATCTGCCTGTTCTTCAGCTCCGGATGCCAGTTCTTCCATCGTTGCGGTGATTTGCTGCGACCCTGTTTTTACTTCATTTGCCGCTTGCGCAAGCTCCTCGCTGGAATTTGACAACAGCCCTGAAGAATCTGCAATCTCATGGATCAGGCTCTTCAGTTCATCTTGCATATGGTTAATGCCGTCCGCCAACTTGCGCATCTCATCTTTCGTCTTGACCTTGATGTGCCCGGCCGTTAAGTCATGTCCCGATATTTTCCCGATATGATCCGTTACCATTCCAAGCGGGGCGGCAATACTTTTTGTAAACAGCCATATGATGAACAGCCCGGCCAGAAGCGTAATGCCCGTGACGATTAAAAGAAAGTGAAGGATTTGTTCGGCCGGATGGTTAAAATCTGACATATAGGCGCCCGCACAAACCGTCCATCCCCAATAAGGATCCTTTTTTGCATACACCACTTTTTTGCCGACTTTTTGTTTATCATTCGGGTAGCTGTACGAAAAATAGGTAAATCCGCCTGTTTCCCCGGCTCCAAGAACTTTATTTGCATAATGATTCCCGTCGGCATCTTTTTCATTTGAGATATTTTTTCCTTCTATAAACGGATGCGCCACTTCCGTTCCTGTATCATCCAAAATAAACATGTATCCGTTTTTTCCCAAATCAATGCTTTTATTAACCGGACGTGTGCCATCCTTTTTCTTTTCACCGAGAATGGCAATTTTTACTTTTTCTTGTGCGTCACTTAAAGAAATTTTCCCACTTTTCACTTCCTCATCCAGTACAGCTATCAACCGGATTGTTTCATTGACATTATTTTTTAGATTGGTTTTTCCCAGTTCATTTAAACTGGCGGCACTGCGGTTATAGCTTAAGAAACCTAAAATAAGCATTGGCACCACCAAAAGAACAATGGATATGGCCATAAGCTTTTGCCGGATGGAGTGAAAGTCTTTCAAATTTGCGATCTTCATTTGCTATCCCTCTTTTTCAGAATCATTCTCAGACCTCGCGTATGATCAAGAATATTCGGTTTTCTACCTTGTTTTATCGGATAAAGTTTGAAATCCTTTACTTTTATAATTTTCTGACCACTATTCCGAACCCGCCTGTTGCGAGTTTTCCAAAAACTGGATTTGGCACCGCCGCAATCATTTATCATGGATTTTTTAAAAAATGGCTCCGGTACCTTGCATTAATCAATACTGTGTGTTATTCTCTTGTTAAAACCAGTACTGAATATTAAACAGTACTGGCCGGTGTCCAATGGGAAGGATGTGAAGAAAGTTTGAATGTCCAGTTTAAGAAAGGCGTTTTGGACCTCTGTGTGCTCGTTTTATTAGATAAACAGGACCGCTACGGATATGAACTTGTCCAAAAAATTTCGGAGCAAATTGACATTTCCGAAGGCTCTATCTATCCCCTGCTGAGGCGGTTAACAAAAGAAGGTTACTCTACAACGTATTTAAAAGAATCTTCGGAGGGTCCGCCGCGCAAATATTACAAACTGACAGACAGCGGGAGGACTTTTCTCCACGAGCTGCTCCTGGAATGGAAGGCATTCTCTGATGGGGTGAATCAACTGATAAAAGAAGGTGTGAATCATGAATAGAAAACAATTTTTATCCAAATTGGAATCTTCGTTGAAAAGCCTCCCTGCCAATGAACGCCAGGATATTTTGCAGGACTTTGAAGAACACTTCGCCATTGGCTTGCAAGAGGGAAAAACAGAAGAACAAATCTCAGCTTCCCTTGGCTCCCCGCACCAGATTGCAAAAGACATGGTTGCGGCCTACCATCTGGAAAGAGCGGAGTCAAAGGCAACGTTAGGAAATATGTTGCGCGCAGTATGGGCCACGATTGGATTAGGATTTTTCAACCTGGCCATTGTGCTGGGGCCGTTTATTGCGCTGGCTGGCATTATTCTTTCCGGCTGGATTACAGGAATTGCCTTTATCGCTTCCCCTTTCCTGTTTCTCATGAACGCCGTCCTCTATCCGGAAACATTCGGGCTTTTTTACTTATTTGTTTCCATTGCCGCTTGCGGGACCGGACTTTTTATCGCCATCGGCATGTACTTTGCAACCCGTACATTAATGCAGGGCTTTATCCGCTATTTAAGATGGAATGTAAATCTGATCAAAGGGGGGGTGAAAAATGGATAAAATAAAGAAATTGTCACTTTTGGCGTTGGTGCTGTTACTTGTGGGGATTGTTGGAAGCCTCCTTACATTCAGGCCCGTCCTCCGGCAAGAAGCCAAGTCGGAAGAAAAAGTGGTCCACGAAGAGTTCAGCCGGATTAAGATCGCAACCGATAATACTAGAGTTGAGATTTTACCGGCGGCAGGTTCGGCAGCAAAAATCACAGTATCAGGCAGGGCCGAAAAAGGTTCAACCTATCACTTGTCTACTGATGTAAAAAATGCTGTGCTTTCTATCGGAATAAAATATAAGCAACGAAATTTCATCAGCTTCTTCCCTTCATCCTTGTCTTTAAAAGTGTATGTGCCGGAAAAGTGGTATGAATCGTTACAAGTAAAAAATAACGACGGTCGTGTCCGTGCGGGGGATTTACGGGCAAGAGATATACGTATAAAGACGGAGAATGGAAAAATTGAACTGAACCATATCAGCGGAGATACGATTACGGCAGAGGCAAACGACGGATCAAGCACCCTTGAAAATGTGAAAGCCTCTCTTGTCAAAGTAAAATCAGAGAACGGAAAAATAGTTTTAAAACGCATATTCCGCACGTAAATTTTTCCATTTTATGATTTTTTTAAAGGAATTTTCTCCTTCTTTGTAGAATTGAATGATTATCTAATTACGGGAAGATGAGGAAATTTTTATGTCAGATCAAATTTTAACCTTACATGTGGGGCCGTCTCAACTTTTATCTAAACTGTGTGATGAAATAGAACTCGAAAAAACCATTAATGATTTAGTCAAATGGGATTCTGTCCGTTGTCATATCTCACCCGGAACAAGGATTAAAGCCCTTGTCTTAAACATTTTATGCAGTGGCAAGCCCCTTTATAAGGTTCATGAATTCTATCAAAACCTAGATTCTGAGATGCTTTTCGATACATCGGTTTCACCCGATCAATTAAATGATGATGCATTAGGAAGAGCATTAGATTACTTGTATGAAGCCGAAGCATGGAAAGTCTATTCCACCCTTGCATTAAAAGCACTAAAAAAATTGAATCTTCCTATTGGTATACTGCATAACGATACAACCTCAATTTCTGTTTACGGCGAATATAAGCAACCGAAGGAAGATGGACTGCAAATTACGTACGGGTATAGTAAGGCCCATAGGCCTGACTTAAAACAAATCGTTCTGGGGATGGGGGTCACACCTGAACGAATTCCTATCCTTGCAAAAGTAGAAAATGGGAATACTTCGGATAAATCTTGGAATGTGGAATTCATTCAAAAGATGAGAAAAATCCTTTCCCATGAAGATTGGAAAAATCTCATTTATCAAGCCGATTCTGCATTAATCACAACGGAAAATCTAGCGGAAATTCAACAACAAAATTTATCGTTTATTTCCCGTTTACCTGATACATTCGGTTTAAGCACAGAACTAAAGAAAGAGGCATGGTTGCTCAATAACTGGGAAAGGGTAGGCTCACTTAGCAATAAAAAAGACGCAGCTATTTACCAAATTCAAGCTTTTGAAAGACAAATTCAAAACCTTCCTTACCGGTTTCTTGTTGTCCACTCAAACAATTTAGATCAACGAAAAGAGAAAACCCTAAATCGGGCGATCGAAAAGGAAGAAATACAATTAAAAAAAGAGATAGAAAAACTGAGTAAAGTTATCTTTCATTGTAAAGAGGACGCACTAGAAGCAATTCAATCTTTTAAGAAAAAACAAAAGGCTTCATATTTCTGTTATAAACTAAACGTCCAGATGAGTGATCAACCTATCAAACGAAAAAAGAGAGGAAGACCTAAAAAGGACGAACAGACAAAACGAGAACAAATCTATCAGATACAACTGGAATCGTTTGAAAAAGATCATGATTTTATCGAAAATAAGAAAAAAATGCTCAGCACTTTTGTTTTAATCACAAATAAATTAGATGAGGAGACACTATCCAATCAAGAAGTTTTGAGGGTTTATAAAGGACAGTCGGCCGCTGAGACCCGTTTCCGATTAATCAAAGATTCACAAATGATTGATGCCATTTACTTGAAAACCCCAGAAAGGGTTGAGGCCTTAGGTATTGTGTATGTGATGGCTTTATTAATCTATGGAATTTTAGAATATCGAGTTAGAAAAGAACTGAAAGAAAAGAACCTATCTCTAATCTTGAAAGGAAAAAGGAAACTCTCTCAACCCACAGGCCAAGCATTGTTAGAGCAATTAGAAGATATTACCGTGATCCTTATAAATCAAAATCAACAAAAAATAAGGCTCTTACCCGATAATATTGATTCACAAGCCAAAAAAATCATTGAATTATGCGGGTATGATGTATCAATATACGTGTCAAAAAATGTCGAAAACAAAGGAGAATAACACACAATAGGAGGAATTCATGAAAAGAATGTCGAATTGAAAAGAATTTTATCGAAAATTCCTCAAAAATAAGAAGATATCATCCCACCAAGCCATTTAAATATAGTTCATTCAAAAATTAGAATGAACTATATTTAAGACGTGCGAAATGTGGGTTAAAAAATTTGGATAGCCGGGTTTCCGGTAAAGCTGGTGACGGAAGTATCCTTTTTACCACCCGTCACTTGAATCACCCGGTTGAACTGCGAGCAAATAACGGCAATATCAAAATACAAACGGGGGAAAAACCGGCAAATGCTACAATTCGTGCAAGTGCTAAAGATGGAAGAGTTGACATTTTTGGCAGCTCTGGCGAAAATAGAGCATTTGGTAGCGGAAAACCCTTGATTCAGCTTTTCACTGCGGATGGAAATATCGCGGTTGAAAAAACAGAATAAATTTTTAAAGGTGGCGGGACGTTCGTGATGTCCCGCTCTTTCTATAGTGTTTTTGCATTTATTAAATCCTGGCGCAAGCTATCCGAGTTGTGATTCAATATTTGACAGCAATTCCAAGACCTGGTTGGAAGCTTCTTCTAACTGTTTTAACGCATTTTCTCCAGCCTTCATCTCTCCCCTTTTAAAACTTTCCACTGCCTGCCTTGCAGAATGATGGACTTCTTTATGCGGTTTTTCCAATTGTTTAAATGCAGCTATTTTCCTGATACCTTCCGGCAAATTTCCGTAATACCATTGGCCTAACCGGCAAGTTTCGTGGGAAGTCAACTCGTTTTCATCAATATTCCCCAGGCCCAGCAGCATATTATATACTTTCCACTTCCAAAGCAGGTGATCCGTTTTCGTGATTCTTACAATATCTTTTGAGCTAAACTTAATGTTAATCGTAAAAAAGTTTTTCCTAAAGTGATCCATTTTTTCGCTTAAATCAAATACTAATTTTGCGGTTTTTTGCGCAATCTCCTGGGACTGCTCACTGTGATTTCTTATCGTACTGTTTAAATTTGCAATTTCGTTAATGGTTGCGGACTGTTCTTCACTCATTGAGGCAATTTGTGTAATCGATTCATTGATGTTTTCCATCATTTTTACAATTTCCATCATTTCTTTACCGGCAAGTTCGGCATGGCCGACACTTTCCTTTACAATTTTGCCTGTTTGCTGTATTTCTTGGATGACCTCATGGGCCACTTTTTGCAGCGCTTCCATGTTCGATGTAATACTGGAGATTTGAACTTTCGTATGTTCTGACAGCTCCCGGATTTCTGAGGCAACAACGGCAAAGCCAAGCCCGTTTTCTCCCGCCCTTGCAGCTTCAATGCTGGCATTTAAAGCAAGAAGATTGATTTGGTCAGCTATCCCCCTGATCACATTTATAACATCTTTCGTATTATGAATTTCTTTATCCAGCAGCTCCACTTTTTCAAACACGTTTTCATATACTTGCCCAACCATTTGAATATCTCCAAGCGCATGGTCTACTACTTTTTTGCTTGTGAACACAGACTGGACTGCCTTGTCGGTCCCCTCCGCAACTTTGGTTGCATATTGGGCAACTTCCTGAATGGATGCGCTCATTTCTTCCGTTGCCGCCGAAACATTATCCGTCTCTTCCATTTGCCTGTTCATCGATTCAATTAATTGTTTGGTTTCATTAATTTTCGTGGTCTCATTCAGCATATCTGACATACCAAACAAAAAAGTTCTGAACGTTTCTTCCATATAGACTTCCACAATTAATTGTTGGTCAAACGCAGCTAACTTCTGAACAGCAAGGACAACCTTTGTCATTTTGTCGGGCGTATGATGTAAATGCTTCATGAGTATAGAGCACATCGATTGAATCAAAAAATGGTGGGCTGCAATAAAATTATCAGCCGTTAAATTAATCCTGCTATGGACTTTGCCAATTTTAATTCTTGTAAGCACATAGGTTTGATCCACTTCTGCTTGAAAAAACTGCTCCACATATGTTTTTAAAGTTTCATACAGCCTGTCGAGGGTAGAATATCGCATAATGAGTTTATGAAATTGTTCAACTGAAGTAAGCCTTTCATAAAAAATTTGAACCATCTTTTCCTTATAAGGCTCTATAATCGCTGCCGCTTCCCGAACATTTTGTAATGTTTCCTGATCCACACCGAGGTAATTTAATTTTTCCCGTGCCCTTCCTCCAATTTCCGTTATATCCGTATCATCGCAATAATGCATGTACTGGTCCCATGATTTTAACTTTTTTAAAAAGATCCCCATAACACTCTCCCTCTTTGATTTCCACATTATTACTATTTTCACAGGAAAAAAGTCACAAGTCAAGCGTTTCCATTCAATATCAGCTCTGAGGAGTAAAAATTTTTCGTGATAATTTAACTATTCCCCCCCAAAAATGCGGCTAAATATATAATAATTTAAATAATTAGAGCTTGCTGGACGAATATTTTGGCATGGCTTAGTGACAAGTCGAATACAAGCTAAAATTTGATTCGTTCAGCAAGCCCTAATTAAACTTGGCTGTTTTGAGGGGGTTTTTATTTTGGTTACTAGAAAAGAAAAAAGAAATCGTGAAAAAGAAGCAAATTATTTTTTCGAGTTCCTTAAAATTCAGAAGCATTTTTTCAAAGACCTGATGAATAACCTAAAAAAGGTAGCAGACCACCGACATCAAAGCTATATCACTTATGGTCCAGAGGTCCTTTTATTTACGATGATGTTGAAAAATATGACCGGCCTAAAATCCATGAGAAACATGAGTGAGAGTTTTAATAAAGAAGAATGTATTAAAAATGTAGGGAAGGTGTTAGGCTTAGATTCTCTTGAAGAACTTCCACATTATGATACAATTAACGACTTTTTATCTGGCTTAGATGTAAATGAATTAGAAAAAATTAGAACGTATATGATTAAAGAATTATTGAAAAAAAGGTCTCTCGAGTCTTATCGAATTGAAGGAAAGTACTGGGGTGTCATCATTGATGGAACTGGATTACACACCTTTCATGAGAAACATTGTAAACACTGCCTGAGACGGGCATATACAAATAAAGAAACAGGAGAAACGAACGTACTTTATATGCACCATGTACTTGAAGCCAAGCTTGTCGTGGGGGATATGGTCTTCAGTATTGCCTCCGAATTTATCGAAAATGAATCAGAAAATGTTTCTAAGCAAGATTGTGAATTAAAAGCCTTCGACAGGCTGGCAAAGAAAATAAAAAAAATATTTAAAAGACTACCGATTTGTATCTTGGGAGATAGTCTCTATGCATGTGAAACGGTATTTAATCTGTGCAGGGCGCACAAATGGAAATATATATGCAGATTTAAGGAAGGGAGAATTAAAAGTATCTCGACGGAGTTTAAGGCAATAAAAGAGCTGGAACAAAGTAAGGATCAGAATTCATTAGTTTGGGTGAATGATATTGCCTACAAAGACAGAACGGTCAATCTGATGGAGGCCACAATGAAAACAGAGGATGGGAAATCGAAAGAGTATGTATTTATAACGGATATTAAAATCACGAAAAAGAACGTGGAACGACTCATCGCTGCAGGAAGAAGCCGCTGGAAGATTGAAAATCAAGGATTTAACGAACAAAAAAATAATCGTTACAATATAGAACATGCCAATAGCCAAAACTACACAGCCATGAAAAATCATTATTTATTAGTTCAAATAACAGATATTATTAGACAGCTGTTTGAAAAAGGTTCGTCAATCTTAAAAGCACTCAAAAAAACGGCAAAAGAAAAATCCTCAAATCTGTTGGAATCGTTTCGGACACGCATTTTAACAGACGAGGATTTCACCCATTTAAGTAAGCCAATACAAGTAAGGTTTACTTAATGGTTATATTATAGCAAAGGATGTGATGTAAAAAAAGGTTTTTTTGAAGTTATCCACAATTTTAAAAAAGAAATTTGCAAATTCGGCTCTTTTTGACTTTGAAAGCAGAAAAAATAGATGGAAAAATTTTCTAAATGTGGATAAGTCATTTTATCATAAAACATCTAAAAACTGATGAATTTACTCTTCAGAACTGATTCAATATTCTGTCTATATTTGGCGAATAGAAATGAATTTAAAGTCCTATTGTATGCCAAAAATATGACGCAAGGTTCACTAAAAAAGTAGAAACTCTGTATATTACTCGAAGGGGTAGATGAGCAAAAAAATGGGAGGGCACTCTGACATCTAAATGTACACTTTGAAATGAAAATGTAGAGAGAGCATTCGCTTTTTGAAGTTTTCTGGCAGGTAGCGTACAATGATTTGTAGGGAAACTTATCTAACATAAATAAGGAGAGCGGATTTCATGTTAGAAGATTGGTTAAAGTCATCCCGTCATACGGTCGTCTTTACCGGAGCAGGGATGTCAACCGAAAGCGGACTACCGGATTTTCGTTCAAGACATAATGGACTGTGGAAAAAGAAAGATCCAAGTCAAATTGCCACTACGAAAGCCCTGAATGAAAATGTCGAAGCATTTGTCGAGTTTTATCGGGAACGCGTATTAGGTGTAAAAGAATTTGGACCGCATCAAGGTCATTATATTTTAGCCAAATGGGAACAGCAAGGGTTCATTCGCTCAATTATTACTCAAAACGTGGACGGCTTTCATCAGGAAGCGGGCAGTAAGCGGGTCGCTGAATTGCATGGGACCCTTCAAAAAGTCCATTGCCAAACGTGTGGAAGAGAATATAGTAGTGAAAACTATGTCAATAACGATTTCTACTGTGAATGCGGCGGGGTGCTACGACCAAATATCGTATTATTTGGTGAAGCGCTGCCACAAGAAGCTTTTCAATTTGCTCTGGAGGAAGCAGAGAAAGCAGACCTTTTTATCGTCTTAGGTTCCTCTTTATCCGTTACACCTGCCAACCAATTTCCTTTAATCGCCAAAGAGAACGGTGCAAAATTAGTGATTGTGAACATGGAACCGACCCAATTTGATCGGTATGCCGATCAAGTGATTCATGATAAAAAGATCGGTCAATTACTTATAGAACTGGATAAAAAGATATCATCCCCAATTAAAAAAGTGTGAAAATTTGCTAGGTAAATATTTAGTAATTAGAATTATATGTTTGAAGGTATTGCTAAAAGTGGAATTGTAATTGCCTGTTTTCGGATTGTTATGGCCATACTCCCCCCTCCCCACATTTGCATGCGTTTCAATTTCCAGTATTCCGTTTCAGCTTCGACACCCAGTCAATCAGCCGTATACTTTGAAATATTTGCCGGAATGCCTTTTTATGAGCGCATATTTCACAAATGTTCAAGATGACATTCGTACGCCAGCCGCATAGATAAATTCCCTTTGAGCCTCTGCCAAAATAAAAATATACACTTGAGCGAGGCTCTGGAAAATTAATTATCCCGATTTTTTTGCCTTTTCATCCAGATTTTCAATTCAATAGAAGTAAAACGGTCATTTTCCTTCAAAAAAAGGGCATACGTATCCCGCCTTCACAAAATGGGTTTTTTTCACTACCCTTTGTGGAAAGGAAACGCTCATTTTACTTATTCACATATCCACCTGTGAATAACTTAATTTGCTCTTTGCAGCCGATTGCGTGTCCATCCACAATTGGCCTTTCCTGTCTGATGGTACGCCATATTTGCCATGATGTGCATAGATATCATGCATCGATCTACATGAGCTTCAACTGCCTGTTTCCCACGCTTGTGAACACGACGGAGACTGTATCCGTCTTTTAAAATGCCAAAGATTCTTTCGATGATCGTCCTGGCACTATATAACACTTCAAATGTGCGACCATGTTGAGGCAACTCGACATCTACTTGAGGCGTTTGATCAAAGTCCATCCTAAATACTCTTCCTTGTGCTGCCCCATTACAACATTCCGCGTGATTCGCTAGCGGGCAGGTGAGACCTTCTTGCTTGGCATTTGGATGAAATACAGGACAAGTGTAAATATATTGCCCCTTTTCCCGATCAGATCCTCTAAGTTCCATTTTATGTCCACTGATACAGATGGGAGTGCCGTACCGGTTGATTTTTTCAATCCCTCGGGCGGTAGTTGGTTTATCTTTACGGTTCCGTGGATTGATCGGTGCCACCAATTTCGCCTGTAATACATCCTTTGTCACTTTTTGATTTTCCGGCGTTTGGTAGATTCCATCTGCCAGGATAAAGCTCAACTGCTCAGCCATCTCGGGGTGCTCTGTCTTAAACGTTTCCAATGTCGGTTCTAATGTTTTCCCATCGGGTGTATTTCCTTTAAATACTTCCCGCGTCAAAGGCAAACCGGATCTCACCCCGCATACCATTGATAATTTATGCGCAATATAGGAGACTGCATTACTTTTACGCATTACCCCTACATTGTCGTCCGTAAGGACTCTGGGGCAATCGCAATTACCCTCACAAGAACACGTCTTCCTTGTTTTATTCAAGGTTGCTTCTGCCTCTATATGCGATGTATCCACGGCGGCTGCTTCCTCATTCGTTTCAACCACGCCTTCCCCTTTATTATATTCAACAACCAATAGCCGGGCTTTTTCCCAAAGACCATTTGTTGTCATGATTTGATCAAAACGAGCAAAGGAACGATAGCTCGGAATTTTCTCCGTAAATCCACACATGGTGGCAAATAGCGGGTTTGATTTCACTTGCAAATAGACACTCTCCACCATCACTTCAATATACTGTAAAGAGGCCAGTTCAAAAGCACGAAAAAAGGGCATGAAAGGATGCGGTTTTCTCCCAGTGGAAGGGAGATGAAATAATGAAGACGCAGACTTGTCTTCTTCCTCCGTTATTGGAAATAGTGCCGGTTGTATTTCATTAGAATGATCATGTGCTCTTTCATTTTTTAGGTGCAAATATAAAAGGGTGTAGTATTCTCGTTCAATCGGCTTAAAAATCTCCCAAGGGAAACACATGGCTGGAATGACAAATGGTATATCGGCATAGTCTTGCCAATTGTGGGGAATCAAATTTTGTTGTATTGAAAAGTCTCTGGTTTGTGTTAGAATAGAAATAGTCATGAAATCACTCCCTGGATATTTGCTCGTACTTATATCTTAGCAAAGGAGTGGCTTTCATGGCTCTTTTTTTTCAAAAAAAATCATCCTTTTCCGTTTTACAATATTTTCCACAGGAATGAGTAGCCTAATCTATTGAAACTCGCCCAAAGCCTCAAAAAGTGATAAAATTCTGGCACTTATAATAAGCAAATTTATCCTATTAAAATCAAAAACTCACAATTTCTTTTTATATTTGTCATAATGTTTCTACAAACGTCTTTTTTCTTTAGTGGAATAAATCAACGAACTTTAATTGTCTGAATGCTTACAGTTTCAGGGGATATAGCATTTTGGCAAGGGCTCTAAGGAAAACCATGCAGTATCATGCGAGTGTTCGATTTGAATTTTTTCATCAAACCTCATGATTAAAAACGCGCACACGAGAAAAGAAGCAGAGTCTATGAGAATGGCGTACGAACTTAAAATACCAAAAATGAGCGGCCCGATAGTAAAACCTACAGTCTTACAAGTTGTAGTAAACGTGTTTTTCTTGCTTATTGCCCTTGCTAATCCTATGTTTGGATCTTTAATTGTCAAATCTCTAAACCATACTTCAAGACACAGATTAGCAAAATGCCCAAGTGATTGGGATAAGATCATCAAAGGGAATAAAAAAATAATAAAATGTTTAAATGATAGTAATGAAAATAATGTTATCATAACAAAGCAATTAAGAAAAAAGGAAGTAAATATCATCTTTTTAGAAGATACTTTGTCTATAAAATGTCCGCTTACAATGGTAGATATTATTCCCGCAATCGTTTCTGTAAGGTACAAACTTCCGGCATAAAGGAATGAGCCTGTTAGATTGAGGGCAAAAATGGGAAGACCGGTCCATGTTATTGCGGTACCTAGCGTATTAATGGTATCAACAAGTATTAATCTGTTTACTGCGTTATTTAACAAATTAGCACCCCCAAAAATGACCAAAGGCAAGCCGCCAACAGTTTTTCTTACACATTATATTCAAAAATTGCAGCCGAAATCCTTCTTTAATCTGTAATTTTTGCTTATTCAACAGGTACTAAATAGCCAGTCCCGGATTCAACAGGAAAACAGTCCGATTTGGCAGGCAAAATTCAATTGAAAACCAAATTCAAACTGGATCCAAAACGGGTTCAGTTTTTCTTTTGACCAGTGTAATTTCTATCCTCGATGCAGATTAGGAGGGGAATTGAAAAAGTTTTTTAAAACTGTCGGTGCATAACATTGCATTGGCATTCATCATAAACTGGATCCAAGAACAAGGTCATTTACGCATAAGAGGGAGATCATTTTATAAGGAAGGTTGCGCGGTTGATCCTTTCTAAAAGGGAGGAAAAAAAGACCATCCTTTTTCGTTTTCGAGATGGTCTTTTTCAATCAAAATTCAATTTTTCTATCTCTTTCTTTTTGTTGATAAAATCACCAATTGTCCTAGTAAAGCCACTAGCACAAGACAGCCGGCTGCAAATGGAAGTTGGGAGGGTGTCAATCCAGCTACCATAACAACCCCTCCAAGCGCAGACCCTACTGAGCTCCCTAAATAATTGGCGGAACTGTTTAAAGCGACAACAGCGGGTCCGTGTTTAGGCTGTAACTCGAGTAATACATGCTGTTGAGGGGCTAGTGAAGCCCATCCCATTGCACCCCAAATAAAGAAGGGTAGAAACATTAGAATCGAAATTCCCAGACTTAACGGCAGACTGAACATGGCTAATGCTAATAGAATTAGTATACCGCCCATAATCCAGCCTGGGCGTCCTATTCGATCAATAAGAGTACCAATGAATAAGCTGCCGACAACACCACCAATGCCCCAGGCCCAAAGATATGGTGTAACAGAATGGATTCCATCCAAGTTCTGCAAGATTGGAGCGATATACGTATAAAGCCCCAAACTTGCAATGCCTGTCACAAAAGTAATGCCAACCGTTGCTGTTACTCTTCCATTGGCCAGCATTGCAAGACGTTGCCGTAATGACGGTGGGGGCGAAGCTGGAATGTTTGGAAACCAGATGACAATCCCAATCATAGCAATGAGACCAAGTATCGTAATGAGCCATAACGTCCCATCCCAACCTGCATGCGCAGCAACTATCAATCCGAGTGGAACCCCCACGACCGTCCCCATGCTCATACCGCCTAATGTCATACCTAAGGCACGTCCGCGCTTCTTATCGGAAACAAGAGATGAAGCGGCTGCCGTGGCAAGCGGAGAATAAAGACCAGCTCCGATCCCTGCAATGGCACGAGCAATAAGCAGAAAGAGAAAATTCGGTGCCAGTGCACTGCCCGCATTGCCTAATGAGAACACCGCAAGTGCCAGTACCAATATGCTACGTGTTGGTTTTCCGGCCAATAATGTTGCGAAAATCGGAGCGGCGAGCGCAAAGCAAAGTGTGAAGATGGTCACAGCCTGTCCCGTCTGCGAATCGATGATTTTAAATGTTGCCCCGATATCGGGTAACAAACCAGCCATTACATAGGCATCAAACCCAAGCGTAAACATCCCTATGGTAAGAAGAAATACCCTCCTCATGTTACCCCTCCTCAAATCTTCTATTATATACTTGTTAAATATTTAACTATTTGGATATTTCTTCGTATAGGATAAACCAATATGTTATAATGAATGGGTCCCTATATGTGCAAGATTACTACAAGACAGGATAAAAGGAATAATCATTGTGTTAGATGGATATAACAAATAGTTATGACGGAATAAGGTGAAGTGAATGAATACGGAGTGGCTGCAAAGTTTTGTGGAGGCTGCGAAACAAAAAAGTTTATCTAAAGCCGCAAAATCCAACAACATCTCTCAACCAGCATTGAGCAAGCATATACGAAATTTGGAAAATGAACTTGGCGTCGTGTTGTTTCATAGAACGTCAACCGGCATTGAACTAACGGAGGCTGGTCAACATTTCCGCACCCGGATTTTACCAGTCATAGATGAGCTAGCTTCGATTCGTCAAGAATTACGACAGTTTTCCCGGACGACACCAATAGCGATAGGAAGTCTACCTAGTTTGGCCAGTTATTATTTACCCTCGAGAATTAAGGAGTTACGTTCTTTGGATCAGCCAACAACATTAATGATTCAAAACACTTCAGATGAACTTGTACAATCATTAGAGGAAGGAAGACTTGACGTTGTCTTAATCGATACCCTGAGTACAAAGGAAACGTTGTGGAGTTGGGAATTGTTTACGGAGCCTTATTATGCGGTGTTTCCCATAGACCACCGTTTTCGATCACGAAAAACGGTTCAGCTTGTTGATCTATGCAAAGAACCCCTCATTGTTCACCAAGCTCCTTGTGATACAAGAAGGCGGATTAAAGAACAAATGGATTCGCTGGGTTACAAGCCTAATATCATTAGTGAAGTAGCTTTTGGTGATTTTATTTTTGGAGCCGTAATGGCTGGAATGGGCATCACAATTGTTCCTGAAATAAGTGCCAAACATATCGACCATCAACAACTTTTCGCTTTGCCGATTATAGATTTTGGAAAAAAGAGATCAATTTCACTGGCTACTAAAAATGCTAAACTTGGATTAAAACTTTATCAATTTTTGGCGAAGCATGCTAATGAGAAGATCTAGGTATAGTCGTCTTAAATTGATGAATACTTGTTCTATTAACTACACGATTGTGGAATACAGAAGTAAAAAATGATCAAACTTTTTTTAAAAAATTTATTTGAGATCTTTAAGAAAGAATACTGTACGCCAGCGTATCGCTCTTATACGATCAATCGTTTCCAAAGAGCCCTTGCCAAAATGCTATATCCCCTGAAACTGTAAGCAGTCAGACAATTAAAGGTCGTTGATTTATTCCACTAAAGAAAAAAGACGTTTGTAGAAACATTATGACAAATATAAAAAGAAATTGTGAGTTTTTGATTTTAATAGGATAAATTTGCTTATTATAAGTGCCAGAATTTTATCACTTTTTGAGGCTTTGGGCGAGTTTCAATAGATTAGGCTACTCATTCCTGTGGAAAATATTGTAAAACGGAAAAGGATGATTTTTTTTGAAAAAAAAGAGCCATGAAAGCCACTCCTTTGCTAAGATATAAGTACGAGCAAATATCCAGGGAGTGATTTCATGACTATTTCTATTCTAACACAAACCAGAGACTTTTCAATACAACAAAATTTGATTCCCCACAATTGGCAAGACTATGCCGATATACCATTTGTCATTCCAGCCATGTGTTTCCCTTGGGAGATTTTTAAGCCGATTGAACGAGAATACTACACCCTTTTATATTTGCACCTAAAAAATGAAAGAGCACATGATCATTCTAATGAAATACAACCGGCACTATTTCCAATAACGGAGGAAGAAGACAAGTCTGCGTCTTCATTATTTCATCTCCCTTCCACTGGGAGAAAACCGCATCCTTTCATGCCCTTTTTTCGTGCTTTTGAACTGGCCTCTTTACAGTATATTGAAGTGATGGTGGAGAGTGTCTATTTGCAAGTGAAATCAAACCCGCTATTTGCCACCATGTGTGGATTTACGGAGAAAATTCCGAGCTATCGTTCCTTTGCTCGTTTTGATCAAATCATGACAACAAATGGTCTTTGGGAAAAAGCCCGGCTATTGGTTGTTGAATATAATAAAGGGGAAGGCGTGGTTGAAACGAATGAGGAAGCAGCCGCCGTGGATACATCGCATATAGAGGCAGAAGCAACCTTGAATAAAACAAGGAAGACGTGTTCTTGTGAGGGTAATTGCGATTGCCCCAGAGTCCTTACGGACGACAATGTAGGGGTAATGCGTAAAAGTAATGCAGTCTCCTATATTGCGCATAAATTATCAATGGTATGCGGGGTGAGATCCGGTTTGCCTTTGACGCGGGAAGTATTTAAAGGAAATACACCCGATGGGAAAACATTAGAACCGACATTGGAAACGTTTAAGACAGAGCACCCCGAGATGGCTGAGCAGTTGAGCTTTATCCTGGCAGATGGAATCTACCAAACGCCGGAAAATCAAAAAGTGACAAAGGATGTATTACAGGCGAAATTGGTGGCACCGATCAATCCACGGAACCGTAAAGATAAACCAACTACCGCCCGAGGGATTGAAAAAATCAACCGGTACGGCACTCCCATCTGTATCAGTGGACATAAAATGGAACTTAGAGGATCTGATCGGGAAAAGGGGCAATATATTTACACTTGTCCTGTATTTCATCCAAATGCCAAGCAAGAAGGTCTCACCTGCCCGCTAGCGAATCACGCGGAATGTTGTAATGGGGCAGCACAAGGAAGAGTATTTAGGATAGACTTTGATCAAACGCCTCAAGTAGATGTCGAGTTGCCGCAACATGGTCGCACATTTGAAGTGTTATATAGTGCCAGGACGATCATCGAAAGAATCTTTGGCATTCTAAAAGACGGATACAGTCTCCGTCGTGTTCACAAGCGTGGGAAGCAGGCAGTTGAAGCTCATGTAGATCGATGCATGATATCTATGCATATCATGGCAAATATGGCGTACCATCAGACAGGAAAGGCCAATTGTGGATGGACACGCAATCGGCTGCAAAGAGCAAATTAAGTTATTCACAGGTGGATATGTGAATAACTCAAATGAACGTTTTCTTTCCACAAAGGGTAGTGAAAAAAACCATTTTGTGAAGGCGGGATACGTATGCCCTTTTTTTGAAGAAAAATGACCGTTTTACTTCTATTGAATTAAAAATCTGGATGTAAATTGAAAATCTGGATGAAAAGGCAAAAAAAATCGGGATAATTAATTTTCCAGAGCCTCGCTCAAGGGTATATTTTTATTTTGGCAGAGGCTCTAAGATTATTAATAGAACGGAATTCATCAATAAATAACTTTGCACTCTTAGTAATTTCATCAATCAAGGATTTTTTACTCTCATATTTTGGCAATCGTAACACCCCTTACCGAGTTTTGAGTGTTCATGCTTTTATTTTTGCTTTAAACCCTTGTAGAACAAGGGGTGAGAATAGATTTCGGTGTTTCAACTTTTAGATAAAATTTCTTTTGCAACTGGAAATTCACCTATTTTGTCATACTTCTGAAGCAATTGTTTTGAGATTTCAATTGGATATTCTTCTTTTTCATTTTGAGTAACACCTAGTACATTATATAATCCAGAATGAAATTCTTCTAAATTTGGAACTTTACCTTCTTGCATATACTCTTTTTGAACTTTGAGAAGGAAAAATGAAATCTCAGCTCGCTCTTCACCACTTAAATCTTTTTTTACAGCAATGAAATCAATATCTAATAATAAATTAGGAGATATTTTTTGATTTTCAATAATTTTTATTAAAAGGCCTTCTAAAAGTTCAACCTTAGAATTTAAGTTATAAACTTCTTTATCTAATCTTTCTACCTGGTTCTCCAAATTTTCAATCACTTGCGAGGTATTTTTAGCATCCATACTTATTCTCCTATCTTTTTTTAAACGAGACTAAATATTTGAATCACTTTTACAATGGCTTTAGCACCAAATCTTGCAGCTGTATCTCCAAGTGGTCCCTTCATAGCATCGTATTAAAGTTTCTTTTAGTTTACCTTATCTAAAGCTTCTAATTTACGTAGAGCAGGTTTTACATGACTATGCATAACGCTTCCTACTTTTTTCACAGCTGTTTTACCAAAATATTTACCTACTAGATTAGTAATAGGAGTAGTACTATCAATTGCCCATCTTAAAGCCTTCTTATTTATGTAAGTTGGTTCTGATTGAGTAGACATCTGACCGTTAATAGATTGAATACCAGGATCTACTGCAAGAGATGAAGCTTGAGCTTGAGTTGCCTGACTTTGTTGTACTACAGGAGATGTGGTTTCACTCGGTTTCTCAGCAGCAAATGCTGCGGATCCTGAAAAGATACTTGAAGTACCACAACAAATTCTACCATAAAATAATATTATTGGTACATATTTTTTGATATTTTAGATATATATTACTATTTATTCCCCTGTAAAAAAGTCCTTCCCCGCCAAAATCCCCCTTTCCTCTTACTCCCCCAAGGCTCCAACCGCATTTTGATGACCGCTGGCAATGTTAAAAAGTTGGTTCCCGAAACGCCTGATTTTTACCAGAAATTAGGTTGCTGGGTTGTTCAGCATAGTCTGGAAATGTCAAAAAGTTCTTCCCTGATTAGAGAAAAAATATTGGAGAAATGACGGAACTGAGCTGGCTGGGAACCACATGAAAAAGGGCTGAGAATCGCCCAATTCCATACAGTGGAGCTTCTAACGCTATAGGATTAGAGAACGGCGGAGCCCATGCGGGACAAAGGATTGGGGCCGCTGTACAAAAGAAAAACTGGACCCGTTTTGGATCGAGCCCGAGTTTGTCTTTCTATTGAATTAGGGTTGAAAATGACCCGGAAAACAACCATATTTGCCTGCTGAATTGGCCTGGTCTCCTGCCGGTCAGGTACCAACGATTTAACAGCGGGTACCAACTTTTTTGCAGGGGGACGGACTTTTTAACAGGGAGATACAAGGCCTAATCCAAAGAAGCCGGGCCAATAAAATCACCTTGTTTTACCTTGTATCATCCCTTCAATCAATCATTTGATTAAACAAAAAACCCAGGAAAACCAGTCATTCTAGCTTCCCCAGGCTTTTTGTGGTTTATTCGACTGTGACGGATTTGGCCAAATTTCTCGGCTTGTCGACGTCGCAGCCGCGGTGCAGTGCTGCGTAATACGCAAGCAACTGCAATGGTACAACAGAGATAAGAGGTGTCAGTAATTCGTGTACGTGAGGAATGACGAAACGGTCGCCTTCCTCATTCAGGCCTTTCATCGAGATCACGCAAGGGTTGGCCCCGCGGGTAACGACTTCCTTGACATTGCCGCGGATGCTCCAGTTGACTGCTTCCTGTGTGGCAAGCGCGACAACCGGAGTGCCGTCCTCAATCAGGGCAATTGTGCCGTGTTTGAGTTCGCCCCCTGCAAAACCTTCCGCTTGAATATAAGAGATCTCCTTCAGCTTCAGTGCGCCTTCAAGGCAGACAAAGTAGTCCATCGAACGGCCGATGAAGAAGCAATTGCGGGTGACCGTCAAGTAGTCATATGCCATTTGTTCAATTTCTTCTTTTGAACCACACAGCACTTCCATCGCATTTGCCACAAGGCCGAGTTCATGCACCAGGTCAAAGTCTTCGCTGAAACCGCGCGATTTTGCCGCTACATCAGCAAGGATCGCAAGGACGGCAATTTGCGCCGTATATGCCTTTGTCGAAGCAACCGCAATTTCCGGTCCTGCATGAAGCAATAGGGTATAATCCGCTTCACGGGACAACGTCGAGCCCGGCACATTGGTCATCGTCAGCGTCTTGTAACCCAATTCTTTCACTTTTACAAGCACAGCACGGCTGTCGGCTGTCTCCCCACTTTGCGAAATAAAAATGAACAGCGGTTTTTCTGACAAAAGCGGCATATTGTAAACAAACTCACTGGATACATGGACCTCAACCGGAATTTTCGCCAGCTTTTCAATCAGCTGCTTGCC
Source organism: Weizmannia sp. FSL W8-0401 (assembly GCF_038009125.1). Taxonomy (NCBI): domain Bacteria; kingdom Bacillati; phylum Bacillota; class Bacilli; order Caryophanales; family Bacillaceae; genus Heyndrickxia; species Weizmannia sp. FSL W8-0401. Next base: position 202,220 of record NZ_JBBPAG010000001.1, on the reverse strand, counting down.
AACAAGGCCGGCATGGTAGCTCGTGCCGCATGCGATGATATAGAGCCGGTCAGCCCCGGTTACGGCATCGATAATCTGGCTGTCAACAGACAATTTGCCGCTGATGTCCTGGTAAGCCTGGATAATTTTCCGCATCACGAGTGGCTGCTCATCGATTTCTTTCAGCATATAATGCGGGTACGTACCCTTTTCTATGTCGCTTGCATCGATTTCCGCTTTATACGGTTGGCGGCTGATCGTTTCACCGGCAAGATTTTGGATTGTGACTTGCCCGCGGGTAAGAATGACCATTTCTCCATCTGCCAGTTCGATAAACTGGTCGGTCACTTGCAGCATCGCCATTGCATCGCTCGCCACCACATTAAAGCCGTTGCCGACGCCTACCAAAAGCGGGCTTTTATTTTTTGCCGCATAAATCGTATTGCCGTCTTTTTCATCCAAGAGGGCAAGGGCATAAGAACCCTTTAAAAGCGTCAGCGTTTTCCGGAACGCTTCCGCCGTTTCAAGGCCTTCTGAAGCAAATTTTTCTACCAGTTGCACGATAATTTCCGTATCTGTATCACTTTTTAAAGGAACATCCGTAAGATACTCTTTTTGCAAAAGCGTGTAGTTTTCGATCACGCCGTTATGCACAAGCGTAAAACGGCCGGATGCACTTTGGTGCGGGTGGGCATTTTCCCTGCTCGGTACCCCGTGGGTTGCCCAGCGTGTATGGCCGATGCCGGTCGTCGCCGCAATACGCATATCCACGATCCGGCGCAAATCTTCAATCCGTCCCTTTTCTTTAAACACATGCACGCCGGCTTCATTCCGGAGAGCGATCCCTGCAGAATCGTAGCCTCTATATTCCAGCTTCTCCAAGCCTTTTAACAAAATTTCCTTCGCATCTTCAGTACCGATATAACCTACAATACCACACATTTGTTCTTCCTCCCTGGATCACAAGGGGGCAAGAACCACCGGGAGCAGTCCTGCCCCCTTATCTCTTGAAATTTTTGTAAAACAGCTGATCCGTTTTCTCTTCCCACATGCTTTTCCCTTTGTCCAGCGGGTCACCCCGCCGATTTGTGGAAAAACATACGGCTGTGTGTGGCAGCCGGGAGGCATCCGCCGAAAGCTCGATACTCCTCCTCCTCGTCAACTGGGTCAATCCGTCCCGAACCCAGTTCTGGCGCTTTTAGAAAAAAGTCTTAAACGATCCTCCTTTTTTGTAAAGTGAAGAGAAAACAACATCATTATCATAGCGTATGCGTTATACTGCGTCAACATATTTTACCATTCTCAACATAAAATATGCATAAGAGGGTTGTTGCGTTCCCCCTTATGCACCGAAAAAATCAATCGTTGAAATTATTCTCTTAAACCCATTTCCGCTTCCACTGCCCCGGCAATCCGGGAAACAAACCGGCTGCAGTCTTCCGCCGTCTGTGCTTCCACCATGACACGCACAAGCGGCTCTGTTCCGGAAGGGCGGACAAGGACACGCCCGTTCCCGGCCATTTCTCTTTCTACCTCGTCAATCACCGATTTTATTTTTTCGTTTTCTAAAACATGGTATTTATCGGTTACCTTAACATTCACGAGTTTCTGCGGGTACTTTTTCATTTCCGCAGCCAGTTCGGAAAGCGGCTTGTTCGCGATCTTCATGATGTTGATCAGCTGCAGCCCGGTTAAAAGGCCGTCACCGGTCGTGTTATGGTCAAGGAAAATAATATGGCCCGACTGCTCGCCGCCCAAATTAAAGCCGTTTGCTTTCATTTCTTCGACAACGTACCGGTCGCCGACAGCCGTTTGAACACTATTGATGCCAAGCGCTTCAAGGCCCTTATGGAAGCCGAGATTGCTCATTACAGTAGAAACGACGGTATTTTTCTTTAAAAGCCCTTCTTGTTTTAAGTATTTGGCACAAATATACATAATCTGGTCCCCGTCTATGATCTGGCCTTTTTCATCAACAGCGATCAACCGGTCGCCGTCGCCGTCAAATGCAAGCCCGACATTCGCGCCTTTTTCCTGGACGAAAGCAGCAAGCGCTTCCGGATGCGTGGACCCGACCCCGTCATTGATATTCAGACCGTTCGGGGATGCCCCCATTGTCGAGACATCTGCATCAAGATCGGCAAAAAGATATGTCGCCAGCGAAGAAGTCGAACCGTTGGCACAGTCAAGCGCCACATGAATACCGGTAAATTCTTCATCCACTGTCTGTTTTAAGAACTGCAAGTATTTCTGGCTACCTTCAAAGTAGTCGCTGACAATGCCGAGATCTTTCCCGACCGGCCGCGGCAGGTCATCCGTGTCTTGATTGAGCAGTTCTTCGATTTCCGCTTCCTCGTCATCCGACAGTTTAAAACCGTCGGGGCCGAAAAACTTAATGCCGTTATCTTCCACCGGGTTATGCGAGGCCGAAATCATGACGCCGGCCTGCGCCCCCAATGCTTTTGTCAAATAAGCAACCCCCGGCGTGGTAATCACGCCAAGCCGCATTGCTTCTGCCCCGATGGACAGAAGCCCGGCAACAAGCGCCCCCTCAAGCATCTGCCCGGAAATGCGCGTATCGCGGCCAATCAGAACTTTCGGCCGCTCATTCGCATGCTTGGTCAAAACATATCCGCCGAAACGTCCCAGTTTAAAAGCAAGTTCAGGTGTGAGTTCAGAATTTGCTATGCCTCTTACTCCGTCTGTACCAAAAAATTTCGTCATCAGGTTTCGCTCCTTCTTTTCCGCATATCAGTTCTGTTATTCTGTCTTTTGTGCTTCGTCACTTATGCGTATTTTCGCCTTTTCACCGGAAAGCCTCCACGTTATATTTTTCGGACCCGATACAATATAGCTTACTTCGTGGTCTCCCTCCTTCAGGCCGGACAGATCGATCGAGACATTAAAGTCAGAGGCGGAAATCTTGTCCAAATCGCTCTTTTTCCCGTCTGCAATGATATCAATCGTTCCGTTCTTCGGAGAAAGGAAATCCATTTGATAGCCGGCAGCCAGCCCTTTTTCCTTAATCGGAATATTGCTCAGTGTTTTCTCATCTTCATCTTTTTTTTCTTCCACTTTAATGGTCGCTGTGACCATTTCCGGATCCACCTTATTGATGCCGTCCGGAAGGGAAATTGGAACATCAATGGTCGTATCTTTCGTAATTTTGCTGATGTCGATGTTAACCGGCAGCGCCTCAATCCCGGCAAGGCGGGCACTGGTGCCGTAGATGGTCACCTTTTTCGGATTTGTCGTGATGCTTTTTATCGTCAAATTGTCGCGGTTACTGCCAACCGGGTTAATGGAAATCGGGACGGTTTTGCTCGGATTGGTCACATTCACCGAGACATTCACTTTATCCGGGTTGACCGAGACATCCAGTTTATTTAAATTCCGGTCGAGGACATTCACTGTCGCGGCCCTCGTAAAACTTTCCGTAATCGGTTTGCTGATTTCCACTGTCGCTTTTACATAGCTGATCCTGTCAATGACGTTTTTCGCCCCGGTAATTTTCACTGTACTTGGCTCCACAGCAGGCACAGATGCTTCATACCCGGTTGCCAGCAAAGCTTTGTCGTATTCTGCCTCAACGTTGAAAATTTTGGATACTTTTTCTTGTACCGATACGGTAGCATACGTACGGCTGAGTTTGTATTTCAGTTTATCGGAAAGATTTTTTACTTTCAATTTGGCTTTTTGCCTGCCGATTTGTGCATTGCTTAAATCCATGTAAACGGTGAAATCCCTTGAGGCTTTCACCTGCTGAACGATGACTTTCGGGCCGGTTACAGTCACGTCCACCGTTTTCGGTGCGCCTGATACAACAAGGTTTTTGTTGTCATAAATCAGCTGGACCGGCATATTTTCAACCACGCCGCTGCTGTTTTTTGTGGCGGAACCGATAATTTTATTGCCTTCACCGTTTTCCACCGCAACTGAAATATAAAGCAGGATGGCTAAAACAAGCGCCAGCACCCTCATAAACCAACGATTGTCCATTAGTTTATCCATGTTTTCTCACCCTCCAGTTCCATTTCGACGAGGAAGGCTCCTTTGTTTTCTGGGTATAGTTCAGTTCGGCTTCCAGCATTTCCTGCAATTGCTCCAGGCTTAAATCCCTGTGAAGCTCGCCATTTTTCGTGACCGTGATCCCGCCCGTCTCTTCGGATACAACCACCGTCAAACAGTCTGTTACCTCACTGATCCCGACCGCGGCCCTGTGCCTTGTCCCCAGTTCCTTCGAAATAAACGGGCTCTCGGAAAGCGGCAAATAGCAAGCTGCGGCCGCCACTTTCCGCTTCTGGATTATGACGGCGCCGTCATGAAGCGGAGTGTTCGGAATAAAGATGTTAATCAAAAGTTCAGCCGATACAACAGAATCAAGCGGGATACCGGTTTCGATATAATCGCCTAATCCTGTTCCGCGCTCAATCGAGATCAGGGCGCCGATTCTGCGTTTCGCCATATAGCTGGTCGCCTTGACGATCGCTTCAACGAGGTGGGCCTGCTCATCTTCTTCCTGGCCGTTCGTTCTTGAAAAGAATTTTCCCCTGCCGAGTTGCTCAAGGGCCCGCCGCAACTCCGGCTGGAAGATAATAATCACGACCAGAAATCCGTATGTAAGTGCCTGGTCCATCATCCATGCCAGCGCCTGCAGCCCGAGCAAGCTGCTAAGGCTCCTGACGATGATGATCACAAAAATGCCTTTCAAAAGCTGGACCGCTTTTGTTCCGCGGATCACCATCAATAATTTATAGATGACAAACCAGACGACCAATATATCCACAATTTTGGAGAGATAGTTCCAGATGGGGAAATCAGCAATATGCATGACCCTGCCTCCATTAATTCATCAATCTTCATATCCTCTGTCTTCAACTGTTTTATTATATCATTTCCCGCGGCGAAATAGCAGCTTTTCTATACCTGGAAAAAGAAACGGGAACGGGAACCGGATCCGGCCCCGCTCCAATATATTTATATTCATTTCAAATGCTTCCATGCATCCTGTCCTGCATCTTTTATTTTATACCAAATCCATTCAAAAACTTCATTAATTTCTTCTACATTTCCGGTAACGTCCCCCGCGGAGGCCATGTATTCATTTCCCCGGACCACTGTCACATTCCCTTCCACTTTCCCTTCAATCCGGAGATCGCCGTTTGTTACCGTAATGTCCTCTTTAATTACTTTTCCCTTCGGCACAATCGCGGTATGCCCCTGGACAATGATGTCTTTGTTTTTCGTTACGGAAAACTCGTCCGGGTTATGCCACTCGGAAAACATCGCGCCTGCCATTAAAATGAAGAACAAGCCGGCAGAGGCGAGAAACGGGTGCATTTTCAACCAGCGGCCCGCCCCGATCCGTTTTTTCTCCCTTGGAAGATTTTTCATGACGCGGCCTGTAAATCCGGGAGGCGCCTGGACATTCGGAAGGCTTTGCACGTAAAAGATGCTTTTTTGCAGCTCATAAAAATGCTGTCGGCACGCGCGGCATGTTTCCAAATGGTACTCGAGAATTTTTTTATGGTCTTCCGGAATGTCTTCATCTAAGTATTCATGCATATACAGTACAATTCTCTCAGAACATGCCTCCATATTTTTCCCTCCTCACAGCCTGCCTAATTGCTTTCGCAGCGCTTCACGCCCGCGGTGGATTCTTGTTTTTACCGTTCCCAGCGGAATGTCCAGCATTTCACTGATTTCATTTAAAGATAATTCTTCAATATACTTTAAAACGATAATAATCCGGTATTTTTCCGGCAATTTTAAAATTTCCCGCTGGATCATTTCCTGCATCTCAAGTGTCTCCACCTGCATATCCGGCAGGTTTTCCTCCGCCGGTACGGTTGAGTAAAGGGTCAGCCCTTCCGTCCCGGAAATTTCCGCATCCAGATAAAAATCCGGCTTCTTCTTGCGGATCCGGTCAATACACAAATTAGTAGCAATCCGGTACAACCACGATGAAAATTTCCGTTCCTGCTTAAAACTTTTAATATGGATATAGGCGCGGATAAACGTTTCCTGCGCCAGATCCTCCGCTTCGGTGCGGCTCCCGATCATGCGGAAACAGATTTGGAATACTTTATCTTTATATAATTCAACGATATCATTAAAAGCATTTTGGTCACCCTTCATGACCTGCTTAATTTTTCGGTCTACAATTGCTTCCATTTTCCCCCTCCGCCCTGTGCGGTACGTTATTTTTACGATTTTCTCCTGAAAAGGTTTCAAAAAAAGCAATAAAATATTCAAGTCTATTGTAGCAAAGTTATGGAAAAAATGTTTAAATCTTTAGTAAAATGGATATAAAATTATTACAAATTTGAATACGAACGGGGAGTCAGGGATGAACCAGAAAAGCCAAGCCTTAATGTTGGAAATTGAGGAAAAAAGACGTGAAATGATTCAGCTCGCTTCGACCACTGCGTATTGGGACGACCAGGTCTTACAGGCAAGCAGGCATCTGGACCAGCTCATCAATCAATTTAACAAATTGAAAAGCAGTAAACTTCAGGGATAAGTGGACAGAACACCCATGGAATAGATTTAAATAAAAAAACGGCAAAGCGTCCATCATTTGCCGTTTTTTTATTTGCGTGCCGGGCACCAGCTAATAGGGGCTTTTTTTAAAGAAGTTTTTTCCCGAACAATGTTTCAATCAGGCGGACAGCTTTTTCTGCCGTTTGATTGCGGCTGTCAAGAATCGGGTTTACCTCAACAACATCAGCTGAAACAACGGCATTTGCATCGTGCAGTATCTCCATGGCGAGCCGGCTTTCGCGGAAATGAAGCCCGCCGTATACAGGCGTTCCCACACCCGGGGCTTCTTGCGGATCGAGCGCATCTAAATCGAGCGACAAATGAATGCCGTCCGTTCTTTCTTTTAAATAGTTAATGCTTGCTGCCATGACGCTCTCCATCCCAATCCGGTCGATTTCAGCCATCGTGTAAATTTTAATGCCCAGGTTGCGGATGAAATCCTTTTCCCCTTCGTCCAAATCCCGCTGCCCGATCAGGACAACATGCTCCGCTTTCAGTTTCGGAATATAGCCGTAAACGCCCGTTAAAGAAGCATGCCCGTACCCGAGGCTGGCGGCAAGCGGCATGCCGTGAACATTTCCGGAAGGGCTTGTCTCAGGAGTATTCATATCCGCATGCGCATCAAACCAAATGACGCCGAGATTTCTGTAATGTTTGCTGATGCCGGCAATTGTCCCAATGGCAATGCTGTGGTCGCCGCCAAAAATAAGCGGGAACCGGTTGCTTTTTACAATTTCATCTGTATGCTCTGCAATGAACTGGCTCGCTTTTGCAATCGTTTTTAAATTTCTTGCATTGACTTCGTCATCAGGGAGCTGCTCCGCCCTGCCAATTTCAATATTGCCCAAATCGGTAACCGCGCAGCCGAGTTTCTCGAGTCCTTCTTTCACACCTGCATACCGGATCGCCTGCGGGCCTAGATCCACCCCTTTATACCGCTGCCCAAGATCCATTGGAACCCCCATTATTGCAATATGTTTCTCCATCAGACTGTCCCCTTTCCTTCTCTCTATCTATCATTGTAAAATTGTTTTCCAATTGGCTCAACTGTACAAAATTCTGTATAATTATTCAAGAAAATGGAGGTGAGACTATTCATCTTAAAGGGGCCTTCCTTCACCAATCCAGAAAACCCATCAACCATCCGCCAACAACACTGGAGTTGTATTATAGAGTGAAAAATATTTACAGACAAATAAAAAACGCTCAAACCCTTTTATATCAAGAGGTTTGAGCGTTTAAACTTTAAGCGGAAGACGGGACTCGAACCCGCGACCCACACCTTGGGAAGGTGTTGTTCTACCACTAAACTACTTCCGCATATTTGTAGAATACCACATATTTTAAAAAAAGAAAAGAGTGAGCCATGCAGGATTCGAACCTGCGACCCTCTGATTAAAAGTCAGATGCTCTACCAACTGAGCTAATGGCTCGTAAAAATCTATATATCCATTGGCGTAACCAATTCAATAGAAAAGGCTGGGCCAGCTGGATTCGAACCAACGCATGACGGAGTCAAAGTCCGTTGCCTTACCGCTTGGCTATGGCCCAATTATCTATAGTATGAACCCTCTCACCAAAAAAATGCACCAAAGTGCATGCCCAAAAAATGAGATGGTGGAGGGGGACGGATTCGAACCGCCGAACCCTGAGGGAGCGGATTTACAGTCCGCCGCGTTTAGCCACTTCGCTACCCCTCCGTAAATGGTGCCGGCCAGAGGACTTGAACCCCCAACCTACTGATTACAAGTCAGTTGCTCTACCAATTGAGCTAGACCGGCATACAAATGGAGGATGACGGGCTCGAACCGCCGACCCTCTGCTTGTAAGGCAGACGCTCTCCCAGCTGAGCTAATCCTCCAAATATGTAAATGGTGACCCGTACGGGATTCGAACCCGTGTTACCGCCGTGAAAGGGCGGTGTCTTAACCGCTTGACCAACGGGCCAAAAAAATATAAGCTTCCAATCGGGCTCGAACCGATGACCTCTTCCTTACCATGGAAGTGCTCTACCTGCTGAGCTATGGAAGCATATGACTCCGCAGGTAGGATTCGAACCTACGACCGATCGGTTAACAGCCGATTGCTCTACCACTGAGCTACTGCGGAATATCGGGCCCGGCAGTGTCCTACTCTCGCAGGGGGAAACCCCCAACTACCATCGGCGCTGGAAAGCTTAACTTCCGTGTTCGGGATGGGAACGGGTGTGACCTTTCCGCCATCGTCACCGGACCTCAATGACAAAAATCATTATAACAAAGTTTCCATTGCTTATCAACAGGAATTATGTGATTCCCTGAAAACCGGATGGGAGAAAAAACTGTAAACGGAGAATGCGTTTCTAACTTTGAAAATGGTTCAGCGCCAGTGCCTTTGGTAAGGCACCTCCGCTTTTCTATTGTCCAGCTCCGGGCGCTATCGGCTAGTGAACTTCCCGTCCCCCTTTCCTACGATAAGCGGGCATCGACTCGCCTTTAGGGCTCGTCGTGTTTCCTTTATCTCAGGCGGGGGCCTTGAAGTTCATACGCCGATGACCAAGGCGCTTCCGCTTTTCTATTGTCTAGCTCCGGTGCCTAGCCCCTCGAGGTCGAATCACCTGCCCGTCACGGAGCCAAAAGACGGCTCCATGCCGGTCAGAACATTCGCTTGTCGGGGCTAAACAAGGCACCTTCGCTTTTCTATTTGGTTAAGTCCTCGATCGATTAGTATCCGTCAGCTGCACGCGTCACCGCGCTTCCACCCCGGACCTATCAACCTGATCATCTTTCAGGGATCTTACCAGTTAAACTGTGGGAAATCTCATCTTGAGGGGGGCTTCATGCTTAGATGCTTTCAGCACTTATCCCTTCCGCACATAGCTACCCAGCGATGCCTTTGGCAAGACAACTGGTACACCAGCGGTGCGTCCATCCCGGTCCTCTCGTACTAAGGACAGCTCCTCTCAAATTTCCTGCGCCCGCGACGGATAGGGACCGAACTGTCTCACGACGTTCTGAACCCAGCTCGCGTACCGCTTTAATGGGCGAACAGCCCAACCCTTGGGACCGACTACAGCCCCAGGATGCGATGAGCCGACATCGAGGTGCCAAACCTCCCCGTCGATGTGGACTCTTGGGGGAGATCAGCCTGTTATCCCCAGGGTAGCTTTTATCCGTTGAGCGATGGCCCTTCCATGCGGAACCACCGGATCACTAAGCCCGACTTTCGTCCCTGCCCGACTTGTAAGTCTCGCAGTCAAGCTCCCTTATGCCTTTACACTCTGCGAATGATTTCCAACCATTCTGAGGGAACCTTTGGGCGCCTCCGTTACCTTTTAGGAGGCGACCGCCCCAGTCAAACTGCCTGCCTGACACTGTCTCCCACCCCGGTAAGGGGTGCGGGTTAGAATTTCAATACAGCCAGGGTAGTATCCCACCGATGCCTCCGCCGAAGCTGGCGCTCCGGTTTCCAAGGCTCCTACCTATCCTGTACAAGCTGTACCAAAATTCAATATCAGGCTGCAGTAAAGCTCCATGGGGTCTTTCCGTCCTGTCGCGGGTAACCTGCATCTTCACAGGTACTATAATTTCACCGAGTCTCTCGTTGAGACAGTGCCCAGATCGTTACACCTTTCGTGCGGGTCAGAACTTACCTGACAAGGAATTTCGCTACCTTAGGACCGTTATAGTTACGGCCGCCGTTTACTGGGGCTTCAGTTCAGAGCTTCGCCTTGCGGCTAACCCCTCTCCTTAACCTTCCAGCACCGGGCAGGTGTCAGCCCCTATACTTCGCCTTGCGGCTTCGCAGAGACCTGTGTTTTTGCTAAACAGTCGCCTGGGCCTATTCACTGCGGCTTCCCGGGGCATACACCCCAAAAAGCACCCCTTCTCCCGAAGTTACGGGGTCATTTTGCCGAGTTCCTTAACGAGAGTTCTCTCGCTCACCTTAGGATTCTCTCCTCGCCTACCTGTGTCGGTTTGCGGTACGGGCGCCTTTCACCTCACTAGAGGCTTTTCTTGGCAGTGTGGAATCAGGAACTTCGGTACTTTAATTTCCCTCGCCATCACAGCTCCGCCTTGGCGCGAAGGATTTGCCTCCGCACCGGCCTAACTGCTTGGACGCGATCAACCAGTGTCGCGCTTGCCCTATCCTCCTGCGTCCCCCCATCGTTCAAACGGTGAAGAGGCGGTACAGGAATATCAACCTGTTGTCCATCGCCTACGCCTTTCGGCCTCGGCTTAGGCCCCGACTAACCCTGAGCGGACGAGCCTTCCTCAGGAAACCTTAGGCATTCGGTGGAAGGGATTCTCACCCTTCTTTCGCTACTCATACCGGCATTCTCACTTCTAAGCGCTCCACCGGTCCTTCCGGTCCGGCTTCAACGCCCTTAGAACGCTCTCCTACCACGGACACCAAACGGTGTCCATCCGCAGCTTCGGTGATACGTTTAGCCCCGGTACATTTTCGGCGCAGCGTCACTCGACCAGTGAGCTATTACGCACTCTTTGAATGATGGCTGCTTCTAAGCCAACATCCTGGTTGTCTAAGCAACGCCACATCCTTTTCCACTTAACGTATACTTTGGGACCTTAGCTGGCGGTCTGGGCTGTTTCCCTTTCGACCATGGATCTTATCACTCACAGTCTGACTCCCAAGCATAAGTTTTTGGCATTCGGAGTTTGTCTGAATTCGGTAACCCGATGAGGGCCCCTCGTCCAAACAGTGCTCTACCTCCAAAACTCTCCGCTTGAGGCTAGCCCTAAAGCTATTTCGGAGAGAACCAGCTATCTCCAAGTTCGATTGGAATTTCTCCGCTACCCACACCTCATCCCCGCACTTTTCAACGTGCGTGGGTTCGGGCCTCCAGCAAGTGTTACCTTGCCTTCACCCTGGACATGGGTAGATCACCTGGTTTCGGGTCTGCGGCCTCATACTCTTTCGCCCTGTTCAGACTCGCTTTCGCTGCGGCTCCGCTTCTTCAGCTTAACCTTGCATGAGACCGTAACTCGCCGGTTCATTCTACAAAAGGCACGCCATCACCCGTTAACGGGCTCTGACTACTTGTAGGCACACGGTTTCAGGATCTCTTTCACTCCCCTCCCGGGGTGCTTTTCACCTTTCCCTCACGGTACTGGTTCACTATCGGTCACTAGGGAGTATTTAGCCTTGGGAGATGGTCCTCCCGGATTCCGGCGGGATTCCTCGTGTCCCGCCGTACTCAGGATCCACTCGGGAGAGAACGAAGTTTCAGTTACAGGGCTTTTACCTTCTCCGGCAGGCCTTTCCAGGCCGCTTCACTTACCCCGTTCTTTTGTAACTCCCATATGAGTGTCCTACAACCCCGGAAGGCAAGCCTTCCGGTTTGGGCTGTTTCCTGTTCGCTCGCCGCTACTTGGGAAATCGCAATTGCTTTCTCTTCCTCCGGGTACTGAGATGTTTCAGTTCCCCGGGTGTGCCCTTCCTGCCCTATGGATTCAGGCAGGAATCCTGTCCGATTAAAGACAGGGGGTTTCCCCATTCGGAAATCTCCGGATCAAAGCTTACGTACAGCTCCCCGGAGCATATCGGTGTTTGTACCGTCCTTCATCGGCTCCTAGTGCCAAGGCATCCGCCGTGCGCCCTTTCTAACTTAACCATAAAAGGTTTAAATCCAAAAATAAGCGATTCTCGGTTTACTTGGTTTATTTCTCCTATCCGGTTTTCAAAGAACACATACTGAAGGATTGGACCTTCAAAACTGAACAAAACGAAAACGCCAAACTTAATTTCGGAAAACCGAAGGTTTTCCTTTTATGTCTAGCTCCGGGCGCTATCGGCTAGCGTATTTCTACGTCTTCTCCCTACGATAAGCGGGCATCGATTCGCCTTTAAGGCTCATCGTGTTTCCTTTATCTCAGTCGAAGACTTCGAAATCCGTACGCCGATGAACGAGCGCCCTACGCTTTTCCCCTTAGAAAGGAGGTGATCCAGCCGCACCTTCCGATACGGCTACCTTGTTACGACTTCACCCCAATCATCTGTCCCACCTTCGGCGGCTGGCTCCGTAAAGGTTACCTCACCGACTTCGGGTGTTACAAACTCTCGTGGTGTGACGGGCGGTGTGTACAAGGCCCGGGAACGTATTCACCGCGGCATGCTGATCCGCGATTACTAGCGATTCCGGCTTCATGCAGGCGGGTTGCAGCCTGCAATCCGAACTGGGAATGGTTTTCTGGGATTGGCTTAACCTCGCGGTCTCGCAGCCCTTTGTACCATCCATTGTAGCACGTGTGTAGCCCAGGTCATAAGGGGCATGATGATTTGACGTCATCCCCACCTTCCTCCGGTTTGTCACCGGCAGTCACCTTAGAGTGCCCAACTCAATGCTGGCAACTAAGGTCAAGGGTTGCGCTCGTTGCGGGACTTAACCCAACATCTCACGACACGAGCTGACGACAACCATGCACCACCTGTCACTCTGTCCCCCGAAGGGGAAGGCCCTGTCTCCAGGGAGGTCAGAGGATGTCAAGACCTGGTAAGGTTCTTCGCGTTGCTTCGAATTAAACCACATGCTCCACCGCTTGTGCGGGCCCCCGTCAATTCCTTTGAGTTTCAGCCTTGCGGCCGTACTCCCCAGGCGGAGTGCTTAATGCGTTAGCTGCAGCACTAAAGGGCGGAAACCCTCTAACACTTAGCACTCATCGTTTACGGCGTGGACTACCAGGGTATCTAATCCTGTTTGCTCCCCACGCTTTCGCGCCTCAGCGTCAGTTACAGACCAGAGAGCCGCCTTCGCCACTGGTGTTCCTCCACATCTCTACGCATTTCACCGCTACACGTGGAATTCCACTCTCCTCTTCTGCACTCAAGCCTCCCAGTTTCCAATGACCGCTTGCGGTTGAGCCGCAAGATTTCACATCAGACTTAAGAAGCCGCCTGCGCGCGCTTTACGCCCAATAATTCCGGACAACGCTTGCCACCTACGTATTACCGCGGCTGCTGGCACGTAGTTAGCCGTGGCTTTCTGGCCGGGTACCGTCAAGGCGCCGCCCTGTTCGAACGGCACTTGTTCTTCCCCGGCAACAGAGTTTTACGACCCGAAGGCCTTCTTCACTCACGCGGCGTTGCTCCGTCAGACTTTCGTCCATTGCGGAAGATTCCCTACTGCTGCCTCCCGTAGGAGTTTGGGCCGTGTCTCAGTCCCAATGTGGCCGATCACCCTCTCAGGTCGGCTACGCATCGTTGCCTTGGTGGGCCGTTACCCCGCCAACTAGCTAATGCGCCGCGGGCCCATCTGTAAGTGGCAGCCGAAGCCGCCTTTCCTTTTTCCTCCATGCGGAGGAAAAAACGATCTGGTATTAGCCCCGGTTTCCCGGCGTTATCCCAGTCTTACAGGCAGGTTGCCCACGTGTTACTCACCCGTCCGCCGCTAACCTTTTAAAAGCAAGCTTTTAAAAGGTCCGCACGACTTGCATGTATTAGGCACGCCGCCAGCGTTCGTCCTGAGCCAGGATCAAACTCTCAGTAAAGATGTTTGATAAAAGCTCAAAAAGAATTTGACGTTTCGTTTTGTCCAGTTTTCAAGGAACAATCTTTGCTGTTTCTTCATAACAGCGACTTTTACATTATATCAAGTATAAAGTGCGTTGTCAACACTTTTTTATCTGGAGCAGTTCTGAAGAGTAAATTCATCAATTTTTAGATGTTTTATGATAAAATGACTTATCCACATTTAGAAAATTTTTCCATCTATTTTTTCTGCTTTCAAAGTCAAAAAGAGCCGAATTTGCAAATTTCTTTTTTAAAATTGTGGATAACTTCAAAAAAACCTTTTTTTACATCACATCCTTTGCTATAATATAACCATTAAGTAAACCTTACTTGTATTGGCTTACTTAAATGGGTGAAATCCTCGTCTGTTAAAATACGTGTCCGAAACGATTCCAACAGATTTGAGGATTTTTCTTTTGCCGTTTTTTTGAGTGCTTTTAAGATTGACGAACCTTTTTCAAACAGCTGTCTAATAATATCTGTTATTTGAACTAATAAATAATGATTTTTCATGGCTGTGTAGTTTTGGCTATTGGCATGTTCTATATTGTAACGATTATTTTTTTGTTCGTTAAATCCTTGATTTTCAATCTTCCAGCGGCTTCTTCCTGCAGCGATGAGTCGTTCCACGTTCTTTTTCGTGATTTTAATATCCGTTATAAATACATACTCTTTCGATTTCCCATCCTCTGTTTTCATTGTGGCCTCCATCAGATTGACCGTTCTGTCTTTGTAGGCAATATCATTCACCCAAACTAATGAATTCTGATCCTTACTTTGTTCCAGCTCTTTTATTGCCTTAAACTCCGTCGAGATACTTTTAATTCTCCCTTCCTTAAATCTGCATATATATTTCCATTTGTGCGCCCTGCACAGATTAAATACCGTTTCACATGCATAGAGACTATCTCCCAAGATACAAATCGGTAGTCTTTTAAATATTTTTTTTATTTTCTTTGCCAGCCTGTCGAAGGCTTTTAATTCACAATCTTGCTTAGAAACATTTTCTGATTCATTTTCGATAAATTCGGAGGCAATACTGAAGACCATATCCCCCACGACAAGCTTGGCTTCAAGTACATGGTGCATATAAAGTACGTTCGTTTCTCCTGTTTCTTTATTTGTATATGCCCGTCTCAGGCAGTGTTTACAATGTTTCTCATGAAAGGTGTGTAATCCAGTTCCATCAATGATGACACCCCAGTACTTTCCTTCAATTCGATAAGACTCGAGAGACCTTTTTTTCAATAATTCTTTAATCATATACGTTCTAATTTTTTCTAATTCATTTACATCTAAGCCAGATAAAAAGTCGTTAATTGTATCATAATGTGGAAGTTCTTCAAGAGAATCTAAGCCTAACACCTTCCCTACATTTTTAATACATTCTTCTTTATTAAAACTCTCACTCATGTTTCTCATGGATTTTAGGCCGGTCATATTTTTCAACATCATCGTAAATAAAAGGACCTCTGGACCATAAGTGATATAGCTTTGATGTCGGTGGTCTGCTACCTTTTTTAGGTTATTCATCAGGTCTTTGAAAAAATGCTTCTGAATTTTAAGGAACTCGAAAAAATAATTTGCTTCTTTTTCACGATTTCTTTTTTCTTTTCTAGTAACCAAAATAAAAACCCCCTCAAAACAGCCAAGTTTAATTAGGGCTTGCTGAACGAATCAAATTTTAGCTTGTATTCGACTTGTCACTAAGCCATGCCAAAATATTCGTCCAGCAAGCTCTAATTATTTAAATTATTACATATTTAGCCGCATTTTTGGGGGGGAATAGTTAAATTATCACGAAAAATTTTTACTCCTCAGAGCTGTATCTGGAGCTTTTTGCGATGTTAACAATTTTTCTTTCAATGCAAATAGAACACCACCAGAAATATAATATTGTCAGATAAATATATGCCCATTTTCACTATAAAGTCAATTTTACACGCTTAAAAAATGTACTGTTATCAGATAATTGTTGAAAAAATATAGAAATGTATCTAAAAAAAGGCGCACGAATCCAATGATCCACAAGCGCTTTTTTTGAAATTGATTTCCTTTATGTGGATAAGTTAAGAAACGAGGCTTCTCATTTTTTCAGCCTGGTTCTCTTTGACCCGGCCTAAGGCCATGGCTAACATGACACAGAGTGCCAGTCCACAACGCAGCTTCATTTTAGCCATTCCCCGAATTGTATGAAGTTCAAAGCCGAAAGAAGTATCAAGCCGGCTGTTCACGCGCTCTACAGCTGTACGTCTGTTGTATTCTTTTTTCCACTTATAGCTCGATCGATCAATGGGTGTAAAAATACGCCTGTCTTCAGATAATGAGATACGGAGCCCTTGTGCCACGGGGCATTGAGCCTTGCCTTCACATGTCACTCCCATTTGTTTCGCCGGGCAAAGTTTTTTTAGTTTCTGGCGGTCTTTCTCAAATCCCCCGTTGCACATTTCCCGTTGTTTACCTGTTTCAGGGCATACGCAGGATACGGTTCCTTTGTAGTTATAAACGACGTTTTCCTTTCCCGGGAGTAATCGTGTTTTGTCGGGGTCTTTCCACATATTGCGAATATCAATGATGGGCTTAATCTTATACGTATCCCAGAGTTTCGTAATCAGCTTCGTGTCATCATAACCCCGGTCTCCCGCCATCGTTTCCGCTGTTTTCAGAAGCTTTGGCTGCTTTTCTTCCATTTGCTCTAAGAGTTTATGCCCTTCCGTAATGTCTGACTCAGACGCTTTTGTAACCTTGAATGTTACCGGTAACTCGTAGGTTGCATCCACCACCAGATGCAGTTTGTAGCCAAACCATTTCACAACTTTTTGCCATGGGTTGCCTTCTTTTGTCACACCACTGTAAACCTTCTGGCTATGATTTGCATCCAGATCCCGGCGACCATCCTCGGTTTCATGCTTGTTCGGATGTTTAGAAAACGATGAGATCGCCTTGCTGTCGATTGCCAAGCGTTTACCAAAATCCGGCAACCGTTCCAGGAGCTGTTCTACCAAAGTCTCAAACATTTTATCCATCATTTCTTCGTCACGGATTAGGGATTTTAGAAAGCGCGTATAGGCATATGAAGTTGGAACCTGCCCTTCAAAGCCACACATCTCCCTTAATTGGCCATTACGGGAGAGTTCACGGCGTAATTTCTCAATGCTTTCATGTTGAAATACAATGCCTGCCAAGATAGAATTCCACATGGCACGAACGGGGTAGTCATTACGGCCCTTCCCCCTTTTCTTTTCAAGGCTTTGCATGAACGCTTCATCAGGCATGTAGTCCAGTACAAGGCGAAGACGGTCTAAATCTCCAAGAATCTCAATTTCTTTCCATGTAAACAGACTCATTTGTGGTATAATAGCCATACAGGTGAACCTCCCAGTGTTAACTCCCAGTGTTAAGATGTTAGTCCTAAAACTATTTTAACCTACTGGGGAAACGGGTTCACCTGTTTTTGTTTCAGTGGGGTGGAATTTTTGTCCACTCCTTATTTTTTTATCATTTTTGCTTGTTTCCCCCTCTTTTTAGGGGGAAAATTTTTTTATCCTTTTTTCAAACCCTTGGGCTACAAGGAGTCTGTAACATCGCAATTACCTCATCTGCCATGCCTCATGTGAAGCAGCGACATTTACTAATATACCAAGATAGCAAATCCATGTCAACAGTCTTTGTGTATTTTTATTCTATATTTTTTAGCTTATGGAGGGAATCCGGATTTAGCTTGTTACCGTTATGCTTCGTAGCGGATTTCTCCTCCGCCGCTGGTCACGATTGCCAATTTTCCTGTGAAATCAAATGTTTGGACTGGCACCACCCTTTCAAAAATCGGTTCATTTTCAGTGTAATGGTTCGCAAAGAAGAAATCAATGGAAACGTTTTCATAATTTGTGTCTATTTTTTTGCAATCGGCCCTTAGACGCTTCTTTCCCGGCACGGGCAATAATGAAAATCATCGGCAAATTCACTGCAGGCGCCCATGATGCAACAGCGGCACTGGAAAAAGCGGGGGCTGGTCAAGCGCCCCCGCGGTCCATTTGATAAAGTTTGCGGTAACGCGCATGGTTTTCCATTAATGCCGCGTGTGTGCCCTGCATGGCGATTTTTCCTTCATCCAAAAAGACGATCTGATCCATTTTTTCCATACCGGCCAGATGGTGGGTAATGAAAATCACCGTTTTATCCTTTAAAACTTCAAACATCGTATCGAGCAGGTCTTTTTCTGTCAGGGGGTCAAGCCCGACAGTCGGTTCATCCAAAATGACCACAGGCGTATTTTGCAGCAGGATCCGCGCGAGGGCGATTCTTTGCCGCTCGCCTCCCGAAAAACGCTGGCCGGTTTCCTCCATTTGGGTATGGATCCCATTTGGAAGGGAGTGGAGGTACCGGTCAAGTTTGACTTGCCGGATGGCCTCCTCGATTTCTACGGGTGTGGCGCCGGGGCGTCCGAGGGCAACGTTATTTTCGACTGTTGTCGCGAACAAATAAGGTTTCTGGTTCAAAACGCTGACCAGCTGGTGAATCCCTTCGCCGTATGCTGCCGGGGCATGCCCGCCGATGGAAACGGTCCCTGAAGCAGGCTGCAGCGCCCCGATCAGCAGATGGAGAAGCGTCGATTTGCCTGCCCCGCTTTTGCCAAGCACGGCAATCTTCTGCCCGTGGGGAATGGTGAGTGACACATCGTTCAAAGCTGCGGCCGGTTCGTTTTCATAATAGTAAAAGACGTGTTCCAAACGGATCTCCGCTTTCTCTCCCGGAACTGCACTGGGACTGCTTTTATCCGGGACATGTTGCCGGATCGTGTCAATCCGTTGCAGGGATTCTTTGTATGCCGGAATCTTTTCCACCGCCGCGGATGCCGGGATAATGCCTTCCAGAATCGGAAGGGTTACAAGCGTAAAAGACGCAATATAGGTCGGGGCGATATCGCCGTGCATTGCGGCATGCCCTGCCCAGATGCCGGCAAATATTAAAATGATGCCCGAGATGACCTGCAGCTGAAAGTTCCGGTTATGGTTCCAAAAAGACATCTTTCTTTCTATTTCATGACTCTTCCGGCTGTCTTCATAAAACTGCCGGAAGAACCGTTCTTTCTTTCCGCTGATGATCCAGTCGCGGATGCCGAATAAAGTATCCGTGACGCTCCGGTACAGTCGGCTCTGTGTTTCTTTCAGCGCGATTTGCCGTTTTTTCATGAAATATAAGGATAAAAGCGGGTAAACAAACAGGATGATCCCCATTAATATGGCAATCCACAACGCAAACAGAAAGTCAAATGCAGCCAGCGTGCAAACTGAATATAAAAACAAAAACAGCGCCGTTACAACAGGAAAAATGGTGCGGATATAAGCGTCCTGCAAATGCTCGATGTCATCGGCAAGCGTGCCGAGCAGATCCCCCGCCTGAAAACGGGAGCGGATAAACAGCGCCTGCGGTTCGAGCATTTCATACAGTTTGACGCGCATATCAGCAAGAATCTTCAACACCGTATTATGCCCGCTAAGCCGCTCAAAATAACGGGCGACCGGCCGCGCGATCCCGAAAGCGCGGACGCCGACGATCGGCACATAAATCAAAAGAATTGTCGCCGGCATTTCCGACGCCCTTGTGATCAAATAGCCGGACGTAAAGGTGAGCATCGATGAAGCAAGAAAAGCAACAATGCCAAGCAGGACAGTAGCTGCCATCAGCCACCGGTACTGGCGGATATACGGTTTAATATACCGCTTGAAGTATGCCATGTTCTGCCCCTCCCCGCTGCGCCTCGACAAGTTCGTAAAAGGCGCCTTTTTTCCGGTACAGTTCTTCATATGTGCCCGCTTCTCTAAGCCTGCCGCCATCCATCACCAAAATCAAGTCCATTTCTTTTACCCAGTGCAGGCGGTGGGTGGCAAAAAAGACAAGTTTCTGTTCAAAAAGCGGGAGCATCAGCTGTTTAATTTCTTGTTCCGTTTCGATATCGAGATGCGCAGTCGGCTCATCCAAAAGCATAACCGGCCGCGTATCCAGCAATGCCCGCGCGAGCGCAATCCGCTGTTCCTCACCGCCGCTTAGCGCCCGTCCGCCCTGGCCAATTTTTTCATCGAGCCCGCCCGGAAAGCCGGCGATGAGGCCGGAAAGCCCTGCCGTCCGGACCGCTTCCTCGATTTTTTCAAACGGCGCATCCGGTGCATACCAGGCAATATTTTCCCGTACGGTCCCCGAGAAAATATACGGATGCTGCGGAATGTAGTTCACCTGCTTTTGCCATTCGGAAAAGGACAAATGCGGAACTTCCAGGCCGTCAATCCTGATCCGCCCGCCATCCGGCATGGAGAACCCGGATAACAGGTCAATAAGCGTCGATTTGCCCGAACCGGAGATTCCGATCACGCCGATTTTTTGAAACCCGCGGGCGGTAAATGTGACATCCTGCAAAATCGCCCGGTTTTCTTCCGGCGACTGTTTTTCAAGCCCTTCCACTGTTAATGTGCTGTGTTCGTTCCAAACCGGGACGGGAAAAGAAAGCCCGGTTCCAAAGTCTTCTTTTTCGGCAAGCAGGCGGTGGATCTTCTCGCCCGCTTCTTTCCCGTTCATTGTGGCATGGTAATCGCTGCCGAGATCGCGGACGGGCATAAAGTACTCCGGTGCAAGAATTAAAAGCGCAAGGGCCGGTTCAAATCCGATTTGCCCGTTAATCAGCCGGAGCCCAAGTTCCACGGCCACGACCGCCACGGACAAAGTCGCGAAAAAATCCAGGGAGAACGACGATAAAAAAGCAATCCTGAGCGTCCGGTTTGTGGCAATCCGGTACTTGTTGCTGACTTCCCAAATGGCTTCTTTATGGCTTTTGCTCCGCCCCAAAAACTTTAGCGTCACAAGCCCCCTTAACGAGTCCACGAAATGGCGGGAAAGCAGCTGGTACGTTTCCCACCTTGCTTCTTTCTGCTTTTGCGCGGCAAGCCCGAGCAGAATCAAAAACCCGATTAAAATCGGCATGACAACGAGCAGCGTAATCCCGGTTTCAACGTCCTGTGAAAAAACATACACAAGGAGAACAGCCGGGATCGTCAGGCACGCGATAAAGCGCGGAATAAAAAGTTCCAAATAAGTACGGAACTCTGGAATGCCCTCAAGGCAAAGCGTCACCAGATTGCCTGTGCCATGCCTGCTGATGGCGCGCGGCCCGATGCGGAACAGCTTTTCAACGAGCAGGTTTTGGTAATGGAGGGACGTGCGGCTGGCAAACCGGAACGCAACCCGCGACTTTGCCCACTGCAAAAAGTGGCGGATGAGATGGGCGGCGAAAAAGATGCCAAATTCGGCCGCTGTTTCCTGCCACGGCACCCCTTTATATAAATGGACAATCGCTTTTGCCAGGTATGCCGCCTGCACGATAATGGCAACCGATTGGACCATCGTCAGGCATCCGGCAATGATAAAAGTTTTCAAGCTGCCTTTATACTGCATCAGATGTTTATCCATCCGCACCAACTCCTCTCCGGTATGGCCGGCCGTTCCGCCATACGCAGGGCTTTTTTGATTCGTTCACCGGCATCTTTTTCCACCTGCACGGGGCGATTGTGCCGGGTTCATACTACAATCTGCGTTTTCTCCGCACCCATTCAAACGGTGCCGGATGAAAAAGAAAACACCCGGTTTGCTCGAAATCCGCTCCCCGGGTGGGCAGCGGGCGGCAATCTTTAACCCCCGCCCCCTGAACTTTTTTAATAATGCAATTCATGCGGTGTAACCCGTTTCCGGAAGACATAGTAACTCCAAATTGTGTAAGCGAGCACGACCGGCACCATCGTGCATGCGACAATCGTCATGACTTTTAACGAATACGGGCTTGACGATGCTTTATAGAGCGTCAGGTTGTTCGCCGCCCCCATGGAACTGATCAGCACGTTCGGGAAAAGCGCAACGAAAAACGAGACGGTTACAAGAATTAAAATCAACCCGGTTACGGCAAAACTCAATCCTTCTTTTTTATTCCGCAAGAGCGGATACAGTCCCAGATAAAGCACAATGGCAACGGCATAGACTGGAATTAAAATGGCGCCCCGTTTCACAAACGCATCTGTAAAAACAGCAGTTAATATGGCAAACAGGACAACGACGGCGCCAGCAGCCATATACATTTTCATCGCTGCTTTTCCGGCACGTTCACGGATTTCGCCGTCCGTTTTTAAACGGATAAACATCAGGCCATGCAGATAGACAAGGGCGACAAAGGCCAGCCCGCCGACGATCGTGTAAAGGTTGACGATGTCGAAAAATCCGGCATGCATCGTCATCGAGCGGTCAATCGGAAGCCCCTTGATCATCCCGGAAAACAGGGCGCCGAGCAAAAACGGCGGCAGGAGGCTTCCAAGCAAAATGGCCCAGTCCCAAATGCCTTTCCATTTGCTTGCCTGGAGCTTGCCGCGGAATTCAAAGGCAACCCCTCTGGCAATGAGTGCAAGCAGCAGGACGACAAAGGCAAGGTAATAGCCGCTAAAAAGCGTGGCATACCAGTTCGGGAAAGCGGCAAACATGGCGCCGCCCGCTGTCAGGAGCCATACTTCATTGGCATCCCAGAACGGCCCGATCGTGTTAATGAGCACCCGTTTTTCCGTCTCATTTTTGGCAAGGAATTTTGTGCTCATCCCGACCCCGAAATCAAAACCTTCCAGAAATACAAATCCGACAAATAACACACAAACAAGCACAAACCATAATTCATTTAACTGCATTATACAAACCTCCTTGTATTGAAAGGATCCGATGCAGTAATGTCTTCTATCGGTTTTGCCTGCGGGCCCTGTTTAATGACGCGGATAAACAGGTAAGCCATCGCCACGGCAAGCAGCGTATACACAATCGAGAAAGCAATCAGTGAAAACAGCAGCTCGCCGGCCGAAACATTCGGCGAAACGCCCGCACTCGTTTTCATCAGGCCGTTTACCACCCATGGCTGCCGGCCCATTTCAGACATAACCCAGCCGAACGAGTTGCCGATCGTCGGGATAAACATGCAAGGGAACAGCCATTTCAAGTAACGCATGCTGTTTTCGATTTTTTTCTTCCAGACAAGGTACAGGCCGATCAAACTCATCAGGATCATAATGCCGCCAGTGGCAACCATGATCCGGAAGCTCCAGAACGTTGTTTTTACAGGCGGAATATAATTGCCTTCCCCGTATTTTTGCGCGTATTCTTTTTGCAGCTCGTTCATCCCTTTGACGGATCCGGAAAACTTGCCATAGGATAAGTAGCTCAGCAAGTACGGAATTTGCACCTTGTATTCCGACTTTTTATTTTTCGTATCAATGATGCTAAACAGTGTCCATGGCGCAGGGTCCCCGGTGTTTTTCCAGATTCCTTCCGCAGCAGCCATTTTCATCGGCTGGACATTAATAAGATAACGTGCCTGGCTGTGCCCGGAAAAGGCAAGGCCGAGCCCGCTGAGAAGACCGACGATAAGTGCGATGGCAACAGACCGTTTGAAAAAGGCCACATCTTTTTTCCTGATCAAATTCCAGGCCGAAACACCGGCGATGAAAAACGCACCGGTGGCAAGGCTGCCGAAAATAATGTGCGGGTAAGCCACCTGCAATTTTTGGTTCAACAGCACGGCGGCAAAATTGTTCATTTCGGCGCGGCCATTGTGAATTGTATAGCCGACCGGGTTTTGCATAAATGAGTTTGCGGCCATAATCCAGAGCGCCGACAGCATGGTTCCGATCGAGACGAGCCAGATGCAGGCCAGATGCAGTTTTTTCGGGAGTCTGTCCCAACCGAAAATCCACAGGCCGATGAAAGTCGACTCCATAAAGAACGCAAGCAGCGCTTCAATCGCAAGCGGTGCGCCGAATACGTCCCCGACGAACCTCGAGTAGGCCGACCAGTTCATCCCGAATTGGAATTCCTGGATAATCCCAGTCACCACCCCGACTGCGAAGTTGATGAGGAAAAAGGTTCCCCAAAACTTCGTCATTTTCTTGTAAATTTCTTTCTTTTTCACCAGGTAAAGCGTTTGCATGACAGCGACAATAAATGCCAATCCGATTGAAAGCGGCACGAAAATGAAGTGGAACAAGGTTGTAGTTGCAAACTGGGTCCGTGCCAATATGACTTCACTCATTTCCCAAAATCCCCTCCTCTTCCATATTTCCGTTACTTTATCATTACACTTATATTATATTTAATCTTTTTATGGTACAGATAGGAGCTGTGTGACAATTCGGTTAAAAACTGTCGAATATTATTTGACAAATCATTTTTCTGGAAAAATATTCTTCCCGGCCTATTGACTTTTTGTGAAAGCGTGATCAAAAGAGGGGCGGCTCATTCGGGCGGCTGGGATAATCGCGTCCATTTTTTCCGGTCCAGGTCCGTAATTTCCTTTTTTCCAGAACGCTCTCCGCTTCTTCTTTTCCAAAAAGCCGTAAAAAAAGAGCGGCTGCCTCCGCTCTTTACTGTTTCATTTCCCGCCTATAGGACACGGCGAACTGGGCATATTCGCTTTGGGGCGCGACTTTTGTCAGGAGCTTAAAAAGAATTCGGTACCGTTCTTTCATGGCCCTTTTGATGACCCGCTCAATCCGCTCATCATTCAGGTCAAGTAAAATTTCTTCCATTTCTCTTTTCAACAAATACTGCAGTTCCAGCAGCTCTTTTTCATGGACGACAAGACCTAACACCCGCATGCACCCTTTCTGTTCATGGTACGTCTATTTTTACCAAATTTAAGGGAAATATCACAGCACTTTTCCTTGCATAATCCTGAAAAAATGGCGCATACAATAAGACAAGTGCAGTTTTTAACGGGAGGTTGAATCATGCACCATACGAAATCGCGAAACTGGAAACCGTATCTTTTCATTGTCATTGTCTCGTTTTTTACTGCCTTATTGATCTATACCCAAACGCTGGCGCAGACGGCAACTTTTTCAGCAAAAGGCACCTCGAAAGCCGTTTTTAAAGGAGAAAACGGCATTGCGTTAACTTTTAATATTGGCTGGGGCGATGAAAAAGCCGTCCCTATCTTGAAAACGTTGCAGAAAAACGGCGTAAAGTCCGCAACCTTTTTCCTGTCAGGCGCGTGGGCGGAACAGCACCCGGATATTGTGAATAGGATTGAAAAAGCCGGATATGAGATCGGAAGCCTCGGTTATGCCTATGTGGATTACACGGATGAAGAACCGGCTAAAGTGCGGCATGATATGCAGAAGGCACAAGAAGTGTTTAAAAAACTTGAAATAAAGGATGTAAAACTTTTGCGTTCCCCGACCGGCCATTTTGACAAAACGTCATTAAAAATCGCTGACCAACAGGGGCTTACAATGGTTCACTGGAGCGTCAACACCGATGACTGGAAAAACCCGGGCACCGCAAAAATTATTGAAAAAGCAAGCACAGCCGAAAACGGGGATATTGTCCTGCTGCACGCTTCTGATGCCGCAAAGCAGACGAACAAAGCCCTGCCGCAAATCATCCGTCACTTGTCGGATAAAGGAAAATTTGTGACCGTTTCCGAAATGATTGCAAACGGAAAAGCAGAAACGAAAGTGATCCCTTAAAGGCCAGGGCTCCCGGACAGGTTGGATGGCAACGCTGAATCGGGAGCCTTTGTTTCTGCCCACCGTACCATGGCTGATAATGCTTTCTGCTGCGGATTGCTGGGATATGGCGATGGAGGGAAAGATTTCTTTCCTTCTCCACCGCGTATACAACCAGCTTCATTGCTGTATACATTTCTGACTATCCATATTATAATAAAGGAAGAGATTATTTAAAAATCATTCAACAATTTGTCAAGCATAGTAAAAAAGTTGGGTTCTAAAAATTTATATAGACATCGATTAATAGAATACAAGTAAAATATCTTGAAGAGCTTGGAGTAGATGCCCTTTTTGTTGACGAAGCGCAAATTTAATCTTGGAAATGTATCGAAAAACAAAAAAGGAGGTTCGTTTTACATTTCTTCCATTTAAACCTAAAATCTTACATTATTCTGCTGTAGCTGACTAAGTATATTCGATGTTAAAAAGACTCCAACAGGGGGCAAGGTACCACTAATTACGGGATATCCGGTAAGAGATTTATCGGTTGTAGCAATCCAAGTTCCATGCTCTCCTGCTTGTAAAGAAGGAGGTTTCATAATAAGCCTCCCATTTAAAACAAAATGTCGAATTCTAATCAAGGGATCATCAAATATAGTTAAGTTACCGGAAAATGCGGCAAAAGGTGAATCAAATCTTATTTGATTGGTGTTTTCATCCCAATATCCATTAATTGGAATAGGTGTGCCACGGAAATTAACCGTACCAACTATCCTGTTATCTGTAATAGAGTTAATGTTTAGTAAACCCCAAACGATTGGTCTACCATCTATAGCAGCATGGAGGCCCCATACTGACGGGAATGGAATACTAACCATTGTTTGCTGTGCAGTTTGCAATACTAATCTCCCCCTAAATTTAAAGTTTATGTTCTGAAGGATAAAGGATTAGATATCTTATTTACTATCCTATATAAAGGACCAATCCAGTATATGCACCACAAGCTGAATATGTTTACTTTTAACGGTTAGAATCTCATCCTTTCGTTGAAAAATGCAGATCATTCAACGTTTAGAACAAAAAATTATGTTACAAAAAAATTCCTTTACACAGAGGCTCCAAGTCAAGTCCTTAAACGCATATTCTGTGGATACATATAAACAATGATAAAGGGTGCAACATATCAATGTTTTGTTGTTGATACTATATATAAGGTGCATATAGTTGAATGGTACGATTTGTCTTGAAAGGCTGAAGCTAAGGTTTCATCAGGCAAACGAGCCTATCATACCCATCTCTCCAAGTAAAGTCCTATGTTTGTATACGTTGTTGGATTATCCCATTTGTGTGCAAAGCTAACCTTAACGCAGTTATTAATCCATATAACTAGCAGGACAAATTGTAGGCTATAATATTTTGCTATTTATTATACGGAAAATGAATTTTGTCCAGCGTTTGAATACCTTCGTTACAGGAGTGATTCCCCATAAAATATGGGGATTACTAATTTGTATTAGGGTTATCAGTCAAAAATTATTAATAGTGATTTTCTGAAGCCATGGCAATTGCCTTTGTCTCATGAACAGTACCATATGGATGTTGAGGTGGTGCATAAATGGAGTATAATTTTATTGGTTTATTACCTGTGTTCGTTAGATTATGCCATGTTCCTGCGGGTATCACGATTACATAGTCGTCATATACATTGGCTTGAAAATCGTATATTCCTTTATTTTTCCCCATTTGAACAAGTCCTTGACCATCTTCAATACGGAGGAACTGATCCAATGTTGGGTGGATTTCCAATCCGATATCTTCTCCAACACCAATATTCATTAAAGTAACCTGCAAATGATTTCCCGTCCATAAAGCTATGCGGAAATTGTTATTCTTCTTGGCGGCCTGTTCAATATTAATTACAAATGGCTGCGGCCCGAAATCCTTTAATATATTGCCTCTATTATAAGGATTTTCATTATCGCCCAAATTATTGTTCCAGTTATAATAATGGGGATTCCAGTCGTTACACCACCATGTACAGATTTCCAGTGAAATTGGGAATATTAGAAAGCCCGCTTTTCACTTCAACCTTTATCATTACTGATGCGCCGTTCTCTCCTTAAATCACAGAATCATTTAAATATATAGTAATTTCCTGGAATTCCTTTGAAGATGATATGTTAGAAGCAATTGTAGCCAATCTGGTTCCATACGGGCCAACAAAAGTTGTACAAAAAATGTAAAGCGGGTTTGCGCGATTGTATTGCATAATGAAAGGGGAAGGGGGCGTTACAATGGAAATTCTGGATAAAACACAGCAGGTCATTGATATGCTTGAAGCAGATATCATGCATCCAGATTATGAAAAAATCGCAAAAATTACGGGGATTCCTTTGGGGCTTTACCAACGCATTTTTACGTATATCTGCAATATTTCATTGGCTGGATATGTACGCAAACGAAAACTCACGCTGGCGGCTGAGATGCTGCTTTCTAAAAGGAAAAATGTAACAGAAACAGCAATGGAGTGCGGCTATGAGAGCAGTTCCGCCTTTTCAAGGGCGTTCAAGGAACAATTTTCAGTGCCGCCTGCCATGATTACCGGTGACATTTATCAAGAAAAAGCTTTTCCGCCGCTTTCCTTTAAAGACAATGACACCTATTACGTGATGAAAGGAAGAAGAATGATGGCAGAACTGGTAAAAATCGAATACATGACGGCAGAAGACGTGCTCCTGATCGGCATCAGCAATCAAGATTTTGGCGTCACCACCAGCGACCTGTGGGAAGTTTTTTGGGAACGGGGATTTGACAAAAAGCTTCATGAACTTCATGAATACAGCGTAGGCATGGAAGACTGCATCGGCCTCGGTTATATGACCGATTTTGCAAACGACTCCGGGCTTGGCGAAACGTATATCATCGGCAAGTATTTTAAAACAGGAACCTCGGTCCCTGAAGGCATGACGGGGAAAATCATCAAAGGCGGAACCATTGCAAAAGCACAGATTGGCGCAAAGAACCTTGACGATATCATCAGCAACGCATTTATCCTCATTTCCGACATGGTACAAAAAAACGGCTATACACTTGACTATCAACATTTCTACTGGGTGGAATTTTACACGGTCAGCCGTTTCTGCAACCCGCTTGAAAACGGCGCCAAACAGGTCATTCTTGATTTTCAAATGCCATGCAGGAAAATATGATAATGGAACTGAAAATCGTTGCGGCTGACCCGCTTGGGGAAGGAAAGAAACAGAATGTGTTAAAATGAATGGTGTGAATATGATCCCAATGGGTTTGCAGGTGAATTGAAAGATGAAGCAAATTTTCAGCACGGTGGTCCAATTTCGCGGATCACATGAAAAATTCGGTTATATGCAGGGGCTTGCATTAAAAGAATCACTTTCTGTCCAAAACCGCGACAATCAATGGAAAGTCAGAAAACCGCGGTTTGTCATCGACCTGAACGAAACGAAAGACGCCATCACCCGCTTTGCACCCGGAATCTGGGAAGAGTTGCGCGGATTGCAAGAAGCGCTGGAGTGGCCGATGGAAAAAGTTTTGCAGGAATTTGGCGGCTACCGGGTGGACTGTGCAAAATCAGGCTGCTCGATTTTAACAGGCGATGGCTATCTTATCCGCAACTATGATTACCATCCAAAAACCTATGAAGGCCGCTATGTCCTGTACCAGCCAAGCGATCAGGGATACGCGATTGCCGGGCCGAGCCAGCGCGTCACCGGGCGGATGGACGGCATGAATGAAAAAGGGCTCGCCATCGGCTATACGTTTATCCATCGAAAAAGTCCCGGCGACGGGTTTATTTGCTGCATGATTGGCAGGCTGCTATTGGAATCATGCGCAAATATTGACGAAGCCGTTGCCCTATTAAAAGAAATTCCGCACCGCCATTCATTCAGCTATGTAGTTTACGATAAAAGCGGGGAAACCCGGATTGTCGAAGCATCTCCGCGCGCGGTCGCCGTGCGGAACGGAAACACTTGTACCAATCATTTTGAAACCCTCGGCAAAGAAAACCGGCATCATCTCAACGATTCGATGCGCAGAATCGCCATTTTGGAACAGGAAAAAGGGCATCTGTCCAGCGCCCGGGATGCGTTTCAATTATTAAACAGCCGGGAAAAAGGCGTTTTTTCAGAATTATACAGCAGCTGGGCAGGCACGATTCATACTTCCGCTTACCTGCCGAAGCAAATGGAATCCTGGTTCGCTTTAGGTGGGGACTGCGAGCCGGTGAAAATCGACTTTGACAAATGGCTGTCAGGAGAAGACTTGCCCATTGAAAAGATCACCGGCGAAGTGGATACGGATATTCCCTTCCTCCATATGGACAAAGGGGCCGACTGGTTTCGAAAATAATCAAAATAGCGGCCATGGCAGCAGGAATCCTTGCCGGAAAAATCGCTCCGGCTGCAAAAATGGAATCATCAGGCGCCCTGGGTCGTATGGAGCAAAAACCATGGACTCTTTTTTTCATGGGCCGCCAGCATTGGAAGCGTTCCCACTGTATCGTGTATATTGTACTCCAGCTGGGAAAATTTTATTTATGCGTTTACTGTCCAATTGGCAGAGGAACGAGAAAGCACGGCAAAAACCGGATACCCAATCAGGTTCCGGTTTTAACGGCTTTCCGAAAGAAGTCTCCCATCCTCAAGGAATGTGAAGGTGCGAATAGCACCAATGAGTAGGTGGGAGATGAATTTCGGTTGGCTTTAGCCAAAGGTTTTGATATAATCAGTCTTAGATGGAATAGAGGGTTGATATATCAATGAAATTAGATAGTAATAATCATTCAGTATTCTTACTGCATTATCACCTTGTATTGGTTGTAAAATACCGTAGACAAGTGTTCGATAGTGAAATATCTGATTTTGCAAAAGATATGTTCGCTGAGATTGGAAGTAAATACAATATTTCTTTAGTGGAATGGAATCATGATAAAGACCATATCCACATCTTATTCAAAGCAAATCCTAACTCTGAACTATCAAAGTTCATCAATGCCTATAAGAGTGCAAGTTCTCGACTGATAAAAAGAGACTTTCCACATATAAGAAAAAAACTATGGAAAGAAATGTTTTGGTCAAGAAGTTTCTGCCTACTTACAACAGGCGACGCTCCAATAGATACCATCAAAAAATATATTGAAAATCAAGGTCAAAAGTGAGGTGAATTGATATGGCCAAGCAAAACAAAGCTTTCAAGTTTCGTTTGTTACCAAACAAAGAACAATCCGCATTATTAGCTAAGACATTTGGTTGTGTTCGCTTTGTCTACAATAAGATGTTAGCTGAACGCAAAGAAACGTATGAAAAGTTCAAGGATGATAAAGAATTGCTTAAAAAGCAAAAGTTTCCGACCCCTGCAAAATATAAAAGTGAATTTCCATTCCTAAAAGAAGTGGATTCTTTAGCTTTGGCAAATGCACAAATGAACTTACAGACTGCTTATAAGAATTTCTTTGAAGGAAATGCGGATTTTCCAAAGTTCAAAAATCGTAAAGCAAAACAATCCTATACAACTAATATGGTCAACGGAAATATTAAGCTAGAAAATGGTCATATCAAACTGCCAAAAATCAAAAAGCCAATAAAAATGAAACAGCATAGAGAGATACCTGCTGATTATAAAATCAAATCTTGCACTATTTCTAAAACAAAGACAGGCAAATACTACATTTCAATTTTGACAGAATATGAGAAAGATATTCGTCCAGTTAAAATACAGAAAGTTGTTGGTTTGGATTTTGCTATGGATGGTCTATATGTCGAGAGTGAACAGGGTAAGAAAGCCAATTACCCACGTTACTATCGGCAAGCCTTAGATAAATTAGCAAAAGCACAACGAATTCTTTCTCGAAGAAAGAAAGGTTCTGCACGTTGGAACAAGCAACGACTAGTAGTGGCTAAGTTACATGAGAAAGTGGCGAACCAACGCATGAATTTTCTTCATCATAAGTCAAAAGAATTAGCTTCTAACTTTGATGCTGTCGTGATTGAGGACTTGAACATGAAAGGGATGTCTCAAGCGCTTCACTTTGGGAAAAGCGTTCACGACAACGGTTGGGGGATGTTCACTACTTTCTTAGCGTATAAGCTAAAAGAACAAGGGAAACAACTTGTGAAAATTGATAAGTGGTTTCCCTCCACTAAGAAGTGTTCTTGTTGTGGTGCAGAAAAACCTGTGAAACTATCTGAACGCACCTACCGTTGTTCGTGCGGTTATGTGGCAGATCGCGACTATAATTCAGCAATCAATATCAAAAATGAAGGTATACGCTTATTAGCGTTATCATAAGTAACAAAACTCTTGGAACAAGAGGGTTAGCTCGGTCAGTTTTCGTTGGCTAGTAAAAGCAACGATAAGTCGAGAAGCCCCCACTTCAATTAGACCGCAAGGTCAATAAGTGGTGGGTAGTTCACTTTGCCGTCTTTTCTTCTGCGATCTTGCGCAATGCTGCCTTTTCCTCCTTTTCCCTTTGGGAGCGCTTTAAAAAATACGGAAGCGCAAGCAGCTGATAAGCATTGCAGATGAGAAGCGGGAAAAGCATAAGATAAAGCGAGGTTATGCTATTGGCACGCAAAGACGGCACCCATTCGAGAATGGTCACTGCCACCATGAAAAAGAAGGCAGGAATAAAAGTCCTTGCACTTTTCGCCTGCTTTGTCTTAGCAGCTGCCGCCGCGAGCGCGGACACAAGGATTAGTGCCGCAAACAGCAAGGACTGGCGGGTATCCGCGCGGAAGTACACAAAATCGAACAGTACATAACAGGCTGCTACGAGCTGAACGGCCTGCCAAACAAGCCGCGAACGGAAAATATCAAGCCCGAGCTGGTGCACGGTTAACCAGGCGAAGAAACCGACCTGGCTGACAAGACTGAAAATCAAGCCCAACCCCGCAAACCAGAAAAACGCGCCGGCGATGGATAAAAGATCCGCCCGCGCAAAATAAGGTGCCATTTCCGGCCAGCGTACGAAAAACCCGAGAATCCCGGCTGACACCCCTCCGATTGCAAGAGCGGCAAAAAAGAAACGAACCCAGTTCCGGCTTGTCAATCCCCATCCCCCTTTGCCATTAAAGTACCTCTATTGTAACAGAGAATAATTAGAAAAATCCAGCACATCACGCCGGCTTTTCCCAAATGTACCGTTTTACCAATACGCACGATGAAGCCGGTTTTTGCAGACCTGCACGCCGGCCTTAGCGGGAAAAACTTCCACTGCTTTTAAGCCTCCCCGCCGGGCGCATAATCCGAAAAGAACTTCACATATTAAAGATAGAATGAAGAAGGGAGCCAAAAGCATGAAACCAAGAACCGTTTTGCTCCTGATCAGCCTTTGCGCTGCCCTTACAGCCTGCTCGGGCGAGGCTTCAACAGGCGGGCAAGCGGATTATAACCAGACGAAAAAAATGGTCATTGACATATTGAAAACCGATGAAGGAAAAAAAGCGCTGCAGGACGTGATCACAAGCGATGGAATGAAAAAGAATTTGGTCATTGACAAGGCGTACATGAAAGAAGCGATCGAACAAACATTAACTTCCGATAAAGGCAAGACTTTTTGGAGAGAGGCCATGCAGGATCCGAAATTTGCCGCCGCGGTTGCAGACAGCATGAAAACCGAAAACAAAGCGCTGTTGAAAAGTTTGATGAAGGATCCGGATTACCAGGCGATGATGATCGATATTTTAAAAGACCCGGCTTACGAAAAAGAAGTACAAACGATGCTAAAAAGCAAAGAAATGCGGAAAACCATGCAGGGTGTTGTCATTGATACGTTTAATGACCCGGCTTTTAAAGCGAAAATGGAAGACAGTTTACTGAAGGCAGCCAAAGCAATGAATGAGAAAAAGTAGCGGCGGGGCGGGTTCCGCCGCATTTTCTTATCATGGAAAAAATGTGGATGCTCCGCCGAAAATTCCTCCTCTGTTTCCGGCTGCTTCAAAACTGCGGGTTTTTCGCGAAAGGAAAGCTTCACTTTTTCAATTTGTCCACAATCTTTTGGGCAATCTCCCTGTAAATCTGCCCGAGCCGGTGGTCTTCAGCATAAATGGACGGCGCGAAATCATGTTCATTCCAGTCCGGCTGCTGGAGCGGGAGCTGGCCGAGCACTTCGGTCCGCAATTCTTCGGCAAGTTTTTCCCCGCCGCCGCGGCCAAATACATACTCGCGTTCGCCGGTCACCTTGCTTTCAAAATAAGCCATATTTTCAATGACACCGAGCAAATTGTGTTCCGTCCGGAGTGCCATCGCGCCGGCCCTTGCCGCAACAAAAGCCGCAGTCGGATGCGGGGTCGTCACGATAATCTCATTGCAGCGCGGCAGCATCGAATGGATATCGAGCGCCACATCCCCGGTGCCCGGCGGCAAGTCCAGCAGCAAATAATCGAGGTCGCCCCATTCCACTTCATGGAAGAAATTGTTCAGCATTTTGCCAAGCATCGGCCCGCGCCAGATAACCGGCGCATTGTCTTCTACAAAAAAACCCATCGAAATGACCTTGACCCCGAACCGTTCCACCGGGATAATTCTTTCGCCGCGGACAACTGGACGCTGCATAATGCCCATCATGTCCGGCACGCTGAACCCGTAAATATCGGCATCAATCAGGCCGACCTTTTTCCCGAGGCGGGCGAGTGCAACCGCCAAATTGACGGAAACGGTCGATTTCCCAACGCCGCCCTTGCCGCTTGCAATGGCGATGAATTCCGTTTTGGCGGAGCCGAGCGGATTTTTGTTGTCTTCCTGCAACAAATCGCGGAACCGGCCGAGCGTCTCTTTCGGCAGTTCGCCGAAGCGGATGCCGACTGTGTTCGCGCCGATCCCCTTCAATGCTTTCACAATGGCCATCTGCAGCTGCAGCTGTTCGCTTGTGCCGGTTTTGGCAATCGCCACTTTGACACTGACATGCTGGATCTCTTCTTTGATTTTGATTTCGAGGATCCCTTTTGTTTCTTCCAGCGTTTTATGTAAAAAAGGATCTTCAAACCCTTTTAACACGTCGTAAACCTGTTGTTCCGTCAACATTTTCTACACCATCCTTAAAATGAAGTCGTTTCCAGCTTGATTCCAGTATACCATACAATGGCAGTGTTTTGCGCTGGAACGGCTCCGGATGCTTGTCAGTTCTTTAAGTCCTTTTCTTTTGTAAAGTAGCGCATAATCCCTTCATAAATAGAAGCCGCCACCTTTGTCTGGTACGCATCGGATTTTAATTGCTCCCGCTCCCCGGGATTGGACAAAAACCCGATTTCCACAAGGCAGCCCGGTTTTTTCGCATGCTTCAGCAAATACACATTGGATAATGTTTTGGAAGCCCGGTTTGTATTTTCGAGATTCCGGACCAGCTCCGCCTGGATAAACGTGGCGATCCTTTTATTTTCAATCATGGTCGGGGCGTAAAAAGTCTGGGCGCCGTGCCACTGCGATTGCGGAATAGCGTTCAGATGGATGCTGATAAAAAGGTCCGCTTCCGACGCGTTGATCAGGGAAAGCCTTTTTCTTAAATCCTCCACTTTGCGGCGGCTGTAGCCCTTTGTCTCGTTATCAGCAAGGTCTGTGTCCGTTTCGCGCGTCATAATAACAAGCGCCCCCTGCTGCTGAAGATAGTCTTTGATTTTGCTCGCCACACTCAAGGCAACATCTTTTTCCAGCACTTCATCTCCCGTTGCCCCGCCATCCGGCCCCCCGTGCCCCGGATCCAAATAGATGATTTTCCCGGAAAGCGGCAGATTCCACGGGCGCCACGTATCTTTTTGGAAAAACTCAAACTGCACAAGTAAAAATAAAAGGGTGACACCAAGCAGAAACCCCGCAATTTTGATTTTCCGTTTCATCACAATCTCCCTCTCCCTGTCCTTACTGAAAAGTTATGGGACAAGGGAGGAAAATAGAACTGGAAAAAAGAGAGCCGCAAACGGGCATCCCCTAATGAAGCCGCAGTTTCCGCCTTTGTTCGCCTTTTTTAAATCCGTAAGACCAAAAGTAGTCGGCAAACTGCTCGCATGTATAGTAAATGGACTCCTGCATCGTATCATTGCCGAATGTCCAATAAAGCCAAAAATTGTACAGCGTATCTGTAATATGCTTTAATTCGGTTTCGCACCGTTTCTTTGCCTGCTCGGCTGGCTCTCCGTAATACCCGAACCGGCTGTAATGGCCGCCCAATAAATAGGCTTCAATGGCGACATCGTAACACCCTTCTTCGATTCCCTGCTCCATCCACGCTCCCCCGTTGATCCGGAACGAACCGAAATGGGACTGGAAGCTTTTCTTCAGCACTTCAACCGGCAGTTCGCGGAGCAAATTGCGTTCCGCTTTCATTTGCCTCTCCCGTCTTTTCGCAGATAGGGTGGTAATGACTTCATTCATCTCTACCCACTCCTTACCGGTATTGTACGCGGGTGTAGAGGCGTCGATACTTTATAATGATTTCCAAACAAGGAATCGATATCGCAACATGGGCGCGCGCTTTAAGCCAACACACCGCTCAGGAGCGCGCATCCTTTTTTTCAGTATGCTCCGGCTCCTGGTCAAATCCCCGGTCATCAATCCGGCATGCCTCAAGCGGGATGACTTTTGTCCGCTTTACGAGCTTGTAGCCGAGCCACATGATGGCAAAAAGCGGGATGCCGAGATACGCGGCAATGGCGCTCATCCAGTCGATACGACCGCCGAGGAATGCCTGATAATCCTGCGCAAGAATGACGATCACGCCGACAATCAGCGCAAAAATCGGGCCGAACGGGTACCATTTCGCATGGTAAGGGAGGTCGTCAAGTGAACGTCCCTGTGCGAGATACGCTTTCCGGAAACGGTAATGGCTGGCGGCAATCCCGAGCCAGAAAATAAAGCCCGTGATGCCCGCTGCATTCAACAGCCAGATATAAATGGCGCCGTCCCCGAATGCGGATGCGAGAAATGCAAGCGCGCCGACAATGGTCGTGGCAACAAGGGCTGCGACCGGCACGCCGCGTTTGTTCAGTTTGCCGAAAAACTTCGGCGCCTGGCCTTCATGGGCCAATGCATACAAAATCCTTGTTGAAGCATACAGGCTCGAGTTTCCCGCCGACAGCACAGCCGTTAAAATGACCGCATTCATTAGGGATGCAGCAAACGCAAGCCCCGCTTTTTTAAAGACAAGTGTAAACGGGCTCACCATTACATCCGTACTTTGCAAACTTTTTGTCGTATAAGGGATAATCAGCCCGATGACAAGAATTGCAAGGACATAAAACAACAAAATGCGCCAGAAAATGCTTTTGATTGCTTTCGGGACGTTTTTGCGCGGATTCTCGCTTTCCCCAGCTGCAACGCCGACAATTTCCGTCCCCTGGAATGAAAATCCGGCTGTAATGAACACGCCAAGCACGGCAAGCGCACCGCCGTGGAAAGGCGCATCCCCGATTGTAAAGTTTTTAAAGCCGGCCGGTGCCCCGCCCAATATGCCAAATATCATGCATAAGCCGGTAACAATAAAAAGGATAATGGTCGCCACTTTGACAAAGGAAAACCAGTACTCTCCTTCGCCATAGCCTCTCACGGACAAAATGTTCAAAAGAAAAATCACGAGCAAAAACAGGCCGCTCCACAACCAGCTGGGGCTGTGCGGAAACCAAAATTTCATGACCAGCGTCGATGCCGACAGTTCCGCTGCAAGACAAATGGCCCAGCTGTACCAATAATTCCAGCCGAGCGCAAAACCGAGCGCCGGATCAATAAAGCGGGTTGCATACGTACTGAATGCCCCGCTTGTCGGCATAAATGAAGCCAGTTCCCCGAGGCTTGTCATAATAAAATAGACCATCACACCGATAACCAAATAGGCAAGCAGTGCTCCCCCCGGGCCAGCCTGGTAAATTGCGGCGCCGCTTCCGAGAAAAAGCCCGGTCCCGATCGAGCCGCCGAGTGATATCATGGTCAGATGCCGTGCCTTTAAACGCCGTTTCAGGCCGGATTTTTGTGTTGCCATCGTATGTTCATCTCCATTTATCTATCATACGCATCTGGTTAAAATAAATCACAACGTCCATACCATAGCACAAAAAATTCCGGATGAAAACAGGATTTTGCATATTTCCAGCATTTTGTTGCATAATCTTACATACCTATGTAGAAAAACGTGCAGCAAGGTTTTGCACCTGCTGCACGTTTGCCGTTTATAAAACCGGCTGCTTTTCGATGTACCCTTTTTCTTCCAAAAAGCGGATTACCTGCCCGACAGCCTGTTCCAGCGGCTGTTTATGGGTTTCCACGACAAGTTCCGGATGTTCCGGGGCTTCATAAGGGGCATCTATGCCGGTAAAATTTTGTATTTCCCCATTGCGGGCTTTTTTGTATAAGCCTTTCGGGTCCCGCTGTTCACATGCTTCCAGCGGGCAATTCACGTAAATCTCTACGAATTCATTGTCTTCAACCAGTTCGCGCACCATGTCCCTGTCAGCACGGTACGGTGAAATGAATGCCGTCAGCACCATTACGCCGGCATCCACGAACAGTTTTGACACCTCTCCGATGCGGCGGATATTTTCTTTCCGGTCTTCCGGGGAAAACCCGAGATTTTTATTCAACCCGTGGCGGATATTATCGCCATCGAGGATATACGTGCGGATCCCCCGCCTGTGGAGTTCCTGTTCAACGGCGACGGACAGCGTTGATTTCCCCGCACCGGATAACCCGGTAAACCAGAGGACTGCGCTAGAGTGCCCGTTTAACCTCCGGCGGTCTTCTTTTTTAATTTGGGTTTCATGCCATGTGATATTGGTTGCTTTCGCCATGCGGCCGGTTCCCTCCTTATGATTTGTGGACGTTTAATTGTGCACTTTCATCCCTTTGATCAGCACTTCTGCCACTTCCGGCCGGGAAAATTCTTTCGGCGGTTTTTGGCCGGCGCGCAGCATTTCGCGCACTTTTGTCCCGCTCAAATGAATATGGTCTTCTTTTCCGTGCGGACAGGTTTTCGTTGTGGCCATATTGCCGCATTTCGTGCAGTAAAACGCATGCTCAAATTTTAAAATGGTGATGCCCAGTTCCTGCTCCACAGTGCTGATCAGTTCCTGTGCTTCATACGTTCCATAATAATCGCCGACACCGGCATGGTCACGGCCGATAATGAAATGGGTGCAGCCGTAATTTTTACGGACAAGCGCATGCAGGATCGCTTCCCGCGGGCCTGCATAGCGCATGGCGGCAGGGTAAATAACAAGGCGCACGCGATCTTTTGGATAATAATGTTTCAAAATCACTTCGTAACTTTCCATCCGGATATCCGCCGGAATATCATCGCTTTTCGTCTCGCCTACAAGCGGGTTTAAAAGCAGCCCGTCAACGATTTCAAGCGCGCTTTTTTGAATGTATTCATGGGCACGGTGGACCGGGTTGCGCGTCTGGAAGCCGACAATCGTTTTCCAGCCGAGGGATGCGAACAATGCCCTTGTTTCTTTCGGATCTTTATAATAAGCGGCAAACTCGTCATGGTTCGGGCGGTTTAAAAGCGTAACCGGCCCTGCAAGATACACATCCCCGTTTTCATACAGGCGTTTAACGCCGGGGTGCGCCGGGTCGGTTGTCCCGTAAACGAGCCTTGCTTCCCGTTCTTTATCCACTGTATACTTTTCTTCCAGTGTGAGCGTGCCATAGATTACGCCGTCTACGCCTTTTAATGCGAGCGTTTCGCCGGTTTCAAACCTTTCCGCTTCCTCTTCTGTTACGGGAAGCGTGATCGGAATACTCCAGATAAGGCCGTTTGAAAGCCGCATATTTTCCACAACCGTTTCATAATCCTGCTTCCCCATAAACCCGGTCAGCGGGCTGAATCCGCCGATGCCGATCAGCTCCAAGTCGGAGATGCTCCAGTCGGAAACGGTTAATGCCGGTAATTGTTCTGCCTGTTTTAAAGCTTCCGCACTGTGGTTTTCCCGGTTTACCAATATACCGCCGTGCGGGATGCTCGTTGAAAAAGCCATGTTCCAATTTCCTCCACTCGTTTACATTTTTCCTATAAAAACAATTGGAATACTTCCGTAATATTTATTTTAGCATTAAACAGATTATTTTTGCATTTATTTTTTGCAAATTTTGACGGATCATGGGTGAGCGCGCTGTCCTCTTTCAAATCGCTTCTCGACACGCTCATGATAGGCTCCGGACTGAAAGACTTCCTGCGATGTTGTTCCTTCAAGGGCAAGCAAGTATAATGCCTTTACATCCTCAGCGATGTCTTCACACTGCATAAAATCATCAAGGCTTGTATGGTTGTGGCTCGTTTGCAGTGCCGGGTCAATAAACGATTCGATTTTCTGCCTCAGCTCCGTTTCGTCTTCCTGCAACAGCAAATGAAGGGTGCCAGCGGGTTTTTTTTGGACATAAAAAAGACCCTCCCCACATAAGTGAAGAGAGCCTTTGAAATGCCAATAATTTAACGTTTCGAGAACTGAGGTGCACGACGAGCGCCTTTGAGACCGTATTTCTTCCGTTCTTTCATACGGGCGTCACGTGTCAGAAGGCCTGCGCGTTTTAACACTGCACGATATTCAGGATCAGCCTGCAGCAATGCGCGGGCAATACCGTGGCGGATTGCGCCAGCTTGGCCTGTGAAACCGCCGCCTCTTACGTTTACGAGAACATCGTAGCTGCCGTTTGTTTCTGTTATATTCAATGGTTGTTTAATCACTTCAACTAAAGCTTCGAACGGAATGTAATCTTTTACATCGCGCCCGTTAACCGTAATATTGCCGTTTCCAGGAACTAAGCGGACACGTGCAACAGAACTTTTGCGGCGTCCGGTCCCGGCGTATTGTACTTGTGCCAAAATAATGCCCTCCTTTTAAAATTATCCGCGAAGTTCGTAAACTTCCGGTTTTTGTGCTTCATGCGGATGCTCTGCGCCAGCATACACATGCAACTTTTTAAACATCTGGCGTCCAAGGGAACCTTTCGGAAGCATGCCTTTAATAGCAAGTTCCAGCATTTTTTCCGGATAGTTCGCACGCATTTCGCCTGCTGTGCGCTGTTTCAAACCGCCTGCAAACTGGCTGTGGCGGTAGTAAATTTTGTCTTCCAGTTTTTTGCCTGTCAATTCTACTTTAGAAGCATTCAGGATGATCACATGGTCGCCCGTATCCACGTGCGGTGTGAAAACCGGTTTATGTTTGCCGCGTAAAATGGATGCCACTTCAGAAGCGAGGCGCCCAAGGGTTTTGCCTTCAGCATCCACTACGTACCATTTACGTTCAACTTCGTTTGCTTTTGCCATATAAGTCGTACGCATGAGTTACCCTCCTAAAAAATATTCACAAAAACACAGTCATGATCTATTGTCATTATCACAATAAGTTTCCGGGGCTTATCGTGGAGTTAAAAAAACAATACCATAGGTTATAATATCGTTTTGGGGCAAGAATGTCAAGCAAATGTTACGCCTGGTCCGGTTGTTTTTATCTTCTTTTTATCATGCGGATCCATGCCCCGTCAATAAGTTACTTTCCATAAATACAATCCTTCCGGCGGCGCGGTTTTGCCCGCATAGATCCGGTTGCGTTTTTCAAGGATTTTGCGCATTTCACCGGGCTCGCGCTTGCCGCTGCCGATTTCAAGCAAAGTGCCGGTTAAGATCCGCACCATATTGTATAAAAAGCCGTTTCCTTTAAAACAGATCACCAATTCATCGTCCTGCCGCAAAAACCGGATCTCTTTCAACGTGCGGACCCTGTCTTCCGCCTCCGTTTTTGCCGAGCAAAAACTCGTAAAATCATGGGTGCCAAGCACGGCGTTTGCCGCCGCTTCCATTGCCCCGGTATCAAGCGGAAACCAGACCCTTAACGCGTAACGGTGCTTAAATGGGCTGCGGACATGGGAAAAATAGATCCGGTAGCGGTATTCCTTCTCTTTTACCGAGTAGCGCGCGTGAAAACCGGGGCCCGCATACGCCGCTGCCGAAACTGAAATATCGCCGGGAAGCAGGCTGTTTAAAGCGGCCGGCCAGCTTGTTTCCGGAATAGAAAGATCCGTATCGAAATGGACCACCTGCCCCATCGCGTGCACGCCGGCATCCGTCCTTCCGGAAGCCGCCGTTTTCACGGGGCGGCCTTTATGAAGAGCGGCCAGCGCCTTTTCGATTTCCTGCTGGACCGTCCGCTGCCCCGGCTGGACCTGGTACCCCGCGAACCGGGAACCGTCGTAACTGACCGTACATTTTACGCGCTTCATAAAATCCCCCCGTCACGGAACAGCACGAGCAGGATGATAACGGCGGCCAGGGCGCAAATGGACAGCGTATCAGCCGTGCGCCAGATGAGCAAGCGGTATTTTGTCCGCCCCTCCCCGCCCTGGTAGCCGCGGGCTTCCATTGCCGTTGCCAGCTCTTCCGCACGTTTGAACGAACTGACAAACAGCGGAATTAATAAAGGAATAATGGCTTTCACCCGGTCTTTTATACTTCCGCCGGAAAAATCGACACCCCGGGCCATCTGCGCCTTCATGATTTTTTCCG
Organism: Weizmannia sp. FSL W8-0401; assembly: GCF_038009125.1. Lineage (NCBI taxonomy): Bacteria > Bacillati > Bacillota > Bacilli > Caryophanales > Bacillaceae > Heyndrickxia > Weizmannia sp. FSL W8-0401. The sequence continues at coordinate 160,145 of NZ_JBBPAG010000001.1, read as the reverse complement.
TTTCGTCCATTAATGTCGGAATGAACCGCAGTGAAATGGACATCATTAACGCCAGTTCATGGACCGGAAATTTTACTTTCCGGAGCGGCGCAAGCAACATTTCAATCCCGTCTGTCAGCGAGATTGGCGTTGTCGTCAGCGTCAAAAGCGATGTTAAAAAGATCAACAGCATAAACCTGAGCGAAATAAACACGCCCTGCCGGATCCCTTCACTATAAATATGAATAAATGCATAATGGAAAACAAGGCTGCCCTCACGATTGAAAAACAGCTGCAGAAAAAAGGTAAAAATGACCAGCCATAAAATCGGCATTAACCCTTTAATAAAAAAACGGACAGGGACTTTTGAAACCAGCATAACAAGCAAGGTAAAGATTACGAGAATCCCGTAGGTGGCCGCATTATTGGCCAAAAATACAATACAAATAAAGACGAATACAAAAATCAATTTCGAACGCGGATCCATCCGGTGAATGACGGAATCGCCCGGAATATAACGCCCGAAAATCATTTTTTCCATCATGCGCGCCCACCCCGTTTCAAAACCGATTGCAATGCTTCCGCAAGTTCTTCTACTGTCAGGCATGTCTTTTTGAACTTCATACCGGTTTTTTTCTCGAGCATGGTCTGGAAGCGGACAATCTCCGGCACGCTTAATCCCCATTTTTCAAGCAACCCGGGATCGGAAAAGATGTCACGGGGTGCACCTTTTTTCATCAATTTCCCCTGGTGCAAAATGACGAGTTCATCGGCATACAGGGCGGCATCTTCCATGCTGTGGGTAACAAGCACAGTCGTTAAATGCTTCTTCCGGTGCAATTCGTAAAACATGCCCATCATCTCGTGGCGCCCGCGCGGATCAAGGCCGGCAGTCGGCTCGTCCAGCACAAGCACATCCGGTTCCATCGCAAGCACACCGGCGATGGCAACCCGCCGCATTTGCCCGCCTGACAGGTCAAACGGCGATTTTGCAAGAATCTCTTCTGAAAGCCCGACAAGCCGGATGAGTTCCCTTGCCCGCTGTTTCGCTTCTTCATCCGGAACGCCGAAATTTTTCGGGCCGAAACAGATGTCTTTTTCCACCGTTTCTTCAAACAGCTGGTGTTCAGGAAACTGGAACACAATCCCGACTTTTTGCCGGATCGCCTTCAAGTTTTTTTCCTTTTTTCCGCCTTCAATCACCCGGCCGCCGATCGTTACTTTTCCTTTTGTCGGCTGGAGCAGGGCATTCAAATGCTGCAGCAGCGTCGATTTGCCTGAACCGGTATGCCCGATCACGGCGATATAGCGGCCGGACGGGATGGCGAGGGAAATGTCATAGAGCGCAAGCCTTTCAAACGGCGTATTCGGCTGATACCGGTATTCTACTTGTTCAAATGCAATGTCCATAGTGCATCCACCAATTCTTCATCTGTTAAATAAATTTCCGGTAAGTCCAGGCCCCTTGCTTTAAGCGCTTTTGCCATTTTGACCGGGAACGGAATATCGAGGCCAAGCGCGGTCAATGTCTCATCCATTTGAAAAATGTCACGCGGTGTGCCTTCCCGGTAGACCTCCCCGCGGTTCATCACGATCATTCGTTCCGCCTGGGCGGCTTCTTCAAGATCATGGGTAATCGAAATGACGGTCAGCCCCGCTTCTTGTTTCAACTGGTGGATCGTCTCCAGCACTTCTTTGCGGCCGACCGGATCGAGCATGGATGTAGCTTCATCCAAAATGATCACTTCCGGCTTAAGCGCGATGATCCCGGCAATCGCCACCCGCTGTTTTTGCCCGCCTGATAGATGGTGCGGTTCGCGGTCCAGAAAGTCCGACATCCGAACCCGCTTTAAAGCATCATGGACGCGTTTCACCATTTCCTCACGCGGCACACCGTGGTTTTCCAGCCCAAATGCGACATCATCCTGAACGGTTGTGCCGACAAACTGGTTATCGGGATTTTGAAACACCATGCCGACGCGCCTTCTAATTTCCCAGACATTTTCATCCGACAACTTGAGGCCGGAAACCGTTATCGCGCCTTTTCCGGGAAACTGCAAGCCGTTCAGGAGCCTCGCCAGCGTAGACTTTCCGGATCCGTTATGCCCGACAATGGCCAGCCACTCGCCTTTATAAACTTGAAAAGAAATATTTGTTAATGCATATGTTTCCTGTTCCGGGTAACGGAAGGAAACCTGGTCGATGTCAATGATCACGTTCGCGCTGTCTGCCAATGTCGGATTCCTCCTCTGTAACCTGCTTTCTTTGCACGGTTCAAACATGCCAAGCAATCCTTCTTCATCCTCTTCAGCATCATTTTCATCCTGATGGCGGCGCCTTAAAGTTGCAGCAGGGGCAGCCTTCATGCGCCTGCCCCTGCGCCGGCAACAGCCCGTTTAAAAACGGTTTATCTCACGAACGACGATGCCAATGTTTCGCCTGTTTGCTTGTATTTATATTCTACCGTATTGTCGTGCAGTTTGGCGGGTAAAATATCCCCATAATAAAAAAGCCTGCACCCCTCTTCAGTGTAGACGTTAACAATCCGGCGTACAGAAATAAAAAGGGGTGCAAGAGCTAGACGGGCCACAAAATGCGCCCATCGTAACACTCACAGTTTGTTGCATCACGCATAAAAGAAAAGGTTTCATAAACACAGGCTGCCCTCTAGCTGCAAGCCTGCGATGACGAACCGAAAAAAGATAGAAAAAGGGCAAAGAAGCAGTTAAGATTCTTTCAACTGTCCAGCCCTTGAGAAAATCATTCGTTTACTTGCTCTTGGTCTTGCTCTTGCTCTTGCTCTTTCTTTTCAACGAATTCAATAATCGCAACCGGCGCACCATCCCCGCGGCGCGGGCCTACTTTCAAGATGCGGGTGTAACCGCCCTGGCGATCCGCGTAACGTTCTGCAATGACCGAGAATAATTTTTGAACAGCATCCTGTTTTGTTTCTGCGTCAGCTGTTTCATGGCGTACATATGCAGCAGCCTGGCGGCGGGCATGAAGATCACCGCGTTTTCCAAGCGTAACTAATTTTTCAACAACCGAGCGTAATTCTTTTGCGCGTGCTTCAGTTGTTTCGATGCGTTCATTAATGATAAGGTCTGTTGCCAAATCGCGCAGTAATGCTTTACGTTGGGCGCTTGTGCGTCCTAACTTTCTGTAAGGCATGAAGTTCCCTCCCTTATGTTGGATTAATCGCTTTGCCTTCTAACCGGCTCAGTCGTCTTTGCGCAAACCCAAGCCCAAATCTTCGAGCTTTGCTTTGACTTCTTCAAGGGACTTGCGGCCAAGATTCCGGACTTTCATCATATCTTCTTCCGTTTTGTTGGCCAGTTCCTGAACGGTATTGATGCCGGCACGTTTCAGGCAGTTATAAGAACGGACTGAAAGATCAAGTTCCTCAATTGTCATTTCAAGCACTTTTTCTTTCTGGTCTTCTTCTTTTTCCACCATAATTTCCGCATTTTGTGCTTCATCCGTCAGTCCGACGAAGATGTTCAAATGCTCGGTTAAAATTTTGGCGCCTAAAGCAATTGCTTCTTTCGGGCCGATGCTGCCGTCAGTCGTGACATCCAGTGAGAGCTTATCATAATTGCTGACTTGCCCTACCCGGGTATTTTCGACCTGGTAGCTCACGCGTTGAACCGGGGTATAAATAGAATCTATTGGAATGACACCAATTGGATGGTCTTCCCGCTTATTTTGATCAGCAGGAACATAGCCGCGGCCTTGGTTGGCAGTCATGCGCATACGCAAATGCCCGTTTTCGGCAACCGTCGCAATATAGAGATCCGGATTTAAAATCTCCACATCGCTGTCATGCGTAATATCGGCTGCTGTCACAGCGCCTTCTCCCTGTACATCAATCTCAAGCGTTTTTTCCTCATCGGAGTAGATTTTCAAAGCCAGCTTTTTGAGGTTCAAAATAATGCTGGTCACATCTTCAACAACGCCTTCGACTGTCGAGAATTCGTGCATCACGCCATCGATTTGGATGGATGTGACAGCGGCACCCGGGAGTGAAGATAATAGGATACGACGTAAGGAGTTACCCAAAGTAGTACCATATCCACGCTCAAGCGGTTCTACGACGAACTTGCCATAAGTAGCGTCATCGCTGACCTCAACCGTTTCAATTTTTGGCTTTTCAATTTCAATCATTCAAATTAACCCTCCTTCAAAACGTCGAAACCCCGTATAGCACCCCAGAAAGAGCCCTATTCGAAATTCCCCATGCAAAATTCCCTATTATGCATAACAACTGGATCATTCAAATCATTTTTTTGCAGATTATGCATCATATCCCATTATAGACAAGGATACAAAATCTATACAAAAAAATCAGACACGGCGACGTTTTGGCGGGCGGCAACCATTATGCGGCACAGGTGTTACGTCTTTAATGGCTGTAACTTCAAGCCCGGCAGCCTGCAGGGCACGGATAGCGGCTTCACGGCCTGCGCCAGGTCCTTTTACAGTTACTTCCAAAGACTTCATCCCATGTTCCATCGATGCTTTCGCGGCTGTTTCAGCAGCCATTTGTGCAGCAAACGGCGTTGATTTACGAGAACCTTTGAAGCCGAGCGCACCGGCACTGGACCATGCAACAGCATTCCCATGCACATCCGTGATCGTAACGATTGTATTGTTAAAAGTGGAACGAATATGAGCGACACCTGATTCAATATTCTTTCTTACGCGGCGTTTGCGCGTATTTGTTCTGCGTGCCATATGAACAACCTCCTTTGCTTATTATTTCTTCTTACCGGCAACCGTTTTACGCGGGCCTTTGCGTGTACGGGCATTGTTTTTCGTGTTTTGCCCGCGAACAGGAAGACCGCGGCGGTGGCGGAGACCTCTGTAGGATCCGATTTCCATCAGGCGTTTAATGTTCAAGGAAACTTCGCGGCGAAGATCCCCTTCTACTTTCAGCCTGTCCACGATATCACGGATTTTGTTTACTTCATCCTCTGTTAAGTCGCGGACGCGTGTATCTTCAGAAATTCCGGCCTCAGCAAGAATTTTTTGTGCAGTTGATTTACCGATTCCGTAAATGTATGTTAAAGAAATAACAACACGTTTATCACGTGGAATGTCAACACCGGCAATACGAGCCATACAGGTGCACCTCCTTCAAATTTATCCTTGTTTTTGTTTGTGTTTCGGATTTTCACAGATTACCATTACTTTGCCTTTTCTGCGGATAACCTTGCATTTTTCGCAGATCGGCTTCACAGATGGTCTAACTTTCATGGTTTACCCTCCTTAATATACGGAGTACAGGCCCGGTACCCTTTATCCAGACAGATTCCCCGGGCAGACTTTCCGTTTCACCGAAAAAGCCGTGTATCTACATTATTTAAACCGGTACGTAATTCTACCGCGGGTCAAATCATATGGGGACAGTTCAACTGTTACTTTATCGCCCGGTAAAATGCGGATAAAGTTCATCCGGATTTTACCCGACACATGTGCAAGAACAGTGTGACCATTTTCTAATTCTACCTTAAACATGGCATTCGGCAAAGTTTCGCTTACAATGCCCTCAACTTCAATAACGTCATCTTTCGCCATCGAACTATTCTCCCTCCTCCTAACATTTAGGACCTGGCAATGATACTTTTCCAAAACCTTAAAACGATTAGGCTCGCCAAAACTCCCGCTTCAGGAAGCGGCCGGCCTGCTGCATATTCACGTAAACCGGCTGATCCGGGGGGCCGGCAGGAGCTGATAAACGTTCCCAAGGTTACATGGTTCTTTCATGTCAGTCTTGACCAATCCCATGTCCGGCATACATGTGAACGAACGAAAGCCATTTGCACAGAATTGAATTGCATGAGAGACGTTCGAATGGCGCTTACTGGCAATCCTGACAACGGAAGCCGCCTTCCTCATCTATTGATTACAAGTTAACGGATGAAGCAAATCGCCAATAAAACAGAGCCGTCATTTCACCCGTGAAATATCCAGCGGTGAAAATGCCACGAAAACCATTATAACCTTTTTAAGCGGAAATTGCATCAAACTTGAAAAGTTTTTTACCGTCAGGACACAGCCGAAAAGCCGTCCGGATAAAACTTCCAAAGGTGGTTTCCATCCAACGTGATTGCGGCTCTCATGAATTCACCAAGTCGTTCACGTTTAACCCAGTTGGCCCAGCAATTGATCGATATCCGCAAAAACTTGATGAATATCCTGCTGGCCGTTTACATTCCGCAAATAGCCTTTTTCCTCATAAAAGTCCAGCAGCGGCCGGGTTTGCTTCATATTGACATCGAGCCGGTTCCCGACAGTTTCTGCGTTGTCATCCGGCCGTTGATACAGCGGGCCGCCGCATTTGTCGCAAACGCCCTCCGTTTTTGGCGGATTAAACACGAGATGGTAAGTCGCACCGCAATTTTCACAAATTCTCCGACCGGTCAGCCGCTCTGTCAGAATCTTCCGGTCCACCTCTATGTTGATAACATAATCAAGCCGTTTGCCAAGGCTGCTTAAAATATTTTCCAAAGCTTCTGCCTGGGCAACCGTCCGCGGGAAACCGTCAAGCAGGAAGCCATTTTTGCAGTCATCCTTGCTTAACCGTTCGCGCACGATCCCGATCGTTACTTCATCAGGGACCAGTTCGCCTTTGTCCATAAAGGACTTGGCTTTAAGCCCCAGCTCCGTTTCTTCCTTTATCGCCGCCCGGAACATGTCTCCGGTGGAAATGTGAGGAATGGCATACTTATCAATGATTTTTTCGGCTTGAGTCCCTTTACCGGCTCCGGGAAGGCCCATTAACACTAAATTCATCGTACAGCCCCCTTATTCCTGACATGGTTTCAAGTGCAAAACCATTTTTATTTGATAAAGCCTCTGTAATGGCGTTTAACAAGCTGTGCTTCCAGTTGCAGCATCGTTTCAAGCGCAACCCCGATCACAACGAGCAGGCTTGTGCCGCCGATTCTGGCGGAAGTCGGGAGCCCGATGACATTCGTGAAAATGACAGGCAGAATGGCAATCACAGCAAGAAAGATTGAACCGACGAATGTCAGCCGGTATAAAACCGAAGTGACATATTGCTGTGTGTTTTTGCCCGGGCGGATCCCCGGAATATAGCCGCCTTGTTTCTTTAAATTGTCGGCAAGCTGCTCCGGATTGACTTGTACGAATGCATAAAAGTACGAAAAAGCGATAATCAACGCCACATAAATCAAAGCTCCGACCGGTTTTGTATAGTCAAAAATATACTGGATGTTGCTTGCCACACTGCTGGAACCGAAAAACGAAGCAATCGTCTGCGGCGCAATAATGAACGAAATCGCAAAGATAACCGGAATGACCCCGGCAGCATTGACCTTTAAAGGCAAATGCGTTGACTGCCTGCCGGTTGTTGCCCTGCCGGAAATGTGCTGGGCATACTGGACCGGTATCTTTCTCGATGCCTGCTGGAAATAGATGACTCCGACCACAATGGCCAGAATGATCAATGCAAGAAAAGCCAGCAAAACAATCTTCAAAAACAGCTGGGAACCGGCATTTTCAATTTGCTGTGCGTAAATCTGGTTGATGGCTGTCGGAATCCCGGCAATAATGCCGGCCATAATCAAAATGGAAATCCCGTTTCCTACGCCTTTGGCCGTAATTTGTTCGCCGAGCCACATCAAAAATGTGGTACCGGCTGTCAACGTCAGTGCGATGATCAAATACGTCCAGAAACCGGACTTCGTAATCAGTGCCCCCTGCGCCAAATTATTAAAGCCATATGACATGCCGAAGCCTTCAATTAAAGCCAGGATAACCGTAAAATAGCGTGTAAACTCACTCAGCTTACGACGCCCCACTTCACCCTGTTTTGCCCACTCGGCAAACTTCGGCACAACATCCATTTGCAAGAGCTGCACAATAATGGAAGATGTGATATATGGCATAATGCCCATTGCAAAAATGGAAAAGTTCTTCAGCGCACCGCCCCCAAAAGTGTTTAGAAAGCCGACTAAACCGTTTTGGGTGGAGGCTTCCAATACGGAAGCATCCACATAAGGAACAGGAATAAAGGCTCCTATGCGGAATACAACCAGCATGAGGAGGGTGAAAATAATTTTATTTCTTATCTCACCCACACGCATCAAATTGGCGATTGTCTTGAACATTAAATCACCTCGGCTGTACCGCCAGCAGCTTCTATGGCTTCTTTGGCAGCAGAGGAGAATTTATGTGCTTTTACGGTCAATTTTTTCTCGAGTTTGCCGTTTGCAAGCACTTTTACGCCCGATTTTTCCTTGCTGATCACACCTGTTTCCAATAAAAGGGCAGGCGTTACTTCCGTGCCTTCTTCAAAACGGTTTAAAACGTCCAGGTTCACAATGGCATACTCTTTACGGTTAATGTTCGTAAAACCGCGTTTTGGCAAACGGCGGAACAACGGGGTTTGGCCGCCTTCAAAACCGAGGCGTACACCGCCGCCGGAACGGGCGTTTTGGCCTTTGTGCCCTTTGCCGGCTGTTTTTCCGTTGCCGGAACCAATACCGCGGCCGACACGGTTGCGTTTTTTACGAGATCCTTCTGCAGGTTTTAATTCATGAAGTTTCATGGTTGCACCTCCTTATCTTAAAATCAAAAATTATTGTTCCGATACAGAAACAAGATGGGACACTTTATTGATCATGCCGCGAATTGCAGCATTGTCTTCTTTCTCAACAGTCTGGTTGACTTTGCGCAGGCCGAGCGCTTTTACCGTATCGCGCTGATCCTGCGGGCGGCCGATGACACTGCGGGTGAGGGTGATTTTCAATTTTGCCATGAGCGTTCCCTCCTTAACCTAATAATTCTTCGACAGATTTATTGCGCAGTTTCGCAACTTCATCCGCACGCTTCAATTGTTTAATGCCGTCCATTGTGGCACGGATCATGTTAATCGGTGTGTTTGAACCAAGCGATTTGGACGTAATATCCGCAATACCCGCAAGCTCAAGGATCGCACGGACAGGGCCGCCGGCGATAACACCGGTACCAGGGGAACCCGGTTTCAGCAGGATTTTGCCTGCACCGAAGTGGCCAACAACTTCGTGCGGAATCGTTGTGCCCGCAATCGGTACCTCTACAAGATTTTTCTTCGCATCTTCAACAGCTTTGCGGATCGCATCCGGCACTTCCTGCGCTTTTCCGGTTCCAAATCCGACATGTCCGTTCCGGTCGCCAACAACGACAAGTGCGGAAAAGCGGAAACGGCGCCCTCCTTTTACCACTTTGGCAACGCGGTTAATCGTAACAACACGTTCCTCTAACTCAAGTTTGTTTGGGTCAATACGTAGCATGTAAAATTTCCCCTCCTTTTTGATTAAAATTGTAATCCGTTCTCACGGGCTGCATCGGCAAGCGCTTTGATACGGCCATGATAGAGATATCCGCCGCGGTCAAAAACAACTTCTTTGATACCTTTTTCCACTGCGCGCTTTGCAATCAATTCGCCCACCTTTTGTGCAGCTTCCACATTTCCGGTTGACTCAAGGCTCAACTCTTTATCGAGCGTGGAAGCGCTGGCCAGTGTGACGCCATTTACATCATCAATCAATTGGGCATAAATGTTTTTGTTGGAACGATAGATACTCAGGCGCGGACGTTCAGCCGTTCCGCTTAATTTTGCGCGGACGCGTGCATGCCTTTTTTTGCGTACTTGATTTTTATCCGGCTTCGTGATCATCGAATTCACTCCTTTCTCATCCTAGGCGGCATTATTTACCGGTTTTACCTTCTTTTCTGCGTACATATTCGCCTTCGTAACGAATCCCTTTGCCTTTATAAGGTTCAGGCGGGCGGACGTCGCGGATGTTGGCGGCAAATGCGCCGACGCGTTCTTTGCTTACGCCTTTTACGACAATTTTTGTATTGGAAGGCACTTCGACTTCCAGGCCTTCTTCCGGTTCAAATTCAACAGGATGGGAGTAGCCGACGTTCAATACGAGTTTTTTGCCTTGTTTTTGGGCGCGGTATCCAACCCCAACCAGTTCCAAAGATTTTTCAAAGCCTTTCGACACCCCTTCCACCATGTTTGCGAGCAGTGCGCGGGTCGTTCCGTGCAAAGCGCGGTGGTTTTTGCTGTCTGAAGGGCGTGTTACGTGAATGATATTGTCTTCTACGGCAATGTTAATATCAGGGTTGAAGCTGCGGGTCAGCTCACCTTTAGGCCCTTTAACCGTAACTGTATCTCCGTTAATGGTTACCGTAACGCCGGATGGAATTTCAACCGGTTTTTTTCCTATACGTGACATAATTTACACCTCCGTTCAACGTCAAATGATTACCAAACGTATGCTAAAATTTCTCCGCCGACATTGTTTTTCCGTGCTTCTTTGTCGGTTAAAACGCCCTGAGAAGTAGAAACAATTGCGATGCCAAGCCCGTTCAGCACTTTCGGCACTTCACCTGCTTTTGCGTATACGCGCAGGCCCGGTTTGCTGATGCGCTTGATCCCTGTAATGACGCGTTCGTTGTTTGCGCCGTATTTCAGGAAGATCCGGATAATCCCTTGTTTGTTATCCTCGATATATTCAACATCACGCACGAAACCTTCACGTTTCAAAATCTCGGCGATCTCTCTCTTAATCTTGGAAGCCGGGACTTCCAATTTTTCATGACGCACTGTATTTGCATTACGGATACGCGTAAGCAAATCTGCAATCGGATCAGTCATGACCATTTCTTTTACCTCCTTCCCAAATTCGAGTTTTACCAGCTGGCTTTTTTCACGCCAGGAATTTGACCTTTATATGCAAGTTCGCGGAAACAAATACGGCAAAGTTTAAATTTGCGAATGACGGAATGCGGTCGGCCGCATCGTTCGCACCGGGTATAAGCCTGAACTTTATACTTCGGTTCACGTTTTTGTTTCGCAATCATTGATTTTTTAGCCACGTTTTCGCCTCCCTTTTTAGCGCCCGCTTTATTTTTGGAATGGCATTCCGAGCAGGCCTAACAGTTCACGTGATTCTTCGTCCGTGTTCGCAGTGGTGACAATGACGATGTCCATCCCGCGCACTTTGCTGACTTTATCGTAATCAATTTCAGGGAAGATCAGTTGCTCTTTAATGCCGAGTGTATAGTTTCCGCGGCCGTCAAATGATTTTTTCGATACGCCGTGGAAGTCGCGCACACGCGGAAGCGAAACTGAAATCAGTTTATCGAGGAATTCGTACATGCGCTCGCCGCGGAGGGTTACTTTCGCGCCAATCGGCATCCCTTCACGAAGGCGGAAACCTGCGATCGATTTTTTCGCTCTTGTCACAACCGGTTTTTGGCCGGAAATCAACGTTAATTCTTCTACTGCATTGTCGAGCATTTTTGCGTTTTGGACAGCATCGCCAACACCCATGTTGATCACGATCTTTTCAACTTTAGGCACTTGCATAACGGATGTATAGTGAAACTTGCTTGTTAAAGCAGGAATAACTTCTTTTTCATATTTTTCTTTTAGGCGGTTCATGTCGTGTACCTCCCTTCATGTTCAACTATTTATCTAAAACTTCACCGGATTTTTTTGCTACACGCACTTTTTTGCCGTCCCTTATTTCATATCCGACACGTGTCGGCTCATTTGTTTTCGGATCAATCGGCATCACATTGGACACGTGAATGGGCGCTTCCATATCGAAAATACCGCCCTGTGGATTTGCCTGGGAAGGTTTCGCGTGTTTTTTGACAATGTTCACGCCTTCCACAATCACACGGTCTTTTTTCGGATATGCCGCAAGGATCGTACCGGTTTTGCCTTTATCTTTGCCGGAGATCACCATTACCTTGTCACCTTTTTTGACATGCATTACAGTCGCACCTCCTTGATTGTCACAAACTGTATCGATTAAAGCACTTCCGGAGCCAGTGATACGATTTTCATGAAATTGTTGTTGCGCAGTTCACGTGCAACAGGCCCGAAGATACGCGTGCCGCGAGGGCTCTTGTCGTCACGGATAATGACGCATGCATTTTCATCGAAACGAATATAAGAACCGTCGCTGCGGCGCACTCCGCTCTTTGTACGGACCACAACAGCTTTCACTACATCACCTTTTTTAACAACGCCTCCAGGTGTTGCTTGTTTTACCGTAGCAACGATGACATCTCCGATATTCGCGGTTTTCCGGCCGGATCCGCCCAATACTTTAATCGTCAAAACTTCACGTGCACCTGAGTTGTCAGCTACTTTTAAACGGGTTTCTTGTTGGATCATCCTCGTTTACCTCCCTTCGGAATCAACCGTATCCGAACTGATACAAATTAGATAATGACTGCTTTTTCAACGATTTCCACCAGGCGGAAACGTTTTGTAGCAGATAACGGGCGTGTTTCCATGATTCTTACGATATCGCCGACTTTGGCTTCGTTGTTTTCATCATGTGCCTTGAATTTTTTCGAGTATTTTACGCGTTTGCCGTACAGAGAATGTTTTTTGTAAGTTTCTACAAGAACAGTAACGGTTTTATCCATTTTGTCTGATACGACACGGCCGGTGTATACTTTGCGTTGGTTGCGTTCACTCATGTATCGCGAACCTCCTCCCATTATCGGTTGGTAATTCCAATTTCTCTTTCACGAATGACGGTTTTCATGCGGGCAATCGATTTACGAACTTCACGAATGCGGGCAGTGTTCTCTAATTGTCCGGTCGCAAGCTGGAAGCGAAGGTTGAACAGCTCTTCCTTCAGCGACTTTACTTTTTGTTCAATTTCGGCAGTGGTTAAGTCACGAATTTCTTTAGCTTTCATTAGATTCACCACCAATTTCTTCACGTTTTACGAACTTGCATTTAATCGGCAGCTTGTGGGACGCAAGGCGCAAAGCTTCGCGTGCGACTTCTTCAGGAACACCGGCAATTTCAAACAAAATCTTGCCCGGTTTCACAACAGCCACCCAACCTTCAGGCGCACCTTTACCGGAACCCATCCGGACTTCAAGCGGTTTTGCTGTATATGGTTTATGAGGGAAAATTTTTATCCATACTTTACCGCCACGCTTCATATAACGTGTCATCGCAATACGGGCAGCTTCAATTTGGCGGTTTGTAATCCAGGAAGCTTCCAAAGCCTGCAAACCATATTCGCCAAATGCAACTTCAGTGCCGCCTTTTGCACGGCCGCGCATTTTTCCGCGGCGTTCACGGCGGTATTTTACACGTTTAGGCATCAACATGATCAGTTTCCCCCTTCCTCGGTTTTTTTCTTGGCAGGAAGGATTTCCCCGCGGTAAATCCAAACTTTTACGCCCAGTTTTCCGTAAGTCGTATCTGCTTCGGCATGGGCATAGTCAATATCCGCACGAAGCGTATGAAGCGGAACTGTACCTTCGCTGTAATGTTCTGCACGGGCAATATCCGCACCACCCAGGCGTCCTGAAACCTGCGTCCGGATTCCTTTTGCACCGGCACGCATCGCACGTTGGATCGCCTGTTTTTGCGCACGGCGGAAAGAAACACGGTTCTCCAGCTGGCGGGCAATGTTTTCCGCAACAAGTTTTGCATCAATATCTGCCTTTTTAACTTCGACAATGTTAATGTGGACTCTTTTTCCTGTTAAAGCATTCAGTGCTTTACGCAATGCTTCTACTTCCGAACCGCCTTTACCAATCACCATGCCCGGTTTTGCCGTGCGGATTGTAATGTTGACACGGTTTGCAGCACGTTCAATTTCCACGCCAGAAACAGAAGCATCCGCGAGGCGCTTTGCGATATATTCACGAATTTTAATGTCTTCGTGCAATAGATCGGCATAATCTTTTTCTGCGTACCATTTCGATTCCCAGTCACGAATCACTCCGATTCGCAAACCGATAGGATTTACTTTTTGACCCACCAATTATCCCTCCTTTTGATCTGATACTACGATCGTAATATGGCTCGTGCGTTTGTTGATCTGGCTTGCGCGCCCCATTGCACGCGGCCGGAAACGTTTCAGTGTAGGACCTTCATCGACATAAGCCTTTTCCACAACAAGGTCGTTTGCGTCCATATCGTAGTTGTGTTCTGCGTTCGCAATCGCAGAGTTGAGTACTTTTTCAATAACCGGCGAAGCAGCCTTTGGCGTAAATTTCAAAATCGAAAGCGCTTCTCCTACTTGCTTTCCTCGAATTAAATCAATTACCAGGCGTGCCTTACGAGGAGCAATACGGACTGTTTTCGCGACAGCTTTTGCTTGCATTGGAATACCTCCTCCCGTTAGCGTCTTGTCTTCTTATCGTCACCGGCGTGACCTTTGAATGTACGTGTCGGAGCAAACTCACCGAGCTTATGGCCGACCATATCTTCCGTGATGTATACCGGAACATGTTTACGGCCGTCATACACAGCGATTGTGTGGCCGACAAATGCAGGGAAAATCGTCGAACGGCGTGACCACGTTTTGATCACTTGCTTCTTGTTGGATTCGTTCAATTTTTCCACTTTCACCATTAAGTGATCGTCAACGAAAGGCCCTTTTTTCAGACTGCGACCCATGAATAGTCCTCCTTCCTGATTAGAGCTACGGTTCAAGCTACGAACCGTAGTTCAACAGCATTATTTTTTACGGCGCCGTACAATAAATTTATCTGAAGTATTTTTCTTCTTGCGCGTTTTGTAACCAAGTGTCGGCTTGCCCCATGGTGACATTGGCGATTTACGGCCGATCGGAGCGCGGCCTTCACCACCGCCGTGCGGGTGATCATTCGGGTTCATAACAGATCCGCGGACAGTCGGGCGTACACCCATCCAGCGTTTGCGGCCTGCTTTACCGATGTTGACCAGTTCGTGCTGTTCGTTGCCAACCTGGCCGACCGTTGCGCGGCAAGTTGCAAGAATCATGCGCACTTCGCCGGAATTCAGGCGGACAAGCACATATTTGCCTTCTTTACCAAGCACTTGTGCTGAAGTACCAGCAGAACGGATCAATTGGCCGCCTTTGCCTGGTTTCAATTCAATGTTATGGATGACCGTACCAACAGGAATTTCAGAAAGCGGAAGTGCATTTCCGACTTTAATGTCTGCATCCGGCCCGGACATCACTTCCATGCCGACAGTTAAATTTTTTGGTGCAAGGATGTACCGTTTTTCACCATCTACATAGTGAATCAAAGCAATATTAGATGAGCGGTTCGGGTCATACTCGATTGTGGCAACGCGCCCTGGTATACCATCTTTATCGCGTTTGAAGTCGATAATCCGGTATTGGCGCTTATGGCCGCCGCCCTGATGACGAACAGTTAATTTCCCCTGGTTGTTGCGGCCTGCTTTTTTCGAAAGCGGAGCAAGCAGTGTTTTTTCAGGCTTATCCGTCGTGATCTCCGCAAAATCCAAAGCCGTCATGCCGCGACGCCCGTTAGAGGTTGGTTTGTATTTTTTGATCGCCATTTTTTTCCCTCCTCTTCAAGTTTGATGGATCGTATTTAAACCTCAAAGATTTCAATTTCTTTGCTGTCAGCTGTTAACGTAACAACTGCTTTGCGGCGCTTGTTTGTATAGCCGGTATAACGGCCCATGCGTTTGAACTTGCCTTTATAGTTCGCAACGTTCACTTTCGCAACTTTGACGCCGAAAATCTCTTCCACAGCATCTTTGATTTCTGTTTTATTCGCTTTAACATCAACTTCAAATGTATATTTCTTATCTGCTGTCAATTCCATTGAACGTTCAGTAATCACGGGGCGCTTCAGAACATCACGTGCATCCATTAACCAAGCACCTCCTCTACTTTTTCAACAGCGGATTTTGTCATAATCAATTGATCATGGTTTACAACATCCAAAACATTTACGCCTGTTGCTTCAACAACCGTAACACCCGGAATGTTGCGTGCGGACAGTACCACATTTTCGTTCAATCCGTCTGTGACAACAAGTGCTTTTTTATCCACTGACAAATTTTTCAGGACAGCAATAAAATCTTTTGTTTTTGGCGCATCAAAACTTAATGCGTCCAGAACCAAAATATTGTTTTCCTTTACTTTTGACGATAGAGCGGATTTAATCGCAAGACGGCGTACTTTTTTCGGCAGTTTGTAGCTGTAGCTGCGTGGAACAGGCCCGAAAACCGTACCGCCTCCGCGCCATTGCGGGGAACGGATCGATCCTTGGCGTGCGCGGCCTGTGCCTTTTTGTCGCCATGGTTTGCGTCCGCCGCCGCGTACTTCAGAACGGCCTTTTACTTTGTGGGTACCTTGGCGGAGCGAAGCCCTCTGCATGATGATCGCTTCAAATAAAACATGTTCATTCGGTTCGATGCCGAATACAGCGTCGTTTAATTCCACTTCACCGACTTGGGAACCGTTTTGGTTGTATAGAGCTACTTTTGGCATTCCTGTTTCCTCCTTTCTTTGCAATTATTTTGCTTTTACAGCTGCTTTAACTGTAACCAAAGCTTTTCTCGGACCAGGAACGTTACCTTTAATCAAAAGCAGATTGCGTTCTGCATCCACTTTGACGATTTGCAGATTTTGAACGGTAACCCGTTCTCCCCCCATGCGTCCAGGGAGTGCTTTTTGTTTAAAGACGCGGTTTGGCGCAATCGGGCCCATTGAACCCGGACGGCGGTGGTAACGCGAACCGTGAGCCATAGGGCCGCGGGATTGTCCGTGGCGTTTAATGACGCCTTGGAATCCTTTCCCTTTTGTAATGCCGGTAACATCTACAATGTCACCTTCTGCAAAAATATCTACTTTGACTTCTTGACCAACTTCAAAATCACTTGTGTTTACGCCGCTGAATTCGCGGATGAAGCGCTTAGGTGCCGTATTGGCTTTCGAAACATGACCCTTTTCCGGTTTGTTTGCCAGGCGTTCCGGTTTGTCTGCAAATCCGAGCTGAATCGCTTCATAACCGTCCGTTTCAACTGTTTTCTTTTGCAGCACAACGTTTGGTGTTGCTTCAATTACAGTGACAGGAATAAGATCGCCGTTCTCGGCAAAAACTTGGGTCATACCGATTTTTCTTCCTAAGATTCCTTTGGTCATCAGTCACACCTCCTGTTAAATATGTCATGTTTTTTTATCATTAAAGTTTAATTTCAATGTCAACGCCGGATGGCAGATCCAACCGCATCAGCGAATCAACCGTTTGCGGGGTCGGATTTACGATATCAATCAAACGTTTGTGTGTACGCATTTCAAATTGTTCACGAGAATCTTTGTACTTGTGGACAGCACGCAGAATGGTGTAAACGGATTTCTCAGTCGGAAGCGGAATCGGACCGGAGACGTTTGCACCTGATCGTTTTGCTGTTTCTACAATTTTTTCTGCAGACTGATCCAGAATTCTGTGATCGTATGCTTTTAAACGAATGCGAATTTTTTGTTTTGCCATTATTTTCCCTCCTTTATCGCCTATTTGCTAATAGACATTCTCCATGGAAATTTTCCTGGCCCACGCGCCATGGCAAAGCGGCCGGGTGTGCCAGCAACCTCCCACTTCATCGCAGTCAAAGACCAACATCAAACATTATACACAAAAGCCGGGTGTAATGCAACATAAACTTTGATATGCTGCTGATTTCAGTGACTTTTTATTATACAGGCCCTGTGGCGCAACATCAAGTTTTGGAAAACGTTGCTGCAACCCGGGCGCGTAAGCATGGAAAAAGCCCGGCCGGGATGACCTGGCCGGGCTTTTTTTAAATAGCCGATTAAGCTTCGATGGAAGAAACAGAACCGGCGCCAACTGTACGGCCGCCTTCACGGATCGAGAATTTTGTTCCTTCTTCGATCGCGATCGGGGCAATCAATTCAACGCTCATTTCAACGTTATCACCAGGCATAACCATTTCAACGCCTTCTGGCAGAGTAATAATGCCGGTTACGTCCGTTGTACGGAAGTAGAATTGCGGACGGTAGTTAGAGAAGAAAGGAGTGTGGCGTCCACCTTCTTCTTTCGTTAATACATAAACTTGTGCTTTAAATTTGGTATGCGGTGTAATAGAACCCGGTTTCGCCAAAACTTGGCCGCGTTGGACTTCTTCACGTGCAATACCGCGGAGAAGTGCACCGATGTTGTCGCCAGCTTCAGCATAGTCAAGAATTTTACGGAACATTTCAACGCCGGTAACCGTTGTTTGTTTTGGTTTGTCGCTCAAACCTACGATTTCAACAACGTCGCCGACTTTCAATTGCCCGCGTTCTACACGGCCGGTTGCAACTGTACCACGGCCGGTAATGGAAAATACGTCTTCAACTGGCATCATGAACGGTTTATCCGTGTCACGTTGCGGAGTCGGGATGTATTCGTCAACAGCATCCATCAATTCAAGGATTTTTGCTTCGTATTCAGGGTCGCCTTCAAGAGCTTTCAAAGCAGAACCTTTGATAACCGGCACTTCATCGCCAGGGAAGTCGTATTCGGAAAGAAGATCACGAACTTCCATTTCAACAAGTTCAAGCAATTCTTCGTCGTCCACCATGTCGCATTTGTTCAGGAACACAACGATATAAGGCACGCCAACTTGGCGGGACAAAAGGATGTGTTCGCGCGTTTGCGGCATTGGGCCGTCAGCAGCGGATACAACCAGGATCGCGCCGTCCATTTGGGCAGCACCAGTAATCATGTTTTTCACATAGTCAGCGTGTCCAGGGCAGTCAACATGTGCGTAGTGGCGTTTTTCCGTTTCATATTCAACGTGCGCAGTGTTGATGGTAATACCGCGTTCGCGTTCTTCCGGAGCACCGTCAATTTGGTCATATGCTCTTGCTTCAGCTTTCCCTTGTTTTGCAAGAACAGCAGTAATTGCAGCAGTCAAAGTCGTTTTACCATGGTCAACGTGACCGATTGTTCCAATGTTACAGTGTTCTTTAGAACGGTCAAATTTTTGTTTAGCCATCAGGAAATCCTCCTTAATATTTTGGATTGAGTAAGTATATGGATGCTTTAAAGCTGAAAGGACAGCTTTAAAGCGCTTTGAACCAACCTAGTAAAGTTATACTTCATTGAAAGCAATAAATCAATTATTCGCCTTTATTTTTTTTGATGATCTCTTCCGCAATGGACTTCGGCACTTCTTCATAATGATCAAATGTCATCGTAAAGACACCGCGTCCTTGCGTGCTGGATCGGAGTGCTGTAGCATAACCGAACATTTCGGACAACGGAACCATGGCACGGACAACCTGGGCATTTCCGCGTGCTTCCATACCTTCCACACGGCCGCGGCGGGCTGTAACTTGTCCCATGATGTCGCCGAGATATTCTTCCGGAATGACAATTTCCACTTTCATGACAGGTTCAAGCAGGACCGGATCGCATTTGGATGCTGCATTCTTCAATGCAAGGGAGGCAGCCACTTTAAATGCCATTTCACTCGAGTCAACATCGTGGTAAGAACCGTCATACAGTTTTGCCTTAATGTCAACGAGCGGATAGCCGGCAAGTACACCGCGCTGCATGGCATCTTCAAGGCCGGACTGGATCGCCGGAATGTATTCGCGCGGAACGACACCGCCGACAATCGCATTTTCAAACTCAAAGCCTTTTCCTTCTTCGTTTGGTGAAAATTCAATCCAAACATCCCCGTATTGCCCGCGGCCGCCGGATTGGCGTACAAACTTACCTTGGACTTGTGCGGATTTGCGGAATGTTTCACGGTACGCAACTTGCGGCGCACCGATATTGGCTTCAACTTTGAATTCGCGTTTCATGCGGTCAACGATAATGTCGAGGTGAAGCTCACCCATACCTTCGATGATCGTTTGTCCCGTTTCCGGATCCGTATGGGCACGGAAAGTCGGGTCTTCTTCCTGCAGTTTTTGCAGCGCCGTCGTCATTTTATCCTGGTCGGCTTTCGATTTCGGTTCAACCGACAACTGGATAACCGGTTCCGGAAATTCCATCGATTCAAGGATGACCGGATTATTATCGTCGCAAAGCGTATCGCCTGTTGTCGTGTCTTTTAAGCCGACAGCAGCAGCAATATCGCCGGCATAAACCATGTCGATTTCTTTCCGGTGGTTTGCGTGCATCTGCAAAATACGCCCGATGCGTTCGCGTTTGTTCTTTGTCGAGTTTTTGACATAAGAACCAGCGCTTAATGTGCCTGAATAAACACGGAAGAATGTCAGTTTACCAACGAACGGGTCTGTCATGACTTTGAAGGCCAAAGCCGAGAATGGCTCATCATCGCTGGAATGCCTAAATACTTCTTCCCCTGTATCCGGAAGCGTCCCCTTGATGGAAGGAACATCCGTCGGCGCAGGCAGATAGTCAACAACCGCATCCAGCATTAATTGGACACCTTTGTTTTTAAATGCCGAGCCGCACAGTACCGGGAAGAATTCAACATTACAGGTTGCTTTGCGGATGGCAGCTTTCAGTTCTTCTTTTGAAATCTCTTCTCCGCCAAGATATTTTTCCATAATATCTTCATCAACTTCAGCAACTGCTTCAAGCAGTTTTTCATGATATTCTTCCGCCTGATCACGGTACTCATCCGGGATTTCGCGCACTTCAATTTTCGTGCCGAGATCATCGCCGTAGAAAATTGCATTCATTTCAATAAGGTCAATGATCCCTACAAAGTTGTCTTCAGCACCGATCGGCAATTGGACCGGATGTGCATTTGCCTGCAGGCGGTCATGCAGGGTGCTGACAGAATACAAGAAATCGGCCCCGATTTTATCCATCTTATTGACAAATACAATCCGCGGTACACCGTAAGTCGTTGCCTGGCGCCAAACGGTTTCAGTCTGGGGCTCAACGCCGGACTGGGCATCGAGGACAGCAACCGCGCCGTCAAGGACACGAAGGGAGCGTTCAACTTCAACGGTGAAGTCCACGTGTCCCGGGGTGTCAATGATGTTGATACGGTGGTCTTTCCATTGCGCTGTTGTAGCAGCGGAAGTAATCGTAATCCCGCGCTCCTGTTCCTGCTCCATCCAGTCCATTTGAGACGCACCTTCATGCGTTTCGCCGATTTTATGAATACGGCCGGTATAATAAAGGATACGCTCGGTTGTTGTAGTTTTACCGGCATCGATATGCGCCATGATACCGATGTTACGAGTCTTTTCTAAGGAGAACTCTCTTGGCATCTCGTACTTTCTCCTTCCTTAATAGGTGTAATGTAGGAGTATCGGAATATTACCAGCGATAATGCGCAAACGCTCTGTTTGCTTCCGCCATTTTATGCGTATCTTCGCGTTTTTTCACGGCAGCGCCTGTATTGTTGGCCGCATCCATGATTTCGTTCGCCAGCCGTTCTTCCATTGTTTTTTCTCCGCGAAGGCGGGCATAATTGACCAGCCAGCGAAGCCCTAAAGTTGTCCGGCGTTCCGGGCGCACCTCAACCGGCACCTGATAGTTTGCGCCGCCGACACGGCGAGCTTTTACTTCAAGTACAGGCATAATGTTTTTCAATGCCTGGTCAAAAACTTCCATTGGATCTTTGCCAGTGCGTTCACGGATAATATCGAAGGAAGAATACAGGATAGTCTGGGCTTTCCCTCTCTTGCCGTCGATCATCATTTTGTTGATTAAACGTGTGACCAGTTTCGAATTGTAAATCGGATCCGGTAATACGTCGCGTTTTGCGACAGGTCCTTTACGTGGCATAAATGATCCTCCTTTCAAGTATGGTTATCGTTCTTATTATTTCTTTTCTTTCGGTTTTTTCGTCCCGTATTTCGAACGGCCTTGTTTCCGGTTTTCAACACCGGCAGTGTCAAGTGCACCGCGCACGATGTGGTAACGTACACCAGGCAGGTCTTTTACACGTCCGCCACGGATTAAAACAACGCTGTGTTCCTGCAGATTATGGCCGATCCCAGGGATATAAGCCGTTACTTCAATACCGTTTGTTAAACGGACACGGGCATATTTACGGAGCGCCGAGTTCGGTTTCTTCGGAGTCATCGTCCCCACACGGGTACATACACCGCGTTTTTGGGGTGAAGAAAGATCGGTATTGATTTTTTTGAAACTGTTATAGCCTTTATTCAGCGCAGGTGACTTGGATTTCTCG
The DNA here is from genome assembly GCF_038009125.1 of Weizmannia sp. FSL W8-0401. Taxonomy (NCBI): domain Bacteria; kingdom Bacillati; phylum Bacillota; class Bacilli; order Caryophanales; family Bacillaceae; genus Heyndrickxia; species Weizmannia sp. FSL W8-0401. The sequence goes on along the minus strand of NZ_JBBPAG010000001.1, from coordinate 138,223 downwards.
ATTTTTGATTTACGAGGTTTGCGCACCAATTGGTTAATAGTAGGCATCTGTTTTTCCTCCCTTCGAACAATTTAAGTCCACACATCCAGGTGGTTCATTTAATGGCAAAAACAAATTTTTGCGGATTCTCCAGCAAAAAGTGTTTAATAAATAAGTGCAACAGCTGCAGCTCCGACTTCAATGCCGCATACTTTTCCGAGTTGTTTTTTCGACTCGGTATACGTAATCGGCACATTGAATTGTTCGGCAACGGAAATGACTTTGCCCGTAATATTCGGATCAGCATCTCTGGCAACGAGCAGTTCATCCACATTTCCGGACTTTATCGCTTTCGCTGTTTGTTTTGTCCCTACAACGATTCTTTTCGCCTGATTTACTTTTTCATAAGACATCGCAATATCCTCCAAAGTATACAGGTATTCATAGGAGCACCTTGAATATATTATCACTTTGAAAATCTAAAGTCAACAGCCCGTGTAAAAAAGGCCATGCTTTTTTTTGCTAAAAAACAGAAAAAGGTGCAGCACCGGTTTTTGCCGGTGCTGCCGCCGCATTATTCAGCCGGCACTTCTTCTTCCTTTTTCACCAGTTCAGGAACCGTTTTGCGGTAGCGGGTCATGCCCGTCCCTGCAGGAACCAGTTTCCCGATAATGACGTTTTCTTTCAAGCCGAGCAGTTCATCGCGTTTCCCCTTGATCGCCGCATCGGTTAATACGCGGGTCGTTTCCTGGAAGGAGGCTGCCGATAAGAACGAATCGGTTTCCAAGGAAGCTTTTGTAATCCCGAGCAGAACAGGGCGGCCTGTTGCAGGGCGGTTGCCTTCCTTGAGCGCCTTTTCATTCGCTTCACCGAACTGATGGATATCAAGCAATGTTCCCGGCAGGACATCCGTGTCGCCGGCATCGAGCACCCTTACTTTTCTCAGCATTTGGCGGACCATCACTTCAATGTGTTTGTCGCCAATTTCCACTCCTTGCATCCGGTAAACTTTCTGTACTTCACGAAGCAAGTATTCCTGTACGGTTGTGACATCCGTGACACGCAACAGGTCTTTCGGGTCAATGGAACCTTCCGTCAGCTCCTGCCCGCGCACGACGTGGTCATCTACCGCCACTTTCAAGCGGGAAGTATAAGGGGCCGTATAGGTGCGCGTTTCGACAGCGCCCTGAACGACAATTTCATATTGGCGGTCGCGCCCTTCGCTGATGGAAGTAACAACGCCTTCCACTTCGGAAATGACAGCCTGGCCTTTCGGGTTCCGGGCTTCAAACAATTCCTGAATACGCGGAAGACCTTGTGTGATGTCATCCCCGGCAACACCGCCTGTATGGAATGTACGCATCGTCAGCTGTGTGCCAGGTTCGCCGATCGATTGGGCGGCAATAATCCCGACTGCTTCGCCGACTTCCACTTCCTGGCCGGTGGCAAGGTTGCGGCCGTAGCATTTTTTACATACGCCATGGCGGGTATTGCAAGTGAAGGCCGAACGGATCCAGACTTTTTCATAGCCGGCATCGACAATTTCCTTCGCGATATCTTCCGTGATAAAGCCGTTTTCCTCAATGATCACTTTGCCTGTTTCAGGATGTTTGATCGTTTTTCTTGAATAACGGCCGGTTAACCGTTCTTCAAGCGATTCAATGATTTCATTGCCTTCTTTCAACGCACTGATCAAAAGCCCGCGGTCTGTGCCGCAGTCGTCTTCACGAATGATGACATCCTGCGCCACATCAACAAGCCGGCGTGTCAGATAACCCGAGTCTGCCGTCTTAAGGGCAGTATCGGCAAGGCCTTTACGGGCACCGTGCGTCGAAATAAAGTACTCTTGCACGGTTAAGCCTTCACGGAAGCTGGACTTAATCGGCAATTCAATAATCCGGCCGGCCGGGTTGGCCATCAAACCGCGCATGCCGGCAAGCTGTGTAAAGTTCGACGCGTTACCCCGGGCCCCCGAGTCACTCATCATAAAAATCGGGTTCCGTTTATCGAGCGATTCCATCAGTTTGCCCTGGATCGTGTCTTTAGCCCCGCTCCAGATCGAAATAACGCGGTCATAGCGTTCGTCTTCGGTAATTAAACCGCGGCGGAACTGTTTCATGACCGTATCGACTTTTTTCTGGGCATCCGAAAGAATTTTTTCCTTCTCGCCTAAAACGACGATATCCGCAACACCAACGGTAATCCCGGCTTTTGTCGAATAATGGAAGCCAAGATCTTTTAAGCGGTCGAGCATTTTGGATGTTTCCGTAATCTTGAACCGTTTGAACACTTCGGCAATGATGCTGCCAAGGAAGCCTTTTACAAACGGGCGGATTAACGGCTGTTCTTTAATATGCGCTTTTACGTCAATCGAAGGATCAACAAAGTATTTATCCGGCGTTTTTTCTTCAAGATTTGTTTTCGTCGGTTCATTAATATATGGGAAGCTCTCCGGCAAAATTTCATTGAAGATCACTTTCCCGACTGTGGTAATCAGCAGCTTCTTGTTTTGCTCTTCCGTGAACGTCGGGTTGTTCAGCGACCCGGCATAAATGGCAATTCTCGTATGGAAATGCACGTAGCCGTTGTAATAAGCCATGTACACTTCATTTACATCTTTGAAGACAGATCCTTCACCGACTGCATCTTCACGTTCAAGCGTTAAGTAGTAGTTGCCAAGTACCATGTCCTGGGACGGGGTAACGACCGGTTTCCCGTCTTTCGGATTCAAAATATTTTGTGCGGCAAGCATCAACATGCGCGCTTCCGCCTGTGCCTCAGCGGATAACGGAACGTGGACCGCCATTTGGTCGCCGTCAAAGTCCGCGTTGTAAGCCGTACATACGAGCGGATGGAGACGGATCGCACGGCCTTCCACAAGCGTCGGTTCAAACGCCTGGATCCCGAGCCTGTGCAAAGTAGGCGCACGGTTCAACAGGACAGGGTGTTCTTTAATGACTTCTTCAAGGACATCCCAAATTTCAGGCTGCAAACGTTCAATTTTCCGTTTTGCGCTTTTAATATTATGGGCGAGGCCCTTTTCAACCAGTTCTTTCATCACGAACGGCTTGAACAGTTCAATCGCCATTTCGCGCGGCAGGCCGCATTGGTACATTTTCAGGTTCGGGCCGACAACAATAACGGAACGGCCGGAATAGTCAACCCGCTTCCCGAGCAGGTTTTGGCGGAAACGGCCCTGTTTCCCCTTCAGCATATGGGAAAGCGATTTTAACGGGCGGTTCCCCGGGCCGGTTACCGGACGTCCGCGGCGGCCGTTGTCAATCAGAGCGTCAACGGCTTCCTGCAGCATCCGTTTTTCATTTTGGACAATGATGCTTGGTGCGCCAAGATCAAGCAGGCGTTTCAGGCGGTTGTTCCGGTTGATCACACGGCGGTACAAATCATTTAAGTCGGATGTTGCAAAGCGGCCGCCTTCCAGTTGTACCATTGGCCGCAGTTCGGGCGGAATGACCGGGAGAACATCCAGCACCATCCATTCCGGTTTATTGCCGGAATTACGGAAAGCTTCCAGTACTTCAAGGCGTTTGATGGCGCGTGTACGGCGCTGCCCCTGGGCAACTTTCAGCTCTTCTTTCAGCATTTCGCATTCTTTGTTGACATCTACATCTTGCAGCAGCTTTTTAATGGCTTCCGCGCCCATGCCTGCCTGGAATTTGTTGCCGTATTTTTCACGGTAGGCACGGTATTCTTTTTCGGAAAGAAGCTGTTTCTTTTCCAAAGAAGTGTCGCCTGCTTCCGTTACGACGTAAGATGCGAAGTAAATGACTTCTTCCAGGGCGCGCGGGGACATGTCAAGCACAAGGCCCATGCGGCTTGGAATCCCTTTGAAGTACCAAATATGCGAAACAGGGGCGGCAAGTTCAATATGCCCCATTCTTTCCCGGCGCACTTTTGATCTTGTTACTTCCACGCCGCAGCGGTCGCAAACCACGCCTTTGTAACGAACGCGTTTATATTTCCCGCAATGGCATTCCCAATCTTTCGTCGGCCCGAAAATCCGTTCGCAAAAAAGCCCGTCTTTTTCAGGTTTTAACGTCCGGTAGTTGATTGTTTCCGGTTTTTTTACTTCACCGTATGACCAGGATCGGATTTTATCCGGTGAAGCAAGACCGATTTTCATGTACTCAAAATTATTTACATCCAGCAAGGGGCCAGCCTCCCTTTCGTCTTTAGGTTCGTACCTTAAAACACACGCAGAAGAAACAGAAACAGAAGCCGGATTGTACGAATGCATACAATCCGGGCAAAAGCCTCTGTTTGTTCCAAGCAACATAAACGATTAGTCTTTGGATGCCCCGATTCCTTCCGGTTCTTCTTTTGTCTCGGGCGCAATATTCAGCGTATCGGCCTGATTCAGGTCATCGTCGTCTTCGAGATCGCGCATTTCAATTTCCTCGTCGTCGCCGGAAAGAATCTTCACGTCCAGTCCCAAACTTTGAAGTTCTTTGATCAGCACTTTGAACGATTCCGGGACACCCGGTTCAGGGACATTTTCCCCTTTGACGATCGCTTCATAAGTTTTCACACGGCCGACAACATCGTCCGATTTAACAGTCAGGATTTCCTGGAGCGTATAGGCTGCGCCGTAGGCTTCAAGCGCCCATACTTCCATTTCGCCAAACCTTTGGCCGCCAAACTGTGCTTTACCGCCAAGCGGCTGCTGGGTGACAAGCGAGTAAGGGCCTGTTGAGCGGGCATGCAGTTTATCATCAACCATGTGGGCGAGCTTGATCATATACATAATCCCGACAGATACACGGTTGTCGAAAGGTTCACCGGTGCGGCCGTCATAAAGGACCGTTTTTGCATCGCGCGCCATGCCGGCTTCTTCAATCGTTTCCCATACATCTTCTTCACGTGCACCGTCGAATACAGGCGTCGCGACGTGAAGGCCGAGTTTTTTGGCCGCCATGCCGAGGTGGAGTTCAAGCACCTGCCCGATATTCATCCGGGAAGGCACGCCAAGCGGGTTCAACATGATCTGGACAGGTGTGCCATCCGGGAGGAAAGGCATATCTTCTTCCGGAAGAATCCGGGAGATAACCCCTTTGTTCCCGTGGCGCCCGGCCATTTTGTCGCCCTGGTGGATTTTCCGTTTCTGTACAATATAGACGCGGACAAGCTGGTTCACGCCAGGCGGAAGTTCATCCCCGGCTTCACGTGTAAACACTTTGACATCGAGCACGATGCCGCCGCCGCCGTGCGGAACGCGGAGTGATGTATCCCTGACTTCGCGCGCTTTTTCACCGAAAATCGCATGGAGCAGACGTTCTTCCGCCGTTAATTCCGTAACGCCTTTCGGGGTGACTTTTCCGACAAGCAAATCGCCGTCTTTTACTTCGGCACCAATCCGGATAATCCCGCGTTCGTCAAGGTTTTTCAAAGCATCTTCCCCGACGTTCGGGATATCACGGGTCATTTCTTCCGGCCCGAGCTTTGTATCGCGTGCTTCAGATTCGTATTCTTCAATATGGATAGAAGTATACACATCTTCTTTTACAAGTTTTTCACTCATAATAATGGCATCTTCATAGTTGTAACCTTCCCATGTCATAAAGGCAACGAGCACGTTCTGGCCAAGGGCAAGTTCACCTTGGTCCATTGACTGGCCGTCCGCTAAAATTTCGCCTTTTACCACACGGTCGCCTTTTTTCACAATCGGGCGCTGGTTGATGCACATGCCATTGTTGGAACGTTTGAATTTTTGCAGGCGGTATTTGTCAAGGTCGCCCTTTACTTCCTGTCCGTCGACATCGATCACACGGCGCACCCAGATTTCCCGGGCTTCCACATGTTCAACAATGCCGTCATATTTGCAGATGAGTGCCGCGCCGGAATCCTTCGCATTGACATATTCCATCCCGGTGCCGACAATCGGCGCTTGCGGCTTCATAAGCGGAACCGCCTGGCGCTGCATGTTTGCACCCATCAGCGCACGGTTCGAGTCGTCGTTTTCAAGGAACGGAATACATGCCGTTGCAGCCGATACAACCTGCTTCGGCGAAACGTCCATATAATCAACGCGGTCTGTTTTTACAACAATGTTTTCACCGCGGAAACGCGCATATACTTCATCGTCAACGAAAAAGCCGTTTTCATCCAGCTGCGCGTTCGCCTGTGCGACGACGTAATTGTCTTCTTCATCAGCCGTTAAATAATCAATATGCTCCGTAACACGCCCTGTATCCGGATCAACCCTGCGGTAAGGCGTTTCGATAAAACCGAAACGGTTTACTTTTGCATACGTTGATAAAGAGTTGATCAACCCGATGTTCGGGCCTTCAGGCGTTTCAATCGGGCACATGCGGCCGTAGTGGGAATAGTGCACGTCACGCACTTCCATCCCGGCGCGCTCACGGGTCAAACCGCCCGGGCCGAGCGCCGACAACCGGCGTTTATGGGTCAGTTCCGCAAGCGGGTTTGTCTGGTCCATAAACTGGGACAGCTGTGAACTGCCGAAAAACTCCTTAATGGCCGCAATGACCGGACGGATATTGATCAGCTGCTGCGGCGTAATGGTGTTAATGTCCTGGATCGACATTCTTTCACGGACAACGCGTTCCATCCGGGAAAGGCCGATGCGGAACTGGTTTTGCAGCAATTCGCCGACAGACCGTAAACGGCGGTTGCCGAGGTGGTCGATATCATCCGTATTGCCGACGCCATGCAGCAAATTAAAGAAGTAGCTGATGGAAGCCACAATATCCGCAGGTGTAATATGTTTAATGCTTTCATCAACATAAGCATTTCCGATTACATTGATCACTTTTTCGTTATCGTCAATCGGGGCATAAATTTTGATGGACTGCAATGTGATATCATCATCAACAACGCCGCCAGCCTGGCTGTACGTTTCAAACTTCAGGCCTTTTTCGAGAAAAGGCACAATTTTATCAAGCGTACGCCGGTCTAAAACGGTTCCTTCCTCCGCGATGATTTCACCGGTTTCAGGGTCTGCGATCGATTCAGCCAGCCGTTGCCCGAACAGGCGGAATTTCAGGTGAAGCTTTTTATTCATTTTGTAACGCCCGACATTGGCCAGATCATAGCGTTTCGGGTCAAAGAAACGCGAAATCAGCAGGCTTTTTGCATTTTCAACGGTCGGGGGTTCGCCCGGACGGAGGCGTTCATATATTTCAAGAAGCGCTTTTTCCGTGCTTTCGGTATTATCTTTTTCAAGCGTATTTCTTAAGTACTCATTATCGCCGATCAGATCAATAATTTCCTGGTCGGAGCCGAAGCCGAGCGCCCTGAGGAGAACGGTAATCGGCAGTTTTCTTGTGCGGTCGATGCGGACATAAGCCACATCTTTCGCATCTGTTTCATATTCAAGCCAGGCGCCGCGGTTCGGAATTACCGTTGCGGTGTAGCCGTATTTCCCGTTTTTGTCCATTTTGCTGTTAAAATAAACACTAGGGGAACGGACAAGCTGGGATACAATAACACGTTCCGCGCCATTAATGATGAAAGTCCCCGTTTCGGTCATTAACGGGAAATCGCCCATGAATACGTCCTGGTCTTTTACTTCACCGGTTTCCTTATTGACAAGGCGCACCTTTACACGAAGCGGAGCAGCGTACGTTACGTCGCGCTCTTTGCATTCGTCGATGGAATATTTCGGTTCGCCGAGGCTGTAGTCAATAAACTCCAGCGACAGGTTTCCGGCAAAATCCTCGATCGGAGAGATGTCCTGGAACATTTCACGCAAACCTTCGTCAAGGAACCATTGGTAAGATGCGGTTTGGATTTCGATAAGGTTTGGCAGCTCTAAAATTTCTTTGATGCGCGCGTAACTTCTGCGCTGGCGGTGCCGTCCATACTGAACTAGTTGATGTGACAACTGATTCACCCCTCAAATCAAGCGTTTTGTTTGCATCTTTCGTCAAACAACAATAAAGCTAAGGCAAAAAGAAAAAGGGTTTTTTATGAAAAAACCACATATCGCATGACGAGCTTATGATTTTATAAGTATTTTCCAATTCATCCAAAATATATACTTGACAAGTATAGCTTAGATTGCATAAAGAACCTTAATCTATTGGCATTTTATGATTTTAACATATATGAAATCGGGAGTCAAATTTTTTTGGCTTTAAAAACAAAATATCCTTTTTCTTTTCCAACACAATTTACCTCATCAAATATGCTTTCTAATTTTTTCCTGGCAGAAGGGGCTCCCTGCTTTTTCCGGATGACCACCCAAAGTTCGCCGTTGTTTGCGAGATATTGGTAACTTTCTTCAAAAATCCGGTGCACAATCTGCTTTCCGGCGCGGATCGGGGGATTTGTGGCAATCAAGGCAAACGGGCCGCTTTTCACATTTTCAAAAAGATTGCTTTCGTATATGGAAACATTTGAAATATGGTTCCGGGCAGCATTTTTCTTTGCCAGCTCGACCGCTCTTGTATTAATATCCGCCATATGCACATGGCGGCCGGGAAAAGATTTTGCAAGCGCGAGGCCGATCGGTCCGTAACCGCAACCCATATCAAGGACCGGCCCTTCCGTTTCGGGCATGGCCACAAGATCGAGCAAAACGCGGGAGCCGAAGTCGACTTCTTTTTTTGAAAAAACCCCTTGGTCTGTTTGAAAATGAAAGGCATGCCCTCTCAATGTAAAGGTGAAATCTATCGGTTGATGCTTTGCTTCTGGGTTTTGCGAGTAGTAATGTTCAGTCATGAAAAGTCCCACTCTTTCTTGGAGGATTCAGGAAGAAGAGATGTTGAAAAAAGCCCGCCAAATGCGGGCTTTTTCTTTAAAAAGGGCCTTACTTCACTTCTACGCCGGCTCCAACTTCTTCAAGTTTCGCTTTAATTTCTTCGGCTTCTTCTTTCGCTACGCCTTCTTTAAGCGGTTTTGGAGCATTGTCAACAAGTTCTTTTGCTTCTTTAAGGCCAAGACCTGTGATTTCGCGGACAACTTTGATGACTTTGATTTTTTGTGCGCCGGCTTCAGTCAGCACAACATCAAATTCCGTTTTTTCTGCAGCAGCTTCCCCGCCTGCAGCGCCGCCAGCAACAGCAACCGGTGCAGCAGCGGTTACGCCGAATTCTTCTTCAATGGCTTTCACAAGATCGTTCAATTCAAGCACTGTCATTTCTTTGACAGCAGAGATGATTTCTTCTTTCGTCATTTTCATATCCTCCTACAAGATATTTTTTAAAGTATATTCCGTAAAACTTATGCGCTTTGTTCTTCTTTTTGATCTGCGACTGCTTTTGCAGCAAGAGCAAAGTTGCGGATTGGCGCCTGCAGTACGCTGAGAAGCATGGAAAGCAGGCCTTCGCGTGAAGGAAGCGTTGCGAGTGCTTTGATTTCATCAACGGTTGCAACATTGCCTTCAATGACACCTGCTTTGATTTCCAAAGCTTCGTGGTCTTTTGCGAAATCATTAAGGATTCTCGCAGGCGCAACCACGTCTTCCGTACTGAATGCGATCGCATTCGGGCCGGTCAGCGCGCTGTTCAATCCGTCCATCCCGGCTGCTTCTACAGCACGGCGCGTCATCGTGTTTTTATACACTTTAAATTCAACGCCCGCTTCGCGCAGCTGTTTACGCAGCTCAGTTACTTCAGCCACGTTTAAACCGCGGTAATCGACAACCACAACGGCTGTACTTGATTTGAATTTATCGGTGATTTCATCCACCAGTTGTTTCTTTTGTTCAATTGCACTGCCCATCTTGACACCTCCTACAGATATTCTTGATGAACATTTATACCAAAACAAAACCTCCATATCCCGAGACATGGAGGTTTCATGCATGCGGAGGCCTTAAGGCGCCCCCGGATTTATACGCATTACCTCGGCAGGAAATTAAGCCCTCCGGCACCTGCTGTCTACGGTACAAATGTTTACTTTTTAAAACCGTTCTTCATTATAGCAGCCCGCAGGCAGCATGTCAAATCATTATTTTGCTGCCACAAAAGAAGACGGGTCTACTTTGATGCCAGGCCCCATGGTCGATGTGACAGAAACATTCTTCATGTAAGTGCCTTTTGCAGCTGACGGTTTTGCTTTCATCAATGTGTCAAACAAGGTTGACAGGTTTTCAACCAACTTTTCCGGTTCAAAAGAGGCTTTCCCGATCGGGGCATGGACATTGCCCGCTTTGTCAACACGATATTCGACTTTACCGGCTTTAATGTCCTGGACCGCTTTTGTCACATCAAATGTTACCGTGCCGGTTTTCGGGTTCGGCATTAATCCTCTAGGCCCAAGGATGCGCCCGAGTTTACCAACTTCGCCCATCATATCCGGCGTTGCCACGATGACATCAAAATCAAACCAGCCCTGCTGGATTTTGTTGACGTAGTCTGTATCGCCGACATAATCCGCACCGGCTGCTTCCGCTTCTTTTGCTTTTTCGCCTTTTGCAAAAACAAGCACGCGCTGGGTTTTCCCTGTTCCGTTTGGAAGCACGACAGCACCGCGGATTTGCTGGTCCGCTTTTTTCGGGTCAACGCCGAGGCGGAATGCAGCTTCAACTGTTGCATCAAATTTTGTAAAACTTGTTTTTTTCACCAGTTCAATGGCTTCCTGAACCGGGTAAGCTTTGGAACGGTCAACGAGTTTCAAAGCGTCAACATATTTTTTTCCTTTTTTCGCCATTTGTATTTCCTCCTCGAATGTGGTTTTAACGGAATAACCTCCCACGAAAAAGGTTGCGAGCCAGTATCGCATCGCAACCCCGTTGGACATAACCAGTACTGCATGGATTAGTCTTCGATCGTAATCCCCATGCTGCGCGCCGTGCCTTCCACCATGCGCATTGCCGCTTCAACACTTGCCGCATTTAAGTCAGGCATTTTTGTTTCTGCGATTTCACGCACTTTGTCACGCTTCACAGTTGCCACTTTTGTACGGTTCGGCTCGCCAGAACCGGATTCAATGCCGGCTGCTTTTTTCAGCAGAACTGCAGCTGGCGGGGTTTTTGTGATGAATGTAAATGAACGATCTTCAAACACCGTGATTTCAACAGGTATAATCAAGCCTGCCTGATCTGCAGTACGAGCGTTGAATTCTTTACAAAATCCCATAATATTGACGCCGGCCTGGCCCAGTGCAGGACCAACAGGCGGTGCAGGGTTTGCTTTACCGGCAGGAATCTGCAATTTAACAATTTTTACTACTTTTTTAGCCACGAGACACACCTCCTTAAGTCCGTGATGTGGTAACAGGGGCTGAGCCCTCCCACTCATCTGTTTGATTGAACCCCCCACGGCTGAAGCCGCGAGCTTCCTGCAGACACCGAAACATGCTCCGCTGTCTACGCAGGCTATCCCCGCAAGTTCCTGCGGTTAGCCGGACAATTGGCGTGCCGAAAAGGCAAGCCTTATCCGAATCCAATTCATCTCATGACCCGCGTCACGAGTGTATCATAAGAATCATGTGATTGCATCGTGTCTGTTCGCGCGGGTGCCCGGTCAGGCGGGCCATCCGCAAAGAACATACTGACTTATAACATATTAACATCTCAGCACATGGATTTCAAGTTTTATCCCGTTATATTTTATCAATTTGTTCAAAAACGAGTTCTACCGGTGTATCCCGCCCGAACATATTGACCATGACTTTTGCCCTACCTTTGTCGCGGTCCATTTCCACAATCTTGCCGGCAAAATTCGCAAACGGCCCTTCTTTTACCGTCACCGTCTCGCCGATTTCAAAGTCAACATCGGCCCGTTTTTCTTCCATGCCCATCCGTTTCAAGATGGTATTAATTTCTTCAGGCAAAAGCGGCGTCGGCTTGGAACCGCCTCCCGACGACCCGACAAAACCGGTGACGCCCGGCGTGTTCCGGACGACATACCAGGAATCATCCGTCATCACCATTTCCACCAGGACATAGCCCGGGAAAACTTTTCGTTTCACCACTTTTTTCTTCTCATTTTTCACTTCAAGTTCTTCTTCTTCCGGTACCACTACCCGGAAAATTTTATCCTGCATCCCCATTGATTCCACGCGCTTTTCCAAATTGGTTTTGACTTTATTTTCATAGCCTGAATACGTATGGACAACATACCAGTTTTTTTCCATCTAATAGGACTTGATGTCCGTCCCTCCCTGTTGGTCTTTTGATTTTTTGGGCAAATGAAAAAACCCGCTAACCGGGTTTGAGTCGTTGCTTATGATACTCCCATTATACCATGTTTTATCATTGGATATTCAAGTGTAAAATGATCATTTTACAATGAGTTTTCAGCCCACCGGATCACTGCGGAAATGCCGAGATCGATGACAATAAAGAACAATGTCAGGAAAGCAACCGTTACAAGGACTGTAATCGTGTATTTGACCAGCTCTTTGCGCCCCGGCCAGCTGACTTTTCGCATTTCGGAAGCTACATTACGAAAAAATTTTGTGATGGACATGTATTTAAGACCTCCAAGTAAGTTCATGTTCGTTGTTATTTTGTGCCGCGGTGGATGGTGTGTTCGTTGCAGTGCTTGCAAAACTTCTTTAATTCCATTCTTTCAGCCTTTCCGTTGCCCGTTGTGGTCGTGTAATTGCGCGAACCGCAAACCGAACAGGCAAGTACCATTTTTTTCTGCATCTCATCACCAGCTGTCTTATGGTCTTACGGTGTTAACGGAACCTGCCGCTGTAAAGAACCTCTCCCGGAAAACCGGGAGAGTCTTTTGGGCGCCGCCGGTTCCGTACCGGTATCGTATCAAAACATAAAATCCTACAAATCAACATAACACGGCAGAAAGCTTGTGTCAATCAGTAGCTGAAGAAGGGATGTGCCGGGTTTTTCCCGAAAGCATTGAATACCAGGCATTGAAAGATAGCTTTTTGTACGCCTTAATGCCGCACTTGCATCCGGGAAAAACGGCCTGGCGGAAATACGGCTTACAACACCTTTTCAGTAAGTCAGCTCCCTCCTTTCCAACAGGCGCTCCAGCTTCTTTTTGACGCGTTGTAAAGCGTTATCAATTGATTTTACATGGCGGTTCAATTCTTCTGAAATTTCCTGGTAGGACTGCCCGTCCAGGTAAAGGGCGAGCACTTTTCTTTCCAGATCGCTTAACAGCTCGGATACTTTTACTTCTATATGGACATATTTTTCGCGGATTAAAATCAATTCTTCAGGATTGGAAATTTTCGCGCCGGTGATGACATCCATCAACGTACGGTCGGATTCTTCATCATAAATTGGCTTGTCCAGGGAAATGTAAGAATTAAGCGGTATGTGCTTTTGGCGGGTGGCAGTCTTAATTGCGGTAATCATTTGCCGGTTGATGCATAATTCAGCAAAAGCCCTGAAAGACGTGAGCTTGTCCTCTCTGTAGTCGCGTATGGCCTTATACAGCCCGATCATGCCTTCCTGGATAATATCCTCGCGGTCGGCCCCGATGATAAAGTAAGAACGCGCTTTTGCCCTGACAAAGTTTCTGTATTTTTGGATCAAGTAATCCAGCGCTTCGCTTTCGCCGTTGTGTATCCGTTCAACCAACTCTTCGTCCTGCATCGTGCCATATCTTTCTTCATATGCTGCCTCAATGTTCAGGTTCACCTGTATCCCCCCATGAGCATTCGATAAAAGCTATTATACAGTACAGAATTTTCAATCGTCAACCGCTCATCCTTTCCCCCTGCGTAATTTTTCGAAAATTTCCATGACCTCCTGGCTTAACGGTATTCTTGTTGCCGGCTTTTCCTCTTGAATTGATTTTACATTTCTTTTAATCTTTTGTTCAATCACTTCCACTTTGGTCAACAGTTCGCGTGCTGAAATTCTTAAAGCGCCCTGGCCGAATATTTGCCACTGCTCAGTAAAATCGGATGTGGCCACATAAATCTGCGTGCGGATGTTGTTCAGTTTAATGGCCATTTTTTCAATCCGTTCATCTGCCGTTTCATTTTCTTTTGTAAAAATGACTTCCACTTTGTGATAGCGGTACTTTTTTTCCAGGCCTTTCACCCCGTAAGCATCAAAAACGACGATGACTTTGTCATCCGTATAGCCCTGGTATTCCGCCATGATCTCAACAAGCCGGTCTCTGGCGGCGCCAAGGTCTTTTTGTTTCAATTTTTGCAGTTCCGGCCAGGCGCCAATGATGTTATAGCCGTCCACCAGCAAAATATTCATTTTATTCACCAAGCGGATGGCGCTTCCTGTAAACCTCATACATGAGCAGGCCGGCAGCAACGGACGCATTGAGCGAAGTCACATGCCCTGCCATCGGAAGGCGGATCAGAAAGTCGCATGCTTCTTTTACGATCCTGCTCATTCCCCTGCCTTCACTGCCGATGACAAGGCCGAGCGGCAGATCCGCATCCATTTGCCGGTAATCGGTCGTCCCGGAAGCATCGGTTCCCGCAATCCACAACCCTTGCTGCTTTAAGCCGACAATCGTTTGCGAAAGGTTTGTTACCCGCGCCACCGGGATATGTTCAATCGCGCCGGTTGAAGCTTTCGCCACCGTTGCTGTTAATGCGACCGAGCGCCTTTTCGGAATAATGACGCCGTGTGCGCCGACCGCATCGGCCGTCCGTAAAATCGAGCCAAGATTATGCGGATCCTCCAATTCATCAAGAATCAGGATAAACGGGTGCTCATTCCGCTCTTTGGCAAGCTTGAACATATCGCCTGTTTCTGCATACCGGTAAGCGGCAACGAGTGCCAGTACGCCCTGATGCGCCCCATCCGCCACCCGGTCAATCCTTTTCTTCGGGACAAATTGGACGGCCACTTTTCTTTCCCTTGCAAGCTCCATCACCTGCTTCATGGCGCCTTTTTGTGAACCTTCCGCAATCCAGATTTTGTTGATTTCCCGGCCCGCTCTTAATGCTTCCAGCACCGGGTTTTTGCCTGCAATATACTCCTGGTCCATCAGCGCACCCCTCCTTTCTGGCCTTCGACAATGCCAATTGCTTTTTCAATCAGCGCTTCCATCCGCTCCCGGCTGCCGGACAAATAATGGTAGCCGATCAGCGCTTCGAATGCAGTGCTGTGCCGGTATGTCTGGACATCCGTATTTTTCGGAACCGTGCCCGACTTCGCATTTCTGCCGCGCCGGACAACAGCGGTTTCCTCTTCTGTTAAAAGCTCTTCGTTCATCATCTGTTTTAAAACTTGAGCCTGCGCCTTCGCTGAAACAAAGCGGATCGCTTCCCGGTGGAGGCGGTTTGGCTTCGTTTTTCCCTGCAAAAGGACATGGTGCCGGATATATTCTTCATATACCGCATCCCCCATATAGGCAAGCGCAAGGCTGTTCAATTGTTTCGGATCAAGGGTGACCGTCATAAGCGTCTCCATCTCACCCCTTGGGGCGTATCTTCCAGAATGATATTCATGCTTTTCAGCTTGTCGCGGATTTCATCAGCCAGTTGGAAATTACGCGCCTTTCTTGCTTCATTCCGTTTTTCAATCAGCGCTTCAATTTCTTCGTCCAAAAGCGCTTCTTCCTCGAGTTTCAGGCCGAGCACGCCGGCAATCGTTTCGAACTCTTTTATAAATGCCCGGAGAACGGTTTCTGTCGTATTTTTCCCCCGCAAGTAATAATTGGCCTGCTTCGACAGTTCGAACAAAACAGAAATGCCGTTTGCCGTATTGAAGTCATCGTCCATCGCCCCGATAAACTGGCGATGGAGCGAACGGACCTGTTCCAGCCATTTTTCACCATCTTCCGCCAGATTTGCACTGGATTCGAGCCGGTGCTTTACATTTTGGTACGACGTCTTGATCCGTTCAAGCCCTGCCTTCGCATTGGCAAGCAGTTCCTCGCTATAGTTGATCGGATGGCGGTAATGCACCGACAGCATGAAAAAGCGCAAAACTTGCGGATCATGCCGTTTGATGATGTCATGGACAAGCACAAAGTTTCCGAGCGATTTCGACATTTTTTCATTATCAATATTGATATAGCCGTTATGCAGCCAGTAACGAGCAAACGGTTTGCCTGTCAAAGCTTCTGACTGGGCAATTTCATTTTCGTGGTGCGGAAAAGTCAGGTCCTGCCCGCCCGCGTGGATGTCAATCGTATCGCCAAGATATTTTCTTGCCATGGCCGAGCATTCAATATGCCATCCCGGCCGGCCTTTCCCCCACGGGCTGTCCCAGGAGATTTCCCCCGCTTTTGCCGCTTTCCAAAGGGCAAAATCAAGGGCGTCTTCTTTCTTTTCCCCTACTTCAATTCTCGCACCCGATTTCAATTCGTCAATAGATTGATGGGACAATTTACCGTAATCCGGAAAACTTCTCGTGCGGTAGTAAACATCACCGTCTGATTCGTAGGCATGACCTTTTTCAATTAATTTTTCAATAAACGCAATGATCGTATCCATATTTTCCGTCACGCGCGGATGGACGTCCGCATGGCTGCAACCGAGCGCATCAATATCTTCAAAATAGGCCTGAATAAAACGCTCGCTGATCACCGGCACTTCTTCCCCGAGTTCTTTCGCGGCTTTAATGAGTCTATCATCCACATCGGTGAAATTCGACACATAATGGACATCATAACCCCGAAACTCCAAATAGCGCCGGACCGTGTCAAATACGATCGCCGGCCGCGCATTTCCAATATGGATATAATTATAGACAGTCGGGCCGCATACATACATTTTCACTTTCCCCTCTTCAAGCGGGATAAACGGCTCCTTCTTTCTTGTTAACGTATTATATATCTGAATGCTCATACGTTCTTGCTCCTTCCTTTCTCAGTTGTTCTAATTCCGACCGCAAAGCCTCGATTTCCTGCTGCATGCTGTTCAGGCGGTCCGCAACAGGGTCAGGCAGCTCATTATGTTTTAAATCTTTTTTGATTTTGACGCCGTCCTGGACGACGACCCTGCCCGGAATGCCGACCACTGTCGAATTGGGCGGGACATCCTTTAATACGACAGAACCTGCCCCTATTTTTGCATTTTCCCCAATCGTAATCGAACCTAAAACTTTCGCCCCGCTTGCGATTAACGCATTGTCTTTAATCGTCGGATGGCGCTTGCCCTTTTCCTTTCCGGTGCCGCCGAGCGTAACGCCCTGGTAAACCGTCACGTTATCGCCGATTTCGCACGTTTCCCCGATCACTACCCCCATGCCGTGGTCGATGAAAAACCGCCTGCCGATTTTTGCACCGGGATGGATTTCAATTCCGGTAAAGAAGCGGCTGAGCTGCGAAATCACCCGGGCGATAAAAAACATTTTCTTTTTATAAAAAAAGTGCGCAATCCGGTGTGCCCAGATGGCGTGAAGACCGGAGTAAGTCAAGATCACTTCAAAATACGTCCGTGCTGCCGGATCCTGATCAAAAACCACTTCAATGTCTTCCTTCAACCGCTTAAACATGTGCTACTCCCCTTTCGTTTGTTTCTTTCCCATTCCCTGTCCGGTTATAAAATTTCTTTCGCTTTGCATTTCCATCAGCCGGATCGGCACCGATCTTTTCTTTAACGGAGCCTGCCATTTAAAAAAGAAGCGCCTCTGCAACGGACAGAGACGCTTCTTGATCGCGCGGTTCCACTCTGTTTGGCGGCAGGCCTTGCCCGCTGCCCAACTTTCCCTGTTAACGGGCGGCCCCGCCGCATCCTACTGGCGAGCGCGTTCAGATACAGGCTCGAAGGTGCATTTCAGAAAAGGAGGGGCTTAAACCACTTTCAGCCGGCGATGGTTTTCTCTTTGAAGCGTCCTCTTCCTACTTCTCCTTCTCAACGCTTTTTCACACATCCATTTTAACCATATCATATCCTATTTTCGCAAAAATGTTAACCCGTGATTCTTTCAAGGCGTTTCTTCACTTTTTCTCTGCCGAGCAGTTCGATCAGGCTTTGCAGTTCCGGGCCGTGTGTCTGGCCGCTAACGGCAACACGGATCGGCATAAACAGCTTTTTCCCCTTTTGCCCGGTTGCTTTTTGCACCGCTTTGATTCCTTTTTTTATTTCGCCTGCTTCAAATGGTTCGATCCTGTCCAGTTCTTCAAGGAATGCACGGAGCACTTCCGGAACGTGTTCTTCCGACAAAATCGCTTTTGCTTCGTCGTCATATGTGATTTCATCCGTAAAGAAGAGCGGTTTCGACAGCTCGACAATTT
This sequence comes from Weizmannia sp. FSL W8-0401, assembly GCF_038009125.1. Classification (NCBI taxonomy): domain Bacteria; kingdom Bacillati; phylum Bacillota; class Bacilli; order Caryophanales; family Bacillaceae; genus Heyndrickxia; species Weizmannia sp. FSL W8-0401. Next base: position 120,185 of record NZ_JBBPAG010000001.1, on the reverse strand, counting down.
CCGCGCCGTAGCTCATTTGTTCCTGATAGAGGGAGATGAGTTTGCGCACCCATTGTTCTTCTTCAGGTGTCCGGTTTTCCGGGACGAGCCCTGCTTTTACAAGATGCGGCAACGCAAGCTCCACAACTTTATCCAGATCGAGCTTTTTCATATACTGGTTGTTCATCCATGCCAATTTTTGGCGGTCAAACAAAGCGGGCGATTTCGACAGCCGTTCGGGGTCAAAAATCTGGATGAATTCTTCCCGCGAAAAAATTTCTTCCTCGCCCTTCGGTGACCAGCCGAGCATGGCAATAAAATTAAACAACGCTTCCGGCAAATAACCGAGTTCCGCGTACTGCTCAATAAACTGGATGATGCTTCCGTCGCGTTTGCTCAGTTTTTTCCGGTGCTCATTGACAATCAGCGTCATGTGGCCGAATACCGGCGGTTCAAAACCGAATGCTTCATAAATCATCAGCTGTTTCGGCGTGTTGGAAATATGGTCGTCCCCCCGGAGCACGTGGGAAATTTTCATTAAATGATCATCGATCGCAACCGCAAAATTATAAGTCGGCATCCCGTCTTTTTTAACGATGACAAAGTCGCCGATTCCGTCCGATTCAAAAGATACTTCGCCTTTTACGATATCGTTGAACGTATACACTTTGCCTTCCGGAACATGGAAACGGAGGCTCGGTTTCCGGCCTTCCGCTTCAAGCCGCTTCCTGTCTTCTTCTGTCAGATGGCGGCATTTCCCGGAATAACGCGGCATTTCCCCGCGTGCAAGCTGGGCTTCACGTTCGGCTTCCAGTTCTTCTTCCGTACAATAGCATTTATAAGCCAGCCCGCGGTCAAGCAGCTCTTCATAATATTTTTTATAAATATCGAGGCGTTCCGACTGGCGGTAAGGCCCGTATTCGCCGCCGACATCAATGCTTTCGTCCCAGTCGATACCGAGCCATTTCAAATATTTCAGCTGGCTTTCCACGCCGCCTTCCACATTCCGCTTCTGGTCGGTATCTTCAATCCGGATAATGAACTTTCCACCTTTGCTGCGCGCAAATAAATAATTGAATAATGCGGTACGGGCATTCCCGATATGCAAAAAACCGGTCGGGCTCGGAGCGTACCGTACTCTGATTTCGTTTGCCATGTCGATTCTCCTTTAAATTGTCGCTTTTTGCCTTATTTTATTGTATCACCGTCTGAAAAAGCCGTAAACCGGTGGCTCGTTCCGGCCCGGCGGATGAAAGATGTTTTACGTGATGTTAATCACACATCTTGCAGGCAAAATCTCTGCTGTTATGCTTGTTCCAGCAGCATTACGGGACCTAAACCGCCTGGCTTGTCCCGATCGCGCCCACTCTTTTGCAGCTATACCCCAACTATACTTGTTCCAGCGAAAAACGGGTTCCCGTAAACAGCCGCCCGGCTCCGTTACACCATTTTCGACGAAACATCTGCTGCCATACACCGGTTAAAAGGTTCCTGCAGGCAGTACGCGCCCTAAACTGCCCGGCTTGTTCCAGCACCATGCAGCCATACCGGTTAAGCCTGCTCCAGCAGTACTGCCGCCTGCGCAGCAATGCCTTCTTCACGCCCGGCAAAGCCGAGTTTTTCCGTCGTGGTCGCCTTGACATTGACCTGCCCGTTCTCTGCTTCCAAAATGCGCGCGATCGTTTCCCGCATTTTCCCGATATAGGGCGCCATTTTCGGCTTTTGGGCAATAATCGTGCAATCAAGATTGCCGAGCTTGTACCCTTTTTGTTTCACAAGCCGAAAAACATGCGCCAAAAGCGCCGCAGAATCCGCATCTTTAAATGCCGCATCTGTATCCGGAAAATGCCGGCCGATATCCCCTTCCCCAATGGCCCCGAGGCAGGCGTCCGCTACGGCATGAAGCAACACATCCGCGTCGGAGTGGCCGAGCAAACCTTTTTCATACGGAATTTCAACTCCCCCGATCATCAGGGGACGCCCCTCCCCGAACCGGTGCACATCAAAGCCTTGTCCGATCCTGAACATCTTCATCCTCCCCCCTGCTTTTTTAAAATCGCTTCTGCAAAATAAAGGTCTTCCGGTGTCGTAATTTTAATATTATCATAACTTCCCGGCACAATATGTACAGCATGGCCGATCCGTTCGACCAGCGAGGCTTCATCCGTTCCGAGAAAGCCGTCCCGTTCCGCCGCTTTATGCGCATTTTTCAAGACAGACGTGCGAAAAGCTTGTGGCGTTTGGATCTGCCACAAGCTGCTCCGCTCAATCGTCTCGGTTACAATCTGGTCTTTTGCTCTTTTGATCGTGTCTTTTACCGGGACAGCCGCTATCGCCGCCCCTTTCTCCCCGGCCATTGCCGCCAGTGCTGCAATGAATCCGGTGCTGATAAACGGCCTTGCACCGTCATGGACAAGAATGACGCTGCAGCTTCCGGCAAGTTCCAGCCCGTTCCGCACGCTATATTGCCGTTCAGAACCGCCGCGGGCGAATACTATTTTTTCCGAGCGGGGCAAAATACGCTTCATCTCTTCCAAATCATGCGGCTGCACGGGAAGTATCAACTTTTTGCAGGACGGATCAGCCAAAAAAACTTCTGCTGTAAAAGCAATGACCGGGCGCTTGTTCAGTTCAAGAAATAATTTGTTGAACCCTGCGCCCATCCGTTTCCCCGATCCGGCTGCCGGTATAATCACCTCATAATCTGTCAAATCCAATCTCCCCCGGCATCGCGTTTAAACCTCCCGCGGCCCGGGCCGCGGGTGTTCCATCTCCATTATAACGCTTTTTCGAGCAGCTTCGGCTTGGCAAAAATCATCCGGCCCGCTGAAGTCTGCAGGACGCTTGTCACAAGCACATCAATGCGTTTGCCAATGTAATTTTTGCCTTCTTCGACAACAATCATCGTGCCGTCATCCAAATAGGCAATCCCCTGGTGATGCTCTTTCCCGTCTTTAATGAGCTGGACATTGAGTTCTTCGCCGGGGAGCACAACCGGTTTTACGGCGTTGGCAAGGTCATTGATATTGAGCACTTTGACTTTCTGGAATTCACACACTTTATTTAAATTGTAATCATTTGTCACGACAATCCCGTTCATCAATTTTGCCAGTTTAATGAGCTTGCTGTCCACTTCCTGGATATCTTCAAAATCGCCTTCGTACATTTGCACTTCGATCGGCAGTTCATTCTGTATCCGGTTTAAGATATCAAGCCCGCGCCGGCCCCGGTTTCTTTTCAAGGCATCCGAAGAATCGGCAATATGCTGCAATTCTTCAAGCACAAAGAGCGGAATCACAATCGGGCCGTCAAGAAAACCGGTCTGGCAAATATCCGCAATCCGCCCGTCGATAACAACGCTTGTATCAAGAATCTTCACCTGTTTTCCAGGCTGCGGATGCCCTCCTTGCTCTGTCCCGCCTTTCCGTCTGTGCTGCCGGCTAAAAAACAAATTGAAAATTTCTTCTCTTTTCTTAAAACCGACCTGGAATCCGATATAACCGAGCAATACCGTAAGCGTAATCGACACGATTGTATTGACAATCGGAATTCCCCGGACCGGAATGCTTGCCAGATAAGCAATAATCAGGCCCAGCACAAGGCCAAAGGTTCCGGAAAAAATTTCCGTCATCGGGACTTTTACCAGTGAATCCTCAAACCAATCGACAAAATCAACGATATAATGAATGGACCAGAAAGTAATAAGATAAAAGATAATAGCCCCCAACAGCGCTGAAACATACGGGTTTTTGATTAACACATAATCCACATTCACAAGTTTGTAAAAATCAGGCAGCAGGAAAACACCGAGCGTGCCGCCAATCAGCACCAAACAAATTTGTATAAGCCGTCTTAACAACATGTTCACCTCCTTTATACATTATAAACAAAAAATATGGTTTAAAACGTTTGCCTTCGTATTATTTTTCCCTGCCGAGCCGTTTAATCGCCGCGGTTTTCTCCGGGCATTTTCAGGCTTCATGCACATCCCCTGCTTTCTTTTAAAATTTGTATCCTGCCAGCCGTTGTCTTTTCTGCCTTTACATCATAACGGATCCTGCAAACGCGGATTCGCGGCAGTTGTTTGCTTATCCAGCGGGTTCCGTTTTTTCCCACGTTTGCCTTCACTTCCCGGTTCCTTCACGCACTGATCCAAAGAACACAAGAAGGCACGGAAGTTTGTTCCCCGTCTCATCCTCCGAGTGCCGCTTTTAAAGCTTCCTGGATGGTAGCGACGCCGATCACTTGAATCTCCTTTGGCGGCGTCCACCCACCCATATTATTTTTCGGAATGATCGCCCGCCGGAAACCGAGCTTTGCCGCTTCCTGGACGCGCTGCTCAATGCGGGACACCCGCCTGACTTCCCCCGTCAGCCCGACTTCTCCGATAATGCAGTCATCCGCATTTGTCGGCTTGTCGCGGAAACTGGATGCCACGCTGACGGCAACTGCCAAATCCACTGCCGGTTCATCCACTTTCAGGCCGCCGGCAACTTTTAAATATGCATCCTGGTTCTGAATCAAAAGGCCGGCCCGTTTTTCAAGCACCGCCATAATCAGCGTGACACGGTTATAATCAATCCCGGATGCCATCCGCCGCGGCATATTGAAAAACGTCGGAGCCAAAAGCGCCTGGATCTCGACAAGCACCGGGCGCGTCCCCTCAATGGAAGCAACCACGGTAGAACCGGCTGCACCTTTTGTCCGTTCTTCCAGAAAAATTTCGGAAGGGTTCTGGACTTCTTCCAAACCGGATTCTTTCATTTCCAAAATCGCAATTTCATTGGTCGAGCCAAAGCGGTTTTTGACCGCCCTTAATATCCGGTAGGCATTATGGCGTTCACCTTCAAAATACAGGACCGTATCCACCATATGTTCAAGCACGCGCGGGCCGGCAATGGAGCCTTCTTTTGTCACGTGGCCGACAATGAAGATGGCCACATTTTTTGTTTTTGCCGTCCGCATCAGCTGTGCAGTCGTTTCCCTCACTTGCGACACACTGCCCGGCGCAGACTGGATTTCCGGATGGTAAATCGTCTGGATGGAATCAATGATAACAAAGCCGGGGTTCAGTTCATCTATCGCCTGCTGGATCACGGAAAGGTCCGTTTCCGGCAGCACATAAAGATGGTCGGTATGGATGTTTAACCGGTCTGCCCTTAATTTCGTCTGTTTCGCCGATTCCTCCCCGGAGATATACAGTACATTTAACCCGTGCTTTGCCAGTTGTGATGACACTTGCAAAAGCAGGGTTGATTTGCCGATCCCGGGATCCCCGCCGATCAAAACAAGTGACCCGGCAACAATGCCGCCTCCGAGGACACGATTCAGCTCGCCAAAATCCACTTTCGTCCTTTTTTCTTCTTTAGACTCTATAGACGTAATAGGCGCCGCTTTGGTTTCATTTCCGGGCTCAGGATGTAAAAAAAAGCCCCTCCTTTTTGGCGCCTCCGCTTCCTCCACCATCTGGTTCCACTGGTTGCATTGCGGGCACTTTCCCATCCATTTTGGCGACTCGTAGCCGCAGTTCTGGCAAACAAACTTCACGGTTTTTTTTGCCATCTTAAACCCCTTTCCCTAATATCTATGTGTATAAGTGTAAACAAAGTATCTTGAAATTTAATTAAAATCGTATAAGAAACCGCTATGTGAAAAAAAGGGTACAATCTCCAATACCATTGTACCCTTCCTGCTTCCGGCATTAAGAATTGGACGATACAGCTTCCGACTCCGCCACACTGGCAAAAGTAAATTCGCCGTCTTTTACATCGACCAATACCTTTTGCCCTTCTTTTATATTGCCTTTCAGCATTTCTTCCGAAAGGCGGTCTTCGATGTTTTTCTGAATCGATCTGCGCAGCGGCCGCGCGCCGTATTCAGGATCGTAGCCTTTTTCCGCCACTTTTTCCTTTGCGGCATCCGTCAGCACAAGTTCGATATGATGCTCTTTTAACCGGTCCGACAATTCTTTCGCCATCAATGTGACAATTTCGTTCAAATGTTTCTTCTCGAGCGAATGGAACACAATGGTTTCATCAACACGGTTCAAAAACTCAGGCCGGAACGCTTTTTTCAGTTCCTCGAGCACTTTGTCCTTCATGTCTTTATAATCGGCCTCGACGGTATCCTGAATGGTGAAGCCGACGCTCTTGTTGCGTTTTAAAGCATCTGCGCCGACATTCGATGTCATGATGACAATCGTATTGCTGAAATCAACCGTGCGGCCCTTGGAATCGGTCAGGCGGCCGTCATCCAGCACCTGAAGCAAAATGTTGAAAACGTCCGGATGCGCTTTTTCAATTTCATCAAGCAGCACAACCGAATACGGTTTTCTCCGTACCTTTTCCGTCAGTTGGCCGCCTTCTTCAAAACCGACATATCCAGGCGGCGAACCTACGAGGCGGGAAGTCGAATGTTTCTCCATGTATTCGGACATATCAATCCGGATCATAGCGTCTTCATCGCCGAACATCGCTTCCGCAAGCGCACGCGCCAGTTCTGTTTTTCCGACCCCTGTCGGCCCGAGGAAAATGAAGGAACCGATCGGGCGTTTCGGATCTTTTAATCCTGCCCGTGCACGGCGGACTGCTTTTGCCACAGCAAGCACCGCTTCTTCCTGCCCGATCACACGGGAATGAAGGATTTCTTCAAGGTGCAAAAGCCTTTCCGTTTCGGTTTGCGCCAGTTTCGTCACTGGAACTCCCGTCCAGCTCGAAACAACAAGCGCTATATCATCGACTGTGACTTCGCTGTTTTCCCGGCCTTGTTTTGCCTTCCAGCTTTTCTTCGTTTCCTCCAGCTGTTCGCGCAGTTTCTGTTCGGTATCCCTTAACGCAGCCGCTTTTTCAAATTCCTGGCTCTGGACGGCTGCATCTTTTTCCTTGCGCACCTCTTCCAGTTTCAATTCCAACTCTTTCAAATTCGGCGGCGTTGTAAAGGAACGGAGGCGCACTTTCGATCCGGCTTCATCAATTAAGTCAATCGCTTTATCCGGCAGGAACCGGTCTGCGATATAGCGGTCCGAAAGTTTTACAGCGGCTTCGATCGCCTCATCGGTAATCGAGACGCGATGGTGTGCTTCATAGCGGTCGCGCAGCCCTTTTAAAATCTGGATCGACTCATCAATCGTCGGCTCATCGACCTGGATCGGCTGGAACCTTCTTTCCAGTGCCGCGTCTTTTTCAATATATTTCCGGTATTCATCCAGTGTCGTAGCACCGATGCACTGCAGTTCGCCGCGGGCAAGCGACGGTTTTAAAATATTGGAGGCATCAATGGCCCCTTCCGCACCGCCGGCCCCGATTAAAGTATGCAGTTCATCAATGAAAAGAATGATATTGCCGGCCTGGCGGATTTCATCCATCACTTTTTTCAGGCGGTCTTCAAATTCGCCGCGGTATTTTGTGCCGGCTACAACCGTACCCATATCGAGCGTCATGACCCGTTTGTCACGTAGGGTTTCCGGCACTTCATTATGGACAATTTGCTGGGCGAGTCCTTCTGCAATGGCCGTTTTCCCGACGCCCGGTTCCCCGATCAGGACAGGGTTGTTTTTTGTCCTCCGGCTCAGCACTTCAATGACACGCTGGATTTCTTTGCTCCGCCCGATTACCGGATCAAGGGAATCTTCCCGTGCGATCGCTGTCAAATCGCGGGCCAGGCTGTCCAGTGTCGGTGTGCTGACGCTGGCCGCCGAACCGCCCTGCACGGATGCTTCACTGTTGCCCAATAATTGGAGCACCTGCTGCCTTGCTTTATTTAAGCTGACGCCGAGATTTGTCAGCACACGTGCCGCAACGCCTTCACCTTCACGGATCAGCCCGAGGAGAATATGTTCCGTTCCAACATAGGAGTGCCCGAGTTTTCTCGCTTCATCCATTGACAGTTCAATCACTTTTTTGGCCCTTGGCGTGTAGTGGATCGTTTGGGAAATTTCCTGGCCGTTCCCGATCAGGGTTTCCACTTCTTCCTGGATTTTTTCGGCGCTTAAACCCAGGCCGTACAGCGCTTTTGCTGCGATGCCTTCCCCTTCGCGGACAAGTCCGAGCAAAATATGTTCCGTTCCGATATTGTTATGTTTCAGGCGGATTGCTTCTTCCTGGGAAAGGGCCAGCACTTTCTGGGCTCTCTCTGTAAATCTTCCAAACATCATCTGTCATTCCTCCTGTTCATTTGGTCTCCTCAAGCCTCAAACGTTCTCTTATCAGTGTAGCCCTCCGGATATCCCTTTCATACGGGCTGAGCGCTCTTCCGGCATAAAGCTGTAAAAATCCTGGCTGCATTAAAATCATCAATTCATTTAAAATTTGTTTCGAAATGTTTTGAATATAGCCCAGATCAATTCCCAGCCGGACATCGGACAAACAACGGGCCGCTTCTTTTGTTTCAATGATCCTGCTGTTTTGCAGGACACCGAGCGAACGGTAAACCCTGTCTTCTAATTGTATGTTTGAAGTCTGCACCAATGCTTCCCTTGCCGATCTTTCCTGTGTAATGATCTGCCGGATGACACTGGTTAAATCTGAGACAATGTTTTCTTCCGATGTTCCGAGTGTCACCTGGTTGGAAATTTGAAAAATATTTCCGATGGCTTCGCTTCCTTCGCCATATATTCCTCTTACCACCAAACCAAGCTGATGAATCGCCGGAATGATTTGTTTAATTTGCTGTGTCAGCACAAGCCCCGGCAAATGCATCATGGCCGATGCGCGGATGCCTGTTCCGACATTCGTCGGGCAGCTGGTTAAGTAACCGAGCGTTTCATCAAAAGCATAATCGGCCCCATTTTCAATCAGGTCATCAAGCTGATTGGCTTTCTGAAGCGTTTCATGCAATTGAAGCCCCGGAGAAAGACATTGTATGCGTAAATGATCTTCCTCATTTATCATAATACTAATATCTTCGCCGCTTGACAAAATAACTGCCCCGTCACCCGATTCTTCGGCAAGCTGCGGGCTGATCAGGTGTTTCTCCACAAGCACCCTTTTTTCGAGCGGTTTTAATTCATCCATTTTTAAAAATTCAACCTGCAGTTCAGCCGGAAAATGATTCCGGGCGATATCCTGGATTATTTTCATAATTTCCCTTGCTTCCTCGGTACTAAACAAGGACGGGAACCGGAAATTTTTTAAATTTCTTGCCAGACGGACACGTGAGGTCAGTACAATTTCCGATTCAGGCCCCTGCTCGTTCATCCAGGAACTGGACGCTTCGTGCAAAAAATGTTCCAAAGACATTACTGCTCCCCTCCTTTAGCTTGAGAAGAACCTTCAAGTGCACGAATTTGATCGCGGAGTTCTGCTGCTTTTTCAAATTCTTCCTGGCTGATGGCTTCCTGCAACGCCGCCTTTAGTTCCTGCAGTTTCTTCTTTGTGTAAATGGCACCGCCAATCCGTGCCGGTATTTTTCCTTCATGCGCAACGTTGCCGCCGTGGAGGCGCTGCAAAATCGGGACAAGCTGGTGCTGAAACGTCTCATAGCAATGCGGGCAGCCTAACCGGCTCGTATTTAAAAACCGGGTCAATGTCATCCCGCAATGGCTGCAGCGAAGCACATCCGGGTCAGGCGCTGTTTCCTGTTTGAAAAGTTGGATGGCCGGGTCAAAATTAAAAAGGCCCGCGAGCAAATTATCGAAGGAAAAGCTTTTTCCCCAATCCGATGAAAACTTTTCCCCTTTCTCCTGCGCGCACTTTTCGCAAAGATGGAATTCCGTTTTCACACCGTTTATAATTTTTGTAAAATGCATGGTTGCCGGCCTTTCATTGCATTCCTGGCAAATCACAGCATACTCACCTCTATTGTTACTTGTATTTTAAGGTTGTTAACATGGATTTCAACATTCTGGCACGCAGTTCATCCCGTTCCGGCAACTGGATGTAGAGCACGGAGCGGTCCATCACGCTGAGCATGATTTTTGCCTCCCGCCTTGAGATCACCTCTTCTTCAACGAGCCGGAGAATGATGGCTTCCGCATTGGACTGGGAGATGACATTGCCGATATGCACGAGCAGCTGGTCAATCAGTTCCGCATCGCTTTCAGGCCGCACTTTCATGATCCGGATATAACCGCCGCCGCCCCTTTTACTTTCAACAATATACCCTCTTTCAATCGTAAACCGCGTATTGATGACATAATTGATTTGTGAAGGGACACATTGGAACTTATCGGCAATCTCATTGCGTTTTATTTCAAGAATTTCTTTTTCATTCAGTTCCAGAATCCGTTTTAAATATTCCTCTATGATATCAGATATATTTTTCATCAAAGCCACCTCCTGACACTGTCTTTTGACTTTGACTATATTTGACTATAATTATACAGGATTCCCCCGCAAAAATGCAACAGAACAACCCGCCCAATTTTAATTTTTCGGGTAATCTGATTATAATATGAAGATCGGAAATTGATCAGACAACAATTTACTTGACGCTTGCATACTGAAAGTAACATAACTTCAACTTTTTTGAATTTTTTTACCCCGAGAATTGCGATATTACAAAACCCTTATAATCCATGGATTTGAAAAAGAGGTTAATGACTACCCCGTTCGTGCCATGTGGAATCCCACCCTGGCAGTAATCGTATTCCAACATGAAAGCATTGAGAAATTATGCCGGAAGCTCTCCCATAATGGCCAATTAAGGGAGGTGTGTGGATTTGAAGGGCAGGTTCCGCCTTCATATGCCTATCGCGATTTCTAAAATTTTTAATCCGTGACGAAGAAATGCCTGATAAAATGTTTGGACTTTGGTGGAACAGCTCATTGAACAGTTGCCGGGTTTTGCTAAGCATTTGGCCACCGATAGCAAGGCAATTCCATCGTTTTCTAAACATCCGAACAAGAACGAAACCGAGGACGGGCATCGAGATCTGGATGCAAATAACAGCCAGAAAACTTACAGTGGTGTGCAGTTCTGAAGAGTAAATTCATCAATTTTTAGATGTTTTATGATAAAATGACTTATCCACATTTAGAAAATTTTTCCATCTATTTTTTCTGCTTTCAAAGTCAAAAAGAGCCGAATTTGCAAATTTCTTTTTTAAAATTGTGGATAACTTCAAAAAAACCTTTTTTTACATCACATCCTTTGCTATAATATAACCATTAAGTAAACCTTACTTGTATTGGCTTACTTAAATGGGTGAAATCCTCGTCTGTTAAAATACGTGTCCGAAACGATTCCAACAGATTTGAGGATTTTTCTTTTGCCGTTTTTTTGAGTGCTTTTAAGATTGACGAACCTTTTTCAAACAGCTGTCTAATAATATCTGTTATTTGAACTAATAAATAATGATTTTTCATGGCTGTGTAGTTTTGGCTATTGGCATGTTCTATATTGTAACGATTATTTTTTTGTTCGTTAAATCCTTGATTTTCAATCTTCCAGCGGCTTCTTCCTGCAGCGATGAGTCGTTCCACGTTCTTTTTCGTGATTTTAATATCCGTTATAAATACATACTCTTTCGATTTCCCATCCTCTGTTTTCATTGTGGCCTCCATCAGATTGACCGTTCTGTCTTTGTAGGCAATATCATTCACCCAAACTAATGAATTCTGATCCTTACTTTGTTCCAGCTCTTTTATTGCCTTAAACTCCGTCGAGATACTTTTAATTCTCCCTTCCTTAAATCTGCATATATATTTCCATTTGTGCGCCCTGCACAGATTAAATACCGTTTCACATGCATAGAGACTATCTCCCAAGATACAAATCGGTAGTCTTTTAAATATTTTTTTTATTTTCTTTGCCAGCCTGTCGAAGGCTTTTAATTCACAATCTTGCTTAGAAACATTTTCTGATTCATTTTCGATAAATTCGGAGGCAATACTGAAGACCATATCCCCCACGACAAGCTTGGCTTCAAGTACATGGTGCATATAAAGTACGTTCGTTTCTCCTGTTTCTTTATTTGTATATGCCCGTCTCAGGCAGTGTTTACAATGTTTCTCATGAAAGGTGTGTAATCCAGTTCCATCAATGATGACACCCCAGTACTTTCCTTCAATTCGATAAGACTCGAGAGACCTTTTTTTCAATAATTCTTTAATCATATACGTTCTAATTTTTTCTAATTCATTTACATCTAAGCCAGATAAAAAGTCGTTAATTGTATCATAATGTGGAAGTTCTTCAAGAGAATCTAAGCCTAACACCTTCCCTACATTTTTAATACATTCTTCTTTATTAAAACTCTCACTCATGTTTCTCATGGATTTTAGGCCGGTCATATTTTTCAACATCATCGTAAATAAAAGGACCTCTGGACCATAAGTGATATAGCTTTGATGTCGGTGGTCTGCTACCTTTTTTAGGTTATTCATCAGGTCTTTGAAAAAATGCTTCTGAATTTTAAGGAACTCGAAAAAATAATTTGCTTCTTTTTCACGATTTCTTTTTTCTTTTCTAGTAACCAAAATAAAAACCCCCTCAAAACAGCCAAGTTTAATTAGGGCTTGCTGAACGAATCAAATTTTAGCTTGTATTCGACTTGTCACTAAGCCATGCCAAAATATTCGTCCAGCAAGCTCTAATTATTTAAATTATTACATATTTAGCCGCATTTTTGGGGGGGGAATAGTTAAATTATCACGAAAAATTTTTACTCCTCAGAGCTGCAGTGGTGTGACAAGAGATGGAAAACTGTGGCAAAAAATTGTAAAATGGTTTGGCCACAAACCGCATCTGGTGGTAAACGCAGCATACGAGTTACCGGTAACATTAAGTGGAAAAGAGAATACAACAGACGTAGAGCTGTAGAGCGTGTGAACAGTCGGCTTGATACTTCGTTCGGCTTTGAGCTTAATACGATTTGGGGAATAGCCAACATAAAGCTGTGTTGTGGGCTGGCATTCTGTGTCATGTTAGCCATGTCTTTAGGTCAGATCAAAGAAAAACCCGTCTAAAAAAATAAAAAACCTCATTTTTTAACTGATCCACATACAGGAAATTAATTTTAAAAGGAGATTATGGATGTTGGAATTTGTGGACCCTTTTCAGGATACATTTTTATATTTCTGTATTTATCTGTTAAAAGTATGTTTTTGGATATACAAGAACTACTTATACGGCAGCACATATAAATTTATCTGACAATTTTATTTTCAATGATGTTTTATTTGTACTGAAAGAAAAAATGCCAACATCGCAAATAGTTTTAAATGAAATACACACTGAATTTTTGAGTCAATAATTAATAGAATCCTCCAAAGGCGCCCTTAGCAGATTTTCGGGCACCTTTTTATTTCAAACTTCTATTTTACTTTAGAGCCCTTGCCAAAATGCTATATCCCCTGAAACTGTAAGCAGTCAGACAATTAAAGGTCGTTGATTTATTCCACTAAAGAAAAAAGACGTTTGTAGGAACATTATGACAAATGTAAAAAGAAATTGTGAGTTTTTGATTTTAATGGGGTAAATTTATTTATTATAAGTGTCTAAATTTTTCCACTTTGGTCGGTTTTAGGCGGGTTTCAATAGATTAAGCTACTCATTCCTGTGGTAAATATTGTAAAACGGAAAAGGATGATTTTTTTGAAAAAAAAAAGAGCCATGAAAGCCACTCCTTTGTTAAGATATAAGTACGACCAAATATCCAGGGAGTGATTTCATGACTATTTCTATTCTAACACAAACCAGAGACTTTTCAATACAACAAAATTTGATTCCCCACAATTGGCAAGACTATGCCGATATACCATTTGTCATTCCAGCCATGTGTTTCCCTTGGGAGATTTTTAAGCCGATTGAACGAGAATACTACACCCTTTTATATTTGCACCTAAAAAATGAAAGAGCACATGATCCTTCTAATGAAATACAACCGGCACTATTTTCAATAACGGAGGAAGAAGACAAGTCTGCGTCTTCATTATTTCATCTCCCTTCCACTGGGAGAAAACCGCATCCTTTCATGCCCTTTTTTCGTGCTTTTGAACTGGCCTCTTTACAGTATATTGAAGTGATGGTGGAGAGTGTCTATTTGCAAGTGAAATCAAACCCGCTATTTGCCACCATGTGTGGATTTACGGAGAAAATTCCGAGCTACCGTTCCTTTGCTCGTTTTGATCAAATCATGACAACAAATGGTCTTTGGGAAAAAGCCCGGCTATTGGTTGTTGAATATAATAAAGGGGAAGGCGTGGTTGAAACGAATGAGGAAGCAGCCGCCGTGGATACATCGCATATAGAGGCAGAAGCAACCTTGAATAAAACAAGGAAGACGTGTTCTTGTGAGGGTAATTGCGATTGCCCCAGAGTCCTTACGGACGACAATGTAGGGGTAATGCGTAAAAGTAATGCAGTCTCCTATATTGCGCATAAATTATCAATGGTATGCGGGGTGAGATCCGGTTTGCCTTTGACGCGGGAAGTATTTAAAGGAAATACACCCGATGGGAAAACATTAGAACCGACATTGGAAACGTTTAAGGCAGAGCACCCCGAGATGGCTGAGCAGTTGAGCTTTATCCTGGCAGATGGAATCTACCAAACGCCGGAAAATCAAAAAGTGACAAAGGATGTATTACAGGCGAAATTGGTGGCACCGATCAATCCACGGAACCGTAAAGATAAACCAACTACCGCCCGAGGGATTGAAAAAATCAACCGGTACGGCACTCCCATCTGTATCAGTGGACATAAAATGGAACTTAGAGGATCTGATCGGGAAAAGGGGCAATATATTTACACTTGTCCTGTATTTCATCCAAATGCCAAGCAAGAAGGTCTCACCTGCCCGCTAGCGAATCACGCGGAATGTTGTAATGGGGCAGCACAAGGAAGAGTATTTAGGATGGACTTTGATCAAACGCCTCAAGTAGATGTCGAGTTGCCTCAACATGGGCGCACATTTGAAGTGTTATATAGTGCCAGGACGATCATCGAAAGAATCTTTGGCATTCTAAAAGACGGATACAGTCTCCGTCGTGTTCACAAGCGTGGGAAGCAGGCAGTTGAAGCTCATGTAGATCGATGCATGATATCTATGCACATCATGGCAAATATGGCGTACCATCAGACAGGAAAGGCCAATTGTGGATGGACACGCAATCGGCTGCAAAGAGCAAATTAAGTTATTCACAGGTGGATATGTGAATAACTCAAATGAACGTTTTCTTTCCACAAAGGGTAGTGAAAAAAACCATTTTGTGAAGGCGGGATACGTATGCCCTTTTTTTGAAGAAAAATGACCGTTTTACTTCTATTGAATTAAAAATCTGGATGTAAATTGAAAATCTGGATGAAAAGGCAAAAAAAAATCGGGATAATTAATTTTCCAGAGCCTCGCTCAAGGGTATATTTTTATTTTGGCAGAGGCTCTTTCATTATAAATCATCATACTTTTAAAATCACTTATCCTTTGTTTGTTCATATTCAACAGGTAATTCATCATTTCTGAGCTTTCAGTACCCGAAATGACTTGTCCAAAAATATGTGTGTTATCTTTATTCGAACTATTTGTATAATCACCACTAACAACAGTGTGTGCATTTAGCATACCCTTCAATTTGTAATCAATCATTTTTTTTCTTACCTTTCATCGAAAAGAAAGTTTCACTAATTATGACAAGCAGAACGGAGATAATGACGCCGATAAACATCATGTTATTGTTAAAGGCGCTTCCCTTAGTCTGGCTGCCTTCTTTAGTAATATGATAAATTTTAAGTCCAAATAAATTTACATTATATGAACTAGCGTTTCCCGTGTTAATTTGTCCATAGCCCATAAAAATTAAAATAAAGCAGAGCAATGCAGAAAGTGCAACACCTAAAATAATCTCAATTATAATTCGCCTGACTTGTTGATTCATATTCTTTTCCACCTCAAACTTATTTTGTGAAAAGCAAATAATAGCAAACCAGTAAGAAAAACAATCAAAGTATTAAGCTCTAAGAAGCGTGGAATGAAATATCTTTTTCTGCTCCATATTGAGAAAAAGTCATTCATTAGATATTTAACAGGGATAAAATTACCGATACTTTTGATACCTGCAGGTAATTGATCATAATTGATAAACACACCACAAAACATGTAGATCATAAATAAACAAATCATACCAAAAGGTAAAATAATTTTCGTATTTCTAATCATAATCGCAATTAGAGTTCCTACCACAAGCATTGCTACAGCACAATATAAAACATTCACAAAATAAGATAGCAAATAAATGACAGAAGGAACTTTCAAGTGAAAAAATATAAGTGCAACAACAATGTTTAAAGAAACATTAATTAAAGTCAAAACCAAATAGGAAAGAATATCTGAGACTACCATCTTTTTAACTTCTACACCCAAATAACTTAGTCTCCTATAACTATTATTTTGAATACTCTCTGCAATCCATATTGGATAACTTATCATAAATATTGGCACTAGCCCAATTCCAGTACTAATTAGAAAATATTTATCTATAAAATGATAACCATTTCCGATGGGAAAATTTCCATAACTAGCAATCATAATGATCATCATTAATAATGGGAAAACCAAGGCAAAAAAAATTGAAAATGGGATTCTAAACTGCATCTTTAGACTTAGCCATAAATATTTTATCATTCTATTTTTTCCCTTCACAAGCCACTATGTAACAGGTATAGATATTTTGATAACAAAGTGAGTATTCAATGTTGTTATCACTTAAGTAGTCCGTTACCAGTTTGTGTTGCTCATTGTTATTGCAAATAATGCCATACTTCGTTAAACGGGGTGTTGATAAATCAATAACTCGAAGCTTATAAGTTTCCTTTAATATCTTAAGAGAATTAACTGGACATCCTGTTTGTACAAGTGAAAAATGAGGAAAATCGCGAAATAGTTCCGTAATTCCCCCGTAGAAAAGAACCAAACCATTTTTTAAAATTATAATTTTTGTCGCCCAGTTATCCAATTCCTCAAAATAATGTGTTATATTAATAACTGTACTTTCTTGTGTTCTTTTTTTAATCAACTCCAAGAGCTGTTCCCTCTTCTGATAGTCCAATCCTGAAGTCAATTCATCAAAAAGATACACAGTTGCCTGTCTATATAATACAAGAGCTAATGTCAGTCTTTGTTGCTCCCCAATCGATAAATCTTTAATGTAGCTTTTATATAAGCTTTTTAGTGAAAACTCATTAAGAAAGTTATTAAGATGATCACCTTTTATACCGATAACCAAATCAATTAGTTCATAAACACGAAGTAAATCACTATACGCATTTCCCTGAAAAACAACTCCAATATCCTCTTTTTTAAAACTCCGTTTAATCTCACCTTCGTAATTTACATCGTTCAAAAGAGCATTTATAAATGTTGTTTTTCCTGCACCATTTTCTCCTATAAGGGCAACCTTATCACCTTTATTAATAACAATATGCTTTCCCTGAAAGTCAACGATCCGTCTCCCGTTTTTCTTAACCACCAAGTCCCTAATCTCTATAAGTTTTTCCATCTGAGTAACTCCCTTACTAAAAAGATTTCCAAGAGAACCAGCTAGATCCCTTGGAAATCTTTTTATTAATTCCTTGCTGGAGTTGATGCACACGTAGAGCATGAACATGAACAGGAGCATGAACAAGAGCAACAACCACCTGCATAGTTCATTGCTTCTTTATACGTTACCTTGCCATAGGTATTGTCACGATGCTCTTTGATTCTCATAACTTAACCACCTCCTTAATTCATAATCCCAAGATAACTCCCACATATAAATTTAGCATCAATTTGATAACATTAAGAACTTTATATATCCTATATAAAATTATGAGTTCCCAATGTTCAGTTATATTATAATACTCACTTATTAATTTGTCAACAAATTTTTTAAAATTTTATAAAATTCCCTTGCCAAATTCAAAAGGTAAATCATTATCGAAGTGTAAATGTACTCAGCATGTTATTCAACGCCAAAAAGGCCAACTTATTCAGTTGGCCTTCAACTGCCCGGCAACGTCCTACTCTCGCAGGGGGAGACCCCCAACTACCATCGGCGCTGGAAAGCTTAACTTCCGAGTTCGGGATGTATTCGGGTGTGACCTTTCCGCCATCATCACCGGACCTGTATTTTATTTTGGGATGTGTTCCCTGAAAACCGGATGGGAGAAAAAACTGTAAACGGAGAATGCGTTTCTGCTTCTAACTTTGAGAATTGTCCAGCTCCGGTGCCTAGCCCCTCGAGGTCGAATCACCTGCCCGCCACGGAGCCAAAAGACGCCTCCATGCCGGTCAGAACATTCGCTTGTCGGGGCTAAACAAGGCACCTCCGCTTTTCGTGGTTAAGTCCTCGATCGATTAGTATCCGTCAGCTGCACGCGTCACCGCGCTTCCACCCCGGACCTATCAACCTGATCATCTTTCAGGGATCTTACCAGTTAAACTGTGGGAAATCTCATCTTGAGGGGGGCTTCATGCTTAGATGCTTTCAGCACTTATCCCTTCCGCACATAGCTACCCAGCGATGCCTTTGGCAAGACAACTGGTACACCAGCGGTGCGTCCATCCCGGTCCTCTCGTACTAAGGACAGCTCCTCTCAAATTTCCTGCGCCCGCGACGGATAGGGACCGAACTGTCTCACGACGTTCTGAACCCAGCTCGCGTACCGCTTTAATGGGCGAACAGCCCAACCCTTGGGACCGACTACAGCCCCAGGATGCGATGAGCCGACATCGAGGTGCCAAACCTCCCCGTCGATGTGGACTCTTGGGGGAGATCAGCCTGTTATCCCCAGGGTAGCTTTTATCCGTTGAGCGATGGCCCTTCCATGCGGAACCACCGGATCACTAAGCCCGACTTTCGTCCCTGCCCGACTTGTAAGTCTCGCAGTCAAGCTCCCTTATGCCTTTACACTCTGCGAATGATTTCCAACCATTCTGAGGGAACCTTTGGGCGCCTCCGTTACCTTTTAGGAGGCGACCGCCCCAGTCAAACTGCCTGCCTGACACTGTCTCCCACCCCGGTAAGGGGTGCGGGTTAGAATTTCAATACAGCCAGGGTAGTATCCCACCGATGCCTCCGCCGAAGCTGGCGCTCCGGTTTCCAAGGCTCCTACCTATCCTGTACAAGCTGTACCAAAATTCAATATCAGGCTGCAGTAAAGCTCCATGGGGTCTTTCCGTCCTGTCGCGGGTAACCTGCATCTTCACAGGTACTATAATTTCACCGAGTCTCTCGTTGAGACAGTGCCCAGATCGTTACACCTTTCGTGCGGGTCAGAACTTACCTGACAAGGAATTTCGCTACCTTAGGACCGTTATAGTTACGGCCGCCGTTTACTGGGGCTTCAGTTCAGAGCTTCGCCTTGCGGCTAACCCCTCTCCTTAACCTTCCAGCACCGGGCAGGTGTCAGCCCCTATACTTCGCCTTGCGGCTTCGCAGAGACCTGTGTTTTTGCTAAACAGTCGCCTGGGCCTATTCACTGCGGCTTCCCGGGGCATACACCCCAAAAAGCACCCCTTCTCCCGAAGTTACGGGGTCATTTTGCCGAGTTCCTTAACGAGAGTTCTCTCGCTCACCTTAGGATTCTCTCCTCGCCTACCTGTGTCGGTTTGCGGTACGGGCGCCTTTCACCTCACTAGAGGCTTTTCTTGGCAGTGTGGAATCAGGAACTTCGGTACTTTAATTTCCCTCGCCATCACAGCTCCGCCTTGGCGCGAAGGATTTGCCTCCGCACCGGCCTAACTGCTTGGACGCGATCAACCAGTGTCGCGCTTGCCCTATCCTCCTGCGTCCCCCCATCGTTCAAACGGTGAAGAGGCGGTACAGGAATATCAACCTGTTGTCCATCGCCTACGCCTTTCGGCCTCGGCTTAGGCCCCGACTAACCCTGAGCGGACGAGCCTTCCTCAGGAAACCTTAGGCATTCGGTGGAAGGGATTCTCACCCTTCTTTCGCTACTCATACCGGCATTCTCACTTCTAAGCGCTCCACCGGTCCTTCCGGTCCGGCTTCAACGCCCTTAGAACGCTCTCCTACCACGGACACCAAACGGTGTCCATCCGCAGCTTCGGTGATACGTTTAGCCCCGGTACATTTTCGGCGCAGCGTCACTCGACCAGTGAGCTATTACGCACTCTTTGAATGATGGCTGCTTCTAAGCCAACATCCTGGTTGTCTAAGCAACGCCACATCCTTTTCCACTTAACGTATACTTTGGGACCTTAGCTGGCGGTCTGGGCTGTTTCCCTTTCGACCATGGATCTTATCACTCACAGTCTGACTCCCAAGCATAAGTTTTTGGCATTCGGAGTTTGTCTGAATTCGGTAACCCGATGAGGGCCCCTCGTCCAAACAGTGCTCTACCTCCAAAACTCTCCGCTTGAGGCTAGCCCTAAAGCTATTTCGGAGAGAACCAGCTATCTCCAAGTTCGATTGGAATTTCTCCGCTACCCACACCTCATCCCCGCACTTTTCAACGTGCGTGGGTTCGGGCCTCCAGCAAGTGTTACCTTGCCTTCACCCTGGACATGGGTAGATCACCTGGTTTCGGGTCTGCGGCCTCATACTCTTTCGCCCTGTTCAGACTCGCTTTCGCTGCGGCTCCGCTTCTTCAGCTTAACCTTGCATGAGACCGTAACTCGCCGGTTCATTCTACAAAAGGCACGCCATCACCCGTTAACGGGCTCTGACTACTTGTAGGCACACGGTTTCAGGATCTCTTTCACTCCCCTCCCGGGGTGCTTTTCACCTTTCCCTCACGGTACTGGTTCACTATCGGTCACTAGGGAGTATTTAGCCTTGGGAGATGGTCCTCCCGGATTCCGGCGGGATTCCTCGTGTCCCGCCGTACTCAGGATCCACTCGGGAGAGAACGAAGTTTCAGTTACAGGGCTTTTACCTTCTCCGGCAGGCCTTTCCAGGCCGCTTCACTTACCCCGTTCTTTTGTAACTCCCATATGAGTGTCCTACAACCCCGGAAGGCAAGCCTTCCGGTTTGGGCTGTTTCCTGTTCGCTCGCCGCTACTTGGGAAATCGCAATTGCTTTCTCTTCCTCCGGGTACTGAGATGTTTCAGTTCCCCGGGTGTGCCCTTCCTGCCCTATGGATTCAGGCAGGAATCCTGTCCGATTAAAGACAGGGGGTTTCCCCATTCGGAAATCTCCGGATCAAAGCTTACGTACAGCTCCCCGGAGCATATCGGTGTTTGTACCGTCCTTCATCGGCTCCTAGTGCCAAGGCATCCGCCGTGCGCCCTTTCTAACTTAACCATAAAAGGTTTAAATCCAAAAATAAGCGATTCTCGGTTTACTTGGTTTATTTCTCCTATCCAGTTTTCAAAGAACACATTTATAAAGGTGGAGCCTAGCGGGATCGAACCGCTGACCTCCTGCGTGCAAAGCAGGCGCTCTCCCAGCTGAGCTAAGGCCCCGATCATTAAGGAATGGTGGGCCTGAATGGACTTGAACCATCGACCTCACGCTTATCAGGCGTGCGCTCTAACCAGCTGAGCTACAGGCCCTTAATGAAAGGAAATATAAGGAAGGATTGAACCTTCAAAACTGGACAAAACGGAAACGCTAAACTTAATTTCGGAAAACCGAAGGTTTTCCTTTTATGTCTAGCTGCGGGCGCTATCGGCTAGCGTATTTCTACGTCTTCTCCCTACGATAAGCGGGCATCGATTCGCCTTTAAGGCTCATCGTGTTTCCTTTATCTCAGTCGAAGACTTCGAAATCCGTACGCCGATGAACGAGCGCCCTACGCTTTTCCCCTTAGAAAGGAGGTGATCCAGCCGCACCTTCCGATACGGCTACCTTGTTACGACTTCACCCCAATCATCTGTCCCACCTTCGGCGGCTGGCTCCGTAAAGGTTACCTCACCGACTTCGGGTGTTACAAACTCTCGTGGTGTGACGGGCGGTGTGTACAAGGCCCGGGAACGTATTCACCGCGGCATGCTGATCCGCGATTACTAGCGATTCCGGCTTCATGCAGGCGGGTTGCAGCCTGCAATCCGAACTGGGAATGGTTTTCTGGGATTGGCTTAACCTCGCGGTCTCGCAGCCCTTTGTACCATCCATTGTAGCACGTGTGTAGCCCAGGTCATAAGGGGCATGATGATTTGACGTCATCCCCACCTTCCTCCGGTTTGTCACCGGCAGTCACCTTAGAGTGCCCAACTCAATGCTGGCAACTAAGGTCAAGGGTTGCGCTCGTTGCGGGACTTAACCCAACATCTCACGACACGAGCTGACGACAACCATGCACCACCTGTCACTCTGTCCCCCGAAGGGGAAGGCCCTGTCTCCAGGGAGGTCAGAGGATGTCAAGACCTGGTAAGGTTCTTCGCGTTGCTTCGAATTAAACCACATGCTCCACCGCTTGTGCGGGCCCCCGTCAATTCCTTTGAGTTTCAGCCTTGCGGCCGTACTCCCCAGGCGGAGTGCTTAATGCGTTAGCTGCAGCACTAAAGGGCGGAAACCCTCTAACACTTAGCACTCATCGTTTACGGCGTGGACTACCAGGGTATCTAATCCTGTTTGCTCCCCACGCTTTCGCGCCTCAGCGTCAGTTACAGACCAGAGAGCCGCCTTCGCCACTGGTGTTCCTCCACATCTCTACGCATTTCACCGCTACACGTGGAATTCCACTCTCCTCTTCTGCACTCAAGCCTCCCAGTTTCCAATGACCGCTTGCGGTTGAGCCGCAAGATTTCACATCAGACTTAAGAAGCCGCCTGCGCGCGCTTTACGCCCAATAATTCCGGACAACGCTTGCCACCTACGTATTACCGCGGCTGCTGGCACGTAGTTAGCCGTGGCTTTCTGGCCGGGTACCGTCAAGGCGCCGCCCTGTTCGAACGGCACTTGTTCTTCCCCGGCAACAGAGTTTTACGACCCGAAGGCCTTCTTCACTCACGCGGCGTTGCTCCGTCAGACTTTCGTCCATTGCGGAAGATTCCCTACTGCTGCCTCCCGTAGGAGTTTGGGCCGTGTCTCAGTCCCAATGTGGCCGATCACCCTCTCAGGTCGGCTACGCATCGTTGCCTTGGTGGGCCATTACCCCGCCAACTAGCTAATGCGCCGCGGGCCCATCTGTAAGTGGCAGCCGAAGCCGCCTTTCCTTTTTCCTCCATGCGGAGGAAAAAACTATCTGGTATTAGCCCCGGTTTCCCGGCGTTATCCCAGTCTTACAGGCAGGTTGCCCACGTGTTACTCACCCGTCCGCCGCTAACCTTTTAAAAGCAAGCTTTTAAAAGGTCCGCACGACTTGCATGTATTAGGCACGCCGCCAGCGTTCGTCCTGAGCCAGGATCAAACTCTCAGTAAAGATGTTTGATAAAAGCTCAAAAAGAATTTGACGTTTCGTTTTGTCCAGTTTTCAAGGAACAATCGCTTTGTTTTTCAGCGACTTTTACATCATACCACGGCGCAACCAACATGTCAACTACTTTTTAGAAGTTTAATGCCGGATGCGATGACGAAAACTATTATACTAGGATAACGAAGTACAGTCAATCCTTTTTTTAATATGCCCGCTTTTTCGTGGGCGCTCCCGCTTCTTTCGGCCTAAGTTTTGGGTCCCTTCAAATGAATGTGAACTACCCACCACTTATCAACCTTACGGTTTGATTGAAGTGGGGGCTTCTCGACTTATCGTTGCTTTTACTAGCCAACGAAAACTGACCGAGCTAACCCTCTTGTTCCAAGAGTTTTGTTACTTATGATAACGCTAATAAGCGTAATCCCTCATTTTTGATATTGATTGCTGAATTGTGATCGCGATCTAATACAAAGCCGCAAGAACATTTATATACACGTTCAGATAATGGCATTTCTTTTTCCTTGCCGCAACATGAACACTTCTTAGTGGAGGGAAACCACTTATCAATTTTCACAAGTTGTTTCCCCTGTTCTTTTAGCTTATACGCTAAGAAAGTAGTGAACATACCCCAGCCGTTATCATGAACGCTTTTCCCAAAGTGAAGGGCTTGAGACATCCCTTTCATGTTCAAGTCCTCAATCACGACAGCATCAAAGTTAGAAGCTAATTCTTTTGACTTATGATGAAGAAAATTCATGCGTTGGTTCGCCACTTTCTCATGTAATTTAGCCACTACTAGTCGTTGCTTGTTCCAACGTGCAGAACCTTTCTTTCTTCGAGAAAGAATTCGTTGTGCTTTTGCTAATTTATCTAAGGCTTGCCGATAGTAACGTGGGTAATTGGCTTTCTTACCCTGTTCACTCTCGACATATAGACCATCCATAGCAAAATCCAAACCAACAACTTTCTGTATGTTAACTGGACGAATATCTTTCTCATATTCTGTCAAAATTGAAATGTAGTATTTGCCTGTCTTTGTTTTAGAAATAGTGCAAGATTTGATTTTATAATCAGCAGGTATCTCTCTATGCTGTTTCATTTTTATTGGCTTTTTGATTTTTGGCAGTTTGATATGACCATTTTCTAGCTTAATATTTCCGTTGACCATATTAGTTGTATAGGATTGTTTTGCTTTACGATTTTTGAACTTTGGAAAATCCGCATTTCCTTCAAAGAAATTCTTATAAGCAGTCTGTAAGTTCATTTGTGCATTTGCCAAAGCTAAAGAATCCACTTCTTTTAGGAATGGAAATTCACTTTTATATTTTGCAGGAGTCGGAAACTTTTGCTTTTTAAGCAATTCTTTATCATCCTTGAACTTTTCATACGTTTCTTTGCGTTCAGCTAACATCTTATTGTAGACAAAGCGAACACAACCAAATGTCTTAGCTAATAATGCGGATTGTTCTTTGTTTGGTAACAAACGAAACTTGAAAGCTTTGTTTTGCTTGGCCATATCCATTCACCTCACTTTGTGCGGAAAAATTTCGTATATATTGATTATACAGTAAAAAATCCGTACAATCAATATGAGGTGATCATCATGAGAGAAGAGAAAGAACGTGTAGAAATTCGTATGCCTAAGACGATATTAGAAAAATTGGAGCAATATCAAAAAGAAAATGGGATTCCAACTAGAACAGCCGCAATCTTAGAATTGTTGAGAAAAGGATTGGAAAAATAACTTTGGCTAAAGCCAACCGAAATTCATCTCCCACCTACTCATTGGTGCGATTCGCACCTTCACATTCCTTGAGGATGGGAGACTTCTTTCGGAAAGCCGTTAAAAAATGCGCCAAAGAAATGATGGATCATTTCTTTGGCGCTGGTTGTCTGCTGATGGCGGTCAAACGCCGCTTTTGTCAGGACAGAATCCACGTCTGAATGACAGTCAGGCCGATGACCCCGGGTATACCGAGCAGCCCGGAAATGGATACGGTGGCTGCATTGATCGGGACATGCAGCCCGTACCGGCCGCCCACCTGGTTTAAAAAGAAAAGGAGTACAGCCCCGATGATGGCTTTGATGCACAACTTTCCCGCCCATCGCAACGGTTTGGTTAAAGCTGCGGAAAACAGCAACAAAAGGATCAGGCCTACAATCGCAATAATGATGATGGTTGAGCTCAAGCGGATCACCCCTTTTTTCCGGCTGCTTTATTTTTATGAAGGAGTTGTCCAAAAAAGAACTTGAGCCGTGCTGCCCTTACTGTAGGCGAATATTTCTTCTTTTCACTTCCCGAAAAAGAAACACATATTTTGCTTCGGCCACTTTGGTGCGGAAGTAAAGTTCTTCATTAAATTCAAAACTTAGATTCTGGAGGGCATTTTGCTGCACCCATTCATTTTTTACGTTTGTGACCAAATCAAGAAGAAGCGCATCGTATGCTTTCCTGAGTTTTTGCTTCTTACTGAACATTGTATCCACCCCGTCAGGTTAAATTTCTCTTCGGCCTTCCAGTGCTTTTGATAAGGTGACTTCGTCGGCGTACTCGAGATCCCCGCCCACCGGCAGCCCGTGCGCAATCCGTGTCACTTTAATGCCGGACGGTTTTAAAAGCCGCGAAATATACATGGCTGTCGCTTCACCTTCGATATTTGGATTGGTTGCAAGAATCACTTCCTGGACGGTTTCATCGCGCAGGCGTTTGAGCAGATCCGGCACACTGATGTCTTCAGGGCCGATTCCGTCCATTGGCGAAATCGCACCATGCAGGACATGGTAAAGGCCGTTGTATTCTTTCATTTTTTCCATGGCAATGACGTCTTTCGGCTCCTCGACAACGCAGATCACGCTTCTGTCGCGGCGCGGATCGGCACAAATATAGCACGGATCTGTATCGGTGATATGCCCGCAAACGGAACAGTACGTCA
The DNA here is from genome assembly GCF_038009125.1 of Weizmannia sp. FSL W8-0401. NCBI lineage: Bacteria > Bacillati > Bacillota > Bacilli > Caryophanales > Bacillaceae > Heyndrickxia > Weizmannia sp. FSL W8-0401. The sequence continues at coordinate 94,034 of NZ_JBBPAG010000001.1, read as the reverse complement.
GATCCCGTTTCGCATCGACAAGCGCCTTGGCAAATGCAAGGACGCTGTCTTCCTTCATATCAAGAACAAAAAATGCCAGCCGGGCCGCGGTTTTCGGCCCAATGCCTGGCAGTTTCATGAAGCTTTCCATTAATTTTGTGATTGGTTCAGGGTATTGCATTGTTGATCACACCTTTAAAATCCCGGAATATTGAAGCCTTTCGTGTACTTGCCCATCGTCTGCTCCGTCAGCTGTTCAACTTTATCCAGGGCGTCATTGGTGGCGACAAGGATCATGTCCTGCAGCATTTCGACATCGTCCGGATCGACGGCTTCTTCATTGATGCGCACTTCCAGCACTTTTTTATGGCCAGAAACGACAACGGTTACCATGCCGCCGCCTGCCGTACCTTCCACTTTCTGTTCGCCAAGCTGCTCCTGTGCCTCCATCATTTCTTTCTGCATCTTTTGCATTTGTTTCATCATTTTTTGCATATTGCCCATATTGCCCATTCCTCGCATATGAAACCCTCCAGTTTTAGTCTTTTATTTCAATTAATTCAGGCCCAAACAATTTGATTGCTTCGGTTACAACCGGATCATCCTGCGGTTTTTCTTCCTCTGCTTCTTCTTTATGGTGGTGGATATAATTTTCCCTGATCGTATTCCATTCATTTTCCGGAACGCCCGCAGCCTGGTACCCGGTTCCGGTTAATTCACTGAGCACGCTCGAAATCGCTTGTAAAAATTTCTCGTTTTCCATCGCCATCTGGCAATGGATCTCATATTTGAATTTGATGACAAAAGCGTTCGGCGACGCCGCCACCGGTTCCGCTTCGTTTAAAAGCGCCGCCTGCGACCGCATCTGCCTGCTGTTGAGCGTCTCAATCATATCGTTCCAACTGTTTTTAATCCGTTTGAGATCCTCTTTTGTCGCTTCTTTTAATATATCATGAATCCTTCCGACTTGTACCTTAAAACCTTTCGAAGTGCGCGGAATTTTTCTCGGGGCCTGCCGTTTTGGCGCATGTTCTGTTTCATCCGCCTCCGGCACCCCGTTTTGCTTGAGAGACTCGAGTTCTGATTCGAGCCGTTCGATTTTTTCAGCAAGTTTCCGGATGAGATCATTTTCCCCGGGATCCGGCGCTTTTTCTTCACAAAGTTTGATAAAAGCCACTTCCAAATAAACGCGGGCCATATTGGAAAAACGCATATCCTGCTGCGTTTGGTTCAGGATGTCAATAAAACGGTAAATTTCCTGCGTTTGAAGCGAGCGGCTCATTTCTTTAAACGCCTCATCTAAATAAACCCTTTGAACCGCTTCCTCCATCTGCGGGGCAGTTTTATACAAAAGTAGATCGCGGAAATAAAGGATGAAGTCTTCCACAAGCCTTGAAGGATCTTTTCCCTGCTGGAGAAGAGAACCGACAAGGTCAAGGCATTTTGCAGCATCCTTCTTTTGAATTGCCTGCGCAAGGCGGGTAAAATCATTCTGGGAAATGGAACCCGTTACCGTGAGCGCATCTTCCACTCTCACTTTCCCCTCGCTGAAAGAGACGGCCTGGTCAAGCAGGCTGAGCGCGTCCCGCATCCCGCCTTCCGCAGCATGGGCGATAATATTGAGCGCCTGTTCATCATATGCAATGCCGGTTTCGCCTGCAATATAAGCCAGGCGTTTAAAAATATCACGGGATGTGATTCGTTTAAAATCAAACCGCTGGCATCTGGAAACGATCGTAAGCGGAATTTTATGGGGCTCGGTTGTTGCCAGAATAAAAATGACATGTTTCGGGGGCTCCTCAAGTGTTTTCAAAAGTGCGTTAAATGCGCCGATCGACAGCATATGGACTTCGTCGATAATATATACTTTATATTTAACAACACTTGGCGCGTATTTGACTTTGTCGCGGATATCCCGGATGTCATCCACGCCTGTATTCGACGCCGCGTCAATCTCGATGACATCTGGGATCGTGCCGTCTGTAATCCCCCGGCAGACAGCGCATTCGTTACACGGTTCCCCGGTCGGAGCATGTTCGCAGTTCACCGCCTTTGCCAAAATTTTAGCGGCACTTGTTTTTCCTGTACCCCGCGGGCCCGAGAAAAGATAAGCATGCGTTGTTTTCTGTTGCAGGAGGGCATGCTGCAATGTTTTTGTCACATGCTCCTGCCCGACGACATCCGCAAACCGCTGCGGCCGCCATGTGCGGTATAACGCCTGATAAGCCATGATCAATCCTCCCGGCCAGATTTGCTTCCGACTCACACATTTCTTTTATTATACCTTAGGAAAAGCGATTTTACATCCCGAATCGAAAAGCATTCAAATATGGAAAAAACCCATCCCGGATCAGGATGAGTTTTGTTTTTTTATGTAATGAAACTGCCGCGCACCTTTCTTCGACCGACCCTCATAAGCGTTACTTAAGCAGTTAGCTCGACCCAGGCTGCCCTGCGGCACATGGAATGACCCGCTTAATGCTGCTTCCTTCCGGACCTGACATGGTTCGCGGGGTTCCATTGCGCAGGACCCGGGTGTCAACACCACTTACTTAAGGCTGGCCCTACAAGCAGCCGGCCTCGGAAAGGGATTCAGTCCCGCTGGAGCGGATTGCGGGTACAGGGCACCGCTGCCTCCCCACCTAGCGCGGCAAAATTGATACCAGTTTTAAGCGTTAAAAACTAACGCATAACTAAGTATACATGTCTTTTTTAAAAAAAGCAATCTCTCCCGCCTGTTAATTGGTGGGACTTTTTCCATCTTCCTCTGCCACAAATTTTTCCTTCTTTTTCTTCTCCCTTAAAGACCGGAAAAAGGACCGCAATAGCTCCCCGCATTCTGTTTCAAGCACACCGCTTACGACTTCGCTCCGGTGGTTAAAGCGACCGTCCTCAAGCAGGTTCATCAAAGTTCCCGCACAGCCCGCTTTTGGATCTTTTGCCCCGTAAACGACCCGCTTGATCCTCGATTGTAAAACGGCACCGCTGCACATTGGGCATGGTTCCAGTGTGACATACAACTCGGCATTTTCAAGGCGCCATGATCCGATCACTTCGCATGCTTTTTCGATGGCCAGAAGTTCCGCATGGGCGGCAGCACGCTGGGTGGTTTCACGCAGGTTGTGGGCTGCAGCAATCACTTTTTCATCGATCACAATCACCGCCCCGATCGGCACTTCACGGAGATGCTGTGCTTTTACGGCTTCCTGAATGGCAAGGCGCATATAATATTCATCGCGATTTTCCATCCAAACTCCTCCAAAAGGTATCGTAGCCTTATCGTAACACAGCCTTGAAAAAAATCACACTTGGTTTGGCCATAAGTTTTACACCGGCTTTCTTCGGGCAGGAGGGTCCTAACATGAAGAAATTGGATGCTCTTTCGTTACTGAGCACTTATATGTTAGGGAACATTGCAAAAAACGTTCGCTTCCTTCACTTAGAGGGGCTCTATGTTAAGAAACACTGAAAAACATGCTTGCTTCCTTCATTTAGCGGACGGCTACGTTAAGAAAGATGCGCAAATGGGTGCCCTTCCTTTACTTAGAACCCTTCTACGTTAAGAAACACTGCAAAAAATTTCCGCTTCCTTAATCTAGAGCGCCTTTAAGGAGTCGCGAGTGGGTTCGAAATGTCTTTTTGAAGCCGTCAAAAAGACAAAACACGTTGCATCCGGGCTCGAGATGTCTTTTTGAAGCCGTCAAAAGGACAAAACAAGACGCACCTGGGCTCGAAATGGTCTTTTGAAACCGCCAAAAGGACAAATCAAACTGCACCTGGCCCCAAAATGTCTTCTTGAACCTGCCAAAAGGACAAAACACGTTGCATCCTGGCCCGAAATGTCCCTTTGAAGCCGTCAAAAGGACAAAACACGATTGCATCCGGGTTCGAAATGTCCTTTTGAAGCCGTCAAAAAGACAAAACATACCGCACCTGGCCCCAAAATGTCTTTTTGAACCTGTCAAAAAGACAAAACAAGCTGCATCCGGGTCCGAAATGTCTTTTTGAACCTGCCAAAAGGACAAAACAAGCTGTATCCGGGCTCGAAATGTCCTTTTGAACCTGTCAAAAGGAGTCGCGACTGGGTCCAAAATGGTCTTTTTGTTAAGCAACACCACAAAAAATTTCCGCTTCCTTAATCTAGAGCTCCTCTATGTTAAGAAGCGCCACAAAAATCATGCCCTTCCTTTACTTAGAACCCTTCTACGTTAAGCAATACTACAAAAATCATGCCCTTCCTTCATTTAGCAGGCTGTTACGTTAAGAAATGCCGCAAAAATGGTTTGATGAATGATTCCGCAAAAAAAATGCGCACATAAAAAGCGGGCATGTTTTAAAAAAACGGGGCATAAAGATAACAATAGCGATGGCTGACACGAGGGGGGACTCGTTTGCAAATACATGTTGTCGAAAGAAATGACACGGTCTCAAATCTTGCGCAAAGATACAGTGTTCCGGCTTCAGAAATCATTTCGGCAAATGAACTTCCGGATCCGGATCGGCTTGTCATCGGACAGGCGATTGTCATCCCGATCACCGGGAGGTTTTATTGGGTCCGGCCGGGGGACAGCTTATATTCCATTGCACAACAAGCAGGGATATCTTACCAGGAACTTGCCCGCATCAACGGCATTTCTGTCCATCAGCAGCTCCGACCCGGGTTGCGCCTTTATCTGCCGCCTTCCCCGAAAAAAAGAGCAGAATTTAATGCGTATGTTGAACCATTCGGGAACACGGTTTCAGCGTCTCTTGAAACAAGTGCGCGAAAAGCGGCCCCGTATTTGACCTATCTTGCCCCGTTTGCATTCCGGGTAAACCGAGACGGCACACTTGTTGCCCCGCCGCTTGGAAATTTGCGGGCGATTGCCGATGCCCAAAACGCCATTTTAATGATGGTGATCTGTAATCAGGAAAACGGCCAGTTCAGCGATGAACTCGGGCGGATCCTTTTGAACGACGAAACCGTCCAGAACCGGTTTTTAAATGAAATTGTTCAAACCGCAAGCCGGCTCGGTTTCCGTGATATTCATTTTGACTTTGAGTATTTGCGCCCGCAGGACAGGGAAGCTTACAACCGGTTTTTAAGAAAAGCAAAAACGCGCTTCAGCCGGGAAGGTTGGCTCATGTCCACCGCGCTCGCTCCGAAAACGAGCGCCACCCAGGCCGGGCGCTGGTATGAGGCACACGATTACAGGGCGCATGGCGAAATTGCCGATTTTGTTGTCATTATGACCTACGAATGGGGGTATAGCGGCGGCCCGCCCATGCCGGTGTCTCCGATCGGGCCGGTCCGGGATGTGCTCCGCTATGCCATCACAGAAATGCCGCCCAATAAGATTTTGATGGGGCAAAATCTGTATGGCTATGACTGGACATTGCCCTATCAAACTGGCACAACAGCAAGAGCCGTCAGCCCGCAGCAGGCCATCCGGCTCGCGGGTGCGCACAATGTGCCGATCCTGTATGACACAACATCCCAGGCCCCTCATTTTAACTATACAGATGAAAACAACCGGCGGCACACCGTCTGGTTTGAAGATGCCCGTTCCATTGAGGCAAAATTTAATTTGCTTACTGAACTCGGGTTAAGAGGCATGAGCTACTGGAAACTCGGCCTCTCTTTTCCGCAAAACTGGCTGTTAATCGCCGATCGCTTTGATGTAGTCAAACGCCCTTCCTGAAGCAGCGGGTTCCGTTGCTTTTTTCTTTTGCCCCGGAATCCCGCTACTTTTTACCCGGAACCCGCTGCGCCGCACGGACGGGATTGCGAAGTCCTTTCCCCGCATTTATGCCGGCGCCAACTGGACGGTCCGGATGCAGGCCTGATCCGATACACAGAGCAAGCACCAGTCACATTTGAGTTCCATTTTTTGGAGAATGTTTGTTAAAACCAACCCAGGAAACAGCCGGAAGCAGAACGCCGGGACACATGACCGCTTTTTTTCCCGCATGCCAACCGGCGGAGACTTGTGCTAAAATAGCAACAGTGTGCATCAATGAACAATCGCTTCAGCGGGAGGGCGTTATGAAAAGGATACCGTTTATTGCAATCGAGGGACCGATCGGCGTTGGCAAAACGTCATTGGCAAAAGCCATTTCATCATACTTTTCGTTTCAGCTTTTGAAAGAAATTGTGGATGAAAATCCTTTTCTTGGAAAATTTTATACCAATAAAGAAGAATGGGGTTTCCAAACCGAGATGTTTTTTCTCTGCAATCGCTACAAACAGCTGGAAGACCTTAAACGGCATAGGCAGCCTGTCGTTGCAGATTACCATATTTTTAAAAGCTTGATTTTTGCCCGGCGGACGCTAAAAACGCATGAGTTTGAAAAATTTATGAAAATTTACGGCATTTTAACAGCCGATATGCCGCAGCCGAACGTCATCATTTATTTGCACGCAAGCCTGGAAACGCTCCTCAAGAGAATTGAAATAAGAGGGCGGGCATTTGAAAAAAATATGCAGGAAACGTATTTACAAAAACTATCCGCAGACTACGGCCGGTTTATGAGCCGCTTCGAAGCCGGCCATCCGGACATCCCGGTATTAAAGTTCGACTGTGATACACTTGATTTTATCCGGCATGAACATGACCTGACATACATGCTGCAAGAAATCGCGCAAACCTTACAAAAAGGAGTACATACCCATGGAACTTCGTGAGAAATATCAAATTCCGAACCACGCTGTGATCACCATTGCAGGTACTGTCGGCGTCGGAAAATCGACTTTAACGCGTGCGCTCGCGAAGGCGCTCCATTTCCGGGCGTCCTTTGAAAAAGTCGACACCAATCCGTATTTGGAAAAATTTTATAGCGATTTTAAACGGTGGAGTTTCCATCTTCAAATTTATTTTCTGGCGGAAAGGTTCAAGGAGCAGAAAAAAATGTTTGAATACGGCGGCGGTTTTATCCAGGACCGCTCCATTTATGAGGATACCGGCATTTTTGCCCGGATGCATTATGAAAAAGGCAATATGTCTGCCATTGATTTTGAAACCTATACAAACTTGTTTGATGCCATGGTGATGACCCCGTATTTTCCGCATCCCGACCTGATGATTTATTTGGAAGGCAAGCTGGAAAACATTTTGGAACGGATCAAAAAACGCGGCCGTCCAATGGAACAAGATACCCCTGTTGAATACTGGATTGAAATGCAGAAACGGTACGAGCAGTGGATCGACTCTTTCCATGCCTGCCCGGTTCTCAGGCTGAACATTGACGAATACGACCTGTTTAAACATGAAGATGCCGTCGAACCGATTGTCGAGCGGATCGGCTACATGCTCGCACAGGCAGCAGCCGTAAAAAAATAATGGCGGCTAAAAACCCGTTACCATCGCGTAACGGGCTTTTTAATGATTTACGGAGGGATCACGGGCATGCAAAAAAATGTGGTGTCTTGTCCTTACTCCACGAAAAAAGCCCACAGCTCCCGCCATTTCAGGGTGCCACAGGCTTTCAATCATAGTCCTTTTCATTTTTCAAGCGGAGGAAGAGGGATTCGAACCCCCGCGCGGTGTAACCCGCCTGTCGGTTTTCAAGACCGATCCCTTCAGCCAGACTTGGGTATTCCTCCATTTTGACAAAAAAGATTATAACCTACACGATCAAAACAAGTCAAGCACATCAAGATTTTCTACTGCGGAAAGCCATCTGAATTTTAGCCAAAGGAAGGCCCCGGAACGCACATTTAGATATGGCCGTTTTTCTCTTGTCCGCCCTTTTGAGTAAAATCCCGCCCTAAAAAATGCGGAAGCTTCCGGAAAACATGTTTCAAATCCCCGGCTTTTCATGTAAAAAAGCCGGGGATTTTTTTATGATTCTGGTTTGATGATATCGATACGCATGTACGGGCGGAGCACTTCGGGAACCACCACGCTGCCGTCAGCCTGCTGGTAATTTTCAAGGATGGCTGCGACGGTACGCCCGATGGCAAGCCCGGATCCGTTCAGTGTATGGACATGTTCCGGTTTTGCATTGGGTTCCCTGCGGAAGCGGATGTTCGCACGCCTTGCCTGGAAAGCTTCAAAGTTGCTGCACGAAGAGATCTCGCGGTATACGTGCTGGCTTGGCATCCATACCTCAATATCATATTTTTTCGCTGCCGTAAACCCGAGGTCCGCCGTGCACATGCTCATCACATGATAAGGCAGGCCCAGAAGCTGCAGCACTTTTTCCGCATGACCCGTCAGTTTTTCAAGCTCCTCATAGGAATCTTCCGGTTTGACAAATTTTACAAGTTCCACTTTGTTAAACTGGTGCTGGCGGATCAGCCCGCGTGTATCGCGCCCGGCAGAACCCGCTTCCGAACGGAAACAGGCGCTGAATGCCACATAATTGATCGGCAGGTCGCCGCCGTTTAAAATTTCATCACGGTGATAATTTGTCACCGGCACTTCGGCAGTCGGGACCAGAAAATAGTCTTTTTCATTGACAAGAAAAGCATCTTCTTCAAATTTCGGCAGCTGCCCCGTTCCTGTCATGCTGGCGCGGTTCACCATATACGGCGGCAATACCTCTTCATAACCGTGTTCTTCGACATGCAAATCAAGCATAAAATTATAAAGCGCACGTTCAAGGCGGGCGCCAAGCCCTTTGTAAAAGACGAACCGGCTTCCGGTCACTTTGGCTGCCCTTTCAAAGTCAAGGATGCCAAGGTCAGTGGCAATATCCCAGTGCGGTTTCGGTTCAAATCCAAATGCCGGCACTTCACCCCATTTCCGGATTTCGACATTGTCCTCTTCGCTGTCTCCCACCGGCACGCTTTCATGCGGAATGTTCGGGATAGAAAGCATCAGCATTTCAAGTTCGGCCTCGACTTGTTTCAACTCGGCATCCAGCGCTTTAATTTTCTCGCCGACGCCGCGCATTTCCTCGATCAGCTTTGTTGCATCTTTCTTTTCGCGTTTCAGTGCCGCAACTTGCTGCGTGACTTCATTCCGCCTGTTTTTCAACGCTTCGCTTTCCATGATCAGTTCGCGCCGCCTTTGGTCCAGCCCGCTGAACTTTTCAAAATCGGTCAAATCTTCTCCGCGGTGCTGCATCCGTTCTTTGACTTCATCAAAATGCGCACGCAAAAATTTGATGTCCAACATGCTATCCTTCTCCTTTTATCGAAATTCAAATAAAAAACTCCCGCCCCGAAAACAGGGACGAGAGTGAACCCGCGTTGCCACCCAAATTGAAAACAAGAGTTTTCCGCTTTGTAAGGATAACGGGTTTTTTCCCGTGGATGCCTACTCGCCCGGCTTTCAGCAACCCGCTCAAGGATGGATTCACAGAAGCTTTCCGCCGGTTTCCACCGCCCACCGGCTCTCTTTAGGAAAAGCGTTCTCCTACTGGTTCCTGTCATTGCTTTTTCAGTCTTCACGTACATCTTAATGTACTACAATTTTATCCGTTTTGCAACAGACTATACCGGAATCCTTGCCATACTCAAAAAATATTCGGTCATCCGCAGGTCATCCGTTAACTCCGGATGGAAGGAGCAGCCGAGCAGATTTCCCTGGCGGACCGCAACAATCCGCCCGCGGCACTCGGCCAGCACTTCAACATGATCGGAAACGGAAACGATATGGGGCGCGCGAATAAAGACAGCCGGGAAATCTTCCGCGATGCCGTTAACACGGATTGTTTCTTCAAAACTTTCCCGCTGGCGGCCGAAAGAATTGCGCGCCACCGTAATATCCATTGCGCCGATATGCGCATCTTCCTGGCCTTCAATACGCTTTGCAAGCAGGATCAGCCCTGCGCATGTGCCAAAGACCGGCTTGCTTTCGGCAAACTGTTTCAGTTCCGCCATAAAACCGTAGCGGTCAATGAGCCGCCGCATTGCCGTGCTTTCCCCGCCCGGCAGGATGAGCCCGCCGATTTCGTCCAACTGCTCTTTTTTCTTAACGACAACACCTTCCGCCCCGCAGGCTTCCACTGCACGGATATGTTCCTCCACAGCCCCCTGGAGGCCAAGTACGCCAATTTTTTTCATGCTGATTCTCCTTACCAGCCGCGCTCCTGCATTCTTGCTTCAGCCGGCAATGTTGAAATTTCTAAGCCTTTCATTGCTGTTCCAAGGTCTTTCGACAATTCGGCAATCAGTTTGTAATCTTGGTAGTGGGTCGTTGCTTCGACAATCGCTTTCGCAAATTTCGCCGGGTTTTCCGATTTGAAAATCCCCGATCCGACGAAAACGCCGTCCGCACCGAGCTGCATCATCAAAGCCGCATCCGCCGGCGTTGCAACACCGCCAGCAGCAAAGTTTACAACCGGCAGCCGGCCTTCTTTTTTAATTTGCAGCAGCACCTCGTACGGGGCACCGAGCTGTTTGGCTTCCGTCATCAGTTCATCTTCGTTCATGTTGACCACTTTCCGCACCTGCGCATTCACTTTCCGCATATGCCTGACCGCTTCAACGATATTCCCGGTTCCCGGCTCGCCTTTTGTCCTGAGCATCGAGGCGCCTTCCCCGATCCTTCGTGCCGCTTCCCCCAAATCGCGGCAGCCGCACACAAACGGCACCGTGAATTCTTTTTTATTGATGTGGAACTCATCATCGGCCGGCGTTAAAACTTCGCTTTCGTCAATATAATCGACGCCCATCGCTTCGAGCACCCGCGCTTCAACAATATGGCCGATCCTTGCTTTTGCCATTACCGGAATGCTGACGGCGTTCATTACTTCTTCCACAATGGAAGGGTCCGCCATACGGGCAACCCCTCCGGCTTTCCGGATATCGGAAGGAACGCGTTCTAATGCCATGACGGCAACAGCGCCTGCTTCTTCAGCAAGTTTTGCCTGCTCGGCATTGACCACGTCCATGATCACGCCGCCTTTCTGCATTTCCGCCATCCCGCGTTTCACTAGATCTGTTCCTGTTTTCATCTTTTGTACGCCCCTTTATAAAATTAAAAATTCTTATTATATGTATAATAATTTAAATTAACACCAAGAGCGAATGCTTGTCAAGGCACTCATTTTTCCACGTTAAAGTGAAAAACAGGACAAGGGCCCTTGTCCTGTTTTCATTTAAAATAATTTGCCGGCTGTATGATCCCAAAGTCCCCCGAAAAATCCGCCAATTCCACGCATCATACGCACAAACCAGTTGGCTTTTTCAATATCGGTTTTGGTGACCAAAGCGGTGTGTGCTGTACCCGGGCCGTACAAATAGCCAAGTTCCTGCCCGTCTTTATGCCGGGCATACAATGTACCGACCTTTGTTCCCTTTTTCACCGGCGCTGTGATTTGTTTTGAATCAAATTTCACAACAGGGGTGTACATTTTGCCTTCCCCGTTTTTCACAGCCACTTTAAGCGGCGCCTTCGTGACAATGGAAGCCTGTTTTTCTTTGCCGGACTTCACCGTTACCGTCTTTTTCACCTGATAGCCTTTCGGGTAAAGGGTTTTTTCTGTGAAATTATTAAAAGCATAATCCATTAATTTGTTTGTGACATCAAATCGGGACTTGATGGTGCTGTTCCCGTTCGCATCCTCTGCATGAAGAACGACGGTAATGATGCGCATGCCGTTTTGCTTGGCCGTGCCTGTAAAGCAGTATCCCGCTTTGTCGGTGTTCCCGGTTTTCAACCCGTCAACGCCCTTCCGCCCGTAAACAAGGGACGGAATCATCCAGTTCCAGTTCTGCATCGCAATTTCATCATCTGTCCCGGCCCGGAATTTCATTTTGGCCGTGCTTGTTGTTTGTAAAATCTCCGGGTAGTCGTGGATCAAATGGTAGGCGATTTTTGCAACGGATTTTGCTGAGACAAGGTTTTCTTCCGTCCTGCCTGTCCCGGCCGGCTGCATGCCTTGCAAATCCTTATTGTTCAGCCCGGTTGCGTTCACAAACTTATAATGGGTGAGGCCGAATGCTTTCGCTTGTTTGTTCATCATGTTCAGATAGTTTTTTTCCGTTCCGCCGAGCGTTTCTGCAATCGCAATCGTTGCGCCGTTTGCCGAATAAATCGCCATCGCTTGGAAAAGCTCTTTAACCGTGTACTTTTCGCCTTTTCTTAACGGCACATTTGAAAGTGCCCTGTTTTGGGAAATGCGATACGCATAATCGCTGATTGTCACTTTCTGGTTCCACGAAACCTTTTTCTCATGAATGGCTTTAAGCAGCAAGTACTCCGTCATCATTTTGCTCATGGAAGCAATGCCCAGCGCCTGTTCAGCATTTTTTTCATACAAAATCTGCCCGTTATCCGCATCCACAATGATAGCCGCTTTTGCATGAATATCCAACTGGTCCTGCGCATGGGCTTTTTTCGGCACCTGCTGCACAACCCCTGCCGATAACAGCAGCACCAGAAACGCAAATGCCATTTTTTGCAAGCTTTTTTTCACTTTCAACCCTCCATCAAGATATGTATACACTTTGCCTATTTTAACATAGTTCCGGTTGAAAAAGTAGATGCATAGAGTTTGCCGTATTTGTCAGCTTTTTCCGAAAATGCAGGGCAGCCGGTACAGGGCTGCAACTCTATTAAATGGTAGAAAAAAACGGCAGGAAAATTGCCTGCCATTTTGTTTCCCATTCAAAATCCATGTTAAGACAAAGAATAATTCGGTGCTTCTTTTGTAATCTGGATATCATGCGGATGGCTCTCCCGCAGGCCTGCCCCTGTCATGCGGATAAACTGCGCTTCTTCACGCAAGGAAATCATATCTTTCGCGCCGCAATAACCCATGCCGGACCGGAGCCCGCCAATTAATTGGTAGATGACATCCTGCAGGCTCCCTTTAAACGGCACGCGTCCCTCGATCCCTTCCGGCACCAGTTTTTTCGCGCCTTCCTGGAAGTAACGGTCCCTCGATCCGCTTTCCATTGCGCTGATTGACCCCATGCCGCGGTAGACTTTATATTGCCGTCCTTGGTAAATTTCCATTTCGCCCGGGCTTTCCGATGTCCCTGCAAGCAGGCTGCCGAGCATTACGGCATGTCCGCCGGCAGCCAGCGCCTTTACAATATCGCCTGAGAATTTAATGCCGCCGTCCGCAATAATCGCTTTCCCGTACTTTCTTGCTTCCGTCGCACAATCATAAACCGCCGTAATTTGTGGCACACCAACGCCGGCAACCACTCTTGTCGTACAGATGGAGCCCGGCCCGATGCCGACTTTTACAATATCCGCGCCAGCGTCTATCAGCGCTTTCGTACCTTCCGCCGTCGCAACGTTTCCGGCGATGATATTTAAAGAAGGGTAAGATTTGCGGATGTTTGCAACGGTTTCCAGCACCCCTTTTGAGTGGCCGTGCGCCGTATCGATGACAACCGCATCCACTCCCGCTTCAACGAGCAATTCCACCCGTTTCATTACGTCACTTGTCACGCCGACTGCCGCGCCAACAAGAAGGCGGCCCTGGTCATCTTTGGCTGCATTTGGGAACTCAATAACCTTTTCGATATCTTTAATCGTAATAAGCCCTTTTAATACGCCGTTCTCATCGACAAGCGGCAGCTTTTCAATTTTATGCCGGTGCAAAAGCTGCTCCGCCTCTTTCAGCGTCGTGCCTACAGGCGCAGTCACAAGATTCTCTTTCGTCATCACATCTGAAATCCGGGTGGAGTAATCTTCAATAAAACGCATGTCGCGGTTGGTCAAAATCCCGACCAGTTTCTGCTCGTCACGGTTATTTACGATCGGAACGCCTGAAATCCGGTATTTGCCCATTAAATGTTCCGCCGCAAACACCTGCTCATCAGGAGTTAAGAAAAACGGATTGGTGATCACGCCGTTTTCTGACCGTTTGACACGGTCCACCTGCTCCGCCTGTTGTTCAATGCTCATGTTTTTGTGGATAATCCCTAGGCCGCCCTGCCTTGCCATGGCGATCGCCATTTCCGCTTCGGTTACCGTATCCATGCCGGCGCTGATGATCGGAATGTTCAACTTCAAGGTTTCCGTCAGCGCGACACTTGTATCGACATCTTTCGGCAGCACTTCCGATTCTGCCGGAATCAGTAATACATCATCAAACGTAAGACCTTCTTTTACGAACTTCGTTTCCCACATGCAAACCCCTCCTGGATTGATAAAAATATTATTTGTAGGTTATCAATTGGACATAATACTGTCAAGGTCTCCAAAACATATAATACTATTCAGTTAATTCGGAGGGCGAAATATTGTCTTTTATGGACCAATGGGATCACTTGATTTTATTTCAATCCGCGGAATATACGCAGCGCTATTTGAAAGCCCGCTATGAGGATTCGGATTTTAGCCAAAGCGCCGCCAAAAGCTATGAGAACTGCTATGCTTTTATGTATTATCTCGAACACGGTGAAGCTTATTACCGCCAGGCTGTGCAGGCGCCCATTTCGATTCAGCCTGTTCTGATTTTTTACGGCTTCATTCATTTATTAAAAGCCTGCCTGCTGTCATGCGACCCGCTGTATCCTGAAACCACCTCCGTCCTTGCCCACGGGGTGACATCGCGAAAAAAGAAAAAACAAAACTACCGGTTTGGCGAAGACGAGGTTAAAATTCAAAAAACCGGTTTATGCGGCCATTTTGCCCAAAAAATGTTCGGGCTCGGCCCGCTCGAAGGCAATAAATATTCCATGCAGAGCCTGCTCCGGCAAATCCCGGAACTTGAAACGGCCCTCCCCCGCCGGAAATATTTTGTGCCGGTAAAAGAAAAGAATGGGAAGTACCAGCTTCCTTTTGCGGTCCTTGATGGCTACCATATGACAGCGGACAGGTTTTCACAATATTTGTCCGAAAAACTTCAGGGCAGGCTTTTGGAAATGGAAGCGGAAGATGGCGCCTTCTCCTTTTCCGCCCGTGGCTGTCTCCCTCCGCCATTCCGTTATCATTTCTTTACAAATCAAATTTGCTTTCCGTGTAAATTACAACCGGAGAACGACCTTCCCGATATATTGGTCCATTACCTGCTTTTATATAATTTGAGCATGATTTCCCGCTACGAAACAGAATGGTGGGCAGAACTGCTTAAGAACCGGGAAACGATTGACTTTCCGGCCATCCGCCTTTTTCTCCAGACGGCAATCGAAAAAGGCCCGTTCCTCTGCCTGCAGTTTCTAAAGGGTATACGTTAAACAATTTCGCCAAACTTAAAGGGGAAACCGATTCTTACGGACAAGCGCAAAATGGAACGATTCACCGGCTATCTGTGTGTGCTTTTCGGCCGATTTCTACCATCAAGAAGACCTTGCAAGTTGAAAAATCCCTTTCCGGCTCCTCATTTGATAACTTTGAGCAAAACGGGGTGCATTCCGAAAAAAGCAGGAGCCGAGTACATTTCCCAATAAAAATATGCAAAAACCGCAGACAAATCGCCTGCGGTTTTGATTTGGCCCGGCAACGTCCTACTCTCGCAGGGGGAAACCCCCAACTACCATCGGCGCTGGAAAGCTTAACTTCCGAGTTCGGGATGTATTCGGGTGTGACCTTTCCGCCATCATCACCGGACCTGTATTTTATTTTGGGATGTGTTCCCTGAAAACCGGATGGGAGAAAAAACTGTAAACGGAGAATGCGTTTCTGCTTCTAACTTTGAGAATTGTCCAGCTCCGGTGCCTAGCCCCTCGAGGTCGAATCACCTGCCCGCCACGGAGCCAAAAGACGCCTCCATGCCGGTCAGAACATTCGCTTGTCGGGGCTAAACAAGGCACCTCCGCTTTTCGTGGTTAAGTCCTCGATCGATTAGTATCCATCAGCTGCACGCGTCGCCGCGCTTCCACCCCGGACCTATCAACCTGATCATCTTTCAGGGATCTTACCAGTTAAACTGTGGGAAATCTCATCTTGAGGGGGGCTTCATGCTTAGATGCTTTCAGCACTTATCCCTTCCGCACATAGCTACCCAGCGATGCCTTTGGCAAGACAACTGGTACACCAGCGGTGCGTCCATCCCGGTCCTCTCGTACTAAGGACAGCTCCTCTCAAATTTCCTGCGCCCGCGACGGATAGGGACCGAACTGTCTCACGACGTTCTGAACCCAGCTCGCGTACCGCTTTAATGGGCGAACAGCCCAACCCTTGGGACCGACTACAGCCCCAGGATGCGATGAGCCGACATCGAGGTGCCAAACCTCCCCGTCGATGTGGACTCTTGGGGGAGATCAGCCTGTTATCCCCAGGGTAGCTTTTATCCGTTGAGCGATGGCCCTTCCATGCGGAACCACCGGATCACTAAGCCCGACTTTCGTCCCTGCCCGACTTGTAAGTCTCGCAGTCAAGCTCCCTTATGCCTTTACACTCTGCGAATGATTTCCAACCATTCTGAGGGAACCTTTGGGCGCCTCCGTTACCTTTTAGGAGGCGACCGCCCCAGTCAAACTGCCTGCCTGACACTGTCTCCCACCCCGGTAAGGGGTGCGGGTTAGAATTTCAATACAGCCAGGGTAGTATCCCACCGATGCCTCCGCCGAAGCTGGCGCTCCGGTTTCCAAGGCTCCTACCTATCCTGTACAAGCTGTACCAAAATTCAATATCAGGCTGCAGTAAAGCTCCATGGGGTCTTTCCGTCCTGTCGCGGGTAACCTGCATCTTCACAGGTACTATAATTTCACCGAGTCTCTCGTTGAGACAGTGCCCAGATCGTTACACCTTTCGTGCGGGTCAGAACTTACCTGACAAGGAATTTCGCTACCTTAGGACCGTTATAGTTACGGCCGCCGTTTACTGGGGCTTCAGTTCAGAGCTTCGCCTTGCGGCTAACCCCTCTCCTTAACCTTCCAGCACCGGGCAGGTGTCAGCCCCTATACTTCGCCTTGCGGCTTCGCAGAGACCTGTGTTTTTGCTAAACAGTCGCCTGGGCCTATTCACTGCGGCTTCCCGGGGCATACACCCCAAAAAGCACCCCTTCTCCCGAAGTTACGGGGTCATTTTGCCGAGTTCCTTAACGAGAGTTCTCTCGCTCACCTTAGGATTCTCTCCTCGCCTACCTGTGTCGGTTTGCGGTACGGGCGCCTTTCACCTCACTAGAGGCTTTTCTTGGCAGTGTGGAATCAGGAACTTCGGTACTTTAATTTCCCTCGCCATCACAGCTCCGCCTTGGCGCGAAGGATTTGCCTCCGCACCGGCCTAACTGCTTGGACGCGATCAACCAGTGTCGCGCTTGCCCTATCCTCCTGCGTCCCCCCATCGTTCAAACGGTGAAGAGGCGGTACAGGAATATCAACCTGTTGTCCATCGCCTACGCCTTTCGGCCTCGGCTTAGGCCCCGACTAACCCTGAGCGGACGAGCCTTCCTCAGGAAACCTTAGGCATTCGGTGGAAGGGATTCTCACCCTTCTTTCGCTACTCATACCGGCATTCTCACTTCTAAGCGCTCCACCGGTCCTTCCGGTCCGGCTTCAACGCCCTTAGAACGCTCTCCTACCACGGACACCAAACGGTGTCCATCCGCAGCTTCGGTGATACGTTTAGCCCCGGTACATTTTCGGCGCAGCGTCACTCGACCAGTGAGCTATTACGCACTCTTTGAATGATGGCTGCTTCTAAGCCAACATCCTGGTTGTCTAAGCAACGCCACATCCTTTTCCACTTAACGTATACTTTGGGACCTTAGCTGGCGGTCTGGGCTGTTTCCCTTTCGACCATGGATCTTATCACTCACAGTCTGACTCCCAAGCATAAGTTTTTGGCATTCGGAGTTTGTCTGAATTCGGTAACCCGATGAGGGCCCCTCGTCCAAACAGTGCTCTACCTCCAAAACTCTCCGCTTGAGGCTAGCCCTAAAGCTATTTCGGAGAGAACCAGCTATCTCCAAGTTCGATTGGAATTTCTCCGCTACCCACACCTCATCCCCGCACTTTTCAACGTGCGTGGGTTCGGGCCTCCAGCAAGTGTTACCTTGCCTTCACCCTGGACATGGGTAGATCACCTGGTTTCGGGTCTGCGGCCTCATACTCTTTCGCCCTGTTCAGACTCGCTTTCGCTGCGGCTCCGCTTCTTCAGCTTAACCTTGCATGAGACCGTAACTCGCCGGTTCATTCTACAAAAGGCACGCCATCACCCGTTAACGGGCTCTGACTACTTGTAGGCACACGGTTTCAGGATCTCTTTCACTCCCCTCCCGGGGTGCTTTTCACCTTTCCCTCACGGTACTGGTTCACTATCGGTCACTAGGGAGTATTTAGCCTTGGGAGATGGTCCTCCCGGATTCCGGCGGGATTCCTCGTGTCCCGCCGTACTCAGGATCCACTCGGGAGAGAACGAAGTTTCAGTTACAGGGCTTTTACCTTCTCCGGCAGGCCTTTCCAGGCCGCTTCACTTACCCCGTTCTTTTGTAACTCCCATATGAGTGTCCTACAACCCCGGAAGGCAAGCCTTCCGGTTTGGGCTGTTTCCTGTTCGCTCGCCGCTACTTGGGAAATCGCAATTGCTTTCTCTTCCTCCGGGTACTGAGATGTTTCAGTTCCCCGGGTGTGCCCTTCCTGCCCTATGGATTCAGGCAGGAATCCTGTCCGATTAAAGACAGGGGGTTTCCCCATTCGGAAATCTCCGGATCAAAGCTTACGTACAGCTCCCCGGAGCATATCGGTGTTTGTACCGTCCTTCATCGGCTCCTAGTGCCAAGGCATCCGCCGTGCGCCCTTTCTAACTTAACCATAAAAGGTTTAAATCCAAAAATAAGCGATTCTCGGTTTACTTGGTTTATTTCTCCTATCCGGTTTTCAAAGAACACATACTGAAGGATTGGACCTTCAAAACTGAACAAAACGGAAACGCCAAACTTAATTTCGGAAAACCGAAGGTTTTCCTTTTATGTCTAGCTCCGGGCGCTATCGGCTAGCGTATTTCTACGTCTTCTCCCTACGATAAGCGGGCATCGATTCGCCTTTAAGGCTCATCGTGTTTCCTTTATCTCAGTCGAAGACTTCGAAATCCGTACGCCGATGAACGAGCGCCCTACGCTTTTCCCCTTAGAAAGGAGGTGATCCAGCCGCACCTTCCGATACGGCTACCTTGTTACGACTTCACCCCAATCATCTGTCCCACCTTCGGCGGCTGGCTCCGTAAAGGTTACCTCACCGACTTCGGGTGTTACAAACTCTCGTGGTGTGACGGGCGGTGTGTACAAGGCCCGGGAACGTATTCACCGCGGCATGCTGATCCGCGATTACTAGCGATTCCGGCTTCATGCAGGCGGGTTGCAGCCTGCAATCCGAACTGGGAATGGTTTTCTGGGATTGGCTTAACCTCGCGGTCTCGCAGCCCTTTGTACCATCCATTGTAGCACGTGTGTAGCCCAGGTCATAAGGGGCATGATGATTTGACGTCATCCCCACCTTCCTCCGGTTTGTCACCGGCAGTCACCTTAGAGTGCCCAACTCAATGCTGGCAACTAAGGTCAAGGGTTGCGCTCGTTGCGGGACTTAACCCAACATCTCACGACACGAGCTGACGACAACCATGCACCACCTGTCACTCTGTCCCCCGAAGGGGAAGGCCCTGTCTCCAGGGAGGTCAGAGGATGTCAAGACCTGGTAAGGTTCTTCGCGTTGCTTCGAATTAAACCACATGCTCCACCGCTTGTGCGGGCCCCCGTCAATTCCTTTGAGTTTCAGCCTTGCGGCCGTACTCCCCAGGCGGAGTGCTTAATGCGTTAGCTGCAGCACTAAAGGGCGGAAACCCTCTAACACTTAGCACTCATCGTTTACGGCGTGGACTACCAGGGTATCTAATCCTGTTTGCTCCCCACGCTTTCGCGCCTCAGCGTCAGTTACAGACCAGAGAGCCGCCTTCGCCACTGGTGTTCCTCCACATCTCTACGCATTTCACCGCTACACGTGGAATTCCACTCTCCTCTTCTGCACTCAAGCCTCCCAGTTTCCAATGACCGCTTGCGGTTGAGCCGCAAGATTTCACATCAGACTTAAGAAGCCGCCTGCGCGCGCTTTACGCCCAATAATTCCGGACAACGCTTGCCACCTACGTATTACCGCGGCTGCTGGCACGTAGTTAGCCGTGGCTTTCTGGCCGGGTACCGTCAAGGCGCCGCCCTGTTCGAACGGCACTTGTTCTTCCCCGGCAACAGAGTTTTACGACCCGAAGGCCTTCTTCACTCACGCGGCGTTGCTCCGTCAGACTTTCGTCCATTGCGGAAGATTCCCTACTGCTGCCTCCCGTAGGAGTTTGGGCCGTGTCTCAGTCCCAATGTGGCCGATCACCCTCTCAGGTCGGCTACGCATCGTTGCCTTGGTGGGCCATTACCCCGCCAACTAGCTAATGCGCCGCGGGCCCATCTGTAAGTGGCAGCCGAAGCCGCCTTTCCTTTTTCCTCCATGCGGAGGAAAAAACTATCCGGTATTAGCCCCGGTTTCCCGGCGTTATCCCAGTCTTACAGGCAGGTTGCCCACGTGTTACTCACCCGTCCGCCGCTAACCTTTTAAAAGCAAGCTTTTAAAAGGTCCGCACGACTTGCATGTATTAGGCACGCCGCCAGCGTTCGTCCTGAGCCAGGATCAAACTCTCAGTAAAGATGTTTGATAAAAGCTCAAAAAGAATTTGACGTTTCGTTTTGTCCAGTTTTCAAGGAACAATCTCAAACAGCAACTTTTAAATTATAGCACCTATTTATTTAAAAGTCAATGCTTCTTTGGTGGAGCCTAGCGGGATCGAACCGCTGACCTCCTGCGTGCAAAGCAGGCGCTCTCCCAGCTGAGCTAAGGCCCCGAATTTGAATGGTCGGGAAGACAGGATTCGAACCTGCGACCCCATGGTCCCAAACCATGTGCTCTACCAAGCTGAGCTACTTCCCGTATATGGCGCGCCCAAGAGGAGTCGAACCCCTAACCTTTTGATCCGTAGTCAAACGCTCTATCCAATTGAGCTATGGGCGCATACATTGAATGGTGCCGAGGACCGGAGTCGAACCGGTACGGTAGTCACCTACCGCAGGATTTTAAGTCCTGTGCGTCTGCCAATTCCGCCACCCCGGCAAGAGAAAAAAATGGAGCGGAAGACGGGATTCGAACCCGCGACCCCCACCTTGGCAAGGTGATGTTCTACCACTGAACTACTTCCGCAAAAGATGCAGATAACAAAGAATTTCAGGGCGACTTTGAACAGGCTGAAATTCTTATCTCCTGCTAAATATGATGAGCCATGCAGGATTCGAACCTGCGACCCTCTGATTAAAAGTCAGATGCTCTACCAACTGAGCTAATGGCTCATATTTATGGTGGAGGATGACGGGATCGAACCTCCGACCCTCTGCTTGTAAGGCAGACGCTCTCCCAGCTGAGCTAATCCTCCGTATTATGGCCCGGCAACGTCCTACTCTCGCAGGGGGAAACCCCCAACTACCATCGGCGCTGGAAAGCTTAACTTCCGAGTTCGGGATGTGTTCGGGTGTGACCTTTCCGCCATCATCACCGGACCTGTATTTTATTTTGGGATGTGTTCCCTGAAAACCGGATGGGAGAAAAAACTGTAAACGGAGAATGCGTTTCTGCTTCTAACTTTGAGAATTGTCCAGCTCCGGTGCCTAGCCCCTCGAGGTCGAATCACCTGCCCGCCACGGAGCCAAAAGACGCCTCCATGCCGGTCAGAACATTCGCTTGTCGGGGCTAAACAAGGCACCTCCGCTTTTCGTGGTTAAGTCCTCGATCGATTAGTATCCGTCAGCTGCACGCGTCACCGCGCTTCCACCCCGGACCTATCAACCTGATCATCTTTCAGGGATCTTACCAGTTAAACTGTGGGAAATCTCATCTTGAGGGGGGCTTCATGCTTAGATGCTTTCAGCACTTATCCCTTCCGCACATAGCTACCCAGCGATGCCTTTGGCAAGACAACTGGTACACCAGCGGTGCGTCCATCCCGGTCCTCTCGTACTAAGGACAGCTCCTCTCAAATTTCCTGCGCCCGCGACGGATAGGGACCGAACTGTCTCACGACGTTCTGAACCCAGCTCGCGTACCGCTTTAATGGGCGAACAGCCCAACCCTTGGGACCGACTACAGCCCCAGGATGCGATGAGCCGACATCGAGGTGCCAAACCTCCCCGTCGATGTGGACTCTTGGGGGAGATCAGCCTGTTATCCCCAGGGTAGCTTTTATCCGTTGAGCGATGGCCCTTCCATGCGGAACCACCGGATCACTAAGCCCGACTTTCGTCCCTGCCCGACTTGTAAGTCTCGCAGTCAAGCTCCCTTATGCCTTTACACTCTGCGAATGATTTCCAACCATTCTGAGGGAACCTTTGGGCGCCTCCGTTACCTTTTAGGAGGCGACCGCCCCAGTCAAACTGCCTGCCTGACACTGTCTCCCACCCCGGTAAGGGGTGCGGGTTAGAATTTCAATACAGCCAGGGTAGTATCCCACCGATGCCTCCGCCGAAGCTGGCGCTCCGGTTTCCAAGGCTCCTACCTATCCTGTACAAGCTGTACCAAAATTCAATATCAGGCTGCAGTAAAGCTCCATGGGGTCTTTCCGTCCTGTCGCGGGTAACCTGCATCTTCACAGGTACTATAATTTCACCGAGTCTCTCGTTGAGACAGTGCCCAGATCGTTACACCTTTCGTGCGGGTCAGAACTTACCTGACAAGGAATTTCGCTACCTTAGGACCGTTATAGTTACGGCCGCCGTTTACTGGGGCTTCAGTTCAGAGCTTCGCCTTGCGGCTAACCCCTCTCCTTAACCTTCCAGCACCGGGCAGGTGTCAGCCCCTATACTTCGCCTTGCGGCTTCGCAGAGACCTGTGTTTTTGCTAAACAGTCGCCTGGGCCTATTCACTGCGGCTTCCCGGGGCATACACCCCAAAAAGCACCCCTTCTCCCGAAGTTACGGGGTCATTTTGCCGAGTTCCTTAACGAGAGTTCTCTCGCTCACCTTAGGATTCTCTCCTCGCCTACCTGTGTCGGTTTGCGGTACGGGCGCCTTTCACCTCACTAGAGGCTTTTCTTGGCAGTGTGGAATCAGGAACTTCGGTACTTTAATTTCCCTCGCCATCACAGCTCCGCCTTGGCGCGAAGGATTTGCCTCCGCACCGGCCTAACTGCTTGGACGCGATCAACCAGTGTCGCGCTTGCCCTATCCTCCTGCGTCCCCCCATCGTTCAAACGGTGAAGAGGCGGTACAGGAATATCAACCTGTTGTCCATCGCCTACGCCTTTCGGCCTCGGCTTAGGCCCCGACTAACCCTGAGCGGACGAGCCTTCCTCAGGAAACCTTAGGCATTCGGTGGAAGGGATTCTCACCCTTCTTTCGCTACTCATACCGGCATTCTCACTTCTAAGCGCTCCACCGGTCCTTCCGGTCCGGCTTCAACGCCCTTAGAACGCTCTCCTACCACGGACACCAAACGGTGTCCATCCGCAGCTTCGGTGATACGTTTAGCCCCGGTACATTTTCGGCGCAGCGTCACTCGACCAGTGAGCTATTACGCACTCTTTGAATGATGGCTGCTTCTAAGCCAACATCCTGGTTGTCTAAGCAACGCCACATCCTTTTCCACTTAACGTATACTTTGGGACCTTAGCTGGCGGTCTGGGCTGTTTCCCTTTCGACCATGGATCTTATCACTCACAGTCTGACTCCCAAGCATAAGTTTTTGGCATTCGGAGTTTGTCTGAATTCGGTAACCCGATGAGGGCCCCTCGTCCAAACAGTGCTCTACCTCCAAAACTCTCCGCTTGAGGCTAGCCCTAAAGCTATTTCGGAGAGAACCAGCTATCTCCAAGTTCGATTGGAATTTCTCCGCTACCCACACCTCATCCCCGCACTTTTCAACGTGCGTGGGTTCGGGCCTCCAGCAAGTGTTACCTTGCCTTCACCCTGGACATGGGTAGATCACCTGGTTTCGGGTCTGCGGCCTCATACTCTTTCGCCCTGTTCAGACTCGCTTTCGCTGCGGCTCCGCTTCTTCAGCTTAACCTTGCATGAGACCGTAACTCGCCGGTTCATTCTACAAAAGGCACGCCATCACCCGTTAACGGGCTCTGACTACTTGTAGGCACACGGTTTCAGGATCTCTTTCACTCCCCTCCCGGGGTGCTTTTCACCTTTCCCTCACGGTACTGGTTCACTATCGGTCACTAGGGAGTATTTAGCCTTGGGAGATGGTCCTCCCGGATTCCGGCGGGATTCCTCGTGTCCCGCCGTACTCAGGATCCACTCGGGAGAGAACGAAGTTTCAGTTACAGGGCTTTTACCTTCTCCGGCAGGCCTTTCCAGGCCGCTTCACTTACCCCGTTCTTTTGTAACTCCCATAT
Source organism: Weizmannia sp. FSL W8-0401 (assembly GCF_038009125.1). Lineage (NCBI taxonomy): Bacteria > Bacillati > Bacillota > Bacilli > Caryophanales > Bacillaceae > Heyndrickxia > Weizmannia sp. FSL W8-0401. The sequence goes on along the minus strand of NZ_JBBPAG010000001.1, from coordinate 69,858 downwards.
GAGTGTCCTACAACCCCGGAAGGCAAGCCTTCCGGTTTGGGCTGTTTCCTGTTCGCTCGCCGCTACTTGGGAAATCGCAATTGCTTTCTCTTCCTCCGGGTACTGAGATGTTTCAGTTCCCCGGGTGTGCCCTTCCTGCCCTATGGATTCAGGCAGGAATCCTGTCCGATTAAAGACAGGGGGTTTCCCCATTCGGAAATCTCCGGATCAAAGCTTACGTACAGCTCCCCGGAGCATATCGGTGTTTGTACCGTCCTTCATCGGCTCCTAGTGCCAAGGCATCCGCCGTGCGCCCTTTCTAACTTAACCATAAAAGGTTTAAATCCAAAAATAAGCGATTCTCGGTTTACTTGGTTTATTTCTCCTATCCGGTTTTCAAAGAACACATACTGAAGGATTGGACCTTCAAAACTGAACAAAACGGAAACGCCAAACTTAATTTCGGAAAACCGAAGGTTTTCCTTTTATGTCTAGCTCCGGGCGCTATCGGCTAGCGTATTTCTACGTCTTCTCCCTACGATAAGCGGGCATCGATTCGCCTTTAAGGCTCATCGTGTTTCCTTTATCTCAGTCGAAGACTTCGAAATCCGTACGCCGATGAACGAGCGCCCTACGCTTTTCCCCTTAGAAAGGAGGTGATCCAGCCGCACCTTCCGATACGGCTACCTTGTTACGACTTCACCCCAATCATCTGTCCCACCTTCGGCGGCTGGCTCCGTAAAGGTTACCTCACCGACTTCGGGTGTTACAAACTCTCGTGGTGTGACGGGCGGTGTGTACAAGGCCCGGGAACGTATTCACCGCGGCATGCTGATCCGCGATTACTAGCGATTCCGGCTTCATGCAGGCGGGTTGCAGCCTGCAATCCGAACTGGGAATGGTTTTCTGGGATTGGCTTAACCTCGCGGTCTCGCAGCCCTTTGTACCATCCATTGTAGCACGTGTGTAGCCCAGGTCATAAGGGGCATGATGATTTGACGTCATCCCCACCTTCCTCCGGTTTGTCACCGGCAGTCACCTTAGAGTGCCCAACTCAATGCTGGCAACTAAGGTCAAGGGTTGCGCTCGTTGCGGGACTTAACCCAACATCTCACGACACGAGCTGACGACAACCATGCACCACCTGTCACTCTGTCCCCCGAAGGGGAAGGCCCTGTCTCCAGGGAGGTCAGAGGATGTCAAGACCTGGTAAGGTTCTTCGCGTTGCTTCGAATTAAACCACATGCTCCACCGCTTGTGCGGGCCCCCGTCAATTCCTTTGAGTTTCAGCCTTGCGGCCGTACTCCCCAGGCGGAGTGCTTAATGCGTTAGCTGCAGCACTAAAGGGCGGAAACCCTCTAACACTTAGCACTCATCGTTTACGGCGTGGACTACCAGGGTATCTAATCCTGTTTGCTCCCCACGCTTTCGCGCCTCAGCGTCAGTTACAGACCAGAGAGCCGCCTTCGCCACTGGTGTTCCTCCACATCTCTACGCATTTCACCGCTACACGTGGAATTCCACTCTCCTCTTCTGCACTCAAGCCTCCCAGTTTCCAATGACCGCTTGCGGTTGAGCCGCAAGATTTCACATCAGACTTAAGAAGCCGCCTGCGCGCGCTTTACGCCCAATAATTCCGGACAACGCTTGCCACCTACGTATTACCGCGGCTGCTGGCACGTAGTTAGCCGTGGCTTTCTGGCCGGGTACCGTCAAGGCGCCGCCCTGTTCGAACGGCACTTGTTCTTCCCCGGCAACAGAGTTTTACGACCCGAAGGCCTTCTTCACTCACGCGGCGTTGCTCCGTCAGACTTTCGTCCATTGCGGAAGATTCCCTACTGCTGCCTCCCGTAGGAGTTTGGGCCGTGTCTCAGTCCCAATGTGGCCGATCACCCTCTCAGGTCGGCTACGCATCGTTGCCTTGGTGGGCCATTACCCCGCCAACTAGCTAATGCGCCGCGGGCCCATCTGTAAGTGGCAGCCGAAGCCGCCTTTCCTTTTTCCTCCATGCGGAGGAAAAAACGATCTGGTATTAGCCCCGGTTTCCCGGCGTTATCCCAGTCTTACAGGCAGGTTGCCCACGTGTTACTCACCCGTCCGCCGCTAACCTTTTAAAAGCAAGCTTTTAAAAGGTCCGCACGACTTGCATGTATTAGGCACGCCGCCAGCGTTCGTCCTGAGCCAGGATCAAACTCTCAGTAAAGATGTTTGATAAAAGCTCAAAAAGAATTTGACGTTTCATTTTGTCCAGTTTTCAAGGAACAATCTAAGTTGTTTTCTAAGCGACTTTAATATTCTACTGCAAACAAATACTATTGTCAACAACTTTTTCAAATCTGTATTTTTAAGTAGGCATTTAATTAGCCAACGAATAATACTATACCATGTATTTGGTACGAATGCAACAGCTTTTCGCCATTTATTTTTCAAACAAGCTGAAGCCTGCTCTCTTTCAGCAAAACAAGAAAAAGGCTTACCGCTGGCCGTAGCCAATACAATTCACAAAAAACCAGCCGCTTGAACGTTAATATTATTTAAAATGATGTTTACAAAAAGCAGCGGTTCCTGCCCCGCTGCTTTTTGTAAGTTTTGCTTTGCTTAATCCCTGCTTTTCATTAATGGGAAGAGCAGCACGTCCCGGATAGACGGGGCATTGGTCAGCAACATGACAAGCCGGTCAACGCCGATGCCGAGTCCTCCTGTTGGCGGCATGCCGTATTCCAATGCTTCAATAAAGTCTTCATCCATTTGGTGCGCTTCGTCATTCCCCTGCTCGCGCTCTTTCAGCTGGTTCACGAAACGTTCGCGCTGGTCGATCGGGTCATTCAGTTCGGTGAAGGCATTGGCATGTTCACGGCCGACAATGAACAGTTCAAACCGGTCTGTAAACCGCGGGTCTTTTTCATTTTTTCTAGCAAGCGGCGAGATTTCGACCGGGTGCCCGTAAACGAAAGTCGGCTGGATCAGTTTTTCTTCTACCCTTTGCTCGAAAAATTCATTGACGATATGCCCGTATTCCATATGTTCCGTGATTTCAATATGGTGTTCTTTTGCAAGTGCCCTTGCTTCTTCGGTGCTTGTCACATTCCAGAAGTCGACGCCCGTATATTCTTTAATTGCATCGACCATATGCAGGCGGCGCCATTCCGGTTCAAGATTTACTTCATGTTCGCCGTACCGGATGGCGGTGGTGCCGAGTACTTCTTTTGCTGTGTGCACAATCATGTTTTCAGTCAGCTGCATAATATCGTTAAAATCCGCATATGCTTCGTACAGCTCAAGCATCGTGAATTCCGGGTTATGGCGGGTATCGATTCCTTCATTGCGGAAAACGCGGCCGATTTCATAGACTTTTTCCAACCCGCCGACAATCAACCGTTTCAGGTGGAGTTCAATCGCAATCCGCATATAAAGGTCGATATCGAGCGCATTGTGATGGGTGATAAACGGCCGTGCAGCCGCCCCACCTGCAATGGCATGCATCATTGGCGTTTCGACTTCCAAATAGCCGTTCTTGTTCAAATAATTGCGGATGGACTGGATAATGCGGCTTCTTGTAATGAACGTGTTTTTACTTTCTTCACTCATAATCAGGTCGAGATAACGCTGACGGTACCGCTGCTCGATGTCCCGCAGGCCGTGGAATTTATCCGGCAACGGGCGCAGCGCTTTTGTTAACAGAATAAATTCTTTGACTTTGACGGACAATTCGCCCACTTTTGTCCGGAAAACCGTGCCTTTAAGCCCGACAATGTCGCCAAGGTCCGTGCTTTTGAATAACTCGTACTGTTCTTCGCCGACTGCGTCCTGGCGAATATAAAACTGGATTTGCCCTTTCAAGTCCTGGATATGGGCAAACCCGGCCCTTCCTTTCCGCCGTTTTGTCATGATCCGCCCGGCAATGGCAACTGGAATCTCTTTTTCTTCCAGTTGTTCTTCCGTGCATTCGCCGTATTTTTGTTTTAATTCTTCCGTGTCGGTTGTCCGTTCAAAACGCTTGCCGAACGGGTCCACCCCTTTTTCGCGGAGCGCCTCCATTTTTTCTTTCCGGACCAGATACTGTTCATTTATATTTTCGCCACTCATCTTTTTTCCTCCAATCGTTAAAAATGCCGGCCAATATGATAGAAAAGGAAAGACGCCTTTCCTTATTTTCCGCCCTCTTCAAGTATGAAAGGTTCTGCCGCCCAACATTAGCCATTATAGACGTATACCTCTATTATTGTACACAATCTTTCGCGTTCAGACATCCTTTCACCAGGTTTTTTCTTTGTATGTATACAAGCAAGTACTGCCGGGATTCCTCCGGCAGTACTCCGTTACATGGCCTGTCGTTGTTTCCGTACCGGTTATACACCAATCCGTATTTCAGTATAAAGCCGCCGCCGGGTTGTTTAAAATGCCCGGGGGTACCCTTTATGGCAAGAAAGCAGTATCCCCTGTGATCTGTTTCCACAGCCGGACGCCTTCTTTGTCTGCGCATTTTTTCAGCAGCTCCGCATACGGGATTTTGGTTACAGGGTCGCAAAGTGCATTGTCCAATTCCGTGAGGGGAACCAAAACAAATGCCCGTTCATGCATGCGCGGGTGCGGAATGGTAAGATTCTCTGTTTTCATATTTTCCTGATTATACAACAAAATGTCAAGGTCTATGGTCCGCGGCCCCCAATGAATTTTCCTTTTTCTCCGTAACTTTTTTTCAATCTCAAGGCAGGCAGCGAGCAGGCCAAAAGGGGATAACCCCGTTTCAATTTTGACAGCCATGTTTAAAAACTGTCCCTGGTCTGTGTACCCGACAGGTTCGGTTTCATAAATGGATGAAGCTTTGCAAACCTTTATGCCCGGGTTGTTTCCAAGCAACCGGACGGCGTGCTGAAGATAATCAAATCGCGGTTCAATATTGGATCCGAGTGCCAAATAAGCGAGATTATCCATTCTTTCTTCTCCTTGTAATTTCTACCGCAACGGACTTGTAATGGCCGGGAATGGGCGGGTCCGGTTTGGTTACTTTGACTGTGACTTCCGCAACTTTTTCATATAAAGCGAGAATGGAAGCAGCCAGTTTTTCTGCAACAGCTTCAAGGAGCTTGAAAGGCTGCCCTTCAACAATTTTTTTCACGCATGCATAGACATCCGCATAACTGACGGTTTCTTCCAGCCGGTCGGTTTCGCCCGCCCGCTTTAAATCCAGACCAAGCACGATGGATACACGGAAGCGCTGGCCCAGTTTGTTTTCCTCGGGCAATACGCCGTGGTAACCGTAAAATTCCATATCATGAATATAAATTTTGTCCATCCTGTTCCCCTTTTCCGACGAGGGCGTCCATCATTTTCACCATTCTGCTTACGGGTTTTACATCGTGGACACGGACCATATGGCAGCCTTTCATGATGCCAAAACAGCATACCGCCCCGGTGCCTTCCATTCTTTCGCCAGTCGGCAGCCCGAGCACGCTTCCGATTATGCGCTTTCTTGAAGCAGCAAGCAGGACGGGATAGCCGAGTCCAACAAGTTTGTCGAGGTTCCGCATCATTTCCATGTTTTCCTGAAAACCTTTCGCAAACCCGATACCCGGATCGAGGATGATTTGCCGGTCTTCGACACCTGCTTTTTTTGCAATCGTAATGCTTTCATACAGATCGTTCAAACAGTCCCGCATAAAATGTTCATATTGCGGGTTTTCGCGGTTATGCATTAAAATAATCGGAACATCGTACTGTGCGGCTACATCGGCGATTTCCGGATCCCGTTTTGCCCCCCATACATCATTGATGATATGTGCGCCCGCTTTTATTGCTTCTTCCGCAGTTCTCGCTTTATACGTATCAACAGAAAGCGGCGCCTGGACTTTTCCTGCCACAGAATGAATGACCGGCAGGATTCTGTCCAGTTCTTCCTCCGCTGATATCGGCTGATGCCCCGGCCTTGTCGACTCTCCGCCAATATCGAGCAGATCGGCACCGTCCTGTACCATCTGATACGCATGTTCCACCGCTTTTTCAGGCTGAAAAAAATTCCCTCCGTCCGAAAAAGAGTCGGGCGTTACATTTAATATGCCCATCACATAGGTTTTTCGGGTAAAGTCGAACGTAAACGGACCACACTTCAACTTCTGTTCTCCCCTTTTCTCAGTTCAATAATTATAGTCTACCACATCCGCAGCCGGGGATTAATACGATATGCAAAAATGCCGGCTTCCCGCAGCGGGCCCGGGTCCTGCACTGAAAATCCCAATCTTTACTGTTCAGGCAGGAAGGGGGTTGCATTTCAACCCGCATACATAGGTTTGCGAAAAGAAAAACCCGCGGGGGCCGTTCCTCCGCGGGTTTTGCCGTTCTTAGTCTTCAAACTGGTAAAGCGGGGTACTCAAATAGCGTTCGCCGGTATCCGGAATGATGGCAAGCACTTTTTTGCCTTTGCCGAGTTTTTTCGCCACTTCAAGCGCGGCATAAACAGCAGCGCCGGAAGAAATCCCGCCGAGAATACCTTCTTTTGCAGCTGTATCTTTTGCCGCTTTGAAAGCCTGGTCCGTTGTGACACGGATAATTTCATCGTAAATTTCTTTATCGAGTGTTTCAGGGACAAAGTTGGTGCCGATCCCCTGGATTTTGTGCGGGCCCGGTTTGCCTTCAGACAACAGCGGGGAGTCATCCGGTTCAACCGCATAAATTTTGATGCCCGGATAAGCTTCGCGCAGCGCCTGGCCAGCCCCTGTAATCGTTCCGCCGGTGCCGACACCGGCAACGAATGCATCGAGCTGGTCTCCCATTTGTTCAATAATTTCTTTACCGGTTGTCAAACGGTGGATTTCCGGGTTGGCCGGGTTTTTGAATTGCTGCAGCATAAAATAGCCGTTTTCTTTTACAAGTTGTTCCGCTTTGTTTACTGCACCTTTAATGCCTTCAGAGCCCGGGGTTAAAACGAGCTTTGCCCCGTATGCACGCAGCAGGCTGCGGCGTTCCATGCTCATTGTTTCCGGCATGACAATGACAGCTTTGTATCCTTTTGCAGCCGCAATCATTGCAAGCCCGATTCCCGTGTTGCCGCTTGTCGGTTCAACAATGGTGTCGCCCGGTTTTAAGCGCCCTTTTTGTTCAGCGTCTTCAATCATTGCAAGGGCAATCCGGTCTTTGACACTGCTGGCCGGATTGAAATATTCCAGCTTCAAATAAACTTCTGCGTCATTTTCATTTGTCAGACGGTTTACTTTTACAACCGGTGTGTTGCCGACCAATTCAGCAACAGAGTTCACATACTTTGCCAAAATCATCCACCCCATATTCCGAGTATTTTTATTGGTTTAATATCTAAAAATTAACATCTTTTTACGCAATTGTCAACCAAAACGCCTTGCTATTCTATGACAAAGTGCCTAAGAAAACGGAAACGGCAAAGAGTCGCTTTTTTAGCCACTGGCGCCGGGTCTTCTTGATCAAACGGCGGCTTAATTGCAACGGCGGGGCAAGCTTCCGGCAATCGAACAGGCCGGCCCCGGTTAGCCAACTTGGTTAAAAGCTGCCTATTCGCGCTCGAGGGGCCCGCATTCATCTGAAAAGGAAGGCCGTTTTGCTGAAAATCTCCTGCCCTCACGGCTTTTACCTTACCCTTTTGCTTCTTCCAGCATTTGTTCCAGATCTTCACGACTGAAATGGTATTTTTGGCGGCAAAAATGGCAGACGGCTTCAGCTTGTCCGTCTTCCTCGATCATGTCCCGGAGCTCCTGTTTGCCGAGGTCGATCATGGCAGAAGCAAATTTTTCTTTGGAGCAGGTGCATTCAAACCGTACTGCCATTTTCTCCAATATCTGCACATTTTCTTTGCCGAGCAGATTTGCCAATATTTCTTCCGGAGAAAGCCCCTCGCGGATGAGTTCGGAAATCGGCGCGGTATCGGAAATTTTATTTTCAATTTCCGAGATGACTTTCTCGTCTGTTCCCGGCATCAACTGGATGATAAACCCGCCGGCAGCCAGAATCGTGTTGTCAGGATTGACCAGCACCCCGACACCGACTGCAGATGGCACTTGTTCGGAAGCGGCAAAATAATACGTAAAATCTTCGCCAAGCTCGCCGGATACAAGCGGAACCTGGCCTGAAAAATGCTCGCGCAGTCCGAGGTCTTTCACAACAGTAAGCGTCCCGTCTGTCCCGACTGCACGCCGGACATCCAGCTTTCCTTTTTTGTTTAAATCAAAATGGGTTTGCGGATTGGTAACATAGCCCCGGACTTCCCCGTGTGCATTCGCATCTACCAGAATGACACCGATCGGGCCGCCGCCTTCCACTTTGATCGTAATTTTTTCATCCCCCTTCAGCATGGCCCCCATCATCGCCCCTGCTGTTAACGTTCTGCCCAGCGCGGCGGAAGCCGTCGGCCAGGTGTAGTGCCTCCGTTGCGCTTCTCCAACGGTTTCCGTTGTGTCCGCAGCGTATGCCCGGACCTGTCCGTCATACGCTAATGCTTTAATTAAATAATCCGCCAAAAGAAAAATCCTCCTTTAATGCTGTAAGTTTCGGTTATAAATCAAGTGCAACCCTTTTAAAGTCAAAAATTGGTCGACAATATCAATGCTTTTTGATTCTTTTGCAATGAGGGGCGCATGCCCGCCTGTTGCAATGACGACCGGGTCTTTTTTACTTTTTGCTTTCATCCGGGACACGATACCTTCAACCTGCCCGACATAGCCGAAAACAATGCCTGCCTGCATGGCGCTGACGGTGTTCCGGCCAATAATATCATCCGGGCTCGCGATTTCTATCCGGGGCAGTTTTGCCGCTCTCGAGTACAGGGCTTCCGCCGAGATGCTGATGCCCGGCGCAATGGCTCCCCCCATATACTGCTTTTCCTCGTTAATATAACAATAAGTGGTTGCTGTCCCGAAGTCGACAATAATTAACGGGCTGCCGTATTCGTGGATGCCGGCGACTGCATTGACAATCCGGTCTGCCCCGACCTCACGCGGATTATCATATTTAATGTCGAGCCCTGTTTTAACCCCCGGGCCGACGATCAGCGGCGAAACGTGGAAATATTTGCTGCACATCCGCTCCAGTGCGTACATGATCGGGGGCACCACAGAAGAAATAATAATGCCGGTAATATCTTTAAAGTGAATGCCGACATGGCGGAACAAGGCTTTCATGGACATGCCGTATTCGTCTTCTGTTTTATCCCTTACTGTTTGAATGCGCCAATGGTATTTTAATTCATCTTTATCGTATACACCTAATACAATGTTTGTATTCCCAACATCGATCACCAATAACATTATGCTCACCACTTTGTTTTTCTGTTTAGTTTTTATGCAACCATCATACCATAATCTCCGTGATTTAGAGAATGCTTTCATTTGGTTCCCGCTGCCATAAAAAAACACCGCCTTTTTTCAGACGGTGCTTTTTAAAGTGGTTTTACACAATATTAAAGCTGGTCATCATCTACCGGTCTTGACGGCCCCAGTTTCCCCGGGCGCTTTTCTTCCGGCATCCCGTTATCCGAATTATTTCCGGCACCCGGATCCACTTCTTTTATGCCGCCCTGCTTCGGCTGCAGGTTCACGCGCGGCTCGGTCCCGCCGATTTCAGCCGGATCCTGTGGCTTCGCAGACGGTTCTGGCAACGTGCCGTGTTCAAACAGATGCTTGATTTGTTTTGCATCCAATGTTTCCACTTCAAGCAGCGTTTTTGCGATCAGCTCCAGCTTGTCGCGGTGTTCGAGCAAGATCTGCCGTGCCCGTTCATAACAGGTTTTGATGATATTTTGAATTTCCGTATCAATTTCGTAAGCAATTTTATCGGAATAATTTTGGTCATTGTTAATATCTCTGCCCAAAAATACCTGGCCTTGCGAAGAACCGAACTGGAGAGGACCGAGCTTATCGCTCATCCCGAATTCAGTTACCATCCTTCTCGCAATGCCGGTTGCGCGTTCAAAGTCGTTGGATGCGCCCGTTGACACTTCACCGAACGTAATCTCTTCGGATACACGGCCGCCAAGAAGCCCCGTAATCTTATCGAGCAATTCCGGTTTTGTCATGAAGTAACGGTCTTCCTTCGGCACCATCATCGCATACCCGCCGGCCTGTCCGCGCGGCACAATGGTCACTTTCTGGACAATTTCCGCTTCATCGAGCACGAGCCCGATAACGGTATGCCCAGATTCATGGAAGGCCACAATATTGCGTTCTTTTTCTGAAATGACCCGGCTCTTTTTCGCCGGTCCGGCAATGACGCGGTCTGTCGCTTCATCAATGTCCTGCATGTCAATTTTTTTCTTGGAAGCCCTCGCCGCAATCAACGCTGCTTCATTGAGCAGGTTTTCCAAATCGGCTCCGGAAAAACCCGGTGTCCGCTGGGCAATCGCTTTTAAATCGACGGACGGGTCAAGCGGTTTATTGCGCGCATGGACACGCAGTACAGCTTCACGCCCGTGGACATCCGGCCGGTCAACCGTAATCTGGCGGTCAAAACGCCCCGGCCGCAGAAGTGCAGGATCAAGAATATCCGGGCGGTTTGTTGCCGCAATAATGATGATCCCTTCATTGGCGCTGAATCCGTCCATTTCAACAAGCAGCTGGTTCAACGTCTGTTCGCGTTCATCATGACCGCCGCCGAGCCCTGCACCACGCTGGCGCCCGACTGCGTCAATTTCATCAATAAAGATAATACAAGGCGCGTTCTTCTTCGCATTTTCAAACAAATCACGTACCCGGCTTGCGCCGACACCGACAAACATTTCGACAAAATCAGAACCGCTGATGGAGAAGAAAGGAACCCCTGCTTCACCTGCAACTGCCCTTGCCAGCAATGTTTTACCGGTTCCCGGAGGCCCGACAAGCAGTACGCCTTTCGGTATACGGGCACCCAGTTCGGAAAACTTACGCGGATCTTTTAAGAATTCGACGACTTCGACAAGTTCCTGTTTCTCTTCATCCGCGCCGGCAACATCACGGAAACGGACTTTCTTTTTGTCGTCATTGTAAAGCCTTGCTTTGCTCTTCCCGAAATTCATGACACGGCCGCCCCCGCCCTGTGCCTGATTCATCATGAAGAAGAACAGAATGAAAATAATCACGAACGGAATAATGGACGTTAGGAAAGAAACCCATCCATTCGTTTCTTTTGCCTGGAGGACATCGACTTTCACTTTTTGATCGTGCGCCGCTTTATCGATCCGGTTCAGCATGGACTGGTCATCCATGACATACGTAATAAACTGTTTATTGCCGTCTTTCAGCAGGCCCCGGATCTCATAAACGCCCCTTGAAGGCTGCGTTGTTATACTCTTTACACTGCCTTTATCCAAATAAGAAACAAATTGATCATAGGATATCGTTTCCGTCGTTTCGTTGCTGCGGTTAAAAAAACTTACGATCCCGATCAAGACGACAAATAATAATACGTAGAAAATTGTATTTCTGAAGATCCGATTCATTCCTTACCTCCTCCCACGGTCTTAAAAAACTATATTCAATAGTACTATAGTGGTTTTTAATTTAACAATATTTTGCACCCGTTTTTCATCTTTTTTTCACAGACCGTCTGCTTTTCCATACATATAGCCTGAATTTCACAAGGATAGTCCTCTTTTTCCGGAATTCTTATTCCCCCTCATGGGTATAAACAGCCGGCTTCAGGATGCCGATATACGGAAGGTTGCGGTATTTTTCCGCATAATCAAGGCCGTATCCGACAACGAATTCATCCGGGACAATGAAACCGACGTAGTCAGCCTGGATGTCCGCTTTCCGTCCCGATGGTTTGTCGAGCAATGTGACGATTTTAATGGATTTTGCTTTCCGGTAGCGGAACAATTCAACCAGGTAACTGAGCGTCATCCCGCTGTCAATAATGTCTTCAATAATCAAGACATCGCGCCCTTCCACCGAGGTATCCAAGTCTTTTAAGATTTTGACTTCCCCGGATGAAACAGTGGAATTCCCGTAGCTCGATACGTCCATAAAATCCATTTCCAAATATGTATCAATATGCTTGACAAGATCGGCCATAAACATCATGGCGCCTTTTAATACCCCGATTGCAAGCGGAAATCTGCCATCATACTCCTTCGTCAGCTGCTCCCCCAATTCCTTTACTTTTCGCTGGACTTCCTCTTCTGCAATTAGGATTTTTTCAATATCCTGATTCATCTTGCGATTGCCCCCTAGAAGTTGTTTGCTTACAATAGTGCACGACATAATAGGTTTCATCAGGTAAAATAAGCCCGGATTCAAATTTTGCTTTTTTCAGATTCGGAAGCCACAGGATGTTCCCTTTTGAATCGGTTACAACCGGCCACAAATCCCGCTCCGGCTTTGAAATTTTCTCATCAATAAATATATCTTTTACCTTTTTTGAACCATTTAGTCCTTTTGCTTCAATTCTGTCCCCCGGTTTCCTTGTACGAACAATAAGGGGGAGAGAAGTGTCGTTTATGTGTAATAATAGCATATTCTTTGGCAGGGATGAATATGAAATTTTGCTTTTTACAAGCTTTATCGTATACCCGTTCGGCAGATCAATCTTCATCCCTTCATCCAAGACGTATTGATATGCAGAACGGGCGGGGCGGCGCCCGAAAGAAAAGGCCATGCGCCCGTAATCCCTTACAGCCTTTAATCCGCCGGGGAGATCGGCGCTCCCGGACGGATTGGAGCCTGAAGCCAGTTTTAAAACGGCATCTGTATGTATCGCTGTGACGTCTTTTATGTCTTCATTGTAAAGATATTTTAATATTAGATGAATCGCCCGCCTTTGTAAAGGCATAGGCATCTCTTTGAACTTCCGGAGATCGAGCGTGCAAGTTCCGGGCCCTGTTTCCGCCATCTGCTTTAATTTCTCCTGCGCCAGCCCGTAAAGATAGGTTTCATCTTCCAAAAGCTCTTCACTGAATCTTTGAAAATGCAAATGGGCCCGCGGATTTTCTTTTTGTAGAAAAGGCAGTACGGACGCGCGAAACCGGTTTCTTGCAAAGGCGGGGGATGCGTTGCTTTCATCGGTGCGCGGCTCCAGATGATAATGGGCGCAGTAATCTATGATTTCTTTTTTGGTCGTGCCCAACAGCGGGCGGATGATGTCACCCTTTGCAAACGGCCGGCGAAACGGAATGCCTGCCCTTCCCTTTCCGCCTGCGCCCCTGGTAAGCCGCATAAGCACCGTTTCCATCTGGTCATCGCCATGGTGGCCCAGTACAACTTTATTGGCGCCGGTTTTCTCCATTGCTTCAGCGAGAAAAGCGTACCGGTATTTTCTCGCTGCCTCTTCAATGCCAAGGCCTTCTTCCTCCGCTTTTTCCAGCACCGGGATTTCTGCCGTTTCACAACCGATACGGCAAGATTCACAGAAGCTTTTGACAAACAAAAGGTCTTTACGGGACGCTTCCCCTCTTAGCATATGGTTGACATGGGCGGCTGTTATCTTTACACGGAAGCGCTCTATCCGCGAAGTGAGAAAGTGGAGGAGCGCAAGGGAATCCGGCCCGCCGGAAACCGCTACGAGCAAATGGTCTCCCGCCTCAATCAGCTGGTGTTTCCTGATAAAATGGAATACGTTGTCCTCAAATGCGAGCATAAAACCTGTCCTTTTCGGTACCGTTTTGTTATTTCCATTGTAACACGGGCATTTCCAAATTTCTAAACATATTCCGCCTTGAGAATGGGTGCCGGTGTATTTATCCTGAACATTTATTTCCACCCCTTTGGCGCTGATCTTGCCGCATGGACGTTTTCGTAAAAATTTGCGCTGGCATTTTTAAACGGCCGGAAATTTGCGATGCTTTTCTTTATAAAAAGGCGCCTGTCTCAATAAAACATGTGATGGCCATCCTTGCCCGTACCCGCATGTTGCCGCTGCGCGCATCTTTTCGCCCATGCTGAAATCCCGGACAAGGAGCCGCCGCATGAACCGGCATAAATTTGTGGATATTTAAAAAGGGATGCTGGTTTGTCCGTAAGTATAATACCAGTATAACATAGAGATCATCAAGATGATCATCATGGCAGCCACGAACCTTTTAAATTTTCGGAATCTGCGCCTTTTTGAACGAGACTGTCCGGGTTTTTGTTTTTCCGGCCTGTGCGTTGTTTTGGCTTTCTTCTTTTCTCCGTCCGCAGTCAGCAGATTAAGCATGTCCTGCCTCATTTCAAAAGCTGTCTGGTATCCACCCCCCAGCGCTTTCCGCAGCACCGCCTCAAATTTGCACAGCCCGGCATGTTGCCTGACCGCCGCCATCAGCTGCGGGAAGCCATTTGCCTGTTTTTTTAAAAACCGGTTCGGATAAGCGAGATTGATCATCACCATTGCGGCGGAAAACAAATCATAGGAGGGCTCGGCTTTCCGCGATCCCAACCCCCAGTAACCCCTGTCAAAAAACTCCGTAAATTCTTTTACAGAACGCCCGATCTTTGTCATCCCGCCCGGGTCAATGCAGCGGATCCTGTTTCCAGGCGTCCCGACCAGCAAGTTTTCGGGCTTCAAGTCCCCGAAAATCCATCCCTGTTCATGCAAATGCTGCAAATCGGAAAGAAGCTGGATCACAAGCACTGCCGCCCAGGAAAAACCTTTCCCGGAAACAAAGGAAAGCAGGTCCGGGCCTTCTATATATTCCATGACATAAAAGGGAATGACCTCCCGCCCGCGTTCCCAGTCATCCGCTTCCAAAAAGGAAGGCCCGAGGGACTGCCCCCGGGCCTTGGATATGGTTTTTAGTACGCTGGACTCGGAGGCCATCTGGGCAGTGCTCACACCGGCTTTTAATGCAACCAGACCGGCCGCCGATTCCGCCAGATATACTGCGCCATTTGCACCGGCCCCAAGGCGCTTTAGCAATCTGTACCGGTTTTTATGCCATTTCCCCGTCACAACCGTACCCGGCGGATCATTAAATGGATTCTTCAAAGTATTGTCCGTCATCATGCGTATGATATCCCCTCAGCTTCCTTTTCCGGTCAAAATGGCGGATCGCCTCATGAATGGCCGGCCCTGTCGGCGTAATCCCGCCTGTCTGCAGTTTCGGAAATATTGCCGCCAGTGATTCCAGTTTCGGTGTCCAGTCAAGCAGTTTCTCCGTCTCTTTCCTTTTCCCAGGAAATATAAAAACTGAAAATTGGTTATTTCCCATCCGCGCATTCAGGCTTAAAGACAAATCAAGCAAAGCTTCTTTTACCGTCTCAAGCTTCGGTTTCATGCTTGCGCTTGTATCGACAAGCACAAGAATGTCCAAATCCACTGTTTCCCCCAGCTCATCCACCACCTCCAACACATCGCCGCGTTTTTCAGGCGGCAGTGCTTCAATGGATCCGTTACTTCCCAAAATATGTTTTAATTCCTTGTTCACGATTCCCTGAATCGTCTGGGTCATCGCTTTCCGTGTGACCATTTGCACAGTTTGCGATAATTGTTTCGTATATACGATCTGGCTGACGCCGCCCCCTGACATGGCGATATTTTGAATTTCCGCTGCCCCTTTTTCATCAATGATATCCCGTTCCATGACGCCAATTACATTAATGGTTATGCCTGCTTCCCTTGCCAGTGCCGCAGCTGCAGCCGGATCACCCCCTTGGTTTGAACATCCGTCCGTAATCAGCAAAATTTGTTTTAAAGTGCCTGCATTCATCTTTTCTCCTCCTTGTCATTGACGGCATTTCTTGCGTTTTTACCATCATCGACAATCGGGAGAAAATATATACCGTTGCCTTCCGCTTCTTCTATTTAATTCCCGCTTTTCAGACATATCTTCGCTTGTAAAGTGCCCGCCTGAAATTCGGGCGCTTTATCAAGCAAACGTTCCAATCCTAACGAAATTCCCTTATCCGGCCGCCCGCCTCCTTTTCTATCCTGAAAAATGGTGCCCGTTGATGTCCATTCCTTTTCTCCTGTTGCCGCATTCATTGCGGCACAGGCTTCTGTCCTGAAAATGTGCGGCGGCTGATGTTCACCCTTTTGCCCGCCCTGCACGCTTTAGCATAGGTGCCCCGCCTGAATATTCAATTTTATCCTTTCCGTACCGCATTTTTAGCTGATCGTGGACACGTGCGCTGTTTCTGCTTGCAGCCGCCGTTTCGGCCCGGCCGTTTCAGCACGTATCGCATTCAGTGTGGCACGGCATCTAAGAGATCATTTTTTTCCCTTTGCTGACCGGGATAGCCGCCCATTTCGGCGTATTGTGTTTGATTTTTGCAACGACGACCGTCATATCATCTTCAATTAAACCGGATCGCGAACGGATCACTTCTTCTATGAACAGGTCGGCAATTTCCTGGGGATTTTCCGTTTCCAGCTCCCGGATTTTCCGCTTAATCCATAATTCCGGGTTTTCAATGTAACGCGGGCCTTCCAAAATCCCGTCACTCATCATGATTAAAATATCGCCGGCTTTCAGCTGCCGGGAAACGACATCCACATCAAATTCCTGGATCATGCCCATCGGCAAATTCCCGGATTCAATTTTGATCACTTTATCGCCGCGTTTGATAAAACTCGGCGTCGATCCGATTTTTAAAAATTTGCTGCTTGCATCCTGCAGGTCGATCATCGCCAGATCAAGCGTGGAAAACACTTCTTCCTGCGTCCTCAGCGCCAGAATGGAGTTCACCGATTTGATCGCAATTTTTTCTTCTATGCCCGATTCCAAAATCTGCCGCAAAAGCCTCAGTGTCTCATTGCTTTCGTGATGGGCGCGCTCGCCGTTTCCCATGCCGTCACTGATGGCAATGGCATACTTTCTTGAGCCAAGCTCGATCATTGAATAACTGTCACCGGATATAAAACCGCCTCCTTTTGCGGCATGCGCCACACCAGTGTCGACGACAAACGCCCTTGCCGAACGGAATGTCACATAGCCAAGCCCGCCCGACTGCGAACCGAACTCTTCTTTCTGGACAACAATTGTTTCCCCTAATATATCGGAAAGCATTGGCGCGATGATCTTTTCGCATTCGCCATAGCCACTGTACTGCGGCAAGGTTATATCAATGTCAATATTGCCCGATTCCAGGCTGTAAATTTCCACCTGGTCAATATCGAGCCCGAAGTCCTGTAATGACTCAAGAATCATTTCTTCCTGCCGCTGATGGTTCTCGCGCTCCCGCTGAATTTCCTTTGCAAAATCCCCCATGACTTCCGAAACGCCCTGCAGCTGTTCTGCGACGATTTTCCGGCTTTCTTTGATCATTTTTTTGAACTTTTGATTGGCCTGGTAAAACGTCAATTCCTGGTTGATCGCTTCTTCCACTTTTTGGGCCCTGACACAATGTTTCTCCAATTCGCGATGGACACGCCTCGAAACCGCTCCGTCCCTTTCACTCAGGTCCTCCATCGTCATTTTCATCAAATCATATGTTTTATCAAAGTTTTTCGCCCAGCACTGCTCTTTTTTGAAGCAGGTCTGGCATGTCCGTTCCGTGACATTGCTGAAAAAATAATCCAGATCCCGTTCGCGGTCCTCCTCTTCTTTCGTATGGTCATACTGCGAAAAGCTTTTGGACAGCGCCTGGAAAACGGACGAGAACTGCTCCACGCGGTGAACCGTCACATCGCGCACTTTCCTTAAATATTGCTGCTGCTCCTTCATATATTCGGCTGTCCCCGGGATATGCCGCGCCATTTTGGCCGTAAACGGGGACGGCGTTAAAAAGAAAAGGGCAATGCTCACGCATGTTTCATACAGCGCAGCGCTTAAAGACGCCCCGGCATCGCCGTACATCGTAATCAGCAGGGTGGCAACAAGCATCCCGGCAGCAGCACCCCCACGCTTCCCTTCTTTTAACAATCCGCACAGGAGCCCTGCGAACGCAAGCAGGCTCATTTGATAAAAGCTGGACACGTTGGCGAGGCTGAAAATGAGGCCGGTCACAACCCCGACAGTGGAACCGACCGTCGCACCGCCGACAAACGCAAACAGCAGGACAAGATAGCGCGAAAAAATATGCTCGACGGACAGCCCGTTCACCGTCCAGCCGATTGTCCCGGTCAAAACGGACGCGAGCACAATGATGAGGCTGACGACTTCCTCCGTCTTTAATGTTTTTTTTCGCCTTGTTTGTGATAAGATTGGAATGCTTTGCATAAATATCATGGTAAGGATAAAGGTTAAGCACGATTCCACACCCGCCATCAGGCCGTCATAAAAAGAGAGCTGGAACTGCTGCTGAAGATAAAGATAAGCGCATTTTGAAACGAGCGAGACAGCAAAGATGTAAAAGGGCAGCACCCGTGTTTCCTCTTTATGGTATTTGCCGAACAACCTGAATACAAGAATAAAGAGGATGGTCGAAGCCAGCGTGTACATCCCGTTCGCAACGGATAATGTTAATCCGCCCGCAGTGAGGCCGAGCAGCGTGATGGGCGCCTTATCCCGTTTCATCACATAGACAGCTGCGAAAAACGGCAATGCAAACGGCGTAAAATGGGACAAAATAAGGGCCCTTCCCAGCAAAAAGCCGATGATCAAAAGGCTGATGCCTTTTTGGATAAACAACGATTCAAATTTCCCCCGGAGCTGCTTCCACCCTTTCGCAAACTCTTTTTTTGTTTCCTCAAGATCCACATGGCCCCCCTGCTCGATCATTCCCCGCTCAACTTTCCCCAAATTCATCATAAACTCCCCCTCATCACTTTGATACAAGCAATTATAAAAGGACAAGTTTTAAAAGTTTGTCAAAATTCCAATGCAACACCAAAGAAAAGTTCGACTTTTTCCACAAATATGCGATGCATTTTACAATTTTTTTCAAAAAGAGAAGTTGACAAATGGGTGCAGTGCCGTTATTATAGAAAATGTGCTTTTTCATTTAAGCCATGGCGGCGTAGCTCAGCTGGCTAGAGCGTACGGTTCATACCCGTGAGGTCGGGGGTTCGATCCCCTCCGCCGCTATATTCGTTTTGAAAAAACCGGCCCGTTAAAGGCCGGTTTTTTTCGTGTGATTCGGCGATTTTTGTCCGAAACAGCAAAAAGAAAAAGCGGATCCGACAAACATTTCTGTTTGAACCGGTTCCGCCCTCCAATGAAAAGCAATGATACGGATATATGAGTCAACTAGACAGCAAGTTAGCCTCTTCTCGCGCCGCGGCCGCCGCGTTTCGATTCTGTATTTCGTTTGAGCGAAGACAGGCGATCTTCACTGTCTTTCAAAAAGCGCGCCATTTTGGATTCAAAATCTTCTTTTCCGCGGTTATTTCCCCGGCCATGCCTTTGCGGCCGATGGGAATGGGACTGGGATTGGGATTGCTGCGCCTGGTCTTTCGCCTTGCGGATCGACAAACCGATTTTCCCGTCTTTTTCGACATTCAGCACCTTTACTTCAACGATATCGCCGACTTTTAAATGGTCATGAATATCTTTTACATAGTTATCAGCAACTTCACTGATATGAACCAGCCCGGTTGAGCCGTCCGGCAATTCGACGAAAGCCCCGAAATGCGTGATGCCTGTTACTTTACCTTGTAACTTGCTGCCTGCTTCAATTGACATAAAAAAAATTTTCCTCCTTAAAAGATAAAAAAATCAACCTTTAACATATTATAACGAACATGAAAAAAGAGTGTCAATAAGACACGTCTTCTTCTTGGGCATTCTTTTTGGAATCAGGCAGATTAAAGATGATCTCCCCTTTTTTGGAAAGGAAATATTCGCTGCGGGCGAGTTTTGCAATATAGTTATCATCTTTCAGTTTCTTAATCTCGCTTCTAAGCATCGCCTGCTGCTTGTCAATGTCCCTTACCTGGTGCTCCAGCTTTGCTTTTTGTTCTTTTTTTGCAGCGAGCTGTGCGTTCCGTGAGACCAGGGTAGAGACGAGCAGTGCGGAAACAAGCACTGCCATAACACCGAAAAGCGCCAATCGCCGGAAAAGCAGCTTGCGCCTTCTTGCCAGTACTTTTTCTTTGACCGATTGCTGTTTCGTATAAGCATTGTCCATTGAAGCAATATTGCGTCCCAACATACTCCCTCCTAAAAAGCCCTAGGCAGAGCGGAAAGTACAGCCACCGGGCTTATCTTTTAAAAAACTTGCCGATCCGGTTTTTCAGTTTGATAAACTTATTCTGGATTGTTTTCCAAAATCCTGCCGTTTTCATAAAAAAACGGTCAAAAGAGGCGCGCAGCGGATTGATGCGCCATAAAAAAACACCCAGTGCGGAAAACGGTTTAAGCCCGGTCTTTAATATCCATATTACCATTTTTGCCATCATTTTTACAATCGTATAAAGCAATCGCCCCGCGCCGAGAAAAAGGGCAAACAAAAGAAGGACAAATCCTTTGGCCGGGCGGAAAACAAGAAGCCGGAACATGCCGGCTGTAAACCGGCCAGTGCGGCATGCTGCCTGGATGCACCATTCCAAAAGCTTCAAGTAACCGTTTTTGAATAATGCCTGGTAAGCGGCAAACCCGCACAAGAGAGCGATAAAAATATAAAACCGGACTTCCCCGGCGTTTACCAGGAACAGGACATAAAACAGCAGCAAACTCTGGAACAGCCAAAAAAGGACATCATGGACAAAGACAACCCAGCGCTTTCTGTTCCGCCTTTGCAAAAAACGGTTATACGTATCAAGGGTGCCGCCAAAAAAGCTTCCCATCGCGATCATGGCAAGCATCGTATAAAATTGCACGCTCAGGCTCATCTAAACAGCTTGCTAAAGAGTCCCTTAGCTTTCTCCCCGTGATGGTCATCCAAATAAACAAGATCAAACACTTTCCCTTTTATCGAGACGACCCCTTTGTCAACATCCAGGTTTTTCATTTGCAAATTCTGCCCGCGGATGGCGAGAAAACCCATTACCGTTTCCAGCAAAAACTCCTCATTGTCAAAGCTTTCCACCTGTTTCACGCCGGTAATATCCAGCAGCTTGCGGCCGCGCATCATCACATCGTGTTCCTGGAGAACCGGTTTGCTGCCTTGCGGTGTATTATAAAAGTCACTCATCCTGATCCCCACTTTCCTTGTCCAAACTTTGTACTATACTATGCCCGTCCGGACAAAAAAAGACCAAAAGGGAACGGCACACGAAACGGAAGCACGGCCATGCGGAATTCGCGCGGCCCTCCGGAAACGCCTTCCCGCAAAGCTTCCATTCCGCAACTGCATCGGGCGTATGGCCCATCTCCCGCATATCCCGGGGGGCGCGTTTCTGCCAGAAAAATAAAAAGAGCGCCCATAGCCGGTTCACAGCTTCGGGACACCCTGAAACATTTTTATTCGTTGACCCGCGTTTCACTGATCATCGTGTACATGCCGGCAGCGTCTTCTTTTTTTGTCGACTCCCTTAAGTTCTCCACTTTCACCTTGACCACTTTCTGGCCGAAACGGATGGTCAGTTCATCCCCCGTTTTCACGTTTGAACTGGCTTTTGCCTGGACGCCGTTGATCTGGATTCTGCCCTGGTCGGCGACTTCTTTTGCAAGCGTACGCCGTTTAATCAGCCGCGAGACTTTTAAAAATTTATCGAGGCGCATTGTCGTGTTTTCCATGTCCATCCCTCACTCCCGTTTTTCCTGTTTTTCGGCGGCTTTTATCCGCTCCCAGTTTTGCGCGACTTCTTCCGCGCTTTCGGCTTTCACATTGCCAAACACATGCGGATGGCGCCGGATCATTTTTGAAGCAAGCCCTTCTATCACATCTTCCATCGTAAACATGCCTTCCTCTTCGCCAATTTGCGCATGCAGCAAAACCTGGAGCAGCACATCGCCAAGCTCTTCAACGAGGTTTTCCTCATCTTCATTGTCAATCGCCGAAAGCACTTCCCCGCACTCTTCAACCAAATATTTTTTCAGCGAAAAATGGGTTTGCGCCCGGTTCCATGGACAGCCATCCGGCGCGCGCAAAGCCGCGATGATTTGCCGCAGTTCGGCGAAGTCCCGCAAATCCTGCTCTTTAAGCGGCGGAACGTAGACGCTCGTTAAATTATTGAGCTCAAATCCGCGGTCCAGTTCATACAGCTTCAGCCATTTGACAGTTTCGTCCGTACTGCCGGCAGCGCGGACGATTGCCACCCGGTGTTCATCCGGATATTTTTCCATGAGGGCCAGCTTGACTTCAGAAGCCGCCAACGCATCATACACCTGCCCGACTACGAGATGCTGGTCCGCCTGAATGTCGTGCGGGTTTAAAGCAGTGCCGTCTACAAGCTGAAAGCCCTCAATCGGATCCGCCCTGACAGAAGCGAACAGCGCATCGATAAAACTATGCCCGCCCGCGATTTTGATCTCCGTCTGTTTCGCCGCGCTTTGTTCGAACAGCAGCTGCACTGTCCGTTCCGCTACAAACGGGTGGCCGGGCACGGCATAAAGAATATCCTGATGTTCCGCTTCCCGGAAAAGGATCCCCACAATTTCTTCGTATACCGCTTCAAATTGGTCGTGGCGCTCGTATACGTCATCAAATGCCGTATACTTCATCCCTTCCCGTTCAAGTTCCGGCACGGCCGGATGTTCTTTTGTCCGCAGAAAAATTTTCTTGTTTGCTTTCAGCTGCCTGTATACACCGAGCGGAAGCTGGCCCATATCCCCGGCCCCGAGACCGGCAACGGTAATGCTATGGTTTTTGTTTTCCAATCCGATTCTTTCCTTTCAGGCCGGCTAATTTTGTTCCAAAAGGCACAAGCCCCCATTCTTCATCCGTCAGCAAACGCAGCCGGGCGGCACAAAATAGAAAAACAGCCGCACCGATTGCCGTCCCCCCCAAAGCAGCCAGAACGCTTGCCGCCCTGCCAGGAAGCCCGTGGGCAAACAGGCGGAGCCAAAGCTGCAAACAAGCGGACATGGCGAAAAGGGAGAGAGCGAGCTTGCCGAAAAATAGAGCCGGCAGCATTTGAAAATAGGCTTTACCCAATTTTATCATCAATATAAGCGAAATAAACCCTAAAGCGGCAACGGTGGCAGCGGAAGCGCCCATGGTCCCGAAACGGGGGACCCAAATCTCGTTCAAACCATATTTCAACAGGACGCCTGCCGCAATGGCCACTGCAGGAGTGTACACCTTCCCCATTCCCTGCAAAATCCCCGACAATGTCAAAATCCAGGTGCTGAATAAAATGGAAACCGAAAAAACAGACAGGACAGCTGTTCCCGCGCTGTTTTCAAACAGCATCGTATTGGCAAACGGCATGATCCCGATCAGTCCGGCTGCAGCGCCCGCGCCGACCGCCGTGCTGATTTTTAAAGCAGCCTGCACCTGTTTTTCAAGGCTTTTTCGCCTGCCCTTCTTATATTCAAGTGCAATCACCGGGACAAGGTTCAGGGCAAAGGAAGACGCTGTCACTGTACCAAGCTGCAAAAACGGCTGCCCGCGGTCGTAAATGCCTTTCAGTTTTTTTGCCGCTTCCGCCCCCCAGCCGGCGTCTGTTAACAACGCGTAAAGATGGAGGGAATCGACAAATTGGAACAAAACCAGGACGAGGCCGCTGATACAGACCGCAATCCCGCCGCAAAACAGGGAGCGGGCCGCCTGCTTTACGTCTTTCCATTCAAGGAGCCGGGCTGCCTTTTCCTGCCTGCCGCCCTTGACCAGATAAAATACAAGGACTGCTGCAGACACCGCTCCCCCCAGCACGGAACCGGCCACAGCCCCTTGCCCCGCTGCATAAAGCGAAAAACCGCCGTGGACCAGCCAAAAGGAAAGAAGAAGAATGGCCGCAACCCGGACCGCCTGTTCGAGCACCTGGCTGAGTGCAGTCGGCACCATCTTTCCTTGCCCCTGATAAACACCCCTGATCGCAGAAATGACCGGCATCAGCAAAAAGGAACAGGAAACCGTCCGGATAAGCGGGGAAAGACGGGGATCCCCCATCCACGCCGCCAGTTTCCCTGCGGTGAAAAAAACGGCAAGAAACAATCCGGAACCGAATAAGCCGAGGGTGAGGAATACCGCGTTTAAAAATGCGCGGTGGCTGTTTTCCCCCGCTGCTTCCCGTTCCGCCACCATTTTGGAAACGGCAACCGGAAAACCGGAAGATGAGAGTGCGATCACAATCCCGTAAATCGGATACACTTGCTGATAAATATAAAAACCGACATCGCCGACAATATTTTGGAACGGCACGCGGTAAACTGCACTGAGGATTTTCGTAATGACGGATGACAAGGTTAAAATCAGAATGCCTTGAAAAAGCTTTTTTGACTCATGATCCTGCTGCACGTCTTTTCTGCCTTTCACACGGCCGTAACACCGTACATAGAATAAAATCGAATGTATTATACCATAAAAGGGGATACAAGACGCGCCTTACAGACAACCTGCGAAAAAACAGATCAAAAAAACGCAGACCCTTTGCCTGCGCTTTTTTGGCCGTGCGTGAAAACAAATGATGACAAAAAAATCCCGGAAAAAAACGGGAGAAAAAAGCCTTACTGTTCCATCTGGCGGGCCAGGAATCCGGCAGCCGTTTCCGCCGATTTCTGTTCCACTTCCCCGAACGTGCGGTCTTTTGAAAAAATGACGACAGCACCAATCGGATCGCCGCTTGCGACAATCGGGGCAATCGTATAAGAAGCCAGTTCCTCTTCCACCCCGTCCACCAGCGCTGTTTTCCCTTTTTCTTTTGATAAAACCGGCATCCTGTCCTCCATGACTTTTTCGATCACTTCGCCATTTCTTTTATTTAAGTATTCTTTTTTTGAACCGCCGCTGACTGCAATCACGGCATCCCGGTCACAGATCAGGACAGGGCTCGTTAAACTGTCATACAGCGCTTCGGCATACTCCTTGGCAAAATCACTTAGTTCACTGATCGGCGAATATTTTTTCAAAATAACTTCTCCGTCGCGGTCCACAAAAATTTCAAGCGGGTCCCCTTCACGGATACGAAGCGTCCTTCGTATCTCTTTCGGGATGACAACTCTGCCTAGATCATCAATACGACGAACAATACCAGTTGCTTTCATCTAAAGTTGCCCTCACTTTCATCAGTTGATTTTTTCCATCCTCAGATGGCTCTTGAATCCTTTACCTACGTTGACATTAGTATCTTTCATCTGGCAAGTTCTATACATCATGAACGTTTTTTGTACAATTGCTATCGATTGGATTGATTTCCAATTCTTCTCTATCTTTTTCCCGGAATTTTTCCACGGCAAACATCAAGAACCATAAAAAGCACGGAACAAACCGCTGTTCCGTGCTTTTACAAACAGGCCTTTGCCAAAAAGCCGCCCCTTCAGGTTTTAGCCTCCAACTTACCGGGAAGCGCTCGTCGTTTCGGCCCTTTCGAAGGCGCCCCGCAGTTCCCGGATCATTTCCGTGCAGGTGTAAAGCCACTCATGGCCCTTGCTTTTTTTAATATCCAGCGTAATTTTCAGCTGGTTGCCTTCCATGCCGAATCCGGCCGAACGCCCGTATTTTCTCACAATGTCCACGACTTTCGGGCCGTTTACCTGCTTCGAGCCTTTTTCGGACATTAAAATCGTGATCAATTGCTTGTTTTGTTTAATCGATGAAATCATCGCTTCTTTGGCGTATACTTTCATCTCCGCAATCGTAAACAGGTCGCTTACCTGCTGCGGATACTCGCCGAAACGGTCAATCATCTCTTCTTTTAATTCTTCAACATCTTCAAGCGTCTCGATGCCCCTGAACCGCTTATACATTTCAATTTTCTGGTATCCGTCTTTAATATAGGCATCCGGAATATACGCATCAATTTCGAGTTCGACTTCAAATGGCGGCAGTTTTTCCTCTTCGCCGTCTGTCCCTTTCCGCGCTTCGATCGCTTCTTTCAGCATTTGCGAATACAAATCGAAACCGACCGAATCGATGAACCCGTGCTGTTGTGCGCCCAGCAGGTTGCCGGCGCCGCGGATGGACAAGTCGCGCATCGCAATTTTAAAGCCGGATCCGAGTTCCGTAAATTCTTTAATCGCCTGTAGCCTTTTTTCCGATGCTTCCGCCAGCACCTTGTCTTTTCTGTACGTAAAATAAGCATACGCTACCCGGTTGGACCGCCCGACACGCCCGCGCAGCTGGTATAACTGCGAAAGCCCCATCCGGTCCGCATCATTGACGATCAAGGTGTTGACATTCGGGATGTCCACGCCCGTCTCAATAATCGTCGTCGTCACAAGCACATCGTATTCGCCTTCAAGAAAGCCGAGAATGACCGTTTCAAGCTGGGATTCTGTCATCCGGCCGTGGGCATACGCCACGCGCGCATCGGGAACAAGCCGCGCAATTTCCTCCGCCTTCCGCTCAATATCTTCAATCCGGTTATACAAAAAGTACACCTGCCCGTCCCGCGCCAGTTCGCGTTCGATCGCTTCCCGCACCATCTGGTCATTATATTCCAGCACGTAAGTTTGCACCGGGAAACGGTTCTCAGGCGGCGTTTCAATAACAGACAGATCCCGCACGCCGACCATGGACATATGCAGCGTCCTTGGGATTGGCGTTGCGGTCAGGGTCAGCACGTCGACATTCGTCTTTAATTTCTTGATTTTTTCCTTATGGCTGACACCGAACCGCTGCTCCTCGTCAATGATCAAGAGGCCCAGATCACGGAACTGGATATCTTTTGAAAGCAGCCGGTGCGTGCCGATTACCATATCAATCGTCCCGTTGCGCAAGCCTTTAATCGTTTCATTCTGCTCTTTCCGCGTCCGGAAACGGCTCAACAGCCCGACTTTTATCGGATAGCCATGGAACCTTTCCGTGACCGTTTCAAAATGCTGCTGGGCAAGGATGGTGGTCGGCACAAGCATGGCCACTTGCTTGCCGTCCATCACTGCTTTAAAAGCGGCGCGGATGGCCACTTCCGTCTTGCCGTAGCCGACGTCCCCGCACAGCAGGCGGTCCATCGGTTTCTCTTTTTCCATGTCCCGCTTGATTTCCTGGATCGACCGGAGCTGGTCTTCCGTTTCTTTATACGGAAAAGCCGCCTCGAACTCACGCTGCATATCCCCGTCCGGAGAAAAGGCAAACCCTCTTGATGCTTCCCTCTCCGCATACAATTTGACGAGGTCGTCCGCGATATCCTGGATGGATGACTGGACTTTCCGTTTAACCCGTTTCCATTCGCTGCCGCCCAGCTTGTAAAGTTTCGGCTCTTTTCCTTCCGAACCGACGTATTTTTGGACAAGGTCGATCTGGTCAACCGGCACATATAGCTTATCCGAACCCTGGTACTTAATATGGAGATAGTCTTTATGAACGCCGTTGATTTCAAGCGTCACAATCCCCAAATATTTCCCGATCCCATGGTTGACATGAACCACATAGTCTCCTACATTCAGCTCGGAATAGTTTTTAATCCGCTCGGCATTGGACAGCTTTTGCCGGCGCGTTTTTTTCTTCGCCTTTTTATTGAAAAGTTCTTCTTCCGTAATGACGGCAAGCTTGCACATCGGAAGCTCAAAACCGGTGTTCAGGTTCCCTTCCGCCACCTGGATACGCCCAGGGATGATACCCGCCGCGTAGGCAGCTTCAATCTCATAATCTTCCAGAACACTTTGGATTTTTTCAGCCCGGTTTTTGTCCGCACCAAGGAAAACCACCGTAAAACGGCCTTTCTTCCAGCGTTCGATTTCCGCCTTCAGCACATGCATCTGCCCATGGAACGACTGCATCGGCTTGCAAGCGATATTTACAATGTTTTGCGGATTTGTATTTTGGATATGGCGCAAAAACAGTGACAAATAGAGCTTCTTCCATTTTTTTTCTGACAACAGTGTATCTAAGGCATGGGAAACGGCCAAATCATAGATCATTTCGCCTTCTTCCATCATCGCCGTGTACCATTCAGCTTCTTCTTTATCGAGGCGCTCCTGCATTTCCTGGATCCGGCCGAACTCATCCAAAAACAAAATGCCGGAAGTTTCCACATAGTCTAAGAGACTGGCAGGCTGGTCATACAGAATCGATAAATATTTAAAAATTTGATCGGGTTTTTCCCCGTTTTTCAGCTTTTCGATGTCAAAACCGATGTTTTGGGCAAGCAGTTGTTTGACCTGGTCATCTTTAATTTTAGCTAGTGTTTTGCTGAGCCCTTCTTTTACGGCTCCGGCCGCTTTGATGAGCGAAGGGCGGCCTGCCGGATATTCCGTCGCCGGCCCGATGGAGACAGCAGAAAGTTTATTCCGGGAACGCTGGTCTTCAGCGGAAAACGTCCGGATGGAGTCTACTTCGGTGTCAAATAATTCGATACGGACCGGGTCTTCTTCTGTCAGCGGGTATATATCGAGAATTCCGCCGCGCACACTGAAATCTCCCGGTGAATCGACCATATCCGACCGAGTATAACCCATTTCCACAAGCATTTCCAATACACGATCAAGCTCAATTTCTTTTCCTGTTTCGAAGTGCAGCTGGTACTTTTCCCAAACCGTCTTCGGCGGCAAAATTTTCCGCATTCCGGCCATCGGGACAACGATCAGGCAATTTTTTCCCGATAGCAACGCATTCAGCACATCTATCCGTTGGGCCATCAGTTCGGGGCTTGCCACGCCCAGTTCGTCCGCAATCAGTTCATTTGCAGGATACAGAAATAAGGCGCTTTCATCCATAAATTGCAGGAGATCATCATACAACTTTTGCGCCTGTAATAGATTATAAGTTAACACAATGGCCGGCTGTTCCGTTTTTTGATAGACCGAAGCAATAAAAGCGCTGCGGGCGGAACCGGACAACCCGGAAACAAGCTGCTCTTTCAGGCCGGCCGTTATGCCGCTTATGACCGATTCTGCTTCCTTGTGTTCAAGGATCATTTTTTGTATTCCGTCCAAAAAGGGCCAACTCCTCTCTTGATCCGATTTCCTTTTCTCTACTATTCACACTGTTTTGTAAAATTTAAACGGGAAGGGGCTGCAGAAAGCATAAATGTTCCTGCAGCAAAACAGAAAAATGCTTTGGACTCCCTTCCAAAGCGGATTATTGGATTAAATAGCCGTATTGATGAAATGCGGGTTCGCGTTCAAATGAATCCTGGCATTCTTCGCAAATCGACTGGATGCGGACGCTCCCGTCTTCCTGGGGAAGCACCATTTCCTTCCGCTCCTCATTCGTTAAAAAGAAAAGTCCCATCCGGTCTGCTTCAATACCCGGGATGGTGCCGATTTTTATGCCGCAGTGCCGGCAATAGTAATGAACGGCCATCTTCCGGCCCCCTTTTTCATATCGTCCTTATATAGTATGGGCGCAATGGGAAGGGGTTATTCGTTTTTTTATAAAAACGGAAGAAATGGCCGCGGAATTTCGCGGAAATTCCCCATATTCCGCATAAATGGCGGCTCAATTATAAAAGTTCATCACGACAGGGAACGGCTTTTCCAGCCAAGCTTCGCAAGCATCGGCGCTTTTTTCAACCGCCAGCTGCATTTTCACCCGGTCTTCTTTTGAAAAGCGGCCGAGCACATAATCCGGCATGTAGATATCTCTGTCCGGCCGCCCGATACCGATGCGGATCCGGTTAAACTCCTGTGTTCCAAGATGGTGGATGATGGATTTGATTCCGTTATGGCCGCCGGCGCTTCCTTTTTGCCGCAGGCGGATTTTGCCGGGCGGAAGATCGAGGTCATCGTAGACGACAAGCAAATCTCCGGTGCCAAGGCGGTAATAATCCATGGCTGCTTTGACCGACTCGCCGGATAAATTCATATATGTCATCGGTTTTAAAAGCAGCACTTTTTCGCCGTTTACAGTTGTTTCTGCACACAACCCCTTGAATTTCGACTGTTTAAAAGGGGCCTGCAGCCGTTCTGCAAGCAGATTGACCACTTCAAAACCGATGTTATGCCTTGTATGTTCATATTGGGCTCCCGGATTTCCAAGCCCGACAATACATTTCATATTCACACCCCGATTGATTCATTCCCTGCTGAAATGAAATAAGCTGCTAAGGAAAACTGCCTGCAGCCGTTTTTAAGGGACAGCAGCATCATGTTACCGTGATGCCTTTTCAGCCAACAGGCAGCCCATTTGTGCATGCAACGGGCAAAAAACAGGGCGCGCCCGTTTTCCACCCGTGCCGGTTTCTCTCCATACGTAAAACCCTGTTTTAATTATCCACGAAGACAGATAAAAGTGCAAGCAGGCCGGACTGTGGGCATGTGGCAAGTTTTTCCCGGAAAATGCTGCTCCTCATGCCTTCCATGCCACTTGAAAATAAAGGAACGGAACAAGTGGCGCATTTTGTGCCCCCATCATTTGCCCCCGGCAAGCTTGCTCGTGCATAAAAAACGTAAAATATTTTATGAAAATTCACACACAACACGGCGGGTACTTTTCTATCTTAGCAAAGGATCCGGCATGACGGCAAAAAAGGCGTATGCTCATACGCCTTTTTTTCACAAACCCGGATGTTATGCTCCGCTTGTTTCCCGTCCTTCAAGATTTTCAGGCGTCCCTGATTCCTGCTGTTCGCCGGTGCTGATTTCTTCTTCCTGGCGAGGCGGCAGAACGGAGCAAATGGTTTCCGTATCTTCATGATTGATGGTAAATCCATACTGTCCGCGGATGTCCGCAACAGTAATGTTTTCCCCAACTTGCAGATTGGAAACATCCACCGTAATGGCATCAGGAATTTGATCCGGTTTTGTTGTAATCGACAATTCATGCAGTGCCTGCTGCAGCACGCCGCCGTCCTTTACGCCGGCGCATTCTTCAGAAAGGATAACGCGCACAGTGGCATCGACATCTTCCGACATATTGACGGCAAGAAAATCGACATGAATGATTTTATTTTTCAAAGGATCGGTTTGCACTTCATGTACCATCACATTCCGCTGTGTCCCGTTCACATTCAGGGAAAGCACCGCATTTCTCCCGTTTTCGCGCAGTAATTTTTCAAACTCGGCGTAATTGACATAAACCGGCGTATTTTCCGTCTGGTATCCGTAAACAACACCCGGTATGCAACCATTTCTTCTTAACCGGCGGCTGGAAGAATGGTGTTTAACCTCTCTTTTTTTTGCTCCAAGTACATCTGCCATAAATATTGACCTCCTAATGTTTAAGCAAACATCAAATATATCTTTACCCTGCCATTATCCATTATAAACCTGTTTTGAAAAAATGGCTTAAAATTACCGATATAAGTGAGGCTTTTCCTGTTTTGCAGGATTGCGTGCTTTTCTTGTAAAAACTTGAACTGCTTTTAAAAAATATTTTCATACCCCAATCGCCGGATTCTTTCAAATATCGAACAGCGGGCTTACGGACTGGTCTTCATGCACACGGATAATCGCTTCGCCCAAAAGCGGGGCTACAGACAATTCAACCAGTTTTTCACTTTTTCGTTCTTCCGGAATGTTAATGGAATTGGTCGCCACCAGTTCTTTAATCGGGGAATTGTTAATCCGTTCAATCGCCGGCCCGGATAAAACCGGATGAGTGCAGCTGGCGTACACTTCTTTTGCGCCGCTTTCAATCAGCGCTTTTGCCGCAAGCGTAATCGTGCCTGCCGTGTCAATAATATCATCAATAATGATGCAAATTTTTCCGTCAACATTTCCAACAATATTCATTACCTCCGCCACATTCGGGCGCGGGCGGCGTTTGTCGATAATGGCGATCGGCGTTTTTAAACGTTCAGCCAGTTTGCGCGCACGGGTGACACCGCCATGGTCAGGGGAAACGACAACGATATCTTCCGCTTGGAATCCTTTATCTTCAAAATACTTTGCAATAATTGGAACGCCCATCAGGTGGTCGATCGGAATGTCAAAAAACCCTTGAATTTGCGGGGCGTGCAGATCAAGGGTAATGACCCTTGTCGCACCGGCCGTTTCGAGAAGGTTCGCCACCAGTTTTGCGGTAATCGGTTCACGTGCACGCGCTTTTCTGTCCTGGCGCGCATAACCATAGTAAGGAATCACAAGATTAATGGTCCGTGCCGATGCCCGTTTTAAAGCATCAACCATAATCAGAAGTTCCATCATATGTTCATTGACAGGATCGCTTGTCGACTGTATCACATAAACATCGCAACCACGGATGCTTTCTTCAATATTGATCTGGATTTCCCCGTCGCTGAATTGTGAAACGGAACATTTTCCAAGTTCGACTCCGACAACGTTGGCAATTTCCTCGGCAAGTTTCGGGTTGGAGTTCAGGGTGAAAATCTTTAAATTCGGATCTAAATACTGGTTAGACATGATGGACCTCCAATTATTGTTGTTTATGTTTTAACTTCTGGACATAGTTTTCCTTGTTCACCTGGCGTGCGCGCGCAATGGACAATGCTTCGCCCGGGACATCATCTGTAATGGTCGAGCCTGCTGCAATATAAGCATTTTCCCCGACTGTAACCGGCGCAATCAGATTGGAGTTGCACCCGACAAACGCGCCGTCTTCTATGACCGTTTTAAATTTATGTTTCCCGTCATAATTCACTGTAATCGTGCCGCAGCCGATATTGACACCTGCCCCGACTTCCGCATCGCCTATGTACGTCAAATGGGATGCTTTGCTGCCCTTGCCGACTGTTGATTTCTTTACTTCCACAAAATTGCCGATCTTCGCTTCATCGGAAATCGAGGAATCCGGCCGGATATGGGCAAACGGGCCGACATGGACAGAAGCGCCAATTTCACTGTTTTCTGCAACGGACTGGCTGACTTCTGTTCCGTTTCCGATCACGCAATTTGTAATGTCGGAATTCGGGCCGATTTTGCAGTCTTCCCCGATGACTGTTTTGCCGGACAGCTTTGTCCCCGGGTAGATTACCGTGTCCTGCCCGATTTCAACATCCGCTTCAATGTAAGTTTGCCGAGGGTCGAGAATGGTCACGCCGTTACGCATATGGCGTTCATTGATGCGCTTTCTCATGATCCTTTCCGCTTCCGAAAGTTGCACCCGGTCATTGACCCCTAATGTTTCTTCGATACTTTCTGTCTTGTAAGCCACAACCGTTTCCCCTTGCGATTTTAAAATGCCCACCACATCAGGAAGATAATATTCGCCCTGGGCATTATCGTTGGAAACGCGCTTCAACGCTTCAAAAAGCGCCCGGTTGTCAAAGCAGTAAACGCCTGTGTTGATTTCCTTTACCTGCTGTTCTTCGGGGCTGGCATCTTTATGTTCGACAATTTTTTCCACGAAGCCTGCCGCATTGCGGATGATCCGCCCGTATCCGGCAGGGTCGGGGGCCGTTGCTGTTAAAATGGTCACTTTTGCCTGTTTCCGTTCGTGTTCTTCAAACAGGGCCTTTAAGGTTTCCGCCTGAAGGAGCGGCGTATCCCCGCAAACAACCAAAGTGGTCCCGTCCTTGTTGCCGAGAACCGGTTCTGCCTGCAGGACGGCATGCCCTGTGCCCAGCTGTTCTTCTTGCAGGACGAATGCGGTTTTTCCTTCCAGGCAGGAGCGGACCTGGTCTGCACCATGCCCGATCACCGTCACAATCTTATCCGTTTCAAGCTGTAAAACCTGGCTGGCAACATGTTCAACCATGGGTTTCCCGCAAACGGGATGCAGCACTTTGTACAATTTCGACTTCATGCGGGTACCCTGGCCTGCAGCCAGGATTACAGCGAATCTGTTTGTCATTTATGATCCCCCAATAAACCTTATTATCCATAAAAAAATATATCGTAAATAAGGGCATATTTCAAGGAAAGGCAGGATATTACAATTATTGGGAATGTTGGGGCATGGATTGGGGAGGATTGCCAGCCCTTTCTATTTATCTAAGTCCCATACTTTGTTTGCATGAAAGAAATAATGCTAACCCTGGAGTGAACTACCCTCCACTTATCAACCTTACGGTTTGATTGAAGTGGGGGCTTCTCGACTTATCGTTGCTTTTACTTGCCAACGAAAACTGACCGAGCTAACCCTCTTGTTCCAAGAGTTTTGTTACTTATGATAACGCTAATAAGCGTAATCCCTCATTTTTGATATTGATTGCTGAATTGTGATCGCGATCTAATACAAAGCCGCAAGAACATTTATATACACGTTCAGATAATGGCATTTCTTTTTCCTTGCCGCAACATGAACACTTCTTAGTGGAGGGAAACCACTTATCAATTTTCACAAGTTGTTTCCCTTGTTCTTTTAGCTTATACGCTAAGAAAGTAGTGAACATCCCCCAACCGTTG
The DNA here is from genome assembly GCF_038009125.1 of Weizmannia sp. FSL W8-0401. Taxonomy (NCBI): domain Bacteria; kingdom Bacillati; phylum Bacillota; class Bacilli; order Caryophanales; family Bacillaceae; genus Heyndrickxia; species Weizmannia sp. FSL W8-0401. The sequence goes on along the minus strand of NZ_JBBPAG010000001.1, from coordinate 35,861 downwards.
TCGTGAACGCTTTTCCCGAAGTGAAGGGCTTGAGACATCCCTTTCATGTTCAAGTCCTCAATCACGACAGCATCAAAGTTAGAAGCTAATTCTTTTGACTTATGATGAAGAAAATTCATGCGTTGGTTCGCCACTTTCTCATGTAACTTAGCCACTACTAGTCGTTGCTTGTTCCAACGTGCAGAACCTTTCTTTCTTCGAGAAAGAATTCGTTGTGCTTTTGCTAATTTATCTAAGGCTTGCCGATAGTAACGTGGGTAATTGGCTTTCTTACCCTGTTCACTCTCGACATATAGACCATCCATAGCAAAATCCAAACCAACAACTTTCTGTATTTTAACTGGACGAATATCTTTCTCATATTCTGTCAAAATTGAAATGTAGTATTTGCCTGTCTTTGTTTTAGAAATAGTGCAAGATTTGATTTTATAATCAGCAGGTATCTCTCTATGCTGTTTCATTTTTATTGGCTTTTTGATTTTTGGCAGTTTGATATGACCATTTTCTAGCTTAATATTTCCGTTGACCATATTAGTTGTATAGGATTGTTTTGCTTTACGATTTTTGAACTTTGGAAAATCCGCATTTCCTTCAAAGAAATTCTTATAAGCAGTCTGTAAGTTCATTTGTGCATTTGCCAAAGCTAAAGAATCCACTTCTTTTAGGAATGGAAATTCACTTTTATATTTTGCAGGAGTCGGAAACTTTTGCTTTTTAAGCAATTCTTTATCATCCTTGAACTTTTCATACGTTTCTTTGCGTTCAGCTAACATCTTATTGTAGACAAAGCGAACACAACCAAATGTCTTAGCTAATAATGCGGATTGTTCTTTGTTTGGTAACAAACGAAACTTGAAAGCTTTGTTTTGCTTGGCCATATCCATTCACCTCACTTTGTGCGGAAAAATTTCGTATATATTGATTATATCGTAAAAAATCCGTACAATCAATATGAGGTGATAATCATGAGAGAAGAGAAAGAACGTGTAGAAATTCGTATGCCTAAGACGATATTAGAAAAATTGGAGCAATATCAAAAAGAAAATGGGATTCCAACTAGAACAGCCGCAATCTTAGAATTGTTGAGAAAAGGATTGGAAAAATAACTTTGGCTAAAGCCAACCGAAATTCATCTTCCACCTACTCATTGGTGCGATTCGCACCTCCACATTCCTTGAGGATGGGAGACTTCTTTCGGAAAGCCGTTAAACCCCCGCTTTATGCGGGGGGCATTTTATGGGGATTTTTTTGTGAAACTTCATTATCCATGAAAATCGCCCGTCTTCTGGTTGACGGTTACATATGGATTTTCACCCGTATCCACTTCTTTCACCCAAACTTCCCAATTCCCGTTGCCAATATATTTATAGCGGCTGGGTGTAACGTGGTAGCCTTTATACAATTCTTTCTCAAAAGTGGTTACCCAGGCACCTTTTGGCCGGTTTACAGCCTGGCTGGTCTTATCCGTGCCGGAACTGGTGCTGTTGCTTGATGTTCCTCCATTATCCGATGCCGGATTCCCGGATGCCGGTGAATGCCTTGATGTGGGCCGGCCTGATTTTGCATTGCCAGACCCGGTAGCTGCCGGGCTGCTTTCTTTTGACTGTCCCTCAGAATGATTCCGGCCGCTTCCCGTTGTTGTTGAAGCGGCGGATTCATCCTAACTGGCGTCCTTTTGTTCCGCTTTATCTTTAGGCTGCGGAGAGGGGCTTGTTTCAGAATGGTCCCGGCCACTTGATACGCTTTGATTTTGATTGTGTTGGTATATAAAGAACCCGCCAATCACAACCAGAACAATAACCTTACGGGCAAAACTATTTTTTCATTTAAAATGCCTCCTCTCCCGCCCACACATCCGCAAAAATTCAATCAATAATGGTGAAAACAATAACAGTGCAGGCTGCCAAACGGCGCCGGGAGGACAAAAAAGAAGAGCCTTACTGTTGAAGTAGGCTCTTGTTGCAAAAATCTATCAGGACGCGCCAGCTTCTTCAAATTCCACTTGTTCCAATTCCCCTAAACGGTGATATTCCGACAAGACTGCATCGTGAATCTTACTGCGCGTACCCGAATTAATAGGGTGGGCAATGTCCCTGAATTCGCCATCCGGCGTCCTTTTGCTCGGCATTGCAACAAACAGGCCATTGTTGCCATCAATCACCCGGATATCGTGGATGACAAATTCGTTGTCCATGGTAATCGAGGCAATCGCCCTCATCCTGCCCTCCGTATGGACACGGCGCAGCCTTACATCCGTCACTTCCATTCTTTCACCACCTCAAAAGATTTAGGATCATCTTTATTATTCAACACCCTTTTAAAATTTCCTTCTTTTCCAGAAAAAAATTCTAAAATTTTTCATAAGGTGAAAAAATGGAAGCGTATAAAGATCACGGAATAAGCGCGACCACTTCGATTTCGACGCCGGCATTTTTCGGGAGCCTTGCCACTTCAACGCAGGATCGCGCCGGTTTATGGTCCGTAAAATAGGAACCGTAAACGTCGTTTATTTTTGCAAAATCGTCCATGTTTTGAATAAAAACCGTCGTTTTGACAACCGTATCAAAAGAAGCCCCGGCTGCCTCAAGCACCGCTTTTAAATTTTCCATTACCTGGCGGGCCTGCGCTTCAATGCTGCCTTCCACAAGCGTGCCGTCCGCTCTTAGCGGAATCTGTCCCGAACTGAAAAATAAATTTCCTGCCACAACGCCCTGTGCATACGGCCCGATTGCCGCAGGCGCCTGATTTGTTGAGATGGTTTTCATTCCTTAATCCCCTCCGAACAAGCTAACTTTTGAAAAATAATTCCCTTCCACCACTTTGATCTGCTGGCTGCGGACATCGACATCCCTTAATTTCACAAGGGACACGTAATCATCAACAAGCCGTTCTTTCGTGTCTTCCGATTCAACCAAAACGCCGATGCCCGAAACAGAAGCATCGAATTCTTTCAGCAGATTGATCATGCCGTTAATCGTCCCGCCTGCTTTCATAAAATCATCGACAATTAAAACGTTTGCGCCTTCCCGCAGGCTCCTTTTTGAGAGGACCATCGTCTGGATCCGTTTTTGTGATCCGGAAACATAGTTAATGCTGACAGTCGGTCCTTCCGTCACCTTGCTGTCATTGCGGACAATCACAACCGGAACATTTAAATAAGCCGCTGTTGCCAGCGCAATCGGGATTCCTTTTGTCGCGACCGTCATAATCGTGTCAATCTCCCTGTCCGCAAATGCGGTTGCCAAAAGCTTCCCGACTTTGCTGACGACCTGCGGGCTGCCGATCAGGTCCGTCATATACAAATAACCGCCCGGCAAAAGCCGGTCCGGATTCTCCATCAGCGTGCAAAGTTCGCTGATGGCCTCTTTTGCTTCCGCCCTATCTGTACGCGAAATAAATTTAACGCCGCCCGCTGCGCCGGGAACCGTCTGCAACGTCCCAATGCCCCTTTTCTCGAATGTTTCTTTGATAATCGTCAAATCTTCACTGATGGAAGATTTTGCAGACTGGTAACGATCGGCAAAAAAACTGAGGGGAACGAGAATCCTTGGTTTTTCCAACAAATAATGTGTCATATCTACAAGACGTTCACTTCGCCGAAATTTCACGTCAAAAACCCCCGTCATAATCCCGTCTGTCAAAAATGCCGGCCCCGCTCTTCTCCGTACAAAATCGGCACGGCGGCTCTGGAAACTCGGATTCAATAACATTAATATACCGCATTTTTTTCTTTTTGAAAACAAAAATCCGTACAATCATTATTTTATATTTAAAATTGTTCGCGTTCTCCAATCATCCTGACAGCAAATACCTGGCCGCAGAATCCCCGGAGGCCGTTATAAATCCGCTGCAGCCGCGAATCATGCCGGACAAGCCCGAATACTGTCGGGCCGCTTCCGCTCATTAAGACGAGATCCGCCCCGAAGCGCTGCATTTGTTTTTTGATTTGCGCCACTTGCGGGTATGCCTTTAATGTGACGCTTTCCAGCACATTTCCCGCATGCTTGCATATGCCGGCATAATCACGGGCGCACAGGGCGCTGATCATGCCGGGAATATCCGGATGCACCACTTCATTTAAGTCCAGTTGGCGGTAAATTTCTGCCGTTGACACGCCGATGGACGGTTTCGCCAAAATGACCCAGCAGTTTGGCGGTGCCGGCAGTTTTGTAATATTTTCTCCCCTTCCTTTTGCGAGCGCAGTGCCGCCGTATACGCAAAACGAGACATCCGACCCGATTTCGGCACCGAGTGTTGCAAGCTCATCTAAGGAAAGGCCGAGATCCCAGAGCGTATTCAGGCCGCGGAGGGTAGCTGCCGCATCACTGCTGCCCCCCGCCAGCCCGGCAGCCACCGGAATGACTTTGTCAATCGCAATTTCGACCCCCTGCCTGACGCTACACCGCGTTTTCAGAAGCCTTGCAGCCTGGTACGCCAAATTTCTCTCATCATCCGGCACAAACCGGTTTTGCGACACAATTTTAATCTCCTGATCGTGCCGCTCCGAGAGCTCGATATGATCTGCAAGGTCAATGGTTGTCATGACCATCTCCACCTCATGATAGCCATCCTCCCGTTTGCCAAGCACATCGAGCGATAAATTAATTTTTGCCGGTGCCTTGACCAACAACTTCAAATCCTTCACCTACTTCCAACATCCAATCCAGCCGTATTTCCTGCTTCATTTTTCTTATTCTAACATAACGCCCGGCAAATATTTACATCAAAACGCAAATTTCGTAGAACATAAAAATTGACAAAATTGCCGCATGTGCATTCGCCGCCCGAATATGCAAAAAGCCGGGGAAATTCCCCGGCCCGGCGCCATGCAGCAGTCGCAAAGATTGTCAGGTCAGTTGCCCGATTGTTTTTCCGAAGCAAGGTGCGCTTCAGCCAGTTCAATGGCACGCTTTACCATATTCCCGGCATCCCGGGCTTTAATGCCGCCCCAGCCTTCTTCCTGGACGACATCATAAAAGCCGAGATCTTTCGCCAGTTCTTCTTTAAAACGTTCAGACATGATCCCTCTTCTTCGGCCCATTAGATAAAATTTCCCCCTTTGATGGGAAAGGCAAAAAAAGCCCCTGCCTTTCCTTTCATTTGGTTGTCATATCCCTGCATGCGCCTCTTTGTAGTATGTACGAAACAAGCCTGGAATATGAAGAAAGCGGCAGCAGGGATCCCTGCTGCCGCCCGTAAAATAGAAAACAGCAAACATATGTCTGCTGCCGCTCATCAAACCTCTTGTTGTTTATCCATAAAAACAAGCTGTACTGTTTCTGTCAGGACATCTGCATAGCTGTAGGAAACACGTTCAAAAGCATTTTCCTCCTGGTCTAATTCGATGACAAAAACTGCTGGGTAAGTTTCTGCCAAAACACCGGAACGTTCAATCGTCTTTCTTCTGCCGCCATTGGCTCTTAACATTAATCTTTTTCCCAAGTTTGAATCCAAGGATCTTTTAATGTCTGTTAACGTTTTTGGCATTTCGCTCCACCTCACTGGTTTCAATTATAACACAGCTTGCGCTTCCGGTCAAATAAAACATATATTTTATCAGTGATCAATCCGGTCTGTCAACCATTTTTCATTGTTTCTTTGCCGTTTTTCCGGTCGCAGGTTTGCATGTTCAGTGTATGGGGCTGCCTTGGAGAAAATGTTATACCTGTCAAAGGCTCATATTCTTATCAATAGGATATGCCAAATGCAATCGAATTATGTAAAATCCTGCAGCCCGGCCAATTTTGAGGAACCGGGACGGGGCTCTCGCTTAGTCCTCATCCATTGGCTTATATGGCATCCCGGTCCGCAGCACGCCCTTTGTTTCCACGCCTCCCAGGCCTTTTTGCCCTGTCAGTGTATTGCGGAGCACGTCCCAAACATTCACTTGTTCCATAAACGAGGTGTAACAGATTTTGGCCACAATGTAGACCGGATCGAGCGCATGAATATTCACCCGGAGCGGGGAACTGGCAAAATTGGCGCCTGCCTGGATAAGCGACTCAAAATGGGACTGGCATGCGCCTGCAAAAATGACGAGCTGATCCAAATTCGGCACCTTTTTCCTTGCCTCCATCACGGTTCTGACAAAAGATTTTGAGTGGCGGTATGCATTTAAATCCGCTATTTTTCCCTTTGATTTTGAATAAGCATCATGGCCGGTAATCACCAGAATATTCGGCCGGTATTGGTCAAGCAGCGCATTGATGCGAACCGGCATTTCTTTTTCGTAACAATGGATGCCGTAAACCGTCACGCCGATTTTTTCATATAAATTCAGGCATTTTTTTAAATAATGGGGATCGCCGTCCAAGTGCAAAACCCTTCCCGGCAGCTGGAAATAACTCAGTTCCTCTTTATAGCCGTGTGTGGCCTCATAATCGCGCTTTTCCTTCAACAGTTCGATATCCTGTTTAAACAGTTCGAATGACTGTTCTTCCAAAGAACGAAACTCCTGCGTAATTTTCGATCTTTCCGCAGGGCCGGGGGTGACCAGGTCTTCAAACGGGGAATCCGCGATCAGCCGGACATCCTCCCCGTACAAAACAGCCACTTTCCGCCCGTTCTGCTCCTGTATATCGATGACCCGGAATAAAATATCACAATTGTAAGACTTCCTTCCAACAATTGCGTTGAGCCTTGCTTCCATTGCCGTCAACTCCATTTGGTTTCCATCTCTCGCCTGCATAACACTATATATGCACTGCCTTCGGAAATGGTGAAAAAGCCGGGGGGAACGCACTCCCCCGGCTTGATGCGGCATTTATACTCTTGTGTGAAAAACGGGAAACAAAGCATTGCTTAAGGCGGCAAATTCCTCGAGGCTGAGCGTTTCCCCCCGCCTCGATGGTTCAATGCCAAGCTGCCCGAGTACGGAAAGCAGCGTTTCTTTCTTGTCTTTTCCGCCGGGAAGGCCGGCAGTCAAATTATTGATCAAGGTTTTCCGCCGCTGGGCAAAGGAAGCTTTTGCCACCTGAAAAAAGAACGCTTCATCGGTAACCCCGACTTTCGGTTTGTCCCTTTTCACAAGCTTGACCACGGCGGAATCCACATTCGGCTGGGGCATAAAGACCGTTTTCGGCACAATCATCGCCACTTCCGCCGTCATATAATACTGGATTGCAATGGAAAGCGTGCCGTAGTTTTTCGTGCCGGGAACCGCCGAAATCCGGTCGGCCACTTCTTTTTGCAGCATCACGACCATGCCGCGGATCGGATACTGTCCGGTGACAAATTTCAATATGATCGGGGTCGTCACGTAATACGGCAGATTGGCGACAACCATGATATCGTTTATACCAGCAAATTCCGTTTCCAGCACTTTTTCAATATCGGCCTTTAACACGTCTTCATAGATCACGTTTATATTCGGGTACGGCGCCAGCGTATCTTCAAGGATCGGAGCCAGCCTTTTGTCAATTTCAAAAGCAACGACTTTTTTGCTGCTGCGGGCGAGATGTTCCGTGAGCGCGCCGATGCCGGGGCCGACTTCGATAACGCCGCTTTCTTGCGTTAAATCCGCCGTATCCGTAATATTCCGGAGTATGTTTGGGTCAATTAAAAAATTTTGGCCCAGGCTTTTTTTAAACGAAAATCCGTAGCGGTTTAAAATCGCTTTTGTCCGGATGGGGGTGGCAATGTCTTTTTGCAAGTTGATTCCTCCTGTAACACTTTCATCAGGGCGTCCCGGAACGTGTCTTTATCGATTTGGAACACCATCAGCCGTTTATGGAGCTGCTTGCCGTTCGTGTATCCGATTTTTAAAAGTTCCCCAATTCTTGCCCTTCTTTGTTTGGCCAGCGGTCCGGCAATCAGGCCTGCAGCCATTAAATCATCCCTTGTGATGACTTCCGGCACGGCTTCCTCCATTTGATGCGCCTCCCGCAGCGCTTGCCGGATCGCCGCAGGACGTGCATGTTCGACCCCGATTCCCCGGTCCTCGGGCGCCCGTGCCTCCTGTTTGTCCAAAAATGCGTGTTTGCAGCCGGGCACCTTTTCCGCGATCGTTTTGCGGATTTTTTCACCGGGAAAATCAGGATCGGTGAAAATGATGGCGCCCCTTTTTTCCTGGGCAAGGCGGATTTTTTCAATCGTACTTTCCGAAATGGCCGACCCGTTTGTTTCAATCGTGTCGGCATCGAGCGCCCGCTTGATGGCCGCTGTGTCGTCTTTGCCTTCCACGACAATAACCTCTTTTAATTTTGCCATGCGGATAAAACTCGCTTTCTATGCATGATCTTTTATTTTAAACAATTTTTCTGCATTTAACATCGTCTGCTCGGCAACTTTTTCAAAAGGAATGCCTTTGATTTCCGCAATCTGCTCAGCGACCAGTTTTACATATGCCGGCTCATTGCGTTTCCCGCGGTACGGATGCGGGGCAAGATAAGGGCAGTCTGTTTCAATCAAAAGCTTTTCAAGTGGGACCTCGGCAGCCACTTCTTTCGGTTTTTTTGCATTTTTAAACGTCACCGGGCCGCCAAGTGAAATGTAGAAATTCATTTTGATGCATTCCTTCGCCGTTTCCGGGCTGCCGCTGAAACAATGCATAATGCCGCCTGTTTCCTGTGCATTTTCCTCTTTTAGAATTTGCACACAGTCTTCTGTCGCTTCCCGGTTATGAATAATAATGGGCAATGCCAGCTTTTTGGCCAGCCGGATTTGCTGCCTGAACACTTCCTGCTGCACCGCTTTCGGCGATTTATCCCAATGGTAATCCAGCCCGATTTCACCGATCGCCACCACTTTCGGATGATGGGCAAGAGATTCAATCCAGTCCAGGTCTTCATCTTTCATGTCAATCGCATCAACCGGGTGCCAGCCGATCGCTGCATACAGAAACGGGTATTGGTCAATCAGCGCCATCGCTTTTTGGATGGTCGGCCTGTCAAACCCGACGACTATCATCTTTTCCACCCCGGCCGCCCGCGCACGTGCGATGGTGGCTTCCAAATCCTCTTTGAACGCTTCATCATTGATATGCACATGGGTATCAAATAACATCTTTTTCACCTCAAATTCTTCACGTTTGTTTTCACATATGATCGGGAAAAACATCTATTTTTCCTGAAAAGTAAAAGAAAAACATAGAGAGATCCGTCGAAATTTGTTCCACGTGAAACATCTCTATGTTTTTCATCTCATCTGGTCCCTTTATTTGACAATCGCGCCGAGCGGCAGGCTTTCATCAATGGTTGCCAATGACAATATGCCGTCTTTTTCGCCTGCGAGAATCATGCCTTGTGACCATTCACCGCGCAATTTGACAGGTTTCAGATTGGCCACGACAATGACTCTGCGCCCGACCAGTTCTTCCGGTTTGTAATATTCCGCAATGCCGGAAACAACCTGGCGCTGTTCATCTCCAAGGTCAAGCTGCAGTTTCAACAGTTTGTCGGCTTTTTTTACCGGCTCACAAGCGGTTACTTTTGCGACACGTAATTCCACTTTTGCGAAATCATCGATCGTGATCCCGGCTTTTGTGTCTTCCGCTTTCGCTTTTTCTTCTTTCGTTTCTTCTTTTTTCGGAGCCGCACCTTGCATTTGCGATTTGATAAACTGAATTTCTTTTTCCATATCGAGACGCGGGAAAATCGGCTTGCCTTTTTTCACAACCTTTGTGCCTTCCGGAATGCTGCCGAATAAGGACAGGCTTTCCCATGTATGCAAGCTCTCATCCGTAATGTTCAGCTGGTCAAAAATTTTCTTTGGCGTTGATGTCAAAAACGGCTGTAAAAGGATGGCGATATGGCGCAGCGACTCCGCCAAATGGACCATCACTTCGGCAAGATCCGCCCGTTTGGTTTCATCTTTTGCCAATGTCCACGGAGTTGTTTCATCAATATATTTGTTTGTACGGCTGACAAATTCCCATAAAGAAGCGAGCGCAATCGAGAACTGCATGTTTTCCATCGCATCTTCGTATTTTTTCACAGCCTCTTTATATGCGGTCACAAGCTGGATGGAATACGGATTGTGCGAACCGGCAAACGTTGGAATGACACCGTCAAAATACTGGTTCATCATCGCAATCGTACGGTTCAGCAGATTGCCCAGATCATTGGCGAGGTCAAAATTGATCCGTTCCACAAACCCTTCCGGCGTAAAAATGCCATCCGCCCCAAACGGCACTTCACGCAGCAAGTAATAGCGGAGTGCGTCGAGCCCGTACCGGTCAATCAAAGTAACCGGGTCAATGACATTTCCTTTTGATTTCGACATTTTCCCGTCTTTCATGAGCAGCCAGCCGTGTGCAAACACTTTTTTCGGCAGCGGGAGGCCGAGCGCCATCAACATAATCGGCCAGTAAATCGTATGGAAGCGGACGATTTCCTTGCCGACAAGATGGACGTCAGCCGGCCAGTATTTCCGGTAGTTCGAATCGTCATCGCTGCCGTAACCGAGCGCTGTAATATAGTTGGTCAAGGCATCAATCCAGACATAGATGACATGTTTCGGGTCCCCGGGCACTTTTATCCCCCAGTCAAACGTTGTCCGCGATACGGCAAGATCCTCAAGCCCCGGTTTGATAAAGTTATTGATCATTTCATTTTTCCGGCTTTCCGGCTGAATGAAATCTGGATTTTCCTCATAGTACTGCAAAAGCCGGCCGACATATTTCCCCATCTTGAAAAAGTACGATTCCTCTTTTACTTTTTCTACCGGCCTGCCGCAGTCCGGGCATTTGCCGTCCACAAGCTGGCGTTCCGTGAAGAAGGATTCACAAGGTGTACAGTACCAGCCCTCATACTCTCCCAAATAAATATCGCCCTGGTCGAGCAGCTTCTTGAAAATCTTTTCCACTGCCTTTTTGTGACGGTCCTGTGTCGTGCGGATAAAATCATCATTGGATATTTCGAGTTTTTTCCATAGATCCTGGATGCCGGCGACAATTTCGTCGACATATTGCTGCGGTGTCACGCCTTTTTCCTTTGCCTTGCGCTGGATTTTCTGGCCGTGCTCATCCGTGCCGGTCAGGAACATGACGTCAAACCCGCGCAGCCTTTTATAACGGGCCATCGCATCGCCTGCAACGGTTGTATAGGCATGGCCGATATGTAAATTTCCGCTCGGATAATAGATCGGCGTTGTGATATAAAAAGTTTTCCGTTTCTCTTCCAAACCAGCCTCCACCTTTCGATAACATTAGACATTTCTTTTGCACATTTCACGCGCTACTTAGAACTTCTAAACAATAAGTATAAAACTTTTCGTGAAAATAAGCAAAAAACGTGGATTTTTAAAAAAAGTCCCTTATGTTTAGTATACCGCATCAAGGAGATGACTTGCATCTTCATGGCGCCCGGTGCAGCGCATTATCCATTATAGACGGCATACCGCCAGCTTAACCGGTGCAGGGCCATGGTTTTTATACTTGTCGAAAAATATTTTAAACAAATTTGTTTTTTTATTCCAATTTATCTTCTATAATACAATTAAATAGGTTGTACAGTTTTTGAAGATTCAGGGGTATTCGCCAGTTTTTGATAGATATAGACGTACAGCATTTGCGCAATCGGGTTTGGTATCAGGGTTCTGTACAGGTTCACATCTACTTTAAGGGAGGAAAGCGTTAATGAAATCAACAGGCATTGTACGGAAAGTCGATGAACTCGGCCGTGTTGTCATCCCAATTGAATTGCGGAGAAATCTTGGCATTGCTGAAAAAGATGCATTGGAGATTTATGTCGATGATGACAAGATCATTTTGAAAAAGTACAAGCCCAATATGACTTGCCTCGTCACCGGGGAAGTCTCGGATGACAATCTCCGGCTGGCAGGCGGAAAAATTGTTTTAAGCCGTGAAGGCGCAGAATTGCTGATGAAAGAAATCCAAGAAAATTTCCATTTGGAAGATCAGCCGGCTGAAAATGAACAGGCAGCGGACGAAGCAGAACCATTCGCATCCAAACCTGAGCCGGAACCGGAACCCCGCTGAAACGCGGGGTTTTTTACGCCTTGGACAGATCGTTGTTGCCAAACATCCTCCCCGGTTTTTGATTCACAGTTCGTGATAGATTTGGTAGACTTCCCTTTTTGGCAGTTTCCGGTCTTTTGCCGCAAGCTTGATCGCTTCTTTTGTTGGCAGCTGTTTTTGCTGCATATAGGCTTCCACATGTTCTTTGACGGATAGCGCCGTCCACCAGAAATTGCCGTCTTCTTCCCCTGTTTCCGGGCTTCCTTCCACAACCAGGCAGAACTCGCCGCGCACTTCATTGTTTTCGGCCCATTCCACCGCTTCCCTGATCGTCCCCCGCAAAAATTCCTCAAATTTTTTCGTCAGCTCGCGGCTGATGGAAATTTTCCGGTCCCCCAGCACTTCCGCCATCATCTGCAGCGTATGTTTCAGCCGGTGCGGCGCTTCATACAAAATGAAGGTGGAAGGGATTTTTGCGAGCCGTTCCAGTGCCGCCCGCTTTTCCTGCTTTTCCCGCGGCAGAAACCCGTAAAACGTAAACGGCTGCGGTGCAATCCCGGCAGCAATTAACGCCGTAAGCGCCGCGTTTGCGCCCGGAAGCGGCACAACCGGGATCCCTTCGCGAATGCAGGCAGCGGCAAGCTCATAACCCGGGTCCGAAATGCACGGCATGCCTGCATCGCTTACAAGGGCAATCTTTTCGCCGCGCGCGAGCCTCGTGATTAAATCGCGTGCGCTCGCTTCTTTATTATGTTCATGATGGCTTACAAGCGGCGTGTGGATATCAAAGTAGCTGCACAATTTTTTGCTGTTTCTCGTATCTTCAGCAGCAATCAAGTCAGCTTCTTTTAAAATGCGCACTGCCCGGAATGTCATATCCTCGAGATTGCCGATCGGGGTCGGGACCAAATAGAGAATCCCTTTATTTTTTTCATCATGGAAACTTTGCTGCCTGTGCAAGGTCGACACCTGCCTTCTCCAAAAATCGCTCTTTTTCCCGGCGCGGGAGTTTTTTAAAAGCATATTCCGCTTTCATGGCCCCGCTTTTTGTCTCATATTCCTGAAAATACAAAAGCTTAACCGGTGTCCGCGTTCGCGTATACTTGGCGCCCCGGCCTTCGCTGTGTTCGCGGAAGCGCCGTTTCAAATCAACGGTATACCCGCCGTAAAAACTGCCGTCACAGCATAGAAGCACGTAAAAATAAGATTTAGTTTTTGTTTCCATACAGCAGTTCTTTCACTTCTTCCGTATATTCGCCATCCTGCCCGTACACGAACAAGGGCGGGAGAATCTTCAAATCCGGTTTTCCGTCTTTTATGCCTTCAACCAGAATCGTATTCGCTTCTTTGCCTGCTTTCGGATAAACAAACCGGAGCCGTTTCGGTTCGAGGCGGTGTTTTTTCATCAACGTAACCAAGTCGACCAGACGTCCCGGGCGGTGCACAAACGCTGCTTTGCCGCCCTGCTTGAGCATCCGGCTGCTGACTTTTACGACATCTTCCAATGTGCAGAAAATTTCATGGCGGGCAATCGCAAAATGCTCATTTTCATTTTGAAAATTCTTCGTCTGCGAAGGAAAATAAGGCGGGTTGCACGTCACCACGTCAAATTTGCTGCAGCCGAGCACATCCGGCATTTCCTTCAAATCGCCGTGAATGATCCGGATCCTGTCCTCAAGCCCGTTATAAGCGACGCTTCTTTTTGCCATATCCCAGAGGCGTTCCTGGATTTCGACCCCGGTAATCTCCGCTTTCGTACGGCTGCTTAATAAAAGCGGGATCACCCCGTTTCCCGTGCATAAATCAAGCACTTTCCCTTTTTGGATCGGCAGCCAGGCAAACTTTGCCAGAAGCACCGCATCCAATGAAAAAGCAAACACGGACGGGCTTTGCACAATCCTTAAATTTTCCGCAAGCAAATAATCCAATCGTTCGTCTCCTGATAATGTCAAAATCATCCTGTAGCCTCCAAAAATAACGGCTGCATAAAACAGCCTTCCCGGTAAAAGGAAGGCTTTTCATCTTGGACCGTTCGTTACTTCTTATTCAAAAAGGAAAGGCAGAACAGGCAATCTTCCCCGTTGCGCGGGCTGCCGAAATGGACATTGCAAATATGGAAGCCTTCCTGATAAAGGCGGGCCAGATTGTCATACCCTTCGCCGATATCAAGAAGCGTCTGCGGCACGCCCTTTTCCTTGATTTTCCGAACAATCTCGGCCGGTTCGTCATGCGGATCTGTGCCTTCCCCGCCGGATTCAGGCTGCAACTGGCGCCTGAAATAGTCATTCTGGATTTTCAGAATGCTGTTTTCTTCAATGACTTCCGTTAAATCCCGTTTCAGTTCCCCCAACTTTTCCTGGAGCGCCCCGATCTGCACTTCCATTTGCTGTATCTCCTCAAATAATTCTTTCCTATCCATCAGTTCTCCACCTCATTAATCCGTGGATTGAATTGACACAACATCCGCACTTAGAAATTCTTCCATCGTATACTCAATCGTACGCCCCTGGCTTTGTAATTCAATTTGCAAAACTCTTTCCAAAATGTTCAAGCCGGTTACTTTTCCAGTTCCGTAAGGCGTTTTTACCATTTCCCCGACATCCGGAAACGCTTCTTTTACCGCTTCATATTCATCATTTTCATATTTCAGGCAGCACATCAGCCGTCCGCAAAGCCCGGAAATTTTTGCCGGATTTAATGACAAATTCTGGTCTTTTGCCATTTTGATCGATACCGGCTCAAAATCGCCCAAAAACGTGGAGCAGCATAGCATCCTGCCGCAAGGGCCGATACCGCCAAGCATTTTCGCTTCATCACGCACCCCGATCTGGCGGAGTTCGATCCTTGTCCGGAAAATGGACGCCAAATCTTTTACGAGCTCCCGAAAATCGACGCGCCCGTCAGCGGTAAAATAAAAAATAATCTTATTCCGGTCAAATGTATACTCTACATCCACCAGCTTCATCTCAAGCTGGTGTTCCGCAATTTTTTTCATGCAAATTCCATACGCTTCTTTTGCTGCCGCTTTATTTTCATCCACAGTCATATGATCTTTCTGGTCGGCAATCCGGATGATTTTTTTCAGCGGCAGCACGACATCGTGTTCCCCGACAACTTTGGGATTTGTCACAACAAAGCCATACTCAATGCCGCGCGCGGTTTCGACGATGACGGCATCATTTTTTTTAACGGGAAAATCGCCTGGGTCGAAATAATATACTGTGCCGGCTTTTTTAAACCGGATTCCTACTACATTAAACAAAGGCCGTTCCCCCCTGCAAATTTAAAACAAGCTGTTCCATGAGCAGCTGTTGATTGACATTGGCACCCAATTTCTTTTTTGCATCAAGAATGGCTGCCAGTTTTTCAGCCAGAGAACGCGGGGAGCAGGAAAGAAGATCTGCAGAAAAAAGGTTTAGCTGATCGGGATAAACGACATCTTCCTGTTTTCCCAGATGGATGGAAAGAAGATCTTTATAAATCCATATCAACAGATCCAACCCGAGATCCAGTTGATTTTTTTCTTTAAAATGCCCAAACCACGCTTCCTGCAAAAAAACCATTGCGCGGGAAGGCGATTTTGAAAGGGTTGTATACAATTTTAACACGATTTTTCGGGCTTGTGCAAACCACTCATCATTGCTTAATTCAAGCGCTTCTTCCAAGTGGCTTGTCATATGGGAAAGAAGCGGGGCCAAATCGGGGCTGACCCCGCCCTCAATCAGCTGTTGTTTCAGTATGGCGGGCGGGACCGGCTTAAATGAAACGACCTGGCAGCGTGATAAAATGGTCGGCAGGATCCGGTGCAGCTGGGTTGTCATGAGCACGGCCGTCGTGCCGGGGTTCGGCTCTTCCAAAAACTTCAGCAGGCTGTTGGCGGCGCCTGTCGACATTTTTTCGGCGTCCGCAATCATATACAGCTTTCGTTTCGACTCCACCGCCCGTTTGGAAAACTCCTGCTGCAACGCTTTAATCTGCTCTTTCTTGATTGAAAGGCCGTCCGGTTCAACCAGGTGAACGTCAGGATGTGTGCCGTGGCTGATTCTTAAGCAATTCGAACAGCTTTCGCATGGAAAAAAATCATCCGCCGGCTGCAGGCAAAACAATGTTTTCGCCAGTAGCTGCGCGGCCTCTTTTTTCCCTGTGCCGCGTCCACCTTCAAATAAATAAGCATGTGCCATCCGGCTGCGCCTGATGCTGTTTTTCAGCAAAGTTGCCGCAACAGGCTGGATATTTTCAAATTCTTCCCATGTCATGGCTTCTTCCACTCTCTTAAGTATATAAATTAATCAGCAAACCTTTTACCTCGCCGATTTTTCCCAGTATATCGAGTGCGGGCTGCTCTTTTCTGAGACAGGCGTCGGTAAGATCCGCCAGTTTTTTGTCTATTGTTTCCACTATATTCAATTTACGGCTTTCCCCGAACCGGTCGAAGCTTTGTGACTGTTTATTTTTCATCCCGTATTCGACAGTTTGCTTCACAAATTGTTTTACAAGCGACTTGAATTTGGACAAGTCTTTGAGACTGCGCGAACGGGCAAGCCGGCTGCCTGCTTCGTCAATTTGCGACAAGAGCTGTTGAAATTCATCCATTTGCAGCTTTTCCCTGCTTGTGTCCATCACTTCGGCAAAATTTGTTGTGCCCGTTGCCATGCTTTTTGCTTCCCGGACCGTTTTGTCCAAACCAATACGCAAATCTTGTTGTATTTTCAATCCATTATTCCCCCGTTAAAACTGGTGAAATTCATCTACCGGCAGGACAAATACCGTCGCGCCCCCCACTTCGATTTCGACCGGATACGGGATGTAGCTGTCGGCATTTCCGCCCATCGGTGAAACCGGGGTAATAAACTGTTCCCTCGATTTGCAATTTTCCTTAATGACCTGCAACGCTTTATTGACACGAATTTCTTCCGTTCCGATCAGAAAAGTCGTATTGCCCGATTTTAAAAACCCGCCTGTCGATGCAAGTTTTGTCACACGGAAATTATGGTCAACCATGGCTTTCATCAACCGGTTGCTGTCCTGGTCCTGTACGACTGCGACTATCAGTTTCATTTTTTCCCCTCCTGAATTTCCAACCGTGTATTTATCCTTCATTATATCATCTTCCATTTACCGTTATATATGAAATTCTGCTTCTGTATGTGAATTTCCTTTTATCCGGGGAAATTTTTCCCGTAATGCCGGCAAATGGCGCCCAGCACTTTTTGCAAAGCGGTATGATATATATATTCTACCTCTTTATTGGCATCAATGGCATGGATTCTATCCGGAAACCGTTTTAACAATATTTGGAACCCTTCTCTTACCTTTCTATGGAAGTCGATGGCTTCCAGGTCAAGGCGGTTTACTTCCCGGTTTTGATTTTTGGCAATCCGGCTGAGGCCTGTCTCTGCTTCCACATCAAAATAGAGCGTCAAATCCGGCAGCAGACCGCCCGTTGCAAACTGGTTGATCCGGTACACTTCCTCTATTCCGATTCCTCTCGCATAGCCCTGATACGCGAGCGAACTGTCAATAAACCGGTCGCACAGGACAATGCGCCCCTCTTCCAGTGCCGGCAGGACCTTCTCCGCAAGATGCTGGCGGCGGCTTGCCGCATA
Source organism: Weizmannia sp. FSL W8-0401 (assembly GCF_038009125.1). Taxonomy (NCBI): domain Bacteria; kingdom Bacillati; phylum Bacillota; class Bacilli; order Caryophanales; family Bacillaceae; genus Heyndrickxia; species Weizmannia sp. FSL W8-0401. The sequence goes on along the minus strand of NZ_JBBPAG010000001.1, from coordinate 18,338 downwards.
TAGCAAAGCTTCCGTCCGCGCATCCATTTCCGTATTTTCCGGGTTCAAAATAATGTGCCGGATCTGTTCGGCAATTTTAATGCCCCCGGGTTCCCGCGTCAACACAATGGGATAGCCGTTTTCCTTTAAGTGTGCGGCAATCATCCCGGTAATGGTCGTTTTCCCCGCGCCCTCAGGCCCTTCTGCTGTAATAAAAATTCCTTTCATGTTCTCTCCCTTTCTATCTATAAACTGCCAGCCTGTTTTCAAAAAACGGGGCATCCGCATGAAACCCCGCCCCGCAAGCGCGCAGTTGTTGGATTTGGTAAAGATGGGCGTCTCGAACCTGTTCACCCGGCACAAGCAGCGGCACACCGGGCGGATACGGCGTAACCATTTTTGCCGCAATCCGCCCCTTTGCTTCTTCAAATGATACCCATTCCGCCTCTTTTTCTTCCATTTCATCATAGGCAAGGTGCAATTCCGTTAACCCTTGCAGGGCGTCCAAACCTGCTGTTTCTCCCGATGCCGGTTTTTGTTCCGCCCGTTCCAGCCTGGTTTGGTTCCCGGCTTGTGGAGATGCTCCGGCAAGCGCTGCTTCGATCCGCCCGGCAGCATCCTCATACGGAAAAGGCATGCCGTTTTTTAAAAGCGGCAGCACAAAGACAACCCGTTGTAAATCCGCCATTTCTGTGTACACACCGGCTTTTTCAAGCACGGATTGGAGCTTGAACCCGGAGAGGCCGGGGAATGCCGCCAGCAATTTCAGCGGATCCTGCCCCTCTTTTTCCTCCAGTTTTAACATCTTGCCGAGCCGCGCGGAAAATTGCTCCCTTTGTGACAGGGTATAGCAGATATCTTCACGGCTGAAATTGGCGGCATACCACCTTGCGTAATCGAGCGACATCATAATGGGATACGACGGGCTGCTCGATTGCAGCGCTGATAAATAGAATTTTAACCTTTCAAACGGAAAATGCGGCGCCCTGATATGTAAAAAAGACCCCATTGTCATCGCCGGCAGCATTTTATGGGCAGACTGGACGGCGGCATCTGCCCCCTGGTGGAGCGCCGTCTCCGGAAACGGGGAGCCAACCTGAAAATGCGCACCATGGGCTTCATCCACCAGCACATAAGCGCCGTTTTGATGCGCGATTTCAGCCACGGCCCGCAAATCGCAGGTAATGCCATAGTAAGTCGGATAAGTCAAAATACACGCTTTCACGTCCCGGTATTGCCTGAACGCCTGTACAAATACTTTTTCTGAAAATCCGGCCGGCATTTGGAGTTCCTCATCAATTTCAGGAAAAACAAAAACCGGATTGGCCCTGGCAAGCCTGAGGGCATGCAAAACCGATTGATGGCAGTTCCGGTCCACAAGCACACGATCCCCCGGCCGGCACACGGAAAGGATCATGGCGAGGTTGCCAACGGTGCTTCCGTTTACGAGAAAATAGCTCTTTTCACTGCCGTAATAATCTGCCAACAAATCCTGGGCTTCTTGAATGGCTCCTTCCGCATGGTGCAAATCATCCAGCCCGGACAGTTCTGTTGCATCATATTGCAAAAAAGACGCGCTTTCTTTTAATAACGGCTCGATCAACAAGCCGTTTTTATGCCCCGGCACGTGGAACGAAACGGGATTGGTATGTTGATAGCGGCATAGCGCTTCAAATAACGGCATTCGATTTTGATCCATATCCGTACCCCTTATCATACGGGGCCGCCTGTAAAAATTAGCCCCGGGTTTACTTTTTCTATTTTACTATAAACGGGCAAAAGCGGGCAGGAAACGGATAGATGAAGTTTTTTCCGATTGTCCAGGCATCGCTTTTCATAGAACAGAATTTACACGGGCAGGGCAAAAAAAATAACCAAGCCTGTTTTAGTACGCTTGGTCATGTATACATTTTTGATTTTGGACTGCCTTCAACTGTCGGACAAAATAGGAATAACGCGGATCTCCTGTATCAGTACGGACCATTTCCTGTTCGCAGTCACTGCAGATAAATGATGTATAAAGATGGATGCCGCTATGTTTTAATTTCTCACAAACAATGCACATTTCCGGTTCATTTCTCCGGGCACTCCGATTCATCTGCTCCACCCCCTGCTCATTATATTTGCCATCATTCCCGCCGACTATTCACAATCAAAGGGATTTTTTCAAATGTTGCAACGAAATAGATTGATGTATGGTATCGTATGCCGGTTTTCCAGGTGTGTGTATGTCTGAAAAGAACCGCCCCAATGCGAAAAGAAGCCGTTTTTAACATCCATTTTTCCATAAAAACAGGCAAAAACCGCAGACAAATCGCCTGCGGTTTTGATTTGGCCCGGCAACGTCCTACTCTCGCAGGGGGAGACCCCCAACTACCATCGGCGCTGGAAAGCTTAACTTCCGTGTTCGGGATGGGAACGGGTGTGACCTTTCCGCCATCATCACCGGACCTTAATGACAAGAAATAGTATAACACAGTTGCTGTTATTTATCAAGAGAAATAATTGTATTCCCTGAAAACCGGATGGGAGAAAAAACTGTAAACGGAGAATGCGTTTCTGCTTCTAACTTTGAGAATTGTCCAGCTCCAGCGCCTATCGGCTAGTGAACTTCCCGTCCCCCTTTCCTACGATAAGCGGGCATCGACTCGCCTTTAGGGCTCGTCGTGTTTCCTTTATCTCAGGCGGGGGCCTTGAAGTTCATACGCCGATGACCAAGGCGCTTCCGCTTTTCTATTGTCTAGCTCCGGTGCCTAGCCCCTCGAGGTCGAATCACCTGCCCGTCACGGAGCCAAAAGACGGCTCCATGCCGGTCAGAACATTCGCTTGTCGGGGCTAAACAAGGCACCTTCGCTTTTCTATTTGGTTAAGTCCTCGATCGATTAGTATCCGTCAGCTGCACGCGTCACCGCGCTTCCACCCCGGACCTATCAACCTGATCATCTTTCAGGGATCTTACCAGTTAAACTGTGGGAAATCTCATCTTGAGGGGGGCTTCATGCTTAGATGCTTTCAGCACTTATCCCTTCCGCACATAGCTACCCAGCGATGCCTTTGGCAAGACAACTGGTACACCAGCGGTGCGTCCATCCCGGTCCTCTCGTACTAAGGACAGCTCCTCTCAAATTTCCTGCGCCCGCGACGGATAGGGACCGAACTGTCTCACGACGTTCTGAACCCAGCTCGCGTACCGCTTTAATGGGCGAACAGCCCAACCCTTGGGACCGACTACAGCCCCAGGATGCGATGAGCCGACATCGAGGTGCCAAACCTCCCCGTCGATGTGGACTCTTGGGGGAGATCAGCCTGTTATCCCCAGGGTAGCTTTTATCCGTTGAGCGATGGCCCTTCCATGCGGAACCACCGGATCACTAAGCCCGACTTTCGTCCCTGCCCGACTTGTAAGTCTCGCAGTCAAGCTCCCTTATGCCTTTACACTCTGCGAATGATTTCCAACCATTCTGAGGGAACCTTTGGGCGCCTCCGTTACCTTTTAGGAGGCGACCGCCCCAGTCAAACTGCCTGCCTGACACTGTCTCCCACCCCGGTAAGGGGTGCGGGTTAGAATTTCAATACAGCCAGGGTAGTATCCCACCGATGCCTCCGCCGAAGCTGGCGCTCCGGTTTCCAAGGCTCCTACCTATCCTGTACAAGCTGTACCAAAATTCAATATCAGGCTGCAGTAAAGCTCCATGGGGTCTTTCCGTCCTGTCGCGGGTAACCTGCATCTTCACAGGTACTATAATTTCACCGAGTCTCTCGTTGAGACAGTGCCCAGATCGTTACACCTTTCGTGCGGGTCAGAACTTACCTGACAAGGAATTTCGCTACCTTAGGACCGTTATAGTTACGGCCGCCGTTTACTGGGGCTTCAGTTCAGAGCTTCGCCTTGCGGCTAACCCCTCTCCTTAACCTTCCAGCACCGGGCAGGTGTCAGCCCCTATACTTCGCCTTGCGGCTTCGCAGAGACCTGTGTTTTTGCTAAACAGTCGCCTGGGCCTATTCACTGCGGCTTCCCGGGGCATACACCCCAAAAAGCACCCCTTCTCCCGAAGTTACGGGGTCATTTTGCCGAGTTCCTTAACGAGAGTTCTCTCGCTCACCTTAGGATTCTCTCCTCGCCTACCTGTGTCGGTTTGCGGTACGGGCGCCTTTCACCTCACTAGAGGCTTTTCTTGGCAGTGTGGAATCAGGAACTTCGGTACTTTAATTTCCCTCGCCATCACAGCTCCGCCTTGGCGCGAAGGATTTGCCTCCGCACCGGCCTAACTGCTTGGACGCGATCAACCAGTGTCGCGCTTGCCCTATCCTCCTGCGTCCCCCCATCGTTCAAACGGTGAAGAGGCGGTACAGGAATATCAACCTGTTGTCCATCGCCTACGCCTTTCGGCCTCGGCTTAGGCCCCGACTAACCCTGAGCGGACGAGCCTTCCTCAGGAAACCTTAGGCATTCGGTGGAAGGGATTCTCACCCTTCTTTCGCTACTCATACCGGCATTCTCACTTCTAAGCGCTCCACCGGTCCTTCCGGTCCGGCTTCAACGCCCTTAGAACGCTCTCCTACCACGGACACCAAACGGTGTCCATCCGCAGCTTCGGTGATACGTTTAGCCCCGGTACATTTTCGGCGCAGCGTCACTCGACCAGTGAGCTATTACGCACTCTTTGAATGATGGCTGCTTCTAAGCCAACATCCTGGTTGTCTAAGCAACGCCACATCCTTTTCCACTTAACGTATACTTTGGGACCTTAGCTGGCGGTCTGGGCTGTTTCCCTTTCGACCATGGATCTTATCACTCACAGTCTGACTCCCAAGCATAAGTTTTTGGCATTCGGAGTTTGTCTGAATTCGGTAACCCGATGAGGGCCCCTCGTCCAAACAGTGCTCTACCTCCAAAACTCTCCGCTTGAGGCTAGCCCTAAAGCTATTTCGGAGAGAACCAGCTATCTCCAAGTTCGATTGGAATTTCTCCGCTACCCACACCTCATCCCCGCACTTTTCAACGTGCGTGGGTTCGGGCCTCCAGCAAGTGTTACCTTGCCTTCACCCTGGACATGGGTAGATCACCTGGTTTCGGGTCTGCGGCCTCATACTCTTTCGCCCTGTTCAGACTCGCTTTCGCTGCGGCTCCGCTTCTTCAGCTTAACCTTGCATGAGACCGTAACTCGCCGGTTCATTCTACAAAAGGCACGCCATCACCCGTTAACGGGCTCTGACTACTTGTAGGCACACGGTTTCAGGATCTCTTTCACTCCCCTCCCGGGGTGCTTTTCACCTTTCCCTCACGGTACTGGTTCACTATCGGTCACTAGGGAGTATTTAGCCTTGGGAGATGGTCCTCCCGGATTCCGGCGGGATTCCTCGTGTCCCGCCGTACTCAGGATCCACTCGGGAGAGAACGAAGTTTCAGTTACAGGGCTTTTACCTTCTCCGGCAGGCCTTTCCAGGCCGCTTCACTTACCCCGTTCTTTTGTAACTCCCATATGAGTGTCCTACAACCCCGGAAGGCAAGCCTTCCGGTTTGGGCTGTTTCCTGTTCGCTCGCCGCTACTTGGGAAATCGCAATTGCTTTCTCTTCCTCCGGGTACTGAGATGTTTCAGTTCCCCGGGTGTGCCCTTCCTGCCCTATGGATTCAGGCAGGAATCCTGTCCGATTAAAGACAGGGGGTTTCCCCATTCGGAAATCTCCGGATCAAAGCTTACGTACAGCTCCCCGGAGCATATCGGTGTTTGTACCGTCCTTCATCGGCTCCTAGTGCCAAGGCATCCGCCGTGCGCCCTTTCTAACTTAACCATAAAAGGTTTAAATCCAAAAATAAGCGATTCTCGGTTTACTTGGTTTATTTCTCCTATCCGGTTTTCAAAGAACACGTTTATAAAGGTGGAGCCTAGCGGGATCGAACCGCTGACCTCCTGCGTGCAAAGCAGGCGCTCTCCCAGCTGAGCTAAGGCCCCGATCATTAAGGAATGGTGGGCCTGAATGGACTTGAACCATCGACCTCACGCTTATCAGGCGTGCGCTCTAACCAGCTGAGCTACAGGCCCTTAATGAAAGGAAATATAAGGAAGGATTGAACCTTCAAAACTGGACAAAACGGAAACGCCAAACTTGATTTTGGAAAACGAAGTTTTCCTTTTATTCCTTAGAAAGGAGGTGATCCAGCCGCACCTTCCGATACGGCTACCTTGTTACGACTTCACCCCAATCATCTGTCCCACCTTCGGCGGCTGGCTCCGTAAAGGTTACCTCACCGACTTCGGGTGTTACAAACTCTCGTGGTGTGACGGGCGGTGTGTACAAGGCCCGGGAACGTATTCACCGCGGCATGCTGATCCGCGATTACTAGCGATTCCGGCTTCATGCAGGCGGGTTGCAGCCTGCAATCCGAACTGGGAATGGTTTTCTGGGATTGGCTTAACCTCGCGGTCTCGCAGCCCTTTGTACCATCCATTGTAGCACGTGTGTAGCCCAGGTCATAAGGGGCATGATGATTTGACGTCATCCCCACCTTCCTCCGGTTTGTCACCGGCAGTCACCTTAGAGTGCCCAACTCAATGCTGGCAACTAAGGTCAAGGGTTGCGCTCGTTGCGGGACTTAACCCAACATCTCACGACACGAGCTGACGACAACCATGCACCACCTGTCACTCTGTCCCCCGAAGGGGAAGGCCCTGTCTCCAGGGAGGTCAGAGGATGTCAAGACCTGGTAAGGTTCTTCGCGTTGCTTCGAATTAAACCACATGCTCCACCGCTTGTGCGGGCCCCCGTCAATTCCTTTGAGTTTCAGCCTTGCGGCCGTACTCCCCAGGCGGAGTGCTTAATGCGTTAGCTGCAGCACTAAAGGGCGGAAACCCTCTAACACTTAGCACTCATCGTTTACGGCGTGGACTACCAGGGTATCTAATCCTGTTTGCTCCCCACGCTTTCGCGCCTCAGCGTCAGTTACAGACCAGAGAGCCGCCTTCGCCACTGGTGTTCCTCCACATCTCTACGCATTTCACCGCTACACGTGGAATTCCACTCTCCTCTTCTGCACTCAAGCCTCCCAGTTTCCAATGACCGCTTGCGGTTGAGCCGCAAGATTTCACATCAGACTTAAGAAGCCGCCTGCGCGCGCTTTACGCCCAATAATTCCGGACAACGCTTGCCACCTACGTATTACCGCGGCTGCTGGCACGTAGTTAGCCGTGGCTTTCTGGCCGGGTACCGTCAAGGCGCCGCCCTGTTCGAACGGCACTTGTTCTTCCCCGGCAACAGAGTTTTACGACCCGAAGGCCTTCTTCACTCACGCGGCGTTGCTCCGTCAGACTTTCGTCCATTGCGGAAGATTCCCTACTGCTGCCTCCCGTAGGAGTTTGGGCCGTGTCTCAGTCCCAATGTGGCCGATCACCCTCTCAGGTCGGCTACGCATCGTTGCCTTGGTGGGCCGTTACCCCGCCAACTAGCTAATGCGCCGCGGGCCCATCTGTAAGTGGCAGCCGAAGCCGCCTTTCCTTTTTCCTCCATGCGGAGAAAAAAACTATCTGGTATTAGCCCCGGTTTCCCGGCGTTATCCCAGTCTTACAGGCAGGTTGCCCACGTGTTACTCACCCGTCCGCCGCTAACCTTTTAAAAGCAAGCTTTTAAAAGGTCCGCACGACTTGCATGTATTAGGCACGCCGCCAGCGTTCGTCCTGAGCCAGGATCAAACTCTCAGTAAAGATGTTTGATAAAAGCTCAAAAAGAATTTGACGTTTCGTTTTGTCCAGTTTTCAAGGAACAATCACATCTTGTGACGACTTTTATATCATAACATATCCGGCAGCTTGTGTCAACAAAAAAAGCAAATCAACAAGCAACCATAAAAAGCACAATTTCTATTATACTCGTTATGCAGTAAATCGCAAGTGTTTTTTTCGGTTTGTGCAACATTCTCTGTCCAATGAACAAAATCCACCCGAAAATATGAGCCGGCTGGTTTTCATTCTTGCGCCGGTGCGGCAATGAATGCGGCATGAACACGAGTTGTTTATCAGAACGATAAGATAATAAAGCTTCTATTTTCCTGCAACAAAAGTCCGGTTTCTGCTGCAAACATTACCGGATTAATTCTGTAATAAACAAATCAGGCCGGCTTTCCAAATCAACCATTTCATTGCTGCTTAAAATTTTTACAAGCGGTTTAATGGGAGCGGACGGTTTAATGTAAAGCACTTCTGCTTCCTCATGGTTGGATAAAAAGACCTTTGATCCAATCGTTAAATGGGCAACAAGGGGGATCAATGCATGGATCACAGCGATATCGAACTCCCCGAAGTGGTCCTCCAGCAGCTCTTCAATGGCTTGAAACGGGATTTTCTTCTTTTTATAAATATGGTCGCACACGATGGCATGGTATACATCCGCTACGGCAACAATTCTTGACAGGATCGGGATTCTGTCCGGTTTTTCGCCAAATGGATAGCCGCTTTTGTCAAGACGTTCATGATGCTGTAAAATCGCAAGTTTCGTTTCGGATTTCAAAAGGGGCGAGTGCTGGACCATTTTCAGACCGTATACCGGATGGTTCCTGATTTCTTCGTATTCTTCTTTTGTTAAGGAGGCTGATTTTCTAAGCAAATGCGCAGGGACTTTTGCCATGCCAGCATCCGCGAGGCAACCCGCCAATGCGGCCTGGTAACAGGTCCCCTTCCCGAGCTGCAGTTTTTGGGCGATTGCGCCGCTTAACAGCCCGACCGAGATGGCATGGTGATAGATATATTCCTCTTTTGTTGCATATTGATGAATAATGCGGATTTTCCCGGGATCCTGTTCAATAAATTCAAAAAGCGGAATAAAAAAATCCCTTACTGCGCCTACACTGACTTTGGAACCGGACTGCCAGCTTTGGAACATTTTCTTGTAGCTGCCAACTGCAGACGTATACCGCTCCCGGAATGCTTCAGGCACTGTTGCCATTTCCTGGTTTTCTTCCTTCACGCCTTCTTCCGCCTCTTTGCGGCTATTGTAACGGCCCGCATCCACTTCTTCTATCCCGAACTCTTTCAGGACATTGATCATTTTCTGCGTTAAAAGGGTTCCTTTCGGCATAATGGGGCGGGCCGTTTTCCCCATGACATCCTTGGCCAAAATATAGCCGGGGACGAGATCGCATACTTTTATCTTCAAGCTTTTCTCCCTCCGTCAACAAGCAACTGTGCTGCCCATATTTTATCAAAAAAAAGAAGCATTGTGTGCAATGCTTCCCGAGATTTCTTATTCCTCTCCGGTTTCTTCCACCAGATCAGCATGATTTTCTTCTTCATCTTTTTCCACTTTTGCGACTGTGGCAACATATTCTTCGTCACCAAGACGGATCAGTTTGACGCCCATTGTATTTCTGCCGAGCACTGAAATATCCCCGACAGCCATCCGGATCAGCACGCCGCCCGCTGTAATGAGCATGACATCTTCTTCTCCCGTTACCGTCTTCACAGCAATAAGCGGACCGTTCTTGCTTGTGATATTGCAGGTTTTCAAACCTTTTCCGCCCCGGCTCTGGATACGGTACTCGCTTCCCTTTGTCCGTTTTCCATAGCCGTTTTTGGTCACAATAAGCACATCATCGTTTTCTTCCAGAATCTCCATGCCGACCACTTCATCATCGCCGCTTAAGGTAATGCCTTTTACCCCTGTTGCCGACCTTCCCATTGAACGGACATCCGTTTCGGGAAATCTGATCAGCATGCCGTTCTTCGTACCGATAATGATTTCTTTATGGCCGTCCGTCAGTTTTACGGAAATCAGCTCATCTTCTTCTTTCAGATGAATGGCAATCAGGCCGTTCGTCCGGATATTGGCAAATTCAGTTACAGGCGTGCGTTTTGAAATGCCTTTTTTTGTGGTAAAAAATAAAAACCAGTCTTCTACGAAATCTTCCACACGGATCATCGTATTGATCCATTCATCCCTGTCAATTTCAAGCAGGTTGACAATCGGAATGCCTTTTGCCGTTCTGCCGTATTCCGGGATTTCGTATCCTTTCTTCTTATAGACTTTTCCTTTATTTGTGAAGAAAAGGATCGTATCATGTGTTGATGTCGTTAAGAGATGTTCAACAAAATCGTTTTCATTCGTGCTCATCCCCTGCACGCCGCGGCCGCCGCGTTTCTGACTCCGGTACGTCGAAATCGGCAGGCGTTTGATATAGCCGTTATGGGTCAGGGTGATGGCGATGCTTTCCTGCGGGATCAAATCCTCGTCCTCAATCTGATCAACGCTTGCTGCTATAATTTCCGTGCGCCGTTCATCATTAAACCGTTCTTTAATTTCGAGCAGCTCTTCTCGGATGATTTCAAGCACTTTTTCTTCATCTGCCAAAACGGCTTTCAGTTCTGCAATCAGTTGGATCAAGCCCCGGTATTCTTCTTCAATTTTTTCGCGTTCCAGCCCGGTCAAACGTTGCAGCCGCATATCGAGAATTGCCTGTGCCTGCTTTTCGGACAGGGAAAATTGCTCCATTAAGCCGGTACGGGCAATATCCGTTGTTTGCGAGGAACGGATCAGCTGGATAATCGCATCAATATGGTCAAGTGCAATGCGCAGGCCTTCCAAAATATGGGCACGCGCTTCCGCTTTTTTCAGTTCAAAAGCCGTTCTGCGGCGGATCACTTCTTCCTGATGGTCAAGGTAAAACTTAAGCGCCTGTTTTAAATTCAGCACTTTTGGCTGGCCTGCAACAAGCGCCAGCAGGTTGATACCGAATGTCGTCTGCATGGCGGTATGCTTGTACAAATTGTTCAAAATCACATTCGCATTTGCATCACGGCGGACTTCAATCACCATCCGCATGCCGTTGCGGTCGGACTCGTCACGCAGGTCGGTAATGCCGTCGATCCGCTTTTCATGCACAAGTTCTGCAATCCGTTCGATCAATTTGGCTTTGTTGACCTGGTAAGGCAGTTCGGTCACAATGATGGATTCTTTGCCGTTTGATCTTTGTTCAATTTCCACCCTTGCGCGAAGTGTGATAGAGCCTCTTCCCGTTTCATAAGCACGGCGGATGCCGCTTCTTCCGACAATTAAACCGGCCGTAGGGAAATCCGGCCCTGGGATATATTCCATCAATTCCTGGATCGTGATATCCGGGTCTTTGCTTAAAGCAAGAATCGCGTCGATGACTTCACCGAGTTGATGCGGTGGAATGTTCGTTGCCATGCCGACCGCAATCCCGGAAGAACCGTTCACCAACAGATTCGGAAAACGGGAAGGCAGGACAGCCGGCTCCTTTTCCTGACCATCATAGTTGTCCTGAAAATCAATTGTATCTTTGTTAATATCGCGCAGCAGTTCAAGGGAAATTTTTGACATGCGCGCTTCCGTGTAACGCATGGCAGCAGCCGGGTCGCCGTCAACCGATCCGAAGTTGCCGTGCCCGTCAACCAGCATATAGCGGTAGCTGAAATCCTGCGCCATCCGCACCATTGTTTCATACACGGCCGAATCGCCGTGCGGGTGATATTTCCCGATGACTTCCCCGACGATACGCGCCGATTTTTTATACGCTTTATCAGGAGTCATCCCGAGATCGTTCATCGCATATAAAATTCTCCGGTGCACAGGCTTTAATCCGTCCCGTACATCCGGAATGGCCCGGGATACGATGACGCTCATCGCATAGTCAAGAAAAGATGTGCGCATCTCCTGGGTTAAGTTTACTTCCACAATATTCGATTCCGGTGTGTCAGCCATTTATGCAACCTCCTTTTCTTTAAATGTCCAGGTTTTTCACGTAAATGGCATTTTCTTCGATAAAATTCCGCCGCGGTTCCACTTTATCACCCATCAACATTTCAAACGTGCCATCCGCTTCAATCGCATCATCGAGGCTCACTTGCAGCATCGTCCGGTTAGCAGGTTCCATCGTCGTCTCCCAAAGCTGTTCCGGATTCATTTCACCGAGGCCTTTATAACGCTGGATGGCCGGCTTCGGCTGGGCAGGCAGCGTATTAAGCAACTCCTCAAGGCCGCGGTCGCTGTATACATATTCAACCTTTTTGCCCTGCTGCACTTTATAAAGCGGCGGCTGGGCGATATAAATATAGCCTGCATCGATTAACGGGCGCATATAACGGTAGAAAAACGTTAATAATAACGTGCGGATATGGGCGCCGTCGACATCCGCATCCGTCATAATCACGACTTTATGATAACGCGCCTTCGAGATGTCAAAATCTTCCCCGACACCTGTGCCGAGCGCGGTAATAATGGTACGGATTTCCGCATTTGACAAAATTTTATCCAAACGCGCTTTCTCTACGTTTAAAATTTTCCCTCTTAACGGCAGGATCGCCTGGAACATCCGGTCCCTTCCCTGCTTGGCAGAGCCGCCGGCCGAGTCACCTTCAACAATGTAGAGCTCGCTCTCAGACGGGTCGCGTGATGTGCAGTCTGCAAGTTTGCCCGGCAGGCTTGTCGATTCGAGCGCGCTTTTTCTCCGTGTCAGTTCGCGTGCTTTTTTCGCAGCCATCCTTGCCCGGGCAGCCATCAGCCCTTTTTCGACAATTTTCCGCGCCACTTGAGGATTTTCCATCATAAACTTCTCGAACGCCTCGGAAAATACCGCATCTGTAATCGTTCTTGCTTCTGTATTTCCAAGTTTCGTTTTCGTTTGCCCTTCAAATTGTGGATCCGGGTGTTTGATGGAAACGATCGCAGTGAGCCCTTCCCGGACATCTTCGCCTGTTAAATTGGCTTCATTTTCTTTAATCAGATTGTTTTTCCGGGCATAATCATTGATGACGCGCGTTAAAGCCGTTTTAAAACCGGACTCATGTGTGCCGCCTTCGTAGGTGTGGATATTATTGGCAAAAGAATAGATATTGCTGGCAAACCCGTCATTGTATTGAAGGGATACTTCAACCGTAATGCCGTCTTTTTCGCCTTCCACATAAATCGGTTCCTTATGGAGCACTTCTTTCGAGCGGTTCAAATGCTCCACGTACGATTTGATCCCGCCCTCGTAATGGTATACTTGTTTGCGCGGATTTTTTTCGCGTTTATCCTCAATGGTAATTTTGATGCCTTTATTTAAAAAAGCCAATTCCCGGAGCCGGGTTGTAAGAATATCATAGTCGAATTCGATCGTTTCCGTAAAAATTTCCGGGTCCGGCTTGAAGTGGGTCGTTGTGCCGGTACGGTCCGTTTCGCCAATGATTTTTAAGTCAAAGGCAGGTTTACCGCGGCGGTATTTTTGGTGGTAAATATGCCCGTTGCGGTGGACATAGACATCGAGCTCTGTAGACAGGGCGTTCACAACAGACGCGCCGACCCCGTGCAGGCCGCCGGACACCTTATATCCGCCGCCGCCAAATTTCCCGCCGGCATGCAAAATGGTCATGATGACTTCAACGGCAGGCCTGCCCACTTTTTCCTGGATGCCGACCGGGATGCCGCGCCCGTTGTCCTTTACCGTAATGCTGTTGTCTTTTTCAATAAAAACATTGATTTCATCGCAGAAACCGGCCAGTGCCTCGTCAATGCTGTTGTCCACAATTTCCCAGACAAGATGGTGAAGGCCTCTCGCACTTGTCGAGCCAATATACATCCCCGGACGTTTGCGCACCGCTTCCAGCCCTTCAAGAACCTGGATTTGCTCGGCACCATAAGACTGCTTCTGTAATTGTTCTTGTTCCAATTATACCACCTGCACTCTCTTAAATTGAACCTGCGGGATTCCTGCGGATACTGGAGCACCCTCCGGTTATCCCGGCAGGCTGTACCCGCCGTTTTTGCGGTTAGCCGGAAACAGACGTGCCAAAAAACACGCCTTGCATAAAGCCGGTTCAACCTGTAACGGGTGTTACAAGCAAGCACCGGTTGAGTAAGCAACATTCTCTTATGTTAAACCGGTTTTCCGGTAAAATGTTCGGTTAAAAACCCCGCCGGAAAAAGACCGATTGCCCGTTTGAACAGAATGCCTGGGGAAAAAGGCGATAAATAGACCGCATTTTGGGTAATCACGGCTGATTTAAAACTGCCCTTTGCCAAATTGACCGTGGCTTTTTCGAAAACCTGCAAATAGGCTTCGTTGATTATGGAGCTGTTGAGCGATCTCTCGTCCATAATGGCGATAATATCATCGCTTCGGATCATGACATCTTCCGCGAGATAGAGATACATAGGCACACCTCACCTGACAATTTGTCCTGCCTTCACTGTATACATGGATGCTTCCCGTAAAGTTTGATGATCCACCCCATCCACGCTTGTCGTTGTCACAAAAGTCTGCACCCTTCCCTGTATCGCGTTCAGCAGATGGGACTGGCGGTAGTCATCCAGCTCCGATAACACGTCATCCAGCAGCAGGATCGGATATTCCCGGATTTCCGAATAAATCAGTTCAATTTCGGCCAATTTAACAGATAATGCGGCTGTCCGCTGCTGCCCCTGTGATCCGAATGTGTGAACATCCCTGCCGTTTACTGCAAAGGCTAAATCATCGCGGTGCGGACCGGCCATCGTAACGCCCCTGTCAATTTCCCGCTCCCTTATTTCGGCAAATTTATTTTCATATGATTTTATCATTTTTGACCAATCGAGCTCTTCTGATACATTCACAGAGGGTTTATATTGGATCTCAAGTTGTTCAAGACCGCGGGAAATCGAATGATGGATCGGGCGGGCCCATTCTTCGAGCATCCGCACAAATTCAAACCGCCGCATGACAATTTTAGCGGCTTGTTCAATTAGCTGTTCGGTTAAAATATCGAGCATCGTCCGGTCTGTCTGTTTTTTCATCTGCAGCTGCTTCAAATAGTGGTTCCGCTGCTGCAATATTTTTTGGAACCGGCTCATATCATACAGGTAAACCGGCGAAATTTGCCCGATCTCCATATCGATAAAGCGCCGCCTGACCTGCGGGCTCCCCTTTACGAGATTCAAGTCTTCGGGCGCAAACATGACCACATTCATATTGCCGATATACCGGCTTAGTTTTTTTTGCTCAATATGATTGTACTTTGCTTTTTTGCCTTTTTTGGAGATGGTCAGTTCAAGGGGGACAGTACCATGCGTTTTGTGAAGTCTCCCTTTTATTTTAGCATATTCTGCGTCCCAGCGGATGAGTTCTTTATCATTTGACGTCCGGTGGGATTTCGCCAGTGCCAAAACATAAATGGCTTCCATCAGGTTGGTTTTTCCCTGGGCGTTTTCCCCGAGGATCACATTGACTTTGTTTTCAAACGGAATGGTTAATGTTTCATAGTTGCGGTAATTGTGAAGTTCCAGTTCCTGCAGGTACATATGCCAACATCCTTTATGCGGAAAAAGCGCCGGTCAACCGCGGATAATGTGAAACATACCGATTCCGCCAATTTCAACCCGGTCCGCCTCTTTCAGTTTCCGCCCTCTTCTTTGCTCCGGTTCTCCATTGACGAGCACTTCATGTTCGGTTAAAAACCATTTTGCCATTCCGCCGCTTTGAATGATATCCGCTAATTTTAAAAATTGGCCAAGCGTAATGGTATCTGTTGAGATTTTTACATTTTTTGCCATTTCTTCACTCTTTTCATGTACTCACTAACATATTATTTTACTAAAAATCAGGCAGAAACACAAAGCATACCAAGGAATTCCCGTTGCCGCCCGCAGTTTTCCGCATGCAGCGGAGATGAAAAAAGCCTGTTTTTCAACAGGCAATTTTCATCAGTACGTCCTTACCGGCAAAATCAGCTGCAGCGTCGTATCATCATGCACCGGCCGGATGATAAAAGGCCTCATCGCCCCGGTAAAACGGATGGTGATTTCCGTTCCTTCCAGCGCTCTTAACGCGTCCATCATATATTTGGAACTAAACGAGATTTTTAATTCTTCCCCTTCAATGGATTTACAGTTTACCCTGTCCGTCACTTTCCCGATTTCCGGCGAATTGGATGTGATTTCAATCGTGCCCGGGATATCCGTAACGGATGAAAGTTTCACGACATTTGCGTTTTGCCCCTCTTTTGCGAGTAACGATGCCCTGTCAATGGCTTGCAGAAACTCTGTTGTATTCACAACGATTTCCGTTTTTCCATCTGTCGGGATCAGCCGTGATGTATCCGGGTAATTTCCTTCCAGCAGACGCGAGAAAAACAATAAATGCTTTGCTTTAAATAAAACCTGATTATCCGTTATGACAATTCCCACCGGTTCATTCGAATCCGGCAAAATTTTATTCAACTCATTTAAACTTTTCCCCGGAATTACAATATTATACTCGGCATCTGCGGCCGTTTCGATTTCCACTGTCCTTTGCGCCAGGCGGTGGCTGTCTGTTGCAATACAGTTCAGCCTGCTGCCTTTAATGCTCCAGTTTACACCTGTCAAGATCGGGCGGGTTTCCGCGGTGGAAACGGCAAATACCGTTTGCCGGATCAGATTTTTTAAAATATCTGCCGGAATCCGGATCACTTTGTCTTCCGTAATTTGCGGCAAATGCGGGTACTCTTCCGCATCAAGCCCGTTTAAATTAAAGTTGGATTTGCCTGAACGGATGATGGTCTGGAATTGATTGGCTACTTCTATCTCCACAATATCCATTGGCAGCTTTTTGACCAGTTCCCCAAAAATTTTTGCCTGCAGCACAATGTCGCCTGTTTGCTGAATGACAGCAATTTCATCCCCGTCTTCTTCTTTTGGGACAAACGACTCAATTGAAATATCGGAATCACTGCCTGTAAACGTGATCCCTTCTTCTGAAGCGGTAATTTTAATGCCGGTTAAAATCGGAATCGTGGTTTTGGACGTAATGGCTTTTGACACATCTTGGACACTTTCGATCAGGCGGTTCCGCAAAATAGAAAATTTCATGGTTATTCCTCCATCGTGTGACGCATATACTTATACTTAATCTTTTTTTAAAAAACAGTAGTACTAGTAATAGGGGTTGTGAACATGTGGATAACGTTGCCGCTGCAATGAAATACAGTCTATCCACATGTGGACAGACTGTTCATACATTATCCGTTGTTATGCACAATATGCTCTAGCCCGCTTTTTGAACCGTGGGCTACCCATTTTTCAGCAAATTTTGCAGTTCTTCAATTTTCTTTTGAAATTGCGCATCCGTTTGAATCAAATTGGCAATTTTCTCATGGGCATGGATCACGGTTGTATGATCTCTCCCGCCGAACTCCTCCCCGATTTTCGGCAGCGAAAAATCCGTCAGTTCCCTGGATAAATACATGGCAATCTGGCGCGGAAATGCAACGGATTTCGTGCGCTTTTTCGCTTTAAAATCTTCCATTTTCACATGGTATTCTTCCCCGACAACTTTTTGAATGTCCTCGATCGTAATCGTTTTTGGCTTGGCGCTTGGGATGATATCTTTCAGTGCTTCTGCGGCAAGGTCGGCATTGATATCTTTGTTGATCAGCGAAGAATAGGCGACAACACGGATCAATGCGCCTTCCAGTTCACGGATGTTCGTGTCAATTTGATTCGCGATGTAAAGCATCACTTCGTTCGGAATATCCAAACCGTCCGCTTTCGCCTTTTTTCGCAAAATGGCGATGCGCGTCTCAAGGTCAGGCGGTGTGATGTCTGTGATTAATCCCCACTCAAACCGCGAACGCAGCCTTTCTTCAAGCGTCGGGATTTCTTTCGGGGGCCGGTCGCTTGAAATGACGATTTGCTTGCTCTCCTCATGCAGCGCATTAAATGTATGGAAAAATTCTTCCTGCGTGGATTCTTTTCCGGCGAGAAACTGAATATCATCTATCAGAAGGATATCCACATTCCGGTATTTGTTCCGGAATTCGCCTCCTTTATTGTCCCGGATGGAATTGATGAATTCATTCGTGAATTTTTCAGAAGACAAATACACCACTTTGGCTTTTGGATTATGCTCTAGTACATAGTGGCCGATCGCATGCATTAAATGCGTTTTTCCAAGGCCCACCCCGCCGTATATGAACAACGGGTTATAGGCTTTTGCCGGCGCTTCGGCAACGGCAAGGGAAGCAGCGTGAGCAAAACGGTTACCGGAACCAATGACAAAGGTATCGAATGTATACTTTGGAATCAGCATGCTCTGATAATCGCGGGTATCATTCAATTTATCCGCTGATTTTTTCGGGGACGGGAACAGCTCCGGTTCATCACTGTCCTGCTGTTGCGGAATAACAAATTTAATTTCAAGCTCTTCTCCGGTTATGTCGTACAAGACCGTTGTGATGAGCGGAATATAATGGCCCTCCAGCCAGTCCCTGGCAAACTCATTCGGCACGGAAATGACAAACGTATCGTTTTTCAGCGAGTATGCCTTAGTCGACTTGAGCCAGGTGTCAAAGCTGGGTTTACTGATCTTCTTTTCTATCACGGACAATGCTTTTTCCCAAAGATCAGCGATATTTTCCAA